>NZ_JARUBL010000001.1:5732500-8144409 GCF_029626155.1 Solwaraspora sp. WMMD1047 | reverse complement strand
GGGGAGGACACCCCGACGCTGGGGGTGCGCCAGCTGATCGACGGACCACCCCCACGCCCGTGGGGAGGACCGCCCACGCCCCGCAGCCGGGCAACGGCCGCACCGGACCACCCCCACGCCCGTGGGGAGGACCCGGCCGGTCCCGAACTCGGTCTGCTGAGCGACGGACCACCCCCACGCCCGTGGGGAGGACGACGTTCTCCATCTCCGCGTGGACGGCGGTGCCGGACCACCCCCACGCCCGTGGGGAGGACGCCTGATCCACCTAGCCAATTGGGGCCGCTCCCGGACCACCCCCACGCCCGTGGGGAGGACAGTTCCAGCCGGCGGTCGCCCTCGATCTCAGCCGGACCACCCCCACGCCCGTGGGGAGGACCCCGGACCACCACGAGGGGGGTCGTATGCCTGCGGACCACCCCCACGCCCGTGGGGAGGACTGGTGCTGGCCACCACTGCCCGTCCGGCCGGGCGGACCACCCCCACGCCCGTGGGGAGGACCAGCGTCAGTCCGTCGCGGTCACGGGCTCCTCCGGACCACCCCCACGCCCGTGGGGAGGACGGCTACAACGGCGGCCAGTCGATGAGCGTCAACGGACCACCCCCACGCCCGTGGGGAGGACGCCACCTCATGGCAGCCATCGACCTTGCAGAACGGACCACCCCCACGCCCGTGGGGAGGACAGCTCCTCCGACGGGCCGGGGTGGATCCCCCGCGGACCACCCCCACGCCCGTGGGGAGGACCGGAGCGGCGGCGCGGTGAGCACGTCGTGGTTCGGACCACCCCCACGCCCGTGGGGAGGACGGCGACACCTGGGCGGCGCGGGCGACGGCCAACGGACCACCCCCACGCCCGTGGGGAGGACCGGTCGTCGTCATCGGACGGTAGGACGTGGGACGGACCACCCCCACGCCCGTGGGGAGGACTCGGGCGGCACCGCGGACGACGGGTGGACGACCGGACCACCCCCACGCCCGTGGGGAGGACCGGTGCGCACGCACCCGCGCCAGCACCTCCGCCGGACCACCCCCACGCCCGTGGGGAGGACTAGGTCCCGGCGGTCAGCCGGCGGACCCGGATCGGACCACCCCCACGCCCGTGGGGAGGACCCGGCCGGTGTCCCGGACATCGTGACGATGACCGGACCACCCCCACGCCCGTGGGGAGGACACCCGCACCGTGGCGGTGTAGGTACGTTCCATCGGACCACCCCCACGCCCGTGGGGAGGACTTTCGGGCGCGGGCGTCCATCCGGTCGAACGCCGGACCACCCCCACGCCCGTGGGGAGGACAGACGTGCGCCCCGGTCGGTGCCGGCATGGTTAGGACCACCCCCACGCCCGTGGGGAGGACTTCTTACGGCGGGTCGAGTTGGACCGGGACACCGGACCACCTCCACGCCCGTGGGGAGGACCCGCCGATGCTGATTGCCTGCTCAACCGTGTACGGACCACCCCCACGCCCGTGGGGAGGACCCGCCGCCGGCCAGAGCCAGCAGCATCGCCGCCGGACCACCCCCACGCCCGTGGGGAGGACTCTCCGCCCCCGGGTACGACCCCGCCACCCGGCGGACCACCCCCACGCCCGTGGGGAGGACTCCCGGCCGATCCGGATGTGCTCGAACTCGCGCGGACCACCCCCACGCCCGTGGGGAGGACGAAGTACTTCGTGTTCACGCTGCGATCCGGGTAGGACCACCCCCACGCCCGTGGGGAGGACGGCTCCAACCGCCGATCGGCATCACCCGGGTGCGGACCACCCCCACGCCCGTGGGGAGGACCGGTGGCGCCTGGATGACCTCGACCCGCCCGTCGGACCACCCCCACGCCCGTGGGGAGGACAGAACGCCGACCCGTGGGAGCAGGACGACTCCCGGACCACCCCCACGCCCGTGGGGAGGACGTGACCGCGCCGGAGGTGGTGGCCGTCCACGGCGGACCACCCCCACGCCCGTGGGGAGGACGCCTCCGGCAGTTTGGCGCCACGGATTAGCGTCGGACCACCCCCACGCCCGTGGGGAGGACGAGCCCGACATCTACATGGGCCTCATGCTGGCCGGACCACCCCCACGCCCGTGGGGAGGACGCCACGGCCTCCGCGACCGCCGTCATCTGGTCCGGACCACCCCCACGCCCGTGGGGAGGACCCGACCGCACCGCCGGACAGCCACATCTGCACCGGACCACCCCCACGCCCGTGGGGAGGACTCCCGGGTGGAGATGCCCAGTGCGCGGGCCGCCGGACCACCCCCACGCCCGTGGGGAGGACGTTGGCTGGTTGTACCAGCGGTCCGCCGGCGGCGGACCACCCCCACGCCCGTGGGGAGGACTAGGTGGCGACCACAACGGTCACGTCCACTAGCGGACCACCCCCACGCCCGTGGGGAGGACGTGCTGTCGGCGGGTACGCACACGCTGAGCGCCGGACCACCCCCACGCCCGTGGGGAGGACGTCCCTCTCGCACTCAACTTCCGCGCAGACGCCGGACCACCCCCACGCCCGTGGGGAGGACGCATCCGCGAGCGGTGGCTGTGGGGGCTGCGGCGGACCACCCCCACGCCCGTGGGGAGGACATCTCCCGCCAGACGCGCCGGCCGCGCCGGTCCGGACCACCCCCACGCCCGTGGGGAGGACGCCCTGAGCGGCGGGGAGGTGGCGTCAGGGACCGGACCACCCCCACGCCCGTGGGGAGGACCTGCGGTATCCGTGGATGGTGGACGGGTCGACCGGACCACCCCCACGCCCGTGGGGAGGACAACGCCGGCAAGCCCGAGATGGCGGTTGCCGCCGGACCACCCCCACGCCCGTGGGGAGGACGCCGCCATGGCGCGCCTGCAGCGGCGCGCCGACGGACCACCCCCACGCCCGTGGGGAGGACGTGAGCGCCGCGGCGACCACCGCGACGAGGGCCGGACCACCCCCACGCCCGTGGGGAGGACTCTGGGCTGATACCTCGCTGGCCGCCCTCCATCGGACCACCCCCACGCCCGTGGGGAGGACGAGCCGGTCGACGATCTCGCGGACGACGTCGGCGGACCACCCCCACGCCCGTGGGGAGGACGCCGGCGATGGCCCGCCGGTACGCCGTTTCGGCGGACCACCCCCACGCCCGTGGGGAGGACGGGTGGTCGACCAGCGCCATAGGCCGGCCCAGCGGACCACCCCCACGCCCGTGGGGAGGACTCGAGGATCTCGTCGATGACCGCCTGAGCCTGCGGACCACCCCCACGCCCGTGGGGAGGACGGCCGGTTGGACCACAGCACCTCGGTGCGGGGCGGACCACCCCCACGCCCGTGGGGAGGACGCGTGGACCGAGGAATGCCACCTGATGGCCCGCGGACCACCCCCACGCCCGTGGGGAGGACGGCCCGGTCGCCGCGCGGCGCGGCGCGGCTCTCGGACCACCCCCACGCCCGTGGGGAGGACCCTTCGCGACCTGGGCGTTTACCAGCCCTCGGGCCAGATTTCCTCGGTTATGGTGTTCGCCGGTTCCATTGGGTTCATGGCGATCAGGGTGAGGCCGTCGAAGTCGACGGGTCGGCGTCGGCGTTGTCCTGCGGTTCGGATCGAGTAGCCCTGTTCGGTGTTGTCTGGGTGGATGAGCACGGCGGCTCCGTCGCCGACGACTGCGGCTGCCGTTGCCCATAGTTCGTCTCGGACTTTGGCTGACAGGGTGCCGACGAACATGCCGGGGGTTATCTCGATCATCCATCGGCTGAGGGCGCCGCGTAGGTGATCGGGTACGGCGGTGGTGGACAGGACGACCATTGAGGCCATGGGGCGGTTAGTCCTCGCTGCCGTAGTTGACGCCGGCAGGCACCTCGCCGAGTTCTGGGTCCCAGAGTGAGACCACGTCGGCGCCCCGTTCTGGCGTTGGGCGGACCGTGTCCGGGTCGAGGAGGTGCTGGATGTCGGTGATGATCGTGGGCATCAGCTTGAGGAGTCGGAACTCTTCGCGGAGTTTGCGCCGGGCGTCGCGTTCCGGATTGGTGGAGTTGCCGAGTGAGAAGGCCAGTGGGGCGGTGACCCTGGCTTTGTAGAGATCGGCGATGTCGTAGACGAAGGCGTGTTGGGTGCCGCTGTGTACGAAGCCGAGCGCCGGTGAGCAGCCGAGGGCGAGTGTCGCGGCGTGGACGACGCCGTAGAGGCATGCGCTGGCGGACGAGAGGGCCAGGTTGACCGGGTCTTGCGTTTCCCACTGGTCTGGGTCGTAATTGCGGCGGAACTTGCCGGTCCGGTGGTGTTCGGCGAGTAGGCGGTAAAGCTTCTTCATTCGCTGTCCCTCCATGCCGCGGAGTTGGGCGAGTGATGTTCCTTCGGGGACGGCTTCTCCGAACCGGCGTTCGTACATGCGCACGGCGACTGCCAGTCGTTGAGTGTCGTCGGCCCAGCATCGGACTTGCCGCTCAAGCCAGCTTGTGGTGAGTCCGGCGGGGGTGATGGCCGCGTAGCTGCGTACTCCGCCAGCGCCGACGCAGACGACGGTGGTGCCGTGTCTGGCGAAGGTGGACAGCGCCCGGTGTGTGATGGAGGTGCCGGGGCCGAGGAGTACGCAACTGACAGCGGCGGTGGGGAGATAGACGCGTTCGACGCCTCTTGGGGTTTCGACTTGGGCGCAGACGCCGGTGTCGTCTTGGACGATTCGGACGACGTCGGCGTAGAGAAAGCTGAGAGAGTCCGCGACTCTGGGGAGCATCGCGAGGGTGGGCGCAGCCAGACGTCGTCGCGCGTTGCCGGTCACCGGGCGGCGGCAAGGCTGAGTAAGCCGCAGCCGAACGATTTGCCTCGTCCGATTCCGCCGAGCACGGCGGCGCGTACCAGGTCGACATCCCGTACGACGGCTGTGCCGTCGAATCGTGTCACCGCGTGCCGGATCGGTTTGGCCTTGCCGATCATCGATGGCTGGGGGTGGGTGTGCATTTGTTCGAGGGCGAGTCCGTGTGTCTCGGCGCGTTTGATCCACCACGCTTCTACGTCGGGGCCGGACAGCGGCACGACTTTGCCGGCGTGTGGTCCGGTGATCGCCCGTTTGGAGGGGTTCGCCGCGAGTCGGTATCGGACCCGCATCCCTGGGTGGATTGCTTTGAGGAGTGGGCCGATGTCTCTGGTGTCAACGTGGCCGTAGCGTGGGGGTAGTCGGCTCGGATCTGGTTGCAGGGTGGTCTGCACCAGCACGACCGGACCTGTCGGTTCCTGGTCGATGCGGAACAGCACGCCGGCTCGCTGTCGGGGGTCGCGTCCGAGGCCGTCAGGTACGAGCGTCATCACCCGCTGGTGTATGGCGACGATGTCCCGTAGGTCCTGGCTGGCGGACCGGTTACGGAGATCCGGTTCGATTCGGATCAGCCAGGCGTTCACGCCGGTGCTCCTTTCAGATACGTGGCGAGTGCGGTGAGGTAGCGGTCGCCCAGTCCGACGCAGAGGTCGGCTGGTAGGGACTGTCGGGTTATCCAGAGGGACCGGGACAGGTAGCGTCGGCGGTGCGGATGGAAGTCGAGTGGCACGTCGTTGGCGGTCAGTTGCGACGCGTCTTCCCTGCCGGGTGGTGGGCTTTCGAGGACGAAGTCAACCGGTACGGTATCGCCGGTCACCGGTGGCCGGGCCATCGGCACCGACTGGTACAGGGCGTGCACCGGATCGCCGGGCGTCACCTGTAGCAGCAGTGGCGCTTCGGCTGGGCAGGATCGGCGGCCAAGGTAGGGAGCCCAGGCTGGTCGGTCAAGGGCATTGGCGATTGCGTCCACGAGCGGTTGCGGACCGGTCATCGCGACGGTGAAAGCGGCGTCGGTGAGGTAGTAGCGGTGCGAGACGATTGTGCCCTGACCGGGACCTCGGCGGCTTCCCTCAGCGGTGGGTACGGTCTGATCACGGGCGAGGCCGCCGCCAACGGTGTGGAAGTCGCGTAGGACGGCTCCAGCTCGGTCGACCCGAATGGTGAAGGCCAGGGCGGTCAGGTCGCTGATCGGCTCTTCGCGGCGCCGGCCCAGCGCGGAGGCGATTAATCCGATGAGGGCCGACCGGGTCGGGTACGCGCGGGTGTCTCTTGTGGAGAAGGTGCTGTGATCGCCCCAGGATTGCAGCGGCCCGGCGAGCCGCAGTAGCAGCCCGGTCACCGCAACCCGGCCCGTGCGATGGCGTTCTTCACCAAAGCGGCGTGGGATGGCGTCAGCTCGCCGAGATGATCGAGGCCCTTCTCGTCGGTCAGGGCGTGCGCGTGATGCACGAGTCCGTCTTCGCCGATTAGCCGGTAGATGTGGCCGGCGTACTCGGACAGTACTGTCCGAGATTTCGGACCGAAGCCGCCGTCCAGGGGTGCCCGCACCGGAGGCTCGAAGGCGCTGGCGAGCGAGACGGGGCGGTCGCCGCGGACCGCGATGTAGACGAGATCCGGGACGGTGAACGCGGCGGTGGAGTTCTTCTTCGCGCCTGGTATGGCACTGATGAAGTTCGTGAGGAAGTCTGCCGCGAGTTCGGCAGCGAGCGCCTTCTCGCCCTCGAGGTTCCGCGTCAGGTCGTGAAGGTTGACGCAGGCGTAGCGGTAGAACGTGCCAGCACTGAATTCGGCGCTGTTCATGTGTCCACTGCCGGTCTCGTCCGCCGCCTCGTTCAGGTCGTCGACGGCGGTGAAGAAGTCAACCTGGGCGCTCGTGCCGTGCACGGTGAATGCATGAGCGACCTGGACCGCGCCGTCGACGTGGGCGGTGGGCACGTCGGCGAGCATTCGGCCGAAGAGGTTGATGACCCCGTTGCGGCCACTGATCGTCCGAGTGACCTCGTCACGTGGCAGGATCGGGTCCGACTTTGTCGACGACTTGCCCGTCTTCGGCTTGGCTGTCTGGGCGTGGCTGAGGTCGTCCCGGTTCTCCTCGCAAATCCTGGCCAGGTCGTCAAGGGCCGATGCCGGCAGGTAGAGCAGAACCGAGGTTCCGCCGTTGGCCTCCAGCCCCAGTCCTTTGCTGGTGATGCTCGCCGCCACCTGCTGACCGGCGAACGTCGCCAGGTCTTTGGACCAGCCTTTGCTTCGCAGCCGCGAGGCAACCTCGATCGGCACCCGGCGGGTGCGCAGCGCCTGCTCACCGGCCGACTCCTGCAGCGCGAGCCGGACCGCCCGCTTCCAGCTCTGGCTGGAAACCCGGGTACGTTCGACGCCACCGAAGGTCATCGACTTGGGCGAGCCCAGGTCGTCGCGGTTCAGATTGGCGTACGGGATGCTCTGGAGCAGGTGAATATCGATGTATCGGGCCGGGGTCATGCTTGCTCCTCGTTCTCGGGATTCAGAGTGCGGTAGAAGTCTTGTAGCCACCGTTTGGCGACGAGCTCACGTTCCTGATCCCACTTGCGCAGGTCGTCAATGAGCCGAACCCAGTCGATGGCCGTTTCCACGGACCGGATGTGCTGGACGAGGCCGGGTAGCTGCCGATGCACCCCGGTTAGGTCCTGCCTGACGAGCAGGTGCAGCCGCTTCTCCGCGGTTGTGCGGCTGATACGACCTCGGCTTGCCGCCGTAGCATTCACCGCCCGGGCCAGCGCAGTGCCGATACTGGGCCTGCTGGAGAGCCGCTGGCGGGCGGTGCCGAGTTCCGGACCGTTCCCGACGTCCCCCAGGCCGTCCTCGATATCGCTGTCGGGCGCATCCGTGGCCGGATCGTCAGGGCCGATTCTTGTCGCCGATCCGCGCTGACCGCTGCGGGTTTGAGCAGCAATCATGGCTGCTACGGAGTACAGGGCGTACTCCTGCGCCCGGTCGCTCTGGCGGGGCAGCCAGCGGGCGACGGTGGCGTGCATGCCGTACGCCTGCTCCGGTGGTCGCCCGAGCCCACGACGCAACGAGGAGCGCCGCTCCGGAACGTTCGCGCACAGTCCGATGACGTGTTGGACGAACTTGTCAATCATGTCGATTGACAAGGGAGTCGCGGTGTCGGTACTCACTTCGCCTTACCCTTCTGGCGTTTACCGGTGAGCCGGTGGTGTGCCTTGTCGATGGCGGCAGCGAAGCGGGGAAGGTGAGCCTCGCCATTGGTCGCCCAGTCGATGGCCTCGTGCCCGAGCTGTCGGTATGACTTCCGGGCAGTGGCCCACGTCCGGTTGTGCAGGTGCGACCAGAACAGGTCTTCTGCTCGTGGCCAGTAATGGGTCTTCACCCGAGCCACCCACGGCCCGACCCGGTCCTTGACATCGGTTGACTCCTGCCAGGCCAGTTTCATCAGGTAGGCCAGCACGTTGCCGACATCCTCCGCAGCTTTGACGACGGTCACGCTCTCAACCGCTGCCTCTTCGTCGTACTTGATCATCCAGCGTAAGATCGGTGGGGTGACCGAGGTGAACCACTGCCTATCCTTGGCTTGGCCGTCCTGGTCGAAGCCGAAGGCGCGGACACGCTGCTCACCTTCATCGAAATCCTGGGCGCTCACGAGGATCCTCGGGCGCTGACTTTCGTCTGTGATGTCGCAGAGCAGCGCTGGCACATCCCGCCACAGCGCTCGAGAACCGTCGGCCGGCAGCTGGTACCAGCTGCCCTGCTTGCTGAACCGTCGAATCACGTAAGGATCAGGCGTCTGCATCGGAGGCGTGCGTCTACCCCAGGTGAGGTACGCATCGGTGACGACCCGGCCATCCTCGTCGGGAACCAACAGGACGGCGTGCTGAAACCGGCCGGTCAACAGCCCACCGGGCCAAGTCAGCGCTGGCGGCGGAGCTAGTGGGTCCAGCAGGGCAGGGCGCTCCCACGGACACAGGTCAGGCTCATCGTTCGCCGTGTGCTCCCCGGGAACGCCAAGCACGAGAGACTCGAAAAGAGCTCCGCCGAGTGGGTGGTACGACATCGCCGATCGCAGCGGTCCGGCGTTGCTGTTGGCGAACTTCTGCCCGTCGACCTCCCGGCTGGTGCAACGACCTGAAGCGCCATAGTAGAGCTGAGCGACGAGGTGCCACGCCGCTTCAGCTGCCGGCAAAGGCAGCGGAGCAAGGTCGTTATAGTGCCCAAACCACACCTGCGCGTTGCCAGCTGGCCGGCCGAAGACCAGCTTGTTGACACCCGACGTCTTCGCGCACTGCGACCTCAGACGCGGATCCTGCAACCACGGCCGCTCCGGGTGGAACAGATCAAAGGAGTTCCGGTACTGATCAAAGTAGGCGGTCACACTCTCCGGATCGAAGCGCCGCCGATCGAGAACATGACCCTGACGCTCCGCCCAGGAGCTCCGCTTGTCCAAGCCGGTGAGCCGAGCGGTGATCGCGTAGAGGATCCGCCAGAGCCCCGACGCCGCCGGCGGCACCGGCACCACAAGATCGTCGAACTCATGGGCACGTAGATAAAGCTCACGGAGTCCGACCGAGACCGTCTGCTCACCCGCACGAACGGGGAGCCAGGGCTCGACGAGGAGATCGAACGAGGCGGAGACCATGTTCACCCTTCGGAGCGGAGGACTGCCAGACAGTGCCGCAAGCGTTCGGACGCTCCAAGACACCTGTCGGATGGATGACATATGCTGCGGATGGTTCCCCATGCTCGTGGGGGTGCGCCGGCAATTGGTGGAGCCGCTACCGGTCTGCCGTCATCTTCCTCACGGTCGTGAGGGCAGGCTGGCCGACAAGGAACTTGTCGGCCAGCCCCTGCCAGGACTACGCGCTGGCGATGCCTAGCACGATGAGGTGGACCACCAGGACGATGACGAGGACGACGGTGGTTTGCGGCAACTTGAGTGTTAGGCCGAGCCCGGCTCGGGTCTGCATTCGGACCTCCTGGAAAGGCAATGGGTGGTTAGCGGCGCGCGTCCACAGAGTACAGCACTCTGCGATGCCGGCAACTGGTCGTCACCTGTGGCCGGTCGTTCTGCGGATGATCAGGCCGAGATCCCGGTCGAGGTGGACGAGGCGACCGCCGATCTCGATCGGATGAGTTCCGGCGGGTCCGATCGGGAACCAGAGAGGATGGAGCTCGCTGAGCCATGGAGTCTTGTCCCATCGTGCGGGTCGCTCGGCGTCGGGTTTGTAGCCGCTGATCAGGGACTCTCGGACGGGAATGCTCAGCTTGAGCAGCGACCGGATGTCGTCAGGCTGATATCGGCCATCGAGGCCGGATCCGTGATGGGGTAACGGATGCCGGCGGTGAGGGTCGAGCCATTGCCTACCGTCGGAGTCGAGATAGCAGCAGAGCACCCGGACCGAATCGGCTCCCAGCCGTGTCGCCGCCTGCCCGTCGGCGACCTCGCACTCGCTGAGGAGGGAAAGGTCGCCGAGGCTGCTTGGGTCTGGGATAGTCCACAACTCGGCCGCCTGCCGACCCACCATCTCATCCACCTGATAGTCGGTGTGCTCGTCCCTGAGTTGGGGGTCGACGATGCCGGTCGGGCTGTAAACGGCTTCCATATGCTCTTGGACGTCCTCGGGTATCCGGATCGTCTCCACACCGCTGAGCCGCAGGTGCGTCGCCCGCAGCAGGTAGTCGTGGTAGACGTCGCCCCAGCGGCGTGGCTTCGCGTAACGGCCATCGTGGTGCGGGTCGAGGATGACCAGACGGGGTGTTCGCGCCCAGGCCGGCCGCGCCCGGGCGTGTCGATGACAGCGACCCGCGCGCTGCAGCACCTGGGCCAGCGGCGCCAGATCGCTGACGACCAGATCGAAGTCGAGGTCGAGGGACTGTTCTATCACCTGAGTCGCGACGACGATTACTCTCTTGTGCCGTTCGATGCTGTCCTTGCCGAGGAGCGCGACGATTCGTTGGGTGATCTCCTCGCGCTGCCCGGACGGGAATCGCGAGTGCAGAAGGTAGACCTCGGCCCGATCCCGAGTCCACTCTCGCGTCATCTCGTAGGTCTGCTGCGCGTCATCGACCGTGTTGCAGACCACGGCCGCGTATCCGCGGTCCCGCACGAGAGGGGTAAGCACGGCTTCCAGCACGGCCCGACGGTCAGACGGATCGCTGGTCTCGGAACCGCTGCTGTGACGCACCGGCCGGATATCCAGCCGCAGGGGGATGCGTCGCCCGGTTGCGACAGCGGCCTGCGCCTCGGTTGAGATGGTAATCGATGACCCACCAGAGCGGGCTGGGACGAACACCCATCCCGGGTAGGGAACGGGTCCAAGGCGAACTGGAGGGAGGCCTGCGCCGCGTCGGTACGCAGCGGCGAGGCTGTGAACATGGCTGGCAGGCAGAGTCGCGGAGAGCAGAATCACCGAGCAGCGCATCGAACCGAGCCAGGTGAGGAGCTTGCAGAGAACCGCACGCATGTAGTCGTCATACGAGTGCGCCTCGTCAACGATGAAGACCTTGCCGGACAGACCGAGCAGCCTCAACGCATTGTGCCGGGTAGCGAGCGCGGCCATCAGCGCCTGATCGATTGTGCCCACGCTGAAACCAGCGAGCAGCCCGCGCTTACGCCCCTTCAACCAGTCTGGCGCAGCCGTCAAGGTGTACTTGTCGCTCGAAGCGACATCGCTGTCGCCCTGCGGCTCGTCCTTCGGACTCCCCTCGTACGCGGCATTCAACCAGGACAGACTGTGCAGCAACGTCACCGCCGCAGGTCCATCCGCGACCCGGTTCGTGAACTCCCGGACTCGCTTGTACATCTGGTCAGCGGTAGCCATCGTGGGAAGGGCAAAATAGAAGCCACTGGCGTCGGAGACCTCGGCTAGCTCTCGTGCCGCGATCAATGCCACTTCGGTCTTCCCGTCGCCGGTCGCAGCAGTCACGATCAACAGACCCGGCCCATCGACCCTTGGCAGCAGTTCGTCACGGATAGACCGCTGCAAGGCGTTGGGTCTGAAGGGAAAGACTTCCTCGAAAGTTAGCTGTCGCAGGATCGGGACGCCCAGCCCAGCGCCATCGAGGAGCCGAGTAGCCCGACCGCACAGACCGGCCAGATGGGCCGCGACGACCTCGACCGACGAATCGGCGGGGACAGACAGCAACTGACCACGTAGATAGTGCTCCTGACTCGCGAGCCAGTCAGCCAGAATGATCAGCCCCGTGACCAGGACCGCGACGCGCGGATCGACGCGCTCCGGAGAGGCAGGGCTTCCTACAGCCTTCGTAATCGTCCGAAACAATGCGCTCCGCTGGGACGCCCAGCTGCCCCCGCCAAGCCGTCCCGCAATCAAGTCACGATGCTGGGCGCTCCGAAACCGACCATGATGACCACCAAGCATCTGCGCCACCCGATATGCGGGCTGCCCGCTCCTCGGACCCACCTGCGGCCGATCCTGACCAAGTAGCTTGACCAACGCAAGCTGTGACGCCATGTCATGACCGAGATCCCGCCCGCCGGCAACAAGACCGTAAGCTGGATCTGCACGAAGTGGCTCGTAGGCGCGTTGGCATTGCACCTGGAAACCCGGGCTCGCCTTGCCAAGATCGTGAAGCCCGGCCCAGAGCATGACGAGGAGCCGGGCGTGACCCTCATCGACGTCCATCCCGCTGGCGACGAACCGTCGCTGGCCAGCGGTCAGGTGACCATCCCAAAGGGCTCCGGCCACCGCTGCTGTATCCACCAAATGCCAGAGCAACGGATACGGCGAGGCGAGCCCTCGTTCCTTACCCCAGATCCGAAGATCCACAATTGCCTCATGACTCATACAGCGGCCTCACCGACGCGAGCGGAACGATTGCGGGCAAGAGCAGAGCACACGGGTACGACAATCTCCGCTCGACGCCCCTGGCGATCCAATTCCGTCACCCAGCAGTGAAGTCCCAAGTCGCGAAGTGTCCTCCCCACGGCCGTGGGGGTGGTCCGGGGCTCATCCGCGCAGGGACCGTCGACGCGGAGTCCTCCCCACGGCCGTGGGGGTGGTCCGCCGTGGCTGTCGAGCGCGGCGTCGGGGTCGGCGTCCTCCCCACGGCCGTGGGGGTGGTCCGCCGAGGGCTGCGGTGTCGTTGAGGTCGGGCGCGTCCTCCCCACGGCCGTGGGGGTGGTCCTGGCGTCGGGCGCCAGCCCGACCGGGGTGTTGTGTCCTCCCCACGGCCGTGGGGGTGGTCCGGATCGCAAGACCAGCCGGGAGGCGATCCGTCGGTCCTCCCCACGGCCGTGGGGGTGGTCCATGCCACCGCCACCGCGGCCAGCTCGCCCACAAGTCCTCCCCACGGGCGTGGGGGTGCTCCGTCCGCGAGGGACTCCAAGTGCGCGGGCAACCGGTCCTCCCCCCACGGGCGTGGGGGTGGTCCGGAGGGGATTCCCTGGGCGCACTCACCTGTTGCGTCCTCCCCACGGGCGTGGGGGTGGTCCGAAGGGGGTCGAATACGCTCGGGGACTTTGAGCGGTCCTCCCCACGGGCGTGGGGGTGGTCCGGCCCGCAACGCCGCCAGTAGCCGGCTGCCGGCGTCCTCCCCACAGGCGTGGGGGTGGTCCGCTGGCGATCAAGGACGGTCCGACGTGGCCGGATGGGAAGCCTTCCACTACCTCGTCCTCCAACGGGCGAGCGTTCCCAGGATGAGAGGAGGCTTGGCGTGACGCCGGTCCCGCCGCCGGGCGCGTCGATCCTGGCGAAGCTCAGATGGTTGCGATCAGGGATGTAAAGCGCGCGGCGCAGCCTTGGGTCGGCGAGGCTCGGGTAGGTAGCGTCCGCCGCGAGCGTGGATCCCGGTTTGGATGGTACGCCGATGACGTACATACCGGCTGCGCGCGCGGCGGCAACCCCGGTCGGAGAGTCCTCGATCGCTACAGCGTCTTCGGGCGCGACAGCGAGGCGGGCGCAGACGGCTAGGTAGATGTGCGGTGCGGGCTTGGGCGCGTCTACTTCGTCGCAGCCGATGATGGTGTCGAAGGCTCGGGGGAGGCCGATTTTGGTGAGGTAGCGTTTGACGATCGCTGCCGGGGAGTTGGATGCGACCGCGAGGGGGCGTCTGGTGGCGTTGAGTGCTAGGACGAGGTCGACCGCGCCGGGTAGGGGCACGATGGGGTCTCCGAGGTTATTGGCGACCAGGTCGTAAACTTCTTCGCCAAGTTCGGTACCGTTTTCGGGGCGGCCGAGTATCTGGCCGAGTGCGTGTCCGAGGGCTTCCTTGCCGAGGCCGACGAGGCTGTCGCGTTCTGCAGAGGAGAGGGTGCGCCCGTAGCGATTAGCAATCGTGGAGTAGGCCCTGCGCCATGTTTTGTCGGTACGGATGAGGGTGTTGTCGCAGTCGAGAATTACGGCAGCCTGTCGGGGTGGCCGTGGGTGCATGGCGGTTCTCCTGCCGTTAGAGGCATGGCGATGCCATTCAGGGGCGCCGTGGGTTCAACTTGACCCCGGCGCATGGCTGTGATCACGTACTTGCGCTGCGGTGACCTAACCGCATCTCTGCTGGATAGCCCAACTTCATGATGCAGGGTCGTGCATTCAGGAACCAGAGGGGTCGTTGGCAGGTTGGTGCTACGAAGAGGGTGGCAATCTGCTACATGTAGTCGTCGTCTTGTGTGAGCAGACGTTGGACCGCGAGATGGTACGAGGCCTGCGCTGCCGGGATCGAGGCAACCACGACCCGCTCGTCCGCGCCGTGCAGACCTTCATAGTCTGGCCCGAAGCCAGCGGTCGCGGGGATACCCAGTCCTGATAGGTAGTTCCCGATATTGGAAGGGCCCGCGACCTTCGTCACGGGTCGCGCGCCGACCGCGTGGGCGGCTTGGAGTAGAGCAGCGGCTGGCTGCTGGGTACCGGTCAGTCGGTACGGCGGCCACATCGTGACCTCCTCGATGGCGGTCGGCTCCGGTGAAGGGTGCCTGGCGTCGATGGACATGACTGTGTCCTGGATGAGTCGCGCCGCGCCCGCCGCGTCCAGCGTCGGCGTGAGCCGAACATCTACGGCGATCTCGCATGTGTCAGGTACGACGGTGAATCCGGAACCGCCGTTGACGGACGTCACGGTGAGCTTCGGCGCGGCTCGGAACCCTTGACCCGGGTCCGATGGGAGCGGAGCGGCGTCGAGCGCGGCTATCAGTGCTGCGGCCTTGACGAGGGCGTTGCAGGCTGTCGGGCGGCTAGCGCCGGAGTGTGCCGCTACGCCCCGGACTTTGAGTTTGACCCGGAAAACCCCACGTCCGCCGACGACGACATGGTCTGAGCCGGGATAGCCGATCATCACGCCTGCTGCCTGCCGTCCCGGCCCGGCGAAGAAGGCTCGCGCGCCACCGAAGCCGCCGCTGTGTTCGTCCACGTCGAATAGGAGCGCGAGGCTGCCGACCAGGTGATGAGGTCCCGTGGTGATTGGGCGTGCGAGTCGTTGGGCGATGTGACAGAAGATGGCGGCGCCGGTCTTGGAGTCGGCCGCGCCACGGCCCCTGAGCCAGCCATCGACGATGTCCCCTGCCAGTGGTGGAAAGGACCAGGTGGTCTCGTCTCCAATGGGCGCGGTGTCCGCGCAGGCGTCCAGTACCCACATTGGTCCTGCCCTGCCAGTGTCCAGGATGCAGGTCATCCCCACTAGTGCGCCGTGGGCGTCGTGTAGTCGTCGGCTGTCCAGACCTCGTTCGGTTAGCCACTCTTCCAAGATCTTCAACACCGGCTCGTAGGCGTCGTGATCAGAACAGCTTGGAGTGCGTATCAGCGTCTGGGCTAGGTCCAGCACTGAGGACAGGTCTTCGTAGGCGGCCGTTTTGGCCTCTGCGACAGCCTCGGCGTGCACCCGCGCCTCCCTAGCCACCCGCGTTCAGTATCGGCAGCGCTCGCACGGCGTCGATGGTTTCCACGCGTCGGGCGCCGGCGTATGCCTCTCGGACATGGTGCACCAGTCCGACCGCTGCGTCTGCACCGAGGAGGAGCCCCGTGTCGAAGGCCTCTGCTGTGGTTAACGACGGTACTGGGAGCACGGCGGCGTTATCCGAGCTGACGATGAATCGTTCGGGGGCGGCGACCGGGTCGACCAGGCCGATGTGCAGGGTCTTGACCCCGTTGGTCCGCTCCGCGGGATCCCGTAGCTCTAGGAGTCGCAGAAGGTGGTCATGCGTGGCCCGGTGGTGGGGCGGGCCGTAGAGGACACGGTAGTGGACCAGGTCGGGGTGTTCGGCGAGCGCCGCCTCTACCGCCTGCAGGTAGGGGCCGCCGCGGGAGCGTGAGCCGGTGATCGCGAGGCAGTGTCGTGCGCCGCGCACGACGTGGATCATCGCGCCGAGAAGTTCGCCATGCGTGCGGAGCACCCGGGGAGCGGGGATCCCCACTCCTGTCGGATTCGGACTCGGCTGATCTTGATGGGCGAACAGCACCTCTGGCGGCAGTTCGTAGAGGTCGCAGAGCAACTGCCGGTACCGCAGGGACGTCTTGATCTTTCCGCGTTCCCAGGACGAGAGGAGGCTTGGCGTGACGCCGGTCCCGCCGCCTGGAGCACGCGCGTCGATCCTGGCGACGACGTCCTCAAGGGTCCAGTTGTGATGCCTGCGGGCGCTGCGCAGCGGCGACTCTTGCTGGAGATTCCGCGATGTGACCACAAGCAGATCCTCACTATCCGCATGCCTGGCGTTACTCTTTGTATTAGGATGTCTGGATGGGTTCGGCATCGCAAGAGTGGTTCGAGTTTCTGCCGCTGGCTGGTGCCTGGTCTGCTCTCAATGCGCAGGTCGCTGCGAGTCTTGGTCGCGTCCGGTGGAACTTCGGCTTCCCAGTCTGCGGTACGCGAAATCGGTTGACGGTCACGACCCGGTCGCGGGAGCGGCGGTGCGCGTGTCGATCTTTGCGCCCCGCTATCCTGCGGCGATGCCTGAGACCGTCGCCCCTGGCACGCCCGCACATCCTGATCTGAACGGCGATTTGTCACATCTCGCTGCCGCGTTCGGTATTGGCGACATCCATGGCCAGGAATATCTTCCTGCGGGGCTGATGAACCGCAACTGGCGCGTCACCGCCAGCGGCGGAGATTACGCCCTGAAACAGATCATCGACGTACCGTTGGCGACCGCCCGCCGCAACCTCCGAGTCGTGACGGCTCTCGTCGGCGAGGGCGTGCCGACGTGTCCACCGGTCCTCGGCGCAGCCGGGGATCCGGTGGTCGAGGTGGGCAATCGCGGCTACTGCCTGTTGCCCTGGTTGGAGGGCGACCACCTAGCGGGCCCCGACCTGACGCTCGACCAAGCGCGCCAGTTCGGGCAGGTGCTCGGGCAGGTCCACGACCGGCTCGACCGGATAGGTCGGCGTGTAGGGCTTCCCGCGGCACCGGCGAAGCTGAGTGGTCGGACCATCGAGCCGGCTGCTGCCCTGCTCGAGCTGGATCGCTTCCAGGCCGCTGCCCGGAGCGGGGGCACGTCGTTCGACGAGGCGGTTGTCGAACTGCTCGACCGGCGCAGGGTCCTCATTGACAAGTACGCGGAGCTGCGGCCGGCGAGCGCGCTCGTCCAGGGTCGGATCGGGTGGACCCATGGGGATATGCAACATCGCAACGTGATCTGGCTGAACGGCATTATCCGCGCGGTGATCGACTGGGACCGGATCCGGGTCCGCCCGCTGGCTGAGGAGGTAGCGCGCACAGTGACGATTGTGTTCGGCGCCGAACAGGGTCGACTGGACCTGGCGCGCGCCTCCGCATTTGTGAGCGGCTACCGCGCTGTCGTCCCACTCCCGGTGGATGACCTCGCGGACGGTGTACGACGGTTGTGGTGGAAGAGGATGTCCGACTTCTGGCACCTGGACTTCCACTACGACCGTGGCGATCACAGTTGCGACCCGCTGTTCCTGACCAGCGAAGCGTTCTTGGGCTGGTGGACTGAGCACCGCGCCGAGGTTGAGGACGCGTTCTCGGCACAGCCGTAGCCGCCGGAGTCCCAGACGTCAAGGTGCCGCTCCGGTGGGACATGCGTCGCCGCGGGCAGGGAACGTCCGTTTGTCGTCTATCGACCCCGGCCCAACCTTTGTAGGTGAGCTAGAAGGCAAGTACTGCCCGGACGCCGTGGTGGGAGCGGGCGTCCGCGAGAGCGGCGTTCACCTCTGGCAGTGGTCGGCGGGAGGTGACGAGGTCGTCGGTGCGTAGCGTGCCCCGCACGGCGAGGTCGGCGTAGCGGGGGATGTCGGCGGGGGTGCGTACCGATCCCATGATGGTGCCACCGATGGATCGGCCTTGCCGGAGCAATCGGCCGGGTAGGGCGATGTCCGTTCCTGGTGGCATCATGCCGAGCACCGTGGCGTGCCCGCCGGGGAGCAGTACGGAGAATGCTTGGGCGGCGGTGGTGGGCAGACCGACGGCTTCGACGGCGCGGTCGACCCCGCCGCCGCTCGCCTCGATCACGGCGGTGATCGTGTCGTCCTGGTCGGGGTCGATGGTATCGGTGGCGCCGAGCCTGGTCGCGAGGTCGCGGCGGTGTTGCTGCGGGTCGATGGCGATGATCTGCGCCGCGCCTGCGATCCGGGCGGCTTGAACGGCGCCGAGGCCGACTCCGCCACACCCGATTATCGCGATGCGGCTGCCGGGGGCAGGGCGGGCGACGTTGAACACGGCGGCGAGGCCCGTGGTGAGGCAGCATGAGAGCAGCGCCGCGGCGTCGAAGGACAGGGCGTCGGGCATGGGGAGGAGGTTGTGCGCGTCGACGAGCATCAGCTCGGCGAACGAGGAGACGCCCAGGTATTGGCGCATCGGTTGGTCGTCGAGGGCCAGTCGTCTACGCTGCCGTTGCTTGGCCCCGCGGTCGGCGCAGTAGACCATCTGGCCGCTGAGGCAGGACGGGCAGTGGCCGCAGAAGGTCTGGTCGCAGACGATGACTCGTGTGCCGACGGTGATGCCATGGTCTCCGTCTCCGACCGCTTCGACGGTTCCGGCGGCTTCATGGCCAAGGACCGTGGGCAGTGGGTACGGGAGCATGCCGTCGGCGAAGTGCACGTCGGTGCCGCAGATGCCGGTGCTGACCGTGCGGACCAGGACCTCCCCGGGGCCCGGGTCGGTGAGGGTGATGTCTCGTATCCGTAGCGGCTGACCTGCGGTTTCGAGGACGGCCGCGCGGGTGGTGAAGGGCATCCGACGTTTCCTTCCGGCGAGGGGATCGGTCAGTGGCTGGTGGTGACCCTGGCCAGTCCGTTGCCGACCTGTTCCATGTATTCGGGTGCGGAGACGGTGGGGACTTTGATCAGCA
The DNA here is from genome assembly GCF_029626155.1 of Solwaraspora sp. WMMD1047. Lineage (NCBI taxonomy): Bacteria > Bacillati > Actinomycetota > Actinomycetes > Micromonosporales > Micromonosporaceae > Solwaraspora > Solwaraspora sp. WMMD1047. The sequence goes on along the minus strand of NZ_JARUBL010000001.1, from coordinate 8,125,390 downwards.
GGGTTTGCCGCCGGGCAAGGTGGTAGTTCGGGAACGCGTCCGGGTCCGGCGGGTTGTAGGGGCTGTGACGTAGATGCGGCCAGAAGTCCAGCAAGAGCGCGCGGTCGTGCAGGAGTGGGCTGCGTAGCCAGTCGGGGTAGTGTGGGCGGACCGGGATCCGCTCGGTTCGGCACGCGGCGAACAGCGCGGCCGGGTCGGCGACCGGATGGGCCACGGTCAGCGGCACCCGGTACCAGCCACGCGTCGAGCCGGATCCCAGGCCGGATACCGCGACCGGGGCGCCCAGGCGTGCCAGGACCTGACGAAGGACGGCCAGGTTCGTTTCGGCGGCTGCCGTACGCGCGGGGAGGGTGGATAGCTGTTCGTGGGCGATCACGGCGGACAGGGCCGGCATGCGAAGTTTGTAGGCCGCGCCCGTTGCTGCCAGCGGCAGCAGTTCGGGAAGGGTGAGTTCCGCGTCCAGCCGGTGGGGGTGGTGGCCGAGGGTCAGGGCACGTTCGTAGACGGCCCGGTCGTTGGTTGTGAGGATGCCGCCTTCGCCGCCGGAGACGTCCTTGTCGCCCTGCAAGCTGAAGCATCCAGCGGCGGACCAAGAGCCGACCGGGCGGCCGGCGTACCGGGCGCCGTGGGCGTGGGAGGCGTCCTCGACGATCGGTCTGGTGGTGGCCGCGCCGAGGGCGTCCATCCGGGCCGGTATCCCGAACGCGTGCGTGACCAGGACCGCCGAGTAGTTCGTGGCGGTGGTGACGGCGGCTGGATCCAGGTTGGGCGAGGTGGACTCGATGTCGCCGAAGATGGGGTAGCTGCCGGCGTGGAACGCCGCGAGGATCGCGGAGATCCAGTTCATCGGGGACATCAGCACGCCCGTGTCGGGAGTCACCCTGACGCCGTGGAGCGCGGCCATCAGTGATCCGGTGCCGGACCCGAAGGACAACACGTGCGTGGTGCGGGTGAACTTGGCGAAGGCGTCTTCCAGTTCGCCGATCGCGGCGCCTCGGCCGGTATCCGATAGCCGTCCGCTGCGTAGCAGCGCGAGAACCGCCCGTTCCGTGGCTGGCCCGTACCTCGGGCCCTTGGGGAACGGGATCGTCACCGTGGGCGTGCTGGCCGCGCGTCGGGTGCTACTCACCTGCGGCCCGCCGGGATGCCACGGGTACGAGGTGCTTGACGGCGAGGTCCGGGGTGCGGTGCAGGTGCGCTCCGGTAGATCCTGGCGGCAGCCCGACGGACACCCAGAAGACCCGCAGCTCATCGGCAACGTCGAGGATGTCGTGCTCCAGGCCGGGGGCGGTCCGGATGATGTCCCCGGCCGCTACCCGGTGGGTCGTGTCCCCGACCAGGACGGTGGCGCTGCCCGAGGCGATGAGCCAGAACTCCTCGAATTCGTGGTAGTGCCGGTCGAAGCGTCCGGTGCCGTCGGCGTGGATGAGGAACTGTCCGGCGGAGAAGACAGCGCAGCCATCGGGCCGGTTGGCGGCGGTCAAACGTTCGCGTTGGGACGTACGGATGAGGGTCATCGGTCACCCTTCACTGGTGATGCTGGCGGCATCAGTGTTGGAGCGTGGGCCGTCGCACGCGGTGTGGTCCGAGGGCGCCCAGCGGTCAGGTCGTGGAGGTCGGCGCGTAGTTGCCGCACCCGGAGTTGGGCGTTAGCGGTGTCCTGGTGGTCGAGGTGGTAGCGCAGGAGCGCAGCGGCGATGCGCAGCCGCAGCAGCGTCAGCGTGACTGCGGTGGCGGTGTCCCAATCTGGGCTGGCGTATCCGTGGATCAGGGCATCGGTCAGGGCAGGATGCTCGCGCAACGACCACCCGGCCACGTCGGCGAGAGGATGCCCGCCGCGAGCGCTTTCGAGGTCCACGACTCCAGTGATCTCGCCGTCAGCGGCGATGATGTGGGCTGCCTTCCAGTCCCCGTGCAGGAGTCGCGTCGGGGCGCCGCTGAGGCTGGCGGCGTGGTGCCGGATGACCTGGTGGACCCTGGTCAGCAACACCGTGAGGTCGTTGTCTGTTGCGTGGCCAATGCGGTGCGCGACGAGCCAGTCGTGCGGGGTTCCGCCATGCCCGTGCCCGGTCAGGTCGAGTTTGCCGAACCCGATCACCGGCACCGTGTGGATGCGACGCAGGAGACGGCCGGCTTCAACGGCCACCTCCACGTCCTTGCCTGCCGGGCGTGCGGTCGTGCTTCGTGCCGAAGCCAGCGGCCCACCTGGACAGCGGGTTTCGACAGCTACTCCCTCGGTGACGCCGAGGACGCGGGCGACCGGTACACGCGCGTTGCTGAGCGTCCGGCTGGCCCAGGCCGCGACCGCGTACCGGTCGGTGAGGCCACGACGGACCCTGACGACAAGGTCTTGATCGGCCACGGTGGTCACGTAAAGGGTGTTGTCCTCCCCTTGGTCCAGCTTCGACAGCAGCGGGTGGGGTTCGTTGATGCCCGCTGCCGCTAGAAGCCGGGCGACGGTCGGGCCGAGATCGGAAATCGCGGTAGGGGTGGTCATGGCTGGTCCGGGATCGCCGCAACGGGTACAACGTGACCAGCTACGGCCGAGGCGAGAGCGGCGTCGAGCATCGCGATCGAGCGCAGCGTGGTCGTCGGCCAGGCGGTCGGCTCGACCTGGTGCAAGGCGTCAACCAGGTGCGTTACGCCACGCCGGTGTGCGCTCGCACCCGAGATGGCCCGGCCCTGTGGCGGCTGTGGTTCCTCCCACCGGGCGGCGTAGGACGCCCCGTCGATCCGCCAGACGCCGTTGGCGGGGGTTCGTAGACCGGGGCCGAGGTAACCGCCTCGGTAACTGACCAGGGATCCATCGCCGAAGCCGATGGTGATGTTGGTGATCGCGGCGTGCGCGCCAAGCACCGGGATGGGCGTCTCGACGCAGTGCGCCCACGTCGCAGGAGCGGTGATGATCTCCTGTGTCTGATCGAACGCGTGGACGGCGAGATCAGTGGTGACGGGAAGCCGTTGAGTGGCGCGGAATCCGGGATTGCGCAGCTCCACGCAGACGTCCACGGCTATCACGAACGGCGGTCGACCTTCTGCCCGCACCAACTCGCAGAACCGGGCGAACCGTGGATCGTTCCCCCGGTTGCGCATCACCAGCAGTCGTCGGCCGGTCCGGTCGGCGAGTCGAACTAGGTCCCCGGCGTCGGTGAGACTGGTCGCCAGAGGTTTCTCGGTTAGAACGTGCAGCCCGGCTGTCAGCGCCGCGCGGGACACCGTGGCGTGCAGGTCGGGTGGGGTGAGGTTCACCGCCACCTCCACGCCTTCGACCAGGGCCTGATCGAGGGTAGGTACGACGGCCGCGTCGAGATCGTGCTGCTCGGCCAGGGCGCGGGCCCTGCCCGCGCCGGGGTCGACGAGCGCCGCGACGGTCAGGCGGGAGTCAGCGACGATGGCTCGCATCCAGCGGGGTGCGATGGCACCGCAGCCGACGACCACGACTCTCATCACGGCCTACCGGAGCCGCTGTGGCCGTTGAGGGTGGACGCTGCCGGTCTCGCTCCGCCGATGGCGGCCATCGCCTGCTCCGCGAGGTCGTCAAGTGGTGCTGTGGCATCGAGCGGCATGCACAGTGGTGCCATCGGGCTGTGGAAGTAGCCGTTGAAGTGTTCGGTGAACTCGGGGTGGTACAAGATCTGGGGCATGCCCCGGCGGCGGGCGGCGCGCTCGGCGAGCACGCCGGGACTCGCGCGCAGCAGGAGCGTCACATCGGGCACGACGATCGGGTGTTGGAGCACGAGCGCCCTGGCTGCGGTGTCACAGTCGAAGCCGCGGAGGCGGCCGATGGCGTGGGCGTGAGCGAGGAGGGTGTCAACGGTGCGGTCGAGGATCACGAGGTGCCCCTGACGCTGTGCGTTCAGGGCCCTGTCCCGCCGCACAGTTTCGAGTTGCAGGAGCATCAGGAGGTTGGACATCTGCTCGTAGGCGGTCGGGCTGTCCGGCCGTGGAAGGCGTCCCGGGTCCGGCGCGGTGTGGTAGTAGCAATCGACGACCGCCGTACCGGGACACCTGGCCGCAAGCGCTGTGGCCAGGGACGTCTTGCCGACGCAGCTGACCCCTTCCAATCCGACGATCATGATGTTGTCTCCTTCGGCGCGCTCCGGTGATGAGTCTTCGGGGCGAAGTCCGTGGGCAGACCGTGGGTCGCGGCGCGGACGAGGGCGGTGACCGGCCCAATGCTGGTGAGCAGATAGGCGGCCAGCAGGCCGGCGCTGTCGCGGGTCTGCTCGGCGATGCCCGGCGTGCGGCCCTCGGCGGCGGCCAGCATCCGCACCGGTGTCACGCAGCCCAGCCACAGCCCGGCGCCGGCCACGGCACGCACCACCGCCGGAGATCTGCCTGCCACGAGCACGGCACACGTCGCCGTGACCGGGCTGGCCATCAGCCACGCCGCACCCCGGTAAATACCCACTCCGAGGGCGGCGATCCGGTCGGCCGCGCCGCCGTGGCCGCCGTCCCGCGCCGCCCGCATGCAGGCCAGGTAGTCGAGGTAGCTGCCGAACCAGCGGGCCTGCGTGGCGACCAGATCGGTGATTCGATCCGGTGCGGCGGCCGTGGTGGTGAACGGCAAGACGTCGACAGGTACGCCCTCGACGGTGAGGCGGTAACCGAACGGCAGGTCGTCCAGCACGCTGAACTCCGGCAGCCCGCCGACCTCTCGATAAACATCCAGCCGGACCAGTAGCCCGTGACCGACGGTCTGCGCCAGCCCTCGGGCCAGCGCGTCCAGTGGCGCAAGCCCGGTCCGGTGGCGGGTGGCCCACCCGTAGCGGCGCAACGAGGGGATCTCCCGCCGTAAGGTCCACAGGGTCTGGAGCCGAGCGGCGCCTCGGCAGATCGAGCGCTGCCAACCGGCGCCTGGGTCTTCGCTGATCCAGAAGCGGGCCGACTGCTGCACCACAGCGGGTGGAGATCCGCCGGCTCGCGATCTCCGGTCGATCCATTCCACGGTCTGCCGCAGCAGCGTCACGGTCGGCCGGGAATCGACATCGTAAACAGCGACGTAGTCGCCGGCCGCGCCGTCGAGCTGGGCGACGGCATAGTTGACCTGAGCCGCTTTACGACCCTGCCCGGGATAGTGCACATGCCGAATCCTCAGGCCCTCGTACTGAGGTGCGGCCATCTGCGCGGCAACGACATCACAGGTCAGCCGTACCCGGCCGAGGATGCTCTCCACCTCTGGCCGGCGAAGCACCCCACCGGGTGCGCGTCTTCGGGCCGCGTTGAGTTCCCGCAGCGAGGTAGGCGACAGCTGAGGGAACTGTCGCGCGGAGATGGCGCCGGCATGTCGCCCCAGGAGCCGTTGGACGAGCAGGTCACGCTCACGCGCCTCCCGCTCGGTCGTCACGATCGTCAGCGTGGTTCCGGGTAGTTCCAGCAGCGAGGTGAACCACCGCACCGCCGAGGCGACATGCGCTTGCTCACGCAGCAACGGCACGACGATGTGAATCGTCGTTGCGGCCACAGCGTCAACCGCCGGAGCCGATCGTACGGCTGCGGTAGACGCGGGGAGGTCGACGAAACGCAACGACCGCCGAAGGTTCCACGCCCCGACAGCGTGGCGGGCAAGCAGGCCGGTGGCGATCCAGAACGCCGGACTCCTCGCGATCCTGCCACCCGGGCTCACCGCAGGACCCGTTCGCGAGCAGGGTCAAGGAACCTGCGGTACAGGTCACGCATCGGCCCCGCTGGATAGCCGCTCGACCACGGCTTGAGCGGACCGCCAAAATGCAGTACCGCAGCGTCGCGCTCGTCTCCGAGGAGCGTGGCGAGCGGCATCACCGGCTCGGCGTTGGCGTGCGTGAACCCAGGCAAACCGACCAGCGGCGAGATCACGAAGGTGTTCCAGCGTCGCTCCAACCGAGTCCATCGGTCGTCCGCGGCGACATTCAACGCGTCCTGATCCCACAGCCGAGCCTCACCGGGGTACGTGCGGAGGAATCGGGTCGCCGCCGGGAACAGACACTGACGTCGGCACAACTCCAGGTCGAGCAACAACACGCCGGAGTTGAAGTACTCGCGACCGCGAGGAACCCCAATCCGTTCCCATCCCGGCAGCGCGATTCCCACCCCGACGATCGGGTTCTGCGGGTCTCGAACAGCCCCCATTCCCAATCCTCCTAGTGGCTGCGACAGAAGAGGACGGATGTCGCGTAGGACCAGAACGTCTGCATCCAAGTAGAGGACTCTAGGCTCGTCGAGGATCGTGTCCGCGATGGCGAGGCGCAAGTACACGGCGTCGCTGATCCAGCCGGACACAGGGTATGCGGCATCGGCACCTGTGACCCGTCGGAACTCCAACGTCAACCCGACCTCGTCCGCCGTATAACCGATCATCTTCTGAGACGCCGAATCCAGACCACCATGCAGCACGATGATCCGCAAAGCTTCGGTAGTCTCGCTCTCGACTGCGGCCAGCGACCTCATCAACGCGGTTAATGGGAGTGCGTACCGATGGTCGACACCACAGACGATGGGTGGCAGGCTCCGGCTGGGACCAGGCACCCCCGAGGTGCCGGCTGTGGTACGCAAACTCGCGACTCGTCCGTCAGCGCGGGGTAACATGGCGAATTCACCTCCTGGCATCAATCCTGCTTACATTGCGAAGAGTTGCGCCCCTACGACTCCGGTAATGCAAGGGCGGAACCTTTAGCCGGATTTCGCAGAATCAATCCCCCGCCTTCCGCTCGCGCCTTGCCTGATTCCGGCTATGGTGAATGACACCTGATCAGGGCTTCAGGGGCCAGTCAGCCTTCTACCGGCCAGCTTCTGTCGACGGGTTGCCATACAGCTACCAATGTCCATGCCCGGTCAGGTGTTCTCTGACAGGCCGGGCCTGTCCCTGCAGCTCCAGATCGGCCCTCATTGTCAGGGAGTTGGCAGCGGTTTCGTATGCGGCGGGTATGAGCACCCTGCCTGGCGCAACTCAGATGGAACGACATCCGTGGTTTTCGAGGGCTCGGGTCCGTGAGGCAATGGGGCGTCAATCGGTTTTACGTGATCAGGTTGAACTCGCGGCGCGATCTCGACGGCCCGGGTGGTCGGGGTCGGCCGAGCGGTTGTCGATGTTCGCTTGCTGGTGTCCGTCGGACCGCGTCGGCGATCCAGATGATGGACACGGTGCTGTGGATGAGCAGGACGAGGAGGGTCGAGTGACCAGGGTTGATGAGACCGGGTATCGGGATCAGAAGGGCGGCGGCGAGCCACAGCAGCGTGACCACCGCCGTGCCGATGGCGCCGATGGGTGCCGGTGCCAGGTCGGTCGGCCCGGCGGCCAGTAGCGCGACGCCGGGCAGGCAGAACAGTGGGGGCACGAGCCCGCCGAGGATCAGGTTGGTGCGGGTGACGCGCGGCGAGGGTGTGCGGGTCATGGATCGTAGGTGTCCTGTCGGGTTAGGTGGTGCCGGCGCGATCGAGTGGGCACGGTGACGAAGGTCGTGTCTGCCGGTGCATTTCGCGGGGTTATCGGGTGCGTTCTCGGATGTCGTGGAGTCGGCTGAGGGCCTGGCGGTGGGTGAGGTCGGCGAAGGCGGTCCGGTAGTGGTTGACGGTGCGGGGGGTGTCGGTGAGCGCGTCGCCGGCGGCGGTGTTGTCGCGGTAGACGAGGTCGGGGTCTCGTGGGTCGTCGAACTCGACCAGTTCGAACGGGCCGGTTCGGCCGTGTCGGGGGTGGTCGGTTGGGATGAGGGTGAGGTCGATGCGGGCGGCGCGGATCAGGATGGTGAGGTGGTCGAGTTGTTGGCGGATGACGCGGGGGTGGTGGACGGCTGGCCGGAGTAGCGCCTGTTCGGTGACGGCTATGCGGAGCGGGCGGCCGGTGTCCAGGACTGTTCGTTGGCGCCGTTGCTGGGAGCGGACTCGGGCGTTGATGTCGTCGCGGCTGAGGTGGTGACCGGCGGTGGCTTGGATGATCGTCCGGGCGTACGCGTCGGTCTGCGCGAGGGCGGGCAGGTGGCGGGGGTGGTAGCACAGGATCCGTGTCGCGTCGGTCTCGTAGCTGAGCATCTCCCGGTATGGGCGGGGGTGGATGTGCCGGTAGGTGTCGGTCCAGTGCGGCGTTTGGGCCAGCCGGGCCAGGGCGGTGAGTTGGTCGACCTCGTCGCCGGTAGGGGCCTGGTAGCAGGTGAGCAGGCGCCCGAGCAGGTCGGGTAGTAGGCCACGCTCGCCCCGCTCGATGGCGGGCAGCAGGTCGGGCGGCAGCCCGAGGTCGCGGCTGACCGTCGTGGTGGACAGGCCACGGCGCAGGCGCAGGTCCCGCACGCTCGTGCGTAGCCGTCGGCGGGCGACCGCCCGACCGACCACCGCGATGCCCATTCCGCCGCTGCCGGAGATGCCGCCGACCGGCCCGGCTCTGGTGGTGCGGACGACGTTGTGGTTGCCGGGGCCGTTCATCGGCTCGCCCACGCTGGCGGTCGGTATCGGACGGCGTACAAGAGGTGGTCGGAAGCGGCGCGGGCGGTCCGGTTGTCATGCACACCGTGGTCTTCCAGCACCCCGACGGGGGCGGGGCCGGGCCGCAGGAGGATCCGGTCGATGCGGCGGTGGCCGTTGCGGTCCGACGGCCAGTGGCCGGTGGTCGCCTGAAGCCTCCCGCCGTTTTCGGGGATGGCGGTGTCGAGGAACCCGGCGGTCTCCAGGATCCGGCCCGGCCGCCGGTCGGTGTCGTCCGGCGGGTGCTCGCGGCCGGGTGTCGGCTGCGGGCCGTCGGACCGGCCGGCGTGATCGGAGGCGCCCCGAGGGTCGGCGCAGACGGCAGGGTTGTTGAAATCGCCGCCGAGCCAGATCTCGTGCCGCTGCCCTCGCGAGTGCCCGGTTAGGGCGTCGACGATGAACTCGGCCTCGGCGGGCCGCCGGTCGCGGCCAGCGGCGGGTGGGGCGTGGTAGCTGGCGGCGACCAGCCGGTGCCCACCGATGTCGAGGGTCACCACGGCCAGGGCGTGCCAGAGCGGGGTGCCGCTGACCGCGAGCCAGGAGGCGGGGACCGGGTTGATCCCGGGTTTCCACAGGATGCCCAGGCCGAGGCGGTCGTGCCCACCGGGCACCGCGGCCCACCGGCCGTCGTCGAGGTCGCCGCGCATCCCCGTCGCGGCGGCCAGCTGGGCCAGCCCGTCGGCGGCGTCGCGCCAGGTGCCGCCAGGGATCTCCTGCACCATCAGGATATGCGGCCCGACGTCGCGGATGACGTGCTCGACCTGTTCCCACCGGTGGTGATCCGTCTCGCCTGCGCGGCGGTAGTCCTTCACGTTGTAGGTGGCGATGGTGATCTGGTCGGTCACCGGGGGTGAGTCCTTCCTATTTGGCGCAGTGGGCGGTCGCTACCGCTCACGACGCACCCTTCGAATGCCGGTCGGATGGGTCCGGCCGGTTCCAGACGGCGAGGTGGGCGTCGGCGATGCCCAGCAACCGGTCGGCGACGGTGACGAGGTCGGTCGCCCGACCCGGATCGCGGCCGGGCAGGCCGCTATCGGTGTGGTCGAGGACGGCGGTGACATCGTCACGGGCGTCGGCGATGTGAGCGCGGACGATGGCGATGCCGGCTGCCAGGCCGGGCTCGACGACGGGTGCGGTATCGGCCGCCGGCCGTCGGCGGCGGCCCACCAGCGCGGCGGCTAGGAGTCCAGCGGCCACGGCTGGAGCGAGGATCATGATGATCGGATGGCCGGTCCAGGACGCGGCGACGATGGCGACGGCGGCGGTGTTGCCCACGATCCGGTCGGGCAGCAGATGCCGAAAACGTGGCCTGCGGTGGAGGAGGTGGGCGGCGTCGGTGAGGAGACCGGCCGCCCGATACAGGGCGTTGGCCAGCTCACCGCCGGGTACCGGATGGTGGTCCAGGATCCGGATCGTGTGCTGATAGGCGCGGTGTGCGGCGGTCGCGGCGGTGCCGGCATATTTGGCCGCCGTCCTGGTATCGCGCCGTCGACGCAGCGCGGCCGTCATCGGAGTCGACCTGTGTGCAGTGTTGCCTGTTGCCCGGGGCCACGGTGTCGCTGGGAGACGACCAGGATGTACTCGATCACCGTAGGTGGGCCGACGGGCAGGAACGGGTGCGCCCCCGTGAGCTGCTGCTCGGCGGTGAGCAGCCGTCCGGTGTCGGGGTGCAGGATCAGCCGGTGTCGAATCGGTGGCGCGTCCAGCACGACGCCGAGCCCGGACCGGCCGAGCCGGTCGGTGGCCCGGTGCTGGTAGGTCAACCCTTCGGTGTCGGCGAGGATGCGCAGCGCGGCGGCTGTGTCGGCGGGGCCGAGGTGTGCCCGAGTGTGCACGAAGACGAAGTCGTTCAACGGTTGGGCCGGGTCGGGACTGACCAAGTCCGGCCGCGGCGGTTCCGGGAGGCTGCCGGGGCAGGGCCACGGTTGGGTACAGCCGCCGGTGAGCGCGCCGGGAGGGAAGGTCGCCACCGTCCACGGTCTCCTGCCGAACTCCGCGTCGAGGCTGCGGTGGGTGGGGCGGGCGGAGGCAAGGGTGGGATCGGGATCGTTGTGGCGGCTCATGATCCACCCGGATCCGTCGGGTGCGGTCCACCGTTGCTCCTCGACGGCAACGCTGATCGGCTGGTCCGGGTGGGTCGATGGCCAGCCGGTGGTGGTCACCGACCAGCGGCGGAGAAGATGCACGCCGTACCCGCCGGCGATCACCTCGTCAGCTCCGGCCGCTTCCTCGCCGACAGGGTGGAGGCGGTCGGCGAGGGCAAGCAACGGGTCAGCCGGCGGGAGCCGCGACGGCGAGGTGGAGTCGGTGATGGTTGCGGTGAGGGCGGCCAGGACCAGTACGGCGGCGGTAACCTGCCGGCCCCTCGGGCATGGGCTGGTCATTGCTTTCGAGCCACCGCGGCGTAGAGGACTGGTCGCGTCGTAGAAAGGCCTGTGTGGAGTGGCAGGTGGGTGCGCGCGCTGGTCATGCAGAGGTAATGCTGGCGGGCGTCCCCGCCACCGACGATCAGCGGCGCGACGTCATGGTTCGACGGCTGGTCACCGGTGGCGGCAGGCGCGGGCGCCGCGCCGGTGAGGAGGACGAGCGTCGAGATCCTCGCGAGCGTGATCAGCTTGATGGTTCTGTTCAAGGGGTGGGTGATCCTTCCCGGTTTCCTGGGCGGCCTGCCCGGGGCAACGTCCCGCCGTTGGTCGCGGCGGGGTCAGGGTGGGGGTCGCTGGCGTCGGCCGGCGTGGACGGGGTGCGGGCGTGGCGTCCGTAGCTGGCTCGGCCGGTCAGGAATCCGCCGGCCGGTAGCACCGTTCGGGATTGGCGAGGCGATCCCGCCGGTTGAGGCGGTGGGGATGCTTGCTGACACGCCGATGAATTGCGGGAGCGGGCGTGGTGTTCGCCGCTGGCAGGAGCGGCGGCTGCGGGTGGGCGTCGCTGGGTTGGCCCGGGGTTGTCGGGGTGCTGCTGGCCGGTCATGGTGGTCACCAGGCTTCGGAACTGGCTCGGTCTTGATCGCGTCTCCAGCCGCAATCCGGTGGATAGGGGGCCGGAGGTTGGTAGGCGGGAACCATCAGGCGCCCCGGATCTCGGCCAGTCGGACGACCGCCTGCTGACCGCTGATGCCGTGTGCGCGCAGGTCGATGAACGCCGTCTGGTACTTCTCGACGATGTTCGGGAGGTCGCTGAGCGCGCTGTCGTGGGGGGCGTCGTCGCGGTAGACGAGGTCGGGATCCTGTACGGAGTGGAATCGCAGGGCGACGAACGGGCCGAGTCCGGTGTACAGGTCGCAGGCGGCGGGGATGAGGGTGAGGTCGACCCGGGACCGCTCGGCGACGCTGGCCAGGTGATCGAGTTGCGTTGTCAGGATGGTGTGGTCGTCGCTGACCGGACGCAGCAGCGCCAGCTCGGTGAGCACGATCTGGATGACCTGGATGGGCCGGTCGGCACCCAGGATGGCGTGTTGGCGGCGCATCCGCGCTCTCACCCGGGCCTCGACTTCGCGGTGGGTCATCGAGTGCGGGGCGGTGGCCTGGATGAGGGCTCGGGCGTACGCCTCGGTCTGCAGAAGACCCGGCACGACCCGAGGGTGGAAGCAGCGCAGGCTCGTGGCGTCGTCTTCGTAGCTGAGGAAGTCGCGGAACGACCGCGAGTAGAACTGCCAGTAGGCGTCGGACCAATGCCGCTTGCGGGCGAGCCGCTGCAGCTCGACAAGCCGTTCGACCTGGTCGTCGTCAACGATGTGGTAGTGGGCGAGCAGGCTCCGCAGGGCGCCGAGCCCGATACCGAACTCGCCCTGCTCGATACCAGGCAGCCGCGGTGCCGGCCAGCCCAGAGCTTGCCCCACCACGTCGGCGGACAGGCCCTGGTCGAGACGGATGTCCCGCAGCGCGGTGCGCAGGCGTCGGCGCGCGGTCGCGGGACCAGGCCCGGTCACCGTGCCTCCCCGGTTCCGTGAGCGGTCCCGCCTACCGTGCGGGGACGGTGTGCCTGTATCGACTCGGCCCAACCGCGTCTGGGGCACGGGTACGGGCTGCTTCTGCCCTCGGCACGGCATTGCGCGCACGCGCCGTCGCCAGTCGAGGTGTGCAAGGCCAGAACGGCGGCAGCGCTGGCCGCAAGGCAGGCCGGCGACTCCACCACCACCGGCGCGCAGGCCGGTAGTGCGCGTAACAGGACAGCGGTCCTCACGGGGTACTCCCTTCTTGTGGCGTGCTGCGGTGCCGTCTTGTCAGGTCGTGGGGGGGTGCCCGCCCGCCGGCCGTGCCCGGGGGACGCAATCCCGGTGTGGCCGGCGGGCGGGCGGGGCGGCAGCGCTGCAACGCCCCCGCCCCTCGGTGGTCCCCGCCGAACCCTCAACGGCCGGCACCACCGGGCTTGTCCCACACCGACGCCGACGCGGGTCGTGAACCGCTTCCCGCAACGGCCATTCGGCGAGGCCGCGGGCCCTCATCGGGCGTCGCCGCCGCAGGTAGCTGTTGCCTGTTGCCTGAATGGCTGGCTTCGACCATCAGGGACGGGCGGAGGTGCTCCACCGTCGGGTCCGCCGGCCGGTACGGGTGTGGCGAGGTACCGCTGCAGGTACCGGCGGACCAGCACCTTGGCCTCGGCCAAGACTTCGGGGTCGCCGTCGGAGTTGTGCCGGAACGCCAACATGATCAGGGAATCGGACGCCACCACCGCGATCCGCAACGCGAACCGCACACGTTCGTCGTCGATCCCGTACTGCTCCACAATCACCCGACTGACCTGGTCACCAAGGTGGTCCCGTTCCTCGGTGAGCAGGTCCACGTCGTCCACGTCAGCGCGCAGCAGTGCCCGGCACCCCGGTGTGTCTCGGTGCATGGCGATGTACTCGTCGAGGGCGGCTTCGGCCCCGTCCCACCAGTGGGCGGGCGCCGACGCGAAGAACCGGTCGTTGAGCCGTTCCAGGTACCTCTGGCTGTTGCGGCGGCGCGCCGCCCGCACGACCGCCCGCACGTCGCTGAAGAACCGGTAGACCGCGCCGACGGAGAACCTGGCCCGGTGGGCGATCACGGTGGTGTTCAGCCCGTCGTAGCCGACCTCGTCGACCAGCGCGACGCAGGCGTCGAGAATCCTGTGCATGCTGTGGAAACTGCGGTCCTGGGTCGGCGTGCGCCGCAGCGGGCCGCTGGCTGGGGTTGAGGAACGCGATCGGCTCATGGAGGGGCAGTCACTTCCAGCGTGATGGGGTTGGTGGGATGCGGGTCCGTCCCCGAAGGACGGCGCCGGTCGCCCACGGCGAGTAGGTGATCACCATGTCGTTGCCTGCTGCCAGGCGACGGTGGCCGGCCGCCGGCCGCCGCCGGCGCAGAACTCGTTCAGGGCACGGCGAATGTGCGCGAGGGGTACGGCAGCGTCAGCCGGATACCGGCTCGCGCTGTCGATGTCCCGGTACAGCACCACCCCAGGCGGCACCGGGCCGACTGCCCGGGTGACCCATGGCCCCGGGCAGCCGTCGGCGGGATCACCGAAGTAGGACATGGCGCCAACCCCGCAGCTGGGACGCAGGTCGAGTTTGAGGCCATGGTCGGGGATGCCGGCCGGGCCGATCCGGGGCCGCTCCCGGATAAAGACGGTGGGATTGTGCAGCAGCGGCGCCGCGGCCAGGAGACGTGCGAAGGCGGCATCGACCTCCGCCGCGCTACGCGCGAGGATCGGCCCGCGGTCGTTGCCGGCCTGCAACCCGAACTCGACGCTCCTCACCGCTGCTCCCGGCATAGACGGAGGTGATCGATGGCCGGGTCGGCTTCGACGTCGGCAGGTGTTCCGCTGGCCTGGCGTCGGCCGTCGCGCAGAATCGTGACCCAGTCGACGACGCCGAGCAGCCGGGTGTCGTGACCGGTCAGCAGCACGGCCGTGCTCGTCGGCAAACCGTCCAGCAACCTGCCGAGACAGCGCAGGTCGCGGTCGGTCAGACCGGCCGCCGGGTCATCGAGCAACAACAGATCCGGACGGCCGGCCACCGCGACCGCGACATCGAGCAGCCGCTGCTGCCCCAACCCCAGCCAGCCGGCGGGCTCGTCCGCGTGCCCGGCGAGGCCGATCTGGTCGAGCAGCCGTAGCCCCGAGGCGAGCTGACCGACGGCCGGGTCCTGCTCGCCGAGCAGGACGTTGTCCAGACAGCTCCACGAACGGACGAGAGACAGCTTGTGGTGGGTGCGGCCAAGCCACCGGGCACGCCGGGTTACCGGCTGGTCGGTGACGTCTTCACCGGCCCAGCAGATCCGCCCACCCGTCGGGTGTCTCGTACCGTGAACCAGGTCGAGCAGCAACGTCGTGCCCGCCCCCGCCGGACCGAGAACGGCGTGCCGCTCGCCTGGCGGCACACACAACGCGTGCACAACCAACTCCGGACCCCGCCGGCGGGCGACCGTCAGGTTGATGACAGCCAACCCCTGAGGCAGCGCAGCCAGCAACCGCGCCGGATCCTGCGGCGGTATCTGCGGTCCGGGCCGCTGGCTGGCCACAGCGCCCGTCACGTCCCGGGTTCGTGGTCGCGTGCCACATTGCCGACCAGACCGGCACCGGAGCCTCTTGCATGCGTCTGCGCCAGGATTGTCTTCAGGGCGTTGGCCATCAACTCGGCCTGAGCGAGACGCACGTAGTACGACTGGCGACCGTCCGAGTCACCCAACTCCAACCGGACGAAGTCGTTCGGATGCGGGTCCTCAACGAACCGAACGACCTGGACAACCGCCTCGGTCACATTCGGGCCGGGCGTCGGGCTGCAGGAGTATCGACGCCCCCGATGAGTCGGCGGCGCAGACGCAGGGTGGTACTCGACCGGACCGGTGGCAGTGCACTCGGCCAGATCACACCACGGCGGATGGCCCAGGCTGCCGCCTGATGCCGCTGGGGGTGTGCCCACGGGTTAGCCCTCCTGAGCGGGTCGACTGGCTGCAACGGAATCGGTGTGCGGCGGCTGGGTGTTGCGCAGGCGGACAGGCAGGGACGGGTCGGCGACCGCGCGGTCGAGGTCCTCGTCGCGCTCGGTGCGGGGCATCACGTGACGCGGAAGCAGTGAGTCGACGCCCGTCCCACCGCCCGGCCAGCGGAAGGTCACCAGCACCGCGAGGTTCGAGCCGGCGTCCACAACACCCGGCCGCCACTGTCGGTCGAATGGCGCCCACGCCCACACCGGATCGTCTCGGTGGTACGTAGCTGCGTTCGCGATCTCGTCAGGATGGCGTTGATTCGGTTCGATGGCAGGAACTCGGGCGGGCATCATCCCTCCTCGCGCTGTGTTGCTAGGTAATCGAAGTAGTGTCGCGGTGTTGTCCGTCCGCTTGGGTGCGCTGGAGCTGGTCACCGATAGGTGCGGTCGTTGGTGCCGGCATGGGTGGTCGATTGCCGCCATCGGCCTGTGCGATGTCGGAGTGTTGGCTGCTGTGACCCCATCCGTCGTCGGCCTCCTGTTCTGGGGCTCGGGACATCGATCTGCAGGCCATGCAACAGTGAGTGAGTGGTGAGTCACAGGGCGACTTGCCTTGTTGACTCGACATATTGCTTGGCGGGACGGCATAGGGGCAGCACAATGGCCCTACGAACCAAGTCCAGTACCGTCACCTTCATGTTGACGAAACGTTCAGGACGGACCGAGCGGGCTGATGGGAAGCCAACGTTACCGAGAGTGTCAGGGATGCCGTGGGCGTCTCAGTGTCTACAACAACTCGAACACGTGTGCGACGTGCGAAAAGATCGGTCCGTCTGCCTTGATTCCTCCCGCCATCTGGCAACGCCCTCAAATGCGAGAGGCGCTCAGGGAGCACGACTTTGGCACGGTGTCCCGGCTACTGCAAGAGTGGACGTCACTGACTCAGAGGCAGATCGCTGGGATGGTTGGCCTGGACCAGCCAGCGCTGAGCAGAATAGAGCACCGAAAGCAGACGGTCAGGTTCATTGGAGTCTTTTTTCGCTTCGTGGAGGGCCTCGGGATACCGCTGGGACTTGTCGTTCCGGACAGCCTTCGAGTCGACGGAGAGTCCGGTGATCAAGTGAAGCGCCGACAGATTCTTGCTGGCACCATTGGCGCTGCGACTCAAGCGATGTCAACTCTCGGACAGGAGCCGGCCGAGCGAGTTGCAGGTCTACTCGACCGCATCGAGGGCCAGGATGCTGCACACCGACCTCGAATCGGGGTGAGTGATGTAGCCGACCTTCGCGCGATAATAGATGACCTGTACAGCCTTGACGCCCGCCTTGGCGGTGATCGTCTTTGGCGTTTTGCTGATGCCCAGCTTCGTATGATTGAGAAGATGGTCGAGGGCGGCGTCTACGGCGACTCCATCGGCCAGGATCTTCAACGAATGATGGGTGAACTTAAGACGTCAATTGGCTGGTACTCCTTTGACGCTAGTTTGCCGAGGCAAGCACACCGCCATCTGACCGAAGCGCTAAACCTCGCGTACATGACCGAGGACCATGGCCTGATTTCTCGCACTCTCGCAAATATGTCACGACAGGCTGTTCAACAACGAAGGTACCGCGAGGCCGTCCTGCTAGCTCAAAGAGGACGCGAGAACACTGGCCGCTGGGTCAGTCCAAGGGTACGGGCGCTACTGGCGATTCGCGAGGCTCATGGATGGGCTGGGCTCGGTGAAGTACAGTCGTGCGAGCGTGCGATCGATCGGGCGCGGACAGAGTTCGAGAAGGGGGTTAGCGGTGACGACCCTGTATGGATCTCGTTCTTCAACAAAGCTGAGCTGTCATGTCTCGACGGAATGTGCCGATCTGACCTCGGTCAGCATCAAAGGGCGGACGAGCTACTCCGATTGTCTGCAAGACTGCATACCGAGGGGTTTCGGCGGAACATGGGGATCGGACTCGTCAGCCTATCTAGAAACTCACTGCGCCGTAAAGACCTACGTCAGTGCGCCGAGGATGTCACCCAGGCGGTGAAGGTTGCCGGTGAAATCACATCCTCCCGGGTTCGAAACGAGTTGAAGTCGCTACGGCGTGAACTGGACCCACTCGTTGCCTCCGTCGCGATTCGCCGCGCCGTCGAACAAATCGATGCGATCTGAATCATGCCGTACAACCGACGCGCAGAAGAAGCGCTCGCGCGCTGGGACAGCTCAGCGGCCCGCAAACATCGCGACGCCCTGTTGGACCTGTACGCTGACGTGTACTCGGTCGCACCCTACGCTGACGACCCGTTTTTCTCGTTAACGGCATATGGTCGTCGCCTCGACGGCGCTATGGCCATGCCTGGTTTCGAAATTGTGGCATCCGTTGTAGGACAAACAGTGTTAGGCTCATGTCATGGCGTGACCCTCGACCCGGCGATTCCCTGGTGGCAAGAGATTGTTCCGTCGTTGTCAGCCGATCATGCGAAGGCAGCCGATTCGGGAAGTGTGTTCTGGCTCCGTGAGCTGATGGTTCGACAACCCCTCAGGGGACGCGGACTTGGACACGAGCTACATGACGAACTCTGCCGACTTCGCACTGAGGAATACGTCGCACTTACTGTCATCGTGGACAACGAGCCTGCTCAGAGCGCCTATCTGCAATGGGGATATCGAATCGTAGGTACCATCCGGCATGCGCCAACAAGCCCCGTCTACTACGCGATGATACGAAACAGAATCCATAACGCGGCCGAATAGACGCCTCGGGTCCGTTGATCTACAGGGTCAGTCCGGCGCTTGGTTGACGTACACGCCGCGTCCTTGGTGTCCTTGTAGGACGCCGCGTTCCTGCAACCTGGCGAGTGCCTGCCGAACGGTGGGGGCTGAGCACTGGTACTGCTCGACGAGCTGCGCTGTGGAGGGAACACGGTCTCCGGGCTTCAGTTCGCCGCTGGCGATGTCGGCTTCGATGGCGCGCATGATCCGGCGGTAGACGGGTTCGGCCGGCTGGGACGGTGTCGACATGAAGGGCTCCTTGCGTAGGCGTGCCCATCGCACCACGCCCTGACCTGCGTTGACAAGTATGCATAGCAACGGATGTTGACTTGGCTTACTTAGCAATCTAGGTTCTGGTGCTAGTCGAGGCACCGCCTTGCGTAGGAACGAGCCCGGCGCCTCGGCCGCAGCCCGCCTCCCTCCGCACCTTCGGCGTCCCCCGTCGCCGAACCGCTCGGCCCCGGGGGGAGGCGGGTGCGCAGACGCAACCGTGTCCCGCAGTAGCCCTCAGCTTGTATTTCTAAGTTTTCTAAGTGAGGTGTGTGATGACGATGGTGATCAGCCGCAGACGGCTGCTGGCCGGCGGGGCGGCGGCCCTGGTGGGAACGGTGTCCGCGGCGGCTTGCGCCGGTGGTGAGCGGAGTCGCCCCGGTTCGGCGGTGGAAAAGGTCACCGTGCTGACGGGGGCCGGGATTCAGGGTCGGGAGGCGCCGATCTTCGTCGCGCAGGCGGAAGGCTGGTTCCGGGACGAGGGGATCGACGTGCAGGTGCTGCCGGGTAAGGGCAGTACGGAGAACCTGCGGCTGTTGGCCGGCGGAGAGGTGGTCTTCGCGACGGTGGATGTCAACGCCGCGATGATCGAGTACAGCAAGCCCGGCGGTATCTCGGACGTCGTCCTGACGTCGGTGCTGCATCAGCGCAACCTCGCCTGCTTCGTTGCGTTGCGCAGCAGCGGCATCAATCGGCCCAGTGATCTGGCGGGCCGGCGGCTCAGCTACGTCCCCGGTGGCATCAACCACGTGCTGTTCCCGACGTACGCCCGGCTGGCCGGTTTCGACCACTCGACGATCGAGTGGGTCAGCAACCCGGTCCCGGCGCAACACGCGGCGCTGCTCGCCGCCGGCAAGGTGGACGCGGCCAGCCAGTTCGTGCCGGCAGTTGACTCGGTGCGGCAGCTCGCCGGACAGGAGATCACCGTCCTGCCGTTCGCAGACTGGATCGGTGACCTCCACGGCTCCGCGATCGCGGTGACCACCACCACCGCCCGGGAGAAGCCGGACCTGGTACGGCGGTTCAACCGGGCGCTGCTGCGCGGGCTGCGTCACGCGGTGGACCAGCCCGACCTGGCGGGGCAGATCTACGCCGCCCAGGATGAGACCCAGGGCCAGCAGGCCGCCACGGCGACCTCGGAGCTGCAGGGCCTGCGCGGCTACGTCGAGCCGCTCGGCGACTACCCGTTCGGGCATTTCGACGAGGGTCGGGTCGCCCGCAACATCGCCATCCTCCAGGGCGCGGGTGCGATCCGGCCGGGGCTGATGCCGCAGGACATCGTCGCTTTCGACCTGGCCGAATAGGCGGCCGGCGCCCGATGTTTGGTCTCACCCCTGACACCCCTGGTCGAGCGCGGGCCGCAATGTCGGCCTCGGCGGCGCCGATCCTCGGGGCGGCCGGTCTGGTCGCCGCCTGGTGGGTTGCCGTCGAGGCACTCGACGTCGCGCCGTACCTCGCGCCGTCGCCACCCGCGGTCGTCGAAGCCCTCGCCGGCCAGCCCGGCTACCTGCTGCGCAACGCCGCCGACACCCTCGCCACCGCGACGGCCGGCTACGCACTGGCAGTCGCCACGGCCGTGGCGGTCGGGATCGTCCTGGCGATCTCCCACCGTCTGGAACGCGCCATGACGCCGCTGCTGCTCGTGCTCGGCACGATCCCGAAACCCGCCGTGGTGCCGCTCCTGATCGTCACCCTGGGGTTCGGGTCAGGGCCGAAGATCGTCCTGGTCTGGATGATGTGCTTCTTCCCGATCGCCCTGGCCACGAAGAGCGGGCTCAGGTCCACACCGGCGGAGCTGGTCGAGCTGGCGTGTTCGCTGACCGCCTCCCGCTGGCAACTGTTCCTCAAGATCCGGGTGCCGGCGGCGTTGCCGCAGATCTTCGCCGGGCTGCGGATCGCGCTCCCGCTGGCCCTCATCGGAGCCGTCGTCGCGGAGTTGTTCGGCGGAATCAGCGGCCTCGGCGTCGTCATCCAGACCGCCGGCACCCGCGCGGACCTCGCCTGGGCGGCCGTTGTCCTCCTCGCCGGCGCGAGCACCGTCCTGTACTACCTCCTCACCGCCGGCTGCCACGCCGCAGCTCCCTGGATTCGCCACACCACCGCCTAAGCCCATTCCCCACCTCGGACCTCGGAGAAGGCACCCGTGTCGATGACCTACCTGTTCCACGACGCCGACCAGACCGAACGCGAGCGCACCCTGATGATGCGCGCCCTCGCCGGCATGTACGACCCGTTCAGCCGCCAACAACTACGCAGCCTCGCCCTCCCCGCCAACGCCCGATGCCTGGTCGTCGCCGTCGGCGCCAGCACCATCGCGTCCACCCTTGCCGAAATGGCCCCCGCCGGGGAGGTCATCGCGACCGACATCGACCTGGACCCGTGCCACACCGACCGCCGGGTCCAGCTGATCCACCACAACATCGTCACCGACCCGCTACCCGGCGGCGGCCCCTACCACCTCGTCCACGTCCGGCTCCTGCTCGGGCACCTTCCCCAACGCCACGACGTCCTCGCGACCCTGGCCGACGCCCTCGCCCCCGGCGGTGTCCTGATCATCGAGGAATTCGAGCCGACGTGGCGTACCAGCGTGCTGACCGCACCGGACCTCGACGAAGCCGACCGGCTGTTCACCGCCTACCACGACGCCTTCCACTCCGCCCTGACCGCATCGCGCAACGACCCCACCTGGGGCCGCCGCGTCCACCACGCCATGCGCAACCTCGGCCTCGACACCACGACCACCGGTCACACCGCCACCTGGACCGGCGGCAGTCACGGCTGCCTCCTACCCCACGCCGCCGCCGCCGTTCTCCGCCGCAAACTCATCAACGCCGGCATGCCGCCCGCCGACATCGACGCCTTCCGCGACCTGCTCACCAACCCCGAACTAGCCGTCAAAGGCAACCTCGCGCTGTCCACCATCGGCCGGCGCCCCCACTGAACTTCGCCCCCCACCCACCGACGTCCCGGCCACCCCTCAACCCGGGGCGGGCCGAACCGTTACCTGACATGCCAACGAGGAGTACGGGCAGTTGAGATTCAAGATCGTCTGCGAGGGAACGTCGCCGCTACTGATGCACAACGCCCGGCTGGTCGACCCCATGGACACCGTGGTCAAACAGATCCGACAGGTGACCGGGAAGACGAGGAAGACCGACGACGATCACGCCGAAATCGCGCACCTGGAATGGCTGGGAGGCATGTACTACACACCCGAGGTCGGGCCGTTCGTCCCCGCGACCAACCTGCAGAAATGCCTGGTGGAAGGGGCACGTCTGAGCAAAGGCGGAAAGAAGATCGAACGCGGCGTGATCATCGAGACCATGACGATGCCGGTCGAGTACGACGGGCCGCGTGACCTGCAGGCGATGTACGCCGACGGCCGGTGGGTGCACCGCGCACCGGTCAAGGTCGGCATGAACCGTGTGATGCGTACCCGGCCGATCTTCCCGAACTGGCGGCTCCAGGCGACCGGCATGCTTGACGGCACCGTGATCGACGTGGACGACCTGCGCAGCGCCGCGAACGTTGCCGGTTCGATGATCGGACTGGGCGATTACCGGCCCACCTACGGACGGTTCACCGCCACCCTGGACGTGACCGACCAATGACGAGCACCGGAGAGGCAGTCGCGGTCCGCCACCCCGGCCAGGACACCCCGGCGCGGCCCCGCTGGCGTGTGTTCCACGACCAGATGGCCGACCTCAAACCCGGCGACCTGATCCGCTACGAGGAACTCGGCGAACTGGTCGGCCTGGACTTCCTCGACCCAAGACACAAACAGGCGATCCTCGCCGCCGCCCGCAGAGCGGCAGCGGAACTGCTCGGCCAGCGGAAGGTGTTCAGCATCGTGCGCGGGCACGGCTACCAGCTCGCCGAACCAGACCAGGTCATCGAGCTAGCCCGCCAGCATCAGAGCCGGGCCGTGGCCGAGGTGGAAGCCGGCCGCGGCAAGGTCGAGACCATCGACCTCAGACAACTCGACGTCACCACCGCACGGCTGGTCGAGGCGACGGCGATGGCATTCAACCGGCAAGCCCTGCTCATGCGTCACCTCGACGTACGCCAGGATCGGCTGGAGAAGACGATGGCCGCGATCGGCGTCACCGTCCAAGCCGTGATCGGCCAAGTCGAGCAGACCAGCGGCCGGGTGGACACCACCGAAGCCGAGATCGCCCAACTCCGCCGACGACTCACCGAGCTGGAATCCCCGCAGCGCGGACAACCACAACCCACAAACTCCCTACCTCCTGGGAACGGACAGTAGGGAGGCCATGGTCCAGCGTGGCAAGGCACGCCATCGCTGGGCATGGCCGGCCTAGGCTCGCCCTGCCTCGCCACACCAGGATTCGGCATGGCGCGCCTCGGCAGGCCAAGGCCATTCAGGGAACCCGGGGCGCGATGTGAAACCGCATCGCGCTCCGGCGCCTGACGGTCAGAGAGCTGGCGGAGTTGATCAGCCTCGGCGGCGCGGGCCGCAGTCACCGAAGCTCCGGCGGGGGGCGTGGCGTGCGTATGGAGACGGCCACCGCGTTGATCATCGATGGTTTGTGTGGGCAACCGAACATCGTGCGGTGGCCGTGTGCCGCAGCATAGGTCTTGATCGGTGGCGGGTGTCTTAGCTCTGACTTTCCCGTCACGAACCCTGGCTCCGCTTGGCAACAGGCCCATCGCAACCCCCCCTCGGCGACGTCGTGGACCACCTCCTCGGTCTCCAGCTACGAGTAATCCCTGAGGCATGCCGACGACTACCGGCTGCTGACTTCGCCCAGGCTGGCCACACCCGAACCCGCCACACCCGAACCCGCCACAGCCGGCCCCCCGCCCGGCGTCCCCAGCCGAGGCATCCGCGTCCGTCGCTGAACTCTGCCGCGACCTCTCCGACGACTGACCGAGCAAGATCCGAGACAACATCGCGACCTGCTCAGCCACTCCGCCACCCGAGCCTCAGCCCCAGCGCACCTGCCACGACACCACGTCAGCGGCAGCGGCATCCAGGACCGTGACAGACACACCACGAAGCAGACACCACAACCGTCATCGATGCACTACCACCCAGGCCCTGCCCAAGACGATCAGGACACCGAACACACCACCCACGGGCTCACTGAACCCTTACGGCTCATCAAGCGTCAGATTGCCGACTCGGCCAGATTGACGACGAGAGCTAGAATGCAGGACCAAGCACAACCGCCGGCCAAGCGCGTTCTACACAGGGAGAATGAAGGGTGGATCCGATTTCCATCGGAGTGGCAGTTGTTGCCCTACTTGGTGCGAAAGCAGCCGAAGGCTTCGCAACCCAAGCAGGCTCGCAGGCATGGCAGGCAGTGCAACGGCTAGGCGCTCTAGTGCGAGGCCCCGTCTCTCCGATTGCTGCTGACGCCTTAGAGCGACTGCAGAACGGCGCACACGATGAAGAAATGGAATCGCTCCTGGTCGGCGAGTTGGCTGCTTCATTCCAACGGGAACCCGCGCTCAAGGCCAGCGTGGAGGCGATCCTTGATGAAGTGAAAGAAAGTCCTGCGTTGGCGACTATAATGGCAGTTGCGCGAGATTCCGCGAAGCAAGTAAACATTGGCGGGAATAACACGGGCTCGATTTCTCTCTAACGACTGGATAGGACATGGCCACCAGCGAACCCGCAATGATTGCAACTGCAGGCGGGCAAGCAAGGCAGGTCAACATCGCAGGCGACAACTTCGGGCCCCTCTACCTTGCAAGCGAACACAGCCTCCGCGCGGTACATCAATTGCCGTACTCCGCCGCAGACTTCATCGGAAGAGCTAATCTATATGATGCGCTCCTCAAGCGACTCTTGCTAGACAATGAGCAGGAGATTCTGAATATTTACGGCATCCCAGGCGTTGGTAAGTCTGCCCTCGCGATTCGCCTCTCGAACGAGCTAGCCGAAACGCATTATCCGGACTGTCAGTTGTATTTCAATCTCCGCGAATCAGACGGGAGTCCGGTAACTAGTCACGACTTGCTCGGCGGCGCACTCGTATCCTTAGGCGTGCCCAGGGAGAATGTGCCGGCTAGCACGTCCGTTCGCGCCGCAATCTTTCGCTCGGCTATCGCAAGTCGCAGATCGGTAATCCTTATCGACAATGCGACAACGTCCGCTGACGTCTCTCTACTCCTGCCAGGAAAGGGCCGCGCCGCAGTCTTAGTCACTAGCTGGGCGCCAATCGCTGAGCTGCCGGGCGTCTATTCAATAGCATTGCAGACTCTGACCGATGGTGAGTCGCTACAAATGCTTCGGCGAGTAGGCGGTGGAGAGTCGACACCCACAGACCTTGCTGAGATGCGAGAAATTGCCCGGCTAGCCGGCAATTTGCCTCTGGCGTTGCGCATTATTGGCGGCTTGCGGCGGACACGTACCCACTTGTCCTGGTCAGACCTTAGGTACAGGCTCACATCGGCGGACGGGGCAGGTAGACTCGATCGTCTGGTAGCCGGCGAACTCGCGGTCGAGAAGGTTTTCGATCTCGCTTACAGAAATCTCGATCCGGACGTTGCCCGCGGTTACCGGCTCCTCGGCTTAGCGCCCTCGGCGCAGGTGACGCAAACGCTAGCGCACGCACTCGTCAGTTCTGACGCCGAAGTTGCCCAAGAGGTCATTGATGAGCTGCTGAGTAGGCAACTGATTCAGATTGAGACCCGGCGCACATATCGTATGCACGATCTCGTGTGGCAACGAGCGCGCTCCCTAGCTAGTAATGAGAGCGATTCCGTCCGGCGGGCAGCCACAGAGCGGATGATCGACTGGGCGCTTGACCAGATTGGCTCCTCGTATTTATCGAGGTTTAGATCAAATCTAAGTTTGGCTGCACCTTTCAATGTGGCAGTCGAGGAACAAGAAATTGAAATTTCCTACGTGGATAGCCCAATAGAGGATTTCCATTCGGGCCAGTCGTCGTTCATCGGCGACATGTTTCCTTCCACCCATCGACTCCTTCTCGTCGGCGAAGGCGGCTCGGGCAAGACCACCATGATTGACCGCCTGAGCCAAGTGTCGGCCGAGCGGCGAGTACACGACGCCGATGGGCCAATTCCGATGGTTGCGCTATTTCGCGACATTGCCGAAAGTTCAGATTGCGACGTAACCGCACTACTCCTGCAGACTATGCGTTTAAGATACGGTGTCGATGTCACCCTTGACGCCCTAATGATTGCACTGCGGCAGTCCAGAATTTTCGTGGTACTAGATGGTCTAGACGAGTTGCTCGATCGAAGACTGCGTTCGGCTACGTTGTCATCCATTAAAAAGTTTACACTACGATATCCCTCGGTCCCACTGTTGATCACGACGAGACCCTATGCCGAAGTGGGCGAAGACTTCCCTGGCTTTCGGCATGCGATGATCTCGCCCTGGACCCGAGATCTCTGTGCTCAGTACACAAGAAATCTCCTTCCCGCCAATCGCGAGAAAATTCGTGCTAACACGCAAGAAATTGTCGAAGCTATCAGGGCCAGCGTCCCTGCGGATTTCTTTGCACGACCACTTGGCGTACAGATGGCGCTGTCGGTATATAGTGATCTGGGGAAGATTCCGCCTACCCGCACAGCCGTTACAGAAGCATTTATCCAGAGATTCGGTATTGAGCGTGAACGCGAGCGCGGCTTACTCGGCGAAGAGGCACATGTCGTTCGTCATATTTTGGAGCGTGTCGCGTTTTCTATGCAGAGCAACGAAGAAAACAGAGTGTCGATCGGCTTCTCGGACCTCCGGCAGATTGCAAGGAAGACGCTCCACGAGGTGGACAACGGATCAGATCATTACGGCCGTTCATCTTATGTTATGATGCAAATCACAGAAAGGTCTGGCATATTTCAAGAAACTGGTTGGCGTAAAGAGTCGTCATATGCGTTCAGGCATACGGCTTTCCGCGAGCATCTGGCGGCCTCCTACCTGGCTCGCAAGCAACCGCCTGATTTCGCGCTCGAATTTGCGGGACGAGCCCACGATGCATCGTGGCTGGCTGTCCTTAGAGCTGCTCTGGAGATTGCATCAGAAAGACAAGGGGACGTATTCGTTGAGCAGCTGGCTCGGGTGGTTAAGGGCGCTGGGAGTGCGCATCTCCTAAAGACCGTTAGCGACTGGCAGCGTCGGCGCTAACTTCATTCAAAGCTAGTATCGCGGCCCCGACTTGGCTCATTTAGTGTGTCCTGTTGATGGCGTCGAGGGCGGTGGAGTTCGGGGGTCTGTCACACGAACGACCCTGTCGCGCATTTGGTGGTGACGGAGGGTCGTACGACTCGTTGACCCCGGCGTGACGGACGCGAAGAAACTTGCACAGACGATGTATTCGGGTCTTGCCCCGCTGGTCATCGAGGATCTAGTGCCTCGTCATGCAGCCTTGAACGGGGGTGATCCGGGTAGTAGATCTTGGAGCCGGCGCCGAATGAGGTTTCGGCTTCGCGCGTTGGTTGCACCGTCGGACGTAGGCGCTGATCGCGGCGTCCCGCTCGGCGCGGCTGCGGTGGTCGCTGCCGTTGAGGGCGAAGTACCGCACGGCGGCGAACTCGGCTTCGACCCAGTTCAGCCGTTGTTCTTGCAGACCCGGCATCGACGACATCGTACGGCGACGGCGAGGCGAGAGGTGCACTGAAAGATGGCGCGAGCACCAGGTGGAGACCGCTTGCCAGGACAGCCCCGGGAGTAGAGGCAGTGTCGCCTATACTCCCGGGGGGCTATGCAACTATTTGTCGGCGGGTGGGCTTTCGTCCTCACTGCGCTGTGCGCGTGTGGTGCCGAGGATGCGTACCGTAGTGCTGGCTTTTATCGGTGCGTCCTGCGGCCCTTTCAGGAATGGGTCGA
Organism: Solwaraspora sp. WMMD1047; assembly: GCF_029626155.1. Taxonomy (NCBI): domain Bacteria; kingdom Bacillati; phylum Actinomycetota; class Actinomycetes; order Micromonosporales; family Micromonosporaceae; genus Solwaraspora; species Solwaraspora sp. WMMD1047. The sequence goes on along the minus strand of NZ_JARUBL010000001.1, from coordinate 8,098,231 downwards.
TGGCGATTTCTTTGCGGAGGCTGCGGCCGGGGCCGTATGCCTGGTTGCGCGTGTGGGCGCCGACCCAGTAGCGGTGATCGGGTTTGGCTCTGCCTCCCGGGGTGTGCGTCGTTGCCGGCCCGGTGCGTCGGGGTGGGGAGCTTGCCGGTTTGATGCCGACGAGCCGGACCTCGGGCAGCTCCCTGTGGGCGCGTGCGTACGCCTTGCGGATGGAGGAATCAACTCGGGTTGCCTCGCCCTGTGTGAGCTGTTGGGCGATGGTCAGCCATGTGGCGATGAGCCCCGCGAGTGGATCGTCGCCATTGACCACGGCCTCGCGTGAGAGGTGGGTGGCGTGGACGGGGACGAGCCAGCCGACCTCGCGACGGACCGTCTCCATGGCGGTAGATGGCAGGTCGAGACCCAGACTGCGGTAGCAGACCACGTGCCACCCGGTCGGTTGCGGAGCCCAGGAAACGGCGGCAATGCGGTGGCGTCGGTCGATCGGGTTCGACCACGTGAGCAAGCCGCTCCCCGCAGGTACGATCCGATCGGTGACGGCGGTGTTCGGCAGGTCGGCCAGTACCTCGGCGACCAGCGACGTGAACTCCGCGTCGATCCAGTAGAGGCGGGCTTGGTCGAGCCCGCCAGCCAGGAGCCCGCGCGTTTCCCTGTTGTCCAGGGGCGTGGGCAGCTCTACCGGTCCGCGGAACAGCCCGGCGAGGCGATCCCGGACTTTCGGCAGGGTCGCTGCCTTCAGGTTCGCCGGTTCCCACTCACCGACGGTGAGTAGGACTCTGCCGGGCTCCCGGGTGCGGACGATGGTCCGGTGGATGCCGGCGAGGATCTGCGCTTCGAGGTCGGTCGGGCGCCAGCCCATCGCGGCGCTGCTGCGCCGGGTGAGCGTGACGTCGTCGTCCTGTTCGATGAGCTGGGCGCAGCGAGCGCAGGCATTCCACCGCGTGCTGTATGTCTGGGTGACCGGAAACGTGCCGCCGACGGACACGGCGTCGATCTCTGGCGTGCGATACACCCAGAGGGGTTCGTCGGTGCTGCACATGTGGCACCGGCGGTAGAGGTCATCGTGCTGGTACGCCGGTATCGGTTGCGGGTCGTGGCCGTCCTTGCGCGGCGTGACGGGGTGCTCGAAGGTGACCCGGCCGTCGTGGTCGATGGCGTTGAGTGCGTACCCGCAGACCGCGCACGCCATGTCGCGCTCGATCATGCGGTCACCTCGCCGCCGAGCTGCCCGCCGCTGCCAGGGTGCTCGTCGCGTCGGCGTGGGCCGTGTCGTCGGGTGTTGCGGGGCATGCGCATCTCGGAGCTGTAGGTGCGGTGCGTGCCTCGTTGTTGTTTGGCGTGGTACAGGGCGATGTCGGCGTGGTGCAGCATCGTGTCGAACGTGCCGAAGGTGCCGTCGTAGACGGCGATGCCGGCGCTGGCCTGCGGGTGCACCGTGACCTCGCCGTCGTCGGTGGACACGGTGACCGGCTCGGCGAGCTGGTCGAGGATCGCCGCGACCGGGATGCTGTGGTCGTCGCCCGGGTCGGCGGGTAGCAGCAGGAGGAACTCGTCACCGGCGAGACGGGCCGCGGTCGCGCCGGCCGCCTTCGCGGCGTAGGCGAGGCGTTCGGCGATCGTGCGCAGCAGGTCGTCGCCGACGTGGTGGCCGTAGGTGTCATTGATGCGCTTGAACCGGTCGAGGTCGATCAGTGCGACGACGGTGGGACGGCCGAGCGTCTCGCGGACCAGGAACACCTTCGCGGCCGACGACCGGTTCGGCAGGCCGGTGAGCCGGTCGTGACCGGCGATGTGGTTGGCGATGCGGAGCAGGCCGTCGAGCGTGTCGATCTGTTCGCGCAGGCCGGTGTTCTCGGTGCGTAGGTGACGGATTCTGGGTCGGGTGCTGAGCCGGCCCGCGATGAAGGCGAGCGCCGCGCTGGCGGCGAGGGCAGCGAGGATGGACACTGGAGTCCTCTCTTTGCGGAGAGAACCCGGGACGCCGACGTTTCGTAGGCGACTGGCGTCCCGGGTCCAACAATGACGAAGGCCCGCCGGTTGGCGGGCCGCTTTCTGTGTTTGTGCCGCTCCGGTGGGCGGCGTGCATGGCGTTCGGATGTGCGGTGGGGCCGCGCTACGTCGGCGGGTGGCGGAGCGGCTCGGGTCCGGTCTCGACCAGGCGCCCGTCGGCGTAGTCGAATCGGGTGGCCGACATCCACGCGGCCGGGAGGAACATCAGGGCCAGTGGTTCGCCGATGAGCGCGACGTCGTACGCCCAGGTGACGGCGAGGATGACTGGCTGGGCCTTCTCCATGTCGGCGAACCCGGGCGCGGCGGTCATCTCGGTCAGCCCGCGCCGTTGATGCCGCTCCAGCCTCAGGTACGGGCACAGATCCAGAGCTGCGCGAGCGCAGTCGACGTGTCCCGGCGGATCGGTATACATCCGGTGGTGGAACCCGCCCGGCCCGCCGACGAAGGCGACGAGGAACTCCTGGCGTTGACCGCACAGCCCGCACAGCCGGTCGCGGACGCACTCCAGAACCCGGGCACCGTTGACCATCGCGAAGTTGACGCTGCCGTCGTCGTGCTCGTTGACGTACGGGATGGGCAGACCTCGGCGCGGGTCGACGGGCCGGGCCGCGAGCCGCGCCGGGATCGTCGGGCGCTGCGGGCCGGTCACCGGGGATCTCCCGGCTGTAGGTCGACGCGCCGCCACCCGCTGTTCTCGCACGCCCACATTTGGCCACGCACGGTGACCGTGTCCCCGACGGACAGGCTCCGCAGCGGTCCGGTCACCTGCTCGGCGAGGGCGAGCTGGATGGCCCTGGTCGGCCCGGCAGGCGCCTCGCCGAGGTGGTTCGATGCGACGAACGCCGCCTCCGCCCACTGCTCGGCGTCGTACTGCGACCCGTCGCCTTCCAACGTGATGGTGACGAGCTGCTGCGGCGCCCCGTGCCGGTAACCGTCGGAGAAGCTGACGTAGTCGGCGTCGCGATCGGACTCGGTGAGCCCGAGGGTGATGATCACCGGGTCACCTCGCCGGGGGCTGGTGGAGTGCACAGGGGTACGCCGTTGGAGCCGAGCCAGTCGTTGTCGGGTTCGGATTCCCAGATCAGGGCCGGTTGGGGGGCCGAGCCGGCGAGGGCCTGCGCGCGGGTGATCCTGCGCTCAGGTGCGTCGAGAGCGTGCTCTGCCAGCGGTAGTACGTCCTCCAGGTGCCAACACAGGCGGGTGGGACGTGTGGTCATGCCGGAACTCCTTCAGCGAATGGTCGGGTTGTGCCGGGTTGCCGGCGGCGCCGGCGTTCCGTGTACGGCGATCGGGCGCACACGGAGGATCTGGTCGGGCAGCAGCAGGGCCGCCGGAAGGTGGGTGGTGGGGTCGGTGATGACCGTGTAGTCGCGTGCCCAGACGGCGTTCCACGGCTCGGCGGCCTGACCGCCACGCTGGCCGGCGGGGTCGCCGAGGATGGTGCCGATGCCGGCGAACAACTCGGCCTGACCGCTCGTGCGGTAGTGGTCCATCCGACCGGCGAGCATCGGGCAGGCGGTGATCGAGTAGCGGGAGCACTCGGGGTGCATCGCGGCCTCGGGGGCGATGCTGCGGTCGAGGTCGCGGTCGCGCATGGCGAACACGAATCGGTCCTCCAGTTGCTGTCCGCAGATTTGGCACCAGCGGCGGTGCAGGGCCTTCGCGGCGCGGTCGGCGTCGACCGTGCCGAAGCGGGGGCGGCCGTCCAGGGTTCGGGCGGTGATCCATGGCACGACCAGCCCGGCGATCAGCGGCCGGTGACGCAGCCTGACCAGGATCGGTGCAACGCCGGATTGAGTCATGGCTGGACCCGTTCCCACACGAGGCTTCCGGCGCCGATGGCGTAGAGGCCGTCGTCGTCGGGTTCGTGCCGGGTCGGCCGGACCGTCGAGTGCTCGCCGCGCGACACGGTGAGCACGGCGCCGGTGAAGGTGAGCGTGATGCGTTGCCCGCGCTGGCCGGAGAGGTCGTCACTGATGCGTTCGGCGGTCTTGCGGGTGAACCGCGGCGGCACGTCCGGCCGCTTCGTGTCGGCCAAGGCCGGATACACCTTCGGGCCGATGTCGCGGTCACGGACACAGACCGGCGTCCAGTTGGTGTTGACCCCGGTGGGCAGGCTGGCGAAGCCGACCTTGTGCGCGTCGGCGGCGAACGCGGTGATGGCCTGCCAGGCGAGGTCGCGGGCGGCGGCCAGCAACCGCACCGACGTGTCGATCATTCCTTGCCCGTTGCTGGTGAGCTGCGCGGCGAGGGCGATGCTGGTGAGGTCCAGGGCGGTGGTGAACCCGGCCGCGTGGGCGGCGGCCAGCATCGCGGTGGTGGAGACGTAGATGTCGAAGTCGTATCGGTCGGTGTGCAGGGTGAGCCCATACCAGTCCTGCACCCATCGTTCGATGGTGGTCGTCATGATTCCTTCCGATCGTGTTTCCGGGGATGTGCCGGTAGCCCGCCACCCGGATGGGTGGCGGGCTACCGGTTCGGGACAGGGGTGCGCCAGGTGGTGGGGTCAGCCGCGTTCGGCACGGCGGTGCTGGTCGGCGCCGTACGCGTCGGCGGCCGTGGCCAGATCCGGGTGCGTGCGCCGCAGCGTGGACCACACCTCATCCAGCAGCCGGTAGGTCTGCGGGTTCGCCGGGGTCGGGCAGCGACCGTCCAGGTATCGGCCGAGGGTGAACGGGCCGGCGTCCAGCCGCCATCTGCCGTGCAGCCATTCGGTGGGCACCTGTTCGCCGGTGGACAGCGTCCGGGTGGCCGGGCGGTGGCAGTTCGGGTGGGGGCAGTCGTCCGGGATGGCCGGGACGCCGCAGGGCCGGTACGTCTGGTACCACTGCGCGCCCGTTGCGGGCGAGCGCCGCCGGGGGCGGCCGGATGCGAGGCCGGCGTCGATGGTGCCGCCGTCGGTCCACAGCGCCACCGGCTGCCGACACCAGGAGCAGCGCAGGCCGGGCCATACGAACCGCACCTGCGTGATGGCGGCGGTGTGGCCGGTGATGGTCAGCACGGGTTCCGGGGCGGTGGCCACCCACGGGCTCAGGCCATCGATCAGCCGTGATTCGTTGGCGGTCACTGCGACTCCCGGTCGTCGTCTGCTTCATCGCCGTCGGCCTGTCGGGCGAGGTCGAGCAGCCGCTCCAGGCGCTTGCCGTAGTCCATGACGCGGGTCAGCTCGGCGCCGGCGAGGCGGGCGACGCCCCGGTATCCGCTCGGGGTCGGCTCGATGTTGACGAACCCGGGCGATGTTGTGGTATCCCGCTGTGGTTGCGCGGCGCCAGCGGTCGCCGTGTCGATGGCTTCCCACCAGCGTCGTTCCAGGTTGGTCAGACAGTGGCGGAGAAACTCGACGTCATCGACGGTGAACCCGGACATGATCCGGTCGTCGTGCGCGAGCCCGCGTACCGTGAGGTGCCAGGTGAGGTCGGCCAGCCGTTGCCCGAACTCCGCGATCAGGCTGGCCACCGGTTTGGTGGCGGCCAGCTCCTCGATCGTGGTGGGCAGGTTGTTGACGTCGACCTCGGCGCGGACACCGAGGTCGACGGTGTGGCCGTTGATCTCACCGACGATCGTGATGGCCACGTACTCGGGTCGCCCGAGGGCGGCGACGAAGGCCAACCCGGTCGCGGTCGTCTGTCGGGGACCGACGTGCAGGTTGACCAACAGCGGGAACTTCGTCGTGGCGCCAGGCATGGGCACAACGCCGAGGTGTGTTGTGTGTTCCACGGGTGTCGTCCTCCAAGGACACAAAGGCCCGCCCGAGATCGGGCGGGCCGGGCGGTTTGATAGGGGCGGGTCAGTCGCGGTCGGGTTCGAGCCGGTGGTCGATGTGCTCGCCGAGGTACACGGTGGTGAGCCGGACGCCGGCGATGTCCGGCACCTGCTCGGTCAGGACGCTGAGTTGGAGCCGCACGGCGTGTTCGGCCAGCAGGGGCGAGTGGGTGGCGCGCAGACTGACCAGGTAGGTCTCGTGCCAGGTGACTCGGTAGCCGCCTGCGTCGGCCGCGACGATGTCCGGGTCGCGGAATGTGGAGCTGACGGTGAGGGGCAGCCCGTCTTGCGGGCAGGTGGCCGAGGCGTCGTTCAGCATCCGGTAGGCGTCGAGCCGGGCAGCGGCCGGGGTGTCGGCGGTCACGGGGACCGGGATGGCGGTGGTGATCTCGTACAGGTGGGCGTGCGGCAGCCCCGGCAGGCCGAGGTCGCGCAGCAGGTCGTCGACCAGTCCGTACGGTGCGTTCCTACCGGGCTGGTCGTCGATGTCACCGGCCAGGAGCACCTCGATCAGCTCTGCCCGGATCTGCCGGACCAGGTACTGCCACGAATCGACCGCGAGTCGCCGCGCGGTGCGCGCCTCGATGATGCTGATGGGGCCATGGCCCGGCGGCGGGGTGTACGGCTGGTGCGGGGCGTCGGTGTCCACGTTCAACTCGACCGGCGTGTCCGGGTCGGCTTCGATGTGTACCCCTGTCGCGCTGTCGAGGTCGGCCTTGGCGGCAGGCAGGTCGGCGAGCGCGGCGAGTAGCGTGTCGACCGCCTCCGTCCGGGCCTGGTAGCCGGCCTCGGCGCGCACGGCGGCGGTGACCGCCGGCTGGCCCCAGACGTCGTAGCTACGGTTGCCGGACTCGTCGCGTCCGCTGGCGGCGAGCGCCTGCGGCGGCTGATGGAACGTGACGGTCGTGGCGGGGCCGAGCGTCTGGCGCACCGCCTGGTCGAGGTCGTCGCGGAACGCGGCGACCGCCCGGTCCAGGCTGGTGGAGGTGACCCGGCGGCGGAGGTTCACGGCGAGTTGCACGGTCCACATCTGCGGCAGCGGCGGAAGGCCGGCCGCTTTCAGGACGCGGCAGGCGACGTCGAGGTCGAACAGCCGGGCGCGTACGAGAGGGATCAGTCGGCGACGCAGCTCGACGCCGAGGGCGTGGGTCACGTGCCGCCAGGCGGCGGCCTCGTCGCGCACGACGTCGGCCGCGGCGGGACTGGTATGGGAGGTCATCTGCGCTCTCCTAGTCTCCTGGTTTCCTGGTGGGAGGCGATGGGTGTGCGGGCAGCGGGGCGAGCCGTGACGGCTCGCCCCGCTGTGGTGGGCTCGTACGGTGCTGCGTCCCGGGTCAGTCGGCCTTGATCCGCATGAGCTTGTAGGCGAGCCATTCCCGGGCGCTGGGTAGGGCGATGACGTAGGACGCGCTGATCCGGGCGGCGTGGCTGAAGGTTCGCGGGCCGGCGACGTCGAGGGCGGCCACGACGACGAAGCCGCCGCAGGAGATCGGTTTGCGGACGCGGCCGACGAGGTCCGCGCCGAGGATGACGATCGGGCGGCGACCGGTGTTGCGGCGACCGTCCGGGACGGACGCGGTGAACTCGAACTCGCATCCGGCGTGTAGTTCCACCTGGTGCAGCTCCTGGCGGATCCAGTGGCTGGAGGTGATGGCGACGGTCGCCTTCCACGCAGGTTTGGCAGCCATCGTCATGCCCGAGGTTCGATGTCGGACAGCGACCCGTGGCCGATGTCGGCCAGTGCCCGTTCGACATCGGCCGGGCTGATTCCCGCCTGTGCCCCGTGCAGGATCAGACGGGCGAGTTCGTGCGACGGGTCGATGTGCAGGGCACGCTGGGTGGCCAGGGTGGCGATCATGCCGTCGCCGAGTTGCCACGCGGTGAGCGCGAGCAGGGTGGCCGGCGCCGGTATGAGGGGGTCCGGTGCTCGGCGGGTGACCTCGTTCCAGAACGCGAGGTGCTGTTCGTCCGGTTCGGCGTGGCCGGCGGCGAGGTTCCACACCGAAGGCCGGGCCAGGAGGACGAGGAGCCAGGCCACCTCGTCGTCGCCGAGCGCCGTGCCGATGGCGTGCCGGCTCAGGGCCTGGGCGATGGCCGCAGCTGCGGCCTCGTCCACGGCGGCCTCGTCGTGGATCAGTGGTTGCATGCGGGCTGTTGCCCGGGTGACGGCCTGCCGCATCGCTTCGCCGGAGGCGGTATCGGCCGGGCCGAGCAGTGCAGCCTTGGCTGCCCGGTTCGGCAGGGCCACCATGCCCGCGTACGTCGCTTCGGCCGCGACCGGCGACGACATGGGATCGAAGGGCGTGCCGTCGGGTGAACAGCCCGCGTGGTCGCAGTCCAGGTGGACGACGCGGCTGTCGGTCACCCGCAACCGCTGACGCACGGACAGTCCGCCGGTGGTCAACAGGACGGCGACCGTGCGCAGCGCCGGATCGACGTGACCGGCGGTGCCATAGCCGACGAGGAGGACTGTGGCGTTCGGGTGGGCTCGCCGGGTGACGTCGGTGAGGTGGTGACCCAGGTCGAGTAGGGCGTCGCCGGAGGTGTCCGGGCCGGGCAGGTCCGTGCGGGCGGCGAACACAACGCGGTTGTCGGCGAAGGCGAGCACGACGATGCTGCCGTCGTCGGGCCGGAATCCGAGCAGGTAAGGCACGACGGTGACGAGGTCGACGTCGGTACGGATCCGCAGCTTGGATACAGGAGAGGACATGAGGATCTCCTTCGAACTATTGGATTTGAGAGAGGTGAGTGCCGGGTGGTCGACGGACCGGGGCTGTGCTGCCGGGCGGTCCAGGCTCCGCCGTGGTGGGCTCGACGGTGGCGGGCGCAGACCTTGACCGTCTGCGCCCGCTACCGGCGTGGAGCGTGATCGGTCAGGCGGCCAGTACCAGGTCGAAGGCCCGCTTCTTGGTGGCGGTCACCGTGCCGTCGGCGAGGACCTTGTTGGCGCGGTGGTAGTCGCTGCGGGCGGGCTGCTTGTGGTCCAGCCACTCGGTAATGGCCTGGTAGCCGGCCCACGCGGTGCCGCGGATGTTGGCCTGGGTGTCCGCTTCCTCGAACAGGTACTTCAGGTCCCGGTCGCGGCCCAGCTTGCGCAGGAACGCCACCTCTTTGTCGTCCTCGTCCAGCGGCCACAGCTCGTCGGAAATGCGCTGGAGCTGGTCCCATTCGAGCTGCTTGTCGATCATCTTCTCGGCCTCGGCCTGGAACTGGTCCAGGTACACCGGCACCAGCTTCAGCGCGTCGCGGACCTCGGTCAGCTTGCCCTCGATGTCACCGGAGTGGCTGAACGCGTATTCGCCGACGTTGTCAGCGAAGGCGGCGGCCTGGGTGTTGGCGCACACGATGCGGACCGGGGTGATCAGCACCCGGGCCAGCCGGGAGCCGTCGTGTGAGGTGCACATGGCCAGATAAAGGTCCATGGCGTCAATGCCGGCGACCATCATCGAGTCGGGCAGCTTCATCGTCACGAACACTTCCCGTCCGCCGCGCAGGCTGCCGGCGGTCTCGAAGTGGGCGCCGGTCTCATCTACGATGAAGTTCAGCAGGCTGGCGGCCTGTTCGTTCTGCACGACCTGATAGGACTTGCCGACCATGCCGAGCACCTCACGCCGGCCGCTCTTGGGGTGGATGCGGGTGGTGGCCCACCGGTTCGGCACGGCCGCGCCGGACGGCACGGTCTGCAGGGCTTCCTTACGCACGTCCCAGCCGCCGAGGTAGGCGACGTCCATCACCTGCTGGGCGGTGAGGCAGTCGGTGGTGACGGTGCCGAGCCGGTGCCAGGCGTCGGTCCTGGCGGTGAAGAACGCCGCGGTTCCGTCGGTGAACTGTTCGATCTCGTGCGCCACGGTGGCGCTCCCTTCGCTAGTCGGGAAACAGAGACAGACGCCAGCCCGGTCGGGCGGCGCCTGCGTGGTGCCAAGCGGTGATGGGTTGCCCGGCTGCCAGCGGCGGCCGGTGGTCGTTGGGTCAGTCGGTGTCCGGGGCCAGCAGTTCGTCGATGCCATAGCCCTCGACGGCGCACGTGAGGACCGTGTGGTGCTCGACTCCGGCCAGTGCCCGGTCCAGTTCGCCCCGGATCAGGGCCTCGGCGGCCGTGGCGGCGGTGGCGCGGTCGGGTTGGTCGCGTAGCCGCACGTCGTAGGCGTGTCGCCAGAAGACACGCCACGAGCCGCCGACCTCGCCAATATCAGCCGTGCCCCTGCCGTGCGCGCTCCAGGGCCGCCCTTCGCCGGGTCCGCCGGTGGACTGCATGAGGTCGCGGACCCGGCCGTATGCCTCGCCAGCGGTGGCCGCAGGAACCCGCAGCGTCACCTCCACGGTCACCGTGATGGAGTAGGCCCGCGGCAGCCGGTCTAGCCCGAGGTCGAGCAGGAACCGCTCGACCCGCTCAGCGGTCTCCTCGTACTCGCCGCCGATCTCCTCGTAGGCCAGGGCGGTGACCGCCCGGTGGCGGATCTTGCGACGCAGATCGGCGAGCGCCCCGGTGGCCGCGTCGCGCGCTGCGGTCACGGCGGCGAGGTTGTCGCTGGCACGGGTCAGGCTGACGGCCGCCGGTCGCGGCTCGGCGTCGGCGGTGTTGATCAGGTCGTCGGGTCCGTCGTAGACCTGCCAGGTCAACCCGGTGAGCGTGACGTCGGCGTCGGCCAGCTTGGGCAGCCGGGCGTTCACCATAGCTTCCGCGCTGGTGATCGCGGCGGCCTGCGAGGTGGCGGTGACCCGCACACGGAGGTGGACCTGAACCGTGATCTGGTACGGGTGTACCTCTGGGTAGTCGTCCTCGCCGGGTATGAGGGCCACCTCGACCACCTGCGTGGGCCAGGCATCCGCCTCGGGCAGCAGCCGGTACAGCTCGTCCGGCACATGGTGCCCGGCCTCCTGGCGGGCCTCGTCTTCGTCGGTGTGCATCCGCGCGTAGGACATCCGCCCGTCGGCGGACATCGTCAACTCGCCGGGTGGCGGCTCCAGTCCCCAGGCGGTGAGGGCTTCCGCGCAGCCGGTCCTGCAGATCAGGTTCGTTTCCCACGCGGCGATGAGCGCGCGGCGGGCCTCGGCGGCGAGCAGGTCGCGCTGTTCGACCGCGGCGATCGTCTCGGCCCGTAGGTCCCTGATCCGCGCCCACGCGTCGGCGGTCATCGCCGCACCGCCGGACGGCTGGTGCGGCCGGTGGCGAGGTGGGCCTCCTTGACCAGCCCGGCGGCTTCCTCCAGCCGGCAGCTGGCGGTGGCCAACGCGGTGGTCAGCTCGGCACGGTTGCTCTCGGGCAGGGTGGACAGGTCGGCTCCGGCGCCGGTGTCGATCTGGTGAGCCAGTCGGCCGCTGAGCTGCGCCAGGTAGGCCAGCAGCAGGTTCACGCCGTTGAGCAGCCGGGCGAGCCGGTCGCCGTCGGCCACCGCGTGCCAGCCGTGTGGGACGGCGTCGGACAGGTGCTCGGCCATGCGCAGCATGACCTCGACCGCCGTCGCGGAGTGTGCCGGGCTGGCACCGGCTTCGGTGCGGAACAGTGCGTCCAGGGTGAGCATCAGGTCGGGTGCCTGCGGCAGGCGCGGGACGTCGGTCAGGCCGGCGAAGAAGTCGGCGTGGGTGATCAGGTACCAGGCGTTCTTGAGCATGCTGCGTCCTTTCGGTTGGTCACGACGAGGAGGGCGGCCACCGGTGGTGGCCGCCCTCGCGGGAACAGGGATGTGACGGGTCGCCACGCGCGCCGGTCAGGCGTGCGAGGTCGACACCGTGTAGGGATGGTTTGCTGGAGCTGTCAGCCCGAACGTCGGACGGCCGACCCCGAAGGGTGGGCTGATGCCGGCGTACGGCAGGGCTGTCAGGTCAGCGGAGAGTTGGTACGAAATGGGTGTGCGCCGAGGTTAACTCGACGACCTGTCAGCCCAGCCCAACCAGGCGTTGCGGTGGCGCTGACCGGACCTGTCAGCGCCGCCGGGGTGACCTGACAGCCCAGGTCAGCGGGGTGTGGGTAGGCTTTGTCTGGCGGCGCCGGACCGGGTACGGTGGCGAACCGGAGCAGGCAGTAGCGGCCGGCGGAGCACATACACATCCTCATGCGCGACGAGCGCGACGGGGATGCCGTCGGCCCGTGCCTTGCGTACGGCCATGAGCCCGAACATGTTCGCGCGGTGGACGAGCTGTCCGTCGCGGACGGCGGCGAGCATGGCCACGCACCGCTCCACCGGTTCCAGGCCCACGGACAGCGCTGCCGTGAACAGCTCGCCCGGCAGGTCGAACAGGTCGTCGGGGGTGCGCCGCACCGGCCGGCCGGTGAACACGAAGGTGCCGCCAGGGCGAAGCATCTCGACGCAGCCAGCCACGATCTGCCGCCACCCGGCCAGGAGCCGATCCCAGCCCACGTAGGCCAGATTGCCGGCGCCCCGGTCGCCGTAAAGGTGGTCGCGTTTGTGGACCCGCTCGCCGGGTTTGGTGCGGACCAGACCGTGCGTCTTCCGCCCGTACGGCGGTGAGGTGACCACGAGGGACACCTTGCCGTGGGAGCTGGCCGGCAGCAACGCGGCCACGTTCCTGGCATCACCGCAGGCGACCTGCCCCCACGAGGTATGCCCGTGCTCGGCGGCCAGGGCGAGGTTCGCCTGAGCCAGGGCGACGAACGTCGCTTCGATGTCCACCCCGATGCCGTCCCGGCCGGACCGCACCGCCTCGACCAGCGTGGTACCCGACCCGCACATCGGATCCAAGACGAGGTCACCCGGCGCCGTGTACGCGTTGATGGCATGCGCCGCCAGGTCGGGCAGCATCTTCGCCGGATGGCGGGAGGTTTCCTCCACGTACCGGCCGCGACGCTGGTCGCGGGCCGGTCGCTGGCAGGTCAGCCAGACCGAGGTGACGGGGAGTTGGTCAGCCATCGGCAGACCCCCGCAACGCGTCCAACGAACTGTTGAAGACAAGGACGTCGCTGTGCGCGGAAAGGTGGGTGCCGCCGTCGCCGAGTTGCCCGCGCCGTCCGGTGAGGTCGTGCGCGGCCACGATGTGCTGCAAGTAGGTCAGCCCCGCCTTGCGGGCGGCGGCGATGAGGACCTGATTGACGGTGAGCTCAGCGGCACTGAGCACCACCGCGACGCAGCCGCCGACCATCACCCGCTGCGCGCAGTCGAGCATGAACGGCACCGGCTCGGTGCGCTCTAGGGGCCAGCCGGTCACGACGAGGGACGCCCGCCGGTTGTCGCCGGCAAGATCCTGCGGGGTGTGCCGTGCGTGGCGGCGCCGGGCCGCGCGAACGGCCCGAACGAGCTGCTCACCGGTGGTGAGGTCGAGGACCAGCCGACGGCCGTGGGTGAAGTTGCGCACGAGGCGGTCGGCGAGGGCGATGGACATGGTGTCGCCTGTGTGCGGGGCGGGCACGTGCCACACGGTGATCGGCACCGGCGGCTCGCCGGCAACGATGTCACCGACGGCATCCGGTGCGGGGATACGAACGGGTTCGGCCATGGGTGTGGTGGCCCCCGGGACCAGGTTGGGCGTACTGACACTGCCCAGACGCGACCGGTCAGGCGAAACGAACTCCCGGCCGACCGGTCAGGACCTGTCCGGACGGGACCTGACAGCCCGCGAACCCGACCCGACCTAACCGGGTCTGTCAGAACCTGACAGCGGCCTGTGGTGACAGGTGCGGGTGTGCCAATGAGGGTCTTCGCCCCACACCCGGTGGGGCTGTTCTCCTTCAGGAGCCGCTATGCCCCGCACCGCTCTGACCGTCGCCGAGGACGCCTTCCGGCTGCTGGTCTGTCAACCAGCACCTCTGGCCTTCGACGGCCGCCCGATCGACGGTCTACCCGACCGGCACCTCCCCTTGGACGAACTCCGCACCCTGCTACGAAGCCCGACGATGGGCCCCGACACCTCCGACGCCACTTGGCGTCAACTAGCCCACCAGGCCCGAGACTGGGGGCCCGCGTGGACGGTCGGCGCGGTCGGCGTCGCCCTACCCGGCCTGACGCACCTCGCCGCACGCCTGTCCAAGGGCCACACGAAACTTGCCGACGACATCGACTCCGAACTGCTCACCGCGTTCCTGCACACGCTGCGCACCGACGACCTTCAGACACCGCGGATCTGGCTGCGGCTGTGCTGGGCGGCGTGGCGGGCCGGACTCAAAGCCCGCCGCAACGACGACCTACTCGAACTACCACCGGACGTGCCGGTCGGATCCCGCACCCCATACCGGCCCTACGGCCACCCCGACCTCCTCCTCGGCCGAGCCGTCGCCGCCGGCATCATCACCGACAGCCAAGCCGAACTGATCTCCTCCACCCGACTCGGCGACGTGCTCATTGAGCAGATCGCCGCCGAGCACCGCCAGACCGGCGCGGTCATGCGCATGAGGCGCAAGCGCGCCGAACGCAAGCTTGTGGCCGCCCTGGTGCAGGGGCAAATGAGCGGATTCGTACTGAAGGAAACATTCGTCCGGGACAGAGCTACGGAAGCGCGCCGGAACGGCGTTGCCAGCTTGTCACCGAGGCGGGCGCAGGCGGCGCGACCCGTCGGTTGACCTTCGGCGATGACGTCGTCGTGTCGTCTGGTGAAGGTTGTTGCGTCTGATGTGACATGCTTTGTGAGGCGCCGTTGGCTGAGGCGTTGGCGGGTTTTGCCTGATGGATGCTGGGGTCCGGGGGGAAATCTGGATCCGGAGTCGGTGTTCGAGGCAATGCTGGCTAGATGGACCCGCGCCGCCGCGCCACCGGGCTAGAATCTTTCCCTAGTGACTACGACGCTTGACGATGGACGCAACGATGCGCCCGACATGCTCCAGTGCCCCGTGACCGAGACAAGCCTGTACCCGACACTCGTCCTTGCCGTGCGCGACATGCGCACCGCCAACGGCCGGAACGAGACCACCGGCGAGGGCACCGGGAACGAGTCCTGGATCGGGCTCAGCATCGCGATGACCGTGCTCGACACGCTCACCAGCGGGACGGAGAAAGTCGGCCAGCGATGGTCCAACCTGCTGACGAGCCACGATGTGACGGAGGCAGACGCGAAGCTGATCTATGCGCTTCGCTGCTCGTTGTTGCACGGCTATGGCCCGCCCAAGGCGAGTGCCGGCACGGCCAACCGCCACATGCTCCTGACGGCCGACCCGCACGCCTATGCCGTCGACACCTCGCGTGCCGGCGTGGCCCTAGTGAGCGTGCCGGTCTTCTGCGGCCGGCTGGTCGAGCGCATCGTCTTCGCCGCGTGGGAGGACTGGGACCAGGAGTTGGTCAATACCGACATCTTCAACGCAGCCACGCCGGCTGCGGGCGGCTGAGCTGAGGCTCACTGCGCCTCGATCCGCGGCCGGGCCGATCCCCCGCGGGGCCAGGATCAGTGCGTCGATCTCGGCGGGCAGAGTGCTGCTGGTGCCGGTCGGCCGGTCGACGTGTTCGACCCGCATTCTTGCCGCTGGCCTGGTCAGCCGGATGCGTAGTTGCCGTTCGGGGTCGCTGGCAGCAGGGCCGCGCGGCGGCGCACGCCGGGTGGCGATCGTTTGGCGGCGACTTCGGCAATGGCCCGGCCGGCCAGTTGCACGATGTGGAGGTGGTTGACGATCAGCATTGCATGGGGCAGGGCCCGGCGGACGGCTGCCTTGGACACGGTGCACATGTCAATAGCGACGGCCTAGACCTGGTCGCGCCAGGCGGTGGGACGCGCAGTGAGTCAGTCGGTTACCGCGGCGCTGGTACGGCCTTCGACCTGGGAAAGTGGACCCTTCTCGCTTCCGAGGCCGCAGAACCCGACGTGTCAGCGGTCGACGGTAGTGGTCCAAGGAGGTGGTGACATGCGTGCCTTCGCATGGCAGAGTCGGCTGAATACCCGAACCCTATCGACGTCTCCCGAAAGTACCGTGAACCCGTTCAGCCGATTGTGCTCAATCCGACGATCGAGCACCCGGCCTGATCTGACGCTTGAACGGGTGGCCCAGGATGTGTCGGGTCGGACGGTGCGGTTGGGGCCTGCGAGCACTGGAAGGATCGTTGATGGGGTCTCTGGAGGAGGAAATCCGTCGACAGGCGGAGCGCGAGGCACAGGCAAGGCTTGAATCAGAACGTGAAGATCAAGAACGTGAACGTCTGATCGCCGACTTCTTGAATATAATGGCGAAAGCGGGTAATCCCGGCCTGCGGCGCTGGACGATTCGACGACTTGGCGGGATCAAGCGAACAGGCGGGCTTTTCAGCCGAAGGTTCGAGGATGAGGTACTCGATACCTATATCATTGAGGGGTGGCTACTCCAATCCGAGATTATCATCACCTTGGACGGGCGGTTCCACCGCTTTTTTGAGTACTTCGGCGAGAACGATGCGAATTGGAGTAAGGCCGACACAGTCACGGAAAAGTATGTTAAGTTCGACTGCTCCGCTGGCGACAACACAACTTTACGTGCCGCCATGGCGAGACTCTTTCGTGCGCCAGACGCAAACTAAGAACAGGATCGGTCGGCTTCTTCGCCGACGCTGCTACATCCGCCCACGGTCAACCCGGGATCACGCGAGTCAGCGAGAGCGCCGAGGCGAAGCAAGAGGATGCCCCTATCAGCAGCAGACATTCGGCTGACCGAGCCGCGTCATTCCCGCCCGACGGCGCATCCGCAAGACCGGTAACCACGCGCCGCGATGTCTGCTGATCGAGAAGGCTGATCCTTGCCGTGGCGACGGGGATCAACGCGGCCTGGTCTCGCCGCCGCCCGAGCCGCTCCAGATCTCAAACGCTCGAGAGGGCGTGCGCAGGCACGCCGATCGCAGCAGTTGGCGCGGGGTTCGGATGGTCCAACACCGCCCGCGGCAGCCTCCCGCCGAGGGTGTCACCTTCGCCTAACACGGCTCTCGACCGGTCGTCTCGCGCACAGGAACTGGCCATCGGCAGCGTAGTCGACCGTTCGTCAGAACGGTGTGCGGCCAGCTGAGCCTGACATGCGTTCGCGGCGGAGGTGCCCGGACCTGTCAACGGCGAATCAGCGGTATCCGGCTTGACCGCCGGGACCGTCTTCTACCTGTGTCGTTAGGTCTGGTCAGGTCGGGTCCGGTGGGGCGCGAGTTCGTGCCGGCTGACAATGCAGGTCTGGGTGGTGCATGCCGCTGATGGCGTGCCCGCCTCGGTGGGGCTACCGCCCCGGGCGGCTGGCCGCAATCCGGTACGGCGTACTGACCCCCGACCTTCGCGATCGACGTAGGGAGGAGCGCCCCCACCGGCCAGCACCGCGCGAGGTTCCCACCGAGGCGGTCCCACGAACTCGTTGTGGAGACCGCCCATGCACGCGTACACCCTCGTCTCCGCTGCCGGAGACCTGATCGCAGCAGCACCCGCCCCGAATGTCGTGGCGGCGAAGAGCATCCCCGAGGTCATTCAGAGCCTCGAACTGTGGATCATGAGGATCTTGGCGGCCGTGGCCACCTTGTTCCTCGTCATCGGTGGACTGCGGTACATGACCGCCGGCGGTGACCCGGCCCAGGCGGAACAGGCCAAGGGGAACTTCAAAGCGGCCCTGGCCGGCTACGCCCTGGCAGTCCTCGCACCGGTGATCCTGCAAGTCCTGCAGGGCATCCTCGGCGGCTGAAGCCGCCATGACCGAGTGGCTGTACAACGGCCTGATCGAGTGGCTCGCCGAGCGTGTCCAGGGCATGCTCGGCGGGCTCGTCTCGCTCCTGACCGCCACGTTCTTCACCTCACCCGACGTCACGGTCTTCCCGCAGGTCCAACTGCTGGTTGGCCGGTCCGTCGTGGTCGTCAACGCCGCCTTCGTGTTGGCGATCATCGTCGCCGGCGCCACGGCGATGACACATGGCACCTTCCAGATCCGATACCAGGCCAAAGACCTGCTGCCCCGACTGGTGTTCGGGTTCGTGGCGTCGAACTTCGGCGTCGAGCTGTGCCGGATGCTCATCGAGACGGCCAACGCGTTGACGGTCGCGATGGTCGGCCAGACCGCGTCCGGTCCGCAGGTCATCGAGTTCGTCACGGCCCGCATCGTCGGCGCCTTGACCAGCCCGCCGTCAGCCGTGCTCGCGGTAGTGATCGGGCTGATCATCGTCGTGCTGTTCTACATGCTGCTGGTCGGTTGGTTCGCCAGGATCGCCACGCTGATCGTGCTCGCCGGTATCGCCCCGGTCGCGCTGGCGTGTTACGCCCTGCCGCACACCCAGGCCGCCGCCGGGCTGTGGTGGCGCTCGCTGCTGGGTTGTCTGGCCACGCCGCTGCTGCAGGCCATCTTCTTCACCACCGGCGTGGATCTGCTGCTCGACCCGGAGCACAACGTGCCGATCCTGTTGGGCCTTCCCGGCGGCGCGAGCACCGACGTGTTCAACCTGTTCATGGCCGCCTTCCTGCTCATGGTGACCGTGCGCATCCCGAAACTGGTCGGCCGCTACGTCACCCGAGGGGGCCAGGTGTCCACCGCCGGAGTCGTGCTGCGCGCCGTGGTCCTCCAGTCGATCACCCGCCGTATGCCCGTCCTCGGACGCCGCTAGCCCTTTCGTCTCTCGCAAAGGAGTTCTGCCATGGACGACGACATCCCCCGGGCCTGCGTGCCGACGGGCGCTTCATACTGCATCTCCGATTTCTGTTGGGTCGGTGGGCGCGGGTCACGTCCTGATCGTCATCTCGCGCCGACGTCGGCGGGGTAATCCGGGATGCCGCCGACGAGCCGCGCGAAGCTGACCCGCGTCCTTCAGCGATCGAGTCGCGGCAGCCGCCCGCTCCAACCGTCCGCGATGACGGTTGGAGCCACGGCGCGTAACGGATAGCCCGGGTTACTGAGAATGGTCACGTACGGGCAAATATGAATATGCAGGTCGTGCGAGTCAAAGGGGTCGATCAGCGATCTGAGTTGACCGCTGAGCGATCCACAAACGGACACTTCAGCTCCGGTCCGGCGGCGGGTTGAGAAGGGTGCGGATCTCGTCTGCCTCTGCCGTGCGATCGAGGGCTTGCAGGATGTCGGCCTGGGTTGCGAGGGCGGCACGCAGGAGGCCGATGAACGCTTCTGGTTCGTGCTCCACCAACGCTACGAAGAGGCTCACCGCTTCGGCGATCAGAGCCAGCCCGTTGTCCAGGTCGGCGTTCAGGGCGTGGCGTACCCACGCGGCCACCCACAGCCCGCGGGCCAGGTCGGGTAGGTAGGCGTCGCGGTTGGCTTCGGCCAGCTCCCGGCGCAGGGTGACCGCTTCCTGGGAGAACGTCAGGGCTTCCGGCCGCCGCCCGGCCTCGGCCAGCCTGTTCGCGTGGTTGTTCACCGACATGGCCAGGTTGGGCAGGTAGGCGTCGCGGTTGGCTTCGGCCAGCTCCCGGTAGACGGTGACCGCTTCCTGGGAGAACGTCAGGGCTTCCGACCGCCGCCCGGCCTCGGCCAGCCTGTTCGCGTGGTTGTTCACCGACATGGCCAGGTTGGGCAGGTAGGCGTCGCGGTTGGCTTCGGCCAGCTCCCGGTAGACGGTGACCGCTTCCTGGGAGAACGTCAGGGCTTCCGACCGCCGCCCGGCCTCGGCCAGCCTGTTCGCGTGGTTGTTCACCGACGCGGCCAGGTCGGGCAGGTAGGCGTCGCGGTTGGCTTCGGCCAGCTCCCGGTAGACGGTGACCGCTTCCTGGGAGAACGTCAGGGCTTCCGACCGCCGCCCGGCCTCGGCCAGCCGCAGCGCGTGATTGTTCACCGACACGGCCAGGTCGGGCAGGTAGGCGTCGCGGTTGGCTTCGGCCAGCTCCCGGCGCAGGGTGACCGCTTCCTGGGAGAACGTCAGGGCTTCCGACCGCCGCCCGGCCTCGGCCAGCCGCAGCGCGTGGTTGTTCACCGACATGGCCAGGTCAGGCAGGGTGTGTTCATCGTCGGTCAACTCGCGCAGGACGGTGACGTGTAGTGCGGTGATCTGGGTGATGTAGCCGGCGAGGCTGACGGAGTAGCGGGGTAACCGGGCCGCGACCAGGTTCAGCGTGGCCACCAGGCCGGGGAGGTCACGCTGGCCGTACCGGTGCAGCCCGGCGAGCAGGCCCGCGGGGTGTGTGACGGCCACGGCGGCGTACTGTGCCGCTGGCGCGTAGCGAGCCGGATGAGCGTCGATGAGCGATGCGATCTGTTCGGTGAGCTGCTGGTGGTGGTCGGGGCGTTCGGCTGCCCTACTCACCACGGTCAGGGCGTTGACGATCGCCGGTTGCTGGTCCAGAAGCACGCTCGCGGCGGGCAGGACGTCGGGCTGCTCCATCAGGGTCTGTGCGAGCATGCGCTCGGCCAGGCGGTCCGGTTGCACCAGCCCGATGGCCGTGGGTGAGCCGACTGTGGGTGGGTAGAGGGAACCCAGCCATGCCAGCACGTCGTGGACCGGTCCGCCGGCGAGGCCGGCGACCGCGGCCGCCGTCGGGTTGTCGCAGGCGCCGAGCAGGATGGCGCCGGCGACAGCCCGGTCGAGTAGGCCGGTGGCGTCGCGGCGGCGTTCGTCGACGTCGTGGCGGCTACTGAGGACGCCGGGGTTGAACAGGCCGCGGCGGGCTGCGATACGCCGCTGGTAGCGGCGTTCGTGGGCCACGAGTTCACGTTCGGGGTCGCCGACCTGCGCCGGGTCGTCGCCTGCCGCCGCGCGCAGCAGCGCGACGAGGGCGGCCATGTGCAGCGTGAGCACGTTGCCATACCGGTCGTCGGTCAGGTCCGGGCGCCGGTCACGCAGCCGGGCGGCGATGGTCGGCCAGTCGACGGTGGCCGCGTCGGGCAGGGCGGGCAGGGCAGTGGGGCTGGTGAACGCCGCTATCGCCTCGTCGAACCACCCCGCCCGCTCGGCTGGTTCGGCGGCCAGCGGCGAAAGCGGCGCCAGCAGCGGATCCTCGGACACGACGTGGGGCAGTTCCGTGCGTAAGCCCTCCCACCACGCGCCCTTGTGCCGGGTCAGCAACAGCAGCCGCACCGGATGTCGCGGCGGCTGTGACACCAGGTCCGCGATGAGGCGGGCCATCCGGTCGGGGCGGGTCTCGGCGTAGTCGGCCACCAGGACCACCGGCGCTGAACTCGACCGCAACCGGTCGATGTACCTGCCGTCGATGTGATCGGCATCGTCGGTGTCCGGCCCGGCCGTGCGGGGCAGGAACCCGCCCACGAAGCCGGCAGGGGTCTCACGCAGGAACTGGCGCGCCAGCCGGGTCTGCCCTGCCCGCCCGCCCCGGACACCACAGTCACCGACACCGCGCCCGGCTGATCCCGCCAACCCGCCAACACGTTTAAGGCGTCACGGCGGCCGTGGAACGCCACCACCTCACCATCCGCGGCCAGCAACGACCCTGGCGTGCCCACCAGCGCGGCCATCACCACCGACAGGGCACCGTGCAGTTGCACCGACTCCACCCACGGCACCGCCGCCCCATCAGCGACCATCTGCGCGACAAAGCCGGGCTCCCGGCACAACGCCGCGACCGGATGGGCATACAGCCGGCGGCCGGCGAACACTGCTGAGTCCCGCACACACACCCCGACCAGAAGCTGCCCACCCCCCGGCGGATCCTGAGAGCGGGGATCACAGAACACCGCCGCGCCCGACAACCCCGCCCACGGATGTCCACGCCCGACATCGGCACGGGTATCAGGAAAGGCATCCTGTTCGACCGCGAACCCGCCACCCGGCCCCATCGACAGAGGATTCACCACACCCGAAAGCTGGGTCACCGCCCGCTGCCCGGACTCGAACTCCGCAAACGCCGGATACCCCGCTCCGGTGTAGCCGAACTGCTGCACACCGGTCGACCGGCCCCACCGCACCACACCGGACATCGGCGGCAGATCACCGCTCACCCGCACCAGAGCCACATCGGCCCCGGCCGGATCCACCCACACCTCCACAGCACCGAATGGCCCCACCACCCCGTGCATCGGATGCCCCAGCCAGATCTCGACCCGAGGTAGCAGCACACCGTGCCTGTCACGCAGGTTGTGGGCGGCGGTCAGGACCAGCGACCGGCTGATCCGGTATCCGGAACCCGTCTTGACGACCCCGTCTGCGTCACCACACCGAAGATCGGCGAGCAGCCGCTCGTCCAACGCTCACCACGCCCGCTTGCGGTCGTCGGCAACCTCAGCAGGACCTCCGGTCGCCCGATCCGTTACCGCCAGCTGCAACGTGACCCGATGCGTGCGCGACCTGCCGAACGTGGCGTCCGCGCCCGCCTCGACACCACCGAACCCCACCACATCGATCTTGACCTTACCGCCCGGGGCCGTTTCCCGCGACACCTCGACCAGAAGCTCCACCTCGGCACCCTCGATCCGCAAACCCAGGCTGCTACCGGCACCGTCAGCTTGCGCTTTCTCCAAATCCTCACGAAGACGACCCAGCACTTCCGCCAACCCAAACGTTTCAGCCATCGCCTGCCGCCCCTCTCCACCCCGAACTGCGCGACAGCCCATCATCGACCAAGCACCCACCCCGGACTCCGTGTCAGTCACCCACCCGACTCACGCCCAACCGCTCCACGACACCATTCACACCCGACGCACCAG
Organism: Solwaraspora sp. WMMD1047; assembly: GCF_029626155.1. Lineage (NCBI taxonomy): Bacteria > Bacillati > Actinomycetota > Actinomycetes > Micromonosporales > Micromonosporaceae > Solwaraspora > Solwaraspora sp. WMMD1047. The sequence continues at coordinate 8,075,991 of NZ_JARUBL010000001.1, read as the reverse complement.
CGACCACCGAGCCCAGCACACCAGACCCACCAGGTCGGCGTCGACGACGATGATCTGCTCGGCCAGCCACCCGAGCTCGGCCGCGGTCGTCGCCAGCCCGTACTGCCGAGCAGTTGACTCGGTGTTCTGCCGCACCTGCGCCATCGACGACTGCCGCAGGTACACGATCGCCAGCCTCGACAGATGACTCGACGTGATCTTCGAGCTGGGCGCCATCACGCTTTCTCCCTGAAGCAGCGATTCGACCATGTTCGCCACGACCATCACGGCCTGGCGGACGTCCCACCCGCTCACCACTCCACGTTCCCGGCCCGCTCGGGCCATCCCCACACACCTGCCTGTCAGGAGCATGTCCATGGCCATCCGTTACCGCCGCCGCTGGATCGGTCTTGTCGATCAGCGCGCGCCGCCGACAGGCCCTCCACCGCCAGCCGATCCGACGACGCCGCGACACCACGGTCGGTCCAGTCCTGAGCCACCGTGATGCGCCGCCTCCCCTCGACCTCACACACGAAGAACAGACCATGCCGCTTGCGCTGCGTGAACCGCACAACCCGCCTCTGCCCCTTCAACGGATGAAACGGATGAAACGGATGAGTGATCACCAATGAGTCCGAAACTCGACGAGACTGACGGGCTGTGCACGGCACGGATTCCCGCTGACATTGGCGCCCCAGACAAAATCGCGTGGGGGCTGACGTTCCGGCAGCTCGCCATCATCGGCACCGTCGCCGGTGCCGGCTGGCTGCTGTACTCGAACGTCGGTCCGCTGCTGCCCCCGATGGCATGGGTCATCGCCGCGATCCCGATCGCCGCGGTGACCATCGTCGTCGCGCTCGGCAAGCGCGACGGCCTGCCGCTGGACGTCTGGCTACGCCACGGCTTCGCGCTGCGCCGGGTGCCGAAGCTGCAAACCCCGGGCCGCACCCGCGTCGGACAGGCGCTGGTCGAGGCGACCGCGCCGCCGAGGGTGCCGGCGCCGCTGCGCTCGGCCGCCATGACGATCGGAGCCGACGGCACCCTCACCGTGGACGGCGCGGCCCGCTGTCTGATCGCCTGCGGCACCACCAACGTGGCGTTGCGCACCGGGCAGGAACAGGCCGCGCTGCTGTCAGGGTTCGGGCAGTGGCTCAACGCGTTGACCGGCCCGGCGCAGATCGTGGTCGCCGCGCAACGGCATGACCTGACCCCGTACGCCCAAGCGGTTCTGGACCACACGGCCCGGCTGCCGCACGAGGCGCTGCGGCGGGCAGCCGATGACTACGCCGCCTTTCTGCTCGACCTCGACGCAACCCGGGATCCGCTGCGCCGCCAGGTGCTCGCCGTCATCCCGCAAGGCCCTACCCGGGAGGCCACGGTCCGCGCGTTCGGCGCTCTCGGGGTGTCCGCGGACCCGCTCGACGGCGGCGCGGTCGCCGCCGCGCTCGCCAGCGCGGTCGACCCCTACCAGCCGCCGGTACCCGGCCCGAGGGCCGTGCCCGGCATCCCGATCACCATCCGGAGGTCATCATGACCCTGCTCACTCGCAAGCGATTGCGCACCGCCGCCGCCGCGAAGACCCCGGTCGACCCGCCGCCGGCGCCGGCGGCAATGGAGATCACCCCGACCCATGTGCGGATCGGCGACGACTACGCCGCCACCTACGCCGTGTGCGGCTACCCGGCCGAGGTCGGCCCGGCGTGGCTGGTCCCTTTGCTGTCCTACCCGGGCCGGGTCACCGTCGCCGTGCACGTCGAACCGGTGCCGGCGCCGATCGCCGCGCCGATGCTCACCAAACAACGCGCCCGCCTGGAGTCGACCCGGCGCATCGACGCCGAACGCGGCAAGCTGTCCGATCCGACGGTCGACGCCGCCGCCACCGACGCCGCCGACCTGGCCGAGCGGGTCGCCCGTGGGGCATCCAAGTTGCACCACGGCGCGGTCTACGTCACGGTGCACGGCCGCAGCCTCGACGAGCTGCACGACACGGCGGCCGGGGTGCGCTCGGCTGCCGCGTCGATGCTGCTGGATTTGCAGCCGGCGACGTTCCGCCACCATCTCGGCTACACCACCACCCTCCCTTTGGGTGTGGACAAGCTGGGGATGCGGCGCGTCTTCGACACCGAGTCCCTCGCGGCGGCGTTCCCGTTCGCCTCTGGCGACCTCGCCGCCCCGGCCCCTGGCCAGCACGCGAGCGGCGACGCGGTGATGTACGGGGCGAACACCACCTCCCATGGGGTGGTGATGTGGAACAGGTGGGCACAGGACAACCACAACTCTGTGGTGCTCGCCAGAAGCGGCGCCGGGAAGAGCTACTTCGTCAAGTTGGAAGTGCTGCGCAGCCTGTACCAGGGTGTCGAAGTCGCGGTGATCGACCCGGAGGATGAGTACACGGCCCTGGCCGAGCACGTGGGCGGCACCGTCATCCAGCTCGGTGCGCCCGGGGTCCGGCTCAACCCGCTCGACCTGCCCGCCGACACGGACGTCACCGCGTTCCGCGACCACCAACTGACCCTGCACACGATCATCACGGTGATGCTCGGGGCGGTCCCGCCGCCGAGCGAGCGCCAAGCCCTGGACCGGGCGATCACCGCCACCTACGCCGCAGCCGGGATCAGCCACGACCCGGCGAGCTGGGGCAGGCCGGCGCCGCTCCTGGTTGATCTGGCCGCCACGCTGAACGCCGACACGGATCCGGCCGCTCAGCAGATGGCGGCCCGGCTCGCCCCGTGGACCTCGGGCACCTTCAAGGATCTGTTCGACGGACCGACCAGCACCCGACCGACCGGCCACCTGGTGGTGTGGTCGCTACGGCACCTACCCGACGAGCTACGCACCATCGGCACCCTGCTGACCCTCAACCACATCTGGGGACGCATCGACCAGACCGCGAGTAGCAACCACCGGGCGAAACGCCTCGTGGTCGTCGACGAAGCCTGGTTGTTGATGCGCGACGGCGAGGGCGCGCGGTTCCTGTCCCGGATGGCGAAGGCGGCCCGCAAACGCAACGCCGGCCTGACCGTCGTCACGCAGGACGCCGCCGACGTACTCGGGTCGGACCTCGGCCTCGCCGTCGTATCCAACGCGGCGACGCAGGTGTTGATGCGTCAGTCCACGCAGGCCATCGACGCGGTCACCGAAGCGTTCGACCTGACCGGTGGCGAGGCCCGGCTGCTGCTGTCAGCCGGACGGGGCGAGGGACTCCTGGTCGCTGGGCGGTCGAGGGTGCCGTTTCGTTCCCAAGCCTCCGGCAGTGAGCATCGCTTGGCGGTCACGGGGATCGGCGGTGAGCAGTGATGACCGACCTGCCGTGGGAGTCCTGGATCGTGTGGGTGACCGACCGGCCGTGGCTCGCCCTGGTCGCGGCGCTTGGTCTCGTCGGGTATGTGTTCGGCCGGGACCAGCTCCTGTCCTGGCGGCACCGCCGGTTCGTCGAGGGTGCCCGCTGGGTGAGCATCGCCGCACCGCCGGAGGTCACGCCGGAGTCGGCCGCCGCGTTGTGGTCCACCGTGACCGGGGTGCTCACCCCGTCGGTGTGGCGACGCCGCCTGTACGGGACGCCGCATGTCGGGTGGGAGTACACCTGGTCCGGCCGCACCCTGACGATCCGACTGTGGGTGCCCGGCACGGTGCCGCCCGGCTCCGTGGAGAGCGCGGTGCGGGCGGCCTGGCCCGCCTGCACCGTCGCGGTCGACGAGACGGCTGGCCCACCGATTCCGTGGACGGTGGCGGAACAGGCCGGCGGGGCGTTGTGGCCGCAGGAGACCGAAGGGCTGCCGCTGCGCACCGAACACGAGGCGGACCCGCTGCGGGCGCTGCTGTCGGCCGGTGCCGGTGTCCGCGACCGGGAACACGCGTGTGTGCAGATTCTGGCCCGGCCCGCCTCGGCCCGCCGGGTGCGCCGCGCCCGTCGGGCCGCGTCGAAGCCAGCCGGCACCCCCGGCGGCGACGTCGCCAACAAGGCGGTCAACAGCATGGCGCGGCTGGCGATCGAGCCGATCCTGTGGCTGCTGGAGGTGTTCCTGCCCGGTCCCACTCGCCGACCCACGACGGCGCGCACATCACGCTCGCGACTGGAGGTTCGTGACCCGGTGGCTGACGCCCACCAGCACGCCGTGGTGGACAAGGCCGTGCGCGTGCCGCACTTCGAGATCGCCATCCGCTACGCCGTCGCCGTCGACGACCAGAGCGACAACGGCGCCAGGCGCGGCAAGGCCGACAAGCGCACCAAGGACCAGCGGCGGCGCGACGACGAGCGCCACCAGCAGATGCGGGCACGGCTGCATGGGCTGGCGCACACCTTCGCGTCGGCGGCGGCCACCTACACCCGCCCCAACCGGCTGCGGCGGATGAAGATGGCCCAACCGGTCGCGGTGCTCGCCTCGCGGCGGCTGCTGCGCGGGTTCCTCGCCACCGTCGAAGAACTGGCCGTCCTCGCCGCCCTGCCGCAGGACCTCGCCGTGCCCGGCCTGGACCGGGCCAGAGCGAGAGCGATGCCGGCGCCCGCGGCGATTCCGTTCGGCGGGCGTGGGGTGAAGGTGCTCGGCCGCTCCCAGATCGGTGGGCACTCCGTCGGCCTGAACGTGGTCGACGCCCGCCAGCACGTGCACCTGATCGGCAAGACCGGCGTTGGCAAGTCCACCCTGCTGCTCAACATGATCCTGTCCGACGTGCACGCCCGGCGGGGCACGGTGGTCATCGACCCGCGCGGCGACCTCGTGTTGGACATCCTGGATCGGCTGCCGGGCGCATACGCCGACCGGATCGCGATCATCGACCCCGAGCAGGACAACCCGGCGTGTTTCAACCCGCTCGACGATGGCGGAGACGCGCACCTGGCGGTGGACAACCTCGTCGGTGTCTTCTCCAAGATCTTCCAAAGGCACTGGGGTCCACGCATCGATGACACCCTGCGGGTGAGCTGTTTGACGTTGATGCGTCACGCGCATCCCACCCTGTCGCTGGTGCCGCCGCTGCTCAACGACCGAGGCTTCCGGGGCCGGTTCGTCTACGACCTGTCCGACCCGGAAGGGCTGGGTGGGTTCTGGGCCTGGTACGACTCGATGAACGAAGGCCAACGCGCCCAGGTCATCGGCCCCGTCCTCGCGCGCTTGAGGGCGTTCCTGTTGCGCGACTTCGTCAAGAACGTCATCGGCACCGCGCACACCTCGTTCCAGATGTCGAAGATCCTGGACGGCGGGCTGCTGCTGTGCCGGCTCCCCAAGGGTGTCCTCGGTGAGGAAACCGCCAGAATCCTCGGCTCGCTGATCGTCGCCCGCGTCTGGCAGGCCGCCATTGCCCGCGCCGGACAACCGGAGGACCAGCGAAAAGACGCCACACTTTACATCGATGAATGCCAGAATTTTCTGAATTTGCCGGGTTCGGTCGACGACATGCTCGCCGAGGCCCGAGGGTTCCGCCTCGGCCTGGTCTTGGCGCACCAGAATCTGGCGCAGTTGCCGAAGGAGACCGCCGATGCGGTCTCGGCGAACGCCCGGTCGAAGATCTTCTTCAACGTCGACCCGAACGACGCCCGGGAACTGGCCAAGCACACCCGGCCCGAGTTGGAAGACCACGACTTGTCCCACTTGGACGTGTTCACCGCCTCCGCGCGGTTGCTGGTCGCCAACCGGGAGATGCCGGCGTTCACCTTCACCACCAACCCGCCGGTCGAGCCGGCGGGTGAGGCCACCGCGATCCGGCAGAGGGTCGCCGCGGCGCACGCCCGGCCCACCGAGGAATCCGCCATGCAGCAGGTAGCCCGCAAGGCGCTTCACCGGCGCACCAACCGACAGACCTGACCCGCAGCAACACACGTCCTGCCTTTTGTCCCCGAACATCCCGGCTGAAGGCCCTCGTTTGGGTGCTCGGCGGGGTTCTCGGTTGGTCTCTCGTTCGGGGGCGTTTCGGATACGAGGCCCCGAACGAGCCCGATCGGGGCGGCTGTCAGGCCGTCCACCAGCGGACCTGTCAACCGGCTCGCAAGATCCATCTGCCCAGACTCCCGTACCGGGAGTATCTCTCTACCTCTGAGGGGTGACTGCGTATGTCCACATCCGCATCGGCCAACAATCCGCTGGCCCTCTATAACCATCTGACCCCCCGTGACCGGAGCCTGCTCGCCCTGCTCGATGAGCAGCTGGTCCTGACCACCGATCAGGTTCACCGTCTGCACTACCGGGCGATGCGTACCTGTCAGATCCGGCTCCGCGAGCTGTACGCGCTGGGGCTGCTGGACCGGTTCCGGTTCGCGAGGCTGTACGGCGGGTCGGAGCCCTGGCACTGGGTCCTCGGGCTGCACGGTGCCCGGTTCATGGCCGGAGCCGCCGGCCGTCCGGCACCGACTGTGCGAGCCCACCGCGATCAGGTCAACCGGCTGGCCGCCCGCCCGAGCCTGCCGCACCTGCTGGCGACCAATGAGTTCTTCGTCCGGCTGGCGTTCACCGCCCGTATCGACCAGCGGGTGCGGCTGGACCGGTGGTGGTCCGAGCACACCGCTACCACGAGGTTCATGCGCGTGCGCCCCGACGGGCACGGGCTGTGGAGCGCACGCGGGCGCACGGTCGGCTGGTTCCTCGAAGTCGACATGGGCACCGAGCCATTGACTCGCGTCTCCGCGAAGTTGGAGGGGTACGAACGGCTTGCCGCCTCCGGCGGACCGGCCTACCCGGTGCTGTTCTGGCTGCCCAACGCCGACCGGGAGTCGCACCTGCAACAGATGCTGCGGGGGACGCTGCCGCAGGTGCCGGTGGCCACGGCCACGCACGAGAAGGATCCGGCCGACGCGGTGTGGCTGCCGGTCGACGGGTGGCAGCGGATCTCGCTGTCCGAGCTGCCCACCGACCACGGCATGAACACCGCGAGCAACCCGAACTGGGTCGCAGGTCAGCTCGACCTGTCCGGTCAGGCCGACCTCGCGGCCTGACCGGACAGCACCCTCCGACGGGTCGGACCGGACCTGACAGGACCTGTCAGTCGATGGCCCGGCTCCTAACACCGCAGGTCACGGCCCCGCCGAAGGTTTCCGGCGGGGCCCCGCCTGTCAGGTGGCGAAGCTACGGTGCGAACACATCCATTTGTTCCTGCACCGTTCGTCGCCACCCACGCCCGCTCGCGCCCCGCGCGAACACCTTCAGCCCACCCTTGTCGGGTCGGCTGGTGTTCGCCTCGGCGTTGTCAACAGCGGTCGCATTCTCGGCGACGGCACTGGTGCGCCTCCACCTGCCCGCAAGACCCTTGCGAAGGGAGCACCCTGCCGTGTCCACCAACACCAGCACCGCTCGTACCGTCATCGTCTGCATGCCCGCCGACAAGCCCATCGACTGGTTCTCCGCCTCGGAGATCCTGGACTGGCACAAGCTGCCGGCTGGCACGCCACGCACCATGTTCCCGGTCCGCCGGCCCCGCTTCATCGGCTGGTTCAGCCAGTGGTCGGCTCGCCACCTGGTGCAGGTGACCCGCCGCTTCGGCGCGGTCGTCTGGGCCGCCGGTGGCCGCAAGAGCCGCCTCGACCTGACCGCCGCGGTCACCCGAGCCAACACGGCTGCCGTCTACCGGTGGCGCACCTGGGCTCAGGTGGTCCGCAACCTTCCGGTCGCCAAGCCCTGGGGCGATTACCTCGCCCAGCACAAGGCCAACCCCACCAAGGTCACCGTGGAGGAGGCCCGCCGGCGGTTCGAGGAACAGCCCCGCGTGCTGGCGATGCTGTCCTACAACTCCCACCCGATGTCCACGGTCGAACTCGACCCGTACGAACTGGACGCCTACCAGGCGGGAGAAGCGACCTACACGGTCGTGCACTGGCAGCAGGCCATCACCGGAGACGCGGTCGTCACCGACGACGGACGGCTCCTGGAGCCCGCCTCATCGTCGCTGGCCGACAAGCTGCGCTTCCTGGCCGAAGCCGGCTCGTATCTGCACAAGCTGCGCCGCAGCCACCAGATCCTCGCCGTCACGGTCGGAGCACAGCCCTAACCATCCCCTCCACCAACTCCTTGTCAGGACAGCCGGTCGCCTTCGCGACCGGCTGTTCGCCGTTCGAGCCCTCCACCGCGCCTTGACCAGGCGTGCGGATGGAGCGGCGATACGCCCCGGCCCATGCCGGGCGGCCCCCATGTCGGCCCGCCCGGCGGGGCGGCCCGAACACCCCTGTGAGGAGACCCCAACCGTGCCGTATGACCCCGCGCTGACCGCTATCGCGGTCGCCACCAACGACGCGCTGACCGAACACCTGTGGCGCTACGACACCGGCGCCACCGACAGCGGCGACCCGATCGCGCACGTCGCCGTCGAACTAGCCCGCAAGGCACACGACTTCAACACCACCACCGCACTTCTCGTCCGCGTCCTCGGCCACGTCGGCGACACCTGCCGCCGGCACGCCAACACGATCACCGAGCTGGCCGACGTCTACCCGCACTCGCTGGACGTCGACACCTTCCGGGTCATGCAGCAGCTCGAACGCTTCGACGCACAACGGCAGGCGCTGTTGACCCTGTACGGGATCTGGCGACGGCACCGGTCCATCACCCGCGAGACGCGGGCACGGCACCTGTGGGCACAGCCGTACGACCCGCGCAAGGGCATGGTCGCGCTCAGCACCAACGACACCGGGGCGTGGTTCGTGGTGCCCGACCACATCGCCGCCGAGGTACACGGGCTGACCAGCTACGGCGCGATCGTCGGCGAGATCTGGCTCGGCAGCGAAGGCTGGCAAGCCACCGCGTACACGCATCCGGAGCACCGCAGCACCTGCCCGCACCTGGTCTACCCGCTGCCACCGGCCGACGACGAGGCCGCCGCCTGCCGAGCGCTCCTGCGCTGGTGGGCGCTGCGCGACTCCGACCGGTGGCAGGGCCGCACCCCGGCCGACCTGTCCACCGCCGAACGGCAGGCGCTGACCGCCTGACCCGCACCGGCGCAATCCCCTTCGGACGCGCCCCGATGTCGACACATCGGTGACCACGGCCATCGCCCGGCCGACTCCGCGCCGCACGAGCGCACCCCGGGCATGGCCGCACGGCCATGCCCGGGACTTCCCCGCACCACGCAAGGGAGGAAAACCCTGCCATGGCCCAGCCACTGCACCGGCCCACGGTGACCAACCGCCACCGACGCGCCACCTTCGACGCCGCTCTCGTCGACCGCGCCCGCGCAGGCGACCGAGCCGCGTTCGCGCAGCTGTACCAGCTCACCCTGGACGCCGTCACCCGCTACGTCGCGGTACGGATGCGCGACCGCGACCGCGACGCCGTCGGCGACCTCGTCCATGACGCCTACTGCTTCGCCCTGGCCGAGCCGACCCTCATCGGCGACGACCCGACCGGCTCCATGCTGCGGCTCGCCGCACGGGCGGTGACCCGCCACCGGTGGTCCCACCGGCGCTACCTGCGCGCGGTGCTCACCGTCGGCGAAGACCAGCAGAGCGGCCCTGCGTCGGACCCGCTCGGATCGGCTGCGCCGACGCTGTCCGAGGCGGTGACGCGGATGACGTTCGTGCACGCCCTCGCTCAGCTCACCCCGGACCAGCGCCGAGCGATCCAACTGCGGCACATCGACGGCTACCCCCGCGACGCCGCTGCCCACGCGATGGGCCGAAGCGTCGACGCGGTCCGGCAGCTCGAACGCGCCGCCCTACGCCGCCTGCAACAGCAGTTCACCCCGGGCGCCGAACGGCTGACCGCACAGGCCGGCGCCTCCGCCCCATAGCGGACGCCCCCATAGAGGAGCCCGACCCCCTTCCCGGGGGTCGGGCTGTGCCCTATCCGCACCAACCACAGAAGGGAATTGTCCCCATGGACAACCAGAAACTCTCACCCAGCGCGAGGCTCACGCTCGACGCGCTCAAAGCCGGACCCGGCAACGTGCACGAGCTGAGCGACCGGACCGGCCGCAGCCGCTCGACCACCGACAAGGCCCTCAACGACCTGGCCAAGATCGGGCTGATCGTCAAGGTCGACGACGGCGGTGACCCCGCCGACGGCGCCCCGACCCGCTGGCAGCTCGCCGAGACCCCGGCCGCCACCGAGACTGGCCAGCCGGAACCGGACGGCGGCGACAACACCACCACCGAGCCGGACGCCAACCCGCCCGCCACCAACACCACGGACGCGGACGCCGCAACGCAGGCCGAGGCACCCGACCCGGCGGCGGACCCCCAGCCCAACACCGACCCACCGACCACCGGCGACGCCGAGGGTCACGGCATCGCCCCCGACGGCGAGGCGGCGGCCGACGGCGAGGCCACGCCCGACGGCAGTGGGCAGCCCGACGCCGAGGCCGAGCCGGACGGCGAGGCCACCCAGGACGGCGACGAGAAGAAGACCGAGGCGGAACCGCCGAAGCTGTGCCGCGGCTGCCAGACGCAGATGCCGAAAATCTGCGAATGCTGCTGGCAGAAGACCCCGGCCTTCTGCGGTAAGTGCCGCAAGGACATGCCGCAGGTTCGACGCGGCGAGCCCGGCGAGCCGGTCATCCTGTCCAACGGCCTGCCGAAGCTGCGCCCCGGCGAGCTGGAGGCCATGGTCGCCAAGGTGCTGCGGAAGGAGCCGCTGCCCGGCTTCGGCGGAGTGATCGGTTGGACCGGCGGTCGCGTCGCCGTCCACCTGCCCGGCCGCAGCACCGGTGCGATCAACAACGCCCTGGAGAAGCTGGAGCGCAACGGGATCGCTGAGCTGATCGGCGACAAGCCCATGCGCTACAAGCTCACGGCTACCGAGCCGCCCGACGGTGACTCCGAGGGCGGCCAGGACACCAACCCCGGCGCCGACGGCGTACCGGCGCAGGACAGCCAGGCAGACGGCGCACTGCCGCCGGCCGACGCCGAGGCGCCGCAGCCCGACGCCGCCGAATAGCACGTCGCCACACCACGAGTTCACCTGAGGTCGGTGTGCCGCCCCGTGAGGGCGGCCCACCGGCCCTTTCTCCGTTTCACGCCCGGAAGGAGTGAGCTGCCATGCGGAAACTCATCAGCCTCATCGTCGCGGTCCTCGCCGTGATCATCGCCATCCCGCTGCTCGGCGGGGCCGCGATCGTCGGCGGCGGCGCGACCTGCGTTCCCGCCACGGAGGCACCGCCCACAACCGCAGCAGTCGTACCCGGCCCGGTCACCTCGGGAGGGCCGATCCCGGCCCTCGACGGCTGGGACGGCGAACAACTCTCCCACGTGGCGACGATCCTCGCGGTCGGCAACACCAAAGCCGTGCCGCCGTGGGGATGGGTGGTGGCCACCGCCACCACCATGCAGGAGTCCCGCCTGCGGAACCTGGCCGGCGGTGCGGACGACTCGATCGGGCTGTTCCAGCAACGCCCCTCGCAGGGGTGGGGCACCCCGCAACAGCTGAGGGATCCGGCATATCAGGCGGGCAAGTTCTTCGACAAGCTGCTCACCGTCGAGGGCTGGCAACAGATGCCGCTCACCGAAGCAGCCCAGAAGGTGCAGCTCTCGGCCTACCCAGACGCGTACGCGAAGCATACCGCCGACGCGATACGCCTGGTCAGCCACGTCGGTGCGGCGTCGGGCCTATCCACGGTGGGGATCAACCCGTGCAGCGGTGTCTCCGCGCAGGGGTGGACCCAGCCGGTACGCGCACTGGTCGTCTCCGGATTCCGCACCAGCTCCCGGCCGGGCCATGACGGGGTCGACCTCGGTGCGGCCCGGCACGCCATCATCGTCGCCGCCGCCTCTGGCACCGTCGAACGGTTGCGCTGCAACGCGATCGACAACCGCACCGGCGGTGAGTGGGGCTGTGACCGCGACGGGAGCCCCGAATTTACGAGTGGGTGTGGTTGGTACCTGGATATCGCCCATCCTGGCCGGATCATCACCCGGTACTGCCACCTGCAGACCCGGCCGAACGTGAACGTCGGCGATCCGGTGATCGCCGGGCAACCGATCGGCCGCGTCGGGTCCACCGGCCACTCGAACGGTCCCCACCTGCACTACGAGGTGCACGTCAACGCCGATTCCAGCAGCAACGGGGCCGTCGACCCGCAGAGCTGGATGAGCGCACACGGGGCGCCACTCGGATAGCACTGAACTGCTTAGGTTCAATGACCTGGAGTCCCCACCGAGAGTCCTTCCACACGCCCGCATACCGGCCCTGCGCCAACTCGGCTTGGCCTGGACCAAGACCGAAGCGCTCCAACTCCTGTACTGGGCAGCGATAGGTGGATGGCTGTCGACCGGCATCCACGCCATGGTCGTCTGACGCCGACAGCAGCCCCATCTCCTGCCGGCTCGAGAACCAGGCCGGCCGTCGGGCGAGCGCTGCAGCAACCCTGGGCATCACGCTCCGTGCTGCGCAGTACGCGGCAGATCAATGCACCTGATCATCGTGACGGTATCCCGGGTCGCGTCACCTCATTCCGCTGGTTCAACGGCCAGATCTGGGGTGCTCGGCGGTTCCTGGAGGCGACTGATGCCGTCGAGCAGTTCGTCCCAGAGGCTCTCTGCAGCCTCGCGAACCGCAGGTTCGAGGTTGCGGTGTACGACCCACTTCGCGTCGCCCAAGCTCATGCCAGTCGCGTCGGCAACAGCCTTGGTTGCCGAGATAGGGGAGTCGGTGCGCCGGAGCAGTTCCTTGGCTACCTGATCCGCGTCGGCGCCGGATGCCAGCATCGTCCGTGCCATCTCCGTCAAGACTCGGATCCCCGCCGCTCTGTCCGCCTTCCCGGTTTCAGCCACCGAGGGAGCGTATCGTCAGACCGTACCGGGCCTATATCGGTAAGCCAGGTGCACACACTGTTCCCGACCACGTCGGGTCTCCTCGCACCGGGTCGGCGGCTACCCAAGGTGACGGAGGTGCCAGCACCGACGCGCACACGACCGGCGGCAGATCCGTGCGCGTCCGGCGCCAGCAACGGCGGCTTTGTCGGCTCCGTCATGTGGAACCGACTGTGCCTATCGGATACACGTCTGCCTGGACCCCTCGGGCAAGCCATCTAAGATGTCACCTATCGGTGCAGCAGACCCTTACTGCGCGGCGTGACCGCCAGCATCGAGAAGCTGCGCATCGACCGACAACTCGATGAGGCACTGGCTTGCGGCGCCGATCCGCTACACCTCGTGGAGATGTTCGGCGTCGCCGAGAGCACAGGTATCAAGTACGCCAACGCGGCCCGTCAACTGCTCAGCACCCCGATCGAGGACCACCTCGCTGGCCGAGTTCACGAGTCTCGGTCACCTCGCTCTCGATGATCGGTCTGGTGATCGAGATAGCCAGCATGTACCGGACACTCTTGGCAACACGAGCGGTCGCATAGTCGGCACAGCTGGGCCAGGGCCTCACCATCGCGAGCCTGGGGACGTAGGAGGGTCCTGGCAATGTCCACGAGGTGTTCGCGCTGCCGTGTCGAGAGCGACTCCACCACGTCTGCCAATACTTGATGGCGCGCCTGCAGAATCTCCTCAGCGACGGTCGTGCCCAATGAGGTGAGGTGCAGTGATCGGCTCCGTGCGTCAGTGCCGGCGCGTCTCTCTACCCAGCCCAGCTGAAGAAGTCGACGAACCAGGTGGGCGGCGCCTGGCTGGGAGAGTTCCAGCACCCGGCCCAGCCAGTCTGCGGTCACACCTGGCTGATCCTTGATCACGATAACCGCGTCGGCCAACGCACCACCGGCACCAGCCCGGTCCGTGACCGCAGCCCGCATCCTGCCGTTGACGAACAGGGTCAGCGCCCCCAGCAGGTTTGGGCCTACCTTGACAGGTAAATTCATAACTTGTGAATCTACCTCGTCGGGCGACGGCCGTCATCATCACCATGAACCTCGCGCAGCTTCCCGTGGCGATGCGACAACTACTCGTCGTTCTGCTCGGGCATCACAACACCGGTAGCTTCACCACTTCGGGCATCGCCAGCGCCGCCTGCAGTATCGGCCTCGCGCTGACCGCGCCACTGTCGGGTCGCCTCCTGGGACGCATCGGCGACCGGCCCGTACTGCTTGCCTTCGGGCTGGCGCACCTCGTCACGTTGGTCGGACTCACCTTCGCGGCCAGCCCCTTCGCCTTCGTGGCGCTGGCAGCAGCTGCCGGACTTGCCACTCCTCCAGTGCTCAGCAGCGGACGCGCACTGCTGCCAACCCTGGTGGAATCCTCGGCGCTGACCCGTGCGTACGCGGTCAACGCCGTTGGACAGGAACTCCTCTACGTCGGCGGCCCGCTCCTGGTCGCCGCGAGCCTCGCCACCGCAGGACCGGGCGGCGCACTTCTGACGTTCGCCGCGATCGGCACGATCGCTCTCATCGTCAACGTCATCGTCATCCCCCGTCGTAGCCACGCCGAACACCCGTTGAGAATGCGACAGCCAGCGTCCGGGCGACGCGCGATCCGCACGCTGCTCGGCATCCATCTCGGATACATGACCTGCATGGGTGCAATGTGGGTTCTGATCCCAGCGTTCGCCGCCAACGTCGGGCATCCCAACCAGGCGGCACTGCTGGTCACGGTTTGGTCGGCGGGCAGCCTGGTCGGTGGGCTGCTGTTGGCCATCCGGGGCCGCCGCGCAAGCATCAGTCGCGCCTACCTTGTCCTTCTCGCGGTACTCAGCGTCAGCTCCATGACTCTGCTCTTGCCCCGCACCGTGCCTCAGATGGCCGTCGCCGTCGTAATCTTCGGGCTTGCACTGGCACCATGGCTCGCGGTGGCAGACGAACTTGTGGCCCGCGCCGCACCCGCGCCACACACCGCGCAGGCCTACGGCTGGCTCCAGACCGCCGGCCAACTCGGCATCGCGGCGGGCTCCTTCACCAGCGGCGTGATCAATGACCACTTGGGCACCACGACTGCGTTCCTCCTCGTCTCCGTGGCACTGACAGCCGCCCTCGGCCTAGCGCTCCTACGTCGCCACATCCTCCGAGCCATTACCACCACGGAGGCGACGCCACCCACTCGAATTAGCGACAACCGGCGAGTGACTACGTAGCAGCAGCGGGACAGCATTAGATCAGCGCAGGGAAGCCAGCGGTTCACCGCGACGTCCTGCACTGCGTCGCAACCGACTGTCACACAGAATGAAAAGCGCTCATTGTTTGCGAGCAAGCATTTATCTGCCTATGCACTCACATCGGCACGACCGCACGGCTCACCCAGCGGCAGCATGGCTACGCTACGTAGCGATCGGTTCGCGGCAGATCCGCGCGCCGGACCGCCGCCTGGGGCATCACGTTCTGTAGCGCGGGGATCGTGACAATTGACCGTAGCTCGGTGTTAACGCTCGTCACGCCATGTGATCATGAACGTGTGGGGTAGAAGGGAGGGAGTTCTGGCTCGCGAGGCACGGCTGAGGCCCCGTACCCGAAGCGGTACGGGAGAGGGCTCGACGCGGCTCGTGGTTCTACGGACGCGACCAGCGAGCGTTCAGGACGGCGCTGACGGAGTCAATTGGCGTCCTGGTCGGTTCCGTTGAATAGGTTGACGAGTCCGTTGGGTGCGCCGTCGCCGAGGATGAGGTCGATGGTCTCGTGCGCGGCGACCGCTTCGGCCTCGCTGCGGGCGAACATCACTTCCTCGTAGACGGCGAAGGCGGTCTCGACGTCGCCGGGGTGTGCGGCGATCGCCTCGCCGAGTTCGGCTCCGTCGAGCATGGCGATGTTCGCGCCTTCGCCGCCGGGGACGGTCACGTGTGCGGCGTCGCCGAGCAGTGTCACGCCGGGCGTGCGGGGCCATCGGTGGTGGTCGGGGAGCTGGTGGATGCTGCGCAGGATCGGCGTCGTGTCGGCGTCGGTGATCAGGGCGGTCAGTTCGGGTGCCCATCCTTCGAACTCGGCCGCGATCCGCGTCTTCGTGGCGTCGGCGTCGGCGAAGTCGATGTCAGCGAACCACTCGATCGGCCGGTTGAGCACGACGTAGGTGTGGATGATGTTGTTTGTTTCGCGGTGGGCGAGGAATCCCTTGCCGGGGATGAGTGCGTACATGGCGCCGTCGCCGACGGCCTTGGCCGCGTCGGGGTGGCGGTTGTCGACATCGTGCAGGTAGGTGTCGATGTAGCTCATGCCCGCGTACGTCGGTTTCTCGTCCGACAGGAGTGCTCTTACTCGCGACCAGGTCCCCTCGGCGCCCACGAGAATCTCGGTGGTGACTGTCGAGCCGTCCGCGAAGGTGAGCTCGTGCCGGCCCCCGCCGAGGGGTGTGGCCTCGACGAGCTTCTTGCCCCACTGAACGGTGCCGGCTGGCAGTGACTCGAGCAGGATGCGGCGGATGTCGCCGCGTAGCGCTTCCGGTCGGGCCAGGGAACCGTCGTCGGGGATCTCAGCGAGCACGGTGCCCTGCTGGTCGAGGACCCGCTGCGCTCCACCGCCTGGGTGGATGATCGCGCGATATTCCTGGGTGAGGCCGGCGATCGCGAGGGCGCGCTGGCCGTTGTGCTCGTGCAGGTCGAGCTGGCCGCCCTGGGTGCGAGCCTGGGCCGAGTCCTCAGCGTCGTAGACGGTGACCGGGACGTCGTGCAGGTGCAGGACGCGGGCGAGGGTGAGGCCGCCAAGGCCGGCGCCGACGATCGTGACGGGAGTGGTCATGTCAGTCCTCTCGATGAAGTTTGGACCGTCGGTCCAACTCCAAGATTGGACCGCTGGTCCAACCGTGTCAAGATGGTGTACGTGACCATCCCCACGCCGCGAAACACCAGACGCAGCGATGCGCTGTCCCGGGACCGCATCATCGAGGCGACCATCGAGGTGCTCGACGCGACGGGACAGGCGGGTCTGACGGTCCGCGCGCTGACGGCTCACCTGTCAACCGGCCGCGGCGCGATCTATCACCACATCGCCAACAAGGAGGACCTGCTCGCCGCGGCTGCGGACGACGTCGTGGGACGGGTAACGGCGGGAGCCGACGACGACCAAGACCCCGAGCAGGCCATCCGTGCTCTCGCGCTCGGGATCTTCGACGCGATCGACGCGCACCCGTGGGTCGGGACCCAGCTCTCCCGCGAACCATGGCAACCCGCCGTCTTCCGGATCTGGAAGTGTGTCGGGTCACAGCTGCAGCGCCTCGGCGTGCCCGGGCCGGCCAGGGCGGACGCCGGATCAGCGTTGGTCAACTACGTCCTCGGCGCGGCAGCACAATACGCCACCGGTGCCCGGCGAGTGACCAGCGACGCGGATCGCAAGGCATACCTGGAGACTCTGGCGGCACAATGGGCGCAACACGACCCGGACCCGATCGTGCAGGACGCGGCCTCGCAACTGCACGAACATGACGACCGTGAGCAGTTCCTCGCCGGAGTGGACATCTTCCTGACCGGCATCACCGCCCGCAGATAAGCGTCGCCTTTCGGAGCGCCCGTTCCTTTCCTGATCGGCCAGGCGGTAACCGGCCCACCACGATGAACGCCTGTAGGCGACGCCCTAACATCGGCACGACCGCACGGCTCACCCAGCGGCAGCGTGGCTACGCTACGTAGCGATCGGTTCGCGGCAGATCCGTGCGTCGCTGTCGCCGAGGGTTATGCATAATTATGGGTCTTGTGTCGGTTTAGTGGGTGTTTGGTGGGGTGGTGACGGCGCATGCCGTTGTCCCGTTGGAGTTCTCGACCGGTGAAGTGCGAGAACTCGGAGACGGAGCAACGGCATGCGTTCTGCCATGATATGGGCTGGTGTGGTGGGGGTCGAGCAGGCGGTGGTGGAGGGCGTCGAGTTCGACGCTGGCGAGGCGTTGGTGGTGGTGCGGGTACGGGTGCGTAAGGGCGCCCGGCAGCGGTGTCCGCATTGTGGCCGGCGGTGTCCGCGTTATGACGCGGGGACGCGGCGGCGGTGGCGGGCGTTGGATCTGGGTGTGTTGCGGGCTGAGGTCGAGGCGCAGGCGCCGCGGGTGTCGTGTGCGGTCCATGGGGTGGTGGTCGCGGCGGTGCCGTGGGCGCGTCACGGTGCCGGGCATACCCGGGCGTTCGACGCGACGGTGGCGTGGTTGGCGGTGCACACGGCGAAGTCGGCGGTGTCGCGGTTGATGCGGATCGGGTGGCGCACCGTCGGTGCGATCGTGGCCCGGGTATGGGCCGACACCGGCGGGCTCGTCGACCGGTTCGCGGGGTTGCGTCGGATCGGTATCGATGAGGTCAGCTATAAGAAGGGCCACCGTTATCTGACGGTCGTGGTCGATCACGACACCGGCCGGCTGGTGTGGGCGGCGCAGGGCAAGAGCGCCGCCACGTTGGACACCTTCTTCGACCTACTCGGCCCCGACCGGGCCGCCAAGATCACACACGTGTCCGCCGACGGCGCCGACTGGATCACCACGGTCGTGCGTCGCCGCTGCCCGAACGCGGTCCGCTGCGCCGACCCGTTCCATGTCGTGGCCTGGGCGGCTGACGCTGTCGATCAGGTCCGCCGACAGGTGTGGAACCAGGCCACCGGCCGAGGGGCCGGCCGCCGCGGTGTCGCGGTCGGCGAAGCCCGGAAGCTGAAGAACACCCGCTGGGCACTGTGGAAGAACCCGGAGAACCTCACCGAGAACCAGCGAGCCAAGCTCGACTGGATCGCCAAGACCCACCCCCGCCTCTACCGGGCCTGGGCGTTGAAAGAAGGCCTACGCCTGGTGTTCACCCTGGCCAGAACCAGCCACACCGACGCCGTCGAAGCCCTCGACAAATGGATCGGATGGGCCCGCCGCAGCCGCATCGACACCTTCATCGACCTACAACGCCGCGTCATACGACACCGCGACGCCATCATCGCCTCCATCGAACACGGCCTGTCCAACGGCCGCATCGAATCCGTCAACGCCAAAATCCGCCTCATCACCCGGATCGCCTTCGGCTACCACAGCGCCGACGCCCTCATCGCCCTAGCAATGCTCAGCCTCGGCGGCCACCAACCCAAACTCCCCAGATGATGATCTAGCAAACCACCCACACAAACGACACAAGACCCATAATTATGTACGCTGCGACCCGCCGGGTCCTCCCTGAACCCCAACCGTCATTGCGTTTCTGGCCCACCACCGGCTGTCTTGTTGAGTTGTTGGCGCAACTCGGTGGCCTCCTCTGTACGACCAAGACCGTCGAGCACGTCCGCCAGGGTTCGATAGGCCGAGAACATCTGTCCGGCGAACATCTGCGGCAGCTGGCGTACGAGCGGCTCATAGAGGCTGATCGCCTCGGTGATCGATTCCAGAGCCTCGGCGTAGTTGGTTTTCGCGTTCACGCAGACCCACCCGTACGCCCACAACGACATGGCGAGGTCGGGCAGGTAGGCGTCGGGGCTCACCTTCGCCAGCCGGCGGTAGATGCCGGTGGATTCCTCGGCCGGCGCCAGGGCCTGCTCCCGCCGCCCCAGCACGGACAGGATCATGCCGAGGTTGTTCAACGACGCGGCGAGGTCGGGCAGGTAGGCGTCGGGGTTCACCTTCGCCAGCCGGCGGTAGATGCCGGTGGATTCCTCGGCCGGTGCCAGGGCCTGCTCCCGCCGGCCCAGCACGGACAGGATCATGCCGAGGTTGTTCAACGACATGGCGAGGTCGGGCAGGTGGGCGTCGGGGTTCACCTTCGCCAGCCGGCGGTAGATGCCGGTGGCTTCCTCGGCCGGTGCCAGGGCCTGCTCCCGCCGGCCCAGCCCGGACAGACAGTTGCCGAGGTTGTGCAACGACATGGCCAGGTCGGGCAGGTGGGCGTCGGGGTTCACCTTCGCCAGCCGGCGGTAGATGCCGGTGGCTTCCTCGGCCGGTGCCAGGGCCTGCTCCCGCCGCCCCAGCTCGGACAGGCGGTTGCCGAGGTTGTTCAACGACATGGCGAGGTCGGGCAGGTAGGCGTCGGGGTTGGCCTCGGCCAGCCGGCGGCGGATGGTAACGGCTTCCTCGGCCGGGGCCAGGGCCTGCTCCCGCCGCCCCAGCCCGGACAGACAGTTGCCGAGGTTGTTCAACGACATGGCGAGGCCGGGCAGGTAGGCGTCGGGGCTCACCTTCGCCAGCCGGCGGTAGATGCCGGTGGATTCCTCGGCCGGGGCCAGGGCCTGCTCCCGCCGGCCCAGCTCGGACAGGATCATGCCGAGGTTGTTCAACGACGTGGCGAGGTTGGGCAGGTGGGCGTCGGGGTTCACCTTCGTCAGCCGGCGGTAGATGCCGGTGGCTTCCTCGGCCGGTGCCAGGGCCTGCTCGCGGCGCCCCAGCTCGGACAGGCGGTTGCCGAGGTTGTTCAACGACGTGGCGAGGTTGGGCAGGTGGGCGTCGGGGTTGGCCTCGGCCAGCCGGCGGCGGATGGTAACGGCTTCCTCGGCCGGTGCCAGGGCCTGCTCCCGCCGCCCCAGCACGGACAGGATCATGCCGAGGTTGTGCAACGACGCGGCGAGGTTGGGCAGGTGGGCGTCGGGGTTCACCTTCGCCAGCCGGCGGTAGATGCCGGTGGATTCCTCGGCCGGTGCCAGGGCCTGCTCCCGCCGGCCCAGCACGGACAGGATCATGCCGAGGTTGTTCAACGACGCGGCGAGGTCGGGCAGGTAGGCGTCGGGGTTCACCTTCGCCAGCCGGCGGTAGATGCCGGTAGCTTCCTCGGCCGGTGCCAGGGCCTGCTCGCGTCGGCCGGTGTTCGCGAGTCGGATGGCGAGGGTGCACGAGTGTCGGGCGAGTTGTTCGTCGCTGCCGTCGGTGTGGTCGTACAGGTGCTGGGCCAGGACGGCGGCGGCGGGGGCGAGGTCCAGGGAGCGTTCTGGCAGCAGTGCGTGGATGGTTTCGGCGAGGGCGGGGCTGGTATAGGCGGCGACGGCGGTCAGGGCGGTCCCGCCGGCGTGGACCGCCAGGGCCGGGTCGGTGGTCAGCAGGGTGTGCAACCAGCCGTGCACGTGCGGGTGCCGGCCGGCCGCGGCGGCCAGGAAGATCAGGATCCGGGCGGCGTGGGCCGGGGGTTTCTGCCCGTCGGGACGGGAGGTCAGCGGGCCGGGCGTGTAGGCGAAAGTGTCGTCCGCAGTACGGTGGGCGGTCAGCAGTGTGGCCGCCGTCCAGGAGTCGGCGTGCTCGCTGGCAGTGACCGGTCCCCCGGCAGGGCTGGCGGGCAGGCTCAACGCGATGAAGTCCTCGGCGAGCCGGTCCGGATACATCGGTTCCAGCACCGTGCCGGTACCCGGTGGCGGGTAGCAGCGGTCGTGGGCGTCGAGCAGCCTCTGCCCCGCCACCTCGTCGGCCAGCCTGGTGCGGGTCAGCAACCGGATCCCGTCATCGCGGGACTGGGGCCCGGCCAGGCAGGCCAGCAACACCGTGCGCGCCGCCGCGGTCACGGTGTCCGGGACGCTGCCGTGCAGCCGCGCCCAGTAGGCGCGTTCACGGTCCAGCAGGTAGCGGGTCACGTCACCGGCTGAACCCGGCGGGACGGTCTGCCGGGTGCAGGCGTCGACGGTGGCCAGCGCCATCATGTGGATACCCAGGGTGGTCCCGTACACCCGGTCGTCACCCAGGTCACCGGGCGGCTCCCACCGGCCCGGCCAGCCACGCGCGGGCCTGTCGGGCTGATAGATCTCGGCGAACCGCTGACAGGCCGCTTCGAACAGCACACGCCGGCCCGGCCCGTCGCCGGCCAACGCCGCCAGCAGCCGCGGCTCACCGTCAGAGGTGCCAGCGGTGTAGCCGAGCCGGGGCAGTTCGGCGGTGATCGTGGGCCACCAGTCAACCGAGCGGGCCAGCAGCAGGACCCGCACCTTCGGCGCCCGGGTCCGGCAGTCGGCCAGCAGCCGCAGCAGGTCGTGCACAGGCCACCGTTCCGCATAGTCGACCAGCAGCAGCAGCCCCCGACGTCCGGCCGGCAACCACCGCCACGGCGTGCCCAACGGTTTCGCGTCCTCCTCCGGCGGAGCCGCGTCGTGATGCCCGGCCACCGCGACCCGCCACCCCGCCGCAGCGCTCAGCCGGCCCCACTCCTGCGCGAGACGGGTCTTACCCTGCCCACCCGGGCCATGCCACGCCCACACCCGGCGCACGGCCGGATCGTCCCGCCAACGCCGCAGTGCGTCCAGCTCACCGGTACGGCCAGTGAACACGATCGCCTGACGTCGCGCGGTCAGCAACCTGCTCGGCTGCCCCCGCGATTCGGTCAGCTCTCCCAGTCCGGCCGCCGGCAGGTCCACGAACCTGTCCACCGTGAACGGCGGCACACCCGTCTGGTTGATGATCAGGTCCCGGCGGATCACGTACGCGTCCCGCCCGGCAACGACATCTTGACGACGTCCGCCGACCACCACATCGCCCGGCAACCCGGGCAAAGCGGTCACCGTCGGTCCCGCCCCTCCTCGACATGCAGATCCCGGCCGACCACGGTCGCGTCCCGGTCGGCCCGCACATCCTGCCTCTCGACCCGATCGTCACCCGCTTGCCCGCAACCCCGCCGGCCCCGGCTCTTGCCCTGGCCGATCGTCATGTCCCGGCCGACCACGGTCGCGTCACGGCCAGCGCGGACCTTCTGAACCAGGCCACCGTCGGCGGCCTGCGGCGGACCCGCCGACGCCAGCGCACGCCGGGCCAGGACCCCCCCGTACACCGCCAGCGGCACACCCCCCACCGCCACCACGGCGGCCACCACACTGGCCACCTGATCAGCCGTACCCAACTGATCCGCCGTCAACCGGCCCGCCAACACCCACACCCCGGCAACCACCGCCAGCAGCCCAGCTACCAGCCAGCCCAGCCACCTGATCCCGGCGCCACGCGTCATACCGCCATCATGGACCACACCATCCACCCCCGACACCGACGCAACCGGCGCCGCAACACGTCTCGGAACAGCCGCAACCCGACCCAGTCCGAGCGAACCTCCACAATCCGGTCCCCGAAAACCACACAACGAGGCTTCCCGGCCCGCGAGGTGATAGTGAACTCTCATCCGGAACGTAGCGATCAACGCCTTGCCCTGGACCTCGACTGACCGCTACGCGACAGCAGCACGTTATCCGGTACATCGAGGAAAGAGTGGCGGCGGCGTGCAGGATCGCAGCGCCGCTTGAGTCTGACGCAACGCTGTCCGGGAAGCCGTCGCCCGCACTTGTGGAGCTGCTCGCCTTAATAAACTTGCACCTGGGAGTATCTCGACGCGCGTAGGGGGATGTCCTGTCATCGGCTCCGCACACACGCACCCGGCTCGGTTCATGATTGACTGCACGGAGAGTGAACGCGCTCCGAAGCTACCGCCGGCGCCACCGGCGGGCAAGATCCACAAGAGGCGCCGGTTCTCATGAACGTCTCGGCACGCGGCGCCGGCAACGTAGCGCCGAACGTCGCGAACAGCTGGCGCCCAATCTCGCGAACGAAGCCAGCCAAGGGCAGGTCGCGAACCGGCCCGTCTACGTCGTGGTCGAAATCAGCCTCGACGGAAGGCATCTGCGCTCTGGGAGAACTGTTCGATATGATCCATCAGCCCGCATACATCATTTTGACCGCAAATAGACGTACTGTCTGTCTGTCGCTCACTCGTATCGGGTAGTACCTACGCCGGTTTGGTCTGGTCCACTCAGGTGATCGAATGGCTGATGGTGCGGTTCGCGTGGGCGGTGTGGTTTGTTGGCCTCGTTGCCGTTACGTTGATGCTGGCGTGACGGCGGGACCGGGCCGGTCGGCCTGGCCCCGCACGTCAGCCCCCATCCGGTTACCGCCGCGTCGGTCCTTCCAAGAGCAGCGCGGCGGACCGGAGTGCGGTCGAGAGGGCGCCGGCGCACGCGGCGGCGTCCTCTCGACCCACGATCACGGCCATGACGGTACCTCCGTCGGTCAGCAGCGACACCGCGCATAGCAGCCGCGCTGTTCGCACACGGCCTGGTGCGGGCCGCGTTTGATCACATGCCATATCCGTCTCCATAAAGGGCACCCTCGCGGTCAAGGCGAGGAACAACGGTTGCCGGTGGAATTTCCACCGGGTGTGTAGAACGAGGGATGAATGAATCCGTGATTCGGTCCCTTGGGGGACGCGTCACACTTCAACATGGATGCGGGTTGGCGCCAAGGGGCCTGGTCAGTTTCATGGCCGGGTAGCCACCCGATTGATCCCGGCCAGGCTGACCAGAGTGTGGTACCGCCCTGGTCAGGGTTGGTCGAGGTGCGACGTGAGGTCGGGACGGCGGTCAGGGCACGGGTACAACCCGGCCAGGACAACCCAGCCAACATGTGTCGGAAGATCCGTCGGTTTGGCCACGACGGCGGCTGTGTCGGTCGAGAATGACAGATCCGGTGGGGCAGCTGGCATCTGCTCGCCGGTCTCTATCCCTCTGCCGACTGTCATGTAGCTCTTGGAAGGACCGACATGACCGCCGACGATGAGTCGTCGTTAACTCCTGGATCGGGTGGTGCGGAAAGGCATCGCCTTGTACCTGCGGAAACGATCCGGGCGCAGTGCTTGGCGCGGTACGGCTCCGGCGCCGTCGCGGCCTACCTCCTCGCCGTCCGTGAGGAGGTAGAGCGCCACCCGGACATTGGGGCTGTCGACACCTGGAGCCGGTTCGCGCGCCTGTTGCACCGCTGTTCCGCCTCCAGCAACCGGGGACGCGACAGGATCCGCAAGGAGCTGTCGCGGCACTTCACGGTGGAGTCCAAGGGGCCGCCATGGAAGACGGCGATGCTCGTGGTCCGCTACGTCGTACCCGAGGACCGGCGTCAGCGGACCCAGGCCGCGTTTGCCGTTCTCTACCAATCCGCCCGGGGAGAACCGGCCCCTACCGGCGTGCCCGCGCCGCGCGACCCGGCAGACGCCGGTCCTGCCCCGAACCGTGGAGGGGATCCCCTGTCGGCCATGCAGGCGATCATTGACCGGCTCCGGGCCCGCGTCGCGGTGCTGGAGAAGGAGCTGGCTTTGGCGCGGGCGCAGCTTCAGGCCGCCCGGCCGGAGCCGTCCGCTGGGTCGACGCGGTCCAACGACGGCCGTTACCCGGTCCGGCCTCGTACCGGAAACGTGCCGCGGCGGCAGCAATTGCTCGCCAGTTCGAATCGGCGGCGCAAGCAGGTGGAGCAGCTGTCGTCGGGTCCGCTGGTCGACGCGGAGAAGCTGTTGCGGCGTCTGCCGCAGCAGCCATCGCCGGCTGCCATTCGCGTCGCGACCTGGATTCCGTCCGGAGAGCGCCGGGCCGGCTGGTAGAGCCGGCCTCCCATCTGGTGGTCACGCTGCTCGGTGACGGACCAGGGATGCTCCGTCGCCGGGCGGGGTCCTGCGCGCGTCACTGACGTAGCTGGGTGGCGAGTTGGTCGGCGAGGGCGATGGTGGCCGGCTCGGGTTCGGCGTCGAGGTCGGCGAGGGCCCGGGTGAGGGCGCGCAGCAGGGTACGGATGCCGTCGGGGTCGTTGAGGGCGTGGCGGGCGCGCATCGCGGTGCGGTAGAGCTGTTCGTGGTACGGGTCCTGACCGATGGCCTTGTCGAGCAGGTCCGAGGCGGTCTGCGGCTCGTGGGGGAGGAGGTCTTCGGCGAGGAGGAGGTGGGCTTCGGTGGCCCATTGGCGGGCTTGCTCCCGGTGGGGTTCGATCCAGTCGTAGTCGTACCCATCGGCCAGGGGTGCGGTGTAGAGGTCGCACGCCTCGCGGAGCAGTCGGGCGCGGGTGGCGGTGGGGGCGATCCGCGCCTGGGTGAGCAGGTCGCGCAGGTGCCACAGGTCGACCGATACCGTCGCCGGGTCGAGCCGGTACCGGGCGGTGGTGCCGTGTTTGAGGAGGTGGCCGCCGGGGCGGGGGCCGGCGGCGCGTCCGAGGACGTGGCGCAGGTTGGAGGCGTTGGTGTGGACCTGCTGGTCTGCCTGGCGGAGCCGGACATCCGGTGAGAGGTGCTCGCCGATCGTGCGGGTGTCGGCCCCGTCGGGGTGGCAGGCCAGGTAGACCGCCATCTCGGCGGCCTTGCGGCGCAGCGGCCGTCCCGGCAGGGTGATGTTCTCCACCCGTGGCGGGCCGAGGACCCGCAGCTGCGCCTTCGGCGGCTGCCGGGTCACCGGGTCAGGGCCGGCCGGTGTGGCCGCCTCCTCCGCAACTGGCGTCTCGACGGGGTCGTTGGGCGGTGCTGCGGCAGGGACGATGGCGGGTTGGTGCGGCTCGTCCTGGCCGCTGGTGGGTGGTTGCCCGGTGTGGGCCTCACGCAGTGTCGTCAGGATCGCGACCGCCGCCGTTTCCGTGATCACCGACACCGGTCCGGAGAACACGGCGGTGGGTTGGGTGGTTCCGTCGGCGGCGACCGTGACGGTCGCGCCGGGTTGCCCATCGCCGAGGAACAGCCCGGTGATGTCCATGGTGGCGCCGAGGTCGAGGACGGCCCGCAGGCGGGCGTCGTTGCCAGGTGGAGGCGGCATGCTGATCAGCAGCACTGGCGGGAAGGGTTCCTCGGCGGGGACGCGTTCGCGCAGGGTGTCCAGGTCGGCGAGGCCGTGCTCATGCAGGACGCGGCTGCGGTGCAGCAGCCGGACGTCGATCTCGGTGAGGGAGTCGTCGAGGCTGGCGGTGATCCGCAGCCGCGGTGAGGCCTCGACGTCGGCGGCGGGTAGGAGGGCGGTGAGGGTGGCCCGGTCGATGATGACCTCGCCGCGTACGTCGGGGCGGCGGGGGCCGCCGGAGGCGAGGGTGGCCACCATCAGCGCCCGGACCGCACCCGGTGCTCCGGGGCCGGTCATGGCGAGGCCGCCTGGCGGCGGTGTCTGCTGGGCGGGGACGGCGGCGGCGCGGTCACCGGCATCGGCCGGCACCGGCAGATCCGGATGGGCGGTGACCATCCGTTGCAGGTCCGGGACCGGCCCCGGCAACGCCCGCACCCCGGCCGTGCCGGTCGCGTGGGGTTGGTGCCGGCGGCGGCGTTGCAGCCACACCAGCGCGGCGGCGGCGGTGATCGCGGCGGCCAGCGCCCACGTGACGAAGCTGCCGTCGGCCAGCCGCACCCCATCGTCGTCGGCCACCGGCCCTGGTGGGTCAGCCTCGGGGGAACTCGGATCCGCGGCTTCTGACGGCGCGTCCGGCGATGGCGATGCTGGTGCGTTGGCGGGTGGAGCGGCGGCCGGCGGCTCGACCACGCCGTCGGGATCTTGGTCAGAGTCTTCACCCGGGTCGGGTCCGGCGGCCGGGGGCGGCGGGTTGTCGGGCGGTGCGGCCGGTCGTTGCCGGGCCTGCGGTGGTGGGGTGGCATCCGCCGGTAGGTGCAAGTCCCAGCCGGGGTAGATGAGGTCGCAGTCGCGCAGGACACCACCGACGGAGGGGAAGTGGCGGTGCCGGTTCAACGCGCAGATCTCCGGCCACCGGTTCGCATCCCCCAGCCAGACGTCGGCGATCTTCGACAGCGTGTCATCTCGGCGAACCGTGTACGAGTAGCTGGTCGCTCCGACGTGCACCGTCGCCGGTCCCGGCACCACAATCGACTCCTGCACCGGCGCCGCGGCCTGCGCCGGGACCCGCACCTGCCCCGGCGGCGTCGGGTCGGGCCGGCCGGCGGCAGTCACGGCGATGGCAGCCGACCCGGCCAGCCCGACCACCAAACGATGCAGCGGCGCCGGCAATCCCGGCAACGGCAACCGGCGCCGGGCGACCACCGCGACGACCTGCGCCACCAACAGCAGCACCAACAACGTCCACAGCACCCAGCCGGCCCAGACCGCGACCGCAGTCAGCGTCTGTGCGTTCAGCCGGCCGTCGACCTGGTCGAACAGCCGCAGGACCTGACCCCACGACGGCAACAAGTCCACCGGATTACCCGCCACCCACCACAACCCCACCGGCGGACCCACCAGGAAAACCACCAGACCTGCCAACGAGCCGACCACACCAGACAGACGGCGAGGCGATACCGCAACCGAGCTGGCCGGCGCGGCGTACACGGTGGGCCGCTGCCCGTACTCGGCGACCTTCCGCGACGACGGCGAGTCCTTCGGCATCGCTTCCTCCCCCACGGAGCCCAGCGCGAACTCTCCTCAATACCCGAACGCCGCCAACCCGGTACACCCCCGACCAGAACGTTTCTCACCATCCGCGCAGAAAGGACCACCCCGCCGATACGGAGTTGACCATCCGGATCCCGACTGCCGCAGACTGCCCCTCATGCCAGGAGGCCCCGGACACCTCTGCATCGACCTCGCCGCGTCAGCGATCACCGCGACCCTAGGCCACGGGCAACACCGGACCCCCCTGCTCATCGACTGCCACCCCCTCATGCCCGCCGGCGTCTACGCCGACCCCGACACCGGGCACCTCCACACCGGACCCGCCGCCCACGCCGCCGCCGTCAACCGGCCCGACCGCTACCTCACCCACCCCTTCACCCACCCCACCGACAGCGTCGATCCGGCCGGCGCCGCCGCAGCGGTCCTCACCCACATCGCCGCCCAGGCCCACGCCGCCGGGGCGCCGATCACCGCGCTGACGCTCAGCATCCCGCCGTCCTGGGGACCCCGCCGCCGCGACCACCTCCACACCGCCGCCACCCAAGCCGGACTACCCCCACCCGCCCTCGTCACCGCCCCCGCCGCCATCGCCGCCCACGTCACCACCCACCGCACCCAGCCGCCACCCCACGGCGCCTACATGCTGATCTGCCACGCCACCACCCACCCCATCACCCTCACGGTCCTGCAAACCACCCCCAACGGCTACCACGAACTCGCCACCACCAGCGTCAACCCCGACATCGACCCCGACACCCTGCTCCTGCATCACCTCACCAACACCCACCTCGACGACGACCCCGACCTTCGACACCGCCTCACCCACCCGAACACCCTGGAAGACCAACGACTGCGGTGGACCCTGACCCAATCCCTCCACCAGGCCCGCCACACCCTGACCACCCACGACCGGACCGCCGTCCTCCTGCCCGAACCACACCCACCCGCTGTACTCACCCAACACGACCTCGCCACCGCCACCAAGCCCGTCCTCGACCAGATCCCCGCCGCCGTCAGTCACCTCCTCGACGCCACCGACATCGACCCCACCCACCTGTACGACGTCATCGTCCACCACGACCCCACCCTGCCGGCCGTCACCGATCACCTCCAACAGGCCACCGCCCGACCCGCCACCGTCGTCCACGACCCCCACGCCACCACCGACGGCGCCCTCCACCTCACCAACAACCCCACCGCCGGGGGCACCCCGCTGCCCCGGGTCCGGTTACGCCCCAGCCACCTCACCGCCGCCGCCGTCACCGGCGCCTGCTCCCTCGCCCTACTCATCCAGACCATCACCACCGCCGACACCTACCAGCCTTACGGCACCATCCTCGCCGCCTACACCTCCGTACACCAGCTCGCCGCCGCAGGCATCCTCGCCATGCTCACCGCCCTCACCATCGCCCACCTCGCCCCCACCACCTGGCTCACCCACCCACCACCAACCGGATACGAGAACACCACCGGCACCCTCATCCGCCGCGCCTACCTCACCGCCGCCCTCACCGGCACCACCACCGCCGCCCTCTACGGACTCGCCACCGGCACCGCGTTCGGCCTCGACCTCAACCGTTACCTCAACTGGTCCCTTCTGCCCGCACTACCCCTCACCCTTTGCGCCCTCACCATCGCCATCACCGCCCCCCGCATCCCCACCACCGACCTACCCCAATGGCTACGCCGCATCCGACCCCACGCCCTACCCGTAGCCATCGCCACCACCGGCATCCTCCTCATGCGATCCGCAGTCACCCTCACCCCACCCGCCGACCTCACCCCCTTCCCCATCACCATCGGCAGCATCGGAGCCGCAGCCGTCGCCGTTGCCACCGTCCTCACCGTCACCACTCACACGCTCACCCGAACCATCACCGCGCCTCTACTCGCCATCGGCTACGCCCTCCTGTTCACCTATCCCACCAGCTCCATCTTCATCACCGGCTACCTCCTCACCCTCACCTGGTGGACGGTCACAGCCACCACTCGAACCCTCCGCACAGCCTTCCCCAAAGCCACCCAGGAAATCCGGCGCCTACTCGACCGCACATCGCCCACCTGACCATCCACCTCCCTGCCTTCAGAGGTGTGGCTACGTTGGCGAGATCCGGGGGGCCCAGATGTACACGGCTGCGGGATCCGGCGTGGCCCCTCGGGCGCGTGTGTGTACGTCGATGAGAGCCAGTTGACCCCGCCGGTCCTAAGGAATGGAACAGCCGTTACCTCCGACAGCCAAGACCCACGAGCTCGCAACCCGGGCGACCGGACCTGGCGCTGCCCACTAGCTGGGTCTTGCGTGAGGTTCGTTGGCAAGCCGCTCGAAGACCGGCGCGGCAGTAGGTCCGCGCCGAGGGGTGCGAACCGGGTCAGGCCACGCTGACGCTGCCGACCAACAACCACAACCAGATGGCACCCGATGTTCCTGAATTCCAGGCCGGGCCGGGAATGGACCTGTAGTGCACAGAGGAGTGGCTACAGCGGGCCACCATCCGGCGTGGAGTGGTGGATCCCTTGGTGTCAGATCATGGTCGGTCCGAACTATCAGATCGGTTGTCAGCCGTATCGTGCTGGCCGGTGTCGAGGGTGTCCGGTATTGACCGGGCGATGGCCGGTGGTCTGGGCTCTCGAAGCCGAGGCAGGGAAGGTGTCGGATTGGCGGATGGTCCAAGCTCGGCGGCCGGCAGCGGGCAGGCCGGGAAGCCGAAGTCTCTGGTTCGCAAAAGGTCGGCTGCGACAGTCGCTCAGTGGGTGGAGGTGCATCGGCTGGCGGTGGCGGGTCGGGAGGCGGTGATCGCCCGGGATGTCGGGAGACGGGTGGCGAGGGTGTGGCTGAGTAGGTCACGGTTTGCCGATGTCGCGGCTCTCGCGAACGCGACGTTGACTCTCGGCCCGGACGCCGACGCCTTCTATCGGCTGGGGTGGGCCCAAACCGCCACCGGCCAACCCCAGCCGGCCTTAGCGAGCTTCGAGCAGGCCCTGCACCTGTACCGCGAGGCCGGACATCGCGGCTACGAAGCAGCCACCCTCTCCAACATCGGCCTCGTGTACAACGGGCTCGGGGACCGGCAGCAGGCCCTGACCTACTACCAGCAGGCCCTGCCCATCCAGCGGGAGGTCGGCGACCGCGCCGGCGAAGCCACCACCCTCAACAACATCGGCGCCGTGTACGACGGGCTCGGGGATCGGCAGCAGGCCCTGACCTACTACCAGCAGGCCCTGCCCATCCGACGGGAGGTCGGCGACCGCGCCGGCGAAGCCACCACCCTCAACAACATCGGCCACGTGTACGACGGGCTCGGGGATCGGCAGCAGGCCCTGACCTACTACCACCAGGCCCTGCCCACCCTGCGGGAGCTCGGCGACCGCGCCCGCGAAGCCGCCACCCTCACCAACATTGGCAACGTGTACGACGGGCTCGGGGACCGGCAGCAGGCCCTGACCTACTACCACCAGGCCCTGCCCATCCAGCGGGAGGTCGGCGACCGCGCCGGCGAAGCCGCCACCCTCAACAACATCGGCCACGTGTACGACGGGCTCGGGGACCGGCAGCAGGCCCTGACCTACTACCAGCAGGCCCTGCCCATCACCCGGGAGGTCGGCGACCGCGCCGGCGAAGCCACCACCCTCAACAACATTGGCAACGTGTACGACGGGCTCGGGGATCGGCGGCAGGCCCTGACCTACTACCACCAGGCCCTGCCCATCCGACGGGAGGTCGGCGACCGCGCCGGCGAAGCCGCCACCCTCAACAACATCGGCCACGTGTACAACGGGCTCGGGGACCGGCGGCAGGCCCTGACCTACTACCAGCAGGCCCTGCCCATCCGACGGGAGGTCGGCGACCGCGGCGGCGAAGCCACCACCCTCAACAACATCGGCGCCGTCCGGTTCCAGCAGGGTGATTTCGCTGGTGCGAAGGACACCCTCGATGAGGTTCTTGATGTCTTTCGCGTCGTCGGTGATCGCGGATCGGAGGCCTTGGCCAGGTTCAATATGGCTGTTCTGCTGACGCGGATGGAGCGGGTGGACGATGCGGTGGAGTTCCAGCGGCGTGCGGTCGCTTTGGCTGAGCAGACGAGCCATCCGGCGCTGGAGCAGATGCGAGCGTTCCTCATCGAGCTCGAGCGAACGAGGGGAGGATAGATGTGGACAGTGCCGTCCTTGAGGTTTCATGACGGGACGACGCGCCGAGCGGCGGAACCGTGCGCCACGTAGCCGCGAACGCCGAGCCCGGCGATAACGTATCACCTATCGAGGCACAGCATTCCCGGAGAAATTGCGATCGCTGTCATCGGGCAAGTTCCCGCCGGGGTCGGCTCGGCCAGGACGGTCTAGGGTGGGCGACGTTCCCATCGCCCGCGAGACGTCAGCATCACAATCCTGCCCGGCGACCGAACTCGACCCGATGTGTTCGACGTCGGCCCGGGGACGACCGGAGATCGTTTCCAGCAGGTCGGACTGTGGCAACGATGAGGGTGGAGACCATTGTGGGTGAGTTGAAGACGGTTGAGTTGGAGATCTTCGAGCAGACTCCCGACTACGCCGAACTGCGCCTGTCGACCGGTGAGGGTCGGCCGAAGACCCGGGGTGTGGTCAAGGCGGCTGTCGGGGACCTGATCGGGATGGTGGAACGCGACTATGGCCAGCATGCGGTCGCTCCGGAGGTGTTCGGTTCACCGCAGCTACGCGATCTCGGTACAAGTCTGGCTACCTTCCTCGACGGTGATGACCGGTGGCTGACCCCGGTCTTGGACCGCCCTCATGGCACGACGCTGCGGATCACGACCGCGGGACGGCTACGGCACCTGCCCTGGGAGCTGCTCGCCGCAGACGGCTCGTATCTGACCGTGGCCGGCCACGCGCCGCTGCTACCGGTGCGGACTGTTGGCACCAACACGGCCCTCAAGGCTCCGGTCACGGTCGGGAACCGGCCGCTGCGGGTGTTGTTCATGGCCACGTCCCCGGAGGGCGTCGAGCCCGTGCTCAACTACGAGGCGGAGGAGGCGGCCATCCTGGCTGCTACCTCCCGAACCGGCACCGACCTGGTGGTCGAGGAAAGCGGCACCCTGGACGGGCTTCGCTTCCTCAGCCGCGACCACGGCGCGGGATACTTCGACGTGCTGCATCTGAGCGGACACGCCACCATCAGCCGGAACGGCCAACCTGTCTTCCTGGTGGAGGACGAGTTCGGTGGGCGTGCCTACGCCACCGCTGACCAGATCGCCCAAGCGATGGCCGGGTACTGGCCCCGCCTGGTCTTCGTCTCCGGGTGCCTCACCGGCAACGCCCCCGACGCCGGGTCGTTCCCCTCGATGAGCGAAAGCCTGGTCCGCGCCGGGGCCCCCGCCGTGTTGGGGTGGGCGCTGCCGGTCGGCGATGTCTCCGCGACCGAGTTCGCCGCCGAGCTGTACCGGTCGCTGGCTGATGGGGTGTCCCTCGACCGGGCCATTGTCGAAGCCCGCCGACACCTGTACCAGCGCAAGCACGGCAACTGGCACCTGCTACGCGTCTACGCCGACCGATCCCCACTCGCCGCCATGGTCACGCCCCTGCACACCAAGGGACGCGCACGTATCCACATCCGGCCAGCCGACCAGGAATTCCTGGACCCGCAGACCCAACTGTCCCGGGTCGCCGCCCGCGCCACCTTCGTCGGACGACGGCGCGTCATCCAACGCTGCCTACACACCCTCAAACAACCCCCCGGCAGCCATGGCACGGTGCAGGCCCTTGTCCTGCACGGCATGGGTGGCCTCGGCAAGAGCAGCCTCGGCTCCCGGCTACTGGAACGCATGCCCACCCACCAGCGTGCCGTCTGGTACGGCCGCGTCGACCTGACCCGGTTCCGGGAACTCACCACCAAGATCACCTTCCCCGCCATGGAGCAGCACATCGAGGCAACCAAACTGCTCGACAACGACCAAGCCCCCCTCCTGGTCCGCCTGCGTCATCTGCTCCACGTCGACGGACCCCTCGGGCAGACCCCGTGCCTGTTCGTGTTCGACGACTTCGAGGAAGGCAACCTCGACGAACGCGACGGCACCCATGTGCTCTCCGCAGAGATGGCCGACATCCTCCCGGCGCTACTCACCGCCATCCGCGACACCGGCAGCTCCAGCCGGGTCATCATCACCAGCCGCTACCGATTCCCCCCACCCGCCGCGACCACCGTCGCCGTCGAGTCACTGGAAACCCTCACCGACGTCGAACAGACCAAGAAAATCTGGAACCTGCCGAACCTGCGCCCCAGTTCCCCCATCGACCCCGACATACGAAATCGCGCCATCGCGGCCTCGGCCGGCAACCCCCGCCTCCTCGACTGGCTCGACCTAATCGTCGCAGACACCAGCCTCGACATCGATGGCCTCATCACCGCCATCGAAAACGAAGCCGACCGATTCCGCCGCGAAACCATCCTCGCGAAGAACCTCCTCAGCTCCCAAACCCCCGACCTGCAAAAGATGCTCGCCAAGATCAACCTCGTCGAACTACCCATCCCCGCGCAGACCGTCAAAGCCGTCCACAACCACCCCAACGCCGCCGGCCACCTCGAACGCGCCGTCCAACTCGGCCTGATCGAACAAGGCACCGACCCCGAAACCCACAAACCCCGCTACTACGTCTCCAACGTCCTACGCCCCCTCATCCGCCCCCTACTCACCGACGACGAATACACCCACGCCTGCGCCGCCGCCGCGCGATCCCTCCACAAACTCTGGCTCACCGACCCCACCAGCCCGAAGCCCGCGTCATGATGACTATCGCTCAATGGGTGGAGGTGCACCGGCTGGCGGTGGCGGGCCGGGAGGCGGTGATCGCCCGGGATGTCGGGAGACAGGTGGCGAGGGTGTGGCTGAGCCGGTCCCGGTTCGCCGATATCGCGGTCCTCGCGAACGCGACGTTGACTCTCGGCCCGGACGCCGGCGCTTTCTATGATCTGGGGTGGGCCCAATCCTCCACAGGCCAACCCCGGCAGGCCCTGGCCAGCTACGAGCAGGCCCTGCACCTGTACCGCGAGGCCAGAGATCGCGGCGGCGAAGCAGCCACCCTCTCCAACATCGGCGCCGTGTATGACCGGCTCGGGGATCGGCAGCAGGCCCTGACCTACTACCACCAGGCCCTGCCCATCCGGCGGGAGGTCGGCGACCGCGCCGGCGAAGCCGCCACCCTCAACAACATCGGCGCCGTGTACGACCGGCTCGGGGATCGGCAGCAGGCCCTGACCTACTACCAGCAGGCAATCTCTATCCAGCGGGAGGTCGGCGACCGCGCCGGCGAAGCCACCACCCTCAACAACATCGGCCTCGTGTACAACGGGCTCGGGGACCGGCAGCAGGCCCTGACCTACTACCAGCAGGCCCTGCCCATCCAGCGGGAGGTCGGCGACCGCGCCGGCGAAGCCACCACCCTCAACAACATCGGCGCCGTGTACGACGGGCTCGGGGATCGGCAGCAGGCCCTGACCTACTACCAGCAGGCCCTGCCCATCCGACGGGAGGTCGGCGACCGCGCCGGCGAAGCCACCACCCTCAACAACATCGGCCACGTGTACGACGGGCTCGGGGATCGGCAGCAGGCCCTGACCTACTACCACCAGGCCCTGCCCACCCTGCGGGAGCTCGGCGACCGCGCCCGCGAAGCCGCCACCCTCACCAACATTGGCAACGTGTACGACGGGCTCGGGGACCGGCAGCAGGCCCTGACCTACTACCACCAGGCCCTGCCCATCCAGCGGGAGGTCGGCGACCGCGCCGGCGAAGCCGCCACCCTCAACAACATCGGCCACGTGTACGACGGGCTCGGGGACCGGCAGCAGGCCCTGACCTACTACCACCAGGCCCTGCCCATCCAGCGGGAGGTCGGCGACCGCGCCGGCGAAGCCACCACCCGGTACAACATCGCGACGATCCACCGGGCGGAGGGAAATCTCGACAGGGCAATCAGCCAGCTCGAACTCGTCATCGATCTCGACCGCCAAATCGGCCACTCGGACCTCGCATCCGACACCGCCACGCTCGAACAGATACGCCAAGAACGAGAAAAAACCCGGAAAACGAAATTGTCACCTCACCCACTCGACTGAACGGGACATCAGGGTGCGCACGTCGGTTCTCAACGTCGACGAATCGATTCTTTAGAACCGTAGTTCTCGGAAGGCTGAACTCGCCCGACGAACCAGGCTGCCGCTGTACTCAACGCGGAGGAAAGCACTCCACCGTCCGCCGAGACGAGGAGATCGACCGCACTGTTCTAGTGCGATCCGCGAGCGCGCCTCGGCCGATCGGTAATCGAAAACGACGGCGTTACGCGATCCACCCCACTTCGGCGAGGCTTGAACGATCGACGAACGCCTCTAACATGGGCCGTGGATCTTGACGCATCACGGCGCGTCTGTCGGTGCACGCGGACCTAAACGCCGCGGCATGAGCGCTCCCGGCTAGCACTGGAAGCAAAGGCTGGCGCTTCTGTGGGGCCGCTCTCCGCACGCCCGTCAACAACGACCAAGGACGGCCCAACGGACATCCTCTCAATCCCCGACAATCAAAGTAGAAACGTGGATGCCCGTCGAGCGCTCGACGGGCATTCCACGTTTCCGGATAACCCAGGAGGTATCACTATGCGCCGCTCGCCAATCCTGACGTCGTCAACCCTCCCGCGAACAACCGATGGTCCCTGCGGAAACCAGGGAGCCCATGACTGACGAACCTCAGCCGACCGACCCCCGCGACCAGAACATCAGGCAAGCCACGAAAATGAAAACGGACCGCCACCCGCAACCCCTTGCAGCCTCCGCGAGCAGCAAGGACAGGGAATGGCGTCCTGGGGAGAAACAACACGAGCTTGCCGACGAATCTGGGCATCCATCTGTTCGGAAATCGAATAGCGGGATTGATAATCCGTGTGAAATGGCCGACGAAACAGGCGATGACAACGCGAACGACGGGTATGATGGAAATGAGCCGTCAGCCCTGGACCGTGGTCATTGGGCGGGTCTTGGCTCTACCAGAGCGCCTCACAAGTCTCGCAGCCTCCGGGAATCCCGAGTGTCTTTAGAGGTCACTGTAGACATCGAGTATATGAGCGGGCCGCAGGCTGACGATCTGGCGCGAAGACAATGGGCCGTCATCAAGGAGGTGCTGCAATGGATAACCGACCACCCCTAACAGGGTCAGAGCCAGCCATCCGAAGAGTGAGCCGTGTGACACGGGCGACCGTCGGGCCAGGTGGCCCCGGCCCCACCTCACCCTGGACTGCGGTCTCCCGCATATCCACGATGGGCGAGCGGGTACCTGTCGCCGGTCTGATCCGGGTATCCACCGACGACCTGCAAGATCCGGTCGGCTCGGCCATCCGGCAGATGAACAACAACCTCGCCGCACTTCCCGCCGGCTGGGAGATCGACCTGTGGTTTATCGACATCGAGTCTGGGCGGATGGAGTTCGATGAGCGCGGCACCGGGACCGCGCACCTACGCTTCGACCTGCCCGTCGAACGCGCGGGCGGGCTGGCGGATCTGCTGGAGGAGGCGAAGCGGCCCAACTGCCGCTTCGCCGCCGTCATCTGCGAGAACGCCGAACGGATGGCACGCTACGTCTACTTCAACACCCGCATCGAGTACGAACTGGCCCGCCACGGCATCGAACTGTTCGCCTCCGATGAACCAATCGACCTGCACGGCAAGAAGGCCGCCAAGGTCCTCCTGCGCCGCATCAAGCAGGCCGTCGGCGAGTGGACCGCGATCAACACCTTCGAACAAGCCTGGGACGGCCTGAAGACCCACACCACCTCCGGGTACAACATCGGCCGCGCCCCCTACGGCTACCGCACCCAACCTCACAAGGAAGGCGAACGGGTCAAGTCCAAACTCGTCGTGGACAAGGCCCGCGGGCCGGTCGTCACCCAGATCTTCCGATGGCGGGTCGACGACGAGTACACCTACGGACAGATCGCCGCCCGGCTCAACGCCAACCTGGACCGGTACCCGCCACCGGAGCCACTCCGTAAGGACACCGCAGTGGGCTGCTGGACCTGGGAGTCGGTCCGCAACCTGCTCCACAACCCGAAGTACACCGGCCACATGGTGTGGAACCGCACCACCACCCGCACCGGTGTCACTCTCCGGCGAAAAAGAACCCACCGCCCCAACCCGATCGACCAATGGGTTTGGTCACCCACCGAAACCCACACGGCCCTGGTATCTCTGTCGGACTTCCGCGCCGCCGCCACGGTCGCCGACCGGCAACGCGGGCACCGACCCGGCCACGAGGCCAACACCCACCCCGCCACCAAGAATACCTACCTGCTGCGTGGCTACCTCCGCCACGAACAATGCCAGCGGCGCATGCCAGGCACCCTGCGAGGCGACCGCACCTACTACTACTGCCGGGGACCCCGCAACACCCGAGGTGAAAAACTCATGGCTGACCACCCCGGGACCATCTACATCCGGGAAGACATCCTCCTGCCCGCCATCACCGGTGTCATCGCCGAGCGGGTCTTCGGACCCCACCGGCGTCAACACCTCGCAGCCCAACACGCCGCCGCCCCCCGCCACCTCGCCGAAGCACACGCCGAAGCCATCGCCGCCACCACCCGCACCCTCGACGACATCACCACACGGCAAGACAGCATCGGCGCCGAACTAGAGGAGACACCCGTCGACAACAAGGCATGGCGCACGAACCTGCGGGACCGATTCAACAACCTCGAAACCCGCCGGATCGAAACCGAAGCCCGACTCGCCGAACTAACCGCCACCCAACCGGTCATCAACACCGACGATGTCGCCCTACTCGACGCCATGCCCCAGGTTGAGGCATCCCTCGCCAGCCTGCCTGAGCAGCTACAACGCCAACTATTTGACATCCTCAACCTTGAGGTACGCCTACCCAACGCCCAACAAGCCCACATCAAGATCACGCTCACGGCAGACACGCCAAGGTCCATCTTTGACGGGAGCATCTCCGCAGTTGAACCCCTCCGCCGTCAGACAACAGAACCATCTGGAAAAGCCGCTAAATCTGACATAACAGATATCGTCAAACGTGACGATGCAGGGCTAGCCGCCCCAGCGACAATGCAGCGTCTCAACGTCGGCGTTCCGAGATGTGACCGCAGTGTTCGAGCTGGCGGGGCCATGCTCGTGGCGCAGTCAGCCGTCACGAACCCACGGTCTTCTACGGCTCAAAGCGCCACGATCACGAAGCTTCGCCCGGGCACCCGTGATCAATTGATGCAAAGTCGCGCCTTCGGCTTCGGAACCGGGACTTTTCAACTGTTGATCACGAGGAACCGAGCGCGGCTAGGAGCGGTAGCGCAGGCCGTGTAGGTCGATGCCCTCTTGGCGGGCGTCGAAGGCGTTGCGCAGGTCGAGGGTCAACTCGATCGCGGAGAGCACGTCGTAGCCGGCGGAGTGCAGGCAGCGCAGCGCCTCGACGTTGCGGGACTCAGGGGTCACCGTCAGCCGAGCCAGGCCGCGGTTGCGGGCCACCTCGGCTACCTGGGCGAGCAGCGCCCGGCCGATGCCCCGACCGCGCG
The DNA here is from genome assembly GCF_029626155.1 of Solwaraspora sp. WMMD1047. Lineage (NCBI taxonomy): Bacteria > Bacillati > Actinomycetota > Actinomycetes > Micromonosporales > Micromonosporaceae > Solwaraspora > Solwaraspora sp. WMMD1047. Next base: position 8,036,676 of record NZ_JARUBL010000001.1, on the reverse strand, counting down.
CGCGGGCAGCCACCACCACCGGCTCGACCCGGCCGCCGGCCTCGGAGACGATCAGACCCACCAGGCCGACCACCCCGGCGCCCGGCGCCTCGGCCACCCAGACCCCGGCCAGATCCAGCCTGGTCAGGTACTCCTCGAAGGCCGAGCCCGGGTCGGCGCCGCCGTAGCCCGGGTCGTCGTACAGGGTCCGATGCTGCTCGATCAACTCGACCCAGAGCTGGCGGCCCGCGCCATGGTCGGCCGGCCGGTAGGGACGGATCACGGCATCGGTCATGGTTCATATCTACTCCCGATCCCGATCCGGCGACAGTCAACTCGGCCGGACTCGCCCTATCGGGTCGGCGGCGAACCGCTACCTTGCGGAGATGGACCTGGCGTACCTGCGCGCGCATCCGGGACAGCTGCCCACCTTCCTCACCCACCAGCGAATCCGGGAGACGCCGGTCAGCGGCGGTGACATCTGCACCGCCAGCCGCCTCACCCTCGACGACGGCAGCTCACTGTTCACCAAGAGCTGGCCGGACAGCGCGGCGGACGTCGTACCGGAGGGGTTCTTCAGCGCCGAGGCCGCCGGGCTGCGTTGGCTGGCCGAGGCCGGGGCGGTGCCGGTGCCGGACGTCATCGTGGCGCTGCCGGACCTGCTCGCCCTGGAGTGGGTCGAGCCCGGGAGCCCCAGCCCGACCGCGGCGGCCCGGTTCGGCCGCGAACTGGCCGCCATGCACCAGGCCGGGGCGCCGAGCTTCGGCGCCGACTGGCCCGGTTTCATCGGCGCGCTGCCGCAGGAGAACAGCCCGTCGGCCGGACCGTGGCCGCGCTGGTTCGCCGAGCGCCGGCTGGCGCCGTACCTGAAAATCTCGGCCGACCGCGGCGCGCTCGCCGCGGCGGACGTCGCGCTGGTCGAACGCGTGATCTCCAACATCGACGGGTACGGGGGCAGCGAGCCGCCCGCCCGGATCCATGGCGACCTGTGGCCGGGGAACCTGCTCTGGGGTGCCGAGGGGCGGGTCTGGTTGGTCGACCCGGCCGCACACGGCGGGCACCGGGAGACCGATCTGGCCCAGCTCGCGCTCTTCGGCGGCGCCCCGCACCTGCCGGTGATCCTCGACGCCTACCAGCAGATCTGGCCGCTGGCCGACGGCTGGCAGGACCGCGTCGCCGTGCACCAACTGCACCTGCTGCTGGTGCACACCGCACTGTTCGGCGGCGGCTACCGGGACGCGGTCCGGACCGCCGCCGGCACCGCCCTACGACGCTGACCCGCCACCACCCGTGTGAGGACTGACCCGCCACCACCCCGTGAGGACTCTGGCCCGCGACGACCCCGGTGAGGGCTGACCCCGCACCACCGGGCGAGGGCGACCCGGCACATCCGCCGGGGGCGACCCGGCACCACCGGGCGAGGGCGACCCGGCACATCCGCCGGGGGCGACCCGGCACCACCGGGCGAGGGCGACCCGGCACGGCCGGCGGGGGCGACCTGGCACGACCCGGCGACGGTTACGCGCTACAGCCCAGCGGCGCTGACGCGCTACGGTCGACGAATGACCATCCCGGTTCACCCGGCGGGCGGCGGCCCGGGGCCGGCCGACCGGCTCGGGGCCGACCTGAGCGGGACCGGCCAGCCCGGGGCTGACCCGAGCGGGACTGACCCGACCGCCGCTGGGCCGCTTGCGGACCGGTATGGGCGGGTCGCCACCGATCTGCGGGTCTCCCTCACCGACCGGTGCAACCTGCGCTGCACGTACTGCATGCCGGCCGAGGGTCTGGCCTGGCTGCCGAGTTCGAACGTGCTCACCGACGAGGAGATCATCCGGCTGGTCGGGATCGCCGTCGGTCGGCTCGGCGTGACCGAGGTCCGGTTCACCGGTGGCGAGCCGCTGATCCGGCCCGGCCTGCCCGGCATCGTCGCGGCCGTCGCCGCGCTGCGGCCCCGCCCGGTGCTGTCGCTCACCACCAACGGCATCGGCCTGGCCCGGCTCGCGGCCCCGCTGCGCGCGGCCGGGCTGGACCGGGTCAACATCTCCCTCGACACACTCGACCCGGGCCGGTTCACCGAGCTGACCCGCCGCCCCCGGCTGGCCGACGTGCTCGCCGGGATGGCCGCGGCGGCCGACGCCGGGCTCAACCCAGTAAAGATCAACTCGGTGCTGATGCGCGGGGTCAACGACGGCGATGCGCCGGCGCTGCTCCGGTTCGCCCTCACCCACGGCTACGAGCTGCGTTTCATCGAGCAGATGCCGCTCGACGCCCAGCACGGCTGGGACCGGTCGTCGATGGTCACCGCCGAGGAGATCCTCGCCGCCCTGCGGGCCGAGTTCACCCTGCTGCCCGATCCCGCCGAGCGGGGCGGGGCACCCGCCGAGACCTGGCTGGTCGACGGCGCCACCGGACCGGGCGGCACCCCCGCCCGGGTGGGGATCATCGGCAGCGTCACCCGGCCGTTCTGCGGCGACTGCGACCGGACCCGGCTCACCGCCGACGGGCAGGTCCGCAACTGCCTCTTCGCCACCGAGGAATCGGACCTGCGGGGTGCGCTGCGGGCCGGCGCCGACGACGCCGAGCTGGCCCGCCGGTGGCGGGTGGCGATGCGGGGCAAGCGGGCCGGCCACGGCATCGACGACCCGAGCTTCCTGCAGCCGGCCCGCCCGATGTCCGCGATCGGCGGTTGAGGCCGATGACGCGGCCCGACAGCGGCGGCGACGCGCCCGTGGTACTGGTCCGGTACTTCGCGGCGGCCCGCGCGGCGGCCGGCACCGAGGCCGAGCCCGCCCCCGCCGGCGGTGGCCTCGACGACCTGGTCGAACGGCTCGCCGAGCGACACGGCGAGCGGCTGTCGACGGTGTTGAAGGTGGCCAGTTTCCTGGTCGACGGCGTGCGGTGGCATGATCGCCGGGCACCGCTGCCGGCCGGGGCCACGGTCGACGTGCTACCGCCCTTCGCCGGCGGCTGAGGAGGCTGGGTGTTCGCGCTGCTGGGTTTCGTCGCGACGTTGGCGATCGTCACCGGCCTGATCCATCTCTACCTGTGGAAGCGGCTGGTCCGGGACACCGGCCGGTCGGCCCGCTGGCGCCGCGTCGGCGGCCTGACCATGCTGGTCCTCGCCATCCTGGTGCCGGCCACCATGGTCGGCACCAGGGCCGGTCTCTACTGGCTGGCCTGGCCCGGGTACCTCTGGCTCGCCGTGATGTTCTACCTGCTCATCGTGCTCCTCGTGCTGGAGCTGCCGATGCTGGTGACCCGGCTCGCGCTGCGCCGCCGGGCGGCACCGGCACTGGCTACCGCGCCGACGACGACCACCTCCGGACCAACCGGCGCCTCCGGACCAACCGGCGGCTCGGAACCAGCCAACGCCACCGGAGCTGCCAGCAGCGGCGGACCGGCCAGCGGAGTAGGACCTGGCGGCGGCGGTGTCGCCACCGACGAGGAGCCCCCGGCCTCCACCGACGCGTCACCCGGACCGGGCACCGAGCCAGCTTCGGGCGCCGGACCCGACCCCGGATACGACCCCGGCCGGCGGTTGCTGCTCGCCCGGGGTGCGGCCATCTTCGCCGGCCTCACCGCCGTCGGCATCACCGGCTACGGGGTGCGCACGGCCATTGGCCCGCCGCAGCTCGACCGGGTCCAGATTCCGCTGGCCAAACTCCCCCGCAGCCTGGACGGGCTGCGGATCGCCACCGTCTCGGACATCCACATCGGGCCGCTGGCCGGGCGGGCGCACACCGAACGGATCGTCGCCACCATCAACCGGGTCGACGCCGACCTGGTGGCCATCGTCGGCGACCTGGTCGACGGCACCGTCGGCGAGCTCGGTGAGGCCGCCGCCCCGCTGCGCGACCTGCGCTCCCGCTACGGCAGCTTCTTCGTCACCGGCAACCACGAGTACTACTCCGGCGTCGAGGAGTGGGTGGTCGAGCTGGACCGGCTCGGGCTGCGGGTACTCCAGAACACCCGGCAGCAGATCGTCACCGCCGGCGGCGTGCTCGACGTGGCCGGGGTGAACGACCCGGCCGGCGACGGCGGCGTCGGGGTGGCCGCCGGGCCGGACTTCGAGGCGGCCCTCGGCGACCGCGACCCGAACCTGCCCGTGGTGCTCCTGGCCCACCAGCCGGTCCAGGCCCGCGAGGCCGCCCGGTACGGCGTCGACCTGCAACTGTCCGGGCACACCCACGGCGGCCAGATCGTCCCGTTCAACTACCTCGTCGCGCTGGAACAACCGGTCGTCTCCGGGCTCGGCACCGTCGACGGCACCCAGGTGTACGTCACCAACGGCGCCGGATTCTGGGGGCCACCGGTCCGAGTCGGCGCCCCACCCCAGGTGAGCGTCGTCGAGCTACGCAGCACCAGCTGACCGCCGCCGGCTTCGTGCTGACCCCGCCGGCCTGCTGCCGGCCCAACGACCGGCCTGCTGCCGACCCACGTGTGCCCACCACCGGTCTGCGGTGCCGGTCGACGCAGGTGCCGGTCGACGCAGGTGCCGGTCGACGCAGGTGCCGGTCGACGCAGGTGCCGGTCGACGCAGGTGCCGGTCGACGCAGGTGGGGCAGGCCATACATCACACCCGCGCGTGGCGTGGACCGGCCGGCGGGCAACCCGTGACAGGATGCGGCGTGGTTCCGTTCAGCGCCGCAGCCCCCGGCGGCTCCCCCGTGGACACCCACCCGTTCGTCGCCGACCTGCACATCCACTCGAAGTACTCCCGCGCCTGCAGCCGCGACCTGAACCTGCCCAACCTGGCCTGGTGGGCCCGGCGCAAGGGCATCGGCCTGCTCGGCACCGGCGACTTCACCCACCCGGCCTGGTACGCCCACCTGCGCGAGACGCTGCACCCGGCCGAGCCCGGCCTCTACCGGCTCAGCCCCGAAGCCGAACGGCAGATCGCCCGCGACCTGCCACCCCGGCTGGCCGACGCGGCCGAGGCCAACCCGGTGCGCTACCAGCTCAGCGTCGAGATCTCCACCATCTACAAGCGGGACGACCGGACCCGCAAGGTGCACCACCTGATCTACCTGCCCGACCTGGACGCGGTGGCCCGGTTCAACACCGCCCTCGGCCGGATCGGCAACCTCGGCTCCGACGGCCGGCCCATCCTCGGCCTGGACTCCCGCGACCTGCTGGAGATCACGCTGACGGCCAGCCCGGACGGCTACCTGGTGCCGGCGCACATCTGGACCCCGTGGTTCTCCGCGCTCGGCTCGAAATCCGGCTTCGACGCCATCGCCGACTGCTACGCCGACCTGGCCGAACACATCTTCGCGGTGGAGACCGGGCTCTCCTCCGACCCCGAGATGAACTGGCGGGTGTCCAGCCTCGACCGGTACCGGCTGGTCTCCAACTCGGACGCCCACTCGCCGCCGGCGCTGGCCCGGGAGGCGACCGTCTTCGCGACCGCGCTCGACTACTACGCCGTACGGGAGGCGCTGCGCACCGGCGACGGGTTGGCCGGCACGATCGAGTTCTTCCCGGAGGAGGGGAAGTACCACGCCGACGGCCACCGACTCTGCGGCGTCAACTGGGAGCCGGAACGCACCCGCCAGGCCGGCGGGCGCTGCCCGGAGTGCGGCAAACCGCTCACCGTAGGGGTGCTCAGCCGGGTCGAGGACCTCGCCGACCGGCCCACCGGCCACCAACCCGCCAACGCGCCCCGGGTCACCCACCTGGTGCCGCTCGCCGAGATCCTCGGCGAGATCAACGGGGTCGGCGCCCGCTCCAAGACCGTCGAGGGCCAGTTCAACAAGCTGGTCGCCGCGCTCGGCCCCGAGCTGGAGATCCTCACCACCAGCCCGCTCGACGAGCTCGGCCGAGTGGGCGGCGAGCTGCTCGCCGAGGGAATCGGCCGGCTGCGCCGGGGGCAGGTCCACCGGGTGCCCGGCTACGACGGCGAGTACGGCGTGATCAAGGTGTTCGAGCCCGGTGAGCTGCGCAAGGGCGCCACCAACGGGCAACCCGACGCGCTCTTCGACGTACCCGTGCCCCGGCAGCGGCCACCCGTGGAGCCGGCCGGTCGGTCGCGTGCCGCGACCGGGACGGCGGCCGGGAGGTCCGCCGGGAAGTCGGCCGCCGGCCCGGCGGCCGAGCCCCGGCGGCGGCCGGCCCGCCCGGCCCCGCCGGTCGCCGCGCCGCCGATCCCGCCGCCGCCGTCCCCGCACGAGCCGTTCGAGCCGATGCTCGCCGGCATGGAGGAGGTCGGCACCGGCCTGCTCGACCGGCTCGACGCGATGCAGCGGGTCGCCGCCTCCGCGCCGGGCGGGCCGCTGCTCATCGTCGCCGGCCCGGGCACCGGCAAGACCCGCACCCTCACCCACCGGATCGCCTACCTCTGCGCCGAGCTGAACGTCTTCCCGGAGAACTGCCTGGCGATCACCTTCACCCGGCGGGCCGCCGAGGAGCTGCGGGTCCGGCTGGACGGTCTGCTCGGCCCGGTCGCCGAGGACGTCACGGTGGCCACCTTCCACTCGCTGGGGCTGACCATCCTGCGCGAGAACGCCCGGGCCGCCGGGCTGCCGGACGACTTCCGGATCGCCGACGACGCCGAACGGGCTGCCGCCCGGGCCGACGCCGGCGACGACGACTCGGCGTACGCGAAGCTGCTGCGCGCCCAGGACCTGGTCGACCTCGACGAACTGGTCACGTTGCCGGTGGCGCTGCTGCGCGACGACCCGGCGCTTGTCGACCGGTACCGGCGGCGCTGGGGGTGGATCTTCGTCGACGAGTACCAGGACGTGGACGCCAGCCAGTACGAGCTGCTGCGGCTGCTCAGCCCGCCGGACGGCAACCTCTGCGCGATCGGCGACCCGGACCAGGCGATCTACTCGTTCCGGGGCGCCGACGTCGGGTACTTCCTGCGGTTCTCGCAGGACTTCACCGACGCCCGGCTGGTCCGGCTGACCCGCAACTACCGGTCGTCCGCGCCCATCCTCGCGGCGGCGGTGCAGGCCATCGCACCCACCTCGCTGGTCGGTGGGCGGCGGCTGGACCCGGCCCGGCTGGACCCGGAGGCACCGCTGGTCGGCCAGTACCCGGCCGCCTCCGTCGCCGACGAGGCGGACTTCGTCGTCCGTACCATCGACGACCTGGTCGGCGGCCTGTCCCACCGGTCGCTGGACTCCGGCCGCATCGACGGGCGGACCTCGACGGTCTCCTTCTCCGACATCGCCGTGCTCTACCGCACCGACGCCCAGGCCGCGCCGCTCGTCGACGCGCTGTCGCGGGCCGGCGTGCCGGTGCAGAAGCGGTCCCACGACCGGCTCCGGGACCGGGCCGGGGTCGGCCTGATCGCCCGGGAACTGCGGCACGCCGACGGGCTCGGCGGGTCCCTCGCGGCCCGGGTCCGGCTGGCCGGCCAGGTGCTCGCCGAACGCTTCGCCGCCCCCACCCTGGACGCCCCGGCCGGGATCGGACCGGAGGAGATCTGGAGTGCCGTCGAGGTGCTCACCCCGCTGGCCCAGCGCTGCGGCGACGACCTGCCGCAGTTCCTCTCGCAGCTCGCCACCGGCGCCGAGGTGGACGCGCTCGATCCGCGCGCCGAGGCGGTCACCCTGCTCACCCTGCACGCCGCCAAGGGCCTGGAGTTCCCGGTGGTGTTCCTGGTCGGCTGCGAGGACGGCCTGCTGCCGCTGCGGTTCGGCGGGGCCGGGCCGACCGACGAGGCGGTGGCCGAGGAGCGGCGGCTCTTCTTCGTCGGGATGACCCGGGCCCAGGACCGGCTCTACGTCAGCCACACCCGGCGCCGGCTGCGGCACGGCACCGAACGCGACTGCCGGCCGACGCCGTTCCTCGACGTCATCGACGGCCGGCTCTTCGACCGGCTCGGTGACACCGAGCCGCGCCGGCCCAAGGACCGCCAACTCCGGTTGATCTAGCCGCCACCGGCCGGCTCGGCTGCGGCGCGGACGCCGACCCGGAGGTTTGGCGCAGTTCCGGGAGGGGTCGATTCGAGCGGTCAGGCTACCGTGACGGAAGTCGTACCCGGGCCACGCCCATCGGGCCCGTAGCTTCCGCCAGGAGGACCGCAGATGTCGAACTATGGCCCGCCCGGGGGCTCGCCGCACGGTGACCGCCAGGAACCATGGTCCGCAGGGCCCGACCAGGACCCGTTCGAGGTGCCGTCCGACCCGTGGGCGGAGGCCGAGCCGGGACGTGACCGGCACCCCGATCCGGACCGCTGGCACTCCGGCCAGGGCTCCGGCCACCAGGACTGGAACACCGACCGGGAGGCGTGGCATGGCGGCCCGGACCAGCCGCCGGCCAGCCAGGAGTCGTGGCCCACCGGGCAGGACCAGTGGCCCGGCGGGCAGCAGGGCCACTGGTCGGCCGGGGAGGAGCAGTGGCCGGCCGGGCAGGACCAGTGGAGCGGGCAGGACCGGTGGGGTGGGCAGCCCGCCTCGACCCCGCCGGACGGCACCGGTTCGCCGGTCGGACGCCCGGACGGCGACGCCACCGAGCGGCACGGTCTGCTCGCCATCGGTGAGCCGGGCCGGCCCGGCCTCGATCCGGACCGTGCCTTCACCGACAGCCAGCCGCTGAAGCCGAGCCGGACCGGGCCGATCGTCATCCTGACCATCCTGGCTCTGCTGGTGCTCGGCAGCGGCGGGCTCGCCATCTACCTGGTCGGCCGCGAGGACCCCGGCTCCGGGCCGACCGCCGGCTCCGCGCCCACCGACCAACCCGGCGGTACGCCGGCAGTCCCGCTCGGCAGCACCGCCGGCCCCACCCAGGACACCGCGCCGGGCCAGCCGACGACCGCGCCCCAGCCGTCGTCGGACGCCCGGTTCGTCGCGGTGGGGCAGTGCGTGGTGAATGAGGGTACGGTCGAGAAGCCGCAACTGGCGATCACCGCCTGTGAGCCCGGTGCCCTGGAAGTGCTGCAACGCTTCGACGGGGCCACCACGGGCGAGGAGGACGCCAAGTCGAAGTGCGCCTCGGTGGCCGGTTACACCACCTGGTACTTCTTCGACAGCCCGTTCGACGCGTTGGACTACGTGCTCTGCCTCAAGCTGCGCTGATCGGCGCATCCACCCCTGGAGAATGATGTCGACCTACGGACCGCCCGGCCAGGGCCAACCCGAGGACCCTACGAGCGAGCCGCGGTCGACCCCGCCCGGCTACCCACCGCCGGGCGGTTACCCACCGCCGCCGCCCGCCGGCGGTTACCCACCGCCACCCCCGTCCGAGGGCTACCCGCCGCCCGGCGGCTACCCGCCGCCGCCGTCCGAGGGCTACCCGCCGCCGGGCGAGTACCCGGCCACCCGGGAGTTCGGGGCGGCGGACGGCGGTTATCCGCCCCCGCCCGGGGCACCCCAACCGCCGGCGTACGGGCCGCAACCGGGGGGCTACGGCGCCCCGCCGCCCGGCCCGTACGGGCAGCAGCCGCCCGGTGGGTACGGGCCGGGCGCTCCCGGACCGGGCGGGTACGGGCCGGGGATGCCGCCGGCGCCGCCGAAGCGGCGGAGCGGGTTGAAGATCGCGCTGATCATCGGGGCGGTGGTCCTCCTGCTGCTCTGCTCGTGCGTCGGGCTGGCGATCTGGGGGCTGGCGAACTACGACTCCGGCGACCCCGAACCGGGGCCGATCGGGGCACCCACCCCGCGACCGAGCGCCACGGCGAACCCGCTGCCCAGCCGGACCTCCGGCGGCCCGGACCTGGACGGGCAGGTCTTCGTCACCGGTGACTGCCTGGTCAACGACGGCACCGACAGCGATCCCGAGCTGCGCAAGGTGCCGTGCGGGCCGGACACCTACGAGGTGCTGGCGCGGATTCCGTTCACCACCGACGAGAAGCAGTGCGAGAGCCGGGCGCCCGAGCACGACGCCAACTACGTGCACGACAACAACCTGGACTTCGCCGACTACGTGCTCTGCCTGAAGCGGCGGTAGGGCGGGTCGAGCGGTAGTAGGGCGAGTCGATCGGAAACTAGGACTGTCTAGCGACCAAGCTAGACAGTCCTAGTTTTGTCTCGACGCCCGACACGCCTACCCCGATCTATCGGCATCTAGCCCGACGGCTAGACGACCGGATAATCTCCGATGCGTGGATCCGGTCCGCAACCCGTACGCGCCTGGCGCCGGCCAGCGCCCACCCGAGCTCGCCGGTCGCGGCCGCGAGCTCGAGGTCTTCGACATCGTGCTGGAACGGGTAGCCCGCGGCCGGCCGGAACGCAGCCTGATGCTGACCGGCCTGCGCGGCGTCGGCAAGACCGTGCTGCTCAACACGCTCCGCTCCCAGGCCATCGGCCGGCTCTGGGGCACCGGGAAGATCGAGGCACGACCCGACCAGTCGCTGCGCCGACCGATCGCCGCGGCGCTGCACATGGCGGTCCGGGAACTGGCGCCGCACCACCGCGCCCCGGATCGGATCGACGCCTTCCTCGGCGTACTCAAGGCGTTCGCGCTGCGGGCCAACCCGCCGGCCACCGGCCGGAGCGGAGCCGGCCGGGCCGGGTCGGCGCCCCGGCTGCGCGACCGGTGGCAGCCCGGCATCGACGTACCCGCCGCGACCGGCCGGGCCGACTCCGGCGACATCGAGATCGACCTGGTCGAGCTGCTCACCGACGCGGCAAGCGTCGCCACCGACGTCGGCACCGGAATCGCGATCTTCATCGACGAACTGCAGGACGTCGAGGCGGCCGACGTCTCCGCGCTCTGCGCCGCCTGCCACGAGCTGTCCCAGCTCGGCGCACCGCTGATCGTCGTCGGGGCCGGGCTGCCGCACCTGCCGGCGGTGCTGTCGGCGGCGAAGTCCTACTCGGAGCGACTCTTCCGCTACCAGCGCATCGATCGGCTCGACCGGATCGCCGCCGACCAGGCCCTCTGCGCGCCCGCCGAGCGGGAGCAGGTCGAGTACGAACAGAAGGCGCTCGACCTGCTCTACGAGAAGTCCGGCGGATACCCGTACTTCGTGCAGGCGTACGGGAAGGCGACCTGGGACCACGCGCCGCGATCCCCGGTGACCGCGGCCGACGTACGGGTGGCCGCCCCGGAGGCCGAGGCGGAACTGGCGGTCGGCTTCTTCGGGTCCCGGTTCGAGCGGGCCACCCCGGCGGAACGGGAGTACATGCGGGCGATGGCCGCGCTGTCCCGGGTCGGCGGCCCGGCCGGCGCCGACGGGCCGGACGCGTCCGGACCGGACAGCGATGCGACGGCCGGGGCGGTTCCGGACGACCTGGACGCCGCCGTGCCGACCGCCGAGATCGCCCGGTCGCTGGGGCGTAAGCCGGCCAGCCTCTCGCCGGCCCGGGATGCGCTGATCAAGAAGGGGCTGATCTACTCCGGCGAACGCGGCACGGTCGCCTTCACCGTCCCGCACTTCGGCCGCTATCTGCGTACCCAGCCGGCGTGACCTTCGCCGGCCACCTGCATACCCAGCCGGCGTGACCTTCGCCGGCCACCTGCGTACCCAGCCGGCGTGACCTTCGCCGGCCACCTGCGTACCCAGCCGGGGCTGACCGTCGGCCGCTGTCCGCGTACCCGGGCGGCCTGAGGTGGCGTGGCGGCGGCCTGGCCTGGGACGCGCGCAGCCGGACCGCCGGCCCTACACAGCAGCCGCCGGCCCGCGTGCCGTCGGTCAGACCTGGGACCAGGGTGGTGGGTAGCGGACTTCGCCGGGCGGGACCGGCTCGGCGCCGCTGACGTCCGGTGGCAGCACCAGCGCCTGCCAAGGGGCGCCCAGCCCGGACCAGGGACTGGTCAGCCCGAGCTTGCTGGCCGGGGCGAAGCCGAAGCGCTCGTACCAGGCCGGGTCGCCGAGCACCACGACCAGCCGCTCGCCGAGCTCCGCGGCGGCGTCCAGGGCGGCCCAGACCACCGCCGTGCCGTACCCGCGACGCTGCCGGGCCGGGCGCACCGCGACCGGGCCGAGTGCCAGCGCCGGGAAGCCGGCGGGATCCACCCGGACCCGGGTCAACAGGGCGTAGCCGACCACCTGGCCGAAGGTCTCGGCGTCCTCGGGGATCGAATCGTCGTCGCCGCCGTCGAACTCGGCGACCATGGCCAGTTCCGGCAGCCAGGCGTCGGTGTCGCGGAGGGCGTCCACCAGGGTCACCTCGTCCGGAACGGCCACGCCGGGACGGGCGAACGCCTCGCCCAGCACCCGCCGGACCCCCGGCACATCCGCCGGACCCTCCGGCCGCAGCCGAGCAGTCGTCACGCCTGGCGACGCTACCGGTACCGGATGGATGACCGCATCCAATTGCGCGGGCGATCCGGGATCGGGTCGGCCCCGGTCCCGGCGGTTGCCGCGTAAAGCTGGCGCGGACCGGGTATGACTTGAACCATGAGACCGGTACGCTCCGCCGCCCGCGCCCTGCTCAGTGGAATCTTCGTGGTCAGCGGCGCGCGGTCACTGGCCAATCCCGAGCCGTTCGTGGACCGGGCCCGGCGGGTCACCGACCGGGTCGGGCCGGTGCTGGCCAACGCCCACCCGAAGCTGCCCACCGAGCCGGAGCCGCTGGTCCGGTTGAACGGGGCGCTCCAGGTCGCCGGCGGACTGCTGCTGGCCACCGGGCACCTGACCCGGCCGGCGGCCGCCGTGCTGGCCGGTACGCTGGTGCCGACGACGCTGGCCGGTCATCCCTTCTGGACCATCGACGACCCGGCCGAACGCCGGATCCACCAGGTGCACTTCCTGAAGAACCTCGGCCTGCTCGGCGGGTTGCTGCTGGCGGCCGTGGACACCGAGGGGCGGCCCGGCCTGCGGTACCGGACCAGTCACGCGGTCGGCCGCACCGAGCGGGCCCTGGGTCGCAGCGGCCGATCGGTGCGCCGGTCGGTCCGTACTGCCCGTCGGGAGGCCCGGATCGCGGTCCGCTCGGCCGCGGCGGCGCGTCGACTTCCGGGATGACCTGCGGTAACAGCGGATACATGCTACTTTTTCATGACTCGGTGACTCGATTCGCCTGAACCGTACACGCCGCGTTAACGCGGCTGAAATGTCGCGAACTAGTGTGGGATCGGACACGGTCGCATAACGCAGGAGGCCGCCGGGGGGTGGGTCACTCTAGGCTCGACGAGGACCTAGGGCGGAATAACCAACAACGGTACGGGGGTGGCCACGTCATGCCGGCGACCGTCGGACGACGGCTGGACCGCCTTGCCCCAGTCCGCCGCGCCGCTCGTGAGATCGACCAGCGGGCTCGTGGGATCGACAGTCGAACACTGGTACGGATCGGCATCCTGGCCGCCGTCTGGTACGCCGCGTGGCTCGCCATCGTCGCGTTCGGACGCCCGTACAACTTCTTCGACATGAAGATCTACCACGGTGCGGTGGCCTGGTGGGCAAGCGGTAACGACCTGTACGCGTTCATCGCGCCCCGGACCACATTGGGCTTCACCTACCCGCCCTTCGCGGGCCTGGTGATGGCGCCGATGGCGTACCTGCCGATGGCCGTCGCCGGCTGGCTCAACGTCCTGGCCAGCCTCGCCGCGCTCGCCCTCGTCCTGGTCGTGCTGCTCCGGCCGATCGTGGACCGCCTCGGCTGGCCACTCTGGTTCGCCGTCGGAATCGCCGTCCCGGTCGCCGCCGCGATCGAACCGGTCCGGGAAACCCTCGGCTACGGCCAGGTCAACGTGCTCCTCTTCGGCCTGGTCATGGCCGACCTGATGGCGCTGCGGTGGCGCGCCCGCCGCGACCCGCTCCACTCCGCCGACGACGGACCGCTGCGCCGGTTCTGGTACAGCGGCGCCTGGGCCGGAGCCGGCATCGGCCTGGCCACCTCGGTCAAGCTCACCCCGGCGCTGTTCATCTGCTACCTGCTGATCACCCGGCAGTGGCGGGCCGCGATGACCGCGGTCGGCACCGCCGTCGGCGTCACCCTCGCCACCTTCGCGATCGCCGGCCGCGAGTCGATGACCTACTTCACCGGCGTGCTCTGGGCCACCGAACGGGTCGGCGCCGCCGACATGACCCCGAACCAGTCGCTGGCCGGCCTGCTCGCCCGCCTCTACGACTCGATCGAGACCCCCGGACTGCTCTGGCTCGCGTTCGCGATGCTGCTGCTCGCGGTCGGTCTCTCCCGCGCCTCCCACGCGCACGCCGACGGCGACGAGCTGACCGCCTTCACCCTGGTCGGCCTGACCACCAGCGTGATCAGCCCGATCTCCTGGACCCACCACCTGGTCTGGGTGATCCCGGCCATCGTGGTGCTCGCCGACGCCGCGCTGCGGCGCCGCAGCGCCAGCCGCGGCATGCTGCTGGCCGGCGGCCACCCGCCGGTCAGCCCCGGGTTGAGCGGGATGACCACCCTCCGCTCGCCGATCTGGTTCCCGAGGCTCACCGGGTTCCGGCACGCGGCCGCCGCGCTCGGGCTCTACCTGCTCTTCCTCGTCTCGCCGATCTGGCCGTACGAGCACCAGCTTCCCGAGGTGTCGCACTATCACCACGGGCTGTTCGGCGCGCTCATGGAGAACTCGCTGGCCATCGCGTTGATCGTGCTGGTCGCGGCGCTACCGTGGCGGCCCGGCGCCGAGCCCGCGTTCTACGCCGAACGCGGCCGGTTCGGCCGCCGCGTCACCTCCGACCAGGGCTTCTGAGCCGGGCTGCCGCTGAGCCGCCCTGCTGGGCTGGGCCGGCTCAGGGGCAGTTCACCCACTCCTCGGTGCCGTCGGTGAAGACCTGGCGCTTCCAGATCGGCAACCGGGCCTTGGCCTCGTCGACCAGCCGGGCGCAGGCGGCGAACGCCTCGGCCCGGTGCGCGGTGCTGACGGCGGCGGCCAGCGCCACGTCGCCGATCCGCAGCGGCCCGACCCGGTGCGACACCGCAACCGCCCGGACGGCGGGGTCGGCGGCGATCTCGGCCGCGACCTCCCGCAGCACCGCCTCGGCGCTGGGGTGCGCCTCGTACTCCAGGCTGCTGACCGAGCGGCCGTGGTCGTGATCGCGGACCACGCCCTGGAACGAGACCACTGCGCCGGCCGCCGCGTCCGCCACCGCCGCTTCGTGCGCGGCCAGGTCGAGCGGCTCGGTGCCGACCGCCACCAACGTCAGGCGACCGTTCGCCGGGGCGGCCGCTGGCGTGTCCGTGCTCATCTCGCGCTCCGATCTCTGCCGTGGGTTTCGGGTGGGGCCACCAGCACGGTCACGGCCGTTCACCCGGAAGCAGCGGGAGCGGTACGACCGGTACCCGGTCGCCCGGTTCGCCGCGCCCGCCGGGGCCGATGACCGCGAAGCCGTCGGCCTGGGCAAGTCCGCGCAGCATCGCCGAACCGACGTGCCGCACCGGGTGCGCGGTTCCCCGGACCTGGTCCAGCCGGACCAGAGCCAGGTGGGTGTAGTCACCGCGACCCGGAACCGGCTCGCCGAGGGTCGCGTGCGGCAACACCGGCAGCGGCCTTCCCTGCAGACCGGCCAGCAGGGGGGCGACAAGCGAGACGATCGCCACGATCGCCGACTGCGGGTTGCCGGGCAACCCCGCGACGAACCGGGGCCGGCCGTCCGGTCCGGGCACCCGGGCCACCAGCATCGGGAAGCCCGGCCGGACGGCGACGGTGTTCACCACGTACTCGGCGCCGAGCTCGCGCAGCGCCGGATGTAGGTGGTCCACCGGGCCGTGCATGGTGCCGCCGGTGGTGCAGACCAGGTCGGCATCGACAAGCGCCGCCCGGATGGCCTCGACGTGCGCCGGAAGGGTGTCGGCCACCGGCGAGACGTGGTCCGCGTCGGCCACCCGGCACCCGTAGCGGCGCAGCCAGGACGGCACAGCCGGGCCGAGCGCGTCGCGTACCCGCCCGGCGCCGGGCGGGCCGGCGGTCAGCAGCTCGTCGCCGAAGACCCGCAGCGCCGCCCGGGGCGGCTGGTGCACCCGCAAGGTGTCGTAGCCGCACGAGGCGGCCAGGCCGATGACGCCGGGGTCGACGGGCGTGCCGACGGGCAGCAGCTCGGTGCCGGCCGGCGCCTCCTCACCGGCCGCCCGCCACTCGGGCGCGGGTCGGGGATGGCCGGCGATCCGGCCGTCGGCGGTGGTGGTCGACTCCTCGACCCGCAGCACCGCCTGGGCGCCGTCCGGGAGCATGGCGCCGGTGGCGATCTCCACCGCCGTCCCGTCCCCGGTCAGCGGCGGCGGGGTGGCACCGGCGAGCACCCGGCCCACCGGCCGCCACGGCCCGGTTCCGCGGACCGCCCAGCCGTCGACGCTGGAGGTGGGGAACGCCGGCAGCCCGGTCGGGGTGCGGAGTGGCTCGGCGAGGGTGCGACCGTCGGCCTGCGGCAGCGGTACGTCGACCGGGGGCGGCGCGGCCGCCAGCCCTTCCGCGTACACGATTGCTCTGGCCTGCGCCCAGCCCACCGGAACCGGAGCGGTGCTGGCGCGGGCCGCGGTCGAGCCGGCGGGAACGGTGCTGTCGGCACTCACGCGGCGAGCCTAACGCCGCAGTGGGACACCGGTCCGGCCAGTACCTCACGCTCGCCGGCCGGCCGGGGCCATGGCCGGTCAGCCAGAGCCAGCCTGACTCGGCCAGCCGCGCCGGGCCGGACGCGCCGGCCGGGTCGGGCGGGCCGGGTTGGGCGGGGAAGCTCGGGCTGGGAACTGCCGCAAATGCCGTCGTCCCGGCGACGAGGTGAACACCAGTTACCCTACGACTCGGTTTTAGGGTAACTGGCGTTCACCTCGTGCCCGTCCGCAGTGCTTGCGTCAGTGGTCGCCGCCGCGGATCTGATCTACGGCGTGGGACAGGATGGGGGCGAGCACGGCGAGACCGTCCCGGGCGCCGCCGGTCGAGCCGGGCAGGTTGACCACCAGGGTGCGGCCGGCCACCCCGGCTACCCCCCGGGACAGCGCGGCGGTCGGCACCGCCGACCGGCTGTGTGCGCGGATCGCCTCGGCGATGCCGGGTACCTGGTAGTCCAGCAGGGCGGCGGTCACGTCCGGGGTGCGGTCGGTCGGGCTGATGCCGGTCCCGCCGCTGGTCAGGACGACGTCGACCCCGTCGGCGACGGCCTGCCGGAGCACCTGACCGACCGGCTCGCCGTCCGGCACCACGACCGGGTCGGGCAGCTCACAGCCCAGCTCCCGCAGACCGGCGACGAGCAGCGGCCCGCTGGTGTCGGCATAGACCCCGGCGGCGGCCCGGTTGGAGGCGACCACCACCAGCGCCCGGACAATCTTGCCGGTGCCGTCTGCGCCGCCGGCGGGGCGGGAGCCGGAGCCGGTAGCACCCTCCGAGTTGGTGGCGTCGTCCGCGCCGCGCGAGCCGTCAGCGCCGCCCGAGCCGGTGGCGCCTGCCGGGGTGGTCATGCGCGGTCCGCCGGGCGGGTCCAGTCGCCGGTCTTGCCGCCTTCCTTGCGCAGCACGCGTACCCCTTCGAGGGAGGCTGCCGGGTCCACGGCCTTGACCATGTCAATCAGGGCGAGTCCGGCGGTGGCCACCGCCGTCAACGCCTCCATCTCCACCCCGGTCCGGTCGGCGGTCTTCGCGGTCACGGTGATGTCGACGGTCGTCTCCCGCAACTCCAGGTCGACGGTGACTCCGTGCAGCGCGATCGGGTGGCAGAGCGGAATCAGGTCGGGGGTGCGTTTGGCGCCCATGATGCCGGCGATCCGGCCGATCGCCAGCGCGTCGCCCTTGGGCAGGCCGTCGCGGCGCAGCAGGTCGATCACCTCGGCGGTGGTCCAGAGCGTGCCGCCGGCGATCGCCCGCCGCCCGGTGGGTTCCTTGGCCGAGACGTCCACCATCCGTGCCGCACCGGCGGAGTCCACGTGGGTCAACTGCGTCGACCGATCACTCTCCGCGGGCGGATCGTTAACTGCGGACTGGTCGATATCTGCGGGCTGGGTCACCCGGCGAGCGTACCGAGCCGGTTACCCACCCGAGGCATCCGCTCAAATACCCACGAAACAGACACCGGCCGGCTAACGTACGGCAGCTTTCTGGCAACCTTGGCGATACATTGACTTGCGTCATTCTGGTTCCGCCGGTCGGTCGTCTTCACATTCTTCACGTTGACGCCGCTATCCGAAATCCCATAATTTTCCGTACAGTGTTGACGTACCGTCCCCGCCCAGACACGGGGCGAGTTTTACCAGGTCACCCGATGGAAACACCCGGCGACCGCGTCGACACTCAGGCAACACCACGGTACGAGGCCACGAGGATTTCGTCACATCGCACATCCTGGACACGGGGACCGGCGGTACAACTAGGCCGCGTAACACCGCAATGCCAACCAGCGCAATCAAGGCAACGGTCGACCGGGTACTCCGCAAGCAGCAGCCTTCCGCCACGACGGTCGTTGGGATTAACAAGCCCAGCGCGCTCAGTTCCCATACCCGGACAGACCGTAACGAATACTCCCGGGCTTGACGAATAATGAGCATAGCGACATTTATTGGTTCTAATCACGCTCTAGCGCTACTAAGCTGCCCTCATTGATCACGGGGAAACAGTCAGTGACCGAACGGCGGCGGCAACCGCCGAACGGCCACCCCGGACGAAGGAGAGCGCCATGCGCGGCAGCGACTGGATGTGAACGATCCAACCAGGGCACCAGGGCCTTCCTATTGCTACCGTTACTGAGCACGAGGACCCGGTAGCGCTGAGGAACCGGTGTGAACCAGACACAGCGAGACGACAACGGGACCGATCAGCGGCTACTGCCGCTCCTCGGTCTCGTCGCTGTTTCCGCCGCCGTAGCGGCGGTCGTCTCCCTGCTGGACGCCTTCCGCAACCCTCCCGACTCGTTGGCCGAGGTGGCCACCGTCATCGCGCTGACCTTCACGATCACCATCAGCCTCATCGTGACGGCGCCGATCCGGATCCGGTCCACCACCCACGCCACCACCTGGGCCGAGACCGCCATCGTTCTCGGTGTCGCCATCGCACCGACGTCCTGGGTGGTGCTCTGTACCGGAATTGGCCTGGCGGTCGCCGTCCGAATCCTTCGACTACCACGGGTGAAGGGGGTCTTCGCGGTCAGCAAGAACATGCTGGTCGCGGTGGCCGCCGGTATGACCCTGAACGCCACCGACTGGGTCTGGCCGCCGGTGGAGCCGCACCACATGATCCTGCCGCTGGCCGCGGCCTATGCGGTGGCGGCCCTGTTCGACCAGGCCCTCGCCATTCCGGTGATCGCGCTGGCCACCCGGACCAAGGTGCTCCGCCAGTTCCGGGACGACTGGGACCTGCGGTTGGCCGGATTCGCAGTACGGTTCGTGGTGACGGTGGTCACCCTTCTGATCCTGTTGGCCGACAGCCGCCTTCTCATCGCCGTCCCCCCGCTGGTGCTCAGTCTGCATCTCGCGTACGCGACCCGGATCCAGGCCCGCGCTGAGCAACAGGCCTGGCAGCGCCTCGCCCACACCACCGATGCCCTGAACGTCATCGATCTCACCGAGGTGCTACGCACCGCTGTGACCCGGGCGGCCGACCTGCTCTCCGCCGACGAGGTCGAGGTGGAGTTGCACGCGGGCCACCGGGTGGTACGCGGCAGCAGCGAGACGATCAGCTACGACGGCGATGCCGACGGTCCGCTCTCCACCCTCAACGGATCGGTCATCTCAAGCGAGATGGTGGGACACGACGGCAGTCGGGTCGGCACGCTGCGGTTGCGCTTCCACGGGCCGGTCGGGCTCTCCGAACGGGAGCAGTACACACTGCGTACCTTCGCTTCCGCGCTCTGTACGGCGATCCGCAACGCGTCCGCGTACGCGGAGCTGAACCGGGCCGCCGAGGAGCACGCGCACGCCGCCGCGCACGACGCGCTGACCGGCCTGATCAACCGGCGCCGGCTGATGGAACGCGGCGCAGAGCTGCTCGCCGGCCGGCACGCCGACGGCGTCACCGCCCTGCTGCTCATCGACCTCAACCACTTCAAAGAGGTGAACGACACCCTCGGCCACCCCTCCGGCGACCGGGTCCTGGTCGAGGTGGCCGACCGGCTGCGCGCCAGCGCCGGCGGCAACGACCTGGTCGCCCGGCTCGGCGGCGACGAGTTCGCGATCCTCTTCACCGGCCTGCCGGCCCCGGCGATCGCCACCCACCGCGCCGACGCCCTGCTCGCCGTCCTACACGAGCCGATCAACCTGGACGGCATGCGGATCAGCGTCGAGGCCAGCGGCGGCATCGCGGTCGCCCCCGGCACCGGCGGGATGGCCGAACTACTCCGCCGCGCCGACGTCGCGATGTACCAGGCCAAACGCAGCGGCCGGCGGATCGCCACCTACACCGCCTCCCGGGACACCGCCGACATCGGCCGGCTCACCCTCGGCGGCGACCTGCCCCGGGCGGTCGCCGAACACGAGTTCACCGTCAACTTCCAACCCATCGTCGACCTGGCCAGCGGGGAGGTGCTGGCCGCCGAGGCGCTGGCCCGCTGGCACCACCCGGCGCAGGGCACCATCGACCCGCTGCGGTTCCTGGAGGCGATCGAACGCTCCGGGCTGCTGCCGGCGTTCGCCGAAGCGGTCCTCGACCAGTCCCTGATCGCGGCCGGCACCTGGCGCGACGCCGGCTTCGACCTGCCTGTCGCGGTCAACGTCTCGCCGCGCAGCCTGCTCGACGCCCGCTTCCCCGGGTCGGTGCTGGCCCGGCTGCGGGCCCACGACCTGCCGTCCGACCGGCTCATCCTCGAACTGACCGAAACGCTCACCCTCAGCCAGCTCGAAGTGGTCGACCAGGTCCTCGGCCAGCTCCGGGACGCCGGCGTCCGGCTCGCCCTCGACGACTTCGGCACCGGCTACTCCTCGCTGTCGGTGCTCTCCCGGATCCCGGTCCACGAGCTGAAGATCGACCGCGCCTTCGTGATGACGATGGAGTCGTCGAACGAGGCGGCCGCCGTCATCCGCTCCACGGTCGACCTCGGTCGCAGCCTGGACCTGGTGGTGGTCGCCGAGGGCGTGGAGAGCGAACCGCAGCGCCGGGCTCTCTGGGAGTTGGGCTGCGTCGCCGGCCAGGGCCACCTCTTCGCCCGGCCGATGCCGTCGGCCCGGATGCTGGCCGCCCTGCACCGGGGCGCCGGCGGGCGACCCGGCACGCTGGCCCCACCGCTGCACGACGCCGGCTCGGTGGTCCGGATGCCGCCCAGCCGGCGATCCGGCGCCCGCCGCTCGGACCGTCTGCCACACTTGCCCGCGTGATCTCTGCCGCCCGGTCCCGGAACCGGGCCGCCGCACGAACGTGGAACCGGGTTGCCGTGCGGACCTGGAACCGGGCCGACCGGGCGGCCGGCGGCCTCGCCGCGGACCTGCTGCTCTATCTGCTCGCCGCGGCGTTCGCCGCCGCCACCGCCGCCACCTCAACCCTGCTGCCGCACCGGGCCTGGGGGGCCGTGGCCGCGTTCGGCTACCTGGCCGCCGCGCTCGCCGCCACCGGGCAACTGCTGGCCCGGCGCCACCGGCCCGACAGCCCTCTCGCCGGCACCCCGGCCCGCACCGCCCTGGTCGCGCTGACCTGGGCCGGCACCGCCCTGCTGCCGCTGGTGTGGCAGAGCACCCAACGAGCCGCCGGCCACCCGGCCCGCGCCCAGGAGGAGGTGGTGGTGATCGAGGACTCCGGGCGGCGGCTCCTCGACGACGGCACCCCCTACCTCGGACTCGACGCGATCACCGCGCTCCCGCCCGACGAACGGCTGCTGGGCTACAACCCGTACCAGCCCGGGATGGCCCTCTTCGGACTGCCGCGGGCGGCCGCCGGCGACGTCTGGTGGACGGACGCCCGGCTCTGGTTCGCCCTCGCCACCGCCGCCGCGCTGCTGCTCGCGGTCGCCACCCTGCGCCGCGCCCGGACCGCCCCGGCCGCCGGGACGGCCCAAGCCGCGCAGCGGGACGCCGCGCTGGTCCGGGCCGGGCAGTTCGCCACCGTACTCCCGGTCTGTGCCCTGACCCTGGCCACCGGCGGCGACGACCTGCCGGTGCTGGCCTGCTGCCTGTTGGCGTTGGCGCTCGCCGCCAGCCGCCGGTTCGGCGCCGCCGGCCTCGCCATCGGCGTCGCCGCCGCCCTCAAACTTCTCGCCTGGCCGGTCGCCCTGGTGCTGCTGGTGCACGCCGCGACCGCCGGGCGGCGGGCGCTGGGCCTGCTGGCCGCCGGAGCGCTCGGCCTGCCGGCCGCCGCGCTGCTGCCGGCGCTGCTTGTCGACCCGGCCGCCCTGGTGGAGAACGTCGTGAAGTTCCCGCTCGGCCAGGGCATCGTCACCAGCCCGGCCCAGTCGCCGTTCCCCGGCTACCTGATCGCCTCGAACCTGCCGGGCGGCCGGGCGATCGCCGCCGCGTTGCTGGTCGGCACGGCAATCGCGATCGCCGTCGGACTCGCCCGCCGCCCGCCGCGCACGGCCGCGTCGGTCGCCCTCTTCTGCGGGTACGGCCTACTCGCGGCGATCCTGCTGATGCCCGCCACCCGGTTCGGCTACCTGCTGTACCCGGCCGCCCTGCTGGCCTGGGTGCCGGCGTTGCGACTCGCCACCGAACCCGCCACCGGTACCGCCGCCGAACCAGCCGCCCGACCGGACGGCCGGACCCCTGGCGAGGGGCATGCCGTAGCCCCGGGCCAGCCGGCGCGATGACCACAGCGCCCCCGCCACGACCACGGCTGCCACCCGATGGCCACTGCCGCCGCGCCACGACCACGGCTTTCGTGGGATGACCATGGCCGGGCAGGCGGACCCGACCCCGGTCGCGGTGGCCGGCTGGCGGGTCCTCGCGGTGATCGCGGCTGGCGGCGCGCTCGGCTCGGCCGCCCGCTACGGCCTAACGGTGGCCTGGCCGACCCCGACCGGCGGCCTGCCCTGGGCGACGCTTGTCACAAACCTGATCGGTTGTCTCCTGCTCGGTGCGCTGCTGCGGATCATCACCCGCCACTCGGCGCCGCACCACCTGATCCGCCCGTTCGCCGGGACCGGGCTGCTCGGCGGGTTCACCACCTTCTCCACGTACGCGGTGGAGACCCGCGCCCTGCTCGGCGCCGGTCAGCCGGGGCTCGCCGCCGGCTACGTGGTCGGCACGCTCGTCGGAGCGCTCGGCGCGGTGCTGCTCGGCCACTGGCTGGTGAATCGGGTGACCGGGTCATGACGCTCCTGCTGGTGCTGGCCGGCGGCGCCCTGGGGGCGGTCTGCCGGTTCCTGGTCGACCGGTTCATCACCATCCGCCGGCGCGGGATCATGCCGTGGGGCACCCTCGCCGTCAACGTGGCCGGTTCTCTCCTGCTCGGCCTGCTCGCCGGGATCGGCACCGGGGCGGCGGCCGGCGGATCGCTGCCCGACTGGCTCGGCGCCCTCGCGGGCACCGGCTTCTGCGGCGCGCTTACCACCTACTCCACCTTCAGCTACGAAACCGTCCAGCTCGCCACCGGGGGCGGCTCCGCACCCGGCCGCCCCGCCCTCGGCCCGGCGCTGCTCAACGTCCTGCTCACCCTGGGGCTCGGCATCGGCGCCGCAGCCCTCGGCTGGTCCGTCGCCGCCGCGCTCTGACCGCTGCCGTTCTACGACGACGGCACGCCGCCGCTCCGCCGGCGCGGCGGGGGGTTCCGCTGACACGTGGTGACTCCTCGCGGGCTCAGCTGGCGGGCGGAGCAGGCTCGGCGGGCGGCCCAACCGTCTCCGTTCTCCAGCGGCCGCCTCCCTGCACCACCGGGCTTCCTGCCTTATTACTTTCTGCACCGTCTGCCGAGCGGGCGGGCGGTTGAGGGCGTAGACCTGAGGGATGGAGACCATCTACCGGGACCGGGCGGAGGCCGGCGCGGTGCTCGCCGACGAGCTCGCCGACCTGGCCGAGCGACCCGACGTCATCGTGCTGGGCCTGGTCCGGGGCGGGGTCCCGGTGGCCGCCGCCGTCGCGGACCGGCTCGGCGCGCCGCTCGACGCTCTGGTCGTACGCAAGCTCGGGGTTCCGCAGGCGCCCGAGGTCGCGTTCGGGGCTGTCGGCCCGGGCGGGGTACGCGTCCTCAACGAAGAGATCGCCGACCGGATCGACCCGGCGCAGGTGGAGGTCGTCGTCCAGGCCGAGATCGCCGAGCTGGACCGGCGGGAACGCCGGTACCGGACCGGGCGCCCACCGCTGCGACTCGAAGGACGGACCGCCGTCACCGTCGATGACGGGCTGGCCACCGGCGCGACCGCGCGGGCGGCCGTCACGGTGGCCCGCCGGCTCGGCGCGACCCGGGTGGTGCTCGCGGTTCCGGTCGGCGCGCCCGAGGCGTACCGGGCGCTCGCGCAGGAGGCCGACCAGGTGGTCTGTCCACTGGTGCCGGCGGAGTTCGGCGCGGTGAGCCGGTTCTACGTCGACTTCCACGAGGTGTCCGACGAGGAGGTGACGGCCACGCTGGGGGGCACGGGGTGAAATGGGAAGGTACCGTCGAGTGATGCAGATGACCTGTCCGAAGTGCCGCGGCGAGATGCGTCAGTACGAGCGCAGCGGCGTCACCGTCGATCAGTGCACGGAATGTCGCGGAATCTTCCTCGACCGCGGCGAGTTGGAGAAGCTCTTCGACGCGGAGGCCAACTGGAACCAGCAGCAGGGCCAGCGCCAGGCCACGCCGCCACCGCCTCCGCCGGCCGCGGCCCCCGGCTACGCCCCGCCGCCCCCGCCGCCGCCCGGACAGCACCACCCCGGCTACGCCGCACCGCCGCCGCCGCAGCCGGTCGCCCACG
Organism: Solwaraspora sp. WMMD1047; assembly: GCF_029626155.1. Lineage (NCBI taxonomy): Bacteria > Bacillati > Actinomycetota > Actinomycetes > Micromonosporales > Micromonosporaceae > Solwaraspora > Solwaraspora sp. WMMD1047. The sequence continues at coordinate 8,012,115 of NZ_JARUBL010000001.1, read as the reverse complement.
GCTATCCGCCGGCCCCCGCCTACGGGCGCCAGGGTTACCACGGCCACTACCGGAACAAGGGCGGCTACCACGGCCACTACCGGAACAAGCGGCACAAGGGCGGCTTCCTCGGCGAGTTGTTCGGCTGAGCTGACCGTCGTGGTCCGGGACCGGCCGGGGTACGCCCCGGGTACCGGTCCCGGGCCGTTCGTGTGTCAGACGATGGCCATGTCGACGAAGCGGGACAGGTGCAGTTGGGCGGCGACGGTCACCGTGTCGGTCGGCCCGTTCCGGTGCTTGGCCACGATGAAGTCGGCCTCGCCCGCCCGCGGCGACTCCTTGTCATAGTAGTCATCCCGGTGCAGAAGGATCACAACGTCGGCGTCCTGCTCAATGCTGTTGTGGACAGCGATGCCGTTGGCGATGAAGTTGTGCAGTCCAAGAACGGTCGCGTCGTAGACCTCCTGCTCCCCCAACGACTCGATGGTGACGACTTCGTCCCAGAAGATGTCGTTGGTCGCCTGCAACTCCAGGTCCGCCGCGTCCAACACCGCTGCGACCCGCGCGAGTCGGTGTCGACTCGGTGCATGCCGCCACAAGGTGCTGCCACAGAACTTGGTGCCCATCGCCTTCGCGAAGTCGCGGTGAGTAACACCCTGATCTGTGAGAGCGGCTCGAACCCGGGTCCACACCTCCCGAGGCACCGTGTCGACGTTGGCGTTACTCGGGACGTGGGCGAGCGCAGCTTGAAGTCGATCACAAGCAACGGCTCGTGCGCCGTGCACACCTATCTCCCGTAAGAACCTGAGTTGATCGTCGCGTCCGGAGACATCGAGCGTGTACTGCGGGCGATAGTTGGCTGGTTGGTGGGTCTTGATGCGGCCGTTGATGCCGAACCGGAGCAGCAACCGCGACAGATCATCAACCAGCCGGCGGCTCGTCGACGAGTAGTAGATCCGGCCGCCGCGCGCGGTCTTGTTCACATGGATCGAGCCGTCTGTGGCCCAAAGGTGTCTCAGGAAGGTTGTGACCTGGTACTTCGGAAGAGCGAAGACTTCTCGCGGGACGAACTTCTCGTGTGAACGGAGCCCAAACAGGTTCAATCCATCCAGCCACTCGGCGATCGGATTACGTCGACCTCGGGCTAGCCGGTACGGGGCTGGAAGCCGCAGGGTGGTGACACGGGCAGCGGGACAGTCGTCCCGCACAGCGGTGATCCCAAAACAGCGGGCCGCGTCGGTAACGACACGAAGATTCTCCTCGTCAACGCTCGCGTAACGGATCGGCTGCCTTCGCACGAAGGATCCATCGCCCAGCAGGTGCGCCAGCATGACAACGTGGGGTTCCGGCCACGGTTCCGCAGGCCCGGTGGGCGCCGGGATGTGACGAGGCGTACCTATCCGGGCACCTGGAGCAAGTTCTGAAAGGGGGTGCCAGCCGTCGAACATCAGGAACGGGTGGTTTCCGGTCGCCCGGATCTCCTTGCCAGACGCTAGGCGAAGGAGGAAGACTTCCTTGCGCCCGCTTGGGAACGCGTGAGTCATCGTTCGCGGGGTGTACTTCAGTCGCTCATCGAGTGACCATACGGGGATCCCCGTCTCGCCGGATGCGAGCAGTTCGCCGAGGGTGACCTCCGCATTGGTGTCTGCGCGGATCAGCCTGGTTTCAGCCGTCAGACAACCCGATTCGCGCAAATCGGACAGTTGAGGACGCTTGTCAGTGCGTTGCTCCGGGCCACGGTTCAGTTGGCTGACCGCGATCACCGGGCACTCGACCTCCTTGGCCAGCAGCTTGAGACCCCGGGAGAGCTCGGCGACCTCCTGCTGCCGGCTCTCGGTGCGCTTCGGTGAGCTCATCAGCTGGAGGTAGTCGACGACGATCATCTTGAGGTCGTGTCGCTGTTTGAGCCGGCGGGCCTTGGCCCGGATCTCCATCAGGTTCATGTTCGGCGTGTCGTCGACGAAGAGTGGCGCCTCGCTGATCTCGCCCATGCAGCGGGCCAGCTTGGTCCAGTCGTCGTCGGAGAGCTGCCCGCTGCGCAGCACATGCAGGGGCACCCGCGCCTCGGCCGAGAGCAGTCGCATGACGATCTCCACCTTGCTCATTTCAAGCGAGAAGATCGCCGACGCGTGATTGTGTCGAATTGCGGCATTTCTAGCAAAATCCATAGAAGCGGTTGATTTGCCCAAACCCGGCCTACCTGCCACGATGATGAGCTGCCCGCCGTGCAGGCCATTGAGCAGGCGGTCCAGGTCGGTGAAGCCGGTCGGCACGCCGGTCATCACGCCGCCCTGTGCCCCGACCGCCTCGATCTCGTCGAGGGTCGGTTGCAGCATGTCGGCCAGCACCGCGAAGTCTTCGCTCACCCGCCGCTCGGTGACGTCGTAGACCGCCTGCTGGGCCAGGTCGACGACATCGTCCACGTCGCGACCGCCACCGGCGGCCGAGCCGTAACCGAGCTGCACGATCCGGGTGCCCGCCTCGACCAGCCGGCGCAGCACCGCCCGCTCGCCGACGATCCGGGCGTAGTACGCCGCGTTCGCCGCCGTCGGCACGCTCGCGATGAGCGTGTGCAGGTAGGGGGCGCCGCCGATCCGACCCAGGTCACCCGAGTCGGCCAGCGCGGCGGCCACCGTGATCGGGTCGGCCGGCTCACCGCGTCCGTAGAGGTCGAGCACCGCGTCGAAGATGGTGGCGTGCACCGGTCGGTAGAAGTCACCCGGCTTGAGGATCTCCACCACGTCGGCGATGGCGTCCTTGGAGAGCAGCATGCCACCGAGTACGCACTGCTCCGCCGCGATGTCCTGTGGCGGAGTCTTGTCGAACTGACCGTCCCGCCGGCCCGGCCCGTCGCCGCCGTCCGCCGACGCGGGCGCCCGCACATCGTCGGTGATCGACACCGGATCCCCCTCCGCCGCGTCCGTCCCCCGTACAGCCGACCGCAGGGGTACGACAATCTCGCCGCCATCGCACCGGGCCGACCTCGACCGGGGGCGTCGTGGCTGGCCAGGCGGGCCGAGCCGTAACCATACGGACCGGCGCGCCGATCGCTCAACCGCGGAGGTGGACGAGCCTCGGGACAACCTGTGGACAGTGCCGGCCTGGATGTGCGCCGGCCTGTGCACAGGCTGTGGACAACGATTGGGGAAGGTAGGCTGGACCGGGCCTGACTAGGGCGGACTTGCTCCCCATCCTGTGGAGGGCGAAAACCTCAGGAGAATTGTTCCTGCTCACGTCGTATCATGGGCACCTACGGATCTGCCTGAACGGCTTGTCGCACTCGGATCGCAGAAGGGTCACGCTCCGGCCGTGGACTACCGGGACTGGGGGCCGAAGGATCGCGCCCCGCGCGAGCGGTACCCCACTGACGCCTGGAACGAAGACCCCGAGCCGCCGACCGACAGCATCACCGAGCTTCTGCACGATGACGGACTGCAACCGGGTGGGCCGTACGCGCCCAGTCCGGAAAGCTATTCGACCCCGAGCCGGCGGCGCGGCGCGAGCTACGACGACGCCGACCGCTACACCCCGGCCTGGGCACTGGAGCCGGAGGCGGCACCCGCACCACGCGGCGGCCGGCACCGGGGCGACCCGTCCGGCGCGGAGAGCGGGCGGTCGTACCAGTCGGGCGGCACCGGCTATCCGAGCCGGTGGGACAGCACCGGGTCGACCACCCCTTGGGAGCAGCGCACCGAACCGTCCAACAGCCCTTCGACGGCGCCGCGAGCCCTCCGGTCGGTCCGGGACACCAGCGGTGACCTGTTAGGGCTGCGGGATTCCCTGTCGGACGAGCCGCCCCGGGTGGGTCGCCGCCGCGCCGACGACGACGCCGACCCGGCACCGCGTCGCCGCCGCGCCATCGAGTCCGGCCCCCGCGCCATCGAGTCCGGCCCCCGCGCCATCGAGTCCGGCCCGCGCGCCATCGAGTCCGGCCGCCGCGCCATCGAGTCCGGTTCCCGCGCCGACGCCCCAGCGGCGCGGACGACCCCCTGGTCCGCAGGCGACGCAGCCGGGAGTGTCGAACCCGAAGATCGGGGTGTCGAGCTCGAACGCTGGGTCGAGCCACGCCGCCGCACCGGGCCGCGACCCACCGCCGAGTCGCGACCCACCGATCCATGGCGTACTGCCGAGCCGGGGCGCCGACGCGCTGCTGACGACGCTCAGGTGGAGCGCACCGGAGTCGGCCGCTGGGACCGACGTACCAAGGTTGCGGCAGACCAGGCCGAGGAGCCGGCCGCCCCCGTCCGCCGCTGGGACCGGCCGGGCACCGACGACCAGCGGTGGCGCAGGAGCGCCGACACCGACCAGCGACGCGACATCGTCGCCGAGCCCGGCCACCGGCGGCGCGGCGGCGCCGACACCGACCAGCCGAACGAGTCGGTCGAAATGGCGCCGGCCCGGGGCGCGGCGAGCGTGCCCGTTGCGCCGCGGGCAACCGTCTACGGTCGGCGGCGCGACCCGGCGGCGGAGGAGGTCGAGACCGGAGCCGGTCGATCGGCACGCCGGGCGGAGCCGGAGGACGAAGCCGGGCCGACCGAAGGGGGTACCGGCGACCGACGGGGCAGATTCATCGAGGCCGCGGGATGGGGTCGGTCCGCCGACACCACCGAATGGGAGCGGGCGACCGCCGACGATCGACTGTACCGATCGCCCGATCCGGCCCGGCGGGACAAGGGCGACGGCGGCCGGCGTGGTCGGGCGGCTGCCGATGGCATTCGACGGACCCGGGGCGACGGCGACCGTGGCGGCCGGCGGTCCCGGGCCGACGGCGAACGCCGGACCAGGCCGACCGGCGACGCGGACCGGCGCCGGTCAGCCACTGACTCGGACCGGCGCCGGTCTGCCGGCGACTCGGACCCCCGGAGCCGGGCGGCCGGCGACGTCGACCGGCGCGGCCGAGCTGGAGGTGACCTCGATCGCGGCAGCCGCGCAGCGGGCGAGCCTGATCGCAGCGGCTGGTCCAGCGGGGACGGAGTCCGGCGGACCGGCTTCACGGCGGATCCGGACGTGCGGCGGGCCGAGTCCGGGGTTGGCACGGCCGGTTGGTCCCCGCCCACCAGCGGCGCTGCGGGGTGGCAGCGGCCGAGCAGCGACGACGAGGGTTGGGGCAGGTCCACCGAGACCGGCCAGTGGGACGGCCTCGCCGACACCGGCCAGTGGGACCGGTTCACCGACACCGGGCAGTGGGACCGCTTCACCGACACCACCGAGTGGAGTCGCGGGCTGCTGGAGCGCGACGGCGACGGCGGCGACGGCGACGGTCGGCCCTGGCACGACAGTGGCGAGACCTTCTGGTCCGGCACCCGGCTGGCCGGCGACGACCCCCGCTGGGTGAACACCCCGGAGACCGCGCCCCGCTCGCCCGCGGTCGCGTACTCGAGTCCGCCGCGGGATCGGCCCACCGCGCCGGCGCAGACCGAGGGCCGGGTGGCCACTCCGACCCGGACCGGCCGGACCGGCTACGAAACCCGACCGACGTACGGGTCGAGCACCAGCTACCGGTCCAGCACCGGCTACCAGGCCCGGACCGGCTACCAGACGCAGACCGGCTACCAGAGCCAGACCGGGTACGCGTCGCGAAGCGGTCTGGACTCGGTCTCCCTGCGTCGCCGGAGTACGGCCCGGATCGAGGACGACCTGCTCGATGCCGATCCGGGCAGCCCGCTCACCGCCGTGCTCTACGCCGCGGCCTGGTACGCCGTACCAGTGTTGGTTTTCTTCGTCTGGCTGCTCACCCTGGACGGGAGCGCCCCGGCCGGCTGCGTCACCGATGTGACCGGCGGCGGTTGCGACTCGGCGCGGGCGAAGGCGATGGCGTCGATGCTCGGCGCCGCTCCCCGGTTCGGGTTGGCGATGATGGTCAGCCTGGTCACCGCCGTGCTGCTGCGGTGGGCCAGCCCGACCTGGAAGACCGGCAGCGTCGGGCTGGCCGCCGCGGTTGTCGGTGGCGGCCTGTCGACCGTCCTGGTGAGCGTGGTCAGCGGACAGGCGCTCGGCTGAGCGATCCGTCGCCGGCAGCAAGCCTGCGGCACGCGCAAAAGCGGTGCGGCGACACCCGTGGGTGTCGCCGCACCGTGTGGTTGTGCTGTGTTACTTCGACTTGTTCACGTTCAGGTCGAACCGGGCGGTGACCTCCGGGTGCAGCTTGACCCGCACCGGGTAGGAGCCGACCGACTTGATGTGCCCGGGCAGCTCCAGCCGGCGCCGGTCGAGGACCGGCCCACCGGCCGCCTTGACCGCGTTGACGACCTCGGACGGGGTGACCGATCCGAAGAGCCGCCCGCCGTCGCCGGCGCGTGCGGTCAGGGTGACCTTGAGGCCCTCGAGCTGGTTCTTGACCTCGGTCGCGTGTCCGAGATCCCGGATCTCCCGCGCGGAACGAGCCCGCTTGATGACCGTGACCTGCTTCTCCGCGCCCTTGGTCCAGCCGATGGCGAAGCCCTGCGGGAGCAGGTAGTTACGGCCGTAGCCGTCCTTCACCTCGACGATGTCGCCGGGCGAGCCGAGGCCCGACACCTCCTGGGTAAGGATGATCTTCATGTCGGCGCCCCCTCTCAGCGGGCCGTCGCCGTGTAGGGCAGGAGCGCCATTTCACGGGCGTTCTTGACCGCACGGGCGATCTGGCGCTGCTGCTGGGAGGTGACCCCGGTCACCCGCCGAGCGCGGATCTTGCCGCGGTCGGAGATGAACTTGCGCAGCAGCGCGGTGTCCTTGTAGTCGATATAGGTGATCCCGTCCTTGTCGAGCGGGTTCACCTTCTTCTTCGGCTTGCGCAGTGCCGCAGCCTTTGCCATTGCTCTTGCTCCTGGTTTGCGATCGCGGGTGCTCGCCCGCATCAGAACGGGGGCTCGTCGTCGAAGTTTCCGCCGCCGCCCGATCGGGCGCCCGAGGAAGCCGGGGCCGCCGTGGCCCAGGGGTCGTCGAAGTTTCCTCCGCCACCCTGGCCACCGCCGCCACCACCGGAGGCGCCGAAGCCGCCACCGCCGCCGCCGGACCGCGACATCTTCTGCACCTTCGCCGTGGCATACCGCAGCGACGGGCCGATCTCGTCGACCTCCAGCTCGATGACGGTGCGCTTCTCACCCTCGCGGGTCTCGTACGACCGCTGCTTGAGCCGGCCCGAGACGATCACGCGGGCGCCCCGCTGCAGCGACTCGGCGACGTGTTCGGCCGCCTGCCGCCAGACGGTGCAGGAAAGGAACAGCGGCTCGCCGTCCTTCCACTCTCCGGACGCCCGGTCCATGAACCGGGGCGTCGAGGCGACCCGGAACTTGGCAACGGCGGCACCGGACGGGGTGAACCGCAACTCGGGGTCATCGGTCAGGTTGCCGATGACCGTGATGGTGGTGTCTCCTGCCATGACCATCTCCTCGCGCGCTCATCAGTGCCTGCGGTAAGGCTGCCAGAGCCGTACGACAGGGACGATGAGGCTGATCCGGGCGTGCCGGGGAACGCGTCAGCGCGTCTCCGGCCGGATGACCTTGGTACGCAGCACGGACTCGTTGAGTCGGAGCTGCCGATCCAGCTCGGCCACCGCCGCAGGGGATGCCTGCAGGTCGATGACGGCGTAGATGCCCTCGGCCTTCTTGTTGATCTCGAACGAGAGGCGCCGGCGGCCCCACACGTCGAGCTTCTCCACCGAGCCGCCCGCGGTCCGAATCACGTTCAGGTACGTGTCGAGCGACGGGGCGACGGTGCGCTCCTCGAGACTTGGATCGAGGATGACCATGATTTCGTAATGACGCAAGACGTGCTCACCTCCTATGGGCTAGGCGGTCACGGTCCTTCCGTGACAGGAGGTCGTGCGTCGTCGTGCCGGTCCGGCCGTGGCGGTCCCACGAGCGGACGCGGACAACCTGACCAGGTTACCCGGACCCCCGGGGCGGCGCGCCACCGGGACCGGCGCGGGGTCCCCCGGGACTGGCCGGCCGCCCCGCTGGTCGAGGGCTCCCGCTGTCCGGTGCCGCGACAGCGGGAGCCCTCAACAGTTGGGCCGCGAGGCGCCCTATCCGCATTCTTTGGGTGGGACCTGGGGAGGAACGACCACACCGATGAGGTTGGATAAGATGCGCCTCGCGGAGCTTAATGGTGTTTTGTATCTTACGCTACAACAGTTCGGGTTGAACGTTGGGCGATAATTGCCCTAATTGCCCCTGCTGACACGCCGACCACGCAGACGGCGGCCACCAGCGCCAACAGCCCGGTCGGCCCCCGGTCCCGGAGCGGCTCGACACCGCTCAGCTCGACCGCCGGCCGTTCTCGCCAGCCGGGACCCGGGAGGTACCCCTCCGCCGCGCCGGGCCGCACGGCGGAGGGTGCCAGCGCATCGGCATCGCCGACGGGCACCTCGGGGGCCGCCACCTCCACCCGGGCCGTCGCCTCGGTGGCGAAGGCGCAGATCGGCCGGAGGGTGACGACGACCGGACCCTGGTGTACGACGAGCTGCGCCCCCGAGCCGGCCGCCAGCTCGCCCCGGGCCACCCCGTCGAGCAGCAGCACCGACCGGCGTCCCGTCCGGTTGACCACCCGCAGGCTGGTCCCCACCGCCACCGGATAGGTGGCCTGCTCGGCGCTCGCCCGACAGCGCACCCCGAGCAGCGCGTCGCCCCGGAACACCAGGTCGATCTTCCCCGCGCTCGCCGACGCCGGCGATGTCGCCGGCTCGGCGACGGCGACCCCGGGACCGATCAGCGCGACACCCGACACCAGCGGCGGAGCGCTGACGAAGAGGGCGGCGACGGCCACCGTCGCGCGGCGATGTCGGAGCAGCTGCGGCAACGTCGTCATCCCCCAGGTCGTGAAGCGGACCGCCCGACAGAAGTGCCAGGCCAGACCGGGTGTCACCTCAGGTAACGACACAGTCGCTTCAGAGTGACGGGCGATGTGTCGCCGGAACAGACACACCCGCGACGTAGGCTCGCCCTCATGCGTATCGGAGCCCACGTCGATTCCGCGGACCCGCTGGGCGAGGCAGCCGCGCGGAAGGCGGAAACCGTCCAATTCTTCCTGGCCGATCCGCAGGGCTGGAAGGCGCCCGCACCCCGCGGCGACGCCGACCGGCTGCGGGCCACCGACGTCGATGTCTACATCCACGCCCCGTACGTGATCAACGTGGCGACCACGAACAACCGGATCCGGATTCCGAGCCGCAAGCTCCTGCTCGCCCACGCGAAGGCCGCCGCCACCGTGGGCGCCAAGGGGCTGATCGTCCACGGCGGCCACGTCAACAAGGGTGACGACCTGGCGGTCGGCTTCGACAACTGGCGCAAGACCTTCGCGTACGCGGCCGAGGCCGGCGGGTTGGCCACGCCCGTGCTGATCGAGAACACCGCCGGCGGCGACAATGCGTGTGCCCGACGGTTCGACGCCCTGGCCCGGCTCTGGGACGCGGTCGGCGAGTACGACGTCGGGTTCTGCCTGGACACCTGCCACGCGCACGCCGGCGGCGAGGACCTGCTCGACATCGTCGACCGGGTCAAGGCGATCACCGGCCGGATCGACCTGATCCACGCGAACGGGTCGAAGGACGAGTTCGGCTCGGGCCGGGACCGGCACGAGAACCTCGGCAGCGGCCAACTCGATCCCGACCTGGTGGTGGCGGCGATCCGGGCGGCCGGAGCACCGGTGGTGGTGGAGACGCCGGGCGGCGCCGACGGCCAGGGCGCCGACATCGCCTACCTCCGCGACCGCCTCGCCGGGTGAGGACCCGCCGATGACGACCAGACGCTCGACCCCTGACGACGCACCCACCACGCAGCCCAACGACGCGCCCACCACGCACCCCGACGCGCCCACCACGCAGCCCGATGCGCCCACCACCAGCACCGGGCCTGCTGGCGACCGGCCCAACGCCGACGCGAGCACCAGCGCAGAGCCCGACGCCACCGCCGTCGACATGCCGGCGGTCGACTCCCCGTCCGCCAGCGCCGCCACCGCGACCGCCGTCGACAACCCACCGGCGACCGCGGCCGACAAGCCGGCACCGGCTACCGCCGGCGAATCCGCGCAGCCCGTGACGGTGGTGGACGATCCGGCGCTGCCGGTGGCCGCGTCGCCGGTCGACCCGTGGACCTCGTTCGGGCCGGCACCGGAGCACATCCCGACCCGGTTCGAGGTGGTGCGCAGCTGGATCGGCCGCCGGCTGACCCACGAATGGAGCCTGGCCACCATCGCCAGCCTGCTGCTGGCCGTGGTGATGACCTGGCCGACGCTGCGCTACCCGCTGCACACCATCCCGCAGGACATCTGGGACCCCACCCTGCAGTCCTGGCAGATGGCCTGGTCCGGGCACATCCTGCTGACCAACCCGGCGCAGCTCTGGCACTCCAACACCTTCTACCCGGAGTCGTGGAGCTTCGCGTTCTCCGACACCCTGCTCGGCTACGCGCCGTTCGGGATGATCGGCTCCGGGCCGACCGCCGCCGTACTCCGCTACAACATCGTCTTCGTCCTGGCGCACGCGCTCGCCAGCCTCGGCGCGTACGCGCTGGTGCGCCAGCTGGGCGCGGGCCGGATCGGTGCGGCGGTGGCCGCGGTGAGCTACGCCTACGCCCCCTGGCTGCTCGCCCAGGCCGGCCACCTGCACATCATCTCCAACGGTGGGATTCCGCTGGCGCTGGCGATGCTCGCCCGGGGCCACGGCTGGTCGATGCGACCCGGTGCCCACCCGCGCCCGGCCCGCCCGGCCTGGGTCTTCGGCGGCTGGCTGGTGGCGGCCTGGCAGGTCAGCCTCGGCTTCGGCATCGGGCTGGTCTTCGGGTACGTGTTGGCGCTGATCGTGGTCGTCTCGGTGCTGACCTGGCTGGTGCGCCGGGCGCTGCGGCGGCCGCGCCGGCCGTTCGGTTGGCCGCTGCTGACCGCTGACATCTGGGGTGGCCTGGTCTTCGCCGCCACCGGCATCCTGCTCGCCCTGCCGTATTTCAAGGTCGCCGACCTGCACCCGAACGCCACCCGGGACCTAAACATCATCCAGGCGTACTCGCCGCCGCCGACCGGCTTCGTCACCGCGCCGGCCGAGTCACTGCTCTGGGGAGGGCTGCACGCGGGGGTCCGGGACGGGCTGCCGTGGCACCCGGAGATGACCCTGTTGCCGGGCTTCGTGCTCTACGGTCTCGCCCTGGCCGGCCTCTTCTTCTCCATCTGGTCGGTGCGGCAGCGGCTGCTGCTGCTCGCCGGGGTGCTGGTCAGCGGCATCCTGGCGATGGGGACCCGGTTCTTCGGCGGCACCTACACCTATGCGCCGCTCTTCGAGCACCTGCCCGGCTGGGACGGCCTGCGGACGCCGGGCCGGCTGATGATCTGGACCACGCTGCTGCTGGGCATTCTCGCCGCCGGCTCGGTGAGCGCGTTCGCCCGGCGGGCCCGGGAGATCTCCGCCGCCGAACGGGTGCCCCCGCGGCCCGGCCCCTGGCTGCGGCTGGCCACCCTGCTACCACTGGCGCTGGTCCTGGCCGAGGGGCTGAACACCACGCCGCATCCGATCGTGCCCAGCCAGCCGGCCGCGATGCGCACCGAACCGGGGCCGATCCTGGTGCTGCCGTCGGACCAGAACACCGACCAGAACGCCATGCTCTGGTCCACCACCCGGTTCCAGGACCTGGTCAACGGCGGCAGCGGCTTCACCCCGGCGAGCCTCGCCGAGATCCGCGAGGTCGCCGCCACCTTCCCCGACCCGGCCAGCGTCCAGTTCCTCCGGGAACGCGGGGTGCGGACCGTGGTGCTGCTGCGGGACCGGGTCGACGGCACGCCGTGGCAGACCGTCGTCGATCTCCCGGTCGACGAACTCGGCATCGAACGGGAGGACGTCGGCGAGACGGTCGTCTTCCGGCTCTGATCAGCCGGCCGCCGGGGCACCGGCCGGCGGGGACGACGGATCCGACGGCGACGGCGAGACACCGACGGCCACCGGCTCCCCGTCGGTCGACCGGTCCTCGCCGCCGCCGCGTCGCCAGCGGACGAACCACGGCGCGTCCGGCGCACCGTCGAAGACGCCGCCGTCCGGGTCGTCGCGGTAGGTGGCGCGCACCGGGTCCAGCTCCGGGTGCAGGATGTCGCGGACGACCAGGCCGCAGAGCACCGCCACCGTGGTCAGCCGGAGGGTCGCGGCGAGCACGAAGACCCCTTCCGGGATGACCTGGTTGCCGCCCGCCCCGAGCAGCTCGCCGTAGAACGCGAGGAAGTAGCCTATCTCGGCGAACTGCCAGGCCAGGAAGGCGCCCCAGCGCGGCCGGGCCAGCACCAGCAGCGGCAGCAGCCAGAGCACGAACTGCTGCGACCAGACCTTGCTGAAGATCAGGAAGGCGGCCACCACCAGGAACGCGAGCTGCGCCAGCCGGGGACGGCGTTCGGCCCGCAGGGCGAGTCCGGCGATCGCCAGGCAGGCGACGAAGAACAGCGCGTACGACAGGTAGTTGAGGGTGTGGATGTTGTTGCTGAGCCACTGGAAGGGACCCTGGTCCCCCGGGGCGCCGGTGTTCCACTTCGAGTCCAGGTAGCGCCCGATGTACCAGAGGGTGCCCCAGTCCACGCCCCGCTCGGTGTTCAGCTCGAAGAACCGGTCCCAGTTCTCCCGGTACGGGATCGCCACCGGCAGGTTCACCGCCACCACGGAGACGATCGCGGTGCCGATCGCGATGAACGCCTGTTTCAGCCGGTTGGACCGCAACGCCAGGACCAGGATCGGCCCGAGGATGAACAGCGGCCACATCTTGGCCGCGCCGCCCAGGCCGAGCAGGATACCGGCGGCGGCCGGCCGGCGTTTGGCCCAGGCGTAGAACCCGAACGCGGCCAGCCCGATGGCGAGCAGGTCCCAGTTGACGGTCGCGGTGACCAGCAGGGCGGGGGAGAGCGCGAAGAGGGCGGCGTCCCAGGGCCGGCGGCGGCGCAGCGAGAGGATGGTCGCCACGGTGGCCACCGCGAGCGCCCCGAGCACCAGGGCGTTGAGGTTGTAGAACCACATCGCCTGGTTGACCTCGGGCCGGGTCTCGCCGAAGCTGTGCACCGGCAGGCCGAGCGCGCCCATGAAGTAGCCGGTCAGCACCGGGTACTCCACCGGGTGATCCTTGTAGGGCACCTTGCCCTCGTTGAGCCCTTCGGCGAAGTAGAGCGCGAGCACGTCGGTGTAGCAGAACCGGGTGTACTGCACGTTGTTCTGCCAGGCACCGTCCTGGCAGGGCGACTTCTGCAGCCAGTGCAGCGCCAGGGTGAGGCAGGTGAGCGCGAGCACGATCCGGGTGGCGGTCCAGAACCGGCCGACCCAACGGTTCGCCGGCCGGTCGAAGCCGACGGCGTGTTCACCGAGCGGCCCGCCGATCACCTCGCTCAGCCCGCGGACGAACCCGTCGGACCGGGAAGGGTGATCGATGCCGGTGCCCTCGTGCGCATCGTCATCGGGTCGCGATCCATCGATGCCTGCCGTCGTGTTCGTGCTCATGACAGGCATCCTGCCGCATCGGAGGCGTCCCCGGGAGGACGGGCTCGGCGTGGTGGGATTTACCGACCGCCGACGCCCGTCACTCCCGGGTTCGCACCGTCACTCCCGGGTTCGCACCGTCGGGCTGGGTAGCAGCCCGCCACCGGCGCCGCCGTTCTCCTGCCCGTCACCGTCGTCCCCGCCCGGACCGTCCGGACCACCCGGCCCGCCCGGGCCGCCGGGGTTGTTCGGGTTGTTCGGGTCCTGGCCGCCCGGGTTGTCGGGCCGCTGCGGGCAGAACAGGCCGAGCGGATTGTCACAGTCGTCGTTGTTCGATGGTGGGGCGACCGGTGGAGCCGGTGACACGCCGTTGGCGGCCGGGTGGTTCGGGTCGCCGGTGCCCTTGGCGTCCTCGAAGCGCTCCTGCGGCAGCTTCATCGCCTCGTGCGCCTTCTCCATGAACTGTTCCCAGATGTCGGCGGGGGTGTCGCCGCCGTTCATCGAGGTGCCGTCCGCGTCCTTGATCGGTCCGCGGTTGCCGGCTCTGCCCACCCAGACCGCCGCCGCGATCTGTTTGGACGCCCCGATCATCCAGGCGTCGCCGTTGTTGTTGGTCCCGTCACCGAGTTCCCAGGTACCGGTCTTGCCGACCGACGGCCGGCCACCGGCCAGACTGTTCCCGCTGTTACTTGGGATCTCCTTGAGCGTGTCGAGGATGTCGTCGGTGCGCTGCGGCTCGAAGACCTCCTTGACCTTGAGCTGCTCGCCGTCGATCTCCTCGTACTTGCCGGTGGTCGGGTTGCGCTTCTCGACCGAGGCGATGAAGTGCGGGTCGTACCGCTTGCCCCGGTTGGCGAGGGTGGCCATGCCGGCCGCGTGGTCCAGCACGGTGACCTTGTACTGCCCGAAGCCGACCTCGAGGTCGAACTTCAGGGGCGCCACCTCGGACGGCTCGACCTGGGTCAGGTCGACCGCCTCGTCCTTGTCGGTCCACATGGTCCGGATGCCGGCGTCCCGGGCGGCCTCGACCACCTTGTCCGGGCCGATCTCCTTGGTGATCCAGTAGAACGGCACGTTGTACGACTGGATCGTCGAGGTCGACAGCGTGCAGTACTTGCCGTTGTTGGGGCACTGGATGGAGTTGCCCTCCCGGCCGGCGTTGGAGATGTCCCGGTCGCGTTCCTTGTCCTCGTCGAGGGTGGCGTCCCAGCGGCTGTCCATCGAGATGCCGGCCCGCATGGCGGCGGCGAGGGTGTAGACCTTGAACGTCGAACCGGGTGGGTGACCGCCGGTGATCCGGCCGTCGGTCTCGATGTTGTAGCCGGCGTAGTCGGTGCCGGTGCCGTTCTCGCCGCCGTAGTAGGCGAGCACGTGACCGTTCGTCGGGTTCACCGCCACCAGCGCGGCCATGTACTCCCGCGGCAGCTTGTTCATCGGCGAGGACTTGGCGGCCCGCCGGGCCGCGCCCTCGGCCGCCGCCTGGGCCCGCTTGTCGATGGTGGTCTTGATCCGGTAGCCGCCCTTCTTCCACTCGTCCGCGAGCCCCATCTGTTCCAGCTCTTTACGGACGTAGTTGATGACGTTCCCGGTCGGCTTGTTGACGCCGCAGTCCACCGCGCAGTTCTTCTTCGGGTCCCAGGTCTTGATCTTCTCCGGGTAGACGGCGGCGGCCCGCTCCTCGGCGGTGATCCACCCCATCTCGGCCATGTTGTTCATGGTGTACGTCCACCGGATCTCCGCCTCGGGCCGGTTGATCTGGGGGTCGTAGCCCTTGTGCCCGGTGATCGGGTCCGGCTCCGGCTGCTTGATCACCGAGGCGAGCACGGCGGCCTCGGCGGGCGTGATCGCGTTCTTCTCGCCCGGCGGCACCAGGACCGACTTGCCGAGATAGGTCTGCGCCGCCGCCTCGATGCCGTACGCGCCGCGGCCGAAGTAGATCGCGTTGAGGTAGTAGCCGAGGATCTCGTCCTTCTCCAGATCCTGCTCCAACTTGGAGGCGAGCACCGCCTCCCGGATCTTGCGGGCGTAGTTGATGCCGGTCAGGTCGGCGACGTGCCGGGCGTACTGCTGGGTGATGGTGGAGGCGCCCTGGGTCGTACCGCCGGAGAAGTTGTTCCAGGCGGCGCGGGCGATGCCCTTGGCGTCGATGCCGCTGTGCTTCTCGAAGTTCTTGTCCTCGGCGGCCATCACGGCGCGCTTGACCACCGGCGAGATCTGGTCGTTCGGCACGATGGTGCGGTTCTGGTCGCCGAGCTTGGCGAGCTGGCTGCCGTCGGAGAAGGTGATGCTCGTCGTCTCCGGTTCGCCGAACTCGGTGGGTGCCTTGACCTCGTCGTAGAACCAGGTGAAGCCGACCACACCGATGCCGGCCAGCATGATCATGACGGCGAACGAGGCGATCAGGATGTTGGCCCGCTTGCGCTTCTTCGCCCGGCGCAGCGCCTCCGGGTCGCCGCCCTTGGCGGCCCGCCGACTGCGCCCGCCCGGACCGCCCGGCCCACCGGGGCCGTCCGGCCCGTCCGGTCCGCCCGGCCCGGCGCCGGGTGGACCCCAGGGGTCGTCCGGTCCGGCCGGCGAGACCGGTCGGACCATGGCCCGGCCGGCGGGACGCGCGCCGGGCGGCGCGACGCTGGCGGCACCGACCGCGGCGGCACCCACGACCGCCCGCCCGGCCGGCCGGTCGCCGTCGCCGGGGCGGGCCGGCCGGTCGCCGTACCCGCCGGCTCGGCGCCGGCCGCCCTGGTAGCCGCTGTCGAGTTCGTCGTCGACGCCGGGCGCGCCCGGCACCGTGGCCCGGCCCACCCGGGCCCGGCCGGCGGACGCCGCTCCGGCCGGCGCGGGGCTGCCGGGTGGCGGGCTCCAGGTGGCGCGGCTGGCCGGCGGCGGACCACCGGGCGGGCCGCCGACCGAAGCACTACCGACGGACGCACTACCTACTGACGCGCTGCCGACGGAGGCCCGACCACTGGATGCCCGGCCGCTGGCGGCCGACCTGGGCGGTGGCGCCGTCCGGCCGTTGGCCGGCCAGTCCTCGTCGGGGCCGGCGTCGCCGCCGGCACCGGGGATCTGCGCCCGCCCACGCGGAGCTGTGGGGTCGCCGTACGAGTTCATCTGTCACACCCTGCCGGTTGCGGTGGTGCGCGCCTGCGCGACCACCGGTTTGCCGTGAGCTGGAGCACGCCGACTGGAGGACCGGGGATACCGGCCCTCCAATGACGTATCGGAAATAACCGGACTTATCCGGTTAGCAGTGTGCCACTCGCCCCGCCCGCCACGGGTGATGCTGCTACCTAGGGAGCGAGTAGGGGTCACCGTTGAGCCTCACGCCTTCGCCTGGGGGACGACGCACCGGGCGCCATCGCCGCGGCGGCGACGATCTCGTCGCCATGGGACTCGCCTGCGCCACCGGACAGACCGTCCCGACCGAGCAGAAACTGCTCAACGAGATGGTTCCAGTCACACCCGCGACACACCTCCACCACGTAGACCTGGAACTCACGCAGCGTCATGGCCAGCACCGGCAATTCCGCCAGCGTGCGGGCCTGACCGGCAGACTGCTTGAGCTCGTCGCCATAGATGTAGTGAACCAGGGTCAGGTTCTCCTGGCGACAGATCGGACACCGCTCGTCCGTCGGTTCCCCGTGGAACCGGGCGGCGTTCTTCAGGTACGGCGAGGCATCGCAGACCTCGTAGGCGCCGACCCGGCCCGAAAAAACCTCACGCAGCACCGCTCGCTTCTGTAGCGAGTAGTCGACGACCTGGCGCTGCGTACGCATGGGCAGAAGGGTACTCGGCTCTGCCCGGTACGGCGACCACCGTAACGGTAAGTAATCTTCTGACTGCGAAACATGGGTTTGCCCTATCTCGTTCCGGGCACTACGGTTCGATGTATCGGCCCGATACATCGCCACCGCGACGCCACGAGGAGGGGAGCACACGTTGCTTGAGCTCGCCATTCTCGGACTCCTGCAGGAGTCGGCGATGCACGGCTACGAGCTGCGCAAGGAGCTCGCCGCCAAGCTCGGCGCCATCCGCGCGGCGATCAGCTACGGCTCGCTCTACCCGACGCTGCGCCGGCTGCAGGCCGCCGGCTGGATCACCGAGGCGGCGGAGACCCCCGCCACCGCCGAGGAGATCCCGGCTCTCACCAGCCGCCGGGGCCGGGTGGTCTACAAGATCACCGCTGAGGGCAAGGAACGATTCGCCGAGTTGATCGCCCAGACCGGGCCGGAGACGTACGAGGACACCGGGTTCGGCGTCCACTTCGCGTTCTTCGCCCGCACCGACCAGGCCACCCGGCTACGGATTCTGGAAGGTCGACGCCGCAAGATCGAGGAACGTCGGGAGGGCCTGCGGGACGTCCTGGGCCGGGCCGCCGAGCGGCTCGACGCCTACACGCTGGAGTTGCAGCGGCACGGGCTGGACGCCTGCGAGCGGGAGGTCCGCTGGCTGGAGGAGCTGATCGCCAACGAGCGCTCCGGCCTACCACCGCAGAGCCGACCACCGCAGACCGGTGAGGAAATCGGTCCGCCGGACACCACCGGCTGACCACCAACCAGTGAACAGCCCGCCTCCGCCTGGGCAGTCCAGGAACGAGACCGGAGCGGCCGTGATGAATGAGAAGGAGGCAAACGCGATGGGCTCCGTCCGCGTCGCCATCGTCGGTGTGGGTAACTGCGCCTCGTCCCTCGTACAGGGCGTGGAGTACTACCGCAATGCCGACCCCAACGACCGCGTCCCGGGTCTCATGCACGTTACCTTCGGCGACTACCACGTCTCCGACGTGGAGTTCGTAGCCGCGTTCGACGTGGACGCCAAGAAGGTGGGCATGGACCTCGCGGAGGCGATCGTCGCCAGCGAGAACAACACCATCAAGCTCTGTGACGTGCCGCCGACCGGCGTCCTGGTGCAGCGCGGCCCGACAATGGACGGTCTGGGTCAGTACTACCGCGAGATCGTCGAGGAGTCCGACCGCGAGCCGGCCGACGTCGTGCAGGCGCTGCGCGACGCCCGGGTCGACGTCGTCGTCTCCTACCTGCCGGTCGGTTCCGAGCAGGCCGACAAGTTCTACGCCCAGGCCGCGATCGACGCCGGCTGCGCGTTCGTGAACGCCCTGCCGGTCTTCATCGCCTCCGACCCGGAGTGGGCGCAGAAGTTCACCGACGCCGGCCTGCCGATCGTCGGCGACGACATCAAGAGCCAGGTCGGCGCGACGATCGTGCACCGGGCGCTGGCGAAGCTCTTCGAGGACCGCGGTGTCGAGCTGCTCCGCACGTACCAGCTCAACTTCGGCGGCAACATGGACTTCATGAACATGCTGGAGCGCAAGCGGCTGGTCTCGAAGAAGATCTCGAAGA
Source organism: Solwaraspora sp. WMMD1047 (assembly GCF_029626155.1). NCBI lineage: Bacteria > Bacillati > Actinomycetota > Actinomycetes > Micromonosporales > Micromonosporaceae > Solwaraspora > Solwaraspora sp. WMMD1047. Next base: position 7,993,368 of record NZ_JARUBL010000001.1, on the reverse strand, counting down.
CCCAGTCGGTCACCTCGCAGATCCCGCATGAGATGACCAAGGGCGACGTGCACATCGGCCCGTCCGACCACGTGCCGTGGCTGGACGACCGCAAGTGGGCGTACATCCGGCTGGAGGGCCGCTCGTTCGGCGACGCCCCGCTCAACGCGGAGCTGAAGCTGGAAGTCTGGGACTCGCCGAACTCGGCCGGCGTCATCATCGACGCCGTCCGGGCCGCGAAGATCGCCCTGGACCGCGGCATCGGCGGACCGATCCTCTCCGCCTCGTCCTACTTCATGAAGAGCCCGCCCGAGCAGTACGCCGACCACGACGCCCACCAGGCCGTCGAGGACTTCATCGCCGGCAAGACCGAGCGCTGAGCTGAACCACCGAGGGGGCCGGGCCGGCAACGGCCCGGCCCCCTCACCGTCCGCCCCCGGCCGCCCGCGCCGCCGCCGGTCCATCCCAACCATCGGGTACGCGGACAGCCGCACCCACTGCTCAGGTGTCACCGAGCACGAGCAGGGCGATGGAGCGCAACGTGTCGAGCAGGTCCGTCCGAGTTGTCCGCCGTCCCAGCGCGCACGATTCGAGGAATCCCCTGGTGGCGTCTATCCGGCCCGAGCAGTGCGTTCCGGCTCCACAGGAGCACCGACCAGCGGCGTCCGTCCGATGCCGCTCATGCACGGCGTAGGCCAGGCGCCAGAGAGTCGGGATGACGCACTCCGGCGGTGGCTGCGCTGGCGGATCCGCCGGATCAAAGCTGAGGCCCACCGGCGAACCTCCGCCGCACCCGATGCCACCAGTTCCGCCAGCTCATCCGGCGGGTGACCGGCGGGCAGACCGGCAGACCCAGCCCGACCAGTAGGTTGACGGCGTCGTTAGCCGGCTCGCACGGCCCGGCGGCCAGGCAGGCAACACACAGCCCGGTCTCCCGGTCGGGCACGTGCAGCGCCAACGTCGCCCTCGCCACTGCCACGTCGGTTGCAACCGCCGAAATGGCTTCGGTTGGGTAGTAGCGAACCTGCTGATTCCGTCGTCGGTACTGATAGGTCCCGACCTGTACTCGGACTGGCTGGACGGCCACGGTTACCCCTTCTGACCGGGGCGGGCGCGCGACTACCCGCTGTCGGGTCAGCGCACCGCCGGATGCCTGGAGCCGCCGCGCCGGGGCAGGCGGGCACCGCCATCGCGGTCGCTCCAATCGTCTCGTTACCCGGACCGGGGTGGGCTGGCCGCCAAACCGAACCCACCCCGGTCTCAACTCTCCTTCTCTTCGTAGCCCGGTGGGAGTGCCCGTCCGTTGCTGACGAGAGGGCACGAGCTCAACTTAGAAGGCTATGCAGTCACAGTCAACACTGTCTGCACGGATCCGGTCTCGTAGTGGCACGATTCAAGGGCTGACGAGAGGGTTCCGCCATGCCCCGCACCCCTGTTTATGAGCAGGTCATTGCCGACGTTGTCGCCGCGATAGAGGCGGGAACGCTCAAACCAGGAGACAAGCTCCCGTCCATCGCCGAACTGCGTGAGCGGTACGAGTCGAGCGCTTGGCCGATCCGGTACGCGCTGCGGATTCTCGACGAACGGGGCTGGATCGAGACCCACCAGGGCAAGGGCAGCTTCGTCAAAGGCAAAGACGGCACCTGACGGACGGTTGGAGTCAGCGACATGACGGCGGAAGCCCAGCCCGCGACCGCAGCCACCGAGGTGGCCTGGCACGTCAGCACCCGCAGCGGAAGCGGCAGCGGCAACTGTCTCGAGGCGGGGCCGGTGCTGGGACGGGAGTTGCCGGGTCGCCGTCCGGGACAGCAAGGACCGCGGCGGACCCGTCCTCGTCTACGGCACCACCGGCTGGACCAACTTCCTCACCGCCATCAACGAAGGCGCGATGCGCCCGACCTGAACGCACCCATGATCACGAGGATCTGGTGTCCTCCAACTCACCGAATCCTTCGCGATCACGGGGGACCTCGGGTCCCCGGCGGCAAGGACAGCGGTTGAGCTGCGCTGCGACCCCTGGCTGAACCCGCCCCTGATCACCGAGAGCTATGGGGTGGGTCAAAGGGTCACGTTGAGCGATATGACTCTCAGGCATAATTATGCCTCGGTGGTATATTGCTCTTCCGGCATATTAGGTCTGAAAGGCAGACGCTGGCAGGTCAGCCGCCCCAAGCTTGTTGGAAGGTGACGCGGGCCTCCAGCTCCAGGAGTTGGCGCTTGCGCGGGAGGCCGCCGCCGAAGCCGACCAGCTTGCCGCCCGCGCCGACGATCCGGTGGCAGGGCACGATCACCGGGATCGGGTTGCGGTTGCAGGCCACCCCGACCGCCCGCGCCGCCGACACGTCCCCCACGATCGCGGCCACCTGGCCATAGGTGCGCGTCTCGCCGTACGGAATTCTGGTCATCTCGCCCCAGACGGCCCGCTCGAATTCCGAGCCCTGGCGCACCGACAGCGGCAGGGTGAAGTCGACAAGCTCACCGGCGAAGTACGACCGCAGCTCGGCGACCGCACGGCTGAGCCCCATCCCGGCGGTGCCCGCCAGCGACGAGGCCGGCGGTGCCCCGTCGACCGCGCCGAACCGCACGCCGCAGACACCTACCTCGTCCACGGCGACGGACAGCTCACCGATCGGGGACTCGACCACGGCCCAGCGCATCCGCCCATTATCGACCGGCAACCGGGATGACCATGTCGGGGCCGGGAGCTAGTACTCCAACGTCACTTGGCTTCGGCGTTGGGCGTGGCGTGGGGATGAGGGCGGCCACCGCGTTGATCATCGATGGTTTGTGAGGACAACCGAAGATCGCGCGATGGCCGTGGGCCACAGCGTAGACCCCGCCCGGTGGCGGGTCATCCTGGATGAGGCGGTGACGCGTGTTGCTGATCGGTTCGTGCGGGCCGAGCCGCGGGCGACGGCCGGGCAGTTCGTGGAAGGGCTGCTGTCAGACACCGAACGGAAGACGTGCTGGTCGCTTGCGGAACGGGCGGGTAACGCTGATCCGCAGGCGATGCAGCGGCTACTGCGCACAGCGGTGTGGGACGCCGACGCCGTCCGCGACGATGTGCGTTCCTGGTTGATCGAACAGCTCGGCCACCCCGACGCGGTGCTGGTCGCCGATGAGACCGGGTTCCTGAAGAAAGGGGTGTGCTCGGTCGGGGTGCAGCGGCAGTACACCGGCACCGCCGGCCGTGTCGAGAACAGTCAGGTCGGGGTGTTCCTGGCCTACGTCACCCCGCGCGGGCGGGCGATGATCGACCGTCGGCTCTACCTGCCGGAGACGACCTGGTGCGACCGTCCCGACCGCCTGGCCCTCGCCGGCGTCCCCGACCAGGTCGGGTTCGCCACGAAGCCTGCCCTGGCCCGGCAGATGATCGTCGCCGCGATCGCCGCTGGTGTCCCATGCGGGTGGGTGACCGGCGACGAGGTCTACGGCGCCGACCCGGGCCTGCGCGCTGAGCTGGAACAACGCGAGATCGGCTACGTCCTGGCGGTCGGCTGCGACCGACGCGTGGCCGTCAACGACGGCCGCACCCTGATCCGCGTCGACGACCTCGCCGACCGGGTCCCCACCCGCGAGTGGCAGCCGCACAGCTGCGGCCCCGGGGCCAAAGGACCACGCGAGTACCTGTGGGCCTGGATCACCACCGCCACCAGGCCAGACGAGTACCGGTGGCTGCTGATCCGCCGCAACCGCACCACCGGTGAGCTGGCCTTCTACCTGTGCTGGTCACCCCGCCCCGTCCCGCTGCACACACTTGTGCGAGTGGCCGGCTCCCGATGGAGCATCGAAGAGCTGTTCCAGACCGGCAAAGGCCAGGTCGGCCTCGACCACTACCAGGTCCGCGGTTGGACGGGCTGGCACCGCCACGTCACCCTGGCCATGCTCGCCTTGGCCATCCTGACCATCCTCGCCGCACAACAGCCCGACCCCGACCCTGACCCCGATCCGAAGATCATCGCGTTGACCGTCGCCGAGATCCGCCGACTCCTCAACGCCTTCCTCCTCGCCACATCGCCACCATCAGCGCACACCCTGCACTGGTCAATCTGGCGACGAACATCCCAAGCCCGCGCCCGACGAGCCCACTACCAGCGCAGACAAGCCAAATGACGTTGGAGTACTAGCCTGCCCAAGGTGACGACGATCGGGCAGATCTCCCTCGGCGTAACCGACGACAAGCGGGCCGGAGAATTCTGGCGGCAGGCACTGGGGTATGTGCGACGGCCGCCACGGTATGACGGTGACGAGTGGATCGTCCTGGAGCCGCCACCGGGGATGTCCGGCAGCGCGATCGCCATGGACGTCAGCGAGAGCCCGCTCCAGGAATTTCCCCGCGTCCACCTCGACCTCGACGCCGGCGACCGCGACCTGGACGAGGAGGTCGACCGGCTGATCCGGCTCGGCGCCCGACGCGTCGACTGGCGGCACTACCCGGCCGAATTGGAACCGGGCGCACCGCCGTACGTGGTGCTGGCCGACCCGGAGGGCAATCGCTTCTGCGTCTCCGGCCAACGGGGCCACTGAGCTGCCACCACTAGCTACGCACAGCCGCCACCAGGAGCTAAGCGCAGCCGCCAGCACGAGCTACGCGCGCCAGAACCCGGCGGCGGCGTGCAAACTAATCCGGCCGTCCGGCGTCTGTGCTACGGGGAGGTGGTCCGTGGGTCAGGCGACCGAGCAGGAGTTCACCGCGTTCGTCAACGCCCGGGGAGCGGCGCTGCTCCGGGTGGCCAGCGCGCTCGCCGGTGACCGGCATGCCGGCGAGGACCTGCTGCAGAGCGCCCTGGCCAAGGCGTACGCCCGCTGGCCCCGGATCCGCGGCGACGCCGAGCCGTACGTCCGCCGGATTCTCTACAACGACCAGGTCTCCGGCTGGCGGCGGCGCGGCCGGCGCCCCGCCGAGGTGTCCCTCGACGCGTTGCCGGACCGGGCCGCCGGCGGCCACCTCGACCACGACACCGCGGTCCGGCTGCTGCTCCAGGACGCCCTGCGGACCCTGCCGCCCCGACAACGCGCCGTACTCGTGCTGCGCTACCTGGAGGACCTCAGCGTGGAGCAGACCGCCGAGGCGCTCGGCTGCCAGGTCGGCACCGTCGCCAGCCAGGCGTCCCGGGCGCTGGCCAAACTGCGCGCCCAGGTGCCCGCCTTCGACGACGCCGTCACCCGATCGGAGGCACTGCGATGACCCGCGACGCCGAGCGGCTGCTCCGGACCGCCGTACACGATCTGGCCGGCGACGGCCGCCCCACCGCCGACCTGCTGCCGGGCGCCATCGCGCGCGGCCGCCGGGTCCGGCGCCGCCGCCGGATCACCGCCACCGCCGCCACCGCGGTAGCCGCCGTGATCGCGATCACCGGGCCGTTCATCTGGCTTCGACCCGATCCGGTCGGCCAGCTCACCGGCGCCCCGACGGTGTCCCAGACGCCACCGGCCACCCCGGTGAGCACGCCCCCGCCACCGACCGCCGGGCCGCCACCCACCGTCGGGCCGCCGCCCCTCACCGACTGGAAGGGGCAACCGTTCGAGTTGCCGGGTGGCTGGCTCGTCGTCGGGGGAACCTCCACCGGCGGCCCGGCCAGCCCCGGGCTGGTGTTGGACCGCGACCAGGGCCGCTACCGATCGATCAGCGGGTACGACGAGACCTGGGCCGCGCCCAAGGGCGGCTTCGCCGCCGTCTTCGACTACGACCGGCGCACCGAGACCGGACTGCTCGACCTCGACACCGACGAGGTGCGCTGGGTCCGGACGGGCGGGCGGATCCTCGACCCGCAGTGGTCGCCGGACGGCAGCAAACTGCTACTCACCCTCTCCGCCAAGACTCCGGCCGGGCACTCGTTCGGGGTGCTGTCCGTCAAGGGTCGACTGCAGATCTTCACCGTCGACGCCGAACGCTACTTCTGCACCGACTACTGCCAGTTCACCTGGCTGCCGGACGGCAAGCGGGTGGCGCTGGCCCAGACCGATCCGGCCGGCGCCCGGTCGGAGAGCGTCCGGCATCCGCGCCGCGGGCTGCAGATCTTCTCCGCCGTCACCGGCAAACCGACAAACTTCATTCCGGTACGCGGCGACGCCGCCGGCCCGACCGCCTGGTCACCGGACGGCCGGCTGGTCGTGGTCCAGGGCCAGCACAGCACGCAACTGGTGGTGATAGCCAGCGGAGAGCCGCTGAGGGAGCTGCCGGTGAGCGACGCCCACTGGGTCGCGCCGGACCGGATCCTCTACCTGGACCGGCCGGCCCGGTGGGCCGTCCTCGTCGACACCGCCGGTACCGTACTGGAGCGCCGGCCGATCCCGCCCGACCTTGCCGAGCTGCGGATTCTGGTGGCCCCGGCCTGACCGGTCAGCTCACCCGCCGGAAGTTGGTGGTGTAGAGCAGCGCCTTCTGGGTCATCGCGGTGCCGGTGCAGGTGTAGCTGGCGGTGGTGGCCGTCGGCCTAAACTCGACCCACTGACCGAGTTGGTCGTCATCGAGAAGCACCCGGGCCTCCGCGTCCGAGTCCACGTTGGAGACGATGACCTGACCGTCGTCGGTCCGGTACCGGTAGGTGTAGCTGCCCCGGATCTCCAGCACGATCGGCCGGCCCTGCCAGCGGCTCTCGAACTCGGTGCCGCTGCCGTAGTCGGACCGGCCGGTTCCGTCGGCGTTGAGGGTCAGCCCGGCGCCTTCGCCGCCGGTGAACCGCAGCTTGCCCATCTCCTCGTTCTGGACCTCCTCGCTGTGCGAGGTGACCTGCCACTCGCCGACCAGGCAGTCGTCGACCCCGTCGGCGGTGGTCGACGTCGGCTCGGCGCTCGGGCCGGACGTCGGACCGGTGGTCGGGCCGGTGATCGGGGTCGTGTCGTCGCCGCCGCTGCGGACCACGACCACCACCACGATCGCGGTCACCAGCACGGCCAGGGTCGAACCGAGCGCGACCAACGGCATCAGCAGGGACCGGCGCCTCTCCGGGGCCTGGAAGGCGGTGGGGTAACCGGGCGTGCCCGGGTAACCGGCACCGGGCGCGTACCCCGGGGCGCCGGCGCCCGGGTAGCCGCCGCTGCCGGGGTAGCCGGCCGCGCCGCTGGTCGGGTAGCCCGGTCCGCCACTGGTCGGATAGCCCGGTCCGGCGCTGGACGGGTAACCCGGCCCGCCGCTGGACGGGTAGCCGGTGGGTGGCTGCTGGGCGTAACCGGGCGGTTGGCCGTACCCGGGTTGGCCGCCGGCCTGCTGCTGGTAGCCCGGGACGCCGCGGAACGTCCCGCACTGCGCACAGTAACCAGCGGTGTTGATCGCCACGCTGCCGCAGACCGCGCACGGCTGCATGCTCGCCTCCCCAGTTGTTCCACGCCCGACCCCGCACTTCGCCGTCCGCCACGCTCGCAGAGTCGGCGCCCCCACCGCCCTGCGACGGTATCCGAGGCGCGCCACGGGCGGTAACCACCGGTTCGGGCAGGTTCACCGGACACCTGGCGGTCAGTCGACGATGCCCCGCTCCCGCGCCCAGCGCAGCAACTCGGCCTCCGCCTCGTCCCGATCGAGCGGCCCGCGTTCCAGCCGCAGCTCCTTGAGGTGCCGCCACGCCTGGCCGATCACCGGGCCGGCCGGTACGCCCAACAACTCCATGATCGCGTTGCCGTCCAGGTCGGGCCGGACCCGGGCCAGGTCCTCCGCCTCCTGGATCCGGGCGATCCGCTCCTCCAGGGCGTCGTAGTCGGCGGAGAGCTGAGCCGCCTTGCGCCGGTTACGGGTGGTGCAGTCCGACCGGGTCAGCTTGTGCAGCCGGGGCAGCAGGTCACCGGCGTCGGTCACGTACCGGCGTACCGCCGAGTCGGTCCACTCGCCCCGGCCATAGCCGTAGAACCGCAGGTGCAGCCCGACCAGCGTGACGACCTGGGCGGTGATGTCCTTCGGGTAGCGCAGCGCCTTCATCCGCTGCTTGGTCAGCCGGGCGCCCACCACCTCGTGGTGGTGGAAGCTGACCCGGCCGTCCGGGCCGACCGCCTTCGTCGCCGGCTTGCCGACGTCGTGCATCAGGGCCGCCATCCGCAGGACGAAGTCGCAGCCGTGCTGCTCCGGGTCGGCCCGCTCGTGCCCCACCGCGTTCTCGACCACGGTCAGCGTGTGCTCGTAGACGTCCTTGTGCTGGGCGTGCTCGTCGATCTCCAGCTTCAGCCCGGACAGCTCGGGCAGGAACCGGTCGGCGAGCCCGGTGTCGACGAGCAGCCGCAGCCCGGCCACCGGGTCGGCACCGCAGAGCAGCTTGGTGAACTCGTCCCGGATCCGCTCGGCGGTGATCCGGTCCAGGTCCGCCGCGAGTTCGGTCATCGCCGCCAGCACCGCCGGCTCGACGGTGAACCGGAGCTGGGCGGCGAACCGGGCCGCCCGCAGCATCCGCAGCGGGTCGTCGCCGAACGACTCGCCCGGGGTGGCCGGGGTCCGGATCAACCGGGCGGCCAGGTCGGCCAGGCCGCCGTACGGGTCGGTGAAGCGGTGCTCGGGCAGGCTCACCGCCATCGCGTTGACGGTGAAGTCCCGGCGGCCCAGGTCCTCCACCAGGCTGGTCCCGTAGCGGACCACCGGGTTGCGGCTGACCTGGTCGTACGACTCGGCGCGGAAGGTGGTGATTTCCAGCCGCAGGCCGCCGCGCTGGGCGCCGATGGTGCCGAACTCCCGGCCGGTCTCCCAGATCGCCTCGGCCCAGCCGGCCAGCACCCGCAGCGTCTGGTCCGGGTGCGCGTCGGTGCAGAAGTCGAGGTCGTCGCCGAGCCGGCCGAGCAGGGCGTCCCGGACCGAGCCACCGACCAGGTGCAGCTCGTGACCGGCGCGGGTGAACCGGCGGCCGAGCTCGTCGGCGACCGGGGAGACCCGGAGCAGCTCGGCGACGGCGTTACGCTGCGCCGCCGTCAACTGGGCAGCGCTCGGCGCGGATGTTTCGGACATGGGATCGCCAGCCTATCGGGCCGGCCCCGATGCGGCCGCGCCGGGCGTACCGGTTTACTTAAGCTCGGGTGGCGGTGCCGACGGACGGTCCTGTCGCCGTACCCCTTGGGAGGCTGTGATGGGTGGCGGGCTGTACCGCAGCGCGAACGCCGCCGACGGCGCTCCGCCCCCGCCCGACGGCGTCCCGGTGATCTCCACCGACCCGCGGGCCCCGGTCGGGTTCGCGAACGACCCGCACAACCCGGCGGCGATGCGCGCCACCGAGCCGCCGATCGATCAGGCGGCCGAGGCCGGTCCGGTGACCGGCAGCACCGCGACGAACAGCGCGGTGATGGCGGTCGGCAGCCTGATCAGCCGCGGCACCGGCTTCCTGCGGACGCTGGTGCTCACCGCCGCGTTGGGCACCACCATCGGCAACGCGTACACCACCGCGCAGATCTTCCCGGGGATGGTCTACGAGTTCCTGCTCGGCGGCATCCTGACCAGCGTCCTGGTGCCGGTCCTGGTCCGTCGCCGCAAGGCCGACCCGGACCAGGGGCAGGCGTACACCCAGCGGCTGCTCACCCTCGCGGTGCTCACCCTCGGCGCCGCGACGGTGCTCGCGGTCGCCGCCGCCCCGCTGCTGACGATGATCTACGCCGGCGGCGAGGCGCCGGAGTTCCGGGAGGTGGTCGAGGATCTCTCCCGGCTGATGCTCCCGATGATCTTCTTCACCGGGTTCTCGGCGCTGGTGAGCGCGGTGTTGAACACCCGCGGTCACTTCGCCGCGCCGATGTGGGCACCGATCCTGAACAACCTTGTGCAGATCGCCACCTTCGGCCTGTACGCGCTGGTCTACGGCGCCCGGCTGATCCAGCCCGGCGAGATGACCACCGACCGAATCGCGCTGCTTGGCGGCGGCACCCTGCTGGGGATGATGGTGCAGGCCGCCGGCCTGCTCCCGGCGCTGCGCAAGGTCGGGTTCCGGTGGCGGTTCCGGTTCGACTTCCGGGCGCTGGGGCTGGCCGAGTTGGGCCGGCTCGGCGCCTGGATGTTCTGCTACGTGGCCGTCAGCCAACTCGGCCTGGTGGTGGTCTTCAACCTGCTCAACCGGGCCGGCCGGGAGGACGCGGCGGGTCCGCTGATCTACAACAACGTGTTCCTGCTGCTGATGATGGCGCACGGGATCATCGCGGTTTCGATCATCACCGCGCTGATGCCCCAGATGAGCGCCGCGGCGGCCGACGGCCGGTTCGGGGACATGGCGGCCGACCTGTCCCGGGGGACCCGGACGGTCACCGCGGTGCTGGCCCCGATCGCGGTCTGTTACGCGGTGCTCGCCACGCCGCTCTCGGTGATCCTGTTCCGGTACGGGGCGTTCCGGGCGGAGGACGCGACCGCCACCGCCCCGGTGCTGCTGGTCTCGGCGTTGGCGCTGATCCCGTTCGCGATCAGCCAGCTCTTCACGTTCGCGTTCTACGCGCTGCCGGACACCCGTACCCCGGCTTTGATCAACATTCCGGTGGTGGCGCTGCGGGTGGCCGTCCAGGTGGGGCTCTTCGCCGCGTTCAGTGTCTCCTTCACGGCCTCCGGCCTGATGATCGGTAACGCGGTCTCCTACGTCGCCGCGGCCGTGGTCTCGGCCTGGCTGCTGCGCGGGCGGATCGGCCGGCTCGGGCTGGGCCGGATCTTCCGGTCGTTCGGCAAGGTGCTGGCAGCCGCGCTCGGCTCGGCGCTGGTCGGGCTGCTGGTGGTGACGGTGGTGCCCGATGACGTGCTGCCCGGCAACCTCGGGTCGCTGCTCCAGTTGCTGGTCGGTGGCGTCGCGATCGGCGGTAGCTACCTCGGCCTGGCGATGCTGCTGAGGATCGACGAGATCACCGAGGTGGTGGCCATGATCCGCCGCCGGCTGGGTCGCTGACGCCCTGGGGATACACTGTGGATAACTCGGTTACCGCGCGCTCAGACGAAGCTCACGGGCTGTGGATAACGGGTGGCCACCGGCGGGCATGAACCCGGTCCGGCGGGGAAGTACGACGGGGCGCGGCCAGCCCGCGACACTTAGCCCAACCAATGGATCGCCCGCTGGATACGGTACTAATGCCAATGAAATTTGCTCTATGCGGACATATGGCATTAGTTCCGACAGGGTGTTCCCGGACGGCGGTGATACGACGTTCGGGGTACGAGCCGAACCCAGGTAAGGTCGCTCTCGGACGATTCCATCGGTCGACAGATCATCGAGGGAGGACGGGTGACCCAGGTCGGCGAAGGTCAGGGCGCGGACGCCGCAGCGCCGCCCGTGATGACCTTCGGTGCCCCCGCCGTCGGTGAGATCCTGGCCGAGCGGTACGAGCTGGCCGAACACATCAACGACGACAGCGCCGGCCGGCAGGTCTGGCGGGGTGTCGACGTCGTGCTGCGCCGCCCCGTCGCCGTGGTGCTGCGCTACCCCGGTGGCGACTCGGCGGTGGAGATGCTGCAGGCCGCCGTCGCGGCGAGCCGGGTCATCCACCCCAACCTGGTCGGCGTCTACGACGCCATCGACGAGGAGGACCGGGCGTACGTCGTCCGCGAGTGGGTCGACGGGCGCTCCCTGCGCGAACTGGTCGCCGAGGCGGGGCCGCTGGACCCGGCCCGGGCCACCACCGTCGCGCACGCCATCGCCGGCGCGGTCGCCGCCATCCACGCGACCGGGATGGTGCACGGCAACGTGCACCCGGGCACCGCGATGGTTGGCGACGACGGCCGCGTGGTGCTCGCCGACGCCCGCACCGATGGCGCCGACACCCCGGAGACCGACGTCCGCGCCATCGGCGGCCTGCTCTACTTCGCGATGACCGGGCACTGGCCGCACAGCGAGGTCGCCCTCCCCGGCGGCAGCGGCCGGCGGGGCCGCTCGACCCTGCCGGACGCCGTCCGGGACGCCGCCGGAGCCATCGCCGCCCCCCGCCAGGTCCGCGCCGGAGTGCCGGCCTACCTCGACGACCTGACCATGGACCTGCTGGACAAGCAGCTCGCCGTCCCCACCTCCGACGTGCTCGCCGCCGAACTCGGCCGGCTCGACGTCTCCGAGGACGAGCAGTACCTCGACACCGGCGGCCCGCTCCGCTTCACCATGACCGACGAGCCCGGCCGCGACCTCCCGCCGACCGGCGGCCGCAAGGTCATCGTCGGCGTGGTCGGCATGCTCACGGTGGCCCTGGTCGGCCTCGTCTTCGGCATCAGCGCGCTGGCCAACAACGAACCCACCGACCAGGCCGCGCCGGTGCCGTCGCCACCGGCCGCCAGCAGCACGCCCGACGCCGGTGACGACGACGCGGTCACCACCACCCCGCCGCAGAAGGTCACCCTCGGCCCCGACCAGGTACGCGTCATCGACCCGGACGGTGACCGCACCGAGCTGGACGACGTCGCCAAGGCGGTGGACAACGACCCGAACGAGGGCTGGGTGACCGACAGCTACCGGGGGCGCTCCAACTTCGGCAACACCAAGGAAGGCATGGGCATCCTGATCGACCTCAAGGAGCCCCGCGAGGTGACCTCGGTGCAGGTCGAACTCTCCACCCCGGGCGCCACCGCCCAGCTGCTCTCCGGCACCGCCGACCACCCGTCGACCAGCTCCGGCGACCGCGCACTGGTCAACGCGTACAAGAAGTCCCCGATCGGCGAGCCGTTCGAGAAGCACCCCGGTTCGACGATGACGTTCGCCGCCTTCGAGCCCGACCAGACCTACCGGTACCTGTTGATCTGGATCACCGACCTGCCACCGGGCGACCCCGGCAGGTTCAAGATCGGCGTACAGGAGATCACGGTTCAGGCCCGGTGACGCTACGCTCCACCCACCGCAACGACCGCTCGGCTATCGTGCGGCCATGACCGGTTCGGCGGATCGACTGGCCGGGCTCGACGACCGGGAGCTGCTCCGGGCGCACGTGGACGGGGACACCGACGCCTTCGCCGAGATCCTGCGTCGGCACCGCGACCGCCTCTGGGCGGTGGCCCTGCGTACCCTCGGCGACCGCGAGGAGGCGGCCGACGCGCTGCAGGACGCCCTGCTCTCCGCGCACCGGGCCGCACCCCGATTCCGGGGCGACTCCGCCGTCACCACCTGGCTGCACCGGATCGTGGTCAACGCCTGCCTCGACCGGATCCGCCGCCGACAGGCGCACCCGACCGTACCGCTGCCGGACGGCAACCGGTCCGAGGACGCCGGCACCGGCGGCGTCGAGCCCGCTGCGCCCGCCCCCGACCTCGACACGGCCCTGGTGGTCCGGCAGGCGCTCGCCGCCCTCCCCGTCGAACAACGGGTCGCGATCATCCTGGTCGACGTGCAGGGCTACCCGGTCGCCGAGGTGGCCAGGATGCTCGACGTCGCCGAAGGCACCGTGAAGAGCCGGTGCGCCCGGGGCCGGGCCCGACTCGCCGGCGTCCTCGGCCACCTCCGACCCGCCCGCGCGGTGCCGGCGCCGGCCGGCAAGCCGTCCGCCGGCGGCGCGCCGGCCAGCAGGGCGGCCGGCAAGCCCCCGGCCGGCGCGGTGCCCGACGTGCGAACCGTCACGGCCGGGAACCCCGCGGCCGGCGACGGCGTCCGATCAGGGACAAATCATTCCGGGCTCGATCGCAACCAGGAGGACCGGTGACCGGGGGTCAGTTCCGGGAGGTCGATCCCGACCTGCTGGCCGACTACGTCGGCGGCGCCCTGACGGGCACCCCGGCGGAGGCCACCGTCGACCGGCTGATCGCCGAGGACCCGAGCTGGGAACGGGCGTACGCCGAGCTGGTCCACGCCACCGACGCGGTCCGGGTCGACCTCGCCGGCTGGGCAGCCGTCCCGGAGCCGATGCCGGCCGACATCGCCGACCGGTTGACCGCCGCCCTGCGAGCCGAGATCGGACCCACCGCCGGCCTCGCCACCTCGGCCCCGACCAGGCTGGGCACCCAGCCCGCCGCCAGCACAGACACCGAAGACACGGCCGGCCTGGGCACCGCCCGCACGGGCGCCGCAGACAGGGGCAACATGGGCGCTGCGGACACGGCCGTCCGCACGGGCGTCGGCGGCGCTGATGACGTGGCCGAGGGCGGTGTGGCGGCTCCGGATCGGGGTGTCCGGCCGGGGCGGCGGCCGGCTTCCGGCGTACCCGAGCAGAGCCGGCCCGGGGGGGCGCGCAACCGCGGCGCGGCGCGGAACCGGCGACGGTGGTCGCGCCTGGCCGGGCCGGTGGCGGTGGCCGCCGCGGTGGCCGCCTTCGCCGGGTTCGGGGTGAGCCGGCTGATGATCCCGGACGCCCGCGACGGCGGCTCGGTCACCTCGCAGAGCGACTCGGGACCGGAGTCCGCCTCCGACGCGGGCGCCGCCGAGGTGCCCCGCACGCTCGTCGAGCCGTCCCCGCAACTGCTGCTCAGCTCGGGGACCGACTACACCGCGCCCGGCCTGGCGGCGGCGGCCAAGGGCATGGAGCAGCGCACCGGCGGCAACCCGCCGAGCCGGGCCGCCGCCCCCGACGCGGGGACCGACAACGAGCAGTACAGCGCCACCGACCGGTCACCGGCCGAACTGGCCCGGCTGACCGACCGCGCGGCGCTCTCCGGCTGCCTCGACGCGGTCGCCGAGGCGCACGCCCGCGGCCCGCTCACCGTCGAGGTGGTGGACTACGCCACCTTCGAGGGAACGCCGGCCCTGATCCTCCGGTTCGTCGACGCCACCGGAGTGCGGTGGGCGATGGCCGCCGGCCCGGCCTGTGGACTGCCCGGGTCCGGCGCCGACACCCGCTACCGCACCCAGGTAGGGTGAATCGACGGTCGCCCGCGGTTGACCGACCGCGTGACGTGACCCACCGGGACGACCGGCTCGGGAATTGCCCTTAATACGATGGCGTTCAGCCCAGCAGGTGCCGGCGACGGCACCCGACCGCTACCGGGCACCGCCCCGGTCGCGCCAGACAGACTTCGGGAGACGGCAGTGGACGAGGTCCGCAACCTGATCATCATCGGCTCGGGGCCGGCCGGTTACACGGCGGCCGTGTACGCCGCCCGCGCCAGCCTGAACCCCCTCATCATCGAGGGTGTGCAGTCGGGCGGCGCCCTGATGACCACGACCGAGGTGGAGAACTTCCCGGGCTTCCCGGACGGCATCCTCGGCCCGGAGCTGATGGACTCGATGCGCAAGCAGGCCGAACGGTTCGGCGCCGAGTTCATCACCGACGACGTGACCCGCGTCGAGCTGGCCGACACCGGCACGCCGAGCACCGGCACCCCGGGCAGCGGTCCGGTCAGCACGGTGTACGTCGGCGAGACCGCGTACCGCGCCCGGGCCGTCATCCTGGCCACCGGCTCCGCCTGGCGCCCGTTGGGCGTCCCCGGCGAACAGGAGTACCTCGGCCACGGGGTCTCCTCCTGCGCCACCTGTGACGGCTTCTTCTTCCGCAACCAGCACCTGGTGGTGGTCGGCGGCGGCGACTCGGCGATGGAGGAGGCGACCTTCCTGACCAAGTTCGCGGAGTCCGTCACCATCGTGCACCGGCGGGAGGAGTTCCGGGCCAGCAAGATCATGGCGGAGCGCGCCCTGGCCAACGACAAGATCCGGGTCGAGTGGAACAGCGTCGTCGAGGAGATCCTCGGCGCCGACGGCAAGGTCTCCGGCGTCCGGCTGCGCAACGTCCGCAGTGGCGAGTCGAAGGTGCTCGACGTCAGCGGCGTCTTCGTGGCGATCGGCCACGACCCGCGCAGCGAGCTCTTCGCCGGCCAGGTCGAGCTGGACGAGAACGGCTACGTGAAGGTGACCGCGCCCACCACCCACACCAGCGTGCCGGGCGTCTTCGCAGCCGGTGACCTGGTCGATCACACGTATCGTCAGGCGATCACCGCGGCCGGCACCGGTTGCGCCGCGGCGCTGGACGCGGAACGGTTCATCGCAACCACCCTGGAAGTCTGAACGCGTGCCCGGAGGAGGGTCTTTCGTGGGAACAACCGAGGCGGTCACCGACGCGAGCTTCGTCAGTGACGTCCTGCAGTCCGACAAGCCGGTACTTGTGGATTTCTGGGCCGAGTGGTGCACGCCGTGCCGCAAGGTCGAGCCGCTGCTGGAGGAGATCTCCCGTGAGATGGGGGACAAGGTCCGGATCGTCAAGCTGAACATCGACGAGAACCCGGAGACCGCCCGGACCTACCGGGTCATGTCGGTGCCCACGCTCACGGTCTTCAAGGGTGGCGAGCCGGTGCAGTCGGTGGCCGGCGCCCGGCCAAAGAGCGACCTGGTGAAACTCATCGAATCGGCGCTCTGAGCCGATCCTCCGTCCGCCCGTCCGCCCGCCCGCCGACCCGTCGGCCGGCGGGCGTCGCGGTCTTTTCGGGGTGTTTTGACGGTCCGGGGACGGGGAACTGCCGGTTGTCGGCGCGCCGTCGGCATACCGTCAACCCGGGGCGGCGCGCGGCGCACCACGGTAGGCTGCGGAAGCGTTTCACCCGAGGGTTGGAGTCCGGCATCCCGTTGTTCGCGGCTCGCTCGCGGCGGGCGGCTCGCCCGCGGTGGTGGGTGAGCCCCGGCGAAGGCGCCACAGAGGGAGGTCGTCCGTGCGTCCGATCCGACAAGGTGACCGTGGGCCGGCGGTGACCGAGATCCGGGGACTGCTTGTCGAACTGCTGCTGCTCGATCCGCCCGGATCCGCCGGCGGCGACGAGTTCGACGCCGACGTGGACCGGGCGGTCCGGGCCTTCCAGCAGGATCGCGGTCTGAGCGTCGACGGCCTGGTCGGTCCGGAGACCTGGCGAGCCCTGGACGCCGCCCGCTGGCGGCTCGGCGCCCGCAACCTCTATCACGCCGTCCCCGACCCGCTGATCGGCGAGGACGTCCGGCTGCTGCAGGAACGCCTGCTGGAGATGGGGTACGACGTGGGCCGCGCGGACGGCATCTACGGCCCCCGGACCGCCCGCGCGGTCGCCCAGTTCCAGCGCGAGGTGGGGCTGGCGCCCGACGGCACCTGCGGCCCGCAGACGATGAACGCGCTGCGCCGGCTGGGCCGCAAGGTGGTCGGCGGCCGGCCGCAGTGGCTCCGCGAGGCGGACGCGTTCCGGCACTCCGGGCCGAACCTGATGGGCAAGATCATCGTGATCGACCCCGGCCACGACGCCACCGATCCCGGCTTCGTGGTGCCCGACGGCCCGCTGCGGTGGACCGAGGCCGAGTTGGCGTACGACCTGGCCACCCGGCTCGAAGGCCGGCTCGCGGCGGCCGGGATGCGGGTCCACCTGACCCGCGGCCCGGCACCGGCCGACCCGCTGCCGGACAACCGGCGCGCCGAGCTGGCCAACGAACTCGGCGCCGACCTGCTCATCTCGTTGCACGTCGACGGGCACGCCAACCCGGCGGCGAACGGGGTGGCCAGCTACCACTACGGCACCAACAACGGCGTCACCTCGACGGTGGGGGAGCGGCTCGCCGGCCTGGTCCAGCGGGAGATCGTCGCCCGGACCGGGCTGCTCGACTGCCAGACCCACGCCAAGACCTGGGAGTTGCTGCGACTGACCAGGATGCCGGCGGTCCGGGTCGACGTCGGCTACCTCACCTCGCCGACGGACCGGGCCCGGCTGGTCGACCCGCGGTTCCGCGACCAGGTGGTGGAGGCGATCGTGGCGGCCGTACAGCGGATGTACTTCCCGATCGAGCAGGACGTGCCGACCGGATCGATCGACGTCCGCGAGCTGCGGGCGGTGGTGGCCGCCGCCGCGGGCCGGCGCTGATCGCGGCGTTGCCGAGCTGGCGGTCAGCCGGTGGTGGTTCGGGTGGCCGGGCGGACCGGGCGGAGCAGGGACTCCGGGCTCATCGAGCCGAGCAGCTTCTCCAGGGCGTACTCGACGTCGGACTTCCAGGACAGTGCGGTCCGCAGCTCCAGCCGCAACCGGGGATAACGGGGATGCTGCCGAACGGTCTTGAAGCCGACCGAGAGGAAGAAGTCGGCGGGCGCCACACAGCCGCCCGCCCGGTCGTCGGTCTCGCCGAACCGGGCGTCGCCGAACGCCTCGATGGCCTTGATGCCGCGCTTGGTGAGATCCCGGGCCACGCCCTGCACCAACATCCGGCCCAGACCGCCGCCGGCGAAGGCGGCCACGATGTGCGCGGTGGTCAGCAGCGCCGCGTCGGCGGAGACCGGAGAGGTGGGGAACGCCATCGCCCGGGGCAGGTAGGCCGGCGGGGCGTACATCACGAAACCGGCGGGCATGCCGTCGACGTAGGCGAGCTTGCCGCAGGAGCCCCACTCCAGCAGGGTCTGCGAGACCCACGCCTCCTTCTCCAGGCCGGGATCGCCGGCCGCGCACGCGCGGTCGGCGGCGACCGGGTCGAGTTCCCAGTAGACGCAGGCGCGGCAGGGTCGCGGAAGGTCTTCGAGGGTGTCCAGCGTCAAGCTGACCAGACGTCGCGACATTGGCGCTTCCCCACCAATCAGGTTGAAAGGCTCTAAAACGCGCGTGCGGGAATGTTCCCGAGCATTCGGTGCACGCCGTCCGCTACCCAACCAGCGATCGTACGCCGCAACCGCGCGGCCGGGGAGTAGTCGCGCCAAGTCAACCGTCCGGCGGACAGACCACCAGCAGCGGAAGCCCTGGTGATCCGCGTCGGCGGTCCGCCATGTGGACCCCGGCAACCGCAGGTCACGCTCACCGGCGGGGACCGGATTACGATCGACCAGACGGCCGTCGCGTGGCAGAGTCAGCCGTCAGCGCGGCGTTGGCCACTCGAGCGGTCGGGCGCCCCCAGCGATGCGATCGAGGTGATGTCATGACCGGCACGACGCTCGACGACTATACCGATCGCTACGCCGCCCGGGTGCGTGGCATGACCGCCTCGGAGATCCGCGCACTCTTCGCCGTCGCCAGCCGGCCCGAGGTCGTCTCGCTGGCCGGCGGCGCCCCGTACATCGCCGCCCTGCCGCTGGACGCGGTGGGCGAGATGCTCGGCCGACTCGGCGCCGAACACGGCACCACCACCCTGCAGTACGGCATCGGTCAGGGCACCCTCGAACTCCGCGAGCGGATCTGCGAGGTGATGGCGCTCTCCGGCATCGACGTCGGATCCGGCGCCTCCCCGGAGGACGTGGTGGTCACGGTCGGCGGGCAGCAGGCTCTGGACCTGGTGGCGCGGCTCTTCCTCGACCCGGGTGACGTGGTCCTCGCCGAGGGCCCCACCTACGTCGGCGCGCTCGGCACCTTCCAGGCCGCCCAGGCGGACGTCGTCCACGTCCCGATGGACGCCGACGGGCTGATCCCGGCGGCGCTGGAAGCCGCCATCGCCGACGTGACCGCCTCCGGCCGCCGCCCGAAGTTCCTCTACACCATCCCGACCTTCCAGAACCCCGCCGGCGTGACCCTCACCGACGAGCGCCGCGACCAGGTCCTCGACATCTGCGAACGCGCCGGCCTGCTGGTGGTCGAGGACGACCCGTACGGGCAGCTCTCCTTCGACGGCGAGGCGCCGAAGCCGCTGCGCGCCCGCCGCCGGGAAGGCGTCTTCTACCTCAGCACCTTCTCCAAGACCTTCGCGCCCGGCCTGCGGGTCGGCTGGATCCTGGCGCCGCACGCGGTGCGGGACAAGCTGGTGATCGCCAGCGAGGCCCAGATCCTCTGCCCCAGCGCGTACGCGCAGGCCGCGGTCGCCACCTACCTGTCGACGATGCCGTGGCGGCAGCAGCTCAAGATCTATCGCGAGGTCTACCGGGAGCGGCGGGACGCGATGCTGACCGGGCTGGCCGACCTGATGCCGGCCGGCACCCACTGGACCAAACCCGGCGGCGGACTCTTCGTCTGGATGACCCTCCCCGAAGGGCTGGACTCCAAGGCGATGGTCCCCCGGGCCATCGCGGCCCGGGTCGCCTACGTCCCCGGCACCGGCTTCTACGCCGACGGCTCCGGCACCGAGTTCGTCCGGCTGAACTTCTCCTTCCCGGCGCCGGAACGGATCCGCGAGGGCATCCGGCGGCTGGCCGGGGTGATGGAGCAGGAGACCGCGATGCGGAAGGTGTTCGGCCCGATGGCCGGCCGGCCCCGGACCGGCCGCGGGCAGGCCGGGGCGGACGTGCCCGGACCCGACTTGGCATGATCTCCGGCATGGGTACGCTCGCCAACGCCGGACCGACACCCGCCGCCGGATCACCCGCGCCGGCCACCGAACCGACGGAGCTGCGGGTGCTGGTGCTCGCCGGCGGCCTGTCGTATGAACGGGACGTGTCGCTGAAGTCCGGCCGCCGGGTCCTCGACGCGCTGCGCTCGGTGGGCATCGAGGCGGACCTGCGGGACGCCGACGTGGCCCTGCTGCCGGCCCTGCAGTCCGACCCGCCGGACGCCGTCGTGATAGCCCTGCACGGCGGGACCGGCGAGGACGGGTCGCTGCGCGGCGTACTCGACCTCTGCGACGTGCAGTACGTCGGCTGCGACGCCCGCTCGTCCCGGCTCGCCTGGGACAAGCCCTCCGCCAAGGCGGTGCTGCGGGAGGCCGGCATCCCCACCCCGGACTGGGTGGCGTTGCCACACGACCGGTTCTCCGAGTTGGGCGCGGTCGCCGTGCTGGACCGGATCGCCGACCGACTCGGGCTGCCGCTGATGGTCAAGCCGGCGCAGGGCGGCTCCGGGCTCGGCGCGGCCGTGGTCCGGGACGCCGGCGCGCTGCCCGCGGCCATGGTGGGCTGCTTCGCGTACGACACCACGGCGCTTGTCGAGCGCTACGTCACCGGCATGGACGTCGCGGTCTCGGTCATCGACCTCGGCGACGGCCCCCGGGCACTGCCGGCGGTCGAGATCGTGCCCCGCGACGGGGTGTACGACTACGCGGCCCGCTACACCGCGGGTCTCACCACCTGGCACACCCCGGCCCGGCTCGACCCGGCGGCGGCGGGCCGGGTGGCCGAGACGGCACTCGCCGCGCACAACGCGCTCGGTCTTCGGGACCTCTCCCGGGTGGATCTCATCGTCGACGAGTCCGGGCAACCGCACGTGCTCGAGGTGAACGTCTCGCCGGGGATGACGGAGACGTCGCTGTTCCCGCTCGCCGTGCAGGCCGCCGGCCTGGAGTTCGGCGACGTGCTCCGGTCGCTGGTGTCCCGCGCCGCTGGTCGGCGGGAGATCGCCCCGGCCTGACCGGGCCGCGCGGCTACCGTGCCGTTCCTTGGCTGGTCGGCCGCCGGTCAGTCGCAGTGGGACCGCCGGACTCCGCTGGCGCCGCGAGGTCGTCGGTCCCACCGGTCACTCCGGCCGGCCCGCCGGCGATCGTCGGCTCCCCGGTCCCGGTGGCCGTCGCCCCCGCCGGGCCGGAATCGGTGATCCCGGCCGCGGGCGCCGGGCGGACCGCGCTGGTTGGGCTGTCCGCACTGACCGGCCCGGCCGGGTGCCGGGCGTTCTCGGCGCCGCCCTGGCCGTCGGTACCCTGCGCTCCGGTCGGGCGGGCGGTTTCCTTGCCGCCGTTCGAGTTGCCGGTCGACGCGGTCGCTTCCGCCCCGGCCCGCTCGGGGTGATCGGGCTCAGCACCCGCCGCTGCTTCGGGCGCGGCGGCCGCTACCCCTACCGACGTCACACCCGCGGCCGACGCCGCCGTGGATCCCGGCGCCTGGTTTGCGGCCGGAGTCTGGGCGAAGGTGGCCGCGGTTCCTGGATCGTCGGTGACCGCCGGCTGCTGCGCCTCGGCGCTCGCGGTGGATGCCGCCTCCGCTGCGGTCGCCTCCTCGGTCGCCGCGGCTGTTTCCTCGGCCACCGTCGCCGCCAGGGCGGCATCGTCGGCCTCGGCCGCCGCGAGGGCGGCGTCGGCCTCCGCAGCCGCCTTGGCCGCCGCCGCCTCTGCCGCCGCCGCTTCCGCCGCGGCGGTCGCCTGCTGAACCAGGCTCGACGGGGCCTGCCACTGGATCCGGGGTGGCTCGGCCAGCGGCCGGCCGCCGAACTCGGCCAGCCAGGCCGCGACGAGCGCCAGATTCTCCCGCCACTGCGATTCGGGGATCGGCGGCAGGATGTCGTCCCAGAGCGAGAGGAACGTGCCGCGAAGCTGCAGTCGACCGTACGGGCGGGCGAGGAACCACATGTGCAGGTGAGCCGAGCCGTCGCCCCACCGGTTCACATGCACCCGGGCGACACCGTCGAGGCTCCGGATGGCGCGTTCCAGCCGGACGGTCATGACGCCCAACTCGGCCGCGAGCAGGTTCGGCAGATCACCCAGATCCAGGTGCGACCGGGACTCCAGAATGAGCACCATCGGCAGTCCGGTCGGGCGGTCCATCGCCCGTACCCGCCAGCGCTCGCTGATCCAGATGTAGGCATCGTCCGGGGCGTTGCAGGAGACGCATTCGGCGGTGCCCTCCCCTTTCCGGGCGGGCTCGACCGCTACCGGCGGGTCGAGCGCCTTGACGCGAAACTCGCCTTCGAAGGGGAAGGAGGGCCACTTGGTGAAGTCTGGAACCGAGGGGGTGTGGGGCACGCCGCTGACCCTAACCCGAGTCGGGCTCGGCTGTCCCTCCCTGTTTCGGGCTGCCCCGAATACCTCGGCGCGGGTCCGTCGGAACCCATCGTCCGGTCGGGCCCGTCTCTCCGGTTCGGATGATGGAAACCGGCCCCCGACACTCCGGTCAGCCCCGATCACCGATAGTTGTCCACAGGCCGGCACCCGCATCTACGCGGTGTTTCACGTGAAACGGGGAGACCTGTGGACAACTCCTGTGGAAAACGCGGGACGGCCGACGTGACGCTGTCGCGCCACTGCGATGGGCCCATTCCCCGACCCGGTCTTCGGCACTTGCGCCTCCGGCGGCTGTAGGGCACGCAGCCGGACCGATCGACCTCGCGGCGTCTCCGAGTAGCCCGACGGCCCGACGGCCCCGCACACGTGCCCTCGGGCCGCTGGATGCTCCATCCGTCGACACCTCGGCCCCGTCGGCTCGGCCCCGTCGGCTCGGCCCCGTCGGCTCGGCCCCGTCGGCTCGGCCCCGTCGAGAGGCACGACGACGAATGCGCGTCTCGTGGTTCGGTCGCGTCCGCGGTACCCGGTTCGGGGCGATCGACCACGTCTTGGCCGACCGCCGTGGAGCCGGCCCCGCCCGAACCCCCGTCGAACCTCGGGCGGTCCGTTTCACGTGAAACACGGCGACGCCGGGTCGGGGTGAGCGGCTGGCGGACGGCGACGGAAAGGCCGCCGGCCGCGACCCCATCGGTGGTGGGATCGCGGCCGGGTGCCGGGCTGTCGTCGACGGTGGTAGCTCAGTCTGGGGCGTCCTGCCCCTCCATGCCGATGATCCCGACGATCCGCTCCAGGTCGTCGACGGTCGCGAATTCGATGGTGATCTTGCCCTTGCTGCGGCCAATGTCGACCTTGACCCGGGTATCGAACCGGTCGGAGAGCCGGCCGGCCAAATCGGCGAGCGCCGGCGAGTGCGGCTTGGCGCGTCGCTTCGCCGGCGCCGCCTTCGCCGGGCCATCCGCGATCGCGAGTGTCACCAGCTCCTCGGTCGCCCGTACCGAAAGTCCCTCGGCGACGATGCGGTGCGCCAGGTGCTCCTGGCCCGCCGGGTCGTCGAGGCCGAGCAGCGCCCGAGCGTGCCCGGCGCTCAGCACGCCGGCCGCGACCCGCCGCTGAACCTGCGCCGGCAGATTCAGCAGTCGGATGGTGTTGGAGATCTGCGGCCGGCTCCGGCCGATCCGCCGAGCCAGCTCCTCGTGGGTTGCGCCGAACTCCTCCAGCAACTGCTGGTAGGCGGCGGCCTCTTCCAGCGGGTTCAGGTTCGCCCGGTGGATGTTCTCCAGCAGCGCGTCCCGGAGCATCGCGTCGTCCCGGGTGTCCCGGACGATGGCCGGGATCGAGTCGCGACCGACGGCCTGCGCCGCCCGCCACCGGCGTTCACCCATCACGAGCTCGTACCGGTCGTCCGGCAACTGCCGCACCACGATCGGCTGCAGGAAGCCGACCTCCTGGATCGAGGTCTTCAGCTCCTCCAGCGCTTCCTCGTCGAAGACGGTCCGAGGCTGCTTCGCGTTCGGCACGATGGAGTCGACCGGAATCTCGGCGAACTGCGCCCCCGGTACCGGCGACAGCTCGACCGAGTCGGCGGCGGACGGCTGCGGTCGCTCCGGCGCCGCCGCCGGCGGCCTGGCCTCCGGCGTCCCCGGATCCGCCGGAACCACGTCCGGTGCGATTGGATCGGGCGCCGTCGCGACCCCGGAGGATGCCGGCACCGGCGCGGTCGGGATCAGCGCCCCGAGCCCACGACCCAGCCCGCCCCGTGGACGGTTCTTCATGCCACGCCTCCCAGCAGTGTTCCCGGCCTACGCATTCCGGCCGACAGGTTCCTTGACGCCGCGCTCCGCGATCTCCTGGGCCGCCTCGAAGTAGCTGGTGGCCCCGCGCGAACCGGGATCGTAGGTCATCACCGACTGCCCGTAGCTCGGGGCCTCCGAGACCCGCACGTTCCGGGGGATCACGGCCTGCAGAACCTTGTCGCCGAAGTGGTTCCGGACGTCCTGCTCGACGGCGTCCGCGAGGCGGGTCCGTCGGTCGTACATGGTCAGCAGAATCGTGGAGACGTCGAGCGTCGGGTTCAGGTGCTGGCGTACCAGGTTGATGTTGTTGATCAACTGGTTGAGCCCTTCCAGGGCGTAGTACTCGCACTGGATCGGGATCAGCACCTCCTGCGCGGCCACCAGAGCGTTCACGGTGAGCAGGCCGAGGGACGGCGGGCAGTCGATGAAAACGTAGTCGAACTGGCCCGGGTGTGCGGCGATGGCCCGCGCCAGGCGGGACTCCCGGGCCACCACCGAGACCAGCTCGATCTCGGCACCGGCGAGATCGATCGTCGCGGGCACGCACCAGAGGTTGGGGATGCCCTCGACGGCCTGGGCCACCTCGGCCAGTGGCACGTTGTCGATCAGGCAGTCGTAGACGTCGGGGATACCGGCGTGATGCGGCACGTTCAGGCCCGTCGAGGCGTTCCCCTGCGGATCGAGATCAACCACGAGTACGCGGTTGCCGTGCAGGGCGAGGGCGACGGCCAGGTTGACCGTCGTGGTGGTCTTGCCGACCCCACCCTTCTGATTCGCCACGCACATGATTCTCGGCCGGTCCGGCCGAGGCATGGTGACCTCACCACTCGGGTTCAGAATCTGCACGGCGCGCATTGCCTCCATAGCGAGTGGGGGATCGTCATCTTCGCGCGACGAGGTTTCACGTGAAACGTACGCGCCGGGATCGGCAGCCTCCGGCCCGGAAGTCGGCGGCTGCGGGTGCGGTTGCGGGGCCGGTTGGACCACCGGCCCGGCATGCGGCGTCGGGTCCGAATGCGCGGGCGGTACGGAGTGGATCGGTGCGACCGGGCGGGCCGGGGCCGAACCGGTCGCCGGGACACCGGGGCGCTCCTGGGGGTGGCCGGGTAGCGCCGGGTGGCGCTGCGGAGCCGGGACCGGTGGCCGGTAGTCCGGCGGTGGCGCATGCCGCGCCGGGTCGCCCGGTGCAGCACCGACCGCTTCGCTGGCGATCGGCCGCACCGACGGTTGCCGCTCCGGCGCGCCGATCGGAGGTACCCCGGCGGCCGGGTCCTCGGGGGCGTCCGGGACGGCGCGTGGGTACCGCCCGGGTGTGTCCGCTCGGCTTCCGCCGGAGGGCGGTGTCGCCCGCCGGGACGCCCGGGTGCGGCCACCGGCGGACCAGTCGTCGTACCCGGTTTCACGTGAAACGGCGGTCTCCCCGAACTGGTAGCCCCCGCCGGTCACGCCTGGATCGTCGTACCTGTCGTTGTCATGCACCGTGTCATCCCTGCCAGCTTCGGATGGGGTCGGCACCGCCAGCGCTCCTACCGGCGCTGTCCGGACGAAGCATGCGGTCCGCGTCGGCAACGGGGTGATGAGGGACCCACCGTCGCCCGGACCACACTATCGACGCGCGGCCAGCCTACGGCCGCTGGGCTTCTCAGGCCACGGCTGCCCGCAGGATGAGCCGCGCGTCGCGCAAGACGCGCCGGAATCGGCCCCCGATACTCGACCCGCCGGCCACGCCGGGTCAGCCCGCCGGCCTGCGGCGATCACTCCGACCGCTCCGACCGCCGCCGTTGCGGCCACCGTCGCCGCGGGCGGAACCGGCACGTCCCCCGGATCGGCGGGGCTTTCCGGTACGCCGACCCGTCCCGCCATCGCCGACCCGCTCCCGGGGAATCTCGACGACCGTCGTGGGTGGATCGAGGGTGCCGACCCCGCACCGCCGGACCGTCGGTGTTCCGCCGCCCAGCCGGTGGATCCGGTCCGCGTGCTCGGCCACCTCGTCGGCCGCGGTGGCCCCCTTGAGGGCGAGCAACCGGCCACCCAGGTCGACGAGCGGCAGGCACCAGCCCGCCAACCGGTCCAGCGGGGCGACCGCCCGGGCGGTGACGACATCGGCCGGACCGGGAGCCCCCGGCGTACCGGATCGGAGTTCCTCCGCCCGCGCCCGGATCACCTGGACCCGGTCGTCAAGCCCCAGCGCCGACACCACCTCGGCGAGGAAGACCGTTCGCCGGGCCAGCGGTTCGACAAGCCCGATAGAGAGGTCGGGGCGGGCGATCGCCAGCACGATCCCGGGCAGCCCGGCGCCGGAGCCGACATCCAGCACCCGCTCGTCGGGGCCGATCAGCTCGGCCATCGCGGCGCAGTTGAGCAGGTGCCGCTCCCAGAGCCGGGGAGCCTCCCGCGGCCCGATCAGCCCTCGTTCCACGCCGTCGGTGGCGAGCAGTTCGGCGTAGCGGGTGGCGATCGGCAACCGATCGCCGAAGAACAGCGCCGCCGCCGAAGTCAACGGCCCGGGAGGGCATTCGCCTCCCGGGCCGGACGCGGCGACGGCCGCGTCGTCGTACGTCATGAAGGATCGTCGTACGTCATCAAGCGGTCAGCCGACCGGTCGGACGATGATGCGGCGGTTGGGCTCGACGCCTTCCGACTCGCTCTCGACCCCGGCCATGGCGTTCACCACGTCGTGCACGCACTTGCGCTCGAACGCCGACATCGGGTCGAGCCGGACCGCCTCGCCGTGCTCCTTCACCTTCTCCACGGCGTTGCGGGCGACCGCGGCAAGCTCCTTGCGCCGGTTCGCCCGGTAGCCGCCCACGTCCAGCAGCAGCCGGCTGGGCGAACCGGTCTGCCGGAACACCGCTAGCCGGGTCAGCTCCTGCAGCGCCTCAAGGGTGGCGCCGCGCTGTCCCACGAGGGGCTGTAGCCGGCCACCGACCACCTCGACGACCGGCCGGCCGGCGGACACCAACTCGTCGATGTCGCCGTCGTAGTCGAGGATGTCGAGCAGCCCTTCGACATAGTCCGCGGCTATCTCGCTCTGCCGGAAGAGGTCCGTGTCGGAGGTCGGCGCCTTCTGGCCGTCCGAGCCAGCGGCACCCGCCGCCGGCTCCTCATCCTCGTCCTCGTCGTCGTCTTCCTCGTCGTCTTCCTCGTCCTCCTCGTCGTCTTCGTCTTCGTCCTCGTCGTCTTCGTCCTCGTCGCTGACGGCAGCCGAGGGGGCGGCGGCGGTGGGGACGGCGGTGTCCCGGGCTTCGACGTCGGCACCGGCTTCGACGTCGGCCGCGGTGCCGGCGTCGCTATCCGTACTGACCCGCGCCGCGACGGCGACCGGTTCGGTCTCGTCGTCGGTGGCCTGTTCGGCGCGCGGAATGCTGGTGTCGGTCACGGTCTCATCTCCGTACTCGCTCGGCCGGACCGTAACGGTCCGCTGGTTCCCCGTGGCCGGCGGGAGGTTGCCGGCGTACCACGGGCACGTCTCTTCGGGCAGTCTGGCCCGGCGGCGCGGCTGGGCGCGGCGAAATCCGGATCCGGTGCTGCGGAGCACCGGCGGCGCGGCGCCCGGCTCGGCCGGCTCGCGCTAGCCTCTCCGCTTCGCCGGACGTCCCTTCTTGGGGTTGACCGGCTTGGCGCCCGGCTTGGGGGCGAGGGCCTTGGTCTCGACGGCCGGCTTCGTCGGCTCCGGCTGCGCGCCGTTGGCCCGGGCCCGGTTGAACAGCCGTCCGGTCTTGGCCGGCTGCACCGGGCTGTTGGCGCCGCCCGACCTGCCGCCGGTGGCCGGCTTCGCCCCGGACTTGGCGCCCGAGCGCCCGCCGTCGGACTTACCGGTGTTCTTGCCGGTGTTCATGGTGGGGGGCGGGGGGTACTTGCGGAGTACCCACTGCTGCTGGCCGAGGGTGAAGAGGTTGTTGGTGACCCAGTAGATGATCACACCGATCGGGAAGATCGCACCGGAGATCAGCAGGGAGGCCGGGATGCCGTAGAGCATCAGGCGCTGGATCATCAGCTGCTGCGGGTCCTTGGCCCAGCCGGTCTTGAGGATCATCTGACGGCTGGTCAGGTAGGTGGTGGCGATCATGATGAGCACCAGGATGCCGGCCATGATCTTGACCGTGGTGCCGTTCGCGCCCAGGGCGGCGAGTTCCTCAGCGGTCGAGCCGAACTTGCTGGCGATCGGGGCGGTGAAGAGCTGGGCCGCGGAGGCGTCGTGGAACTGCTCGGCCGTCCAGCCGTACATGGTGATCTTGTCGTCGGTGCGCTCCGGGTTGAGCCGCCGGAGGATGTGGAACAGGCCGAGGAAGACCGGGATCTGCAGGAACATCGGAAGGCACCCCATCAGGGGGTTGACCTTCTCCTTCCGATAGAGCTCCATCATCTCCTTCTGGAGCGACTCCTTGTCCCCCTTGTGCTTCTCCTGGAGCTCCTTGATGTGCGGCTGCAGTGCCTGCATCGCGCGCTGCGACTTGATCTGCTTGACGAAGATCGGGAAGAGGATCACGCGTACGGTGACCACCAGGAAGATGATCGCCAGGATCCAGGCCCAGTTCGTGCCCAGCACCTCCGTCGACGGCACGCCGATGGCGTCCCACGCCGAGTGCCAGACCAGGAGGATCCACGAGATCGCCAAGTAGATCCAGTCGAGACTCAATTCGGGGCTCCAGTCACATCGGCATGACGGCGGCCGCCCGGCTCCGGCACCGGGTCATATCCACCGGGGTGGAAGGGGTGGCAGCGCAGCAGCCGCCGTACCGCAAGGTAGGTCCCGAGGAGCACGCCGCGCCGCGTGACGGCCTCCAGGGCGTACGCGCTGCACGACGGATAGAACCGACAGCGGGCCGGCAGTGCCGGGCTTATCCAACGACGGTACGCGACGATGGGTGCCACCAGCATGCGGGCACCTCGGTTGGCCGGCCGCCAGCCGCCGGGCGGGGCGTTCATCGGGACCGCCGGCCGGGCCGTCGGGGGGCACGGGCCGCGGCGATCGCCGCGTCGAGGTCGGCGCCGAGCCGGTCGTACGACGTGGTGGCCGAGTCGGGCAGGGCGCGTACCACGAGCGTGGCACCGGGCGGGAGCGCCGCCAGCCGGTCGCCGACCAGGTGCCGGAGTCGGCGGCGGACCCGGTTGCGGACCACCGCGCCGCCGACCGCCCGGGACACGACGAAGCCGGCGCGGGCGGGCGCGGAGGACTGCTCCACGCCGGCCTGCGCCGGCCCGTTCGCTGTTCTGGCCAGGGTCAGCTCGTCGGCACCGACCACGGTCGGCGGTGCCGACCGTGCGGTGTCCAGGTGGACCACGACGGATCCGCGTCCGGCTCGGCGACCACCTCGGACCGCCGCGGCGAACTCGGAGCCGCGCCGCAGTCGCTGCGCGGCCGCCAGCACGACTGCCTACATCCCCGGCCCGCCGGCCTCAGGCCGACAGGCGGGTGCGACCCTTGGCGCGCCGGGTGGCGATGATCGCGCGGCCGGCCCGGGTGCGCATGCGCAGCCGGAAGCCGTGGGTCTTCGCGCGCCGGCGGTTGTTCGGCTGGTAGGTGCGCTTGCTCACGTCAGGCTCTCCGTCTTCGTACGCCCCGGTCGAGTCCCGACGGGGTCGTGTGGTGGTCTGGCGTTGGTCACCTCGACGGGTGTCCCACTGCTGTGCCGCCGCCCGGGCACGCGCGAGCGAACCTGTGAGCAGCAAGCACCGACAACCCTAGCAGAGCAGGTCGCGACCCAGCCTGGCGGGAGTGGGAGCGGAGGTCGGTGAACATTACGCGCCACAACTCATGATCGTCAACAGTCCCTCCGTCCCCGGCGCGCCCACCCGGGCGGACCGGTTCAACGCGGGGGCGGGGCGGTTTTCACTGATGCCGACAGAGGCGCGGCGGGTCCGACGGTTGAAGGGGTGTGGACAACGCTGTTAGCGTGCCCGATTGCGGTCCGCGTCAGGGGGCGTTGTCGCGACCGCCGGAACCAGACCAGCTAGGCAACCGTTCGACCAGGTGGACCGGCCTGCCATGCGCGACCGGGCCGGGGCGGGTGCTCGCCGGATCCGACGGGGGGCGACAATCGGTCGATACACAGGTTGTGGATAACTTGTGGACGACAGTGCGGCCGGCCGCCGGGGCGCGTCTCATCGTGTCCGCTGGAGCGGGAGCAGGCCCGGCACGACGGTTGGTCCGACAGCCGCGACCGGGGAGCAGAGGCGAGGGGGTGGCGCGACGGTGGCCGACACGATCGACCTTGCCGCGGTGTGGACGGCGACGACCGATGAACTGGCGGACGAGATCATCTCGGCCCAGCAGCGCGCCTACCTGCGCCTGACCCAGTTGCGCGCCATCGTCGAGGACACCGCTCTGCTCGCCGTCCCGGACGCCTTCACCCGCGACGTCATCGAGTCCCGGCTGCGGCCGGCGATCACGGACGCGCTCTCCCGGCGACTGGGCCGGCCGATCCAGGTGGCCGTCACCGTACGCGCGTCGGCGGACGGCACCGGCCGGCCGATCGGCACCGTCTACGGCGGCCCGGTGAGCCCGGTTCCCCGGGATCACCTCGACGGCAACCAGCCCGGCGGCCACCCCGGCGGAGATCAGCACGATGGCCACCGGGGTGCCGACCAGCACGGCGGTTACCCCGGCGGGCCGGGCACCGCGACCCCGCCGACCTACGCCGGGCCGGCTTTCGGATCCGGCCTGGACGGGCCGCCGTCCCGCGGCCCCGAGCCCACCGCACCCGAACCCCGCTCACCCGAGCAGCGCAGTCACGAACCGCGCAGTCACGAGCAGCGCTCACCTGAACCGCGTCAGGAGACGTTGTTCCCGGCCGGCTACCCGCCGCCGCCCGCACCGGACGGCGGACGGGAGCAACCCGGTCAGCCGCCGCACCAGCAGGGTCCACCGCAGCACGCCCCGCCTCAGCAGGCGCTACCTCAGCAGGCCCGGCCCCCGCAGCAGCAGGAGCGGGACGAAACCCACCACCCCGGACCGGCGCGGTCCGCGCAGCAGCCGTCGACCGGCACCGGGTACGGCGTACCACACCGGCAGCCGGAGCCCCGGTACCGCGACACCGGGTTGGCCGGCCGCGACGAGCCGACCGGCGGTCGAGGCATCGGCCGCGACGGCGGCACCGACAGCGGGCCGGGGCGGGGCGGCATCCCCGCCGACCACCGCCGGGTGATCCACGACGACCGGCGGGCCGGCGGATCAGCCGAGAGCGGCGGCAACCGGCTCAACCCCAAGTACATGTTCGAGACCTTCGTCATCGGCTCGTCCAACCGGTTCGCCCACGCCGCGTCGGTGGCGGTCGCGGAGTCGCCGGCGAAGGCGTACAACCCGCTGTTCATCTATGGCAGTTCGGGGCTGGGCAAGACGCACCTGCTGCATGCCATCGGTCACTACGCCACGACGTTGGGCAACGCCCGGTCGGTGCGGTACGTCTCGACCGAGGAGTTCACGAACGACTTCATCAACTCCCTGCGCGACGACAAGACCAGCGCCTTCCAGCGCCGGTACCGGGACGTCGACATCCTCCTGATCGACGACATCCAGTTCCTGGAGAACCGGGAACGCACCCAGGAGGAGTTCTTCCACACCTTCAACACCCTGCACAACGCCAACAAGCAGATCGTGATCACCTCCGACCGGTCGCCGCGGCAGTTGGCCACTCTGGAGGACCGGATGCGAACCCGGTTCGAGTGGGGCCTGCTCGCCGACATCCAGCCGCCGGACCTGGAGACCCGGATCGCGATCCTGCAGAAGAAGGCCGCCCAGGAGCGGATGTACGCCCCGCCGGACGTGCTGGAGTTCATCGCGTCCCGGGTCTCCAACTCGATCCGGGAGCTGGAGGGTGCCCTGATCCGGGTCACCGCCTTCGCCAGCCTGACCCGCGCCACCGTCGAGCTGTCGCTCGCCGAGGAGGTGCTGCGGGACTTCATCCCGGACGGCTCCGGCCCCGAGATCAACGCCGACCAGATCATGGTGTCGACCGCCGACTACTTCGGCGTCAGCCTGGAGGACCTGCGCGGGCAGTCGCGGTCCCGGGTGCTCGTCAACGCCCGCCAGGTGGCGATGTACCTGTGCCGGGAGCTGACCGAACTCTCCCTGCCCCGGATCGGTCAGGCCTTCGGGGGCCGCGACCACACCACGGTCATGCACGCCGACCGCAAGATCCGGCAGCAGATGGCCGAGCGCCGGTCGCTCTACAACCAGATCGCCGAGCTGACGAACCGGATCAAGCAGAGCACCTGACCGGTTCGGCTCTTCCTGTTTTCCACCGCGTCCACAGGGCGTTGTCCACCGTCGTGGACAACCCCTGGTGTGCCCGTGCCCGGCTACCCACAACCTGTGGAAAACCGTTGGGGAAACCGCTGTGGACGAACACGTAGGGTGACCAGGTTGTCCACCGCTGTGGATGCCGTGTGCATGCCGTGTTGAAGGTTCTGGGGACAACTGCCGCCGCGGTCGGTCCGGTTGTCCCCACCGCTGGGGAGAAACCCGGGGGACAACCGGTGGATAACCGGTGGACGGCCGTGGACAACCCGTCCGACGGCCGGCACTGTGGACGGGCAGCGGGGTTTTTCCCGGGGCTTTCCACACCTACTGCACCTGTGCAAAGCTCGATGACCAGCGACAACGCCGGATCTCCACAGTTCGCACAGCACCGATGAAGACGATGAGTTATCTCTTCTAAGAGAACAAAAACCAATCATCACCGTTGGGCTTTCTGTGGATCTGCCAGCAGCCGGCCCGGACCCCGGTCCCGCGCACCCCGGGCACCGGGGTCGGGCGCACAGCCGATGGCCCAGCGCCCTAAGGTGCGATGCAGACCCGCACAGTCGGTGGGGTCGGCTGGTGACCCCGGGCATGAGACAGTTGTCGTCGACGTCGACGCGGAGGCATGCATGAAGTTCCGAGTGGAGCGCGACGCGCTGGCTGACGCCGTGGCGTGGACCGCGAAGAGCCTGCCCAGCCGGCCGTCGGTGCCGGTGCTCGCGGGAGTGATGCTGCGGGTCGGCGACGGCGGCCTGCACGTCTCCGGGTTCGACTACGAGGTGTCCAGCCAGGTCACCGTCGACGTACAGAGCGACGCCGACGGCGCGGCCCTGGTCTCCGGCCGACTGCTGGCCGAGATCACCAAGGCGCTGCCGGCCAAGCCGGTGGACATCGCCGCCGTCGGTGCCCACCTGGAGCTGGTCTGCGGCAGCGCGCGCTTCACCCTGCCGACGATGCCGGTCGAGGACTACCCGACGCTGCCCGAGATGCCGTCCAGCGCCGGCACCGTCGACGCGGGTGCCTTCGCCGCCGCCGTCGGGCAGGTGGCGATCGCCGCCGGCCGGGACGAGACGCTGCCGATGATGACCGGGGTCCGGATCGAGCTGAACGGCTCGACGATGGCGATGCTCGCCACCGACCGGTACCGGCTCGCCCTGCGCGAGCTGACCTGGCGCCCGGACGACCCGCAGGTGAGCGTGAACGCGCTGGTGCCGGCCCGGACCCTGCACGACACCGCCAAGACACTCGGCCCGCTCGGCGGGGACGTCCTGGTGGCGCTCGCCCAGGGCGCCGCCGGCGAGGGCATGATCGGCTTCGCGGCCGGCTCCCGCCGCACCACCAGCCGGCTGCTCGACGGCGCCAACTACCCGCCGGTCCGGTCACTCTTCCCGAGCAGCCACAACGCCGAGGCCCGGGTGGCGGTCTCCGCCCTGGCCGAGGTCGTCAAGCGGGTCTCGCTGGTGGCCGAGCGGACCACGCCGGTGCTGCTCAGCTTCAGCGCCGACGGGCTGGTGGTGGAGGCCGGCGGCACCGAGGAGGCGCGGGCCAGCGAGGCGATGGACGCCACCTTCACCGGTGAACCGCTGACCATCGGCTTCAACCCGCAGTACCTGCTCGACGGGCTGGCGGCACTGGGTTCGCAGACCGCGGTGCTCTCCTTCGTCGACGCCTTCAAGCCGGCGGTCATCTCCGCCGCCGGCGACGACGGCGAGATCATCGCCGGATACCGCTACCTGATCATGCCGATCCGGGTTACCCGCTGAGCCGTCCGGGCACTCGTCGGTAACGGGGACCCGATCAGTCAGGGTCCCGCCCCGCCGGCCGCGGCCGTCGCGACGGCGGCGGTTCAGCTGACGGGGACCGGAACGCACCGGAGGGAAGCACATGCAGATCGGCCTGGTAGGTCTCGGCCGGATGGGCGCGAACATGCGGGAACGGCTGCGCGCCGGCGGGCACGAGGTGGTCGGCTTCGACCACCACCCGGAGGTCAGCGACGTCGCCGACGTCACCGAACTGGCGGCCCGGCTCGCCACCCCCCGGGCCATCTGGGTGATGGTGCCGGCCGGCGTGACCGACGCCGCGATCGACGAACTCGTCCCGGTGCTCGCCCCCGGCGACCTGATCGTTGACGGCGGGAACTCCCGGTTCACCGACGACACCGCCCGCGCTGAGCGGCTCGACCAGCACGGCATCGGCTACCTCGACGTCGGGGTCTCCGGCGGGGTGTGGGGGCGCGAGAACGGCTATGCGTTGATGGTGGGCGGCGCGCGGGAGCACGTCGAGCGGCTGATGCCGATCTTCGAGGCGCTCAAGCCGCCGGGCGACTTCGGCTTCGCCCACGCCGGCCCGGTCGGTGCCGGCCACTACGCCAAGATGGTGCACAACGGCATCGAGTACGGCCTCATGCAGGCCTACGCGGAGGGCTACGAGCTGCTCACGAAGTCCGAGATGGTGACGAACGTGCCGGGGGTGCTCGCCTCCTGGCGGGACGGCACCGTCGTGCAGTCCTGGCTGCTGGACCTGCTGGTCCGCGCCCTCGACGAAGACCCTGAACTGGCAAATCTGCGCGGCTACGTGGAGGACACCGGCGAGGGACGCTGGACCGTCGACGAGGCGATCCGGCTCGCCGTCCCGATGAACGTCATCGCCGCGGCGCTCTTCGCCCGGTTCGCCTCCCGCCAGGAGGACTCACCGGCGCTGCGGGCGGTCGCCGCGCTCCGCGAGCAATTCGGCGGTCACCCGACCCGCAAGAAGTGACCCGTGCACGTCCGCCGGCTGGAACTGGTCGACTTCCGCTCCTACGAGCGGCTGAGCATCGATCTTGAGCCGGGCGGCAACGTCCTGGTCGGCCCGAACGGGGTCGGCAAGACCAACCTGGTGGAGGCCCTCGGGTACGTGGCGACCCTGGGCAGCCACCGGGTCGCCACCGACGCCCCACTGGTCCGGGCCGGCGCGACCAGCGCGGTGATCCGGTGCGTGATCGAACACGACGGCCGGGAGCTGCTCGTCGAACTGGAGATCGTTCCCGGCCGGGCCAACCGGGCCCGGCTCGGCCGCTCCGCGGTGCGCCGGGCCCGGGACGTGCTCGGCGCGCTGCGGCTGGTGCTGTTCGCCCCCGAGGACCTGGAACTGATCCGCGGCGACCCGGCCGAGCGGCGCCGCTACCTCGATGACCTGCTGGTCACCCGGCTGCCCCGGTACGCCGGGGTGCGGGCCGACTACGAACGGGTGGTCAAACAGCGCAACGCGCTGTTGCGGACCGCGTACCTGGCCCGCAAGACCGGCGGCACGCGCGGCGGCGACCTCTCCACCCTCGCCGTCTGGGACAGCCACCTCGCCCAGCACGGCGCGGAGCTGCTGGCCGGCCGGCTGGAGCTGGTCGCCGCGCTCGGTCCGCACGTGACGAAGGCGTACGATGCGGTCGCCGCCGGCACCGGCGCCGCCGCCATCAGCTACCGCCCGTCGCTGGAGCTGGCCGGCCCCGCGCCGGACCGGCCGGCGCTCGCGGCGGCGCTGGCGGACGCCCTGGCGCAGGCCCGCCCGGCGGAGGTGGAACGGGGCACCACGCTTGTCGGCCCGCACCGCGACGACCTGACCCTGACACTGGGAGCACTACCCGCCAAGGGGTACGCCAGCCACGGCGAATCCTGGTCGTACGCGCTGGCCCTGCGGCTCGCCGGCTACGAGCTGCTGCGCGCCGACGGGCACGAGCCGGTGCTGGTGCTCGACGACGTCTTCGCCGAGCTGGACGCCGGCCGGCGGGACCGGCTGGCCGGGCTGGTCGGCGGCGCGGCGCAGTTGCTGGTCACCTGCGCGGTGGCCGACGATGTCCCGACGGCCCTGCGCGGCACGCGCTACGAGGTGGCCGAGGGAGGGGTACGCCGTGCCGGCTGACCGCGAGGGCGACCCGGCCGCTGCCGACTCGACCAGGGCCAGACCGGCGGGGGCCAGACCGGCGGGGGCCAAGCCCTCTGCGGCCAAGCCGGCGGGGGCCAAGCCCTCTGTGGCCGAGTCGGCCGGGGCCGAGGCGACGGGGCGGCCGCCGGTACCCGGCCGGGAAGTGGCGGACCCGAGCGGCGGGCGGCCGGCAGGCCAGGGCGTCGGTTCGGCACCCGGGGCCGGTGAACCGGCCGGTCCGGAGTTGGCGCGGGCGGTGCTGGACGCGGCGCTCGCCCGGCGGCAGGCGGGCCGCGCGAATCGGCGTACCCGGGGAGAGGCGGACCTCGACGGAGCGGGAGCGGCCGGCGAGCCCGGCGGGGCGCGGTCCGGTCAGCCCCGCCGGCGGCCGCGGGGCTACTCGGGACCGGGGCCGGACCCGCGTGACCCGCAGCTGCTCGGTGCGGTGCTGGCCCGACTGGTCAAGGCGCGGGGGTGGCAGACCCCGGCGGCCGAGGCGACCGTCTTCGGCGCCTGGGAGCGGGTGGTCGGGCCGGAGGTGGCCAAGCACAGCCGCCCGGTGAAGCTGGACGCCGGCGAGTTGACCGTGGAGGCGGAGTCGACCGCGTGGGCCACCCAGCTCCGGCTGCTGGCCGGGTCGCTGCTGCAGCGGATCGCGGCCGAGGTGGGGCACAACGTGGTCCGCAAGCTGCACATCCACGGGCCGAGCGCGCCGTCCTGGTCCCGCGGCCCGCGCCGGGTCCGCGGCCGCGGACCCCGCGACACCTACGGCTGAGCCGGGGCCGGACCCGGCGTGACCGGCTCAGGAGTCGGCGTAGACGGCGAAGCCCCGGTCGGCGCAGCGCCGGTAGAAGCCGGCCAGCACGCCGAGCTCGGAGCGGGAGAAGCTCCACTGCGGCGCCGCCCCGGACTCGTCCCGCAGGCTGTCGAGCCGGCTGTCGAGCCAACGCAGCTGCTGTTCGGCGAGCCGGCCGTCGGTCAGGGCGGCCCGCAGCACGGCGCCGACCGTGTCGAAGGTCACCGATTCACCGTACGGCCGGTGGCCGTCGACGAACCGCTCCAGCCCGCCGGCGATCCACGCGCAGCCGTCGGGGTCGATGACCGGGTCCTCGTCCTCGGCCGCCGCCTCGGTGGCGTAGAGCACCCCGTCCAGGCCGAGCAGCAGGTCGACCAGCTCCGTGTACGCGGTGGCCCGGACGCTGCCGGTCTTGGCGATGTAGCCGGCGAGTGCCGCCGTCGGAGCCGCCACTGTCGGGGCGTCGGCCAGCTCGCCGAAGTCGACGAACTCGGCGGGAGCCACCGGGTCGTAGAAGCGGCCGGTCCGCGGCCAGTGCACCGCGACGTTGTCCAGCCCCATCGGACGTCACCTTCCTGAGCAGGTTGCGAGGCGATCGGTGTGACCGCCCGCCGCGCTTGCCACGGTGAGACAGCCACGCAAAGTTACGGCACGGCGAGCCGTTCGCGCGACCCCCGACCGGGCAGAGTCGGACGGGGACGCCGGAACCACCCTTGATCGCGGTTCCTCCGTGGGGGGATTCGTGGAGGAGGGTACAACCCGGCTACGGGGGTCTGAGGCGCCTCGCAGGGGTGCCGCGTACTGGTTCTATCGCCCGGGCACAGTAGGATCGACGCAGAGACGAGGACAGCGTGCGGAGCGATGCCCGGACCATACCGGTCCGGATAACCGTTTCGCACCATGTTCGAGCCCGATCGCGATTACGCGGGCAACCGTGGCGACCGGCACGCTCGGTCCGTACCCCGGGTAATTGACGTGGTATCGACCCGCGTGCCCCGCCTCCGGCGGCCCGCCGACCCCGCGCCCGCCCGCGCCTGGTGCCGGGTGGCGCGCGAGAAAGTGGCCGAGGGTGGCAACGCAGAAGAAGCAGGACTACACCGCCGACTCACTCACCGTTCTGGAAGGGCTGGAGGCGGTCCGGAAGCGGCCCGGTATGTACATCGGGTCCACCGGAGAGCGTGGCCTGCATCACCTCGTGCAGGAGGTGGTCGACAACGCCGTGGACGAGGCGATGGCCGGCTACTGCGACACCATCGAGGTGGTTCTGCTCGCCGACGGCGGGGTCCGGGTCGAGGACAACGGCCGGGGCATCCCGGTCGACCTGCACCCGAAGTTGAAGAAGCCGGGCGTCGAGGTCGCGCTGACCGTGCTACACGCCGGCGGCAAGTTCGACGGCAAGGCGTACGCGGTCTCCGGTGGTCTGCACGGCGTGGGTGTCTCGGTGGTGAACGCCCTCTCGGTGAAGATGCAGGTGGAGATCCACAAGTCCGGGTACGTGTGGCGGCAGCGGTACGCCAACTCCAAGCCGAGCCCGCTGGAGAAGGGCGAGGAGACCAACCGCACCGGGTCGATCGTCGCCTTCTGGCCGGACCCGGACGTCTTCGAGACCATCGACTTCAACTTCGAGACGATCTACCGCCGGCTGCAGGAGATGGCGTTCCTGAACCGGGGCCTGACCATCCAGCTGCGCGACGAGCGGGTCCAGGAGGAGGACGGCAAGCAGCGTGAGGTGACGTTCTGCTACAAGAACGGCATCGCCGACTTCGTCCGGCACCTGAACAACTCGAAGAACCCGATGCACCGCAGCGTGATCGAGTTCGGCGCCGAGGACGACGGCATGGCGGTCGAGGTCGCCATGCAGTGGAACGAGTCGTACGGCGAGTCGGTCTACACCTTCGCCAACACGATCAACACGCACGAGGGCGGCACCCACGAGGAGGGTTTCCGGGCGGCGCTGACCGGCGTGGTGAACAAGTACGGCGCGGACAAGAAGTTCCTCAAGGGGGACGAGAAGCTCTCCGGCGAGGACATCCGGGAAGGGCTGGCGGCGATCATCTCGGTGAAGCTGACCAACCCGCAGTTCGAGGGCCAGACCAAGACCAAGCTGGGCAACACCCCGGTCCGCAGCTTCGTGCTCAAGGTCTGCAACGAGTGGCTGGCCGACTGGCTGGAGCGCAACCCGGCCGAAGCGAAGATCATCATCACCAAGGCGTCCCAGGCGGCCCGCGCCCGCATCGCCGCCCAGCAGGCCCGCAAGCTGGCCCGCCGCAAGTCGCTGCTGGAGTCCGGCTCGATGCCGGGCAAGCTGGCCGACTGCCAGTCGACCGATCCGCGCGAGTCCGAGGTCTTCATCGTCGAGGGCGACTCGGCCGGCGGCTCGGCGAAGCAGGGCCGGGACCCGCGGACCCAGGCGATCCTGCCGATCCGGGGCAAGATCCTGAACGTGGAGAAGGCCCGGATCGACCGGGTGTTGAAGAACAACGAGGTGCAGGCCCTGATCACGGCGCTGGGCACCGGCATCCACGACGACTTCGACATCGAGAAGCTGCGCTACCACAAGATCGTGCTGATGGCCGACGCCGATGTCGACGGGCAGCACATCCAGACCCTGCTGCTGACCCTGATCTTCCGCTTCATGCGGCCGCTGGTCGAACTGGGGCACGTGTACCTCGCCGCCCCGCCGCTCTACAAGATCAAGTGGAACCGGAAGGGCGACGACGCCCAGTACGCCTACTCCGACCGGGAGCGGGACGGGCTGATCGCGCTGCGTCAACAGAAGAAGCCGAACGCGAAGCCGGACGACATCCAGCGGTTCAAGGGTCTGGGTGAGATGAACTACCCAGAACTGTGGGAGACCACGATGAACCCCGCTACGCGTACGCTGCGTCAGGTCACGCTCGACGACGCTGCAACCGCGGATGAGCTCTTCAGCGTCCTGATGGGGGAGAACGTGGAGGCTCGCCGGTCGTTCATCCAGCGCAACGCCAAGGACGTCCGCTTCCTTGACATCTAGTTCCCGGCCGCTTCCACACAGTTATCCACAGCTTCGCCGGTATCCACAGCCGTTATCCACAGCGGAAAAGCCACATGAGTCTGATAAGGGTAGACAGTGACGGATAATCCCGATTCGTTGAGCAACGAGCCGGACGCGCCGGTTCCCGGCGTGGGTGGGGTCGTCGAGCGGGACCGCATCGAACCGGTCGGGCTCGAAGTCGAGATGCAGCGGTCGTACCTCGACTACGCCATGAGCGTCATCGTCGGGCGGGCCCTGCCCGACGTCCGGGACGGCCTCAAGCCCGTACACCGCAAGATCCTCTACGCGATGTTCGACTCGGGCTACCGCCCGGACCGCGGCTACGTGAAGTGCTCGCGGGTGGTCGGCGACGTGATGGGCCAGTTCCACCCGCACGGCGACTCGGCCATCTACGACGCCCTGGTCCGGATGGCCCAGTCCTGGTCGCTGCGCTACCCGCTGGTCGACGGCAACGGCAACTTCGGCTCCCCCGGCAACGACCCAGCCGCCGCCATGCGCTACTGCGTCACCGGGGACGCTCGGGTCCGGATCGCCACGGGAACCGTACGGATCGACGAGATCGTTCCCGACGCGCCACCGGACTCAGAGACCGGCATCGACCTCAAGGTCCGGGACCGGAACGGCGACCTGGTGCAGGCGAGCAAGTTCTTCCACT
Organism: Solwaraspora sp. WMMD1047; assembly: GCF_029626155.1. Classification (NCBI taxonomy): domain Bacteria; kingdom Bacillati; phylum Actinomycetota; class Actinomycetes; order Micromonosporales; family Micromonosporaceae; genus Solwaraspora; species Solwaraspora sp. WMMD1047. Next base: position 7,952,581 of record NZ_JARUBL010000001.1, on the reverse strand, counting down.
CCGGCGAGCACCCGACGCTACGGGTGCGGACCAGGGAGGGGTACGAACTGACCGGCACCCACAACCACCCGGTGCTCTGCCTGGTGGAGGTGGCGGGGGTCCCGACCCTGCTCTGGAAGCTACTGGCTGAGGTCCGCCCCGGCGACCGGGTCGCCATGCAGCGGGTTGTGCCGGACGAGATCGGCTACCCCGTGCTGGAGCACGTCGAGGCGGCCGTCCTCGCTGGCGCCTTCGTCAGTGAAGGCTGGGCTTCTGAGAATCGGGCCGGCTTCAACAACGTTGACCGAGAGTTCTTCGGTCGCGTGGTCGCGGCGTACGACCTCGCCGTTGGTGGTCCCCGCTACCTCAGCCAACGGACGATCGCCTCCGGTAGCACGCTGCACGAGATGGACATCCAAGACCTCACCGCGCTGCGCAGGAGCATTCTGGGCGACCTGGTCGGGCATCGGAGCGCGGGGAAGTTCGTACCTGCGTTCGTTTGGCAAGGCCCGGCCGCCGTGAAGCGGGCCTTCCTTCAGGCGCTCTTCGAGGGAGACGGTTCCTCGTCGCTGCTGCCGCGAAACACGATCCAGGTTTCCTACTCGACCCGCAGCGAGCTGCTGGCCCGGGAAGTCCAGCAGTTGCTGCTGGAGTTCGGCGTGGTCAGCCGGCAGTGCAGGTACGACCAGGGCGAGATCAAGGTTGTCGTGACGAATCGTCGCGACGCGCGGATCTTTGCCCACCAGGTCGGATTCCTCGGCCGCAAGCAGCTCAAGCTGATGGCGGAACTGGCCGGGATACCGCGGCAGAGTACCGCGCTGTCCAGCGATCACGTGCCGTTCGTTGGAGCCTTCCTCCGGGAACATGGTGCCGATCGTTGGACGGAGCGGGACTGGCTGCGCCGGCACAACATCGACCGGATTGAGCGGTGGGAGCGGGACCGCGACGAGATTGCCGCCCGGGTCACCAGTCAGGACGCTCTCGCGGTCGTCGAACCGCTGGTCGACGGGCGGTTCTACTACGCCGAGGTAGCCACGGTGACCGACGTGGGGGTGCGACCGGTCTACAGCCTCCGGGTCGAGACCGATGATCATTCGTTCGTCAGCAACGGCTTCGTGAGCCACAACACCGAGTGCAAGCTCGACCCGCTGGCGATGGAGATGCTGCGGGACATCGACGAGGACACCGTCGATTTCCAGAACAACTACGACGGGCGGGCCAAGGAGCCCACCATCCTCCCGTCCCGCATCCCGAACCTGCTGGTGAACGGCTCCGAAGGCATCGCGGTCGGGATGGCGACCAAGATCCCGCCGCACAACCTGCGGGAGATCGCGGCCGCCGTGCAGTGGTGCCTGGAGCACCCGGACGAGGATGAGCCGACCACCCTCGAAGCGCTGATCGGGATCGTGAAGGGTCCGGACTTCCCGACCCACGGCCTGATCGTCGGCACCACCCCGATCCAGGAGGCGTACCGGACCGGGCGGGGTTCGATCCGGATGCGCGCGGTGGTCGACGTCGAGGAGGACAAGAAGGGTCGGCCGTGCCTGGTCGTCTCGGAGCTGCCCTACCAGGTCAACCCGGACAACCTCGCCGAGCGGATCGCGGAGCTGATCAAGGAGGGCAAGCTCGCCGGCATCGCCGACATCCGGGACGAGTCCTCCGGGCGGACCGGCATGCGGATCGTGCTGGTGCTCAAGCGCGACGCGGTCGCCAAGGTGGTGCTCAACAACCTCTACAAGCACACCCAGCTGCAGGAGACCTTCGGCGCCAACATGCTGGCCCTGGTCGACGGGGTGCCGCGCACGCTCAACCTGGCCCAGTTCATCCGCTACTACGTCGATCACCAGATCGACGTGATCCGGCGCCGGACGGCGTACCGGTTGCGCAAGGCCGAGGAGCGGGCGCACATCCTGCGCGGTCTGGTGAAGGCGCTGGACGCGCTGGACGAGGTGATCGCCCTGATCCGGCGGTCGCCGACCGTGGAGGAGGCCCGGCAGGGCCTGATCGAGCTGCTCACCATCGACGAGATCCAGGCCACCGCCATCCTGGACATGCAGCTGCGGCGGCTCGCCGCGCTGGAGCGCCAGAAGATCATCGACGAGCTGGCCAAGATCGAGCTTGAGATTGCCGACCTCAAGGACATCCTGGCCAAGCCGGAGCGGCAGCGGAAGATCATCTCCGAGGAGCTGGGCGAGATCGTCGCCAAGTGGGGCGACGAACGGCGTACCAAGATCCTGCCGTTCGACGGCGAGGTCTCCATGGAGGACCTGATCGCCCGCGAGGACGTGGTGGTCACCATCACCCGGACCGGGTACGCCAAGCGCACCAAGGTTGACCTCTACCGCTCGCAGCGCCGGGGCGGCAAGGGTGTCAGCGGGGCCAGCCTGCGCCAGGACGACATCGTCAGCCACTTCTTCGTCGGCTCGACCCACAACTGGATGCTGTTCTTCACGAACAAGGGCCGGGTCTACCGGGCCAAGGCGTACGAGTTGCCCGAGGCGAACCGGGTGGCCCGCGGGCAGCACGTTGCGAACCTGCTGGCGTTCCTGCCGGACGAGCAGATCGCCCAGGTGATCCAGATCCCGGACTACCAGGTGGCGCCGTACCTGGTGCTGGCCACCCGCAACGGACTGGTGAAGAAGACCCGGCTGGAGGAGTTCGACTCCAACCGCAGCGGCGGCATCATCGCGATCAACCTGCGCGACAACGACGAGCTGGTCGGCGCCGCGCTGGTGGCGTCCGAGGACGACCTGCTGCTGGTCTCCAAGAAGGCGCAGGCGATCCGGTTCAACGCCACCGACGAGGCACTGCGACCGATGGGCCGGGCCACCACCGGCGTGATCGGGATGCGGTTCACCGACGACGACGTGCTGCTGGCCATGGAGGTGGTACGCCCCGGGCTGGACGTCCTGGTGGCCACCAACGGCGGCTACGCGAAACGTACGCCGATCGAGGAATACCCCGTGCAGGGACGGGGAGGTAAAGGGGTACTGACGGCCAAAATCACCGAGCGGCGGGGTGGGCTGGTCGGTGCGGTCGTGATCGACCCGGATGACGAGTTGTTCGCGATCACCAGCAACGGGGGCGTCATCCGGACTCCGGTGAAGCCTGTACGCCGCACGCGCGATCGGAACACAATGGGGGTCAAGCTGATGGACCTTCCGGACGGTGTGACTATCGTGGCCATTGCTCGCAATGCCGACGAGCCTGACGAACAGGACAGTTGATGACGGAGACACAGGCGAAGTCGGGGGGGTCGGGGGCCTCGACTAACCCGGTCGACGAGGAAGCCGCGGGCGGCGCCCCAGCGACCGGCCGCGCCGCCGTCGGCCGGGCCACGGTCCCCGGCGACGCACCGTCCCCGAAGTTCACCCGCGCACCGGGCATGCCGCCGCCACCGGACCAGCCCAGCGGGAAGCAGCCGGACGGCGACGGGTCAGACCCGGAGAGCAGCGGGGCGACCTCGACCGCCGCCTCTTCGAGTGCGGTGACCGCGGCGGCCAAGGCCGCAGCAGCCTCCCCCGCCCCGCTGGTCACACCGCCCGGCGGGCCGGGCAAGACCCCGGGCACGTCCGGTTCGACGGGTCTCGGCCCGGCCGACCGTGGTGCCAGCGATCGCGGCTCGACCGGCTTCGGCTTCGGAACGGCCACCGCCGGATCCGCCAGGTTCGGCTCGTCGTCGTTCGGCTCGTCGTCGGCCGGCTCGTCGTCGGCCGGAAGCGCTGGCTCGACCACCGGCGCCGATTCCGACGCGGATCGTCCCGACGGGCACCGCGCGACCGGCTCGGCGAGCGCCACGTCGCCGGGCGGCACGGAGTCCCGGACCGGCTCGTTCCGGTTCTCGCCGGGCGCCAGCTCCACCCGGACCACCGGGTCGCCACGGAGCACGGTCAGCAGCGCCACCGCCGCCGTCACCGGCGCGGCCGCCGTCGGCGCCGCCAGGGTGACCGAGGCGGTACGCGCGGCGCGCAGCAACGTCGGCTCGGCCGCCTCCCGTGGCCCCCGGCGAGCCCGGCTGAACGTGAAGCGGATCGACCCCTGGTCGGTCATGAAGTTCTCGTTCGCCGTCTCGCTGGTGCTCTTCATCGTCGTCATCGTGGCGACCTCGGTGCTCTACCTCGCACTGGACGCGATGGGGGTCTTCGAGAGCGTCAACACCAGCCTCACCGACCTGATCAACGCCGGCGGGGCGCAGGGCGGGGACAGCTTCCGGATCACCGCCAAGGGTGTGATCCTCACCTCGGCGCTGATCGGGCTGGTGAACGTCGTGCTGTTCACGGCGCTCGCCACGCTTGGCGCGTTCGTCTACAACGTCTGCGCCGACCTGGTCGGCGGCGTCGAGCTGACCCTGGCCGAGCGGGACTGACCTGGAGCGGGGCCGGAGCCGTCGACCTGTCGGCGGCCCGGCTCCGGATTCCCCACCCCCCGCCTCAACTTGGGGGGCGGGACGGCGGTACGGTACCCTTGCTCGTCGCAGCACGGGGCTATAGCTCAGTCGGTTAGAGCGCAGAGCTGATAACTCTGAGGTCGATGGTTCGATTCCATCTAGCCCCACTTCACACCCGTCCGACACCTAGTCGAGCGTGAGGACCGCCCATGTTGAAGAAGATTCTGATCCTCGTCGGCGTGGTCGGCGTGGCGGCGCTCGTGGCCAAGAAGGTCAAGGAGTCCAACGACGAGCGTGCCCTCTGGCACGAGGCCACCACCGCTCCGGACCTCCGGTAGCGACCGGCCGGCCACCCCGGGGGCCGTAGCTCAACTGGCAGAGCACTGCCTTTGCAAGGCAGGGGTTAGGGGTTCGAGTCCCCTCGGCTCCACTCGAAACACGTATGCAAGAGCGGCCTGTGACAGCTGAGGTTCGAGCGACTGGTCGAGGACCCATTGCATTCAACGTCCGCCGTGATCCTCAGGTGGCGCTCCTGTTCGCCGATCCGACGGGCAGTCGATGGTTCTGGACCGGCAACCCGTGCCGCGCTTCGACGGTCGGCATGACCCACCCACCTGGCTGAAGTCCGCAGGATCCGTCCCAGGCCGGTGGGCGTCCGCTCACTCCAGGCGCACCCGAACCAGGGAGCGCGGTTCCCGGCCGGCGAACAGCCAGCCGAGCGCCGTGGCGAGCAACGGTACGCCGACCGCGATTACCAGTAGCTCCACGACCGGCACCCGCGTCAGCTCGTGGAGCTGATCGCGGGACGAACCGGCCAGGATGACGGTGTACGCCCCGGCGATGCCGAGGATTCCGCCCAGCAGCGCGAGGCCGCCGGCCGTGGCCGAGGTGAGCCGGCGGCGGATGCGACCCGTCGCGCCCGTTGCGGTCAGCGTACGCAGGTCGCCCGCCGCCTCGGCGCGGATCAGCCCGACCGTCATGGCGAGGATCGCCAGCGCGAGCACGGTTCCACCGGCCGTCGCGATCGCCCGCAGTGTGGACAGCCCGCCGCGCCGGTTGCGGTCCTCGACCACCAGGCCGGCGTCGAGCCCCAGGTCCCGAGCCCCGGCGAGCTGCTCCGCCGTCAGCGGCTGCGGAGCCTCGACCAGCCAGCCGCTGCGCACCGGTTTCCAGTTGTTGCGGTGCAGCGCCGCTGGCGTGAGAAACGTCTTCGGAAGCGACTCGAACCGGGGGCTCGGCAGCCGCTGGACAGCCGCCTCCGGTGTGGACCGTCGGGTGTCGCCGGTGGCGGAGAGCACCGACAGGTCCGAGGAGGGCTCCGCGATCAGCAGGTCGGTTGCCGGCTCGATGCCGGCCGGGTCGACGCCGTAGTACCGGAGCAGCTCGGGGGTGGCGACCATCGGTACGGTCGGCGAATCGTCGGCCGATTCTGGACCGGTCCGCGGACCGACACCGACCGGCAGCCGCCCGACCCGCTCGCCGTCGGCGTCCGGCAGCGGCGCCGTGGCCGGATCGACGGCGACATCGAGCGGAATGACGGCCGCGCCGGCGAGGGTGGCCGTGTACCGCCCGACCTGGTCCTCGAGTGCCGCGAGCTGACTCGGTGTGCGGTCGGGAACGCGTACCCCGGGAGGGTCGACCCAGATGATGAGCTGGCGGTCGGAGAGGTTGCCCTCGGCGGCGGTCTGTTCCAGGGTTGTCGCTGCGACCACGATCGCGGTCGGGATCGCGAGCGCCACGCTGATCGCGGCCAGCGCCGCGCCCGACCGGGCCTGATGACGGGCCAGGTCCCGCAGGGCCAACCGGGGCGCGACCGGAAGTCGGGCGCCGACGGCGGCGAGCACTCTTATCGCCAGCGGGGCGACGAAGAGCATGGCGAAGCCGACCGCCAGGGTGCCGGCTACGACCAGCGCCGCGTCGGCGATCGCCAGCTCCTCGTCGCCTGCCGCGCTGCCGCGTTGTCCGAGCCGCAGCGACCCGATGCCCAGCCCGAGGAGTACGGACGCGGCAACCGCCGATCGGCGTACCCGCCTGGGCCGGGGTGGGCGGGCGGAGAGGGCGAGCGTTATCGGCACCCGGGCGGCGGTGCGGGCCGGCCGCCACGCTGCGGCGATGGCCATCGCGACCGTCAGCAGCATCGCGACGGCGATCTGCCACCACGGCAGGTCGAGCCGGTCGATGCGGTGCCCGGCCGCCGTTTCGAACCGGGGCGTCACGGCGACCCAGACCCCGACACCCGCGACCGTACCGACCACCGACGCGGCGGCACCGACCACGGCGCCGTTGGCCAGCACCACCAGGCGGAGCTGCCGTGGCGTCGCCCCGACCGAGGCGAGCAGCCCGAGTTGGCGGAGCCGGCGGTGCGCGAGGGCGGCGAAGCCGGCAGCGGCGAGGAGACAGATGAGCAGCAGGCTCACCGCGAAGACGCTGAAAACTCCGAGGGCGGATTCGACCCACGCGTACGACGGTCGCAACTCGTACCCCGGCTGGCCGTGCCGGGCGCGGTATTCCGCGAACCGGACCGGGTCGGCGGCGGTGAGCACGCTCACCGACTCGGCCGGCTCGGGTTGTGCCGGCGTGACGAGGGCGAACTCCGCGCGGAGGTCGCCGGGGTTCTCGACGAGGCCGACCACGGTCCAGGAGCGGCCGGCGAGCGACAGCACGCCGCCGACGCGTACCCGTAGTTCCGCCGCGACCTCGTCGGTGAGCGCCGCCTCGTCGGGGGTGGTGGGGTAGCGACCCGCCAGCAGCCGCAGCATCGGTCGGCTGTACGGCCCGTGGGGGTCCTGCGCCCGCAGTTCGAGGGTCTGAACAGAGGCCGGGACCGGCAGGTACCAGTGTCGGACCACGTCGATGGTGCCGAACCACTCCCGAGCCCGCGCGACCCGGGAGTCCAGCGGCTGCCCCTCAGCGGCGTACAACGTGAGCCGTTGGCTGGCGTCGCCGAACCGGGCGGTGCCCGGCGGGGTCGAGTGGTAGCCGGCCGAGACCCCGACCACGGCGGCGGTGACGGCGATGGTCAGGAGCGTCAGCACCCCGATCTGCTGCCGCCACTCGCGGCGGAACAGGCGCCACGCCCAGCGGATCACCGCCCGCCGGGCCGGCAGGCCGCCGTTACGGCTCACCTGTTCGCCCCTGGCGTCAGGAGAGATTCGGGACCGGGACCGGGTGCGGTCTGGTCGACCACCCGGCCGTCCCGCAGGAACACCACCCGGTCCGCCCAGGAGGCCAACTGGGCGTCGTGGGTCACCACCACGCCGGCCACGCCGTTCTGGCTGGCCAGCCGGAGCATGCGCATCACGGCCTCACCGGTCAACGAGTCGAGCGCGCCGGTGGGCTCATCGGCGAGCAGCAGCTGGCGGTCACCCACCACGGCCCGCGCGATCGCCACCCGTTGACGCTCGCCGCCGGAGAGCTCGTCCGGGTAGTGGGTGGCCCGCCCGGCCAGGCCGAGCTCGGCCAGCACCGCCATCGCGGCGGTGCGGGCGACCTTGGCCTTCACCCCGTCCAGTTCCAGCGGGAGCGCCACGTTCTCGACGGCGGTCAGGCCGGCGAGCAGGTTGAAGTCCTGGAACACGAACCCGATCGACCGGCGCCGTAGCCGGGCCCGGTCGTTGCGGGACAGGCCCGCCAGGTCCTGGCCGGCGATCCGCACGTCGCCGCTTGTCGGTTCCTCAAGCGTTCCGGCGATGGTGAGCAGGGTGCTCTTGCCTGATCCGCTCGGGCCCATCACCGCCACCAGTTCGCCGGTCCGGACGGCGAGGTCGACCTCGCGCAGCGCGTGCACCTCGGCGGGACCCGATCCGTAGACCTTGCAGACCTGGCGCAGTTCAATGGCGGTGCTCATCGCCGTACCCCCGCGATCCTTCGGCCGATCCGCGGCGCGGACGTCGGTTTTTCGCTCGCGGTGGGGGCCGGCAGGCGCTTGAGTCGGGCATCCGCGGTGTCGAGCCAGCGGACGATCGCCTCGATCCGGAACAGCTCCGCGTCCACGACGAGCGCCAGCTCCACCTCCCCCTCGGCGATGTCGCTCTTGAGGTGGGTGTACTCCTGCATCGCCTGCACCAGGTGCCGGCGGTGCACCTGGAGCAGCTCGGGCAGGTCCACCCCCGGTACGCGCATCGCCACGAGCAGCTTGATGACGAGCTCGTCCCGTGGTGGCGGAACGACGTCAGGTGGGGTGCGCAGCCACTGGGTCAGCTCGTCCGAACCGGTCCCGGTGATGGTGAAGACGTTCTGCGGCCCGGAGCCCTCCGACTCGACGAGGCCGTCGCGTTCCAGGCGTTGCAGGGTGGTGTAGACCTGCCCGACATTCAGCGGCCACACCTCCCCGGTACGGGACTCGAAGTCGTGTCTCAGCTGGAGGCCGTACTTCGGGCCCTCGCTGAGCAGCGCCAACAGGGCATGGCGGATGCTCATACCGGGTATGATACTCGGTATACTCGCTCGATCGTCAAGACCGGGACCACCGGTCCGGACTGACCCTCCGAGACGGTGCCGGTACGGCCGGGTCACCGGCTGGGAGTACGCTGGGCCGCAAAGCCGGTCGATATGGACGGCCCGTGCGGAACCGGGGGAAGAGACTCGGTGAGTGAGGACCGCTTGAGGGTCGAAGGTTTCGGCCCGCTCCGCGTCTACGTAGACGACGACGAGATCGACCTCGGCCCGCCGAAGCAGCGCGCCGCCTTCGCCGTGCTGGCCCTCTGCGCCGGCACCACCGTCTCCCGCGGTGAGCTGGTCGACGGGATCTGGGGCGAGGCGCCGCCGACCACCGCGGCGGGGAGCCTGCACACCTATCTCTCCGGGCTGCGCCGTGCCCTCGGTCCACTGCAGAACCTGCTGGTCAGCGAGCGAGCCGGCTACTCGCTGCGGCTGCCGCGGGAGAGCTTCGACATCCTGGCCGGGGAGGACCTGGTCGAACGGGCGCGGATGGCCCGGGGCACCGGGCAGGCACTCGAGGCGTACCAGCAGGCGTTGGCGCGATGGTCGCCGGGGTCATATCTGGTCGGCGTACCGGGGCCGTTCGTCGCGCAGGCCCGCGACCGGCTGGCCGGGGTGCGGCTGCGACTCCTGGTCGACTACGCCGAGCTGGCACAGCCCACCAGGCTCCCGGAGGTGATCGACCGGCTGCTCGCGGAGATCCCCGCCCACCCGTTCGACGAACGGCTGCGCAGCGTCCTGATGACCGCGCTGCACCGCGTCGGCCGCACCGCCGACGCCCTGGCCCAGTACGAGAACCTGCGCCGAGGGCTCGCGGCCGAGCTGGGGATCAGCCCGGCGCCGGCGACGCAGGCCGTCTACGCGGAGATCCTCGCCGACGATCGGCGCGCCGGGGCGGACCCCCCGCCGAAGCCGGCGTCCGAAGGGGCGCTCCGGCCGGCGCAACTGCCCCACGACAACGACGTCTTCGTAGGTCGCTCCGCCGAACTGCTCGCGGTGCTGGGCAGCTCCGCCGGGCGGGCCGAGCCGCGACGGCGGATCGTCATGATCGTCGGAGTCGGGGGCATCGGCAAGACCGCGCTCGCCGTCCGGAGCGGGCACATGCTGCGCGACGGCTACCCGGACGGGCAGGTCTACATCAACCTGCGTGGCTTCGACCCGTCGCACGCGGCCCTCACCCCGGACGCGGCACTGCACCAGCTGCTGACCTCCGTCGGGGCGCGGCAGGTGCCGAGTGGGCACGAGGAGCGGATCGCGCTCTGGCGCAGCATGCTGGCCGACAAGCGGGTTCTGCTGGTGCTCGACAACGCCAGCACCGCCGAGCAGGTCGAGGACCTGCTGCCCGGCGGCGACACCTGCTTCGTCATCGTGACCAGCCGCAACCGGTTGTCCGGCCTGGCGGTCCGGCACGGCGCCCGCCGGATCCCGCTCGGGCCGCTCAGCCCGGACGAGTCGATGGGCCTGCTCGCCGCGATGGTGGGAGAGGACCGGGTGAAGGCCGAGCCGGAGCCCGCCCGCCGGCTCACGACGCTCTGCGACCGGTCCCCGTTCGCCCTCCAGATCGCGGCCGAGCAGGTCGGCTCGACCTCGGACGCGCGCATCGGTGACCTGGTCGGACAGTTGGAGAACGTCCAGCACCGGCTGGACGCGCTGCAGCTGGCCGACGACCCGCTCTGTTCCGTACGCGGTGTGCTCTCCTGGTCGTTCGCGGCGCTGACCGACGACGAGGCCAGGGCGTTCCGGCTGCTCGGCGTCTTCCCCGGACCGACCGTGACCCGGCACACCGCGGCGGCGCTGCTCGGCGTCGACCTCGACGGGGCCGAGAACCTGCTCGGCAAGCTCAGCGCCTGCTACCTCCTGGAACAGGAGGACGACCGGTTCACCATGCACGACCTGACCAAGGTGTACGCCACGGAGCTGTCCGGCGGGCTCGGGGCCGACGACCGCCGGGACGCGCTGTCGCGGGTGCTCTCCTGGTACCGGGTCACGCTCACCAACCGCCGCGGTGACGGGCTGGCCGCCCGGGGAGCGCCGATCGAGCCGCCGCACAGCGACGTACCGCCGGTCCTCTTCGACCAGCAGCGCGACTGCCTGCGCTGGTGCGAGGTGGAGTGGCAGAACATCGTCGCGCTGGTGCGGGCGGCCAACCGGGATCGCCAACACGGCCCCGCCTGGCACCTGACCTGCCTGCTCTTCGACTACTTCTACACGGCCGGTCAACCGCTGGAGTGGCTGGCCCTGCTGCGGGTGGCGATGCGTTCGGCCGAGGCGACCGGCAACCACCGGGCGCAGGCGATGCTGCTCAACCACTCCAGCGTCGCCTACTCCCGGCTGGGGCAGAACGACACCGCGGTACAGCAGCTCAACCGCGGGCTGGAGCTGCTGCTCAACCCCGACGACTGGCGGGACCGGATCAGCCTGCTCGGCAATCTGGCGTCGACGCTGCGCGAGGCGAAGCGGTACGACGCCGCCCGCGAGCCGGCCCGCGAAGCGCTGGAGCTGGCCCGCAAAGAGGGCATCGACTACTACCTGGCGGCGATGCACGACATCCTGTGCGAGCTGAACGCCGAGACCGGGCGGTGGGACGAGGCGATGCGCGACGGACTGCCGGGCCTGGCGTACGCCCGCCGGGCGCGCAGCCAGATCCTGGAGGCCAACCTGCTGATCAACCTCGGGTTGGCCCGGCACGGCCTCGGCCAGCAGGAGGCGGCGGAGGAGACCTTCGCCGACGCGCTGCGGATCAGCGAGGACGCCGGGGACCGCTACCACGAGGCGCTCGCGCTCTTCGGCCTGGCACGGGCGAGCGCATCCGACGGCGGAGGTGGAAAAGGCAGTGTCGACCTCGCTCGGCGGGCGCTGGTGCGGTTCGACGAGCTGCACGCCGAGGAGGCCGCCGAGGTGCGCGCCTTCCTGGCCGGTCTGGAGATCTAGGCGGACCCCGCGCGGGCGTGCTGCCAGATCAGGACCGCCTCGACCCGGTTGCGCGCGCCGAGCTTCGCGAAGATGCGGTTCACGTGGTTCTTCACGGTCTTCTGCCGGACCTTCAGCAGGACGGCGATGTCGGCGTTGCCCATGCCGCGGCAGATCGAGTCCATCACCTCGGCCTCCCGCGGTGACAGCGACCGGCAGTCGTCCGGTCCGGGGCGCGGCTGTTCGGCCGGTTGCCGGCGGTCGCGCGGGATCAACGCCAGCCGGTAGCGGGCGGTGGCCGGGTCGCGCTGCCGGGTGTGCGGCCCGGCCAGTCCGTTCAAAGCCTCGGCGAGCGCGCTCGTGCCGGGAGCCGCGCCGGTCCCCGGGACGACGACCACCTCGACCGAGGGCAGGCCGTCGATCTCGACGGCCAGGCCCTTGCTCGCGAACTCGTGACGGATGCGGGCCAGGATCTCCGGACTGGAGATCGCGATCCGCAGCCGACCGGCGGTCGCGGCGGGCGCCACGGAAGCCATCGTCGGCACCACGGAAGCCGTAGTCATGAGGACAAGTGTGGTCCCGACCGCTTCACGGGCCCTTCACGTTCGCTCCACACGGGTCGCTACGAGCGGAGACGCACCGGTTCCGTGAAGAGTCCGGTGTCGACGGCACCGTCCACGCCGACGGTGAACCGCCAGGTCGCGGCGTCTACGTCGACCGCCACCACCGTCCAGCGGCGGACCGGCTCGGCGAGCAGGCGGTCGACCTGGTACTGGTCCCGGCCGGCGGGTCGGTCGGCGAAGAGGAGGATGCCGCCCGCCGGGTCGTCCAGGACCGGCGCCACCTCGACCAGCCGGGACACGTCCACGCCGGCGAAGTCGGGGTCGGGTGCGAAGCCCACCCGGATCACCCGGGTGCCGGCCGACCACGGGCTGGTGGTGAGCCGCCGGGACCAGGAGCGGACCAGGCCGCGGGCCAGCTCGGTGTCGCCCTGCACGCCGATGATCCCGGCCGCCTGGCCGAGGTTGAGCAGCAGCCGCCCTTCGTCGATCACGCCGAGCGAGACCAGCAGCGGAAACGGGTCCGGCAGTCGTTCGTCGACCGCCGCGCCGGCCACCCACCGCAGCGTCGTCCGCCAGCCGCGGCCGTGCCGTTCCGCGGTCCACCCCGGCGGCGGCGTCTCGTCCGGGGTGGTCAGCCGCAGCGACAGCGACTCGGGGCCCAGGACCAGGGCGCCGACCGCGGGCACCGGGCGCTGCGCCTCGGCGCAGCCGGTGGCCAGCACACGGACCGCCCGGTCGACCGTCCACGCTCCGGAGCGCTCGTGGCCGCCCTGGTCGGCCGGCCGGCGGTCCACGGTGGCACGTCCCAGCCAGCTCACGGTCAACTCCCTCCACCGACGCCATCCGCCGTCGTGAATCGTCAGCGGTGCGGGGATGGCTGTCAACGCGTGGCCTGGGCCCAGGGGCCCATCTCCACCGGTCTCGTTCTGGACGTGGCCCGGGCGCCGTTTCTACGTTTGGGCTCGGTTGCCGAACCCCGGGCCGGGCGCCGCCGCACGGCTCGCACCACTCGAAGGGACGACCCGATGGCGAACCTCAACATCACCTACACGGAGATGTCGGACAGCGCGACCCGGATGCGCAACAACAAGAACGAGATCGACGCCCGGCTCACCGAGTGCAAGCAGATCGTGGACACCCTGACCACGTCCGGCTTCGTCACCGACCAGGCGTCCGGCCGGTTCGACGAGGTGCACACCGAGTTCATCACCGCGGCGAACCAGGTGATGGAGAACCTCGACCTGCTCTCCGAGTGGCTCGACAAGGCGGTCGAGGCGCTGCGCGACATGGACACCCAGCTCGCCGGCTCGCTGAACAAGTAACCGGGGTACGCCGTGCGCATGCTGATCACCCTGGCGGCCAAGCCGGCGTGGTCGGCCGACGTGGTGATTGACGCCGACCCCGCCACACCGGTCCGGGACATCGTCAAGAATCTGCTGGACAGCTTCGACCCGTCGTACCTCGCGCACGGCGCCACCCTGGACACCGGCCTCATCCATCTCGACGACCGCCCGCTCGATCTCGACCGGTCGCTTCAGGCGAGTGGGATGTACGACGGGTCGGTGCTCTGGATCGGCGGGCCGGGACCGGCGCCGTACACGGTCGGTGGCCTGGTGACGATCCGGGCGGTGGCCGGCGCCGACGCCGGCCGGCTCTGGTCGCTGGGTCCGGGCGAACACCGGATCGGCCAGGCCGACGGCTGCGCCGTCCGGCTGGCCGGTCTGGCGCCGGTCGCCGCGGTCGTCCGGGTGACCTTCGACGCGGAGGTGTACGTCCGCGCCGTCGACGACAGCGGTCTGCAGCTCGACCGCGAGGAGCTTTCCGGTACGGAGGTCGACTGGCCGGAGACCGCGCTGATCGCGGCCGGCGCCACCGTGCTGGAGGCGCACCCGGTGCGCTGCCCGGACGCGATGGTCGAGCCGTCGCCGGAGCGCGAGTACCTCGACTACAACCGGCCGCCGCGGCTGCTTCCGCCGGTCCGGCCGGACAAGTTCCGCATCCCGGCGGAGCCGAAGGCCCCGAGTTCGTTCGGGCTGCCGTGGCTGACGGCCACCCTGCCGGCGGCGTTCGGCATCGTGATGTCCCTGGTGCTGCGCAACCCGCTGTACCTGATGTTCGCGGCGATGTCGCCGCTGATGGTGCTGGGCAACTGGTGGACCAGCCGGAGGCAGGGCAACCGCAGCTACCGCAGCCAGCTGGCCGAGCACCGCAGGCGGGTGGCCGCGATCGAGGAGGACATCGCCGAGGCGCTGGTCCTGGAACGCCACGACGCCCGGGTCGGCGCCCCCGACCCGGCCGAGCTGCTGGTCGTCGCGACCGGCCCGCGCGCCCGGCTCTGGGAACGCCGCCGCACAGACCCGGACCACCTGGTGGTCCGGGTCGGCCTCGCCGATCTGCCGAGCGCGATCGTCGTCGACGAGGCCGGCGCCGACCGGCGTACGCCCCGGCAGCAGCCCGATGTCCCGGTGGCGTTCTCGATCGTGCAGGCGGGCGTCGTCGGTGTCGCCGGCCGCGACGACTGGCCCCGTCGCCTGGCGCGCTGGATGACCGGGCAGCTCGCCGTCATGCAGAGCCCCCGCGACCTGCAGCTGTATGTGCTCACCGACCCGGCGGGCGAGGCGTTGTGGGAGTGGACGGCCTGGCTGCCGCACACCCGGCCGTCGCTCGGTCAGCAGACCCTCACCCTGCTCGGCACGGACGCCGAGACCATCGCCCGCCGGATCGCGGAGCTGATCGAGCTGATCGACACCCGCCGGCAGGCCCGCCTCAACGTCGGCTCCGGGGTGGCGTTCGCCGACCCCGACGTGGTGGTCGTGCTGGACGGCGCCCGGCGGCTGCGGGCGCTGCCCGGCGTCGTCTCGATCCTGCTCGGCGGTCCGGCGGTCGGCGTCTACTTCATCTGTGTCGACTCCGACGAGCGGACCCTGCCGGAGGAGTGCACGACCGTGGTGGTCGGCGGTGCCGGCCTGCCCACCACGATGCGTCAGCAGCGGGCCGCGCAGATCGACGACGTCCGGGTCGACGAGGTGAGCGACGAGTGGTTCACCACCGTCGGGCGGCGGCTGGCCCCGGTCCGGGACGTGAGCGACACCCACGGCGAGGCTGCCCTGCCGCCGGCCGCCCGGCTGCTCGAGGTGCTGGGTCTGGAGGAGCCGTCGGCCGCCGGCATCAACGCCCGCTGGGCCGCGTCGCCGCGCAGCACCCGGGCGGTGATCGGCTACACCCTGGACGGGCCGTTTGCCCTCGATCTCGTCCACCATGGACCGCACGGCCTGGTCGCGGGCACCACCGGCTCCGGCAAGTCGGAGTTCCTGCAGACGCTGGTGGCCTCGCTCGCGGTCGCGAACCGGCCCGACGCGATGAACTTCGTCCTCGTCGACTACAAGGGCGGCGCCGCCTTCAAGGACTGCGTCGACCTGCCGCACACCGTCGGGATGGTCACCGACCTCGACACCCACCTGGTGGAGCGGGCGCTCACCTCGCTGGGGGCGGAGCTGACCCACCGCGAACACCTGCTCGCCTCGGTCGGCGCGAAGGACCTGGAGGACTACCTCGACTTCGCCAGCCGGCGGCCGGTGCCGGCGCCGATTCCCCGACTGCTGATCGTCATCGACGAGTTCGCGTCGATGGCGCGGGAACTGCCGGACTTCGTCACCGGTCTGGTGAACGTGGCGCAGCGCGGCCGGTCGCTCGGCATCCACCTGATTCTGGCCACCCAGCGCCCGTCCGGCGTGGTCTCCGCGGAGATCCGCGCGAACACCAACCTGCGGATCGCGTTGCGGGTGACCGACCAGGGCGAGAGCGCCGACGTGATCGACGCCCGGGAGGCGGCCAGCATCTCCGCCGCCCATCCGGGACGCGGGTACGCCCGGCTCGGGCACAGCTCGCTCATCCCGTTCCAGACCGGCCGGGTCGGCGGCCGCCGACCGCAGCGGGACCCGGCGCTGGCCGTGGCGGCGCCGTTCCTGCACCAGGTCGGCTGGCTGGACCTGGGCCGCCCATTGCCGCAGCGGCCCCGGGCCGCCGCCGAGACCGACGAGGCCACCGACCTGTCGGTGCTCGTCGAGGCGATCCGGCAGACGAACGACATGCTCGGCATTCCGGCGCAGCGCCGGCCCTGGCTGCCGCCGTTGCCGACCGCGTCGGTGCTGGAGTTGACCGCCGAGCCGCGCCGCGACGCCCGGGGTGAGCCCTCCTTCGTCTGGGCCGTGCAGGACCTGCCGCGCAGCCAGCGGCAGGTGCCGATGACGATCGACCTCTCCACCTTCGGCCACCTGCACATCGTCGGTGCGCCCCGGTCGGGCCGGTCGCAGGCGCTGCGGACGATCGCCGCGGCGGCGGCCGCCGCCGCGAGCGTGGCCGACCTGCACCTGTACGGGCTGGACTGCGGCAACGGCGCGTTGCTGCCGATGACGAAGTTCCCGCACTGCGGCGCGGTCGCGCAGCGCACCGACGTGGAGCGGGCCAGCCGCCTGCTGCACCGGCTGCACGCCGAGGTGCAGCGCCGCCAGCGGCTGCTCGGGGAGGGCGGGTTCGCGGACCTGACCGAGCAGCGGGCGGCCACCCCCGCCGCCGACCGGCTGCCGCACATCCTGCTGCTGCTCGACCGCTGGGAGGGGTTCATGGGGACCCTCAGCGAGCACGACAGCGGGGCGCTCACCGACCTGGTGCACATCCTGATGCGGGAGGGCGCCAGCGCGGGGGTGCACCTGATCGTGGCTGGCGACCACAGCCTGCTCAGCGGCCGGATGAGTTCGCTCTGCGAGGAGAAGCTCGTGCTGCGGCTCTCCGACCGCAGCGACGCGACGCTGGCCGGGCTCAACCCGCGCAAGATCCCGGAGAGCCTGCCGCCGGGGCGCGGCTACCGCGCCATCAGCGGAATCGAGGTGCAGGTCGCGCTGGTGGCCGAGGACCCGGCCGGCCCGGCCCAGGTGGCCGCCATGCACGCGCTCGCCGGCACGCTCACCGACCGGGAGGCGGCGGTGCCGAAGGCGCGGCGCCCCGCCCGGATCGCGGTCCTGCCCAGCCAGCTGACGCTCGACCAGGCGTGGGAGATCGTCGGCGTACCCGATCCGATGTGGGCGTTGCTCGGGGTCGGCGGGGACGAACTGGAGCCGGTCGGCGCGGACCTGCTCAACGACCAGCCGACCTTCCTGATCGCCGGCCCGTCCCGGTCCGGGCGCAGCACCGCGCTCGGCGTGATGGCGGAGTCGCTGCTGCGGTCCGGGACCGAGCTGGTGATCGGTGCGCCGATGCGGTCACCGCTGCGCGACCTGGCCGGCCGGCCGGGTGTGCGCGGGGTCATCACCGGCGACAACCCGACCGAGGAGGAGTTCGCCGCCCTGGTCGACCCGGGCGAGGGTCCGGTCGCGCTGCTTGTCGACGACGCCGAGGCGTGGCGGGACGTGTCGTGCCGGGACTGGCTGCGCCAACTGGTCCGCGGCGCGGCCGGGAACCGGCGGGCGGTGGTCATCGCCGGCGAGATCGCCTCGGTGGCGATGGGCTTCTCCGGCTGGCAGGTCGAGATCAAGAAGAACCGGCGCGGCGCGCTGCTCTCCCCGCCGACGCTCGGCGCCGGTGACCTGGTCGGGGTGCGGCTGACCCGGGCCGGGCTGGTCGACCGGGTGGTGCCCGGTGTCGCCCGGGTGCACCTGGGCGACGGGGAGTTGCAGACCGTCCAGATTCCGCTGCTGGCGGCGGAGCCGAACATCCGACGAGCGGGAACGGTGGTGTGATGGCCGACATCGTGGTCAGGGACCTGGGCGGTCTGGTCGACGATCTCAACGCGCTGATCGAGCAGTTCAACTCGGCGACCAAGTTCCAGAACGAGTTCAAGGGCCACTGGGGCCAGCACAACGCCAACCTGTCGATGGGCGACTTCGCCCACAACTGGCGGATCAACCGGAAAAAGATGGTCGAGTCAATGGAGAAGTTCCGCGACGAGGTCAAGTCGGCCGAGGAGAACTGGGCCGAGGGGGAGCGCCAGCTGGCGGCGAGCCTGGAGGAGAAGCCGTGACCGCCTTCCGGCTCAAGCTCCTCGACGACGCCGACCCGGCGAAGATCCACGACGCCCAGCGCCGGTACGCGGACATCTCCACCACCATCGACGACGCGATCGCCAAGCTCGCCAAGATCGTGGACGCCGGCAGCGATGGCCTGCGGGGCAAGTGGGTCGAGCCGCTCAAGAAGGACGCCGAGGAGATCAAGGACGGCCTGAGCAAGGCGTCGGTGCGGTACGAGGACGCGGCCGTCGAGATCCGCCGGTACGAGCCCGACCTGCAGCACGCCAAGTCCGAGGTCGCCGGGGCCCGCAGCGACCGGGAGGACGCGTCGCAGGCGCAGACCCGGGCGAACGCCCTGCCCGACCCGGTGCCGGGGCCGGACGGCACGATCCCGCCCGAGGAGCAGCAGAAGGGCGCCGACAAGTCCAAGGCACAGAGCGAGGCGGAGTCGGCGATGACGGCGGCGAAGAACCGCCTGACCGCCGCCCTGGACGCGCTGGACGTGGCCGGCAAGCGGCTCGGCGACGCGGTCAACTGCGACCGGTACGACGACGGGCTGACCGACACCCTCAAAGACAAGATCAACGAAGCCTTCAAGTGGATCAGCAAGATCTTCGGCATCATCGCGATGGTCCTGACCGCGCTCGCCTTCCTCATCCCTGGCGTGAACGCCCTGCTCTTCTTAGGCATCGCCGCCGGCGCGGTGGCCCTGATAGCCGACAGCGTGCTGCTGGCCCACGGCGAGGGCGACGTGGTCGACGTCATCCTCGGCGCGGTCGGGCTCGGCCTCGCCGGGATCGGGGTGGCCATCCTGAAGTTCGGCAGCAAGCTCGCCAGCACCATGAAGATCCTCGGCTCGCTCCGGTTCAACTTCGGCACCCTCGGCCCGGGCGGTGGGGTGGTCATCCCGCTCTCCAACATGGCCGACGTCCCCGCCCTGATCGCCAAGCCCGGCTTCTTCCGTACCGAGTGGACGACCTTCATGACCGGCCTGGAGAAGTGGTGGGGCGCCTTCCGGCACGGCAACTTCGGTGCCCTGGGCAAGTGGTGGTGGGACGGGGCGCGGGGGATCAGCACCCTTGGCGACCTGACCGGAATCCTCGGCGGCGCCACCCGCGGGATGAACTTCACCTGGCTGGCCTGGACCGTGCCGAACATCTTCTTCGCCCTCGCCGCCGGCCTGGTCTGGCCCGGCGGCCAGAACACCGATGCGTGGAACCGAGGATGACGTCACGATCCGGCCCGTCGGTGGTCCCCGAGGTCTCCTGGTTCTGGAACTGGGTGCCCGCCCCGGACAGCGACGCGCAGACGGTGACGGACTGGACCGCGCGGGTGTCGGCCCTGCTCGACGAGTGGGCGGGCGAGAAGGTGGCCGCCGCCCGGGCGGAATGGCCGGCCGAGGAGCCGGAGGAGTTCCCGTTCGCGATCGGCGAGATGGGGCAGGCGGTGGCGCGCAGCCTGCTGGAACGCGCCGCCGGGCTGCCCGCGTACGTCCGGCTCTTCTGGGGTGCGGCGTTCGTCGGCGGCGACCTGCGCTGGATGCCGTTGCTCGTCACGGCCGAGTTCCGCGAGCCGCGCGCGGACGACCCGGCCTACCTGATGGCCGAGGTCGGCGCCGACGGGCTCGGCGGGGACGTCCGGGAGCCGGTCATCGACTACGTGGCCACCGACCGCGGCGACGGACTGCGGGTGTTCGCGCTGGCCTCCTCCGAGGAGGAGGGCGTCTACGGCCGGGTCGACGCGGCGTTGCGGCTGGAGGTGCCGGCGACCGCGGCGGCGCCCGGCACCGACGTCGACGTGCTGCTGCGTACCCGGGTCTTCGGGATGGACCAGATGGCGCTGATCGGCTTCGGTGTGGAGGCGCTGATGCACCTGATCGCCGCCGACAGCATGGCCGCGCCGACCGGGGACGCCGCGCCGCTGCGATTCGCGGCCCCGACCGGCGGGAGGGACCAGTCATGATCGACTTTCAGCTCGTGGTGCCCGGTGGCTGGGTGCAGATCCCGACCACCCCCGAGATGTCCCGGGTCCGGGCGCGGATCATCGAGGAGATCATCCGGCAGCACCTGCCGGACACCCTGCCGCGCGACAAGGCCGGGCCGTGGCGGCGGGTGCTGCGCAAGGAACTCACCGAAGCGACCGACGAGGCCGGGAGCAACGGCGCCCGGGCGGTGCTGCTGCCGCTGCGGGAGTTCAACGGCAAGCGACTGCCCGGCTCGATGATCATGTCGGTGCTCGAGGACAGCGACGAGACCACCGACCCGGAGAAGCTGCTGGCGTCGATCCTCGCCGACGCCGGCCCGAACGGGGAGTACCTGGAGATCGGTGGCGCGTCCGCGGTGCGGATCTACGCGGTCATCGACAGCGACCGGATCAGGCGCAAGGCCCCGACGGTACGGGTCAGCTACTACGTGGCCAACCCCGACGTGCCCGGCGTCTGGGGACTGCTGACCTTCACCGTGCTCACCGACGGCGATGTCGACGCCGAACCGGTGCAGGCGATCGTCCTGCTCTTCGACATGATCGTCGGCACCCTGCGCTGGGGTGAACAGGTGGACGTGCCGACCGAGGACGAGTTGCTCGCGCAGGGAGCCAGTTGATGTTCCGGATGCCCAACGTCCGCCGGCCGGTGATCCTGGGCGCCGGCCTGTCGCTGATCATCCTGATCGGAGCCGCCGCCTTCGCGGCCCGGCAGGCGGCCAACGCCGCCGAACCGCTGGAAGGCAACCGGCTCAGCGCCACCGACGTACGCATTCTCGTCCGCGCCGCGGCGTCCTGCCCGACGCTCACCCCCGCCCGGCTGGCCGGCCAGGTCATGGTCGCCTCGAACTTCGACGACCAGCCGGTGCCGGAGATGCGCGACGGCGGCGCGGTCGGGGTCGCCGCGCTCACCCCCGAGCAGTGGCAGAAGTACGCGCCCTCGCCGGACGCCGTCCCGACCGACCGCGAGGACGCCATCACGGCGCTCGCGCACGCCATGTGCCAGCTCGTCGGCCAGTCCCGGGCGCTGAACATCGAGGAGGATCCGTGGCGGGTCGCGCTGGCGGCGCACCGGCTCGGCATCGACCAGGTGATCGCGGCCGGCGCGGTGCCGGAGAGCGCCGCCGACTACGTGGAGACCGTCGACCGCTACGCCGCCTGGTACGCCCTCCAGCCGGCCTTCGGCGGGCTGCCGGCCTCGCCGCCCGCCAGCGCCGGGTACCCCACCGGCGACCCGGTGGTCCTGGTGCCCGAGGTGTACCTGCCGCAGATCGTCACCGCCGGGAAGCGCTGCCCCGAACTGCCGCCGGCCCGGATCGCCGCGCAGATCATGGTGACCTCCGGCTTCGACCCGAACCGGCTCGGACCCGCCGGCGAGCAGGGCATCGCCCAGTTCCTGCCCGGCGTCTGGCGCACCCACGCCGACGTCGCTCCCCGCCGTACCCCGTGGGAGCCGGCGGTGGCGATCGCGGCCCTCGGCCGCGCGATGTGCAAGCTGATCGACCAGGCCGGCGGCGAGTACGGCCCGGCCCTCGCCGCGTTCACCCGGGGCGACCGGGCAGCGCAGACCCCGCTCGTCGAGGCCGTGAAGAAGGCCCAGACCGAGTACGCCAAGGACCCCCGCCTGCAACTGCCCAAGCCCCCGGCATCGAAGCCCGCCCCGTCGTCGCCCGCGGCGAAGCCGACCGGCGGGAACACCACCAAGGTGCGCGACAATCAGCCCCCGGTGAAGGCGGCCCAGGCGGACGGCTCGGGTCGCAGCTACGGTCCGTACTTCATCCTCAACCTGCGTACCAAGCTCTGTGTCGACATCCCCGGCACCGGCGCCGGTAAGCGTGACGGGCCGGTGAACCAGTTCACCTGCGCGAAGAACACCGAGGACAACCAGGAGTGGTCGTTCGTGCCGCGGGCCAAGGACAGCCAGGGCTACCAGCTCTACTGGATCCGCAACGTCGACGACGGCTTCTGCATCGACCCGCCCGGGGTCGGGACGGTGGCGAACGAGACCCAGCTCAACACCACCGGCTGCTTCGACCAGGACAACCAGTACTTCCGGCTGGAGCCGAAGCGCAGCTCCGGCGGGTTCCAGTACTACTGGCTGCGCAACACGGTCACCGACATGTGCCTTGAGGTCCCCGGCTCGGGTACCGGCGGCCCCGAGGCCCGGCTCCAGTTCGTTCCCTGCCTGGCCAACGACGACCACGACTGGGCGTTGGTCGAGAGGTCGGAGTGGTGAGGATGAGGCTTCGCGACCTGGCACTTGCGGCGACGTTCGCGGTGGCCGTCACCGGGACGGTCCCGGCTCCGGCGGTCGCCGCGGTGGCCCCGGCGGTCGGCTACTACTACACGGTGACGAACCCCCGGGAGAACCTCTGGTCGATCGCGGACCGCTTCCTGGGCGACGCGGACCGGGCCGGGGAGATCCTCGACCTCAACACCGGCCGGGTGCAGCCCGACGGCCGCCGGCTGTCGGACCCGGCCAACCTCCGCGCCGGCTGGCACCTCGTGCTGCCCTGGGACGCGGTCGGCGCCGAGCTGAACCACGGCCCGCTGCCGACGGTCGGCGCCAGCTCGTCGGACTGCGGTGCGAACGGCGCAGTACCGGCCGAGGCCGCCTGGGGGCAGACCCTGCTCACCCCCGACCGGGCCTGGACGGCCGCGGACGGCTCGGGCGTGAAGGTGGCGGTGATCGCGGCCGGCGTGAACGGCTCCGCCCCCGAGTTGGCCAACCGGGTCGCCACCGGGGCCGACGTGCTGGCCGGCACCGGCCGCGGTGACATCGGATGCGAGGGCGCCGGCACCGCCCTGGCCGGCATCGTCGCCGGCGACGACGACAACTTCGGCATTGCGCCCGGTGCCCGGATCGTGCCGATCCGGGCCGGCGCCAGCCGGCTGCCCAACCCGATCGCCGCGAGGTCCATCACCGTGGCGACCGGGACCGGTGCCGACGTGCTGCTGCTGGGGGTCGCGGTCGACGCCACCGACCGCGACGTCCGGGCCGCGATCGACGATGCGATCGCCCGGGACGTGGTGGTGGTGCTGCCCGCCACGGTCGCGGCGGCCCCCGCCGACGGTCTGCTCCGGGTCGGCGCGGCGGACGCCGACCAGCAGGCCGCCGAGAGCTACCCCGACGGTGCCGTGGACCTGCTGGCCCCCGGTGTGGATGTGGCGACGATCGGCCGGTCCGGCACCGGTGCGGAATATGCTGCCGCCTTCGTGGCCGGCACCGCGGCGCTGGTCCGCTCGGCCCACCCCGGGCTGCCCGCTGCCGACGTGACCCGGCAGGTCCGGGCCACCGTCGACGCCGGACTGGTGAGCCCGGTGGCCGCGGTGACGACACCGCTACCCGGCGGAGTGGGGGTGAACGCCGCAGCCCCCGAGCAGCCGGCCAACCGGCTGGCGACGCTGAGCCGGGTGCTCACCTGGGTCGGGGCCGGGCTGGTGCTCTTCCTGATCATGGGATTCCTCCTGCAACCGCCGGTGCGGGCGCTGACCGGAGTGCTGGCCCGCCGCCGGGCGCGGTTGGCGGGACGGGCGGCCCGGGCCCGGATGGCAGACGACACCGACGACCCGTTCTGGCATCCGCCGACCAGCGGCGCCCAGCCCGCACCGTGAAGCCTGCGGTCGAGTGCGTGCGGGCGGTGCCCGCTGGGTATGAGCTGATGGACCGTGAATCGTCCAACGGAGGTCAGCGAACATGCTCAGTGACAGCTTGTCCCGCGTCAGCGGATCCGTGCGCGCCGAGGGGAGGGCCAGCCGATGAGCGCCCGGTCGAACCCGGCCACCGTCGAGGACTGCCTCCGGATGGGTGCCGGATTCTCGCAGGGCGACCGGAACTGGATCGTCGAGCAGTTCACCACCCTGGACGCGCGGCTGGCCAGCTTCCCGGTCGACGGGACCGAGCTGGAGCTGTCGGTCAAGGACCGCGAGGCGAAGGGCCAGAAGGTCACCCTGGAGTGCTGGGTCGCCGGCCGACCGAAGATCGTCACCACCTCCACCGAGGAGGACCTGAAGGCGGCGCTCAACGACGTCCGGGACGATCTGCGCCGGCGCCTCAACGACTCGAAGACCAAGCGGGAACCGCGCAACAACCGCCACCTGCGGGATCTCCCGCCGGTCGAGCCGGCCGTCGAGGACGAGCAGCCCGAACCCCGGTCGTAGCAACGGTCCCACCGTGTCCCGGTCCGCGTTCGCGCGGGCCGGGACACTCGTGTCCGGGGCCGATATGACGGTTTCGGTATCACCACCGTCCCTTGACTGGCCTTTTCGGACACCGCACGCTCACTTAAACGGATCAATGTCATTCGGGGCCGGTGGCCACCGCCGCCCGCCGCCGTACGACGACAGGAGGCCCGCATGCGTGGGAGACGAACAACGATCGGCGTCGCGCTGGTGGTGTTGGCCGGGACACTGGCCGCACCGACGGCGCCCTCCGTCGCGCACGACCCGGACACCCCCGCCGGGCGGGAATCGGCGGTGGCCTTCATGGCGCAACGCGAGCCCACCCAGAGCCTGGCCCCGCTGGCGGCGGTCTCCTGCAGCGGCGGGCAGGCCAGCGGTTACCCGTGCCGCAACGTCGACCTGCTGGCGTTCATGCCGCTGAGCCAGATCGGCGGCAGCCAGGGCAACGACATCTGGGGCTGGACCGATCCGACCAACCGCAAGGAGTACGCCCTGGTCGGCCGCCGCAACGGCACGTCCTTCGTGGACGTCACCAACCCGACCGCGCCGGTCTACCTGGGGAACCTACCGGCGTACCAGAACCGGACGGCGATCTGGCGGGACATCAAGGTCTACCGGGACCACGCCTTCATCGTCGCCGACGTCAGCGGGCACGGCATGCAGGTCTTCGACCTGACCCGGCTGCGCGGGGTGACCACGCCCCGGACCTGGACCGCCGACACCCACTACAACCGGTTCGGCAACTCGCACAACATCGCCATCAACGAACAGACCGGCTTCGCGTACGCGGTCGGCTCCAACACCTGCAGCGGCGGCCTGCACATGGTGAACATCGCCACCCCGAAGGCACCCGCGTACGCCGGCTGCGTCAGCGGAGACGGCTACACCCACGACACCCAGTGCGTCGTCTACCGGGGACCGGACAGCGCCTACACCGGCCGGGAGATCTGCGTCAGCTCCAACGAGGACACCGTCACCATCGTGGACGTGACGAGCAAGTCCAGCCCGCGGCAGCTGGTCAAGGCGTCGTACTCCGGCCGCCAGTACACCCACCAGGGCTGGCTCACCGAGAACCAGCGCTACTTCCTGCTCGACGACGAGCTGGACGAGTCGCGGGCCGGCGGCGGCACGAAGACCTTCGTCTTCGACCTGTACGACCTGGACGCGCCCCGGCACATCGGCACCTACACCTCGTCGGCGGCCGCCACCGACCACAACCAGTACGTCAAGGGCAGCTACAGCTACCAGGCCAACTACCGGGCCGGCCTGCGCATCCTGGACCTGCGCAACGTCGGGTCCGGCACGCTCACCGAGGCCGGCTACTTCGACATCTACCCGTCGAGCAACACCGCGTCGATGAACGGCGCGTGGAGTGTCTACCCGTACTTCCCCAGCGGCAACGTGGTGGTCAGCGGGATCGAGCAGGGGCTCTTCGTCCTGCGACCCAACCTGCCCACGGTGGCGGCGGAGGCGGAACCGGTCGTCATTCCCGCCCGACTGCCGGCCGCCTGACGGGAGCCGGTCATCTCGCGCATCGATCGACGGGGCCTGCCGAGGGCGGTGGCCATCACGGTGATCCTCGGGCTGACGGCGGCGGCCGGCTTCGTGGCCGGCCGGTCCGCCGCACCCCCGGCCACCGCCCGGCCGGCGGCGGTCCAACCCGGCCACGCCGGTCACCAGGTGGGCGGCCTGCAGATCAGCCAGGGTGGCTACACCCTGGAGCTGCTGGCCGCCCCGTCGGTGGCCGGCGAGGCCGGCGAGCTGGCGTTCCGGATCGCCGGCCCGACCGGCGCCAGCGTCACCGAGTTCCGCCAGAACCACGAACGCGACCTGCACCTGGTGCTGGTCGGCCGGGACCTCGGCGGCTACCGGCACCTGCATCCGGCGATGACCCCGGACGGGACGTGGCGGGTGCCGGTGACGGTCGCGGCGGCGGGGGCGTACCGGGTCTTCGCGGACTTCGTCCCGGCCGGCGCCGAGCTGCCGGTCACGCTCGGGACGGACCTGCTGGTGCCCGGCGAGTACGCGCCGCGGGCCGCCCCACCAGCAGACGAGGCGACCGTCCTCGTCGACGGCTACACGGTGACCCTGGACGGCGGGCTGCGACCCGGTCAGGCCAGTCAGATCCTGGTGTGGCTGGGCCGCGACGGCGTACCGGTGCCGGATCTGGAGCGCTACCTCGGCTCCTACGGGCATCTGGTCGCGCTGCGGCACGGCGACCTCGGCTACCTGCACGTGCACCCGGCGCCGGCCAGCGCCGCCAGCTCGGTGGTCGCGTTCGTGGTCCAGGTGCCGTCGGCCGGCAGCTACCAGCTCTTCTTCGAGTTCCA
This sequence comes from Solwaraspora sp. WMMD1047, assembly GCF_029626155.1. Taxonomy (NCBI): domain Bacteria; kingdom Bacillati; phylum Actinomycetota; class Actinomycetes; order Micromonosporales; family Micromonosporaceae; genus Solwaraspora; species Solwaraspora sp. WMMD1047. The sequence continues at coordinate 7,925,808 of NZ_JARUBL010000001.1, read as the reverse complement.
ACACGGCGGCGTGGTCCGCACCGCCGAGTTCACGCTGGCAGCCTACTGACCCGGCGGGACCGGCCGCCGCTACCGCTGGCCGGTCCGGTCCCGCCGGCCAGCAGCCGCCGGACCTCGGCGGTCTCGGCCGCCTCGAACTCGGCGAAGATGGCCAGCGCCCGCCGCCAGTGCTCGACCGCCGCCCCGCCGGCCGCACCGCCGCCGCGCTTGCCGGCTGGCTCCCCCGTCGGGTCGGGTCCGGCGGCCAGCAGGGCCACCGCCCGACCGAGCACCAGGTGTCCGCGCGCCCGTCCGAGGCGGTGACCGGTCCGACCGTGCACCGCCAGCGCCCGGCGGGCCGATTCGACGGCCCGGTCCGGCCGGTCGGCGGCGATCTCCGCCGCCGCCAGGGCGAGGTACGCGTGCCCGGCGAGCACCTGGTAGCCGGTCAGTTCGGCGAGCCCGACGGCCTCGGTCGCGAACCTGACCGCCCGGTCCGGCCGGCCGCTTTCCCGCCAGCCGTCGGCCAGCCCGATCAGGGCGGCCAGCTCCGGGTGCCGGCTGTCGCTGCCCCGGGAGAGGGCGAGCGCCGTGGCGTGGCATTCGATCGCGGTGGCCGGCGCACCGAGCCGCAGGTGGATCCGGCCCAGCGTGTTGCGGGTGTCCGCCCGGTAGCGCGGATTGCCGGTCTCCTCGGCCAGCGCGTCGGCCCGTCGGGCGTACGAGAGGGCCTGCTCGTGGTCACCGGTGTCCCGGTGCACCTCGGCGATGGTGCGCAGTGCCTCCGCCATCCCGCTGCGGTCGCCGATCTGCTGATGCAGTGCCAGCCCCGCCGCCAGGTGCCGCAGCGCCTCCTGCGGGTGGCCGAGCTCCAGGTGCAGTGCGCCCAGGTTGCACAGGTCGACCGCCTGCCCGAACGGTGAACCCAGTTGCCGGGCGATCGCCAGCGACCGGGTGTGGTGGTCGGCCGCCCGGGCGAGCTGGCCGAGCTGCCAGTAGACCGCCCCGAGGTTGGACAGGTTCGCCGACTGGCCAGCGAGCCGGCCGGTGCGTTGAGCCAGCAGCAGCGCCTCCTGGTAGCGCTCGGCCGCCTCGGCAAGCTGCCCGGACCACCAGTGCACGTTGCCGAGGTTGCCGAGCGAGGCTGACTCGCCGTCGGTCCAGCCGGCCAGCCGGTCGAACCGCAACGCCTCCCGGTAGTGCTCGATGGCGAGCTGGTAGCGGCTCTGCCGGCCGTGCGCGTCGCCGAGGCTGAGCTGGGCCGCCGCCTGACCGCGCAGATCTTTGTCGGCCTCGGCGGCGACCCGGCCGGCCTCGGCGACGGTCAGCCAGTCCAGGGCGTGCATCCGCAGCCAGAAGTAGCCGCGCAGCGCGTCGGCCAACTGCCAGGCCACCCGGTACGGCCCGTGTGCGGCGGCGTGGACGATCGCCGCGACCAGGTTGGGTCGGGCGGCGTCGAGCCAGTCCAGCGCCGCGGCACTGTCCGGGAAGGACAGCCCGTCAGCGGCGGCGGTCCCGGGATCGGTGGCGCGCAGGAGTTCCGGGTAGAGGTGGGCGGCGGCCGCGTCCACGGTGGCGGCGTACCACCGGTAGAGCCGGTCGGTCGCCGCCGTCCGGTCGGCTCCGCTCTCCTCGCCGTCGGCGAGTTCGCCGGCGTACCGGCAGATCAGGTCGTGGGCGGCGATCCGGTCCGGGGTCGGCTGGTGGACCAGGTGCGCGGCGGCGAGCCGGTCGACCGTGTCGGCCGCCTCGGCGCGCGACACGCCGGCGAGCGCGGCCGCCGCGTCCAGCAGGATGTCCGGCCCGGCGGCGAGCCCGAGCAGCCGGAACATCCGCCGGGCCCGGTCGGGCAGGGTCCGGTACGTCAGTTCGAAGGCGGGCCGGACGGCCACCCGGTCGTCTCCGCTGATCGCCAACCCGGTGAGCCCCGCGCCGCCGGTCAGGTCGGCGACGTGGTCGGCGATCCGCCGGTGTGGTCGGTCGGTGATGTTGGCCGCGGCGATCCGCAGCGCGAGCGGCAGGTGCGCGCAGGCGCCCGCCAGGTCGCCGGCCGCCGCCGGTTCGGCCGCGATCCGGGCGGGTCCGATCATCGAGGCCAGCAGGGCGGCCGCCTCGCCCGGCGTGAGCTCCGGCAGGGTGAGCCGGCGGGCGCCCTCCCGCGCGACCAGCCCGCTGAGCCGGTCCCGGCTGGTGATCAGCACCCGGCAGTGCGGATCGCCGGGCAGCAGCGGGCGGACCTGCTCGGCGTCGCGGACGTTGTCCAGCAGGATCAGCATCCGCCGGCCGGCCAACCGGCTGCGGTAGAGCGCGGTGGCCGCTTCGGTCTCCACCGGAACCCGGTCCGTGGGCACCCCGAGGGCCGGCAGGAAACCGGTCAGCGCGGCCAACGGCTGCACCGGCGAGCCGGGCGCCCAGCCGCGCAGGTCCAGGTAGAGCTGCCCGTCGGGGAACTTGTCCCGGACCCGGTGCGCCCAGTGCACGGCGAGCGCCGTCTTGCCCACCCCGGCGCCACCGACGATCATCGAGATGCCCTCGCCGGTCAGCAGGTCGTCCAGCGCGTTGAGCTGCTCGACCCGCCCGACGAACGCCGGCACCGGCGCCGGAAGCTGCGCCGGCGTGGGCAACCCGGCCGACTCGACCGGCGCCTCGCGACTGCCCACCCCGATCGCATCGGGCGTCGGACCGCCGAATCCGCGCAGCCGGGCGTACTCGGCCAGCACGTCGGTGCCGGTCAGCACCGCGTGCTCCAGCCGGCGCAGCAGACCGCCCGGGTCGACGCCGAGCTGGTCCACCAGGAGGCGGCGCACCTCCTGGTATGCGGCGAGCGCGTCGGCCTGCCGGTCGGCCAGCTGCAGGGCCACCATGAGCTGCGCCCAGAGCCGCTCCCGGAACGGGTACGCGCGGACGTGCCCCTGCAACTCGGCGACCAGGCCGAGCAGCCGACCCAACCGCAGGTCGACGTCGATGCGTTCCTCGAGCACCGCGAGTCGGCGCTCGGTCAGGCGGTCGGCCTCCACCCGGCAGATCTCCAGGTTGATCCCGTCCAGCGGGTCGCCCCGCCACAGCGACAGCGCCTGGTAGCGGGCGGCGGCCGCCGCCACCAGCCGGCCGGCCTCGGTGTCCCGGCTGGCCGTCGCCGCCAGCTCCTCGAACCGGTCGAGATCAAGCTCGCCGGCGCCGACCCGCAGCAGGTAGCCGGGTGCGGCGGTGACCAGCGGCCGCCAGTCGCCGTGGTGCAGCGTACGGCGTAGTTGCGCGACGCAACCCTGGAGCAGGCTCCGGGCGGTCGGCGGGGGTTGCTCACCCCAGAGCAGGTCGATCAACCGGTCGGTGGCGACCACCCGGTTCGCGTTGAGCAGGAGCACGGCGAGCAGGTCGCGGCGCTGCGGTCCGCCGAGCGGCAACATCCGCCCGTCGTGCCAGACCTCAAGGGGCCCGAGCAGGAAAAACCGCATGCTGACTGCCTATCAGAGGCGGCTGGTGCGCTCCATCGAATTGCGGTCCGAACTGGCCGGTCGGGCGGTCGCGGGCTGTCGGGTTTCCGCCAACCGGATGCCGGCCGAAAGTCGCCGGGGGCGCCGGGCGGGGAGCGACTTTAGTAGCCGGGATTGTCTACTTTAACCACTGATGCCATCGGCGTACCATCCGCTGCAATTGTGGGGAGAGAAGGGGGTCGTCGATGGCCGCGCGAGCATCCCGCCCGGTGCCGCCCCGGCGCCGCGGCACTTCCGCCCTGCTGGCCTGCGGGGCCGTCGCCGCGCCCCTGTTCCTGGCGGTCGTGCTCGTCGAGGGGGCGCTCCGGCCGGACTACCAAACCAGCCGGCACCTGGCGAGCGCGCTGAGCATCGGCGACCGGGGCTGGGTCCAGATCGGCAACTTCGTCCTGACCGGACTGATGATGTGCGCCTTCGCCGTCGGGGTGCGGCGGGCGATCGGCGGCGGTCGGGGCGGCCGCTGGGCGCCGATCCTGATCGGCGCGTACGGGTTGGGGTTGGTCGCCTCCGGCCTCTTCGTCTCCGATCCGGTGAACGGCTACCCGCCGGGTGCGACGGCCGACACCTGGCACGGGACCGCGCACGACCTGGCCGCGGTCGTGGTCTTCGGCGCGCTGCCGCTGGGCTGTCTCGTGCTGGCCCGCCGGTTCGCGTCCCGGCGCGGCGAACGACGGTGGGCGGTCTACTCGGTGGTGACCGCGCTGGCCGTGCCGGCGCTCCTGTTCGGAGTGACCGTCGAGGACCGGGCCGGCCTCTTCCAGCGGGCCACCATCGCCGTCGGGTGGGCCTGGATCGCCCTGGTCGCCCTCCACCTGCGGGCCGAACTGCGCCGCACCCGCCAGCGGGGTTGACCGACGGCGGGTCAGGACGGCTCGGTGGGGAGCAGCCCGTCGATCGGCAGCCGGTCGAGTACCCGGTTGGTGAGGGTGGCCCCGAGCGCGGAACCGGTCGCGATCGCCCAACCGACCGGGCCGAGCGGCGTACAACCGAAGAAGTGACTCACCCCGGGTGTCTGAATGACGACGGTGAGAACCAGCAGTGAGCCGGCCGTCGAGGCCAACACCGTCGGGCTGGCCCCGCCGTCGATGAGGGTCTGCCCGAGCTGGGTGCCGACCAGGGCGGCGAGGGCGACCGTACTGGCCCGCTGGCGGCGGCCGGTGAACCGGGCCAGCGTCCAGCCGGTCGTCGCGCCGAGGGTGGTGCTCGCCGCCCGCAGCGCGACCTCCCGGGCCAGGGTTCCGCCGAGCGAGGCGTCCGGCCCCTCGTGCAGCAGGTGATCGGTGCTCTCCGGGCGGGGCGGCCGGACCGCGATGGCCATCGCGGGAGCCAGGTCGGTGAGCAGGTTGACCAGCAGCAGTTGCCGACCGGTCAACGCGGACCGGCCGGTCGCGGCGGCGGTCAGCACGCTGAACGCGATCTCGCCCAGATTGCCGCCGACCAGGATGCTCAACGCGTGCCGGACCGAGGACCACATCGCCCGACCCTCGATCAGGGTGGCGATGATGGTCTCCAGCCGATCGTCGGTGACCACCAGATCCGCCGCCGCGCGGGCGGCCGGCGTACCCCGTTTGCCGAGTGCGATGCCGACGTCGGCGAGCCGGATCGCCGGGGCGTCGTTCGCCCCGTCCCCGGTCATCGCGACGGTACGACCGCACTTCTGCAGGGTCTGGATGATCAGTACCTTGTGCGCCGGCGTGCACCGGGCCACCACGTCGGTGCGCGACAGCCGGTCGGCGAGCGCGTCGTCGTCGAGGCGGTCCAGTTCGGTCGCGGTAATCACCCGCGGCTCCGGTCCGTCCGGGCTGATGATCGAGGCGATGGCCCGCGCGGTGCCGGGGTGGTCGCCCGTGATCATGATGGTGTGCACGCCGGCCTCCCGGATCCGCCGCACCGCGGGCGCGGCGCTGGCCCGGACGCCGTCGGCGAGGGTCAGGAACCCCACGAAGGTCAACTCGGCCACGTCGGTGTCGACCGGTTCGGCGTCGGCGGTGCCGCCATCGGCGGTCGCCGCTGGCAGCGCCCGTTCGGCCACCGCCAGCAGCCGGTGGCCGGACCCGGCGTGCCGGGCCAGCAGGTCCTGCAGGTCCCGCCGACCGGCGTCGTCGAGCGGCAGGTCCCCGTCCGGGGTCCGCCGCCGGGTGCAGCGGGGCAGAATCGTCTCCGGGGCGCCCTTGACGTTCAACAGTCGGGTGCCGTCGGAGCTGCCGGTGGTGGCGTGGTAGCCCCGGGACGGCTCGAACGGCAGCGTCGCCGTCTCCCGCCAGCCCGGCGCCCCGGTCTCCGGCACCACCCCGGCGGCCCGGGCGCCAGCCGACACCGACAGGTCGGTCTGCTGGGCGGCCCGGGGCGGGTCAGCGCCGGCCGGGGTGGCCCGCAGCGCCGCCGCGAGCACCAGCCGCAGCCGGTCGTCCAGCTCCTCGACCGGGGCGTACCGGCCGCCGTCGCCGACCCCGGCGAGCAGCAGCTGACCCTCGGTCAGGGTGCCGGTCTTGTCGAAGCAGAGCACATCCACCCGCCCGAGCGCCTCGATCGTGCGGGGGTTGCGGACCAACGCGCCGTGCTCGGCGAGCCGCCGGGCCGCGGCCAGCTGCGCGGCCCCGACCAGGAACGGCAACCCCTCGGGCACGGACGCCACCGCCAGGTTCGCGGCGGTGGCCGCCGACTCCGCCAGCGGTACGCCGCGCAGCAGTCCGGCCCCGGCCACGGCGACCGCCGACCCGGCGGCCAGCGGAATCGAGGCCCGGGTCAGCTTGAGCAGCCGGGCCTCGACGCCGCTGCTCGGCGGGGCCTGCCGGGCCAGCGCCATGCCCCGGCCGACCTCGGTGTCCGGGCCGGTGGCGACCACCACCGCGCAGCCCCGGCCGGCGGCCACGGTGGTGCCCTCGTACAGCATGGAATGCCGCTCGGCGACCTCGGCGGCGACCACCGGCTGGGCGGTCTTGGCAACCGGCAGCGACTCCCCGGTCAGCGAGGACTCGTCGGTCTCCAGGCCGACCGCCTCGATCAGCCGGCAGTCGGCCGGGACCGCGTCGCCCGGTTCGACCTCGATCACGTCACCGGCGACGAGCTCGTCCGCCGGCAGCACCTCGGTCGAGCCGGCCCGGCGGACCCGGGCGGTCACCGCGGACCGGGCCAGCAACGCGGCCAGCGACCGTTCGGTGGCGACCCGGTGCGCCGCGCCGACCGCCGAGGAGACGCCGACCACCCCGCCGACCAGGGCGGCGTCCACCACCGAGCCGACCGCGGCGGAGAGACCGGCACCGGCGACCAGGACCGGGGTGAGCGGATTGGACAGCTCGTCGACGAGGGCGCGGACCAGACTCACGCCGTCGACCTGGCCGGCGCCGGTCGGGCGGCGCCGGCGCCGGGCTTCGCCGGCCGGCAGCCCGGCGGGGCCGGTGTCGAGCCGGGCCAGCACGGTGTCGACCGGCATCAGGTGCCACGGAACCGGTACCGACGAGCTGGGCGCCGCCCGGTCGGGCACCTGCCTGGCCCGCCAGACGCCGTGGGCCAGCGCCACCCCGGCGGCGGCGTTCACCGCGAGCATCGTCCGGCCCGGCAGCTGGGAGCGGGCCGAGGTGAAGGCGGCGAGCGCGCCCAGGCCGGTGCCGGCGCCCGCCAGCAGGATGTGCCGGCGGACCAGCTCCCGGGCGATCCCGGCGGCCTCGACAACAAGCGCGGGTACGGCCAGATCGGTGCCGACCAGCAGATGCGCTCCCCACGGGGTGACCGCGCCCGGCCGGCAGACGCCCAACCCGCAGTCGGCGGCACCGAGCGCCCGCCGGTTGGCCGACACCAGCATCACCATCGACCCGTCGGCCTGCAGTTCGCGCACCGAGGCGACCAGCCGGGAACCGCCCGGCACCAGCTGGTCGGCGTAGCCGTGCCGGCGCTCGTCGCCGCCGGCCACCACCAGGCGCAGACCGGCCCGGCGGGCGGCGGCGGGCAGCGCCTCCACGCCCGGCATCGGTTCCGGTTCGGTACGGACCAGGGCGACCAGTCGGCCGCCGTCGGTCAGGCCGAGCAGGGTGCCGCCGTCGGCACCCAACCGGTCCACCGTCGCGGCAATGGGCTCGTCGCTCGCGGCAGTGGCCTTGTCGTCCGGTCCGCCCGCGTCCGGTCCGCCCGCGTCCGGTCCGCCCGCGTCCGGTCCGCCCGCGTCCGGTCCGCCCGCGTCCGGCGCGACCTCGGCCGGCCCGGATGCTCCCGACCGGTTGCCGGCCGGGTCGGGTGCGTCGGGTCGGCTGTCGGTCGGCTCGGGCACCGTCGGGCCGGCCGGGTGGACGGCGGTGAGTGGGCCGAGTGACCAGCCGTCGGCGCGCCGGACGGCGGTCGGCTCGGTCGGGTCGAAGAGCCCGAAGGCGCGGATCGCCGCCTGCTCGGCGTCGGTGCCGGGCAGCGGGACAAGGTCGACGAGCACGCCGCGCGGTGACTGCAGCGCCGCCACGTCCAGCACGAGGGTGTCGATCCGGTCCAGCTCACGCAGCACGGTGCGGTCCATCGCGATGACCCCTCGGCGGGCCAGCGTCAGGCCGAGCTGGGCCGCGTACGCCTCCCGGCCCGCGATCGGTGCCTTGGGCAGCGTCGAGAGGGCGAGGGCCGCGGCCCGTTTGCGGCCGGCGGCGGGCAGCACCACGCCGCCGAGCAGCGTCCCGGTGGAGAGAATCCTGGTCAGGTAGCGCTCGGCCGGGCCGTCCGGCTTGGGCCGGGGCCGTTCGTCCACCACCGGCGGCGCGGCGGCCTGTTCCGGGGTTCCGGCCAGCGCGGGTTCCGCCTGCTCCCAGGCCGCGCACTGGGCCCGCGCCTCGCCCCACTGCAGCAGCCGCTGCGCGCCGTCGAGCAGGATGCCGGCCCAGCCGCCGGTCAATCCGACCGCCACCGCCTCCACCAGCGGTAGCACCGACTCGGCCCGGTGGTGGCTGCGCAGCCCCTGACCGGCCAGCGCGCGCAGCTTCGGGTGCATCTCGATCACGTTGAGCAGGCCGGCCACCTCGCCGGGCACCGGGGTGAACGGCAGCACCCGGGTCGCCGCGGCGAGGGTCAGGCCGAGCGCGTCGGCGGCCAGGGTGGAGAGCGCCCGGCCGGTCCGGGGGCCTTCCTCCGGTGGGTGCGGGGGCGGCCGGTCGTTGTCGGGTTCGAAGTCGTCCGAGCGCTCCACCCGGGCGACGATCGAGATCAGCTCCCGCAGCGGCGGCTTCGGTTCGCCGACCGACACGACCACCCGGCCGGACGGGGCGTTCACCCGGGCCCAGTTCACTCCGGGGTGCCGGGCCAGCGCCGACTCCACCCGTCGGGCCAGCCGTTCGCCGCCGACCTGGGCGACGCCGCGTACCTCGATGTGGTGTCGGCCCGCGGTCGACCAGACGCCGCGGCGGCTCAGCCCGGCCGACCGGGCGGCCCGACCCAGCGTCGCCTGCGCCCCCCGGGACAGCCCGCCGATCAGGTCCGGCACCGCCCCGTCGGGCAGCAGCCCGGTCGGCACCAGTCGGTCGGGCAGCAGCGCGCCCAGCGACAGCCTGGGAATCGGATTTCCCATACCCGCCTCCCCTGCGTCGGCTGCCGCAGGCTTCCCGCCCAGCCGCGCGTTATGCACGGTCCCCGGCGGGCGCTGCCGGACCTCGGGTGGCCCGGCCGCGTTGGCGGCTCCAGGTGGGCCGGCGGTTCGAGGAAACCGGCTCGCGGTCCGACCGCGGGCCGGAGAATGGGGCGGACACGAGGAGACCGGGTGAACTTCCTAACCGTGCTGCCGTTGGCGTTCGTGATGGTCGTCGGCTCGCAGTTCATCGGAGCGGTCTTCCTGGCCACCGGCCGGGACGCGAAGCGGACCTCGGCGGCTTATCTGGCCGGGGCCGGGACCGCGGTCCTGGTCGGCGTGACCGCCTCGTACTGGCTGGTCCGCTGGTTGAAGTTGAGCTTCGATTCGGGTGCGGAGCAGGGTCCGGTGGGCCGCTGGATCGACGTTGTGGTCCTGGTGCTGCTGGTCGTGTTGATGATCAATGCCTTCCTGCACCGGCACCGGTCGGACCCGCCGACGTGGATGGGGCGGCTGGAAACGGCGGGTCCGGGACTCGCCGCCCGGCTCGGCCTGCTGCTGATCATCGCGATGCCCAGCGACGACCTGACGATGATCACGGTGGGCGCGAGCCTGGCCCGGCATGACCGGCCGTGGTGGCATGTGCTGCCGTTCGTCCTGTTCACGGTCCTGTTGCTGGCGTTGCCGCTGCTCTGTCTGCTGTTGCTCGGGCGGCGGGCGGAGGCGGTGCTGCCGAAGATCCGGGACTGGGCGAACTCGCATTCCTGGATCATCAGCGAGGTGGTCCTCGTCTTCTTCGTCGGCCTCACCGTCGTCAGCCTGCTCCGCTAGGTCGCACCGGCGCCGGGGACGCGGCTGGCCATAGGCTGGCCGGGTGGCGCAGCTACCCGATCTGTACGTCGCTGTGGATGTCGAGGCGGACGGGCCGATTCCCGGCCCGTACAGCATGATCTCGTTGGGGATGGCGGTGGCCGGCCGGCCCGACCTGACCTTCTACACCGAGCTGCGGCCGATCTCCGACCAGTTCGATCCGGCGGCGCTGGCGGTGTCCGGGCTGGACCGGGACCGGTTGTGCCGGGAGGCGCCGGCCGCCGAGGTGGCGATGGCGGCCGCCGCCGCCTGGGTCGACGGGCTGTGCCGGGTGGGGCGGCCGGTCTTTCTCGCCGCGCCGGCCGTCTGGGACGGCATGTTCGTACACTGGTACTTCGTCCGGTTCGTCGGCCGGAATCCGTTCGGCAGCACCGGTTCCGGGGTGGACCTGCGCAGTTACTGGATGGGGTTGACCGGTACGGACTGGTCCCGTACCCACAACCGCCGGATCAAGCAGCAGCTCGGCCTGGCCGGGCTGCGACACACCCACCACGCCGGCGAGGACGCGGCCGAACTGGCCGAGGTGTTCGCCGCCGTACTGGGAGCCGGGCCGGGGCTGCCGGGCCACGGTGGCCACGAATCCTGAAGATGAGACGTTTTCGGAGTCGGCGGTCACCTACATTGAGGCCATGCTCGAAGTCGCTTCTGCCATGATTTTGTACGTTCTGGGATTCCCGTTCCTCTATGGAGTGCTGCGGCTCGCCGTCCGGCACGGCATGGTGGACGCCGCCCGGTTGGCCCGCGAGGAGGAGCTCGACGCCCCGCGCCATCCGATGCTGATGGAGGGGACGATCACCGGCTGACCTGGACCGGCTCGGCGGAACGGCCCTCGGGGTGCGAGGATCGCACCCGTGATGGGGACCCTGAAGACGGAGCCGGCCCGCAGCCGACCCGACCTGCTCGCGTCGCCGGTGGCGGCGGCACTGGAGAGCTGGTCGCCGGAGGCTCCGGTCGACGCCGACGCCGTGCTCGTCGCGCCGATCGACGAGACCCTCGCCGACACCGCCGCCTTCTGCGCGGCGTACCAGGTGGGCCTGGAGGTTTCGGCGAACTGTGTGGTGGTGGCCGGCAAGCGCGACGGCGTGCTCCGCTACGCCGCCTGCGTGATCCTCGCCACCACCCGGGCGGACGTGAACGGGGTGGTCCGCCGCCACCTGGACGTCCGGAAGGCCAGCTTCGCCCCGATGGCCGACGCCGTCGAGCTGACCGGGATGGAGTACGGCGGCATCACCCCGATCGGCCTACCCGAGCAGTGGCCGATCCTGGTCGACGCCCGGGTGGTGGCCGCGGCGCACGTGATCATCGGGTCCGGGCTGCGGCGCAGCAAGATCGCTCTGCCCGGTCCGGCGCTCGGTGCGTTGCCGAACGCCCAGGTGATCGAGGATCTGGCCCGGCCGGCAGGCTGACAGAAATCGATGTTGTTGCACGTGAAACATCGCCGGAGGTCAGGCCGCCTCGCGTCGGCGGACCTCAGCCAGCACGCCGCGCAGCGTCTCGGCCTCCTGCGCGCCGGTGACCGCGTACTTGCCGGCCAGCACGAAGGTGGGCACGCTCGTCACCCCGAGGTCGCGGGCGGCGGCCAACTCGGCGCGGAGCTCGGAGACCCCGGCGTCGGAGTCCAGGAACGCGGCGACCTCGGTGTCGTCCAGCCCGGCTTCGCCGGCGATCCTGGCCAGCTCCGGGCGCGACCCGACGTTCACGCCGTCGGTGAAGTGCGCCCGGTAGAGCGCCTCGACCACCGGCTCGTCCATCTCGCGTTGGGCAGCGTGCCAGACCAGTCGATGGGCGTCGAAGGTGTTCGCCGCCACCGCCCGGTCGAACCGCAGGTCGAGGCCGTCCCGGGCGGCCGTGGCGGCGGTCTGCGCGAACATCTGACGGACCCGCTCGGCGCCGCCGAACCGCTCGGCCAGGCTGTCGATGAGCGGCCGCGGCTCGGGGACCGGCCGCGGGTCGAGCTGGAACGGGCGAAAGCGGACGGCGACCTCGCCGTCGAACCCCGTCAGCGCCTCGGTGAGCCGGTGTTTGCCGAGGTAGCACCACGGGCAGACCACGTCGGCGTAGATCTCGATCTCCATGACCGGGGACAACGCCGCCGGTCAGTCGCTCTGTTCCCCGGCCCGCACCTGCTCGCGTACCTGCCGCTTGAGCCGGGCCAGGATCGCGTTGCCGCCCCGGACCCGCAGCGGGCTGATCGCCCCGGCCAGCCCCATCCGCTGATAAAGATCATCTGGTACGGCGAGCACCTCCTCGGCGCTCGCCCCGGCCAGCCCTTCGGCGAGGATGCCGGCGAAGGCCCTGGTGGTGGGCGACTCGGGCGGGCAGTCGAACCAGGTCGTCACGGTCCGGTCCGGGGCCACCTCGACGCGCAGGAAGAATGCCGTCTGGCACTCCGGCACCTGCTCCATCCCGGCGTGCCCGGCCAGTTCGGCCGGGAGCGCCGGGACCGCGTCGGAGAACTCCAGCAGCATTTCCAGTACGACGTCGCGGGGCGCGGAGGCGAACTCCTCGACGATCTCGGCGAGCTTGGGTGGCATGCCGTCCAGGCTAGTCACCGGCTCGGGGCGGCCTCGCTGATGTCGCTGAGCGCGGACGACGGGTCGAACCGCATGGCCAGGTCGCCGAGCGAGACGATGCCGACCAGCTGCCGCTCGGAGTCGCAGACCAGAATCCGACGGATGGCCCGTTCCCGCATCAGGGCCGCCGCCTCGTCAGCGGTCGAATGCTGTTCGAGCATCACGATGTCCCGGGTGGCGATGGAGCCGATCGTGGTGGTCGACGGGTCCAGGCACTCGGCCACCGCCCGGACCACGATGTCCCGGTCGGTCACCATGCCCAGCAGGCCGGGACCGTCGGTCACCACGATGTCGCCGATGTCGGCCTCCCGCATGACCCGGGCCGCCTCGTCCAGAGTGGTCTCCGCGGGCAGGTAGATGACCTGCTTCGTCATCACGTCAGAGACCTTGAAAGTGGTCATTGGGTCCTCCGGGGGGTAAAGAGTCATTCGTTGAACAGGCGGTACCCAGTCGCCAACCCGCTACACCCGGTCGTACCTTCCGTGGACGAGCCTACCGGCGATCGGCCGGTAGGCTCTGTAACTGCCCGATGCGAGAGGTGAACAGTGAAAGCCACCGAGCTGTCGATCCCCGGAGTGTGGGAGTTCGTACCCCAGCAGTTTCCCGACGATCGGGGAAACTTCCTGGTCTGGTACGACGCCGAGGCGTTCGTCGACGCGCTCGGCTTTGAAATGACCGTCGCGCAGACCAACCACAGCGTCTCCCACCAGGGTGTCATCCGCGGGGTGCACTGGGCCGACGTGCCGGTCGGCCAGGCGAAGTACGTCTACTGCCCGCGCGGCGCGCTGCTCGACGTGGTGGTCGACCTGCGCGTCGGCTCGCCGACCTTCGGCCAGCACGAGATCGTGCGGCTGGACACCACCGAGCACCGGGCCATCTACCTCTCCGAGGGGCTGGGTCACGCGTTCGTCTCGCTCGAGGACGACACGGTGATGACCTACATCTGCTCGGCCCGGTACGCCCCCACCCGCGAGCACATCGTGAACGTCTTCGACGAGGAGTTGGCGCTGCCCTGGCCGACCGACCTCACCCCGATCCTGTCGGACCGGGACGCGAAGGCCCCGTCGCTGGCCGAGGTGAAGGCCGCCGGCCGGCTGCCCTCCTACGACGAGTGCCAGCGCTTCTACGAGACGCTGCGCGCCGGCGAGAAGCCGGTCCTCAAGAGCTGACCCCGCCCGACCCGGCCCACGAACGGCACGCCGCCCCTGGGCCGGGTCGCGCTGGTCGGTCGTCGAGGCCAGGCTTACTAGGCCGGTGTCGTCGGGCCGGGCTCGTCGGGTCGATCGAGTTGTCCGACCCAGGCGCATCGATCAGGCCGGGTCGGCGAGTCGGTCGACCAGGTCGGCCAAGGGCACGTCGGCCCGTTCCCCGGTGACCCGGTCGCGTAGTTCGGCGTACCCCTCGGCGAGACGGCGGCCGACCACGACGGCGCGGGGGATGCCGATCAGCTCGGCGTCGGTGAACTTCACCCCGACCGAGACCTGCGGCCGGTCGTCGACAAGCACCCGCAGGCCGCGCTCGGCCAGCCGCCCGCCGAGGTCAAGCGCCGCGTCGCGCTGCGCGTCCTTGCCGGCCACGATCACGTGTACGTCGCACGGCGCGACCGCCGCCGGCCAGGCCAGCCCGCGGTCGTCGTGGTGCTGCTCAGCGACCGCCGCCACCAGCCGGGACACCCCGATCCCGTAACAGCCCATGGTCGGCCGGACGAGCCTGCCGTCCTGGCCGGTGACGTCGATGCGGAAGGCGTCGGTGAACCGGCGGCCGAGCTGGAACACGTGCCCGACCTCGATGCCCCGGCGCATCGCCAGGGCGCCGCTGCGGCAGGCCGGGCAGCCGTCGCCGGCCCGCACGTCGGCCGCCTCGATGGTGCCGTCCGGCACGAAGTCGCGACCGCAGACCACGTCGACCGCGTGCCGGCCCGGCTCGTTCGCCCCGGTCAGCCAGGCGGTGCACGGCACCACCCGGGGATCGACCAGGTACCGGATGCCGAGCTTGGCCAGGATCTGCGGACCGATATAGCCCCGCACCAGCTCCGTCGCCGCGTCGGCGGGCCAGTCGTGGACGGTCACCGTGGCCGGGTGCAGGGCCGCCTCCACCCGCCGCAGGTCCACCTCCCGGTCGCCGGGCACCCCGATCACCAGCAGCTCGGGTTTCGGCGTGGAGTCGCTGTCGGTGGCCGGCCGGTGCACGGTCACCACCACGTTCTTGAGGGTGTCGGCCGCGGTCCAGTCGGCCCGGCCGCCAAGGCGCCGGGTGTTGGCGAGCGCGACAAGCGAGGCGATGGTGGGCGTGTCCGGAGTGTCGTGCACCTGCGCGGGCGGGTGCGCCGCCGGGTCGCCGACGGCCGGGGCGGGGGTGGTTACCGCCTCGACGTTCGCCGCATAACCGCAGGTGGCGCAGTGTGCATAGGTGTCCTCGCCGACCGGGGTGTCGGCCAGGAACTCCTCGGAGACCGAACCACCCATCGCACCCGAGGTCGCGGTCACGATCGCGTACGTCAGCCCGAGCCGGTCGAAGATCCGCCGGTATGCCTCCCGGTGCCGCTCGTACGCCTTCCGCAGTCCCGCCTCGTCCAGGTCGAACGAGTAGGCGTCCTTCATCAGGAACTCCCGACCGCGCAGCAGCCCGGCCCGGGGCCGCGCCTCGTCGCGGAACTTCGTCTGCACCTGGAAGATCGTCACCGGGAAGTCCCGGTACGACGAGAAGGTGTCCCGCACCAGCAGGGCGGCCATCTCCTCGTGGGTCGGGGCGAGCAGGTGTTCGGCGCCGCGCCGGTCGGCGAGGGTGAAAATGTCGTCGCCGTAGGCGGCCCACCGTCCGCTGGTCTGGTACGGCTCGGCCGGCAGCAGCGCCGGGAAGTGCACCTCCTGCCCGCCGATGGCCGTCATCTCGGCCCGCACCACCTCGGTGATCCGGTCGAGCACCAGCCGGCCGAGCGGCAGCCAGGTGTAGCCGCCCGGTGCGGCCCGCCGGATGTAGCCGGCCCGGACCAGCAGCCGGTGGCTCGGCACCTCCGCGTCGGCCGGATCCTCCCGCAGGGTCCGCAGGAACAACGTCGACATCCGCAACAACATCTGGGCAGCCTACGAGCACCAGCCCCACCCGCTCACCCCGATTTGCCCGCCCCGCGCCGCATCGCCCCGCACCCGCCCGCACTCGCCCGCACCCGCCCACACCCGAACCTGCCCCGCACCCGCACCGCCCCCGCACTCGCCCCGCGCCGCACCCGCGCGAGCACCCGCGCCAGTGAGAGCACCGCAGCAACGGCGGCACGCCGACATCGCCCATGATCATGGCGCACTGAGCCGTGGAATACGGCGCTTTCCACGGCTGATTGCGCCATGATCATGAATACGGGGATACTCAGAGCTACTGGACGCCTCGGAGGAACGCGGACCACGCTGCCGGCTTGAAGGTCAACGACGGTCCAGCCTGATCCTTGCTGTCGCGCACCAGCACCCGGCCGGGCAGGTTGCCGGCGACCTCTACGCACGCAGAGCCGTTGGCGTTGCTGCGGCTGGACTTGCGCCAGCGGGGATCGGCGGTGCTCATAGCTCGCTCGCAATCTTCTTGATCAGGTCTCTGGAGAGGTCGCGCGGCAGGATGACCGCGCTCAAAGCCTGCCAGGCTCGATCGAGCGCGACAACCTTTGCCGTGCTCGTGATCAGCCTTCCCTCCAACTGGTCATCAACGAATCCGACCGACCGGCCGTCCGGGAGTGTCGCGAGCATGAACGGTCCGGAGAGCCCGACGTGAAGCCCGGCGGAAGCCGGGATCACGTGAATGAAGACGCGGGGACGGGTTCCGATCTCGATCAGCCACTGCAGTTGCTCGATCAGGATGTCGCGGTCACCCCTGCGAAGCGCGCACTCGTCAATGACGAACTGGCACAGGGGCGGGTCGTCGCGGTCGAAGACCGTGGACTGCCGGCCGAGTCGGTGCGCGGTGAACTCCTCTGACTGGGCTGCCGTAAGAAGACCGCTGGTCAGGACCGACCGCGCGTACCTCTCCGTCTGAAGTAGCCCGGGAATGATGCTCGGATCGTGCCACCGAATCGCGGTGGCGTCCCGCTCGACCTCCGGCCACGGCTGGAACCACTCCGGCGGCACCCCCTTCCTTGCCTCGGCCGAGGTCTCCTGGACCAGGTTGCCGCTGTTGACGACCCCGTCGATCATCCGCGCAGTGTCCGCCATAGGAATGAGCCGACCGGTCTCAAACTTTGCGATCAGCGACGTGGAGACGCTGAGCCGTTCGGCCAACTGTTCCTGGGTCATGCCGGCTTGAGCGCGAAGGAACTTCAGGATCCTCGGTACTCCATTGTTACTCACGTATTCTCAACCTTTCTCTGCGCCCATGACACGCGCCCTGTCCAGTTACTTTCACCCTTCCATCTTCCGCTTTGCGCGATCCTCAGTCCAGGGTGGACATCAAGTGAATTCGTAAGCGCTTGAGACATCTGAAACGGCTGACTGGAGATGGCGCAGATGGGGACCAGGGACGACGAGCCTAGGGCCGGCTGGAATAGCAGGTGGCGACCGATTAACGACCGGCGCATCGGCGGGCACCACAACTTCCCGGGGCGACCTCGTCGCTACTGGGTCGACACCACAAGCGGCTCGGGGATCGAGGTTCCCGAGGATCAAGCCGGTCGGGCGCCGGACGGCGTTCCGCCGGCCGTGCAGGCGGACACGCTGCGGATGATGCTCGCGCGACACGAGCCGGCCGACGATAAGCGTTGCGGGTGCGGCCTTCCGCTGGGCGAGTTGACCGGGCTGTGCTGGTACGGCCGGCAGGCGCAGAAGCGGTTGTCCGAGCTGAACCTCGACCCGCGGGCCGACCACCCGGGTGAGCCCGACCTTTGACCGCTCGATCGTCAGGACATCTGGCACGCCAACGAGCGCAAATCCGTGCCCAATGTCCTGAGGATCATGGATCAGTGTGGGGCACGTCCCAGGTGGCGGGTGCCCGTGGGGGCGGCCGGCGGTGCCAGACTGGCCGGTAACGTCGAGCGATCCGGGGGAGGACTGCGTGCGGTGGGGCAGCTTCGTCGCGGTGGGGGACAGCTTCACCGAGGGACTTGATGACGCGTACCCGGACGGGACCTTCCGGGGCTGGGCGGACCTGGTGGCCGTCCGGCTCGCGGCGGAGGCCGGCCCCGATTTCGGGTACGCCAACCTGGCGGTCCGCGGCCGGACCTTCCCGGCGGTCGTCGCCGACCAGGTGCCGGCCGCCATCGGCATGCGCCCCGACCTGATCAGCTTCGCGGCCGGCGGCAACGACATCCTGCGCCGCAGCTTCGAGCCCGGCCCGATGATCGAGCGGTTCGACGCGGTGGTGGCCGAACTGCGGGCCACCGGGGCCGACGTGCTGCTGTTCCGGTTCGCCGACCTGATGGCCAGGTTGCCTGGTCAGCGGCTGGTGGCTCCCCGGGTGGCGGTGCTCAACCGGGCCGTCGGCGAGACCGCGCAGCGGCACGGCGCCAAGCTCGTCGACCTCTTCGCCGACGAGGGGTTCGACCATCCGCTGCTGTGGAGCCCGGACCGGCTGCACCTGTCGGCCGCCGGCCATCGGCGGGTGGCGGCGCACGTGCTGGCCACGCTCGGGGTCGGCTGTGACGAGGAGTGGCTGCTGGTGCCGCCACGCCCGGCGCCGACCCCGTGGCTGGCGGCGCGCGGCGCCGACCTGCGCTGGGTCGGGCAGCACCTCGCGCCGTGGATCAGACGGCGGCTGACCGGCCGGTCGTCCGGCGACACGGTCGCCGCCAAGCGCCCGACCCTCGGCCCCCTCACCAACCACCACCCCTGACCCTCCCCGGGGCGGCCGAGCTCCTGATCAGATGATGGAAAGTCCCGCGTTCGCGGCTGAATCCGGGACTTCTCATCCTTTGATCAAGGCGGGTCAGGTTGGGGGGCCGGGCGTGAGGTTGGTGCGGAGGCGGCCGAGCCAGTCGCCGTCCGGGTCGTCCGGGCCGACGACCAGCCAGGTGACGCCGGCTTCGGCGTACTCGGCGGTGGGGACCTCGGGGTCGTGCGGGACGACGATGTCGCGGTCCGGGCCGATGGCGGCGCGGACCTCGCGGACCTGGTCCGGGGTGAGTCCGCCGACGGCGTCGCGGCCGAGCGCGAAGACGCCCTCGAAGCGCGCCGCCCGGGCGAGCGGACGCCGGTGCGGCCAGGTGGCGGCCACCCAGATCGGCGGCCTCGGTGTCTGCGCGCAGCCGGGGGTGAGCCGGGCCCGGACCTGGAAGTGCGGGCCCTCGTGGTCCACCACCTCGCCGCGGAGGAAGCCGTCCAGCAGGGCGAGCGCCTCATCCAATACGGCGGCCCGGTGCCGGCGATCGGCGGACTCGCCGAACGCGGTGAACTCGGTGTCGGGGGTGCCCAGGCCGACCCCGACCACCACCCGGCCGGCGCTGAGCTGATCCAGCGTGGCGATCTCCTTGGCGACCTTCCAAGGGCGGCGGCGGGCCAGCGGGGTGACCATCGCCCCGAGCCGGATCCGGCTGGTGGCGGTCGCGGCGGCGCCGAGCAGCACCCACGGGTCGTGCAGTGAGAACCCGTCGCCGGGATAGATGTGGTCCCAGAAGAAGAAGCCGTCCCAGCCGGCCTCTTCGGCGGCCCGGACACAGGCGATCAGATCTGCCGGATCGCCGGCCGGCGGGATGGAGATGGCGAACTTCATGCGACGTGTATACCGGAGCGAAGTGACAACCACCGATAGATCGACGCGGAAGTGAGACGCGGGTCAAGCCGCTCGCTCCGCATTCCCAGGGCCGCCGGCGGCGGTACGGCGTAACTTGGCAACATGCCAGTTCCCAGCGATCCCACCCCGGACCTCCAGTCCTACGCCGACCCGCAGCGTCTGGTTACCACCGAGTGGCTGGCCGAGAACCTCGGCTCCGACAAGTTGGTGGTCATCGAGTCCGATGAGGACGTGCTGCTCTACGAGACCGGGCACATCCCCGGTGCTGTCAAAGTCGACTGGCACCTGGAGCTGAACGACCAGGTCACCCGGGACTACCTGGACGCCGAGGGGTTCGCCGCGCTCTGCGCCGCCAAGGGCATCGGTCGCGACGACACGATCGTCTTCTACGGCGACAACTTCAACTGGTGGGCCGCGTACGCGCTCTGGGTCTTCTCGCTCTTCGGGCATCCGGACCTGCGGCTGCTCGACGGTGGGCGGCAGAAGTGGGTCGCGGAGGGACGCGAGCTGACCCGGGAGAAGCCGGTCCGCGAGCCGGTCGAGTACCCGGTGCCGGTCCGTGACGACAGCCAGCTCCGGGCGTTCCGCGACCAGGTGATGGCGCACATCTCCGCCGCCCGCCCGCTGGTCGACGTCCGGTCGCCCGCCGAGTACACCGGCGACCTGCTGCACATGCCCGACTATCCACAGGAGGGGGCGATGCGCGGCGGGCACATCCCGGGCGCGGTCAGCAAGCCGTGGAAGTCGGCGGTCAACGACGACGGCACGTTCAAGTCGGCGGACGAGCTGCGCAGCATCTACGCCGACCAGCTCGGGCTCGCGCCGTCCGACGACGTGATCGCGTACTGCCGGATCGGGGAACGGTCCAGCCACACCTGGTTCGTGCTGCGGCACCTGCTCGGCTATCCGCAGGTGCGCAACTACGACGGATCATGGACCGAATGGGGCAACCTGGTCCGGGCACCGGTGGTGCGCGGCGAGCAACCCGGTGGTCTGGCCGGCTGACCGCAACATCAACTGATGAAAACGGTCGCTTATCAGGCTTCTGGCGACCGTTTTCATCATCTGATCATCATGGCGACGGCGACGGCCGCAGCGAGGGCGAGGGCGCGGTCAGGTAGCGGTGGATCGTTGGGCCGATCCAGGCGACCAGGTCGTCGCGGGTCAGGTCGGCCACCGGAGGGAGGATGAGCACGTAGCGGGTCAGGGCCAGGCCGAGGATCTGGCTGGCGACCAGGCCGGCCCGCTGCTCAGGGGAGAGCCGAGACAGCCAGGCACCCTCGGCCTCGGGTCGATCGGCCTCGGCCTCGGCCTCGGCCTCGGCTTCGGCGCCGCTGCCAAGGGCCCGGCGGACGACCGGGGCGAGTTGGCTGGCGAAGATCTGCCGCATCCGTTCGGCGGCGGCGGGGTTCGTGGTGCCGGCCCGCAGCAGCGCCGTCATCGTCTCGTCGCCGTCCCACCGGTCGACGAAGTGGCCCACCAGCGCGGCCCCGATCCGGTCCGGTGGCAGCTCGGCCAACTCCGGTAGGCGCAGGTCGAACTCGGCCGCCGCGGCGAACAACTTCTCCTTGCTGCCGTAGTAGCGCATCACCATCGACGGGTCGATGTCGGCGTCCGCCGCGATCGCGCGGATGGTGGCCCGCTCGTAGCCGTCGGCGGCGAACCGCTCTCGGGCCGCGCGCAGGATCGCGGCCCGGGTGGCGTCCGACCGGCGCCCCGGGGTGCCCTCCGAC
This sequence comes from Solwaraspora sp. WMMD1047, assembly GCF_029626155.1. Taxonomy (NCBI): domain Bacteria; kingdom Bacillati; phylum Actinomycetota; class Actinomycetes; order Micromonosporales; family Micromonosporaceae; genus Solwaraspora; species Solwaraspora sp. WMMD1047. The sequence goes on along the minus strand of NZ_JARUBL010000001.1, from coordinate 7,904,924 downwards.
CTGCGGCCCGGGGTGCTCTCGACTCGCTCCCTCGACGTCATGCCAACAAGTGTAGGCCAACAGGTGTTGACATCGCATCGTCGGCGGCTCTACCGTTGTGTCAACAAGTGTTGGCAAACGGTCGTTGGCATCGAGGATCAGACGTCGATGGCCAGTCGAGGAGGAGCAATGCTTCCCAACAGCACCGACGTCCTGGTGGTCGGGGCCGGCCCGATCGGGCTCGCCACCGCCGCCACGCTGGCCACCCGCGGCATCAACGTGACCGTGGTCGACCAGGCCGAACAGGGCGCCAACACCTCCCGGGCCGCCGTGGTGCACGCCCACACGCTGGAGGTGCTGGACCGGATCGGCGCCGCCGAACCGCTCGCCGCCCAGGGCATCCACGCGCCGCGCTTCACGGTCCGCGACCGCGACCGGATCCTGGTCCCGGTCCGCTTCGACAACCTCCCCACCCGCTACCCGTACGCGCTGATGGTCCCCCAACCGGTCACCGAGGGCGTGCTGCACGACCGGCTGGTCGCGCTCGGCGGTCGCGTGCTGCGGCCGTACCAACTTGTCGGGCTGGACCGCGACGGAGCCGGCGCCACCGCGACCTTCGCCGACGGTGCCGCCGTCCGGGTCCGCTACCTGGTCGGCGCCGACGGGATGCACAGCGCCGTCCGGCGGCTGGCCGGGATCGGCTTCGGCGAGGCCGGCGACGAGGGGGAGTCGTTCACGCTGGCCGACGTCCGGGTCGACAGCGACCTGCCCCGGGACGAGGTGATCCTCTTCTTCTCCGGCGCCGGGATGCTGGTCTGGGCGCCGATCCCCGGCGACGACCTGGTCCGGATCGTCGCGGCCGTACCGACCGCGCCGGAGCGGCCCGACCGGTCGTTCGTGCAGCTGCTGCTCGACCACCGTGGCCCGGCCCGGCGGCGCAGCCGGATCGCAGAAGTGGTCTGGGGGTCCCGGTTCCGGGTGCACCACCGGGTGGCCGACCGGTTCCGGGTCGGGCCGGTGCTGTTGGCCGGTGACGCCGGACACGTGCACAGCCCGGCCGGCGGACAGGGCATGAACCTCGGCCTGCAGGACGCCGTCGCGCTGGGCGAGGCGCTGGCCGGGGTGCTGACCGGCGGGCCGGAAGCCGCCCTGGACGAGTACGCCGCCGCGCGCCGGCCGGTCGCCCACGAGGTGGTCCGGTTCGCCGACCGCCTCACCCGACTGGCCACCGCCCCCGCCGGGCTGCGCGCGGCCCGCAACCTCACACTGCGCGGACTGGCAACCGTGCCCGCCTTCCGCACCAACCTGGCCCATCGCCTCTCCGGCCTGGTCTACCGCTGACCCGCCCCGGGCCGCGAGGCTGATCCGGCCGCCGACCTCAGACTCCGGCCCTGGACGGCAGACTGATCCAGCCCTTGGCCGGGCTGGACCGGCCGGAAATCCGCCCGGTGAGAGGGGGAAGCGGTCGGCAACCGATCCCCGGTACCGTGAGCGCCGGCATTTGCGGACCCGGGAAGAGTGGACAACGCGTGGAACGTACCTTCCAGGTCGACCTGCGCGGCGTGGTCGACCTGCTCAGTCACCATCTCTACGGCAGCCCACGCGTCTACGTCCGCGAGCTGCTGCAGAACGCCGTCGACGCGATCACCGCCCGCCGGGCAGCCGAACCGGACGCCCCCGCCGTGGTCCGGATTCTGCCGCCCGAGGTGACCGGCGACGGCACGCTGCGGGTCCACGACAGTGGCATCGGGCTGACCGAGGCGCAAGTGCATGAGCTGCTGGCCACCATCGGCCGAAGCTCCAAACGGGACGAACTGGGCTTTGCCCGGCACGAGTTCCTCGGCCAGTTCGGCATCGGCCTGCTCTCCTGCTTCCTCGTCGCCGACGAGATCCAGGTCAAGACCCGGCACCGCGACTCCCCGACGGTGCTCTGGACCGGCTACGCCGACGGCCGCTACGCGGTCGAGGTCGCCGGCCCCGCGCACGAGCGGATCGAACCGGGCACCACCGTCACCCTGATCCCCCGCCGCGACGCCGATCACTGGTTCGCCCAGTCCACCGTCACCGAACTGGCCCGCCTCTTCGGCTCCCTGCTGCCGGTCACCGTCCTCGTCGGCGACGTGCAGACCAGCACCGGGCCGCCGCCGTGGGCGGCCACCGCCGACACCTCGCCCTACCAGCACCGCGAGGACCTGCTCCGGTACGCCCACGAGGTGCTCGGCTTCACCCCGTTCGACGTGATCCCGCTGGCGGTGCCGGAGGCAGGCCTGACCGGCGCGGCGTTCGTGCTGCCCACCCCGGTCAACCCGGCGGCCCGGGGCGGGCACCGGGTCTACCTCAAGCGGATGCTGCTCACCGAGGGCGCCGAAGGGCTGCTGCCGGACTGGGCGTTCTTCGCCCGCTGCGTGGTCGACGCCAGCGAGCTGCGGCCGACCGCCAGCCGGGAGGCGCTCTACGAGGACAACCTGCTGGAGGCCACCCGGGAGTCGCTCGGCGAACAGCTCCGGGACTGGCTGGTCCGACTCGCCACCGGCGACCCGCAACGGCTCGGCGACTTCCTGCAGGTGCACCACCTCGGGGTCAAGGCGCTCGCCCTGCACGACGACGACATGCTCCGGCTGGTCGAACAGTGGTGGCCGATGGAGACCAACACCGGCCGGACCACCCTGGCCGAGTTCCGCGAACAACACGGTCTGATCCGCTACGCCGCCACCATCGACGAGTTCCGGCAGCTCGCGGCCGTCGCCGCCGCCCAGGACCTGGCGGTGGTCAACGGCGGCTACACCTACGACACCGAAATCATCGAGCGGCTGCCGGCGGTGGATCGCACCGTGCTCATCGAACGCCTCGAACCGACCGACCTGACCACCCGCTTCGACGCCCTCGACCCGGGGGTGGAGCTGGCCCTGCGGCCGTTCCTCAACACCGCCCAGCGGGTGCTGGAACGACTCGGCTGCGAGGTGGTGGTGCGCTCTTACGACCCCGCCTCGCTGCCGGCGCTCTACCTGGTCAGCCGCTCGGCGGCGTTCCACGACCAGCTGCAGGCCAGCCGGGACCGGGCCGACGAGCTGTGGGCCGGGGTGCTCGACGCGCTCGCCTCCTCCGGTCCGCCGGACCGGCCCCAACTGGTGCTCAACCACCGCAACCCGCTGGTCCGCCGGGTCACCACGCTCACCGACCCGGAGCTGGTCGGGCTGGCCGTCGAGGCGCTCTACGGCCAGGCGCTGCTGCTCGGCTACCACCCCATCCGGCCGGCCGACGCCGCCCTGCTCAACAGTTCCTTCCTCGGCCTGCTCGGCCGCGCCGTACCCGGACAGGAGTGACAACCCGGTGACCACCCCCACCACCGACGACCTGTGGCGGCTACTCCGGCAGGCGTCGGACATGCCGTACGGGTCGGGCCAGATAGCGGCCATGGAGCAGCTGCTGCGGCAGGCCGACGCGCTGGGCGACGGCGAGCTGGCGTTCACCGCCCGGATGCAGGCCACCACCTCGTACGTCTACGGCGGCGAGCCGGCGAAGTCGTTCGTCACCTTCTCCTGGTGCCTGGCCGACTACGACCGCGACCCCCGGCCGTACCACCAGCGGCAGGCCCGCTACCTGCTCTGGCACTTCAAATACATGATCAACGCAATGCTCAACTTCCCGGAGATCCCGCTGGACCGCACCTACGCGGTCCTCGACGACATGGAACGCCGCTACCGGGAGGGCGGGCACAGCCTGCAGGCCGTCCACAAGTGCCGGCACCGGGTGGCCCGGCACCTGGGCCACGACGACGACGCCGAGCAGTGGTACCGGCGGTGGACCACCACCCCCCGCGACGAGCTCTCCGACTGCGCCGGCTGCGACCCGTCGTCACAGGCGTTGTACCTGGCCGCCCGGGGACGGGACGAGGAGGCGATCGGGGTGGCCGAGCCGGTGCTCTCCGGCCGGCTCTCCTGCACCGAGCAGCCGCACGGCATCCTCAGCTCGCTGCTGCTGCCGTACCTGCGCACCGGTCGCCGGGACGCGGCGCGGGACGCGCACCGGCGGGCGTACCGGGCGGTCCGGGGGAACCTGGCCGACCTGTGGGACATCGGCGACCACGTCGAGTTCTGCGCGCTCACCGACAACGACGCCCGCGGGCTGGAGATCATCGAACGGCACCTGGACTGGCTGGACCGGGCGCCGAGCCCGGCCGCGGCGATGTCGTTCGCCGCCGCCGCCGCGCTGGTGCTGCGCCGGCTGGAGGCGGCCGGACACGGCGACCTGACCGTGCACCGCCGGGCGGCCGGTGACCGCGCCGCCGCCGACGTGCCGGTCGCCGAGCTGCGGGCCGAACTCGCCGCCCACGCCACCGACCTGGCCAGCCGGTTCGACGCCCGCAACGGCACGACGAGCCAGTCCGAGTGGGTAGCCGCCCGGATGGCCCGGGACCCGATCGGGCCGCACCTGCCGCTCTCGGCGAGCGCCCGGCGCACCGGCCCCGCCGGGACGGCGACCGGCCAGCCGGCGACCGCGCCGACCGCGGCTTCGGCCGGGGTGGGACAGGCTTCCGACCCAGCGGGTCAGCCCGCCGCCCTGGCCCTCGCCGCCGGTACGGCCGGTGTCGACACGGACTCCGGCGCGACCGGGTCGGCGGCGGGCGGCGGGCAACCCGGTGCAACCGGGCCGGCCGATCCCGGGCCGGCCCTCGCGCCCCCGCCGCCGCCGATCGAGGTGCCGCCCGGCGCCACCGCGGCCCGGCTGCTGGACCTGGCCGAGGAGTGCTGGCGGACCGAACGCTACGACGACCTGCTGGTGGTGCTGCGAACGTTCGACGAGCGCGTCGGCGCCGCTTCGGCCGAGGCCCGCGCGGGGTCGGCCGAGGACGGGGCGCCGGCGGGCCAGGACGGGGCGCCGGCGGGCGAGGACGGGGTGCTGCCGCCGGCGCTGGCCGCCCGGCGGGCCGAGTTCCGGGCCACCGAACGGCACATGGCCGGCGACCTGCCCGGCGCCCAGGCGGCCAACCGGGAGGCCGCCGAGCTGTACCGGCAGGTGCCGGACCCGGTCCGGGAGCGGGTCGTCATCGGCCGGCTCGGAGTGCTGCTCTGCCTGGCCGGCGAGCCGGGCGAAGGGCTGCCGATGGTCGAGGAGGCGGCCGACTACCTGGCCGACCGGGGTGAGCCGGTCGACCAGGCCGGCGGGCACGACCGGCTCGCCGTCGCCCTGGTCGAACTGGAACGCTGGGCCGACGCGCTGGCGGCGGTCGACCGGGCCGCCGAGGTGGCGGCGACCCTCGACGATCCGTACCTGATCGCCCGGATCGCGCTGCGCCGGGCGCACTGCCTGGACGGCCTGGACCGGCGGCCGGAGGCGGCTGCCGCGGCCGAACAGGCCCGGGACATCTACGGCGGCCTGGGGCTGGCCGGCCACTACGCGGCGGCCTGCCTGGCGTACGCCCGGTCGCAGGAGGAGCCGGCGGCGGCCGTGGCGGCCTACGACGACGCGGTCCGGGTGGCGACCGGCGAGGCCGCACTGCCGGCCCGCGCCGGCCGGGCCCGGGCGTTGCTGGCCACCGACCGGGCGCCGGAGGCGATCGACGACTTCGTCGAGGCGGTGGCGCTCTGCGCCGAGCGCGGCATCGCCCACGGCGCCGCCTTCCTGCGCTGGGAACTGGCCAACGCGTACCGGCGGGCGGACCGGCTGCTGGACGCGGCCGAGGTGGCCGAGGAGGCGGTGACCGAGCTGGACAAGCTCGGTCACCAGGGCGACGCCGACCGGTGCCGACACCTGCTCGCCACCATCTACGTGGGGCTCGGCGAGGACGATCAGGCGCTGCTGGTGCTGGACCGGCTCGCCGACAACCTGGACGGCCCGGACAACCTCGCCGGCCGGGGGCAGGTGCTGGAGGAGGCCGGTGACCTGCTCTACAGCCAGGACCGGGACGCCCTCGCCGCGCTGCGGTTCGCCGCCGCCGCGTCCGCGTACCAGCTCGCCGGCAGCCCGCTGGACGAACTGCGGGTCCGGCGCCGGGAGGTGGCCGCCCGGCACTGGGCCGGGGAGACCGAGGAGGCGCTGGCGGCGTTGACCCGGGCCGACGAGCGGGCCGCCGGCCTGCCGCCCGAGCTGGCCGACGACCCCGCCGCCGCCTGGGAACGGGCCATGCTGGCCGACACCGGCGCCCGGGCGCTGGTCGGGCTGGACCGGCACGACCAGGCCCTGGAGCGCCTGCGCGGGGTGCCCGACCGGCTGCGGGAGATCCAGGCGTTCGGCGAGGCGATCCAGGTCGACCTGCTGCTCGGCGAGGTGCTGCTGCGGCTGGACCGGCCCGGCGAGGCGGAGCCGCTGCTGCGTACCGCGTTGGGGGGTCTGCCCGCCGGGTCGAGCGTGGTGCAGCGGGCGGCCTGGCTGCTCTCCCAGGCGTTGGCCGCGCTGGGCCGGACCGAGGAGGCCGAGGCGCTGCGGGCGGAGTACCGCCTGGACGCCGAGGAGTGACGGGGCGGAGCGACTGACGGCCCTGCCGGAGTGGGGCGGAGTTGACGGCTGGCTAGGCTGGATTGGTGACGGTGGGACAGCAGGTGACAGGGGCGGGGGCCGAACCGGCGGACGGTGCCGTCCCGCGACGACGATCACGGCGGGACGAGATTCTGCAGATCGCGGTCGGTCTGTTCGCGGCGCGCGGCTACCACGGCGTCTCGATGGACGACATCGGTTCGGCGGCGGGGGTCACCGGGCCGGCCCTCTATCACCACTTCGCCGGCAAGGAGGCGATGCTCGTCGCCGCCCTGATCCCGGTGAGTGAGGGTCTGCTCGCCGGCGGCCGGCAGCGGGTCACCGAACACCGGCACGACCCGCAGGCCACCCTGGAGTCGCTCATCGACTTCCACGTCGAGTTCGCGCTCGCCAACCCGGCCGTGATCGCGCTGCACCTGCACGAGCTGGACCGGCTGCCGGAGGAACCGCGCCGGCAGATCCGCCGGTTGCAGCGGCTCTACGTCGAGGAGTGGGTGACCACCCTGACCGCCCTGCACCCCGGGCTGTCGGCGGGCGAGGCGCGGGTGCTGGCGCACGCGGCGTTCGGCCTGATGAACTCCACCCCCTTCCTCGGTGGCGAGGTGGAGCGGCAGCGCCGAGCCGTGCTGCTGCGGGCGGCGACGCTGGCCGCGCTCCTGCACCACCCGGACTCCGGGGACCCGGCCCCGTGACGGCCGCGGCCGGCAAGATACCCGGCATGATCGAGTCGTTGCTCGTCGCCAACCGGGGCGAGATCGCCCGCCGGATCATCCGGACCGCCCGCCAGCTCGGGGTGCGCACGATCGCGGTCCACTCCGAGGCCGACGTCGACCTGCCGTTCGTGACGGAGGCGGACGAGGCGGTCTGCGTCGGCCCGGCCAACCCGGCGCAGAGCTACCGGAACCCGGCGGCGATCCTCGACGCGGCCCGGTCCACCGGGGCGGCCGCCATCCACCCCGGCTACGGCTTCCTGTCGGAGAACGCCGACTTCGCCCGTACCGTGGCAGCCAGCGGCCTGGTCTGGGTCGGACCCGGCGCGGACGCGATCGCCGCGATGGGCGACAAGATCAATGCTCGGAACCTGATGGCCGCCGCCGGGGTGCCGGTCGCGGCCGGCACCGCCGACCCGGCGGCGACCGTCGACGCGGCCCTGGAAGCCGCCGCGGCGATCGGCTATCCGCTGATGGTCAAGGCCGCCGCCGGTGGCGGCGGGATGGGGATGGCGGTGGCCGCCGACGAGGCGGCCCTGCGCACCGAGTACGACAAGGTCCGCGCCTTCGCCGAGCGGATGTTCGGCGACGGTTCGGTGCTGATCGAGCGCTACTTCCCCCGGGTACGCCACATCGAGGTGCAGATCCTCGGACTCGCCGACGGCCGGGTCGTCGCGCTCGGTGAGCGGGAATGCTCGGTGCAGCGGCGCAACCAGAAGCTGGCCGAGGAGTCGCCGTCCCCGGCGCTCACCCCCGACCTGCGGGCGGCACTGCTGGCGGCGGCGGTGCGGGCCGGCGCGGCGGTCGGCTACCGCAACGCCGGCACCGTGGAATGCCTCTTCGTCCCGGACGCGGCCGGTGCCGCCGGCGGCGAGTTCTTCTTCCTGGAGATGAACACCCGGCTGCAGGTCGAGCATCCGGTGACCGAGCTGGTCTACGGGGTCGATCTGGTCGCGGAGCAGTTGCGGGTGGCGTCCGGGCTGGCCCCGGGCTTCGACCCGGACGCGCTGGCGCCGCGCGGGCACGCCATCGAGCTGCGCGTCAACGCCGAGGACCCGAAGCGGTTCCTGCCCGGCCCCGGGGTGATCAGCGCCTGGACCGAGCCGGCCGGCGAGGGGGTCCGGGTCGATTCCGGGTACGCGCTGGGCACCACCGTCACCCCGTTCTACGACTCGCTGCTGGCGAAGCTGATCGTGCACGGCGCCGACCGGGCCGAGGCGCTGGCCCGGGCCCGGGCGGCGGTGGCCGGCTTCGAGGTGGCCGGCCCCAAGTGCAACCTGCCGTTCTTCGCCGAGCTGCTGAACAACCCCGAGTTCGTCGGCGGCGACTACGACACCGGCATCGTCGCCCGGATGCGCGCCCCGCAGCCGAAGTAACGTCGAGCTGCGCCGTCCACCAAACCCGGCGGCGGCGCGCGGCACCCGGCGTGATCCCGGTTGCCCCGACGGAAGGTGTGCGCAGATGGCGGAGTTGCCGGCGGAGGTGTCGATCCGGGAGGTCGGCCCGCGCGACGGGCTGCAGAACGAGGACCCGGTGCCGACCGACGGGAAGGTGCGGCTGCTCGACGCCCTCTCCGGCACCGGCGTCGGCCGGATCGAGGCGGTCTCCTTCGTGCACCCGAAGGCGATCCCGCAGATGGCCGACGCCGACGAGGTGTGGGCGCGGGCGCGGCGGGCGGCCGGGGTGCGGTACTCCGCGCTGGTGCCGAACTCGCGGGGCGCCCGGCGGGCGTTGGCGGCCGGCTTCACCGAGATCGAGGTGGTGGTCTCGGCGAGCGACACCCACAACCGGCGCAACGTGAACCGCTCCACCGCCGAGTCGCTCGACGACATCGCGGAGCTGATCGACCTGCTGCACGGCGCGGGCGCGAGCGCCGAGGTGATCGTGGCGACCAGCTTCGGCTGCCCGTACGAGGGGGATGTCGAGCCGGCGCGGGTGGCCGGCATCGTGGACCGGGTGGTCGCCGACGGGGCGGACCGGGTCGCGTTCGGCGACACCACCGGGATGGCGACCCCGCGCCGGGTCCGCGAGCTGGTCGGGGCGGTCCGGGACCGTCAGCCGGCGATTCCGGTCCTGCTCCACTTCCACAACACCCGGGGTACGGCGTTGGCGAACCTGCTCACCGCGCTGGAGCTGGGGGTGACCGAGTTCGACGCCAGCGTGGGTGGGTTGGGCGGCTGTCCGTACGCCCCGGGCGCCAGCGGCAACGTGGCCACCGAGGAGGTGGTGCACATGCTGCACGACATGGGGGTGGCGACCGGCATCGACCTGGACGCGCTGCTGGCCGCGGCGGCGCTGGCCGAGGAGCTGGTCGGCCGCCGGCTGCCGTCCGGCGTGCTGCGGGCCGGTCCGCGTACCCGGTTGGCCTGAGCCGTACGGGACCGGTTCGATTCCCGTGAAGTATCGATGAAGGCGCAACTCCGGCACCGGATTTTCCGTCTCTGAGTTCGACATCGGGTTCGCCCGACGGCGCGCACCGCCGGGCGAACCGCAACGTCGAGCAGAGACGGGAAGCAGATGGTTGTCCGACGGATCGCCTCGCTCTTGCGGCACCGCAGCCGCCATCGCCATCGCCACCGCCACCGCGGCCACCGCGGCCGCGCCGGGGCCGGTGCTGACCGGCGGGTCGCGCGCTGGCGGCGGTGGTTGGTGATCGGGGTCGTCGAGTTGGTGGTGCTCGCGTTGGGGGCCGGTGTCGCGGTGGCCGGGTACGCCGGCTCGGTGCCGCTGCCGTCCGAGCCGGTCGTGCCGCAGGCGTCGGTGCTGTACTACCGGGACGGTCAGACCGAGCTGGCGCGGCTGGGGGTGACCAGCCGGCAGGATGTCTCGCTCGACCAGGTGCCGGTGCCGGTACGGCAGGCGGTGCTGGCGGCCGAGGACCGGTCCTTCCACGACCATCCCGGGGTTTCCTGGCGGGGGCTGACCCGGGCGGTGGTACGCAACGTCGCCGACGGCGCGGCCCAGGGTGCGTCGACGATCACCCAGCAGTACGTCCGGAACGCGTACCTGACCCAGGAGCGGACCGCCGAGCGGAAGGCGAAGGAGATCGTCCTCGCCCTGAAGATCGAGCGGCGGTACCGCAAGGACGAGATCCTGGAGCGCTACCTCAACACCATCTACTTCGGACGGGGGGCGTACGGGATCGGCGCGGCGGCGCACGCCTACTTCGGGGTCGGGGTCGACCGGCTCAGCGTCGAGCAGGGCGCGGTGCTGGCCTCGGTGATCAAGGATCCGTACCACTTCGACCCGGCCGTCGACCCGGCGGGCGCGGCGGACCGCTGGCGCTGGGTCCTCACCGCGATGTCGGAGCTGGGTTGGATCGAGGCGGGCGCCGTGGCGGCCGCCCGGTATCCCGAGATCACGCCGGAGGCGCCGGGCCCGGCCGCGTTGGCCGGCCCGCTGGGCCAGATCGTGGACCAGGTGGAGCGGGAACTGGCCGCGCTGGGCGTCTCGGCGCAGTCGCTGCGGACCGCCGGCCTGACGGTCGTCACCCACATCGACGAGCAGGTCCAGACGGCGGCCCTGGACCGGGTCGCGGCGACGCTGAAGGACCAGCCGAAGGGGCTGCGGGCGGCGTTGGTGGCGGTGGAGCCGGCCACCGGGGCGGTGCGCGGCTACTACGGCGGCAGCCGTGGGGTGGGTTACTTCGACGACGCGTTGGCGCCCCGCGCGCCGGGTGCCGCGTTCCGGCCCGTGGTGCTGGCCACCGGGCTGATCAAGGGGATTTCGGCCGGCTCGATCTGGGACGGCAGGTCGCCGCGCAGTTTCCGGGATCGGGGCGGGGTCCCGCTCTACAACCGGGACAACGAGCAGTGTCCGGTCTGCTCGCTCGACTTCGCGATGTTGCGGTCGCTGAACACCCCGTACTACGCGCTCGCCGAGGCGGTCGGACCGGAATCGGTGCGGGAGCTGGCGGTCCGGATCGGCGTGCCGCAGAAGTACCAGGGTCGGCGGTCGCTCGTGGACGAGCCGGGCGCCCCGGCCCCGGGAAGCACCCGGGCCGACATCGCGCTGGGCCGCTATCCGGTCGCGCCCGCCGACCTCGCCAGCGTGTACGCGACCTTCGCCGCCGAGGGGGTGCACGCGCAGCGGCGGTTCGTCGATCGGGTGATCAGCGCGGACGGCCGGCACTGGGCGGTGCCGCCGGCCCGCCGGGCGCAGGTGCTTCCCCCGGCGGTGGCGGCGGAGCTGACGGCGGTGCTGGCGAAGGTGGTGGCCGTGCACACCCCGGTCCGGGAGCGGCCGGCGGCTGGGATGTTCGGCACGGTCGGCTTCGGTGACACCGTCGAGAGTCAGGAGGCCTGGATGGCGGGGTACACCGGTGACCTGGCCGCGGTGGTGTGGCTCGGCCAGGCCGAGCCGGGGCCGCTGCGGGACCGGGCGAAGCGCCCGATCCGGGGCGAGGGGATGGCGGCGGAGCTGTGGCGGGACTTCCTCGCCGCGGCGTTGCAGGGGCGACCGGTGGCGGCCCTGCCCGGTGCGGTGGGAGACGATCAGCGGATCTCGTACCGGGCCGGCGGGCCGGATCAGGCGGCCGGCGATCGCGCCGACCGGCAGGCCAGGGAGCGGCGAACGGGCGGCCAGCAGGACCCGGGCAGGCTGGTGGAACGCCAGGATGAGCAGAAACCGAATCCGGAGCCGACGGGTCCGCCGTCGGATGCGCCGTCTGGTGCGACACCGCCGAAGGACCCGTCCCGGCCGACGAGCCCGGCCACGGCCGGCCCGGCGGCCGTGGATCCGGCCGCCCCGGTACGATAGCCTAACGATCGTTCAGTGTTTGCGGGGTGAGACGGCACCCCCGACAGCGGGACGGTCGTCAGGACGGGGCTCGGGGAGGTCGGCGTGACGCTCGACGGCGAGGCACTTGAGCAACTGCGCAAGCGGGTCCGGGCCGGTGGCGCGGAGCGCTACCACGCGGCAAACGCGGCCAAGGGCAAGCTCTTCGCCCGCGAACGGGTCGCCCTGCTGGTCGACGAGGGCTCGTTCGTCGAGGACGGGCTGCTCGCCAACGCCACCGCCGACGGGCTACCCGCCGACGGGGTGGTCACCGGCCAGGCCAGCATCGACGGCCGGCCGGTCTGCCTGATGGCGAACGACTCCACGGTCAAGGCCGGCAGTTGGGGCGCCCGCACCGTCGAGAAGATCATCCGGATCATCGAGCGGGCCTACGCCGCCGGACTGCCGATGGTCTACCTGGTCGACTCGGCCGGTGCCCGGATCACCGACCAGGTCGAGCTCTTCCCCGGCCGGCGCGGCGCCGGGAAGATCTTCTGGAACCAGGTCCGCGCCTCCGGGGCGATCCCGCAGGTCTGCGCCCTGTTCGGGCCGAGCGCGGCCGGCGGGGCGTACATCCCGGCGTTCTGCGACGTGGTCGCCATGGTCGACGGCAACGCCAGCATGTACCTCGGCTCCGACCGGATGGTCGAGATGGTGACCGGCGAGAAGACCACCCTGGAGGCGATGGGCGGCGCCCGGGTGCACTGCGCCGAGTCCGGCGTCGGGCACTTTCTCTGCAAGACCGAGGCGGACGCGCTGGACGTGGTCCGGCGCTACCTGTCCTACCTGCCGGCGAACTGGACCCAGCAGCCGCCGGCCGCGCCGGCGGTCGCGGCGCCCGCCGGGGTCGATCTCGCCGCACTGGTGCCGACCAGCGAGCGGCAGGCCTTCGACATGCGCCGGTACGCCAAGGGCCTGCTCGACGACGGCAGCTTTCTGGAGATCCAGGCGCTCTGGGCCAGGGAGCTGACCATCGGCTTCGGCCGCCTCGACGGCGAGGTGGTCGGCGTGGTCGGCAACAACTCGATGTTCAAGGGCGGGGTGCTCTTCGTCGACTCGGCCGACAAGGCGACCCGGTTCGTGCAGCTCTGCGACGCCTTCAACGTGCCGCTGATCTTCCTCTCCGATGTGCCCGGCTTCATGGTCGGCTCCGCGGTGGAGAAGCAGGGCATCATCCGGCACGGCGCGAAGATGATCACGGCGATCGCCGAGGCGACCGTACCCAAGATCTGTGTCGTGGTCCGGAAGGCGTACGGCGCCGGCCTGTACGCGATGGCCGGACCCGGCTTCGAGCCGGACGCCACCATCGCCCTGCCCACCGCGAAGATCGCCGTGATGGGCGCGGAGGCCGCGGTGAACGCCGTCTACGCCAACAAGATCGCGGCGATCGCCGACGAGGCCGAGCGGGCCGCCTTCGTCGCGGCCCGCCGCGAGGAGTACGAGCGGGACATCGACGTCGTCCGGCTCGCCAGCGAACTGGTCGTCGACACCATCGTCGAGCCGGCCGAACTGCGTACCGAACTGATCCGCCGGATCGCCGCCGCCCGGGGCCGGGACCGGCACTTCTCCCGCCGCCGGCACGGCGTCACCCCGGTCTGAGCACCGCGCCGGCAACCCGATGGAGGATCCGATGGACTTCAGGCTCACCGAGGAGCAGGAGGCGCTCCGGTCGAGCGTGCGCGAGTTCGCCCGCGAGGTGGTCGCGCCGGTCATCGCCGAACACTACGAACGGCACACCTTCCCGTACGACGTCATCCGGCAGATGGGCAAGATGGGGCTGTTCGGGCTGCCGTTCCCGGAGGAGCACGGCGGGATGGGCGGCGACTACTTCGCCCTCTGCCTGGCCATCGAGGAGTTGGCCCGGGTCGACTCCAGCGTCGCGATCACGCTGGAGGCGGCGGTCTCGCTCGGCGCCATGCCGATCCACCGGTACGGCACCGCCGAGCAGCGGGACCGCTGGCTGCCGAAGCTCTGCGCGGGCGAGGCGCTGGCCGCGTTCGGGCTGACCGAGCCGGGCTTCGGCTCGGACGCCGGCGGCACCGCCACCCGCGCGGTGCTCGACGGCGACCACTGGGTGATCAACGGGTCGAAGGCGTTCATCACCAACTCGGGTACCGACCTCACCACCCTGGTCACCGTCACCGCCGTCACCGGCAGCAACCCGGACGGCTCGAAGGAGCTGTCCAGCATCATCGTGCCGAGCGGCACCCCGGGCTTCACCGTGGCGCCGGGCTACTCGAAGGTCGGCTGGTGCGCCTCGGACACCCACGAGCTGACCTTCGACGACTGCCGGGTGCCGGCGGCCAACCTGCTCGGTGAGCGCGGCCGCGGGTACGCCCAGTTCCTGCGGATCCTGGACGAGGGCCGGATCGCCATCGCCGCGCTCGCCGTCGGCCTGGCCCAGGGCTGCGTCGACGAGTCGATCACGTACGCCAGGCAGCGGCAGGCGTTCGGTCAGCCGATCGGCAACTTCCAGGCCATCCAGTTCAAGATCGCCGACATGGAGCTGCGGGCGCACACCGCCCGGCTCGCCTACTACGACGCGGCGGCCCGGATGCTGGCCGGCGCCGACTTCAAACGGCAGGCCGCGATCGCCAAGCTGTACGCCAGCGAGGGCGCGGTGACGAACGCCCGGGAGGCGACCCAGATTCACGGCGGCTACGGCTTCATGAACGAGTTCCCGGTGGCCCGGTTCTGGCGGGACGCGAAGATCCTGGAGATCGGCGAGGGCACCTCCGAGGTGCAACGCATGATCATCGCCCGCGACCTGGGGCTGTAGCGGCTCAGCCGCCCGGGCAGCGGGTGTCGCCGCCGCTGTGCTCCTGGCACCCGCCGGGAGCGGACGGCGGCGGCGGCTCCGGGGCCAGGTTCCGGGCCGAGTTCATCGCCAGTGGCGCGGTCAGCGCGCCGACCAGGATCGCCAGGAACAGGTAGGCCACACCGGTCTTGACCAGCCGGCCGGCGAACGCCACCGCGGCGATCAGCAGCGGACCACCGAGGGCGACCGCGATCAGCCGTAGCCCGGCCCACGAACCGCGCCGGCCCAGCTCCTCGGCCCGGTCGCCGTTGTTGGAGTGCTGGTCCGACCAGGCCTCCATCCCGATCGCGAACGCCGCCCAGAGCAGTGCCAGCGTCGCGGCGAGCCAAGCCAGGGTCAGCAGCGCGACGGTCGGGGCGGCCCAGCGGGGAGCGACATCCGTCGACGTCCTCATCCCGCCAGGGTAGGTCCGACCCGCACCCGGAAACATGAGCCCCGATACTCGGGCACGGGATGCAACCGATCGGGCCGGTCGGCCGTAACTCCGGTATGACCGGCCGAGCGGAAGAGAGCCGGCCGACGGGCAGGGACGGGTGGTGGGAGTTGCGGGACCCGGACAGCTTCGACGAGTTCTACCGGGTGACCTCACCGCGCCTGCTCGGCTACACGATCGCCGTCACCGGCGACCGCGCCGAGGCTGAGGACATCGTCCAGGAGGCGTACGCGAGGGCCTGGCGGCAGTGGCGCACGCTGGTCGACCACCCGGCGCCGGAGGCGTGGACCCGGCTGGTGATCAGCCGGCTGACCACCGACCGCTGGCGGCGGCTGCGCGGCCTGCGCGCCACCCTCACCCGCCGCGGCCCGGTCTCCGACGTCACCGACCCGCCGGGCGAGGACACCGTCCTGCTGGTAGGGGCGCTGCGGCAACTGCCCGCCAACCACCGCCAGGCACTCGCCCTGCACTACCTCTACGACATGTCCGTGGACGAGATCGCCAAGGAGGCGTCCGTCCCGGCCGGCACCGTCAAGTCCTGGCTCTCCCGGGGCCGGACCGGGCTGGCCGCCATTCTCGTCGACCTCGACCCGAGCCGCGAACTGGAGGTGCGCGATGTCTGACCTCGACCGCAGGTATGCGGAGCTGGTGACCGCCGGCCGCGTCGGCGCGCTGCCCCCGCCGGCCGAGCTGCGTCGACGCGCCGACCGGCGGGCCCGGGTCCGGGCCACCGTCGCCGTCGCCGGGGCGGTCCTCGCGGTGGCCGGCACGGTGGCCACCGCCAACGCCGTGCTGGTCGGGACGGACCGGGCCGGACCGTACGTCGGCACCACCCCGAGCCCCGACGGCACCCCGACCGGCACGCCCACGCCGTCGCCGACCCCGTCGGTCGACCCGCCGCCGCCGACCCCGTCGGTCGACCCGCCGGCCCAGATTTCGGACCGGGCCTTCTTCGTCCAGCCCGAGAACACCATGAAGGAGGGGCCGCGATCCCTCCGTGAGGGCGCGGAGGTGCTGCCGGAACTCTGCGGGGCCGACTTCGCCAGCGACCGGTCGATCCTGGACCGGGTGACCATGGGACACGTCTACAAGCGACCGCAGGACACCGCCGACTACGTCCCGCAGGGGATCCTCTACCAGACGATCACCAGCTACCGGGGCACCGGAGCGGCGGCCTTCATGACCCAGCTCGCCGAAGTCGTCCGGGACTGTCCGACCGGCAACGAGGGTGATCTGACGGCCCGCTACCGGCTGCTCGACACCGGCCAACGCGCCGACGGGACGTTGCTGATCGAGGTGCGGACGGGCCAGCTCGACATCGAGGGGAACCCGAGCGGCACCGCGACGAACCTGGTCTCGGTGGTCCGGGTCGGCCCGGTGGTGACGGTGCTGCGGGATGCCGGCTGGGAGGGTGCGGAGACCGTCCCGGACCTGCACGACGAGTTCACCCGGCTGGCGGTACTGGCCATCGAGGACTGGCTCTCCTGACCGAGGGTGAACTGGCCGTAGCGGTATGACCGCATTGGCCGGTCGCGGGTTGGCCGGGCCGCCGGAGCGTGCTTGCATCTGCGGGTGGGGCGGCGGGCGGGCGCCGCCCCGCCCGGTGCCCGGTCGGCCGGGGCACCGCCAGGAGGGATCGTCGATGTTGCACGCGCTCGGTCGGTCGGTCCACCGTTGGCGCTGGCCGGTCCTGGCCGGCTGGCTGCTGCTCACCGTCGCCGGCGCCGCCCTGGGCGGTCCGGTCTTCGACCGGCTGACCAGCACCGACGGGCTACGGCCCGACGCCGAGTCGCAGCGGGCCGAGCGGCGGGTCGACGAGCTGCTACCGGAAGGGCCGACCGTCGTCGCGGTGGTGCGCGACCGCGACCCGTACGACCCGGGCCTGGTCGCCAGCGTCACCGCCGTCGGCGCGGAGCTGCGCGCCCTGCCCGGGGTGGTCGAGGTGGACGACCTCTACAGCTCGCCGGGCGGCCGGATCGGGGCGGACAACCGCAGCACCCTGGTCCAGGTCGAACTGGTCGACGGGCTGCCGGAGGCCGAGCGGGAGCGGCTGGAGGACCGGGTGGTCCGCGCGCTGCGCGGGATCGACGCGCCGCAGGTGCTGGTCGGTGGGGAGAAGCTGGCCGAGCGGGCCTTCGCCGACCAGGCCGTCCGGGACGCCGCGATCGGCGAGTCGATCGCGCTCGGCGTCCTGCTGGTCGCGCTGGTGGTGATCCTCGGCGGCCTGCTGGCCGGGGCGATCCCGCTGCTGGTGGCGCTCGCCGCGGTGGCCACCACCCTGCTCGGGCTGTACGCGCTGACCGCCGTCACCCCGATCAGCGAGTTCACGGTCAACGTGGTCACCCTGCTCGGGATCGGGCTGGCGGTGGACTACGCCCTGCTGCTGATCGTCCGGTTCCGCGACGAGCGGGCCGGGGCGCCGGACGCCGGGCCGGCGGAGCTGCTGGCCCGGACGGTGGCCACCGCCGGCCGCGCGGTGCTGGTCTCCGGCCTGGCGGTGGCCGCCGCGATGGCCGGCCTCGCCGTCTTCGCCGAGCCCCTGCTGGCCGCGATGGCCCTGGGCGGCCTGTTGGTGGTGGTGCTGGCCACGGCCGCCGGGCTGACGGCGGTGCCGGCGCTGATCGCGGTGTCGCACCGGCGGATCCCGGCCGCCGGCGGCCTGACCCTGCTCGCGGGACGCCAGCGGTCGACCGCCGGGTTGGCCCGGCTCACCGGGCGCTGGCGACCGTCCGCCGGGTCGGCCCAGCTCACCGGGCGTCCGCTGCCGGCCGCCGGGTCGGACCGGGGGGCCGACCGCCGCGCCGGTCGGCCCGATCCGGCCGGTCCGGCTCCGGGCCTGCTGGGCCGGCTCGCCGGGTACGCCCAGCGTCGGCCGGGTCCGGTCGCGACCTGGTCCGCGGCCGGTCTGCTGCTGCTCGGACTGCCCTTCCTCACCGCGGCAAACCTGGCCAACTCGGACGCCCGGTCGCTGCCCGCCGCGATGGAGACCCGCCAGGCGTACGACGTGCTGCTGCGTGACTTCGAGGGCGGGCGGGCGGCGCCGGTCGTGGTGGTGGCCGACGTCGACCCGGCCACCGCCGAGGTCCGGGACCTGCTCAACCAGCTCAACGCGCTGCCGCACGTCGAGCAGATGCGACCGCGCCCGGACGTGCCCGGCGCGGCGCTGGTGATCGACCTGATCCCGGCCGGCGAGACCGGTGGCCCGCAGTCGCGGGACCTGGTGCGGGCGGTGCGGACCCTGGACACCCCGGTGGACCTGCTGGTCGGCGGGGCCGCCGCCGAACTCGTCGACTACCGCTCCTCGGTGGCCGACCGGCTGCCGCTGGCCGTGCTGGTGCTGCTGCTCGTCACCGGCGTGCTGCTCTTCGCGTTGACCGGGTCGGTGCTCATTCCGGTGAAGGCGCTGCTGCTCAACGCGCTGACCGTGCTCGCCACGCTCGGCGTACTCGTGGTGGTCTTCCAGTGGGGGGTCGGTGCCGGCCTGCTCGGCGTCGAGCCCTGGGGGGCGATCGACCTGACCACCCCGATCCTGCTCTTCGTCTTCGTCTTCGGGCTCACCATGGACTACGAGGTGTTCCTGCTGGCCCGGATCCGGGAGGAGTGGGATCGCCGGCCGCCGGGTTCGGCCGCGGCGCGGGCGAGTGACCGGGCGGTGCTCGCCGGGATCACCCGGACCGGGCCGGTGGTGACCGCCGCCGCGGTCTGCATGGTCATCGTGTTTCTCGGCTTCCTGCTCGGCGAGCTGACCGCGGTGAAGGAGATCGGGTTCGGGATGGCGGTCGCGGTGATCATCGACGTGACGGTGGTCCGCGGCCTGCTGCTGCCGGCGACGATGAGCCTGCTCGGCCGCTGGAACTGGTGGGCGCCGGCACCGCTACGCCGGCTGCACGATCAGATCTGTCGGCTATCCGCCCGATCCCGGGTCGGCCAATCGACGAATGGCTGCCCCCCGACGGAGGGCCTGCGTACGCTTCCAGCCCATGAACCGGGATCATGGCGGTGACCAGGTTCCGGCCGGCTTCAGCGACCTGCTGCGGACCCGTCGGCGGCAGGCTGGCCTGACCCAGGCGGAGCTGGCCGAGCGGGCCGGCGTCGGGGTCCGCACCGTGCGTGACCTGGAGCGGGGCAGATCCCAGCGGCCGCAGCGGACCACCGTCGAACTGCTCGCCGCGGCGCTGGGGATGGCGGGGAGCGACCGGTCCGAGTTCGCCGCCGCCGCCCGCCGGTCCGGTCCGGGGTCGATCGACGGGTATCCCCGCGACGGCGGCGCGACCGGCCTCCGGTCCACCGCGCCAGCGGGCAATCCGGCACCGCCACCCGGCGGATCCGACGGGCCGGGTGAGGGCGGGCCGGGTGAGGGCGGGCCGGACGGTGGCGGATCGGGTGGTGGCGGGTCGGGTGGTGGCGGGTCGGGTGGTGGCGGCGAGGTCGCTGGCGGGCCGGCCGGGGGCCGGCCGGGTGGGGGTCGGCGGGTCGGGGGCGGGTCGGCCGGGATCGGTCCGGGCGCCCGGGCCGGGCTGGGGTTGCCGGTACCGGGCGAGCTGATCGGACGCGACGGCGACGTGGCCGAGGTGGCCGCCGCGCTGACCGGGACCGGCGTACCCGGTCCGGGTTTCACCGAGGACCCGGCGCCCGCGGTCGTCAGCCTGGTCGGGCTGGCCGGGGTCGGCAAGACCTGCCTGGCCCTGGCGGTCGCCCACCGCCTCGCCGAGTGGCATCCGGGTGGCATCGCCGGGATCGTGATCACCGAGGAGTCGACGGAGAGCGACGTGCTCTCGGCCACCGCGACGGTCTTCGGGGTCGGCCGGGCCGCCGATCTGCCCGAGCGGCTCGCCGACGCGCCGTGCCTGCTGCTGGTGGATGCCGTCGAGCGGTCGCCCGGGGCGGTGGCCGAGGCCCTGCAGTGGTTGGTCCGGACCGCCCCGGGGCTGCGGGTGCTGACCACCGGGCGGCACCCGGTCGGATTGCCGGGCGAGTTGGTCTGGCCGGTCGCGCCGCTTGAGGTGCCGCCCGCCGACATCGCCACCGAGCTCTCCGAGGTCGCCCGATATCCGGCCGCTGAGCTGCTGCTCGCCCGGCTTCGCCAGGTTCGCCGCGAGCCGCCCCAGCCCGACGAGGTGCCCGCCCTGATCGGCCTGGTCCGCCGGCTCGGTGGACTGCCGCTCGCCATCGAACTGGCCGCGGCCCGTGGCAACATCCTGGACCTGAACGAGATCCTGGGCCGGTACGGCAACCGGGTCCTGGACCTGGCCCGGCCGCCGGTGGCCCGGGCGGCGGTCGCGCTGACCCTGCGGGACGCGGTGGCGGCCAGCTATCGGCTCCTGGCGCCGGACGAGCGGGCCGCGGTCCGCCGGCTCGCGGTGTTCCGCAACCGCTGGTCGCTGGAGCTGGCCGAGGAGATGCTGGCCGAGGAGGACGGCGCGCCGCCAGCCGTCGGCCGGGCCGCGACGTCCGACCCGCTCACCGCCGACCCGCCGGCCCCCGGCCGGGGCGGGCTGCCCGGCCCGCCGGCCCTCGGCCGGGACGTCGACCCGGTGCCGCTGCTCGACCGGCTGCTGGCGCTCGGGTTGCTCAGCGCCCGGGGGGCCACCCAGTTCCGGTTCCGGCTGGTGGACGTGGTGCGCGACTTCGCGGCCGAGCGGGCGGCGGCGAACGGGGAGCTGGCCGCGATCCGGCGCCGGCACGCGGTGGTGATGGCCCGGCTGGCCGCCCGATCCGCCACCGAGCTGGCGGGCGCGAACCTGGTCGGGGCGGTCGGCCGGCTCGACGAGGTGACAAGCGATCTGTGGGCGGCTCTGTCGCACTCGGCCAGTGACGATCCGCACACCGCGTTGGCGCTGGCCGCGAGCCTCACCAGGTGGTGGCGGTTCCGGGGTCGGGACGTGGCGGGCCGGCGGTGGTTGCGCCGGCTGCTGGCCGATCCGCGTACCGATGACGCGGATCCGGCCGTGCGGGCCTGGGCCCAGGTGGGGGTGGCCCAGCTCGCCCAGGAGCATGGCGCCGGCCCGGAGGAGTTGCCGGCGGTGCGGTCCGCGTTGGCCGAGTTCCAGCGGTTGGCCGACGTGCCGGGCGAGTTGGCGGCCCGGTCGGTGCTCTGCGGGCTGTGGGTGGCGCTCGGCGGGTACGAGCAGGCCCGGCAGCACGGCCTGGCCGTGCTCGAACTGGCCAGCCGGCACGGGCGGGTCCGGGACATGGCGGTCGCCCAGAACAACCTCACCTGGCATGAGATCCGGGTCGGTGATCTGGCCGCGGCCCGGCGCCGGCTGGCGGCGGTCGACCGGCTCGCCGCGCAGTGCGGCGACGAGCGGCTGCGGGTGCTGGCCCGGGCGAACCTGGCCGAGGTGGCCCGGCTCGACGGGCGCTACCCGGACGCCGTCAACCAGGGGAGGCGGGTCCTCGCCGCGCTGGCCGAGCTGGGTGATCCCGGCCACCGGCGCCGGATGCTCGGGACCATCGGGCTGGCCCTGGCGCAGGACGGCCAGTTGGACGCCGCGGTCGCCGTCCTGGTCGATCTGCGGGCCGGCGGCAAGGACGGTGCGGAGCCGCGTGACGATGGCATGGCGTACCGGGATGACGGCATCTGCGCCCTGATCGAGGCGACGCTCGCCCTGCGCCGGGGCGATCGGGAGTGGGCGGCGGAGTGGTTCGGCGCCGCCGCGCAGGCGTACCAGGGGTGTCGTGATCTGCGGGACGTGGTCGAGTCGCTGGTCGGCCTGGTGGCCAGCAGCGACGACCCGGAGGCGCGGGACGACGCGCTGGCCCGACTGGAGCAGGTCTGCGCGGAGGGTGCCATCACCCTGCTGCCGCTGGAGCGGGCGTTGATCGGGTCGGTGGGGGTGCGGATACCGGGGCCGCGTCGCGCCGAGCTGGCCGACCGCCAAGATTGATCATCTGAGCTGCTCCGGGGTGGCGCGGGCGAGACAAGCCCCCCGACAGAGCCCCTCGTATTTCCTCGCCCGCGCCACCTCGCGGAGCCCCCCTGCTCCCAGACGTACAGTAGCCAGTAGTTCTGCCCCCTTGGCGGCATAAGGGGGTAATTGCGGAGGTGGCCACGTGGGTTCTGCCGGTCTTTCTGCCGGTACGGGAGAATCCCGCGCACCGGGTGTCACCGGATCAGGCGTGGTCCGTCACCGGGCCGGCTCGGTCGCCTCCTCGGTGGCGTGCTCCAGGCCACCCGCGCTGCCGGCGACGGCGCCCGGATGGACTGCGTCCCGGACCTTGCGCAGGGCGTCCAGCAGACCACAGAGCGCCATCGGGTCGAGCTGTCCGGTGAACCACTGCTCGATCAGCTCCAGATGGCCGGGCAGCGTCTCATCCAGCCGTTTCCGGCCGGCCGCGGTCACCACGGCGTACGAGCTGCGGCGGTCGGACGGGCAGGCCCGGCGGGTGAGCAGGCCGTCCCGTTCCATCCGGTCCACCACCCGGGTGACGCCGCTGGTGGAGAGGGAGGTCTGGGCGGCCAGGTCGGTCATCCGGAGTTGGTGGCCGGGGGATCGGGCCAGCCGCATCAGCACCTCGAACTCCACCGCCGAGAGCCCGTGCGCCTCGAACTGCGCGGCGAACCGCGCCGACAGGCCCGTGTAGGTCTCGACGAGCAGGCCGATGGCGGTGATCCGGCTGTCGTCGAAGACGTTCATCTCCTCGGTCACCTGCCCATCGTACCAGTGCTTGACACGGGGAATATTGCTTTGGCTATAGTTGCTACGTCAGTCGTTGGCGCAGTAAACGAATTCTCACGGAAGGCATCACGATGACCAGCAGCACCGGTTCCGCTACCCGCTCCTGGGACGGTCTCACCATCCCGGCCGCCGGCACCTACGAGCTCGACCAGGCGCACAAGCGCGTCGGCTTCGTGGCCCGGCACATGATGGTGAGCAAGGTCCGGGGCGAGTTCGCCGAGGCCACCGCGACCATCACCGTCGCCGAGGACCCGCTGGCCTCCTCGGTCACCGCGACCCTGCAGGCCGCGAGCATCACCACCGGTCAGGCCGACCGCGACAACCACCTGCGCAGCGGCGACTTCCTGGAGGCCGAGAAGTACCCGACCCTGGAGTACCGCAGCACCGGCGTGAAGTCGCACAGCGGCAACGAGTTCGTCCTCGCCGGCGAGCTGACCATCAAGGACGTCACCCGCCCCGTCGACCTCCAGGTCGAGTTCGAGGGCGCCGGCACCAGCCCTTACGGCCAGGAGGTGTTCGGCTTCTCCGCCACCGCCGAGATCGACCGTGAGGACTTCGGTCTGACCTGGAACGTCGCCATTGAGAGCGGCGGCGTGCTGGTCGGCAAGAAGGTCAAGATCGAGATCGAGGGGGAGGCGATCCGCCAGGGCTGAGCCCCGGTCGGACGGCGCCCGCCGCCCTGACGAGAAACGCCCCGGTGACCAGGCCCACGGTGACCGGGGCGTCCCTCTGGGTATGACGCCCGGTGACAGAGCGGTGGAGATCGTATGCCAGGGTGGTCGCGGGCCGATGCTCTCCACGGGCTCCCGACGGGCCGTCCGGCCGTTTCATGGCTGGACGACCAGCTGACGTTGGAGACATAGCGGCTGGTCAGACGCGCTCGGCAGCCATACCGTGAAAGTTCCACCGCGCTTCCCGGCGGCCGTGCCGCCAGGCCACCGGGTCGCGCCGACATACCGCCTCGCGCCGGGGAGGACACATGGGCCAGGACTTCTCTCCCGACGCGTTCTCCCGTAAGGACCGGGTCCGGTACCGGCAGAAGGTCCGACGCTGCCTGGACGTCTTCGCCCTGATGCTCGACGACTTCGGGTTCGACGCGGACCGGCCGATGACCGGGCTGGAGATCGAACTCAACCTGGTCGACGCCCACGCCGAGCCGGCGATGCGCAACGACGAGGTGCTCGCCAACATCGCCGACCCCACCTTCCAGACCGAACTCGGCCAGTTCAATCTCGAACTCAACACCCCGCCCCGGCTGATCGAGGAGACCGGCTTCGCCGAGTACGAGGGTGACCTGCTGGCCAGCATCGGCCGGGCCGACGACCGGGCGATGAAGTCGGACGCCCGGATCATCCTGATCGGCACCCTGCCGACCCTCACCTCCCGGCACCTGACCCTGGACAACATCTCCACCAACGGGCGGTACCGGACCCTCAACGACCAGATCGTGGCGGCCCGCGGCGAGGCCATCGAGCTGGACATCCGGGGCGTCGAGCGGCTGCAGATCCACACCGATTCGATCGCCCCCGAGGCGGCCTGCACCAGCGTCCAGTTCCACCTCCAGGTGGCGCCGGACAGCTTCGCCGACTACTGGAACGCCTCCCAGGCGATCGCCGGGGTGCAGGTGGCGCTGGGAGCCAATTCGCCCTACCTGTACCGGCGACAACTCTGGGCCGAGACCCGGGTAGCGGTCTTCGAGCAGGCCACCGACACCCGACCGGACGAGCTGAAGGCCCAGGGCGTACGCCCTCGGGTCTGGTTCGGGGAGCGGTGGATCACCTCCATTTTCGACCTCTTCGAGGAGAACGTCCGGTACTTCCCGCCGCTGCTGCCGATCTGCGACGACGAGGACCCGGTCGAGGTGCTACACAGCGGCGGAGTACCCCAGCTGGGCGAACTGCGGCTGCACAACGGCACCGTCTACCGCTGGAACCGCCCGGTGTACGACATCATGGCCGGCCGGCCGCACCTGCGGGTGGAGAACCGGGTGCTCCCCGCCGGCCCCACGGTGATCGACATGCTCGCCAACGCCGCCTTCTACTTCGGGCTGGCCCGGGAGATGGCGGAGGCCGAGCGGCCGATCTGGAGCCAGTTGACGTTCAGCGTCGCGGAGGAGAACTTCCACGCTGCCGCCCGGCGCGGCATCGACGCCACCGTCTACTGGCCACGCCTGGGCGAGGTGCGCGTCACCGACCTGGTCCTCGACGTCCTGCTGCCCCGGGCCGCCACCGGACTGGACCGGTTCGGAGTCAGCCCGAAGCAGCGCGACCGGTTACTCGGCGTGATCGAGGAGCGCTGTCGCACCGGCCGCAACGGCGCGGTCTGGCAGACCGAAACGGTCTGGGCCGCCGAACACCACCGCGGCCTGGACCGCCCGGCCGCGCTGCGTCACATGCTGAAACGGTACGGCGACCTGCAGCGCACCAACGAGCCGGTACACAGCTGGCCGGTGGAGTGACCCGCCGTCACCCGTGATCGTGGCGCACTGGGCCGTCGGGATTCGGCGTCTCGTCACGGCCTGGCTGCGCCACGAGCACGGGAGTTCCGCTGCTCGTGCGGGAGCGGGCGGGGTCCGTCTCGGGCGATCAGTCCGCGGGGCGGTCGTCACTGGTGGCGGCGCCCGCAGGCGGCGGCGGATCGTCGGTGGTGGCCCGCTGCCGGCCGATCCGGCCGCGCAGCCCCTTTGCCGAACCGCGCCGGGTCGGCCCCGGCTCCCGGCCGGACTCGGCGGCCGGACGATCGGACTCGGTACGCTCCCCGCCGACCGCCGGCCCGGCCTGCCGATCCTCGTCCGTCCGGTCGGCCTCCGGATCGGTGCCGGTTGCGCGGGCTGGCGCCGTCGCGTCCGCGGCAGCGGCCCGGGCGTCCTCGGGGTGGTCGAGGTCCGAGCGGTACCGATCCGGCTCGACCGTTGCCGAGGCGAACTCGCGGCGCTGGGCCAGGGCCGCGACAAGCGCCGAGCCGGCCAGCCCGGCGATCACCGCGTACGGCGCCATCAGGTGCGCGGAGAGCTGCTCGGGTTCGCTGCCGATCAGTCGGGGCGCGGTCAGGAAGTAGGCGACCGCCACCAGCAGCGGGCCGACCGCGCCCGAGACGGTGGCGCCGACCCGGGTCCGTGCCGTCCGGGCGGCGGCCCGGGCGGTGAGTGCGCCGATCACCAGCGCCGAGCCGAGAGCGAGCGCCGCCGCCGGCCAGTAGAGGTGGTCGCGGTACCAGAACCGCTCGCCGTCGGAGGTGATCTGCCAGACCCCCAGTTGGGCCGTGGCCAGTCCGCGGCCGGCCGCCACACCGCTGGCCACCGCCACCACCGCGAGCGACCAGAGCCAGCCCGCGGTGCCGATGATGTTGCTGGCGACCGCCGGCGAGTGCAGGGCCCAGCAGGCCGCCAACAGGCCGAGCAGGATGCCGAGCACCGCGTACCCGGCGGCGATGGTCTGCGGCGAGAAGGTGTCGGCCCGGGTGGCCGCCCGGGCCGGCACGGCCACCAGCGCGACGGTGAGCAGCGCGCCGACGGCGGCGGCGACCGCGAGCGAGATTCGCCACAGCGGGCCGTCCACCGACCGGAGGGACTCGCCGTGCCGGGGACCGGTCGGCGCCCACCGGTCGTCGGCCTCCGCTGGTGCGCCCGCCCGGTCGACGTCCGGTCGGCCGAGCCGGTGGGCCAGCGTGGCGCCGAAGATGGTGGAGGTGGCGGCGATCCAGACGGCCCAGGTCAGGCTGGCTACCCAGGCGGCCTCGGCCGCGCCGTCGGCGGACGGCAACCACGCGATGATGCCGAGCCCGTACCCGAGTCCCAGCTGCGCGGCCCCCGCGCCGGCGGCGACGCCGATCGCCGTGGCGATCGACCCTCCCCAGCCTCGTGCGGCCATGCCGGGCAGCGTAGCGTTCAGCCGCCAGCGGGGCGAGCCGGGCGGAGCAGCGTACCGGCCTGCTCACCGTGGGTGCCGGTTGCCGTGCTGGACAGGGCACAGGATGCTGTCGGTCAGCGGGGCACGTCGGTGACGGGATCTCGGCGGGTGCTACCGCCCGGATGGTGAGGCGGTGTTCGAAGATGGCGGACGGGTTCCCGGGTGGGGCGGAACCGCAGCGGCCGGCGGGACGCGGGCGGCTTCCGCTGGTCGCGGGCGTCATCGCGGGTTTCGTCCTGCTCGCCGCGATCGGCACGCTCAGTGGGTGGCTGCTCGCCGGCGGAGTCGGCGGCGACGCGGACCCGGAGGACCGGTTGGCCGGCGCCAGCCCGACCGCGACCACCCCGGCGCCCGTCCCGACCACCCCGGAACCGGAACCCCCGGCCGTGACGCCGGATCGGCCGACCGCCCTGCCCGAGGTGCCGGACAACCGGCTTCGGCTGCCGGACCTGGTGGGCACGGACTTCAAGGAGGCGCGGACCGAGCTGCGTAAGCGCGGCCTGGGTTGGCAGGTGATCTTCGGCGCGGCCGGCGACGATCCGGCCGTGTCCCGGACCGAGCCCCGGGCCGGCACGACCGTCGGCCGGGGAACCACCGTCAAGCTGTACGTCGTCGGCGCGGCCCCGGCGGTGGCGGTTCCGGAGGCCACCGGCCTGCCCTGCGCCCGGGCCGCCGCCAAACTGATCGACAATGGTCTCTACCCGAGGTATCCCACCGGTAAGGTCGGGCCGGTGGTCCGGCAGGACCCGGCCGCCGGGACGGAGGTCCGCTGGAACGACCAGGTGAACCTCTACTGCGGTGGCGACCCGGACCGGCCGAGCGCCTCGCCGGAGGGCTGACCGTCGCGCCGGGCCGGGTCTGTCAGTTGGACAACTGAGCCCGGTGCCGCCGGGTTCCGCGAGAGATAGTTGACACAGTCGTGGGGCGGGCGCCCACCGGGTGGGGAGGGGACCGGCCATGGCCGACGAGCGTCAGGAACCCGGCGGCGAACCGGTTGATCGCGCTGACGACCGGACCGCCGCGCTGCCCCCGCAGCCCGGTGACACCGCCGCGCTGCCCCCGCAGCCCGGTGACACCGCCGCGTTGCCGCCGACGGGCGGTGACGAGACCGCCGCGTTGCCGCCGACGGGCGGTGACGAGACCGCCGCGTTGCCGCCGACGGCCGGCGGAGTGCCGGTCTCGCCGGCCGGGTCCGGGTCGGACCGGGGGCCGGCCTGGTCGGGCCGGGCCGGTGTGCCGCCGCCACGGTCGGCGGCGGCCGGCTCCCCACCGGACTGGGGCGGCGGCGAGTACTACGAGCAGTCCGACCGGCGGTGGTGGATGCCGATCCTGGTCGGGGTGGTGGCGCTGATCCTGATCGGAGTCCTGATCTTCGGTGGCTGGTTGATCCTGCAGTCCACCGGGGACAGTGACGGCCCGCCCGTGCCGTCGCCGGCACCGACCGCCTCACCCACGCCGCGCCCGACCTCGGCGGCGCCCACCACCGCCTCGCCGACGCCGGCGGAGACGACGCCGGCGAGCGTGCCGATGCCGCCCCTGGTCGGGCTGCCCCGGCAGGCGGCAACCGACCTGCTCGACGGGTTGGGCATCGACTACCAGATCCGGCTGCGGCCGTCGAACCGTCCGGCCGGGACGGTGATCGAGACGGACCCGGCCGCCGGTGAGCCGGTGGCGGAGGGGGAGCCGGTGATCCTGGTGGTCGCGGAGCCGGCCAGTCCGGAACCCGGTCCGACCGGCCCGTCGACCTCGGCCGGGCCGGATCCGAACGACTGACCCTCAGGCCCGGTCAGCTGACCCGCAACCGCCTGGCGACCACCGACGACGAGGTACGCCGGATCGGGGAGATCGGCCGCTGGTTGCGCCGGATCGGCGTCGGCCGTAGCTGATTGAGCCCCGCGACCTGCACGAAGATGGACCGGCGTTCGACCGCGTCGCCGGCCGAGTTGAGCTGGTAGCCGTCCAGCCAGACCCAGCCGGTGTAGGTGGGCCAGTCGTGCACCCGGATCACCCGGAAGAGGATCGGCTCGGCGAACTGCACGCTCGCCGCGCGGGTCACATGTAGAACGTCGCCGGAGCGGGGTAGCACATCAGCTCCTGTTCAAAGTGGCCGGATGGGACCGGCTCGGGTGTGTCTGGTGGGGGGGTTGGCCAGACCGGACGGACCGATCCGCAGATCGTCAGCAGGTCCGGCCCGGCCAACACCCGTCGACTCCGGGACCGCGCCAGCCGCCGTAGCGTCCGCTGGCTTACAGCGGCTGGGCCTGATTACCCCGGAGTTGGGGATCCGGCCCAGGTTACGGCGCGACCGGGTGGTCGGTGGGGGGCGGCCCTCGACCACCCGTTACCGTGAGGACGCTGCGTAACCTGAGGCATACGGACAGACTGCATCAAGAACATGATCAATGCAAGTTGCAGTTTGGTTCTTGCTCCAAAGGGTGATTCGATGACATCCGGCCGCTTGATGGGCCGAGTGCCGGGCGGCAGACTGGATCCGTTTCGGTTGCGCGGCCGACTGAATCATGACAACTTTCGCCGCCGTCCTGATCGCCCGCTGTTCGAGGTCGCGCCCGCGGCGGGGTCTTCCACTCGCGCGATTGACCGGAGGTGACCCGGTGACCGAGCGCCGGAGCCCGACCATCCGTCGCCGTCGACTCGGAGCCGAACTTCGCCGGCTCCGGGACGCGGCGAACGTCACCATCGACGGGGTCGCCGAGCGGTTGGAGTGTTCCGCGTCGAAGGTGTCCCGGATCGAGACCGGACACACCATGGCGACAGTTCGCGATGTCCGCGACATGCTCGACATATACGGCGTCGGCGGCGTGGAGCGTGACGAGTTGATCCAGATCGCCCGAGAGGCCCGGCAGAAGGGCTGGTGGCATCCGTACAGCACCGTGCTGACCGGCGCCTACGTCGGCATGGAGGCGGCGGCCGGGTCAATCCGGGCGTACGAGCAGCAGGTTGTTCCCGGGCTGTTGCAGACCGAGGAGTATGCCCGCGCCATGATCAGATCCGCCCGTCCCGACATAACCGCCGACGAGGTCGAACAACGCGTCCGTGTCCGACTGGGCCGCCAGTCGTTATTGACCCAAGACGATCCGATCGATCTATGGGTGGTGCTCGATGAGGCGGTGTTGAGTCGGCCGGTGGGCGGCGATGCGGTGATGCGGACCCAGTTGGAGCGGCTGGTGGAAGCCGCCGACCTGCCGAATGTCACGCTCCAGGTCCTGCCGTTCGAGGTCGGCGCGCACGCCGGCATGGACGGCACGTTCACGATTCTCGACTTCCCGGAACCGGGAGACCCCGACGTGGTCTACGCGGAGAACGCCACGGGTGGTCTCTTCCTGGAGAAGAGTGAAGAGCTACAGAAGTACGCGTTCATCTTCGACCACATCCGAGCAGCGGCCATCCGCCCGGAGGAGACCGTAGCTCTCATCGCGAAGCTGGCAAAGGAGCCGTTGTGGAAGTCAAGGCAAAAGGGTTCCGCGTGGACTTGAGCAGTGTGGCCTGGCGTAAGAGCTCGCGCAGTGGGCCGAACTGCGACAACTGCGTCGAGGTGGCGTTCGCCGTTGGCGCCGTCGCCGTACGCGACTCGAAGAACCCGACCGGCCCAGCGTTGATCTTCAGCCCTGGCGAATGGGGTGCCTTCGTCGGAAGTACAAAGGTCGGCGAGTTCGACCTGGCCTGACCGGCCGGGGTAAGCGGAATCGACACCAGATCAGCAGGTCGGATGGATGTTGCGCCATCCGGGGGCGCGATCGTCCGAGCCGGTGCGGAGCCGGCGGACGGTCGCGCCCCGGCCGTTTCCCGGCCGACCCGTCGCCAAAGTCCGGCCCGGGTCGTTGTACCGGACACCCGACACCGCGGAAACCACTCCCCATCCGCGCTGGCGGGCCGATCAGGCGGGCGACTAGCGAGGCGGGCGAGACGATGACTATCGAATTGGACGACCTGAGCAACGGTTCTGCCAAGCCGGCGCGGTTCGCCGGGAAGTACCGCGGAGCGCGCCGCGAGAATCCGCCCCGGGAGGACCTCGGCCCGTCGGTGGAGATCGGCGGCGACCCGGCCGGTCTGGAGCTGGTGGGACCCGCCGACCTGCCGCCGACCCCGCTCGACCTGAACGGACTCGGTGACCTGCCCGGCCCCGATCCGGTCGGTTACCCACCCCAGGACTGGCACGCCGGTTCCGGCGAGTCGCTTGTGGAACATCCGCTGCTGCGGGGCCTGCTGCTCGAACTCCCGCCCCGCGGAACCGCCCCGGGAACCGAGTGGCTGGATCGCTGGTTCGAGGCCGCCCGGTCCATCCTGGAACTGCTATACGTGCAAGAGACCACTCGGCCGCGGTGAGGCCGGCGGCCGCACCACTACGGCCCGCTCCGCGAGCCGGCTGTGGCGCAGGGCATGCCGGACGCCGATCGTCACCGCGACGAAGACCGCGCCGGTGAGCACCATCCCGATCATCGCCGGTCCGGTCAGTGCCACCAGGCCGGTGGCGGTCACCATCGCCGGCAGGGTCACCAGGCCGGCGACCTGCAACGGGAAGCCGATCATCGGATGGGCGGCACCGGCGCGCAGGGCCGGCGGCACCGGGGTGTCCGGCGCCGCCCGGAAGGCGCCGGCGGCCAGCCAGAGCCGACGCAACCGAGGTACGGCCGAGAGCGCCACCACCATCGCCGGCATCGCCGGCAGGGCGAGGTGCAGGCTGAGCCGGTCGGCCACGGTCGGCCCCGCCGAGATCAGAGCGGCAAACCCGACCGCCGCCATCGCCAGGAGCCCGGCCAGGGTGAGCGCGAGGAGCGAGCCGGTGCGTCGGCGCAACGCTCCGGCGGTTCGGGCGCCGGGCAGGCCGTCGGCCACCAGGCCGGCCGCGAGCCACCCGGCGGCGAGCCCGATCAGCATTGCCAGCTCGATGTTCATGAAACCGATTCTTTCCCGGTTCGCGGCCGCCCGAATCCGGGTCGTACCCCCCGTGCTCCCCCAGATCAGACCCGTAAGGGCCGCAACCCCGCGGACGGCCCCACCCCGCTGAGAGAAGGAGAAGAGATGCGCCGCTCCCACCGCGCCGCTGTCGCCGTATCGGCCATCTGCGGCCTGTTGGCGGTAGCCGCCACGCCCGCCGCGGCGGCCGAGCCCGCCGGGGTGATCCGTTCCGCCGGCGGCCCGACCGCCATCGCCGGCAGCTACCTCGTCGTCTTCGAGACCTCCGCGGTCGCCGCCAGCGAGGTGGGCGCCGCGGTCGGGGACCTGGTTCACCGGTACGGCGGCACGGTGGCCCGCACCTACCGGGCGGCGCTGCGCGGTGCCGAACTGCGGGCGCCGGCGCGGGTGGCGGCCAGGATCGCCGCCGACCCGTCGGTCGCGTTCGTCGAGCAGAACCACGCCGTCACCCTCGCCGGGATCCAGCCGAACCCGCCGTCCTGGGGGCTCGACCGGATCGACCAGGGCAACCTGCCGCTGGACAGCTCCTACACGTACCCGGACCCCGCCACCGACGTGCACGCCTACGTCATCGACACCGGAGTCCGGGTCAGCCACTCCGACTTCGGTGGCCGGGCGGTTAGCGGTTTCGACGCGGTCGACGGCGGACCGGCCGACGACTGCAACGGGCACGGCACCCACGTCGCCGGCACCATCGGCGGCTCGGCCCACGGGGTGGCCAAGGCGGTCCGGATCGTCGGGGTACGGGTGCTCAACTGCGGCGGCAGCGGCACCACGGCGGGGGTCGTCGCCGGCGTCGACTGGGTGACCGCCAACGCCGTCCGACCGGCGGTCGCCAACATGAGTCTCGGCGGCGCGGCCACCCTCTCCCTGGACACCGCGGTTCGCAACTCGATCAACTCGGGCATCAGTTACGGCCTGGCCGCCGGGAACGACTTCGGCGCCAACGCCTGCGGCAACTCGCCGGGCCGGGTCGCCGAGGGAATCACCGTCGGTGCCACCACCTTGAACGACTCCCGGTCGTCCTTCTCGAACATCGGCTCCTGCCTGGACCTGTTCGCGCCCGGCTCGGGGATCACCTCGGCCTGGCATACCGGTGACGGCGCCAGCAACACGATAAGCGGCACCTCGATGGCGGCCCCACACGTGGCCGGCGCCGCCGCCCTGCTGCTGGCCGCCAATCCGTCCTGGAGCCCGCAGCAGGTCCGCGACCGTCTGGTGGAGACCGCCACCACCGGGGTGGTGACCAGCCCGGGCGCCGGCTCGCCGAACCGGCTGCTGCGGGTCACCCTCCCGGACGGACCGCCCCCGGCGGACGACTTCTCCGTCGCCCTCACCCCGGCGGCTGGCTCGACGGCCCCCGGCGGCTCGGTCACCACGACCGTCCGTACCGCCACCACCAGCGGTTCCGCGCAGCCGGTACGGCTCACCCTGAGCGGTCTGCCCGCCGGTGCCACCGGGGTGTTCGAGCCGCCCACCGTCACCTCCGGCGAGTCCGCCACCCTGACGATCAGCACGGCGGTGGGCACCCCGGCCGGCCGGTACCCGGTGACGGTGACCGGTACCGGTCGGCTGGTCACCCGGACCGCGAGCTACGTCCTGACGGTCACCGGAACGGGCGGCACCTGCACCGCGAGCAACGGGACCGATCACCGCATCCCGGACGCCGGCCCGCCGGTGCACAGCCCGGTCACCATCACCGGCTGCGGGCGGGTCGCCGCGGCACGGGCGACGGTCGCTGTGCGGATCCTGCACAGCTACCGGGGTGACCTGGTGGTCGATCTGATCGCGCCGGACGGCTCGGCGTACCGACTGAAGTCCGCGAGCTATCTGGACAGCGCCGACAACGTCGACGCCACCTTTGCGGTGGACCTCTCGGCCGAGCCCGCCGACGGGACCTGGCGGTTGCGGGTCCGCGACGTCTTCGCCTACGACACCGGCCACCTCGACGGCTGGACCCTCACCGTGTAGGCGAGCGGGAACCGGCCATCAGGGGGTCGGCGACGGCAGGTCGCCGGTGCACGGCCGACCGTCGATCGTGCAGGCCGTCGGCGTGGTGGCACCGAGCGCGGCACCGGAGACCCGGAAGGTGAATCGGAAGGTGCCGCCGGCCGGCACGCCGGCGGCGTCCGGCAGCGGCGTGAACGTCCAGATGGCACCGTCCTGCGCCGCCTGCGCCCCGGTGACCTGGCCGACCGCGAGGGTACGCCGCGGCAGGGTGATCACCACCGTCCAGCCGGACACCGCGACCGGCCCGGGATTGGCGATCTCCACCGCCCCCAGGTAACCGAGGAGGGACGGATCCTCGGTCGCGTACCCGGCGGTCAGCGGCACCGGCGCGGGCGGTTCGGCGGCCGGCGGCGGTGCGGTCGTCGGACCGTCGGTCGGACCCGGCGGGTCGACGGACCCGGCGGGGGCGCCGTCGGTGCCACCCGGGCCGATGCCGGCCGTGCCGGGGTCCGAGGTGGGTGCCGCCTCGGTGGCGGCCGGCGGCGCCACGCCCAGCGGAGCGAGCCCGTCCGGCGTCCGCACCAGCGCGGTGACCACCAGGCCGGTTCCCACCACCACGGCGATGGCCGCGACGACCAGTCCGCGCATCATCAGCCGGTTGCCGCGGGCTCCGGTCACCAGCCGGTGGGGCGCCCGCCCGAGGCCACTCACCGCGGCCTGCGCGAGGTCCAGCGCGGCCACCGCCCTGGTCCGCGGGGGACCCTGCCTGACTCTGCTCACCACTGTCTCCTTGCTCACCCGGCCCCCACCCGGCCGGCTCTCCGCCCGACCGTTTCCGGCCCGACCGTTTCCGGCCCGTCCGCCGTCACAGCGCACGCAGTCCGGCGAGGAGCGCCTCCAGCAGATTCTCGGAGGGCAGCTCGGTCAACAGCGGCGGCTCCCGGGTCTCGACCAGCCCGGCGTCGAGCAGGTCGCCGACCAGGACCCGTACGGTGCCGACCGGGAGGTTCAGCGCCGCGCCGATCTCGGCCACCGACAGCGGTCGCCGGCAGCGCTCGATGATCTCAGTCTGCTCCGGCGACAGCGGCTCCGCACCCCGGACGTCCGGGCAGGTCGTCACCTGGGAG
This sequence comes from Solwaraspora sp. WMMD1047, assembly GCF_029626155.1. NCBI lineage: Bacteria > Bacillati > Actinomycetota > Actinomycetes > Micromonosporales > Micromonosporaceae > Solwaraspora > Solwaraspora sp. WMMD1047. The sequence goes on along the minus strand of NZ_JARUBL010000001.1, from coordinate 7,870,135 downwards.
ATCAGGTCCAGCTCCGGCCGGACCGGCCGGGTCCGACCGCTGGTCATCGCGTACGGCCGGACCACCGGCCCGGCGTCGTCGTCGTACCAGGCGTCCTCCTCGTCGAGGTTGGCCAGCACGGCGGGGTATCCACGCGTGGTCATTGGGGACGCCGCCGGTTCGGCAGGGTGACCCGGTCGGCCGGCCCGGTCCTGCGGGTGCGGTCGGCCGCCCGGGTGGGGTCGGCGGAGCTGGTGAGGTTGGCGCCGCTGGCGGGGTTGGCGCCGCTGGCGGGGTTGGCGCCGCTGGCGGGGTTGGCGCCGCTGGCGCCGCTGGCGGGGTTGGCGGCGCGAGTGGGTCCGGCCGGCGCGGGGTGCGGGGCGGGTACCGGTGCCGGTCCGTTGGTCGGATCGTCCGGCTGGCCGTCGGGTTGGCCCTGGGGGTCGACCGCGGGCAGCTCCATCGTCGTCTGCTCACCGCCGGGACCGCCGGGTCCGGCGAGCAGCGCGGCGGGAATGAGCACCCGGGCGGCGGTGCCGCCGCGGTGTCCCGGGGCCAGCTCGACCCGGACCCTCCACCGGCTGGCCGCCAGGGCGGCCCCGTACAGGCCGTGTCCCGCCCCCGGCGGCCGGACCGGCGGCGGGTCGCGCAGCAGGGCGTTCGCGGCGGCGAGCGTCTCCGGGGCCAGGCCCGGCCCGTCGTCCAATACGACGATCAGGCAACCGTGGTCGCGGAACTGCACGCTCACCCGGACCGTGCTCTCCGGCGGGGAGCAGTGCAGACCATTCTCGATGAGTTCGGCCAGCAGGTGGGTGAGATCCAGGACGGCCGGTCCGGCGAGCGATCCGGCCCAGGCGGAGGAGACCAGCACCCGCTCGTACTCGGCCACCTCACCGGCCGCCCCGCGGACCACGTCGATCAACGGCACCGGCCGCCGCCAGCGCCGGGCCGGCCGGGCCCCGGCGGCGGTGATCATTCTTTCCACGTTGCGCCGGATCCGGGTCGTCAGATGGTCCACCCGGAACAGGTCGGCCAGCTCCTCGGCGTCGGTCTCGCGACGCTCCATCGCGTCCAGCAGGTTCAGCTGCTGGCGAAGCAGCACCTGGTTGCGGCGGCTGAGCTGCAGGAAGAGGTCATCGCCCGGCAACCTGGACGGATCGGCCAACGAACCGTTGTGGACGTGCCGGTCGCTCGGTCGGGCCAGTTCGCTCGTTCGGGTCCGGTCGCTCGTTCGGGTCCGGTCGCTCGTTCGGGTCCGGTCGCTCGGGTGGGTCCGGTCGCCCGGTTGCGGCTGGTCGGGTGGGTGGATGGGTTCGGTCGGGTCGGCCTGTTCCACCGGCCGGCGGGCCGGGCACCGGGTCGTGGCGAGGGCGCCGACGATCGCCGCCACCACCACGAGGAAGCCGAGGCCGCCCACCAGGCCGGTGCGGACCACCACCCCGATCGTGGCCGGGGTGGCCCGCTCCACGCTGTCGCGGACCCCGTCTGCCACCAGGTCCCGCAGGTCGGCGAGGACCGGCTCCACGGCCGACCGCCACACCTGTGGCGGGATCGCCGGGATCTCGTCGTCGCCGCTGCCGGGCGCGGTCAGCTGGTCCTCCAGGGTGCGCAGCGCGGTCAGCCCGTCCCCGCCGACAAGCGTGCGGTAGCGGTCGCGTTCCGGCGGCGGCAGGGCGGCGGCGGCCTCGGCGCGGACGAACCGCTGCGCCGCCACCAGGTCGGCCAGCCGGGCCCGGTCGGCGGGCGTCAACCGCCGCGCGGTGAGCGCTCCGGTGAGCAGGGTGTCCTCCCGGGCCAGCACCTCGCGGGCGCGGGCCAGCGCCACGAACGACCTGGTCTGCTCGATCAGGCCGGTCTCCCGACTCGTCCACTGGCCGGCGTAGACGGCGAATCCGGCATCGATCATCTCGGTGTAGGCCGTGGTGGCCTGGTCGCGGTCCAGCCCGCCCGCGTCGACCGACCGGCGCAGCGGATCGAGGGTGTCCAGCCGCCGGATCAGCTCAGCCGCCCGGTCGCGTACCTCCTCGGCACCGACCAGCCGGAGGTCGGTGCCGGTGTTGAAGGCGCGGAGCTTGGCGATCGCCGCGTCGGTGTCGGCCCGCTGGGCGGCCAGCGACGCCGGACCGCCGCCGGGCTCCGCCAGCGCGGCCGCGGTGAGCCGCCGCTCGGTCTGCAGGCTGAGGATCAGCGCGTCGGTGGGCTGCCCGAGCGTGGTGCTGAGGGTGCGTACCCGGAGCAGGTCGGCGGCGTCCCGTCCGGTCAGGAACGCCGCGTACCCCCAGCACAGGGTCAGCGCCGCCACCAGCAACGCGACCCGGCGCCGACCCGCCGAGCCGGTCCGGCCCGGCGGTGCGGTCACCCCGGCCCCGGCCGGCTTCGTGTTCAGGCCGGCCATGGCTGGCCGGTCAGGTCGCTGCCACCGGATCGGTCATCCGCCATCACCCGCAGCCGGGCCAGGAGCTCACTGCGGTTGGCGCAGTTCAGCCGCTGCCGGATCCGGGCCACATGGTGTTCGACGGTCTTCGCCGAGATGAACAACCGGTCGCCGATCTGCCGGTAGGTGAGCCCGGCGAGCACCAGGTCGGCCACCTCCTGTTCGCGATCGCTGAGTCGGCCCTGGTCCCGGCCGGTCACCGGGTCGGCGGCGGAGCCGGGTGCCCGACCGGGACCACCGGTGCGGCCCTGCAACATCCGGGCGCAGTCGAGCAGCGTGGTCATCGCCTTGCGGTCCGAGGTCCGGATCGCCGCCTGGCCCGCCAGCCGGGCCCCGTCCCAGTGCAGACCGATGCCGTGCAGGCCCCGGGCGGCGCCCTCGACCCGGACCGGATCGACGGTCCCGCGCAGCACCTCCACCCAGCTCTGCGCCGCGGTGGCCAGCACGGCGGCGTATCGGCTGTGGCCGGCGGCGGCGGTGAGCGCGGCGACGTGCCGGTCGGCCTCGGCAGGCTGTTCGGCGATGATCGCGGCGTGCAGATTGCTCCAGTGCAGCGGGGCCGCCCACAACGGCGGGTCGCCGAGCCGGGCCAGCACCGTGCTGGCTTCCGCCAGGTACGGGGCGAGTTGGGCCAGCTCACCCAGCCGGGCGGCCGCCACCGCCAACTCCCCGAGGGGCAGCAGGGTGAACAGGTCGACGGGGTGCCGGATGACCGCCTCGCGGGCCTGCTCCCAGGCCCGGCGCAGCGCCGGCAGGTCACTGTTGCGCCGGGCGATGCCGAGTTCCAGGCCGGCGGCGAAGAGCAGATCCCGCGACTCCAGCCCGCCGACGTCCGGTCCGACCGATCCCGCTGCCCCGGATCGGCCGGCGGACGGCCCGCCGTCGTCGGTCGACGCGGCGCCGTCGGCCGGCTCGGCGTCGTCCCGCCCGAGCACGGTGGCGAGCCGGTCGGTGGCCGCACCGCAGTGGCCCCGCACCATCGCGATCCAGGCCTGCAGCAGGCCGTGCCGGCGGGCCATCAGCGCGGCGCCGGTGCGGCTGGCGGTGGCCCGCTCCAGCACCCGGTCGGCGATGTCCAGCTCCCCACAGTGCATGGCCACCAGGGCGGCCAGGGCGGCCGGGCTGTCCGGCAGCAGTACGGCCCGACCGGCCGGTTCCAGCAGCCCGGCCGCCCGGACCAGGGTGGCCAGCGCGGTGGTCGGCGGCTCGGACAGCGTCTCGCGTACCCCGCGGGCGGTCTGGGTGGCGGCCCCGGTGAGCAGGGTCGGCGGCCCGCCGGTCGGTGGTTCGCGGACCAGCCGGTCGAGATCGTCGCGGTCGCCGGTGGCGAGGGCGCTGATCGCGGCGAACGCCAGTGACGAGGTGGTGCCCGACCAGCGGTAGAGGTCGGCGGCCCGGCCGTGTTGACCCCGGTGGGTCAGCGCGGTGGCGGCGACCGTGGCCGCCTCCGCCCGGTCCGTCGGCCCGGCCGCCTCGACCAGCCGGTCGGCCAACCGGAGCGCGGAGTCGAGGTGCCCGGCGAGGGCGGCGGCGGTGGCCTGTCGGGCGGTCGCCGGTCCGCCGGCGGCGACCGCGGCGGCGAACAGGTCGGTGGCGAGCCCCGGGTCGTCGGCGAGTGCCTCCTCGGCGGCCGCGGTCAACAGCGGGACCGGGCAGCCGGTTCCGCCGGCGGTGCCGAGCAGCGGGCGGACCAGCGGCAACACGGGTCCACCGCGACGCAGCTGCAGCTCGGCGAGTCGGCGCCACACGTCGGCCCGCTCGGCCGGTGGGGCCAGCGAGACGAGTGCCCGGCGGACGATCGGTGGCAGTCGGTCGTCCCGCCCGAGCAGCCCGGCGGCCCGGGCCGCCGCCACCGTCCCGCCACCGTCCGCGGTGTGGACGCCCCGGTCGGGGCCGTCCGGGGAGGTCGACGCCGGACCGGTCAGCAGCCGGTCGAGCATCTCGACCGGGAACTCGACGCCGGCCGCGACCGCCAGCAGAATCCGGCGGACGTCCCCGGTCAGCTCCTCCAGGTCCGGCGCGAACGCGGCCAGCGCGGATTCGGGCACCTCCGGCGGGGGCGGCCCGGCGATGGCGGCGGAGCCGAGCGTGCGGGCCAGCCGATCGACCGACCGGGGAATGCCCCCGGTCTGCCGGTGCACGAAGCTGACCATCGCCGGATGCGGGGCCGCGCCGCCGACCCGGGCGAGCTGGGTGGCGGTCTCCGCCGGGGTGAACGGAGCCGGCAGCAGCGCCGGCCGGTCCCGCCGCAGCAGCTCGGCCAGTTCGGCCAGCGCCGGCGGTCGCGGCCAGGGCCGGTACGCCAGCAGCAACCTGATCCGACCGGTGCGGACGAGCGTGCAGAGCTCCCGCAGGGCGGCGTCGTGCAGCAGGTGTGCGTCGTCGACCAGGAGCGCGTGGCCGGCCAGTGCGGTGTGGTCGCCGGCCGCGCCGAGGAGGCTCGCGGCCCGGTCCGCCCAGGCCAGCGTGCCGGGGTCGACCGGTCCGGCCGGGCCGGTCCAACCGTCCCAGACCGGCACTCCCGCCTGCCGGTACCGCCGTCGCGCCTCCGCCAGCAGGCTGGACTTGCCGTACCCGCCGGGAGCCTGGATGGCCGCGGTGAGCGGCGCGTGCGGGTCCGTCTCGATGGCGTCGAGGAGCGCCCGGGACGGCTCGTCCAGGACGAGCTGCGGTTCGGTGGTGGTCGGCAAGCTCAAGGATGTCCTCACGAACGGGCTCGGGAGTAGGCGGTCCGGTCCCGGTTGGCCGGGCCGGCGGCCGGCTGCGCCAGGCGGTTCCGGGGCAGCTTCAGTGGGGTGATCCTGACTGGTGGGCGGGGTGGTGGCTCGCGCCGGCCGTCGTCGGCCAGGTCCGGCCGGCGAGCCGGAACGGTCGCCGGGCCGGCCCGCTCCGGGGCGCGGCCACCCGGCGTGGGCCGGCCCGGATCGGTGCGGTCCCAGCGCGACGGTCGAGGTGGGGCGACGATCTGCCGGGCCGCCCAGGCCGCCCCGGCGGCGGCGGTGAGCTGGGGATCGGACTCCACCGTCACGCCGACCGGCAGCCGCTGCGCGACCAGGTCGGCCACCAGCGGGATCCGGGCCGAACCGCCGATCAGCAGCACCCCGTCGAGCTGGTCGGCGGTCAGGCCGGCCGCCCGGACCGCCCCGGCCAGGGTCTCCACGGTGAGCCGCAGCCCGGGGCGGATCAGCTCCTCGAACTCGGCCCGGCTCACCGGCACCCGGGTCGGGCCGTCGGGCAGCTGCAGCCGGACGTCGGCCTCGGCCGCGACGGTAAGTCGTTCCTTCGCGCTCACGCAGGCCGCGGCCAGCCCGGCCAGGGCCGGCGGGTGTGGGTCGGCCTGGTGGCGAGGGGTGCTGGCCGGCCGGCCGAGCTGGTCGCGGACGTGTCGCAGCAGCGCGGCGTCGAAGTCCGCGCCGCCCAGTGGCTGCCCCGGATCTCCACCGGTGACCAGCTCGAACCCGCCCGCCCGGGACCGGCGCACCACCGAGGCGGCGAAGGTCTCGCCGCCCAGCGCGTACACCGCCAGACTGCGTCCGGTGAAGCCCTGGCAGGCGTGGCTCTCGGCGGCCACCACCGGCTCGGGCAGCAGCGTCGCGTGTGGAATGCCGGCCGCCCAGAGGGCGTGCCGGAGCAGCTCGGTCCGGTACGGTCCCCAGCCCGCCGGATGGCTGAGCACGACATGTTCGGCGGGGCGGTCGGCCTGCTGGGCCATCACCCGCTCGATGACCCAGGTGGCCAGCACGGCGGTGAGCGCCTCCGGGGTCCACGCCTCGCCGTCGACGAGCATCGGCACCGGATCACCGATCCGCCGGGCGAATCCGCGGGCGGTCCGCCCCCGGTCGGGTGGCTGGCCGTACTCGGTGGGGTCGCCGACGGCCAGCGAGCCGTCGGCGCCCAGCTGCAGCACCGACGGGATGGCGAAGGAGTGGGCACCCAGCCGGACCGGTTCGGGGCGGGTCCAGCCGTCCTGTGTCAGCCGGGCGACGGCGGCGGTGGTGCTGGTGCCACCGATGTCGATCCCGAGGACGTACGGCATCCCACCCGTTCCTTCACCGACAGTGATCATGGGGCGATCGCGAACGCCGGCCGCCCCCTGGCTCGCCCACTTTGGGCTCCCCTGTTCGTACCAGAGATCCATCCACCGACGGGACCCTAAATCTGGCGGTACGGATCCCCTATGCCCCTAACCCACGCGGCGCCGGGTGCCCTAGTTCAGCCGGCGCAGGTTCCGGCACCGACCCCGATGCCCGGGGGACCCCCGACGCCTACCGTCGGTGACAGCCCACGGAGCTCCAATCTGCCAACCGCTCCATCCCCCGCCGTTCGAGGAGAACGTCACCCATGGATTCGACCCAGACCCTGCACGACTTTGTGCTGAACCTGCTCACCAACCCGGACGCCCGGTCGGCGTTCGAGCTCGACCCGGAGGGCACCCTGCGCAGCGCCGGGCTGGGTGACCTGACCCCGGCCGACGTCCAGGATGTCGTACCGCTGGTCGTCGACTACGTCCCGGTGCAGGGCCTCACCAACCTCGACGCGGTGGGCGGCCTCGGCCTGGGTGAGCTCTCGCCCGACGTCAGCGGTCTGGTCGGGCACGTCCAGTCCACCGTCGAGCAGGTCACCGTCGCCGCGAGCCCGACCAGCGCCGACGTCAACGTCGCCACCCTCGGCGCGATCACGGTCGACCCGGTCGGGCTGGGCGTCGGGGCCTCCCTGCTCTCCGACATCGGGGTCGGGGTGAGCCCGTCCGGGGTCGGCGTCGACGTCTCCGGCGCGTACGACGTGGCCGGCACGCTCGACGCCGAGGTGCTGGAGCCGGTGACCACCGACGCGGTCGGCACCGTGGGCGGCACCGTCGACTCGACGGTCGGCATCGGTGACGACCTGGTGGGTGGCGTGGCCCCCGACGGGCTGCTCGGCACCGCCGACCTCACCCTGAACACCGTGACCGGCACCCTGGACACCGCCACCAACCTGGTGAACTCGCTCGACGTGGGCGGGCTCGGCCAGGGCCTCGGCGGCACGCAGGCGCCGGTGGTCGGCGACCTCGACGCCGCTCGGGTCGTCGGCGGCGTCACCGGGACCGTCGACAACACCCTGGACGGGGTCGGTGTCGGCAACGTCACCGGCAGTCTCGGGCTGAGCGCCGGGGCGGACGCCTCGGCCGGCACCGGCGGCCTGCTCGACCTGGGCGACGGTCTGCTCTGATCTGGCGGAACCCGCCACAGTGACCCAAGGGCTGCCGGGAGTTCGATTCGCCTCCAGTTCCCGGCAGCCCTTGCTCCACGTGCGGCAACCCATCGTGATTGCGGTGGAACCCTTGCCAATCACGATGAAATCGGCACACTCGTATCGTGATTGCGCCGACCTGGCTCGACGTTCTGGATGAAACCGTTCGGGTGTGCGCCGCGCACGGCCGCACCGATCTGGTCCAGTCGCTGCGGCAACGTCGAGCCCAGCTGCTCGACCCGCAGCTGCGGGTGCTGGTGATCGGTGAACCGAAGCAGGGCAAGAGTCAGCTGGTCAACGCCCTCATCAACGCTCCGATCTGCCCGGTGGGTGGGGAATCGGGGGTGCCCACCGTCATCCAGCACGCCGCCGAGCCGTATGCGACGCTGGTCCGCACCGCGGCGCCGGCCCCCGGCCGGGACGGTGCCGGGCCGGTCGACCGGACCCCGGTGCCGCTGACCGACCTGGCCGCCGGCTTCGGCGGTCGGCTCGCCGGACTCTCCCCGGCCGCCACCCACGTCGAGGTCGGCGTCCCCCGTGGACTGCTCGCCAGCGGGCTGGTCCTGATCGACACCCCGGCCGCCGTCGGGCCGGATCCGGCCGCCAGCATCACATCGCTCGCGGCCGCCGGCCGCGCCGACGTGGTCCTGATGGTCTCGGACGCCACCCGGGAACTCTCGGTCACCGAGCTGAACCTGCTGCTCTTCGCGATGCAGTCCTATCCCCGGCTGATCGTGGCGCTGACCAAGACCGACCTGGCACCGGACTGGCGTACGGTGGCCGAGCGAAACCGGCAGCACCTGGCCGGCGCCGGCGTGCCGGCCGTGCAGGTCCCGGTCTCGGCGGCGCTGCGGTTGCGGGCGGCGGCCGGGAACGACCCGTCGATGAACGCCGAGTCCGGCTTCCCCGCCCTGATCAGCCGCCTGACCCAGGATCTGGCCGCCAAGGGCGACACGCTGGCGCGGGCCAGCGTGGGGCTGCTCACCCGGACGGTGATCGAGCAGCTCGCCGCGCCGATGCGGGCCGAGCTGTCCCGCAACAGCGGCGGTACGCCGGCCCCGCTGTCCCGGCTGCACCAGGCCCAGCGGGCCGTCGACGAGCTGCGGCGCTGCTCGCAGCGGTGGCAGAACGCCCTCTCCGACGAGATGACCGACCTGATCGCCGACCTCGAGTTCGACCTGCGCGACCGCAGCCGGGCCATCCTGAAACGGGTCGACGAGGCGCTGGACACCGCCGATCCGCAACCGGCCTGGCCGGCGCTGCGGGACTGGTTCGCGGAGAACCTGGCCGAGGCGGCGACGGCGAACCACGAGTGGCTGGTCCAGCGCTGCGACTTCATCGCCCGGCAGGTCGCCGACCACTTCCTGCCCTACCGGTACGACGTGCTGCCGACCTGGTCGGTGCGGGCCCCGGACCTGCGGGCCGCGATACCCGACATCGAGCAACCGCAGATCGAGCGATTCACCCCCACCCAGAAGGTCTTCAGTGGACTGAAGGGATCGTACGGCGGGGTTCTGATGTTCGGTCTGGCGACGACGCTGGCCGGCCTGCCCCTGATCAACCCGGTGTCGCTCGGAGCCGGGGCGCTGTTCGGCGGCAAGAGCATCTGGGACGAGAGCCGCTCGCTGCGCAAGCGCCGGCAGGCGGTGGTGAAGGCGGCCGCCCAGCGGCACGTCGACGAGTTCTTCATGCGGATCAGCAAGGAGAGCAAGGAGTCGGTCCGGCAGGTGCAGCGGACCCTGCGGGACCATTTCACCGCGCTGACCGAGGAGTTGCAGGAGGAGATCGTCCACTCGTTCCGGACCGCCAAGCAGGCCGCCGACGCCGACGCCGCCGAGCGGGAGCAGCGCCACCGCGACATCGAGCGGAAGATGAAGCGGCTGGCCGGCCTCTTCGAGGAGGCCCAGGCCCTGGTGGTGGGGCGGACCCGGACCGGACTGGAGGCGACCGGGTGACCGGCCGGCCGGATCTGCCCGGTGCGGTGTGGCGGCTGCTGCACGAGGCGTTGGAGGTCTACCGGGACAGCCGGACCGCCACCGACGCGCTGCACGACCAGCTCGCCAGGTTCGACGGTCCGCTGCGGATCGCCGTGGTGGGCGGCTGGCGGTCGGGCCGCTCGACCCTCATCAACGCGGTGCTGGGCGAGGAGGTCGCACCGGTCGAGGTCCCCGCCGGGGGCGCGGTCCTCACCTGGTACGAGGACGGGCCCGAGCCGCGGGCCACCGCGTACGCGGCCGGTGGGGTGACCGGCGAGCTGGTGGTGACCCGGTCGGCCGGCGGGATCCAGGTCGATCTCGGCGGCTGGCGGCCGGGCCGGATCGACGACATCGTCGTACGCTGGCCGACCCGGGCGCTGCGGCAGGCCACCTTCCTGGACACCCCGGCCCTGCCGCCGGGTGAGGTGGAGTCCGATCGGGGCGGGGTGGTGGACCGGATCCTGCGGGAGGCCGACGCCCTGCTCTACCTGACCCGCGACGGCGGCGAGGCGGACCTGCGGTTCCTGGAGTCGGTGCGGCGCGGGTTGGTCGGCCGGTCCGGTCCGGTGAACGTGATCATGGTGTTGTCCCGCGCGGACGAGGCCGGCGGCGGGCGGATCGACGCGCTGCTGACCGCGAAGCGGCAGGCCCGCCGGCTGCGCCGCGATCCCCGGGTCAGCGCATCCTGCCGGACCGTGGTGCCGTTCGGCGGTCTGGTCGCGTTGGCCGGCCGGCTGCTCAGCGAGCCGGAGTTCGCGGCGCTCGGCACGCTGGCGGCGCTGCCCCGCGCCGAGCTGGACGACCTGCTGCTCTCCACGGACCGGTTTCTCGGTGCGACCGGAGCCCCGTTGCCGGTCGAGGCCCGTCGGGCCCTGCTGGACCGGCTGGGCATCTTCGGCGTCCGGCTGGCGACCACCCTGATCCGCTCCGGCAGCGACACCCGGGCCAGCCTGGCGGCCGAGCTGGTCCGGCGCAGCGGACTCCTCGAGCTGCGGGAGGCGATGGCCCGCTACCTGATCGACCGGCGGGAGGCGCTGCGGGCGCGGGGTGCCCTGGCGGCCCTGGAGGACCTGCTGCGGGCGCGGCCGCGGCCCGGGGCGCGGGAGCTGCTGGCCGGGGTGGAACGGATCCTCGCCGGTGCGCACGAGTTCGCCGAACTGGGGCTGCTCGCCGCGCTGCAGGACGGGGTGCTGGAACTCGACGGCGAACTGGCCGAGCAGGCCCGCCCGCTGGTCGGCGGGAACGGCACCGCGATCGCGGCCCGGCTCGGCGTCGACCACGAGGCCGACCCGGCGGAGCTGTGGGCGAGGGGGAACGAGGCGCTGCGCCGCTGGCAGGACCGGGCCGAGGATCCCGAGCTCGGTCCGGATCAGCGGCGGGCCGCGCGGACCGTGGTCCGCAGCTGCGAGGGCATCCTGGCCGAGCTGTACCACCGCGGCTGACCCGTCCCGGCTGGGTCAGAGGGTACGCAGGTGGAAGCCGCCGTCCACGTCGATCACCTGGCCGGTGCTGAACGGCAGCAGGTCGCCGGCGATCGCCACCACCGCCCGGCCGACGTCCGCCGGTTGCCCCCACCGCCGGATCGGGGTCAGTCCCTGCTCGAAGATCAGGTCGTCGTACTTGGCCTTGACCGGGCCGGTCATGTCGGTCTCGACGATGCCCGGCCGGATCTCGTACACGTTGATCCCGTGCTCGGCCAGCCGGGTGGCGTAGAGCTGGGCCACCATCGCCAGCCCGGCCTTGGTGACGCAGTAGTCGCCCCGGTTGACACTCGCCGTGTACGCGCTTATCGACGAGACGATGACGATCTTCGGCCGGCTGATCACCCCGGCGGCGAGCTGTTCGATCATCGTCTTCGCGGCGAGCTGGGTGAGGAAGTACGGCCCCTTGAGGTTGATCTCGACGAGCCGGTCGAACGACTCCTCCTGGGATTCGAGCAGATCGGCCCGGACCAGCGGCGCCACCCCGGCGTTGCTGACGAACAGGTCGAGCCGGCCGAGGGCGGTGACCGTCTCGTCGATCAGCCGGCGCCGGTCCGCCGACTTCGAGACGTCGGCCTGTACGGCGACCGCCCGACCGCCGAGGGCGGCCACCTCCTTGCCGACCTCGCGGGCGGCGTCGGCGTCCCGGGCGTAGTTGACCACGATGTCGTAGCCGGCGCCGGCCAGCGCCAGCACGATCCCCCGGCCGATGCCCCGGGAGCCGCCGGTCACCAGGGCGGCCGGCCGACCGCTGCCCCGGCCCGTCACCGGGTCGCCCCCACCGGTCCGAAGAAGGCGTAGTACGGCTGGTCGCAGGCCGCCCGCTGCAGGTAGAGCGCCAACTCCCGGGCGTGGTAGTCGCCCCACATGCTGGATTCGCCGTTCGGCACCGACTGGCCGGGCGGGACGTGGTCCCAGCCGTTGGGACGGTGGTAGACCGAGTGCAGGATCAGGCCCTGGTGCCGGTCGTCGACGCTCAGGTACGGCTCGTCGAAGAGGGTGTCGGCGACGGTCAGGCCGGCCTGCCAGTAGCGCCGGCCCGCCTCGGGCTGCCCGTTGCCGGTCAGGTAGCGGCCCAGCCGGAGCAGCCCCTGCGCGCCGATGGCCGCGGCCGACGAGTCGACCGGCTCGTACCCGTTGTACGGGTCGGCCGGCCGGTCCAGGTAGTCGCCGAGGTGGACCAGGCCGGGGGCGCCGGTGTCCCAGTAGGGGATCCCGTCGACCGGGCTGTGGTCGAGGTAGAAGTCGCAGGTGGCGGTGGCCGCGGCCAGCATCATCGCGGTCACCTCGGCCCGCCCGCCGTACGGTTCGAGGTCCTCGTCGGGGAGGATCTGGAGAAATTCGAGCTGCTCCGGGAAGCCGAGCATCGCCCAGGCCAGACCGCGGGTCCAGGTGCTGAACGGGGAGTAGCCCTGCTGGGTGCTCGGGCACCGGTAGCTGCCGTCGTTCATGTTGAATATCGATTCGTGGGCGGTCCGGCCCCGCACGTCGTAGCTGTCCCGGCCCTCGCCGTAGAAGATGTTCCACCGGGCGGTGTTGCGGGCGTGCTCGATCAGCCGGCCGAGCAGCGAGATCCGCTGGTCCCGTTCGCCCATCAGCACGTGGCCGAGCAGGTGTGAGACGGCCAGCGCCCGGCAGGAGCGGATGGTGTCGACGAAGAGGGACTGCGGCCCGTTGAACGAGTAGATGAAGCCGGTGCCGTCGGCGGTCTCGCTCCACCGGGCCGCCTGCACCGCGCCGGTCAGCTTGAGCGCGAGTTCGTAGAAGTCCCGCTCGGCGCGGTCCCGGGGCAGTCGCCCCTCGGCCATCAGCCGCCACAGGTTCCCGTAGGTGCTCACATTGTTGAAACCATGATCGTGTACGCCGATGTGGCTGACGTGGCTGGCCATCACGGAGACGGTCAGCTCGCGGGCGGTGTCCAGGAAGCGGCGGTCGCCGGTGGCGTCGAACTGCAGCAGCCCGGAGCCGTACTGGAAGCCCTGGGTCCACTCGGTCCAGCCCCGGGCCGTGTACTGCCCATCGACGGTGAAGACCGGCGACGCCGAGCCCGGCGGGCAACTCTTCTCGATCGACTCGATCTTCTGCCCCGACACCCCCCACAGCCGCTCAATCTTCGGCCCCAGCCCCGCCGCCGTCACCTCATCGTCGATCCGCATCATCCCCTCAGCATAGGAAAGCGCTTCCCCCGCCGAAACCCCCACCACGATGGGAGCGGCCTCGGGATCATCAAGATCGTCAGGACATGCAGCACGCAATTGGTAATACGGACACTCCAAAATGCAACAGGCTCGTCGCGCGGGCGTGCCGGATGTCCTGACGATCTTGAGGTCATCCGGGCGGCGGGGGCGATTCCGTTGGGTTTGGCGGCTGCGCGCAGGTGGGTCCTGTCATCGCCGGCTGGCGAGGATGGCCAGGACTTCGCGGCGTACCTCGGCCGGTTCGTGGATGAGTCTGCGGTGGGCGTAGCGGACCACCAGGATGCCCAGGGTCGCCAGCAGGGCGTCGCGGCGTAGGTCGATCTCGCGCTGACGGGGGTCGCCGTGGCTGGTGGCACCGTCCAACTCGAAGTCGACCCGCTCCCGTTCGGCGTACACGTCGAGGTAGAAGCGTCGGGTGCCGACCTGGATGCGGACCTGTCGGCGCATGGGTGGCATCTCCGCGCCGGTGAAGACGTGGTCGTGTCCCCAGATCTCCAGCATGCTGCGGCAGCCGGCGGCCAGCCGGTCAAGTAGCGTGCGCAACTCGGCGCGGCCGGCCAGCCTGGGCAGCTCGGCGAGGGCGGCGCTGAGACGCGCGGGCGTGGTCAGCCGGTCGTTGACGGCCCGGATCACGGGTTCGGGCCGATCGGCGGGTGCCAGCACAGGCCAGGACTCGACCAGGCTCCGTTCCAGCCGGATCACCGGCAGCCCGCTCCGGTGCAGTGCCTGCGGCGGCTCGGGCACGAAGCCGAGCCGCTGATGAACGGCGAACCCGGCGGGAACACGTGGCTTCGCGCCAGCGGGCACGGTCAGGTGCACCGGCTCGCCAGCGACCTGGCCGCGCACGCCCCAGACGTCCATGGCCGTGAGGTGGCTGAGGGCCGCCCGCCCACCCGCCCAGGCCAGGGCCGCACGGTGCAGCAGCTCGGGTGCCGGGTTCGCAGGCCGCGCGTCGGCATACACCCCGGGCAGCAGTCGGCGAACCTCTCCGGCACGCACCGCCCGTCCGAGCATCCCGCGCGGCACCTCACCCGGCCGGACGAGTCCACCACCGGCCGCGATCGCCTCGGCAAGTACCGGATTCACGGCACCGAGGCTGCCCGATCCCCACGAACCGGATCACCCTTCCCGTCGACCTGTGGATAACTCGCCGCCCTGTGGACAACCCTCGCCCTGGCCCATCACCTGCTACGCCCGCCGCCAGTGACTTCCGTGATCGACAGGACATCGAGCACGTTCATCAGTCGGCTGGCGTGCCGAATGTCCTGTGGATCATGAGCTGGCTAGACGGGGAAGGTGGGGAGGGGGTCGGTGGTGGGGGGTGGGGGGGTGGCTTTCCAGAGGCGTAGGTGTTGGGCGGTCAGGCGGGTCAGGTAGGCGGGGTTCAGGAGGACGTAGCGGCGCCAGAGGCGCTTGGGCTCCAGGCCGAGACGCCAGAGCCACTCCAGGCCGACCCGCTGCATCCACGGCGGGGGGGTGCGCAGCAACCCGGCGTGGTAGTCGAACGCGGCCCCCACCGCCATCAGCGGCATGTCCAGCAGCGGGCGCATCGCGTACGCGAAGATCTCCTGGCGGGGGCAGCCGAGCCCGACCAGGACCAGCCGGGCACCCGACGCCCGGATCCGGTCGGCGATCTCGGCCGCCTCGCCCGGCTGCGCCGACCGGAACTTCGACGGCTCGACGCCGGCCAGCTTCAGCGCCGGGAACATCCGCTCCAACGCCGGGACCAGCCGGGCCAGGGTCGGCTCGGTCGAGCCGTACAGGTAGACCGGCAGGCCGAGCTCCGCGCAGCGTTCCAGGACGCGCAGCGTGAGGGTCGGCCCGTAGACCCGCTCGGCGAGCCCGGCCGAGTGCAGCAGGTTCAGCGCCCAGCGGACCGGCTGCCCGTCCGGGGTGACCAGGTCGAAGGAGTTCAACCGGGCGTTGTGCGGCGGGTCGGTCACCCCGGTCATCACCCCGTGCACGGCCAGTGCGGTGAGCGCGAACGGGCGGCGGTCCACCGCGGCCGTCACCACCTGGTCGACCGCTGCCTCGTAGTCGACCGCGTCCACCAGGACGCCGAGCACGTTGCGCTTGCCCCGGGCGATCATGCTTTCGGTACCCACCTGTCCGCGTTCGCCTCGTAGATCTCCTGCAGGATCAGCGGCACGTCGTACGCCTGCCGCCAGTTCGGGTAGTCCCGCTGGAAGGCGGCGTTCGACCCGATCCACCACTGGTGGTCGCCGACCCGGTTCGCCTCGTGGTATTCGGTCTGCATCTCCTGGCCGGAGATCTTCTCCGCCAGGGCGAACGCCTCCAGGTGGGAGCAGTTGGAGTGCCGCCCGCCGCCCAGGTTGTAGACCGCCGCCGACCGGGGCGCCCGGAAGAACGCCTCGAACGCCGAGACCACATCGTGACTGTGAATCGCGTCGCGGACCATCTTCCCTTTGTAGCCGAAGATCTTGTAGGTGCGCCGCTCCATGTTGCAGCGCATCAGGTACGCCAGGAAGCCGTGCAGTTCGGTGGCCGAGTGCGCCGGCCCGGTCAGGGTGCCGCCCCGGAAGCAGGCGGTCCGCATCCCGAAGTAGCGGCCGTACTCCTGCACCATCACGTCGGCGGCCACCTTCGAGGCGCCGAAGACCGAGTGCAGGCAGGCGTCGATCGACATGTCCTCGGTGATGCCGTCGGCGTACGGGTGGTCCGGCTCGATCTCCCAGCGGGTGTCCCGCTCGACCAGCGGCAGGCTGTTCGGCCGGTCGCCGTACACCTTGTTCGTCGAGCAGTGGATGAAGGGCGCCTCGGGGCAGTGGTCGCGCACGTTCTGGAGGACGTTCAGGGTGCCGACGGCGTTGACGTCGAAGTCGGTGAACGGGTCGCGCACGGCCCAGTCGTGGGACGGCTGGGCGGCGGTGTGGATCACCACGGCGATCTCGCGGCCGTACCGCCGGAAGATCTCCGCCAGCGCGTCGCGGTCCCGGATGTCGACGCTGTGATGCGTGTACGCCGGCCCGAGATCGCTGGTCAGCCGCAGGACGTTCCAGGCGGTCGACGCCTCCTCGCCGAAGAACCGGCTGCGCATGTCGTTGTCGATCCCGACCACGTCCAGGCCGAGGCCGGCGAAGTGCCGGACCGCCTCCGAGCCGATCAGGCCGCCGGATCCGGTCACCAACGCGACACTCACACGCCACTCCACTGGTCGGGGTACGAAGAAACCATCGGAGCATAACGTGGCGCCGGACACGTCCTGATATGCGGCGATGGCTGGGCGGCCACACCGGGAAAAATGTCGAGGGGCCCCGCGTCGCCGCGAGGCCCCTCGTGTGGTGGGGAAGGGGGGAGTTGAACCCCCACGCCCTTTCGGGCACACGGACCTGAACCGTGCGCGTCTGCCATTCCGCCACTTCCCCGTGCCGGACCGCCCGTGGCCCCGCCCTTCGGCAGGTGCCGGGACATACTACTGTAGTCCGTACGACCGCGGGCGTTCCCGCTCGCGGCGGATGGAACATTAGCACGAGAACTCCGGCCGCCAAGGACAGGCCGGCAACCCACGGCCGAGCGGCATGCGAGCCGCAGGTGCGACGGCCGGATACCATCATGTCCTCGGGACCCGAGGAGGAGCCGGTGAGCGTGCTGCAACGCTTCGAGAAGCGTCTGGAAGGCCTGGTCGAGGGGGCCTTCGCGAAGGTGTTCAAGGGGGTCGTCCACCCCGTGGAGATCCTCAACGCGATGCAGCGGGAGGCAGAGGCGCACAAGGCTATCCTGGCCGGTGGCCGCACTCTCGTGCCCAACCGCTACGTGATCGATCTCTCGCCGTACGACCACAGCCGGCTGGCGCCGTACGCCGCCGCGCTGGCCCAGGAGTTGGCGCAGTCCCAGGCCGAGTTCATCGGCGAGCAGGCCTGGACGGTCTACGGCGACGTGATCGTGGAGATCGAGCGGGGTGACGGCCTGGACACCGGGATGTTCCGGGTCACCGCGGAGGTCTACACGGGTGGCGATGTCGCGCCCGCCCAGCAGTCGCACTACGACGCGCCGGGTCAGGGCGGCGGCTACCCGCCGTACGAGCAGGGTGGGGGTGGCTACGGTCCGCCGCCGGGGCACGGTGCCGGCCGCAACGTCCGGCTGGTCTCCGGTGACGGCCGGACCTACCCGCTGCAGATGGGCTCCACGGTGATCGGCCGGGGTGACCAGGCGAACCTGCGGCTGCCGGACGTCGGCATCTCGCGGCGACACGCCCGGCTCGACTTCGACGGCGCGCAGGTCGTGCTCACCGATCTCGGCTCGACGAACGGGACGATGGTCAACGGCCAGCGGGTCTCGGCGGTGGCGCTCAACCCCGGTGACATGATCCAGCTCGGTACGACCACCCTCACGTTCCGCGTGGACGGTTAGCAACCTTGCCCCCATTTGTCATTACCGTCGCCCAGTTCGGGTTCATCATCCTGCTGTGGATCTTCGTGTTCACGGTGGTGGGGGTGATCCGTCGGGACCTCTTCGCCGGCTCCAGGTCGAGCCGGCTGGTCGCGGCTCCGCGTGGCGTCGGCACCAACATCGGTCAGGGCAAGCCGGCGAAGGTCAAGCGGGGGCGGGCGGCCCACCAGTTGGTGGTGACCGCCGGGCAGCTCGCCGGCACCAGGATCACCCTGGGTGAAGCTCAGATCACGATCGGTCGAGCCGAGGATTCCACGTTGGTGATCACCGACGACTACGCCTCGGCCCGGCACGCGCGGCTGGTGCCTCGTGCCGGCCAGTGGTTCGTCGAAGATCTCGGCTCGACTAACGGCACCTATCTGGATCGCGCTAAGGTCTCCGGACCAACCCCCGTCCCCCTCGGCGTGCCGATCCGGATCGGCCGCACATCTCTCGAGTTACGGCCATGACTCTGACCCTGCGCTACGCGGCTCACAGCGACCGCGGTCTGATCCGAGACGGAAACCAGGACTCCGTCTACGCCGGGCCGCGGCTTCTCGCCGTCGCCGACGGCATGGGCGGAATGGCGGCCGGCGACGTCGCCAGCAACATCGTCATCGGCGCGATGGCGCCGCTGGACGAGGACGTGCCCGGCGACGCCCTGGTCGACGCGCTCCGCTCCGCGGTCGACACCGCCAACCAGCAACTGCGCGACACGGTGGACGCCAACCCGCAGATGGAGGGGATGGGCACCACGCTGACGGCGACCCTCTTCTCCGGCAGCAAGATCGGGATGGTGCACATCGGCGACTCCCGCGCCTACCTGCTGCGCGACGGCGAGTTCGCCCAGATCACCAAGGACGACACCTACGTCCAGATGCTCGTCGACGAGGGCCGGATCAGCCTGGAGGAGGCGAGCAGCCACCCGCAGCGGTCGCTGCTCACCCGGGCCCTGGACGGCCGGGACATCGACCCGGAATACTCCGTGCGTCAGGTGCTGCCGGGCGACCGGTACCTCATCTGCAGCGACGGTCTCTCCGGGGTGGTCAGCGCCGAGACCATCGCCGACACCCTCCGGGACTACCCCGACCCGCAGCAGTGCGTCGAGCGGCTGGTGCAGCTCGCGCTCCGGGGCGGCGGCCCGGACAACATCACCGTGATCATCGCCGACGCGACCGACCAGGACATCGTCGAGGCCGCCCCGATCGTCGGCGGCGCCGCCTCCCGGGACCGCGGGATGGCCACCTCGGCCGACGACTCGACCCCGGCCGCACGCGCCTCGGCGCTCTCGGCCCCCCGCCCGGCGGCTCCGGAGCAGCCACCGGCCCCGGGCCGCGACGACGACCCGGAGCGGCCACGCCGGCACCCGGTCCGCACCGCGGTCCTGCTGGTCGCGCTGCTCGGACTGCTCGGTGCCGGGGTCTGGGGCGGCTGGACCTGGACCCAGCGGCAGTACTACGTCGGCGCCACCGAGGACGGCCAGATCGCGGTCTTCCAGGGTGTGCCGGGGCAGATCGCCGGGCTGGACCTCTCCAGCGTGCACTCCACCAGCGACACCGAGCTGACCGACCTGACCGCCGCCGCGCAGGAGCAGGTCAAGCAGGGCATCCAGGCCAAGGACCAGCCGGACGCCGCGCGCCGGCTGGCCGAACTGACGAGCGACGACCCGGCCAACCCGAACCTGAAGCCGATCTGCCCACCGCCGCTGCCGACCATCGACCCGACCGGTACGCCGACCGTGCCGCCGCCGGGATCGGCGACCGCCACCGGTACGCCCTCACCGGGGCCGACCCTGCCGGGTGGCGTTGTCACTCCGGCCAACACGCCGGACGCGCCGCCCTCCGACCCGGTTCCGCCGGCGCCCGACCCGGTCGGATGCCGGTCGGCCGAGTGAGCGGCAGCACCACCGACCCGAGGGATGCATCGTGACCGCCCCGGCCACTCCGGCAGCCACGCCCGCAGCGACGGGCGAGTTGCCCCGCGTCCGGATCTCCCGGGCCCGGCGCAACGCCGAGCTGGCGCTGCTGCTGCTCGCGTTGGGTCTGGTGGCGGCGTACGGCGCGGCGGTCGAGGCGAACCTGCTGGAGACCGTGACGGCGGACTTCTGGATGCCGGCGGCGGTGCTGGGCGCGCTCTTCCTCGGGCTGCACCTGGTGGTGCGCTTCTTCGCCCCGTACGCCGATCCGGCCCTGGTGCCGGCGGTGGCGCTGCTCAACGGGCTGGGCGTCGGGTTCCTGCGCCGGCTCGACCTGGGTGAGGCCGACCCGGCCGACCGGGTCGACTTCCCGATCTTCGCCGGCACCGGTGGGCGGCAGCTCGCCTGGACCCTGGCCGCCGTGATCCTCGCCGCCGCCCTGCTGGTGCTGCTCCGCGACCACCGCACCATCTCCCGCTACTCGTACACCCTCGGCCTGGCCGGCATCGTGCTGGTGATGATCCCGGCGGTGTTGCCGAGCGCGTACTCGGAGATCAACGGCGCGAAGCTCTGGATCCTGATCGGCGGCTTCTCCATCCAGCCGGGTGAGTTCGCCAAGCTGGCCCTGCTGGTCTTCTTCGCCTACTACCTGGTTCGCAAGCGGGAGGTGCTCTCGCTGGCCAGCCGCCGGTTCCTGGGCATCGACTTCCCGCGCGGCCGGGACCTCGGGCCGGTGGTCGTGGTCTGGCTGCTCAGCGTCCTGGTGCTGGTCTTCGAGAAGGACCTGGGCACCTCGCTGCTCTACTTCGGCATGTTCGTGGTCACCCTCTACATCGCCACCGAGCGGGTGAGCTGGTTGATCATCGGTCTGCTGCTCTTCTTCGGCGGCGCCTTCCTGGCGTACTTCCTCGGCGCCAGCGTGGGTGGCCCGTTCGCCAACTTCTACCTGCGCGCCGAGATCTGGCTCGACCCGTTCGCCGACCCGTACGCGGACGGCTATCAACTGGTGCAGGGCCTGCTCGGGCTGGGCACCGGCGGGTTGTTCGGTGCCGGGCCGGGCGGCGGGCAGCCGGGCGAGGTGCCCGAGGTGCACAACGACTTCATCTTCGCCGGCATGGGCGAGGAGATCGGCCTCTTCGGCCTCTCCGCGCTGCTGATCGTCTATCTGCTGATCGTCGAGCGCGGCCTGCGGGCCGGGCTGGCGGTCCGCGACTCGTTCGGCAAGCTGCTCGCCGGTGGCCTGGCCTTCACCCTCGGCCTGCAGGTCTTTGTGATCGTGGGCGGGATCAGCAAGTTGATCCCGCTGACCGGTCAGACCACCCCGTTCCTCTCCGCCGGCGGCTCGTCGCTGATGGCGAACTGGCTGCTGGTGGCGATGCTGCTGCGGATCTCGGATGCCGCCCGCCGGCCGGTGCCCAGCGGTGGCGGGCCGGGCCAGCCGGGCGGCGGGTCGGCCGGTCCGCCGGCCCAGTTGCACGGGATGACAACGGAGGTGATCCGGCCGTGAACGCCCCGTTGCGTCGGGTAGGCGTCGTGGTGATGGTCCTGTTCGGGCTGCTTTTCGTGAACCTGAACTACGTTCAGGCCTACAAGGCGGACGAATACCGCAACAGCGACTACAACGGCCGGGTGCAGGTCGCCGAGTACGAGCGGCGGCGCGGCAACATCGAGGCCGGCGGCACCCCGGTCGCGGTGAGCCGGGAGACCGACGGCACGCTCAAGTTCCTCCGCACCTACCCCAAGGAGCAGGTGTACGCCCACCTGCTCGGCTACAAGCCGGTGAACCTCGCGGCCACCGGCATCGAGCGGAGCGAGAACGAGTTCCTCTCCGGCACCAGCGACCAGCTCTTCGGCGACCGGGTCCGGGACCTCTTCACCGGCGAGCAGACCGCCGGCGGGAACGTGCTGCTCAGCATCTCCCAGCGGGCCCAGGAGACGGCGTTCCGGGAGCTGGCCGAGAACCGGGTCGGGGTGGACAAGGGGGCGGCGGTCGCCATCGACCCCCGCACCGGGGCCATCCAGGCCCTCGTCTCGATGCCCAGCTTCGACCCGAACCCGCTGGCCAGCCACGACACCGAGGCCGCCCAGGCCGCGTACGACAAGCTGGAGGGCGCCCCGAACGGGCCGCTGCGCAACCGCGCGCTCGGCGAGGTGCTGCCCCCGGGGTCGACGTTCAAGGTGGTCGTCGCGGCCGCGGCGCTGGCCAACGGACGAACCATCGACACCGAGATCCCGGCCGGCCCGGTCTACCGGGCGCCGACCTCCGGCACCGATATCCGCAACGCCGCGGCCTCGATCTGCCCGGAGTCCGAGGTCACCCTGATCGAGGCCCTCACCGAGTCCTGCAACACCGGCTTCGCCCAGCTCGGGGTCGCGATGGGCGCCGACGTGGTCAAGGAGCAGGCCCGCCAGTTCGGCTTCGAGAACGAGGAGCTGACGGTCGGCCGGCTCGACAACGGTGGCCTGCCGGTCGCGGCCAGCCGCACCGGCGACATCCAGAACGCCGACGGCAGCGACGACCCGGCCGCGCTGGCCCAGTCGTCGATCGGGCAGAACAACGTCCGGATGTCGCCGCTGCAGGGCGCGATGATCGCCGCCGCGGTCGCCAACGAGGGCCGGCAAATGCGCCCGTACGTGGTGCGCCAGCTCCTCGGTCCGGACCGCACCAGCAGCTACTACACCGCCTCCAGCGACGAGCTGGGCCGCCCGATCAGCGGCGAGGTGGCCGCCTCGCTGCGCGAGATGATGGTCAGCGTGGTGCAGAACGGCACCGGCCGGCCGGCCCGGATCTCCGGCTACGAGGTCGGCGGCAAGACCGGGACCGCCCAGGCCGGCGTCGGCGAGGAGGACCACGGCTGGTTCATCGGCTTCGTCAGCCGGGACGGCCAGCCGATCTCGGCGGTCTGCGTGCTGCTCGAATCGGCCGGCAGCGGCGGCAGCTCGGAGGCGGCCCGGATCAGCCGCGAGATCATGCGCGCGGTGATCGCGGATCGGGGAGGCAGCTGACATGCTCAGCCGCGGGGTCCTCCTCGGCAACCGCTACCGGCTCGATGACCGTATCGCCGGTGGTGGGATGGGCGATGTCTGGAAGGGCACCGACGAGGTCCTCGGTCGTACGGTCGCGGTGAAGGTGCTGCTCCCGGCGCTGCTGGACGAGCCCGGCTTCGCCGAGCGGTTCCGGGGCGAGGCCCGGACGATGGCGACGATCAACCACCCGGGCGTGGTGGACGTCTACGACTACGGCAGCGACAACCAGGTCGCCTTCCTGGTGATGGAGTACGTCGAGGGCGACGCGCTGTCGCGCACCCTGGGCCGGGTCGGCCGGCTCACCCCGGCCCGGACCATGGCCCTGGTCGCCCAGGCCGCCGACGCCCTGCAGGCGGCCCACGACAAGGGCATCGTGCACCGCGACGTGAAGCCCGGCAACCTGCTGGTCCGGCCGAACGGCACGCTGGTGCTCACCGACTTCGGCATCGCCCGGTCGGCCCTGGTCGGCCAGCTCACCGCCGCCGGCTCGGTGCTCGGCACCGCGTCCTACATCTCGCCGGAGCAGGCGACCGGCTCCGTCGCCACGCCGGCCTCCGACGTGTACGCGCTGGGCGTGGTGGCGTACCAGTGTCTGTCCGGGCGTCGGCCGTTCGACGGCAACAATCCGCTCGAGATCGCCATGAAGCACGTCCGCGAGACGCCCCGCCCGCTGCCGCCGGACATCCCGCCGCAGATCCGGTCGATCGTCGAGCGGGCGATGGCGAAGGACCCGGCGGCCCGCTGGCCGAGCGCGACCGTACTCGGGGCGGTGGCCCGGCAGGCCGCGACCGCCCCCGCCGCTCCGCCCCGCCCGCCGGCCCAGCCGCCGCGCCCACCGGCCCAGCCGGCGTACCAGGGGCAGCCGCCGCGCCCGCCGGCCGGGCCGGGCGGCACCCGGATGATGCCGCCCTATCCGCCGGCCGGCAGCCCGGCCGTGCCGGCGCAGCGGCAGCCGTCGGGCCCGCCGACGGCGCCGGGCAACCGGGGCGCGGCGCCCGTGCCGCCGGCCCGGCCGCGACCGGATCAGGGGTACGGTGGCTATCCGCGCCCGTCGGTCGGCCCGTCCCGACCCGCCCGGCCCGGAACCAACCGACTACTGATCGTGCTGCTCGTCGTGCTCGGCGTAGTGGTGCTGCTCTGCTCCGCCCGCCTCTCCTACCAGGCGTTTCAACAGGGGAACGGGTCGGCCTGCACGATGGTGAGCGAACAGATGGTGACGGGCCGGTCTCAGTCGGACGGCGGATGCGACGATTCGCAAAAATCGCCGTACCGTCTTGAGGTGGGGCGGCTCGTGCAGGCCGGCGGGGTGTGACCAGATGAGCGAAGGACGGCGGACGAGATGACGCAGGCCCGCCTGCTGGGTGGCAGGTACCAGGTCGGCGAGCTGCTCGGATACGGCGGCATGGCCGAGGTGCACCGGGGGCGTGACCTCCGGCTGGGCCGGGACGTCGCCATCAAGATGCTCCGCACCGACCTGGCGCGCGACGACACCTTCCAGATGCGCTTCCGGCGGGAGGCGCAGAACGCCGCCTCCCTGAACCACCCCGCCATCGTCGCGGTCTACGACACCGGCGAGGAGATCGCGCCGACCGGCGAGACGCTGCCGTTCATCGTGATGGAGTTCGTGAACGGCCGCACCCTCAAGGAGGTGCTGGCCGCCGAGGGCCGGCTGATGCCGCGCCGGGCGTTGGAGATCACCGCCGACGTCTGCGCCGCGCTGGAGTTCAGCCACCGGCACGGGATCATCCACCGGGACATCAAGCCCGGTAACGTCATGATGACCCTCAACGGCCAGGTCAAGGTCATGGACTTCGGCATCGCCCGGGCCCTGGCCAGCGGCGCCACCACGATGACCCAGACCAGCGCCGTGATCGGCACCGCCCAGTACCTCTCCCCGGAGCAGGCCCGCGGCGAGGCCGTCGATGCCCGATCCGACGTGTACGCGGCCGGCTGCGTGCTGTTCGAGCTGCTCTGCGGCCACCCGCCGTTCGTCGGCGACAGCCCGGTCAGCGTGGCCTACCAGCACGTCCGGGAGGACCCGCCGTCGCCCAGCGATATCAACCGGGACGTCACCCCGCCGATCGACGCGATCGTGCTCAAGGCGCTGTCGAAGAACCCGCTGAACCGCTACCAGAGCGCCGGCGAGATGCGGGCCGATCTGCTCCGCGCGGCGGCCGGCCGGCCGGTGATGGCCACCCCGGTGCTGCGCGAGGACGAGACCATGGCGATGGCGTCGACCGCCGTCCGCCCCGGTCCGGCCGGCGCCACCCGGGCGATGCAACCGGCCCGGGTCGGTGACCCGAACCGGCGCAAGTCCTCCGCGTGGGTGCTGGCCACCCTCAGCGCGCTCGGCGTACTGGCGGTGGTGGCCCTGGTCGCCGGCCTGCTGCTGTCCGACCGGGGCAGCGACAACGTGACAGTTCCCGACGTGGTGAACCAGCCCCGCGACGTCGCGGCGCAGTTGCTTCAGGACGAGGGCCTGCAGGTGGTCGACGGCGGCGAGGAGGCGACCGAGACCTGCCAGGAGGGCACCGTCTCGTCGCAGGCGCCGGCCGCCCAGGAGTCGGTCGAGCCGAACACCGAGGTCACGATCAAGATCTGTTCCGGTAAGCCGGAGGTGACCATCCCGGACAACCTGGTCGGCAACCAGTTCCCGCTCGTCGAAGCCACACTGCGGGAACGGAATCTGCAGGTCGACCGGGTCGACGTCGACAACGAGGCGCCCGAGGGCACCGTCGTCAAGATCGACCCCGAAGAGGGTACGGCGGTCAGCATCGACTCCACGGTCAAGGTCAGCGTCTCCCGGGGCAACGTCCGGGCCGTCCCGAACGTGATCGATCAGAGTGAGTCCCGGGCCCGGGACATCCTGGAGGACGCCGGCTTCAGGGTCGAGGTGCTCAAGGGCGACAGTGTCGGGCCCGGCCAGGGCGCCGGCACGGTGCAGGCACAGAACCCGCGCGCCAACAGCAAGGAGAAGCTGAACACCGTCATCAGGATCACCGTCCGGCAGGAGCGGGAGGAGGAGCCGGAGCCCGATCCGACCACCCAGCCGCCGTCCACGCCGACCGAGCCCCCCGGTGACGGCGGTGGTGACGGCGCCGGCAACGGTGGCGGCACCGGTAACGGAGGCGGCACTGGCGGCGGCCTGCCGGTGCCGAGGCTGACCCCCACCCTCCCCCTGACCCGAGACTCCTGACGCACCGGCCCGCCCGCCGCCTGGACGTGTTCGGGACGGCGAGGACTGATAGACCCCGCGGCGGGTCAGGCGGTGGCGAAGGCGGCGCGGCGGCGGGCGTCGACCTCGGCGGCCAGCGCCGGGGCGCGGTCCAGTGCGGAGGGCAGGCCACAGGCGGCGAGCCAGTTGGCCAGCATCAGGTGACCACCCTCGGTCAGCACCGACTCGGGGTGGAACTGGACGCCCTCGATCGACAGGCTCCGATGCCGCATCGCCATCACCACCCCGGAGGCGGTCCGGCCGGTCACCTCGATCTCGGCCGGCAGGGTCTCCGGCAGCACCGCCAACGAGTGGTAGCGGGTCGCGGTGAACGGGTCGGGCAGGCCGGCCAGCACGCCGTCACCGTGGTGCCGGACCTCGGAGGTCTTGCCGTGCAGCAGCTCGGGGGCGCGGGTGACGGTGGCGCCGAAGGCGACGCCGATCGCCTGGTGGCCGAGGCAGACCCCGAAGATCGGGAGCTGGCCGGCGTACTCCCGGATCACGTCGAGGCAGATCCCGGCCCGTTCCGGGGTGCCCGGTCCGGGGGAGAGCAGCACCCCGGCGGCGCCGAGCCGGCCGACGTCGGCCAGCGCGATCTCGTCGTTGCGCCGCACCTCGCACTCGACGCCGAGCTGGCCGAGGTACTGGACGAGGTTGAACACGAACGAGTCGTAGTTGTCGATCACCAGGACGCGCATCGGGTCACCTGCTCGGGCTCGGGGGCGGGGTCGCGTTGCGCTCGGTGTCGTACGGCAGGTCGTGGTCGTCGGGCGCGGGCTCGGAACCCTCCTGGCCCGGGTCGACACCGGGGTCGCCGGCCGGGGCACCGGGCACCTCGGAGTCCTGGGTGACCTGCACGTCGTCGAACGGCAGCAGCGGCTCGGCCCAAGGGAAGACGACGTACCAGAGCAGGGCCAGGGCGGCGGTGGTCAGCAGGAGCGACCCGGCCAGCTTCCCCGGCAGGCCGAACGGGAGCTTGCTCCAGATCCAGGCGTACATCGTCGGTCAGCCGCCCAACTCGGCCGGCCGGCCGCCGGACTTGGGCTCACTGCGGACCAGTTCGGCGTGCACGATCAGTCGCTCGTAGTTGTTGAACTTCGGATGGCAGGTGGTCAGGGTGAGCATCGCCTTGGTCGGCTTCGCCCCCCGCCGGCCGGGCACCGGCGCCACCACCTCGGTCTGGTGCGGGCGGACGATCCGCGACTGGGAAACCTGGTAGACGAACCACTCGTCGCGGGACTCCAGCACGATCGCATCGCCGTTGTCCAGCTCGTCGAGGCGCCAGAAGGTGGCCCGGTTGCGGTGCCCGGCGACCGAGAAGTTGCCGACCTGGCCCGGCATCGCGCTCTCCGGGTAGTGGCCGGGGGCGTACCGGATGTCCTTCTGTTCCACCCCCTCCACCACGATCCAGTTCTTGTCCAGCTTGGGGATGTAGAGGCCGGCGATCGGCTTGCCCTGGACGACGGGGGCGGGGCTCGGCGACTCGCTGGGGGCGGGCGCGCTGGGCGCCACCGCGGGCTGGTCCTCCCAGGACTGCTCCAGCTGCGCGGAGAGATCCTCCTGGTGGGCGTTGACGATCGTCGACTTGCCCCAGATCTCGTACCCGGCGAAGAGGAGCACCACGAGTCCGAATGTGATCAACAGTTCGCCGCTGACCCGCATGCCGGTACGCAGCCGGGACGCGAAGGTGGGCCGGGTCAGCTCGGAGAAGACGCTCTTGTAACCCTCACCGGTGCGTTCCGGTCGCAACTTGACCACCCGTTCGCCGCGCCGTCCGGTCGACCCGGGCGGGTCGCCGTCGTCGGCACCGTCGGGCACCGGCCTGTCTGACGCGCTTCCATCGGCTCGCGAGCCGCCGGCCCCGCCGTCGACCGTCGGTCCGGCGGGTCCGCGGAGCGCCGGAATCAGCGCGGTGGCACCATCGTCCGTCCGTGGCCAGGTCGGTGATCCGGCGTCGGACCGCCACGACGAGCCGGTCACCGGCGGCCGGGTGCCGTCTACCGCCGGTACGGCGGGCATCAGCGCGGTCGCGCCGTCGTCCAGCCACCGCGCGCCGCCGTGCCGGGCGGCGGGGTCGGCCACGGCGGGGAGCAGCGTGGTGGGCGGTTCAACGGCGCGTCCCGGCAGCGGCGCCCGGGGTGGGACGGGAGCCGGTCGCATCGGTTCGGTCACCGGCCGCACCGGCCGCCCCACGGTGGGCGGCGTCGGCTCGGCGTGGGGCGCCGGAGGAGCGAGCGTAGGCGGATGCGGCCCCGGCCGGCCCGGCGCCGGCGGGTACGGCCCCGGCCGGGCAGCCGTGGGCGACTGTGCCCCTGGCCGGGCAGGCGTGGGCTGTGCCACCGGCTGGGCAGCCGTGGGCGAAGGCGCCTGGGCGGCGGGCGGGGGACTGGCCGGTGGCCCGGATGAGGTTGGTCTGCCCGGCTGCGGTGCCGGCCACGGCGCTGAGGCGGGGGGCGTCGCCGGCGGCGACAGCCAGGCCGCCGCGGCCGGCTCTCTGGCCAGGTCGGATGGCGGCGTGGGCCGCGGGCCGGGCGCCGGTCGGGGAGCCGGTTTGGCCGGGTCGGGTGGCGGGGTGGGCCGCGGGGCGGGGGACGGTCGGGGAGCCGGGGAGGGCCGGGGGGTCGCCGCTGGCCAGGCCGGCGGGGCCGGCCGGGGCGTCGGTGACGGACGCCGGGCGGGCGACGGGCGCGGTGTGGCGGACGGGTGGTTGGCGGCGGCCGGCGGTGGCCACTGGCCCGCCGGTGGCCCCGGCGGCTCGGGCTGTCCCGGCGGCTCGGGAACCGGTGTGATCACGTCGGTCGGCTGGTCGGGGTCCGGGGCGCGGTGCCGGCCGTTGCGGCGCTCGGCCGGGCCGCTGGAGCCGGTGGTCATCGGGGCACCTCAGCCGAGCGCAGACCGGTGGAGCCGTCGAACGCGGGCATCCGCACCTCGGTCAGCACCGCCTCGCGGTAGCCGAGCTGGTAGTCCTCCACGGCGTCCTTGAACCACCTGACCCCCTCGGAGTCATTGAGCGCCTGTTGCAGCGCGGCGGGGTCGCCGATGGCCGTGATCTTGAATGGCGGCGAGTAGACCCGTCCGTGTAGCAGCAGCGTGTTCCCCACGCAGCGTACCGCGCTGGTGGCCAGGACGCGGACGTCCATGATCGTCATGGCCTCGGCGCCGCCGGCCCAGAGGGCGTTCACGACGGCCTGCACGTCGCCCTGGTGGACGACCAGGTCGTCGTTGGTGGCCCCGTCGGGTGCCTGGCCGTCGCCGTACCGGGGAGCGTCGTCGAGTTCGACGCTCAGACCGGGACCGATCAGCTCGGTGAAGCCGGCTGCCTGCCGGCTGCCGGCGGCGCGGTCGCGCTGCTCGCCGATCGGCTCGTCGGTGCCGGCCAGGGCCTCGGTCTGTGCCTCGACCTCGGCCCGCAGGGCTGCCGCGCGCTCCTCGCTGGCGGTGAGTTGCCGGCGCCGGTCCTCGATCAGTTGGGCCAGCTCGGGTCGACGGTCCTCGCGCAGGGAGGTGCCGCCGGCGGTGGTCGCGGAGGTGGTGAAGAGCAGGCCGGCGGCGAGGGCGATCAGCGGTACGACGACCGACCAGCCCGGCCGGCGTGACCCGGACCGGCGGGGCAGCAGGCCGCGCAGCGCACGCAGGACGACCTGCCGCCAGGAGGTGCCGCCGGACGTGTACTCCACCGAAGCCTCCCCCTCCCAGGTTCCGCCGCTCTGTCCCAGCATGCCATTGACAGCGGGCAATTGCCGTCAGCGTCCCGATCTGCCCGTACCGGGGACTTCCGGGTTCCCCCCGTTCGTGGCCTGATCGGGTTCGCCCGACTACGCTAGCTCTCGAACATTATTGGCCATGGACCGTCGCCCACCGCGTCTGGTTGTCAGGCCGGACGAGGATCGCCCACCTCAGGAGAGCGTCGTGCCGAAGTCGCAGGTTCGCAAGAAGAAGGTCTACACCCCGCCAACGGACGTCCGACCGACGGCGACCGCCGCCACCAGCAAGCCTAGTCCCATCTGGCTGCCGATCGCCGCGGTGTCCTTGATCGTTTTCGGCATCGGCTGGCTGGTCGTCTACTACCTCTCCGAGACCGCCTACCCGGTGGCGAGTTGGGGGTACTGGAACCTGCTCGTCGGGTTCGGGGCGATGGTCAGCTCGCTGATCCTGCTCTCCCGCTGGCGCTGAGCCGCCGCCCCGTCGCGACCAGGTCACATCGCGTCCAGCCGCTGGTGAGGGCCGGTTCGTCGGACACTAGGGTGTCCCGAAGAGCTGCGACGTTACTCACGTTACCGGTGGGTAGCTAGCGCGTAGGCTGTACCGATCAGCCGAACGTCCGCGGCAGACCGGGAGGCCATGGCATGGGCAGCGTCCAGATCGTCACCACCGTCCTCGCCGCCGCCGTCACCGCGGTGGCGGTCTGGCTGGCGACCCGGGCGGTGTTGCGGATGGTGGCCGTGATCCGGCTCGGCCAGCCCGACCCGACGCGCTTCACCGACCGGGGCAACCGGCTGCGCACCATGCTCACCGAGACACTCGGCCACACCCGGATGCTGCGGTGGAGCGTGGTGGGCGCCGCGCACTGGTTCGTGATGGTGGCGTTCGTCGTGCTGTCGCTGCTGGTGCTGGAGGCGTACTTCGAGGTCGTCAGCCCGACCGGCGGGCTGCCGATTATCGGCGGCTGGGCGGTCTACGGCATCGCCACCGAGCTGATCGGCGTACTCGGTCTGGTGGGGATTCTGGTCCTGATCGGGATCCGGTTGCGCAACCGGCCCGCGGACGCCGGGCGGAAGTCCCGGTTCACCGGCTCGACGATGTGGCAGGGCTACTTCGTCGAGGCGGTGATCGTCGCGGTGCTGATCTGCGGCTTCCTGATCCGGGGCTTCAAGGTCGCCACCGACCACTTCGAGTACCCGGCCTGGGGCACCCCGGTCAGCCACGCGGTCGGCGCGCTGCTGCCGGACTGGGAGGCCGGCGTCAGCATCACCGCCCTCGTCAAGATCGCCATCTCGATGACCTGGCTGATCGTCATCGCCCTGAACGTCACGATGGGGGTGGCCTGGCACCGGTTCGCGGCGTTCTTCAACATCTTCTTCAAGCGCGACCCCGGCCGGCCGGAGTCCGGGCTCGGCGCGCTGCGGCCGATGACGATCGGCGGCAAGCCGCTCGACTTCGAGGAAGCCGACCCGGAGAAAGACCAGTTCGGGGTCGCCCAGGTGGAGCAGTTCACCTGGAAGGGCCTGCTCGACTTCACCACCTGCACCGAGTGCGGCCGCTGCCAGTCGCAGTGCCCGGCCTGGAACACCGGCAAGCCGCTGTCGCCGAAGCTGCTGGTGCTGTCGCTGCGGGACCACGCGTACGCGAAGGCGCCCTACCTGCTGGCCGGCGGCGGCAAGGACCTCACCGGCGAGGAGAAGGGCACCGCGGAGCAGTTGGCAGGCGTCGACGCGCTGGCGTTGGCCGAGGCCGACCGGCCGCTGATCGGCGGCGCCGAGGAGCTCGGCATCATCGACCCGGACGTGCTCTGGTCCTGCACCACCTGCGGGGCCTGCGTGGAGCAGTGCCCGGTCGACATCGAGCACGTCGACCACATCGTCGACATGCGGCGGTACCAGGTCCTGATCGAGTCGAGCTTCCCGTCCGAGGCCGGCGTGATGCTGCGCAACCTGGAGAACAAGGGCAACCCATGGGGCGCCCCGCCGAACACCCGCGAGGACTGGACCAAAGGGCTGGACTTCGAGGTGCCGCGGGTCGGTGAGCGTGACGACTTCGAGTACCTGTTCTGGGTGGGCTGCGCGGGCGCCTTCGAGGACCGGGCGAAGAAGACCACCCGGGCGGTGGCCACCCTGCTGCACGAGGCGGGGGTCGACTTCGCCATCCTCGGTGAGGGCGAGACCTGCACCGGTGACCCGGCCCGTCGGATCGGCAACGAGTTCGTCTTCCAGATGCTCGCCCAGCAGAACGTCGAGACCCTCAACGAGGCGTTCGGCGACCGGGAACCGACCAAGCGCAAGATCGTCGCGACCTGCCCGCACTGCTTCAACACCCTGGGCAACGAGTACGGCGAGCTTGGCGGTCACTTCGAGGTGGTGCACCACACCCAGCTGCTGGCCCACCTGGTCGCCACCGGCAAGCTCACCCCGGTGCAGCCGGTGGACGGCGGCGTCACCTACCACGACCCGTGCTACCTGGGCCGGCACAACCGGGTCTTCACGCCGCCACGCGAGGTGCTCGGGGCCGCGGCGGCCGACGGCCTCACCGAGATGCCCCGCAACAGCGAGCGGTCGTTCTGCTGCGGCGCGGGCGGTGCCCGGATGTGGATGGAGGAGCGCATCGGCAAGCGGATCAACGTCGAACGGGTCGAGGAGGCCATCTCCACCGGCGCGAAGACGGTGGCCGTCGGCTGCCCGTTCTGCTACACGATGCTCGGCGACGGGGTGACCGGCAAGGGCGCCGACGGCGAGGTCGAGGTGGTCGACGTGGCGACGGTGCTGCTCCGGTCGGTCCAGCCGCAGGCGTAGCCGCTCAGCTGCTGCTGGTCGCGGCGACGGTGGTCGCGGTGCTGATCGCCACCATCATCGCGGCCTGCGCCTCCTCGATGGCGCGTTTGGTCGCGGCGCTGGCCCAGTCGCCCTCGGCGATCCGCGTCAGCCGCTCCTTGACCCGGTCCCGGGGCAGGTCCCTGAACACCTTCTTGTCCAGCCCGACCGCCCGGAGCAGCCCGCAGAGCGCGGCGAGTCGCGGCTCGACCGGTCCGTCGCCGGTCACGGCCGCGGCGAGCCGCTGCCGCAGGTCCGTCTCCACCGGCGGCTGCACCCCGTGCGGGGCCGGATAGCGGGTACGCGGAAAGACCCAGAGCACCTTGTCCCGCTCGCGGCGCAGGATGCCGGAATCAACCAACCGGTCCAGCACCCGTTCGTCCAGGCCGTTGCCCAGCCGGTTGACCCAGTGCTTCGGCGAGCGCGGCTTCTTCGCCTCGCCGATCCGGCGCAGCGCGTCGTCAAGCAGCGGCTCGCCGGTCGGGGCCGGGTCCGTCACGGTCACCTTCTTGTCGGCCACGTCGACCCGCCCGGCGAGCGTCAGGTCGAGCAGCACCGAGCCGCCGAGCCCGTGCGAGAGGGCCGGATTGCTCAGCTCGGCGGTTCCCTCGTCGTTGTAGACGAGCAGCAGCAGTTCCTCCGCGAGCGTCAGCGTCGACATGATCCGACCGTATCCGGGCCGCCACGAGACCGCATCAGGACCGGAATCCGATGTCTTGATTCGGCATCAAAGCTTCCCTATTGTGGGGCACCGACCGCTGTGGCACGTCGCCCTTCGTCCCCCTCCGAAAGGCGCCCGCGGTCGGTAACAGAGGAGTCGCTGCCAGTGGCACTTGTGCCCTTTCAACGTCGTACCCCTGATCCTGTGCCCGCCGGTCGCCCCCGCCGGTCCCGCGCCGTTTTCGGCGCGCTGGCACTCGCCGCGCTGGTCTGTGTCGGTCTGCTGCCCGCGACACCGGCCACGGCCGCACCTTCGATCGAGGAGATCGAGGCGCAGCTCGACAAGCAGTGGGAGCAGCTCGAACCGACCATCGAGCAGTTCAACAAGGTACGCAGTCAGTTGCGCTCGAACCAGAAGAAGTCCGCCGACCTGGCGGAGAAGATCGAGCCGCTGGCGCTGCAGGCTGAGCTGTCGATGAACAAGATGAGCCGGCTCGCGTCCCGCTACTACAAGACCGGCCCCGGTTCCGACCTGAACGCGTTGCTGGTCACCGGCTCGGCCAGCACCCTGACCGACCAGCTCGCGCTGCTGGACCGGCTGGCTCGCGACGAGCAGGAGCAGATCGCCGCGGTGGTCGCGGCCCGCGACAAGTACGACGCGGAGAAGCGCAAGCTGGACGACCTGATCGAGCAGCAGCGCAAGCAGGACGCCGAGCTGGCCGCGAAGAAGAAGCAGATCGACGCGGAGATGAAGCGGCTGGAGCAGTTGCGGCTCACCGCGGCCGGCTACACCGGCTCCGGCGCGGCACAGCGGATCGGGCCCTGCCCCGCCACGTACATCGGCGGACCGGCCGGTGTCGCGGTGCGGACCGCGTGCGCCCAGATCGGCAAGCCGTACGTGTGGGGTGCCACCGGTCCAAGTTCGTTCGACTGTTCCGGCCTGACCCAGTACGCGTGGGGCAAGGCCGGCGTATCGCTGACACATTTCACCGGTGCGCAGTGGAATCAGGGCAGTACGGTGAGTCGCGCGAATGCTCGACCGGGAGATCTGGTCTTCTTCTACAGTGACCTGCACCACGTCGGGCTGTATGTCGGAAACGGCATCATGGTGCACGCGCCGCGCTCCGGGACACCGGTGCAGATGCAGCAGATCGACGCAATGCCGATCGCGGGCTTCAAACGCGTCGGCTGAAAGTTCCATAGCCGAAAAGCCCGCCCGACCGTGGCGGGCTTTTCGGACTTTCCGGCCGGATAATGCAACTGTCCGCAGTCGACCATCTACGCAACGAATCGATTGACATCAAGGGTTGCGCTGCGATAACGGCTTTCCCTACTCTGGGGTGCCGTCGAGTCGGCAGCAGGTCGCCCAGCCGGGCGGCATCGGCTCGACACCGCCGAATCGTCGCCAGGCGAACCGGGGACCCACGAAGTCCGGGGTGAATCCGCGAACCTGCGGTAGGGCGCTTTCCTTCCCGCCCGAACCCGTCAGCTAACCCGGTAGGCGGTCACGGAAGAAGGAGTACCGACTCCGGTGGCAACCCCTGCCCCGCGGTCGCGACCCGCTCCGGTGGCCCAGGCCGCCGCCCGGTCCCGCCCGCGCCGCTGGTCCCTGATCACACCCGTGCTCGCCACGGTCGCCGGCCTCACCGTCGCCCTCTTCGGCGCCGCCCCGGCCGCCGCCCAGCCATCGGTTCCCGAGATCGAGAAGCAGATCGACGAGGCGTGGAACTCGCTTGAGCCGATCATCGAACGGCACAACGCCACCCGCCAGGACCTGGCCGTCAAGAAGAAGCAGGTCGCCGCGCTCAACAAGAAGATCGAGCCGCTGCAGTTGCAGATCGACCTGGCGATGAACCGGGTCGGCGACTTCGCCGTCGAGGCGTACAAGGACAACCGGGCGTCGGCGTTGAACGCGGTGCTGGCCACCGGCTCGCCAAGCAACCTGATGGACCAGCTCACGGTGCTGGACCAGTTCGCCCGGCGGCAGCAGCAGGACGTGCAGACCGTCGTCGAGCTCAAGAACAAGTACGCCGCCGAGAAGGCCCCGCTGGACGCGCTCGTCGCGGAGCTGACCAAGACCGAGGCGGAACTGGCCAAGAAGAAGAAGCAGATCGACGCCGAGGTGGACAAGTTGCAGGAGATGCGGCTGACCGCGTACGGCAACGGGTCGGCCGGTCCGTTGCGGCCGGCGCCCTGCCCGGCCACCTACCCGGGCGGGAAGGCCGGCGTCGCCGTCAAGTTCGCCTGTGCCCAGATCGGCAAGCCCTACTACTGGGGTTCGTCCGGGCCGAACTCGTACGACTGCTCCGGTCTGATGCTGGCCGCCTGGGCGGAGGCCGGCGTGGGTCTGCCGCACAACGCCGCGAAGCAGCGCCAGGCCGTGCCGAGTGTCAGCCGGGCCAACCTGCGCCCCGGTGACCTGGTCTTCTACTACGCCGACCTGCATCACGTCGGGATGTATGTCGGCAACGGCTGGGTGGTGCACGCCCCTCAGGCGGGCGAACCGGTGAAGATGAAGAAGGTCGACACCTCCCCGATCCACAGCTACGGCCGACCGGGCTGACGTCTCGCGGATGCTGGCCGGCCACCACGCGTCAGCGGGTGGTCGGCCAGACCCGCCAGTTGCGCCAGGCGCGGCTCGGCGTCGGCCCCCGCTGGCCCTGGTAGCGCGACCCGTAGATGGCCGAGCCGTACGGGTGCTCGGCCGGTGAGGCGAGCCGGAAGATGCAGAGCTGGCCGATCTTCATGCCCGGCCAGAGCGTGATCGGCAGATTCGCCACGTTTGACAGCTCCAGCGTGACGTGGCCGGAGAAGCCCGGGTCGATGAAGCCGGCGGTCGAGTGGGTGAGCAGGCCGAGCCGGCCGAGGCTCGACTTCCCCTCCAGCCGGCCGGCGAGCTGATCGCCCAGCGAGATCACTTCAAGCGTGGAGGCGAGCACGAACTCGCCCGGGTGCAGCACGAAGGGTTCGCCGTCGGGTACCTCGACCACCGAGGTCAGGTCGTCCTGCTGCACGGCCGGGTCGATGTGCGTGTAGAGGTGGTTGTTGAAGACCCGGAACAGCCGGTCCAGCCGGACGTCGATGCTCGACGGCTGCACCAGTTCGGGTTCGAACGGGTCGAGTGCCAGCGTGCCGGCCTTGATCTCGTCTGCGAGGTCGCGGTCGGAGAGCAGCATCGTGCCACCATACCGAGCGGTCACGGTCCGGCCTGGTCAGGGCCGGGGTCGCGAATCGAACGTATGTTCGATAGAATCACCGCATGGCATCCTGGTCCGAATTCGCCTCCGACGAGCCGCGGCTCGCCGACTCGATCCGTCTCCTCATGCAGCAGTACGGCCCGGGTCTCGGCTACCTGGCGACCGTCCGCGCCGACGGCGGTCCCCGGGTGCACCCGGTTTCCCCGGTCATCACCGACGAGGGGCTGTTCTGCTTCGTGGTGGACTCGCCGAAGCGCCGCGACCTCGAACGCGACGGCCGGTACGCGCTGCACTCGTTCCCACCGGAGGAGAGCGACGACGAGGCGTACGTGGCGGGCCGGGCCCGGCCGGTCACCGACCCGGCCCGGGTGGACCGGCTCGCCGGCGACCTGCGCGCCGCACCCGAGGTTGACTGGCGCCTGTTCGAGTTCACGGTCGACGTGGCGATGGTGGCCCGGCACGGCCGCACCGGAGCGACACCGTTTGCCGACGCGCGGGGCGACCGTCCCGCCGTCCAGGTCTGGCTGGACCCGGCCGCCGGAGCCACCCCTGCGGCCGGGTCCAGCCCCGCCCAGTCCGGCCCCACCCGCACCCAGGCGGCGGTGCTGACCGAACAGGTCGTGGCCGGCTCGGCCGCGGCCCGGCGCAGTCGCCGTTCGCGGGGGCGGCATGCGGCGCCGCCGGAGTCGCCGGTGCCGGCCCCATGAATCGGGACCGGGCCGGCACCGGCGACACGGCGGCGGGCCTACCGGGGATCGTTACGGCGCCCGGTAGGCGTTCCAGGCGTTGATCATGCGGGTCGCCTGTCCGGCCGTGAACTGGTACATGCAGGAGTCGTACGTGTAGTCCATGAAGTTGCGGATCGGGTCGACCCCCGCCGAGCTGCAGGTGTTCCGCCCGACCGGGCACTGGTACGCCGGCGACGCCTCGGCCGGGGTGTCCGAGACCTGGTCACCCGAGCCGGAGCAGCCACCCTGGAAGGTGTGGTAGAGGTTCAGCCAGTGCCCCACCTCGTGGGTGCCGGTGTCGCCCTGGTTGTAGTTGGTGGCGGTGCCGCCGGGCAGCGACTCGCTCAAGACCACCACGCCGTCGTAGCTGCTCAGCGTGCTCTGCGGGAAGGTCGCCCAGCCGAGCAGCCCGCCGCTGAGCTGTCCGAGGTAGATGTTCAGGGTGTTCTTGCCGCCGACCCGCAGCGAGCTCTTCATGGACCGCTCGGCGGCCGACCCGCTCACGATCGGGTACCACGACGTGTTGGTGACCCGGTTGATGCTCTGCAGCTGGAAGGCGAACGCTGTGACCGCCCCGCCGGTCGAGCCGGCGAACGACTGGTTCAGCACGTTGATCTGCGACTGGATCATCGAGTCGGGGATGTTCCCGCCGGCCCGGGTGGTGTCCCGCCGGATCACGTGCACGACGGTCGGGATGGTGACCGTGGCCAGCACGCTGGGGCCGGCGGCGGCCCCCGCGTTCCGCTGCGCCCGGCGCGCCAACGCGGCGGTGAGGTCGGCCTCGCGGGCGGCGATCTGGGCGGCGGTCAGCTCGTTCGGGTCGTGCCCGGCGGCGGCGCCGGGGCGGGCCTTGGCGTGGGCGTGCGCCTCGGCCGGCTCGGCGCACTCCTGCGCCAGGTCGTGTTCATGGGCGTGCGCCGACGCGGGCGCGGCGCCGGTGCTGAGCAAGAGGACGAGAGTTGTGGACGTGACACCGGCGATCCGCCAGGCCAGCGTGGTGCGACGCAGCCCCATGGGTACCTCTTCCCTCCAGCGGCACGACCGGGGTGTGTCGCACCGCGTCCATTGACGTGGAGGGAACGTTACATCTGATCGATACATTTGAGAATGGACATGTGTTACACCCCGGTAAACCTGGATGACGTCGCGTGACATGCGTCGGGGCCGCCCGCAACCTGTGGAAAGGTCACGACCGGCCCCGGCGCCGCTGGTCGGTCAGGGTGCCCGGAATGCTTGCCAGGCCTTGACCATCCGGCTCATCTGGCCGGGGGTGAAGTGGTCCATGCAGGCGTCCTCGGTGTAGTCCATGAAGTTGTGAATCGGGTCCACCCCGGCCGAGGCGCAGGTGTCCCGGCCGGTCGGGCAGCCGAACGCCGGCTCCCGCTCCGCCGGGGTGTCCGCCACCAGGTCGCCCTGGCCGGAGCAGCCACCCTCGAACGTGTGGTAGAGGCTCAGCCAGTGGCCCACCTCATGGGTGCCGGTGTCGCCCAGGTTGTACGGCGCCGCCGTGCCGCCGGGCAGCGACTCACTGAGCACCACCACCCCGTCGTACGAGGTGAGCGTGGTCTGCGGGAAGGTCGCCCAGCCGAGCAGGTCGTCGGTCAGGTCACCCAGGTAGATGTTGAGGGTCTCCTTGCCGCCGACCCGCAACTGCGCCTTCATCTGCGCCTCGACGGTGCTCTCCGCCACGATCGGGTACCAGGACGGGTTGACCACCCGGTTGATCTGCTTGAGCACGAACTTGAACGCGGCCGGCCCGCGACTTCCGGCGAACGCCTCGTTGAGCACGGTGATCTGCGACTGGATCATCGAATCGGGGATGTTCCCCCCGGCCCGGGTGGTGTTCGCCTGGATCACGTGGACCACGACCGGGATGGTGACCCGCGGCTTGCGGGGCACCTCGTACGGCGCCACTCCGACCCGGGCCGCGTACGCCCGGTCAAGCTCGCGGGTGCGGGCGGCGGCCTCGGCCTCGGTCACGTCGTTCGGGTCGTGCTCGTGCTCGTGCTCCGCGTCGGGCGACGACGGCCGGATCTTCGCGTTCGCGTGCGTGTCCGCCGGCTCGGCGCAGACGTCTGCGGACGCGCCGGCGCCGCTGGCAGCCGCCGGCACCGTCGCCACGGCGGTCGACCCGAGCAGGAGTACGAGAGAAGTGGACGCCACGCCGGCAGCGCGCAGCATCCATCGAGTGCGGTGCAACCCCATGCCTCACCTCTTGGCCCCGATGGAGGGCGGCGCAGTCGGGGGTGACCGCGCCGCGTTACAGGTGTGGCGCACGCTACCGTTCGGGACGGCCCTTGCCATAGTGGCCCCTGGGGCAGTATTTGGTCGATGTGCTGACAGTGGCCCTGAACTGGGCCGACCTGGGCGGGGTGGGTACCTTGGTGCGCGCGGCGGGCCGACCAGGTACAGTGGGGTCCGCTCGCGGGTGTAGTTCAATGGCAGAACATCAGCTTCCCAAGCTGACAGTGCGGGTTCGATTCCCGTCACCCGCTCCAACCCGAACTCGCCTTGGTCTGGTGACGACGCAGGCTCTGGACTTCCGTGCAGTACGCGTCGACGGCGGGCTCGTCAGGGAACCGGTCCTGAAGGACGTCTACGAGCTCCCTGGTGTGCAGCAGCAGTGACGGGATCGACCGTCGCGAGGACCCAAGTGCGCTCCTGCCTTCCGAAAGTGCCTGTTCAAGATCATTGAGTCGGGCAGCCACCACGCCCTTGGTGATGTGTGCTTCGGCGACGCGCATCGGTTTCATCACCGTTCCGTCCGGGGTGGTCGAGGAGCGGATGACTTCATCGGCGTACATGTCGGCGAGCCGGTCTTCGCCAACATGTCGGTAGCAATCCATGGTGTAGAAGTCCCACTTCGAGGGATCAATCACGAAATGGTTGTCGAGGCTGTCGGGATATGGGAGAGCTTCGAGCGTGGCTCGTCCCCGGTCCAGCATGACCTCGACCTGCCGCCGATCACCGATTCGGGCCCATGCTTTGGCCTGGTGGGCGGCGAGCTGGACGGCGACACTGTGGCTGGCTCCGACCGCCGCCAGGCCGGCGTCGGCGGCGCTGAGCGCCGCCCGGAACTGGCCCTGGGTCAGGGCGTACCAGGTTCGCATCTCGTGGGCCCAGCCGACTGTGTCGGAGTCACCGGACTCCTTCCCGAGCGACAGTGCGGCGAGACGGGTGGCCTCTGCCGCCCGGCGGTCCTCGATGTCGTACTCCACGCAACCCACGAGTAGGGCGACTCGGCCTGCCAACCGCAGGATCTCCCGATGCTGGGTCAGCGTTAGGCGACCATCGCGTAGGGCGCTGATGCGGCGCAGCCATTCGCGTCCCTCGGCCAGCAGCAGCTCAGGTGGCTCATGGGAGTACGCGCAGGCCAATCTGTCGGCGGTGATCTCCAGTGCCTCGATGGTGCCGGTTGACGCGTCGGATGCGCGGAGCCGAGCCAGGATCTCCAGGGTGTCCATTCCGACTCGGGAGATGAGTTCGGCGTCCTGTCCGGGTGTCGAGCGTCGGGGGAAGAGAGTGCCGGTGGCGATGCCGAAGACGGCTGCGATCAGCGGCTTGTAGAAGTCGTCCGGCTCGACCTCACCGGACTCCCAGCGCTTCCAGTTGCGCAGCACGCTCTCCGGTCCAGGCAGGCTTCGGTCCCTGGCCCGCGCTCGCAGGGCTGCCACCGCGTCCGCCTGGGACCAACCTCGACTCGCGCGCTCGGCGCGCATCCGCCGGGCCCAGGATGGTCGCTCATCGGCGAGCTGGCTCGATGGGATCATGGCCCCATTGTCCCGCTCCGATCACGACGGGGACAGACCCCGGTGACGCATGGTGTCCCTGTCGTGACACCTGTCCCGCCCAGCCCCAGCGGGGTTCGATGAACTCGTGACCGAGTGACCCGACACTGACCGGCCGGGATGCGGGGGCCTTACCAACCGCCCATCACACCCCGCATCCCGGCCCCGGTCGACCGCCTCGGAACGCAGACAGGATGAGGGGATCGTGTAGATGCCGGATGCCGAGCGTTGCGAACGGAATCCATACGTAGTCCACATCCCTATCAGAGCCACCACCCTAGGAGCCGCCTTCGAAATCGCGGCGAGGCTCGTCGATGTCCTCGCTTTCGTCCCCGACATCGATCAGGGCGAGACCACTGTCACGTGCGGAGGCGACCAGCAGGAACATCACCGAGTCCTCTGCAACAGGAAGATCGGGCGTCCCGACGTCCGGTGTCCCCTTGTCTACGGACATGCCGATCCGTGCGATCAGAGTCAGACTGGTTCTCCCGCTGGACCCGGCACAGAGCAATGACGATCGAACCTCGCCGCCCCAATCAGGCGCCGCAATCGGTCTACCGCCTTCTTCGATCCGGACCGGGATCGACCGGGCCGAAATCGGACCCAGCCGCCGAGCAGACGCCGCGCCCGCCTCTGGTCCGGATAACCGTCAACCTCACCGGCCCGGCCGATCGGGCGCTGGCAGCGCTCGCGAGCGGTCAAGGACTCAGCAAGACCGACAGCGTGAACCGCGCACTACAGGTCGCCGCCATCCTCCACGCCATCGCGCCTGACGGCCACCTGACCGTGGTCCTGCCCGACGGCACCAAACGCGAGATCCACATCGTCTGAGCCGGCTCAAAGGCCGAACGCCGTCGTCACGCGCTCGGCCACGTCGTTCTCGGTCATGGTGCCGTCGACCTCGATGACCGGTAGCCCGAGGCTTGCCGCCTCCAAGGCGAGGCGGTCGGTGAACATCCGGTCGCGGTCGAGCAGGTTGCGCAGGGCCCGCTCCGGGTCGCTGGTCCGCCCGGCGATCTGCCAGGTCGAACCCCGGCTCTCCAGCGCGAACCGCCGGAACTCGGGCGTCGGCAGCAGCCAGGCCGCTCGACGCCGCTCGACCAGCAGCGGCTCAACCAGGTGCGGCAACAGCCGGAAGCCCTCGACGACCACCCCCGGCCCAGGTGGCAGCCCGAGCAGGTCCTCCACGATCAGGTCGAAACCCTCACCCCGGTACCAGTGGAACGTCTCCAGCATCGTTTCCGGAGACCGGTTCAACCACCGCTCGTCCATGTCCATCGCGATGAACTCGGCCAGGTACGGGCAGGTCTCGGGCGTGCTCCGGCGGCCGTGGTCGGACATCACGCCGTCGGTGTCGTAGAGCCGCAGACCGTGCCGGGCCGCCAGCCGGCGGGCGATCGTCGACTTGCCGGCGCCGCTGCCGCCGCCGATCCAGTAGACGCTCCGCAGCTCCGTCACGTCAGCTCACGGACGTGGCGCATGCCGGGGTGCCCGGCCAACAGCACCTCGCCGACCGGCGTGAACCCGGTCCGCCGCAGCACCGCGAGGGAGCCGGCGTTGTCGAGCGTGGCCGACGCTTCCAGCCGGCGGAGCCCGTACCCATGCCGGGCCAGCTCGCAGACGCGGCGGACGCCGTCGGTCGCGACGCCGCGCCCGGCCACCCGCTCGGCCACCCGGAACCCCAACTCGGCACCACCGTCGGCGACGTCAATCAGGTTGAACCGGCCGAGCACCGCACCTTCGTCATCGACAAGCACATGAAAATGGTGCAGCCCGGCCTCCTGCTCCGCGAGCAGTTCCGCGTGCCGGGCGGCGAACCCGGCGGGGGTGAAGTAGTCGTCGCCCCGATCCGGCACCGACCGGGCGAAGTACGCCCGGTTCTCCAGCTCGAAGCGGAGCAGCGCCTCGGCGTGCCCGGACCCGAGCCGGTCAAGTTCGGCCATCGAGAGTCAGGCGTGGAAGTCGTCGGAGAGGCCGGCCTTCGCGGCCAGGGCCTGCCGCAGGTGGCTCTTCGGCCGGGCGCCGACGATCGAGCCGACCACCTCGCC
The DNA here is from genome assembly GCF_029626155.1 of Solwaraspora sp. WMMD1047. Taxonomy (NCBI): domain Bacteria; kingdom Bacillati; phylum Actinomycetota; class Actinomycetes; order Micromonosporales; family Micromonosporaceae; genus Solwaraspora; species Solwaraspora sp. WMMD1047. Next base: position 7,827,348 of record NZ_JARUBL010000001.1, on the reverse strand, counting down.
GCCGCGGAACACCAGCAACGTCGGCAGGGACAACACCCCGTAGGTCCGGGTGGCGACCGGGTTCTGGTCGGTGTCGAGGGCGGCCACCGTCATCTGGTCGCCGAACTCCTCGGCCAGCTCGGCGACGCTCTTCGAGATCGCCTTGCAGGGCGGGCACCAGTCGGCCCAGAAATCGACCACCACCGGCCGGTCGCTGGCCAGCACCTGCTCGGCGAAGGTGTCATCGGTGACGGTGATCAGCGAGGTGGTTGCCGACATGTTTCCTCCCGTTGCGCGATCGCGTTTGCCAGTTGCCCGTGTAGCTGGTGCCGAACCGCCTGGAGCTGACCGATGCAGGCGTCAACCTCGGCGAGCTTGCGGCGCAGCACGGCCACCGAGTCCGGGCAGACGTCGCCGGACGTGTTGCCGGCCCGCAGGCAGGCCACGAACGGGCGGATGTCGTCCAGCGCGAACCCGACGGCGAGCAGCGCCCGGATCTCGCGTACCACCCGCAGCTCCGCCTCGTCGTAGACCCGGTAGCCGTTGGCGGACCGACCGGCCCGCAGCAGCCCGTTCGCCTCGTAGTAGCGCAGCGTCCGGCTACTCGTGCCGGCGCGCTCAGCCAGTTCGCCGATCAGCATCCGACCTCCCTCACCAGCCCGACACCTCAAACGCTAAAGCTTGTCGCCGGTGTCAAGGCAAGGTGTGCCCGCTCACCAATGGGCTGGATTCCGGGCCTGCCGTTGCGGGTATCCGGGACGGCATGGCGGAAGAGCAACGGCCGGTCGACGAGGCGCATTCACGGCCGGCGGGACTGGACGACACGACGGTCGAGGCGTTGGGCGAGTTGAGCAAGGCGCTGGAGACGATCCACCGGGTACGCGGCCACCTCTACTCGGCGCACCAGCTCGTCGGCGGTGCCGACCTGACCCTGGACCGGGTGGTGAAGCTGCTGCGCGAGGCCGGCCACGACGAGATCGCGGACCGGGTCGAGTACGACCTGCTCGGCCGCAACGTGCTGCCGGGCCGGTGGACGTTCCAGGTGGTCGAGGAGTTCGACGACGGCTACTACGCGACCTTCCAGGAGGTCGAGCGGGAAGCCCGGGAGCGGCTGGCCGGCGGCCGGCGGCACCTGCACGAGGCGGAGATGAAGCAGCGCCGCCGCACCCACGGCCGGCCGGGCCACGAGGCAACCCCTTAGCCGAGCCCGCGCCGCTCCCGCCAGGCCCGGACCGCGCGGTCCACGTCGACGGTGCCGAGCACCACCGGTGGGCCGTCCACCAGCCCTCGCCGAGCGCGCACGATCCGCTGGTTCAACTCGCCGACAAGGGTTCGCACAGACTGCTCCGACGGCATCTTGACCACCGTGGCCAGCAGATCGTCGATCTCCTTGCGCAACGCCAGCGTGGCCGGCAGCACGCCGGTGATGTTCTCCCGGCGGACCAGGTCCTTGAGCCACCAGTTCTCGTCGTACTGCTCGCCGCTGCCGCGCAGCGGCTTCCCCGCGCCGGGCAGGTTGTCGAAGTCGCCCCGCTCCTGCGCCTCGCGGATCTGCCGTTCGATCCGTGATTCGTACCAGTCGGTCATCGGCCGCACCACCCGAGAACGTGGGCGGTCGAGTCTACCCGCGCAGCTCAGCCCAGCAGCCGGCGCCGGACGGCGACCAGCGCCGGGAACCGGCGGGCGAGCCGGCCGCGCAGCCGCCGGGCCCGGATCCCCCAGGCCAGCACCCAGCGTCGCGGCGGCCGCGCCAGCAACCGAAAATCCGGAAAACCCACGTTGTACGGCTGCGCGCGCCAGTCGTCCCCGGCCGGCTCGTCGGCGAGCTTCTGGTACGCGACGGCGCGGTCGTCGGCGACCGCGATCCGCCGCCACCGCGGGGAGCGGTGCAGGTGCCGGTGCACCACGGCGACCGCCGGGATCGGGGCGTCGTCCAGGACCAGCACCCCGCCGACCCGCAGCATCATCGACAGGTACGCGTAGTCGACCGCCGGCCCGGGGAACGAGTGCTTCCCGTCGATGAAGGCGATGTCGACCCGGTTGCCCGCGGCCCAGAGCCGGGGTAGCGCCTGCTCCGACGGTTCGGCGAGCAGGGTGACCCGGTCGGTGGCGACGTCGCGGGCGGCGCAGTAGGACCGGATCCGGTCGTGTTCGTCGGCGCTCGGGCTGATCGCGGTGTGCTCGGCGCCGGCCGCCGCGAAGGTGACGGTGGACGAGCCGGCCCCGGTTTCGATGGTGGCCATGCCCGGTCGCACCAGCGACGCGAGCAGGCCGAGTGTGGCGGGCAGGGCGGACCAGGCCCGCTCCCCACCGGAGTGGAAAGCGGGCTGGTCCGCGACGACCCGGGAAACGATAGTAGTCATCTCGTTGCGGAGAGTACGGGAAGGGTGGTCGGTCGGCTAGCTCCCGGCCGGGTGACACGGATGCCGCCGTACTGCTGTCGTCGTACCCGGAAGGGGTTTCAGATTTCGACCTCGTGGTCGTGCAGGCCGCCGCCCTCGCCGGCCGGCGCGGTGGTGCCGCCGGTCGGGCCGGCCGGCGGGGTGCTGAGGCTGCGGGTGTCCCAGGCGTACGTGATGATCGCGTGCGCGATGGCGTCGGACATCTCGCCGACCGCCTTCTTGCTCACGTTGTCGATGGTGTCGCACGCCTGGTGGTAGCAGGGGTCGTAGGAGACGCCGGCGGTGCCGCCGTAGACCGCCGCCTGCTCGGGCGTCTTGATCCCCTCGGCGCCGGTGAAGAGGCCGCCGGCCGGGATGTCGACGCCGGGCGCGATGAACGGGCCGTAGTCGCTGCGCCCGGAGAACGGCGTCTCCGCCGAGTCGAGCCGTTGCGAGGCGAAGTAGTCGTGGAAGAGCTTCTCGATGGCGCCCGATCCGGGCGGGCCGGCGGCCGAGCCGGTGCCGGGCGGGAAGGCGGAGTTGTCGCCGTCGTAGACGAACCGGACGTAGTTCGGCGAGCCGACCATGTCGAAGTTCAGGTAGAGCGCGATCCGGTCCCGCTCGGCCTGCGGCAGGTCGGCGATGTAGCGGGTCGAGCCGACCAGGTTCGCCTCCTCGGCCCCCCAGAGCGCGAACCGGACCTTGTTGCGGGTCGGGAACCAGCGCATCTTGTCGGCGATCTCCAGGATGGCGGCGCTGCCGGTGCCGTTGTCGTTGATCCCCGGACCCTCGGCGACCGAGTCGAGGTGCGCGCCGGCCATCACGACGTTGTCCGGGTCGCCCCATCGGGACTCGGCGAAGAGGTTCTCGGTCCGCGCCTGGCCCCGGTAGGTGTCGGTGTGCAGCCGGAGCGTCAGACCGTCGTCGACCTGGGCGGCGAGTTCCTGGCCGAGGGCCTGGGTGATGCCCACCACCCCGAAGTCGAGGGTGTAGTCGTTGCCGAGCGTGCCGGCGAGATCCCCGGTGGTGTTGTTGTAGACGACCGCGGCGGCGGCGCCGGCCGCGGCCGCGTTACGGCCCTTCTGGCCGAACGGGCAGGCACCCCGGCTGATCAGCACGATCGTGCCGACGTTGGCCGGCCCGAAGTCGCCGGCCGCGCAGCCCTGCGGGTCGCCGGTGGGCAGCGTCACCGGCGCGGTGGCGTCCACGCTGCCGGAGTAGCTCATGATCCGGTGCGGGAGCGGGCCGGCCGGCGCCGGGGCGGTGCGCTCAAGTTCGGACGGTGAGTTGATCAGGAAGGTCTGGAAGTCGAACGCCTGCCGGCTGGTCCGGTAGCCGGCCCGCCGGAACACCCGCTCGGCGTAGTCGACCGACGCGTCGTAGCCGGGGCTGCCGGAGGCGCGGCTGCCGCCGTGCCGGTCGGCGATCCGCTGCAGCTCCTTGAGGTGCTTCATGACCCCGTTCGCGGTGACCAACTGGCGCAGCGCCCACGAGCTGATGCTGCCGGGGCTGGCCTGCGCCGCCGGTGGCGCGGCCACCACCGCGAGCGTGACGGCGATCGTGGCCGCCAGTGTTCGGCGGCCCCAGGTACGTCTGGTCTGACCCACGCTGCCCTCCTGATCTTCCAGTCGCCGGGATTTCCGGACGCTATCGAAGGAGGTCAGCTTATCTATGTGTCAGTGGTCGGCCGGATCAGCCGGACGGCTGTCACGGCACCACCAGCCGGAGGCGGCGCGGCGCGACCCGGACGGTGACCCGCTGCCCCCAGCTCATCGCGAGCCGGTCGGTCTCCAGCCCGTCCGCGAACACCACCATCCCCGGCCCTTCCGCGACCACCTGCAGCGACTCGTCGGCACCGAGCCGGCCGGTGGTGAGCGCGACCCCGGTGACCGGCGACGGCCACGCCTCCCGGACGAACCAGCACAGCGCCGGCTCCTCGGGGGCGGGTGGCACCGGCGCGCCCGGTCGGTCCCGCGCGATCGACGCGCACCAGCCGGTCGCCCCCGTGCCGGTGCCGACCACCACCCCCGACGAGGAGTGCCGCTCCACCTTCGGCACCGGTCGCCGCCGCCGGTCGCTCCCGGCCGGCACGCCCGGTGGGGGCGTGGTCACCACCGACAGCAGGTAACGGGCCGACTGGTGGGACCGGTGCCCGACGAAGATTTCGTTCAGGCCGAGCAGCTCCTGGCCGTCGTCGAGTTCGGCGCGCACCATCGTGCGGTCCCGCACGGTGGCCCGGCCGGCGGCGACGGCCGGTAGCAGCCGGCCGGCCGCCGCCGGGGTGAACCGCACGAGTACGCCGGCGTTGCGGCCGGGCTCCGGGTCCACTCCGACCACCGGCTGCCCGTCGAGGTACTTCGCGACGTTGGCCACCAGCCCGTCCTGTCCGACCACCACCACGATGTCCTCCGGGCCGAACAGGAACCGGGGCAGGTCGTCCCGGTTCACCTGCCCGCGCCGCCAGTCGACCGGGACGGCGGCGCTGACCGTGGTCAGCGCCGCCGCAAGGCCGTCGTGCCGGTCGACGACCTCGTCTATGTTGCGGCCGCGTTGCCGCAGGTAGTGGGCGGCCGCGGCCCGAGTGCCGTGCCGGCCCAGCAGCTCGTCCAGCTCGCTGTGCCGGTTCACCACGACCACCCGTGGCGCGAGCCCGCCCGTCATCGCGCCGGACCCAGCCGCGCGATCAGATCGGTCACCACATCGGGCGTCACCGTGAGCTGCCCGATCTCCGGGAGATTGCCGGCCAGCTCCTTGGCCGCCAGGGCCGGGAGCACGCCGGGCGGCAGATCCCGGTACGCGGCCAGCTTCGCGGTCTCGGCCTCCGCCTCGGCCAGCCCCACCGCCCGTACGCCGTCGGCGCGGGCGGCGGTGACGGTCCGCTCCTCGTCGGCGCGGGCGGCGGCGAGCACCCGCAGTTTCTCGGCGGCCGCCGCCTGGGCGACCCGGTCCCGTTCGGCCTGGCCGCGCGCGTCGACCAGCTCGGCCTCGGCGGCGAGCTCGTTCTTGCGGCGCGCGTTGGTGCCGTGCTGCTCGACCAGCTGCTGCTCCCGACGGGCCAGCTCGATCTTGTTCTGCAGCTCGTTCTCGGCGATGCCGCGTTCCTGCTCGACGGCCTGGGCGCGGCGGGCGTAGGTGGCCCGGTCGGCCTCGACCTGGATGGCCTCCCGGGTCGGCGTCTGCAGGGCCCGCTCCAACTCCGGCTCGGGCCGGATGGCGACCACCCGGGAACTGACCACCGCCACCCCGACGTCGGTGAGCCGTGGCTCGTCGCGCAGCGCGGCGCTGACCGCCTCCCGGACCGGGGCGATCCCGGTGAGCGCCTCGGCCAGCGGGACCCGGGCCAGCAGGTCCAGCGCCGGTTGCTGGGCCAGCTCGGCGAGGAGGGTGGCGACCTGGTCCAGCGGACGGGCCCGGGCGGTGCCCTTGCGCGGGTCGACCGAGAAGTCGAGGCGGCTGGCGGCCAGCGCCGGGTCGGCGACCCGGTAGGTCACCGTCGCCTGCACGGTCACGTCGACGAAGTCGCTGGTCCGGGCGTGGAAGAGCAGGGGCAGCTCGCGGTCGTCGATCGGGACCTCGCTGATGACGGCGACCAGCGGCCGGTACCAGAAGGACTGCCCGACGCCCTCGGTGCGCACCTTTCCCTTCACCTGGTGGCGCACCCAGGTGGTGGGGGTGCCGCGCAGGTGGCGCAGAAAGAGCCTGCTGGTGACGTCGGCCATCGGGTCGTACCTCCATTTTCTCGTCTTGTTGACGATAACGTTCGTGGTAGGTTCTCGTCAAGGTGGTGAGAAAGCGAACATGGAAGAATATCCACCCTTCGCGGTCACTGTGGACCTGGTGGTCCTCACCGTCCGCGAGGAAGAACTCAAGATCCTGCTCGTCCGCCGGGGAGTGCCGCCGTACGAGGGGCGGTGGGCGTTGCCCGGCGGCTTCGTCCGGATCGACGAGGACCTGCCCGCCGCGGCGGCCCGGGAACTCGCCGAGGAGACCGGAATCCGTGAACCGGCGCCACATCTCGAACAGCTCGGCACCTACGGCGAACCACGGCGGGACCCGCGCCAGCGGGTGGTGACCGTCGCCTACCTGGCGCTGCTGCCGAACCTGTCCATCCCGGAAGCCGGCTCCGACGCCGCCGAGGCGCAGTGGCGGTCGGTGACCAGGGTCGCGGCCGACCGGCTCGCCTTCGACCACCACAAGATTGTGACCGACGGCGTGGACCGGGCCCGCTCCAAACTGGAGTACACCTCGCTGGCGACCGCGTTCTGCCCGCCGGAGTTCACCATCGCCCAGCTCCGCGAGGTGTACGAAATCGTCTGGGGTCGCGAGCTCGACGCCCGGAACTTCCACCGCAAGGTCACCGGAACCGTCGACTTCGTGGAGTGGACCGGACGGTCCACCGAGGGCGGGCCGGGCCGGCCGGCCCGCCTCTTCCGGGCCGGCGGAGCCGCCGTGCTGCATCCGCCGATGCTGCGCCAACGCGCGGACAACTGAGCGGCCCGGCCATCAACGACCGGGATCGCGGCATGCCAGCGTTGCGGGCGCGGATCTGACCGGCTCGGGAGGCCGCACCGCGTTTCGGTCAGCTGCTGCGTGCGAGCCTCGGGGTCGGCGCGGGGGTGGGGTGCGGCTCTGCCGGCGTGGTGGGCGCGGGCGGCGGTGCCGGATGTGTGGGCGGGGTGGGTGGCGTCGCGGGAGCGGTCGGTGTGGGCGCCGTCGGGGTGGGTGGTCCGGATGGTGCCGGCGGCTCGGACGGCGTGGGCATGTCAGATGGCGCCGGCGTCTCGGGTGGTGCGGGCGTCTCGGATGGTGCCGGCGGGCCTGAGGGGGTGGGAGACGGTGCCGGTGATCCGGGGGGCGTCGACGGGTCGGGAGGCGCGGGTGGATCGGAGGGCGCGGGGGGCGTGGGTTCGGTCGGTGTCGGCTCGGGGGACTGGGGTGGCGGCGGGGCGGAGGGGGTCGATGCGGGTGGCGCGGGAGTCGGGGCCGGGGCGGTGGGCAACGGCGGTGGCGCCGGGGGGACAGGTTCCGGGGCAGGTTCCGGCGCCGGTCGCGGGGGCCGCGGCGTGACCGGTGCCGCCGGGCCGATGCCCGAGCGGGTGCCGGCGGTCGGCGCCCCCACCTGCCACGTCGAGGTCATGCCGGGATCGCCCGGCCCGAACGGTCCGTCGGCCGGCATGGTCGGCGGCAGCGGTACGACCACGAACGGCCGGCTGGGCGGCGGAGCGACGAACGGGGTGGTGCCCGTCGGCGGCGTGAACCCGCTGACGGTGGCCGATCCGGCGCTGATCGCGGCCAGGATGGGCAGCGAGGAGGTCCCGGCCAGCAGCCCGACGATGAACAGGTAGCGCCGGGTCGGACCGGCCAGCCCTTCCGCGCGGTGCGCGCCGGTGAGCCGGCGCCGGCCGGTGCGGGGGCCGTCCGTCCGGTGGGCGGTCGGCGGCGTCGGACCAGGGTCTTGGCCGGGCACGGTCACCGGAGTGCTCCTCGTCGTCGAACCTGCTGGTCAACCACCGATCCGGCAACCCAGGCCGGGAGCCCGCCCGATCGTGCCGAATTCGGAGGGTGCCGAATCCGTGTCATACAGTGACTCAGCCGTCGGTGGATGGCCAGTCACCCGCCGCGTGTCCGGCCGCCAAGTTCTGGCCGCGCCCGCGATCGGATGGGCGAAACCCGGACAACAAGCGCGAATGTGTTGCAGCTCGATCATGATCATGGGGTCGAATTGTGGGCGCGCTCACCTGCTCTGCGAATATGGAGCGAGACGGCAACGCAGCCGTGTCCTCCGCGCACCCCTGCGGTAGGCGCGACTCCGGCGCCGGCAACCTCCCGGACCGGGTCCCGGCCGACACGTCTCGGTCAGGGCCGGGTTCACAGCCGCGCGGCAACCCCCACCAGGGCTAGGCGCGGCGGCCAGGAAACCGGCCCGGCGGCAGTCGGGCGGGTACGCGAGCTGCGTGGTCGGGATACCCCCGCCGCGACGCACGAACGACAGGGAGAGACGGATGGCGAAGGGTGACCGCGTGGCCACGGCCCGCGGCAGGCGGGCCACACCTCGGCCCGGGCGAGCCGGTGCGGGCGGTCCGGGCGACCCGGACCTCGTACAACTGCTCACCCCGGAAGGCGAGCGGATCGACCAGGTCACCGGCCCGGACGGCACGGAGTACCGGGTCGACTTCACCGACGAGGAGTACCGCGGCCTCTACCGGGACCTCGTCCTGGTGCGCAAGCTGGACGCCGAGGCCACCGCCCTGCAGCGGCAGGGCGAGCTGGGCATCTGGGCCAGCCTGCTCGGCCAGGAGGCCGCCCAGGTCGGCTCCGGCCGCGCGCTGCGACCGCAGGACATGGCGTTCCCGACCTACCGCGAACACGGCGTGCTCTACTGCCGGGGGATCGACCCGATCATGCCGTTCGGCCTGTTCCGCGGCGTCGACCAGGGCGGCTGGGACCCGAACGAGTTCAAGTTCAACCTCTACACCATCGTCATCGGAGCGCAGACCCTGCACGCCACCGGCTACGCCATGGGCATCAACATGGACGGCAAGACCGGCACCGACGACGGCGAGGCGGTGATCGCCTACTTCGGCGACGGGGCCACCTCCCAGGGGGACGTGAACGAGGCGTTCGTCTGGTCCGGCGTCTTCAACTCGCCGATCGTCTTCTTCTGCCAGAACAACCAGTGGGCCATCTCCGAGCCGCTGGAGCGGCAGACCCGCATCCCGATCTACCAGCGGGCCGCCGGCTTCGGCTTCCCCGGGGTCCGGGTCGACGGCAACGACGTGCTGGCCACCTACGCGGTGACCCGCGCCGCGCTGGACAACGCCCGGCACGGCCAGGGGCCGACCCTGATCGAGGCGTACACCTATCGGATGGGCGCCCACACCACCACCGACGACCCGACCCGCTACCGGATCGCCAGCGAGGTCGAGGCGTGGCGGGCCAAGGACCCCCTCGCCCGGGTCCGGGCCTTCCTGACCAAGCAGCAGATCGCCGACGAGGACTTCTTCGCCGAGATCGACGAGCAGGCCAAGCGGGAGTCGCTGGACCTGCGCGAGCGGGTGCTGGCGATGCCCGACCCACAGCCGGTCACCCTCTTCGACCACGTCTACCCGAACGGCTCACCGGATCTGGACGCCGAGCGCGAGCGGATGGCCCGGTACCTGGACTCGTTCGAGGGGAGTGCGCACTGATGGCCACCGAGAACTGGGCCGGCCGCGGCGCCCCCACCGAGCCGCAGACCATGACCCTGGGCAAGGCCCTCAACCTCGGGCTGCGCCGCGCGCTGGAAAACGACCCCAAGGTCGTCGTCATGGGCGAGGACGTCGGCAAGCTCGGCGGCGTCTTCCGGATCACCGACGGCCTGCAGAAGGACTTCGGCGAGAACCGGATCATCGACACCCCGCTGGCCGAGTCCGGCATCATCGGCACCGCCGTCGGCCTGGCAATCCGCGGCTACCGGCCGATCTGCGAGATCCAGTTCGACGGGTTCGTCTACCCGGCGTACGACCAGATCGTCTCCCAGGTCGCCAAGATGTACTACCGGTCGCGCGGCAAGCTGCGCATCCCGATGGTCATCCGGATTCCGTACGGCGGCGGCATCGGAGCGGTGGAACACCACTCCGAGTCGCCGGAGGCGTACTTCGCGCACACCGCCGGGTTGAAGGTGGTGAGCTGCGCCTCCCCGCAGGACGCGTACGCGATGATCCAGCAGGCGATCTCCTCCGACGACCCGATCGTCTTCCTGGAGCCGAAGCGCCGCTACTACGAGAAGGGGCCGGTGGCGGTCGACGCGCCGCTCGCCGAGGCGTACCCGTTGCACGCGGCCCGGGTCGTGCGGCCCGGCGCCGACGCGACCCTGCTGGCCTACGGCCCGATGGTGCGGACCGCGCTGGACGCGGCGACCGCCGCCGAGGAGGACGGCCGGGACCTTGAGGTGATCGACCTGCGCAGCCTCTCGCCGATGGACCTCGATCCCGTCTTCGAGTCGGTGCGCCGCACCGGCCGGTGCGTGGTGGTGCACGAGGCCCCGGGCAACGTGGGGCTCGGCGCGGAGATCGCGGCCCGGGTCACCGAGGAGTGCTTCTACTCCCTGGAGGCGCCGGTGCTGCGGGTGACCGGGTACGACACCCCGTACCCGGCCGCCCGGCTGGAGGAGGACTACCTGCCCAACCTGGACCGGGTGCTCGACGCCGTCGACCGCTCGTTCGGGTGGTGACCGGGATGACGCGGATCAAGGAATTCAACCTGCCCGACCTCGGTGAAGGGCTGACCGAGGGCGAGATCCTCGGCTGGCTGGTCTCGGTCGGCGACACGATCGAGCTGAACCAGCCGATCGTCGAGGTGGAGACGGCGAAGGCGGCGGTGGAGATCCCCGCCAAGTGGGGCGGCCGGGTACGGGAGATCTTCCACCCGGCCGGCAGCACCGTCGAGGTCGGTACGCCGATCATCGCCATCGACACCGATCCGGACGCCGGGGAGTTGCCGGGCGCCACCGCCCGGCCGGCCGGCGAACTACCGGAACCGTCGGCGGAGGCGCTGGCCGCCGTACCGCCGGCGCCGGCCGGCCCGGTCGAACCGGGACTGATCGGCGGTCCCGCCCCGGGCGGGCGGACCCCCGTCCTGGTCGGCTACGGCCCGCGCACCACGGCCGCGAAGCGGCGGCCGCGCAAGCCGACCTCGCCGGGTACCCCGCCGACCCAGCCCCGACCGGCCGCCGCCCCGGCCCAGCCGACCGGCAACCGGCCGCCGCCGCCCACCGCCGAGCCGGTGCTGCCGGCCGCGCAGCAGGTGGCGCCCGTCGCCGAGCCGGTGTCGACCGGGCAGCGCAACGGCGCCGTGCTGGCCAAGCCGCCGGTCCGCAAGCTCGCCCGGGATCTCGGGGTGGATCTGCGGACCCTCACCGGGAGCGGGCCGCTCGGCTCGATCACCCGGGACGACGTACACCAGGCCGTGGCAGCCACCGAAGCGGTGGCCGAGCCGGCGGGCCGGACGGCGACCACGACGGCGCCGTCGTTCGACGCCGACCGGGAGCGCCGGATCCCGATCAAGGGGGTACGCAAGCTCACCGCGGAGAACATGGTGGCCTCGGCGTTCACCGCGCCGCACGTCACCGAGTTCCTGACCGTGGACGTCACCCGGTCGATGAAGGCGCTGGACCGGCTGCGGTCGCGGCCGGACTGGCGCGAGGTCCGCTGCTCGCCGCTGCTGCTGGTGGCGAAGGCGGTGCTGCTCGCGGTCGGCCGGCACCCGCAGGTCAACTCGACCTGGGCCGGCGACGAGATCGTGGTGAAGGAGTACGTGAACCTCGGGATCGCCGCCGCCACCGAGCGGGGACTGATCGTGCCGAACATCAAGGACGCCGGCCGGCTGTCGCTGCGCGAGCTGGCCGACGCGATGACCGACCTGGTGAAGACCGCCAAGGCGGGCCGGACCGCTCCGGCGGACATGGCCGGCGGCACCTTCACGATCACGAACGTCGGCGTCTTCGGGGTGGACACCGGTACCCCGATCCTGCCGCCCGGGGAGTCGGCGATCCTGGCCTTCGGCGCCGTCCGGGAGATGCCGTGGGTACACAAGGGCAAGGTCCGGGTACGCCAGGTGACGACCCTGGCCCTGTCGTTCGACCACCGCATCATCGACGGCGAACTCGGGTCGAGGTTCCTCGCCGACGTCGGTTCGTTCCTCGCCGATCCCGAAGCGGCGCTGCTGGCCTGGACCTGACGGTCCGACAGGTCGTACCGGCAACGGCCGGTGTACCCCGGGTGATTCCGAGGTACACCGGCCGTTGCCATTGGGCCAACGATGCCTCACCAAACCCCCTTCCCGGTCGACGATTATTAGGTAGGTGTGGCAGCTCACCTAATAATCGTTGGCATCCCTGCTCGATCCGCGCTTCAATTGAGACATCCGAAGACGCGCCGAGAGACCGAAGAGCCAGAGGGGCGAAGGCCATGACCATGATCAACCGATTCCGCACCCGCCGGGACGCCGCCCGCCGGACCCGCGCCATCGAGCGCGCGCTGCGCTCCGCCAACTCGCCAGCGGTCCGGGACGAGATCCTCGCGGCCGCCCAGCGCTTCTACGGCTGACGAACGCCGCCGACAAGCACTCCAACCCTCCCCCAGATCGATGACCCGCCCGGGCCTCCCGGGCGGGTCATCGGCGTTTCTGACCGGTTGACACCAGGATTCCCCCTTCCCGCCGGCGCCCGGTACGGTGGGGCTCGGTCACCGTGTGGGTGACCTGCACCGCCCGGTTCCGCCCTGTCGCGGCGGCCGGGTGCGGGACACCCGCGCGGCATCGGCACGGCCGACATGTGATGGAGGAGGCGCGCGCATGACGTCCGAGGATCCGCAGCAGCCCGGCGAGGCGCCGGAAGAGGCTGCGCCGGACGCGGCTGCACCTGCGCCGTACGGCAGTCATGAAAGCCGGGGTGCCGACCGGTACCCGCCCCACGGCAACGCCCCGGGCTCGGCCGGCACCGGCTGGGCGCCACCCCCGCCGCCCGCCGCCGGGCAGATCTCGCCGCCCGCCTGGTCCGGCTCGAACGGACCCGGCCCGAACAACAACCCGCCGAGCCCCACCTCCGGTGGTGGCGCGCACCCCGGGCGGGCGGACTGGTCACAGCGCCCGCCGAGCTGGGCCGACCAGGACCAGCCACCGCCGGCGCGGTCCGAGTCCGCCGCAGCCTGGGGGCCGGCTGCCGGCTCCGCCCAGGTGGTTTCCGGATCGGCCCAGGTCGTACCCGGCCCCGCGCCGGCCCGGCCCGAGGTGCCGCTGTCGGGTAACGCTCCGCAGTACCCGCCGGACCGGAACGTGTTCGGTCACCCGCCGGTTCCGTCCCCGCCGCGCTGGGACGTGCCGCAGGGGCCGCCGGGCGCCGGAGCGAACATCTCGTTCCAGCAGTCCGATGCCCCGCTGCCCTTCCGTGGCGCCACCAACCCGGCGGACATCTCGGCCCGGGTCGCGGCCGTGGCACCTGAGCCCTGGTCACCCGAGGAGGCGTGGCGTCCCGCCCAGTCCCGGCTGCAGCAGGCCCAGCCGGAGGCGGCCGCCGAGCCGCCGCCAGCGGCACCGCCGGCCTGGTCGCCGAACCGGCAGCCGCCAGCGGCCGAGCTGAACCAGGGCGACGCCGGTCACCGGGGGGACGCCGACCCGGGTACGCCCGACCGCACCCGCTCCAACCTGCATGGCGCCTTCCGCGCCGCCGACGGCTCATCGTTCGCCGATCGTGGCTCGGCAGGGCCGGCCGAGTCGCCCCGCGCGACGCCGTTCTACCAGCCCGGCCCGGCGCCGGGGATCTCCCCCGAGGGTGCCGTACCGCTGCCGCCCCAGGAGGCCCGGCGGATCCCGGGCGCGAGTCTGGCCGCCTCGCCGCCGGCCGACTACCCGGGCGGCGCGTTCGGTGCGCCGCCGCCGTACGGCGCGCCAGCGTCGAACGACTCCGGCCCGGACGACGACGACCACCGGAGCCGGGGTGGTTACCCGGCCCCGGATGGTTACCAGGGTCAGGGCGGCTATTCGTCGCAGAGTGGTCCCCAGGGCCAGGATGGTCACCCATCCCAGGATGGTTACCCGGCCCAGGGCGGTTACCCAGGCCAGGGTGGTTTCCAGGGCCGGGAGGGATACCCGGCGCAGGGCGGCTACCAGGGCGAGGGTGGCCAGGAGGGCCAGGGCGGCTACCAGGGCCAGGATGACCACCCGGACCAGGGCGGTTATCCCGCCGGGGGCGACTACCAGGGCCAGGGCGGTTACCAGGGTCAGGGCGGTTATCAGGGTCAGGGCGGTTATTCGGCCCAGGACGCCCACGGGGATCAGGACGATCATCACGACCAGAACTCGTATCGGGACCAGGACGACCGGGGGGAGCAGGACAGCCACCGGCGCGGTGCGGCCCAGCCGCCCGCCTGGGGCGCTGCGGCGGCCCATCCGGCACCGGCCGCCCGGGCTGCGGTACCAGCCGGCCCCGACTCCGACGAAGAGTCCGCCGACGCGTCGGCGATGACGCCGCCGGGCTCGCCGGCCGGTCCGCCCGCGATGGCCGCCCCCGGTTCGCCGGCCGCCCCGGCGGCGACCGGTTCGCCGGCCGTTCCGTTCGTGCCCCGGCAGCGGTCGGGGAGTGATCCCGCCATGGCCGGACGGGTCGTGATGCCCCGCTCCGCCGAGTCGATGGCCGCCGATCCGGGCGTCCCTTCGTCGGAGTCCGGGGCGGACCAGCCCGCCGACGCCGACCGGCCGGCCGGGGTGGCGAAGCCGGTGACGGCGAGCGCCTCGGTGCCCATGGCCAGCCGGGTGATGCCACCGAGCGACCACGCCATGCGGCCGATGCCGGCGTCCACGCCACAGCCGCGCGTCTACGGCCGGCCGGCGAGCCCGGAGGCCGAGCCGGAGCAGCCGGTCGAGCAGGTCGACCCGGTGCGCTGGGAAGCGGCGGAGCGGCAGGCCGAACTGGACCAGCGCCAGCCGGCCAGGAGCGAGGTGCCCCGCCGGGTGCCGGGCATCTACGGAGCGGCCCCGGCGCAGCAGGCCCCGGAGGACCATCCGGAGCTGCCCCGGATGGCGCCGCCGGGACCGTCCAGCGCCCCGCCCGACCAGGGCCGGACTGCCCCGCCCGACCAGGGCCGGACTGCCCCGCCCGACCAGGGCTGGAACGCGTCGCCTGAGCCGGGTCGGGGTGCGCCGCCGCCTGAGCCGGGCTGGAACGCCCCGCCGGACCAGGGGCGGAATGCCCCGCCCGACCGGGGGCGGTCGTTCCACGACGGGCCGCCGCCGTTCGGTGATCTGGTCGACGCGCCGGGGGGACGCCCACCCGGCGGGCCGGCGCCGCAGCCGTTCGGGCCGCCGCCGGATCGCTATCCGGGCGGTGGCCAGGTGGCAGGCGACCAGGGTCAGACCGGCGCCTTCGGCGGGTCCGTCGCGCCTGGACAGGCCGGCCTCGACCGTACCGGGATCATGGACGGTCCGCCCGGCGGCTTCGCCGGCGGCCCACCCGCCCAGCGCTCGCCGTACGGTCCCGGTCAGCAGTTCGGCGCGGCCGCGCCACCCGCCGGTCCCGAGACCTCGGTCGGTGGCGGCGGATGGGCGCCGGCTGAGCCGGAGCAGGGCCGGTTCGACGCCTTCAAGCCCGAGGCCGACGCGGCCGAGCAGCCGAAGGCCGACCCGCCGACCCCGCAGGTTCGCAACGGTCGGGTGCTGCTCGCGGTACTGACCGCGGCGGTGCTGATCCTCGGCATCCCGCTGGGCAGCCTCTGGCTGCTCGGCAAGACCGGTGGCGACGATCCCGTCTTCAGCCCGGCGGTCGGCGAGTGCGTCAAAAACGAGGGCGACCGGCCGGTCGAGGTGGACTGCAGCGACCCCGACGCCTACACGGTGATCTCCAAGGTGGAGGACCCGGCCCACTGCGCCGACCAGACCCAGCCGCGCATCGACGTGCAGGCCTCCGGCGGCAACCCGCGCCAGGTGCTCTGCCTGAACCGGGCGACTCCCGGCTGACCGGGCGTGCCGGGTCCGTGCTCGGACCCGGCACCCGGTCCGGCACGATGGGGTGATGGATGCACGGGTACGGGCGCCGGAGCTGCGCGGTCGACGCTGGCTGAACACCGGCGACAGGCAACTTACGCTGGCCGACCTGCGCGGCCGGGTCCTGATCCTCGACTTCTGGACCTTCTGCTGCGTGAACTGCCTGCACGTGCTCGACGAGCTGCGTCCGCTGGAGGAGAAGTACGGCGACGTCCTCGTGGTGATCGGGGTGCACTCGCCGAAGTTCGAGCACGAGAAGGACCCGGCCGCCGTGGCCGCCGCCGTGGAGCGGTACGGCGTGACCCACCCGGTGCTCGACGACCCCGAGCTGGAGATGTGGCAGCAGTACGCCGCCAAGGCGTGGCCGACGCTCTGCGTGGTCGACCCGGAGGGGTACGTGGTCGCCACGATGGCCGGTGAGGGCCACGCCGAGGGCCTGACCCGGCTGCTCGACGAGCTGATCGCCGCCCACGAGGCGAAGGGCACCCTGCACCGCGGCGACGGACCGTACGTCCCGCCCGCCGAACCGGCCACCACGCTGCGCTTCCCGGGCAAGGCGCTGGCCCTGCCGGACGGGAAGCTGCTGGTCTCCGACTCGGCCCGGCACTCGCTCGTCGAACTGGCCCCCGACGGGGAGACGGTGCTGCGCCGGATCGGCTCCGGCAGCCGGGGCCGGGCCGACGGCGGGCCGGCCGACGCCCGGTTCTCCGAGCCGCAGGGGCTCTGCCTGCTGCCGCCGCACGCGGCCGAGGTCGCCGGCTACGACCTGGTGGTCGCCGACACGGTCAACCACCTGCTGCGCGGCGTACGGTTGGCGACCGGCGAGGTGACCACGGTCGCCGGCACCGGCCGGCAGTGGCGGTCCACCGTGGACGACCACGCCCACGACGCCCGCTCGGTCGACCTCTCCTCCCCCTGGGACCTGGCCTGGTACGACGACCGGCTGATCGTGGCGATGGCCGGCATCCACCAGCTCTGGTGGTTCGACCCGGTGAAGCGGACGGCCGGCACGTACGCCGGCACCACCGTGGAGGCGCTGCGCGACGGCCCGCTGCCGGATGTCTGGCTGGCCCAGCCGTCCGGGCTGGCCACCTCGGTCGACGGCCGCCGGCTCTGGCTCGCCGACAGCGAAACCAGCGCCCTGCGGTACGTCGAGGACGGCGAGCTGCACACCGCGGTCGGGCAGGGACTCTTCGACTTCGGGCACGTCGACGGTCCGGCCGACCGGGCGCTGCTGCAGCACCCGCTCGGGGTCTGCGCGTTGCCGGACGGCTCGGTGCTGGTCGCCGACACCTACAACGGCGCGGTCCGCCGCCTCGACCCGGAAACCGACCAGGTCACCACCGTCGCCACCGACCTGGCCGAGCCGAGCGACCTGGTGCTGACCACCGACGGCGGGGTCGTGGTGGTGGAGTCGGCGGCGCACCGGCTGACCCGGTTGGCGCCGGGTGCGCTCTCGGCGGCCGGCGCCAGCACCGTGGACGGTCAGCGGCGGCGGGCCGAGCGCCCGCCGACCGACCTGGCCGCCGGGCCGGTCACCCTGGAGGTGATCTTCACTCCGGCACCCGGGCAGAAGCTGGACGACTCGTTCGGGCCGCCGACCCGGGTGACGGTCTCGGCGTCTCCGCCGGAGCTGCTGCTGGAGGGCGCCGGCACCGGCCCGGAGTTGAGCCGCCGGCTCGTGGTCAACCCGGAGGTGCCGGCCGGGGTGTTGCAGGTCGTCGCCCAGGCGGCCACCTGCGACGCGGACGCCGAGCACGCCGCCTGCCACCTGACCCGGCAGGACTGGGGGGTGCCGGTCCGGATCAGCGGCGTCGGCGCCGACCGCCTACCACTGATCCTGCGCGGCCTGGACACCTGACCCGCGCCGGCCGGGATCTGCGCCGGCTGTATCCGCACCTCGCCCCGGCGGGGCCGTCAGGCGAACGGCGCGAGCGGCACCCCGGTCGAGGTGAGTGCGGCGCGTACCTGCGCGGCGAGGGCGACCGCGCCCGGGGTGTCGCCGTGCAGGCAGATCGACTCCACCGGCACCGGCACCACGCTGCCGTCCACCGCCAGCACGGTCTGCTCGGTGGCCATCCGGACCGCCCGCCGGGCCACCTCGTCCGCCGCGGTGACAAGCGCGTCCGGCGCCGAGCGCGGCACCAGGTTCCCGGTCGGCTGGTAGCCCCGGTCGGCGAAGCCCTCGGGCACCACCCGCAGCCCGCCGCCGGCGGCGAGCTCGGCCAGCACCGAGCCGGGCAGGCAGAGCAACGGCAGCGTCCGGTCGAAGTCGAGCAGGGCGGCCACCACCGCCGCCGCCTGCGTCTCGTCCACGGCGGCCGTGTTGTAGAGGGCGCCGTGCGGCTTGACGTAACGCAGGGTGGTGCCGGCCACCCGGCAGAACCCGGCCAGCGCGCCGATCTGATAGGTCACGTCGTCGCGCAGCTCGGCGACGTCGTACTCGATCCGGCGCCGGCCGAAGCCGGCCAGGTCGCGGTAGCCGACCTGCGCGCCCACCGCGACCCCGCGCTGGGCGGCGGCCAAGCAGAGCCGGCGCATGGTGGCCGGATCGCCGGCGTGGAAGCCGCAGGCGACGTTGGCGGAGGTGATCACGTCGAGCAGCGCGTCGTCGTCGCCGAGCTGCCAGACGCCGAAGCCCTCCCCGAGGTCAGCGTTGAGGTCCACGGAACCGCAGCGTAGTCCCCGGCCGGGCCTGGGCGAGCGGGGTGACGTCCTCGACGACGGCGATCACCGGGTACCCGCCGGTGGTCGGGTGGTCGGCGAGGAAGATCAACGGTTGGCCGTCGGCGGGCACCTGTACCGCCCCGAGCACCACGCCCTCGCTGGGCAGTTCGCCAGCCTCCGCGCGGGGCAGCGCCGCGCCGGCCAGTCGCGCCCCGACCCGGTTGCTCATCGGCGTGACCGTGTACGCCGTGCCCAGCAGCGCCTCGATCGCGGCCGGCGTGAACCAGTCGTCCCGCGGCCCGAGCCGCACGGTCAACGTCAACTCCCGCCCCGACGCAGACTGGGGTCCACTGCCCTCCGTGCTGCCGTCACCGTCCTGGTCCATCACCCAGGGCTCGCTGGCCGCGACGCGCTGGCCCGCAACGCCAGGCTGGTCGGTGGCGCCCTGCCTGCCCGTCGCGCCAGCGTGGTTGGCTGCGCCGGGCTGGTCGGTCGCGCTGGGCTGGTTTTCTGCGCCGGGTCGGTTGGGCTCGCCGGGTTGGTTGGGCTCGCCGGGTTGGCCGGGTTGGTTGGGTTGGCCGAGCGGGAGGATCTGGTCGTTGCGGAGTGGGGGCGGGCCGAGGCCGGAGAGGGTGTCGGTGGAGCGGCTGCCGAGCACCGGGGGCACGGCGATGCCGCCGGCCACGGCCAGATAGCCGCGTACGCCGGTCTTGGCTGGTCCGATCTCGATGAGGGCGCCGGGCGGCACCGCGACCGGCGTGTCCAGGTCGGCGGGCTGGCCGTCCACGCGTAGTCGGGACCGTGCCCCGGTGACCGCGATCGTGCCGCCGTCGGGCAGCCGGAGCGTGCAGCCGGTCAGGGTGATCTCCAGGGCGGCGGCGGTGGCCGGGTTGCCGACCAGCCGATTCGCCAGCCGCAGGGCGGGACCGTCCAGCGCCCCGGACCGGGGTACGCCGAGGTGTGCCCAGCCGGGGCGGCCGAGATCCTGGACGGTGGTGAGCGGCCCGGCCCGCACCACCTGGATCACCCGACCTTCGACCGGCCCGGTCATGCCGGCACCAGCCGGACGCGGGTGCCGGGCACGAGCAGTGCGGGCGGGTCCCGGTGCACGTCGAAGAGGGGCACGTCGGTGCGGCCGATCAGCCGCCAGCCGCCCGGCGAGGCGGTCGGATAGATCCCGGCGTACGGGCCGGCGAGCGCCACCGAGCCGGCGGGCACCTTCGGTCGGGGGGTGGCTAGGCGGGGCACCGCCCAGTCGGCCGGCAGGCCGGTCAGGTAGCCGAAGCCGGGGGAGAAGCCGCAGAACGCGACCCGCAGTTCGGTGTCGCTGATCCGGCGTACCGCCTCGGTGACGTCGACGCCCCAGAGCGCCGCGACGTCGGGCAGATCCTCGCCGTCGTACTCGATGGGGATCTCCAGGAGGCTGCCGGTCGCGGAGCCGGCGGCCGGCGGTGGTGGCCAGCCGGCGATCAGGGCGGCCGTCGCCTCGGGGTCGGGGGTGCCGTCGATCAGGATCGTGCGGGCGGCCGGGACGATGTCGGCGGCGGTCAGGTCGCCGGTCTCGCGGCGGCGCCACAACTCGGCCCGCCAGGACTCGACCTGGTCGGCGGGGCCGCCTTCCCGATCGGCAGGGTCGTCATCGACCTGTTCGACGGGTTCGCCGGGTTCGAATTCGAGCAGGAGGGCGTTGGTGCCGACCGGGCGGATCCGCATTCAGCTATCTTGCCGGAGCACTTCAAGCGCGGCCGTCGGCTGAGTGCCGGAGGTGGCGCGGGCGTCGTGGCCGGGGCGTCTATGCGCTGTTCAGTGGGGGTGACGCGTTCCACTACCTATAAGTAACCTACGGTGCCGTAACCTGATCCGGTGACCACCTCGGCCCCGATTCGGATGACGCCGGTCGACCTGGGGAAACCCCGGATGCGCGGCTGGCTCCACGCGTACGCGTTCTTCGTCGCGGTCGTCTGCGGCATCGTGCTCTGCATGCTCGCCGCGACCCGACCCGGCTGGCAGCCGCTGGTGAGCTGCCTCGTCTACAGCCTCACCGTGTGCGGACTCTTCGGCACCAGCGCGCTCTACCACCGCCGGGTCTGGACGCCGCGCGGCTACCGGTTGATGCGCCGGATGGACCACTCGATGATCTTCGTGTTCATCGCCGGCACCTACACGCCGTTCTGCCTGCTGCTGCTCTCGCCGCCGGCCTCCGGGGTGCTGCTCGCGGTGGTCTGGACCGGGGCGGTGGCCGGCGTCACCATCAAGGTGATCTGGCCGCACGCGCCGCGCTGGGTTTCCGCGCCGCTGTACCTGGCGCTCGGCTGGGTGGCGGTCGCGGTGCTGCCGGACATCCTGCGCAACGGCGGCGTCACCGCGCTGGTGCTGCTGGCGGCCGGCGGGGTCGCGTACAGCGTCGGGGCGATCTTCTACGCGCTGCGCCGGCCGAACCCGTGGCCCACCGTCTTCGGCCACCACGAGTTCTTCCACGCCTGCACCCTGGTCGCCGCCATCTGCCACCACATCGCCATCTACTTCGCCCTCTTCGCCTGACCTGGTCTGTCGGACTCGGGTTACTCGACGCGTGACAGGTGCGGCAGGTTGAGTCTCCACATGACCGAAGCGGTGGCAAGGCAGCTTGAGCTGGATCTCCTCGGGGAACTCGCCGCCCTGCTGGAACAGGAGCACGGGCCGGTCGCAGACGAGGCGCTGTCCGAGGCACGGCGTTCGTGGCCCGACCCGCAGCGGACCTGACAGCGGTCGGTCCACAGCGGCATCGCCAATCTGCGACGTCCTAGCCGGCGCACGGTGTGCGGCACGCCTCGCGGTGTTGTGAAGGTTTATGGTCGCCCCAGCGCAATGCCAGGAAGTTAAGTGCTTTCCGGGCCGGGTTTGGTGAGGTTGGTGGTGTAGGTGGCTGTGGTTGATGCTGGTTCGGTTCGTTTCTTGCCGCGGTAGGGCGAGGTAGGGCGTTTGACCGCTCGGGGGCTGGAGCGTGACCGGCGTGGGCCGGTCTGATCGTCTAGGAGTTCGTCAGCGACCGTGATCAGTGCGCTGGTGAGGTCCCGGCTGGTGGTGATCGCGGTGTTGATGACGTGTCGACGTGCCAGGCGTAGGCAGGTCAGGAACGGTAGTCGGTCGGGGTCGAGGTGATGCTCGGCGGCGGTCGTGGTGATCAGGTCCCGTAACGCTTGGTAGACGATGAGATGAGCCCACATCTCCTGCCGGACACCGGTGGGATCGTGGGAACGTAGTACGACCTTCGACCCTCGCTGGTGGGTCTTGAGGTTCTGGTAGCTGTTCTCTGTTTCCCAGCGTTGGTGGTAGCAGTCGATCAGCTGTCCCGCGGTGATGTCCTGCGGGCAGAGTAGGTTGGTGACCAGCCGGTACCGCTCGGTCCGGCATGCCGTCACGCCGTGTCGGTTGGTGGTGGCGACCGTGACGGTGTACTCGATCACCCGGACGGTGATGACCGGTTCGGTGCCCCGCCGCCGCCCTGGTGGGGGTTTGATGACTGATATCCAAGATCCATCTGGCAGTGCCCTTACCACGGGCAGGTGGCGGTTGGACTTCATCCGCCAGAGCAGTCCTGCGCCGGTGGCCTCCGCTGCCCGCCACAGGTCATAGCCGTGAAAGTTCCGGTCAGCGACGAGCAGCATGTCTTCCCGTAGCAGGGGAAGCAGGGCGCGGGCCTGGACCATTTCCGCTTCGCGGCCGAACGACGCACCGATGACCGCATGCGTGCCACACTCGATCAACGTCAACAGCCACAGCCGTGGGTAGCCCGCCGTGTTGCCACCGCCACCCGCATCACGACCAAAAGCGGCCTCATTGGCGGGACTGTCGGCCGTCTGCAGCTTGGTGCCGTCCCAGGCCACGACCCGCCGTCCGGCCACGAACACGCCGGGCATGCCCGGCTCGCCCCGCGCCCCGGCCACCCGCTCGAACAGATATCTCAGAGGCGCCTCCCCCAACCGCTGACGGGCCTGAGAAAACGCCGAGGTGGTAGGGGTGATCCTGGCCAACGCGGGCCAGCCCGAAACCAGCAACCGCCACACCTGCCGGTAGCCGTCCGTACTGAACAGGCACATCGCCAACACAAACAACACCACCACCCGAGCCGGCAGCAGACGTACCCGCCGCTGAGTGACTCCGGTCGCCGCTACCGCCTCATCGATGAGCTCTCGCGGCACCGACTGTGACAGCACGCCCAGCCCGATGTGTTGCCACGCGGCGCCCGCACCAAGCCGCGGCAACGCATCCATGGAAGAATCCCCGGACAACGAAGCTCCTGTATGAATTTAGATCTTGGTCGATCCACGTTCTACAGGAGCTTCGTCTTATTCAGGCACGTGACACACCCTTAACTTCCTGGCATTGCGCCCCAGCGACAACGGAACGTCTCAACGACGGACAAGATCTGGGGTCGTGGATGCTGCCGTTACGCCTTCAGTAGATCCACGTCGTACTGCGCAATCGACTCGTCGCGGGAGACAAGGGTCAGGCCCTCGACGGCCGCCTGCGCCACCAGCATGCGATCGAACGGGTCACGGTGGTGCGGTGGGAGCCGCCCGGCGGCGATTGCATGGGCGTAGGTCACCGGCAGTTCGCGGAACCCCATGTCGCGGACCCGTTGGGCGAGGTCGGTCGGGCCGGCGAGCTTTCCGGCGGCCTGTTTGATCGTGATCTCCCACAGGCTGACCGGGGACAGGAAGATGTCGGGGTCGTGGCGTAGTCGGTCGAGGAACTCGTCGTCGAGAGCGGCGTCGCCGGTGATGGACCACAGCGCGATGTGGGTGTCCAGCAGCAGGCTCATCCGCCCATCCCGAAGTCGGCGGCGATCTCGGCGTTGGTCTGCGGTGAGTCCCAATCACCCGACAGATCGACCTGACCGGCGAGGCTGCCGATGGCGGTCCGGTTCACGCGGCGAACAAGCGGAACGACCTTCGCCACGGGGGTGCCGGCCCGGTCGATGATGATCTCCTCGCCGCGTTCGACCCGTTCGATGATGCGCGACAGGTGCGTCTTGGCGTCGTGCATGTTGTAGTGCACTGCCTCTGACATCGCCCACCTCCG
The DNA here is from genome assembly GCF_029626155.1 of Solwaraspora sp. WMMD1047. Lineage (NCBI taxonomy): Bacteria > Bacillati > Actinomycetota > Actinomycetes > Micromonosporales > Micromonosporaceae > Solwaraspora > Solwaraspora sp. WMMD1047. The sequence goes on along the minus strand of NZ_JARUBL010000001.1, from coordinate 7,803,742 downwards.
TGGTTAGCTAACAGCTTAGTCTACTCCCCGCGGCGCCGGGCGCAGGATCCGTCACGCACCCGTTCTGTGATCGCGAAGGGTTCGGGCTATGCGAGCGACCCGGACCCTTCGCGATCACGGTGGCTCAGGGGGTGAGGTGGGCGACGAAGGTGCGCCAGTGGTGGGGGGTGAAGTGGAGGGTGGGGCCGGCGGGGTCCTTGCTGTCGCGGACGGCTACCAGGTTGGGCAGGTTGTCGGCGACCTCCACGCAGTTGCCGCCCGTGGAGCCGCTGCGGCTGCTCTTGCGCCACTTCGCGCCGGTCAGGTCAGGCATCGAAACCCTCCTTGATGTCGTCGATCAGCGCTGCCGATTCTTCCTCAGTGAGGGCAAGATCGGTCAGGCTGCGCCACGCCTCGTCGTAGGTCGCCACCTCGCCCGGCTTGTCGAGATAGAGCGCGCCGGTCAGGCTCTCGCTGTAGATGGTGGTCGGCTCGGGGATGTTGCCGCGCTGGGCGGCGAACTCCAGGATCGAGAAGGCACCGGCCAGGCAGGCGTGATGCGGGCCGGTGGCGAGCGGCAGCACGCGCAGGCTGACCCGGGGCAGGGCTGCGCAGGTCAGTAGGTGGGCCAGTTGTTCGGGCATCATGTCGGCTCGGCGGCGTAGCACCGCCTCGTCCAGGATCAGCTCCAGCACCGGTGGGAGCGGGCGGCGCCGGGCCAGGATCTTCTGGCGCTCGATCCGCAGGTTCACCGCCTGCTGGACCTGCTCGGCGGTGGCGCCGGGGCGGCTGCTCAGCACGGCGGTGGCGTAGGCGGGGGTCTGTAGCAGGCCGGGGACCAGGGCCGGCTCGTACTCGCGGATGCGGGTCGCGGCGTCCTCCATGCCGACGTAGAGGCTGAACCAGTCGGGCAGCACGTCGCCGTAGGCGTGCCACCAGCCCTTGGACTTGCTCTCCCGGGCCAGGCCGACCATCGCCTTGGTCAGTTCGTCGGTGGTGCCGTAGAGCTGGCACATAAGGGCGACGTCGTGGGTGCGGGTGGCGACCGCGCCGCCTTCCAGCCGGTACATTTTCGCCCGGCTCCATTCAAGATCCTCGGCGGCCGCCTCCAGTGCGATGCCCGCCTCCTCGCGAGATTTCCTCAGCATTCTGCCGAGCTGCCTGCGGGGTACGGAAGATCCATTGTCGGCCATGGTGCTCCCATCTCGGTTGGGTGGGGGGAGTGGCTTGAACGAGACAGAGGTATCGGATGGGGGAGACAACGTCAATAGGGGAGTGGAAATCTCTGTCGGAGACGTTGATTTCCGGTTGTTCGCGGCGTGATGCTGGCTGGGCGCGGGGCCAGGGGGTCGCGTATCTCCCCCGTATTGCGCGCCATCACAACCCCTGGTCCCGCGCCCGATCCCCGGGTCAGGGCTGCCGCGCGTGCCCGCGCAGTCCTGGCCCGGCCGGCAACGGATGGGAGCGCAATGATTGCATCTCCGGCTGCACAGTCTGAGCTGACTCGACCCGACGACGATCCTGATGTATCGGTGCTGTTCGACGTGGCCCTGGGCGAAATCGACCGGCACCAGAACGTGCCGTGGCGGCCGGTGTGCCTGCACTGCAAATGCAATGGTTGCGCATATCTGGAAAGGGCACGCGAGTTCGTGGAGACCGTACGAGCGATGGCCACCGAACGTGATTCCCGGGCGGCGATGCCGTGAAGGCGGGGCTGTCGGCTGCGCAGATCCGGAACCGGCTGCGGCTGTCGGCCCGCCGGATCACGGCCGACCACTGGCCGGCCGTCGACGGCCTCTGCCCGGTCTGCCGGGCACCGGCCTGCCAAGCTTTCTGGGCCGCCGTTACCTACCTGGACCTGGTTGGCGACGACTACCTTCCGGTGAAACTGCCGCTAAACCGAGCGGTGTTACCTCCGCCGCAGGATGCCGCCCGCCTGGGCGAACGGCTCGGCGCCCACCACGGCAGCGTCGGAAGAGTCGGGAGAGAGGCAGACGCTCAGCTCGCGGCCGACAAGAGGGGTCAAATCCACGCTTCGGGCATCGAACAGGTCCAACCTTACGAGGGCTGATAGCCGGTGGAGGCGGGAGAGGTCGGGACTGTGGTGCGAAAGAGTCAGCGATGACAACGAGGGCAGCTCCGGAAGTCGCGCCAGGTCGAGGTCCGCGTCGCCGAGGAGGTGGAGTTCCATAAGCCCGCGCAGCGGGGCAAGAGCGGACAGGTCCAGTGCTCCGCAGTCGCTGAAAGTTAGGTGCCGGAGCGAGTCCGCCCACCCTGCGAGCCCTTCCAGGTCGGCGAGGGCTGGGCAACCGATCAGGATGAGATGTTCGGGCGCGTCGAGCCAGTCGAGTGGACGCAGGTCGAGCAGGTCTGGCAAGCCGACGAGATGGACCCATTCGAGTCCGCCGAGATGGCGTAGCTCATCAAGGCGCGCGGCCGTCCCCAACCCTGCCAATGCCAGGGAGGTCAGGGCGGGCAAGGTGTGGAGGTCGGTCACCGGATAGTGGATGTCGAGATGTCGGAGACTCCCCAGGTTCGTCAGCGGCGCGACCGACAACGGTGGCGCCTCCGGCGGCGCCTCCCGGATGAAGAGAGCTTCGAGGCTTGTGCTGGCCACCGGCCCCAGGTCGGTGACGCAGTGCGTGTACAGCCCGGTGAGTCCCGGAAGGTCCGCGACGAACCCCAGATCGGTGATCGCCGTGCCGGTCGGCAGGAAATCGAGATCACGGAGAGCGGTCAGATGCCGGAGGCCGGGCGCGAGGCGAGCGTCCTCGACCCGAAACCACGTATTGGGGACCAGCGGGTACGACGGTAGGACCGTGCGGGCGTACTCCTCGGGGTCGAAGCTTGGCCAGGCGCGGAGTAGTTCGCGGACGATGGACTTGCGTCGGTCGGTGCCGAACCGGGCCAGCAGGGGGAGGGCGGCGGGGTCGCCGATCTCGGCGGCGGCCCGGATGGTCGCTGCTACCTCGGCGGCGCCGGTCGGCCGGGAGCGGACCAGCAGGTCGACGGCGAACTCTGACTTCGCGATCGCGCGGGCGGTTGCCATGTTGGCGGGTGGGATGACCCGGGCGGCCTCCCGCTCGATCCGCGTCCGCAACTCGGGTGGCAGCTCCGGCGAGGTGTCGAGGCAGGCCAGCGCCACAAGCCGCAGGGTGTCGGCGACCTGGCCCGACTCGGTGTCGATCCGGTCCAGGACGGCGGTGAGCAGTTCCACCCGGTGTGGCGTGGTGGCGTGGCCGGCGGCCAGCACCACCACCTCGCTCCAGTCGTCGTTGTGCGCGAACCGGGCCAGCGCGCCGATGTCGTCGGCACCGGCGGTGTCGGCCTCGCCGGGAGCGGCGGCGGCCTCGGCGGCGGCCAGGTACTCCTGGAACGACCGGTGCACGAAGTCGATCTGCCCCTCGACCGGCTCCCGCAGCAGACCACTGCGCTCCAGCAGCAACCGGAAGACCGCCGGGGCGGGCGCCTTTACGGCCATGCCGCGCAGCTTGCCGGCCACCCGCCGCTGCGCCCGGTCGACGGAGACCGAGGTCCAGCCGTTGCGCACCAGCCAGTACGCGATGTCGCGCAGCAGCAGCGTCTTCTGCGGCAGGTCCAGGTCCAGCTCCGGGGTCGTCGGCAGCTTGCGGCCCCGGTCCCGGCGGTCCAGCAGCATCTCCAGCGCGATCCGGTACAGCTCCATCCGGTTGGCGGGCAGTGCGCCGTGCCGGTCCCGGTGCAGCGCGCACAACAGAGCGCAGAGCAGCGGATAGCCGGCGAGCCGGCGAAGGTGCCGCTGGGTGGCAATCGAGTCCAGCAGTTGGTTCTCGTACCCGGTGAGTTGGTCGCGTTCGTCGGAGTCGCCGCACTGGTCGCGCATCGCCTCGTGCCAGCGGTGCACGAAGACCGACACGTCGGCCGGGGTCATCGGCTCCAGTTCGGCGACGGTGAAGTCGTCGGCGCCGAGCCAGTCGGCGGGGGTGGCAGCCGGTCTGGTGGTGACCACGTAACGAGCCTTGGGAAAGTCCGCGATCAGGTGGTGCAGCCAGCGGCGTACCTCATCGCGGCGCGACTCGGGCAGCTCGTCGACGCCGTCGACCAGGACGATCGCCCGGCCGTCGGTCAGCAGCCGCTGCACCCACCAGGACTGCATACCGTCGGCGATGTTCTTGCCCACCTCACCGAGGAACTGCTCGGGCGCCGGCAGGTCGGTCTGCGCGTAGCGGCGCAGCGGGATGAAGAACGGGACGGTGTTGTTCCAGTCGGACACCCTATCGCCGAACGAGTTGTCGGCGCTGCGTACCGCGATCCACTGCAACAGCGTGGTCTTGCCGATACCGGCCTGCCCGCGCACGAAGACGCGACGGGACGAGGCCAACACCTCCTCCACGCGGGTGGTGCCGACACCCTCGGAGCGAGGGCGGTCCCGCATGGTGTCGATGAGACGGCCGATCGACTCCAGCATCGGGTCGGCCGGCGGGCGGGGGAAGTCGCCGGAGACGGTCAGGCTGAGGTACGCCACCGAGAGCGGGTAGTGCCGGCTGGGCCCGGTCAGCGACGCCCCGAAGAACTCGACCCGGTCGAGCCGGTTGCGGACCGCCTGCCGGTAGGCGCCCTCGAACTCGGCGACACCGGGTTGACTCGCCAGCTTCGTCAGCAACTCCGCCAACGTGTCGAGGATCTGCCGCTCCCGGCGCAGTAGCTCCTCGAAGCCGGCCGCAGTCGCGGCCGGCAGCCCGTGCACCAGCTCGATGGCGTACAGGCAGCATTCCTGCAGCAGGCGGTCGTAGAGCGCGGTGGCGTCCGCCGACAGGCCGGCCCGTTCGACCCGGCCGGGGTCGCCGGAGCGCAGGTGCCGGTTCAGGTAGTTGGCGTCCAGGTCCAGCCGGAACAGGTCCCGCTCGGTGAGGGCCGCCGCCGCGAAGGTGTCCCGAACGGCGTCGATCGCGGCGATCCGCTCGTGTTCGGGCAGCGTCCGGTACTCGGTCTCGACAAGCGGCTCGACCCGGTCGGCGACCAGATCGGCGATGTGCGACCAGATCCGTTCCACCTGACGCTGCTGCCGGAGACCGGTCACCCGGGCGACGGCGTGGTCGATGAAGCTGTTGCCGATCTCGTTTGCCAGCTTGTGGTCGCCGAGCCAGAGGCCGCAGGCGGTCTTGGCGACCGCCGTGCCGAGCACGAAGGCCGCTGTCTCCAGTCCGCTCAAATCGCTCGCCCTCCACAGTGGTGCCGGCCTGCGGACCACCAGGATGCCAGAGCGGTGCAACCCGCTGTGGTTGCAGGAAAACGGGTTGTTTGGATCATCGTGACCCGACCACGATCGAGGATCGCCAAGGCGTGACCAGACACTCGGGGGATGCGATGAAGATCCGACAGGCCGTGCCCGACGACGCTCCGGCGGTGGTGGCGTTGCGGGCGACCGTCTATCCGTACCTGGTCAGGGGGGTTGAATCGACCCGGCGGATGATCGCGCAGCCGCCGCCTGACGAGCACTGGGCGGCCTTCGTCGCGCAGCGGCAGGGGGAGCTCGTCGGCTGGGTGTCGGCGTACCTGAACACGAACTCCTCGGCCCGGGTAGGGGAGATCTCGCTGCCGCACGTCCACCCCGACCATCGCGGCCGGGGCGCCGGCAGCGCACTGGTGGCGGTGGCGACCGAGCACGTCGAGGCGTTCGGCGTCCGGCGACTGCGCACCTGGGCCACCCCGGAGGGACTGGACTTCGCCCGGCGGCGCGGGTTCGAGCCCAGCCGCGAGGCCCGCTACTCGGCCCTGGAGCTCCGGCAGCCACCGACCGTGCCGGCGCCGCCGGCCGGCATCCGACTGGCGAGCCTGGCCGAGCTTGACGACAAGCAGGTGTACGCCGCCCATGCCGCAGCCGTCGTCGACGAGCCGAACGATGTCCCGAACGACGCCCTCGCCTACGACGCCTGGCGGACCGAGATCTGGGAGAACGTCGGCCTGGATCACCAGGCCAGCACGGCCGCGCTGGTCGGGGAGACGGTGGCCGGGTTCACGCTCGTGATCCGGGACGGGGAGCGGATGTGGTCGGCGATGACGGGCACCCGGCCGGAGCACCGGGGGCGCGGGTTGGCGCTGCTGGTCAAGTCGGCGGCGCTGCGCCGGGCCGCCGAGGACGGCGTGACGGCGGCGTACACCGGCAACGACGCGGCGAACGGGCCGATGCTGGCGGTCAACGCCCGGTTGGGCTACCGGCCGGTGGGCAGCCAGTGGTCCTGCGTGAAGCCGCTCTGAATGTCGGTGGTCGGGCCTAGGCTCGCGGTCATGGCGAGCTGGGACGACGTACGCCGGATCGCGCTGGCGCTGCCCGAGGCGGCCGAGCGGGACGGTCGTGAGCACCTGCAGTGGGTGGTGCGGGAGAAGCTGTTCGCGTGGGAGCGGCCGTTGCGCAAGGGCGACCTGGCGGAGCTCGGGGACGATGCGCCGGAGGGGCCGATCCTGGCGACGCGGGTGGCGGACGAGGGCGCCAAGGAGGCGCTGATCGCCGACGAGCCCGAGCGCTACTTCACCACCGGGCACTTCGACGGCTACCCGATCATCCTGGCCCGGCTGGACCGGCTCACCGACGACGACCTGGACGAGCTGCTGACCGAGTCGTGGCTCTCCCGGGCGCCGAAGCGGCTGGCCGCCGCCTATCTCGCCGCCCGGGAGAGCTGAGTCGCCCGCGAGCGCTGACCCGGTCGGTCGAGCTGACCGGAATCAGGGCAGGTGCTGCGGGTCGTGGGTGAGCACGACCGTGGTGCCTGGTGCCTCGGCGGCGCGCAGGGTGCGCAGCTTCAGCAGCGCCGGGTGCTCCTCCAGCACCCGGGCGGCGTTGGCGAGGGTACGCAGCGCCGCCGCCTCGGAGCGGGCCCGCTCCAGCTCGGCCCGGCCGGCCTCCTTCGCCAACAGCGTCTCGGTCACCGCCCGGCGCAGCTCACCGGGGAGCATCAGGTCCCGCACCGCCGCCGACAGCACCTCGATGCCGAGGCCGTCGACCCCGGCGGTGGTCGCCTCGGCCAGGCCGGTCGCCAGGCCGCGTCGGTCGGCGAGCAGCCCATCCAGAGTGGACCCGCCGACCGCGTCTCGGATCGCGAGCTGTGCCGCCAGGTGCAGGGCCTGGCCCGGGTCGTCCGAGCCGGTGTGGAAGGCGAGCGGGTCGACCACCCGCCAGGTGACCAGCACGGTGACCCGCAGCGTCACGTTGTCGGAGGTGAGCAGCTCCTGGCCGAAGACGACGGTGCTGCGGCGCCGCATGTCCACCTTCGCCACGGTGTCGCGGAAGGTCCAGTAGCGGTGCCGACCGGGCTCCAACGTCCGGACGTACCGGCCGTCGGTGAACAGCAGCGCGCGCTCCCAGTCCATCACAGTGGTCTTCGCCATCCCGGTACCTCCCCTTGCCTGGTCGTTGTCCGGGTCGGCCGGACCCGATAGTGCGCCCCTGCTGGCGGCAAGGCTGGCGGGGTGGCTCCGGCGGCCGGTGGCGGTGTCGGCGGGGGCGTCCGCGCCCACGGCGTACGCCATGGTCTGCGAGGCCCGCAGGGCCGTCCTGCCACTGCCCCAAAGGGCGTCGGTCGCGCGGAGCCACCCCTGAGTGAGGATTCGAACCCCAGCCTTGTCGGCCCTACCAGAGGTGTGGAGACCCCAACACGCGGAACGCGGGCCGGCGATCGCCGGTGCGCCGCTGGGCATCTCCGAACCTGACGGTACGGAGCGCTTTCCCCGCGCGCACCCCCATTACGAGCCGCCGTCCTTAAGCTGCCAGTCGGCTGGTCGACGAATCGAACCAGGAGGAAGCCGATGACCGACGCTGTCGTGGAGCATGTGGGGCCGTGGAGCGAGCAGGAGTACCTGTCGCTCGGCGAGACCCCCAACCGGACCGAGCTGATCGATGGCGGCCTGTGGGTGAGCCCGGCGCCGAGCAAGTACCATCAGCAGCTTTCGTTCCTCCTGATGTCGACGCTTCATCCGGCGGCGCAGGCCGTGGGGCTGCGGGCTTACGAGGCGGTGAACGTCCGCCTCGGCAACGGGCGGATCGTCATTCCTGACCTCATCGTGGCGGACACCGACCCCGAGGGCTCGGTGACCGAGGCGTCCGAGGTGGTGCTGGTCTGCGAGATCGTCTCACCCAGCAACGCGGCGACAGATCGGCTGCTCAAGACGCAGTTCTACGCCTCGGCCAGAATCGGCTGGTATCTGCTCGTCGAGCCGGACCAGGCAGATTTCGAGTCGGTCGGATTGCGGCTGTTCCGACTGGACGGCGAGCACTACATCGAACACGCCACGGCGGCGAAGGGCGAGACGCTCAGCTTCGACGGGCCGCTCACCTTCGAGGTGAACACCGGGGTCCTGCGGGCCAGGTAGACGTAGGTGGCGACGACCCGATCGGGTCGTCGCCACCTGGTTGAGCCTTGATTGGGGGTGTTGGCCGGCTTCGTCGCCGGTGGCTGGTCGGGGGTCAGTACGGGCGGGTCGGGGGGCGGCGCACCTCGCGGTACTCCTCGACCCGGTCGTCCTGGGCCGGCACGACCGGCTGCTGATGGACCCGGTCGTCCCCCATGGTCCGGCGACGGCTCTGCCAGAACCAGGTCGTCATGATCAGGCCGACGACGCCGGCGATCATCAGCACCCAGCCGACCACGCTCAGGTCGAGCCAACCCAGCTCGTACTCCACCGCGAACGCGAAGATCGCGCCCAAGGCGATGAGGAAGATACTTCCACCGATGCCCACTTTGTCGCCCTCCTTGGCTGTCGCTGGCAATCGCTGCCTGCCGCGGCCACTTGTGAGGTTGCGGCAACCCACGACTTACCCAGGCGGTTGAAGCCCCAATCAGGCAAACTTTCCCGATGACGGATCGGAGGATCGTGCTGCTGCGGCACGCGAAGGCGGAGCGCCCCCACGGTGGACCGGACATCGATCGGGAGCTGGTCGCGCGGGGTGTGGCGGACGCGATGGCGGCCGGGGCGTGGCTGGCCGAGGCCGGGTACCGGCCGGATCTGGTGCTCTGTTCGCCGGCCAGCCGGACCCGGCAGACCTGGGCGGCGATCGCCGACCTGCTGCTCGGCGAGCCGGAGGTGCGGTACGACTCGGCCATCTACGGCGGCAGCGCGGCCCGGCTGCTCAAGCTGGCCCGAGCGGTGGACCCGGCGGTGACCACACTGCTATTGATCGGCCACAATCCCACTATGTCCGAACTATCGGATCTGCTGTCCACCGACGACACCAGACCGTCCGGCGCGGACCTTTACGGCCTGCGGACGGCCGGACTTGTCGTGCACCGGGTCGACGGCGCCTGGTCGGAGCTGACCTTCGGCGCCGCGCCGGTCGAGGCCCGGCACACCGCCCGAGGCTGACGGCGAGGGGCTCAACGCCGGCCGGTCTATGGGCCGCGACGTGCGAGGACCGGCGCGGGCTCAGCGCGGGTTGGTCGGTGGCGGTGGGTCCGGCGGAGGTGGCATGACCGCGGTCGGATGCGACAGCCGGTTCTCCTCCACGATCAGCGTGCGGGCCCGCCGCTTGCGGTCCTGCCAGTAGTAGACCGTGGTCAACAGGATGCCCAGGCCGGCGAGCATCAGCACCCAGCCGACCGCGCGCAGATCCAGCCACCAGATGTTCGCCCGGACGGCGAACGTCAGGATGGCTCCCAGTGCGATGAGGAAAACGCCGGTACCGATGCCCATGTCCGCTGCACTCCCTGTGCGATGGCTTCTGGGCTACCCCACGCGATGACGCGTGCCCATGACGGTGTCGCCTGCTCATGACGGTGTCGCGTGCCTGCTGGACCGGGGTTACCCGTTGACCGGGCGGAAAACCCGGTGGCCGGCGAGCAACAGGCTCGCCGGCCACCGGTGGGGCAGGTGGTTCGGGTGGGTCAGAAGGCGTCCTCGGCCAGGTCCATCAGGTCCAGACCGGTGGAGTCGACGATCCGCCGGTCGGCGCCGAGCCGGGGCAGCACCTCGTGGGCGAAGAACCGGGCCGCCGAAACCTTGCCCTCGTAGAAGTGCTTGTCGGCGGCGGAGACCTCGCCGGCCAGCGCGCGCAGGGCGACGTCCGCCTGCCGCTGTAGCAGCCAACCGACGATCAGGTCGCCGACCGCGAGCAGCAGCCGGCGGCTGTTCAGCCCGACCTTGTAGAGCGCCCGGGGCTCGCCGCCCTGCGCCTCGCCCAGCCAGCCGGTCATGGTGGCGATCATCGTCTGCACCTCGGCCAGTGCCCGGCCCAGGGCGACCCGCTCCTCCTTGAGGCGGCCGTTGCCGCCTTCGGACTCGATGAAGGTCTGGATCTCCCCGGCGACCGACATCAGGGCCTTGCCGCCGTCCCGGACGATCTTCCGGAAGAACAGGTCGAGGCTCTGGATCGCGGTGGTTCCCTCGTAGAGGGTGTCGATCTTCGCGTCCCGGACGTACTGCTCAAGCGGGTAGTCCTGCAGGAAGCCGGAGCCGCCGAAGGTCTGCAGCGACTCGTGCCCGAGCAGCTCGTACGCGCGCTCCGAGCCGACGCCCTTGACCAGCGGCAGCAGCAGGTCGTTCACCCGCTTGGCGAGCTTGACCGTGGACTCGTCACCGGCCGCCGCCGCCAGGTTGATCCGGTCCTGCCAGGTGGCGGTGTAGCAGACCAGGGCGCGCAGGCCCTCGGCGTACGCCTTCTGGAGCATGAGCGAACGGCGGACGTCCGGGTGGTGGGTGATGGTGACCCGGGGGGCGGTCTTGTCGGCCATCTGGAGCAGGTCGGCGCCCTGGACCCGGTTCTTCGCGTACTCCAGGGCGTTGAGGTAGCCGGTGGAGAGGGTGGCGATGGCCTTGGTGCCGACCATCATCCGGGCGTACTCGATGACCAGGAACATCTGCCGGATGCCGTCGTGCACGTCGCCGAGGAGCCAACCCTGCGCGGGTACGCCGTGCTCGCCGAAGGTGATCTCGCAGGTGTTGGAGACCTTCAGCCCCATCTTGTGCTCGACGTTCGTGGCGTAGACGCCGTTGCGCTCGCCCAGCTCACCGGTCTCGTCGTCGAAGTGGAACTTCGGTACCACGAAGAGCGACAGGCCCTTGGTGCCGGGGCCGCCGACGCCGTCCACGCCGACCGGCCGGGCCAGCACGTAGTGGATGATGTTGTCGGTCAGGTCGTGCTCGCCGCTGGTGATGAAGCGCTTGACGCCCTCGATGTGCCAGGAACCGTCCGGTTGCGGGATCGCCCGGGTGCGGCCGGCGCCGACGTCGGAGCCGGCGTCCGGCTCGGTGAGCACCATGGTCGAACCCCACTGCTTCTCGACGAAGAGCTTGGCCCACTTCTTCTGCCGCTCGTTCCCCTCGACGTGCAGGGTGTGCGCGAAGGACGGGCCGGAGGCGTACATCCAGACTGGAGCGTTGGCGCCGAGCACCAGCTCGGCCAGCGACCACCAGAGCGCGCGCGGGGCGTTCGTGCCGTCCAGCTCGGCCGGCAGGTCCAGCCGCCAGAACTCCGAGTCCATGAACGCCCGGTACGACTTCTTGAACGCCGCCGGCAGCGGTGCGGCGTGGGTGGCCGGGTCGAAGACCGGCGGGGTGCGGTCGCTTTCGGTGTAGCTGGCCGCGAGGTCCTCGCGGGCCAGCCGGTCCACCTCGGCGAGGATGCTGCGGGCGGTGTCGACGTCGAGGTCGGCGTACGGCTGCTGCCCGAACGCCTGGTCCGCGCCGAAGACCTCGAAGAGGTTGAACTCCAGGTCGCGGACGTTGCTCTTGTAGTGGGTCATGGCGCTGGCCCCCGATCACGGACAGGTGTTACCGACAAGTAACAGACCCCTATATTACTTGCCGGTAGATACGGTTCGGTTAACGGACCGAGGTGACGACCGCCACATCGGCGGTCGGATTGACGTCACGACTCGGCGCCGCCGACCTCCCAGCTCGGCACGGCGGCGGTGGTGACCGGCCGTGGGCCGGCGTACTCCATCAGCACCAGCGCGATGTCGTCGTCGAGCCGGCCGTGCACCCACTCGACGAGCGCGGTCTCCAGCGAGGCGAGGCCGTCGGCCACGGTGCCGTGCCCGAGCAGCCGCCAGGCCCGGTCGGCGGTCGGGAAGAACTCGCCGTCCCGCCGCGCCTCGCCGAGCCCGTCGGTGAAGAGCAGCAGCCGGTCGCCGGGCTCCAGCCGTTCCAGCCGGGGCCGGACCGCCGGCATGAAGCCCAGCGGCGGGGCTGGCGCCGGCGGATCCAGCGGGATCACCTGCCCCCGCCGCAGCAGCAGCGGCGCCGGGTGGCCGCAGTTGACGATGGTGAGCGTGCCGCCCCGCTCCTCGACCAGCGCCGCGGTGACGAAGTCCTCGTCCCCCACACTGCGGGCCACCGCCCGGTCCAGGTCCGTCACCACCGCCCGCAGGTCCGCCCGCTCGTACGCGACATGCCGGTAGGACCCGAGCACGATGCTGGCCAACCGGACCGCGTCCAGCCCCTTCCCGCGCACGTCTCCGATGATCATGCGGACGCCGTACGGAGTGTCCAGCGCCTCGTACAGGTCGCCGCCGATCTCGGCGGACGCGGTGGAGGAGATGTAGTGCCCGGCCACCGCGAGGCTGCCCACCTGAGGGCCGAGCGGCCGCAGCACCGCCTGCTGGGCGACCGCCGCCAGCTTCGACAGCTCCACGATCTGCTCGGCCTGCCGCTGCCGGATCACCGCCACCCCGGCCGCGATCGCGGTGGCCAGCACGATGCCGGTGAGGTTGATCGCCGCCGCCACCGAGAGCATCTTGCCCATCCCGGCGAAGACCACGCCGAGCACGATCGCCGACACCCCGACGGTCAGCACCACCCGCCAGGACGCGAACGCGGCGGTGAGGAACGGCGCCGCCGCGAGCAACCCGACGTAGTTCGCCGACGGCCCGTCGGCGATCTCCACCGCCGAGACGATCGCGAGCAGCATGATGGCCGCGCCGAGGCCGGCGCGGGAAGCAGGGCTCAGCGGGCGGCGGCCCGTCGGGAGGAGATACATGGGTACGCGCAATAGCATGCCTGATCGATGCCCGCGATTGTACGTAGTTGACCCCTAGGCTGAGCTGGATTTGGCCGGCGGGGCACCGCCGGCGCCGGTCCCGACCTCGTCACCCGGCGTTCAGCCGGCCGCCGACACCGGCAGGATGGTGACGTGCGCCACGACCCGACCGAACCGCTCACCGGTCTGACCGAGCGGCTGATCGCCACCTTCCGCTGGATCGACCCGGGGCCGCAGGCCGGCCATCTGGTCAGCGACGTGTCGGGCTGGTGGCGCGACGCCACGATCCTGGCCGGCGTCGGGGCAGCGCTTGCCGATCCGTTCCGGGCCGAGCGGCCCACCGTGGTGGTCGCCCCGGAGGTGACCGGGCTGCTGCTCGGGCCGCTGGTCGCGGTCGCGCTCGGGGTCGGCTTCCTGCCCGCGTACAAGGGGGGCAGCGACCGGGCGATCCCGGAGCCGACCACCTGGGCGCGGACCGGGCCGGACCACCGGGGGCGCGCGCTGACCCTCGGCGTACGCGACCGGCACCTCGGCAAGGGTGACCGGGTCCTGGTGGTCGACGACTGGGTCAGCACCGGCGCCCAGGCGCGGGCGCTGCGCGAGGTGATCCGGGCCCGCGGCGCCCGACCGGTCGGCACCGCCGCCGTGGTCGCCGACTGCCCACCCGAGGTCGCCCGCGAGCTGGGGCTGCGCGCCCTGCTGCCGGTGTCGCGGCTCGACGGCTGACGGCCAGGTCCGGGGCCGACAGGCGGGTTGGCTGACAGGCGGTCGGCGGACGCTGATGAGCGGTGGCCCGGTCAGCCCACCACGCGCGGGCCGACCGGGCCAGCCGCACCGTCAGGTCGGGTCGTCGCCGCCGAGTCGTTGCCGGTTCGCCTCGATCCAGGCGCCGAGGGCGTCCGGGTCGTTCGGGTCCACGCCCTCGGCCATCAGCTGGGCGACCGCGGCCGTGGCCGGGCTGCGCCGCTCCCCGGTGGTGTAGAGCCGGACGAACTCCGGCACCATCTCCTCGATCGAGGTGTCGGTCTGGGCGGCGGCGGTCGCCGGCAGGCCGCGTCGGCGGGCGGCGTAGCCGCTCCAGCCGCGCACCACCCGGGGCAGCATGGCGGCGTCGTCCATGTCCAGCACCGCCCGCCGGTGCACCCAGTCGAGCAGGAACAGGCCGGCCACGGCCGGGCTCCAGCGCATCGGATCCGGGTCGGAGAACGACGCCGAGTGGTCGAGTACCAGGCTCAGGCAGAAGTGCAGCGAGGCCAGGTCGGCCTCCGGTACCTCGTCCAGGCCGAACCGGGCGGCCTCCGGCGAGGCCAGGAACGCGCGTACCAGATCGGTCCGCTCCTGCGGCGACATCGGCTCCGGTTCCGGCTCGACCACGGCCGGGGCGGGCGCCGGCAGCAGCGCCAGCCGGGCGCCCACCAGGGTGCGGTCGGTGGCCAGCGAACCCTCGTCGGGCAGATCACCGAGCCCGTCGGTGATCTGCAGGTGGCGGGCCACCTCGCCGCGCAACCGGCGCGGATCCTCCTCCCGGAACCAGGTCAGGTCGTCGCCCGCGCACATCTGCCGGACCTGGCCGAGGATCCGTTCGGCCGGGCCGCCGACGAAGACGTCCTTGGTGATGCCGATGTTGTGGTCGACCAGGGCCACCACGGCGTGGTCGGGTCCACCGTCGGCACTGTCCTCGTACGCGAAGGTGGCCAGGTAGGAGGTCTGGTCGCCGTACACGTCGCCGTAGGCGTAGCTGCCGGTGAGCCGGACCCGGCCGAGCTGACCGGCCCAGGCGGGGGTCTGCGCCCCGGGCTTGACCGTGGTCGCGCCCGGCGCGTCCGGGACCAGGGCGGCGAAGACCCGGCGGATGGTGGTCGCGGAGGCCGTCCGCCGGCGCGAGGTGGCGGCGAGGAAACCGCCGACGAACTCCCGTACGGCCGTCGCGCGGTCTTCCTCCGCGATCGCGTAGACACTGCCCAGCAGGGCGGTTCCGAGCATCTCCGCGTCCAGCGCACAATCGAGCTTGGATACGTCGCGGGCCGCGTGCAGGACCGCGTCGTAGGGGGTTTGAGGCGTGGCCATGTTTCCGACCCTACGCCGGGTGCGGGCGACGCAGAACCGCCTGCGGACGGCGAACCGGGTCGGTCAGTCGCGCGACCCGGCCCTGATCAACGCGTTCCGCGCCTGCTCGTAGGCCGCCAGCACCGCGTGCACCGGCGCCACCACGTACTCGTGGCCGGTCTCGGTGACGGCGGCCCGGAGGCGCTTCGCCACCCGGTCCCGGGCGCGTCGGGCCGCCACATTGATCACCGGCTTGATCAGCAGACCGATCAGGAAGCCGAGCAGCAGACCGGCCAGGAGCAGCAGGGTGGGCACCGGCACCACCCCGACGGTCGGGTACTCCGGCTGGAAGCCGAGCAGCCCGGCCGCGATTCCGGCCAGCAACCAGGCCAGCCCGGCGGCGGCGGTCAGGGTGACCAGCCACTGCGCCGCACCGACCAGCCGCCACCAGAGCGGCCGGTCCATCGCCGGCAGGTCGATGCGGGCCACCGCCCGGTCCAGCGCGTCGGGCAGGTCGGCCAGTCGGGACCGGGCCGCCGTGGTGACCGCGGTCGGCCAGGGGGCCGGCAGGCCCGCGCTGGCCTGGTCGGCGACCGCCCGCACGGCCAGCGACACCGCCGACCGCTCGGCGGCGGTGGGGGCGGGCAGCGAGGTGACACCCACCGGTCCGCGCCCGGTGCGGGCGACCGGCGGGAGCAGACTGGGGCCGGAAGCCCGGCCGGTCAGGAGGGCGCCCCGGCCGGTGCCGGTCGCCTCCGGCAGCCGGGAGTTCGGGTCGGCGCCCAGTTCGGCTGCCGCCCGATCGTCGCCGTCGGCGGCGGCCAGGTGCAGCCGGCGCAGCGGATCCGGTCGGAACCGCCGCCAGCCGCGCAACAGCGGCCAGCCGGTGGCGGCGGCGGCCCGGTGCCGGTACGCCTGTTCGGTGGCGCTGGCCACCGTCGGCACGCCGGCCAGCGCGGCCAGGGCGTCGGTGAGCCGGCGCAGCCGGGCCCGGTCCACCCCGGCGCCGTCGGACTCCGGGCGGACCAGCTCGGTCAGCCCTTCGACCACCTTGTCGACGTCGCCGGAGAGCCGGCGCAGCATCGCCTGCCGTTGCGCGACCGTCTCTTCGAGGGTGCCGCGCAGGGTCGCGATCCCGGCCTCGTGCAGGGCGGAGGTGGCCAGCACCGGGACACCTTCGAGCTGGTCGGCGTCGAGCAGCCGGCGGAGGTCGGCGCCGACCCGGGGCACCTCGGCCGGCGGCAGCCGGTCGGCGTGGTTGAGCACCACCACCGTGACGTCCTTGTGCTGGCGGAACTCCCGCAGGTAGGACTGGTGCACCACCCGGTCGGCGTACTTCTGCGGGTCGACCACCCAGACCACCAGGTCGACCAGGCCGAGCAGCCGGTCCACCTCCAGCCGGTGGGTCAGCTCGACCGAGTCGAAGTCGGGCAGGTCGAGCAGGACCAGGCCGTGCAGCGCCGCCTCGTCCTCGCCGTCGAGCGGGCTCTCCCGGACGAACCGGTTGCGGGGCAGCACCCCGACCCAGTCGAGCAGCTCACTGGCGCCGGCCAGTGGCCCCCAGACGCAGGCATAGGTGGTGCCGGTGGTGGGTCGGCGCACCCCGACCGGGGACATGTCGAACCGGGCGAGCATGTTGAACAGGCTCGACTTGCCGCTGCCGGTCGCGCCGGCCAGGGCGACCACGGTGTGGTTGCCGGAGAGGGCGAGCCGGGTGCCGGCCCGTTCGATCAGGGTGTTCGCGGCGACCAACCGCTCGTCGGGCAGGTGGCCGTCCACCGCCTCGATGAAGTCGATCATCGATTGCAGCCGGTTGATCAGGCTGTCGATGTCGATCCGCTGGCCGCCGCCGCGGATCGACTCCCGGACCCGGCTCACGATGTCGGTCACGCGGTCCCCTCCGGCTTCCGGGTGGCCAGGTTCGGTGCGGCCGGCGGGCGCCGGGTCACCATGCCGCACCGGGCAGTGCCAGGCCGGCGCCGTCGGTGAGCGCGGCGTCGGACCGGGCCTGCTCCACCCGGTCGGCGGCCGACCGCAGCCGGGCGCCCGGATCGGAGCCGACCCCGGCCGCGTCGAGCCGGGCGAGGTAGCGGCCGGCCTCCTCGCCGAGCAGCCCGTCCAGCAGATCCAGCAGATCCTCGCGGGCCCGGGCGGCGAGGGTACGGATCGCCTGGTCACCGAAGATCGCTTCGAGGACCTTCTGCGCGGCCACCGTGGTACCGCCGGCGGCGGCCACCTCCAGCCCGGTCGGGATGAAGGCGGTCGAGGCGAAGACGGCGATCATGACGGCCAGCCCGGTGGCGTTCACCGCGTAGGCCGCCCCGCGGGCCACGAACCGTTTGTCGCCGCCCTCCCGGCGAACCAGCTCCAACACCCCGCGCTGCCAGTCCCGGACCAGCCGCTCGGCCCGGTCGGGCAGGTCGGGGGAGGCGCGGCCGAGTTCCGGGTCGAGCAGCGCGGCCCCGGCCGGGTGCGACTGCCACCCGGCGTACGCGGATTCGGCGGCCTCGGCGGCGGCGCCGCGCAGCAGGGTCACCAGTTGCGACTCGATCGCGTGCTGGAGCTGCTCGCTCGGGGCCGGTCGGCCGGTCACCGCCGCGACCGCCCGGTCCCGCAGCCGCCCGATCCGCGCCTCCAGGCTGCGGAAGAACTCCCCGGTGCCGACGAACTCCTGCCAGCGGGCGAGCACCTCGCCGCGGAGCAGCCGGCCGTCCTGGATGCCCTGCTCCACCGCACGGCGCCCGCCCCGGTAGGCGGCGTGGATCCGTTCCTCCAGCACGCCGGTGGCGTTGAACTGGTCGTCTGCGGCGCTGGCCAGCCCTTCGGTGGCCGGGGCCAGGGCGGCCAGCGCGCCGTCCAGCGTCTGCCGGACGACCGCGGCCCGCGCCCCGGCGTCGGCGGCCAGCCGACCGAACCAGGTACGCAGCTCGCCGGTGACCGGCTCGGGCAGCAGCCCCTGCCCGTCGGTGCTGGTCTCGGGCACCACGAAGAGCGGCGCGCTGGCCAGCTCGTGGGCGGCCAGCATCTCGCTCAGGTGGGCGGTGATCTCGTCGCCGGCCTCCGGGGGGACCCGGTCCAGCACCAGGGCGATCACCGTGCCGCGCAGCTTCGCGGTGCGGAGCAGCTCCCAGGGGACGGCGTCGGCGTACCGGGCGGCGGTGGTGACGAAGAGCCAGAGGTCGGCGGCGGCCAGCAGCTGCCCGGCCAGGGCGCGGTTCGCGTCCACCACCGAGTCGATGTCCGGGGCGTCCAGGAAGGCCAGCCCGGCCGGGAGGGCCGGCGCGGCGATCAGTTGCAGGGTGTCGGCCTGGTCGCTCGGGCGGGCGGTGCGGGTCAGGCCGGGCAGCAGTTCGCCCTGCCGGTACCAGGCCAGGTCGGCGGGGTTGCAGACCAGCACCGGTGACCGGGTGGTCGGCCGGAGTACGCCGGCCGCGCTCACCCGGGCCCGCACCAGGCTGTTCACCAGGGTGGACTTGCCGGCTCCGGTGGAGCCGCCGACCACGACCAGCAGCGGGGCGTCGAGGCGGGCCAGCCGGGGCAGCAGGTAGTCGTCGAGCTGCGCGGCGAGCGCCGTGGCGACCCGCCGGGCCTCGTCGGCGGAGGGCAGCACCAGCGGGTACGAGGCGGCGGTGATCGCGTCGCGCAGCCGGCGCAGGGCATCCTGGAGCTCGGCGCCGGCGGCCGGGTCGGTCCCCTGCTCCGGCCCGGCACCCTGGTCCGGTCGGCCTACCGGTCCGACCGGGTCGGTAGGGTCCGACACGACGGTGGGCGCGCCGGAGTCGGTGGCCGGACCGCCATGCGTCGTCACGGGTAAAGACTGCCTGATCTATGCAACCGAAACAACAGGAACGCATGCGGCCGGAACCGTACTGTTGCCTCCCGATCCGACCGATGACCGCCAGCCCCTGGTTACCTGGCTGCGGGATGAATTGCGTCGATGTGGCTCAACCCTGACTTGACGCCCTCGGTGATCGTGGCACTATTGAGTCTGGTCCGCTCAAGTTCAGCTGGTTCCCACTGATGGTCTGAGTAACGAAGCGAGGAAGCGAAGATGGCACGTGCGGTCGGCATCGACCTCGGCACGACGAACTCCTGCGTCAGCGTTCTTGAGGGTGGCGAGCCCACCGTCATCGCGAACGCCGAGGGGTCGCGGACGACTCCCTCGATCGTGGCGTTCGCCCGCAACGGCGAGGTGCTCGTCGGTGAGGTCGCCAAGCGCCAGGCGGTGACCAACCCGGACCGGACGATCCGTTCGGTGAAGCGCGAGATGGGTACCAACTGGTCCGTCGACATCGACGGCAAGAAGTACACCTCTCAGGAGATCTCGGCCCGGACGCTGATGAAGCTCAAGCGGGACGCCGAGGCGTACCTGGGCGAGCGGATCACCGACGCGGTGATCACCGTCCCGGCGTACTTCAACGACGCCCAGCGGCAGGCGACCAAGGAGGCCGGTGAGATCGCCGGCTTCAACGTGCTGCGGATCGTCAACGAGCCGACCGCGGCGGCGCTCGCCTACGGCCTGGACAAGGGCTCCAAGGAGCAGACCGTCCTCGTCTTCGACCTCGGCGGCGGCACCTTCGACGTCTCCCTGCTGGAGCTCGCCGAGGGTGTGATCGAGGTCAAGTCGACGAGCGGTGACAACCACCTCGGCGGCGACGACTGGGACGAGCGGATCATCGACCACCTGGTCAAGACGTTCCGGGGTCAGCACGGGGTGGACCTGGCGCAGGACAAGATGGCCATGCAGCGGCTCCGCGAGGCCGCCGAGAAGGCCAAGATCGAGCTCTCCGCCGCCACCACCACCAGCATCAACCTGCCCTACATCACCGCCGGGCCGGCGTCCGCCGACGGCGCCCCGTCGGCGCCGCTGCACCTGGACGTGACCCTGACCCGGGCCGAGTTCCAGCGGATGACCCAGGACCTGCTGGACCGCTGCAAGGGCCCGTTCGAGCAGGCGATCAAGGACGCCGGGACGAAGGTCGCGGACGTCGACCACGTGATCCTGGTCGGCGGGTCGACCCGGATGCCGGCCGTCTCCGAGCTGGTCAAGCAGCTCACCGGCCGCGAGCCCAACAAGGGCGTCAACCCCGACGAGGTCGTCGCGGTCGGCGCCGCGCTGCAGGCTGGCGTGCTCAAGGGCGAGGTCAAGGACGTCCTGCTGCTCGACGTGACCCCACTCAGCCTGGGCATCGAGACCAAGGGCGGCATCTTCACCAAGCTGATCGAGCGCAACACCACCATCCCCACCAAGCGTTCCGAGGTCTTCACCACCGCCGACGACAACCAGCCGTCGGTGCTGATCCAGGTCTTCCAGGGTGAGCGGGACATCGCGGCGTACAACAAGAAGCTCGGCACCTTCGAGCTGACCGGGCTGCCCCCGGCGCCGCGCGGGGTGCCGCAGATCGAGGTCACCTTCGACATCGACGCGAACGGCATCGTGCACGTCAACGCGAAGGACCTCGGCACCGGCAAGGAGCAGTCGATGACGATCACCGGCGGCTCGGCGCTGCCGAAGGACGACATCGAGCGGATGATGCGCGACGCCCAGGACCACGCCGACGAGGACAAGCGGCGGCGGGAGGAGGCGGAGACCCGCAACCTGGCCGAGCAGCTGCAGTGGCAGACCGAGAAGTTCCTGGCCGAAAGCGGCGACAAGCTGCCGGCCGAGTCGCGGGACCAGATCAACGAGGCGCTCGGCGACCTGCGTGGCGCGCTCGGCGGCACCGACCTGGAGAACATCAAGTCGGCCCACGAGAAGCTCGCCACCGTCTCCCAGCAGGCCGGCTCGCTGCTCTACGCCCAGCAGGCGGAGCAGGCCGCGCCGGGTGCCGGTGGCCCCGGCGGCGAGGACGCCCCGGGTGCGGCGGGTGCCGGCACCGCCGGACCGGGTGCCGGTCCGACCGGCGCCAAGGGTCCGGACGATGTGGTGGACGCCGAGATCGTCGAGGACGACAAGAAGTGACAGGTCGTCCCACCGCCTCCGCAGCCACCATCGCGAACGGATCGAGGTAACCGCATGACGGACAGGCCACGAGCCGCCGACCCGGACGAGACCGGGTCGGCGCCGGGTGGCTCCGCGCGCGGCGGGTCGGAGCAGGACCGGCCCGCCGAGCGCGTCGTCATCCGTGACAAGCGCAGGATCGACCCGGGCGGCGGCCGGCGCCGCGCGCCCGAGCCCGACGAGGACGCGTCCACCGCCGACCCGGATGCGGCGACCCCCGCCCGCACCGGCGGCGGAAACCACCGGTCGCCCGAGCCCGACGAGCCGGCCGACGACCCCGCCGGGGACGCCGGGGACGACCCGACCGGCGACGACGAGCCGGCGGGTGCCGACCAGCCGGCGGCTGTCGACGACGAGGGCGAGCGATCGCCGGTGGTCGACGACGCCGAACTGGTCGAGGTGCTGGAGGCCGAGCTACCCGAGGGCACCGACCCGCCGGTGGTTGACGACCCGATCCGGCCGGTCAGCGGGCCGCCCGGCCCGCTCGGCGCCGAACTGGAGGCGCTGCGGGCCGAGCTCGACGAGCGGACCCGCGACCTGCAGCGGATCTCGGCCGAGTACGCGAACTACCGCAAGCGGGTCGACCGGGACCGGGGGGTGGCGGCCGAGCAGACCACCGGCGTGGTGCTGACCGCCCTGCTGCCGATCCTGGACGACCTGGACCGGGCCCGGGAACACGGTGACCTGGTCGGGCCGTTCGGCACGGTGGCGGAGCAGTTGACCGCCGCGCTCGGCAAGTTCGGGCTGACCAGCTTCGGCGAGAAGGGAGACCCGTTCGACCCGACCCGGCACGAGGCGGTCGCCCACCAGACCTCGGCGGACGTCACCGAACCGACCTGCGTCGACGTGATGCGCCGGGGCTATCTGCTCGGCGACCGGCTGCTGCGGCCGGCGCTGGTCGCGGTGGCCGATCCGGAATAGGGCACGGCGTGTTCGGGGCGCACCACGATCGGGCGGGAGCCGCCCGGCCGGGGCGCCCCGAACACGCGATACGGGAGGGGGTGGACCGTTGAGTTCCAAGGACTGGTTGGAGAAGGACTTCTACGCCGTACTGGGCGTGGGCAAGGCCGCCTCCCCGGATGAGATCAAGAAGTCGTACCGGAAGATCGCCCGGGAGTCGCACCCGGACCACAACCCGGGCAACGGGCAGGCCGAGGAGCGCTTCAAGGCCGCCTCCGAGGCGTACGACGTGCTCTCCGACGAGCGCAAGCGCCGGGAGTACGACGAGATGCGCTCGCTGTTCGGCTCGGGCGCGTTCCGGCGCAACGCCCGCGCCGGCGGCCAGCCGGGCGGCTATCCGTTCGACGTCAGCGACCTGTTCGGCGGCGCCCAGCCCGGCGCCGGTGACCGGCGGTTCGGCGGGGCCGGCTTCTCGGATCTGTTCAGCTCGATCTTCTCCGGCGGCGCGGGCGGCGCCCGGCCCCGGGGTCCGGCCCGGGGTCGGGACGTGGAGACCGAGGTGGTGCTCGACTTCGGGGACGCGGTACGCGGAGTCACCGTCCCGCTCACCCTGCGGGCACCGGGTGTCTGCGACACCTGCCACGGCAACGGAGCCCGGCCGGGGACCCAGCCGCGCGCCTGCCCCGAATGCCTGGGCGCCGGGGTGGTCACCCGCAACCAGGGCTCGTTCAGCTTCTCCGAGCCGTGCCGGGAATGTCAGGGCGTGGGCACCGTCGTGGACGAGAAGTGCCCGGAGTGCCGGGGCACCGGCGGGGTGACCAAGACCAGGACCCTCAACGTCCGGTTCCCGGCCGGGGTGGCCGACGGACAACGGATCCGGCTGGCCGGGCGGGGTGAGCCGGGCGAACGTGGTGGACCGGCCGGTGATTTGCTCGTCCTGGTCAAGGTGCGGGCCGACGACCTGTTCGGGCGCAGCGGCGACGACCTGACCCTGACCGTGCCGATCACCATTGCCGAGGCGGTGCTCGGCACCGATCTGCGGGTGCCGACGATGGACGGGGCGGTCACCCTGCGGGTGCCGCCCGGCACGCCGAGCGGGCGGACCCTGCGGGCCCGGGGCAAGGGCGTGGTGCGGCGGGACGGGGCTGCCGGCGACCTGCTGGTGACGGTGGAGATCACCGTCCCGGCGCAGGTCTCCGCGGAGGCCCGGGAGGCGCTGGAGACCTTCGCCGCCCGTACCCCGCCGCCGCAGCGGGAACATCTGGAAGCGCGGGTACGTCGTTTCAACTAGCCGATCCGTCGAAGCGGAGGTGACCCAGGATGGCTGAGGAGATCGTCGTCTCGGTCGAGCAGACGTCCGACGCGAAGGTGCTGATGATCTCGGTCGCGGCCCGGATGGCCGGGATGCATCCCCAGACCCTGCGCCAGTACGACCGGATGGGCCTGGTCCAGCCGGGCCGGGCCGCCGGTGGTGGGCGCCGGTACAGCGCACGGGACGTCGCGTTGCTGCGCGAGGTGCAGCGGCTCAGCCAGGACGACGGGGTGAACCTGGCCGGCATCAAGCGGATCATCGACCTGGAGCAGCTCGTCGACCAGTTGCGGGAGCAGGCGGCGGAGTTGCAGGCCGAGCTGGCGGCGGCGTACCAGCGGATCGCCGAGCTGGAGGCGGTCGGACCGTACCCCCGGCGGGATCTGGTGCCGACCAGCCGGCAGTCGACCGCGTTGGTGGTGTGGCGACCGCGTCGCTGACGGTGGCGCCCGTCGGTCAGAGCCGGCGGGCGTTGCGGACCAGCCCGCCCTCGCACCAGTCGTGGTAGTCGAACAGGTCCGGGCGGGCGAGCAGCACCCGGGTGTTGTGCGCCCAGGTCGCCATCTGCTCGTCACCGAACTGCTCGGCCTGCTGCACCAGCTTGCGCAGCCGGCGTTTCGGGTGCGCCCGGAACTTGGTCCGGATGCCGTCGGCCGCGTAGATGTGCAGGCAGTGCAGCGCGAACCGGCGGGCCGGACAGGACCGGTCCATGGCGAGCTCGAAGAGCGTGGTGATCAGGCGGTCGCCGGAGACCAGCAGGTCCCAGTCCTGCGGCATCGACTCCAGCGGCACCGAGTCGGGGGCGTAGGCCCAGGCGCGCAGCTCGGTGGGGGACGGGTCCACCGGGTTGGCGAAGCCCTGGAACGCAGACTGCTGCACGCTCAACGGGCCGACCTTCCGCTCGCGAGACGGGGACTCATCGGCGCCCCGCACAAACTACTTGCCGTTGGGGCGACACGGTAGCGCGCCGGCCACGGAGTGCGGAAGGGCAACCGTGTGCGATTTCACCAACCCGTTACGCCATGGTGTGTTTCAGGCGGTTTTCCGGTTGCTCACTCGGCGGCGGGCAGTGGCGCACCGGGGCGTGGCGCGGCCTGCCGGCGCAGCCAGCGCTTGAACCAGCCGGAGTCCGGCACCCGGGCCAGCAAGGGCCCGCTCACGATGGTGATCAGCACATACGCCGTGGCCAATGGGGCCAGGTCCGGCTCGATGCTCGCCGAGGTGACCGCCAGCCCGGCGATGACGATGGAGAACTCGCCCCGGGGGATCAGAGCGAGTCCGGTCCGCCAGCGGCCGGGCGGCGCGATGCCGACCCGCTTCGCCGCGAGGTAGCCGGTGAGGACCTTCGTGGCCATCGTCACCACTGCCAGCGCGAGCGCGGGCAGCAGCACCGGTGGGATGGCGCGGGGGTCGGCGGCCAGCCCGAAGAAGACGAAGAAGACCCCCGCGAACAGGTCACGCAACGGCATGAGCAGTTCGGTGGCGTTGTGTGCCACCGGCCCGGAGAGGGCGATGCCGACGAGGAAGGCGCCCACCGCGGCGGAGACCTGCAGTCCGTCGGCGATCCCGGCGACCAGCAGGGTGAGCCCGAGCACACCGAGCAGCAACGCCTCGGGGTCCGCGGCCGGGAACATCGCGGAGAGGTGGTGTCCCCACCGGATCGCGGCCACCAGCACCAGCAGTACGGTGCAGACCGCGACGGCCAGCGTGATGCCGCCGCCGAGCAGGCCGCTGCTGGCGAGTACCGCCGTGACCAGCGGGAGGTAGAAGGCCATCGCCAGGTCCTCGATGACCAGTACCGACAGGATGACCGGGGTTTCCCGGTTGCCGACCCGGCCGAGGTCGGTGAGCACCTTCGCGATAACGCCGGACGAGGAGACCCAGGTGATGCCGGCCAGCACCAGGGCGGTCACCCAGCCCCAGCCGAGCAGCAGCGCGAAGATCGCCCCCGGCAGGGCGTTGAGCAGTACGTCCAGCAGCCCGGCCGGGGCGGCCGAGCGGAGGTTGCTGACCAGTTCGCTGGCGGAGTACTCCAGGCCCAGCATCACCAGCAGGAGGATGACGCCGATCTCGGCGCCGATCGCGAAGAACTCCTCGCTGGCCGAGAGCTGCACGACGCCGCCGTGGCCGAAGGCGAGCCCGGCCAGCAGGTAGAGCGGGATCGGCGAGATCTTGAGTTGCCGGCTGAGCCGGGCGAGCAGGCTGAGCAGCAGGAGCAGCGCGCCGACCTGACCGAGGAGGAGCGCGTAGTCGTGCATGGGCGGTCAGACGTCCGGGGAGCCGTTGGCGAGGATCGCGGTGACCCCGTCGAGTCCGGCCCGGGTGCCGACCACGACCACCACGTCGCCGGCCTCGAAGAGGAACGACGGGCCCGGGGACGCGATCACCTCGCGGTCGCGCAGCACCGCGACGATCGAGGCGCTGGTCCGGGTCCTCGCCCGGGTGTCGCCGAGCCGCCGGCCGACGAACGCCGAGCCGGCCGGGATGGAGATCTGCTCGGTGAGCAGTCCGGCGGCCTGCTGCCGCAGTCCGGAGAGCTGACCCAGCATCAGCGAGGCGCCGAGGATGTCGGCGAGTGCCGCGGCCTCGTCGTCGGTGAGCGGGATGTCGGCGATCGAGGCGTCCGGGTCGTCCTGGTCGTAGAGGACCAGGTCCCGGCGGCCGGTCCGGTGGGAGACCACCCCGAGCCGGTGGCCGGAGGTGGCCACGAAGTCGTGCCGGACCCCGATCCCGGGCAGGGCGGTCTGTTCCACGCGTACTCGCACGGCGGACACGGTACCCGGGATGGTGATGTGATCGGAGTCACTCTCCAAGAGTTGAGTGGAATAGGCTCAAGTCTGGTTGTGTCGTGAGTAGTGGACGCGGCGGATTCCGTCGCCGGCAACCGCAAGCGCCAGATCGTATGGGGAGTCATGAGAACCGAACGCCTCACCACCAAGAGTCGGGAAGTCATCACCGGCGCGGTAGCCATCGCCAACCAGCGCGGGCACGCCACCGTGGAGCCGTGGCACCTGCTGCTGTCGTTGCTGGACACCGCCGGATCCACCGCGGGTGGACTGCTGCGCGCCACCGGCGCCAATCCGGTCGAGGTCCGCCGCGCGGCGGCCCGCTCCGTCGAGAGCCTGCCGGCGGCCCGGGGGTCGAGCGTCGCCGAGCCGAGCCTGTCCCGGGAGTTCGTCAACGCCATCGGCGCGGCCGAGGAGATCGCCCGCCCGCTCGGCGACGAGTACACCTCCACCGAGCACCTGCTCGCCGGACTCGCCCGGGTCGGCGGCGCGGTCGCCAGCGCCCTCAAGGCCGCCGGGGCCACCGAGGAGAACCTGGTGGCCGCCTTCCCGGCCGTGCGCGGCGGCGACCGTCGGGTGACCACCGCCGACCCGGAACAGACCTACCAGGCGCTGGCGAAGTACGGCGTCGACCTGACCGCCAGCGCCCGGGACGGCAAGATCGATCCGGTGATCGGGCGGGACTCCGAGATCCGCCGGGTGATCCAGGTGCTCTCCCGGCGTACCAAGAACAACCCGGTGCTGATCGGCGAGCCCGGCGTGGGCAAGACCGCCATCGTCGAGGGCCTGGCCCAGCGGATCGTCGCCGGGGACGTGCCCGAGTCGTTGCGGGACAAGCGGCTGGTCTCGCTCGACCTCGGCGCCATGGTGGCCGGCGCGCAGTACCGGGGCCAGTTCGAGGAGCGGCTCAAGTCGGTGCTTGAGGAGATCAAGAACTCCGACGGTCAGGTGATCACCTTCCTCGACGAGCTGCACACCGTGGTCGGCGCCGGCAAGGGCGAGGGCTCGATGGACGCCGGCAACATGCTCAAGCCGATGCTGGCCCGCGGGGAACTGCGGATGGTGGGCGCCACCACCCTCGACGAGTACCGCGAGCACATCGAGAAGGACCCGGCGTTGGAGCGCCGGTTCCAGCCGGTGCTGGTCGGCGAGCCCACCATCACCGACACCATCGGCATCCTGCGCGGACTCAAGGAACGCTACGAGGTGCACCACGGCGTACGGATCACCGACGCCGCCCTGGTCGCCGCCGCGACGCTGTCGGACCGGTACATCACCGAACGGTTCCTGCCCGACAAGGCGATCGACCTGGTGGACGAGTCCGCCTCCCGACTGCGGATGGAGATTGACTCCCGGCCGGTCGAGGTGGACGAGATCGAACGGGCGGTCCGCCGGCTGGAGATCGAGGAGATGGCGCTGGCCAAGGAGCCCGACGCCGCCTCGGCGGACCGGCTGCAGCGGCTGCGCCGGGAACTTGCCGACAAGCGCGAGCAGCTCACCGCGCTGAGCGACCGGTGGAAGCTGGAGAAGGACCACATCACCCGGATCTCCACCACCAAGGAGGAGCTGGAACGGCTCGGCGGCGAGGCCGAGCGGGCCGAACGCGACGGCGAGCTGGAACGGGCCGCCGAGCTGCGGTACGGCCGCATCCCGTCGCTGCAGGCCGAGCTGGGCCGCGCCGAGGAGGAGCTGGCCCGGCTGCAGGCCGACGGCGCGATGCTCAAGGAGGAGGTCGGCGCCGACGACATCGCCGCCGTGGTGGCCTCCTGGACCGGCATCCCGGCCGGCCGGCTGATGGAGGGCGAGACCGCCAAGCTGCTGCGGATGGAGTCCTCGCTGGGCGACCGGGTGGTCGGCCAGACCGAGGCGGTCGCCGCCGTCTCCGACGCGGTCCGCCGCGCCCGGGCCGGCGTCGCCGACCCGGACCGGCCGACCGGCAGCTTCCTCTTCCTCGGTCCCACTGGCGTCGGCAAGACCGAACTGGCCAAGGCGCTGGCCGAGTTCCTCTTCGACGACGAGCGGGCGATGGTCCGCATCGACATGAGCGAGTACGCCGAGAAGCACTCGGTGGCCCGGCTGGTCGGCGCCCCACCCGGCTACGTCGGATACGAGGAGGGCGGTCAGCTCACCGAGGCGGTCCGCCGCCGGCCGTACTCGGTGATCCTGCTCGACGAGGTGGAGAAGGCCCACCCGGACGTCTTCGACGTGCTGCTGCAGGTCCTCGACGACGGGCGGCTCACCGACGGCCAGGGCCGGACGGTGGACTTCCGCAACGCCATCCTGATCCTCACCTCCAACCTCGGCTCCAGCCTGCTCACCGATCCGCTGCTCGGCGCCGAACAGCGCCGGGAGGGGGTGCTGGCCGTGGTCCGCACCGAGTTCAAGCCCGAGTTCCTGAACCGGCTGGACGACATCGTTGTCTTCGACTCGCTCGGCACCGACCAGCTCCGGTCCATCGTGGACATCCAGCTGGACCGGCTGGGTAAGCGGCTCGCCGACCGGCGGCTCACCCTGACGGTCAGCGACCCGGCCCGGACCTGGCTGGCCGAGCACGGGTACGACCCGATCTACGGCGCCCGGCCGCTGCGTCGACTGGTCCAGTCGGCGATCGGCGACCGGTTGGCCCGCGCGCTGCTGGCCGGCGACGTCCGCGACGGCGACACCGTCCGGGTCGACCTGGCCGACGACAAGGACAGCCTGACGGTGACCGGCGACTGACCGGGGTTGACGGTGGCTCCGCCGGGGAACAATGCGATCCATGGCGGAGCCACCGGAACTACCCGGCGACCTGACGGCGGCGGTGCGTGCGCTCTCCGTCGCGGACGTGCTCGCGTTCGGCGGGGTGGGGCTGGCCGGGCAGGTCCTGCCGCCCACCGCGGCGTACCAGGCCGTCGAGGCCGCCCTGCCGCAGCGGGCCGCCGACGTCCGGCCCGGACTCGACTGGCTGCTCGACCACGGTTCACCCGCCGGCCGGGCGTACGCGGCAACGCTGCTCGGCCGGATCGACCCGGCGGCCGGCGCGGCGGCCTGGCGGTCGCTGCGGCGCGAACCGGCCACCTTCACCAGCTTCTTCGGCTGCCTGATGGGGCAGGAAACCCTCGGCGAGTACGCCGCCCGCCAACTCGACGAGGGCTGAGAGCGCCGACCGTTCGACTGTGGACGGGAGCCCGTTCCACCGGTGTGGAGCACGGTCACCGGCCGGTACGGTGCGCCGGTGACCGAATTGGCGAGTTCACCGACGGATGACGCACCTGCGAAGAGACGCCGGCCGGACACCGTCACGGTCGCGGGGTGGCTGCAGGCCGCCGCCGCCGTTCTGCTGGTGCTGGCGGCCGCGTCCGTGGTCGTGGAGGCGGTGCGGTTCGACGCTGTCATCGACCGGGCGGTCGCGGCCGTGCCGGATGCCGACCCGGCCGAGGTGGCCGCCGAGCGGTCGACCAACATCGCGATCCCCTCGGTGCTCGTCGCGATCTGCCTGATCTTCGCGGCCTGGCTGGCCGGTTGTGTCCGCCCGTTGCTGCGCGGCAGTGGTGTCGCCCGGCTGCTCACCCTCGTCGGCGGTGGCGTGGGTCTGTTCCTCTGCGTCGTGCCGGCGCCGTGCCTGGCCTTCGGGGCGTTCGGGTTCGGCGTGGCGGGATTCGCCAGCGGCTGGGAGGGGGAGCCGATCCCCGAGCCGTCGGCCGGTGCGGGCGAGGAGGCGCCGCCGTGGGACTTCTACTACGAGGAATCCGAGTTCTACGAGGCGCTCTACGCCGAGCCGGACCCGGTCTCGGAGGTGCTGGCGGCGTCCGCCGTGCTGGCCGCCGTGCTGGCGATCCTGCTCACCGTCGCTGTGCTGGTGCTGCTCGTCCTGCCGGCGTCCCGCCGCTACTTCGGCGGCGGCCACGAACCGCCGGCGCCAGTTCCGCTGATACCGGTTCCGCCGGGCCTAGTTCGGCCAGGTCCAATTCCACCGCCCGCCGCCGGGCCGGCTCCGGGCTGGCCGGTCTACCCCGGTGGCTACTGGCCCGCCCCGGGTACGCCACCCCCGGGCGCGGCAGCCCTTGGTACGCCAGCTCCGGGTCGTCCGGCCCCGGGTGGTCCGGCGTCGGGTGGTCCCGCCGCTACCGGTCCGGCGCCCGGACGACCGGACCCGTCACCCGAGCGGTCCGACCCCCCGCCGACCTGACCGCCGTCACCCCGACCGACACCGGCGGATCTGACGCCAGGTAGCCGTCCGGTGACCCGGTCGTACGCGTTCCGGCCCTGGTGCGGGCACTTGTTACCGTCTTCGGCCAGTACCGGTGGGGGGACACCAGAGACGCCGGTCGGGGAGGACGTACGTGATGAATGGGACCGTGGCCTACCTGGTCACCGGGGTCGGCTGTCTCGTCGCCGTGGCCGGCGTGGTGATAGCGGTGATCGCGTTGCGGACCGCGCGCCGGCGGACGGCGCCGACCGGCGGCGGGCCGGGCGTCGTCCGGGACCCGTTCCGGCAGCCGGACGACGACGCGGACGCGCTGCGGGGTGACCCGCGCCGGGTGCAGCCCGGCGACATCGTCGAGATCCGGCACACCTCGTACGGCGTCCGGGGCACGCTCCGCTTCGCCGAGGGCTCCTGGGGTTGGACCGAGCACCTGCTCGACGACGCGCACGGGGCCAAGGTCTGGCTCTCCGTGGAGGAGGACCCGGATCTGGAGCTGGTGCTCTGGACCGAGGTGCCGAGCGCAACAGTGCTCCCGGGTCCGCCGAGCATCGACTTCGACGGCCGGCGCTACGCCAGCAAGGAATCGGGCCGCGCCCGGTACACCTCCGTCGGCAGCACCGGACTCGACCCGGCCGGCGACATGCGTTACCACGACTACGCCGCGCCCGACGGCGCCCGGCTCTCCTTCGAGTCGTACGGCACCAGCGAACGCTGGGAGGTCGGCCGGGGGGAGAAGCTGCACCGCACCGAGGTCCAGATCTATCCGGCCGCCACGCCGGGCCAGGCGGGCTGACCGGTGCTGGTGACGCTGGTGACCCCGTACGCGGACACCTCGGCGGCCGATCTCGGCCTGACGCTCACCGCGCCGGAGCTGCCCGCCCTGCACGTGGTCGACCTGCCGCTGCCGGGACCGGGGGACGAGGAGGGTGCGCGGCTGCGGCTGCGGCTGCTCGGTGCCTCGCACCAGGTGGTGCTCGACGGGCCAGCCGGTGAGCTGATCGAGACGGTGGCCTGCCTGCCCGGCCGGCCGGCCGACCTGCCGCCGGTGGTGTACGACGCGGCGACCGGCTACCGGTTCGCCGCCCGGGTGCTGCGACTGGCGCCGGCGGCCTTCTCGGACCGGATCGCCGCCCTGCGGCGGGACCTGGACGGCGACCCGAACGCGTTGGTCGGGGTCTTCCCGGGCGGCCCCGACGCGGTGACCGCCCTGCGCGCCCGGACGTCGGGCGCCGGACCGGACGGGACGCAGCGGGTCGGCTGGCACACCTGGCACGCCTACCCACAGACCGGAGAACTGGTGGAGACCGAAACGGTGGTGACGGTGCGATGACCTACCGCAGGTGGTTCGTGGTCGGCGGGATCTTCGCGCTGGTCGGCGTCCTGCTGGCCGGCTTCGGCGTGTTCTACGGCAACTTCTCCCCGCGCGGTTACGTGACCGACCGCTACACCCGGGCCAGCAGCCACGACATCGGGCGGGACGCCAAGGCGTACACCTCGGGGCGGGCACCCAGCGAGGTGGCCAAGGAGATCACCGACACCTGGCAGCCGGCCGACCAGTACGTCGACGGCAGCGGCGTCTATCTGCGCTACGACGACGACTCGGTGGTGATCCTGCCGCTGGCGGCCGGCTCGGTGATCCTGCTGGAGCGGCTCTCCACCGCCTACCCCCGTTACCACAGCACGGTCGGCAACGCCTGGGCCTGGGGCCGGGGCAGCACCATCCGGGGCGGCGGACCCGGCAGCGGCAAGTAACCCCTTCTCCCCTCTCGCAACCTCTCACCTGCTCAGGAGTTCCCACCATGACAAACCTCGCCACCGACCTGCTCGTCACGCTCGCCTACGGCGTGGTCGGCGTACTGCTGATGGGGGTCGGCTACGTCCTGGTCGACCTGGCCACCCCCGGCCGGCTGCGCGAGTTGATCTGGACGGATCGCAACCAGAACGCCGCCCTGCTGCTCGCCTCGAACCTGGCCAGCGTCGGCATCATCGTGGTCGCCGCGATCGTCGCCAGCGCCGACGACTTCGTCCTGGGCATCGTCGGCGCCGCCGCGTACGGCGTGCTCGGGCTGGTCATCATGGCCGCCTCGTTCCTGCTGCTGGACATCATCACGCCGGGCAAGCTGGGGCAGATCCTGGTCGACCCGCAGCCGCACCCGGCGGTCTGGGTCTCCGCGGTGATACACCTGGCCACCGGGGCGGTCATCGCCGCCGCGATCAGCTGATGACCCGGCCGAACCCGACACCTGCCGGATCCCGGCCGGCGAAGCGGGCGGCGGCCAACCGGAGCACGCCGGACAAGCGGACCGCCAACGGGCTCAAGGTCGCCGCGGTGGTGCTGGTCTGCCTGGCGGCCCTGGTCGCCTGCGTGGTGACCACGGTCGGCCGGGACGACAGCACCGCCGTTCCGGCGCCGACCGGGACCGAGCGGGCCGACACCGTCGCGGTGCTCACCCGGGCGGCCGAGAGCCAGGGAATCTGCTACGGCTGGCGGCTGCGCGACGATTACCTCGACGCGATAAGTGTCGGCTCGAACCTGGGCGACGGGATCCCGGTGGACGCCAACCCGACCCGCTGCCCCCGCTGGCTGCTTGTGGAGGCTCAGGTCATCTACACCCCGGCGAGCAGCGAGCGCAACGACTGGGCGAGCGTGCGGGTGACCGCCAGCGAGGGGGTCTCCAGCGCCGGCTACGTCGCCGGCCTGGACCGGCTCGGGGTGGACGCCGACGCGTTCCTCGACGAGCCCGGCTGGGCGATCTGCCGGGCGGCGGTGTTCCTGCCGCTGCTGGCCGCCGAGGCGGGACTGGTTCCGCCGGCACCGGCGGCGACCTCGACCACCGGACCGGCCGGCACCCCCGGACCGGGCCTGGCCGAACCGAGCCCGCTGCCCGCCGCCGGCAGCGACTTCTGGCGGGACCGCTGGTCGTACCTGGCCGGCGGTGCCGCTCTGCTGGTGGTCACCCTGCTGCTGCTGGCGATCGGCTGGTTCGAACGGCGCCATCAGCGCCGCGCCCCGGGCACCGGGCGCCGATGAGCACCGACCAGGCCGAACCGCCGGTCCGGGTGCGGTGGCGGGTGGCCCGCTCGGCGGTGCTCGCCGCGGTCTTCGTCTGTGCGGCCTGCGGCCTGGTCTACGAGTTGGCGCTCGTCGCGCTCGGCAGCTACCTGATCGGGGACACCGTCGGGCAGGCGTCGATCGTGCTCGGCGTGATGGTCTTCGCGATGGGGCTCGGCGCGCTCGCCGCCAAGCCGCTGCAGTCCCGGGCAACGGTCGGATTCGCGGTGGTGGAGCTGACCCTGGCGCTGCTCGGCGGCTTGTCGGTGCTCGGCCTCTACGCCGCGTTCGCCTGGCTGGACCTCTACGGGCCGGCCCTGGTGGTGACCGCGTTGGTGCTGGGTCTGCTCATCGGGGCGGAGATCCCACTGCTGATGGTGTTGCTGCAGCGGATCCGCGCCCAGTCGGCCGGCAGCGCGGTGGCCGACCTGTTCGCCGCCGACTACGTCGGCGCCCTGCTGGGCGGCCTCGCCTTCCCGTTCGTGCTGATCCCGGTCTTCGGGCAGTTGCGGGGTGCGCTGGTGGTCGGCGCGGTGAACGCGCTCGCCGGCGTACTGCTGGTCTTCACCGTCTTCCGACGGGAGCTGACCGGCCGGTCGCGCGCCGCGCTCGGCGCCGGCTCCGTCGCGGTCCTGCTCTGTCTCGGGTACGCCTACGCGGTGGCCGCCGACTTCGAGGTGACCGCCCGGCAGCGGCTGTACCGCGATCCGGTGGTGCACGCCGAACGCAGCCGCTACCAGGACATCGTGCTCACCCGCAGCGGCACCGGCACCGCCCGCGGCGAGGCCGACCTGCGGCTCTACCTCAACGGTGACCTGCAGTTCAGCTCGGTGGACGAGTACCGCTACCACGAGGCCCTGGTGCATCCCGCGCTCGCCGGCAGCCGCGGCTCGGTGCTGGTGCTGGGCGCCGGGGACGGGCTGGCCGTCCGTGAGGTGCTGCGTTACCCGGACGTGGCGAGCGTGACGGTGGTGGAGCTGGACCCGGCGGTGGTGGCGCTGGCCCGCGCCGAGCCGCAGTTGCGGGCGTTGAACGGCGGGGCCTTCGACGACCCGCGGGTCCGGTTGGTGCACACCGACGCGTTCGGCTGGCTCCGGACGGCGGCGGACCGGTTCGACTCGGTGATCATCGACCTGCCCGACCCGGACGAGACGGCGACCGCGAAGCTCTACTCGGTCGAGTTCTACTCCCTGGTCCGGGCGGTGTTGGCCGACGACGCGCGGGTCGTGGTGCAGAGCGGATCGCCGTACTTCGCGCCGC
Source organism: Solwaraspora sp. WMMD1047 (assembly GCF_029626155.1). Lineage (NCBI taxonomy): Bacteria > Bacillati > Actinomycetota > Actinomycetes > Micromonosporales > Micromonosporaceae > Solwaraspora > Solwaraspora sp. WMMD1047. Next base: position 7,769,277 of record NZ_JARUBL010000001.1, on the reverse strand, counting down.
GTTCCTTCTGGTGCATCGAGCGGTCGCTGCAGGTGGCGGGTTTCGCCACCGTGCCCTACCACGTCGACGTGCCGTCCTTCGGCGACTGGGGATTCGTGCTGGCCGCCCCCGGTGCCCGGCCACCGGCGCTCACCGTGCCGGCGGACGCGCCGCCGCTGCGGTTCCTGGACTCCGCGACCCTGCGGGCGGCGGCGAACTTCCCGGCGGACCGGCGGCGGGTGGCCGTCGAGGAGTCGACCCTGCTGCACCCCCGGGTCCTCGAGTACGCCCGGGTCGAGTGGCGCAACTACTGATGGCGCGGCTGCCGGCCGGCGGTTTGCCCAGCACCGGTGGTGGGGTACCGATACGGTGGTTTCCGATCTAGAGATCCCGATTGAAAGAGATCAGGGAAGGATGGCCGTGTCGGACCCGAACAATCCGGCTGCTCCGGCGGCGAAAGCCCGCCCGAGCAGCGTCACAATCTCCAGCTACCTGCTCTATCTGGTGGCTGCCGTCTTCGCCTTGGGTGCCGTCGTCTCGCTGAGCACCCTCGGCACCGTCAGCGACGTCTACCGGGACGCCTACGCCGGCACCGACCTGGAGGGCACTGAAGGAGTCGTCACGGCGTTCGGCGTCGGCGGGGCGGTCCTGCAGTTGCTCTTCGCGGCCGCCTTCGTGGCCCTCGGCCTCTTCAACAACCGGGGTCGCAACGCGTCCCGGATCGTCACCTGGGTGTTCGGCGCGCTGGGCCTCTGCTGCGCCGGGCTCGGCGTCGGCGGAAGTGCGGTGGGCAACGTCGGCACCACCGGCAGCACGGGCGACGCGCCCAGCGGCGCCGAGGTCACCGAGATGATGAACGAGGCCCTGCCGGGCTGGGTCGAGCCGGTCGGCATGATCACCAACGTGATCGCACTGATCGTCCTGCTGGTGGCCGTGGTGCTGCTGGCCCTGCCGCCGTCCAACGAGTTCTTCCGCAAGCCGCAGGCGGCCTGGGAACCGCCGGTGCCGGGTGGGACCTACCCGGGTTACCCGCCGGCCCCGCAGGGCGGCGCGCCGGGCTACCCGTCGCAGGGCGGCGCGCCGGGCTACCCGTCGCAGGGCGGCGCGCCGGGCTACCCGTCGCAGGGCGGCGCGCCGGGCTACCCGCCGTCGGGCGGCGACCCCGGCTATCCGCCGTCGGGTGGCACGCCCGGCCAGCCGCCGCCGGGTGGCGATCCCGGTTACCCGCCGCCGCCCGGCGACCCGTCCGGGCCCAACCCGCCGAACCGCTGACCTCGGTCGGCTCCCGGCATCCCGGTCCCCCCGGTAGGTTCCTCCCAGGAACCTGCGGGGGGACCGCGCCGTATCACCGACTGACGGCCGGTCCGGACGGCGGCGATCGTAATCGATGGACAGGTAGCGCGTGATGAATCCGTACCCGATGGGGTCGTTAGCTACGGGAGCGGCCGGGCCGGTCCCGTACCCGGGCGGGTCGACGTGGCCGCCGGCCGGGCCGGCAGCGCCCGCCCGGCGACCCACGCCCGTCGTGGTGGCCGTCGGCGCCCTGATCCTGATGGCCGTCGGCGGGCTGCTGTACGCGGTCGCGGCGCTGGCCGTGCTGCCCGGTAGTGCCGACCGGTTCCGGGTGGCGGCGGCCGGCGCCGGCTTCCGGCCGGTCGATGTCGACGCGATGACCACCCTGCTGCGGATGAACCTGATCCTGGCGGCCGTGCTCGGCACCGGAGCGGCCCTGCTGCTCGCCGCCCTGGCACTGGCGAATCTGCGGGGCGGCGGCGTGGCGCGGATCGCCACCTGGGTGGTGAGCGGCCTCGGCGTGCTCTTCGGCTGCGGCTCCGCGTTGATGGTGCTGGCGCAGCAGACCACCCCGGCGACCTTCGCGACCGAGGACCAGGACTTTCAGGAGCTGGTCGGGTTCCTGGCCGACGCGTACCCGGACTGGTGGATGCCGCTCGCCGGCGGTCTCGCCGGGGCGCAGACCGTCGGCTACCTGCTGGTGGCGGTCCTGCTGGCGGTGCCGTCGGCCGGTCGGCACTACCGCCGGGTCCCGGTCGTCCCGCCGCCGGCCGGCTATCCGCCGCAGTGGCCGACCGCGGCGGGGCCGTCGCCCGTGCCATCCGGGCCGTCGCCGACCGTGCCGGCGGGTTCGGCCGGGTCCTGGCCGGTGGCGCAGCTGTCGGACCCGCAGTGGTCGGATCCGGCGCTCTGGTCGGCCCCGCCCGGCCCGTCCACTCCGCCCGACCCGTCCACTCCGCCCGACCGACCGCGGCAGCCCGCGGATGGCTCGTCGCGGCCGGCAGCCGAGGTCGGGCCGGCTGGGCCGGCAGCCGAGTCTGAGCCGTCGCGGCCGCCGGTCGAGGCCCAGTCACCTGGGCCGCCCGCCGAGCCTGCCCCGCCCGCCAGCTGAGCCCGCGAGGAGTCACCACGTGTCAGCAGAATCCCCCGCCGCGCCGGCGGAGCGGCGGCGTGCCGTCGTCACCGGTGCCACGGCGGGCATCGGCGCGGCCTTCACCCGCCGGCTGGCGGCCGACGGGTACGACCTGGTGCTGGTCGCCCGCGACGAACGCCGGCTGGCGGAGCTCGGTGCCGAGCTGACCGACCGGCACGGCACCGGGGTCACCGTCCTGCCGGCCGATCTGTCCACCCCCGACGGATGCGGGCTGGTGGCCGACCGGCTCGCCGACGCCGCCGAACCGGTCGATCTGCTGGTCAACAACGCCGGAATCAGCTTGAACAGGTCCTTCCTGCGGTCGACGCCGGAGGCGGAGGAGAAGCTGCTCCGGCTGAACGTCCACGCGGTCATGCGGCTGACCCTCGCGGTGCTGCCGGTGATGACGGCCCGGCGCCGTGGGGCAGTGATAAATGTCTCTTCCGTGAGCGGCTTCGGCGCGGTGATGCCGGGCTCCACGTACCCGGCCAGCAAGGCCTGGGTCACCAACTTCAGCGAGTCGGTGGCGCTGTCGGCGCGGCCGTACGGGGTTCGGGTGCTGGCGTTGTGCCCCGGCTACACCAGGACCGAGTTCCACGAGCGGGCCGGCATCGACATGTCGAAGTCGCCGCGCTGGCTCTGGCTGCGGGCCGAGGACGTGGTCGACACAGCCCTGCGCGATCTCGGTAAGGGCAGGTCGGTGAGCGTGCCGGACTGGAAATACAAGGCCGCGGTCTTCGCCCTGCGGCATGCGCCGGGTGGGCTGATCCGGGTGATGGCCAGGGACAATCGGGGTCGGATCGGCCGCCCGGAGCGGTAGCGGGCGTCAACCGATCGGTGTTCATCGACGTCCGGGTGGGTTCGCCGGCACCAGCCGGAAGGTCATTTTTGGGCACGGAGAGTAGCTGATTCGCGGGGATATCGACCACTGCGGGGGCGAGTGGTGCGCCACACATGTCGGGTCGGGCACCCTATCCTCAGCCTCGCGCAGTACTCTTGTGCGCCATGGGGGACCACGACGACCTGCGTAAATTCATCACCGACTTAGCCGTCGTACACGGGCGAGTGGTGTTGTCCTCGGGTCGCGAGGCGGAGTGGTACGTCGATCTGCGACGGGTGACCCTGCATCACGCTGCGGCTCCGTTGGTCGGTCGGGTACTGCTCGATCTCACGGCGGATTGGGAGTACGAGGCGGTCGGCGGCCTGACGTTGGGCGCCGATCCGCTGGCACTGTCGATGCTGCACGCGGCGTCGGCGTCCGCGCGTCGGCTGGACGCCTTCGTCGTACGCAAGGCCGGGAAGGCGCACGGCCTGCAGCGGCGTATTGAAGGTCCGGAGGTGGTCGGCCGCCGAGTCCTGGCGGTGGAGGACACGTCGACGACAGGCGGCAGCGTGCTGACCGCCGTCGAGGCGTTGCGGGAGGCCGGAGCCGAGGTAGTGGGAGTGGCGGTCGTCGTCGATCGTGGTGCTGGCGACGCCGTTCGGGCGGCCGGATTGCCATACCGGGCGGCCTATACGTTGGCTGACCTCGGCCTTGTGGCCTAAAAGTTTGCCGATTCGGATCTGCTCATATGCAGGCGGGTCGATGCTGTTGGTGGAAGGATGGAATACGTGGGAACTGCGTTGGCCGAAATGACTATGCCTCAGATCTCGCCGCTTGCCGGCGAGCCGATCGAACGCGCCGACGCCGAGCGGCTGGCGGGGGTCCTCAAGGCCCTTGCCGACCCTGCTCGGCTGCGGCTGCTCAGCCTGATCCAGTCGGCCCCGGAGGGGGAAGCGTGCGTCTGCGACCTGACCGCACCGCTCGGCCTCTCCCAGCCGACTGTGAGTCACCACCTGCGAATCCTCACCGAGGCCGGCTTGCTGGAGCGGGAGAAGCGCGGCGTGTGGGCTTACTACCGGCTGGTGCCAACGGCGATCGCAACGATCGCTGACCTGTTGACTCCGCCGCGTAAGCGAGCCACCAAGAAGGCTCGCTGAGTCACCCTCCGGTCCGTCTGGTGTCCTCGCCGTACCGGCGAGGCGCCAGTCGGACCTGGGGCCGTCGACACCGCCGGGTGCTGCCCGGCGATGTCGAGCCGGCCGCTGCGGTGGCGTGCGGTGGGGAGACAACCGGTTGAACTACGTCTCCGGTGATCTCCGGGACCAGCTTGCGCACCTCGGCCGCGAGGTCGTCCGGTCCGGGCTGGTGGTGGGCTCCGGCGGAAACCTCTCCGCCCGCCTGCCAGCCGGCGATTCGTGCTGGGTGACCGCCGCCGGCAGTTGGCTCGACCGGCTCGACCGGGACTGCTTCGCCGAGGTCGCCATCGTCGAGCCGGACGCGCCCGCGCCGGTCGACGGCCCGAGCATCGACGGCGCGGATGTCGACGGCGCGGATGTCAACGGCGCGGATGTCAACGGCGCGGACAACGTGTTCGGCGGCGGACTGGTGCCGAGCAGCGAGGTGGCGTTGCACCTGGCCGCCTACCGGGCGCGCCCCGACGTGCGGGTCGTCGTGCACCTGCACCCGCAGTCGGTGCTGCTGCTGGACGCACTCGGTGAGTCGATCCGGCTGGTCACCACCGACCACGCCTTCTACCTGCGCCGGGTGGCCCGGGTGCCGTTCCGGCTGCCCGGGTCGGAGGAGTTGGCCGAGTTGGCGGCGACCGCCGCCTCCGACGGCACGAACTGCCTGGTGCTCGCCCAGCACGGCTGCTCGGTGCTGGCCGACAGCGTGGAGTTGGCCCACAAGCGGGCCACCAACCTGGAAGAGGCGGCCCGGCTCACCTACCGGGCGTTGCTCGCCGGCCGGTTGGCCGAGTTGCCCGACGCGCCGGCGGCCTTCCTCGACCGCCTCGAAGCCGGCCCCACCTCGGTCTGATCCCCGGCTCAGCGGTAGTCGTCGTCCTCCGGACCGATCACCCGGGCCTGCTCGATGGCGTCCCAGTCGTCGACCTCCAGGCCGCGGTGCGCCTCGGGCTCCTCATCGACCGGCTCGGTCGGCGTGGCCTGCTCGACGACGTCGTACGGCGTGGCCTCCGGGTCGCGCTCCTCCGGGTCGAGGTGGCTCTCCGGAGTGAAATCCTCCCCCACGGGCTGGCTCATGTCGCCTCCTTCCGATCCGTGGTCCGTCCGCACCGCGCGGACCTCCCCACCGTACGGCCTGGTCCGCTGGTCCGCCGCCAAGCCGGTCGCCGGCCCGTCCGCCCGGCCGGCAACCCGCCGAATCGGCCACCGGTCACCGCCCGTGATGACAGGATTACCGGGTGGGATTCCTGATCCGGGTGGTGATCACGGCCGTCGCGCTGTGGATCGCCACCCTGCTGGTGCCCGGGATCGACGTCAGCGGCGGTTCGGGCTTCGGCAACGGACTGACCCTGCTCGCCGTGGCGCTGATCTTCGGCCTGGTCAACGCGGTCCTGAAGCCGATCATCCAGGTGCTGGGGTTCGCCTTCTACGTCCTCACGCTGGGGGTGTTCGCGCTCGTCGTCAACGCGCTGCTGTTCCTGCTGACGGGTTGGCTCGCCGAGCTGTTCGACCTGCCGTTCCGGGTGGACGGCTTCTGGGCGGCGTTCTGGGGTGCGATCGTGGTGGCGGTGGCCGGTTGGCTGATCAGCATCCTGGTGCCCGATCGGCTGGAGAACCGCTGAGCCGGTTGTGTCCGCCCCGACGTCCTGCGGGATACTGCCCCCGGAGGACAGCGCGGTCCGGCGCACCCACTTGAGACAGCGGCCGACGAGGCCGAGAGCGGTTAGTAAGGAGCGTTCGAGATGCCCATCGCTTCCCCCGAGGTCTACGCCGAGATGCTCGACCGGGCCAAGGCCGGCAGGTATGCCTACCCCGCGATCAACGTGACCTCTTCGCAGACCCTCAACGCGGCACTGCGGGGCTTCGCCGAGGCCGAGAGCGACGGGATCATCCAGGTCTCGACCGGTGGCGCCGAGTACCTCTCCGGACCCACGGTCAAGGACATGGTCACCGGTTCGGTGGCGTTCGCCGCGTTCGCCCGCGAGGTCGCCAAGAAGTACAGCGTCAACATCGCCCTGCACACCGACCACTGCCCGAAGGACAAGCTGGACGGCTTCGTCCGGCCGCTGATGACGATGTCCAAGGAGCGGGTGGCGCGGGGCGAGGAGCCGCTGTTCCAGTCGCACATGTGGGACGGCTCGGCCGTGCCGGTCGCGGAGAACCTGGAGATCGCCGCCCAGCTGCTCGACGAGGCGGCGGCGGCGCACGTGGTGCTGGAGATCGAGGTCGGGGTCGTCGGCGGCGAGGAGGACGGCGTCGAGAACGCGATCAACGACAAGCTCTACACCACCGTCTCCGACGGCCTGCAGATGGTCGAGGCGCTCGGGCTCGGGGAGAAGGGCCGCTACATGGCGGCGCTCACCTTCGGCAACGTGCACGGCGTCTACAAGCCGGGCAACGTCAAGCTCCGGCCGGAGATCCTCAACGAGATCCAGGAGGCGATCGGGGCGAAGTACGGCAAGGACAAGCCGCTGAGCCTCGTCTTCCACGGCGGCTCCGGGTCCCTGCTCGAGGAGATCCGGGCGGCCCTCGACTACGGCGTGGTCAAGATGAACATCGACACCGACACCCAGTACGCCTTCACCCGGCCCGTCGCCGACCACATGTTCCGCAACTACGACGGCGTGCTCAAGGTGGACGGCGACGTCGGCAACAAGAAGACCTACGACCCGCGGGCCTGGGGCAAGCTCGCCGAGGCCGGGCTGGCGCAGCGGGTCGTCGAGGCGTGCGAGCACCTGCGGTCGACCGGCACCACCCTCGCCAAGTAGGACCCACCCCGACGATGATGCCGGCGGCCCGGAGCACCGGCCGCCGGCATCACCCGGTCGCGGTGAGGATGCGGACCGCCTCGTGTACGTCGTCGGTGACGTGCACCGAACCGGACAGATCGCCGTACGGCGAGAGTGCCAGCAGCGGTCGGAGCAGCTCCTGGACCGGCAGCGTCCGGGTCCAGAACTCCCGGTCCAGGAAGACGTACGCTCCGCTCGCGCCGTCGGTGCCGTAGAAGGTCTTCGTGGCGGCCTGGAACACCTCCTGCACGGTGCCCGCCCGGCCGGCGGCGAAGACGATGCCGCCCCGGGCCAGCCGCAGGATGGTGTCCTCGCGGACGGCGTTGCAGAAGTACTTGGCGATCCGGCCGGCGAACAGGTTCGCCGGTTCGTGGCCGTACAGCCAGGTGGGGATGGCCAGACCACCGCGGCGCGCCCAGTCCACCGGCCCGGCGGTCCCGCCGTCGGCGCCGCGGGGGCCCGGCGGCCGGCGACGGTCAGGTCCCAGCTCGCTCCTGACCCGCAGCGCGGCGGCCGTGTAGCGGTCGTGGTCGGTGTAGTCGGGCGCCTCGGCCAGCACGTCGATCGCCGCGTCGACGGCGCCGACCGGTTGGCCGGACAGGTACGCGCCGAGGTTGGCCGCCTCCATCACCCCAGGTCCACCGCCAGTCACCACGAGCCGTCCGGCCCGGGTCAGCTCCCAGCCGAGAATGGCGGCGAGGCGGTACTCCGGGCTGCCGCGACCGACGGCGTGGCCGCCCATCACCCCGACCACCGTGCCGGCGCCGTGCGTGGACAACCAGGTCCGGGTGGCGTCGGCCAGGGCGTTGTCGATGGCGTGGTCGTGCAGGCGTTGGGCGAGCGCCTCCCGGATCTCCGGCGTCGCTCCGCCGTGGGCCCGGAAATGCCGGTAGACCGCGGTGTCGTACATCCCGGCGAACCCGCCGGCGGCGAAGCCGGCGCAGAGGTCGTCCGGGGTGTAGAGACGGGGTGGGTGCGTCGGGTACGGCAGCGCCGGGAAGGGGGGCACCACGTGCGCCCCCCGACCGATGATCTCCGCCTCGATCCGCCGCGTTGCGAAGTGGCAGCCGATGAAGAGGGTCCCGGTCAGGTCGACGGTCGACAGGTCGGGGACGGGCTCGACATCCAGCCGCAACCCCTGCACGGTCAGCCCGGCCAGGCTGCCGGTCCGCAGGCGCAGGTCGAGTTCGGCGCGGGTCTCGACCTCGGTCGCGGTGGTGTCGTGCGGGTCGAGGACGTCCTGGGGTGGCGGTGAGGGCACGCCGCCATCCTCTCCCGGCGGGTCGAGTCGGCCGCACCGAGGGCGAGCGTCGTACACCTCCCATGACACATTGCGAGAGCCCGATGACACAAGGTCACCGGGCTCTCTTAACCGGGTCCTGGGGAGGCTCCGGACCTCTATTTGTAGTCGAGTGCGGCGCGCACCGCACCGGCCGCACGCGTGACGAAGACCTCGGCCGTTCAGCCATCCCCCTCGGCGCTCCCGCTCGCCAGGCAGGGGCTGGTACGGGTTGAATGGGCCGATGCAGAACCTCTTGCCCGAGCCGCCGGCCACCCTGCTTCCCGGCAACGACGAAGCCGATGCTGCCCTCGCCGAAGCGACCCGGGCGGACACCGACGAGGCGTACGCCTCGGTCGCCGCACGGTTCCCCACCTTCAGCGCGGCCTGGGCCGCGCTCGCCGGCCGGGCCGTCGCCGACGGCCAGGTGGTGGCCGGGTACGCGTACGCGCGGACCGGCTATCACCGCGGACTCGACCAGCTCCGCCGCAGCGGCTGGAAGGGCCACGGCCCGGTGCCCTGGTCGCACGCGCCCAACCAGGGCTTCCTGCGCTGCCTGCACCTGCTGTCCCGGGCGGCCGGCGAGATCGGCGAGTCGGACGAGGCGGCCCGCTGCGCCCAGTTCCTGCGCGACTGCGACCCGGCCGCCGGCGACGCGCTCTCCAGCAGCTAGCCGACCCCCACGGTCGGCGGCGCCGCGGCCCCACGGCTGGCGGCGCCGCGGTCTAGTGGCCCCGCCGGCTAAAGGCCCTCGGCCACGGCGGCGGCGATCTTGAGCCAGGCGTCCCGGGTCGCCCCCGAGAGGTGGCCGTACCGGATCGGTTCGCCGGTGTCGATCAACCGCTCGTAGGGGGCGAACAGCACGGCCCTGGTCCGGGCGGCGAAGTGGCGCTGGATGGCCGGCAGGTCGAGTTCCTTGCGGGACGGCGGCATCGAGACCACCGTCACGGCCTGCCGGACCAGCCGTTGCCGGCCGCTCTGTTCGAGGTGGTCCAACATCCGGGCGGCGGTCTCCGCCGAGTCGTTACGCGCGGACATGGTGACCAGCAATTGGTCGGTGGCGTCGATCGCCGCCTGCCAGTTCTGGGCCCGCACGTTGTTGCCGGTGTCCACGAAGATCAACTTGTAGAACCGGCTCACCACCTCCCGGATCTCCGCGAACGCGGCGGCGGTGAGCATCTCGCCGCCGGTGGCCGACTCGTCGGAGGCGAGGACGTCGAACATCCCCTCGCCCTGCGACCGGACGTACTGGGAGAGGTCGCCGACCCGGCCGTGCGCACCCTGGAACTGGCCGAGGTCGCGCAGCATGTCCCGGACCGTCCGGGAGTGGAAGTCCTGCTGGGCCCGCATCCCGAGGGTGCCCTGGGTCTCGTTGTTGTCCCAGGCGAGCACGTAGCCGCCGCGGCGCTGGCCGAACGTCATCGCGAGCAGCAGGATCGCCACGGTCTTGCCGGCGCCGCCCTTGGGGTTGACCACGGTCACCTGCCGCAGCCCGCCGAAGTTGCGGCGGACCATCTCGATGTCCTGCCGGAGCTCCTGTTCGTGCCGGCCCGGGGGTAGCCGGACCAGGCCCAGGGTGGTCTTGTTGACGGCGGCCCGAACGCCCAGCTTCGCGACCGGATCGGCCGGCCGCGTGGCCCGCCGCCGGGCGAACTCCTCGGCGGTCGGCGCGACGGCCTCCGGACCCCAGGGCAGCTCCGGATGCTGGGCTGGCACCTGGTATGCCGGTCCGGGACCGGTCGGGTGCGGCGCTTGCGGCTGCGGAGGCGCCCCACCTGGTGACGCCTCCTGGTACGACGCCGCCGGGTACCGGGCATCCGGATGACCAGGCTGCGGGTATCCGGCCGCTGGTTGGCCGGGCTGCGGATACCCCGGTTCCGGCTGGCCGGGCTGGGGGTACCCGGCTTCCGGCTGGCCGGGTTGGGGATATCCCGCTTCCGGGCCGGACTGCGGATAGCTGGTTCCGGGCGCACCGACCGGCGGGTAGCCGAGCTCCGGATAGCCGGGCTGGGGATGGCCGGACTCCGGGTGCTGCCCGGGCTGCGGGTAGCCAGGCGCGGGGTGATGGCCGGGGTCCGGGTAGCCGGGCTGCGGATATCCCGGCGCTGGGTGGTGGCCGGGCTGCGGGTAGCCGGCATCGGGGTAACCGGTCGGCGGGTGGTGGTCCTGCCCTGGGTAGCCGGGCGGCTGGCTCAGGCTCGGGTAGGCCGAATCCGGCTCGTCCGACCCGGGCTGCTCCGCGGGGTGGGTGGATTCCGGGTACTCCAGGTAGTCGTCCGGGTCCAGTGGCCCATCCGGGTAGCCGGGCGCGGATTGCCCGGGGCTGGGTTGTGCGGGCATCCGGACCACCCCGGCGGCCTCCTCCTGTGGCTGCTGCGGTACCTCGGTGACGCCCGGATGAGGACCGGCCGGCGGCCGGCCGCCGGTGGGGTCGGTCCCTGGCCAGGGTGCCCGCGGCACTCCGCCGCCGGACCGGGGATGGGTACGGGTGACCGGTGGACCGCCGTGCAGCGGTGCCGGGTCGCCGCCCTCCGCCGTCGAACCGGTCTCGGGGCGGTGCGGCGGCTGGGACCACGGCGAACCGGTGGTCGGGGGCGTCGACCTGCCGTCCGGATGGCCGTCGGCGTCGGCCTGGTCCGCGGCGGACCGCGCGGTCGGCGGCCGGCTGGCGCCGGCCGGCCGGGTCGGCGCCGGCTCGGGCGCCGGCCAGCCGGTCGGGGCCGCCGTCAGCGCCTCGACTGCCGGACCACCTGGCCCGGCTGCTGGATCGGCCGGCGCGACAGCTGGGGTGCCCGGCGGGACCGCCGGGTGGGTGGGTGCGGCTGTGGGGTCGCCGGTGCGGGTGGCCCCGGTGGTGAATGGTTCGTCCATGATGAAGGGGATGTCCAGCCGTACCGTGCGGTTGGCCGGCGCCGCGCCCGGCGTCCCGGGCTGGCCGGTGTACGGGATCCCGGCGGAATCCTGACCGCCCGCCGGTCCGACCGGGGTCGCTGTTTCGTCGCCGGCGGAGAGCGGCGCCGTGGAGAGCGGTCCGGCGACCAGCGGCCAGGCGCGGGTGGGCAGGTCCGTGACCGGATGCGACGCACCGGTGCCGTCCGCGCCGGCGCTCCCCGGGAGGTTGCCGGCGCCGGCCGCCACGCCGGGGTCAGCCGCGTTGCCCTGACCACTGCCGTTCGTCGAACCGGCGGGCGGACCGTCGACAGTGTCGGCGGCCGGCTCGGCGGCGACGGTCGGGGCGGGCCCGCCGACCTGGCTCGGTCCGGCGACGATCTCGTCCGGCGGCCAGAACGGCTCGACCTCACGCGACGGCACCGCCGCGCCCTGACCCGGCACGGGTACCCGGTCGGTATGGTCGTCCATCACGCTGACTCTCCCCTCCTCCTGCCCGAGGATATGCCGGCCGGTGGCAGCCGGTTGGGCGGAAGGGCGAATAAGCCGGCCGGCGGGGTCAGTCGCGGTAGACCGCCCAGGCGCCGCGTTCGATCCACCACGACCGTTTGCGCCGCAGCGAGCCGTCCACACCGTCGTCCAGATAGGGCACCTCGCCGTCGCGGGGATGCACCGAAACCGCGCGGCCCCGGGCGCGTCGCACTTCGAGCCGTACCCGGCTGCCACCCGATCCGGTGGGGACGGTCACCGGTACCGCCACGGCGACGTCGACCTGCCCATCGGCCGGGTCGGGGGCGGCTAGCAACGGCACCCCCTCGTGGACGGCGTACCCGGTGCCGTTGCCGATCACGCAGGCCAGCAGCGGGTCGTCGCCGGTGGAGAGCACCGCGTCGTCCACCTCGACCCGACCTCGCCACGGCACCGGCCGGCCGGCCTCGTCGGCGCCCCCGATCAGCGCACCGTCCAGGGTGACCGAACCGCCGTCGTTGCGCAGCAGGTCGAGCCGGTGGACCCGGCCGCCGAGCACGGCGGCGGCCACCCGGGCCGGGTCCCGGGGAAGCCCGAGCCGGCCCGGCAGGTCGACCGGTCCGGCTGGCCCGGTCGACCCGGCTGGCCCGGTCGACCCGGCTGGTTCGGTGTCGGATGATCGCGACATCGGATCGAGCGGGAGCAACCCGACCGGCGGCAGGTCCGGCACGGTCCGGTCGGCCGCCAGGTCGGCGGGTCGGCGGCTCGGCGCGGGGGCGTACCGGCGGACGAGTCGGCGCACGACGGCGCGTAACTGAGCGTCACTTGCGGTAGCGACCACGAGCCTGGTCTTGGTCTCCTGATCGGGCCAGGTGAGCCCGTCCGGACGAGCCGGGGCGTCCAGGCGGGCCAACGTCTCGTCGATCTCGGCGTCCGACCGGGCTGTGATCATCTCCACTCGCGCGCCCGCCGCGGTGAGCGCGTCGGCGCAGCTCAGTACCGGCACCCGCGGCGTGTCCCGGCAGTCCTCGACCGGCCCGGGACCACCGGTTCCGCAGCATCCGCCGGCTGCCGCGCCCCCTCCGCCACACCCGCCGGGCTCGGCACGGCCCGGTCCGAGGGTGAGCAGCAGCACGTCGTACACCCCGGTCGCCTCCCGTCTCCGCGCCGGCTGATGCCGGCCGGACCGTCACTACTTGTTAATCTGCTTCCTCGGGCTCGCCACGCGGTCGCCACCTGGCACCCGAGCCCCCTGGAGGCGGGTAAAAAGATGCCGGCGATCGTGCTCATCGGCGCCCAGTGGGGCGACGAGGGCAAAGGCAAGGTTACCGACCTGCTGGGTGAGCGGGTCGACTACGTGGTGCGCTACTCCGGCGGCAACAACGCCGGCCACACGGTGATCACCCCGGACGGGCAGAAGTACGCGCTGCACCTGATGCCCTCGGGTGCGCTCTCGCCGAGCGCGATGATCGTGATCGGCAACGGGGTGGTGGTCGACCCCAAGGTGCTGCTCAGCGAGATCGACGGGCTGGCCGAGCGCGGGGTGGACGTGTCCCGGCTGCGGATCTCCGGCGACGCGCACCTGATCATGCCGCACCACTCGGCCCTGGACCGGGTGGTCGAGCGCTACCTCGGCCAGGCCCGGATCGGCACCACCGGCCGGGGCATCGGCCCCGCGTACGGCGACAAGGTGGCCCGGATGGGCATCCGGCTGCAGGACCTGCTCGACCCGGGCATCCTGCGCAAGAAGCTGGACCTGGTGCTGCGCGAGAAGAACCAGATGCTGTTCAAGGTCTACAACCGCAAGGCGCTCGACGTCGAGGCGGTGGCCCAGGAATACCTGGAGTACGCGGAGCGGCTGCGCCCGTACATCGCGGAGACCCGGGTGATGCTCTGGGACGCCCTGGACCGGGGCGAGATCGTGCTGCTGGAGGGCGCCCAGGCGACCATGCTCGACCTGGACCACGGCACCTACCCCTTCGTCACCTCGTCGAACCCGACCGCCGGCGGGGCCTGCGTCGGGGCCGGCATCCCGCCGACCGCGATCAGCAAGGTGATCGGCGTGACAAAGGCGTACACCACCCGGGTCGGGTCCGGGCCGTTCCCCACCGAGCTCTTCGACGACAACGGCGCCCACCTGCGCAAGGTCGGCGCCGAGTACGGCACCACCACCGGCCGGGAGCGCCGCTGCGGCTGGTTCGACGCGGTGGTGGCCCGGTACGCGACCCGGCTCAACGGCATCACCGACCTGGTGGTCACCAAGCTCGACGTGCTCACCGGCCTGGCCAAGGTGCCGATCTGCGTCGGGTACGAAATCGAGGGCGAGCGGTTCGACGACATGCCGATGACGCAGACCGCCTTCCACCACGCCACGCCGATCTACGAGGAGCACGACGGCTGGTGGGAGGACATCTCCAAGGTCCGGTCGGAGGCCGACCTGCCGGCCAACGCCCGCCGCTACATCGAGCGGATCGAGGAGCTCTGCGGGACCCGGGTCAGCGTGGTCGGGGTGGGGCCGGGCCGGGAGGAGAACGTCATCCGGCATCCGCTGATCTGAGCGCGGCGCGGGCCGAGAAGGCGATGCTGGCGAGCAGGAACCCGCCGTTGACGACGACGAACACCACCAGCAGCCAGACGGTCAGCGCCGGCGCCACCGTCAGCACCAGCCCGGCCACGCCGATCACCGCGCCGTAGTCGCGGATCAGCTTGACCAGCCGGACCGGCAGCGAGGTCGAGGTGACCATGCTGGCGTGGTTCGGGCCGGCCTGCATCACCGAGGTGACCAGGTTGACCATCCAGGTGCCGGCGAACGCGGCGATCAGCCAGACCGGCAGCCCCGGCCGGTGCGCCACCGCGGTCGCGGCGAGCGCGCTCACCAGCGCGATCTGGGCGGCCACGTCGCAGAGGATGTCCACCCGGGCGCCGGCCGGGCTGCGCTGGCCGGTGACCCGGGCCAGTTGGCCGTCCGCGCAGTCCAGGGCGTACGCGAGCTGCCAGCCGAGCAGGGCGGCCAGGCCGACCGGCCAGGCCGGTAGGTCGCCGTCGGAGACCGGGCCGGCGAAGGCCACCGCGACCGCGGAGGCGACCAGGCCGACCAGCAGGTTCGCCACCGTCAGCACGGTCGGGGCCAGCCCGAGCCGGTGCCCGGCCAGCGCCAGCCCGGCGCCGATCCGCTGGCTCACCGCCTCGCTGAACAGCCCCCCGCCCCGGTTCGCCCGGTAGAAGTCGGCCAGCTCGGGCGGGGCGGTGTCAGGAGACGTGGTGCTTGAGCGCATCGACGTAGTCTGCCAGCCGGTCGCGGACCTGTGCCCGGGACAGGTCCAGGTGTTCGAGGATGGTGAACCGGTCCGGTCGGGTCTGCGGGCCGTGTACGACCGCCGCGACGAAGGCCTCGTCGGTCAGCCCCAGCTCGGTCGGGGTGGTGGGCAACCCGTGCCGGTGCAGGCAGCGGGACAGCTGGGCGAACCGGACCTTGTCCTCCCGCAGGAAGGTGCAGAACAGGGCGCCGAGGCCGACCTGGGCACCGTGCGAGCCGGTGCCGGGGTAGAGCAGGTCGATCGCGTGCGAGATCTCGTGGCAGCCGCCGCTGGCCGGCCGGCTCGACCCGCAGACCGACATGGCGATGCCGCCCAGGATCAGCGCCTCGGCGAGCGTGGTCAGGAACTCGTCGTCGGTGATCGTGCCCGGGTGGTTGATCAGCGCCTCGGCGCCGGTGCGGGCCAGCGTGACGGCCAGCCCGTCGATCGGCTCGGCGCGGACCTGGTGGGCCAGTTCCCAGTCGGCGATCGCGTTGAGGTTGCTCACCGCGTCGCCGATGCCGGCCTTGGTCTGCCCGTCCGGGCCGTTGTCGACGAAGTCCAGATCGACCACGATCGCGATCGGAATGTGTACGCCGTACGAACCGCGGCCGCCGTCGTGGTCCAGCGAGGCGACCGGGGAGGCGATCCCGTCGTTGGCCAGGCTGGTGGCGACGGTCACCATCGGGATCGCGTACCGGGACGCGGCGTACTTGGCGGTGTCGATGGTCTTGCCGCCGCCGATGCCGACCACCGCGTCGTAGGAGCGTTGCCGCAGCTTCTCGCCGAGCTGGTGGGCGGCGTCCAGGCTGCCGCCGACGACGGTGAACAGGTCCGCCCGGCCCAGGCCGGGCAGGCAGAGTTCGGCGATCCGCTCACCCTGACCCGGGCCGACGACCACGGCGACGTCGCCGCCGGCCGAGATTCGCCGGTCCGCGAGGAGCTCGCCGAGGTCGGCCACCGCGCCGCGGCGGACCTCGATGGCGAGCGGGGTGTTGACGGTACGGGCTAGTAGTGGCACGCGATCTCCCGTGCCCGGGCCAGGTCGTCGTGGTTGTCGACCTCGACCCAGGAGAGGTCGCCGATCGGGGCGGCCCGGACCTCGCCGCCGCGGTCCGCGTACTCCTGGTAGCCGTCCTCGTAGTAGAGGTTCGGGTCTCGGCGCCAGGTGGCCTCCAGTGCGTCGGCCAGGCCGGCGGCGGCGTGCGGTTCGATCAGGGTGGCGCCGATGTACTCGCCGTACGCCTCGGCGGGGTCCATCAGCTTGGTGATCCGGGTGAGCTGGCCGGCGTCGTCGAAGGTGGTCTTCATCTCCTCGTCGGCGAGCTTCTTGAGGTTGTCGACGGCGAGCAGCACGCCGGGGCCGCGCTGCGCCAGCAGCGTCCGTTCGACGTCGACCGGGTGCACGGTGTCGCCGTTGACCAGCAGCGCGCCGTCGGCGAAGTGGTCCCGGGCCAGCCAGAGCGAGTAGGCGTTGTTCCACTCCTCGGCGCGGTCGTTGGGCACCAGCGTGAGCCGGACGCCGTGCGTCTTCTCCAGGTCGGCCCGGCGGGACTCGACGGCGTCGGCCGCGTAGCCGACCACCACGGTGACGTCGGTGAGCCCCACCTCGGCGAGGTTACGCAGCGCTATGTCGAGGATCGTGGTCTGGCCGGCGACCGGGATCAGCGCCTTGGGCAGCGTGTCGGTGTACGGGCGCAGCCGGCGCCCGGCACCGGCGGCGAGCACCATACCGATCATTACGAGATCCTCTCACTTGCCAACGGCTATCGGGGCAGGATAGCCCTGCGTCACCGGGGGTCCCGCCGGTGCCGGTCCCGGGGCCGGCTCAACCGGGCAGCGCGGCGAGGTCGGCCAGCAGCGCCAGCCGCTCCCCGGGGGCCAGCGCGCCGTACGGGGCGGCGGCCCGCCGGTCGGTCTCCAGGTCGATCGCCAGCAGCTCCGGTCCGGGTGCCAGCCCGGTGATGCTCTGCGGGGTGTGACCGGCGGCGGTCCAGGCCGCGGCGTGCGCGTCGGCCCGGTGGTGGCGCAGGGCGCCGAGCCGGTTGAGCAGCAGCAGTCCCGGCGGGGTGCCGTCCGGCTCGTACGGTGGCGCGACCGCCCCGAAGGACCCGTCGAGGGGTGTGGCGCCGGCGGTCGAGCCGCTGCCGGTCGCGGCGGTGAGTAGGCGGCCGGCCAGGTCGGCGAGGCGGTCGACCCGGCTCCGGTGGGCGCTCCACAGCTCGGCGGTGACCCGGCCGTGCAGCTCGTACAGGTCGGCGAGGAAG
Source organism: Solwaraspora sp. WMMD1047 (assembly GCF_029626155.1). Taxonomy (NCBI): domain Bacteria; kingdom Bacillati; phylum Actinomycetota; class Actinomycetes; order Micromonosporales; family Micromonosporaceae; genus Solwaraspora; species Solwaraspora sp. WMMD1047. The sequence continues at coordinate 7,751,878 of NZ_JARUBL010000001.1, read as the reverse complement.
GACCGGCCGCGGTCGGTGGCGGTGAAGCCGTCGCCGACCCGCTGGATCATCCCGTGTGCCACCTGCTTGTCCATCTCCCGCTGGCGGGCGGCCGGATCCTGGTGGCGGGTGGTGGCGACCAGTCCGGCGCCGCTGACGGTGCCGCCCGGGACGGCCAGCCGGGTCCGGAACTCGATCAGATAGCCGGTGGCCGCGGGGCCGCCGTAGCGGCGGCTCAGGTCGGCGCCGCCCCGGGCCCGGGCGGTTGCCATCGCGGCCCGGTAGAGCCGGTCGACGGCGGGCGCGACGAGACCGGCGGCTTGGTGTGGTGGGAACCGGATCTCGTCGCCCGACGGCGCCGGGTCGAGCACCGGTCGCCGGCTCGGGTCGATCACCGTTCGATGATCCGTCACAGGCCGATCAGGTGCAGGGCGGCGAAGCCGTCCTCGGCGATCCGGCGGATCAGGCCGTCGTTGACGTCGCGGCACTCGTCCAGGACCGCCACCTCGTGTTCGGCGAGCCAGCGGAACTCGGTGTGCTTGCCGACCTCCAGCCGGGGGCGGCTGAGGTCACCGTCGACCCGGACCAGGAAGTCGGTCTCCAGGCGTTCGAGCCCGTCGTCCCCGGTGTACCGGTAGGTGCCGACCGGCCCGAGGACGACCGAGACGGTCCAGCCGGTCTCCTCGGTCACCTCCCGGCGCAGCGCGTCCTCCACGCTCTCGCCGGGTTCCAGATGGCCACCGACGACGTCCCACGCGTTGGGGAAGAGCCGCCGCTCGGCGGAGCGGCGCTGGAAGAAGATCCGGCCGTCGTCGTCGACGATCAGGGCTCCGGTGCAGCGTAGGGGCTCGGTGGACACCAGCCGAGGGTATCCAGCGGCCGACCCGCCTGGACAGGTCGACTCTTGTACTTCGATGGCGGGCCGTCCAGTATGTCCGTACCGGTCCGCCACTACGGGAGTGATGCGCGATGCAGGTACGGGATGCCATGTCCAGCCAGGTTCTCGTGGTCGGTCCGGAGCACACGCTTCGACAGGCTGCCCAGATGATGTCGAGCCGGGGGGTCGGCTCGGCGATCGTGCTCGATCCCGACTCCGAAGGCGTCGGGATCATGACCGAACGTGACGTACTCAATGCGGTTGGCGCCGGGCTCGACGTGGACACCGAGCGGACCGGCGCGCACCTGACCCGGGACGCGGTGTACGCCGGCCCGGACTGGACGGTGGAGGAGGCGGCCGCGGCGATGGCCCGGGGCGGCTTCCGGCACCTGGTGGTGATGGAGGGGAGCGAGGTCCTGGGCGTGATCTCGGTTCGGGACATCGTGCGGGTCTGGACGGAGCGCCGGCCGGTGTCGCCGATCTGAGGCAACCGGGGCGACCGTGCCGACCGGCCGGCGCGGCTCGTCCAGAATGCGGACATCGGCGCCACCTGCACCGAAGCGCCATCTCGCGCCCGTACGCTCGGTAGTCATGACTGCCGAGCAGCTGATCTCCTTCGCCCGCGGGGCGCCCTCGTTGGACATCGTCGATATCGCCGGCCTCAAGGCGGCGGCCGGCCGCGCCTTCGACGAGGACCCCGCGGGGGTCTCGGCCTACGGCACCTCCGTGGGCTACCCCCCGTTGCGCAGGTGGATCGCCGAGAAGCACGGCGTCGCCGTGGATCAGGTGCTGGTCACCAACGGCTCGCTGCAGGCCGACGCGTTCCTCTTCGACTACCTGGTGAGCCCCGGCGACGCCGTGGTGGTGGAGCGTCCGACCTACGACCGGACGCTGCTGAACCTGCGGCAGCAGGGCGGCGACGTGCAGGCGGTGACCATCCAGTCGGACGGCATCGACACCGACGAGCTCGGCAAGCTGCTGGAGTCGGGGCTGCGCCCGAAGCTGGCGCACATCATTCCGAACTACCAGAACCCGGCGGGAGTGACGCTCTCCCTGGAGAAGCGGCACCGGCTCCTCGGTCTGGCCGCCGAGTACGGCTTCACGATCTTCGAGGACGACCCGTACGCCGACATCCGGTTCCGGGGGGAGCCGCTGCCGTCGATGCTCTCGATGGACGAGCGGGGTTCGGTCGTACACGCCTCCAGCTTCACCAAGACGGTCTGTCCGGGGGTGCGGGTCGGCTACCTGATCGGGCCGGCTCCGCTGATCGCCGACATCGCCAAGCGGGCCACCAACCTCTACATCTCGCCCGGCATGGTGGCGCAGGCGATCGTGCACCAGTTCTGCGTCTCCGGCGACATCGACCGCTCGATCCAGACCGTCCGGTCGGCGCTCGGCGAGCGCGCCCGGGTGCTCGCCGAGGCGCTGCGGACCCACCTGCCCGAGGCCCGCTTCACCGAGCCGGATGGCGGCTACTTCCTCTGGGTGGAGCTGCCGGAGAACGTCCACATCGACGAGCTGGTGCCGGCGGCCGCCGAACGCGGGGTGACCGTCGTCAAGGGCAGTGACTTCCTACTGGAGGGTGGGCACCACTCGCTTCGGCTGGCCTTCTCGGCCGTCACCGCCGACCGGATCGAGGACGGGGTACGCCGGCTCGCCGACGCGGCAGCGGCCGTCCGGCGGTAGGTCGTCGCCAGCGGCGGACGCTGCGGGTAGCCAGTAAACGCGTGCATCATGTCGGATATCCGACACTAGCCCTTCCGTGGGCGCCCGGGGTTCCCCCCAGCGCGGCGCTCGGCCCACAATGCTGCGAGCACCACTCGCGTTGGAGTCGGTCGGGCGCCCGTTCGGCGTGAGCGGCCAGCCGGGTCCCCGCGGTGGCGCACTGAGCACTACCCCCCGCCCCCAAATGGCGCCGGGTGGACCGGCCGCACATCTACCCCCCCGACGCGGTCGGTCCACCCGGCGCCGCCCCGGCCCGGCGTACTGTTCACAGCCGGTGGGGAGGTGGACCGATGAGTCAGCGGAACAACGGGCTACGACCCGACGGCAGCCCGAGAGTGCGCCCCCGCGCCTGGACGGCGCCGGTACGGGCGGTGACCCGGATCCTGACCGCCGACGCCGGCCACCGGTCGGCGACCGGCCCCGGGCCGAGCCACCAGGCGGTGGTGGACTGCGGGCTCTACCTCGACGGGGTGCGGCAGCCCGGTGACTGGGACTACGTGGCCGCGCTGGAGGCCGCCCGGCGGGAGCCGAACGGCTTCGTCTGGCTCGGCCTGCACGAGCCCGGCCCGGCTGAGATGGCCGGCATCGCCGACGCGTACGGGCTGCACGAGCTCGCCGTCGAGGACGCCGTCAAGGCCGAGCAGCGGCCGAAGCTGGAACGCTTCGGCGAGGTGAACTTCCTGGTCCTGCGGACCGCCCGGTACGTCGGTCACGGCGAGCTGACGGAGACCTCGGACGTGGTCGAGACCGGCCAGGTGATGCTCTTCATCGGGCCGAAGTTCGTGATCAGCGTCCGGCACGGCGACGCCTGCCGGCTCGCCCCGATCCGGGCCGACCTGGAGGCCCGGCGGGAGCTGCTTGCGCACGGCCCGTGGGCGGTGGCGTACGCGGTCACCGACCGGGTGGTCGATCTCTACCTGGAGGTCGCCGACCGGATCGAGGACGACCTGGACCGGCTGGAGGAGCAGGTCTTCTCCCGGCAGACCTCGGGCCGGATCCAGCGCATCTACCAGATGAAGCGCGAGCTGGTCGAGTTCAAGCGGGCGGTGGTCCCGCTGCAGCGTCCGTTCATGACGCTCACCGCGCAGATCAACCGCGAGGTGCCGAAGGAGATCCGGCGCTACCTTCGGGACGTGCAGGACCACCTGACCCGCACCGTGGAGCAGGTCAACTCGTACGACGATCTGTTGAACTCGATCCTGCAGGCCCGGCTGGCCCAGGTGTCGGTCGAACAGAACAACGACATGCGCAAGATCGCGGCTTGGGCGGGTATCGCGGCGGTCTGGACCGCCATCGCCGGCATCTACGGGATGAACTTCGACTTCATGCCGGAGACCCAATGGAAGTACGGCTACCCGGTCGTTCTCGCGTTGATGCTGGCGATCTCCCTGGCGCTGTACCGGTCGTTCCGGCGCAACGGCTGGCTCTGATCCCCGGGCGCGCCCCGGGCCGGCGCCACCGTAGGTGGTGACGCCGGCCCGACTGGGCTGCCCGGCTGGTCAGGCCCGCCCGTTGGGCGTGCTCGACGACTTGCCCGCCGAGGTCGCCGCCGGCGTGGCCGACGCCGACTTCGTACCGGCCGGCGACTTCACCTCGGCCGGCGACTTCGCGGCGGCGGTCGGCTTGGTCCCGGCGGCCGTGGAGGTCGCGGCGGTCCCGGTGGTCGCGGAGGCCGCCGGGGTGGCGGCTGAGCTGGCCTTCGGCGCGGTCGTGGTGGCCGTTGCCGGGATCACCTCGGTCCGCTCCCCGCTCGCCGGCTTGCGGCCGGGGTCCGCCGAGGTGTGGGCCAGCACCGGTACCGCCTCGCTCGGCAGGGTGTCGAGGGCGGGTGCGGGATCGTAGGAGTCCCACTCGGCCTGCCGACGGCGGCGCATGACCACCGCCCCGGCGACACCGATCGCGGCGCCGGCCGCCACCAGTCCGGCGATCGCCGGCCAGCGCCGGGCGGGCCGGCCACGCCGAGTTGCCTTGTTCTTCGCGGCCCGGGTCGCCTTGGCGGCGGCCTTGGTCCGCGCCTTGGTGGCCTTGCCGGCCCGGCTCTTACCGGCGGCGGAACCGGCCTGCCGGGCACCGTCCGCCGCGGCCACCGCCAGCGGCGCGACCGCGCTCATGGTCGCTCCCCAGCCGTCGACCGCCGAGCTGCGGACCCTGGTCGCCGTCGGCGCCACGTACCGCCGCGCGGCATCCACCCGCGGCCCGACCGTCGCGCCGACCCCGCCCGCCGCGTGGGTGGCGGCCAGCCGCAGATGGCCGATCCCCTCGCCCAGCTCGGCCTTTGCGAGCTGCCTGTGAGATCTGCGTCGCCCGATTCCAAACACCTTCCCACCTCCTTGGAGTTGGTCCCTGTCATCCTCCACCTTCGGATGCCTCCGCGCCGCGTGAACGGGCACATGGGAGGATCCGTATGGAACCTGACCATGGAAATGCCGGCCAGTGCTTCCGGCCGGCGGATCACTACCACCGAGGGAGTACCCGTGGCTGAGGCTGTCTACGCCACCCTGCATACCAACAACGGCCCGATCCGGTTGGAGCTCTTTCCGAACCACGCTCCGAAGACCGTCCGCAACTTCGTCGAGTTGGCGGAGGGCACCAAGGAGTACATCGACCCGCGGACCGGCCAGCCGGGCAGCGGCCCGTACTACGACGGGACCATCTCGCACCGGGTGATCAGCGGGTTCATGATCCAGATGGGCGACCCGACCGGCACCGGGCGCGGCGGGCCGGGCTTCCAGTTCGCCGACGAGTTCCACCCGGAGCTGCGCTTCGACCGTCCGTACCTGCTCGCGATGGCGAACGCCGGACCGGGTACGAACGGCTCGCAGTTCTTCATCACGGTCGGCCCCACGCCGCACCTGAACAACCGGCACACCATCTTCGGCCAGGTCGCCGACGAGCAGTCGGCGAAGGTCGTGGACACGATCGCGACCAGCCCCACCAACCCGGCCGACCGTCCGCTGCAGGACGTGATCATCGAGCGGGTGGAGATCGAGCGTCGCAACGACTGATCGCCGGGTCGGGGTAGCCTTGGCGCCCATGGGTGAGCAGTGTGGGCGAACCGGGGGGATGACGTGAGCGAGTCGCCGCCGACCGCTGGTCCGGTCTGCTATCGGCACCCCTCCCGCGAAACCTGGGTCCGGTGCTCGCGCTGTGAGCGTTCCATCTGCCCGGACTGCATGCGCGACGCGGCCGTGGGTCACCAGTGCCCCGACTGCGTCGCCGAGGGCCGACGTACCCAGCGGCCGGCGCGCACCGCCTTCGGGGGCGGTGTCGCCGGCCGTGAGGGGTACGTCACAAAGGCGCTCATCGGCCTGAACGTGCTGGCGGCGCTGATCGGCGTGCTGCTCTCCGGCGGTGGGGCGTCGCTGGCGGCCGGGCTCTTCTCCGACGCCGGCCAGCTACACGCGCTCGGCGGGGTGGTCGGCCCGTCGGTGACCGTGCTGCGCGACGGCGCGGTGGCGCTGGGGGCCTACCCGGGCCAGGGCGACGTCTACCCGGGCGTCGACGACGGGGGCGTCTACCGGTTGATCACCGCCATGTTCATCCACTACGGCATCCTGCACCTGCTGTTGAACATGTGGGCACTCTGGGTGCTCGGCCGCAATCTCGAAGCGGTGCTCGGCCCGGCCCGGTTCCTCGCGCTCTACCTGCTGGCCGGCATCGGCGGCAACGTCGCGGCGTACCTGATCAGCCCGGACGCGCTCGCGGCCGGCGCGTCGACCGCGGTCTTCGGGCTCTTCGCCGCGTTCTTCATCGTGTTGCGCAAGTTGAAGCGGGACACCTCGGCGGTGATCGGGGTGCTGGCGATCAACCTGGTGCTCACCTTCACCATCGCCGGGATCTCGATCGCCGGTCACCTCGGCGGGCTGGTCGCCGGGGCCGCCGCGGCGGCGATCCTGGCGTACGCGCCGCGGGAGAACCGGACCCTGGTGCAGGCGGTGGGGTGCGCCGCGATCCTGCTGGTGCTTGTCGCGTTGACCGCACTGGGGATCGCCTCAGCCGGCGGTTGACCCGTCGGCCCGCAGCGCCCGCAACTCGGCCGCCACCTCGTCCGGGGACGCCCCGAGATCGGACCCGGTCAGCACGTGCACCGTGTCGCCGGTGTCGATCTCCAGTTGGTGACCCCGGACACTGCCCCGGCCGTGGGCGACGATCCGGTCGACCGCCGACCACGGCAGCCGGTGCCGGCCGGCGAGCCCGCTGACCACCGTGAGTCCGACCGGGTCGGCGGTAAGCCGGACCGGCAGCAGCAGGTCGCGCAGCCCCCAGCCGACCAGGGCGGCCGAGGTGACCCCGGCCAGCACCAGCCGGACCGGATCGCCGTCCGCGAGCAGAAGCCCGACGAGGGCGAACAGCACCGCGGCGGTGAACTTGACCACGGGTACCTTGGCGGGCACCCGCCACTGCCGATGGCTGAGCGGATCGTTCTGCACCGCTCCAGACTGCCAGGCCGACCCGGCAGGACGTACGATCGGAGGATCAAGTTACCGATGGGTACCAAGACTCGGGCGAGATCAGCGGGGGTGCGGTCATGAGGGACGCGGTAATCGTCGGCGCGGTGCGCACCCCGGTGGGGCGACGCCGGGGCGGACTCGCCGGCGTGCATCCGGTCGATCTCTCCGCGCACGTGCTGCGGGCGCTGGCGGAGCGGACCGGGTTCGAGCCCGCCGATGTGGACGATGTGATCTGGGGCTGCGTGTCGCAGGTCGGCGAGCAGGCGTGGAACGTCGCCCGCAACGCCGTGCTGGCGGCCGGTTGGCCGGAGACGGTGCCCGGTACGACGCTCGACCGCCAGTGCGGTTCCAGCCAGCAGGCGGTGCACTTCGCCGCGGCGGCGGTGCTCGCCGGCCAGGCCGAGCTGGTGGTCGCCGGTGGGGTGGAGTCGATGACCCGGGTGCCGATGGGCGCCAGCTCGCCGTCCGCCGACGGCGCGGCCGGACTGCCGTACGGCGGGCTGGTGCGGGACCGCTACCGGGGGGTCGACGGCTTCGCGGCCGATGAGCCGGTCCCGTTCAACCAGGGCGTGGGTGCCGAGCTGATCGCCGCCCGCTGGGGGTTCACCCGGACCGCACTCGACGAGTACGCGCTGGCCAGCCACCGCCGGGCCGCCGCCGCCCAGGACGCCGGAGCCTTCGACGCCGAGATCGCGCCGGTCGCGCTCGCCGACGGCAAGCTCGACGCGGACCAGGGCATCCGACGGGACACCAGCCTGGCCAAGCTGGCCGAGCTGGCCACGCCGTTCCGGCCCGACGGTGTGGTCACCGCCGGGTCGGCCTCGCAGATCTCAGATGGGGCGGCCGCCCTGGCCGTGACCACCTCGGAGTGGGCGCGGCGGCACGGTCTGCGGCCGTTGGCCCGGATCCACACCGCCGTGGTCGCGGCGGATGATCCGGTCCTGATGCTCACCGCGCCGATCCCGGCCACCGCGAAGGCGCTGCGTCGGGCCGGGCTGGGCATCGAGGAGATCGGGGTGTACGAGGTGAACGAGGCGTTCGCGCCGGTTCCGCTCGCCTGGCTGGCCGAGACCGAGGCCGACCCGGAGCGGCTCAACCCGCGTGGCGGCGCGATCGCGCTGGGCCACCCGCTGGGCGGCTCGGGCGCCCGGATCATGACCACGATGCTGCACCACATGCGGGACAACGACATCCGGTACGGCCTGCAGACGATGTGCGAGGGCGGCGGGATGGCGAACGCGACGGTAGTAGAACTTCTATAGGTGGAACTTCTGTAATTTCACTTTCATCCATGCCTACCCCGCGTCATGGTTCGATGACACATCGTTGAATCGGCATGGACGTCTTCTCCGATTCGCTCCTGACCAACGCCACCGGACCCGAGGCTGCTGGACTCGCCGGACGCGGCGTCACCGCGCTCAGCGCGCACCGGCACCTCTCCATCCTCCGGCGGTGCATGCAGGCCGGCGACACCCCGGTACTGGTCCGGCGGTGTACCCGGCCGGACCGTCCCGGTCGGGGCGAATACCTGCTGCTGCTCACCTACCGGCGACTGGTGGTCACCCAGCGCAGCCGGGTGCTGCACCGGCTGCGGCTACACCTCAACACCGACCTGCGGCACCTCAGCAACGTCACCTGGAGCCCCGACCTCCGACTGCCGGCGGTCGAGCTGGCGGTCACCGCGATGGACGGGGTCCGGGAACGGTTCCTGATCCGGGCCGCCACCCCCAAGCAGGCATGGCAGGTCGACGCGCTGCTCAGCCACGTCTTCCGGCCGGCCGCCACCCGCCGAGCCGGGCGACCCGAGCGCCGGGTACCGGTGCCCGGCTGACCAAAGCGCCCTTACCGACTCCGAACAATTCCGCCGGGGCGCGGACGCCGCCGGTCGGCCATCATGGTCGAGTGAGCGACGACGGCGCCCCGGCACAGCGCGGGCTCGTCCTGGTGGTGGAGGACGAACGACCGATCGCCGAGCTGGTCCGGCTCTACCTGACCCGGGACGGCTTCGGCGTACACGTGGAGCACGACGGAGCGGCCGGGCTGGCCGCCGCCCGGCGGCTGCGGCCGGTGGCCTGCGTCCTCGACATCGCGCTGCCCGGCCTCACCGGCACCGAGCTGTGCCGGCGGCTCCGCTCGACCGGCGACTGGACACCGGTGATCTTCCTGACCGCCCGGGACGACGAGGTGGACCGGATCGTCGGCCTCGAACTGGGCGCCGACGACTACCTGACCAAGCCGTTCAGCCCCCGGGAGCTGGTGGCCCGGCTACGGGCCGTGCTGCGCCGCTGCGCCGGCGGGCCGGAGCTCACCGAGCAGCCGCGGGCGGTCGGCCCGGTCGCGCTCGACCCGGCCCGCCGCACCGTCGCGGTGGGCGGCGAGCCGGTCCAGCTCACCTCGACGGAGTTCGACCTGCTGGCCCACCTGATGGCCCGGCCGGGCCGGGTCTTCACCCGGGAGGAGCTGCTGGCCAGTGTCTGGGGGTACGCCGCGCACAGCGGCACCCGCACCGTCGACGTGCACGTCGCGCAGGTCCGGGCCAAGCTCGGCGTCGGGGCTGAGGTGATCCGCACCCACCGCGGGGTCGGGTACGCCTGTGCGGCCTGACCGGATCGGCCGCACCCTCACCGCCCGGGCGGTGCTCGTCGGTTGCGCGGTCGCGCTGGTCTCGGTGCTGGTCACCGCGTCGGTGGCGGTGCCGCTGGCGGCCCGCGCCGCGGAGCGGCAGGCCCGGGAGGCGCTGGCCGCGCAGGCCCGGCTGGCGGCGGAGGCGCTCCGGCCGAGGTTCGCCCGGGACCGTGGCCCCGATCCGACCGTCGGTCAGGACCGCATCATCCGGCAGCTCGCCGACCAGTCCATCGACGCGTACCTGATCCGGGATGGCGTCGCCGACCGGTCCGGGCTGCCGCCCGGGGTGGTCGACCGGATCGCCGGCGGCCGGAACTTCTCCGGCCGGCGGCTGGTCCGCGGCGAGGTGTCGCTGGTCGAGGGGCGCTGGCTGCCCGGCGGCAACGGCGTAGTGCTGACCCGACCGCTGGCCACCGGGCTCTGGCGGCTGGTCGGACCGAGCCTCTGGGTGCCGCTGCTGGCCGGTCTGGTCGCCGGCGTGGTGGCCGGCACCCTGCTGGCCCGCCGGCTCGCCCGGCCGATCCGCACCGCCGCCACCGTGGCAGCCCGGCTCTCCGCCGGCGAGCGGGACGTCCGGGTGCCGGTGGAACCGCCGGACGAGATCGCCGACCTGGCGCACGCCATCAACGATCTGGCCAGCGCGCTGGCCACCAGTGAGCGACGGCAGCGGGAGTTCCTGCTCTCCGTCTCGCACGAACTGCGCACCCCGCTGACCACGATCCGGGGGTACGCCGAGGCGCTCGCCGACGGGGTGGTCGCCGACGCCGGCGGCCAGCGGGCCGGGCAGACCGTGCTCGCCGCCGCTGTGCACCTCGACCGGCTGGTCAGCGACCTGCTCGCACTGGCCCGGCTGGATGCGGTCGACTTCGCGCTGGAGCCCACCCGGCTCGACCTGGCCCGGTTGGTGACCGACGCCGTCGAGGCGTGGAGCGGGCGGTACGCCGCGCACGGGGTGGGGTTGCGCGCCGAACTACCGCCGGCCGGAACGGCCGGGACCCCGACGGACCGGGTGTCCGCGTACGCGGATGCCGGCCGGATCCGGCAGGTGGTCGACGGGCTGCTGGAGAACGCGCTGCGGGTGGTGCCGCCGGGGGCGCCGGTCGTCGTCGCTGCCCGGCCGGCGACCCCGGCCGGGGGAATCGTCGAGGTCCGCGACGGCGGGCCGGGTCTGACCGACGACGACCTCGCGGTCGCGTTCGAGCGCGGTGCGCTCCGCGACCGCTACGCGGGGGTACGCCGGGTCGGCAGCGGCCTCGGGCTCGCGCTGGCGGCCGGGCTGGTCCGCCGGCTGGGCGGCCGGATCGAGGCCGGCCATGCCACCGAGGGCGGCGCCCGCTTCACGGTCTGGCTCCCGCCGGCCCCCGGCACCACCGGCAACGACACCGCGGGATCAGCGGGACACTGAGCCGGCGCGGGACTCGCGCGTGACGCCACGACGAGCAGCATCAGCTCCCGACCCGGCAGCGCCGCGATCGGTGGTGGCAGCCGGGATTTCTTACCAGCCTCGTACCCGGGTCTGACGGGTGCCTCGTATCGGCGGCGCAGGCTGGTCTCCCGAGACAGGGGAGGGAGACCGATGAGACACTGGCGAGTCACCGGGGCGGCCGCGCTGCTGCTCACCGTGGGAATGCTGGCCACCGCCGGCTGCGGGGTCACGTCCGACGGCCGGCCCGGCGCGGCCCACGAGGCCGCCGAGGAGATCGCCGCCGAGGAGATCGCCGTCGAGGCGGCCGCGGCCCTCGGGACCGAGGGACAGGCGTTGGCCGCGCTGGGATTCGAGCTGGTCGGCGTCGGCGTACCCGATTCGGCGCTGGCGGTGGCGACGGCCGCGCCGGGGCCGACGGCGGGTGCCGCCCCCGGAGAGCGGGCCGAGGACCGGCGGGAGCGGCGCCGGGCCCGGGTGCTGCTGCGGAGGAACATGCTGCACGGCGAGGTGGTGGTGCGGGCCGGCGGCGGCACCCGGACGGTGACCGTGCAGCGTGGCGAGGTGACCGCGGTGGACGCCGAGTCGCTCACCGTCCGCTCCACCGACGGCTTCACCATGCGCTGGACGTTCGGCCCCGACCTGCGGGTCGTGCACCGGGGCACGGCGATCCAGGCCGAACAGGTGGCGGTGGGCACCCGGGTCGGGCTGGCCGGCGCCGGTGCGGGCGACGGCGCGGTGGCCCGGCTGGTGGTGGTGGACGACCGGGACTGACCGGCCGATCAGGTGGCCGCCTTACTGGCCGCGGAGGGTTCCTGCCGGCGGTGCGTCGGCAGGACCCCTCCGCGGCGGCTCGGGGGTCAGTAGACCCGGGACCCGATGAAGTCGTCGGATCCGTACCCGACCGGGTTGGCGTACGACCGCGACTCGAACGACCACCGCTGCCGGGCACTGCTGCCGCAGTTGGCCAGCCGCAGCCGCGCCGAACCCAGGATCGGGTTGTCGAACGCCAGGCAGAGGTTGGCGTTGCCGGCCGGCTTGATCTGGTCGCCCGCGAAGACGAACCGCTGGTTGGCGCCGCCGTGGCAGTCGTAGATGTTGACGGCGGCGTTGGCCCGCAGGGTGCCCCCGGAGACGTCCAGGCACCTGTCGTGCGACAGCTCGGAGTGCACCGACTGTCGGTCGGCGTCGTACCAGAAGCCCTGGTTACGGCCGCCGTGACAGGTGTACGGCTGCTGCGGGGTGCCGTTGCGGGAGTCGTATCCCTTGCCGTCCAGGCAGTTGCCGGTGCCGGCGTTGCGCAGCTGCCGGAACTCCAGCAGACCCGGGTGGAGCACCCCGTTGCCGGTGCCCGCCTCGTCGACGCAGGTGGCCCGCTCCTGACCGGACGCGTAGAACTGGGTGATGCACTGGGCGAACAGCCCGTGACCCCGGCTGTTGGGGTGGAACGACTGCCGGGCGGCGTTCTCGTTCCAGATCCCGACCTCGATGTAGAGGCCCCGGACGGCCGGGCTCTCGGTGCAGACCTCCCGGCCGTGGAAGAGCCGGCTGGCGTCCAGGTAGCGGGTGCCGGTGTTGGCCGCCGCCGCGCGCAACGCCGACTCGAACAACGGGACGGCCTTGTTCCGGGCGAACGCGACGTCGTGCAGGTAGAGCAGGCAGCCGCCCGAGTACCAGCCGGGGAAGTTCGGATTGTCCTCGACGTCCGGGCTGCCCGGACTCGGGTACGACATCAGCACCAGTTCGTAGTCCGACCGGAGGTAGCCGGCCCCGGTCATGGTCTGCCGGATCGAGTTGAGGGCCTCCTCGGCGCCGCGCCGGCTGCCGTCCGTGCGGATCGTCCACTGGTCGGTGTAGGTCGGGTAGCAGGGGCCCTGGAAGAAGACCCGGCGGATCGCGCAGTCGGTGGCGACCGGTCCGAACTGGATGGTGCCGTCGCCGTTCGCGCCGACCACCACCCAGATCAGCTTGATCCGGGTGTTGCGGGCCTTGATGGCGAGGTGGTCGCCCTGGTTCAGCTCGTTCCACTGGGTCGGTCCGCCGGCGACCAGGTTCCACGGGGTCGCCCCGGAGCAGGCGATGTTGTACTGCACGTCGGAGGCGATGCCGGTGCGGAAGACGGCCTGGTCGTAGGAGCGGTCGCACCAGTTGCCGTTCTGGTGGGTGCCGGGGACGTAGTTGCCGACGCCCTCGCCGGAGATCTCGCTGTCGCCCATCGTGATCAGGGCGGTCCGGCGCTGGTCGAGCGGTCGGATGGTGGGGCTGCCGTACAGGGCGGTGGCCTCGGCGGCCCGGATCGCCTCCAGGTTGGCGGGCAGCGGTTGGACGGGTGGTCGGTCGGCGGCGGCGGCGGGGGTGGCCGGCGCGGCGAGGATCGGTAGGACGAGACCCGCGACGAGCGCGGTGACGACGCTGGTACGCCGTCGCCGTACCCGGAGCGTGTCGGGTCCTCCCGGGGGACGGGAGTCCTTCATCGACACGGTCCTTTCACTTCGATCGTGGGAGTTCGATCGAGTGTTCAGACGGTAGCCCAGCGCATCAGCAATGTGAATACCTTTCAGTAACTTGTTTCGGGCTGATGTCCTGGCAGGCCAGTCGCGGTCTGCTCGGGACGGTCAGCCGGGTGGCAGGGCATAGCCGACGTAGCCCCGGAACCGCACCTGCCAGCCGTCGGGCACCAGCCGGGTGCAGGCGGCCCGGGTGCCGGTGCAGACGATCGCGTCCACGGTGTCCGGCCGGGCCGGCGGGCGGTCGGGCAGCACCGACTGCAGCGCCACCAGCTCCAGCTCGTTGCCGTCGCGCAGCAGCAGCCACCACGGGTACTCCCAGTTGTCGTTCTGCTGCACCAGCCCCACCCGGCGGGCATCGCTGGCCCGCACCGCGTCGGCGGCCCACCGGAACTCCTCCGCCCACTGTGGACGACGCAGGAACCGGGTCTCCCAGTCCGAGCTGGTCAGCAGCGACCCGGAGCCGACCAGGCGGCGCGGGAATCCGTACGAGATGGCGAGTACGCCGGCCAGCGCGCAGGTGGCCAGCACCGCGACCGCGACGAGCGCCGCGACCGACTGCTGCTGGGGCTGCCGGCCGGCCCGGTTGCCGGTCTGGCCGTCGATCTGGCGCTCAGTCTGGCCGTCGGCTGAGCGGTCGGGTTGGCGGTCGGGTTGGCTGTCGGGCCGGCGGAACAGGGCGGCCAGCCAGAGGGCGGCCAGCGGTGCGGCCAGGACCAGGGCGTAGACCAGCAGTCGGTTCCCCCAGGGCTGCCATTTGATCATGGTGACGTGCAGCAGGACGGCCGCCGTGACCGTGGCGGCGTACCCGCGCAGGACGGTCGGGTGGCGGGGGGCGAGCCGGGCCGGTCGGGCCAGCGCGAAACCGGCACCGAGCAGCATCAACGCGCCGACGAGCGGGAACGCCACCCGATCCTCGTCCGGGTACCAGGAGCGGACCGGCCAGGTCGTCTGCCCGAAGGTGGTGGCGCGATCCTGCGGGTCCACCCCGAGCACCCCGGCCGTGCCGCGGATCGCCGACGCGGTCGCGTCGCGCAGCACGCCGACCGGCGTGTCCAGCGCGGTGTGCCCGATCCGCAGCCCGTTGATCAGCACCGAGCCGGGGTCGTGCCGCTGCATCGGGATGGACTCGCGCAGCCGGGGCGGTCCGAGCGGGTGGCCGAACTCGGCCGCCACCCGGACCAGGAACGGGCCGGTGAACGCGGCGGCCACCACCAGGACGGCCACCCCCGACCCGACGACCCGAGCCAACCCGCGCACCCGCCCGGCGGTGCCGGTCCGGGCCGGCTGCCCGGCGGTGCCGGTCCAGGCCGGCTGGCCGGCGGTGCCGGTCCAGGCCAGGCGGAGCTGGGCGACTCCCCAGAACACCAGCAGTGGACCGACCCCCAGCAGTCCGCTCGTCTTGGTGATCGCGGTCAGCCCGGTGGCCGCACCGAGGGCGAGCACCGACCCGGCGGTGGCCGGTCGGGTCAGGCCGTCCAGTACCAGGGTGGCGGCGGCGGCCACCCAGGCGGCGACCACCAGGTCGGTCTGGGTACTGGTGGCCTGGAGGGCGATCATCGGGGTGGTGGCGAGCAGGAAGGCGGCGAGCAGTTGGGCCCGCCGGGAGCCACCGAGCTGGGCGACGATCCGGGTCGCCGCCACCAGGCAGCCGACCCCGGCGGCCCACTGGACCAGGTTGTGCAGGGCGTCACCCGAGGTGAACAGGCGCAGGTGCAGCAGCAGGTACTCCGCGCCGGGCGGGATGGTCACCTGCCGGTGGATGGCGGTCGGCCAGAAATCCAGGCTGCCCTGGGCCACCCAGTGCTCCACCTTCGGCAGGTGGTAGGTCTGTGAGTCGAAGTTGTTCGGCTCGGCCAGCAGCGCGATGCCGAACTCGACGAGCACCAGGCCGCCGACCGTACCGGCGAGCAGCCGGTCGGCCACGGCCGCCTGCCGCCAGAACTCCCGTGCGGCCCGCGGTAACCGCCGAGCGCTGCCGACCCAGCTCCGGACCGGCCCCACCGCCGGTCCAGGCGCCGGCCCCGACCCCAGGTCCGTCCGCCGTCGCCGCCAGGCGAGTACGCCGCAGGCGGTCAGAAAGGCCAGCCAGCCCAGCGCGAACGCGGCCACGTTGAGACCACCGACGGCGCCCAGACCCTCGACCATGAGCACGGCGAAGCCGCCGGTGGCGAGCGCGGCCCGCACGGCG
Source organism: Solwaraspora sp. WMMD1047 (assembly GCF_029626155.1). Classification (NCBI taxonomy): domain Bacteria; kingdom Bacillati; phylum Actinomycetota; class Actinomycetes; order Micromonosporales; family Micromonosporaceae; genus Solwaraspora; species Solwaraspora sp. WMMD1047. Next base: position 7,736,100 of record NZ_JARUBL010000001.1, on the reverse strand, counting down.
GCCAGCCGGCGCGGTGCGGCCACCGGGGTGCCCGGCCGAAGGGCGTGACTGAGCAGTAGGAACGCCAGGACAGGCGCGACTGCCAATGGATAACCCGCTGCCGGCATGGCCGGAAGTAAACACCACCCGAGCAGGGCGGACCAGCTAGCCGCCCCCGCTGGGCGACGGCGGGCGTTCGGATGGCGCCAACCAGGCTAGGCTAGGGCGGATTCGTCCTCAGCACTGTGGAGATCCCGTGAAGCTTTCGATTCTCATGCCGGTCTACAACGAGGAAGAGCGCATCGCGGACGCCCTCAAGCAGGCGCTCGCGGTCGACTACCCGTGCGAGATCGAGCTGGTCGTCGTGGATGACGGCAGCCGGGACGGAACGGGCGAGATCCTCGGTCGTGCCGACGACGCCCGACTGCGGGTGATCACCCATCCCCGCAACTCGGGTAAGGGCGCGGCGATCAGGACGGCGGTCGAGAACGCCGAGGGCGAGTACATGGTGATTCTCGACGCGGATCTGGAGTACGACCCGCAGGACATCACAAAGCTTCTCGAACCGGTCCTCGACGGACGTGCCACCGTTGTCTACGGTAATCGGACATTCGGCAGCCACAGCGCCTACAGCTTCTGGTACGTGATGGGCAACAAGGCGGTCACCACGGCGGCCAACGTGCTCTTCAACTCGTACATCGGCGACCTGGAGACCTGCTTCAAGCTGATGCCGGTCTCGCTCTACCGGTCGTTGGAGGTCAAGTCCAAGGGCTTCGGGATGGAGGCCGAGGTCACCGGCAAGCTGCTGCGCCGCCGGATCCGCCCGTACGAGGTGCCGATCAGCTACCGCGCCCGGGGCCGGGAAGAGGGCAAGAAGATCACCTGGAAGGACGGCGTCGAGGCGCTCTGGATCCTCGGCCGGGAGCGTGGCCGCCGCCGCGGCAAAGCCCCCCGCAAGCCCTGACCTCACCGCCCACGGCGTTGCCCAAGATCGAAAGGACATCGGGTACGCGATCAGGGGTGAGGGCGTGCCGGATGTCCTTCCGATCCTGTGACGGCCGCGCACTGGATGATGAAGGCGCGGATCGATTCGGCCAGTCCTTCGGCGTGGAGGCCGTGCCATCGGGTGTGGTCGGCCGGACTGCCGTACCGGCGCAGGTCGGTGCGCCCCACGCCCAGCGTCAGTAGCCGGTGCGGGAGATCGGCCAGCGCCGCCGAGACCTGCCCCGCCGAGGTGCCGGCCAGGTACGGCTCCACCAGAACCACGTCCCGACCGGCGTGCGCCCGCAGGCCGGCGCCGTCGAACGGGCGCGGCGTGTGGGTGTACGCCACCGTGACGTCCAGCTCCGCCACCGCCGACAGGGTGGCGTCGAGCGTCGGCCCGACCGCCACCACCAGCGGCGCCTGCGGACCACCCCGGCGGACGATCCGGAGCCGGTCGGTGCCCGGCCGGGCCTCGCTGTTCGCCAACTCGGACAGCCGCAGGTAGACCCCCCGGTCGTGTCGGGCGGCGGCGCGCAGCAGCGCCGGCACCTCGGCCGGGTGCCCGGGTACGTGCACGGTCCAGTCGCCGAGCGTGTCGAAGAGCGCCACGTCCCCCGGGGACTGGTGGGTCCGGCCTTCGCTCGACCCGTCGTAGGAGGCGCCGACGCTGACCAGGATCGCCCCGACGCCCTGGTGGTTGAGGTCCAGCTTGATCTGCTCGTACGCCCGGTCGACCAGGAACGGCGCGTAGGAGTGGGCGATCGGCCGCAGCCCGGTCAGGGCCAGCCCGCCGGCCACGCCGATCATGAGCTGTTCGCGGATGCCCACGTTGAGTACCCGATCGGGGTGCCGGCGGGCGGCCGGCGCGAAGCTGGCGGCCGAGATGTCGGCCAACACCAACGCCGTACGCGGATCGTCGGCCAGGATCTCGGTGGCGGTGTCGATGAAGGCGGCACGCATGGCGGTCACTCCCCGGGACGGACGACCGCGACGACGACGTGCGGCCGGTCGGATTGGCGGGCGGGGTCGGGTCGGTGGGTCAGGGCGGTCTCGATCGCGTCGTGGTCGCGGCCGTCGACGGTCGTGGCGGTCCAGCCGTTCACGGTGAACCGGCTGGCGATGCCGCCCGGCCAGCCGTGCGTGGCCGAGCCGTTGTCCAGCACGATCGCGGTGAGGTTGGCCAGGCCGGTCGCACCCGCGTACGCGATCGCCTCGTGGTTGGAGCCCTCGTCCAACTCGGCGTCGCCGAGTAGCACGTACACCCGAGGGTTCGGCTTTTCGCCCGGTCCGCCGGGCATCAGGCCCTGGGCGCGCAGGCCGAGCGCCGTGCCGACGGCCAGGCCGAGACCGTGTCCGAGCGAGCCGGAGCCGATCTCCACCCCGGGGACGAGCAGACGGTCGGGGTGGTGACCCAGTCGGCTGCGCGGGCCGGCCAGGTCGTCGAGCCAGTCGGGCGGGATGAAGCCCTTGGCGGCCAGGACCGCGTAGTAGGCGGCCGGCCCGTGGCCTTTGGAGAGCAGGAACCGGTCGCGGGTCTGGTCGTCCCCGGTGTCCGGAGTGACCCGGAGCACCCGGTCATAGAGCACCCAGATGACGTCCAGTGTGGAGTACGCGCTCCAGGCGTGCTTCTCGTCCCCGGTGATCCGGTCGAGCAGCGGCCAGAGCACCTCGGCGGCTTCGGCCCGGGAGGTGGCCCGGACGTTGGTGGTGACTGCGGTCATGGCGATAGCCTGCAACCTGAAGCTAACTTCAACTCAAGGTGCCGTGATGCAGGAGTCATTGACCATTGGCGATCTGGCCGCCCGCTCCGGGGTGGCGCAGTCGGCGCTGCGCTACTACGAGCGGCTCGGGCTGATCCGGGCCGCCCGCACCGGCGGGAACCAGCGCCGGTACGAGCGGGCCGAGCTGCGCCGGGTGGCGTTCATCCGGATCGCCCAGCAGGTCGGGATCTCGCTCGCCGACATCCGCACCGCACTCGAATCGCTGCCGGAGTCGCGTACCCCGACGAAGGCGGACTGGGCGCGGCTCTCGGCGACCTGGCGGTCGAAGCTCGACGAGCGGATCGACCTGCTCACCCAACTGCGGGACGAGCTGACCGGCTGCATCGGCTGCGGCTGCCTCTCGTTGCAGCGCTGCCGGCTCTACAACCCGGGCGACGAACTGGCCGCGCAGGGCACGGGTGCCCAGCGGATCACGCCGGCCGCTCCTCGTTGACCAGCAGCACCTTGCCCAGGTGGTCGCTGTTCTCGACGATCCGGTGCGCCTCGGCGGCCATTGCCATCGGCACCCGCCGGTCCACCACCGGCACGATGCTCCCCGACTCGACGAGCGGCCAGATCTCCTCGCGTACGCCCCGGACGATGGCGGCCTTCTCGGCGACCGGCCGGGCCCGCAGCGTCGTCGCGATCAGGCTGGCCCGCTTGCTCATCAGCGCGGAGAGGTCCAGCTCCGCCTTCCGGCCGCCCTGCAGGCCGATCACCACCAGCCGCCCGTTGGTGGCCAGCGCGCCGACGTTTCGGCCCAGGTAGGCGGCGCCGATGATGTCCAGGATCACGTCGACGCCCCGGCCGTCGGTCAGCTCCCGGACCGCCGCGACGAAATCCGCTTCGGTGTAGTCGATCAGGTGCGCCGCGCCCAGCTCGCGCAGCGGCTCGTGCTTGGCGGCCCGCGCGGTCGCGATCACCGTGGCGCCCAGCGCCGCGCCGAGCTGCACGGCGAAGGTGCCGATCCCGCTGCCGCCGCCGTGCACCAGTAGCGTCTCGCCCATCCCCAGGTGGGCGAGCTGGACCACGTTCGACCAGACCGTGCAGGCCACCTCCGGCAGTGCGGCGGCGGACTCCGGATCCAGTGCCGCCGGCACCGGCAGCAGCTGCCCGGCGGGCACCGCGACCCGCTGGGCGTACCCGCCGCCGGCCAGCAGGGCGCAGACCTGGTCGCCGACCCGCCACCCGGTCACCTCGGCGCCGACCTCGGCGACAACCCCGGAACATTCCAGACCGGGGTACGGCGGGATGCCGGGCGGGGACGGGTAGTTGCCCTGCCGTTGGAGCAGGTCGGCCCGGTTGACCGCGCTGGCGCGTACCTCGATCACCACCTCGTCGGGGTCGGGCTCCGGGTCGGGCACCTGGGCCCAGACCAGGGCGTCGGGTCCGCCGGGCTCGGGGATCGTGATCGCGTACATGGCTCAAGTCTGACCCAGACCCGGGCGCCACGTCGGGGTGTCGGCCGCATGGCACACTAGGTCCGGCGGCGGCCGTGTGTCACCGCCGTGGAGGGTTCGCCTAGTGGCCGATGGCGCTGGTCTTGAAAACCGGTAAGGGGGCAACCTCTTCGTGGGTTCGAATCCCACACCCTCCGCTCCGCCCAGACCTCGGAGTTCGGGTTGTTTGTCTGGTTGCGTCATGAAACCAAAGATGCATGCTGGACTCGCTCTGCAGTGATCTCAGGCCCACGCGAAGTGGAGTGGGTGGGTCAGGTAGTGGGCGTAGGGGGTGAAGGTCTGCTCCACCCGGGCGCGGGTTTCTTTGGTGGTGGGGGTCAACGGCTGGATCCGGATGGTGGTGCGGGTTTTGGTGGTGGTGCGTTTCCAGGTGGCGATGACCCGGCCGGCCCGAACCACTGTCGACTGGAAGACGCCGTTGTTGCCGGGGATGATCGCCTGCTTGTGCTCCGGAGCCACCATCAGCGACCGGTCCTTGAAGCCGAGCAGATACTCGTCGAAGCCGGGCAGCGCATGCAGGTCGTCGACCTGCCAACCAGCCCCGCCGTCGTACGCGTCGAGCAGCGCCGCGTCCGCGTACAGCTCGGCGCCGTCGGAGCGCACGGCGGTCAACGCGTCGCCGGCCACCGCGATGCCGCGTTTGGCGTCGGCCGCGGTGAGCCCGGTCCAGCCGGCGAAGTCCTGCCGGCTGGTGGGACCGTGGCTGCGGAAGTAGCGCCGGGCGATGATGCCGAGTGCCTCGTCCCGCTCCGGCCGGTGCGGGTCGGGCACCCACTCGTCGAGCAGCACGAACGTCTGCTCCTTGCCGATGTGCGGCGCGATGCAGAGCACGCCGCGCTGGGAGGCGTACCAGAGCAGGTGGTAGAGGCGCTGCCCCTCGGCGGCGATGCCGGCGGCCGTCAGCGTGGCCAGGCACTGTGCCCGGGTGAACCGGCCGCCACCGGCGAGCGCCTCGCCCAGCACCTCCACCGCCCGGTCGGCGGTCTCGACGTCAAGACCGAGGTTTTCCCGGCGCTGCCGTACCCCGGCCAACGCCCGCACCCCCATCAGGTCGAGCATCCAGTGCGCGTCCCGCGGCGGCACCAGGTGCACGGTGCCGCGCATCGGCCAGGTCCGGATCGCCTCCCGCCGCTCCAGCGCCGCCTGCACGTCGTCCTGGGTGGCGCCCGGCAGCCGCAGACCCAGCGACCACATCCCGCTGGCCACGTCCTGCGCCTGCATGGCGCCGAACCACTCCACGATCCCGGCCACGTCACCGGGCCGCTTTGCCGCGCCGGCCGGCTCGCGAAGCAGCAGGCTCACCATCCGCAGCGCCAGCACCTGGTCCGAGGTCAGCTCCATACCGCCGGACGATATCCCTACCGGGGGACATCGCGACCGTCGTCGTCGCTGCGGTGGGTAAGCCGTCAACCTCGCTGGTCGAGTGTGGGACCCGGACCCGCTTGCAGCGCGGCGTGGGGACCATCGCCGTCGTTGCGGGTGAACCCCAGAGCGAGGGAGCCGATGCCCAACCTCTGACTCAAACCTCTGAGTCCTTCGCGGATGTGCGGCATCGCGGCATCGAGCGCCGACTTCCGCATGAAGACCGAGAGCGCCTCCGGCGAAGGCCGAGGCCCCGGCGGCACGTGGAACCACTCATCCAGCGCAACCTCCAGATAGGCGAGGTTGCGCCCGGTTGTCTCGCGAATGGGAAGCTCCGCGTTCCATCGGAACTGGATGACGGCGTCGTGGACGAACCGGTACTGACCCCGAATCTCTACGGAGATATCGTCGAGCACGCGTTCCTCGCCGGAGTCGCTGGCCAACTCGCCGACCAGCTTGGTCAGTTGAACCTTGATGAGTTTCAGTTGGGCGTGCGCTTCGAGTTCGGCGGGCGTGGTCTCGCCGTCATCTCCCCGCTCAGTCAACTTTGACTCCCAGGTTGAGACTGACAACCGGAATGAAGGGGTCGGAACTGGGGGCGGCGACAAGAGGATCGGCGTCTTCCGCTGTATCGTCGCTGATCACCCCCAGCGAGGCCGGGATGTCCAGTTGTACGAGTTCTCGCCAATCGTGGTCGAGATAGTCCTCGATCTGGAGTAGCGCAGCCTGGGCCTTCGCGACCTGCTCCGGTGAAAGGTACTCGTCGCCGTCACCGAGCCCGAAGTGCCTCTCCAGCCACGCGTTGACGTCAGGCCACGACCACACCTGAGTTGACCCCCGGTCTCCGCCGCCGATCGAGCCTAGCGCTGCCGGGAAGCCCCCCGGACCACGTTGTCCCTTGGTCCAGAGCCGCACAGCCTCCCTTGTCAGCCCCACTCGGGTGGCGATGTCGCTGATGCTCACGAGGTCTTGGTCGAGGCCATTTATCTTCGCTTCGGGAATGGTGTGTGTTATCCGTCTGGCGATTTGGATGATCTGCCCTATGGGATCGTGCTCATCGCAGTAAATAACAGCGCGTACGCGCCCGTCGATGCTCTCCCATGAGATTTCGCAAAGTGAGTCGATGTTCGCGATGCGTTCAACAACAACTGGATCCCGCAGGTCGATGTTCCCCACATGTAGTGCGATGCGAAACATGGCCTCGTCTCCTAAATTGACCTTTGCTCCCCGGTTGCAGCGGTGCTGGTAGCTTCGATCAAACTCCAAACGACCGGCGGAGAGCCCCCCGTGGGGTGAAGTATAGGTGTAGCGTTGGCGAATGCCAACAGGTAACGTAGCGTGCACACGGCTAGTCGATGACAGGGGCGCTGATATTCATCCGAACGACTGATACCCGATCCCGCAACCGGACCGCTCGACGGCGCAACCGCGCGACCCGTCCGAGTCGCCGCGGCACCTCGTCGAGTACGGCCTCCGCCTCACGGATGACCTCCTCGGCGCCGTCTACCTGGGAGTTCGGGTCCTCCGAATGAACGCCTTCGGCGGAGAGGACGGCTTTCGCGTCTTGCTCGACCATCCGGGCTTCGTGTTCCCAATCCGCCGCTTGATCGAATAGTTCTTCGATCCGTGCCAGGTTACTTTCCGCGACATCGAGTAGCTCGTTCGCCCCGGCAGTGGGGGCGAGGCCGTCCATCTCGGCCAGGTTTGCGTCAATGCGCTCAAGCAGGTCGGTGCGATGCTGCAATGATTCGATCGCGTCGATGATCCGCTCGGCGCCGTCCAGTAGCCGCTCCGCTTGATCCAATTCGGGCAGGTTCTCGGCGTCCTGGTGTGGGCAACGTTCAATCAGCCGCTTAAATGACCTTGCCGGTCCCCCTGGGGACCGGCCGGTGCCGAAAAGTATGAACAGGCAACAGTCAACAGTATTTTTCTGACAGTACAGCGTCGCAGACCCCGTATGATCGGAGTTTTTCCGGTACCACCAGCCCCTGGCTCGTGCCAGCGCCAGCGCGTCACGCATGTCCGGGTCCTTGTGTTTCGGCCACTGCTCGGCCGGCGAGATCCACCTTTCGGTACCACCGCTTGACACGAGCCGTCACCTCGCACACGTCTGTAGTGAGGACACGCGGGCACACCGGAATTGTCGAGGTTAGTCCAATGAATGTGCCCAACGATATTGTGCCACGCCCCCGTGTGATTGCACAAAGTGACCGAAGCTGATACGAGACATGGACTTTTAAGCCCGATTTGTGACTCTCTGCTGGAAATCTGCGCATGCGCTGTTGGCGCACGAGGCCGGGCCGGGAATATGTGACGGTGCGGCCAGCGGGAAGCGCGGTAGGCGTTTCATTCAGAATCGGTGACGGATGACGGGCGCCAATTTGAACACTTCTCACGAGTACCTGATGGCAGGGCTTCGGGTCGGCCCCCTCCGGCCCCCACGCGCCGACCGCCCGGGCTCAAGCCCGCCGCCCCGCGCACCCGAACGAGGGGGCCGATCCGGGACATGGTCGGTGCCGGGGGTCGGGATCGGTTCCGGGGGTGGCGCGTAGGATCGGCGCTCGTGCGCGTACTTCTGATTGGTGGTGGCGGGCGGGAGCACGCGCTCGCTCTCGGGCTGGCCGCCGACCCGGCGGTCGAGTCGCTTGTCGCCGCCCCGGGCAACCCGGGCATCGCGGCCGTCGCCGAACTGCGCGACGTCGCCGCCACCGATCCGGCCGCCGTCGCGGCGCTGGCCGTCGAGGTGGCCGCCGACCTGGTGGTGATCGGGCCGGAGGCGCCGCTGGTGGCCGGGGTCGCCGACGCGGTCCGCGCCAAGGGCATCGCCTGCTTCGGCCCGTCCGCCGCGGCGGCCCGGCTGGAGGGCTCGAAGGCGTTCGCCAAGGACGTGATGACCGCCGCCGGGGTGCCGACCGCACGGGCGTACCCGATCGCCGACGCGGCCGCCGCCGAGGGTGCTGCCGAGGTCACCCGCGCGCTTGACGAGTTCGGCGCGCCGTACGTGGTGAAGGACGACGGGCTGGCCGCCGGCAAGGGCGTGGTGGTGACCGACGACCGGGCCGCCGCCGTCGCGCACGCCGCCGGCTGCGGCCGGGTGGTGATCGAGGAATACCTCGCCGGCCCGGAGGTCTCGCTCTTCGTGGTGACCGACGGCGAGGCCGCGGTGCCGCTGCTGCCGGCCCAGGACTTCAAGCGGATCGGGGACGGCGACACCGGCCCGAACACCGGCGGGATGGGCGCGTACGCGCCGCTGCCGTGGGCGCCGCCGGGTCTGGTCGACGAGGTGCTGGCCACCGTGGTGCACCCGACCCTGGCCGAGTTGCGCCGCCGGGGAAACCCGTTCGCCGGGCTGCTCTACGTCGGCCTGGCGTTGACCGCGGCCGGTCCGCGGGTGATCGAGTTCAACGCCCGGTTCGGCGACCCGGAGACCCAGTCCGTGCTGGCGCTGCTGGAGACCCCGCTGGGCGGCCTGCTGCACGCGGCGGCCACCGGGACCCTGGCCGCCCACCCGCCGCTGCGCTGGCGGGCCGGGTCGGCCGTCACCGTGGTACTCGCGACGGCCGGCTACCCCGCGTCGGCCCGTACCGGTGACGTGATCACCGGCGCCGACCGGCCCGGCATCATCCACGCCGGCACCGCCCGCCGGGCCACCGACGGCGCGCTGATCTCCGTCGGCGGCCGGGTGCTCAGCGGTACGGCCACCGGGCCGGATCTGCCGGCGGCCCGCGCGGCCGCGTACGCGTTGCTGGACGGGGTCGACCTGGCCGGCTCCCAGGCTCGCCGGGACATCGCGCTGGCGGCGGTCGAGGGTCGGGTCGGCCTGCCGTCCTGACCGGCACCGGTGTCGGGTTGCCTCCCAGCGGTTGCCGGGCAGCCTCCCAGCTGTATCCCAGCCGCTTCCCAGTCGGTCCGGGTCGTTACCGGCCTTTCGGCTGGTAACCGGTTTTGACACGGCATGCCATGATCGGCGGTGCGGTCGACCGGAGGAAGTTTCACCTGTGGTCGCCACGAAATGACGGCACAGCGATCGGGTCCGCGGGGGAGGCTGACGCGTGGGTGAGTTCCTCGATGTGGCGCTCCGCTTCCCGACCGTGCTGTTCACCTTCCTGCTGGTCGTGGTGATCGGCTACTGGCTGCTTGTTCTCTTCGGGGCCGTGGACCTCGACGCCGACCCGGGCGCGGCGGCCGAGTCGCTGGGCGCGGACGGTGGCGAGGCCACCGCCGCCACCGGTCTCGCCGGGGTGCTCAATGGTCTGGGGCTCGGCGGCGTGCCGGTGAGCGTGGCGGCCTCGCTGCTGATCGCGGCCGCCTGGTTCGTCAGCCTGGCCGGGGGTGCGCTGCTGGCCGGGTTGACGGCCGAGCCCTGGGTCTGGGTGCTGCTCTCGGTGGGGGTGCTGGCCGCCGCCCTGATCGTCGCCTGGCTGATCGCCTGGCTGCTGATGCTGCCGCTGCGCCACTTCTTCCCGCTCGGCCCGCAGTCCTCCCGGCACGACTTCGTCGGCGCCGTCTGCGTCATCCGGACCGGGACCGTGACCACCACCTTCGGCCAGGCCGAGGTGACCTCGACCGACGGCTCGTCCGCCGTCATCCAGGTACGCAAGGCCGGTGACGACCCGCTGCGGGCCGGCAGCCGCGCCGTGATCTACGACTACGACGTCAAGGGCGAGTTCTTCTGGGTCGCGCCGGTCGACGCCGCGCTCGATTCCGAACCCTGAACCAAAGGACACTGATGGATGTCATCACCGCCGGATTCGGCGTCTTCCTGGCCGTACTACTTCTGATCGCCGTCGGCGTCACCCTGATCATCGCTCGGATGTTCCGCAAGGTGGAGCAGGGCAAGGCGCTGATCGTCTCCAAGGTGCGCCGGGTCGACGTGACCTTCACCGGCGCGGTGGTGATGCCGGTGCTACACAAAGCCGAGATCATGGATATCTCGGTCAAGACGATCGACATCGAGCGGACCGGGCACGAGGGCCTGATCTGCCGGGACAACATCCGCGCCGACATCCGGATCACCTTCTTCGTCCGCGTCAACAAGACGGTCGAGGACGTCATCAAGGTGGCGCAGGCGATCGGCACCGCCCGGGCCAGCGACCGGGAGACGCTGCAGGAGCTGTTCAACGCCAAGTTCTCCGAGGCGCTCAAGACCGTCGGTAAGCAGCTCGACTTCGTCGACCTCTACACCAAGCGGGACGAGTTCCGGGACCGGATCATCGAGGTGATCGGCACCGACCTCAACGGTTACAGCCTTGAGGACGCCGCGATCGACTTCCTCGAGCAGACCCCGATGTCGCAGCTGGACGCGGCGAACATCCTCGACGCCCAGGGCATTCGCAAGATCACCGAGCTGACCGCGCTGGAGCACATCCGCACCAACGAGTACCGGCGCAACGAGGAGAAGGAGATCACCCGGCAGAACGTCGACGCCCGGGAGGCCATCCTCGAACTGGAGCGCCGGCAGGCCGACGCCGAGACCAAGCAGAAGCGCGAGGTCGAGACGATGCGGGCCCGCGAGGAGGCGGAGACCCAGAAGGTCCAGGCCGAGGAGCGGCTCAAGGCGCAGACCGCGCACCTGCGTACCGACGAGCAGCTCGGCGTCCAGCGGGAGAACCAGGCCCGGGAGATCGCGGTGGCCGAGAAGAACCGGGAACGGGTCATCGCCATCGAGACCGAGCGGATCGAGAAGGACCGGCTGCTGGAGGTCATCGCCCGGCAGCGGGAGACCGAACTCTCCACCATCGCCAAGGACAAGGAGGTCGAGGTCGAGCGGCGCTCCATCGCCGAGGTGATCCGGGAGCGGATCGCGGTCGACAAGACCGTCGCCGAGCAGGAGGAGAACATCAAGCGGCTCCGGGTGGTCGAGGAGGCCGAGCGGACCCGCCAGTCCGTGGTCATCCAGGCCGAGGCCGAGGCGCAGGAGCGGCTGGTCAAGGACATCAAGGCCGCCGAGGCGGCCGAGCAGGCCGCCAAGCACAAGGCCCGCGAGGAGCTGGTGCTGGCCGAGGCCCGGCAGCAGGCCGCCGAGCTGGACGCCCGCGCCAAGATCCGGCTGGCCGAGGGAGCACAGGCCGAGGCGGCCGCCACCGGCCTGGCCGACGTGCAGGTCCGGGAGCGTGGCGCCGAGGCGATCGAGAAGGTCGGCCGGGCCGAGGCGGCCGTGGAGCGGGAGAAGGCCCTGGCCGTCGCCGACGCGCTGCGGGAGAAGCTCAAGGGCGAGGCGGAGGGCCTCACCGAGAAGGCGGCGGCGATGGCCGCGCTGGACGACGCGACCCGTGAGCACGAGGAGTACCGACTGCGGCTGGAGGCGGAGAAGGAGATCCGGCTGGCCGGCATCGACGTCCAGCGGCAGGTGGCCGAGTCGCAGGCGATGGTGGTCGCGACCGGGCTGGAGAAGGCCAACATCGACATCGTCGGCGGCGACAGCGTCTTCTTCGACCGGCTGCTCAGCTCCATCTCGCTCGGCAAGAGCGTGGACGGCTTCGTCGCGCACTCCGACGTCGCCCAGGGCCTGGCCCGGCCCTGGCTGGACGGCTCGGCCAACTTCACTGACGACATCTCCCGGCTGCTCGGTTCGCTGAACACGGCCGACGTCCGGGATCTCACCCTCTCCGCGTTCCTGCTGCGGCAGATCAAGGCCGGCGGGGCCGACTCCGACAAGCTCCGGGAGCTGCTGAACACCGCGAAGCGGCTCGGGGTGGCCGACCAGCCGGTGGCCGCCCTGGCCGGCGCGGACCACCGGACGGCCGAGTGACCGGGCCGGTGACCCGGCCGGCCGACCAGCGGCCGGCCGACGAGCCGGCGGACCGGTCCGACGCGGGTGCCGGCGTCGACGCCGGCACCTACGAGGTGCTGCGGTCCCGGCTCGCCGACCGGGCCGCCGAGCTGGCCCGCCGGGCCGAGCGGCTCAACGCCCGCCGGCTGGAGGTCTTCGGCGGTACGGAGCTGCGCCTGATCGGCACCGAACGGATCCGCACCGAGCACAACTGCGTGCCGCGCGACATCGTGTCGGTGGGCGGGCTGATGCTCTTCGGCTACAACGTCTTCATCGGTCTCAAACCCGAGACCACCATCGACGACGTCTTCTCGCTGCACCACTTCGCCCGCGACACCGCCGACGGCGAGTCGGGCGACGGGTTCCGGTTCGACGACGTCGCCGCCGACGAGCTGCCGGAGCTGCTGCGCGACCCCCGCTTCCAGCGCGACTTCGCCGAGCTGTACCGCTACTACCGGCAGGCCCGGCTGTTGCAGCTGCGCCGGCTGGACGGCCGGCTGCTGGCCGTGTTCCAGGCCGGCGCGCGGACCGAGGACATCCGGGTGCTGCGCTGGCGGCTCGGCACCGACGCATCGGTGGAGTATCTCGACAACCGGGGCGAACGGGATCACGTCTTCCCGCCGTCGCACGACTTCGAGTGGGTGCCGACGACCCGGGACGACCACGTCACCGGCCGGCACCCGCACATCTCCATCGGCGGCGAGGTCTTCGTCGAGACGGTCGGCGGAAACCTCACCGTCAAGATCGAGAACAACACCGAGACCGGCGAGGGGATCTACGCCGAGCCGGTCGCCGAGCCGCTGCAGAGCCTGGCGGACGCCGACATCTCGTACGCCCGGGTCGGGCCGTTGATCCTGCTGCGGATCCTGCCCTACAAGGAGACCGACTGGCGGTATCTGGTCTTCAACACCCTCACCCGGGCGGTGGTCCGGCTGGACGGGATCGGGCCGGCCTGCCAGCGGCTGCCCGAGGACCACGGCATCATCTTCCCCGGCGGCTACCACCTCGCCACCGGCGTGACCAGGACCTTCGACACCGACGTGGACGGGCTGGAGTTCGAGCGGGTGATCCGCTCGGCGAACGGCGAGGACACCCTCTACGTCTTCCACTCCCGCGTCGACGGCCGCTCGCTGCTGCTGCCGTACAACGTGATCCGCAAGGAGGTCGCGAACCCGATCCTCTGCCACGGCTTCTCGCTCTTCGACGACGGCACGCTGGTGGTGTTCCGGGCCACCTCGGAGGAGCCGACCCGGGTGCACCCGATGCAGGTCTGGCAGACGCCGTACCAGTCGGACAGCTACGCCGCGGCACAGCCGGTCGGCACCGGCCCGCTGGAACGGGTCGGCAACCCCGATCTGGTACGCGGCATCTCCGACAGCCTCTCGGTGACCCGGATGGTCAACGAGATGAGCCCGGCGGTGGGCGTCTTCGAGGCGCTCATCGCGGCCTGCTCCCGGGTCTTCGACCACTACCACTGGCTCGGCGAGCGGGAGCTCGGCGACCTGCGGGAGCCGCTGACCGAGGTTCGGGCCACCGCCCAGCAGGTGCTCGACGAGTTCGAGAAGGTGCAGGCGCTCACCGCGCACGCCACCGAAACCGTGGACGAGGCGGCCGCCGACATCGCCTCCCTGGTCCGCCGGGTACGCGGCGAAACCCCGCTGAGCGCGGACGAGTGGGTCCGCCAGCTCGCCGCGCTCCGGCAGGCGCAGGGGCACCTGGTGACCCTCACCGAGCTGCGCTACGTGGACCGGACCCGGGTCGACGGACTCGCCGCCACCCTCGCCGACGAACTGGCCGAGGCGGCCCGCCGGGCGGTCGGCTTCCTGGCCCGCGACGACGCCTTCACCGGCTACCACGCCGAGGTGGAGAAGCTGGTCGCCGACGCCGGCGCGATCGGCGCGGTGGCCGACGCCGACGCCGTCGGGCAACGCCTGACCGAGCGGGCCGAGGCGTTGCAGGTGGTGACCGAGGTGGTCGGCTCGCTGGAGATCGCCGACGCCACCGTCCGGACCGGCATTCTGGCCCGGGTCGGCGAGGTGCTGGGCGGGGTGAACCGGGCGCGGGCCACCCTGGACGGCCGCCGCCGCGAGCTGCGGGCGGTCGAGGGCCGGGCCGGCTTCGCGGCCGAGTTCGCGCTGCTCGGCCAGGCGGTGACCGGCGCGCTCGCGGTGGCCGACACGGCGGAGCGCTGCGACGAGCAGCTCGGCCGGTTGCTGCTGCAGGTGGAGAACCTGGAGTCCCGGTTCGGCGAGTTCGACGACTTCCTGGCCGAGCTGGCCACCCGGCGGACCGACATCTACGAGGCGTTCTCCTCACGCAAGCAGGCGCTGCTCGACGAGCGGGCCCGCCGGGCCGACCGGCTGGTCGCCTCCGCCGACCGGATTCTGGTCAGCGTGCACCGGCGGCTGGCCGGGCTGGCCTCGCTCGACGAGGTGAACACCTACTTCGCCTCCGACCCGATGGTGGCGAAGCTGCACGGCGTCGTCGACGAGCTGCGTACCCTCGGCGACCAGGTCCGGGCCGAGGAGCTGGCGGGGCGGGTCAAGGCCGCGCGGCAGGAGGCCGGCCGCGCGCTGCGCGACCGGATCGACCTGTACGCCGACGGCGGCGAGACGATCCGGCTGGGCCGGCACCGGTTCGCGGTGAACACCCAGGCCGTCGACGTCACGCTGGTCCCGCACGACGGCGAGATGTCGGTGGCGATCACCGGCACCGACTACCGGGCGCCGGTCCGCGACGAGTCGTTCGGAGCGACCCGGCCCTTCTGGGACCAGCTGCTGGTCTCGGAGTCGCCGGAGGTGAGCCGGGCCGAGTATCTCGCCACCTCGATCCTCGCCGCCGCCGAGGCGGGGACCGGCGGGCCGACCCTCGACGCGCTGCGGGCGGCGGCGGTGACCGACGGCGGCCTGCGGGAGCTGGTCACCCGTACCGCCGAGGGCCGCTACGACGAGGGGTACGAGCGCGGCGTCCACGACCACGACGCGGCGCTGATCCTGGACGCGCTGCTGCGGCTGCGGGCCGGCGCCGGCCTGCTGCGCTACCCGCCGGCCGCCCGGGCCGCCGCCCAGCTGTTCTGGAGGTTCGGCGCGGACGAGCAGCGGCGGTCCGGGTTCGCCCGGCGCGCGGTGTCGCTGGCCCGGTCCCGGTCGGCGTTCGGTCCCGGCCCGGCCCTGGACGCGCTGCGCGCCGAGTTCAGCACCGCCATCGGCGACTTCCTCGACGGTCCCGCCGGGCTGGCCGAGCTGGCCGCCGAGCGGGAGTCTGCCGGCGAGTACCTGTTCGAGGAGCTCTCCGAGGGACCGGACGGCTTCGTCACCGGGGCCGGCGCCCGGGGGTTGCTGGACCGGTTCCGCCGGGCACTCGGCGGGCCCGGATCACAATCCACCCAGGCGTACGAGGAGGACCTGCGCGCCCTCGGCGACGACCTGGCCGCCCGGCACCAGCTGGTCCGGGCCTGGCTGGAGGCGTTCGTGCGGTCCGAGTCCGGCCCCGCCGAGCCGGGCTCGGCCGGCGGTGCCGGGGCGGCGCCGGCGGATCTGCCGGAGGCGGTGGCCATCGAGCTGTGCGGGGCCGACCTGCCGCGGCACGACTCGGCCGCCACCCTGTCGGCCGAGGTCGGTGGGCTGCTCGCCAGCCACCCGCGGATCGACGGCTCCCGGCTCACCCTCCGCATCGACGAGGTGCTGGCCCGGACCCGCCGGTTCCGGGTCGAGCGGGTGCCGGCGTACCGGGCGTACCAGCGGCGGCGCAACGAGCTGGTGGCGGCCGAGCGGGACCGGCTGCGGCTGGACGAGTACCGGCCGAAGGTGCTCGGCACGTTCGTCCGCAACCGGCTGATCGACGAGGTCTACCTGCCGCTGATCGGCGACAACCTGGCCCGGCAGCTCGGTGCCACCGGCGACGGCAAGCGGGTCGACCAGATGGGTCTGCTGCTGCTGATCTCCCCGCCCGGCTACGGCAAGACCACCCTGATGGAGTACGTGGCCAGCCGGCTCGGGCTGGTCTTCGTGAAGGTGAACGGACCGGCGCTCGGCTCGGCGGTCACCTCGGTCGACCCGGCCGAGGCGCCGAACGCGACCGCCCGGCAGGAGGTCGAGAAGATCTCCTTCGCCCTGGAGCTGGGCAGCAACGTGCTGCTCTACCTGGACGACATCCAGCACACCTCGCCCGAGCTGCTGCAGAAGTTCATCTCGCTCTGCGACGGCCAGCGCCGGATGGAGGGGGTGTGGGAGGGCCGCACCCGCAGCTACGACCTGCGCGGCCGTCGGTTCGCGGTCTGCATGGCGGGCAACCCGTACACCGAGTCGGGGCGCCGGTTCCGGGTGCCGGACATGCTCGCCAACCGGGCCGACGTCTGGAACCTCGGCGACGTGCTCTCCGGGCGAGAGGAGGTTTTCGCGCTCAGCTACCTGGAGAACGCGCTGACCTCGAACCCGGTGCTGGCGCCGCTGTCCACCCGGGAGCGCGGCGACATCGAGCTGCTGGTCCGGCTGGCCCGGGGCGACGACACCGTCCGGCCCGACCAGCTCGCCCACCCGTACCCGGCGGCCGAGCTGGAGCAGGTCCTCTCGGTGTTGCGCAAGATGCTCCAGGTGCAGCGGGTGGTGCTGGCCAACAACCAGGCGTACATCGCGTCGGCGGCCCAGGCGGACGCCTCCCGGACCGAACCGCCGTTCCAACTGCAGGGTTCCTACCGGAACATGAACAAGCTGGCCGAGCGGATCGTCCCGGTGATGAACGACGACGAGTTGGCCGCGGCGATCGACGACCACTACCTGGGCGAGGCGCAGACGCTGGCGGCCGGTGCGGAGGCGAACCTGCTCAAGCTGGCCGAGCTGCGCGGCCGGTTGACCGCCGAGCAGGCCCGCCGCTGGGCCGAGGTGAAGGCCGGTTACCTGCGGGAGAAGGCGCTCGGCGGTTCCGGCTCGGATCCGGTGGACCGGGCGGTCGGCGCGCTGGGGCTGCTCGCCGACCGGCTTGGTGGGGTGGAGTCGGCGATCAGCCGGGCCGCGGACCAGCGGTAGACCCGTCCCGCGCGGCGACGTCCGCCGAGCCCTCGGGCTCGGCCTGCTCGGCCGGTGGGGTCTGCTGGGCCGGTGGCGCCTGCTGCGCCGTGCCCTGCTCGGCGGGTGTCGGCTTGGCCGGTTGCTGCGTCGCCTGGCGCGGGCTGCCGAACGAGCGGCGCGACTGGTAGGTGAGCCAGAGCGCGACGAAGGAGGCGATCGCGGCGGCCACGCTGGCCAACTGGTCGGCGAGGTCCGGACCGAGGGCGGCCACCACCAGGGCGGCCACCAGGAGCGCGGCGATCAGACCGAGCGTTGCGGTCCGCAGGAAGCCTTTGATCCGGCCCAGCCAGCTTCCGGGCGTCTTGAAGATCAGGTAGCTGAGCACGATGATGCCGGCCGTGACCAGCAGCGGAACGTGCCATGGTTCCAGCCGCATCCGGCTCACCTCCCTCCTCGGCGGTCAGCTGAGCGTCTCCACCAGCTCGGTGATGAAGCTCGACGACAAATCGTCTTCGGCGTGCAGGAACCGGTCGACGTTGCTGCGTAGGATGGCGGAGAACTCGCGGTAGCGCGGATGGACCGGCCGGGGCAGGGCCTTCTCCACGGCCTCCCGGACGGCGTCGAGGTGCGGGATCGGTGCCCGCAGATTCTCGCCGCTGTACGCCCCGATCACGGTGGGGGCGAGGCCGTGCGCGGCGAGGATCCGCTGCGCCCCGAGGCTGGTGGCGAACTGGACGAACTCCCGGGCCTGCGCGACGTGTGGCGACGAGGAGACGACCGCCAGGCTCTGGCCGCCGAGAATCCCCACGTCCAGTGGCTGGACCCGGATTCGGCCGGCGCGGACATCGGGGTTGCCCAGCTGCTGCAGCTCGCGGTATTTCACCGGCCAGTTGCGCATGTACCGGGCGGTGGCGTCGGGCCGGCCGAACTCGTCCCGGGTCTCGGCCTCGCTGCCGACCGCCAGGACCCGGTTCCGGGCGATGGCCTCCCTGAGCGGCGTCAGCGCGTCCTTCCACAGCTGCTCGTCCCGGTAGACCCGGTCCGCCTGGCTGGCCGCGTTCTCCTCGGCGAAGTCGTTGAGGGCGGCGGGGCGGACCGAGCAGGCGTGCTCCAGCACGTTCACCACGAAGCCCTCGTGGTGGGCCGACACCGTCGAGCGCAACTGTCCCACGAACTCGCGTGAGCCGTCGGGAATCTCGGCGTAGAGGTCCGCGAGGCTCCGGAACGAAACCTCGGCCCGCTCGTCGTCGACGCGGGTGAAGAGCATGCCGACGTCAGCGTTGAAGGGCGCGGCCCAGTAGGCTTCGTCGCTGCCGGGCACCCGACTGATCGTCCGCAGTGGCTCGACGAGCTGCCCACCGTCCATCGGGATCGGATCGATCAATCCGTCCCGGGCGAACTGGGGTACGTCGATGATGTCGAGGTTGACCAGGTCCGTCTCGCCGTTCTGGGCCTTGGCCAGCATCACCCGCCACTCGTCCCCCGAGCCGCTGGCCACCACTTCGGTGCGGATGATGCTTCTCGGGTGCGCCTGATTCCACAGCGAGATCAGCAGGTCCCGGGCGCCGGTCGAGTCCTCGCCGGTGGTGAGTCGCAACTCGACCGACGGAAGCGAGCGGCCGCCCGGCACCAGATAGATGCCGACCGCGCTGAACGCGCCGGTTGCCAGCACACCACTGAGGAATGCCCGTCGCGAGACCTGATCCGGCATGGCGGCGGATCCCCTCAGATGCGATGGCCGGGACAGTCGGTCGACTCTGAACTGAATCAGAGATTACACCGACTGTTTACGGCCCGCCGCGGGCCGAGGTCAGGGCTGAGCGGTGGTCGCCGGGTACGGGGTGACCGGACCGCCGCGGGTGATCAGGAACTCGACGTCGTAGCGGCCCGGCAGCAACCGGCGGGCCAACTCGACGTCGGGAGTGGTCAGATCGATCCCGCTGCCGTCGTGTCGGGGCCCGAACGTCGAGATCCGCAACCCCTGCTCGCGCCAGTACGCGTCGTCGGACCGGAGCTGATCCACAACGGAGAGCAGCTCACGTTCCGAGTATCGGGCATCGTGGACGGTTACCGGCAGCCCGGCCATCAGGTGGTGCAGCGCCGTGTCGAGGGCCGGCGACGGTCGCCGGTAGACGACCAGACCCTGCCCGTCCGATTCGAGCGCCACGCCCGTGTACGACTCGGGAAAACTGGACCTTCCGAACGCCTCGATCGCGCTCGCCGCCTCGCTCAGCCGCTGCGATTCTGCAAATTCCACGCGTGCCTCCTCAATGGTCTGGCTCCGCGTCATCCAGCGTATCTGCGCAGCTCCCGAGCGAGAACCTTGCCGGTGGCATTACGCGGCAGGGAGGTCAAAAATGCGACATCCCGGGGTACGCAGAATCGGGCCCGATAGTGCCGTACGTAGGCCCGTACGTCGTCCGGATCCAACCGTTCGCCCGGGTGCAGCACGAGGTAGGCGGCGAGTCGTTGGCCGTACTCGTCGTCGGGGACCCCGATCACGGCCACCTCGCGTACCTGGGGCAGGCCGGCGAGCAGGTCCTCGACGTCGGCGGGGAAGACGTTCTCGCCGCCGGAGACGATCATGTCGTCGGCCCGTCCGCCGACGAAGAGCAGCCCGTCGGTGTCGAGGTGGCCGAGGTCGCCGGTGCCGAGCAGCCCGTCCCGGGTCGGCCGGGCGGCCCCGGAGGTGTAGCCGTCGAAGAGCATCTCGTTGCCGACGAAGATCTGCCCGACCTGGCCGGCGGGCACCGGCCGGCCGGCCGGGTCGAGGATGCGCAGCCGGGTGCCGTGTGGCGCCCGGCCGGCGGTGTTCGGGGCCCGGCGCAGGTCGGCCGGGGTGGCGATGGAGGCCCAGGAGACCTCGGTCGACCCGTACAGGTTGTAGAGCACGTCGCCGTAGGCGTCCATGAACCGGGTGGCCAGGCCGCCGGCCAGCGCCGAGCCGCTGACCGCGACCACCCGCAGCGGGGTCCGGCCCGGCGGCGGGACCTCCAACAGGCGTTGCAGCATCACCGGCACGGCGAACAGCGCCGTGCAGCGGTGCCGCTCGATCGCCGCCAGGGTGGCCGCCGGCTCGAACCGGCGCCGCAGCACCACGGTGGCCCGCAGCGCGAAGGCGACCTGCAGCGCGGCGTACCCCCAGGTGTGGAAGACCGGGGCGACGATCATCATCCGCTCGCGGGCGTGCAGCGGGATCCGGTCAATGATCGCCGCCAGCGGCCCGAAACCGCTCGGGGTACGCCGCCGGGCACCCTTCGGGGCACCGGTGGTGCCGGAGGTGAGCACGATCGTCCGGCCGTCCCGGTCCGGTGGTGCCAGGTCGCCGGGGGGCGTGCCGGCGACCAACTCGGCGTGCCGGCGCTCGTCGACCCGGTGCACCCCGGCCGGCAGGTTCACCGCCAGCGCGGCGAACTCGTCGTCGTGCAGCAGCACCCGCAGCCCCTGCTCCTGGGCGACCGTGTCGAGCTGCGGACCGGACAGCCCGGTGTTGACGAGCACCGGGTCGGCGCCGAGCAGGGCCCCGGCCACCATCGCCTCGACCGTCCCGGCGTGGTTGCGTCCGAGGACGCCGATCCGGTCGCCGGCCTCGACGCCGAGCGCGCCGTGCAGCGCCCGGGCCAGTCGTTGCGAGCGGTCCAGCAGCTCCCGGTAGCTGATCTCCCCGCGCCGCTCGTCGATGAGCGCGACCCGGTCCGGGTCCCGCACGGCGGCCTGCCGCAGCTCGCCGGCGAGGCTGTAACCCCAGTTTCGCAGCGCGGCGAGCTGGGCCAGTACCCGCCCCGGCGGCCCCGGCCTGAGCAGGCCGCGACGGGTCAGGGTGGCGACCAGGAACGGCAGGTCCATGGCGAACCTCTACCTCTCAGCGCGCTTCGGTGAGCGGACGTCTGGTAGTCCCGCCTTACGGCCGGACGGTCCCGGGCTGACCGGCGGGTGCCGTGCCGGGTTGACGCTCCACGGCCACCTGCCCGCGTACGCGGCCTCTGGTTGGCTCCACGTTCTCGGCCGCCCCCTGGTTCACCAGGGCCGTTGTCCGCGCTCGCCCCGCCGCGGGCCCGGCGGTCGGACCCGCGGCGGGGCGGGTCAGCGGAGCTGCTGGCCGGAGATGGCCCGGGAGATCACCAGTCGCTGGATCTCCGAGGTGCCCTCGAAGATCGTGTAGATCTTGGCGTCCCGGTACCAGCGTTCGACCGGGTGGTCGCGGACGAATCCGGCGCCGCCGAGGATCTGCACCGCCTGACCGGTGACCGCGACCGCCACCTCGCCGGCCTTGAGCTTCGACATCGACCCCTCGCCGGCCAGGAACGGCCGATTGTTGCGGCCCATCCAGGCGGCCCGCCAGACCAGCAGCCGGGCGGCGTCGATCTCCATCCGCATGTCGGCCAGGGCGAAGGCGATGGCCTGGTTGGTGATGATCGGCCGGCCGAACTGGATCCGCTCGCTGGCGTAGTCGAGGGCGTACTCGTAGGCGGCCCGGGCGACGCCGATCGCCTGCGCCCCGACGGTCGGCCGGGACAGCTCGAAGGTCCGCATCGCGGCCTGCCCCGAGCCGGCCTGCCCGGACCCGGTCGCGGCCCGGTCACCGCCGGCCTGCCGGGCGCGGGCGCGGGCCAGCCGTTCGAGCAGCGCCTCCCGGCCGCCGAGCAGGCAGCGCCCCGGCACCCGGACGTCGTCGAGGAAGACGTCGGCGGTGTGCGAGGCCCGCAGCCCGAGCTTGTGCAGCTTGCGGCTGCCGGCCAGGCCCGGGGTGCCGGGCGGCACCACGAAGGCGGCCTGGCCGCGCGAGCCGAGTTCGGGTTCGACCGAGGCGGTGACCACGTGTACGCCGGCGATCCCACCGTTCGTGGCGTACGCCTTCTGCCCGGTGAGCACCCACTCGTCGGTGGCCTCGTCGTAGCGGGCCCGGGTGCGCATCGCGGCCACGTCGGAGCCGGCCTCCGGCTCGGTGGTGCAGAACGCCGCGACGGCCGGCTGATCGACGGTGCCGTAACACTGCGGTACCCACTCCAGCATCTGGTCGGGGGTGCCGGTGCCGTAGATGGCGGCCACCGCGAGGGTGGTGCCGAAGATGCTCATGCCGATCCCGGCGTCGCCCCAGAAGAGCTCCTCGCTGGCGATCGGCAGGGACAGCCCGCTCGGGTCGGCCCAGCAGTTGGCGACGAACTCGAAGCCGTACAGTCCGATTTTGGCGGCCTCCGCGATGATCGGCCAGGGGGTCTCCTCGCGGGCGTCCCAGTCGGCCGCGGCCGGGCGCACGACGTCGGCGGCGAAGCCGTGCACCCAGTCCCGCAGGTCCCGCTGGTCCTCGGTCAGGTCGAGCGAGAACTCGGCCACGTCAGGCCTTGGGGATGTCGAACAGGTTCGCGATGTTGGCGGCCAGGCCGAGGTCGCCCTTTGCCTTCAGCTTGCCCGTCATGAACATCATCACCGGGTTCGCGCCACCGGAGACGATCTTCAGGAACTCGACCGGGCCCATGGTGAGGGAGAGCTTCGGGTCGCGCTCGGGGGTCGGCGGCACCGTGCAGGTGCCGTTCTCGATGACGATCTCGTAGGTGTCGGAGCCGCCGTCCGGCCGCCCGGTGATGGTCCAGTGGATCACCGCGTTGGTCGAGCCGGCCCGGTCGGCCCGGAACAGCGTGGGCATCCGGGAGAACACCGCGTCGAGGATCTTGCCACGCTTGTCGCTCGCCATCACCTCGGCGATCTGCGCGTCCGGGGTGGACTTGACGAGCTTGGCGAACTGCGCGGGGTCGACCGAGTCGAACGTGGCCGGGTCGAAGTCAGTCATGGCGGTCAACCTTCCGGACGGGAGATTTCTGGTTACTGGTGCGTAACCTTACGCAGGAGTAGGTATGCTCGCAAGATGTCCGGTCCGCCCGCCGCCCACCAGTCTGCCGCTCCGGCGCGACCGGCCTTCAAGCGGCTGCCACGCGCCGTCCGGGAGCAGCAGATGCTGGACGCCGCCGTCACGATCTTCTCCCGGCACGGCTTCCACCCGGCCAGCGTCGACGACATCGCCGCCCTCGCCGGAATCTCCAAGCCGATGGTCTACGCCTACCTGGGCACCAAGGAGGAGCTCTTCGTCGCCTGCCTGCACCGGGAAGGCACCCGGATGATGTCGGCGATCGGCGCCTCGATCGACCCGGACCTGGCGCCCGACGACCAACTGTGGCGCGGGTTGCGGGCGTTCTTCGGCTTCGTCGGCGCGCACCGGGACGGCTGGGCGGTGCTCTACCGCCAGGCCCGCGGCGAGCGCCCGTTCGCCGACGAGCTGGCCACCCTGCGGGACCGGATCGTCCAGGTGGTGACCGGCATGCTGGGCGGGCTGCTCCGGCGCGCGGCGCCCGACCGGGCCGCCGACGTCACCGAGACGGACCTGGAGGTCATGGCGTACGCCCTTGTCGGCGCGGCCGAGTCGCTGGCGGACTGGCTCTGCGACCACCCCGACGCCGAACCGGACCGGATGGCCACCCGGATGATGAACATCGCCTGGCTGGGCGCCGACCGCCTGCTGCGGGGCGAGCTGTGGCGACCGGCCCCCCGGTAACGTCCAACCGCATGGAACAGCCCCTCGGATCAACACCCGACCGGCCCACCGCCACCCGGGCGACCCCGGCCGACCGGGCCGCCGTCGTCGACACGGTGGTCGCGGCCTTCGCGACCGACCCGGCCTTCCGGTACTTCTTCCCCACCGACGCGGACTACCGCCGGCAGGCCCCGATCTTCGCCGGCTACCTCTTCGACCGGCGGGTCGGCGGCGGCAGCGTCTGGATCGTCGAGGGCGGCGCCTCGGTGGCGATGTGGGAGCCACCGGCCACGCCCGCTGCCGACGTGGCACTCGACCTGCCCGCCGAGGTGACGGACCGGCTCACCGCGTTCGACCGCCCGGTCCGGGCGGCGCTGCCGGCCACCCCGTTCTGGTACCTGGGCATCCTGGCCACCCACCCGGCTCACGCCGGCCGGCGGTGGGGCCGGGAGGTGATGACCGCCGGCCTGCGCGAAGCCGCCGCCGCCGGCCTGCCCGCCTACCTGGAGACCGCCACCGAACGCAACGTGGGCATCTACCGCCGGGCCGGCTGGCGGGTGACCGCCGAACTGACCTCCGGCGGCCTGCCGGTCTGGGTGCTGGCCCACGGCTAGTCACCCCACCCGGGTCAGGGCGCGCTGCCGTAGGTAACGGACCAGCTCCACCACCAGCGTCACGCCCATCGCGATGCCGATCCCGAGCAGCAGCCCGCGCAGCGGATCATTCTCGAACGCCACCCCGCCGAAGTAGCCGACAAGCGCCGAGTAGCACCCCCAGGAGACCGCGGCCAGCACGTCGAAGAGGAGGAATGTCCGCCACGGGAACCCGACCGCGCCCATGGTGAGGGTGACCGTGGTCCGCCCCCCGGGGATGTAGCGCGCCACGACGAGCATCAGACCGCCACGCCGCGCCACCTCCCGCCCGGCCCACCGGAACGCCGCCGCCCGCCGGCTGCCCTCCGGCGCCCGGCTCAGCAGCCGGGTGCCGGAGAACCGACCGATGAGGTACGAGACGTGGTCGCCGACCAGCGCGCCGGCCGCCGCCACCGCGATCACCCAGCCCAGGTCCGGCTGACCCGTGGCGGCGAAGACGCCGGCCGTGATCACCGCCGTCTCGCTGGGCACCGCCGGGAAGAACCCGTCGATCACCGCGATCGCGAAGATCGCCGGGTAGATCCAGGCGGAGGCCATGGCCGAGTGGAGCAGATCGAGGACGACTTCCATCGTTCCGATGCTTGTCGACGCCGGTGAACCGCACATCGGTGGTGAACCAACGCCGATCCCTGATTTCGGTTAAGGATGTCCCCCGATCCGGGTATCGGGGTGGTCGGAACCGGTCAGCCGGCCGGCGTGAGGAATTCGGCCGGCCGCAGCGCCCGGGCCGCGATCCGGACGTCGCCGATCCAGCCGTAGAAGCCCTGCCCGAAACGCTCGGCGAACTGGGTGCCACCGAGCACGAACGGCTTGCCGAGGGTGGTGATGCCCTTCGACGGCTGGGTCGGGTTCCGGGCGATCTTCGAACCGTCGACGTACACGATGGTGTGCCGGCCGTCGTTCACCACCGCCAGGTGCATCCACCGCCCGACCGGCAGGGCATGGCTCCACGAGGTCGGGTCCGCGTCCCGGTCCACCGGGTAGACCACGTACTGCAGGAACCGCTCACCCGACAGGTTCAGGCTGCAGGTGGGTTCGTCCGGCGACCAGCCGCTGGTCTTGCCCGCGTCGCCGGCGCGCCCCTCCCAGCTCAGGATGCCCATCCAGGCGTGGTCGCCGACGAACGGGTCGGGCAGCTTGACGAACGCCTCGATGGTGTAGCCGGAGTCGAACGACATGCTGTTGATCGGCGCGCCCGGAGCGGCCCGCAGCACCGCGCCCCGGTCGGGTCCTTTGCCCCCGTCGAAGCGCAGGCTGGCGTGGGCGGGCTGGCCCGGGTGGTGCTCCGGCGACCAGGTCAGGGTCTCGGGCGGGCTGGCGTGCAGCAGTTGCACGGTCAGGTCGTTGCCCCGGCCGGTCAGGTCCCGGGCCACGGCCCCGGCCGGCACCGGCGTCCCGGCCGTCCCGGCCGCGGCCAACCCGGACAGGTCGAACCGCCAGTACGCCACCGTCCCCCGGGGCAGTACCGTCGCCGGTGGACGCGGAGCCGGCGGCACCACCGGTGCGAAACCCGCGAACCGGGCCGGGAAGTCCAGTTCCAGGCTGAACCGGTCCACCGGCCCGGTCAGCTCGACGTTCTCGGCCGCGAGCGGTGCGCGGCGGGCGGGATCCTTGGCCAGGAACCACGGCGCGAACGTCTCGACGTCGATGACCTTCCGCACCAGGTCGAACGAGTAGAGCCGGATCATTCCCGCGCCGCCGTAGTACCGGTCCTGGTAGTTGACCACGTGGACGTGCACGTCGTGGCCGGCGTCGTTGGTCAGCACCGTCCGGCCCGGCGGCCAGTAGTGCCCGTTGAGGGTCAGGAAGATCTGGTCGTTGCCCCGGATCAGCCGGTCCCAGAGCCGCCGCCCGTGGTCGGAGAGCTGCCCCTGACCGGCGCCGTCGGCCCAGGCCAGGTCGTGGGTGGTGAGGATGGCCGGCAGGGTGGGATGCGCGTCGAGCACGCCCTGCGCCCACTGCAGCCCCCGGTCCGAGGCGCGCCAGTCCAGCGCCAGCACCAGCCAGCTCCGGCCGCCGGCGGAGAGCACGTGGAAGCTGTGGTAGCCGTCCGGCGAGGCGCCGCCGAAGGTGGGCATGCCGGCGTACCGGTTCGGCCCGAACGCCCGCAGGTAGGCGCTGTCGCCGCGCTGGTCGTCGGTGTTGGACCGGATGTCGTGGTTGCCGGCGAGCACGCTGTAGGGCACCTTGCCGTCCAGCGTCCGGAAGGTCTGGTCGGCGAGCGAGATCTCCTCCTCGGTGCCGTGCTCGGTCACGTCGCCGAGGTGGGTCATGAACGCGATGTTCGCCTCGGCCCGGGACTGCGCGAGGTAGCGGAACGTCGCCTTCAGCGGCTCCGGGTCGGAGCTGTCCGCGTCGAAGAGGTACTGGGTGTCGGGCAGCACCGCGATCGCGAAGCGCGGGCTGCCCGGATCGAACGGCCCGCGGGCCGCCAGCGCGGGTGCCGGTTCGCCGGCCAGTAGGGATGCCGAGGCGGCCACCGCGGGTGCTGCGAGGGTTGCTCCCAGCAGCGTGCGGCGCCCGAGTCCCGGCTGGTGAACGTGGTCCATGTTGCCTCCTCGATCGCTGTGCGAGGGCGACCCTCGCGGGCAGCGATGACGAGGCGGTAGCGGGCGACCCAACACCCGCTGCCCAGCACCGGAATCCTCGCCGGACCGGCCCGGCGTCGGGCACTGCCGGCGCCAGGGGCGCGGTCGGCCGGAGGGGGCCGGCCGGCGTCCGGGCGGTCTGGGCGTCCGGGCGGTCTGGGTGTCAGGGGCCGGGGTGGGCGGCAGGGGCCGGGGTGGCGGCGATCGTGCCGGCCAGGTGCGGTCGTCCCGAGCGGGCGGCGTGCAGGCCGAAGGCCCAGCCGGCACCGACCGGGGTCCGCGCGGCGCCGAACTCCACCGTCGACGGCAGCGGCAACGGCACCTTGAACGCGACCTCCACCGTGTACGCGTCCGGGAGCCGGCCCTCCAGCGCGGCCAGGCAGCGGGCCTTGCTCCACATGCCGTGCGCGATCGGCGCGCCGAAGCCGAGCAGTCGGGCGCCGAGCCGGGAGGTGTGGATCGGGTTGTGGTCGCCGGAGACCCGCGCGTAGTCCGTACCGGTGCGTCGCTCGACCCGCCACCGGGCGGACGGGGCCGGCGGCGCCGGGCGGTCACCCTGGTCGCGCCGCTCACCGCCGCCGGCGGCGCGCTCCCTGCTCAGGTACGTCGAGACGCCGCGCCAGACCACCGCACCGCCGACCGAGGCGGTGGCGATCACGTCGAGTTGCCGCCCCCTGGGGTGCGGGCGCAGGTCCGCCGCGCGCACCGACAGGTCCAGCCGCTCGGCGGCGTCGATCGGCCGGTGCACGGTGATCCGGTTCGCCAGGTGCACCAGCCCGACCAGCGGAAACGGGAAGTCGGCGGCGGTCATCAACCGCAGCGCCACCGGGAACGCCATGATGTGCGGGAACGTCGCCGGCAGCGCGTCGGTCAGCCGGAACCCACAGACCCGGTCGTAGTCGGCCAGCCGGTCCCGGTCGACGGCGCAGCCCCGGACGGTCAGCTCGACGTCCGGCAGCGTCATCGGCCGACGCGGCCGACCCGGCCGCGGCACCAGCCCGATCGCGGCCCGCCGGTACAGCGGCCCGGCGGCCGGCAGCGCGGGCAGCTCCGTTACGTCCATCGGCGTCACGCTCCCAGCAGGCTCTGGCCGCAGACCCGGACCACATTGCCGGTCACCCCGGCCGAGGCCGGCGCGGCGAACCAGGCGATCGTCTCGGCCACGTCGACCGGCAGGCCGCCCTGCGCCAGGCTGTTCATCCGCCGGCCGGCCTGCCGCAGCAGCACCGGGATCCGGGCGGTCAGCCGGGTCTCGATGAAACCGGGCGCCACCGCGTTGACGGTGATGCCCCGGTCGGCGAGCAGCGGCGCCATCGACTGGACCAGCCCGATCACGCCCGCCTTCGAGGTGGCGTAGTTGGTCTGGCCCCGGTTGCCGGCGATCCCGGCGATCGAGGAGACCCCGATCAGCCGGCCGGTGCGGGAGATCAGGTCGCGCGCCAGCAGGACGTCGTTGATCCGCTCCTGGCTGGCGAGGTTGACGTCGAGGACGGCGTCCCAGCCGGCGGCGTCCATCCGGGCGATGGTGCGGTCCCGGGTGATGCCGGCGTTGTGCACCACCACGTCGACCCGGCCGTGCCAGCTCGCCAGGTGGTCGGCGAGCCGGGTGGGCGCGTCCGGCGCGGTCAGGTCGAGCTGCACCGCCGTACCCTCGACGGAGTTGGCCACGGCGGCGAGCGCGTCGCCCGCGGCGGGCATGTCGAGCGCCACCACATGGGCGCCGTCGCGGGCCAGCACCTCGGCGACGGCCGCGCCGATCCCGCGGGCCGCGCCGGTGACCAGCGCGATCCGCCCGGCCAGCGGGCGGTCCCAGTCGGTGGCCGGGACGGCGCCGGGGCCGATCCGGATGACCTGACCGGAGACGTAGGCGGACCGGCCGGAGAGCAGGAACCGCAGGGTGGACTCGACGGCGTCCTCGGCGCCGGGGGCGACGTACACCAGCTGGGCGGTGGTACCCCGGCCGAACTCCTTGCCGATGCTGCGGGTCAGTCCTTCCAGGGCGCGCTGGGCGGTGGCGGCCCGCGGCCCGTCGGCCTGCTCCGGCGGGGTGCCGAAGACGATCACCCGGCCGGATGGCAGCAGCGCGCGGGCGTAGGCGTGGAAGAAGTCGTAGAGCGGCCGCAGCGCCGTCGAGTCGGTGACTCCGGACGCGTCGAAGAGCAGCGCACCGTGCCGGATGTCGTCGCCCGGTGCGTGCCCGCCGCCGGCCGCCGGTGCGCTGTCGCGAACGTCGCCGCTGGCGGTGCCGGCGCGGCCCGCGCCCCCGGTGTCGCTGGCGCCCTCGCCCCCGGTGTTGCCGGTGCGGACCTCGATACCGGTGGCGGTGAGCAGTTTGGCGACCGGGTCGCGTAGCCGGCCGCCGGGGGCGGCGCCGAGCAGGACCGGGCCGGTGGTGAGCGGGTCGCCCGGGTGGTGCCGCCGCAGCCGGGGCGGATCGGGCAGGCCGAGCCGCCTGACCAGAGCCCGGCCGGGGCCGGAGTGGGCGAAGCTCGCGTACCTGTCGCTCATAGGCGTAGCCTACTCGTGGGTAGGTTAGAGGCAAGCCGTGTTCTGGAGGCAACTGTGGAAACCGTGCGTCGGGTAGCGATCATCGGCGGCAACCGGATCCCGTTCGCGCGGTCCAACGGCCGCTACGCCAACGCGTCCAACCAGGACATGCTCACCGCCGCGCTGGACGGTCTGGTGGCCCGCTTCGGGCTGGCCGGGCAGCGGCTCGGCGAGGTGGTCGCCGGGGCGGTGCTCAAGCACTCCCGGGACTTCAACCTGACCCGCGAGGTGGTGCTCGGCTCCCGGCTCGACCCGCACACCCCCGCGTACGACATCCAGCAGGCCTGTGGCACCGGCCTGGAGGCGGTGATCCTGGTCGCCAACAAGATCGCGCTGGGGCAGATCGACGCCGGGGTGGCGGCCGGGGTGGACACCACGAGCGACGCCCCGCTGGCGGTCAACGAGGAGCTGCGCCGCACGCTGCTGCGGATCAACTCGGCCCGGACCGTGGGGGCGCGGCTGCGGGCCGCCGCCGGGCTGCGCCCGTCGCAGCCGTTCCGGCCGGAGGTGCCGCGCAACGCCGAGCCGCGTACCGGGCTGTCGATGGGGGAGCACGCCGCCATCACCGCGCGGCGCTGGAACGTCGGCCGGACCGCCCAGGACGAGTTGGCGCTCCGCTCGCACCAGCGGCTGGCCGCCGCGTACGACCGGGGGTTCTTCGACGACCTGGTCACGCCGTACCTGGGGCTGACCCGGGACCAGAACCTGCGGCCGGACACCACGCTGGAGAAGCTGGGCCGGCTCAAGCCGGTCTTCGGCACCCGGGGGCCGGACGCCGATCAGGCCACCATGACCGCCGGCAACTCGTCGCCGCTCACCGATGGCGCCTCGGCGGTGCTGCTCGCCGCGCCGGAGTGGGCCGCCGAGCGGAACCTGCCGGTGCTGGCGTACTTCTCCTACTCCGAGGTGGCCGCCGTGGACTACGTGCACGGCGACGAGGGGCTGCTGATGGCCCCGGCGTACGCGGTGCCCCGGTTGCTGGCGCGGGCCGGCGGGTTGGCGCTGCAGGACTTCGACTTCTACGAGATCCACGAGGCGTTCGCCTCCCAGGTGCTGGCCACCCTGGCGGCCTGGGAGTCGCCGGAGTTCTGCAAGGACCGGCTCGGTCTGGACTCACCGCTGGGCGCGATCGACCCGGATCGGCTCAACGTCAACGGCTCGTCGCTGGCCGCCGGCCACCCGTTCGCCGCCACCGGCGGCCGGATCGTCGCCACCCTGGCCAAGCTGCTCGCCGAGCGCGGCGAGGGCCGCGGCCTGATCTCCATCTGCGCCGCCGGCGGCCAAGGCGTAACCGCCATCCTCGAACGCTGATCTGCCCCGGATGCGGTCGCTTCCCCCATCCGGGGCGGTGACCTCGTCGGGCGCCACCGCGCTCGGCTATTCCATGATCGTTAGTCGCCCACCCGTAATTTGGGGCCGAAAACTACGGGTGAGCGACTAACGATCATGAGGCGGGGTCGGTTGTGGACTCGGCCAGGGACTTGATGTGGGACAGGCGGCGGTCCCAGGCGGTGGCGAGGTGGGTGAGGTCGCGGGCCAGGGCGGTGAGGCGGGCGCCGATGGGGTGGTAGCGGAGTTCGCGGCCGTGCCGTTCGACGTCGACCAGGCCGGCGGCGCGGAGCACCTCCAGGTGTTTGACGATCGCCTGCCGGGAGATCGGGAACTCCTCGGCGAGCGCCGACGCGGACGCCGGCGCGTGGCCGATCCGGACCAGGATTGCCCACCGGGTGTCGTCGGCGAGCGCGGCGAAGACCGGGGTGGGTGTGGGGGTGGTCATCGCGCGCTCAGCCGGCGGTGAGCGTGGACCGCAGGTGCTGGCCGAGCGCGGCCAGGCCGCCCTCCCAGCCGGTGACCTCGGTTGCCGCGTTCTCGGGTGCGGCGCCGAAGCGTGGGTCGAGGGCGTCGAAGCCGGTCTGGGTGACGGTGAGCAGGCAGCCGTTCCCCGACTTCTTCAGCCGGAACGTGACGAGCGTGCTGGCGTGTTCGGCCGGCTCGATGTCCGGCGCGGCGGCGATCCGGTACGCGAACAGCCACGGCTCGTCCACCTCGACGACCTCGCCGCGGAAGGTGCCGTGCTCGGCCCAGCGCAGCTCCATCGCCGACCCGGGCACCGGGTCGAAGCTGGCGCCGTCGAAGGCGTACCAGGTGGCGAAGTGTTCGGGGCGGGTGAGGATCGGCCAGACCTGCTCCGGCGGGGCGGCGAGATAGCTGGCCCGCTGCACCGAGCGGGAGTCGAGGTGGGACCGGGCCGCCGCCAGCTCGGCCTGCCAGCCGTCGAGGTTGTCGGCGAGGCGGCGGCGCCGCTCCTCGGCGGTGCCGGGCAGCGTGGCGAACCCGCTCTCGGCCACCCGCAGGGTGACGCCGCCGGCCGGGTTCTCGTCGATCCAGAACTCGATGAGCGTGGAACCCTCCGGTCGCGGTTCGCCGCCGGGCTCGTCGATCAGGCAGCGGTACGCCGCGTAGCGGGGCGGGTCGAGCCGTTCCGTGCGGATCGGAAAGTCGCCGTACACCGGGTCGCGCACGATGTGCAGGTCGTCGGCGCGGCGCTCGACCTCCTGCTCGAAGATCGCCCCGTCGTTGATGAACCACCCCGGCCTGGTGATCAGCTCCCAGACCCGCGAGGCGGGTGCGTCGATGTCGATGTCGCGTTCGATCCGATCCAACTCGTCGCTCACGGCCGGCCCCTCTCCCGGAGTTATCTGCAACCAGAGAATTGCAGATAGCCGGATGATGTGCAACCCCAGAGTTGCGGTCGGGGGAGGGTTGGCGGTCCGGGGCGGCCCTGACCGGGCCGTGACCTGACCCTGACAGGTCGACCTCACGCTTGGCGCGGACCGGTGACCGGCACCGGCCGGATGTGGAGGACGACAGATGACACCGAAGACAACCGCCGGCTGGCGGCACCGGGCAGCCCGAGCCGCCGTGCTGGTGCTCGCGGCCGGAAGCCTCGCCGCCGGGATCACCGAACCGGCCTCGGCGAGCGTGGTCCGGCAGCCGCTGACCGGCCTGGAACTGGTCAGCTACACGACCGTCTCGAACAGCGACCCGTGGTTCAAGTTCGCCTCCAAGACCTGCCCGAACAACAAAACCGTCGTCGGGACCGGATGGTCGACGAACCCGTCGACGTCGCAACTGCGGCTGCAGTTCCTCAAACCGTACGAGCACAGCGTGACCGCCCAGGTGTTCGAGGCATACAGCGGCTACGACTCGCCGTGGAGCCTCACCGTGTACGCGATGTGCGCCGACCGGCCGCCGGGCTGGTCGCTGACCAGCACCACGGACACGACGGACTCGGACGACTACCACAGCGCCTACGTCGACTGCCCCGGCACGACCGTGCCGCTTGCCGGGGGCGTCGAGCACATGGTCCCCCACGGGCAGGCGGTCGTCACCGACATCGACATCGATTTGACCGGTGTTCGCGCCTCGGCCTACGAGCACGAGGACGGCTACGACGACGACTGGTGGGTCCGCGCCTACGCGATCTGCGCCGACCCACCCACCGGCTGGGAGCTGCGCAGCAGCAGCAACCAGACCGCGTACCCGACGACGAGCGAAACCGTCGGCTGCTCGGCGAACCGGACCGCGATCGGCGCCGGCGCCGACCTGAACGGCGCGTACGGCGAAGTGGTGCTGAAGAGCCTCAAGACCTTTGCGTACGGCGGCGGCGAGTACGCGATGGCGACGGCGAGCGAGGACGCGACCGGCGCACCCGACACCTGGACGTTCACCACGGACGTGATCTGCGTCGATCAGTGACCCTCGGTTCTCAGGTGCCGGTCGGCGGCGGGTGTTGGCGGGCCCAGCCGACGAACCGGTGGTACGCCAGTTCGGGTGGTAGGTCCTGGAGGTCGAAGGATGCCTCGGTCAGGCAGAGACCGAGGTAGAGCAGCAGGGAGAACCGGTCGTTCCGGTACCGGGCGAGCAGGTTCGCGCGGCGGTCCGGACAGGGCCACTCCCGGCGGCAGTTCAGGCAGAGCCAGCTCGGCCGGGCCGCGATGTGCGGCCCGGCCGGGCCGCTGGGGTAAGCGGCCGACAGCTCGTTCGGCCGGCCCGGCGACCCGTCGGGTCGGCCCGGTCGGTCCAGGGCCAGCCAGCGGATGCTCGACCGAGGGGACGGCAGGACGCGTACCGCGTCGAGCCGGACCAGGACGCGGCGCTGACGCAGGCGTACCCGGAGGTCTGGTTGTCGAAGTTGGACGCCGCGCAGGTGCAGCCAGACGCCGTCGGTGTGCCGCTCCCGCGCACCCACCTCGACGACCGACAGGGTGAGCCGGCCGATCCCGGCGTGGTAGTGCCCCTCAGCCACGGTCACCACGTCGCCGACGCGGATGGCCGGCAGCCGGCGGTTCCGCATGCGAGTTCCTCCCTTGGTGGGGCGGGCGCGCGGGGTCCGGCCGGCGCCGTATTGCCGTACGGCGATGGGGACGTGCGCCCGCCCCGGTTGGCGAGGGCGCCGGCTGCGGAAACGGCACGGCCCGGTCGGGTACGGCGGGCCTGCGCGGGACGACGTCCGGGTGGTACACAGGTACGGAGTCGTCGCCGGTGCGCGATCCCAGTGATCGGCGCCCCTTCGACTCGGCGACGGACCGGGGCGGGAAACATTGCTGCCACGCGAGGAACCCACCCCGGTCCGTCCTCTGTAGATCACCTCCGGTAGTCGACTAGACACCCAGGATGCCTGCCGTAATCCTCTTTGGCAATATTGCCTAGCGAGTTTTCTTCCTCCATGATGGGCATGGAGAGGAGTGGCGATGGCGGATCATCGGGTCGCGACCCTGCGCGCCCAGTGGCTCGGAAGCGAGCTCAGGGAGATGCGCGAGCAGGCCGGTCTGACCCTCAAGGAGGTCGGGGAGTTCCTGCGGCGCAATCCCTCGACGGTGAGCCGGTTCGAGTCCGGGCTCATGCCGACAAGGGTCGCCGAGGTGCTGGCCTACCTGGACATCTGCGGCGTCGACGACCCGAAGCGACGCGACGCGCTCAAGAAGATGAGCCAGGAGCTCTTCCAGAAGGGATGGTGGGACGGATACACCGGCGACGTGGCGGGCGAGCTGATCGACCGCATCTGGCTGGAGAGCCGAGCCACCGCCATCTGCTACTTCTCCACGGTGGTCGTCCCTGGTTTGCTGCAGACCCGCGAATACGCCGAGGCGATCATCAGGACGGCCAACGGCGCTGGCAATGACGAGCAGATCGAACGGTGGATCGAGTTGCGGATGGCTCGGCAACGGCTGCTCGACCGGGACGAGCCCTTGGAACTCAAGGCACTCCTGGACGAGTCCGTGGCGAGACGTCTCGTGGGCGGAACGGCGACGATGCGCGCGCAACTGGCACACCTTGTGAGCATCGCCAGCCGGTCCGGCTTCGAGATCCGGGTGCTGCCGTTCAGTGCCGGCGCCCACGCCAGTCCGGATGGACCGTTCGACATCCTGCGCATGGCCGAGCCTTACCCGGATGCCGCTGCCATGCACACTCCGGCCGGCGCCGTCTACGTCGAGGCGGAGAAGGCCGCCGATCTCGTCTCCCGCTACCATCAGCTCTGCGACACTGCGCTCTCACCTGGCGACACAGTCGCGTTCCTCTCAGAGTTGGTTGCCGAGATGGAGTGAGTGGAATGTCCATGCGAACTGCGACACCCGCCCCCCGGGTGGCCTGGCATGTCAGCTCCCGGAGCGAGGGCGGCAGCGGCAACTGTGTCGAGGCGGGGCCGGTGTTGGATGGCAGTGGTCGGGTGGCGGTGCGCGACACGTATGACCGCGGTGGGCCGGTGCTGGTCTATCGGTCCGCCGGCTGGACCGCCTTCCTCACCGCTGTCCGCTCCGGCGTCCTCGCCCGTCCCTGACTCCACGAGTTTCCGGTCCCCGGCGCCACGATCCGGCCACCAGGTGAACGCCAGTTACCCTACGACGCAGTTTTAGGGTAACTGGCGTTCACCTCGTGCGGCCGATGAGCGGGCGGCGGCGGGCCGAGGTGCGGCGAGCGGGGGGAGCTTACGGGGCAGAAGTGTGCAAATGGCGGCAGCGGGTGGTCAGCTCCTCGACGTGCGTGGATAGGCGGTCGAGGTCGGCGTCGGACGGGTCGCCGTCACGGGTGGTGAGGTCGTCGAGCAGGCCGGCGTAATCGGCGGCGAGTTGGCGGAACTCGACGGCCCGGGAGACGGTGGCCGGCAGCGTCCCGAACCGGCGGTCCAGGTCCATGATCTGCTGGGCGAGCACGGCGGTCGCGGCGGCCAGCTCGCTGCGCCTGTCGGCGGCCGCCTCCCGGCGGGCCTGCCGGTTCGCGGCCAGCCGGCCGGCCCGCCGGGCACCCACCCACGCCACCGTCGCACCCACCACCACGGCGCACACGGCGGCCACCGCGACCAGGAAGCGGGGCAGCGACGGGCTGATGCTGCGGGCGCCGTCGGGGACCGTGCCGGCGCGTACCAGCAGGTCGTAGTTGACGGCGATCACCTTCATCGCCGCCAGCGGATCGTCCACGAACCCGTCGACACCCCGGCCGATGATCGACTCGGCGACGAACGCGCGGCCGAAGTTCTCGTCGTCGCGCTCGGGCAGCAGCGCGCAGCCGTACCTGTCGAACTCGTCGCCGTCACGGGCGAGCAGCAGCACGACCGTGCCGTCGGCGGCGCTCTTCACGTCGTCGCAGCCGTCCCGCAGCGAGGCGCCCGGCTCCAGGATGACCACCACCAGCCGCCGGTTGCCGATGATCCGTTCGGCGGCGGCCTCGTCCAGGTCGACACCGGGCGCCGCGTACACGGCGGAGGAGCGCACGTCGCGGGCGATCGCGTTGTCCAGGATGCCGCCGGACCAGAGCGCCCACCCGGCCAGCACCAGGCAGCCGAGGACGGCGAACCCGAACGGGGTGCCGACGAATCGACCCAGCCGGCCGACCAGCTTCGACCGGCGGCCGGCCGACCCGGTCGCCCGCCCGGCCGACCCGGTCGCCCGCCCGGCCGACCCGGTCGCCCGCCCGGCCGACCCGGTCGTCTGGCCGGTCGCGGCCAATGCCCGTCGCCGTTGCCGCGCGGTCCTCTTCCCGCCGGACCGGGTCACGACAGCCGCCCCCGCAGGTAGGCGCTCGGGCGGTACGCGGGGATCGCCATCGTGCGGGCGGCGGCGTCCAATTCCGCCTCCGCGTCGGCCAGCAGGCGGCGTACCTGGCTGGCCGGCAGCCGCTCGTCCAGCGCCTCCCGGGCCGCGCCCAGCGCCGCGATGCCCCGGACCAGCGCCGGGTCGCTGCGCCGGTCGGTGAGCAGCGACATCTCCACCGCCAGCGCGGTCAGCCCGGCCAACCGCGACGACACCCCGGGGCCGCGGACCACCGGCGCGGCGAGGCCCGCGACGCGCGGCAACGACCGCACCGACAAGATCAGGAACACGAGTACGCAGCCAGCGAAGATCCACGGCAGCGCGGGCAACGCCACCCGCAGCGGGTCGAACGGCCGGTACGGCAGCGGCCGCTCGAAGACGCCGGCGTACCGGATCTCGGTGACCCGGTCGAGCCAGGCGCCGAGCACGTTGTCCTGCGGGTAGGCGTACCGGCTGAGCCGATCGCCGAACTGGGCGTAGAAGGTGGCCGCGGCGATGTCGGCGAACTGTTCCGCCTCCGGGCCGTGGTATTCGACCCAGGAGCCGTAGAGCACCACGATCGGGGTGTCCGGGAAGAGCCCCGCGAGCGCCGGCCCGTACCGGGGCAGCGGCTCGCCCGGCGCCTGGTAGGGCAGCGCGACATACCGGGCGCCGGCGGGAAACGCCGCCGCGGCCGCCTTTTCGGGTACGCCGGTCAGGGTGGCGCCGGGCGCGACGTGCCGCCCGTGGGCGCGCAGGTCGGCGGCGACGGCCGCGAGTTCGGCGGGTGCCGGGTCCCGCCAGGTCAGCGGGTCGACGTCGGGTGGGGTGGGCCGGTCCCGCAGGTTGGCGATCAGCGCGACCAGGGAACCGGTCACGTCGTGGGTGGCGAACCGGGCCCGCCAGCTCGGGATCGTGTCGGGGACGGCCTGGTAGATGCCGCCGCTGACCTCGGTGCCGACGACCCGCACGGTGGCGTTCTCGACGTCGCGGATCAGGTCCCGTTCCGCCTTGTCCAGGCCGGGCGGCGCCACCAGGATCCGGGTGTCGGAGTCGCCGATCACCTCGCGTACCTGTTGCTCGTCCCAGGTGGCGACGGCGCCCGGCAGCCGGACGACCGGTTCGGCCGCGACGAGTGCCGTCATCTCGGCGACCGACGGCACGCTCGCGTCGGTCAGCTCGCCGGCCGACCCCTCCGGGATGGCGGCGGTGGCCGGCGACTCGCCGTAGCTGACGTCGGTGCTCTGCCGCTGCGCGACCAGGAACACCACCAGCACGAGCACGGCGACGCCGAGCAGCGTCCAGCGCAGCGGCTCCGCCCAGCGGGCGGCCCGCCGCCGCCAGCCACGGGATGCACCGCTCCGGCCCGTCACCGCTTCAGCCACCGCTGGCCTCCCGGTCACCGCTGGCCTCCCGGTCACCGGCGGGCTCCCGGTCACCGGCGGGCTCGCGGCCGCCGGGGGTTGGCTGGTTACCGGTGGCGTCGCGCCAGGGCTGGTCGGGCTGCTGACGGCGGACGGGGGTCGGCTGCTCGTCGGTGGCGAGGCGCCAGAGCTGGTCGGCCTGGCGGGCGTGTTCGATGGCGCTGTGGGCGGCGGCGTCACCGCCGCGGTCGGCGGCGATCAGTTCGGCGCGCGCGAGGAGCCGGTCGGCCTCCGGGACCGGGACCGCGGCGGCGTCCCGGCTGATCGTCGCGCTGGAGATCGCGGCCCGCGCGGTGGACCAGGCGATCCGCCGCGCCCGCCGGCGGTCCCGCAACCGGGGGGCCAGCGCCGAGCCGAAACCGGCGGCCAGCAGCACCACGCCACCACCCGCCCAGATCAGCCAGGACCACCCCATCCGGTACGCCTCTTCCGACTCGCTCGGTCCGTCCAACCGCGTGCGGTGGGCGCCGCGCTCGGCCGCGCCAACCCATCCCACCTGGGAGAGTACGGCCAGCCGGCGACCTTCGCGATCTTGCCCGACCGGCCTTGCACGGCGGCCCTAACCTCGACGGCGTCCGCCGCCGACCGTCGAACCAGGGAGTTTGTCGATGACCGACCCCGCAACCGGGCAACCGACCGCGGGCCGCCCGGCCGTGCACCCGACGACCGCCGGAATGGAGCCGGCGGCCAGGATGATCGTGGGGCTGGCGCTGCTGCTGCCCGCCCTGATCGCGCTGGTCTGGTCCTACCTGCTGCCCTCGCTCGCCACCCTGCGGCGCAGCTTCCAGGATGGCAACCCGACGCGTGAGCCGGAGTCGGTGGGCACGGACAACTACCGGCAGCTGTTCGAGGAGGGGCTGGCCGGGCCGGTCGGGTTCGCCCTGCTGCTGGCTCTGCTGCCGCTGCTCTTCGCGCTGGTGGCCGCGCCACTGCTCGCGGTCGTCGCCGACCGGGCGGGTCCGCTCGCCCGCCGGGTCACCCGGGCGTTGCTCGCCCTGCCGCTGGCCGGGTACGCGCCGGTCGCCCTGTTGGTCTGCTGGCGGGCGGAGCGTCTCGAACCGGGCAGCCTCGCCGACCAACCCCGGGGCACGCTGATCTGGCTGGTGGCGGCCATCTCGTTCGGGCTGGTGGTGGCGGTGGCGACCACCTTGTTCCTGAGCGCGCTGCGGGGTCGGGCATCCGCCCCCGCCACAGTGGCGGCGCTGGCCACCGTCGGTGCCGTGGTGGGCCTCGGGGTGATCGCGGTGGTGCTGCAGAGCTTCACCGCACCCTGGCTGCTGACCAACGGCGGTCCGGCACGGTCCACGACGACACCGATGCTGGACGTGGTGAACCAGGGCTTCCGTACCTTCCGGTTCGGGCTGGGCTCCGCCTGGTCGGTGCTGCTGCTGGTCGTGCTCGGGCTGATGGGGCTGCTGGCGGTCGGGTTGCTGGTGGTCAGCCGGGCCCGGTTCGAGGTGCTGGCGAAGGAGAAGAGGTCGCCCACCGACGGCGCCAGCCGACTGATCAGCCGGGTGCTGCTCGTACCCGGGTTGGTGTTGTTCGTGGCCTTTGTTGGTTGGGTGCTCTGGCCCTGGCTCTACCGGGGTTCGGACGGCTCGTCGATCGACACGGGCGTCAGCCTGGGGACGGTGCTCGCGTACACCTGGTTGCCGACGTTCGTCGCGGCGACGCTGCCGGTCGCCCTGGCGGCGGCGGCCGGGTTCGGCATCGGCGGGTTGCGACCACTGGGCCGCTGGAGCGAGTTGCTGCTGCTGCCGTTCGCGCCGTGGCTCTTCGTCGGCACGGGCCCGCTGGTCCTGGACGGATTCCTCCGCGCGCAGGAGGCCGACCGGCTGAGCACGTTCCTCGGGATGGTGCCGCCGGGCTGGGTGTCGATTCCGGCGTTGGTCGGATTCACGCTCTTCTTCCGGGGCCAGCGGGGCAGCTGGCGGGCCGGCGCGGGCTTCGGCCGGTCGATGGTGCTGCCGGCGTTGCCGCTGCTGCTGCTGGTCGTCCTCGCGACTTGGCTGTGCCACGCGCAGTCGCTGCTCTGGCCGCTCGTCGTCGCGGTCGATCCGGACACGACGCCGGCGACGGTGACGGTGGCCCGGTACGCGGTCCAACAGCCCGAGGGGGTGGCCGCACTGGCCCGGGAGCTGATCCTGCCGCTGCCGATCTTCTTCGCCTTCCTGGTGGCCTTCGTCCTGCTGCAGATCAGCTACCTCGACCGGTTGGCCTTCCGGGTGGGGGCGAAGGACCACGAGTGAGGAAGGCGGCCCAGCGGACGTCGGCGGCCGACGTGTACGCGGTGTCAGCGGGCCAGTGATTCGCGGGCGGCGGCCAGCACCTCCGGGTCGGCGCAGCCGGCGGCGTACCCGGCGATCCGGCGCCGGATGTCGCGGCCGAGCAGCCAGACCCCGATCCGGTCGGCGACCGGGCGCAGGAACGCGGGCCGGGTGTGGAAGCTGTACCGCCAGGTGGCGACGGCGTGGCCCGGTTCGGCGGCCGGCGAGAACCGCCAACCGGCGGCGAACATCTCGAAGAACCACGGCCCGCGCACCATCTTCATGCCCACGTTGCGCGGCGGCGCGAACGACACGTACTCGCTGATCATGGTCAGGCCGTGCCGGGACCGGGTGAAGGTGCGGACGCCCTTGCCGGGCCGGGTGGCGCCGTCGGTGAAGTGCTGCTCACGGACGAACGGATCCCACCGGTAGCGGACAGGCGCGGTCGTCTGCGACACCGCGAACGCCAGCTCCGGCGCAACTCCGACGGTCACCTCCGCCTCCACGACCGGCACGCGATCATTGTCGCCCGGCGGTCAACCTCAGCTCCAGAACCGCCGGTGAGCCAGCACGAGGTGAACATCGGTTACCCTACGACTCGGTTTTGGGGTAACTGGTGTTCACCTCGTGCCCGGCCGGGCGGCGGGCGATGAGGTACATCGCCGGCGGGAGGTCCGGGTCGGGGGTTTCGCGGCGCATCCGGGCGACGAGGTCGAGGCCGGCCTCGCGGAGCAGGCGGGCGACCAGGTCGGGTGAGCGGCGGTAGAGGTAGATCGACAGGTCGTGGCCGTAGGCGTGGTCGCGGTGCACGAGGTCCTCGTCGCCGATCTGGAAGGCGAGCGCGAGCGGAGCGCCGGGAGCCAGGACGCGGTGCAGCTCCGCGCAGATGACGGGGAGCTGCTCGGTCGGGGCGTGGATGATCGAGAACCAGGCGGTCGCGCCGGCGAGGCTGGCGCCGGGCAGGTCGAGGGCGAGCAGGGAGCCCTCCTCGAATCGCAGGTCGGGGTAGGTCCGGCGGGCCACCGCGACCATCTGGGGAGACAGGTCGATGCCGAAGACCGGCAGGCCGAGGGCGTGCAGGTGGCCGGTGATCCGGCCGGGTCCGCAGCCCAGATCGGCGACCGGTAGTCCGGTGCCGGCCGGGACCAGTTCGGCGAACGCGCCGAGCATGGCCCGCTCCAACGGGTCGCCGGCCAGCCGGTCCCGCAGCGTCTCCGCGTAGTCGGCGGCGACCAGGTCGTACGCGGTGCGGGTGGTCTCGATCCAGGTTTGCCCGTCCATCGTCGGGCAGGCTAGTGGGCCGTCACTTCACCGAGCCGGCCGGGGCGACCCACTTCATCGGCTGGCCGGTCACCCGGCTGATCTGCTCGAAGTCGTGGTCGTAGTGCAACAGGGTGAGGTCGTGCAACTCGGCCGTGGCGGCGATCAACAGGTCGACGGCCCCGGCCGAGCGATGGCTACCGAGGTCGTTCAGCTCCGCCTGCACCTCGGCCGCCCGCCGATAGCTGTGATCGGGCATGGGCACGGGAGGGTAGGCGAGTTCGAGCTGATCCAGGAGCCAACGGCGATCGGCCGCCGATCGTGCGGAATAGAGAAACTCGAGCTCAGTGAGGGGGCAGATGGCGACGATGCCGGCCGATATCGCGGGTTCCCACCGGACGCGCAGCACCGGGTCTCGTAGTAACCGGACGAGTGCGCTCGTGTCGATCAGGAAATCGCCGTGCGTCACGACCGATAGGTTCCCTTGTCCAGAAGCTCGTCGAAGTCGCCGGCCTCGGCTCGGGCACCCAGCTCGACGAGAGCTCGGGCCCGCCGCAGCCGGGCGGCGGCCTCCCGCAGCGCGACGTTCACCGTGTCCTTCTTTGTCCCGGTACCAAGAGCTGCCGCGGCATCGGCCAGCGCCGCGTCGTCGACGTCCACGAGGATCTTGGTCATCCCGCCCCCAATATATCTAGTCAGCCGGTCCAGTATATACGAGCGCTCGGGGGACCGCGCCGTGCCTGCGCCCCGGACTCGCGGGTGCGGAAGAATGGGGCAGGTGACGCAGCCTGCTCAGATTCCCAACGTTCTCGCCGCCCGCTATGCCTCTGCCGAGCTTGTCGCGCTCTGGGCGCCGGAGGAGAAGATCCGGCTGGAGCGGCGGCTCTGGCTGGCCGTACTCCGGGCCCAGGCCGACCTCGGCGTGGCCGTGCCGGACGGGGTGGTGCAGGCGTACGAGCGGGTTGTTGATCGGGTTGACCTGGCCTCGATCGCGGACCGTGAGCGGGTCACCCGGCACGACGTGAAGGCGCGGATCGAGGAGTTCAGCGCGCTGGCCGGGCACGAGCACATCCACAAGGGGATGACCTCGCGGGACCTGACCGAGAACGTCGAGCAGCTGCAGATCAGGGCCTCGCTGGAGCTGATCCGCGACCGGGTTGTCGCCACCCTGGCCAAGCTGGCCGCGCTCGCCGTGGAGCACTC
Organism: Solwaraspora sp. WMMD1047; assembly: GCF_029626155.1. Lineage (NCBI taxonomy): Bacteria > Bacillati > Actinomycetota > Actinomycetes > Micromonosporales > Micromonosporaceae > Solwaraspora > Solwaraspora sp. WMMD1047. Next base: position 7,693,239 of record NZ_JARUBL010000001.1, on the reverse strand, counting down.
CGACCTGGTGCTCACCGGGCGCTCGCACAATGTCGCGGCGCAGGCCACCACGCTGGGCAAGCGGTTCGCGTCGGCGGCCGAAGAGCTACTGATCTCCTACGAGCGCCTCGCCGACCTGATCGACAGGTACCCGCTGCGCGGCATCAAGGGGCCGGTCGGCACCGCCGCGGACCAGCTCGATCTCTTCGACGGGGACGCCGCGAAGGTGGCCGAGTTGGAGCGGCGGGTGGCCGGGCACCTCGGCTTCCGGCGGGTGTTGGACAGCGTCGGTCAGGTGTACCCCCGGTCGCTGGACTTCGACGTGGTCGCCGCGCTGGCGCAGACCGCCGCCGCGCCGTCGTCGCTGGCCACCACGATCCGGCTGATGGTCGGCCAGGAGTTGGCCACCGAGGGCTTCAAGCCCGGTCAGGTGGGCTCCAGCGCGATGCCGCACAAGATGAACACCCGGTCCAGCGAGCGGGTCAACGGGCTGGCGGTGATCATCCGGGGTTACCTGTCGATGGTCGGCGAGCTGGCCGGGGACCAGTGGAACGAGGGGGACGTCTCCTGCTCGGTGGTGCGCCGGGTGGCGCTGCCGGACGCGTTCTTCGCCGCCGACGGGCTGTTCCAGACGTTCCTCACCGTGCTCGACGAGTTCGGTGCGTACCCGGCGGTGATCGGCCGGGAGCTCGACCGCTACCTGCCCTTCCTGGCGACCACGAAGATCCTGGTGGCGGCCGTGCGGCGCGGCGTCGGCCGGGAGGTCGCGCACGAGGTGATCAAGGAGCACGCGGTGGGGGTGGCGTTGGCGATGCGGGAGAAGGGCGTGGCGGAGAACGACCTGTTCGACCGGCTGGCGGCCGACGGCCGGCTGGGGCTCGGGCGGGCCGAGATCGATGCCCTGGTCGCCGACCGGTCGGCCTTCGCCGGGGCGGCTCCGGCCCAGGTGGCGGCGGTGGCCGAGCGGGTGGCCGTGGTCGTCGCGGCTCACCCGGCGGCGGCGGCCTACCGGCCGGCACCGATCCTGTAGCGATCGGATCCGGCCCGGTCGAGCCGGCCCGGATCGCGCCGGCCCGGTGTCAGGAGTCGCGGGTCGGGGTGGCCGCCGCGCTGCCCAGGTTCGGGGCGCTCGGCGATTCGGCGATCTTGCCGGGGTCGAGAGGTTCGGCGAGGTGCGCGGTCTCGGCCGCGATCGCCGGTTGCTCGGCGGGTCGTTCATCGGCGGCCCGCTGGAGGGCCACCACGGCGGTGCCGTACGCGCACAGCTCCATCCACATCTCACCGACCTCGCGGTGGTCGAAACGCATCCCGATCACCGCGTTGGCGCCTAGCCGGCGGGCCTCCTCGCCCAGTTGGGCCACGGCGTCGGTTCGCCAGCGGGTGAGGTTCTCCGGGGCTTTCGGGTCATACGCTCCTCCTCGTAGATTCTTGACCCCCTCGCGGTACGGGTTGCGGGTCCGTGCCTGCGAGGAGACCACTTGGCCGAGAATCGCCATGATTTCGTATCCGGGCAGATGATCCGTGGTCACGACCAGCACACTGTTGATGCTGGCAGAGGCGTGCCGGGTAATTGTGAGTTCTGTTCATATCGGCTCGGGCGGCCGATCTTCGGATGCTGAGAAACGGGGCGGGGCGGACGACCGGGATCTCCGGGGACGTCCGCCCCGCACCTGAGGAGAGGAACTGGTGTTGCTGGTCAGACGCCGGCCGTGGAGCTGATCCACGCCCGGTTGTAGGCGACGCTGCCGTAGTTCTGGATGGTCTGGCCGTCGGCGGTGGAGGCCACCCCGACCTGGGCGCCGTTGTAGAACTGCGGTCCGCCGGAGTCACCCCGCCACGCGTTGCCGTTGATCCGGCTGCTCCGGATCGCCCGGCCGCCGTACGCGTCGGTGACGCTGGTGCTGGTGACCTGCACGTTCGCGGTCTTGAGCTGGGAGGAGGCGGAGCAGCCGCTGTAGCAGGTCATGCCCCAGCCGTAGATCGAGTTGGTGGAGCCCACCGGCGGATAGCTGCTGGACAGGGTGACGTACGTGGTGCTCACCGCGCTGGCCAGGTAGAGCAGGGCCAGGTCGTACCGGCCGTAGCTGGCGCTGACGGTGCGGGTGACGCCGCCGGAGGACCGGTTCACGCTGCCGACCCGGACCGACATGGTGCCGGAGACGCAGTGCCGGGCGGTGAGTACCCACCGGGCGGCGATGATCGTGCCGGAGCAGGTGAACGAGCCGTTGCTGAAGACGGCGGCCGCCCAGGGAGCGGACGAGACCGTACTGCCGCCGATGATCATTGGGGTGACCGGCGCGGCCGTTCCGGCCGCCGCGGCCGATGGCGCGACCAGCGCGCCGACGAGGGTGGTGGCGAGCATCGCCAGGGTGAGGCGTACGCGCATAGAGGGCTCCTTCCGGGGGTTTACCCGGGGTCACCGAATCGGCTCGGGGGGTCGAGCCGTTCGACGACCGACGCTAGGAGTCCCGCTGGGCGGCCACAAGAATCAGATTGACCATCCTTCACACGTTATGACCCCCCGGGCGGCAACCCGGGTGGCGCACCGCGACGGGTGATCCGGGAGTGGCAGGAGCGTTTTCCACAGCGTTGTCCACAGGGCGGGCCGTGCGTACGACGGCGGATCTGGCAGGTAGGCTGGCCCCGCTCGCCCCTTGTGGGCCGGCACCCAACTGCGAACACAGTCAGGAGTGCCCAGTGCCTCGCGTCGTGGTCGACGTCATGCTCAAGCCGGAGATTCTCGACCCCCAGGGTCAGGCCGTCGCCAACGCGCTGCCGCGGCTGGGTGTCGACGATGTCACCTCCGTGCGGATCGGGCGCCGGATAGAGCTCGAGTTCGCCGGTGAACCCGATCTCGACCGGGCTCGGGTGATCGCGGACAAGTTGCTGGCCAACCCCGTCATCGAGGACTTCGAGGTCTGGCTGGCCGCCGACCCGGACACCGCCGAGGACGCCGGCCCGGCCAACGCCAGCCCGGCCAACGCCGACAGCCCCGCCGGCACCGACAGCGCTGCCGTGGCCACCGACGTGGTGGCCGTGCCCGCCGGGCAGGCGGCCGCCCCGGTCACGGCCACCACGAGCGCCGCCCCTGCGGCCGACGCCCCTGTGGCCGACGCCCCCGCTGAGGTCACCGGCGCCGACGCCACCGCTGGGCCGGCGGGCGACAGCGCCGGCCGGGACGGATCGGAGGCGGTCAAGTGACCGCGCGGGTCGGAGTGGTGACCTTCCCGGGGTCGCTCGACGACGGCGATGCCGCCCGCGCCGTCCGGCTCGCCGGCGCCGAGCCGGTGCGGCTCTGGCACGACGACCCCGACCTGTACGCCGTCGACGCCGTCGTGCTTCCGGGCGGCTTCTCCTACGGCGACTACCTGCGGTGCGGCGCGATCGCCCGGTTCGCCCCTGTGATGGAAACGATCGTCGAGGGCGCTCGCAACGGCCTGCCGGTCCTCGGCATCTGCAACGGCTTCCAGGTCCTCTGCGAGGCGCACCTGCTGCCCGGCGCGCTGACCCGCAACGAGCACCTGCACTTCCGCAACCGCGACCAGTGGCTGCGGATCGACTCGACGCGGACCGCCTGGACCAACACCTTCCAGCCCGGGCAGGAGATCCTGATTCCGGTCAAGAACGGCGAGGGACGGTACGTCGCCGACCAGCGCACCCTGGACGAGCTGGAGGCGAGCGGCCGGGTGGTGGCCCGCTACCTCAACGGGAACCCGAACGGCTCGCAGCGCGACATCGCCGCGATCAGTAACGAAGCCGGCAACGTGGTCGGCATCATGCCGCACCCGGAGCACGCGGTGGAGGCGCTGACCGGCCCGTCGCTCGACGGGCTCGGCTTCTTCACCTCGATCCTCAAGCAGCTGGCGGGGGCACCGGTATGACCACTCAGCCGGACACGACGTCGGGCGGCGGCACGCCGCCGAACGCGCCCAGCGGCGAGCCGCCGCTGGTGCCGGCCGCCTTCGCCCCGCCGGAGGTCCCGCCCGCCGCGTCGGTGAACCCGCCCCCGGCGGTCCCCGTGCCCGCGCCGATGCCGCCCGCCGCGCCAGCACCGTCCGGCCCGGCGGCCACCGGCGCCGCCGGGCCGTCCAACGGCCGGGTTCCGGAGCTGGACCCGGACGGCGAGTACCAGGGCGCGCTCGACACCGTCGAGGTGGCCGCCGCCACCGGGGACGAACTGCAGCCGTACGTCGAACTCGGGCTGCGCGACGACGAGTACGACCGGATCCGGCAGATCCTCGGCCGCCGTCCCACCCAGGCCGAGCTGGCGATGTACTCGATCATGTGGAGCGAGCACTGCTCCTACAAGTCGAGCAAGGTGCACCTGCGGCAGTTCAGCGAGAAGGCGCCGCCGAGCGACCGGATGCTCGCCGGCATCGGGGAGAACGCCGGGGTGATCCAGATCTCGGACACCCTCGCCGTGACCTTCAAGGTCGAGTCGCACAACCACCCGAGCTTCGTCGAGCCGTACCAGGGCGCGGCGACCGGGGTCGGCGGCATCGTCCGCGACATCCTCGCGATGGGCGCCCGCCCGATCGCCGTGATGGACCCGCTGCGGTTCGGCGCGGCCGACCACCCGGACACCGCGCGGGTGCTGCCCGGCGTCGTCGCCGGGATCGGCGGGTACGGCAACTGCCTCGGGCTGCCCAACATCGGTGGTGAGGTCGTCTTCGACCCCTGCTACCAGGGCAACCCGCTGGTCAACGCCCTCTGCCTGGGGGTGCTGCCGGTCGACCGGCTGCAGCGCAAGGAGGCCACCGGCGCCGGCAACGTGGTGGTGCTGATGGGCGCCAAGACCGGCCGGGACGGCATCGGTGGGGTGTCGGTGCTGGCCAGCGCCACCTTCGACGAGGGCAGCGAACAGCGCCGCCCGTCCGTGCAGGTCGGCGACCCGTTCATGGAGAAGCTGCTGATCGAGGCCTGCCTGGAGCTGTACGACGCCCAGCTGGTGGTCGGCATCCAGGACCTCGGCGGGGCCGGGCTGACCTGCGCGCTCACCGAGACGGCCGCCGCGGCCGGCACCGGCATGCGGGTCTGGCTGGAGCGGGTCCCGCTGCGCGAGCCGTCGATGCGGCCGCACGAGATTCTGGCGAGCGAGTCGCAGGAGCGGATGCTGCTGATCGTCGCCCCGGAGAAGCTCGACGCGGTGCTCGCCACCGCCCGCAAGTGGGGCGTGCTGGCCACCGCGATCGGCGAGGTGACCGGAGCGGCCCCGGCCGTCAACGGGCACCGGGCCGAGGCGGAGCCGGGCCGGCTGCTGATCACCTGGCACGACCACCTCGTGGTCGACGTGCCGCCGGGGTCGCTCGTCGACGACGGCCCGGTCTACGCCCGGCCGATGCGCGAGCCGGCCGACCTGATCCTGCTGCAGGCCGACCGGGCCGAGACGCTGCCCCGGCCGGCGTCGGCGGACGACCTCAAGGCGACCCTGCTGCGGATGATCGCCTCGCCCAACCTCTGCGACAAGACCTGGGTGACCGAGCAGTACGACCGGTACGTGCTCGGCAACACCGTGCTGGCCCAGCCGGAGGACGCCGGGGTGATCCGGCTCGACGAGCGCACCGGCCTCGGGGTCGCCCTCTCGGTCGACGGCAACGGCCGGTACGCGCGCCTCGACCCGTACCAGGGGGCGAAGCTGGCGCTCGCCGAGGCGTACCGCAACGTCGCGGTGACCGGTGCCCGCCCGGTCGCCGTCACCGACTGCCTCAACTTCGGCTCCCCCGAGGACCACGCCGTGATGTGGCAGTTCGCCGAGGCGGTACGCGGACTCGCGGACGGCTGCGCGGAGCTGGGCATCCCGGTCACCGGCGGCAACGTGAGCTTCTACAACCAGACCGGGGCGGCCGCCATCCACCCCACTCCGGTGGTCGGCGTGCTGGGTGTGCTCGACGACGTGGCCCAGCGGGTACCGATGGGCTTCGCGCCCACCACCGGCCACGACCACGACCTGATCTTCCTGCTCGGCGAGACCCGGGTGGAGCTCTCCGGCTCCGAGTGGGCCTGGGTGACGCACAACCACCTGGGCGGCATCCCGCCGCAGGTCGATCTCGGCGCGGAGCGGGTGCTCGGTGACCTGATCGCCGAGGCGGCCCGGGTCGGCCACATCCGGTCCGCCCACGACCTGTCCGACGGTGGGCTGGCCCAGGCGCTCGTCGAATCCTGCCTCCGGTACGGCGTGGGCGCCCGGGTCGCGATTCCGGAGGAGTTCGGCGTCGGCTCGATGCCGTTCGTGTTCCTCTTCAGCGAGTCCGCCGGCCGGGCCATGGTGGCGGTGCCGCGCGGTCACGAGAAGGCGTTCACGGCGCTCTGCACCGAGCGCGGCCTCCTCTGGACGCTGATCGGGGTCACCGACTCGACCGCCGGGGAGCTGGAGATCCGGGACCAGTTCACGGTGAGTCTGGACGACCTGCGCGCCGCCCACTCGGCCACGCTGCCCCGGCTGTTCGGCGGCGCGGTGCCGAACGCCGCGCTTACCGAGCCCGGCGGACCCGTCGACAGCATCCCGGCCGATCCCGCCGCCGACACCGCGCCGACCGAGGCCGCCGAAGCCGACAGCGGACCGGCTGAGCAGGCCGAGCCTGAGCAGGCGGAGCCTGAGCAGGCCGAGGCGCAGACGGTGGTGGCCGGATCTGGCCAGCGGTCTGCCCCGGACGCGGCCGGGCCGGCAGGGACGGAACAGGTGGACGCGGCCGAGCCGCCAACGGCCGAGTCAGCGGAAGCGGCCGAGCCGCCGCCGGCCGCTGAGTCGGACCAGCGGCCGGGCGGGAGCGGCTGAGCCTCGTGACCGACACCGTGCACGCCCAACCGGGCGCGGGAGCACGGTTCGACTGGGGCCTCGCCGGGGCCGCCGAACTCGGCCGGGTATGCGCCGCCCTGGTGGTGGTGGACGTGCTCTCCTTCACCACCTCGGTCGAGATCGCCGTCGGCCGGGGGATGCGGGTGCACCCGTTCCCCTGGGGTGAGCAGGCCGCCGACTACGCGGTCCGGGTGGGGGCCACCGCCGTCGCGGTCGGCCGCACCGCCGTGGACGCCGACCACCCGTGGTCTCTCTCGCCGGTGGCGCTGCAGACCGCCCCGGTCGCCGCCGACCTGGTGCTGCCGTCACCGAACGGGTCCGCGATCTGCGCCGCCGCCGGCGCCACCGGCCGGCCGGTGCTCGCCGGCAACCTCCGCAACGCGGCCGCCGTCGGCCGCTGGCTGCTCAACCGGGGGTACGCCACGACGGGCGCGCCGGTCGGCGTGATCGCGGCCGGCGAACGGTGGCCCGACGGGACGTTGCGGCCCTGCGTCGAGGACCTGCTCGGCGCCGCGGCGGTCCTCGACGGCCTCGCCGGGGCGGCCGGCGGGCTCTCGGTGGAGGCCGCGGTGGCGCTCGCCGCGCTGGCCAGCGTCCCCGACGTGCCGGCCGCCGTCCGCGGCTGCGTCTCCGGGCGCGAACTGGCCGGCCGCGGCTTCGCCGGGGACGTCGAGGCGGCGGTTGCGGTCGGCGGCTGCGAGGTCGTACCGCTGCTGCGGGGCGGGGTCTTCGTAGCCGGCTGACGCGGTCCGCGTACCCGATCGGGGTGGCGGCGATGGGCGCGGCGGGTGAGTGGATTGTTCACACCGTGGTCTCCTGCCGCACGTCCCCCGGCCGCCCGGAGCATCCATGCTGTCCGATACGCGACTGACGACGTGATTGGACCGCCAGCGATGACCCATCACCACCGGCGTACCGCCATCCTTTCTGCGCTGCTGGTCGGCGCCGGCCTGCTGGCCGCGCCGGGACCGGCGTCGGCCGCCCCGGCACCCGGCATGGGCCACGCGGCCCGATCCGGCTGGCACCGCCCCGGCGGGTTCGATCTGCAGGCGCACCGGGGTGGACTCGGGCTCCGGGTGGAGAGCACGCTTGCCGCGTTCGGCAATGCGCTGCGGCTCGGGGTCAGCACGCTGGAGCTGGACGTGCAGATCACCGCCGACGCCCGGGCGGTGGTCACCCACGACCGGCGGATCAGCCCGGCGAAGTGCGCCGACACCGCGCCGGTCACGCCCGGCGACCCGGCCTGGCCGTACGTCGGGAGGTACGTCAACACGCTGACCCTGGCCCAGATACGCACCCTCGACTGTGGCAGCGCGACGCTGCCGGACCGCCCCGGTCAGGTCGCCGTGCCGGGCGCCCGGATGCCGCTGCTCAGCGAGGTGTTCGCGCTGGTCAAGCGGTATCGCGCCAGCGGCGTGCGGCTGAACGTCGAGACCAAGGTGGAGGCGGGCGCCCCGACCGAGACCGCGCCGCGCGAACAGTTCGTCCAGGTGACCGCGGCCGAGGTACGGCGGGCCGGGCTGGTCGACCAGGTCACCATCCAGAGCTTCGACTGGGGTGCGCTGATGCGGATGGCCGAGGTGGAGCCCCGGCTGCCGCTTGTCGCCCTCACCAACTACGACTTCCTCCAGGTCGGCGCGCCCGGCGCCTCACCCTGGCTGGGGGGCATCGACATCGACGACTTCGGTGGTGACCCGATCCGGGCGATCCGCAGCTTCGGCGCGGCGGCCTTCTCGCCGGTGCACGGCTTCCCGCAGAACGGCACGGTCGACGACCCGAACTACCGGCCCTACGTGACCCGGGACCTGGTCCGGCACGCGCACCGGCACGGGATCAAGGTGGTGCCGTGGACGGTGAACGACCCGCCGACGATGGCGAAGCTGCTCGACGACGGCGTGGACGGGCTGATCACCGACTACCCTGACCGGCTCCGCAGCGTGCTCGCGCAGCGTCGTCTGCCGCTGCCCCGGTCGTACGCCTCGCCGTTCGACGTGCAGGCGCACCGCGGCGGCCGGGCGGACCGGCCGGAGAACACCCTGCCGGCATTCGCGCACGCGCTCACCAACCCGGCCGTCTCCACTCTCGAACTGGACACCGGGGTGACCCGCGACGGGCACCTGGTGGTGCTGCACGACCGGACCGTGAACGGCTCGCACTGCGCCGACACCGCGCCGGTCCGGCCGGGCGATCCGCAGTTCCCGTACGTCGGCAAGCTCGTCCACGAGCTGACCCTGCGCCAGCTCCGGACGCTGGACTGCGGCTCGATCACGCCGCCCGACGCGCCGGACCAGGTGCCGGTGCCGGGCGCCCGGGTCCCCACCCTCGACGAGGTGTTCGGCCTGGTCCGGGCCAGCGGCCGCGACGACGTCCGGTTGAACATCGAAACGAAGATCAGCCCGGTGGTGGCCGACACCGCCCCGTACCGGGAATTCACCGCCCGGTTGGTCCGGGCGGTCGAGCGGAACCGGATGGTCGACCGGGTGACCATCCAGTCGTTCGACTGGCGCACCATCACCTACGCACGGTTGCTGAACCGCCGGCTGGAGACGGTGGCGCTGGTCTGGCAGTACGGACCGGCCGAGTGCGCCACCCTTGCCGACGAGTGCTCGCTGCGGGCCGTCTACGACGACCCGTCGGTGCGCAGCCCGTGGACCGGTGGCCTCGACTGGTGGCGGTACCGCGACCTCGGCCGGCTGGTGCGGGCCGCCGGCGCGGGGACCGTCTCGGTCAACTGGCAGGTGCACGACCCGGGCCAGCCGACGGTGACCTCACCGGACTGGTACCTGCGGGAGAGCCCGGCCTACTTCCACGGTCCCACCGTGGACGTGCTGCGGCGACGCGACGGGTTGAAGGTGGTCCCGTACACGGTGAACGATCCGGTGATCATGCAGCGGGTGATCGACCTGGGGGTCGACGGGATCATCACCGACGACCCGGACGCCCTGATCGCCGTCGCCATCCGCAACGGCCTGCGCTGAACCCGCGCCCCCGGGTCAGCTTTCGGATCGAGCCGGCGTGACCAGGGTGAGCTTGGGGAAGTACGAGCGGTAGCGCGTGGCATCCCTGGTAAGAAGCTCATAACCACAGATAGCCGCGTGTGCGCCGATGTAGAAGTCCGCGATGGGGGACCGCTTGGTGCCACCCCTGGCTCGGTATGTGCTGTAGGCCTTGCCGGCGAGGAAACCTGCCGCATACGGCAGCTCTTCGCGTAGGAAGTCCGCAGCGGGGATTGCCTCATCGAGTTCTTCGATTCCATCGAAACGGACAGATATCTCGGCGTACACGATCGGATTGATGACGAGCTCGCCCGCGTCCCTGGCCGCGCCGAGGGCGTCAGCCGACCAGGTTGACCAGTTGGGGTCCTCGGTGAAGATGTCCAGGAGGACGTTCGAGTCGACGAGGGTCGTGATGGCGTCAGGCCTACGAGTCGAGATTGCTCGAACCCGATCACTCGCCACGCAGCAACTCCATCAGCTCGTCGGTGGACATGCCAGCCGTCTCGCGAGCGGTGCCTCTGCCGCGCATGTGCCGGACCAGTCGCTGGCCGCGGGTTTCCGCGCCCTGGGTGCGCACAATCCGCAGCGCGCCGCCTTCTTCGATCACTTCGACATCGTCGCCCTCGTGGAGTCCGTGTTTGGCTCGCAGCGCCGCTGGGATGGTGACCTGACCCTTGCTGTTGAGCTTCACAGCGACACCTCCGTGGTAGGTGTCACCAATGATACGTAATACGCGAGAGGTCCGGGATTACTGGGCAAGGCCCGCCGAGGTGGGACTGGGTAACTGTCGCGGTAGTGGTGACCTGGCCGGCAGTGTCAGTCGCGGCCGGGTCAGTCGTCCAGCCAGTCGAGGGAGCGGCGTTCGGAGCGGCCGGCGGCCGGGGGCGGTGGTGCCGACCGGCCATGCCCGCCCTGGGCCGACTCGTCGTAGTAGCCCTGCTGGCCGTCGCCGTAGCCGCGGCTGTCGTAGCCGTCGCCGCCGCGCGGCGCCGGCCGGTCGTACCCGCCGGCCTGGTCGTCGTAGCCGCGGCGGGGTTCGTACCCGCCGCCCGCGCTCGGCTCGTCGTAGCCGCCGCCGGCGGCACCCGACTGGTAGCCGCCACGGCTCTGGTCGTACCCGCCGCCGTAGCCGGGCTGGTCGTAGCCGCCACCGGAGTCGTAGCCGGGGCGCTGGCCGGCCTCGTACCCGCCGCCGGCGCTCGGTCCGTCATAGCCCCGGCCACCGCCGTAGCCGCCGCCCTGGTCGTAGCCGCCGCCCTGGGCGCCGCCGTAACCCGGCTCCTGGCCGTACCGCTGCTCGGGCGGGTACGGCTGGTCGGAACCGCGACCCCGGGCCGGACCGGGCTGGCCGTAGGAGGTCGGCTCGTAGGGGTCGGCTGCCGGGCCGGCCGCTGGCGGCGGGTAGTCGCCGCCGGCGGCACCCCTCCCGTTGTACCGGCCGGTCGGCTCGTCGTACCGCTCGGCGCCGTAGCCACCGCCGCCGGCTGCCGGGTAGTCCGGACCGCCGGCCGGGGCGGACGGTCCGCCGTAGCCACGCTCGCCGCCGTACGGCTCGTCGCCTCGACCACCCGCGCCGTAGGTTCCACCGCCGGCCGGCCCGCCGTAGCCGCCGCCGGAAGCCGGCGCGTTGCCGTAGCCGCTGCCCGAGGAGGGTGCGTTGCCGTAGCCGCTGCCCGAGGAGGGTGCGTTGCCGTAGCCGCTGCCCGAGGAGGGTGCGTTGCCGTAGCCGCTGCCTGACGAGGGTGCGTTGCCGTAGCCGCCGGCCCGGCCGGCCGGTGGTTCGCCGTAGCCGCTGCCGGAGGAGGGTGCGTTGCCGTAGCCGCCGCCGGAGGAGGGGGCGTTGCCATACCCGCTGCCAGAGGAGGGTGCATTGCCGTAGCCGCCGGCCCGGCCGGCTGGTGGTTCGCCGTAGCCACTGCCGGAGGAGGGGGCGTTGCCGTAGCCGCCGCTCGGGGCGGCGCCGTAGCCGAGCTGGGTGGGTGGGCCGCCGCGCCCGTAGCCGTCGTCGCCGTCCCAGCCGCCCTGCGGTCCACCGCCGTAGCCGGGCGCCCGGGGACCGGCCGGCGACGGAGCGGGCAGCGGAGCGCCGTACGGGTCGGGGAACTCGTCGTCGACGAGCGGCCGGCTGTGCATCATCGTCGGGGCGTCGGCCAGGCCGGGGTTGTGCACCATCGTGGCGTCGGCGCCGGCCCCGGCGCGGTTGGTGATCCGGGTCGGATCGTCGGCGCCGTGGAAGACACCCTGGCTGCCCGGGGCGGCCGAGCGCGGCCGTCCGGCGGCCGCGGCGCCGTCCGGATCCTCGTCGTTCTCGTTCTCCTTGCGCCGCATCCAGAGCAGCACGATGGCGCCGACGCCGAGGGCGACCAGCAGGCCACCGACCAGGATCAGCAACCACGATCCGAGCCCGGAGCCGGAATCCTCGCTCGCGGCCTGCTGGACCTCCTGCGGTGCCCCGGTCGCGCCCTCCGCCGTCTCCTCGGGAAGCGCCTCCTCGGTGGCGTCCGGGGTGGCGGACGGGGTGGCGGTCGGCTCGGCCTGCAGCGCGAGCACGATCCGCTGGTTGGTGATCCGCTGACCGGCGCTGGCGTTGATCGTCAGAGTCTTGGTGCTGTCGCCCTTCTTGGCGCCGAGCTCGATCTGGCCGGGTGTGATCACCCGGTCGGCGGAACCGGTGAACCGGTAGTTGCCGCTGCTGTTGGTCTCGGTGCTGAGCGAGCGGCGCTGGGAGTCGAGCAGGGCGACGGTCGCGCCGGCGATGGGTTCGCCGGTGGCCTCGTCGGTGACCTTGCCGGACACCTCGGCGACGGTCTGCACCTGCTGCTGCTGTTCCGGGCCGCGGACGGTCATGTTGCGGGCGTCGCTGTCCTGGTCGCCACCGGCCTGGGCGCTGACCCGGACCTGCCCGTTGCGGCTCTGGCCGGGGTTGAGGTTGCCGGCGGTCAGGGTGGCGGTGAAGGTGACGGTCTCACCCGGGTTGATCGGGTTGGCGGGGATGTTGCAGTTGCCCGAACAGGAGAGCCCGTCGAAGACCTCGACGCTGATGCTGAACGGCGTGAGGATCGGGTTGTTGTTCAGGACGGTGAACCGGAGCGTGGCCTTCTCGCCGCTGCGTAGCGAGCCGTTCGACAGTTCGGTGATCTGTACCGTCGGGTCCTCGGCGGCGGCTGGTTGGGCGAGGGGGGCGAGCAGGGCGCTGGCTGCCAGCGCCACGACCACACCGGCCCGCTGTATCCAGGCTCGTCGGTGTGTTGTCACGTCCACCGCCTTCCGGTTCCAACTCCTCCGGCCTACGCCTTCCGGCCGGGATCGACCCCGCATGAGTACACCGACGGCCACTATGCCTTGTCTGGGCGGATGAGCGCGACCCAGGGGCAGCGCGAGATGCCCGAACCGCAGGTCGTATCGTCCCGTCGTGTCCTCTCCGCACAATAAGTCCCCGGCGGTCGCCAGCGCGTTAGCGGCGATCGACGCCGGGCTCACTCCGCAGCGGGAGTTTCTGCGGGACGCGGTCCGGGCTCTGCTGATGGAGTTGGCCGGGCGGGCGCCCGGCCGATCGGTGGAAGTTCGGGTTCCACCTTACGGTGCGATTCAGTGCTGCGCCGGGCCCCGGCACACCCGGGGTACCCCGCCGAACGTGGTGGAGACCGACCCGATCACCTGGTTGCGGCTGGCCACCGGCCGGGTGGACTGGGCCGAAGCGGTATCGGACGGCCGAATCCGCACCAGTGGCACCCGGGCTGATTTATCCCCTTATCTTCCCTTCTAAACACGAAATACCGTATACGTAATCACTCTAAGCACTCGAAAGGCGACTCTCTGTATCGCCTTGGACTCGCGTACACTGTTCGGCGACGGAAGTTCCGCAATGCCACGGCAGGCGGGTCCGAGCGGATCAGCAAGAGGGAGCGGCAGGTGCCCCGAGGCGACGGCCGGTTGAGCAACGATCTGGACCCCCAACGGCCCGGCCCGCAGGACGCGTGCGGAGTCTTCGGGGTCTGGGCACCGGGCGAAGAGGTGGCCAAACTTACCTACTTCGGGCTCTACGCCCTGCAGCACCGGGGCCAGGAGGCGGCCGGGATCGCGGTCAGCGACGGTTCGGGCGTGGTGGTCTACAAGGACCTCGGCCTGGTCGCCCAGGTCTTCGACGAGCCGACCCTGGCGAGCCTGCGCGGCCACCTGGCGATCGGGCACACCCGTTACTCGACCACCGGCGGCTCGACCTGGGAGAACGCCCAGCCGACGATCCGGGCCACCAGCGCCGGTACGACGATCGCGCTGGCCCACAACGGCAACCTGGTCAACACCCCCGAACTGGTCGGGGAGATCGCCCGGCGCGGCATGGACCCGGACGGCTCGACGTCCGACACCGCCCTGGTGACGACGTTGCTCGCCAGCCGCCCCGACCTCTCGGTCGAGGCGGCGGCGCTGGAGGTGCTGCCGCAGCTGCGCGGCGCCTTCAGTTTCGTCTTCATGGACGAGACGACCCTGTACGCCGCCCGCGACCCACACGGTGTCCGCCCGCTGGTCCTCGGCCGGCTGCTGGAGCGGGGCTGGGTGGTGGCGAGCGAGACGGCCGCCCTCGACATCGTCGGGGCGAGCGTGGTGCGCGAGGTGGAGCCCGGTGAGCTGATCGCCGTGGACGAACACGGGCTACGGTCGGCGCGCTTCGCCGCCCCGGAGCCGAAGGGCTGCCTCTTCGAGTACGTCTACATCGCCCGCCCCGACGCGACAATCGCGGGGCGGAACATCCACGCGGCCCGGGTCCAGATCGGACGGCAGCTCGCCAAGGAACACCCTGTCGAGGCCGATCTGGTGATCCCGGTGCCGGAGTCGGGCACCCCCGCCGCCATCGGGTACGCGGAGGCGTCCGGCATCACCTACGGTGCTGGCCTGATGAAGAACCCGTACGTCGGGCGGACCTTCATCCAACCGTCCCAGACCCTGCGCCAACTGGGCATCCGGCTCAAGCTCAACCCGCTGCGGCAGAACGTGCGCGGCAAGCGGCTGGTCGTGGTGGACGACTCGATCGTGCGCGGCAACACGCAGCGGGCGATCGTCCGGATGCTCCGGGAGGCCGGCGCGTTGGAGGTGCACGTCCGCATCTCGTCGCCGCCGGTCAACTGGCCGTGCTTCTACGGCATCGACTTCGCCACCCGGGCGGAACTGCTCGCCAACGGACTCGACAACGAGGGGATCCGGAGATCGATCGGAGCCGATACGCTTGGCTACGTCTCGCTCGCCGGGCTCATCGCGGCGAGCGAGCAGCCGAAGACGCGGCTCTGCCGGGCCTGCTTCGACGGGGAGTACCCGATCGAGTTGCCGGCCGGGAACCTGATCGGTAAGCACGTGCTCGAAGGGGTGGGGCGCCGGGTCGCGAACCCGGCGCCGGACCCCGCGGAGCGCGACCACCACGAGGTCGCGGTCGGTCGATTCGGACCGGACGGCGACGAACTACCACTTGTCGCGAGCAACGGCGGCGGTGAGGCGCTACGCCATCCGTAGCGCCGCACCGGAGGTCGGACGCCTTCGGCTGGTGAGTATCAGGTCGAGCACCCTCGACGGCCAACGACGCGGCCCGGCCGCGAGACGCAAAAGGGGAGAACCGTGACGCATGTGACTGAGCGCAATGGCACGGGAAGCGGGTCGACTGGCGGCGATCGCCAGCCCTGGACGGCCGGGACCGGCCGCTCGGGCCGCAAGCGGACGGTGACGTACGCGGACGCCGGGGTCTCCATCCACGCCGGCGAGCGGGCCGTGGAGCTGCTCAAGTCGAAGGTGCGGAAGACCACCCGGCCCGAGGTCATGGGCGACATCGGGGGGTTCGCCGGTTTGTTCCGGTTGGACGTCAAGAGGTACAAGAACCCGATCCTCGCCTCCTCGACCGACGGGGTCGGCACCAAGCTGGTCATCGCCCAGCAGCTCGACATCCACGACACGGTCGGCATCGACCTGGTCGCCATGGTCGCCGACGACCTGGTCGCCTGCGGCGCCGAGCCGCTCTTCCTGCTCGACTACATCGCCTGCGGCGAGGTGATGCCGGACAAGGTCGCGGAGATCGGCGCCGGCATCGCCGACGGCTGCCGATACGCCGGCTGCGCGCTGCTCGGCGGCGAGACCGCCGAGCACCCCGGGGTGCTCCGCCCCGACGAGTACGACGTCTCGGCCACCGGCGTGGGAGTGGTGGAGGAGAGCGAGATCCTCGGCCCGGACCGGGTCGAGGTCGGCGACGTGGTGATCGCCATGGGCTCGTCCGGGCTGCACTCCAACGGGTTCTCGCTGGTCCGGCACGTGCTGCTGGGCGCGGGCCGGATGCGGCTGGACACGGTCATCGACGACCTGGGCCGGCAACGCACCCTCGGCGAGGAGCTGCTGACCCCGACCAAGATCTACGCCCAGGACTGCCTGAAGCTGATGGCCGAGGCCGACGTCCGGGCGTTCTCGCACGTCACCGGCGGCGGGATTCCGGGCAACCTGGTCCGGGTGCTGCCCGAGCACGTCGACGCCATCGTCGACCGGGCGAGCTGGAAGCCGCAGCCGATCTTCGACCTGGTCCAGGCGAAGGGACGGATCGACGACCCCGAGATGGAGTCCACCTTCAACATGGGGGTCGGGATGTTCGCGATCGTCTCCGCCGAGGACGCGGACCGGTCACTGGCCTTCCTCGCTGGCCGGGGGGTGCACGCCTGGCCGGTGGGCGAGATCATCGAGGGCACCGGCGCCGTCCAGATGATCGGTCAGCACACCCGCGGCTGATTCCGGGAACCGCACGGAGCCGACTCCCATCTGATCCTCGACTCGACTGTCGGCCCGGGCGCGCTGGTCAGGGCTTTCACCGGGTGGCCGGCGCGACCTAGCCTGAGGGCAGGTGGCGGGTGGGAGGAGGAGCCGATGGCCAGCCGGCAAACGTTTTCCGGAATGCGGGGCATCGCCACGGTTCCGAGCTATGTGGTCATGCAACCGACCACGCTCTGCAACCTCGACTGCGCCTACTGCTACCTTCCGCTGCGGGCCGCCGACCACCGGATGCCGGTGCCGGTGGCCGAGGCGGTCGCCGGCCCGGTGAACGCCTGGGCCGCCGACCGGCGGTTCTCGGTGGTCTGGCACGGCGGCGAGCCGCTCGCGGCCGGCCGGCAGCACCTGGCCGCCCTGCTGGCGCCGTTCGGCCCCGAGGTCGAGCACCACATCCAGACCAACGCCACCCTGATCGACGACGCGTGGTGTGAGTTCTTCGCCGCGTACCGGATCCGGGTCAGCGTCAGCGTGGACGGCCCGGCCGCGCGCAACGGCGACCGGCTGACCCGGGGCGGGCGGCCGTCGTACGACCGGATAGTCAACGGGGTGGCCGCCCTGCGCCGGCACCGGCTGGCGTTCTCGGCGCTCTGCGTGGTCTCCCGGCCGGCGCCGGGCCTCGCCGCGGAGCTGTACGAGTACTTCCTCGGGCTCGGCTGCGACGTGCTGGGCATCAACATCGAGGAGACCGAAGGGGTCAACACCCGGGTCAACGCGCATCCGGCCGAGGCCGTCCGGTCGTTCTGGGCGGAGCTGACCGCGGCCTGGCGCGCCGACCCGAGCATTCACGTCCGCGAGGTCGAATGGTCGCTGCGGTACGCCTCGGCGGTGCTGGCCGGCACCGCGGACCAGGTGCTGCCGCGGCAACTCGACCCGATTCCGACGATCGCCCACGACGGGTCGGTCGTCCTGCTCTCACCCGAACTGGCCGGTTTCACCGATCCGGTCTACGGCGACTTCAGCAGCGGGAACGTGCTGGAGACGCCGCTGCCGCAGATCCTGGCGGCCGCCCCGGCCAGCGGCTGGGTGGCGGAGTTCCTGGCCGGCGTCGAGGCGTGCCGGGCGCGCTGCCCGTACTTCGGCTTCTGCGGGGGCGGGCACGCGGCCAACCGATACTTCGAGCACGGGCGTCTGGATGGTACGGAGACCAATCACTGCCGGAACAGCAAGATCCGCCTACTGGAGGGAGTGTTGGACCATGCCCGAGACCACGAGCCATCGGCCGCATGATCACCTGGTGGAGGGGGCTCCCGATCCGGTCGGCGACCGGGTGCACCAGGTCCGGGCCGGGCTGACCGCGCTGCTCGAGGAGGCGGAACAGGCCCGCCAGCGCCGGGCGGAGGCGGCGCCGGACAGCACCGCGGCGGTCTGTGCCTGGAACCACTTCGAGAACATTCCGACGTTCTACAACTGGAACAATCGGCCACGCTGACGGGCGAGCCGGCCCGGCCGGGCCGGAGCAGCCGACGAGGGGCCTGCCGGCGTCATCGCACGGCAGGCCCCTTCCTTGTCGTCACGTCGCCGGTCCGGGGCAGCGCCTGATAGACACCCGGACACGCGTGAGCACGCGGTGCGACCGCGTGCTCCGAGGACCCGGCGGCGGTCAGCGGGACGACGGAGCCCAGGTCCCTGGGTCGTCGTCCGCGTCGTGATCTTCGTCGTCGTCGTCGACGTACTCTTTGTAGTCGTCGTCGAAGTCGCGATCCGACTTGCCGCTACCGCCGAGTTCTCGCTGCAAGGCGGCGAGGTCGGTGTTCGGGGAGTGGTACTTCAACTCCCGGGCCACCTTTGTCTGCTTGGCCTTAGCACGGCCGCGCCCCATGGCTCGACCCCCTCGCACAGAATTCGGGGCAGCCCGAAGGCGGGCCCCGATGACGTCAGGCATCTCTCGTGGCTCTTACGGTACATGGGGATGCCCTGGTTCGGCACCTCAGGGTTACCGCCGCCACCGAGGTCCACCGGGCGGGACACCGGGGGCCCGCCGCCGATCATGGCAGCAGGATGCCCCGGAGCCGGCCCACCTCGGCCATCCGGCGCTCGGCGAGCCGGTCGGCGGCCACCGCGGGTGGCACCCCTTCGTCGTCGGCGAGCCGCAGGATCTGCCGGGTGGTGTCGTAGATTCTGGTCGCCCGCGCCTTGGCCCGCTCGAAGTCGAAGCCGAACCGGCCGCTGGCCGAGGGCTGGCTGGCGCCGACGATCTCGTCGGCCACCTGGATGACACCACCGGCGTTCACGACGTAGTCCGGGGCGTAGAGCACCCCCCGCTCGGCGAGCAGCTTCTCGATGCCGGGGTGGGCGAGTTGGTTGTTCGCCGCGCCCGCCACGATCTTGGCGCGCAGCGCCGGCACCGTCTCGTCGTTCAGGGCGCCACCGAGAGCGCACGGCGCGTACACGTCGATGTCGGCCGCGACCAGCGCGGTCGCGTCGGCGACCAGGTCCACCTCGGGGTGGGTCTGCCGGGCCCAGTCGAGGGCGGCCTCGCTGACGTCGGCCGCCGCCACCGAGGCGCCGTCGGCGAGCAGGTGGCCGGTCAGGTACTTGCCGACCTTGCCCAGGCCGGCGATGCCGACCCGCCGGCCGGCCAGGCACGGGCTGCCCCAGACATGCTCGGCCGCCGCCCGCATGCCCTGGAAGACCCCCCAGGCGGTCAGGATCGACGAGTCCCCGGCGCCGCCCAGTTCGACGCTGCGTCCGGTGACGAACCGGCTCTCCCGGGCGATCACGTCCATGTCCTGGACGTAGGTGCCGACGTCGCAGGCGGTGTAGTAGCGGCCGCCCAGCGACTCGACGAACCGCCCGTACGCCCGCAGCAGGGGCTCGGACTTGAGCTGCTGCGGGTCGCCCCAGATGACCGCCTTGCCGCCACCGAGGTCCAGCCCGGCGAGGGCGTTCTTGTACGCCATCCCCCGGGACAGGTCGAGCACGTCGTGCAGCGCCTCGGCCTCCGAGGCGTACGGATAGAAGCGGGTCCCGCCGAGCGCGGGACCGAGCGCGGTCGAGTAGATGCCGATGATCGCGCGCAGGCCGGTCTGCTTGTCGTGACAGAACACGACCTGCTCGTGCCCGGCCTGATCCTGGCCGTCGGTGCTGCCGAAAACGCCCATCACTACTCCTGTGGGGGGTACGTCCTTGTGGGACGCGGACCATAGCGGGTCGACGGGGTGCCGCCGATGGTGCGAGCCTAATGCCGGTCCCATGAATCGACCGATCCCAGACGCGCAACGCGGGCCGGTTCCGTTTCGTGGGAGGATCGCGCCGTGCCGTCGCTATTCGCTTCCTACCTGCGGGTGTATGAGCCGTTGACCGCATTCGACCGGGAGCGGCAGATTTTCTGGCGCCGGTACGTCCGCGAGGGCCGGGCGGTCGCCCCGCTGGAGGGCCCGGTGCGGCAGCGGACGGCGGTGATCGAGGCGCTCGGCGCGGGTTGGACCCGGCTGCCGGACCTGCCCGAGGAGGCGTACGTCCTGGAGGCCGACGACACCCTGCTGGTCTGCCCCTGGAACCTGCGGATCCGGGTGGCCGAGGCGGCGCTGAGCGCCCGGGACGGGGTGCCGCCGGTGCTGGCCGACGCGTTCGTGCCGCCGGTGCTCGCCGGCCAGGCGAAGGAGGTCGTGGAGCACTGGCGCAGCGGGGCGCGGGTGCTGGAGCACGGCATGCCCCGGTTGCACGAGCAGATCGCCACCTGGGGGGTGCCGCTGCGCTGGTTCGTCTTCGTCGACCTCGGCGAGCGCGAGCTGACCACCCGGCCGGAGCGGCGGGTGCTGCGGTACCGCACGGAGATCTCCAAGGCCCGCCGGCGGGCCTCCCGGGGGTTGAGTGTGTTGCGCAAGTCGGTGGGGGACGCGCCGATCACCGAGGCCGTCGAGGAGGGCGCCCGCTGGTTGGAGGAGTTCCATCCCCGGTCGGTGGTGGAGCTGGACTACGGCGGGCTGGTCAACCTGCTGCCGGACGAGGCGTTGACGGCCGACGATTCGCCCGGTCTGGTGGCGTCGGGGCTGGCCGGGCTCTCCCGGGGCGACGCGGAGGCCGCCACCGAGGCGTACGAGAAGCTCGTCGCCCGCTGGCGCGCGGTTCAGCTACTGGAGCGGTGCAACTGACCGCTCGGCGGATTGGTAGCGCTCCCATTTGAAGTATCTTCGTGACCTGGGGGTCACAACCCGTTGCATAGCGTCCTGCTATGCACCTTTGTAGTAATAAAAAAACCCATAAATCGGTCATTGTTCATCCGTCCATCCAAGGACCTTCGGCCGTTCGGCCCATGTCGGACATCGGGGACTAGCCGGACCATGGGAGACGCGTCGGCCGGCGGGACCCCGGCCGATGTCTATAGGTACCTGTGGAGGAGTGACCGATGGCATCGCGTACGCACGAACCCGAGCCGCTACTTACCCCGGCCGAGGTCGCGTCGATGTTCCGTGTCGACCCGAAGACCGTCACCCGGTGGGCGAAGGCGGGCAAGCTCAGTGCAATCCGGACCCTCGGTGGCCATCGGCGCTACCGCGAGTCCGAGGTTCGCGCTCTGTTGCAGGGGCAGATTCCCCAGCAGCGGCAAGGGGACTAGGGAGCGACCCTCGTCGATCCAGCATCGTAGCTCGGGGGCGGAAGACGTACGGCACGCGCGTACGCCTTCCGCCCCCGAGCTGTGCCGGCCGTCAGGCCGGCGCGGCTGCCGCCGCCTCGACCAACCGCCCGTCGCGCAGGCGCAGGGTCCGGTCGGCCAGCTCGATCAGGTTCGGGTCGTGGGTGGCGACCAGCGCGGTCATCCCCCGGGACCGGACCAACGCCCGGATCAGATCCATGATCGACCGCCCCGTCTCGGAGTCGAGCTGGCCGGTCGGCTCGTCGGCGATCAACAGCGGCGGATCGTTGGCCAGCGCCCGGGCCACCGCCACCCGCTGCTGCTGGCCACCGGAGAGCTCGTACGGGCGCTGGTTCGCCTGACCGCCCAGCCCGACCAGCTCCAGCAGCACCGCCACCCGGCGGTCCCGCTCGGCGGCCGGCACCTTCGCCAGCCGCAGCGGCACTCCGACATTCTCGGCGGCCGACAGGATCGGGATCAGACCGAACGACTGGAACACGAAACCGATGGTGTCCCGGCGCAGGTCCAGCAGCTCCGCCTCGGAGGCGCCAGTCAACTCCCGACCGGCCAGCCGGACCCGGCCGGCGGTCGGCTGGTCCAGCCCGCCGATCAGATTGAGCAGGGTGGTCTTGCCGGCCCCGGAGCGGCCCTGGACCGCTACCAGTTCGCCCCGGCCGGCGGTGAACGACACGTCCCGCAGGGCGTGCACCACCTGGCCGCCGCCGTGGAAGTCCCGCCCCACCCCCTCGACCTCGATGAGCCGCTCGTTCATCGGACCTCCCCATCCGGATCGACGGCACCGGTCCGACCAGCGGCGCCATCCTGGGCGGCGCCATCCTCGGCGGCGGTGCCGGTCGGTGGCTCACCGGGTCGGACCTCGACGTGGTCGGGTTCCAGGTTGAGCCGGACCCGGTCGCGCAGGGCGAGCGCCTCGACGAACGCGGCCGGCAACTGCATCCGGCCGGACCGGTCCAGCACCGCGTACTCCTCGGTCACCGTCTCGGCGACGCCGTCGGCGCCGATCCGCGCCGACCGGCGTACCTCGGAGGCGGTCCGGCCGTCGCGGATCGCGACGGTCCGGCGGACCTGGGACGCCACGGCGTGGTCGTGGGTGACCACCACGATCGTCACCCCCAACTCGGCGTTGATCGTGCGCAGCGCGTCGAAGACCTCGCCGGCGGTGCCCTCGTCGAGTTCCCCGGTCGGCTCGTCGGCGAAGAGCACCTCGGGATCGTTGGCGACGGCCACCGCCACCGCACAGCGCTGCTGCTCGCCACCGCTCATCTCGCCCGGCCGCCGATCGGCGCAGTGGCCCACCCCGACCAGGTCCAGCAGCTCCAGCGCCCGGGTCCGGGCGGCCCGACCCGCGCCGCGCCGGCGGCCGCGCCCGGCGGCCAGCCGGATCGGCAGCTCGACGTTCTCCCGGCCGGTCAGGTACGGCAGCAGGTTGCGGCCGGTCTGCTGCCAGACGAACCCGACGGTGTGCCGGCGGTAGCGCAGCCGCTGCTTCGCCGACATCCCCAGCAGGTCCACCCCGGCCACCCGGGCGATCCCGGCGGTCGGCACGTCGAGCCCGGAGAGGATGTTCAACACGGTGGACTTGCCCGAGCCCGAGGCGCCGACGATCGCCAGCAGCTCACCCCGGTCGACCGTGAGGTCGAGCCCCTGCAGGGCGACCACCTCCACCCCCTCGGTCTTGAAGATCCGCACCAGCCCCTCGCAGACGATGTGCCCGCGCAACCGGTCGACGCCGCCGGCCCGGGCCGCGGCCCGCTCGGCGGCCCGCCGTTGCAGGGCGGCGAGATCCGGTTCCTGAACCGTCGTGGTCATCAGTTCTCCTCTCCGAGCCGGAGCACCGCGCCGAGGCGGGCCCGCCGGTTGACCAGGTTCTCGACCGCCAACGACCCGGCCAGCCCGACCGCGACCAGGGCCAGCGCCCCGGCCACCACCACCGGATCGAGCCGGATGCCGGTCGGCAGGCCGGCGGTGAAACTCGACAGCCCCAGCGACGGGGCCAGCAGCCAGGGCAGCGCCGCCCCGACCAGGCCGCCGGCGAGCAGGGCGGTGCCGACCACCGGGGCCAGCTCGTACCCGAGCAGCCGCCGGCCCTGCCGGCGGGACAGTCCCATGGTGCGCAGCCGGGACAGCGCCCGACCCCGCGAGCCGGCCCCGGCGACCACCGCGAAGGCCAGCGCGAGCAGCGCCAGCGCCGCCGACCCCACCGCCCCCACCGTGTACGTGAGCGTCAGCACCTCGTTGGCGCCGGTCCGGTCCAGCGCCCGGCGGTGGTCCTGCCAGCCGGTCAACTCGGCCGCCAGCGGCACCTCGGCGTCCGGGGTGCCGAGCACACCGGCGGCGTGCTCGCGCTGCCCGGCGTCGGCCGTCTCGCGGACCGTCGCGGCGTCGAACCCCGAGCCGGCGATCAGATAGCGGTTCGGGATGATCGGTTTCCACTCCGGCACCGGCAGCGCCTGCCAGGGCAGCACGATGAACCGGTCGGCGTCGATCCGCAGCCCGGGCACCTCGGCGGCGACCGCCCCGACGGTGAACCCGTAGAGCCGGCCCTGCACGTCGACCACCGGCCCACCCTCGCTCGGGTCGGCCACCAGCCGGGCCACCTCGGGCGAGACGACCGCCGGTGCGGGTCCGTCGCCGCGGGTCGCCCGGCTCAGCGTGGCCGGCACCGGGACCCGGCGCCCGCTGGCCGTCACCACCCGGTCGAACGCGGCGGCGTCGACCACCAGCACCTGCACCGAGCCGAGCGTCTCGGCGGCCGGCCCGGTTCCGGAGAGCACCCGGCGGTTGTAGTCCAACAAGGCTGCCGCGACGGCGTCCACCCCCGGCAGGTCGGCCAGCCGGTCGCCGGTGGCCGGGGCGAAGGCGTACCCGGTGAGCAGGGCGTCGGCCGCGACCTCCCGGTCGCTGATCCGGTCCCGGGTGTCGGCGATCGAGGTGCCGAGCACGGCGCTGAAGATGCCGGTGCTGATCGCGATCACCAGCACCGCGAGCGGGCCGGCGGTGATCGGGGCGCCCCGACCGGCCCGGGCCAGACCCAGGAACGCGACCGCACCGCGCAGCCGGGCGGCCAGCCGGTCGAGCTGGCGCAGCGGCCAGCGGACCGCCCGCTGGGCCAGCAGCGCGGTGCCGGCCGCGAGCAGCACCGGCACCGAGACCAGGTACGGGTCCACCGTCCCGGTCGCCGGCAGGCCGCGCTGGTGCAGCAGGTACAGGCCGAGCCCGGCCACCGCCAGCACCGCCACCTCGGCGGTGAGTCGGCGGGCCGAGAGTCGCTGCCGGGCCAGGTCCCGCCGGCCGGCGGCCCCCGCCACCCGGCGCTGCCCGGCCATCACCACCACCGGCACCACCACCGTGGCGAGTACGCCGACGGCGACGACAAGCGGCAGCTCCGCGCCGCCGGGCCGGCCGGGCACCAGCGTGCCGAGCAGCCAGCCGACGACCGTGGCGGCGGGCACCACCACCGCCGACTCGGCGAGGGTACGGGCGCCGATCGCACCGATCGCCGCGCCTCTGGCCCGCAGCAGCGCGAACTCCTCGCGGCGCCGTTCGGCCGCCAGCCGGGCGGCCAGCAGGATCAGTCCGATCAGGGTGGCCAGCAGGCCGGACTGGACGACGGCCAGCAGCGCCCGGACCGAGCGCAGTTGCGCGTCGAACCGGGCCAGCGTCCCGTCCAGGGAGGTGGTCAACGCCGCCCCGGCCGGGCCCCGGCGGACCGTGACCACGGCCGTCGTCACCGACTCGATCCGCGACGTGTCCAGCCGGGCCGGGTCGATCCGGAACCGCCAACCGTAGCTGACCAGGCCCAGGGTCCGGGCGGCGGTGTCGATGCCGGTCCAGTCGGTGACCGCCATCACCTGGTACGGGTCGCCGTCGGCGAGCGGCTTGATCGGCTCCAGCGACAGCCGCAGGTCGTCCCAGACCGGATCCGATGCGTCCAGCGGCTCGTAGAGACCGACCAGGGTGGCGCGCACGGTGTTGTTGGCCAGCCCGCCGGAGATGTCGAGTACGTCACCCACGGCGAGCAGGAGCGTCTCGGCGGCCGGTCGGGAGATGGCTATCTCGATGCCGCCACCCGGCGGGGCGGGAGATTCGGGCCAGGCACCGGCCACCAGCCGGGCCGCCTCCCGCACCCCGCTCTGGGCGCGCAGCCCGAACACCGGCGGCGGCCCGCCGGTGAAGGGTGGTTCCGCACCGGCGGCCCGGATGCCGTCCGGCCCGATCGTGGCCGAGTACCACCGGTCGCTGGTCAGCCCGGCCAGCGGGGCCGGCAGCTCGGCGTGCAGCTCCGCCAGCCTGGACTGTAGCCCGGCGGGGTCCACCGCCGCGTCGTTCACCCTGGACCGGGCGGTGAAGTTGAGGTCCCGGGCCAGGTGCGGCAGGTCGGCGACCGCCGGACGCAGCGCCCGCTCGCCGGCTTCGTTCGTCAGCCGGGGGGTGGCGGTGACCAGCCCGGCCGCCACCAGCGCGAGGGCCGCCAGCAGCCCGAGCAGACCGGGGTACGCGGCCAGCCGGCGTACCACCGTCCGGAGGCGTCGCCCGGTCACTGGTCCGCCCCGATCCGCAGGTGGGCGGCGGCCAGTCGCTGCCGCAGTCCGGCGGCGACCAGCGCGCTCATCGCCAGGGCGAGCAGCAGCAGCCCGCCGGCGGTGGCCAGCACCGGTGGCCAGTCGATGGCGAGCAGCGGAACCGGGGACGGCCGGTCGGCCGCCGGGGTGAGGATCACCAGCGGGGCCATCGTGGCGGCCACCGCGATCCCGACCGCCAACCCGACCAGCACCCCCATCCCGGCGAGGAACCCCTGTTCGGCGAGGAGGGCGCGGGCCAGCAGCCGGGGACCGGCGCCGAGGGTCCGCAGCACCGCCAGCTCGGTCACACGGCGGCGGGCGGTGGCCCGGACGTCGACCGCGATGCCGACCCCGGCGAGCAGCAGCGCGCCGAGCGCGGCGGCGAAGAGCGCCGACCGGGCGCCGACGCCGTACGGGTCGCGTGCCAGGTCGCTGGCGACCGCCTGCCGGTCCAGCACCCGGATCCCGGCCAGGTCGGCAGCCGCGGCCGCCACCGGACCGCCCGGGTCCCCTGGGCCGCCGTCGTCCGGTCCGGGCGGCGCGGCCAGCCACCACTCCTGGGCCGGGCGGACGATGCCGTGCCCGTGGAACAGCCGGTCGCGCAGCGCCGGCAGGTCGACCAGGAGGGCAGCCGGTTCGGTGCCGCCCGGTACGGATTCGAGCTGGCCGGCGATCCGGGCCTCGACCTCGACGCCGCCGAGGGTCACCCGGCCGTCGTCGCCGACCGCGAGGCGGAGCGCGGCGAGGGCCGGCGGGGTGGCGAGCACCGGCACCGGGTCGGCCGGCGGCGCCGCCGCGACGGCGAATCGGATCGGTGCGGCGCGGAACCGGGTGCCCTCCGGCACGGGCACCTGGTAGCCGGCGGTCAGGCCGTCCGGGGCGGCGCTGGCCGGTTGCGCGGCGCCGGTGCGGTCCACGGCCTGCCAGGTGCCGGCACCGGTCAGGTCCAGCTGGCCGGTCGAGCCGCCGACCGCCCGCAGTTCGGTGAGCTGCCAGCTCAGCCGCAGCCCGGGTAGGCCGTCGCTCTCCACCAGGAAGCCGGCCAGCCGGGCGGGATCGGCCCCGGCAGCCGGCAGGTCGACGGCGAACCGCAGCGGTTCGCCGGACCGGCTGCTGCCCAGCGGGACCAGCCGGTGACCGGCCGGCCCGACCAGCACGGCGGCGGTCTGCACCGCCGCGCCGGTGGTCGGTCCGGCGGTGCTGGTCCGGAGCTGGCCGGTCAGCCGCCGGGTCCCCACCGGCAGCTCGGTGACCGGGGTGGCCGGTCGGTCGCCGGCCAGCCGCCGCAGCAACTGGTCCGGCGATCCGCCGGCCAGGTCGTCGCGCAGCAGCAGTACGTCGGCGCCGGCCCGGCCGTCCAGCGCGACCATCGAGGCCGGTTCGGCGAGCGCCCCCAGCCGTAGGTTGTCCCGCCACGCCGGCAGCGCGGTCGGCGCCCCCGGCAGCTCGGCGAGCTGGCCGGCCCGCTCGTCCGGCGCGGCGCCGGTGGCCTCGACCAGGCGCAGGTCGGCGCCGACCTGATGGTTGGCCTGATCGACCAGGGACCGCTCCGAGGTGCTGGCCAGGCACCAGGCGAGGGTGCCGACTGCGACGGCCAGTGCCAGCAGCAGCACCGGTCCGGCGTGCGGTCGCCGGCCGGCCTGCCACATGCCGAGCATGGTCGCGGTCCAGGGCTTACGGTCGACATACCGCTCGGCGAGGCGGGTGGCCGGCGGAAGCAGCCGCAGCGAGAGCACGGTGCCGGCCAGCACCCCCAGGGTGGGGGTGGCCGCCAGCAGCGGGTCGATGCCCAGCCCGCCGTCGCCGCCGCCGGCCAGCGGCGACGAGTACTCCCGCAGCTGGGTCCAGCCGAGCACGGCGAGTCCGATCAGGGCGAGGTCGGCGCCGGCCCGTTGGGCGGCGGCTCGGCGATTGGGCCGGGACCGGCTCGCCAGGTCGCTGGTGTAGGTGCCGCCGCGGCGCAGCGCCGGGCCGAGCATCGCCAGCGCGCAGCCCGCCGCGGCCAGGGCGGCCACCAGCCAGCCGGTGGCGTCCAGCCGGGGCTCGACGCGCAGCGCGGCGGCGGTGAGCATCGGCAACCGGTCGGCCTGCCGCAGGACCGCGGTGGCGACCAGCGGCGCGAGCAGCGCCGCCGGCAGGACCACCAGGGCGGCCTCCCGGGCGGCCAGCCCGGCGAGCTGGGCCCGGCCGGCGCCGCGGGCCCGCAGCAGCGCGGTCTCGCCGCGCCGATGTTCGGTCAGCAGTGCGGCCACCAGCAGCAGCGCGTACCCGCCGAGGACGACGACCAGCAGGACCGGGGTGACGAGCGCCGACCGGCCGACCAGGTTGGCCCGCTGTAGCCGTTCGACGAGCTGGTCGAGGCCGGTGCTGACCAGGCCGGAGCTGCCCAGGCCGGTGGTCTCGGGCAGGGTGTCGGCCAGTTGCCGGGTGTCGGCGCGTAGCCGGCCCAGGCCGGCCCGGGTGACCTCGGTCAGCTCCGGTTGGACCAGCCAGGCGGCCGAGGCGTTGGCGAGGAAGTGGTTCACGAAGTCGGCCCGGTCCACGGTGAGTGGACCGTAGGTGGCCGACTGCGGGGCGACCGCCTCGGTCACGTACGGGACCAGCCGCCAGTAGCTGTCTGCTGGGTCGACCGGCCGCCAGACGCCGACCACCGCCAGCTCGGTCACCCGGCCGGTGATCCGGTCGCCGACCGGAACCCGGTCGCCGACCGTGACGCCGAGGAGGGTGGCGACGGGTTCGGCGAGCGCGGTCTGCAGTGGCGTGCCGCCGGGACGGGGCCAGGCGCCGGCGGTCAGCTCGGCGTGCTCGGGTAGCCGGTCGAGGAAGGTGACGGCTGCGTAGACGACGCCGTCGGCGTCCGGGGTGGCCGCGCCGGTGTCGCCGGTGAGCTGTCGGCCGGCCGCGAACCCGGCCGCCGAGACGGTGGCGGCATGGTCGTCGAAGCCGGTCGCGACGGCGTCCCGTAGGGCGGTGTCCCGGTCGGTCAGGGTGGTCGCCGAACCGCCGGCGGTGCCGCGTACCAGGATCGAGCGGTCCTGCGCGGGCGCGGCGGCGACCGCGCTGCGGGTGCCGGAGTCGATCACCTCGGAGCTGTAGGTGGCGAGGCCGGTGAGCAGGGCGGTGGCGATGAGGGTCGCTCCGGTCGCCGCGAGGAGCAGGCCCAACGCCGCGCGGGCACGCCGGAACACCAGCATCATCGGTTAGCCACTCCTCGCCGCCGCGTCTGGCGCCCCGGCGGCGCCTCCTCCCGTTGCTGATGCGCGAGGCCGCCGGAAAGGTTGCCGTGGATCTTCTCGGTGGCCCGCCGCTACTCGGTGACGGTGATCCGGATGCCGACCGTGCCGTCCTTGCCGCGCCGCAGCCGGCTGCCGAGCATGACCAGCCGGCCCGTGATTCCGTACTTGCGGCGCAGCAGGTCGCGCAGGCGATCTCTGGCCGCGGCGTCGACGATCCCGGCGGTGCCCGGGACGGCCTCGCCGCGGGGGCGGCCGCGCACGTCGCAGGGCGCGACGGTGACCGCTCCGCTGCGCCGGATCCGCTTGACCTTGCCGGAATCGGCGACCGTCCAGACGCCGAGGGCGTCACCGTCGCGGACCACCCAGACCGGGGTGGCGACCTCCCGCCCGTCCTTGCGGAAGGTGGTGAGAAGCACGTACTGCTCGGCACCGAGCCGCTCCAGGGTGGTCATGCCCTGGAGAATACGGCTCGGTGCGGTGGTGGAGCAGTCCGGTTGAGTCGGTAGCGTTGCCGGCGTGCACGATGAGCCCCGGATCGGTGACGTTTTCGGTGAGATGCTCCGCGACGCGTACGCGGTGGAGACCGGGGTGGGGCCTCGGCCACTGGCCGGCGGCCGGCTGCCCCGGCCGGTCATCGAGATCATCGAACGGGACGACGGGATGATCAACGGCGTTCCGGCGCAGCAGTACTTCATCGGCCCCGAGCACTGGCAGCCGTACGACCACCGGGCCGTCGACCGGGCCCGGGGCGAGGTGCTGGACATCGGGGTCGGCGCCGGCCGGATCGCGCTGGAGCTTCAGGACCGCGGTACGCCGGTCACCGGCCTGGACGTCTCGCTCGGCGCGCTGCGGGTCAGCCGGGCCCGGGGGGTCCGGCGGCTGGTGCACGGCACGGTCGACGAGCATGCCGCGGGCGAGCACCGGTACGACACGTTCCTGCTGCTCGGCAACAACCTGGGGTTGATCGAGGGACGGCACCGGGCGGCCGATTTCCTGGCCGCGCTGGCGGCGCTGGCCCGGCCCGGGGCACAGATCATCGCGCAGGGCACCGACCCGTACCGGACGACCGACCCGGTGCACACCGGCTACCACGAGCGGAACCGGCGGCGGGGTCGGCTGGGCGGCCAGTTACGGCTGCGGCTGCGCTACCGGGAGCTGGCCACCGACTGGTTCGACTATCTGTTCTGCCCGGCGGAGGAGTTGGTCGGGCTGATCGAGGGTTCGGCCTGGGAGATGGTCGATGTGGACACGGCGGACGCGCCCTACTACCTGGCCACCCTGCGGCTGGTCGGCTGAGCCGTCCCGGGTCGGGCGGGGATGCCGGCGGTGAGCGCGGCGAAGGCCCGGCGGCGCAGGTCGGCGAGTGAGTCGTCGGCGGTCCCGGCCGACCAGGCCCGCAGCGCCACGTCCCAGGAGGTGACGGCGGCGGAGGCGACCAGCAGGGGATAGCTGTCGGTCGGGGCCAGGCCGGTGCGGCCGGCGACGAAATCTCCCAGCACCTCCCGTAGTTCGTGGTTGAGCAGCAGGTACTCGCTGACCAGGGACGGTTGGCGTTCCATCAGGCGCAGCCGCAGGATGATCTGCTCCTGCTCGTCGGGGTCCAGATCGAGGGCGTCCAGCACCCCGCCGACGGTCTCCAGCGGCGGCTCGTCCGGCGGGCTCGCCGCGAGCGCCGCCCGCAGGTGGGCGATCCGCTGGTGGGCCACGTCCCCGAAGAGGATGTGCTGCTTGGAGGAGAAGTAGCGGAAGAAGGTGCGGACGGCGACGTCGGCGGCCTCGGCGATCTCGTCGACCGTGGTCTGCTGGTAGCCCTTCTCCGCGAAGAGCCGCAGGGCGGCCTGCTCCAGCGCCGCCCGGGTCTCCTGCTTCTTGCGTTCCCGGCGGTTCGTCGGCGGTTCACCGGGAATTCCGAGTTCAGTCATCGTCGGCACGCTCACATGGTGGCATGCCGGACAGCATGGCATCATCTGCCAGGTGGCATGGCCTGTCAGATGACATGTCGTGTCGCGTGACGCCGGATGGTCGGCGTCCGAAGGTGCCACTGGTCGGCCCGGTCTCCGTGGGGAGGACGACGTGTTCGGAGCAGTCGCGCGGCTGGTGGTCCGCCGGCCCTGGCTGGTGATCCTCGGCTGGCTGGTGGCGGCGGCGGCGATCATCGTGACCGCGCCGGGCCTGGCCTCGGTCACCAACTCCGACCAGTCGGCGTTCCTGCCGGCCGACAAGGAGTCGGCCCGCGCCGCTGAGCTGGCCGAGTCGGCGTTCCCGGCCGCCGACGGCGCGACCGCCGTGATCGTGGTGGACCGCGCCGACGGGGCGGCGCTGACCGACGCCGACCTCGGCCAGATCGGCCAACTCGCCCAGCGGTTGACCGCCGACCGGCCGCCGGCCGTGGCGGGGGTGCTCTTCGACCCCACCGGGCAGGTCGCCGGCAACCGTCAGGTGGCGCTGCTGGCCGCCCAGTTCACCGGCGCACCCGAACAGCCGGAGGTGCAGGACGCGGTGGCCGACCTGCGGACCCGCGCCGACGACGCGCTGGCCGGCACCGGCCTGCGGGCCGGCGTCACCGGCGAGGCGGCGATCGTGCTCGACAACCAGCAGTCGTTCGCCGACGCGGAGCGCACCGTCACCCTGGCCACCGTCACGCTCATCGTCGTACTCCTGTTGTTGATCTTCCGGAGTCCGTTGGCGGCGCTGATGCCGCTGCTCGCGGTCGGCCTGGTACTCACCGTCTCCACCGCGCTCATCGCGACCATCGCCACGCTGCTCGACTTCGAGATCGGTCAGGAACTACCGATCCTGCTGACCGTGGTGCTGTTCGGGATCGGCACCGACTACATCCTGTTCCTGCTGTTCCGGTACCGGGAGCGGCTGCGCGCCGGGGACCCGTCGGACCGGGCCATCACGGCCGCCGTGGGCCGGGTGGGCGAGGCCATCTTCTCGGCCGCCTTCGCGGTGATCGCCGCCTTCGGTGCCCTGGTGCTGGCCAGTCTCGGCTTCTTCGCCACCCTCGGACCCGGCCTGGCGATCGGGGTGGCGGTGATGCTGCTCGCGGCGTTGACCCTGGTCCCGGCGATCGTCGCGCTGCTCGGCCGACGGGTGTTCTGGCCGTCCCGCCGGGCGGACCGGTCGCCGGGCCGCAGCCGGTTCGGCGCGGTCGGCCGGTTCGTCGCCCGGCGCCCGGTCATCGTGATCGCCGGCACGGTCGCGCTGCTCGGCGCGCTCTCGGCCGGAGCGTTGACGTTCGAGTCCGACTACGACCCGATCGGCCAGCTGCCGCCGGACACCGAGGCGACCCGCGCCTTCGAGGACCTGCAGCGCGGTTTCCCGGCCGGCGCGCTGCAACCGACGAACGTCTACCTGCGGGCCGACCGCCCGCTCACCGAGACCGAGATCGGCGGCTTCACCCAGGCGCTGGCGGCCGTCGACGGGGTGGCCACACCGACGCAGCCGCAGGTCTCCGCCGACGGCCGGGTCGCGAACGTGCCACTGATCCTGACCGGTGCGCCGTTCGCGCCGGAAGCGCTGGACCTGGTCTCCGGGCCGCTGCGGGACACCGCGCGGCTCGCCGCGCCGGCCGGCACCAGCGTCCTGGTCGGCGGGCAGAGCATGGCGTACGCCGACGTGCGGGACGCCACCGGCCGGGACTTCTCGGTCATCTTCCCGGTCGCCGGATTGCTCTTCGTGCTGATCCTCGCCGGCCTGCTGCGGGCGGTGCTGGCGCCGCTCTACCTGGTGGCGATGGTGGTGCTCGGGTTCACCGCGACGCTCGGCGCGACCGCCCTGCTCTTCCAGGAAGGGCTCGGCCGGCCGGGGCTGTCGTTCATCATCCCGATCATCCTGTACCTGTTCGTCACGGCGATCGGGACCGACTACAACATCCTGATCACCGCCCGGCTGCGGGAGGAGATCCAGGACGGCCGCCCGCCCCGGGAGGCGGCCGCCCTCGCGGTCGAGCACGCCGGCCCGTCGGTGGCCGCCGCGGCGGTCATCCTGGCCGGCACGTTCGCGTCGTTGCTGATCTCCGGGGTGCCGTTCTTCGTCGAGATCGGATTCGCGGTGACGCTCGGTATCGTGCTCGTCGCGTTCGTCGTGTCGATCCTGCTGGTGCCGGCGGTCACCGCGCTGGTCGGCGGCGCGGCGTGGTGGCCCGGCCGGCGGGTCAGGACGGGGGGATGACCGCGGTCGGCGTGGTGGTGGTCGGGGGGTGCCCGCCATCGCCGTCCACGACCTCGTCGGGGGTGCCGTCCTCGTCCATGTCGACCATCGTGATGTCCACCTGGCCGTCGCCGTCGGTGTCGAACTGGAACAGGTCGGCCTTGCCGTCGCCGTCGGTGTCGACCACCCAGACATCGGTCTTGCCGTCGTTGTTGGTGTCGGCCCGCAGCAGGTCGACCCGGTCGTCGCCGCGGGTCTCCACGATCTCCTGCGACTCGGCTGTCTCGTTCGACTCGGTCATCTGACGCCCTTCCCTGTGGCTGTCACGCGGTCCCGCGTGATCGACGCTTGCCCGCACGCAATACCCGCATACGCTAGGGCCCTACACCCCCGCCAGGCGAGACCGGTTTCAGATCGAGGCGTACGGGTTGGCGTCCGGGTCCGGGTAGTTCACCTGGTCGGGCCGGCCGTCGTGGTCGGTGTCCTGAACGACCTGATCGGCGACCCCGTCGCCGTCGAGGTCCCGGGCCAGGTAGTCGGGGCGGCCGTCGAAGTTGGTGTCCCGCACCACGGTGTCGGCCTGGCCGTCGTGGTCGGTGTCGGAGACCACCTCGTCCACCACGCCGTCGCCGTCCCGGTCGGCCGAGGCGGTGTCCAGCCGGCCGTCCGCGTTGGTGTCGGCGAGCGCCCGGTCGACGGTGCCGTCGTCGTCGTAGTCCCGCAGCACCGTGTCCAGCCGGCCGTCGCCGTCACCGTCGAGGTAGGTGGTCTCGGCGGTGCCGTCGCTGTCGGCGTCGTGCTGCAGCACGTCGGCGAAGCCGTCGCCGTCGAGGTCGGTCACCACCTCGGTCGAGCCGTCCAGGTGGTAGGTGGCGATGGAGTGCGGCTCGGGTGCCTGCTCCTCGTGACCCGGGTCGTCGCTCGGGCCGAAGCCCTGCTCCGGACCGGTCGCGTCCACCTCGCCGGTCAGCTCCGGGTCGCCGTACTCGCTCATCTTTCCTGACCTTCCGTCGTCGGCTGCTGTTGGATGAACCGTACGACGGCTGGCCGGGCGGTCGGATCCCGGAAACGTGCCAGTCGCGGTGCCCGGTGGGTCAGTGCCGCAGCTCCACCCCGGCCGCCACGATGGCCTCGATGACCTGCGCGGACTCGGCGAAGCCGATGATGAGTACGCCGTCGGCGTCGTACTCCTTGATCTCGGCGGCCCCGGCCGAGAAGTCCACCGGTGGCGCGTCGGCGTCGGCCGGCGGCTCGTAGGTGAGCAGCTTGACCCGGTCGGCGCCGTGCCCGGCACGTTCCAGCTCGGCCCGGACGTGTTCCTGCAGGCCCTCGCCGTAGGAGTCCTTCCGGGCCACCAGCACGATCTTGTCGGCGCCGTCGCGGAGCATCACGTCGGCCAGCGCCCGACCCTGCAACAGGTCCGACGGCGCGGTACGGAAGTAGAGCCCGCCGTCGTCGATGGTGCTCAGTCCGGCGTCGGTGTTCGACGGGGAGAAGAGGATCAGGCCGGCGGCGACCACGTCCGGCAGCACGGCCCGGGAGACCCCGGAGGCGCCGGCGCCTATGATCACGTGGACCTCGTCCTGGATGTGCTTGGCCACCGTCGCCTTGGCGACCGTCGGGCTGGTGCCGTCGTCGCCCTTCACCCACTCGACCGGCTCGCCGAGCACCCCACCCGCCTCGTTGATCTCGCGGAGGGCCAGTTCGGCGCCGGCCGCCATCGGCGGGTACGCCAGGGCCAGGTCGCCGGTGCGGGGCAGCAGCTCGCCGAGCTTCAGCGGGGCGCCGCTCTCCCGGTTGACGGCGTTGCTCTCCCGCTTGGCCCGGGGTGGCGCCGCGGTGCTGGCGGCGGACTCGTCCCCGGCGCCGAGGAACTCGGTCTTACCGTTGTCGAGCTGCTCGTCCTGGCCGAAGTGCAGGGTCGCGTAGCTGGCGGTGGAGGGTTCGCCGGCCTCGGTGAAGCCGCCCCGGGTGATCGAGATGCCGCGGTACTCGATGTCGCCGCCGTCGCGGGCGATCTCCAGGCACTGTTCGATGGTGTCGCAGCGCTGGCCGGTGTTGGTGACGCCGTTGATCTGCTTGGCGATGTCGGCGGGGGCGGTCGAGCCGGCGAGCTGGGCGGCGAGGGCGCTGATCGCGACCGCGTCGTAGGTCTCGGCGGCGTACAGGTAGTCGGAGAGCCGCGGGTTGACCGACCGCAACCGCTCCTTGAACTCCTCGGACAGCGGGGTGAGCGGCGTGGTCCCCTTCATGCCGTCGAGCAGGCCGGATCGCTCCGAGAACTCGTTGACGAACGAGTTCTGCATGTTGCCGTCGGTGCCGTAGAGCCGGACCTGGGTGGTCACGGGGTCCTCGCCGGCGTCTTCGCCACAGGCGGCGGTGGCGAGCAGGAGCGCGGCACAGGCGGCCAGAGCAGCGCTGCGCGAGCCGCTTGATACGAGCATGAGGTCGTCCTTCCTCCCCGAAGGTCCGCTGCGCACATTAGCGCGCTCAGGGCCGTTAGCGGGACCGAGGGCAGAGGAGGTTGCGCTACCGATAGGTAATATACTGCGCCGCTACCTGGCCTGACGGCGGTTCGGAAGGACGCTCCTTGACCGGGCGGCATACCCTTCGGCACGTGACCGACGTTCCCCCGGAGACGTACGACGACGCGGCCGCGGTACTCCGATCCGCGCTCGCCGGCGACAGCGACGCCGTGGTCGGCGCGTTCGACGCCGTCGTCGACCGGTCCGGGGTGGCCGGCGCGTACGAGGTCGCCTGGTGCCTGGCGGCGGCGATGGTCGGTGCCGGGGTGCCGCGCGGGACCTGGACCCTGGACTTCCCGGGGATCGACGAGGCGGGGTACGACGCGCGGTGGGTGGCCCGCTTCGTCAGCGCGTACGCGAACTCGGACGTCGACACCGGGGAGGCGCTCTTCGGCGCGGCGCTGGCGGATGGCCAGCTTCCCGACTGCCTGCTCACCCTGGCCGGTTCCGCGGTCGCGACGCTACGCCGCCGGGCCGCCTGACCATCGCGTCGTCGCGGGCGGTGGTCACACCCACGTGCTAGATCTGTTCGGGTGTCTGACGCGATCCTGAGCAAGGTGCGCAAGCTGCTCGCGAAGGCCGAGGATCCGGCCTGTACGCCGGCCGAGGCGGCGGCCTTCACCGCCAAGGCGACCGAGCTGATCGCCCGGTACGGCGTCGACCGCGCGCTGCTGGCCGCCGCCGATCCGACCAGCGACCCGGTCGGTGACCTGGTGATCGAGGTGATCCCGCCGTACGCGCTGGACAAGGCGGGGCTGCTCGCCGGGGTGGCCGGCGCGCTGCGGTGCCGGTCGGTGCGGCGGCGCGAGCGCGCCGGCTACGCGATGCACCTGTTCGGCTTCGCCAGCGACCTGGAGCGGGCCGAGCTGCTCTACACCTCACTGCTCGTGCAGGCCGCGCACGGCCTCGCGGCGGCCGAGGTGCCGCCGGGGCAGCATGCGGCGGCGTTCCGCCGGTCCTGGCTGGTCGGGTTCACCGGGGTGGTCGCGCAGCGGCTCCGAGCCGCGGAGCGGGCCGCCGCCGGGGCCGCCCCGACCGGGGAAAGTTCGATGGCCCTGGTCCTGGCCGACCGGTCGGACCGGGTGAAGCGCCGGCTCGCCGAGGTCTATCCCATGTCGCGCAGCGCGCCGAGCCGCCGGCTGGCCGGTGGCGGACGCCGGTCGGGCGCCGATGCCGGTCGGCGCGCCGACCTCGGCGGCACGGGCCTGGCCGGCGAGTCGCGGGGGGCGCTGCCGAGGTGACCGCTGCCCGTCGGCGCGGTTCGCCGCGTCAGCCTGCGCGGTTCGCCGGGTCAGCCGGCGCGGTGCTCGTCGACCGCGTGGGCGTACCGGGAGAGCAGCTCGTGCCAGCCGGCGGTGAGTGCGTGCCGGTAGCCCTCGGCCGCCTCGCCGTGCCGGTCGAAGCCCCGGTGCTCCACCTCGACCAGGGTTTGCTGGTCGGCCGCCGGCGAGAAGCGCACCTCGACCTCGCTGGCCCGGGCCGGGTCCGGAACCGGGGCGCGGTCCGGGCCGATCTGCCAGGTGAAGAGCAGCCGGCGACCGGGTTGCCAGACCAGCACCCGTCCCCAGTCGGCCCGGAAACCGTGCGGGCCGAGCTCGTAGGCCATTCCGCCCTGCCGCGGCTCGATGCCGATGTCCGCGAGCGCCTCCGGGCCGGCCCAGGTGTATTCCTTGACCCACCAGTCGGCGAGCCGTTCGGTGAAGACGGTGAACGCCCGATCCGCGCCCGCTGGGACCCGCAACGTGCTGCGAATGGAGTATTTTTCCTCGTCCTGGCGGATGCCGGAGTGATTAGTGGTCTCCTGTCCCATGGGCCCGGACCATACCGTCCGGCGCCGTCTCGTGCAGGGGGTCTTGCGCCGAGTGGTCGAATCTGCGCGAGGAGCGACGGGCCTCAGTGGATGATGGCACCCGCCGTGTTGTGGCGCTCCGCACCGCGGACCGCGAGCAGCGCACCGACGACGAGGTACGCGAACCAGGTCAGCGGCATCGTGAGCAGGCCGATGAGTAGGAAGATCAACGCGAAGTTCACCCAGAACAGCATCCAGAAGGAGATCATCAGGGTGAGGCCGAGGCCGACCCGCCCGGCGTAGATGCTCCCGACGCCGAAGATGCCGAACAGGCCGAGGATCAGCTCCAGGCCGACCGCGAGCCCGACGGACTTCCGCGGCACGACCTCGACCGGGTAACCGGGCGACATGTCCTGATACGGCACGAGCACGGCGTGGTGCGGATCCGGCACGGTCATGGGTCCAGTCTGCGCGTTGCCGGCAAGCACCGGCCACCCTCGCTGCTGGCGATGCAGCGGCGGCGGTCGGGTCAGCACCAGTAGCGGGTGGAGTTGACCCGGTTCACGTTGCTGATCGTGTTTCGGACCCCCGGAGCGCGTCGAGGACGTCCTGTCTGGTGCTGCTGACGTGGCTACGGGCGATGCGTTCCGCCTCGCTGCCGTCCCGACGTCGCACGGCTTCCACCAGTGCGGTGTGTTCCCGCAGTGACTCACCCCTGCGGCGGGGCGCCACGGTGGAGAAGTAGAACCGGACCCGCATGCTCAGCGTCCGAATGAAGTCGGTGAGCAGCTGGTTCTGCGCGCATTCGGCGATCGCGACGTGGAAAGTCGCGTTGAGCTGGGCGAGTGCGAACGGGTCGTCGGTAGCCCGTTGCTGGTTCAGCAGTCCGGACAACTGGTCGAGCTGCTCGGCGGTGCGCCGCTCGGCCGCCAGCACGGCGGCCTGGGTCTCCAGGTGCAGGCGCATCTCGAACAGGTCGGCCAGTTCCTGCTCGGTCCGCATCCTGACGAACCCACCGAGGTGCGGCCGGGTCTCTATCCAGCCGGCGGCCAGGAGGGACCGCAGGGCCTCCCGGACCGGGATGTGGCTGACCCCGAGTTGCTTGGCGAGCGCCTGGGCGTTGAGGTGCGTGCCGGGCACCAGAACGCCGGCGAGGATTGCCTCCTCCAGCACATCGCGGACCCGGTCACCGGTGTGGCCGGCGTTGGCTCGACGCGGCAGTGGGGTCAGGGCCGCGATCCCGGACGGTTCCAGTGACGTGGTCATGTCTTCCTCAGAGTCGTGTGACTGTCCTATAGCTTAGCCGCCACGTTCCCGACCGTCGGCGCCGGTCTGCAGCGAAGATGATCTAGGAAGACCGGTTCAAGACGTCTTTTACGGTCCAGACACGTCGTAGAAACAAAGCGCCCGTCCTATAGGACGCATGGATTTAACGCCTCTGAGAGGGGCCGACATGGAGTTTGCACAACCACCGGTGGCCGCTCGGGGCGGAGCCGTTCCGTGGCGCCGGTTGCTGATAGCCGTGTTCTGCGTCGGGTCCATGGCGGGCTGCGCGGCGACCGCGGGTGGCGCCGGCGCCGAGGTCGACCCGGCGCAGCGGGTGAGCCTCGACGGCGAGCAGCGGAGCGTGAAGGTGGGGGTGTTGCGGCAGCCCCACCTCTCCCACCCGCTGTTCTACGAGGGCTTCCGCCCATCGAACGTGCGCTTGGAGATCGTCCCGTTCGCGAACTCGACGGAGATCAAGAACGCGGTGGTCAGCGGTGACCTGGCGTTCGGCGTAACCGGGATCACCGCCGCACTGCAGGGGGCATCGAACGACGAGCCGATCGTGGTGGTGGCCGCCGCCGCCGATGGCGGATCGGCAATCGTCGCCGGCCGGGACCGGGGCATCGCCTCGGTGTCCGACCTGCGGGGCAAGAAGATCGGGTACGTGCCCGGCTCCGCCCAGGACATCCTGCTGCGACTCACCCTGCAGGGCAACGGGCTCGATCCGACGACGGACGTCCAACTGGTGAACGTCCAGTTCGCCGACATGGCGCCGGCTCTGGCGCGCGGCGACATAGATGCCTTCTCCGGCGCCGAAACCGGCCCGTCGGACGCCCTGGTGGGTGGAGAGGCGGTGCTGGTAACCCGGCCGTACGACACCAGAATGGGCAAGATCAATATTGTTCTGGTCACCAACCGGGACACCATCGACGCCGATCCGGCGCTGGTGCAGGCGATGGTCGACGTGCACGCCAAGGCCACCGACAGCATGCGGGACGACACCGCGGCCTGGATCGACGCCGTCACCGACAAGTACGGCTTCAGCGAGAAGTCGCTGGCGATGGCGGTGGACAACATCGAACTGCGGTGGCGGCTCGACGACGCCTACCTGGAGCAGGCCAGGGTGCTGGGCGCCGAACAGTTGCGGCTGGAGCAGATCAGGAAGGAACCGGACTATGCCCGGTTCATCGACCAGACGTTCAGCGCGAAAGCGGCCTGAGGACGGATCGGAGGCATCCGGATGAAGAACTGGCGGACCGTCGTCCTCGCGATACCCGTACCCGTGCTGCTGCTCGCCCTCTGGCAACTGGCGGTGGCACGGTCGTGGGTGGCGAACCTGCCGGGACCGGGCGAGGTCGGCACCCAACTCATCGAGCTGCTCGGTGGCCGGCTCGCCTTCGACGCGCCACTGTGGGTGCACCTGTGGGAGAGCGGTCGGCGGGTCTTCACCGGCTTCGGCATCGCCTGCCTGATCGCCGTGCCGCTGGGCGTGGTGATGGGGCGCTCGCCGCGGCTCTCCTCGATGCTCGACCCGACGATCAACCTGTTCCGACCGATCCCGGTGACCGCGTGGGCGCCCCTGATGGTGGTGATCGTCGGCATCGGCTCCAAGTCGGCGATCGTACTGATCGTGATCGCCTCCTTCTTCCCCGTCCTGCTGAACACCATCGCCGGGGTACGGGGAGTGCCGACCCGGCTGCTGGAGGCGGCGGCGATGCTCGGCACCCGCCGGCACCGGTTGCTGTGGCGGGTGGTGCTGCCCGCCGCCCTGCCGAGCGTGTTCGCCGGCATGCGGATCGGTCTCGGGTTCGCCTGGGTGATCGTCGTGGTGGGCGAGACGGTCGGCGTGCAGACCGGGCTCGGCTCGCTGATCACCCAGGCCTGGCAGGTCAGCCGGACCGATCTGATCATCGCCGGGATGCTCGTCATCGGGCTGGCCGGATTCCTGTCCGACAAGGGAATGTCCGCACTGTGGCGGCTGGCCCTTCGCAACCGCCCACTGATCGGGTCGTGACCACGTGGACCGCCCGTCGCAGCGAGGAGGAACGCCATGAGTCACACCGTCGCGACACCCACGACGGTCGCCACCGCCGTCTCCTGCCGAGGCCTCGGCAAGACGTATCCCTGCTCCCGCGGCGCGCGGGTGGAGGCGCTGCGCGATGTCGACCTGGAGATCGGTGAGGGGGAGTTCGTCTGCATCGTCGGTGCCAGCGGGTGTGGGAAGAGCACCCTGCTGAGGCTGGTCGCCGGCTTCGAGCCGACCACCGCCGGATCGCTGACGGTGCGGGGCAAGCCGGTCCGCGCGCCCGGCCCCGACCGGGGGGTGGTGTTCCAGGACTACGGTCTCTTCCCGTGGCTCACCGTCGCCAGCAACGTCGCGTACGGTCCACGGCAACGTGGCGCGTCCCGCGCGGAGCTCGCCCGGCTGACTGAGCGGTATCTCGCCCTGGTGCAGCTGGAGAAGTTCGCGGACCGCTATCCGCACCAGCTCTCCGGCGGCATGCAGCAGCGGGTGGCGATCGCCCGGGTGCTGGCAAACGATCCGGCGGTCCTGCTGATGGACGAGCCGTTCGGCGCACTCGACTCGCTGACCAGGGAGAAGCTCCAACACCGGTTGCGGGAGATCTGGCAGCAGGTGCGATCGACGGTGCTGTTCGTCACGCACAGCGTGGAAGAGGCGGTACTGCTGGCCGACCGGGTGGTGGTGATGAGCGGCGGGCCGAACCACGGCGTACCGGGCCACATCGCCGAAGTGACCCGGGTGGGCCTCGATCATCCACGCGATGTGACGTCACCGGAGTTCAACGCGCTCAAGCGGCACCTGCTGGACGTGGTGCACCGGGAGATCTCGTCGGTGGAGGCGGACGCCTAGCCGAATCCCGGGGCCGTCGTCGGCTCTGACGCCGGCGACGGCCCCGGGGCGGTCAGCTCGACCTGTTCAAGGTCAGCACCAGTAGAGGGTGGAGTTGACCCGGTTGACGTTGCTGATCGTGTTGTTCGCGCCGCCGCAGGGGTTCTGGCGGATGTTGGTGTTGGTCACGGTCAGGTTCTGGAAACGGATGCCCGAGGAGATCGGGAACTCGGTACGGGAGGCGATGCGGACCTCACCACCACCGGTGACCGTGCCGGAGATCCCGGCGATGGTCACGTTGTAGCAGTTCTCGATCAGGATCGCGTTGTTGCCCGTGTTCGTAATCGTCACCCGGTCGATGACCGCGCCGCCGGACTCCGACACGCAGAAGATCCCCCGACCACCACCGGAGGCGATCACGTTACCCACCCGGATGTTCGTCGGGTAGCCGCTGCCGACCCGGCCGTTACGGTTGGCCATCCGAAACGCCGCGTACCCCGTCCCCGCGCCGGCGTTCTGCGCGTCCACCGTGCCGACCGTCGCGTTGATCGTGTCGTTGAGCAGCAACCCCGAATAGCCGGTGTTCCGGGCCGTCACCGTCCCGATCGTCAGGCCGTCGACACCGTAGGTCTCCACCCCGTGCGCACCCGTACCCGAGACGTACACGTTGTCGATGCGCACGTTGCGGACCTTCACCGCCCGGTCCCCACCGTGGTT
Source organism: Solwaraspora sp. WMMD1047 (assembly GCF_029626155.1). Classification (NCBI taxonomy): domain Bacteria; kingdom Bacillati; phylum Actinomycetota; class Actinomycetes; order Micromonosporales; family Micromonosporaceae; genus Solwaraspora; species Solwaraspora sp. WMMD1047. The sequence continues at coordinate 7,650,978 of NZ_JARUBL010000001.1, read as the reverse complement.
GTCGATCCGCACCCCCAACCCGCTCGACAGCCGCATGTCGATCTGCCCCAACGTCAAATTGTTCACGTTGCGGGCGAAGATCCCGTACAACGGCGACCCCGTCAGGGTCAGGTTCTGCACCTCCACATCCGTGGCCCCCCGCGAGTACACCGGGGCGTAGTCACCCGACCCCGAACCGGTCACGTTGATCGTCCCGCACACCGCAAGAGTCGTGTACGACGGCAACGACAACCGCGAACCCGCCGACATCGACCCCGACCCCCGCACCACCACCCGCTGCTTCGACGACCGACCAGCCGACAAACTGTTCACCGCCGCCTGCATCGCGTTCAACATGCTGGACCCGGTATGCACCGTCGAGCCACCATTACGCGCCGTCCAGGTACCCCCCGACACCGTCACCTCGGCATTGAACGCACCACTACCACAACCGGTCGTCGGCGGCGGGTTGCCCGAGCTGATGGGCACCATCTGCCACTGCTGGTTCCAGCCGCCGAGGTCCTGGTACTGGGCGACGATGCCGCCGTCCGCGGTGGACCACTCCCAGATGTCGAGCGCCTTGCCGCTGTGCCGGTTGATGAAGCGGACGTGGCCGCCGTCGGAGTCGGCGACCCCGAAGTGCTGCCGGGTGGAGCCGTTGTCGGGGTTCTGGATCAACTGGGTGCCGTCGTTGGCGTTCGGCATCTCCAGGAACTTGCCGCTGTGCCGGGAGCGGATCTTGTAGTAGCCGCTGCCCGCGCTGACGAACTGCCACTGCTGCTGGTTGCCGTCGTTGCGGGACCACTGCACGATCGGCGCACCGTCGCTTGTGGAGAAGTTGTAGAGGTCGAGCGCCTTGCCGCTGTGCCGGCTGACGAACACGTAGTAGGCGTTGGTGTCGATGACGGCGGCCTGCGCCGGGGTCGTCGCGACGACGGCACCGACGCTGGCGACGAGGGCGGCGCCGGTCGCGACGACGAGGCCGGCCCGCCAGCCGCGCCAACGGGCTCGGCGTGCGGTGCGTGGTTGGGTGGTGGTGGCGAGCGACATCGGTCCTCCCTGACCTGGGCTCGGAGGCTGGGACGGCCGGGCGCGGGACGGCGCGCCGGAGCCCGGAAAAGCCTTTCCAGCGTTGTCGCCGCAACGTATCGAATCGTTTCAATGAAGTCAACCAGACCGCCGGCCCAGCGCATCCCTCGCCTGCCACCGCACCCGCCGCGCCGGCGACGGTCGATGATCTGAGCGCCACTGCTGTCAAACGTCCCCGATAACAGCACTGGCGCTCAGATCGTCAGAACCCGGAGTCGGCCGCGATCGGCGGACCTGCGCGGTGGGCACCCACCCGCGCCCACCTCGGACCCGGTTGGCCATGACCGAGGCGCACTTGGCCGTCGATTACGGCCGCTGTTTGACGGCTGAGTGCGCCATGATCATGGCTGGTCCGCGCTGGTGTGGGCTACGACCCGTGGTTGGTGAGGGTGTTGATGAAGGCTTGCCAGTTCGTGGGGGTGAAGGCGAGTTGGCCGCCGTTGCGGTCCTTGCTGTCGCGGACGTACACCCGGCCGGGGAGGTTGTCGGCGACCTCGACACAGGCCCCGCCGTTCGTGCCGGAGCGGGTCGAGGTCCGCCAGTTAGCGCCGGTCACTTCCATGTCTCCGCCGCCTCCTTGAGCAGGTCAAGAGACTGACGCTTGGAGAGCGCCTCCGCCGCGATCAGGTCCCATGTTGTCTGCAGCGTAGCAAGCTCGGCGTCGCGATTGACCACCTGCGCGCTGACCTGGTGGTCGACATATGCGGCGGTCGAGTGCTCGGGCAGTCGCGCGATGATGAAGCCGCCCTGCAACCCGCAGTAGATGCCGGTGTCTGCCGGTACGACCAGGATGGACACATTCGGAAGCTGGGCGCAGGCGACCAGGTGGGCGACCTGTTCGGCCATCAGCCCTCGATCCCTGGCCACCGTCCGGCGAAGGACCATCTCGTCCAGGATGGCCATCAGGTGCTGCTCGCCACTGGCGCCATTCGTACCGAGGATGGCGGCTTGTCGCGCCATGCGGTTGGCTACCCGCTGCTCCACTTCCTCGTTCGTGAACAGGCCGCTCACCCGAAGCGTCGCTCGGGCGTACGCCTCGGTCTGCAGTGGGCCTGGTACGAACGCCGGGTCGTACCAGCGCAGGGCGAGGGCTTCGTCCTGGAGGAGGTTCCATTCGCGGAGCCAGACGGGGGAGATCTCGTTCTCCACCACCTCGCGGAGGTAGGTGGCCAGCGAGGTGCCGAACTCCTTGTCGACGGCCTCCAGATAGTCCGGCAGCGCGGGCCGGGTGCCCCGCTCGACGGCGCTGACGTGCGCTCCCGAGTAGTGGACGCGCTCGCCCCACTCCTCCTGGGTCAGCCCTTCCAACTCGCGGCGGCGACGCAGCTCCCAGACCAGGAACTCCGACGGTGACATGGCCATTCGCGTTCTCCTGATGCTCTGCGGATCACCCATCTGGTTGGCGAGAACCCGCCGGGGATCGACTCCATGAAGCGTCGGGAATACGCCCGACCGATTCATCTTTCATCGAATGCCGGTGATAGTCCAGGGTGGACGGGGAGTTGGATTCGGAAATCACGAGAGTGCATTCATCATGCATATCTCGTACGGCGTTCGTATGTATCGGCGCGGAATGGTGGGTGTGCAGTGTTCCGGAAAAAAGTGAGCCCGGTCCCGATGAAGCCGACCCACCGGCGGCACTGGCGCCGGCTGTGGCGATATTGCTCCTGCGGGCTCCGGTGGCGATGCCCGGACAGCGGCACCGGGGCACCACGGTCGTTCTCGCCGCCCGGGCTGCGCAACCAGCGCCGGCGCGTCTGGACCACCCGCCCGGACAACCGCGGGCGGGCGTACCCGCACCAGCCGCAACGGCCATTGTGGATCTGCCGGCGCTGCGCCCAGCCCTGGCCCTGCGGCCAGGCAAAGCTCGACCTGCGCCGGGAGTTCGGCGCTGACCGGGCCGCCCTCCGGATCCACCTCACCAACCAGATGTACGAGGCACTGCGCGACCGGTATGCCCTAACCCCGTACGAGATGCTCACCCCGGCCGAGGTCTGGCACCGGTTCCTCGCCTGGACCGAGCCACCGCCCACCGCCGATTGACCTGAACCTCGCTTGAGGTTCTACGTTCAGCCGATGAAGTGGGCGTACATCTACGAACACCCAGGCTCCGATCCCGACGCGGACCGGGTTGTCCTGGAACGCGGTGGCCAGCACACCATTCTGGTCCCGGTGCCGGAACCAGCGGCGGCCCCGGCGGTGGCATCGGCCCTCGCCGACGACGGCGTGCGGCTGATCGAGCTGTGTGGTGGCTTCACGCTGCGGGAAGCAGCTCAGGTGGCCGAGGCGGTCGGCGGCCGGGTACCGGTCGGGCACGTTTCGTTCGCCGGGGAGGCGGCGGCGGGGGTGGCCAGCTACGCCCGAGAGTACGCGGCCGAGCGGGCCGGCCCACGGGCCTGAACCCAGCGGTGCGGCAACCGGAGCGGGTACGGCGCCGACCGGTGGCCGAATCCGAACCGGACGACCGGGTCAGCCGCCACTGCTGAGCCACTAATCTGCGAGCCATGAGCCGGTCGGTGGGCGAGTCGCCGTTGGTCGGCCGCGACCGGGAACTCGTCACCGCCGTCGGGGCGCTGCGCGGACCGGCCGCCCCGGGTCTGGTGATCGTCGGTCCGGCCGGCGCCGGCAAGACCCGACTCGCCCACGAGGCGCTGACCCGGGTACGCGACCGTCGGGTGCTGCCGCTGCGCTGCTCGGCCGGGACGTCCGGGATGACGCTCGGCGCACTGGCCGACCTGCTGCCACCCGCCGCCGGCCCGGCCGCCGACCTTCCACCGCTGCAACTGGGCCTACTCGGTCTGCACCGGCTCGCCGACCAGGGGCCGGTCGTCCTCCTCGTCGACGACGCCCATCACCTCGACCCCGTCTCGGTGGCCGTGGTGCACCAGGCGGTGGTCGAGAACGCCGTCACCCTGCTGGCCACGGTGCGGTCCGACCGGCCGAGCCAGGCCGTCCCGCCCGCCGGATGGACGGACGCCGGAGTCGTCCGGATCGACCTGCCGGCGCTCACCGACCAGGCTGCCGAAACACTCCTCACCGCCCTGCTCGCCGGACCGGTGCAGGGGCAGACGCTGCGTCGGCTGCGGGAGCTGGCCGCCGGCAACCCGCTCTTCCTGCGGGAACTTGTCACCTCGGCGCGCGAGACCGGGGTGCTCGACCGGGCCGGCGGGCACTGGCGGCTCGCCGGCCCGACGCCGGCCCTCGCCGGGCTGAACGCGCTGCTGCGCGCCCGGCTCGCGGCCGGAGACCCCGCCGACCGGGAGGCGCTGGCGCTGCTCGCCGCCGGTGAGCCGGTGCCGCTTCCGGTGGCCACCGCCCTCACCGGTGACCGGCTGTTGGACCGGCTGCTACCTCGGGGCCTGATCACCGTCGACGCGGCGCCGCGGCAGACCGTCACGCTCAGCCACCCGCGCTACGGTGATCTCCTGCGCGCCGACACCCCGGCGCTTGACCGGCTCCGGCACCTCCGCCGCCTGGCCGACGCGATGGAAGCCGACGCCGTGCGGGCGGGTGTGCTGCCGGGCGGGGTGGACCTGCTGCGGATCGCCCGCTGGCGGCTGGCCGCCGGTGGAACCACGAACCACCGGCTGATGCTCGCCGCCGCCCACCAGGCCGCACTGACCCGCGAGTACGCGCTGGCGCACCGGCTCGCCGAGCACGCCTACCGGGCCGGCGGTGGAGTCCACGCAGGACTGACCGCGGTCCGGGCGCTCGTGCAACTCGGCCGGGTCGACCAGGCCATCGCGCTCTGCGTCGAGCTGGCCGGGGCCGCGCGGGACGCCGGACCGGACGGCCGGATCGAGGTGGCGACCCAGCACGCCGAAATTCTCGGGTACGGGTGTGACGACGTGCGCGCCGCCCGCGCCGTTCTCGACGCGGCGACTCCGCCGGCAGGTGCCCGGACCGCCAGGATCAGACCATTCGCCGGCATCGACCTGCTGCTGCGGTCGTACCAGGTCGATTGCACAATTATCGAAGCGGCGCTGGCGGTGTTCCGCGGCGCCGACCGGGTTGCCACCCGGCTCGCCGCCAGCGGCGCCGCCGGCTACGCGATGCTGCTCGCCGGGCGGCTGGCCGAAGCCGAGGAGCTGATCGCGAAGACCGTGCCGCTGGCCCGCCGGCACCCCACCGCCAGCCCGTTGCAGGCCGGCTCGCTCGCCCCGACCGTGGCCATGCTGCGCTGCTACCGGCCGGACCCGGCCGGCGCCCGGTCGATCGCCGAACACGGGTACGAGGCCAACCAGCACCCGCCCAACCCGGTCAACCAGGCCCTGCACGCCCTCGCGCTGGCGCAGATCGAACTCTTCGCCGGCCGGCCGGGCGCCGCCCTGCGGTGGGCGCGTCAGGCCCGGCTGGTGGCCGGCGAACTCGGCCTGCGACCGGTCTGCCGGTGGGCGACCGCGGTCCAGATCCAGGCCGCCGCGCAGGTCGGCGCCGAGGCCGAGCCACCCGAGCTGGCCGCGCTCGCCGCCGACCTGCGACAGTTCTCGGCCGGCGCCGACCCGGTCCGGCTCTTCGACATCGAGGTCGCCCGCGCGCACGCCTGGCGGGGGACCGCCGACAACGACGGCGGCGCCGGCCTCATCGCCCTGGTCGAGGCCGTCGCCGGGCACGGCCGACGGGGCGCCGTCGCCGCCGGCGCGGTGGGCGCGCTGGACCTGATCCGGCTCGGCGCTCCCGGCCGGGCGGCGGAACTGCTCGCCGGCCACCCGCCCGATCCGCGCTGGTCACTGGGGCGCACCATCGAGGCGTACGCGGTGGCGGCCCGGACCGCCGACGCCGCCGCGCTGGCCGACGTGGCCGGCCGGTTCGCCCGGTACGGCATGCCGCTGCACGCCGCCGAGGCGGCGACGGTCGCCGCGGCGGTGCGGCTGGCCGACGGACAACCGACGGCGGCCGCCCGGGTGCACGTCTTCGCCGACGCCCAACTCGCGCTGGTCGGCGAGCCGGTCAGCACCCCGGCGCTGCGCCGGCGCGGCCCGGTCACCCGGCTCACCGGACCGGAGCACGAGATCATCCTCGCCGCCGTCCGGGGCGAGCTGAGCCGCAACATCGCCGCCCGGCTGCACCTGTCCGAGCGGACGGTCGAGAACCACCTGAACCAGGCGTACGGCAAGCTCGGTGTCCGCGGCCGGACCGAGCTGCGAGGCGCGCTCGGGCTGGAGTGAGCGCGGGCAGCGGTGCTGGACGACCGCGGTCACAGCCAGAAGGTGTCGTGGTAGAGCATGAACTCCGCCCGCTCGGTTTCGGACCGCTGGGCCAGGTCGGCGAGCCCCTCGAAGTAGCCCTCCCGGGGGGCACCCGGGGCGAACAGCAGCAGCATCGACGCCGGCTCGCCGGACTCGTTACGGAAGCCGTGCACCCCACCCTCGGGTACGAAGAGGAAGTCCCCCGGTTTCGCGGCCAACCACCGATTGCCGTCGTAGAGGCTCACCGTTCCGGAGAGGACGAAGAACGACTCGGAGATGCTGCGGTGGAAGTGCGGGTCGGGGCCGCTGCGGGGGCCGGCCATGTCCCAGCGGTAGAGACCGAACTGGCCGTTCGTCGACGCGCCGGTGGCGAGGTAGCTGGCGGAGCCGGTCCGCATCAGCAACTCCGGCTCCTGGCCGGCCGGCCGGAAGGCGGCGCTCACCTCGCCGTTGTCGCCGTGGTAGCTGGGTGGTGGATAGGACATGCGTGTCTCCCCGGTTTCTCGATCGCGGTGGTCAGCCGGCGCCGGTCCGGCCGGCGTCGCGCGCCAGCAGCGCCGCCTGCACCCGGTTGGCGCAGTCCAGCTTGGTCAGGATCCGGCTGACGTACGTCTTGATCGTGGGTTCGGTCATCCGCAGCCGGCGGCCGATCTCGGCGTTGGACAGCCCCTCGGCGACCAGGGCCAGCACCGCCGACTCGCGGGGAGCCAGGGCGGCCAGCCGGGCGGCGGCGACCCGGCGTCGCCCGGTGGTGTCCGGGTCCACCATGGTGAGCAGGAGTCGGGTCACCGCTGGCGAGAGGTAGGCGTCGCCGCAGTGCGCCGCCCGGACCGCCCGGATCAACTCGTCCGGGGTGCAGTTCTTGAGTACGAAGCCGGCCGCGCCGTCCTGCAGCGCGCGGAGCACGTTCGGCTCGGCCCCGAACGAGGTCAGCACCACAACCGGCAGCCCCGGCACCTGTCGGCGCAGCTCGGTCAGCGCGGTCAGCCCGTCCATCACCGGCATCTTGATGTCGATGAGCGCCACCTCGGCGCGGCACCGGACCGCCCGGTCCACGGCCGCCCGCCCGTCCTCGGCCTCGCCGACGACCGCGATCCCCGGCGCCGATTCGAGGATGGTGCGGATACCGGCCCGGATCAGCGGTTCGTCGTCGGCGATCAGGACCCGCAGCGGACCCGCCGCCCCGGCCGGGCCGGTCACCGCACGCCCAGCAGGATGCCGAGCGGAAGCACCACGAACATCAGCGCGGCGGCGGCGAAGCCGACCGCGAAAGTGCGGGCCCGACCGGTTACGGCGACCTCCGGCGCGTCCTCGCCCGCCGCGGCGTCCGAACCGGGACCGTCGACCTTCCCGGCGGCGGTGGGCAGCATTGCGATCAGTCGGAACTGCGCGTCGGTGTGGCGGTGGTCCAGAAAACCGCCGGCCTGCTCGACCCGCTCCGCCAGCCCGGCCAGCCCATGCCCGCTGCCGGGGCGGGAGTCCGAGTCGCGCGGGACCGGGTTGGTGACGGTGAGCAGCAGCGTGTCCGGCTCCCAGACCAGGCTGACCGTGACCGGCTGCCCGGGAGCGTGCTTGACCGCGTTCGTCAGGCCCTCCTCGACCAACCGGTACGCGGCCGGTCCGGCCGCCGCCGGCAGCGCCTGTGGCGCGCCCCGCCGGCTCAGCGTCACCGGCACGCCGGCCGCCCGGAAGTCCGCCACGACCGTCTCGATCTCCGTCCAGCCCCGGGCCGCTGCATCCGGCGGTGCCTCCTCACGGAGCGCCCGCACCAGCACGTGCAACTCGTCCATCGCGTCCCGTGCCGTCCGCGCGAGCTGCCCGACCGCCTGCCGGTGCGGCTCGGGCAGGGCCGATACCTCCAGCGCGGCGGCCTGCACCGACACCAGGCTGAGCCGGTGGCCGAGGGAATCGTGCATGTCCCGGGCGATCCGTAACCGCTCCCGCAGCCGTTCCTGCTCACCGAGCAGTTCGCGCTCGAACCGGAGCTGCCGGTTGCGTTGGTCGAGCGCCGAGACCAACCGGTCGTGCTGGGCCAGGTAGCGGCCGACCAGCAGCGGCAGGGCCACGAACACCAGATAGGTCAGGGCGATGTTGAAGACCGCCGGCGGGTCGGTAGGCCGGGCGAGGTACTGCCCGGCCACCCCACCGAGCGTTGCTCCGGTGAGCAGAATGGCGTCGGTGCGGGACGCGACCGCCCGCCCGGCCTGGTAGGCCGCCCAGATCAGCAGGAGGTGCCCGCCGCCGGTCACCGCGGCGAACAGCAGGGTGGCGGCGAACGCGGCCAGCGGGCTCCGGAACCGCAGCCCGACGATCAGCGCCGCGACCACGGCGTAGACCGGCGCCCCCCAGCCGGGCAGATCGTCCGGATGCGCCGCCCGCAGCACGGTGTCCGCGACGATCACCGCGGCGGCGAGCAGGTACCGGCCCATGGATCAGAGGCTACTTGCCCCCGCCGACGTCATCGTTCGTCGGCGTGGTCCGACCACTTTCGTCGGCCCGGTCCGGCGACTTCCGGCGGCTGTGCCGCCGGCCGCCGGCCCCTAGCGTCCAGCGGGTGATCGAAGTGCGGAACCTCAGCAAACGGTACGGTCGGCACCTGGCCGTGGACGGGCTCGACTTCACGGTCGACGCCGGCCAGGTGACCGGCTTCGTCGGCCCCAACGGCGCGGGCAAGTCCAGCACGTTGCGGATGATCCTGGGCCTGGCCGAGCCCACCTCGGGTCAGGCCCTCATCGGCGGCCGGCACTACCGGCAGCTCGACCAGCCGCTGCGCCAGGTCGGCGCGCTGCTGGAGACCGGCGCCGTGCACGCCGGCCGGCGCGCCTACCACCATCTGCTCTGGCTGGCGCGCAGCAACCGGATCCCGGCCAGCCGGGCGTCGCGGGTGCTGGAGCTCGTCGGGCTCTCCGAGGTGGCCGGCAGGCGGGCCGGGAAGTACTCGCTCGGGATGATTCAGCGACTCGGCATCGCGGCCGCGTTGCTCGGTGATCCGCCCGTCCTGCTCTTCGACGAGCCCATCAACGGGCTCGATCCGGAGGGGATCCGGTGGTTCCGCAACCTGGTCCGGGGGTTGGCCGGCGAGGGACGGACCGTCCTGGTCTCCAGCCACCTGATGACCGAGATGGCGCTCACCGCCGACCATCTGGTGGTCGTCGGCCGGGGCCGGCTGCTGGCCGACACCGGCATGCCGGAGTTCATCGAGGCCAACGCCCGCTCGCACGTGCGGGTGCGGACGCCGGAACCGGAGCGGATGCGGCAACTGCTGACCGCCGAGGGCATCGAGGTGGGAACCGACGCGGACGGGGCGCTTGTCGCGTACGGCGTCCCGGTCGACCGGATCGGCGAGCTGGCCGGGGCCAACCGGCTGACGGTGTACGAGGTCAGCCCGGAGTCGGGCTCGTTGGAGGAGGCGTTCATGCGGTTGACGGCGGACTCGGTCGAGCACCGGGCGGGTGGGCAGCGGTGACCGGGCGGCCGTCCACTCCGGTGCCGCTGCTGGCGGCCATCCACGCCGACCTCACCAAGACCTGGTCGGTCCGCTCCTCGTCCTGGGCGTTGTCGGCGTTCGCCGCGGTGAGCGTGGGACTCGGCGGGTTGCTGGGCTGGACCTACCGCACCTCGCTGCCGCGCTGGGACGCCGAACGCGCCGCGGACTTCGATCCGCTCTTCCTCGCCTTCTACGGCCTCACCCTGGGCCAACTCGCGCTGGTGGTCTTCGCCGTCCTGCCGATCGGCAGCGAGTACGGTTCGGGCACCATCCGGGCGTCGCTGTTGGCGATGCCGAACCGCGGGCGCTTCTACGCCGCCAAGCTGGTCGCCGGGACACTGCCGGTGGCCGCCGCCGCCGTCGCAACCGTGCTGGCCACCTTCCTGGTCTCCCAGGCGGCACTCGGCCCGTACGGCGTGGGCCTGGACGCCGACGGCGCGCCCACCGCGGTCGTCGGTGCCTGCCTGCACCTGACCCTGCTCGGTCTCTTCGTGGCCGGGGTGGCGACGATGCTGCGTAGCTCGCTGCGGACGTTGGCGATCCTGATGCCGGTCTTCTTCCTCGGCTCGCAGGGCATCGCCAACATTCCCCGGGCCGGCACCGTGCTGCAGTACCTGCCGGACCAGACCGGCTGGGTCATCATGCGGCTCACCGGACCGTCGGACGACCCGCAGTTCGCCCGGGACTACGGGGCCTGGACCGGGTTGGGGATCCTGGCGCTCTGGGCGGCCGCCGCGCTGCTCGGCGGCTACCTGGTGCTGCGCCGCCGCGACGCCTGATCGACGCGCCTCGGCCGCCCGCCGGCCGGCGGGCGATCAGCCGGCGAACGGGGCGACCGGCAGGCCGGCGATGCCCACCGGGGCGTGGAACAGGGCGCCGGCCAGCGGCTCGGGATCGGTGAGCCCCTGCCGGGACGTCGTGATGAACAGTTCGTCGAGCCGGTCACCACCGAACGTGCAGGCCGTCACCTGCCGTACCGGCAGCTCGATCCGGTCGTCGAGCCGGCCGTCCGGGGTGTAGCGGTGCACCGCCGAGCCACCCCAGAGGGCGACCCAGACCCCGCCGTCGGCGTCCACCGTGAGCCCGTCCGGCGCCCCGGCCTCCGACGGCACCCGGACGAACGGCCGGCGGCCGGTGAGGCCCGCCTCGGGATCGTCGTCGAAAACGTCGATCCGGCCGGTCGTCGTGTCGGCGTAGTAGGCCGTCGAGCCGTCCGGGCTCCAGGCCAGCCCGTTGGAGATGCCGACCGCCGGCAGCACGGTCCGGACCGACCGGTCCGGGTCCAGCCGGTAGAGCGTGCCGCCGTCCGGGGCCGCGTCCCAGGCCATCGAGCCGGCGTAGAGCCGGCCCCGCGGGTCGCAGGAGCCCTCGTTCATGCGTACCCCGGGCGGGCAGTGCGGCGGCAGCCGGTCGATGGTCCCGTCCGGGTCGACCAGGGCGAAGCGGTCTTCCAGGGCGGCCACCATGCCGCCGCCCGCGCGGGGGCGGATCACGGCGGCCACCGAGTCGAGGTGGGTCCGACCCACCGCGCCGTCCGCGCCGAGACTGAGTACGTCGCCGGCGAGCATGTCCACCCAGCGCAGGCCGCCCCAGCCGGGGTGCCACACCGGACCCTCGCCGTGTTCGGCGACGGCGCTCGTCAACGGTTGCGCTGCCACCGGCACCTCAGGAGCCCTCCCAGACCGCCTTCGCCCCGGAGTCACCGGTGCGGAACACGTAGTAGAGGCTGACCCCGGCGGCGATCAGCGTCAGCGCGCCCAGCGCCAGCGACACCACCCGGGACCGGCCGGCCCCGGCGGCGGCCTGCGCCGCGGCGGCCCGCGGGGCCACCACGTAGACCAGCGCCAGGGCCAGCACGCCGAGTACCAGCGAGGCGTAGAGGGTCATGTCGCCGAAGCTCTGGTGCTCCTCCAGCACCGGGACGAACCCCTCGGTGACCCGGCCGTTGGCCCGCATCCGCTCGAAGAACGCGTCGCCGGAGAGCTTCGCGAACAGGGCGGAGATCGGCGCCCCGACCGCCAGCAGGCCCAGCACCCAGCGGGTGTGCGGGCGGATGACCGGCACGAACGCGTAGCCGACCGCGAGCAGGGCGAGCAGCGGTACGAACACCACCGCGGCGTGGACCAGCAGGGGGTGGGCGGGAATGCCCATGACTTCCTCGAACACCGGCGGCTCCTCGGTCGGCGGTACAGGTGGGCGATGGTAGTCGTCATCGTCGCACCCGTGCCATCCATGACCAGCACCTCGCGATCGAATCGTGCCCCACGTGGCGGCTCGTCGGGTCCCGTGGGTTTGACCACGCCGGGTCGGGGCAGTTCGTCCATGAGGCGAGTGGGAGCGGTTCGCCCCCCGTGGCGCCGACCGCCACCGCCGGGCCGTCGTCCGTCCCGATCGAAGGAGTAGACCGATGCCCGATCAGCAGCAGTCCGAGCCGGAGCAGCGGCCCCCCGGCGCGCTGGACGCGATGCAGCACCAGCCCGACCACGGGGAGGACTCCTACCGGGGCTCCGGACGGCTGGACGGCAAGAAGGCGATCATCACCGGTGGGGACAGCGGCATCGGCCGGGCGGTCGCCATCGCCTTCGCCCGCGAGGGCGCCGACGTCCTGATCTCGTACCTGAGCGAGCACGACGACGCGAACGAGACGGCGAAGTACGTCGAGCAGGCCGGCCGGCGGGCGGTGCTGGTCGCCGGTGACCTGGCGGACCGGGCCCAGTGCCAGGCCGTGGTGGACCGGGCGGTGGCGGAGTTCGGCGGCATCGACGTGCTGGTGAACAACGCCGCCTACCAGATGACCCACGAGACCGTCGAGGAGATCACCGACGAGGAGTGGCGGCACACCTTCGACGTCAACATCACCGCGATGTTCCGGGTCGTCCAGGCGGCGCTGCCGCACCTGAAGTCGGGTGCCTCGATCATCAACACGGCCTCGATCAATTCCGACATGCCCCGTCCCACCCTGCTCCCGTACGCGACCACAAAGGGTGCCATCTCGAACTTCACCGCGGGGCTCGCGCAGATGCTGGGCGAGCGGGGCATCCGGGCCAACAGCGTCGCGCCGGGTCCGATCTGGACCCCGTTGATTCCGGCCACCATGCCGCCGGAGCAGGTCGAGCAGTTCGGCAAGAACACCCCCCTGGGCCGGCCCGGTCAGCCGAAGGAGGTGGCCCCCGCGTTCGTGCTGCTCGCCTCCGACGAGGCCAGCTTCATCTCGGGCGCGATGATCCCGGTCACCGGGGGCAAGCCCATCCTCTAGCCGGATCAGAAACCCGATCCCCCAGCCGGAAAGGAGCCGGTCATGCCCGCAGGGTCCAGCCCCAAGCGAGAACGCCAGTACGAACACATCAAGGACAGTGCGAAGAAGCGCGGCGTCTCCACCGATCGCGCTGAGGAGATCGCGGCCCGCACGGTGAACAAGGAGCGCGCCCGGTCCGGTGAGGCGAAGACCGCGAGCCGGTCGTCGATCGACGATGTCTCCTCGGGCCACCGCGGCGGGAAGCGTTCCCACTCCGGCGCCCAGGGGCGCACCCGGGAGCAGCTCTACAACGAGGCCAGACAGCGCAACATCAAGGGCCGGTCCGGCATGAACAAGGCCGAGCTGGAGAAGGCGCTGGCGCGCTGAGCGCACCGGCACCGAGTACGCAACCGTCGCAGGGCGGCGCATCCTGATGCGCCGCCCTGCGACGGTGTGCGGTTGCGGCGGTCAGTCGTGGGTGGCCGTGGCGTCTTCCTCGGCGGCGTCCCCGTCGTCCGCGCCCTCCGACCCGCCAGCGTCGTCGTCCGCGTCCTCGTCAGCGTCGGCGCCCTGGTCGGCTCCGTCAGCCGAGGCCTTGGCGTCGGCCAGCTCCAGGCACGCCTGCAGCAGCACCTCCCGGGCCTGGGTGACCGCCGGGTCCTCGGCGGCCGCGTCGTCCTGCTCGGCTGCGTCGTCCTTGCCCGCGGCGTCGTCCTTGCCCGCTGCGTCGTCCTTGCCCGCCGGGTTGGTCGCCGATCGGGTTCCGGTGGTCTCGGCGTCGGCCTCCTCGCCCGCCTCCTCGGCGGCTTCCTCGGCTGCCTGGTCGAGGGCGAACTGGTCGCAGGCGGCCTCCAGTGCCAGCGCGGCGGCCTCGGCATCGGCGTCGTCCTCGGCCACCGGGGCCAACTCCTCGCCGTCGCAGAGCACGATCCCGCCGGCGATCTCCAACGTCGCGCAGGCCGACACGTCGAACCGCTGGCCGTCGACGACCACGATCCCGTCGGCCTGGGTGTTCTCCCCGGCGGACGCGAGTTGCACCCCGCCGATGGCGGCCAGGCCCAGTACGCCCGCGATCACCGCCGCGCCGATGACCCTCCGGTTGTCGCCCCGCGCGCCTCTTCGCTGTCGCATCCCGTGATCACTCCTCGCGCTCGTCCGTCGATGTCTGGCTAAGGGGCAATACGCGGCGTGCGATACATGGGTTCACTTACGAGCTTTTTGTCTTGGCCGACCGGCCCACCCCAATCACTCTCTGCGATAATATGAACTCCCAGAGTGACTGTAGGGTGGAGTGCGCGAAGTGACCGACGACGTCGACACCTTCCTCGGCACCCTCGGTGAACGGTCCCCGGGGCGGCTGCCCCCGACGGTCCGGGGGACGATCGATTTCGAGGTGGTCCGGCCGGCCGGCGAGAGCCACTGGCTGGTCACGCTCGCTGACGGCCGGGCGACCGCGGTCCCGCACCAACAGCCGGCGGACTGCTCGGTGCGGATCTCCGCCGAATCATTCAGCCGGCTGATCGCCGGGCAGGACCACATCGTCTCGATGCTCTTCCGGGACTGCGTCGCCGTCGAGGGTGACCTGGCGCTGTTCCTGATCTTCCGCCGGCTGCTGCCCGAGCCGGCGGACAGCCGGGGACCCGTCCCATCGATGAACAACCACGTTGCCCGCAGCTCGGCCGAGCGCAACGGATCCTGGCCATGAGGCCGGTGAGCATCCTGTTCGGCAACCTCTTCATGATCAGTGATCGACAGGGAGATGTGGTGGCCGGCCCGGTGGTCCCGCTCGGCCTCTTCTTCTACGACACCCGGTTCCTGTCGACCTGGCGGTTGACCGTCAACGGCGGACCGGTGCAGGCGCTCTCCGTGGAGGCCCTGCAGTACTACGAATCGCGGTTCTTCCTCACCCCGGGCGAACCGACGCACTACGTGGACTCGCAGGTGTCGGTCTTCCGGCACCGGTGGGTGGGCGACGCGTTCGAGGAACGGGTGAGCGTGCTCAACCACGCCCGGGAGCCGGTCGAGCTCACGGTGCGACTGGACATCGCGGCCGACTTCGCCGAGGTGCTGGAGATAAAGGAGGAGAGCCGGCGCGAGCGCCGGACGACAATTGTGGTCGAGGGGGACTCGCTGCGGATGCGGTACGAGCGGGAGACCTTCGTCCGGGAGACGATCGTGTCGTCCAGCGCGCCCGCCGCGGTCGACGAGGGCGGGATGACCTTCACGGTCCGGATCGCTCCGCACGGTACCTGGCACACGGACCTGCAGACGGCCACCTTCATCCGCGGCGCCCGGGATCGGGACCTCCGCGAGTCGATGCGCAACTACAGCGTCCGGTCCCGGTCGGACGTGCAGGCGGCCCTGCGCCGGTGGGTGGACGGCGCGCCCCGGCTGCGGACGGACTACGGACCGCTGAACGGGGCCTACCGGCAGAGCGTGGTCGACCTGGCCGCGTTGCGGTACCGGGGGCTCAACTTCGACGAGCCGCTGCCGCTGGCCGGGATGCCCTGGTTCATGACGCTGTTCGGCCGGGACGGCCTGATCAGTTGCCTGCAGACGGTGCCGTTCCTGCCGGCGACGTGCGTACCGCTGCTGCGGATCCTGGGCCTGTCGCAGGGGTCGCGGCGGGACCCGTTCCGCGGCGAGGAGCCGGGCAAGATCCTCCAGGAGTCGCGCTACGGGGAGTCCGCCGCCTTCAACGAGCTGCCCCACTCGGCCGACTTCTCGGCCGCCGACACCACCCCGCTCTTCGTCATCCTGCTCGACGAGTACGAGCGGTGGACCGGCGATGTCGATCTGGTCCGGGAGTTGGAGTTCCAAACGCGGGCGGCGCTGGAGTGGATCGACCGGGACACCGATCTCGCCGGTGGCGGCTATCTCTGGTACGAGCCCCGACCGGCCATGAGTGGTCCGGTCAACCAGAGCTGGAAGGGCTCGCCGGGGGCGATCTCGTTCCACGACGGCCGGCCGGCCGGTTACCCCCAGGCGACCTGCGAGATCCAGGGGTACGTCTACGACGCCAAGCTGCGCGCCGCCCGGCTGGCCCGGCTGGTCTGGCACGACCCCGCGTTCGCCGACCGGCTGGAGGCCGAGGCGGCGGCGCTGCGGGAGCGGTTCAACCGGGACTTCTGGATCGCCGAGCGGGGTTACTACGCGGCCGCGCTGGAGGCCGACGGCCGGCAGGTGGACTCGCTCACCTCCAACATCGGCCACCTGCTGTGGAGCGGCATCGTCGAACCCGACCGGGCGGCCAGCGTGGTCGAGCGGTTGATGGGCCCCGACCTCTTCTCCGGCTGGGGAATCCGGACGCTGGCCGCCACGGAGAGCCGGTACAACCCGCTCGGCTACCACACCGGCACCGTCTGGCCGGCGGACAACTCCCTCATCGCCTGGGGGATGCGACGCTACGGCTTCCGGCGTGAGCCGGCGGTGCTCGCGAAGGTCATCATCGACGCGACCCACTACTTCGGCGGCCAACTGCCGGAGGCGTTCGCCGGCTACCAGCGGAACCTGACGAAGTACCCGGTGCTGTACTCGTCGGCCAGCATGCCGCATGCCATCTCGGCCGGCGCCATCCTGCTGTTCCTGCGGACCCTGCTCGGCCTGGAGCCGTACGGCGACAACCTGACCACCGACCCGGCGGTGCCCGAGGAGATGGGCTACGTCGAGCTGCGCGACATCCCGGGCCGGTGGGGCACCTTCGACGCCCTCGGCCGGGGCCGCACGGACCGGGACCCGGCCCGGAGGAACTGACCGGGAGCTGGCCCGCGCCGGGGGTCAGGCGTCGGGCACCTCCCGGGCCTCCAGCGGTCGGGTGGCCGGACCGTGCAGCACCGCGCCGTCGACGCCGAACCGGGAACCGTGGCAGGGGCAGTCCCAGCTGCGTTCGGCGTCGTTGAACGCCACCAGACAGCCGAGGTGGGTGCAGGTCGCGGAGACCGCGTGCAGGTCGCCCGCCGGATCGCGGTAGACGGCGCAGCGGCGCCCCTTGGACCGGATCACCGCGCCGCTGCCCGGGGCGAGGTCGGCGACGGAGTCGGCGTGCGACGGCGGTCGGATCCGGTCGCCGACGAAGTGTTTCCCGACGGTCAGGTTGTTGCGCAGCAGCGCGCCGGCCTCGGCCTTCGGGTGCAGCCGCACCGGGTCGTACAGGTCGGTCCAGGGTGGCTCCTCGCCGTGGATCCGGGCGGCGAGCAGCCGCCCGGCGAGCACCCCGTTGGTCATGCCCCAGCCGCCGAAACCGGTGGCCACCCAGACCCGCCGGCTGCCCGGGTGGAACCGGCCGACGTACGGCACGCCGTCGGTGGTGTCGTTGTCCTGCGCCGCCCAGCGGTAACTCGGCTCGCCGACCGGGAACCGCTGCCGGGTCCAGTCCGCCAACCGGTCGAACCGGTCGGCGACCGAGCCGGTGCCCGGGGTGAAGCTCTCGCCGGTGACGATCAGCAGCCGGTCGTCCCCGTCCAGCGGCGCGGTGCGCACGGACCGGGTGTTGCCCTCGGTGGTCAGATACATCCCGCCGGGGTCCGCGCCGGCCGGGATGGCCGCGGCCACCACCAGCTCGCGGTGCGGCTTCAACCGGGCGAACAGCCCGGCCCGGTCGAACACCGGATAGTGGGTGGCCACCACCACGTGACCGGCGGTCACCGTCGAGCCGGTCTCCGTGGTCAACCGGCAGGGGTCACCCTCGTCGAGCCCGACCACCCGGGTCCGCTCGAAGATCTGTGCCCCCCGGGCGGCGAGATCGTCGACCAGGGCGAGCAGGAACCGGCGGGGGTGGAACTGCGCCTGGTCGTCGACCCGGATCGCGGCCGCCACCTCGTACGGCAGACCGGTCCCGGTGACCAGGGTGGCCGGCAGGCCCGCCTCGACGGCGGCTGCCACCTCGGCCCGGATCTGCGGCACCCCCTCCTCGTCGGTGACATAGGTGTACGCCGGCAGCCGCTCCAGGTCGCAGTCGATGCCCAGCTCGTCGACGAGGGCGGCGACGTGGGCGAGGGCGTCGAGCTGCGAGCGGGCGTACAGTTCGGATGTCGCGGCGCCCAGCGACGAGCGGAGCCGGTCGTAGATCAGTGAATGTTGAACCGTGATCTTGGCGGTCGTGTAGCCGGTCGTGCCGGCCACCACCCGGTCCGCCTCGATCAGCGCCACCGACCGGCCGCTCCGGGCGAGCTGGAACGCGGTGCAGACGCCGGCGATGCCGGCGCCCACCACCGCCACGTCCACCTCCACATCAGTAGTCAACCGCGGGTACGTCGTGGTCCCGGTGGTCGACATCCAGTAGGACTCGTCGTCGTGCGCGAACAAGGTCATGCCCGGGGCCATACCCAGCCGGGGTCGGCTCACTCGCGAACGCCGGATCAGCCGATCGATGCGGGGAACCGTTCCCAGACCCGGTGTGCGGCCAGCAGTTGTTGCACGGCGGTGAGGACCTCCGTCCCGGTGTCGCCGGTCACCACGCCGGGCGAGCCGGTCACGCCGGCCTGTCGCAACACCTCGGTACCGCCGTTCCAGGCGCCGATCGCCTTGGCGTGCCGCCAGCACTCCTCGACCATCAGCAGCACCCGGGGATCGACCGTCGCGGGGTCGGCGGCGCCCGCCTTGGCGTCCCGGGCGGGCAGCGCGTCCGGCGCCGGGGCCGGGGCGCCGGCCAGCAGGAGCGCGTCGAACTCGACCGACCGGCCGGTGGCGAAGGTCCGCTGCACGGTCAGGTCGCCGACCATACCGCCGTGCGGGGCGATCACCAGCGGCACCATGTCGGCGGCGAACACCGCCCGGCGTACCTGGTCGACACCGTCGAGGTCGGTCTCCGGGTCGACCACGATCCCGATGATCCGGCCGTCGGCCGGCCACTGCGCCCCGAGCTGGGACAGGGTGGGACTGGGCTCGACGTCGGCCAGCGGCTCGGTCGGCTCCGGGGCGGGCAGTCCCAGTCCGGTGGCGACCTGGGCGCAGAGCACCGGGTCGATGTTGGCCAGGCACTGCAGCTGGCGTTCCTTGATCGCCTGGTGGTAGCACTTGCCGAGCTCGAAGGTGTAGGCGCGGACGATGTGTTCCCGCTCGACCGGCGACATGCTCAACCAGAACAGCCGGGTCTGGCTGAAGTGGTCGTCGAAGGAGGCCGGGTTGGCGCGTACCTTCGGTGCCTGCGTCACCGTCACCGGCACGTCGACGAACGCGTGCTCGGCGTCGCCGGCCGGGAAGGGGTTGCCGCCGTCGAGTGAGTTGGGCCGGTAGGGCGCCACCCCGGCGTGCACGGCCTGCTGGTGGAAGCCGTCGCGGAGCATGTCGTTGACCGGGGCGTGCGGGCGGTTGATCGGCAGCTGGGAGAAGTTCGGTCCGCCCAGCCGGGTGAGCTGCGTGTCGACGTACGAGAAGAGCCGGCCCTGCAGCAGCGGGTCGTTGGTGACGTCGATGCCGGGCGGCAGGTGGCCGAGGTGGAAGGCGACCTGCTCGGTCTCGGCGAAGAAGTTCGTCGGGGTCCGGTTGAGGACCAGCTTCCCGACCGGCTGGACCGGGGCGAGCTCCTCCGGCACGATCTTCGTCGGGTCGAGCAGGTCGATCCCGGCGAAGACCTCCTCGGGCGTGTCGGGCAGCACCTGGATGCCGAGTTCCCACTCGGGGAACGCGCCGGCCTCGATCGCGTCGTACAGGTCCCGGCGGTGGAAGTCGGGGTCCAGGCCGCCGAGCAGCTGCGCCTCCTCCCAGGTGAGGGAGTGCACGCCGAGCTTCGGCTTCCAGTGGAACTTGGCCAGCGCCGTCTCGCCGGCGGCGTTGACCAGCCGGAAGGTGTGTACGCCGAAGCCCTCCATGGTGCGGTACGACCTGGGGATGCCCCGGTCGGACATGTTCCAGATGGTGTGGTGCTGCGCCTCGGTGTGCAGGGAGACGAAGTCCCAGAAGGTGTCGTGCGCGCTCTGCGCCTGCGGGATCTCCCGGTCGGGATGTGGCTTGCCGGCGTGGATGATGTCGGGGAACTTGATGGCGTCCTGGATGAAGAAGACCGGGATGTTGTTGCCGACCAGGTCGAAGGTGCCCTCGTCGGTGTAGAACTTGGTCGCGAAGCCGCGGGTGTCGCGGACCGTGTCGGCCGAGCCGCGCGACCCGAGGACGGTGGAGAACCGGACGAAGACGTCGGTCTCGACGCCCTTGCCGAGGAAGCCGGCCCGGGTGACCCCCTCGGCGGTGCCGTAGCCGGTGAAGACGCCGTGTGCGCCGGCCCCGCGCGCGTGCACCACCCGCTCGGGGATGCGCTCGTGGTCGAAGTGGGTGATCTTCTCGCGCAGGTGGTGGTCCTGGAGCAGCGTCGGGCCGCGCGGTCCGGCCTTCAGCGAGTGGTCGGTGTCGCGGAGCCGGGCGCCGTGCGCGGTGGTGAGGTAGGCGCCCTGCTGGCCGTTGGCGGTGGCCGGCGCGCCGCTCTTCGCGCCGGTCGGGGTGCGGGTCTGCGGTGCCCCCTGCTCCGGGCTCGGCGGCAGCGGGTCCTGCGGGGTGGTCGGCTCGGCGAGCGGCGGCGGAGCGCTGCCCGGGGCGCCGGGAACGTCGGGGGTGAGCACGTCGGCCACCTTCTCCGCGGCGGCTTCCACGACATCCTTGACGACCTCGGCTGGTTTGCGGGATTCCATTACGGCGATTTCCTCCACGGAGCGGCTCTGAGCGGGTCTGACGGCGCCCTACCCCCGGTCCGGGCCGACAAACACGGTGGCTCCGGGCATCCACGGTCGAGGCCGGCAACGGAAGTTGCCAGCCATCCCTCGATCAATTAGGTTAGGCTTGCCTGACTTAAGGGGTGTCATGAGCGACCGACCACGAATCCGCGTCGAGTTGACCGAGCGGGTCGACGTCGCCGTCCTCGCCGAGGTCTACCGCGTGGTGCACGCCGCCGACCTGGGTCTGGTCGACCACAGCGACCCCACCGTCGAGCAGCGGCTCGACTGGACCGCCCAGGCACCGGGCTTCGCCGCCACCATCGGGTACGCCGACGACCGGGTCGTCGGCGCGGTGCTCGGCGCCCCGCTGCCACCGGAGACCCTCTGGTGGCGGGACCTGAGCTCCGACGCCGACCCCGATCTGGTACGCGAGTGGCCCGGTCGCACCTTCGCGGTCTGCGAGGCCTTCGTCCTGCCGGAGTTCCAGCGCCAGCAGGTCGGCCTCCGACTCTTCCCGGAGTTGCTGGCCAGCCGCCCGGAGCAGCGGGCCAGCCTGGCCGTGGCGGACAGCAACACCGGCGTCTGGCGGGCGATGGAGTTGCGCGGCTGGCAGCGCGTCGGCGACCTGGTGCCGTTCCCGGGCTGGCGCCGGCACGCGATGTTCGTCCGGCCGCTGCCGCTGGACGCCGATCCGGCCGGCACCGATCCGCCGGTGCCGGCCGGTCGGCCGTCAGGCGGGCTGCTTGACGACGGTGGGCGCTGACACCGGCGGACGGTTCGGGCCGCCGCTGTCCGGCCGGTGCCGGCGCTGGTGCCGGACGCCGAGGGCTACGCCGCCGAGGATCAGGGCCGTCGCCGCGACCGCCACGGCCGGGTAGCCGACCCGGGCCGCCGCCGCCAGCCCGACCGCCGAGGCGGCGTACGAGCAGATCAGCCCGATCGAGGCGAGCACGGTGAAGTCGGTGCCGCCGGTGCCCGGCCGGGAGTAGTCCATGTTCACCGTGTAGAGCGCGACGTTCGCCACCGCGTACGCGGCCATGAAGCAGCAGAGCACCGGCCCGGCCAGCCCGAGGCCGCCCCGGCCGGCCAACACCGGCACCAGCAGCAGCGTCGCGGCGGCCAGCGCCACCCCGCCGGTGGCCAGCACGCCGGCCCGGCCGATCCGGTTGACCAGGCCACCGGCCGCCAGCCCGGCCAGCACGGCGGGCCCGCTCGTCACCAGGCCGGTGACGGCGCCGATCCGGGTCAGCGACCAGCCGGCGTCGACAAGCGCCGGGGAGACCAGCGCGTAGGTGGCGCCGGCGCCGGCGTAGAGGAGCGGCACCACGCCGAGCGCCCACCGCCGGCAGCCGGGCTGGGTGAGCACGGTCAGCAGCGCCGCGTACGCGTGCCGGGTGGCCGCCGGGCGGTCGATCCGCTCGGGTTCGCGGAACCGCCAGACCACCAGCAGCCCGATCGCGGTGAGCCCGGCCAGCAGGCCGACCGCCACCGGCCAGCCGAACTGGTCGTACGCCACCACGCAGGCACCGCCGCCGAGGATGTTGCCGAGGTAGCTGGCGGCCACCTGGATGCCGTTGCCGGTGCCCCGCTCGGCGTCGCCGAGCAGCCGGACGGCGACCGCGTCGGCGGCGATGTCCTGGGTGGCGGAGAAGAAGATGAACGCGGCGCAGATCGCCGCGATGGGGCCGATCCGCCCGCTGGCCGGATCGGTGGCGAGCAGCGCCAGCAGCGCGAGGACCATGCCGCTCTGCAACACCAGCAGCCAGCCCCGGTAGTGGCCGCCCCGGCGTGGCCCGTACCGGTCCAGGATGGGCGCCCAGAGGAACTTGACCGGCCAGATCAGCCCGATCAGGCTGAGCAGCGCGAGGGTGTCCAGCGAGGTTCCGCCGGCCCGCAGGATGCTGACCAGGCCGATGGTGATGAACCCGTAGCCCAGGAACTGGGTCACGTAGAGCGCGGTGATGACCCGCAGCCGGCTGTTCATCCGGCGGTCCAGTAGCCCAGCGCGTGTACCCGGCGCTTGTCGACGCCGAGGTCCCGGCGCAGGTGGCGGGCGATCGCCCGGGTGCTGCCGGCCTCGCAGGCGACCCAGTAGAGCGCCTCGTCGTCGGCGCCGGTGAGCGCCGCCCGGACGGTGTCGACGAGGTGTCGGCCCTGGTCTCGGCGGGGTACCCAGGTGACGGCGTGCTGCTCGCGGGTGCGCAGCGGCAGGTCGCGTTCGCCGTCGTGGGCGTACTCCAGCCAGATCGTTGCGGCGGTGCCGTCGGCGGCGTCGAGCAGGCTGTTGATGGCCGGGATGGACGCGGCGTCGCCGACCAGGTAGAGGTGCCGGGGGGCCGGGTCCGGCAGGCTGAAGGCACTGCCCTGCACGGTGGCGTCGATGGTGTCGCCGACCTGGACGGACTGCACCCAGCGGGCGGCACAGCCGTCGTGCAGCGCGAATTCGAGGGTGAACCGGCCGGTCGCCGGATCGGGATCGACGATCGTGTACGCCCGCTGGTGCGGTCGGCCGCCGTTGTCGAACCAGAGCCGGATCCAGGCGGTGGGATGTGGATCACAGGACGCCAGCAGATCGCCGCCGTCCACCCGGATCCGCTGGTAGTGCCCGTTGACCGGCTCGTGTTCGAGCACCGTCAGCCGGAAGTCCCGGCCGCCGAGGACCTTGAGAACCAGCCCTTCCCAGTTCCGTTTCATCCGACCTCCCAGTAGGGTGCACTAATGTTAGGTTAGGGTAGCCTTATTGGGAGGTCGCGTGTCGAACGGGTCAGTATCCCCACACCTGTTCGGTAGGTACACCATGGACGCGTACCGCGCGACCATCGACGAGACCGCCGACATGCTCGCCGACCGGGTCCGCGACCTGCGCCAGCCCTACTCCGGGGCGAGCCTGGCGGAGCTGCGGGACCTGGTCGACGGGGTCGACCTGGACACTCCGCTGGGCAGCACCGGTGCCGCCCTGCACGAGGTCGGCAAGCTCTATCTCGACCACGCCATCTGGTTCCACGAGCCGACCTACCTGGCGCACCTGAACTGCCCGGTGGCGCTCCCGGCGATCAGCGCCGAACTGCTGCTCGCCGCCGTGAACACCTCGGTGGACACCTGGGACCAGAGTGCCACCGGCACCCTGATCGAGCGGCGGATGATCGACTGGACGACCGCCCGGATCGGCTTCGGGCCGACCGCGGACGGGGTCTTCACCAGCGGCGGCACCCAGTCCAATCTGCACGGTCTGCTGCTCGCCCGGGAGGCGGCCCTGGCCGGCTCCACCGACCGCGCCGCCGACCTGCCCCGGCTGCGGATCCTGGCCACCACCGAGAGCCACTTCAGCGTCGGCAAGTCGGCCGGCGTGCTCGGGCTGGCCCGCGACGCGGTGGTGCCGGTGGCCACCGACGGCACCGGCCGGATGGACCCGGAGGCGCTCGTCGACACCGTCGAGGAGCTGCGCGACAGCGGCCTGCTCCCGATGGCGGTGGTGGCCACCGCCGGCACCACCGACCTGGGCTGCGTCGACCCGCTGCGCGCGATCGGCGTCGCCTGCCGGCACCAGCGCGTCTGGCTGCACGTGGACGCCGCGTACGGCTGCGGGTTGCTGGTCTCCCGGCGCCGGCGGCACCTGATCGACGGCATCGAACTGGCCGACTCGGTCACCGTCGACTTCCACAAGAGCTTCTTCCAGCCGGTCAGCTCCAGCGCCATCCTGGTCGCCGACGGCTCGACGATGCGCCGGATCGCGGTCCACGCCGACTACCTCAACCCGCGGACCGCCACCGTCCCCAACCAGGTCGACAAGAGCCTGCAGACCACCCGCCGGTTCGACGCCCTGAAGCTCTGGATGACGCTGCGCACGATGGGCGCCGACCAGCTCGGGGAGATGTTCGACACCGTCGTCGACCGGGCGCAGGAGACCTTCCGCCGGCTGACCGCCGACCCCGACTTCGAGGTGGCCGCCGTCCCCACCCTCAGCACGGTGCTGTTCCGCTACCGGCCGCCGTGGCTGACCGCCGACGACTGCGACCGGCTGATGCCCCGGCTACGCGCGCGGCTCTTCGACAGCGGGGTCGCGATCATCGCCGGCACCACCCTGGGCCGCCACTACTGGCTCAAGTTCACCCTGCTCAACCCCGACACCAACGGCGAGCACATCCGGTCCGTGCTGGAGCTGATCCGGCGTACCGCCCGGGACCTGCTCGACGAGGAGTGGGACTGCGACCCGGCGATCGAGCCGGCGACGGTCGCCGCCGGAGGTGCGTGATGACCAAGGTCCACGACTTCGTCGCGGTCGGGGCGGGACCGTTCAACCTCGGCCTGGCCTGCCTCACCGCGCCGATCCCCGAGCTGGACGGCGTCTTCCTGGAGCAGCGTGCGGAGTTCGCCTGGCATCCCGGCCTGATGATCGACGGGGTCACCATCCAGGTGCCGTTCCTCGCCGACCTGGTCACCATGGCCGACCCGACCTCGCCGTACTCCTTCCTCAACTATCTGAAGCAGACCGGGCGGCTCTACCGCTTCTACATCCGGGAGGACTTCTACCCGCTGCGCGCCGAGTACGACGCCTACTGCCGGTGGGCGGCCGGCCAGCTGCCGAACGTGCGGTTCGGCGTGCGGGTGGAGCGGATCGAATACGACGCGGCCGAGGGTGCGTACCTGGTGCACACCAGCCGGACCTCGGCGGACGGTGACCGGCCCGGCGACCCGCAGCCACTGCGGGCCCGGCGGCTGGTGCTCGGCGTCGGCACCGAGCCCTACCTGCCGGCGGTCGCCCGCGACCTGTCGGGTCCGGCCATCCACAGCGCGGACTACCTGCCGAACAAGGCGCGCCTGCAGGCGCTGGACTCGATCACCGTGGTCGGCAGCGGGCAGAGCGCTGCGGAGATCTACCACGATCTGCTTGCCGACATCGAGCGGTTCGGGTACCACCTGACCTGGGCCACCCGCTCGCCGCGCTTCTTCCCGATGGAGTACACCAAGCTCACCCTGGAGCTGACCTCGCCGGACTACATCCGGCACTTCCACAGCCTGCCCGGGCCGGTGCGCGACCGGCTCAACCGGGAGCAGCGCAACCTCTACAAGGGCATCAGCGGCGACCTGATCAACGCCATCTACGACCTGCTCTACCGGCTGGACGTCGCCGGGTCCGTCCCCACCGACCTGCTCACCAACGTCGATCTGACGGCGGTCGACTGGCAGCCGGACGCCGGGCGCTACGAGTTGACCATGCGCCACACCGAGCAGCAGCGGGACTTCACCACCGGCACCGCCGGTCTGGTGCTGGCCACCGGCTACCGGCCCCGGGTGCCGGCCTTCCTCGAACCGGTCACCGACCGGATCCGGTGGGACGAGCGCGGCCGGTACGACGTCTCGGTCGGCTACGCCATCGACCGCACCGGCGACGAGATCTTCGTGCAGAACGCCGAGGAGCACACCCACAGCCTCACCGCACCGGATCTCGGCATGGGCGCGTACCGCAACTCGACGATCATCGCCGCCATGCTCGGCCGCGAGGTCTACCCGATCGAACGCGGCATCGCGTTCCAGCGGTTCGGCGTCGGCAGTGGCGCCGAGCCAGCCGGGCCGGGTGCGCAATCCGGGCCGGGTGGGCTGGCCGGGTCGGCGATGCCGGACGCGCCGGTCGCCCTCGCCGGGACGCGGGCCCGGTCCCGGTGACCTTCACGCTGCGCTCCCGGCTGGGCGAGTTCACCGTCGAGCCGCTGGACGTGCCGGCCCACGCCGCCGACCTGCACGCCTGGATCACCCATCCCAGGTCGGTCTTCTGGGGGATGCCGACCGCCGACCTGGCCGCCGTCCGCCGGGAGTACGAGCGCCTCGACGCCGACCCGCACCACCACTGCTGGCTCGGCCGGCTCGACGGCGTACCGCTGTTCCTCACCGAGACCTACCAGCCCGCGCAGAGCGAGCTGGCCGCGCACTACCCGGTCCGCGACGGCGACGTCGGCATGCACGTGCTGGTCGCCCCGCCGGCCGCGACCGAGCCGCCCCGACACGGGCTCACCTCGGCGGTGCTGCGCACCGTCATGGAGTTCATCTTCGCCGACGACCGGCACCTGCGGGTGGTGGTCGAACCCGACGTGCGCAACACGGCGATCGCCGCCAGGAACGCCGAGGCCGGCTTCGTCGTCGAGCGCGAGATCCAGCTCTCCGACAAGGTGGCCCGGCTCAGCTTCTGCACCCGCGCCGACTACGCCGCGAGTCTGATCGGCAGGGAGAACCGATGAACCCGCAACCCCCGGCCCACCTCAACCCGGTCGCGATCGAGGTGGCGCACCGCCACCTGGTGGCCAAGGCGATCGCCGAGTTCAGCCACGAACGGTTGATCAGCCCGGTGCCGGACGGCGACGACCTGGTGCTGACCGCCGGCCGGTCCCGCTACCGGTTCCGGGCCCGCCGGTACGCCCTGGACCACCTGGCCGTCGAGCCGGACTCGCTGCGCCGCGAGGTGGCCGGCGCCCCGGCCCCGCTCGACGCGCTGGACCTGGTCACCGAGCTGGCCGACACCCTCGGCATCCCGGACCGGCTGCTCGGCACCTACCTGGAGGAGATCAGCGCCACCCTCGCCGGCACCGCCTGGAAGCACCAGCACCGCCGGCACCGGGTGGCCGACCTGGTCGACGCCGACTTCCAGACCATCGAATCGGCGATGACCGAGGGGCACCCGATCTTCGTCGCGAACAACGGCCGGATCGGCTTCGGCCTGGCCGACCACGTCGCCTACGCGCCGGAGGCCGGTCAGCCGGTGCGGCTGGTCTGGCTCGCCGTCCGGCGCGACCTGAGTGCCTTCACCGCCGGCCGGGGCGTCGACGAAGAACGCCTGTACGCCGAGGAGCTGGGCACCGACGCGCTGCGCGGCTTCGAACAGCGGCTGCGCGACCTGGACCTCGACCCGGCCGACTACCGCTGGCTGCCCGTGCACCCCTGGCAGTGGGAGCACAAGGTCACCATCACCTTCGCCCCCGAGGTGGCCCGGCGGGCGATCGTGCCGGTCGGCACCGGCCCGCACCGCTACCAGGCGCAGCAGTCGATCCGGACCTTCTTCAACCTGGACCGGCCGGACCGGCACTACGTCAAGACCGCGCTCGCCATCCAGAACATGGGCTTTCTGCGCGGCCTCTCCCCGGCGTACATGCGGGCCACCCCGCCGATCAACGACTGGGTGGCCGACCTGGTGGCCGGCGACGACACCCTGCGGGACTGCGGCTTCACGGTGCTGCGGGAGCTGGCCTCGATCGGCTACACCGGCGACGCGTACCACCGCGGCGGCGGGCCGGTCTCGGCGTACCAGCGGATGCTCGCGGCGCTGTGGCGGGAGAGCCCGGTGCCGCGGATCGGCGGAGGCCAGCGGCTGGCCACCATGGCCAGCCTGCTGCACCGCGACTGGTCGGGCGACCACCTGGTGACCGCGATGATCGCCGCCTCCGGGGTGCCGGCCGACCGGTGGCTCAGCAGCTACCTGCGGGCCTACCTCCGGCCGCTGCTGCACCTGCTGCTCCGCCACGACGTGGCGTTCATGCCGCACGGCGAGAACCTGATCATGGTCCTGGACGGCAACGTTCCGGTCCGGGTGTTCATGAAGGACATCGGCGAGGAGGTCGCCGCCATGCACGACCGGGAACTGCCGGCCGAGGTGGCGCGGATCAGGTTCCCCGCCGACGACGACCTGCGGTCGCTGGCCATCTTCACCGACGTCTTCGACGGGTTCCTGCGGTTCCTGGCGGCGATCCTGGCCGCCGACGGGGTGCTGCCCGAGCGGACCTTCTGGGCGCTGGTGGCCGACTGCGTACGCCAGCACGGCGACGACCACCCCGACCTGCGCGGCCGGCTCGACCTGTTCCGGCCGACGTTCCGGCACTCCTGTCTGAACCGGCTGCAGCTGCGCAACACCCTGCAGATGGTCGACCTCACCGACCAGGCCGGCTCACTGATCTTCGTGGGTGAACAGCGGAACCCGATCGCCGCCGGGGTCGCGTCGTGACGGCCCGCGTCGACCGTGACGACCACGGCATCCCGCTGCTGTGGGCCGACAGCGCGGACGAGCTGGCCCACCTGCAGGGGCGCAACGCCGCCACCGACCGGGCGTGGCAGATCGAGACCGACCGGTGGCGCGGCGAGGGCCGGCTGGCCGAACGGCTGGGCCCGGACGCGGTCGGCTGGGACCGGTTCGCCCGTCGGGCCCGGCTCGACGACACCGCCCGTCGCTGCCACGAGAAGCTGGACCCCGAGGTACGCCGCTGGGTCGACGCCTACGTCGCGGGCGTCAACGACGCGCTGCCGGCCGGCGCCGAGGCGGCGCCCGAGTTCGGCGCGACCGGCACCACGCCGGGGCGCTGGCAGCCGTGGTCACCGCTGACGGTCTTCCTCGTCAACCACATCCTCTTCGGCACCTTCCCGAACAAGCTGTGGCGGGCGCACGTCGCGGCCACCCTCGGACCGGACGCCGTGGACCTGTTCGCGGTGGAGGGTCCGGCCGGCGCGGGCAGCAACGCCTGGGTGCTGCCGGGCGACCGGACCGGCAGCGGCGCGCCGGTGATCGCGGGCGACCCGCACCGGCTGCTCGAGCTGCCGGGGGTCTACCAGCAGGTCCGGTTGGCCTGCCCGGAGTTCGACGTGATCGGGCTGGCCTTCCCGGGGGTGCCGGGGCTGCCGCACTTCGGCCACGCCGGCCCGGTGGCCTGGGCGATCACCAACGCGATGGCCGACTATCAGGACCTCTACCGGGAGGAGTTGCGCCGCGAGGGCGGTCGGCTGCTGGTCCGGGAGGTCGACGGCTGGCTGCCGGCGACGGTGCACACCGAGTCGATCGAGGTGCGCGACGGTGCCCCGGAGGAGATCGAGCTGGTCGAGACGGCGCGCGGCCCGGTGATCGACCACGACCGGGGCACCGGCGAGGCGCTCAGTCTGCGTACCCCCGCCCGGGTGCTCGGTGAGTTGGGCTTCGCCGCCCTGTTGCCGCTGCTGAGGGCCACCCGGGTCGCCGACGTGGTGGCGGCGCTGCGGCACTGGGTGGAGCCGGTGAACAGCGTCCTGGTCGCGGACCGGACGGGCGCCGTGCACCGGCTGGTCGCCGGCCGGGTCCCCGACCGTGACGACGCCGGCCGCCGGCTCCCGGTGCCCGGCCGGGATCCCCGGTACGCCTGGCGCGGCTGGTCGCCGCTGCCGGCGGCGCCGGTGACCGTGCCGCTGGTGAACGCGAACGACCGGCGGGTGGCCGACGTGGCCGAGCTGGGGGTCGACTTCGCGCCGCCGCACCGGGCCCGCCGGATCCGCGCCCTGGTGGCCGGCGGCGCCGAGGCAGCGCAGATCCACACCGACACCAGGTTGGCCGCCGCCGTGCTGCGCGGCCTGCTCACCCGCCTCGACTTCACCGACGCCGGCCCGGCGCGCCAGCTGCGGGACCGGCTGCTGGCCTGGGACGGGCGGATGGCGCCGGAGAGCGTCGAGGCGGGCGCGTTCGCCGCCTGGCGTGCCGCGCTGGCCCGCCGGCTGGCCGACCACCCGAGCCTGCGGCCGTTGCAGGCCCCGAGCGCCTTCGACGAGTTGTTCGCGCCCTGGACCGACCCGCGGGTCCGGATCGGGCTGGCGCTGGACGGCCTGGTGGCCGGGCTGCACCGGCTCGGCGGTGACGTCGGCACGGTGGCGTTGGCGGCGCTGGCGGAGGTGGCCGAGGGCGCCCCGCCACCGTCGTGGGGACGGCGGCATCTGCTGCACCCGGTCCGGGTGCCGGTCGGCGCCGCGGTCGACCCGGGACCGGCGGCACTCGGCGAGCCGGTGGGGCTTCCCGGCGACACCGACTGCGTGCTCGCCACGGCGAGCGTGCCCGGGGTGTCGGACGCCTGCTGGCGCGGGCCGGTGGCCCGTTACGTCTGGGATCTCGCCGACCGTTCCGCGAGTCGGTGGATCGTGCCGTTCGGCGCCTCCGGGCGCCCCGGCGATCCGCACTTCGCCGATCAGCTGCGCCGGTGGGTGGCCGGCGAGTTGATCCCGGTGCCGGAGCCGACGACCCCGGTCTTTCAGGAGCGGCTGGCCGACCGGGGCCGGTTCGACCTGATCCCGCTGGACCCGGACCGGCACCTGGATGTGGTGTACCGGTGGGTGACCGAGCCCCGCGCGCGGTTCTGGGGGATGACCGGGCACAGCCGGGAGCAGGTCGCCGAGATCTACCACTTCCTCGCCGGCCTGGACAGCCATCACGCGTACCTGATGCGGCTGGACGGCACCCCGGTGGGGATCTTCCAGACCTACCAGCCGGCGAAGGATCCGGTGGGCGAGTGCTATCCGGTGCAGCCGGGCGACTTCGGCATCCACCTGTTCGTCGCCGCGCCGGCCGGCCGGCCGGCGCCGGGCTTCACCGGCGCGGTGGCGGGTGCGCTGCACCGGTACGTCTTCGCCGATCCGGCGGTGCGGCGGATCGTGATCGAGCCGGACGTCCGCAACGAGGTGGCGTTGCGTCGCTGGCGGCGGCTCGGCTACCGGTTCGGTGCGCAGGTCGAGCTGGCCGGCAAGCGGGCGCAGTTGGCCTTCCTGCCCCGGGACTCCGTCGGCGGGTGAACGGTCACATCCGGAGCCGGCCCTGACGGGCGTTCGGCCGGTCGGCGAGCCGTCGCCAGCACCGCAGAGTCCGGATGATGGACATCGATGCCTTGACGGCGGCCGGGCATCCATCCTATGTTTCGGCGTAACGTCTTCGTAACCCGGAGCGCCCAGCGTGGTCGGCCGGGAGCGCGGTCGGCGCATCGAGGTCGCTAAAACCCGCAGCAATCGATCCGTGGCACACCCGGCGAGTTGGAGTTAGCGCTAACATCCAGCACTGCCGATCAAGAGGAGGCGCCCCTCGGGCGATCAGATCAACGGAGCCGGCCGCACTGGCTTGTGAACGTTCACAGCGAGTGCCGTCCCACTGGCCCGTGGCTCCCCGTCGCGCGCTCCGGGGCGAGCTCCGCCCCGCCGGAAGAAACCCACCGATTGGAGTCATCACCATGGAAAACAGTGGAACGGCACCGCCACGAGGTCGGCGGTTCAGCCGGCGGCGGTGGCTGGCCGGGCTCGTCGCGGCGGCGACCATGCTGGGCGGCGGCGTGCTGGCGGTGGCCGCCGCGCCGTCGGCCTCGGCCGCGACCGTCGATCCCAACGCCTGGTACATGCTGATCAACCGCAACAGTGGCAAGGCGCTCGACGTCTACAACTTCTCCACCGCCGACGGCGGTCGGATCACCCAGTGGACCAGGGGCACCGGGGCCAATCAGCAGTGGCAGTTCGTCGACTCCGGCGGCGGCTACTACCGGGTCAAGTCGCGGCACTCCGGCAAGGTGCTCGACGTCTACAACTTCTCCACCGCCGACGGCGCGTCGATCGTGCAGTGGGCCGACGGCAACGGGCAGAACCAGCAGTTCCGGCTCGCCGACTCCGACGGCGGCTACGTCCGGTTGATCGGCCGGCAGAGCGGCAAAGCCGTCGAGGTGCAGAACGCCGCCACCAACGACGGCGCGAACATCGTGCAGTACCGCGATTGGGGCGGCAACAACCAGCAGTGGCAACTCGTCCAGGTCGGCGGCTCCAACCCCACCACCCCGCCGCCCACCACCCCGCCGGGCAACACGGGTCAGTTCACCAACCCGGCGGTCTGGCAGGACTTCGCCGACGGCGAGATCCTCCGCGTCGGGGACGCCTACTACTACTCGGCGTCGACCATGCACTACTCGCCGGGGGCGCCGATCCTGCGCTCCTACAACCTGGTGGACTGGGAGTACGCCGGGCACTCCGTACCCCGGTTGGACTTCGAGTCGGGGGCGTACGACATGAGCGGCGGCCGGGCCTACGTCAAGGGGATCTGGGCCTCGACGCTGAACTACCGGCCGAGCAACAGCACCTACTACTGGCTGGGCTGCATCGAGTTCAACCGGTCGTACGTCTACACCGCGACCGCGGTGGACGGCACCTGGACCAAGCGGTCCCGGCTGCCCTGCTACTACGACGCCGGCCTGATGTTCGACAACGACACCCCGTACGTCGCGTACGGCAACGGCACGATCAGCGTCGCGCAGCTCAACTCCGACCTGTCCGCCCAGGTGCGCGCCCAGCAGGTCTACCAGACCCCGTCCAGTATCGGCACCCTTGAGGGCGCCCGGATGTACAAGCGGGGAAACTACTACTACATCTGGCTGACCCGGCCGGCGAACGGGCAGTACGTGCTCCGGTCGACCAGCCCGTGGGGGCCGTACGAGCAGCGCCAGGTGCTGCTCGACCTGCCCGGCCCGATCCCCGGTGGCGGCGTCCCGCACCAGGGCGGGATCGTGCAGACCCAGAACGGCGACTGGTACTACATGGCCTTCACCGACGCCTACCCGGGCGGCCGGATGCCGACCCTGGCGCCGCTGAACTGGTCGGCCGACGGCTGGCCGACCGTGCAGACGGTGAACGGCCGGTGGGGCGTCAACTACCCGCGGCCGAACATCAGCACCACCCGGACCGTGGCGTCCATGATCGGACCGGACACCTTCGCCGGGCCGGCGCTGGGGCACCGCTGGGAGTGGAACCACAACCCGGACACCAGCCGGTACTCGGTCAACAACGGGCTGCGGCTGCAGACCGCGACGGTGACGAACGATCTCTACAACGCGCGGAACACGGTGACCCACCGGACCCAGGGACCGATCTCCACGGCGACCATCGAGCTGGACTACTCGACGATGGCCAACGGCGACCGGTCCGGGTTGGCGATGCTGCGGCAGTCCTCGGCCTGGATCGGGGTGGTGAAGCAGAACAACGCCACCCGGGTCGTGATGACCGACGGGCTGACGATGGACAGCAACTGGAACACCACCGGTACCGGGGTGGAGCGGGCCGGCGCGAACATCTCCGGCGGTCGGATCTGGTTGCGGGCGCGGGCCGACATCCAGCCGGGGGCCAACCGGCAGGCGACGTTCTCGTACAGCACCGACGGGGTGAACTTCACCCCGCTGGGTCCGGCCTTCACGTTGAACAACCAGTGGCAGTTCTTCATGGGCTACCGGTTCGGCATCTTCAACTACGCCACCCAGGCGCTGGGTGGGTCGGTGACCGTACGCCGATTTGATCTGACCGCTCCGTAGCCAGCAACCGGTTCGCGTGGCCCCGGCGGGTACCTCCCGCCGGGGCCACGCCCCGTTACGGGTCGTTCTTATGTTATAAAGATTGAGAAGTTCAACCCCGAGGAGGCCAGGTGGACGTTGGGATCCTCCTCGACCTGCGCAACCCGGCCGACTGGCGTCGGCCCTGGTCAGAGCATTACGACCGGACGATCGAACTGGTACGGGAGGCCGAACGGCGCGGGGCCGGCTCGGTCTGGCTCACCGAACACCACCTCTTCGAGGACGGCTACCTGCCGCAGCCGCTGACCCTCGCGGCGGCGCTCGCCACCCGGACCAGCCGGATCCGGATCGGCACCGGCATCCTCCTCGGCGCCCTGCGCCACCCGCTGCACA
Organism: Solwaraspora sp. WMMD1047; assembly: GCF_029626155.1. NCBI lineage: Bacteria > Bacillati > Actinomycetota > Actinomycetes > Micromonosporales > Micromonosporaceae > Solwaraspora > Solwaraspora sp. WMMD1047. The sequence goes on along the minus strand of NZ_JARUBL010000001.1, from coordinate 7,616,884 downwards.
TCGCCGAACAGGCCGCGCTGGTCGACGTGCTCTCCGCCGGACGGCTGGAACTCGGCTTCGGCGCCGGCTGGTCCCGTGCCGAGTACGCCGCCTTCGACATCGACTTCGACCGCCGGTTCCGCCGCACCGACCACACCCTCGTCGAGGTCGAGCGGCTGCTGCGGGAGACCGTCCGCCCGCCCGCCGTCCAGCAGCCGGTACCGCTCTGGCTCGGCTACCAGGGGCCGCGCGGCGCCCGCCGGGCCGGCCGCCTCGGGGTCGGGCTGTTGGCACTCGACGGCGCCCTGCTGGAGCCGTACCAGACGGGTCTGGCCGACGGTGGGCACGACCCGGCGCGGGCGCGGATGGGCGGTCTGCTCGACGTCATCGTCGCGGCCGACCCGGAGCGGACCACCGACCGGCTGCTGCCCTACGTCGCCCACCAGGCCAACAGCTACCGGCAGGGCAAGGCGCGCGCCGAGGGCCGTCAGATTCCGGCCCTCACCGTCGACGACCTGCGGGCCACCGTCCGGTCCGGGGGTCAGCTGCCGGGGATCACCGTACGCACGCCCGACGACGCGATCCGGGCGATCCGGGCCCAGCTGGCCGGCCTACCCGCCCGGCACGTCTACTGCTGGGGCAGCGTGGCGGGCATGCCCGACGACCTTGTCGAGGAGCACCTCGACCTGCTGCTCGGGGTGGTCCGCCCGGCGCTGGGCGGCGCGGACCGGGCCGGAGTGAGCTGACCGATGCTCGCGAACAAGGTCTTCTTCTCCTTCACCGAGGTGCCCGACCCGGCCGACCACCACGAGTACAACGCCTGGCACCAGCTCGACCACCGGCCGGAGAACCTGGCGCTGCCGGCGGTGCGCTGGGGCGAGCGGTGGGTCCGCTCACCCGACTGCGCCGCGGCCGGTCCGGCACCGGCCCCCGCGCTGCGCGACCTGCACTACCTGAACATGTACTGGTTCGCCGACCCGGTCGAGGAGTCCCTGCGGGACTGGCAGGCGCTGGCCGAACGGTCGTACCAGTGGGGCCGCCGGATCGACACCCGGATCGCCCGCCGGCTGCTGATGGGCACCTTCACCCCGGTCAAGGGGTACGTCAGCCCACGGGTCCGGGTGTCGGCCGACGCGCTGCCGTTCCGGCCGAACCGGGGGATCGCGGTCACCGTCACCCGGCTGGCCGAACCGCACGGCCCGGAAGCGCACGACCTCTTCGACTGGCAGGACCGGGTCCAGATCCCGCACCTGCTGACCCGGCCGACGGTCGCGGGCGTCTGGACGTTCGCCAGCCAGAGCACCACCCTCGACCGGGCCGGCGCCGGGCCACCGGGCAGCACCACCTTCGACGAGGGTGCCGCCGAGCCGGGCGGCTACCGCGTGCTGCTGGCCTACCTGGACGGCGACCCGCTGGAGCACACGGCCGCCGTGGACGCCGAGTCGGGCCCGGAACACCCGCACCCCGAAGAGTCCTTGATGGACGGTGTGCTGCGGGCGATCCAGCCGTGGCAGTGGGACTGGTTCGAGTGAGGAGAGGGCGATGAGACAACTCGCGTACCCGGTCGACAGCGCCGAGGTGGCCGCGCAGGTGGCGGCCGACGGCTGCGCGATCGTCACCGGCGTGCTGACCCCGGACGAGGTGGCGACCGTCCGGTCCGCGCTGGATCCGCTGCTGGCCGAGACCGGGACCGGGACCAACTCGTTCCTCGGCCGCCGGACCCGGCGGGTCTTCGCCGTGCTGGCCAAGACCCGGGCGCTGGACGACCTGGCCATCCATCCACTCGTCCTGCCGGTGCTGGACGCCATCCTGACCCACCACCTGCTCAGCGCGCCGGTGGTCATCTCGATCGGCCCCGGCGAGGCCGCCCAGGCGTTGCACCGCGACGAGGCCAGCTATCCGGTGCCGCGCGGGGCGGCCGGGGAACTGGTCGTCAACGTGATGTGGGCGCTCGACGACTTCACCGAGGTCAACGGCGCCACCCGCATCATCCCGGGCAGCCACCGGTGGCCCGACCTGTCGGGGGCGCGGCCCGAGGAGACCGTGGCGGCGGTGATGCCGAAGGGCTCCATCTGCGTCTTCCTGGGCAGCGCGGTGCACGGCGGCGGCGCCAACCGCAGCGCCGCGCCGCGGCTCGGCGTCGTGATGGAGTACGGCGCCGCCTGGCTCCGACCGCAGGAGAACCTCACCCTCGCGGTACCCCCGCCGGTCGCCCGCCAGCTGCCCGAGCAACTCCAGCGCGAGATCGGGTACGGCGTCTACCCGCCGTTCCTCGGCTACGTCGACGGACGCGACCCGATCGAGCTGCTGGCCGACACCGACGCGGCAGCGTCCGGCCCGGCACCGGAGCAGGGGGACACCGGTGACCGCTGAGACGAACCCGGCCGCGACCCGCCGGATCCGGCTCACCTACGCCGACACCGACGCCGCCGGCATCCTCTACTTCGCCGCCTGGTTCCCGTGGATGGAGCGGCTGAGCGTGGAATGGGTGTACGACAAGGGATTCCGCTTCGACCGGATGCGCGAACGGTACGGTGCCGCGCCGGTGGCCCGCGCCACCACCTGTGACTACACCGGCCCCACCCACGTCTACGACGAGATCGAGATGGCGATGCGGGTCGACCACGTCGGCACCTCGTCGTACCGGCTGGCGTTCACCATGACCCGGCTGCCCGAGACGGCCGTGGTCGCCCGCGCCACCCTCACCCTCGTCTGCGTCGGCCCGGACGGGCGACCACGAGCGATCCCGGACGCCTACCGGTCGATGTTGCAGGAGGCCCGATGACGACATCCCCCGCCCACCCGGTGCCCCGGTTCCACACCCTGGACGACGCGATCGGCCACTTCGCGTCGACCAGGCCCCGGGACTGGGCCATGATCGAGCCGGCCGGGCGGCTGAGCTGGACCGCGTACGACGACTACATCACGCTGCTGGCGGCGTACCTGCTCGATCTCGGGCTGGCACCCGGCGACCGGGTCGGGATCTGGCTGCCGGACGGTGTGGCGGTGCACGTCGCCCTCTGCGCCTGCGTCCGGGCCGGACTGGTGGCGACCGGGATCGGCGCCCGGTCCGGCCACCGCGAGCTGCGCCACCTGCTCGGCAAGAGCGGCGCCAAGGTGCTGGTCACCGCGCCGACGATGCGGGACACCGACACCCGGCGGCTCTTCGACGAACTACGGGCCGACCTGCCCGCGCTGACCCGGCACGTGAACGTGCACGACGTGGTGCCGATCCCCGACGGCCCGGTCTTCGAGGCCGCGCCGCCCGAGGTGCTCGCCGCCGCCCGGGCCCGGGTCGCCGGGCACCGGAGGCCGACCGACCAGCTCGCGCTGATCAACTCCACCTCCGGCACCACCGGCCTGCCCAAGTGCGTGGCCCACGACGAGCGCAGGTGGATCGCCTACCACGACTACGCCGTCGACGCCGGGGAACTCGGCGGCGACGAGGTGTGCATGAGCGTCGTACCGGCGCCGTTCGGATTCGGGCTCTGGACCTCGCACTTCACCCCGACGCTGCTGGGCGCGCCGACCGTGGTGCTGCCCCGCTTCGACGTCCGCGAGACGCTGCGCATGTTGGAGCAGGAGCGGGTCACCGTGCTGATGGCCGTCTCCACCCAGTTCGTCATGCTGCTGGGCTGCCCCGAGTTCGACGACTACGACCTGACCGCACTGCGGATCATGTACACCGGCGGGGAGGCGGTACCGCTGCCGAAGGCGCAGGAGTTCGAGCGGCGCACCGGCGCCATCATCCTGAACATGTACGGCTCGAACGAGACCGGCGTACAGAGCTACACGACGGTCCGCGACCCGGAGCACAAGCGGCTGACCACCGGCGGGCGGCTGATCCCGGAGGCGGAGGTCCGCCTCTTCGACCTCGACGGGCGGGAGATCGGGCGGCACGACGGCCCCGGCCGGCCGGCCTCCATCGGGGTGGTGTCGTCGCTGGGCTACTACGACGACCCCGCCGCCAACGAACAGCTCTACACCGAGGACGGCTGGATGCTCATGGGTGACCTGGTCACCATCGACGACGAGGACTACCTGAAGGTGGTGGGGCGGACCTCCGACTTCATCATCCGCGGCGGCAAGAACATCAGCGCCGCGGCGGTGGAGGAGGAGGTGAGCAGCCACCCCGACATCGTGCGCTGCGCGGCGGTGGCGATGCCGGACGAGGTCTTCGGCGAACGGGTCTGCGTCTACGTGGTGCCCAGATCCGGCGCCGGGCCGTCGCTGGCGGAGATCGTCGCCCACCTCGACTCGCGGGGCGTCAGCCGGGAGTGGTTCCCGGAGCACCTGATCGTCGTCGACGAGCTGCCCACCTCGGACGGCGGCAAGCTGGCCAAGGCCGTACTACGGGAGGACCTGCGTCGGCGGACGCGACAGCCGTGACGGCGGCGGTCTCGCTCTGGCAGCCGCTGCGGGTCCCGGCGTTCCGGGTGCTGTGGGCCGCCCAGATGGCCTCCAACATGGCGATCTGGATCCACACCGTCAGCGGCCAGTGGGTGCTGACCGCGGCGGGCAACCCGGGCACCGTCGTGGCCGCCGTGCAGACCGCGGTGACGCTGCCGTTCTTCCTGCTGGCGCTGCCGGCGGGGGTGCTCGCCGACGCCATCGAACGGCGCTGGGTGCTGGTGTCGATGCAGCTGACCATCGGCGCGTTCGCGCTCGCCCTGGGGGTGGCCACCGCGCTGGGTGGGACCGGGCTGGTCGGCCTGCTCGGCGCCACGCTGGGCATGGGCGCGGCGAGCGCCATCTCCATCGTGGCGTGGCAGTCGATGATCCCCGAACTCGTCGACCGGACGCTGCTGCCGGCCGCGGCGACCCTGGACGGCATGTCCTTCAACGCCGGGCGGATCGCCGGCCCGGCGCTCGGCGGCCTGCTGCTGTCGATCGTCGCGCCACAGTGGATATTCTGGCTGAACGCGGTCATCTTCGTCGTCGCCGGGGCGGCGTTCTGGCGGGCCGCGCCCCGCCGGCCGGAGCAGGTGGTGCGGGAGGCGATCGGCGCGGCGTTCAAGGCCGGCGCCGGCTACGTGTGGCGCTCCCCGGTGCTGCGCCGGCTGCTGCTGCGGGTCTTCCTCTGGACGTTCCCCGCCTCGCTGATCTGGGCGCTGCTGCCGGTGATCGCGCACGAGGAGCTGAAGCTGGGCTCGGGGGCGTTCGGTGCGCTCTTCTCGTCGCTGGGCATCGGTGCGATCGTCGGCGGTGTGATCCTGCAGCCGGTCCGGGCGCGGTTGAGCCCGAACGCCGTACTGGCGGCATCGAGCCTGGCGTACGGGGGCAGCCTGCTGGTGGTCGCCACCGTGGCCTTCGTACCGGTGGTCGCGCTCGTGCTCACGCTGGCCGGCGCCGCCTGGATCACCGTGCTGTCGATGTCGATGGCGATCGCCCAGGTCTCGCTGCCGCCCTGGGTACGCGCCCGCGGGCTGGCCATCGTGCTCCTGGTGCACCAGGGCTGTCAGGCGTTCGGGTCGCTGCTCTGGGGCGCCCTCGGCGACCTCGCCGGGGTCACCACTGCGCTGGTGGTGGCCGGGGCCATCCTGCTGGCCGGCGGGGTCTCGGTCCGCTGGCTCGGCCTGCGGCCGGTGGACGGCGAGGCGGCGCCGGGCCGCTGAAACGGACGCGCGCCTTACCACCGCGCCCGTGGCGCGCCTTGGCCGCCGGGCGCGGCACGCCACACCGCGGAGCGGCCCACCACAGTGCCGAGTGCGGCGCGTCAGGTCAGTTCGCGGTCGCGGACGTTGTCCGGGTCCACGACGGTGCGCAGCAGGTGCAGTTCGTCGGCGCTCGGCTGCCGGGTCTCGGTCACCCCGGCGGTCTCCAGCGGGAAGCCGGTCGCCGCCTGGACCTGCTCGACCGAGACCCCGGGGTGCACCGAACGCAGCCGCATCCGGTGGTCGGGAGTCTGGAAGTCGAGGACGGCGAGGTTGGTGACCACGGTTCGGACGTCGTGGAAGCGGGAGGTCGCCGGGCCGCCGGCCTGCGCGCGGTCGTGACCCACCCCGCTGACGAGGTCGACCTGCGCCACGAATACCCGGGTGCTGTGCCGGGGCACCCAGTAGTCGGTGCGGTGGTTGACGGTGTTGCCGGGCGCGCCGCGTACCCCGATGAGCTGGACCTTCGGGCGGTCCCAGTCGGCGCCGATCTGGGAGATGTTCTGGTTGCCGTAGCGGTCGAGCTGGCTGGCCCCCATCATCACCTGCCGGCGCCCGGACGCCACCACGTCGAAGACCCGGCGGTACGGCATCCAGCCCTCCACCACGCCGCCGTCCAGGCCGGTCCGGCCCAGCGGCGGCGGCTCGGCCATCAGCAGCACCTCGCCGTCGGTGAGGACCAGTTCGGGCGCGCTGGTGAGCTTGGCGAGCCGGGCGCCGATGGTCGGCAGCAGCCCGATCGGCGCGGCGAGCAGTTCGCCGGAGCCGGCCCAGGTGTCGGCGCAGGCGGTGGCGCAGATCTCCGCGAGCGTGGCCGGTTCGGTCATGTCGTCACCCTTCACTGCGCGGCGGGGGTCGCGGCGGCGGCGAACGCGTCCACCGCGGACTGGTAGTCGGCCTCGTCACCGGCGAGGTAGGTGTCGTGGAACGCCTGCCAGCGGTCGGGATCCTGGGCGCTGGCGACGTAGTGCCGCTGGAACTCCTCGTCCCGGCCGTAGTCGGGGGCGCAGCTGGTGAAGTGCGCGCCCCGGGGCGACTCGACGACGCCGGCCACGTACATCCGGCTGACCAGCAGCGACTGGATCGGCGCCTGCCGGGTCAGCTCGGCGGTGTCGACGATCCGTTCGCAGCTGACGAAGCTGCGGGCGGCGGCCATGCAGTAGAGGTCGTCGAAGAACGGGTCCGGGCCGAGGTACTGGCCGTTGCCGTGCTCGTCGGCGGCGTTGAGGTGCACCAGCGCGACGTCCAGCCGCAGCGGCGGTACGGCCACCACCCGGTCGTCGTCGTAGGGGGAGTCGACGGTGCGCAGGTGCGGGTTGGCCGCCAGCACGTCCGAGCCGAGGCCGGCCCGGATCGGCTGGAACGGCAGCCGGTGCGCGGCGGCGGTCAGCCCGGCGAGCAGCATGCCCTCGTCGTACTCGTTGACCTGCACCTGGCCCGACTCCCGCGCGGCTCGGAAGTTCGGGTCCAGCGGGACCGAGTCGAGCGAGACGAAGCCGTAGATCAGCTTGCGGACCTTGCCGGCCCGGCAGAGCAGGCCGATGTCCGGCCCGCCGTAGCTGACCACGGTCAGGTCCCGGACGTCGCTGCGCAGGATCGCCCGGACCAGCGACATCGGCTTACGTCGGGAGCCCCAGCCCCCGATGCCGACGGTCATGCCGTCGCGCAGCTGCGCGGCCACCTCGTCGGCCGACATGCGTTTGGTCATCGCGGCGACTCCCCGTTCCGGTTGCTGATCATGCGAACGCCCCGCCGTCGACGGGGAGAACCGCTCCTGAGATGAACGACGCCTCGGCCGAGGCGAGGAAACAGATGGCGTCGGCCACCTCGTCGGGCCGTGCCCGGCGGCCGGTCAGACCGAGGCCGCGCTTGAGGATCGAGGGGTCGGCGCCCGGCAGCGGCGGCCCGCTGGTGGCCATCCGGGTGGCCACCGAACCGGGGCAGACGACGTTGCACCGCAACCCCTGCGGCCCGTACTCGACGGCGAGCGAACGCATCAGCACGGTCAGCCCGCCCTTCGCCGCCGAGTACGCCGACAGGTAGGGCCAGCCCTGGGTGCCGGCGACCGAGGAGACCGCGACGACCGCCGCGCGGGCGGGCAGCAGGGCGGGCAGCAGCGCCTGGGTGAGCAGGAACGGCGCCCGCAGGTTGGTGTTCAACACCCGGTCCCAGTCGGCGACGGTGACGTCGGCGGCGTGGGCGTAGAGGTTCACCCCGGCGACGTGGGCGAGCGCGTCGACGCGCCCGCGCCAGTCGGCGGCCCGGTCGGCGGCATCCGTGATCGCCGCCGGGTCGGCCAGGTCCACCTCGATGGTGAGCGCCTCGGCGCCGGCCTGGCGGAGCTGGGCGGCGACGTCGGCCAGCCCGGCGGGGTCGCGGTCGAGGCAGACCACGGCGGCGCCCCGGGCGGCGAACGCGTGCGCGGTGGCGAGGCCGATGCCGGCCGCCGCGCCGGTCACCACGGCGACCTGGCCGGTGAAGGCGCGTCGCCCGGTGAACTCGCGGTGCCCGGGGAGGTCCGACGGTTGACCCACCGCTGCCTCCCTGACCTGCCGTGGTGCCGGCATCGGACCGGCACGGACGTCTAACAGTACAAAGTTTGAACCCGCAGCGGAAGCTCCTGGCCACGGCATTGCCCGTGATGCCTCTCAAAGTTTATATTCATTGCACGGAAGGCGTCCCTCAGGCGCTTCCGCGCTGCCCCGAGGAGGTCGGATGGCCGAGCTACTGGCGGTGAAGGACACCGAGTTACAGGACGTCTTCTACGACGCCGGTTGGACCGACGGGCTGCCGGTGGTGGCGCCGACCCAGGAGCTCGTCGATCGGATGCTCGCCGGTGGCGGCGCAGCCGGCGACGACCTGCTCGGCACGATCGCGTCGCACGGCGCGTCGATGAGCGCCGAGCACGCCGCCATCGCGGCCGTCATGGCCGGCTGCCGGCCGGAGTACTTCCCGGTGGTGCTGGCCGCCCTCGGTGCCGTCCTCGACGAGGCGTTCAACCTGCCCGTGGCGTGCACCAGCACCGGCGGCGCCGCGATCTGCGTGATCGTCAGCGGACCGCACGCCGACCAGATCGGGATGAACCAGCTGCACAACGCCCTCGCCTCGGGCAACCGGGCCAATGCGACGATCGGGCGTGCGGTGCGGCTGGCCGCCACGAACCTGCTGCGGACCCGGATCGACGGCATCGACGGCACCTCCCTCGGGCACCCCGGGAAGTTCACCTTCTGCTTCGCCGAGCGACCGCCCGCGGCCTGGCCGACGCTGGCCCGGCACCTCGGCTACGACGAGACCGACACCATCGTGACCGTGCTGCCGGCGGGCGGCCCGCTGCAGATCGCCAACCACCTCAACGGCAGCGCCGAGGGGGTGGCGGCCAGCCTCGCCGCCGCGATGCGGGTGCCGTCGCACTTCACGGCCGGCAAGGGCGGCGCCCAGTTCGCCGTCGTGCTCGGCCCCGAGCACGAGGCGGCGTTCGTGGAGGCGGGCTGGAGCCGCGCCGACGTCCAGGCGGCGCTCATGCGACGCAGCGCGGTCGCGGCCCAGGAGCTGACCGACGCCGGCATCGTGCTGGAGGTCGGCAGCCACCACGACATGGTTCCGGACCCGGACGGCATGCTCCAGACGGTCGCCGACGTCGAGGACGTCTACGTGGTGACGGCCGGCGGCGCGGGCGCCGGCTGGTCGGCGGTGATCCCGTCCTGGGCGCCGCGCAAGCACGCGCAGGTGGTGACCCGTCGGGTCCGCCTGGCGGACGAAGGGCTGCCACCCTGCGGCCCGGACGGCTGTGTCATCGACTGGGACGCGATGGAGGCACGACAATGACCGAACTCAAGGTGCTAAGGCCCGACGCGGTGCTGGTCGCGGAGAAGTCCACCCTGGTGGCCGCCCCCCGGCACGAACTGGCCGGGGCGCGGCTGACCATCATCGACAACGGCAAGCCACGGGCCCGGGAACTACTGGGCGGGATCGCGGCCCAACTGGTCGAGCGGTACGGGCTGCGGTCGTACACCGTCTTCTCGAAGCCCTCGGCCTCGAAAGTGATCACGGACGACGAGGCGGCGGCGATCGCGGCGTCCTGCGAGGTGGTGCTCACCGGGCTGGGCGACTGCGCCGGCTGCTCGGCCTGCAGCCTGCAGGACGCCCTGCTGATGGAGCGCACCGGGCGTCCGGCGACGGTGGTGATCTCCGAGCCGTTCACCGGCCTGATCGCGTCGTTCGCCGGCAAGCTCGGCGCCACGGGCTATCCGGTCACCGTGGTGCCCCACCCGGTCTCCAGCCGGTCGGAGGCCGAACTCGCCGGGGTCGCCGCCCGGGTGGCCGAGCGCGTGGCGGGGCAGCTCTCCCAGCTGTCCCCGGCCTGAGTCGCGGGCCCCGGTGAATGGGTCGCAGGTCCGGGCGGTCGTCCTGGTCGCCCCGCACGAGATGCGGGAGCGGGAGTTCCCGCGGCCCCGGATCACCGCGTTCGACGGGCTGCTCGAGGTCGAGGCGAACGGGGTGTGCGGCACCGATGTCCACTTCCGGGCCTCGGCGCAGGACACGCCGCGCATTCTCGGGCACGAGGTGGTGGGCCGGGTCGTCGAGCTCGGCGAGGTGGCCCGGCAACGCTGGTCGGTCGAGGTGGGCGACCGGGTCGCCGTCGAGTCGGGTGTCACCTGCGGGACCTGCCGCGACTGCCTGCGGGGTTTCAGCCAGACCTGTTCCGCCCGGCTGGGCTACGGCTCCAACGTCACCACCGACGTGGCGCCCGCCCTGTGGGGCGGCCTCGCCGAGCTGATGTATCTCGCGCCCGGCACCGTACTGACCAGGATCGACGACGGCGTGCCGGCGGAGGTGGCGGCGGGCTGGCTCAGTCCGCTCGCCAACGGCGTCGACTGGACCGGCCCGATCGGCGGTGACGTGCAGCCCGACGACGCGGTGGTCGTGATCGGACCGGGGGCCCAGGGACTCTCCTGCTGCCTGGCGGCGAAGGCCCGGGGGGCCGGGCTGGTCGTGCTGGCCGGGCTGGCCCGCGACCACCACCGGCTCGCCGCCGGCCGCACCCTCGGCGCGGACCGGCTGGTCATGGTGGACGAGGAGTCCCTGGAATCGGCGGTACGCGAGGCGTCCGGCGGGGCGATGGCCGACGTGGTGGTGGACGTCTCCGGCAGTGACGCCGCGGCGAACCTCGCGCCGCGACTGCTGCGCCGGCGCGGCACGGTGGTGGCGCCCAGCCCGCTGAACGCGAAGGCGGACGTCGCGCTGCCGCTGCGGGAGATGGTCTGGAACCAGATCCGCTGGCAGGGCGTCCTGTCCAACCGGCCGCAGGCGGCCCCCGCGGCGGCGGCGCTGCTGGCGGCCCGGGCGGCGGACTTCGCGCCCCTGGTCACCCACCGGTACGAGCTGGCGGACGCGGACGCGGCGATCGACGCGGTCGCCGGCACCGACCCGGACGTCGCGCCGATCAAGGTCGTGGTGTGTCCGAACGGCGCCGGACCCGGATGACCCGGGGGTCCCTGGTCGGAGCGCACACGTGAGACATTGCTCTCGACGACCGGGCGAGGCGGTTTGGCCATGGGTGAACGTCAAACGGTAACATCATTTAGAGGAAGGCATCTCGACGCCGAGGAGAGGTAGTGCAGATTCACCAGCCCCGACTTGCGGAGATGGTCGCTGACGCGTTGCGCGACCGGATCATCGGCGGTCAGTTGAAGGACGGCGACGGACTGCCCCGCCAGGAGGATCTTCTCGCCGAGTTCAACGTCAGCCGTCCCTCGCTGCGCGAGGCGCTGCGCATCCTGGAGGCGGAGGGCCTGATCACCGTACGGCGGGGCAACCTCGGCGGTGCCGTGGTGCACGCCCCCCGGGTCGGCAACGCCGCGTACTCGGTCGGTCTCGTGCTTCAATCGCGGGGCGTGCCGATGACCGACCTGCGCGACGCGATCAAGGGCATCGAGCCGGTCTGCGCCGGTCTCTGCGCCGCCCGGGACGACCGGCACGAGACGGTGCTGCCCGCGCTGCGCGCCGTGCACGACCAGGTGGTCGCGGCCCTCGACGACGAGGTCGAGTTCACCCTGGCCTCGCGGCGGTTCCACGAGCAGCTGGTGGCGGTCTGCGGAAACGAGACGCTCATCCTCGTGGTGGGTGCGTTGGAGTCGCTGTGGTCCTCGCGCGAGGAGGCGTGGGCCCGCGACGCGAGCGCAACCGGCGAGTTCCCCGACCCGAAGAAACGGCGCAGCGGGGTACGCGCACACGAGGCGATCCTTAAGTCGATCGAGGACGGTGACGTCGACCGGGTGCAGCGGCAGGCCCGGGTGCACCTGGAGTCCAGCCTGCTCTACGCCGTGGCGGCCGACATCGGCAAGTCGGTGGAGGCATCCGCGCCGCGGCTGACCTGGAATGTCGGCGCCTGATCCGCCCCCCGGCCCGCCCGGGGCCGAGGTGGACCGGCAGCCGCCGCCCGACCCCCGGGCGGGCTGGGAGCTGCCGGCCCTGGGCGCGCTGCCCCGGGTGGCGGCGCTCGACGAGCTGGTCACCCGGGTGCTGGCGCCGAACCCGTCGCGGATGGCGCTGGACGGCACCAACACCTACCTGCTGGGCCTGCCGGGCAGCGGCGCGGTCGCCGTGGTGGATCCGGGGCCGCCGGATCCGGCGCACCTGGGCCGGGTCCGGGCGGCGCTCACCGCCCTGGACGCGAATTGCGAACTCATTCTCGTCACCCACCACCACCTCGACCACGCCGAGGCGGCGCTGCCCTGGGCGGCCGAGTTCGGCGCGACCGTGGCGGCGGGCGCCGCCGAGGTGGCCGGCCAGGACGGCCGGGTGCTGCGCGACGGCGAGCTGCTGACCGTGGGCGGGATGGCGATCCGGGTGGTGGCCACCCCCGGGCACTGCGGCGACCATCTGGCCTTCCGGCTCGACACCGGAGCGGTGCTGGTCGGTGACCACATTCTCGGGCGGGGCACGTCCGTGGTCACCTATCCGCAGGGGGATCTGGTCGCCTACCTGGACTCGTTGCGCCGGGTGCACGACCTCGGGCCGGCGGTGCTCTACCCCGGGCACGGCCCGGAGCTGCGCGAGGACCCGTCGGCGGTGATCGACTACTACCTGGCGCACCGGATGTTCCGGGAACGGCAGATTGTCACGCTGCTCGGTCGGGGACCGGCGTCCGCCGCCGCGCTCGTCGAGGTCATCTACACCGGCGTGGACCGGTGGCTGTGGCGGTACGCCGAACAGTCCACCCGCGCGGCGCTGCGCAAGCTGGCCGCCGACGGAACGGTTGCCCTCGACCGGGACGGGATCGCCCGGCTGACGGTCTAGCTCTTTCCTCTCTAAGAGTTATAAGATTAACCTCTACTGGGCCGGTTGGTGCCGGCCGTGGAGGGGTGACTCGTGGTGGTGAAGGTCGTCTTCGGGTGGCGCGATCACCCGGCCAAGTCAGCGCAGGAGTGCGAGGACCACTACCGGTCCGTGCACATGAAGCTCGCCGAGACCGCGTACGACGGGGTCGACGGGTTCGTGGCCCTCGCCTACGACCGGGTCCGCCGCTACCTGGTCAACGACCACAACCAGCCCACCCCCCTCGAACGCGAGCCGGACATGGACGCCTTCTGCGAGCTCTACTTCCAGGACGAGGCCACCATGGCCGAGGCGTTCAAGCGGCCGCAGATGCAGGCCCTCTTCGACGACCACGTCAACTTCATGGACGTCGACAGCGCGGCGAACATCCGCATCTACCACGTCGACGAGACCGTCTTCCTCGGTCGTCGGCCGTCCTGAACCGACAAACCCTGGAGGGGACGTCGTGCTCGTCGTGGTAGGTCTGGGAAACATCGGGATCGCCATCGCCACCCGGCTGGCGGCGGTGGGCCACGACGTCGTCGGCGTGGACCTCGCGGCGGACCGCCGCGCGCTCTGGACGCAGCAGAGCGGCCAGCCCGCCGTGGCCGAGCTCTCCGCCGTTGAATGGTCCGAAGTGGACCGGGTGTTCGTCGTGGTCCGGATGACCGACCAGGCCGAGCAGGTGCTCACCTGGCTGGCCGGCCCGGCCGCCGAACGCGGCCTCGCCTGTCACCTCGTCACCACCCTGGAGACCGGGTTCGCGGCGGGCCTGGCCAGGTATCTGCGCCCCGGCCTGCGCATCGTCGAGCAGCCGGTCTCCGGCGGCGCGGCCGGCGCGCTGGCGGGTGCGCTGACGGTGCTGACCGCCGGGACCGACGCCGACTCCGACGCCGACTTCCTCCGCGCCACCCTGGCGGCCCGCATCGTCAGCTTCGACGCGTATGGCGAACCCACCAAGGCCAAGCTGCTCAACAACGTGACCGGGGCGTACAACGCCCGCGCGCTGGCGCAGATGCTCACCATCGCCAAGGCGCAGGGCGTCGATGTCGGGAAGTTCTACGAGGTGCTCCTGACGGCCAGCGGCGGGAGCTGGATGGCCACCGGCTTCCTGGATCTGCTCGACGAGACCCTGGCCAAGGACGTCCACCTGTTGCGCGACGAACTCGGCGGACTGCCGGCGGTCACCCTCGACGACGACGCCGAGCTGATCGCCAGCCTGGGACGGGCGCGAGCGCTGCTCGCGGACCGGTGACCGGCCCCGGCCGCACGGCCCCACCGACGCCAGGTGTCGCCGCGGCGGCTCCGGCGACGCGTGAGGTTTCAGCGGCGGCTCCGCCGATGCCGGGTGTCACGGCGGCGGCTGCGGGCGCCGTGGCGAGGTGGCTGGCCGGGCAGGGTGCGACGGTGCGCGAGCCGGTGGAGTTCGAGGTGCTGCCGGGCGGCCGCTCCAACCTCACGTACCTGGTCCGGGACGCCGATGATCAGCGGTGGGTGCTGCGCCGACCGCCGCTGGCGAGCCTGCACTCCTCGGCCCACGACGTGCTGCGGGAACACCGCGTCATCGCCGCGCTGCGACCCACCGCCGTGCCGGTGCCGGACCCGGTCGGGCGGTGCGCCGACCCGGACCTGATCGGCGCGCCCTTCTTCGTCATGGCGTACGTCCCGGGCACCGTGCTGGTCGACCAGGCGACGGCCGAGCGGACGCTCGATCCGGCGGCGCGGGCCCGGGCCGGAGCCGGCGTGGTCGATGTCCTCGCCGACCTGCACGGCGTCGACCCGGCCGCCGTCGGCCTCGCGGACCTCGGGCGGCGGGACGACTACGTCCGCCGGCAGCTGCGGGGCTGGGGCCGCCAACTCGACCGCCTCGACGAGCCCGACGACGCCACCCGGAACGGCGCTACGCACGACGGCGCGCTGCACGACGGCGCGGCGGGCGACGGTGCGGCGCACGACGGTGCGGCGCACGACGGTGCGGGCCTGGGCCGGTCGGTGCGGGAGCTGTTGCGGGAGGTGCGTGGCCGGTTGTCGGCGGCGGTGCCGGACTGCGCCGAGAGCGTCATCGTGCACGGCGACTTCCGCCCCGGCAACGTCATCGTCGGTGCCGACGGTACGGTCCGCGCGCTGCTGGACTGGGAGCTGTGCACCCTCGGCGACCCGCTCGCCGACCTGGGTTGGCTGCTGGCGTACTGGGGATCCGGCACCGCGGTGCCGTTGCCGCTGCCGGTGCCGACCCGGGCGGCCGGCTTCCCCACCCGGGACGCGGTGCTGGCCCGCTACGCGAACCTGACCGGCCGGTCGGTGGACGACATCGACTACTACGTGGCGCTGGCCCTGTGGCGGCTGGCGATCATCCTCTCCGGTGTGCGGGCCCGCCTGCGGGCGACCGGCTCCGGCGCCGCCGCGGCGGAGCAGGCCGACCTCGCCGAGCGGATCGCGATCCTCGGCGAGGCGGCCGGCGCCGCGATCCGGGCGGCCGGCCGGTGAGCCGGGCCGAGGTCGACGCCGAGCCGGCGTACGACGATCTGCCGCTCCTCGGCGACCTCGGGCTGCGCCACTCATGGCAGGTGTGGGGCGCGGGGGACCGGCTGGGCACCGTGAACCGGGTCACCGACGAGACGGCGCTGCGGGCGCTGGCGACGGCGACCACCGGTCGCCGGATCAACCTGTCCCTACCACTCGGGCTGCCCGATCCGCCGCTGTACGACCGCCCGCCGCTTCAGCACCGGGTCTTCGACCGCAACCGCAACATGGTCGAGGACGAGATCCGCCGGCTCGATCCGCAGGCGTCGAGCCAGTGGGACAGCCTGCGGCACATCCGGGCCCGGCAGTTCGGTCACTACGGCGGCGTGGCCGGCGACGATCCGTCGGTGGCCGCCCTCGGCATCGACGCGTTGGCGCGGCACGGGCTGGTGCTCCGGGGGGTGCTGGTGGACCTGCCGGCCTACTGGTCGGCGCACGGCCGGGCGGTGGACGCGTTCGGCGGGCACGCCATCGAGGCCCGGGAGCTGCGGCTGGCCCTGGACTGGCAGGGCACCCGGACCTCGGCCGGGGATCTGCTGCTGGTGCGTACCGGATGGTTGGCGCGCTACCGACGCGGCGGGCTCGCCGCCGACGAGCTGTCGATGCCGCCGTCGGTGGGGCTGAGCGCGGCCGAGGAGACCGCGCGGCTGCTCTGGGACGGCGGCTTCTGCGCGGTGGCCGCCGACAACCCGGCGGTCGAGGTGCTGCCGGGCGACCCGGCGGTCGGCTCGCTGCACCGGCGGCTGATCGCCGGTCTCGGCATGCCGCTGGGTGAGCTGTGGGATCTGGACGAGCTCGCCGAGGGCTGCCGGGCGCTCGGCCGCCACACGGTGTGCCTGGTCAGCGTGCCGCTCAACCTGCCCGGGGCGGTGGCCTCGCCGGCCAACGCGGTGGCCGTGCTGTGAAGAGGGCCGTGCGGTGACGAGGAAAGGGGACCCGGTGTCGGAACAGTCAGGTTTCGCGCCCGAGCTGATGCGCGGGCGGGTCGCGGTGATCACCGCGGCGGGGGGTGCCATCTGCGGCGAGGCGGCGCGGCTGCTGGCCCACTCGGGTTGCGAGCTGGTCTGCGCCGACATCGACGGCGACCGGCTGGCCGCGGTCGCCGGGCGGATCGAGCGGGAGACCGGGCGGCGAATCGTCACGGTCCAGGCCGATCTGCGTACGGCCGACGGGATGAGCGCCCTCGAACGGGCGGCTTTCGACCGGTTCGACCGGGTCGACGTGCTGGTGAACGGCCTGGGGGAGCACCTGGCGTCCGCCGGTGCCCACGAGGAGAGCACCGAGGAGCAGTGGCAGGCGCTCTACGAGGTCAACCTGCTGCACGTCTTCCGGGCCTGCAAGGCGTTCGTGCCGGGGATGAAGCGGGCGGGCTGGGGCCGGATCGTCAACTTCTCCTCCGTCGAGGGGGTGCGGTCGGCGCCGGCGTTGGCGGTCTACTCGGCGTTCAAGCGGGCCGTCGACGGGTTCACCAAGAGCCTCGCGGTCGATCTGGCCCGGCACGGCATCGTGGTCAGCGCGGTCGCCGTCGACAAGACCCGTGCCTACCAGGTCAACCACTACGAGCTGCCGGCGGAGTACGAGCGGCTGGCACACACCTGGATCCCGGCCGGGCGGTACGGCGAGCCGGCGGACGTGGCGAACGTGGTGGTCTTCCTCGCCTCGCCGCTGAACACCTGGGTGGTGGGGGGAACCGTGATAGCCGACGGCGGCACGTTGTCGGCCGGCGGCTGGTTCCGTACCCCGAAGCGCTGGACCAACCAGCCGCTGCTGGTCCAGTACCTGGAGGACCCGGAGCGGAACGAGACCCGGCCGCCGGCCGTGCAGTGAGTTGGTGGGAGGAGCTGCCGTGAAGATCTCCATGCAGTTGTTCGGGTTGGCCGCGGCGGACTTCCTGCCGCTCGTCGAACGGGCCGAACAGCTCGGCTTCGAGTGTGTCTGGCTCGCCGACCACGTGGTCACCCCGCTCACCTTCGAGAAGAGGTACCCGTACGCGCCGTCCGGCGATCCCGGGTTCCGCCCCGAGACGCCGCTGACCGACGTGGCGGTGACCCTGGGCTATCTGGCCGCGCGGACCACGACGATCCGGCTCGGCACCGGGGTGTTCGTGCTGCCGATGCGGAATCCGTTCCACGTCGCCCGGTCCTGGGCGGCGTTGCAGAACCTCTCCGGCGGGCGCGCGGTGTTCGGGGTGGCGACCGGTTGGATGCGGGAGGAGTTCGAGGCGCTCGGCGTCGACTTCGCCGACCGGGGGCGGCGGGCGGACGAGATGCTCGACGTGTTGGCGCTGCTCTGGTCCGGTGAGCCGGTGGAGTACCACGGCACCCACTTCGACTTCGGTCCCGTGCACTTCGCGGGGGCGCCGACCGAGCCGATCCCGCTCGTCTTCGGCGGGCACGCGGCACCGGCGCTGCGTCGGGCGGCGAGCCGGGGGACCGGGTGGTTCGGCCCCAATCTCGACCTGGCGGGCTCGCTGGAGCTGACCCGGCGGATCGACCGGCTTCGGGCCGAGCTGGGTCGGGCCGACGAGCCGTTCGCGCACTATGTCCGGCTGCACGGGGACCTCGGGCCGGACACGTTGCGCGCCTACGAGGACGCCGGCTACGAGCATCTGGTCTTCTCACCGTTCAACCGGCTGCCGGCGAGCGCGACGACGGCCGACCGGCTGGCGGCGCTGGACCGCGCGGTGGAGGTGTTCGGCGCGGCCTGGCCGAGCACCGGGGCGGCGTCGGGGTGAGCGCGATGGCGGAGCGGCTCGGCCGGCTGGTTGACACCGCCGACGTGACGGCGGTGCTGCACGAGTACTGCGTACGGGTCGACGAGAACCGGCAACGTGCGGTGCTGGACCTGTTCACCGACGACGCGGTCTACGACCACGGGCACGGGCGGGTGTATCAGGGCCGGGTCCGGCTGGCCGAACTGTTCCGGGCGCTCGACGACAACGTGGCGACAAGTCACCACCTGTCGAACGTGACCATCCGGTTCCCGGCCGACGGTCTGGCGCACGCCGACTCGTACGTCTACGCCTTTCACCGCAGACGCGGCTCTGGCGACGAGGTGCACCTGTGGGGCCGGTACGCGGACATTCTGGTACGCACTGGGGCGTCCTGGCGGATCAGTCGTCGCACCCTGTTCGCCGCAGCCGAACGCGGGGTGGCGCCGGACGACGGGTGGCCGTCCCGCTATCAGTTGATCGCCCGACACGATTCTGCAACAGGTGGTTGCGGAATGTGATGGCCGGCGGTGGGCTGGGGCTCGTGGCCGGTCGGGCTGTGGGCGGTGTCAGCCTGCGCGGACTGGCCGTCGAGGGCGGTAACGAGCCCAAATTGTTTCGAGATGATTGCTTGACACAGCGCTATGAGTTCAATCATCGTAAGGATTGAAGTTATTGGCGCGCTACGCGCGGTCTGGCAACTCCTGGAGGCACACAGTGTTCATGGGCAGGAAGCGCGCCACGGCTGCCGCCGTCGGCGTTTGCGCCCTCTTGTTGGCGGCATGCGGGTCGAACTCGGACGAGGGCGCGTCCGGGGACGGCGAGATCGTGTTCGGGATGATCACCGATACCTCCGGTGGCGCCTCGGCGTACACCCCCTACTCCGAGGTCGGCATCCAGATGGCGATCGACGAGATCAACGAGGCCGGCGGCATCAACGGCAGCCAGATCAAGCTCCTCAAGGAGAGCGACGGCAGCCAGTCGACCCAGAC
The DNA here is from genome assembly GCF_029626155.1 of Solwaraspora sp. WMMD1047. Classification (NCBI taxonomy): domain Bacteria; kingdom Bacillati; phylum Actinomycetota; class Actinomycetes; order Micromonosporales; family Micromonosporaceae; genus Solwaraspora; species Solwaraspora sp. WMMD1047. Next base: position 7,597,709 of record NZ_JARUBL010000001.1, on the reverse strand, counting down.
CCCCACCCTGGCCCGGCGGCTGATCGACGAAGGCGCTCAGGTCCTGTTGATGAACTCCGGGTCGGCGTCCGCCATCGCGGTCAAGCCGGTCTGCTACCAGCAGAAGATCCTCTGCGTCGCACCGACCAACCTGAGCGCCGCCATCGTCGAGGCTCCGCAGCAGGACAACATCTGGATCCTCGGCCCGACCAGCGCCGGCATCGGCGAGCTGTACGCGGCGGGCATGGCCAAGGCCGGCATCAAGCGGCTGGCGGTCATCGCCGACGACGTGCCGACCATCCAGTCCTACGTCCCGGCCCTGGTCGGGGCGATCCAGCAGGGTGGCATCGAACAGGTCGCCAACGAGAAGGTGGCCACCGACTCCTCCGACGTGAGCGCCCAGATCGCCCGGGTCAAGGCGGCGAACCCCGACGCGGTCCTGGTCATGTCGCTCGGCGGTCAGGCCGAGGTCCTGGTCCAGAAGGGACTGCACCAGCAGATGCCCGGGATCAAGCGGTTCAGCCTCGCCTCGATCGGCAACCAGCCGACCACCTGGGAGCTCGCGGACGCCGGCTCGTTGGAGGGCCTCGTGGTGGTCGGCAGCATCGACCAGGAGAACACCCGCACCTCCGAGTTCGCCGAGAAGCTCGCCGCCGTGGGCGGCCAGTACTCGGTCCTGACCGCGTACCAGCCGCAGGGCTACGACGGGGTCTACCTGATCAAGGAGGCGATCGAGAAGGCCGGCGGGGCCGACGACCTGGAGAAGATCAACGACGCCTTCTCCCAGATCACCGGCTACCAACCGCACTACGGCGGCAGCGACTTCACCATCAGCTTCAGCGCCGACAAGCACGTCGGCTCGGACGGAAACTGCGGCATCGTGCTCAACCAGTTCGACGCCGAGAACAAGCCCAGCAAGATCTGGGACGTCTACCAGGGGACCTGCTGATCGACGGCACGGCCGGCCCTGGCCGGGTGGGCGACGAGCATCGTCGGCCACCGGGCCGGGCGCCGGCCCGGCCGGCGATCAGGCAGCCCCGCTCCCGGTAATCCCGGACAGAAACGGATACTGATGCCCGCACAGCTCTGGGTGTCCATCGTCGAACTCGGCTGCTTCGCCGGGCTCATGGCGCTCGGATACCTTCTGGTCCTCCGCGGCGCTGGAATCTTCATGTTCGCGCTCGGGCCGTTCGCCATGTTCAGCGCGATGCTCGCCTCGTTCCTGGTCATCCGCAACGGGTGGCCGGCGCCGGTGGCGATCGTCCTCGGGATCGTCGTCGCCGTGGTCCTGTCCGGGCTGACCGAGCTGCTCGTGGTCCGGCCCATCCACGTCCGGACCGGCGGTGACGAGGAGCCCTCGATCGTCGCCATCGTCGCAATACTCTTCGCGGTCGAGCAGTTGGCCGGCACCCTCTTCGGCCGGACCGCCCTCGCCGGCCAGCAGTGGGTCGAGCCCGACCTGATCCGCACCGACAACATCGTGGTCACCGGCCAGACCGGGCTGCTCGTCGTGATGACCGTCGCCGCCTTCGTCGGCATCTCGATCTGGCTGCGGCGCACCGGGTACGGGCGGATGCTGCGCGCGGTCGGCGACAACGAACGCGCCGCGCAGATGCTCGGCGTACCCGTCAACCGGATCCGGTTGGTGGCCTTCGCGCTGGCCGGGCTGCTCGGCGGGCTCGCCGGCGCGCTCTTCGCGGCCAAGGCGGGGGTGTCGTTCACCAGCGGCCTGCACTGGTCACTGGCCGGCTTCCTCGCGGTCATCGTCGGTGGGCTCGGCAGCGTCTGGGCGCCACTCGTCGGCGGCCTGGTCGTCGCCGCCATCCAGACCGCGGCGGTCTACTACTTCGGCCACGCGATGCTCGACTACGCGACGTTCGTCCTCGCGTTCATCTTCTTCGCTCTCCGTCCCAAAGGCATCTTCCAAGCGAAGGTCCGGATATGACCATTCAGCAGGACTCGACGGCCCCGACCGAGCCGGCCACCGCGAACCGCGGCGTACGGACGGCGAAGGCGTTGTTCGAACCCGCGATAACGCTGGCCATCGGAATCGGTGCGATCCTCTACGCCGGCCAGGCCAACTACACGGCGGACTACGTCGTGCTCATCTGCACCTACGCGCTGCTCGCCCTCGGCATGTACGTCCCGTACATCATGAGCGGCGGCCTGTCGCTCGCGTACAACGCCTATCTGGGGCTCGGTGCGTACAGCTGCGGGCTGCTGGCGATGCACACCGACCTGTCGTCGCTGTGGGGGGTGCCGATCGGCATCGTGCTCTCCGCGCTGGTGGCGACCCTGCTCGGGATGGTGACCAGCAAGCTCTCCGGGTTCTACCTGGCCGGCGTGACCCTGCTCTTCGGGGTCAGTTTCGAGACCTTCCTCATCGACAACACCGAACTGACCGGTGGTCCGAACGGCATCGCCGTGCTGACCCCCACCTTCTTCGGGTACGAACTCGACCGGTCCGCGTTCGTGATCATCGCGGTGCTGACCGTCTGGGTGGCCGGGATGTTCCTGTCCCGCCTGCGCCGCTCCCCGTTCGGCGTCACCGTGCGGATCAAGCGCAAGGTGCCGGCCGTGGTGGAGGCGTCCGGGATCAGCACCTCGGTGGTCGGCCTGGTCTCGCTCGCCTTCGGCGCCGGCATCGCCTCGATCGGCGGGTCGATCTTCGGCATGATGAACGGGTTCGCCCAGCCGGAGTCCTTCGGCCTCCCGGTGATCTTCCTGGCGATCTTCATGCCGCTGATCGGTGGCCAGCGCACCCCGTGGGGCGCGGTGCTCGGTGCCGCGCTGGTCGTCATCTTCACGTTCCAGCTCACCCTCTTCGAGGACTCCGGAACGCTGCTGTTCGCGATCGCGATCCTGCTGGTGCTGCGGCTGGCGCCGGAGGGCATCCTCGGCGTCCTCGCCGACGTCTACCAGCGCGGTCGCCACCGACTGGGAGGTCGTCGTGTCTGAAGTGCTGCTCACCTGCCAGGGGGTGAACAAGTCCTACGGCGGCGTCCAGGCGGTCAGCGACGCCGCCCTGCAGGTCAGCGCGGGCGAGATCCTCGGACTGGTCGGGCCCAACGGGGCCGGCAAGACCACCCTCGTCGACGTCATCACCGGCCAGCAGCGCGCCGACTCCGGCACCCTGCGGATCCGCGACATCGAGCTGGCCGGACCGCCGTCGAAACGGTCCCGGCGGGCCGGCCTGGCCCGTACCTTCCAGCATCCGCAGCTCGCCCCGGACCTGACCGTGCGGGAGAACATCCTGCTCGGCGGCATCGCCACCGGAATGGCCCGGCCGCTGCAGGTGATCGGCCGGGTGGTCACCGGCGCGGTCCGGCCGGCCACGCCGAGACTGGACGCCGAGATCACCCGGCTCGCGGACGAGCTGCACATCAGCGGTCTGAACCGGCTCTGCGCGGACCTGACGCTCGGCGAACAGCGGCTGGTCGAGGTGGCGCGGGCGCTGATCCGCAAGCCGGTGGTGCTGCTGCTCGACGAGCCGTTCGCCGGTGGTGACGTGCGCGGGGTCGACGGCATGACCCACGCGTTGGAGCGGATCGTCGCCCGCGGCTGCGGCATCCTCGTGGTCGACCACAACGTCGACATCGTCGCCTCGCTCGTACACCGCATCGTGCTGATGGACCAGGGCCGGATCGTCTTCGACGGTGACCCGCAGGACTGCCTGCGCAGCTCCGAGATGCGTCAGGTCTATTTCGGTGGGGAGGAGAGCGCGGATGGCGCATGAGCTGCGGGCCGAGAACCTGGTGGTGCGGTACGGCACCGCGACCGCCGTCGTCGGCCTGGACATGCGATTCGAACCGGGACGCATCAACGCCGTGGTCGGGCCGAACGGGGCCGGCAAGAGCAGCCTCCTGCTAGCGCTCTGCGGGGCGGTGCCGGCCAGTGGCGTGGTCCGGCTCGGCGACCGGGACATCTCCGGGCTGACCCCCGCCCAGCGCGGCCGGGCCGGGGTGGCGCTGGTCCCGCAGGGCCGGCAGATCTTCCCGACCCTCACGGTCCGGGAGAACCTCGAGGTGATGGCCGAGGTGCTGCGGGTGGACCACGCCGCGGTCGACCGGGCGCTCGCCCGGTTCCCCGTCCTGGTGGAGCGGGCCCGCGCCCTCGCCGGCGTGCTCAGCGGCGGGGAACAGCAGATGCTCGCGGTGACCCGGGCCCTGATGGCCGACCCGTGTCACGTGCTGCTGCTGGACGAGATGGCGACCGGGCTGGCCCCGCTGATCGTGCAGGGGCTGATGCGTACGGTTCGCGAGCTGGCCGAGAACGGCACCACGGTGGTGATGGCCGAGGCGTCCATCGGGGCCATCCGGGGCGACATCGACAGCGGGGTGATCCTGCTGCGCGGCGAGGTGGTCGCGAGCGCCGACGACGGGGATCAGCTCGACAGCATCTACCGCAGCCGGATGGGCATGGTCGCCTGACCACGGGCGCCACATCTTCAAGGAGGCAGACATGCCGGAAGCAGTGATCGTCGCCGCGGCGCGCTCACCGATCGGTCGGGCCCGGAAGGGCTCGCTGGTGGACATCCGCGCCGACGACCTGGTGACGACGATCGCCCGGGCGGCGTTGGACTCGGTGCCGGAGCTCGACCCCGCGGACATCGACGACGTCATGCTGGGCTGCGCCCAGCCGGCCGGCGAGCAGGGCTACGGCCTCGGCCGGATCCTGGCGTTGCAGCTCGGACTCGACCAGGTCGGCGGCACCACCGTCCAGCGGTACTGCGCGTCCAGCCTGCAGACCACCCGGATGGCGCTGCACGCGATCCGGGCCGGCGAGGGCCGGGTGTTCCTGTCGGCCGGCGTGGAGTCGGTCTCCCGGTACCCCGCCGGCAAGGCCGACGGGATGCCGGAGACCCACAATCCGCGGTACGCCGACGCGCGGGCCCGGACCGCCCGCCGGGCCGAAACCGGTACGCCGCCGTGGAGCGACCCGCGCGCCGACGGCGAGCTGCCCGACGTCTACATTGCGATGGGCGAGACGGCCGAGAACGTCGCGCAGCTGCGCGGCATCACCCGGGCCGCCCAGGACGAGTACGCGGCGCTGAGCCAGAACCGGGCGGAGAAGGCGCTCGCGGACGGGTTCTGGGAGACCGACATCACCCCGGTGCGGCTCCCCGACGGCCGGTGGCTGCGTACCGACGACGGACCCCGGCCGAACGTGACGGTGGAGGGGCTGGCCCGGCTCGATCCGGCCTTCCGGCCGTCCGGCACGGTGACCGCGGGCAACTGCTGCCCGCTCAACGACGGCGCCGCCGCGCTGGTGGTGATGTCGGACGACCGGGCGGCCGAGTTGGGGGTGCGGCCGCTGGCGCGGGTGGTCGCCAGCGGGGTGGGGGCACTCTCGCCCGAGATCATGGGGCTGGGTCCGGTGCCCGCCGTCGAGCGGGCGTTGCGGCACGCCGGGATGTCGATCGGCGACGTCGATCTGATGGAGCTGAACGAGGCGTTCGCCGCCCAGGTCATCCCGTCGGTGCGGGAGATCGGCATCGATATGGAAAAGGTGAACGTGCATGGCGGGGCGATCGCGGTGGGGCATCCGTTCGGGATGACCGGGGCCCGGATGACCACCACCCTGATCAACGCGCTGCGCTGGCACGACAAGCAGATTGGGGTGGTGACCATGTGCGCGGCCGGTGGCCAGGGCATGGCGCTCGTCCTCGAACGGCTGAGCTGATGGCGCTGCCGGGGCGGCCGGTCTGAGATGCCGGTCTACGCGTTTGGCGACCTCGTGCCGGTGGTCAGCCCGCAGGCGTACGTGCACCCGCTCGCCTGCCTGATCGGCGACGTGGTGATCGGTGCCGGTTGCTACGTCGGGCCGTTCGCGTCGCTGCGCGGTGACTTCGGCCGGATCGAACTCGAGGAGGGTTCGAACGTGCAGGACAACTGCGTGATGCACGCGTTCCCGGATCAGGCGGCGGTGATCGAGCGGGACGGTCACATCGGCCACGGCGTGGTGCTGCACGGCTGCCGGATCGGCCGGGGCGCGCTGGTGGGCATGGGCGCGGTGGTGCTGGACGGGGCGCGGGTCGGGGTGGAGTCCTTCGTCGGGGCGCAGAGTCTCGTGCCGGCCGACTTCGTCGTCGCGGACCGCTGGCTGGTGGCCGGGGTGCCGGCCCGCCCGCGCCGCCCGCTGACCCCGGGCGAGATCGCCTGGAAGGCGAACGGAACCCGGGTCTACCAGGACCTCGCCCACCGGTGCCGGACCTCGCTGCGGGAGGTCGAACCGCTCACGTCGGTGCCGCCGGACCGGCCCGCGACGCCGCCGGCTGGCCCGTCCGCGGTGCCGCTGCGGGCTCATCGCGACCGGTCGACCGGCGGGTAGGCACCGGGTGGGCCGCTGTTGCCGGTCGGTGACGCCGCCGCTCAGGTGGCGCCGGCTGTCAGCCGTCGGTCGGCCGCGCCGACTGCCTCCGCCGCGCCGGCTGCCTCGGCCGCCCCGGTTGTCCGGTGTGGACGGCGAAGCCGTCGAGGAACAGGGCGGTGCACTCGTCGGCCAGCTTCGCCATCGGCTGGTCGTCGGTCGGCTCGAACCAGCGCACCGAGAGCCAGACCGCGTCCCGGATGAAGCGGTAGAACACCTGGGGCCGGATGTCGGGGCGGAACGCGCCGGACCGCACCCCGGTCTCGATGACGGTGAGCCAGGTCTGTTGCACGTCTGCCGCGGTGGCCCGCAGGTACTCGCCGCGCGGCAGCGTACGCAGGAAGGCCTGGTCGTTCTGGTAGATCTGGGTGGCGTACGGGTGCGCCTCGATGGTGGCGAACGACTCCCGCACCAGGGCCGCCAGGCAGTCCCGGGGATCCGTTTCGGCCGCGATCACCATCGCGTACCGGGCGCGCAGGTCCGCCAGGTAGTCGACGATTATCGCCTCGACCATCGCGCCCTTGGATTCGAAGTGGTGGTACAGGCTGCCGGAGAGGATGCCGACCGAGTCGGCGATCTCCCGCACCGTGCTGGCGGCCACCCCCTTCTCGGCGAAGAGGCGGGCGGCGGCCTGCAGGATGATCTCGCGCCGACTGTTTCCCGGGGCCATGGGGCTGCCTGTCTCCCGTGCTTCGCGATGGAGCGGTCCGGTCATATGGTAAGCCAACCAAGCGCTTGCTAGGCTGGCGGGGGAGCGGCGGCCCGGCCCGCCGCCCGGGGAAGCGGAGGTGACGCGATGACCGAGGCCGCCGACGCGGACCCGGGCGCCTTCCATCCGGCGCTGCACACCACGGCCTGCGACCTGTTCGGGGTCCGTTACCCGGTGGTGCAGACCGGGATGGGCTACGTCTCCGGGCCGGAGCTCACCGCCGCCACCGCCAACGCCGGCGGGCTGGGCATTCTCGGCGGCGGTTCGATGACCTACGAAGAGCTGGCGGCGGCGGTGCGTCGGGTGAAGGAGCTCACCGCCGCGCCCTTCGGGGTCAACATGCGGGCCAACCAGCCGGACATCGACCGCCGGATCGAACTCGTCGTCTCCGCGGGGGTCCGGGTCGCGTCCTTCGCGCTCGCCCCGTCCCGCGACCTGATCAGGCGGCTCAAGGACGCCGGGGTGGTGGTGGTCCCGTCGATCGGCGCCAAGCGGCACGCCGAGAAGGTGGCCGAGTGGGGGGTGGACGCCGTCATCGTCCAGGGCAGCGAGGGCGGCGGCCACACCGGCCAGGTGCCGACCAGCCTGCTGCTCCCACAGGTCGTCGACGCGGTCGACATCCCGGTGGTGGCGGCGGGCGGCTACCACGACGGCCGCGGCCTGGTCTCGGCGCTCGCCCACGGCGCGGTCGGGATCGCGATGGGCACCCGGTTCCTGCTCACCAGCGACAGCACCGTCGCCGACAACGTCAAGCAGGTCTATCTCACCAAGACGGTCACCGACAGCGTGCTCACCACCGAGGTCGACGGCATCCCGCAGCGGCTGCTCAAGGCTGGCGCGGTGGAACGACTGCTGGACACCTCGGCGGTCCGCCGCTACGCGCGGGCGGCGCGCAACGCCGTGGCGTTCCAGCGGCTCTCCGGCACGCCGTGGCCGGACATGATCCGCGAGGGCGTCGCCATGCGCCGGTCGAACGACCTGCGCTGGCGTCAGGTCGTGATGGCCGCCAACGCGCCGATGCTCTACCGCGCCGCGCTGGTGCATGGCCGTTCGGACATCGGCATCATGGCCACCGGCCAGGTGGTCGGTCTGATCGACGACCTGCCGAGCTGCGCCGAGCTGATCGAACGGATCATGCGGCAGGCCGACTCGGTGCTGCGCCGGCTCACCGGAACCTAGCCAGCTCCCGCGCGGCGACGGTGTTGAGGTGCACCTCGTCCGGTCCGTCGACGATCCGCAGAATGCGCGCGGTCGCCCACATCCGGGCCAGCGGGAAGTCGCCGCTGACCCCGGCCCCGCCGTGCACCTGGATGGCCCGGTCGAGCACGGCCTGCGCCACCCGGGCGGCGACCGTCTTGATCGCCGCGATCTCGGCCCGCGCCCGGCGGGGGCCGACGGTGTCGACCAGCCAGGCGGTCCGCAGCACCAGCAGCCGGGCCTGCTCGATCTCCATCCGGCTCTCGGCGATCTGGGCCCGGACCATCCCCTGGTCGGCGAGCGGTCCGCCGAACGCGTCGCGGTCCAGGGCGCGGCGGCACAGCAGGTCCAGGCCGCGTTCGGCCATCCCGATGGCACGCATCGCGTGGTGGATGCGACCCGGCCCGAGCCGGGCCTGGGCCATCGCGAAGCCGCCGCCCTCCGCCCCGAGCAGGTGGTCGGCGGGGACCCGGACGTCCCGGAAGGCGATCTCGCAGTGTCCCTGCTGATCCTCGTACCCGAAGATCGAGAGGGTGCGGACGAGCTCGACGCCCGGGGTGTCCCGGGGAACCAGCAGCATCGACTGCTGACGGTGCGGCTCGCCGTCGGGGTCGGTCTTGCCCATCACGATCAGCAGCTCGCAGCGTGGGTCGGCCGCCCCGGTCGTCCACCACTTGCGCCCGTCGACGACGTACTCGTCGCCGTCCCGCCGGATCGTGGTGGTGATGTTGCGGGCGTCGGAGGACGCGACGGCGGGTTCGGTCATCGCGAACGCCGACCGGATCCGGCCGTCGAGCAGCGGATCCAGCCACCGCTCGCGCTGCGCCGGGGTGCCGAACATGTGCAGCAGCTCCATGTTGCCGGTGTCCGGCGCGGAGCAGTTCAGCGCCTGCGGTGCGAGGTGCGCCGACCGGCCGGTCAGCTCGGCGAGGTGCGCGTACTCGACGTTCGTCAGGCCGGAGAGGGCGGGCAGGAAGAGATTCCACAGGCCGCGTTCGCGGGCGGCCCGCCTGAGGTCGGCCAGCACCGGCGGCGGCTCGTGCGGGTCCGCCGCCGCGGCCCGCTGCGCGGCGTAGACCGGCTCGGCCGGATAGACGTGGCTGTCCAGGAACTCGTGGAGCGTCTGTCGCAGAGCCTCGGCCCGCCCGGAGATACCCAGCTGCATGCGGTCAGCCTAGCGTCCCAACCAAGCGCTTGCTACATTGCGAAGATGCGCCCGACCCGGCCGTCCTCGGGCCCGGCGCCGGCCCGTTGGAGGAGCCCGTGAGCCAACCGTCGTCGTCCTGCGTCACCGCCGAGGTCCACGCCGACGGGGTGGCCGAGGTGGTGGTCGACAACCCGCCCGTCAACGCCCTTCCGGTGGCCGGCTGGTTCGCGCTGGCCGACACCGTCCGCGCGCTGGGCGCCGACCCCCGGGTGCGGGCGGTGGTGCTGCGGGCCGAGGGCCGGGGCTTCAACGCCGGCGTCGACATCAAGGAGATGCAGCGCACCGACGGCTTCACCGCGCTGCTCGGCGCCAACCGGGGCTGCTACGCCGCCTTCGCCGCCGTCTACGAATGCGCGGTCCCGGTGATCGCCGCGGTGCACGGGTTCTGCCTCGGCGGCGGCATCGGGCTGGTCGGCAACGCCGACATCATCGTCGCCAGCGACGACGCGACCTTCGGGCTGCCCGAGGTGGACCGGGGAGCCCTGGGCGCCGCCACCCACCTGTCCCGACTCGTGCCACAGCACCGGATGCGCGCCATGATGTACACCTCCGCGACCGCCACGGCGGCCGAACTGCACGGCTACGGCTCGGTCCACCAGGTGGTGCCGGCCGAGGCGCTGCGGGACACCGCGCTCGACCTGGCGCGCGAGATCGCGGCGAAGGACCCGACGGTCATCCGCGCCGCCAAGGAGGCCCTCAACGGGATCGACCTCTGGGACGTCAAGAAGAGCTACCGCTACGAGCAGGGCTTCACCTTCGAGCTCAACCTGACCGGCGTCTCCGACCGGATCCGCGACGAGTTCGTCAGGGGCGACCAGGCATGAGCGCCGCCGGGGTGGAGGCGTTCCGGGCCGAGGCCCGGGCCTGGCTGACCGCGAACGTGCCGACCGACCTGCCCTCCGGCGACACGGCGGAGGGCTTCGCCCGGCACGTCGAGTGGGAACGCACGATGTTCGCCGCCGGCTGGTCGGTGGTGGCCTGGCCGACCGCGTACGGCGGTCGCGACGCGTCGCTGCGGGAATGGCTGATCTTCGAGGAGGAGTACTACCGGGCCGGCGGCCCACCCCGGGTCACCCAGAACGGGATCTTCCTGCTCGCGCCGACGCTGTTCGAGTTCGGCACCGCCGAGCAGCGCGACCACCTGCTGCCCCGGATGGCCGCCGCCGAGGACCTCTGGTGCCAGGGCTGGTCCGAGCCCGGCGCCGGCAGCGACCTGGCGGCGATCAGCAGCCGGGCGGTCCGCGACGAGGCGGCCGGCGGTTGGCGGCTGACCGGGCAGAAGACCTGGACCACCCGGGGCGCCTTCTGCACCCACCTGTTCGGGCTGTTCCGCACCGGCGGCGGCGAGGGCCGGCGGCACGACGGACTCACCTACTTCCTGGTGCCGCTGGACGCGCCGGGCGTGCGGGTACGCGGGTTCGAGCGGCTCGACGGCGACGAGGGCTTCGCCGAGGTGTTCCTCGACGACGTCTTCGTACCCGACTCGGGGGTGCTGGGGGAGGTGGGCCGGGGCTGGCAGGTCGCGATGGCGACGACGGGCTCCGAGCGGGGCCTCACCTTGCGCTCGCCGGGGCGGTTCCTGGCCTCCGCCGACCGGCTGGTCGAGCTGGCCCGCGGCCGGGACGCGGTCACCGCCGTCGAGCGGGACGCGGTGGTCGACGCCTGGATCGGCGCCCAGGCGTACCACGAGTTCACCCAGGCGCAGGTGGAGCGGCTGACCGGCGGCGGCCGGATGGGACCGGAGTCCAGCCTCAACAAGCTCTTCTGGTCGCAGCTGGACATCCGGCTGCACGAGGCCGCGCTCGACCTGCTCGGCCCGGACGCCGAGCTGGACGGCCCGTGGTCGCGCGGATTTCTCTTCTCGCTGGCCGGGCCGATCTACGCGGGCACCAACGAGATCCAGCGGACGATCGTGGCCGAGCGCGTGCTCGGGCTGCCCCGGAGGTGAGCGCGGTGACAGCCGTCGAGGAGCGGACCGCGCTGCGCGAGGCGGTCCGGGACCTGCTCGACCGGGAGTGCTCACCGGCGGTGGTCCGGGCCGCCTGGTCGGACGATCCGGCCGGCGCGACCGGACGGCTCTGGCGGCACCTGGCCGAGGCCGGCGTACCGGCGCTGCTGGTGCCCGAGTCGGCCGGCGGACTCGGCCTGGACGAGACGTACCTGGTGGCCGTCCTGGCGGAGACCGGGTACGCCGGGGTGCCCGCGCCGACGGTGGAGATCGCCGCGGTGGCCGCGCCGCTGCTGGCCGCCTCCTCGTCACACCGGGACCTCGCCGAGGCGGTACTTGGCGGCGGGGCGACCGTCTCGGTCCACACCCGCCCCGACGCGCCGGTCCCGTACGGCGAGGTGGTCGACGCGGTGCTGCTCCTCACCCGGTCCGGGGTGACCCTGCACCGGACCGGGCCCGGACAGCGGCACCGGGTGCCGGGTGTGGACGGTGCCCGCCGGCTGGCCCGCATCGACGGGGTCGCCGGGGAGACGGTGCGCGTGCCACCCGAAGACGTCGTGACGGCCGAGCTCCGGGCCACCCTGGGCACCGCCGCCGAACTCGTCGGGCTGGCCCGGCGGATGATCGCGATGACTGTCCGGTACGTCGTCGACCGGCGCCAGTTCGGGGTGCCGATCGGCAGCTTCCAGGCGGTGAAGCACCAGTTGGCGGACGCGCTGACCGCCGTCGAGTTCGCGGCCCCGCTGGTGGCGCGCGCGGCCGAGACGATGGCCGGCGCCGCCGGGACGTCCCGGGACGTCTCGGTTGGCCGGGACGTCTCGATGGCCAAGGTGGCCGCCTCCGACGCGGCCCGCCTGGTGGCGAAGCTGACGCTGCACTGCCACGGCGCGATGGCCTACACCACCGAGTACGACCACCACCTGTTCGCCAAGCGGGCCTGGGCCCAGGCGGCGGCCTGGGGCGGGGCCAACACCCACCGGCAGATCGTGGCGGCCGCGCTGGGCCTCGGCCCCGGCGACGCCCGGCACCAACCACCCACGCAGACGGGAGAGCAGCCGTGACCGACAACCCGGCGGAGGTGGTCCGGTACCGGACCGAGGGTCCGGTGGCCGTGGTCACCATGAACCGGCCCCGGTACCGCAACGCGCAGAACTCCGCGATGACGTACGCGTTGGACGACGCCTTCTACCGGGCGGCCGAGGACCCCGCGGTCAAGGTGGTGGTGCTGGCCGGCGCCGGCGACCACTTCTCCGCCGGCCACGACATCGGCACCCCGGACCGCGACATCGACCAGACCTTTCCCCGGCGGGCCGGACTGTGGTGGGACCACGTCGGCCGGCCCGGCGCGGAGAGCCGCTTCGCCCGCGAGGAGGAGGTCTACCTCGGGATGTGCCGGCGCTGGCGGGACCTGCCGAAGCCGACGATCGCGATGGTCCAGGGCGCCTGCGTCGCGGGTGGCCTGATGCTGGCCTGGGTCTGCGACCTGATCGTCGCCGCGCAGGACGCGTTCTTCGCCGATCCGGTGGTCCGGATGGGCATCCCCGGGGTCGAGTACTTCGCCCACCCGATGGTGATGGGTCCCCGGTTCGCCAAGGAGTTCCTCTTCCTCGGCGAGCGGATCGACGCCCAGCGGGCGCGGGAACTCGGCATGGTCAACCGGGTGGTGCCGCGCGCCGACCTCGAACCGGAGGTGATGGCGCTGGCCGGGCGGATCGCCGCCATGCCCGCCCTGGGGCTGGCGCTGGCGAAGAAGGCCGTCAACCAGGTCGAGGACGTGATGGGCTTGCAGACCGGGATCGACTCCGCGTTCGGCCTGCACCAGCTCGCGCACGCCCACAACGCGGAGGTCGGGGCCGATTCCCTGGCCGGCCACGACGCGCGCACCATGCGGGACGCGCAGCGCGACGGCACACCGGGCTCATAGCGGCGGGCGGAACCAGGGGTGGGCGAGCACCTCCCGGCCAGCCATGCCGGCGGACAACCGACACTGTCCGGTGTGGAGCGTCGAGGCGCTCGTCGTCAGGGGGCCTGCCCGCCGGTCGAGACCACGATCAGGGTCGACCGGGCGGTGCAGAGGTGCTCGCCGGCGGCGGTGCGTACCTCGTCGCGCAGTTCGATCAGCTCGTGTGCCCCGGCGTCGCGGATGTCGTCGATGTGGACCGTCACCGTCAGCCGGTCACCGGGCCGGGCGCACCGGCTGATGGTGAAGCTCTGGCTGCCGTGCAGTACGCGGTCGTAGTCGAGGCGCAGCGCGGGGTCGGCGGTGACGCGGCGGTTGGCCGCCCGGGTCACGATGACGGGGAAGGTGGGCGGGGCGATGACGTCGGGATGTCCGGCGGCCCGGGCGGCGGCGACATCGCGGTGCACCGCGCTTTCGTGACCGGTCGCGTCGGCGAACGCGCGGATCGCCTCCCGGCTCACCTCGTACTCCTCGGGGTCGGTGAACTGGCGCCCGACGTACCCGCGGTTCATGGTCACGGCTGTTCCTCCTGCCGGCTGTCAGTCGGCCCGGACCAGGCGGTCGAGCAGGGCACGGTCGTCGGTCTTCACGGTCACCACGTCCACCCCGCTGGCTCTCCACGCCCCGAGCCGGTCGGCGATCCGGTCCGCCGGGCCGATCAGGGCCAGCTCGTCGATGAGGCGGTCCGGCACCGCGGCGGCGGCCGCCTGCCGGCGACCGGCGAGGTAGTGGTCCTGGATGGTCGGGACGGCGTCGGCGTAACCGAGGCGGGAGACCAGCCGGGCGTAGAAGTTCTGGTCGCGCGGGCCCATCCCGCCGAGGTAGAGGGCGAAGACCGGCCGCAGCCGGTCCCGGCACCGGGCCAGGTCGGCGCCGGCCGCAAGGTGGGCGGTGGCGACGATCCGCAGCGGCGGCAGCTCCGGCGACCGGTCGGCCAGGCCGGGGGCGAGCAGGTCCCGGTAGAGGTCGGGTTGCTCGGGCGACCAGAACGCCGGCAGCCACCCCTCGGCGACGCGCGCGGTCAGGGCCACGTTCCGGGGGCCGTTGCTGGCCAGGTAGATCGGCACCCGGGGACGTCGGGGGTGCAGCGATGAGCGCATCGGCGGCACGTCGTCGGAGTCGGCGGGATACGGCACCTGGTAGTGCTTCCCCGCGTACCGGAGCGGCCCCTCGCGGGCCACCACCGACCGGACGATGTCGACGTACTCGCCGGTGCGGGCGACCGGGGCGTCGAACCGGGTGCCGTGCCAGCCGCGGACCACCTGTGGCCCGGAGGTGCCGAGGCCGAGCAGCAGGCGGCCGGCGCTGAGGTGGTCCAGGGTCATCGCCGTCATGGCGGTGGCGGCGGGGCTGCGAGCCGCCAACTGGAGCACCGCCGAACCGAGGCCGACCCGGCTGGTGTGCGCGGCGAGGTAGCCCAGGACGCTCACCGCGTCGGTGCCGTACGCCTCGGAGACCCAGATCGAGTCGACGCCGATCTCCTCGGCGTGCCGGACGAGGTCCAGCAGGTCGTGGAACGGTCGGGAATGGCCCAGGCTGAGACCAATTTTCATGGCGATCCGTTCAATATGTAGAACGCCCTGGAGACGGTGGTCCCGAGACCGTAGGCCGCCTCGTTTGTCGACGTCAAGGCCAGGATCCGTCGATCCATCAGGGCATTGACGAAACATGCTGTTGACATCTCTGCAATGCACGTCACAGGATGAGGACCTGCTGATGAAACACCGTTCTACATAGTGAACGGTCACTCCGAGGTGGAGGACGGCATGACCGACGACAGATCACGGGTCGCGTTCATCACCGGTGGCGCACGCGGCATCGGGCGTACCTTCGCCGATGCCCTCGTCGCCGACGGACATCGGGTGGTGCTCGCCGACGCGTCGGTTCCGGACGCCGAGATCGCCGCCGCCGAACTGGGTGCCGACCGCGCCCTCGCCGCGTACTGCGACGTGGCCGACGAGGACTCGGTGCGGGCGGCCGTGGACGCCACCGTCGACCGCTTCGGCGGCATCGACATCCTGATCAACAACGCCGGCCGGCATCTGATGAGCTGGAGCCGTCCGGTCACCGACGTGACCACCGAGGCGTGGCGGGACATCCTCGACGTGAACGTGCTGGGGATCGTGAACTGCGCCCGGGCCTGCCGCCCCCACCTGCGGGCCGCCGGCGACGGCGCCATCCTCAGCGTCTCGTCGGTCTCCGGCTTCACCTCGACCGACGTCTACGGGGTGACGAAGCTGGCCGTCCGGGGTCTGACGGTGGCGCTGGCCAAGGCGTTCGCCGACGACGGCATCCGGGTGAACTGCCTCGCGCCCGGGCCGATGGACACCGCGGCCGCGCTGGCCGACCTGCCGGACGAGCTGCTCACCGAGTTCATCGAGAACAAGCAGCTGATCAGGCGACAGGGCCGGACGGCCGATCTGGTCGGCGCGATGCGGTTCTTCTGCTCACCGGAGTCCTCCTTCGTCACCGGCGAGACCCTCATCGTCGGCGGCGGCTTCCCGCTGCGGGTCTGAGCCCGGTCCACCCCGAAGATCCCCTATCCCGGAGGAGCAAGACCATGAAGTGGAGCCTGCACCACGTCAACCTGCCGGCCTCGGACGTCCGCGCGATGGCCGCCTTCTACAGCACCGTCTTCGGCATGCGGGAGAAGCCGTTCCCGTTCGTCTCCACCGGACGTGGCGCACTGGAGACCGGCGGCGACTTCGTCGCCCTCTTCGAGGACGACGACAGCCGTCAGATCCACATCTGCAAGCCGACCCCGACCCTGCCCTGGGACAACGACCTGCGGCTGCACCCGGTCATCAACGGGCACATGGCGATCCAGGTCGACGACATCGAGGAGGTCATGCGGCGGCTCGACCGGCTCGGCATGCCCTACAACGACGCGGGCCGGTGGGCGTTCCAGGGCCACCGGCAGGTCTACACCTACGACCCCTCGATGAACGTCGTCGAGATCAACCAGCGCACCTCCTGACCACCGCGCGGAAGCGAGCCGACGTGACCGAGACAGCCGTTGTCGCCGCCGCCGTCCGGACCCCGTTGGGCCGGCGGCGGGGAGTGCTGGCCGGGGTCCGGCCCGACGAGCTGCTCGCGCTGACGCTGCGGGAGCTGGTCGCCCGCGCCGGGATCGAACCGGCGCTGATCGAGGACGTGGTGGCCGGCTGCGTCAACGCGGTCGGCGAGCAGGGCCGCAACATCGCCCGGGTCGCCGCGCTGGCCGCCGGGCTGCCCGAGTCGGTGGCCGGGATGACCCTCAACCGGATGTGCGGCTCCGGCCAGCAGGCGGTGCACGCCGCCGCGCACGCCGTGTTGTCGGGCCAGCAGGACGCCGTCATCGCCGGTGGCGTGGAGTCGATGAGCCGGGTGCCGATGGGCGCGGACGCGATGGGGGTGGAGCCGCCGGAGTCGGTCACCGCCCGCTACGAGCTGATCGGGCAGGGCGTGGCCGCCGACCGGATCGCCCGGCGGTGGGGCATCGGCCGGTCCGAGCTCGACGCGTTCGCGGTCCGCAGCCACGCCCGCGCCGACGCGGCCTGGCGCAGCGGCCGGTACGACGACGAGACGATGGCCATCCCCACCGACCCGACCGCCGCGCTGCTCGGGCGCGCGGACCCCGGCCCCGGGGCGCGGATCGTGGACGAGGGAATCCGCCCCGACTCGACACCCGCGGCGCTGGCGGCCCTGGCGCCGGCCTTCGGCCCCGACGGCCTGCATCACGCCGGCAACTCCAGCCAGCTCACCGACGGTGCGGCGGCGGTGCTCGTCTGCGCCGAGTCGGTCGCCGCGGCCACCGGACTACGACCCCTCGGCCGCATCCGGGCCACCGCCGTGGTCGGGGTCGATCCGACCCTGATGCTGCACGGCGTCATCCCCGTCACCCACCGGATCCTCGCCCGCGCCGGCCTGACCCTCGACGACATCGACCTGTTCGAGGTGAACGAGGCGTTCGCCAGCGTTCCGCTGGCCTGGCAGCGGGACACCGGCGTCGCCGACGACCGGCTCAATGTCAACGGTGGAGCGATCGCGCTCGGCCACCCGACCGGCTGCTCCGGCGCCCGGATCCTGACCACGCTCCTGCACGAGCTGCGCCGTCGCGGTGGCCGCTACGGGCTGCAGGTGATGTGCACCGGCGGCGGCATGGCCACCGCCACCCTGGTCGAGGCCGCGCCAGCGGAGACTTCAGGAGGCGCGACAGATGGCTGAGCCGCGCGGCCGGTTCGGGTGGGACACCCGGTTCGGGCCGGACATCACCGACCTGCTGGACGGGCTGCGCGCCTTCCTACGGGCCGAGGTCATCGAACGGCACCGGCGCGCCGGCGACCTGCTCAACGACCCGCGACGCCGGTACGGCCCGGACGGCCGCAACGTCGACGAGGTCGAGGAGCATCGGCGGGCGGTCCGCACCGCCGCCGCCGCGGCCGGCTACTACCAGATGTTCGTCCCGGAGGCGCTCGGCGGCGGCGGTCAGGGCACCGAGGCGATGTACGCCGCCTGGGAGCTGATCAGCCGGGTCTGCGGCAGCGCGAACTGGCTCGGGCTGGACGTGGTGGCGCACTGGGCGACCGGACCGAGCCTGGTCTTCACCCGGGCCGGCGAACCGATCCGCCAGCAGGTGCTGCCGGCACTGCTCTCCGGCGAGCGGACCATGTGCTTCATGATGTCCGAGCCCGGCGCCGGCTCGGACGTCTGGCAGATGTCGACCCGGGCGGTGCCCGACGGCGACGGCTGGCGGATCACCGGGGTCAAGCAGTGGATCTCCAACGGGCCGTCGGCCGACTACGGCCTGGTCTTCGCCGTCACCGACCCGGACCGGGTCCGCCGCAAGGCCGGCGGGATCACCGCGTTCCTCGTGCCGCGTACCGCTCCCGGGTTCAAGCTGGACAGCGTCATCCCGCTCTACGGCAACATCGGGGGCGAGCACGGCATCCTCTCCCTCGACGAGGTGCGGGTCGGCCCGGAGCAGGTGTTCGGCGAGCCGGGCGAGGGGCTGTCGCTGGGGCTGGACGGGATCGCGCTCGGCCGGCTCTACAACTGCGCCCGGGCGGTCGGGCTGGCCCGGTGGGCGCTGGACCTGGCCCTCGGCTTCGCGACCGAGCGCCGCACCTTCGGCCAGCCGTTGATGAGCAACCAGGGGATCTCGTTTCCGCTGGCCGACGCCGCGGTCCGCATCCACGCGGCCGAGCTGCTGGCGCTCGACGCGGCCCGCAAACTCGACGCCGGCGACCGGGCACTCGTCGAGGTGGCGATGGCCAAGCTGTACGCCACCGAGATGTCCACCGCCGTCATCGACCGGGCCATGCAGACCCTCGGCGGCATGGGCATCACCTCCGAGGTCGGCCTCGCAAAAGCCTGGCAGAGCATGCGTACGGTGCACATCGCCGACGGATCGTCGGAGATCCTGCGACGCCTCATCGCCGGGCGTCTCGTCGACGGGAAGCGGAGTTGACCACAGTGGACTCACCGAAGGTGTCGCGGGGCGCGGACTACCGGGTGCCGGCCATCGAACGGGCCTTCCGGGTGCTGCGCCTGCTCGCCGCCCACTCGGAGCTGTCGCTGGCCGGCGTGATCGAGCTGACCGGCCTGAACAAGAGCACCGCCCACTACCTGATGCGGACCCTTGTCGGTGTCAACGCGGTCGGCTACGACCCGGAGCGCCGGGTCTACCAGCTCGGCCCCGGTCTGGTCGAACTCGGCGCCGCCGCCGCCGAGCAGATGAACGACGTGAGCATCGCCAAGCGCTACCTGGCCGAGCTGCTGGAGCGGATGGACGTCACGATCGTGCTCTACCGCCGGATCAACCCGACCGAGGTGATCCTGGTCGACAAGCTCGAACGGCCGCACCGGGTCCGAATCACCCTGCAGGTGGGCACCCCGGTGCCGATCCAGGGCGGCTCGTTCGGCCGGGTCTTCCTCGCCCACGACTCCCCGAAGGATGTGGCGGCGGCGCTGGCGGCCGGCCCACATCCGTACACCAGCAAGAGCGTGGCCAGTCGCGAGCAGTTCCTCCGCGAGCTCGAACCGGTCCGCGACCACGGCTTCGCCGTCGACCACGAGGGGTTCGCCCTGGGCGTCAGCACGGTGGCCGCACCGATCTTCGACGACCGGGGCGCGGTTCGGCTGGTGGCCGCCGGGGTGGGCTTCACCAGCGCGATGGACGAGGAGCGCGCGCAGAGCTACGGGCGGCTGCTGCGGGACACCTGCGACCGGATCACCAAGACCCTCAGCGGCCGGTCCGGCCTGGTGTACGGGCCCGGCGGCGCGGTCCGGCAACGGGCGGGAGGTGGCACCCGATGACCACGAGAGAGCGCGCCACGGCACCCGGGGCCACGACGTCCGGGGCCACGGCGCCGGGGGCGGACACGGCGGCGGGTGCCGCGACGGCGGGTGCCGCAACGGCCGGTACGCCAAGCGGTCCGACGTTGGCCGGGCAGGTGGCGGTCGTGACCGGTGGCGGGGGCGGCCTCGGGATCGCGATCGGCCGGGCGCTGGGCCGGGCCGGCGCCAGCGTGGTGCTTGCCGACATCGCCGAGCCGCTGGCCGTCGCCGCGGCGGCGGCCCTGGTCGAGGAGGGCATCGCGGCCCGCCCCGCGGTGGCCGACGTGACCGACCGGTCCAGCGTCGACACGGTGGTGGCGCGGCTGCTGGACCAGCACGGCCGGATCGACATCCTGGTCAACAACGCCGGCTTCACCATCGACCGACCGCTGGTCGAGATGGACGACGACGCCTGGCGACGGGTCCTCGACGTCTGCCTCTACGGCACCTTCGCGTGCTGCCGGGCGGTCGCCCCGGCGATGATCGACCGCCGGTACGGCCGGATCGTGAACATCGCCTCCCGGGCCTACCTCGGCAATCCCGGCCAGGCGAACTACTCGGCGGCGAAGGCGGGCATCGTCGGGCTGACCAAGGCCCTGGCGAAGGAGCTCGGCCGGCACGAGATCACCGTCAACGCGGTCGCCCCCGGCCTGGTCGAGACCGAAGCCGTCCGGCGACACCCGAAGTTCGCCGCGATCGCCGAGCGGGCCCGCCGGGAGAACTCGATCCGCCGGCTCGGCACGCCCGCCGACGTCGCCGCGGCCGTCGCCAACCTGGCCTCGCCCGAGGCGTCCTTCGTCACCGGGGACGTGGTCCACGTCTCCGGCGGCCGGTTCAGCTAGGGAGGGTTCGCCATGGACGTCTGGCTCACCGACGAGGAGCGGCTGCTCCGCGAGACCGTACGGTCCTATCTGGATGGCAAGATCGCGCCGCTGGTGGCGGCGCACGAGCGGGACCGCACGTTCCCGTGGGACCGGCTCGCCGGCCTCTACGACCTCGGCTACGTCCGGGGCGTGGTGCCCGCCGCAGACGGCGGGGACGAGGCGGGGCACCTGGCGCTGGCCATCCTGATGGAGGAGGCCGGCCGCTGCTGGGGATCGCTGCGCACCACCCTCAACGTGCAGACCATGGTCGCCGCCGTGCTGAGCCGGTTCGGCACCGCCGAACAGAAGGACCGTTTCCTGCGCCCGATGCTGGCCGGCCGACGGTTCGGCTGGTTCGGGGTGACCGAGTCCGACGCCGGGTCCGACGCCGGTGCGCTGCGTACCCTCGGCCGGCCCGACGGCACCGACCTGGTGGTCAACGGGCGCAAGCTCTACATCACGAACGCGCTGCACGCCGACTTCGGGCTGCTGCTGATCCGGGTCGCCGGCACCGACGGGCTGACCATGCTGATCGTCGACCGGGCCGAGTCGCCGTACCAGGCGTTCGACATCGCGCACATGCCGGTGCGGGCCACCACCAGCTGTGAACTCGCCTTCGACGACGTACGCGTACCGGCGGCGAACGTGGTCGGCGAGGTCGGGCGCGGGCTCGGGGTGGCGATGTCGGCGGTGAACCTGGGCCGGCTGAACATGGCGATGGGGGCGGTCGGGCTCGCCCAGGCCTGCCTGGAGGCGTCCATCGGGTTCGCCAGGGCGCGGGAGCAGTTCGGCCGCCCGATCGCCGGGTTCCAACTCGTCCAGCAGATGGTGGTGGAGATCGCCACCCTGACCGAGACGAGCCGGCTGCTCGGCTACCGGGCCGCGCGGGCGCTCGACGCCGGGCTGCCGGGCCGCTACGAGTGTTCGATGGCGAAGTACTACTGCGGCGAGTCGGCCGGCAAGGCGGCAACCCTGGCCCTGCAGGTGCACGGCGGCGCCGGGCTGATGGAGGAGTCCCCGGTCGAACGCTACTTCCGCGACGCGCGCGAGGCGACCATCCCGGAGGGCACCACCCAACTGCAGATCCTGCACCTCGGCAAGGAACTGCTCGGCGTATCGGCGATGCGATGACCGGCGACGGAATGACCAGCGACGGAATTTCCGGCGACCCGACGACCGGCGACGCGATGACCACCGGGGGACCGCTGGCCGGGGTGCGGGTGCTGGAGCTGGCGGCCCTGGGTCCGGTGCCGTTCACCGGGATGCTCCTGGCCGACCTGGGCGCCGAGGTGATCCGGGTCGACCGGGCCGGGGCGGACGCGCCGGGCGTCGGCGCCGACCCCGGCAGCGACCCGCGCCACCGGGGCCGGCGCTCGATCGGTCTGGACCTGAAACGACCGACCGGGGTCGCGGTGCTGCTGCGTCTCGTCGGGCACGCCGACGTGCTGATGGAGGGGATGCGCCCGGGCGTCGCCGAGCGGCTCGGCATCGGCCCGGAGGAGTGCCTGCACCGCAACCCCCGCCTGGTGTACGGCCGGATGACCGGCTGGGGTCAGGACGGGCCGCTCGCCCACCGCGCCGGCCACGACCTGAACTACCTGTCGCTGACCGGGGCGCTGCACGCGATGGGTCCGGCGGAGGCGCCGCCACCCGTACCGCTGAACCTGATCGGCGATTTCGGCGGCGGGGCGACCTACCTGGCGCTCGGGATCGTCTGCGCCCTGCTGGAGCGGGTCGGGTCCGGCCGCGGCCAGGTGGTCGACGCGGCGATGCTGGACGGCGCGGCCAGCCTGACGGCGCTGTTCCACGGCCTGATCGCCAACGGCACCTGGTCGGCGGCGCGGGCCGACAACGTGCTCGACGGCGGGGCGCCGTACTACCGCACCTACGCCACCGGCGACGGGGGTTTCCTGGCGGTCGGCGCGATCGAACCGAAGTTCTACGCCACCCTGCTGAGACGCCTCGGCCTGGCCCCGGCGGACTGGCCGCAGCACGACCGCTCCCGCTGGGCCGAGCAGAGCGCCCGGTTGGCGGCCATCTTCGCGACCCGGACCCGGGCCGAGTGGGAACGGGTCTTCGACGGCTCCGACGCCTGCGTCACGCCCGTGCTGACCTTCGCAGAGGCGCCCGCCCACCCGCACCTCGCGGCCCGCCGGACCCTGGTCGACGTCGACGGCCTGGTGCAGCCCGCGCCGGCGCCCCGGTTCTCCCGCTCGACGCCGACCCCGCCGGGTCCACCGGTGCCCAGGCGCGCCCACACCGACCAGGTCCTCGCCGAGCTCGGCGTCACCGCCGAGGAGATCGCCCGCTGGAGGCACGACCGTGTCATCGCCTGAGCTGTCGACCGGGGACCTCGAATACACCGTGGACGGTGGGGTCGCCACCGTCCGGTTGAACCGGCCCGAGGTCGGCAACGCGCTCTCCCGCACCATGCGGCCCGCCCTCGCGGCGATCTGGGCCGCCGTGATGGCCGACGACGCCGTCCGCGCGGTGATCGTCACCGGCACCGGCGACCGGCACTTCTGCACCGGCGCCGACGTACGGGAGGTGGCCGACTCCGGGTCGACCAGCTCGGGACGTGGTCGGGTCAGCGAGGACATCGTCTGGTCACCGCTGCAACAGGGCGTCTGGAAACCGGTGATCTGCGCGGTGAACGGGCTGGTCGCGGGCGGCGGGCTGCACTTCGTCGCGGACGCCGACATCGTGGTCGCCGCGGCCCACGCGACCTTCCTGGACACCCACGTCAGCGTCGGCCAGGTCGGGGCGGTGGAGAACATCGGCCTGACCCGGCGGATGCCGCTCGGGGCGGTACTGCGGATGACGCTGATGGGCCGGCATTTCCGGCTCGACGCCGACCGCGCCCACCAACTCGGCCTGGTCGACGAGGTGGTCGCTGCCGCCGACCTGATGAGCACCGCGCGGGCCATCGCCGACGCGATCGCCAGCAACTCGCCGGCGGCGGTCTCGCTCTCCAAACAGGCGATCTGGGCGGCCACCGAGATGCCGCACCAGGCCGCGCTGGAGTACGGCTGGGCGTTGGCCCGCACCCAGTGGGCGCATCCGGATTTCCACGAGGGCGCCCGCGCCTTCGTCGAGCGGCGCCCGCCCCGGTGGACCGGCGGACCGCGGCCATGAGGTGGCAGTTCACCGCCGAGCAGGAGGCGCTGCGCGGGCAGATCCGCGACTTCCTGGCCAGCGGCGTGCCCGCGCGTGACGACCGCCAGTACTTCCTCGGCCGGGGTGGCGCCAGCCGGGAGATCTACCGGGCGATGGGTGAGCGTGGTTGGCTCTGCCTCGGCTGGCCGGTGGCGTTCGGCGGGGCCGGCGCCGGGCCGTCCACCGAGTTCGTCGTCTGGGACGAGCTGGCCTACGCCCGCGCGGTCCGCCCCGACCTGGCGGCCGGCATCGTGGCCCGCACCCTGATCACGCACGGCACCCCCGACCAGCAGGACCGGTTCCTCGCCCGGATCGCCCGGGGCGAGGTGGGCTTCGCGCTCGGCTACTCCGAGCCCGAGGCCGGCTCCGACCTGGCCGGCGTCCGGACCACCGCCACGGTGACCGCCGACGGCTACCGGGTGACCGGCGAGAAGCGGTGGACGTCGGACGCGCACAACTCGTCGTACCTGTGGCTGCTGTGCCGCACCGGGCGCAGCGGGCGGCCCGGCCGGGATCTGACCCTGCTGATCGTCGACCTCACCGCCCCGGGGGTGACGATCCGGCCGATCCGGACCATCGACGGGCACCGGCTCAACGAGGTGTTCCTCGACGACGTCGTCGTGCCGGTCCGGGACCGGGTCGGCCCTGAGGGGGGCGCCTGGCGGCTCATCCGGGAGGCGCTCGCCGTCGAGCGGCACCTGATGGTGCTGCCGGGCCGGGTCCGCCGCGACTACGAGGACCTGCTCCGGTGGGCCCGCCGGCCGGACGGCCCGGCCGACGCGGTGGCCCGGGCCGCGGTGCTCGACGCCGCGGTGGATCTCGCCGAGGTGGAGGCCGCGGCGCTGACCACCGTCGCCGCGATGGAACGCGGTGGCGACGGCATCGTCGAGGCGGCGCGGGCGAAGCTGCTCGCCAGCCGGGCGGTGCAGCGGATGGCGCGGATCCCCTTCGACGCCGGGGACGTGACGGCGACGGACCTCGCCGGCGACCAGGCGTTCCTGTGGCACGAGACGGTGATGGAGACGATCGCCGGCGGCACCTCCGAGGTGATGCTCGGCATGGTGGCGCGGCACGGGCTCGGACTCGGGGCCCGGTCGTGAATCCGGTGTTCGACCCGGCCAGGCTGGTCTTCGTCGACGTGATCGCGGCGCACGCCCGCCAGGTGCCGCACGCCGCGGCGGTCGTCGACGAGCACGGCGAGATCGGGTACGCGGAGCTGTGGACCGCCGCCCGCGCCGTCGCCCGGGGCCTGCGCCGGCGCGGCGTCGGACGGGGCGAACGGGTGGTGACGGCGCTGACCCCCGGGGCCGGGCACGTCGCGGTGCTGCTGGGGATCATGGCGGCCGGCGCGGTCGCGGTGCCGCTCAACACCCGCCTCACCCCGGTCGAGGCGGGCGCCTTCCTGGCCCCCCTGGCACCCGGTCTGGTCGTCCACGACGCCGCGCACACCGGCCTGGCCGAAACCCTCGGGGTGCCCACCGTGACTCTTGCCGCAACGGCCGGAACGGCCGGGCTGGTCGAGCGGCTGGCGCCACTAGCCGCCGACGACGCGGTGCCGGATCAGGTGGACGGCGAGCTCGACCCCGCGGCGCCCGCCGCCATCTTCGGCACCGGCGGCACGACCGGTCAGCCCAAGGGCGCCGTCTGGTCGCATCGCGCGCTGTGGCTGTACGCCGCCTCCTGCCAGGCGAACATGGAGATCCGCCGCACCGACGTGGAGCTGTACTTCTCGCCGTTCTTCCACGTCGCCCTCGTGACGGTGCTCTTCGCCACCCTGTACGCCGGCGGGTGCGGTTGGGTGCTGCCCCGGTTCGACGAGCGGGAGGTCGTCGCCGCGCTGCGGACCGGCCGCCCGACCCGGCTCTTCGGTGCCCCGACCGCGCTGGTCAGGCTGATCCGCCACCCGGAGTTCGACCCGGCGACCACCGGTGCCGTCCGGCGGGTGCTGTTCGGTTCGACCCGCAGCGAGCCCGGGTTCGCCGCCGAGCTGGGCCGGGCGTTTCCGCACGCCGAGCTGGTGACCGGCTACGGCGCGACGGAGTTCGGCGCGGCCACCCGGCTGCGGTCGTGGGAGCTGCGCGATGGCGTCGACCGCGGGGTCGGTCGGCCGGTGCCGGGGGTGACCGTGCGGGTCGTCGACGAGCGCGGCGCCGACCAGCCCCGCGGCGAGGTCGGGCAGCTCGTCGTGCACGCCCCGTGGCAGACCCTCGGCTACTGGGCCGGGCCGCCGTACGACCCGGACGGCCGGCTGCGCGGCGGCGTCGGCTCCGGCGACCTGGGCCGGTTCGACCGGGACGGCTACCTGCACCTCGCCGGCCGGACCAAGGACATGATCATCACCGGCGGTGAGAACGTCTTTCCGGTCGAGGTGGAGGACGTTGTCGCGGCCTTCCCGGGCGTCCGGGCCGTCGCGGTGTTCGGCCAGGCCAACGAGCTCTGGGGCGAGCAGGTGGAGGCGGCGGTCGTCGGCGTCGACGCGCTCGACCTCGACGCGCTGCGGGCGTTCTGCCGCACCCGGCTGGCCGGGTACAAGGTGCCCCGTCGCATCCACCTGGTCGCGGAGCTGCCGGTCACCGCGACGTTGAAGGTCGACAAACGACGACTCCGGGAGGCGTTGGGTGGCGCTTGACGTCGAGTACGACGAAGAGCAGCGCGCGTTCGTGGCCGCGATCCGGACCCTGGGCGAACGCTGCCGTACCGAATGGGTGTCGCCGTCGGCGGCGGACGGCTTCCCGACCCGGACCTGGAGCGAGCTGGCCGACATCGGTTGCTTCGCCCTCGCCGAGACCAGCGGCGCGGCGGTGGAGCTCGTCGCCGTGCTGGAGGAACTCGGCCGCCTCGGCTGCCCCGGACCACTCTGGGAGACCGTCCTCGCCGTCCGCGCGCTCGACGCTGAGCTGGTGGCGGGCGTCGCGGAGCTGGCCGGTGACGGCGCGGTCGACGGTGAGCTGGTGGACGGCGTGGTGGCCGGCACGCGGGTGGCCACCGTCGCCTCGGGCGGGCTGGTGCCCTGGGCCGGGCGGGCGGCGGTAATCCTGGAACGGGCGCCCGACGGCGTCTGGCTGTGCGAGGCGCGGCCGACCGGCGTACCGGTGACGGTTCTGACCTCGCAGACCTGGACGGCGGCGCGGCCCCGCCGGCTCGCCCGGGTCGCGGCCGACCGGGCCCGGGCCGCGACCGACCTGGCCGAGCTGGCGCTGGCCGCCTATCTCGTCGGTGCCTGCGGTCGGATCGTGGCCGAGGCCGCCGGCTACGCGGCCGCCCGGCGCCAGTTCGGCCGACCGCTCGGCGACCTGCAGGGGGTGGCGTTCCCGCTCGCCGAGTGCGACGTCGGGGTCGCGGCGGCCCGGGCGGTCACCCGCCGCGCCGCCGCCGACCTGGCCACCGGTACGCCCGTCCCGGCCGGGATGCCGCTGCTCTCCGCCGCCCGCGCCGCCCGCGGGGTGGTGTCGACCGGCTTCCAGACCTACGGGGCGCTGGCGTTCACCGAGGAGTCCTCGGTCGCCCCGGCCGCCCGAATGATCACCCAGCTCGTCGTCGCCGGCCTGCCGCCGTGGCGCCGAGACGCCTGCCAGGCCGAGGTCCTGCGACCCGACCGGCCGGACCGATTGGAGTCCTGATGCCCCGCCAGATCCCGGCCGACGCGGTCGCCGTGCTCGGCGCCGCCCGTACGCCGTTCGGGAAGTTCGGCGGCGCCCTCACCCCGCTGCCGCTGCCGGACCTCGGCGCCGTCGCGGTCGTCGGCGCGATCGAGCGGGCCGGGGTGTCGCGGGACGACATCGAGGAGCTGGTGATGGGCGTCAACTTTCCGGGCGCCGAACGGTCGGTGGCCCGCCAGGTCCTGCTCCGCTCCGGCCTGCCGCAGGAGCGGGTCGCGTACACGGTGGACCGGGCCTGCTGTTCCTCCCTGGCGGCGGTGACGGCGGTCAGCCGCAGCCTCCGGCTGGCCGAGAGCTCGGTGGCGCTCGCCGGTGGGGTGGACAACCTGAGCCGGGTGCCCTACTTCCTGCCCGCGCTGCGCTTCGGCAACCGCCTCGGTGATGTCGTGCTCACCGATCAGCTGGTGGTGGCGTGTCCGCACACCGGTGTGCCACGCGCCGTCCAGGCCGGGCTTGAGGCGACCGAGTACGGCGTGAGCCGCCGCGAGCAGGACGAGTGGGCGGTGCGCAGTCAGCAGCGGTACGCGGCGGCCGCGGCCGAGGGGTTCTTCGAGCGGGAGACCGTGCCGGTCGCGACGACCGACCGGCACGGCGCGCCGGTCGCGCTGGCGCGGGACGAGGTTCCCCGACCGTCGGTCACGGTCGAGCAGTTGGCCGGGCTGCCGACCGTGTACGACAGCCCCACCGTCACCGCCGGCAACGCGCCGAACATGTCCGCCGGGGCGTCCGCGCTGGTGCTGGCGTCCATGGCGTACGCCGGCCGGTCGGCGGCCGGCGGGCCGCTGGTGACGGTGTCGGCGTGTACCCAGGTTTCCGGGGATCCGCAGCGGCTGGCCTCGATGCCGGCCCGGGCTGCCCGGCGGGCGTTGAGCCGGGCCGGGATCGGTCTCGATCAGGTCGACCTCATCGAGGTCAACGAGGCGTTCGCGGCGGTGCCGCTGGTCACCACCCTGGAACTGGCCGGCGGCGACCGGGGTCGGGCCGAGCAGCTGCGGTCGATCACCAATGTCAACGGCGGCGCCATCGCGATCGGCCATCCGACGGGCGCGTCCGGCGGGCGGCTGTTGATGACGATGATCAACGCCCTGACCGCGCGGGGCGGCGGAACCGGGGTGGTCACCATCTGCGGCGGGGTCGGCGAGGCCGAGGCGATGCTGGTCGAGGTGCGCTGACCGCTGTCGATGCGCCGGTGCTGAGTGCCGACCCGGCGGCGGGCTATCCTTCGGCTTGCCGGTCGACGGCCGGACGCGAACGGCGGGTCCGAGGTCCGGAAAGTCTCCGGAAGTTGAGCCGGAACTCTGTTGGATCATGATTTTTTTGCCGCGACAACTAGGTGATATGTCCCAGTTGCGTTTGGCGGTCTGGCGCTCTGGCCAGGTCAGACGCGCTCCCCGAGTCATCCTCGCGATGGCGATCGGTTCCGAAACCTTTCTGAAAGTCATTGACAGGCGGCCGATTGGGGCAATACCGTCGCCATCGACGGAGCTCAATCACCGTCAGAGCCACCCACCGCGACCCACACCTCCGGTCGTGTCGTGCACAACGACCGACCAACCACCACCGCGTGGTACGACGCCGACGCCCGGCGGCCGTCACCGGCCGCCGGGCAGCCCACCGGCCGTGCCGCGCAGCTGGCGTCCCGCCAGCCGTCCGAAGGAGGAAGCGAGCACATGAACGACACCCCCACCAAACCGAGGAGACGCGGCCGCCTCCGGCTGCTCCTCGGCGCCGCCTGCGCCACGGCCCTGGCCGTGACCGGTGGCACGCTGATGGCCACCAACGCGTACGCCGAGGCCGACCGGACGCTCACGTCGAACGCCACCGGCACGCACAACGGCTTCTACTTCTCGTTCTGGAAGGACAGCGGTAACGCCAGCATGGTGCTGCGCGAGAACGGCCGCTACACCAGCTCGTGGAGCAACAACACCAACAACTGGGTCGGCGGCAAGGGCTGGGCCACCGGCACCCGGCGGACGATCAGCTACTCGGGCAGCTACAACCCGGGTAACAACAACACCTACCTCGCCCTGTACGGATGGACACGGAACCCGCTCATCGAGTACTACGTGGTGGAGAACTTCGGTAGCTACAACCCGAGCAGCGGCGCCACCCGGTACGGCACAGTCACCACTGACGGCGGTACATACGACATCCTTCGCAGCCAGCGGGTCAACCAGCCCTGCATCGACGGCGATCGCTGCACCTTCTACCAGTTCTGGAGCGTTCGCCAGCAGAAGCGCAGCAGCGGCACCATCACCACCGCCAACCACTTCGACGCCTGGGCCCGCGCCGGTCTGAACCTCGGCAGCAACCACAGCTACCAGGTGATGGCGACCGAGGGTTACCAGAGCAACGGTAGCTCCGACATCACGGTCCGGGAGGGCGGCAGCGGCAACCCGCAGCCGACCGCGAGCAACCCCGGCAACCCCACCAACCCGCCGCCCGGCAACAGCAACTGCACCGCGGTGCTCTCCGCCGGTCAGCAGTGGGGCGACCGCTTCAACCTGAACGTGTCGGTCCAGCAGGTCAGCAACTGGACGGTCACCCTCAACCTGAACGGCGGCCAGTCCATCCAGAACAGCTGGAACGCCTCCGTCAGCGGTACGAGCGGGACGGTAACCGCCAGACCGAACGGCAGCGGAAACAACTTCGGCATCACAATCATGGCCAACGGGAACTGGACCTGGCCGACGGTCGGCTGCAGGACCTAGTCCCTCCGACAACCAACAGGTGTGGCGCGGCGGCCTCGGCCCCGCGCCACACCCTTGTCCGGTGCAGAGTGGCTAGTCGCCCTGCACCGCCGCCGCGATCCGGGGCGGCGAACCCGGCGACCTACCGGGGCGAGCCGGTCGGCAACCAGCCCGCGTGGCATCGCAAACGGCACAGCTCCGTTCACCACGGCGGCGTGACCGGCACCTCCCGGGCCGGGGCCGGACGCGGGACGATCGCCAGTGCCTGGGTCACCAGCCGGCGGAAGCCGTACCGCCGGCCGATGGTGGCGGCCCCGTGCGCGGCCTCGGCCGCCGCCTCCGGAGCGCCGAGCGCGGCCAGGGTACGCGCGCAACCCATCAGCGCCTCGGCCTCGACGTACCGGTTGCCGACCGCCCGGGCCAGGGCCAGCGCCCGCCGATGGTGGGCCAACGCCTCGTGCGGGTGGTCCTGGCCGCGCCGGAGGGCACCGAGCGTGTTCAGCGCGTCGGCCTCCACCCGGCGATCAGCGAGGTCGCGAGCCAGCTCGAGGGCCGCGTGGGCGAGCTGCGCCGCCTCGCCGTACCGGCCGGCGTCACCGTGCACCATGGCCAGACCGCGCAGGACGCACGCCTCGTTGGTCCGGTCGCCGACGTCCCGGAACAACGCGAGAGCGGTGGTGAACCGGTCCAGGGCCGCCTCGGCCAACCCTCGGCTGTGCAGGATCACCCCGAGGTCGGCCAGCGCCGCCGCCTCGCCCAGCCGGGAGCCGATCTGCCGGTTGATGTCGGCCGCCGCACCGCAGCAGTCCGCCGCGTCGGCGAGTCGCCCGGCCTGCCAGTAGGTGAGGCCGAGCGCGTCCAGTGCGATCGCCTGGGCGTACCGGGCCCCGGTGGCCCGGCAGAGCCGGTGGGCCCGCCGCAGGTAACGGGCCGCGTCCCGGAGCCGGCCGGCCTCCCGATGCGCGACGCCGAGGTTGCCCAGGATCGCCGCGGCGCACTGTGTCCAGCCGGTTCGCTCCGCCAGCGGCAGGGCGGTCAGGTAGTTGTCGATCGCCGGTTCGTGGGCGTTGCGCCGGAAGTTCAGGTCCCCGATGCTCAGCAGCGCGGCGGCCTGCGCCCGCTGGTCGCCGGCCCGGTCGGCGGCGGTGAGCGCGGCCCGGGCGGCCTGCTCCCAGTCGGCAGCGGGCACGCGCAGCCAGAAGTAGCCGCGCAGGGTGTCGGCGAGCATCCAGGCGGTGGCTTCGGGGCCGTGTTCGGCGGCGTGCCGGATGGCGGCGACGAGGTTGGCGCGCTCGGCGTCCAGCCAGGCCAGCGCCGCCGCGCTGGTGGCGAAACCGCCGACCGCGCCGGCCGTGGAGCTGCCGGCCGCGCTGGTCGTGGGGCCGCTGGCTGTGGGGCCGCTGGCTGTGGGGCCGCTGGTCGTGGGGCCGCTGGCTGTGGGGCCGCTGGTCGTGGGGCCGCTGGTCGCGCCGGCCCCGGAGCCGTCGGCCGCGCCGGTCGCGGGCGGCGTGGGCAGTCGCAGCACATGGGGGTAGAGCATCCGGGCGGCGGCGTCGGCGCGTGCGGCGTACCAGTCGTGGAGGCGTTCCAGCGCGGCCCGGCGCCGCGGCGCGGGGTCCTCGGCCGCCGCCCGTTCGGCCGCGTACCCGCGCAGCAGGTCGTGGCAGGCGTACCGGTCGGCCCCGGTCCACTCGACCAGGTGCGCGGCGGTCAGCCGGCCGAGCTGGTTACGGGCCGGACCGTCGGCGAGTCCGGCGAGCGCGGCCACCGCCTCGGTGGTCAGGTCGGGTCCGGGGATCAGCCCGACCAGCCGGAAGGTCCGGCGGGTGGCGGCGTCCAGGCTGCGGTACGACAGGTCGAACGCCGCCCGTACCCCGGCCTGCTCGTCGCCCTGGATCTCCAGCGCGGCCATCCGATCCCCGCCGCGCAGCGCGGCGAGATAGTCGACGACACCGGGCCAGCCACCGTGCAGGATGTTGGCGGCCGCGACCCGCAGCGCCAGCGGCAACCGGGAACAGGCGGCCGCGACATCGACCACCGCGGCCGGATCGGCCGCCGCGCGGTCCGCGCCGAGGATCCTGACCAGGAGGGCGTACGCCTCCTCGGCGGTCAGCACGTCCAGCGCCACACCCTGCGCGCCGTCCCGGGCCAGCAGGCCGGTGAGCCGCGCCCGGCTGGTGACGAGTGCCAGGCAGCCGGGGCTGGCCGGCAGGAGCGGTCGGACCTGCTCGGCGCTTGACGCGTTGTCCAGCACCACCAGCAGCTGCCGGCCGGCCAGCAGCGACCGGTACCGCCCGGCCGCGGTCTGGACGTCGGCGGGGATCTGCTCGTCCCGTTCGCCGAGCGAGCGCAGCAGGTGGGCCAGTGCCGCCGGCGGGCCCACCGGCTCGTCGTCGGCGTAGCCGCGCAGGTCCAGATAGAGCTGGCCGTCCGGGAAGCGGTCCCGGGCGAGGTGTCCCCAGTGCACGGCGAGGGCGGTCTTGCCGACTCCGGCCATGCCGCTGATCACCAGGATCGGCACGGTGGTGGAGCGGCTTCCGGTGGTCCCCTCGCTGAGGTCGTCCAGCAGCCGTAACTGCTCGGCCCGGCCGGTGAACCCGGCGATGTCGCCGGGCAGCTGGGCCGGCGTCGGTGGGGCAGGCCGGGGGGACGGCGGTGGGGTCGGCGCCGGTGGGACCGGTCCCGCCGGCGGCACCTGCGGGCCGATCGCCCGGCCCCACCAGGCGCCGGCGGCCGGGCCGTCGTCGGCCTCGTTCTTCAGCAGGGTCGCGTGCAGCTGTCGCAGCTGCGGACCCGGGTCCAGTCCCAACTCGTCGGCCAGTCGACTGCGCAGGCCGTGGTACGCCTGAACCGCCTCGCCCTGCCGGCCGGACCGGTGCAGCGCGAGCATCAGCAGACCGACCAGGCGTTCCCGCAGTGGATGCGCCGCCACCAGCTCGGCCAGCTCACCAACCAGTTCGGCCGGCCGGCCGAGCGAGAGTTCCAGGTCGAACCAGTATTCGAGGGCCAGCAGGCGCCGCTCGTCGAGTCGGGCCGCGACCCCCTGGACGGCCCGGCCGCAGAGGCCGGCCAGGGCGGGGCCGCGCCACAGTTCGAGGGCGGACCGCAGCAGCGCCGCCGCCTCGGCCGGTTGGCCCGCCTCGGCCAGCCGAGTGGACTCGGCCACCCGGTCCTCGAAGACCTGCGCGTCCAGGTCGCCCGGTCGGACCACCGCCCGGTAGCCGGGGCCGTCGGCGACGATGGCCGGGCCGATCAGCCGGCGCAGGGCGGAGACGTCGTTCTGGATCTGCCGCTTGGCGGTGGTCGGCGGGTGGTCGTCCCAGACCGCGTCGATCAGGTGATCAAGCGCCACCACCTGTCCCGGGTGGGCCAGCAGCACCGCGAGCGCGGTCCGCCGCCGCCGGCCGCCGAGCGCCAGCGGGCCGGTGTCGTCGAATACCTGCAGCGGTCCCAGGATGCGGAATCTCACTTCCACGCCCCTCCCGGGGTGCCGGATTGTCCGCCCGTGCCGGCGCAGCCGCCCTGATCCCGGCCGGCGCGTGGGTCCCACGGCCATCCGGTCGATGATCAAGCAATCGACATAACTCTATGTTGTTATACCACGTCGGATGGTTCGGATGGCCCCGCTGTGGTCGTTGGTCGGTCGCTGCTGTGGCTCGTCGGCTCGACACCGGGCGGCGCGGGAGCGATGGCCACTGACCGGGTGAAATGTTAGCGCAAACATCCGCTGGCCACGGGGTACCGGTTCCCAGAGGGTCGGGCCCGGCGGAGTCGGGTCGCTCCCGGGTCGGGCAAAGCGCGGTTGCGCCTCGACTGCGTTGCGTCACCGCCGGCAAATCCAGGAACGTTACGACTTGACGAACGACATGTTATCGCTCACAGTCGATGGTCAAGGACGACGATGCCTGCGGCTTACCGGGCGAGCCCGCTTCGTCGAGCCGACACCAGGCGTGCGCCGAGGGCATGCGGACGTCGTGTTAACGCTAACATCCTGACGCATGCGAGCGCCCGACCATGCGTCGCGGTGCGCCCACCCTCGGGCAGGCCGTTCGGGCTCTTGGGCATTTTGAGGAGGATCATGTCTGCCTTTGGTGGATCCGCGGCGATCGCGCCACCGGCACGGCCGCGTAGGTGGTTGCCGCGAGCCGTCGCCGCCGGCGTCACGGCGTTGGTGGTAGGTGCCGCCGCCGCCGCAGTGGTCTCGACACCCGCCGCCGCGGCGACGGTCGACACCAACGCGTGGTACGTGTTGGTCAACCGCAACAGCGGCAAGGCGCTCGACGTCTACAACCTGGCCACGAACGACGGGGCCCGGATCACGCAGTGGGCCCGGAACAACGGCAACCAGCAGCAGTGGCAGTTCGTCGACTCCGGTGGTGGCTACTACCGGTTGAAGTCCCGGCTGTCGGGCAAGGTGCTGGACGTCTACGAATGGTCGACGGCCAACGGCGCCAGCATCGTGCAGTGGGCCGACCACAACGGCAACAACCAGCAGTTCCGGTTGGCCGACTCGGACGGCGGCTACGTCCGGTTGATCAGCCGGCACAGCAACAAGGTGGTGGAGGTGCAGGGCGCTTCGACCGCCGACGGCGGAAACATCGTGCAGTACGACGACTGGGGCGGCAACAACCAGCAGTGGCAACTGGTCCGCGTCGACGGCGGGAGCAACCCCACCACGCCGCCGCCGGGCACGCCGCCGCCGGGCGGCACCTGTGCGCTGCCGTCGTCGTACCGGTGGTCGTCGACGGGTGCGTTGGCGCAGCCCAGGTCCGGATGGGTGTCGCTGAAGGACTTCACCCACGCCCCGTACAACGGCCAGCACCTGGTCTACGCCACCAACCACGACTTCGGCACGTCCTGGGGTTCGATGAACTTCGGACTCTTCTCCAACTGGAACCAGATGGGCTCGGCCAGCCAGAACGCCATGCCGTTCTCGGCCGTCGCGCCGTCGTTGTTCTACTTCGCCCCGCGCAACGTGTGGGTACTGGCCTACCAGTGGGGCGGACCGGCGTTCTCCTACCGCACCTCCACCAACCCGACGAACGTCAACTCCTGGTCGTCGGCGCAGACCCTGTTCACCGGCAGCATCTCCAACTCCGGCACCGGACCGATCGACCAGGCGTTGATCGGTGACAGCCAGAACATGTACCTCTTCTTCGCCGGCGACAACGGCCGGATCTACCGGGCCAGCATGCCGATCGGCAACTTCCCCGGCAGCTTCGGCTCCAACTACACCACCATCATGACCGACACCACGAACAACCTCTTCGAGGGCGTTCAGGTCTACAAGCTCGAAGGCGAGAACCGGTACCTCATGCTCGTCGAGGCGATCGGTTCGCAGGGCCGCTACTTCCGCTCCTTCACGGCCACCAGCCTGGGCGGAAACTGGACCCCGAACGCCACCAGCGAGAGCAACCCGTTCGCGGGCAAGGCCAACAGCGGCGCCACCTGGACCAACGACATCAGCCACGGCGAGTTGATCCGGACCAACGCCGACCAGACCATGACCGTCAACGCCTGCAACCTGCAACTGCTCTACCAGGGCCGCTCGCCCAACTCGGGCGGCGACTACGGCCTGCTGCCCTACCGGCCCGGCCTGCTCACCCTGCAGCGCTGACCGCCTGACCGAAGCTCCGCAACCGCTGCTCCGGCTCCACCCGATGAGGGTGGGGCCGGAGCAGCGGTCAGATCGGGAAGTGGCCGCGGCGCCAGTGCCAGTGCCGGCCGGCCAACAGATGGTCGACGGCCGCGCGCTGAAGTGCGGTGCGACGCGGCAGCTCGTCGAGCGGTGTGGCGATGGTGCGGAACACGAACCGCAACACCTCGACGTCGGCGTCCGGCCCCTCCGACTCCTGGTAGGGCTCCAGTTCGAACCTCCGCTGGAAGTGCAGGATGTTGGAGTCCGCGGGGAGGTACTCCCGCAGTTGCGGGTCGAGCAACCAGGAACCACACGCGAACGCCGGATAGTGCTCGTCGGGAAAGTGCCGTGGAAAGAACCGCCGGGCCCGGTCGAGTGACGCCTCGACCGCCTCCGGCCGCAACGGCCCGGCCTCGGGGATGTGCAGGTCGATGGCGGGGCCGCCGCCGCGATGGTGCTGCAACCGGCCCAGCTCGTAGACGGCGCCGCGCGCGTGCAGAGTCAGCCAACTCTGCATGACCGGCCAGCCCTCGCCGCGCATCCGACGGTCGATCGCGAGGTTGCGTCCCAGGTCCGCGAGGGACACCCACGACACTGCCTCGTCGACACCGTGCTCGCGGTGGTAATCGGTGACGACGTTCACCAGGGCCAGGTACGCGTACCCGTAGAGGTGTCGCCAGGCCGGGCCGCGCTCACGCGGCAGCGCCGGGCCGGGCGACAGCCAGCCGCCGCCCCCGAGATCGGCGCGGACCAGGGCGATCGAGCGGTCGAGCAGCCAGCGCAACTCGGGAGTCCAGAACGGCGATCCGGGGTCGGGCCAGCCCGCCATGATCTCGGCGGCGTCGTCCGGAGGCACCGCGAGCCGGTCGAGGATCGCCGGGGCGTCGGCCTTGGCGGGCAGCGGCGCCGACGGCTGGTCACCGGCGAGTCGGTGTACGCGGTCGACCTCCTCGACGGGCACCCCGAGCCGGGCGGCGGTCTCGTCCAGGTCCACCGGGACGACCCTACCGACCCGTGGGTCGCGGCAACAGGCCGTCAGTCGCCCGGTACGAGCTCGGTGAGCAGCTTCTCGACCCGGGTCCTGATCTCGTCGCGGATCGGGCGGACCGCGTCGGCGTCCTTGCCGGCGGGGTCGTCGAGATTCCAGTCCTCGTACCGCTTGCCGGGGAAGACCGGGCAGGCGTCGCCGCAGCCCATGGTGATGATGACGTCGCTGCGCTCGGCGGTATCCCAGTCGAGTTTCTTCGGCGTCCGGTGGCCGATGTCGATGCCCGCCTCGCGCATGGCCTCGACCGCGGCCGGGTTGACCCGGTCGGCGGGGTTCGAGCCGGCACTGCGGACCTCGACCCGGTCCCCGGCGAGGTGGCGCAGCCAGCCGGCGGCCATCTGGGACCGGCCGGCGTTGTGCACGCAGACGAACAGCACGGACGGCTTACCACTCATGTCGTGACTCCAGAGGAGGTGGCTGATGGTTCGGCGGTTTCGCTGGCGGCGTGCGGGACGACGACGTCGTCGGCAGCGGCGCCGGCGTGCGGGTAGAGGGCGGTGATCAGCCCGACGCCGACGAGCAGGCCGACGAGCTGGGCGCCGATGAAGGCGGGCGCCGAGCCGGGGGCGATGCCGGCGAAGGTGTCGGTGAAGACCCGGCCGATGGTCACCGCGGGGTTGGCGAAGCTGGTGGAGGAGGTGAACCAGTAGGCGGCCCCGATGTA
Source organism: Solwaraspora sp. WMMD1047 (assembly GCF_029626155.1). Classification (NCBI taxonomy): domain Bacteria; kingdom Bacillati; phylum Actinomycetota; class Actinomycetes; order Micromonosporales; family Micromonosporaceae; genus Solwaraspora; species Solwaraspora sp. WMMD1047. Next base: position 7,560,304 of record NZ_JARUBL010000001.1, on the reverse strand, counting down.
GGCCCCGACGGCCGCCGGTGCGGCGGCGGCCCGGCCGGACCGGACCAGGGCGAAGATGAGCAGGAGCAGACCGGCGGTCGCGACGACCTCGCCCAGCCACAGGTGCGTCCCGGTGCGGACGGTGCTGGCCAGCGTCACGGCGGAGCGGTCGAACATGAGGTTGGCCAGCATCGACCCGGCGCTGGCGCCGAGGATCTGGGCGGCGCAGTAGGCGGCGAGTTCAGGCAGCCGCAGGCCGGCGCCGTGGCGGCGGCCGAGCCACCAGTCCGCGGCCGACACCACCGGGTTGAAGTGCGCGCCGGAGACCGGGCCGAGGGCGAGGATGAGGACGCCCAGGGCGAACGCGGTCGCCACCGAGTTCTGCAGCAGTTGCAGGCCGACGTCGTTCGGCGACAGGCTGGCGGCCATGATGCCGGAGCCGACGACGGCGGTGACCAGCAGCGCGGTGCCGATGAACTCGGCAAGCAACCGCCGCCAGGACACGACTGAATTCATTGCTACGGCTTCTCCAGGGGTCAGGGGCGGACGGGTACGCCGAGCTGGTCGAGCAGTGCGCGGACCCGGCGTTCCAGGTCGTCGCGGATCGGACGCACCGCGGCGGCATCCAGGCCGGCGGGGTCGGCCAGCTCCCAGTTCTCGTATCGGGTGCCGGGGAAGACCGGACAGGCGTCTCCACAGCCCATCGTGACCACCACGTCGGCGGCGCGTACCACCTCGTCGGTCCACGGCTTGGGGTATTCGCCGGAGATGTCGATGCCGCGTTCGGCCATCACCGCGATCGCGGCCGGGTTGACCTCGGCGCCGGGCTCGGAGCCGCCGGACCAGCCGATGGCGGCCCCACCGGCGAGGTGGGTGAAGAAGCCGAGCGCCATCTGTGAGCGGCCGGCGTTGTGGGTGCACAGGAACAGCACCACCGGTTTGCCGTCGCGGTGGTGGCCCTCGACCCGGGCGAGAGCCTGCAGGCGCTGCCGCGCGAAGCGTTCGGCCAGCAGCGGCAGGAAGTGGGGGACGCTGCCCGCGGTGGCGAACTGTTCGTAGCTGGAGTGCAGGAACCGTTCGATCGTCTCGACGCCGTAACTGCCGTCGAACTCGGCGGCGAGTCGGGTGGCGGCGGTTTTCAGCGCCAGTTGCTGATCGATCGCCAGGTCGCGTTGCCAGGGTGGGGGGCTCAGCTGGGTCATGCTCGATCTCCGGTGAGAGTGGGTGCCAGCCGCGCGACGCGGCCGGCCAGTTCCGTGTAGGCCGCCTCGAAAGCCGCCTCGGTGCCGACCCGGACCGGGTCCGGCACCGACCAGTGCAGCCGCGGTCGGGTCGCGGCGGTGCTCAGGTCCTCGTGGGCGCTGTCGCAGACCGCGATGATCAGGTCGCCCTCGTCGATGACGTCGGCGACATGGGCGGTGCCGGCCGGATCGAGATCCAGCCCGTGTCGCCGGGCCACCGCGACCGCCTCCGGGTGTACGCGGGCAGCGGGCCGGGTGCCGGCGGAAGCCGCCGGCCGGTCGGTGCGGTCGGTCCACAGCGCGGCGGCCAGCTGCGAGCGGGCCGAGTTGTGGGTGCAGACGAAGACCACCCGCTCCGCCGGTGGCAACCCGGGCGGTCGCAGCACCGCCAGGCTGCCGGGCCGCAGCCGGAGGTAGGTGCGGCGCCGGTCGGCCTCGGAGCGGGTCCGCTCCAGCAGGCCCGCCGCGGCCAGGATTTTGACGTGGTGGGCGACCAGGTTGCTCGGCAGGCCCAGGTCGCGGGCGATCTCGCCGGGGGAGGCGTCGCCGACGGTGAGCGCGTCGACGATCGCCAGGCGGGCCGGGTCGCCGAGCGCGGCGTGGATCCGCGCCCGCGCCCGCAGCGAATGCTCAGTAGTCATTGACTCAATGATTACTGAGTTTTCCTGGCCCAGGCAAGTGAACACCCGGTGAATCAGTCGGGCAGGAGCTTCTCCAGCACCGGCAGCGCCGCCCGGATGGCCCGCTGCTGATCGGGGGGAAGGGCGTCGATCCGGGCGCCGAGGTGCTCGGCCTTCTCCCGGACGACCCGGTGCACGACCTGTCGGCCGGTGGAGCTGGCGGAGACGATCACCGATCGCCGGTCGCCGGGGCAGGCCTCCCGCACGATCAGATCCCGGGCGGCGAGCCAGTCCACGATGCGGGTCAGATTGCTGGGCGGTAGCCCCTGCTGGTGCGCCAGGTCCACCAGCCGCAGTGGTCCGGAGCGCTCGATGGCCATCAGGAGCAGTTGTTGTGAGGTGGTCAGGGTGACGTCGCCACCGCGGCGGAAGGTGCGGTAGAGACGTCCGACCGCGAGGCGGAGTTGGACCGCCAGCGGGTCGTGCTCGGCGGTCTCCGTCACGGCTGACCAGTGTATTCGAGGCCGCGTACGTCGTCCTCGTAGGTGATGTGCCGGGCCAGCGCCTCGGCGGCGGCCCGGACCCGGGCGGTCAGCGCGACCGGGACGCCGTGGCGCGCCGGCAGCGAGAGCGACAACGCGGCCAGCACCCGACCGTTCCGGACCACCGGTGCGGCGATGCAGGCCAGCCCGACCTTCGCCTCCTGGTTGTCGACCGCGAACCCGGCGCGCCGGACCCGGGCCAGATCGTGTGCGAGCCGCGCGGGATGGGTGATGGTCTCGGTGGTACGCGGTCGGAGGCCGGCGGTGACGACCTCCTCGAAGAGCGGGTCCGGCGAGTACGCGAGCATCGCCTTGCCCAGCGCCGTGCAGTACATCGGCTGGCAGCCGCCGACCGCGGCGGGGCTGTCCAGCGGCTCCCGGGCGGCCAGCTTCTCGACGTAGAGCACCTGACCGTCGTGCGGGACGCCGAGGTTCACCATGCCCTCGGACGCCAGGTGCAGGTCCTGCATGATCGGCAGGGCCTGGTCGCGCAGGTGGTCGGGTCGGCAGAGCGGCACGGTGTTGCCGAGCCGGAACAGGTGGGTGCCGAGCAGCCAGCCGGCGCCGGCCCGTTCGACCATGCCGTGCCCTTCGAGCAGGGTCAGCAGCCGGTGCGCGGTGGATTTGGCGACGTCGGCCCGCCGGGCGATCTCGCTCACCCCCAGCACGGTGTGGGTGGAGCCGACGAAGACGTTGAGGATGGCCAGTGCCTTGCCCACGCTCGTTGCCGTGGCGGTGTCGGTGTCGGTGCGGCGGTCGGGTTCCAGGGCGGTGGTAGGGCTCAACGTCGCCTCCGGCGGCTCGGTCGAAACTGATACGCAATGCGAGAGGTACGCACTGCGAAACATAAGACCGGGGGCAGGCCGTTGGCAAGGGGCCGACCGGTTACCCCGCCCGGCCGTCGAAGAACGGCTCAAGGGCGGCGAGCCCCTCGGCCAGCACCTTCCGCTCCGCCGCGGAGAGCCGCCGCAGCCGCTGCGCGAACTCGGCCGTCCCCTTGGCCCGCAGCGAGGCGAGCAGCACCGAACCGGCCGGGGTGATCTCGATGAGCGACGCCCGCCGGTCCCGGCCATCGACGGACTGCCGCACCAATCCGCGCTCGACGGCCCAGGTCACGCTGCGCGTCACCGTCGACGACGTCACCTGCTCGCGGGCGGCCAGCTCGCCGGGACGGAGCGGGCCGTGCGCCTCGACGGTGGCCAGCAACGAGAGCTGCGCGGGAGTCAGCGCTCCTCGCTCACTGCGCACCAGCAGCCGGTGCAGCGCGCCGACCGACCGGCGCAGCGCCGCCGCGACGTCGACGTTGTCTTCCACCCTGCCTCCGCTCACGTCTCCGGGAGCGTACCGGCGGCCGGCCGACCGGCCCGACGCGGAATACGGTGCGTCGCGGCGAGCAGTGCGGCGGCGCTGAACACCAGCATGGTGAGCGACATGCCGACACCCGCGTCCGCGGTGATGCCGGCGACCACCGCGGCCAGCGCGCCGATCGCCCACTGCACCGAGCCCAGCAGGGCGGAGGCCGTGCCGTGGCCCGAGGAGACCGCACTCATCGCCCGGCTGGTGAGGTTCGGCAGGACGGTACCCCGGCTCGCGATCACCACCCAGGTGGCCGCGGCGACGACCAGCAGCGGCAACCGCCAGACGATCGCGGCGACCAGGGCCGCGGACGCGGCGGTCGACGCGACCAGGCCGGTCACCAGGACGGCCACCGAGCCGTACCGGTCGACCAGCCCGGGGTTGACCTGCGCGAAGGCGATCATGCCGACCCCGTTCAGCCCGAAGAGCACCGCGTAGAGCAGGGGGGAACCGCCCAACTGCAGCTCGACGACGAACGAGTAGCTCGACGCGTAGCCGAACACCACCCCGGCCGCGAGTCCGTAGGCCAGGGCGTACCGCCGGAACTGCGGCACCCGCAGCACCCGGACCTGGGCAGCCAGGACGGCCCGGCCCCGCCACGGCTGGCGGTCGGCGGGCGCCAGCGTCTCCGGCAGGCTGACGACCGCCGCCACCGCCAGCAGCGCACCGAGCCCGGCCTGCACCACGAAGATCCATCGCCACGAGCCGAGGTGCAGCAGACCGGCGCCGACGACCGGGGCGAGGACCGGCGCCAGTCCGGTCATCACCACCAGTTGGGAGAAGGGGCGGGTCGCGGTGGCGTCCCGGGCTCGGTCCTGCACCGAGGCCCGGGCGACCACGATCCCGGCGGCAGCCCCGGCGCCCTGCACCGCCCGGGCCAGCAGCAGCAGCTCGACAGTTGTCGCGGCCGCGCAGGCGAGACTGGCGGCCAGGTAGCAGAGCACGCCGAACAGCAGCACCGGGCGGCGCCCGATGACGTCGCTGACCAGGCCCACCACCACCTGGCCGACGGCGATCGCCACCAGGAACACCGCGACGCTGGACTGGATCGCCATCCGGGAGGTGGCGAGATCGGCCTGCACGGTCGGGAACGCGGGGGCGTACATGTCGGTCGAGGCGGCGCCCAGCGCGGTGAGGCCGGCCAGCAACGCGAGCTGCCACCGACTCACCAGGCGTACCCGATCGCCACTCCGGCGGACAGTCACCGGAACTGCCTAACAAACCGCGCGGACCACGGCGGGCCGTGCGGTCCGCCAGCTTGAACGGCTGCTGGTCCCGTGCCGTCCTCCGGCACGCCGCCGTGTACCGGCCGGGCCGCCCGGGGCAGCATCTCCGGCGACGCTGTCGAGATTCGGAGGTGGCAATGACCCAGCACCCATTGGCCGGACGGGTCGCCCTGGTTACCGGGGCCGGGCGGGGCATCGGCGCCGCCGTCAGCCGGCACCTCGCGGCGGCCGGTGCCTCGGTGGTCGTCAACGATCTCGGTGCGGCGCTGGACGGCAGCGGCGTCGATCTCGGCCCGGCCGACGACGTCGTACGCGACATCGTCGCGGCCGGTGGCACCGCGGTCGCCGACGGTGCCGATGTCGCCGACTTCGACGCCGTCGCCGCCATGGTGGGTCGGGTCGTCGACCGGTACGGCCGGCTCGACATCGTGGTGAACGTCGCCGGCATCCTCCGCGACCGGATGATCTGGAACATGACCGCCGACGAGTGGCAGGCGGTCATCGCGGTCCACCTCACCGGAACCTTCAACACCACCCGGCACGTGGCCGCCCACTGGCGGGCCGTGGGCGACCACGACGCGGCCCGGCGGATCATCAACGTCACCTCCGGGTCCGGGCTGTACGGCTCCACCTCCCAGCCCAACTACGCGGCGGCGAAGATGGGCATCGTCGGGCTGACCTACTCCTGCGCCAACTCGCTCGCCCGTACCGGCGCCACCTGCAACTCGGTCTCGCCGGCGGCCGACACCCGGATGACCCCGCGGCCGGTGGACGCCGCCGACGAGGCGGCCCAGCAACGCCGCTCCCCGGACAACGTCGCCACGGTCGTCGCCTGGCTCGCCAGTGACGAGGCCCGGTGGTGCACCGGCCAGGTGATCGGGGCGAGGGAGTTCGACGTATCGCTCTACGCCCTGCCCCGGCCCGTCGTGCAGCTGACGGCCGACGGGCCGTGGGATGCCGGCGTGCTGGCCACCGCGGCCGGCGAGCACCTCGCCCCCCGGGTCGAGAAGCTGCCGTTCCCGTCCTGGCCGCCGCAGCCGCCGGCCGAGGAGGCCATCGTGCGCTACCGCTCGGCGAACGACTGATAGCCGGACCGGCTGTAGAGCGACGCCCGGCCGACCAGCGAGTAGCGCAGCGCGGTCTCCAGATCCAGGTCCGCGGCGGCCAGCATCACCGACTTCGCCATCGCCAGCGCCTCCGGCCGGCGGGCGGCCACCTTGGCCGCCAGGCCGAACGCCGCATCGAGCAGGCCGTCGCGGGGGAACACCTCGTTGACCAGGCCGATCCGCAGCGCCGTCGCCGGCTCGATCGGCTCGCCGGTGAACATGATCTGCTTCGCCCAGGCCGAACCGACGGTCCGCGCCAGGCGTACCGAGACACCACCGCCGCCGATGTGGCCAAGGTTCTTCATGTGCAGGTCACTGATCTGCGCGGTGTCGGCCGCCAGCCGGATGTCGCAGGCCAGGGCGAGTTCGAGTCCGCCCGCGGTGCAGACCCCGTCGATCGCCGCGATCGACGGGGTGCGCATGGTCTCCAGCCGACTGCAGAGGGCGACCAGCGGCGGGGTGAAGACCGGCTCCCGGCTCATCACCAGGCGCACCAGCTCGGCCACCCCCTCCGGAGACGCCCCCGGGTCGGCGGCGGTCGCCATCTCCTTCATGTCGGCGCCGGCGCTGAAGGCACCCCGGCCGTCCGGCCTGGGCGCGCCACTGAAGACAAGTACGCCCACCTCCGGGTCGTCCTCCGCCTCGTTGACGACCTCCCAGAGCTCCTGCTGCAGCCGCTGGTTGAGCGCGTTGAGTTGCCGGGGCCGGTTCAGCAGGACGTGGCCGACCCGGTCCCGCCGGGTGTAGACGAGGTGTTCGTAGCTCATGGGGACACTCCGTTCCGTTGCGGACTGGTCAGGATCGCGAGCAGCTCGCCGACCTGGTCGGCGGTCAGCCGCTCCGCCCGGGCGAGCAGGTCGAGGGAGCGACGGGCCGGCTCGGCCCCCAGCACCGGCCCGGTGTTGTCGAGGTACTTGTCGGCCAGCTCGCCCGCCGACATCCGCCGGCACCACGCGTCGGTGCCGATGGCGACCGGGTCGGCCAGCTCCGTCCCGGACCGGAGCCGGATCCGCACCGGGCGGGGCACCAGCGCGTAGTCGGAGGTGAGTGCCGGGTCGGCCACCACGTCGACCCGGTTCATCAGGTCGACGAGCGCCGGGTCACGCAGGGCCGCGTCGTCGAACTGGCGGAACCCGACCCGGCGGTGCAGCACCGCCTGGGCGACCGTGAACTGGAGGCTGAACTTGCCCTCCAGCCCGGAGCGGGGAGCCGGCCGGTCGACGATGCTGCCGGGCGAGGTGGTCACGGCGATCCGGTCCACGTCGGCCGCCGCCACCTGGTGGCGCTCCACCATCTCCAGCGTCGCGTCGAGCGCCCGGTGGGTGAAGAGGCAGGACGCGTACCGCTTCATGTCGATGCCCGGGTCGAGCACCGACAGCGGGCCGTCCAGGCTGGCCACGAAGCGGTCGGGGTGCCAGTGGGCGTCGTCGAGGAAGGCGTGGGCGAAGCCGTGCCGCCCCTCCAGGACGTCGCCGGCCGCGGTGAAACCGCGGGCGGCCAGCGCGGCGGCCCGCACCGCGCCGGCGGCGACGTTGCCGATCTGGTACGGCTTGGCCATCGTGCCGCGGTTGACGTTGAGCCCACCGGCGTGCGTCACGGCGAGGGCGATGGTGGTCCGGATGCCGGCCGGGTCCAACCCGGTCAGTCGGGCCGCCGTGACGGCGGCGCCGACCGCGCCGAAGACCGCCGAACCATGCCAGCCGGCCCGGATCGTGGTACGCCCCGGGAAGCCCACCTTGCCGTGCGCCTCCAACCCGGCCAGCAGCGACTCGACGAGCGCGGCCCCGGTCGTGGTGCCGTCCTGCCCCAGCGCGACAAGCACCGGCACCAGGGAACAGGTCGGGTGCGACGCGGTTGCCTGGTCGGTGCCGCCGCCCGGCATCCAGGTGTCGTCGAAGTCCAGCGCGTGGCCGGCCACCCCGCCCACCAGGGCCGAGTTCTCGGCCGAGGTGGGTCGCCCGCCGGCCAGCGTGCCGGCGACCGGCGCGCAACCCAGCTCGTCGACGTACCCGGACACCAGCCGACCCAGCTGGTGGGTGGAGCCGGCGATCGCGACGCCGACGCCGTCGATGAGCGCGGCCCGGGCGGCGTCGACCGCGGCCGCCGGCACGGCGGCGAGGTTGAGTCGGGCCACCCGTTCGGCCAGCGCGGAAGTCGGTCCCATCGTCTGGATTGAAGTGCACCTCAGGCCGCTCGACGGCCGTCCGTTCCAGTGCGCGAAACGCCTCCGACCAGTGGCCGAAACACCGGTTCCGCCTGGCGGCACAGGCACCGGAGCCCCCGTCGGCCCGGTGCGATTCTCTACCACCAACAAGAGCGGCACGCTCGAATCTGCCGAGGAGCGCCGATGTCATCCAGAACCCTCCGGACCGCCCGCGTCCTACCCCTAGTCCTGGCCGTCGTCGTCGCGTCGGCCTGCGGATCCTCCGACGACAACTCGGACGACGAGCCGACCGTCGCCGGCACCGCTGCCCCCTTCTTCGACCAGTTGCCCGAGGAGATCAAGCAGCGCGGCTCGCTGACCTGGGTCGGCGACATCCAGGCCCCGCTGCGCATGCAGGAGTCCGCCAACGCGCCGCTGACCGGCGTCCAGCCCGACTTCGCCGCGGCGATGGAGAAACTGCTCGGCGTGAAGATCGAACAGCCGGTCGTTTCCAGCTTCGCCGACGTCATCCCGAGCATCCAGTCCGGACGCTACGACATGGCCTGGGGCGGACTGGCCGTCACGCCCGAGCGGGAGCAGACCTTCGACGTCATCACCTGGACCTTCTCGGTGCCGACGTTCGTGTACGACCCGGCGGAGAACTACACCAGCGCGCAGGATCTGTGCGGCCGCCAGCTGGCCCACGTCGCCGGCAGCGCGCCGTTCGAGGCGGCCTTCGAGACCCTGAAGACGGTCTGCTCCGGGGCCGGCCGCGAGGAGCCGAAGGCCTTCGAGCTCGGCAGCCGGGCCGACCTGCAGGTGGCGCTGACCGCGGGTCGGGTCGACGCGTACTTCACCACACCGATCGACGCCGCCTACGCCGTCAAGCAGGCGCCGGACCGGTTCAAGTACATCATCCTGCGGGACGAGCCGTTCCGGGCGACGCCGTTGGCCGCCGAGATGAACAAGGGCAACGACCAGCTGCGGGACGCGATCTTCGGCGCCATGAAGCAGCTCTGGACCGACGGCACCTACGAATCGATCATGACCGAGTGGGGCCTGCAGGACGCGCAGATCGACGCTCCGCTGCTGAACCCGCTGACCGGCGGCGGCGCGGCGCCGTCGCCCTCCGCGTCGAGCTGACGGCCGGGAGGCTGGCTCGTGACATCGCAAACCACACAGGTGGACAGCGGCCTGGCCCCCGGGACGTCCGACGACGTCACGGGGGCGGTCCGCCGTATCCGCCCGGGGCGCATCGTCGCCGCCCTCCTCATGGTGGTGCTGCTCGCGCAGTTCGGCACCTTCCTGGTGCGCAACGAACGCTTCCAGTGGGGGGTGGTCTGGGAGTACCTCTTCGACCCGCTGGTGCTGCAGGGGGTACGCACCACCGTCCTGCTGACCGCCATCTGCATGGTGCTCGGCATCGCCATCGGCATCGCCATCGCCGCCATGCGGATGTCGTCGTTCGGGTTGCTCTCCTCGGCGGCCTGGGGCTTCACCCGCTTCTTCTACGGCGTACCGCTGCTGGTCCAGCTGATCTTCTGGTTCAACCTGGCCTACCTGGTGCCCGAGCTGTCGATCGGCATCCCGTTCGGGCCGTCCTTCGGGCACACCAGCTCCAACGACGTGATCTCCCCGTTCACGGCGGCCATTCTCGGGCTCGCCCTGCACGAGGGGGCCTACATGTCGGAGGTGGTCCGGGCCGGCCTGATCTCCGTCGACCCGGGCCAGCGGGACGCCTCCCGGGCGCTCGGCCTCAACGGCCGCAAGGCGTTCCGGCTGATCATCCTGCCGCAGGCGATGCGGTTCATCGTGCCGCCCACCACCAACCAGGTGATCGGCATGCTCAAGGGCACCGCCCTGGTGAGCACCGTCGCCGTGTCGGACCTGCTCTACCAGGTGTCGCGCATCTACGACCGCACCTTCCAGGTGGTGCCGCTGCTGCTGGTGGCCTGCATCTGGTACTTCGTGCTCATCTCGGTACTCGACGTCGGACAGCGCTACATCGAGCGCCGGTTCGAACGTTCGACGGCCGGCTGGACGGCCAAGCAACAGGGCGAGGCGCTGGAGGGCGCACCGGCGAGGAAGGCCGCGGAGCTATGACGGATGAGGCGATCCTGCGGGTGCACGGCGTACACAAGCGGTTCGGCCGGTACGTCGCCCTCGACGGCGTCGACGTACAGGTCCGGCGCGGCGAGGTGGTGGTGGTGCTCGGGCCGTCGGGCTCCGGGAAGTCCACTCTGGTGCGGTGCATCCAGCAGCTGGAAAAGATCGACGCCGGGGCGATGTTCTTCCAGGGCGAGCAGCTCGGCTACCGGCGGGACCGCAAGGGGCGGCTGCGGGAGCGCACCGCCGCCGAGATAGCCAGGCAGCAGGCCCAGATGGGCATGGTGTTCCAGCAGTTCCACCTCTTCAACCACCTGACCGTGGAGAAGAACATCACGCTCGCCCCGCGCCAGGTCAAGGGCGAGTCGGCCGCGGTCGCCAGCGAGCGGGCACAGAACCTGCTGGCCCGGGTCGGGCTGGCCGACCTGGGGGGCCGGTATCCGCGCCAGCTCTCCGGCGGTCAGCAGCAACGGGTGGCCATCGCCCGCGCGCTGGCCATGGAGCCGAAGCTGATGCTCTTCGACGAGCCGACCAGCGCGCTCGACCCGGAACTGGTCGGCGAGGTGCTGAGCGTCATGCGCGACCTGGCCACCAGCGGGATGACGATGATGGTGGTCAGCCACGAGATCGACTTCGCCCGGGAGGTCGCCGACCGCTGCCTGTTCATGGACAACGGCGTGGTCGTCGAATCCGGTACCACGGAACAGATGTTGGACGACCCCCGCACGGACCGGCTGAAGTCGTTCCTCCGCCGGGTCCATGCCTGAACCGAGGAGGTGAGCATGCCCGCCGCAGCCGCCGTCGTCGGCATCCACGAGTATCCCGACCGGGTCGCTCCCGGCACCACCGAGATGCGCATGAAGGCGAGCTGCGCCCTCGGGGCACTCGCCGACGCGGGTCTCACCCTCGCGGATGTCGACGCCATCTACGACGTGCCCGAGACCGGGCGACTCAGCCTGCTGAGCACCCCGGAGTACCTCGGCGTCACCGCGCGGGCGTTCGACGGCACCAACTTCGCCGGCGCCTCGTACGAGTCGCACGCCCTGCACGCCACCCGCGACATCGCGGCCGGCCGGGCCCGGGTCGCCCTGCTGACCTACGGCTCCCGCTCGCGCAGCGCCGGGCGGGCCATCGGCACCTCGGCCCCGCAGGTCGGCTACCCCGACGTGATAAGCGAGCTGGAGACCCCGTGGGGGCTGCCGGTCGCCGGGAACTACGCGATGCTGGCGACCCGCCACCTGCACGAGTACGGCACGACGCCGGCCCAGTTGGCCGAGATCGCGGTCACCAGCCGGTACCACGCGACCCGCAATCCCGACGCCGTACGCGGCCTCGGCGATCTCGGTATCCGCAACACCGGTGAGTTGACCATCGAGAAGGTGTTGGCGTCCCGGGCGGTCGCCGACCCGTTGCGGGTGCTCGACTGCTGCCTGGTGACCGACGGTGCCGGCGCGGTGGTGATCGCGGCGCCGGAGGTCGCGGTCGACTGCCGGCAGCCACCGGTCTGGATCCTGGGCGGCGGCGAGGCGACCGGATTCGTCGCCACCGGCTCGGACATCACCACCACCGCGGCCCGGCGCAGCGGTGCCGACGCGTTCGGCTCGGCCGGGGTCTCCCCGGCCGACATCGACGTCGCCATGATCTACGACTCGTTCACCATCACCGTGCTGGCGGCACTTGAGGACCTGGGATTCTGCGCCAAGGGAGAGGGCGGTGCCTACGTGGCAGGCGGACGGTTGCGGTTCGACCAGCCCGGCGGGCCGGCGCTGAACACCGACGGCGGCGGGCTCTCCTCCTCGCACCCGGGAATGCGGGGCATCTTCCTGCTGATCGAGGCGGTCCGGCAGCTGCGGGGCGGCTCGACGGCGCAGGTGCCGGGCGCGCAGTTGGCGGTCGCGCACGGCAACGGCGGCACCCTCGGCACCCGGCACGCCAGCGCGACGGTCATCCTCGGAGCGCACCGATGAGCGCCGAGCCGAACGCGGCAGCGAGCGCCGAGGCGAACGCGGCGACGGGCGCGCAGGGAAGCGCGGCGCCCAGCCGGCCGATGCCGGAGTGGCTCGGCCCCGACGCCGGCGAGTTCTACGAGGGGACCCGCCACCGGGAGTTCCGGGTGCCCCGGTGCCCGGACTGCCGGCGGGTCGTCTGGTACCCGCGGGCGCACTGCCCGTACTGCGGGGCCCTCGAACTCACCTGGGAGACCCTGCCCGACCCGGTCGGCGGGACCGTCTACACGTTCACCGTGGTACGCCGGCACGCGCACCCGTTCTTCGCCGCCCGGGTGCCCTACGTGGTGGCCTGGGTGGACATCGACGACGGCCCCCGGGTGCTCACCGAGGTGGCCTGCGCCGACGTCGACGCGCTGCGGGTCGGCGACCGGGTGGTGCTGGACTGGGAGCCGCAGGAGGCTTTCAACCTGCACACCTTCGTCCGCGTACCGTCCTGATGGCCGGTCTCGACAGGCTGTTGGCGCCGCGCGGCATCGCGCTGGTCGGCGCCCGCGACGAGTCGCTGTGGGCCCGCAACATCACCGCGAACCTGGCGGCGAGCGGCTTCGCCGGGCCGGTGTACGCGGTGCACCCGCGCCGACCGGCGGTGCTCGGCCTGCCGACCGTCGCCACCCTCGGCGCCGTGGCCGGCGAGGTCGATCTGGCCTTCGTGCTGACCGGGGCCGGCGCGGTCGGTCAGGTGCTGACCGAGATGGCGGCGGCCGGCATCGGCGGTGGCATCGTGCTGGCCTCGGGATTCGCCGAGTCAGGGGCCGAGGGCCGGGCCGCGCAGCGGCGGCTGGCCGACCAGGCCCGCGCGCTCGGCATCGCCCTGCTGGGGCCCAACTCGATGGGCTACGTCAACCCGCACGCCGGCGTGGCCCCGTTCGGCAGCGGCCAGGCGTCGGCGCCGGCGGCGGGGCGGGTCGCGGTCATCACCCAGAGCGGTGCGCTCAGCGGCGGGATGCTCGGCTACCTGCGCCACCGCGGAGTCGGGCTGAGCCTGCTGGTCTCGACCGGGAACGAGGCGGTGGTCGACACCATCGACCTGATCGACCAGGTGGCCGCCGACGGGGTCACCCGGGCGGTGGCGCTCTTCCTCGAACAGCTGCCCGACCCGCGGCGGCTGCACGCCGCGGTGGGCCGCGCCGCCCGCGCCGGGGTGGCCGTCGTCGCGTTGAAGGTCGGGCGGTCCGAGGCCGGCCAGCGGGCGGCGTTGGCACACACCGGCTCGCTGGCCGGTGACGGCGCGGTGGCCAGCGCGGCGCTGCGGCGCTGCGGCGTCGTCGAGACCCGTGGGCTGGAGGAGCTGATCACCACGGCCGGGCTGCTCGCCCACCTGCCGGAGCGCCCGCGCGGCCGCCGGATCGCCGCCGTCACCGCCTCCGGCGGCGCCGCCGAGATCGTCGCCGACCGGGCCGCCGACGTCGGGCTGAGCCTGCCGGCGCTCTCGCCCCGCGCCACCGGGGCGCTGCGCGACCGGCTGCCACCCTTCGCGACGCTGGCCAACCCGCTCGACGTGACCGGTTACGAGTCGCCGCAGCGGCTGGCCCGGCACACCCGGGCCATCGACGAGGCGATGGCGACCCTGGTCGAGGAGGACGTCGACGCGGTGCTCGCCGTGCTGTCGGTGCCGACCGGCACCGCAGCCAACCTCGACTCGGTCCGGCACCGGTTCGCGGCGCTGGGCCGCCTGGTCGCCGGCGCCCCGGTGCCGGTGGTGCTGGCGACCTATACCGACACCGCCCTTGACGACTTCCAACGCGACGAACTGGCCACCAACGGGCTGCACATCGCCGGTGGGATGGACCTGGCGGTCACCGCCCTCGGGCACGCCGCACGCTGGCCGGCGCTGATCCGCGACGCCACCCGGCAGCGGTCCGCCGGCAGGGAGCGGTCCGCGGGCGGGGAGCGGTCCGCTGGCGGGGAGCGGTCCGCCGTCTGGCGCGGTGGTGACCGCGCGGCCGGCGCCGCCGCCGGTCCGGCCGCTACCCCGGACGGGGTACGGGACGGCCACCTCCGGGTTGATCGCCAGGGCACCTGGAACGAGGACGACGGTCGGGCCCTGGTCGCCGCGGCCGGGGTGCCGGTCCCGCCGGGACGCCTCGCCCGCGACGCCGCCGAGGCCGTGACGGCCGCCGAACACATCGGCCTGCCGGTCGCGCTGAAGGTCTGCTCGGCCGACCTCACCCACAAGTCCGACGTGGGCGGCGTCCGGCTGGGATTGCGGACCACGGCCGAGGTGACGACCGCCTACCACCGGATCCGGTCCGCGGTGGCCGAGGCCGCGCCGGACGCCACCGTCGACGGGGTGCTGGTCACCGCCATGCGCCCACCCGGCGTGGAGATGTTGGCAGGTGTCCGGGTCGATCCGCAGGTCGGACCGGTGCTCACCGTCGGTCTGGGCGGCACCTGGGTCGAGGTGCTGGCCGACGTCGTGCACCGTCCGCTGCCGGTCGACGCCGACGACGTACGGGCGATGGTCGCCGAGCTGCGCGGCGCGGCGCTGCTGGCCGGCGGCCGGGGCCACCCGCCGGTCGACGTGGCCGCCCTGGTCGACGCGGTACTGGCACTGTGCCGGTGCGCCGACGGACTCGGAGCCGCACTACGTGAGATCGAACTGAACCCCATCGTGGTCACCCCCGACGGCGCCGAGGCGCTCGACGTCCTCGTGGTGACCGGTCAGCGCGGCGAGTAGGGCGCCTCGGCACTCGCGTTCTCCCCGGCGATCCGCCCGAACGCGATGCACTCGGCCAGGTTCGCGCCGCCGATCGGATAGAACGTCCCGTAGACCGAGCCCAGCTCGCCGGCCGCGTACAGCCGGGGCACCGGCTCTCCGGTCACCCGCATCACCCGGGCCCGCGCGTCGCGTTCCGGCCCACCCTGCGTGTTGGGGCCGCCCGGCCAGAGCCGCACCGCGAAGAACGGCGGCTCCAGGCCGACCAGGGTGTCCGCCGGCCGGCCGAACGGGTCGCGACCCGTCTCGCAGGCCGCGTTGTATTCGGCCAGGGTGCCGCGGAGGACGGCCGGCTCCATCGCCAGCCGGTCGGCCAGCCCTTCGATCGTCTCCGCCCGGGTGATCCAGCCCCGCGCCAGCTCCGCCTGGTTGTCCTCGCTCCACGGATAGAGCCGCAGCGGCCCGGCCGCGCCGGTCTCCCGGCTCACCAGCTGCCCGCGCCGCATCCGGGCCGAGTCGAAGATCCAGTACGTCGGGACCCGTGGATATACGCCCCGGTGACTGTCGTACCCGGTCAGCTCGTAGTAGTGGGTGTGCTGCTTCCAGACCTCGTTGGTGAACCGGCGGCCGAACCGGTCGACCTGCATGGTGCCGCAGGACGCGCCGCGCTTGCCGGACCCGTACAGGATCTGCTCCTGGGTCATGCCGTCGCCGTAACCCCACGGGTTGATCGGGAACCCGGTGGGGAAGTCGTCGAACTTCGCGATCGCCTTCGCCGAGCAGGCGCTCATGTGCCACAGCGCCGCCCCCACCTCCTGGGCCATCACCACCCCGTCGCCGGTGTTGTCCGGGCTGGCGTAGAAATGGGTGGGCGTCACCGGCAGATGGTTGCGCTTGAGCCCTTCGTGGAACTCGAAGCCGCCGGTGGTCAGGATGACGGCCCGCCGGGCCCGGACGTTCACCGTCGCGCCGTCCCGCCGGCACTGCACCCCGATCACCGCGCCGGCCGTGTCGGTGAGCAACCACCGGGCCGCCGTGCCGTACGAGACCGGCACCCCGCGCCGCCGGACGTGGTCCTGCAACCACCGGAACAGTCCGTAACCGCGCGGTGAGCTGGCCGGGTCGGTGCCGAACCGGTAGCTCTGGATCGCCTCGTAGCCCGGCACCGAGTGGTGCTCGCCGACCGGGCTGAACAGGTGGGTGGTGCCGCCGTGCGCGGCCACCCAGTCGACGTTCTCGGCGCACCGGTCCGCCCAGGCCCGCAGCACCGCCGCGCCGGTCTGGTCGCCGGCCAGGTGCGTCAGGTGCGCGTACGCCGCGTCCGGGTCGGACGGGCAGACGATGCTGCCACCGGACATCAGGGTGCTCGGGAACCGGTGGTCCGCCTGCTGCTTCTCCAGGATCAGCACCTCGCGGCCGGCGTCGTGCGCGGTCATCGCGGCCACCGCGCCGGCCCCGCCGAACCCGACGACGACGATGTCAGCCTCGTCGTCCCAGCGCGGCTGCTTGAGCCACACCTCAGCGCTCGTAGACGCCGACGAGCCGGTTCTGTTCGAGGATCGCGTCCGCGTACCCGGCGAGGAACTCGTCCCGGGTCGGCGTGCCGTCGACCGGCCGGCTCAGCGCGTACACCCAGAAGTAGTAGTGGTGCGCGCCGTGACCGGCGGGCGGTCGGGGACCGCCGTAGCGGTGGTCGCCCCAACTGTTCGGGCCGGGCCGGAAGCGGCTGTCCGGGTCCTCGCCGAGGTCGCCGCCGTCGCTCGGGATGCCGTAGAGGGTCCAGTGCGTCCAGCCGCCGGGCAGCGGCGCGTCGGGGTCGTGGCAGATGAGGGCCAGCTCCACCGTGCCGGCCGGCGCGCCGCTGACGGCGAGCCGCGGCGCGATGTTGTCCCGGTCGGACGCATTGCGGTCGGCGAGCCGCCCGCCGTGGTCGAAATCGGTACTCGTCAGGCTGAGGTCTGCGATGTTCGGCATGTCGGAGAGCCTCGCGTGGCCCGGGCGCCGACCGGCGGACGGTGTTCCACCGTGCTGACCGCGATGTGGAGACGCCCGGCTGGCCGCACCCATGATGAGGCCATGGCCAACCTCGACAACCGGCTGCGTCCGGCCCGGCTGGAGCGGCTCACCGTGGTGGTCGACGACATCGAGGAGTCGATGACCAACTACGGGCTGATCCTCGGCGTGGACCAGTGGGACCTGTTCGAGGACGACTCGCGCATCGGGGAACTCACCGTGCAGGGCATGCCCAGTACGGCGTCGTGGCGGTCGGCCGTCGGCAGCTGCCCGTCCGGTCAGGTCACCTTCGAGCTCGTGCAGCCGACCTCCGGGCTCAGCCTGCCGCAACTGTTCCGGGCCCGGCACCGGACCGGCATCATGCAGCTCAACTTCGCCGTCGACACCCCGGCCGAGCTGGCGCGGGTGGCCGCCTTCTTCGCGGAGCGGTCGGCGCCGGTCGCCCAGCGTTACGTCCGCGACGGGGCCTGGGAGTGCGTCACCTTCGACACCACCGCGCTGCTCGGATACCTGGTCCACTACCAGGCGCCGCTGCGCGCCGACGCCCCGGCGCCCGGGCCGGACCGGCACTGCGACGTCAGCCAGACCTACAGCCGACCCGGCGCGATGACCGCGCTCGACATACCGCGCCTGCACCACATCGGGGTGGTGGTACGCGACGTGCTGGGCACGGTGGCGCGGCACGCCTCGGTCTTCGACGTGGACCGGTGGAACTTCATCAACTGGCGGCGGGAGCACGGCCGGCTGGAGACGCCGTTCTACCGGGGCCGGCCCGTCGACCACGAGTACCTGACCGGTCGCGCGTTCGACTTCCAGGGCTTCGGCTTCGAGGTGATTCAGCCGACCTACGGACCCAGCCACTACCGGGACGACTACCTCGACGTGGTCGGCGAGGGGATCCACCACCTCCTGATCGCGTTCCCGAGCGGCGAGGACCGCTGGGCCGAGACCATCGAGTGGCTGGAGTCGGTGAACGTGCCGCTGGTGATGGGCTCCGAGATGCGCGGCGGGTCGGGCCGCTTCTACTACCTCGACAGCCGGGAGATGCTCGGCGGCTGGGTCATCGAGGCGAGCTTCCCCCGGGCCGGCCGGCCGGTGGTCGGCCCGATCAACGACTTTTCCATCGACTACCGCGCGCACCGGGCGGAGTAGGGGACGACATGGCGGTCCGAGTGGTCAGCAACGTCACGATCGAGCCCGAGGCGGTCGACGAGTACCTCGCCTACTGGCGGCAGCGGTCCGGGGAATGCCGAGCCGAGCCGGGTGCGCTGCAGTACCAGGTCTTCCGCAGCATCGAGGAGCCGAACGAGTTCGCCCTGCTGGAGCTCTGGTCGGACCAGGAGACCTACGACGCGCACTGGGCGGCGCAGCGGGCGATCCCGGACCGGCCGACCTTCCCACGGGCGCCGCGATCGCAGGGCCGCGACGGCATCGAGTTCTACGAACAGCGCTACTACCGGCTGGTCGACGGCCGGTGGGTGCCAGCCGACGAGCAAGGAGATGGTGAGCGGTGAGCAAGGTGGACGCCACGTCCCTTGTGGACGTGGAACGCGGAGTCATCAGCCCGGTCATCTACCAGGACCAGGACATCTACGAGGCCGAACTGCAGTACGTCTTCGGGCGGTGCTGGTTGTTCCTGGCTCATGAGGCGATGCTGCCCAAGGCCGGCGACTTCATCCAGACCTACATGGGCGAGGACCCGGTGCTCGTGGTCCGGCAGCGGGACGGCTCGGTGCGCGCCTTCCTGAACCAGTGCCGGCACCGCAGCATGCGGATCTGCCGGGCCGACCTCGGCAACACCAAGGTCTTCACCTGCACCTACCACGGCTGGTCGTACAACACCGCCGGTGACCTGGTCTCGGTGCCGCACGAGGAGGACGCCTACTTCAACGAGATCGACAAGTCCCAGTGGGGACCGGCGAAGGTGCGGCTCGCCAACTACAAGGGCTTCATCTTCGGCACCTGGGACGAGAACGCGCCCGACTTCGAGACCTACCTGGGTGACATGGCCTGGTACTTCGACGCGTTCTGCGACCGGTGGGAGGACGGCGCGGAGGTCATCGGCGGCACCCACAAGTGGCTCATCGACTGCAACTGGAAGTTCGCGGCCGAGCAGTTCGCCTCCGACTCCTACCACGCGGAGATCAGCCACGCGTCGGCCTACATGGCCTACGTCGCCCCCGGGGAAGGACTGAGCCTCACCGAACTGGTGGAGAACCGGAAGAAGGCCGGCTACCAGTTCACCGCCCCGCAGGGGCACGGCACCGGCTTCCGCACCTCGGTGCAGCCCAAGCGGGTCGGCCCGGTGGTGCAGGAGTGGGAGGAGCAGGTGCTGCCGGGCATCGTCGACCGGCTCGGCGAGGCCCGCGCGCTCTACATGCCCGGCCACGCCACGATCTTCCCGAGCCTGGCCTACCTCTCCAACGGAACCTTCCGGGTCTGGCATCCGCGCGGACCGAACCAGATCGAGGTCTGGGCCTGGGGCCTGGTGCAGAAGTCGGCGCCGGAGAAGGTGAAGGACGAACGCCGGGTCGAGATCCTGCGTACCTTCTCCCCGGGCGGCCTGTTCGAGCAGGACGACGGCGAGAACTGGAACGAGATCCAGAAGGTGCTGCGCGGCTGGCGGGCCCGGCAACACCCGCTGAACGTGCAGATGGGTCTCGGACACAGCAGCTTCGACACCAACGGCTTCCCGGGCCGCAGCGCCTACGTGTTCGCCGAGGAGGCGGCCCGGACCTTCTACAAGCGATGGTCCGAGCTGGTCTCCGGCTACAGCTGGGAGAAGCTCGCCGAACTCGACGAGGCACACCGCGCGGCCGGGAGGGCGGAGGCATGACCGCCGCCCCCCGGGTCTCCAGCCGCAGCAACGTCGACCCGCACACCCACTACGAGATCGAGCAGTTCCTCTTCGACGAGGCCGACCTGCTCGACACCTGGCAGTTCGACGAGTGGCTCACCCTGATCGCGCCGGACATCCACTACTGGATGCCGACCCGCACCAACCGACTGCACCGGCAGCGGCACCTGGAGACCGGCGGGCTGCAGGACGCGGCCTACCTCGACGAGACCTACGAACATCTGGAACAACGGGTACGCCGGCTGCGTACCGGGATGGCCTGGGCCGAGGACCCGCCGTCGCGGACCCGGCACCTGGTCTCCAACGTGCGGGTCCGGTCCACCGAGGTGGACGGCACGTACGAGCTGGACTGCGGCTTCTTCATCTACCGGACCCGCCTGGAGCGGGAGATGGACATGTTCGTCGGCCGCCGCACCGACCTGGTCCGGCGGGCGGCGAACGCGTACGGCTTCGAAATCGCCCGCCGCACGATCCTGCTCGACCAGGCCACCCTGCTGGCCAAGAACCTGTCGATCTTCTTCTGATGGGTGCCGACGCGGGAATCGCGCTGGTCGGCGCCTCGGAAACCATGCCGTGGACCTACTGGTTGATCCGCAACCTGGCCGACCACGGCCACCCCGGGCCGGTCTGGCCGGTCAACCCGCGCCAGCCGGCGGTGCACGGGCTGCCCGCCCTCGGCGGGATCGACGAGCTGCCGGGGGTGCCGGCGGCGGCAGTCTGCCTGCTGCGGCCCGACCGGGCGGAGGCCGCCGTCGACCAGCTCTGCGCGCTGGGCACCCCGACGATCGTGCTGGTGTCGAACGGGTTCCGGGAAACCGGCGACCCGGACGCGACGGCCCGGGAGGCGCGCATCGCGGCCCGCTGCCGGGCGGCCGGCGTACGGCTGATCGGCCCCAACTGCGTGGGCTACGGGCACTTCGGCGACCGGTTGGTGCTCGTCGCCGAGCCGTTGCCGGCCGGGCTGGGGATCGGGCCGGTCTCGGTCGCCAGCCAGTCGGGGGCGTTGCTGTCGGGCGTGCTCGGTGCCGTGGCGGCCGGCGGGGTCGGCCTCTCCCGGGCGTACTCGATCGGCAACGGGGCCGCCTTCGGGCTCACCGAGGCCGTCGAGGAGTTCGCCGCCGACGACGGGGCCAGCGTGCTGGTGCTGGTGCTGGAGGCGATTGCCGACCCGGACCGGTTCGCCGCGGCGGTGGCCCACTGCCGGGCCGGCGGGAAGTCCGTCGTCGCGCTGCGGCTGGCCCGGTCGGCCCGGTCGGCCGCCGTCGCCCGGTCGCACACCGGCGCGGTGGTCGGCACCGACCGGCTGGCCGCCGCCTGGCTGGACCGGCTCGGGGTGGTACCGGCCGACTCGATCGAAGAGCTGACCGTGCTGGTTCGGCTGCTGACCACCCGTACCGGCGCGGGAGACGGGGTGTTCGTGCTGACCGGCAGCGGCGGCGCGGCCGGCTACGCGGCGGACCTCGCCGCCCGGCACGGGGTGGCGCTGGCCGACCTGGCGCCCGCCACCGCGGCGGCGCTGCGGGAGGTGCTGCCGCCGGGCGTCTTCATCGGCAACCCGCTGGACCTGACCGGCGCCGACGCCCGCCGCAAGGAGCGGGTCCGCGAGCTGATCTACACCGACCCGGCGGTGGGCGCGGTGCTCGAACCGTACGCGCTGCCGTGGCCGGACGATTCCGCCGACCGGCACTGGTTCCGCGACGGACTGACCGGGTTGGCGGCGGCGTCCACCCGGCACGGCCGGCCGACGCTCACCGCAAGCGTCTACGGCGAGCAGCCGACCCGATGGGTGGCGGAGTTGGCCGGCGGCGCACCGCTGGTGGTCGGGCCGAGCCTGGTGGCCGCGATGGCCGCGGCCGGCAAGATCTTCCCGGCGACCCGCGCAGCCGGCTCGACCGACTTGACCGGGCCGGCCGAGCCCGACCCGGCTGGGCCGGCGGCGGCCGATGAGCCGGCGGCGGCCGATGAGCCGGTGGCGGCCGGTGGGCCGGTGGCGGCCGGTGGGCCGGTGGCGGCCGGTGGGCCGGTGGCGGCCGGTGGGCCGGTGGCGGCCGATGGGGTGGTGGCCGAGGCGGAGGCGCGTGAGGTGCTGGCCGGGCTGGGGCTGCCGCTGGTGTCCGGTGTGGTCGTCGACGACCCGGGCGACGCCGGCGGGTACGCGGCCGGCCTGCGCGGACCGGTCGCGGTGAAGGCCGCGGTGGCCGGGCTGGCGCACAAGGGCCGGGTGGGCGGGGTACGGCTGGACCTGACCACGCCGGCGGAGGTGACGGCGGCCTGTGAGCGGATGCGGGCGGATCTGACCGCCGCCGGGGTCGCCGGCCCGGTCCGGTTCCTGGTACAGCGGATGGTGCGCGGGCCCGAGGTGCTGGTCGGGCTGGTCCGGGACCCGACGGCCGGCCCGGCGGTGACGATCGGGGTCGGGGGCTGGGCGGTGGAGCTGGTGCCCCCGCTGGCGACGCTGGCCCTGCCGAGTCCCTTCCCGGACGCCGAGGCGGCAATCGCCGATCTGATCGGAAGCTGCGGCCTGGGCCGGGCGATCGGCGCGGACCGGACCGCCGAACTGGTGCCGCTCGTGGCCGAGCTGGCCCGGCACTTCGTCGACGGGGAACTGCGGGACTACGCCACCGTCGAGATCAATCCGGTGGTGCTCACGCCGGACGGCCCCCAGGCGGTGGACGCCCTCCTGATCCGGTGACCGCCCCCGCTCGTTCGTTGCCGCCGGCTGCGCCGACGCCGGTTCCCGGCTCGTGCGCGTCGGTTTCCGGCTCGTGCGCGTCGGTTTCCGGCTCGTGCGGGCCGGTTTCGGCTCAGTCGCGCCGGTTTCGGCTCAGTCGTCGACCAGCAGGGAGCCGGCGATCGCCTCGGCGACCCGGCGCAGCCGGGGCACGTGCTGCTGCGGTAGCCCTCGGCGCACGTCGAGCGAGAGCGAGATCGCCCCGACCACGCGTCGCTCACGCAGGATCGGCACCGCCGCGCAGACCAGTCCGACCTTCGTCTCCTGCTGGTCCAGCGCGAAGCCGACCCGCCTGATCTGAGCCAACTCGCCGGCGAGCACGGCGCCGGAGGTGATCGTCCGGGTGGTGCGGGCCCGTAGGCCGCCGGCCACCACGGAGTCGAACAGGTCGGGGCCGGAGTGCGCGAGCATCGCCTTGCCGAGCGCGGTGCTGTGGATCGGTAGGCAGCCGCCGACCGTGGCCGGGCTGTCGATGGTCTCGCGGGAGGCGAGCTTCTCCACGTAGAGCACCTGCGCCTGGTGCAGCACGGCGAGATTCACCATCGCGTGGGTCTCCACGTACAGGTGCTGCATGTGGGGCAGCGCCTGGTCGCGGAGCCGGTGCGGCCGGCAGATCGAGACCGCGTTGCCGATCCGGAACAGCTGGGTACCGGGCAGCCAGCGGTCACCGATCCGCCGCACCAGGCCGTGCGACTCCAGCACGATCAGCAGCCGGTGGGCGGTCGATTTCGCCACGCAGGCCCGCCGGGCGATCTCGCTGACCCCGAGCGAGGTGGTGGAGGAGCCGAGAAAGGCATCGAGCATGGAGAGTGCCTTGCCGACGCTCGTCGAGGTGTCGGCCGAACGGCGGGGTGGTTCGAGGGCGGTCAGCACGGCAAGGTCTCCCAACCGGTTCAGGTCGACCGGCTGGCGACATCGACCTGCACGGTGTCGTCGACAGTCCGGGTTCGGTAGGTGCCCAGCGGTACCGTCGCCGGGAAGGAGAGCACCGAGCCGGTGCGGATGCAGAACTTCGCGAAGTGATAGGCGCACTCGATGACGTCGCCGTCGACATATCCGTCGGCGAGCGACGACACCTCGTGGGTGCAGGTGTCGTCGGTCGCGTAGAAGCTGCCGTCGACGTTGTAGACCGCGATCGGCGGCGTGGTCGGTACCTGTATCACCTCGCCGGGGGGCAGCTCGTCCACGCTGCAGGCGGTCACCCACGATTCCTCATCCACTGGCCGGTCCATCTCCCCACTCTGCGACGAGCCGGCTGGCCAGGGCAGAGCCGTGGTCCGTCCATCGGCACGGTCGGCCGGGGCGCGGGTAGGCGGGCGTCCCGGGTCGGTTCAGCCCGCGCAGCCGAGACCGGCCACCCGTCCCGTGGTCAACGCGGTCGCCAGCCCGCCGAGATAGCCGCCGCGGCTGATGTCACCGACATCGGCGCCGGCCGCGAGGAGCCCGCCGATCGGCACCTGCCGGATGTCGGCGAGCTCGGTCACCGACTGGGCGATCGGCGAGCTGGACGCCGCCCGGCGCAGCACCCGGAGCTCGTCGTCGACGAGCAGGCCGCCCAGCGTCATCGTGATCGAGGCCTTGACCGCCACCGCGTAGAACGGTGGTTGCCGCAGCGGGAAGCGGAACCGGGACCGCCCCGGGCTGCCGGGCGCGGCGGGCTGGCCCGCGCAGAGCCGGTCGTACTCGGCGAGGGTCTGCCGGGTCGCCGCCGCCGGCACGCCGACCGCCGCGAGCGCGTCGGTGAGCGCGGCGATCGAGTCGGCGACCAGGACGGATCCGCCGTACGACCGGGCCCGGTCCAGCACCACCCCGGTGACCGCCTTGCCCGGGGTGCGGGCCAGCCCCGCGATGCCCTGGTCGAGCAGGTAGAAGCCGCGACCCTCCGGGCGGCGCGCCAGCCGCTGGCAGAGCTGCTCCTCGCCGGTGCCCGCCGACTCGTCGGTGAACCGGCGACCGGTCAGATCGAGCGCCACCGCGCCCTGCCCGTACCCCTGGGTGACCTCGCCGAAGTCCCGGGGGCGGAACCGGCCGGGCGGAGCGATCATGGCATGGCCGTAGAAGGTGTCCATGCCGCCGGAGACGGCCGCCCCGGCCGCCGTCGCCGCCAGCAGGCCGTCCCCGGTGCTCCAGCCGTGGGTACGCAGGTAGAGGTGGGCGGCCGGCGCCACGTAGCGGTCGAGCAGTTCGGGGTTGCCCTGGAAACCGCCGGTGGCCAGGACCACCACGTCGGCGTCCAGGTCGAACAGCTCACCGGCGGCGGTGGCGACCCGGGCGCCGACCACTCGACCCTTCGCGGTACGCAGCGAGTCGAGCCCGCACTCCAGGCGGAGGGTGCCGCCCAGCTCGTCCAGCCGGCGCCGGAGGGCGTCGACCGCCTGGGAAGGTTCGACCTGCTGCCCGAGGCCCTCGATGCCCGGCTCGCCGGTGACCGCGCTCCAGCCGCCGTGGGCCAGCTCCGGGCTCGCCGCCGGGGTGGTGAATCGAACCCCCAACCCGGCGAGCCAGGACCGGTCGGCGGCCAGCCGCTCGACGACGAGCTGCTGCAGCAGCGGGTTGCCCTCCGGCGCGGCGGCCTGCGCCGCGTCGAGGTCGGCGACGCTCCAGATCAGCCCGCCGGAGAGCAGCAACGCGCCACCGACCACCGCCGACTTCTCGAAGACGGTGACCTCCGCGCCCGCCTCGGCGGCGGTGACCGCCGCGGTCAGGCCGGCGAGGCCGGCACCGAACACCGCCACTCTTCGCATGGTTTCCAGTCCTACCGCCACCGGATCGGGCCCGGACCCCGTGGTTCCGGTGCGCAGAACGGACGCGTGCCCGGGCCCGGGCCGGGTGTTACTCAGTAGGCAGTCGATCCGACGCAGTGACAGTCGATCCGACGCAGTGGCAGTCGATCAAACGGAGTGAGGTGGGGTCATGGAGCGGGTAGCGGTGGTGACCGGCGGCGGTTCGGGCATCGGTCTGGCGACCTGCCGGCGGCTGGCGGCGAGCGGGTGCCGGGTGGCGGTGCTGGACATCGACGCCGACCTGGCCGGGAAGGCGGCCGCGGAGCTGCCCGGCGCGCTCGGCCTCGCCTGCGATGTCACCGACCGCGCGGCCATCGCCGAGGTGGCGGCCCGGATCGGCACCGACCTCGGGGCGCCGGCGGTGGTGGTGGCGAACCAGGGCGGCACCCCCGACAAGAGGTTCCTCGACATGACGCCCGAGGAGCAGCACCGGGTGATCGACCTGAACTTCGTCGCCAGCCTCGACATCACCCGGGCGCTGCTGCCCGAGATGGTGGCGGCCGGGACCGGCCGGGTGGTCTACGTCAGCTCGGACGCGGCCCGGGCGGGCGTACCGGGGCAGGCCGTCTACGCGGGCGCCAAGGCCGCGCTGATCGGCTTCGCGAAGTCGCTCTCGGTCGAGATGGCCCGCTACGGGATCACCGTCAACGTGGTCTGCCCGGGCAGCACCGAGACCAACCAGATGCGGTCGATGATCTCCGAGGACGGCATCCAGAAGCGACTGAAGATGCACCCGATGCGCCGGTTCGCCGACCCCGACGAGGTGGCGAGCGCGATCGGATACTTCGCCAGCCCGGACGCGAGGTTCGTGACCGGCCAGGTGATAAGCGTCAACGGTGGCATGCTGCGGGCCGGGTGAGCCGGTGGTAGCGGTCATCGAGGTCGCCGCCGCGCCGGAGCTGGTCTGCGCCGAGTGGGAGGCCGCGTGCGGGTCGGCGCCGGGTGGTTGGGCGGCCGTCGACCAGACCCACACCACCCTGCGGCTCGACCCGTCCGACGCGGTGGCACCGATCGGTACGCCGGTCGAGCGTTATCTGGTGGCGGAGATCGACGTCGGCGCCGCCCCGGTGACCGACGCCCCGTTTCTCTACCTCGTCCGGATGGACGTCGAGCCGGCCGCCGAGGACGAGTTCAACGACTGGTACACCAACGATCACGTGGCCAACCTGTCCCGCGTGCCGGGGGTGCGCAGTGCCCGCCGCTACCGGGCGACCAACGCCTCGGCGGACGTGCGCGCCTACCTGGCGGTGTACTACCTGGACTGTCCGAGTGTGCGGCAGACCGCCGTCTGGCAGCGCGCCTCACACACCGACTGGTCGATAAGCATCCGGGCCCATCACCGACGCAAGCTGGCCACCATGTTCGTCCCGACCGGACCCGGGTTCGCCCACGGCGGCCGCCGGGCGACCTGACCCGGAGACCACCTGATGCACGAGACGAAGACCCTCGCCGAGTTCGCCCACGCGGTACGCGACACCGACATCCCCGAGGCGACCCGGGCGCACGCCCGCGGCCTGATCCTCGACCAGCTCGGCTGCCAGCTCGGCTCCGCCCACCTGCCCTGGTCGCGGCAGGTCCGGGCGACGACCCTGGCGTTGGGCAGTGTCGGGCCGTCGACCGTGCTGGCCGACGGTGACCGGCTGCGGCCCGACGACGCGGCGTTCGTCAACAGCGCGTTCGGCGCGGCGAACGAGATCGACGACGCCCACCCCGGCGTCCGGGTCCATCCCGGCGCCGTGGTGGTGCCGGCCGTGCTCGCCACCGCCCAGGCGGCCGGGGTGACCCGGGGCGCCGACGTGGTGACCGCGACCGTCGTCGGCTACGAGGTCCTGCTCCGGGTGGCCTGGGCCGGCTTTCCGCTGCTGATGCAGCGGCACCACCACACCCCGGTATCGGCCGGGCCGTTCGGGTCGGCCGCCGGTGTCGCCCGGATGCTCGGGCTGACGGCCGAGCAGACCCGACACGCGTTGGCGATCGCGGGCAGTCACAGCGGCGGGCAGATGGAGTACACCGAGTCGGGTGGCTCGGTGAAGCGGATCCACACGGCGATCGGCGCGGTGGCCGGGGTGCGGTCCGCGTACTTCGCCCAGCACGGACTCACCGGGCCGCTGGCCGTACTCGAAGGGCGTCGGGGTTTCCTGGAAGCCTTCGCGGACCGTGCCCACGTCGACCGGCTCGTCTCCGACCTCGGCGCCAGCTTCATGATCGACGGGGCCGGCCCGAAGGGCTACTTCGCCGAGTACCGCATCCACGCCCCGCTGCAGGCGCTGGAGGAGCTGATGGCCGAGCAGGGCTTCGGCTTCGCCGACATCGCCGGCATGCGGGTCGGGGTCAGCTCGGTGACCGTGGAGGCGGTCGGCACCATCGTGGTGCCCGACGACGCCCTCGGCGCGCAGTTCAGCATGCGGTTCGCGCTCGCCGTCGCGGCCCGGCACGGGGCCGACCGGCTAAGGGCGGTCGGCCCGGCGGAGCTGCACGACCCCGAACTCGCCGCGCTCGCCGGGCGGATCGAGCTGTACGTGCACCCCGAGGTCGAGCAGCGCCGGTGGACCAGCTTCGGCGGGGTGCTGACCGTGCGGACCGCCGACGGCCGGGAACACACCCGCGAGGTCCGGGAAGCCCTGGGTACGCCGGGCAACCGGATGAGCGACGAGCGGCTGGCGGCCAAGTTCCGATCCCTGGTCGAGCCGGTGCTCGGGGTCGACCGCTGCGCCGACCTGCTCGACGCG
The DNA here is from genome assembly GCF_029626155.1 of Solwaraspora sp. WMMD1047. Classification (NCBI taxonomy): domain Bacteria; kingdom Bacillati; phylum Actinomycetota; class Actinomycetes; order Micromonosporales; family Micromonosporaceae; genus Solwaraspora; species Solwaraspora sp. WMMD1047. Next base: position 7,532,207 of record NZ_JARUBL010000001.1, on the reverse strand, counting down.
TTGTGGCATCTGGAGGAGGCCGACCTGGACCGGGACGTGTTCAGCCGGGTGACAGCACCACGGACGTGACGTCCTGGTAGAAGTCGAGCGCCTCCGGGCCGTGGTCCTTGCCGTAGCCGCTCTGCTTGACCCCGCCGAACGGCAGCTCGTCGTAGACCCGGGTCCGGCTGTTCACCCAGACGTAGCCGCTGTGCAGACTGCGGGCCGCGTGCAGGGCGGCGTTGAGGTCCCGGGTCCAGACCGAGCTGGCGATGCCGTACCGGGAGGCGTTCGCCAGTGCGATCGCCTCGTCGAGATCGGCGACCGGCCAGACCGGCAGCACCGGCCCGAAGGTGTCCTCGGTGGCGACCGGCGCGTCGTGGCCGGCGTCGACCACGATGGTGGGCTGCATGAACCAGCCGGCGTCGAACGGCTCGCCGGTGGGCACCTCGCCGCCGGCCACCACCCGCGCGCCACCGGCGAGGGTGCCGGCGAGCTGGTCGAGGAGGCGGGCACGGACCCGCTCGCCGTGCATCGGCCCGACCGTGACCCCGGGCCGGTCGCCGGGTCCGACGACCAGCTTGCGGGTCTTCTCGACCAGCCGGGCCACCACCTCGTCGTAGACGGACTCGTGGGCGTAGACCCGCTTGACCGCCAGGCACGCCTGGCCGCAGTTGAAGAACCGGCCCCAGCTCGCCGCGCTGACCGCCGCCGCGATGTCGGCGTCGGCGTCGACGATGAGCGGATCGGAGCCGCCCAGCTCGGCGGTGACCCGGGCCAGCCGGCCGGCCGCGGCGGCCATCACCCGCTCGCCGTTGGGATTGGAACCGGTGAACGCGATCTTCGCGACGTCGGGGTGGTCGACCAGGGCGGCGCCGGTGCTCTCGCCGAAGCCGGTGACGACGTTGAACACCCCGTCCGGCAGGCCGGCCGCGTGCATCAGCTGGGCGATCCGCAGGGTCGTCAGCGGGGTCGACTCGTCGGGCTTGGCGACCACCGTGTTGCCGGTGACCAGCGCCGGCCCGAGCTTCTTGCCGAGCAGCGTGACCGGGTAGTTCCACCGGACGAGGATGCCGACGACGCCGAGCGGGCGGGTGAGCACGATACCGGTGCTCTCCTCGTCCAGGTCCGCCACCGACCTGCCCGGCAGGTTGCGCCCGAGCCCGGCGTAGTGCTTCAAACTCTTCACGAACCGCGCCAGCTCCATCGTGGACTCGTGCAGCGGTTTGCCGTGTTCGGCGGTGAGCAGCGGAGCCAGCTCGGGGATCTGCGCCTCGACCGCGTTCGCGGCCTCGTACAGGAGGTCGCCGCGGCGGGCGCCCGGCACCCGCCGCCAGGCCGCGAACGCCGCGCCGGCGGCGGCGACCGCCCGGTCGACGAGGTCGGCTCCGCCGTCCGGCACCGCGTCCACGATCCGGCCGTTCGCCGGATTCCGTACCTCGATCGGCTCTCCGCCACCGGTGGGGACCGCCCGGCCCCCGACGAAAACGTCGGCCACCTCAGGCCCGCCGGAACTTCCGGTAGTCCGGCGGACGCTTCTCCAGGAACGCGTTGACGCCCTCCAGGTTCTCCTCGTCGCCGTACGTCATGGCCAGCATCTCGCTGCCGGCGATGTAGGTGTTGTACTCCGCGTCCGAGCCGTGGTTCATGAAGATCTTCGCGATCCGGAGGCTGCGCGGACTCTTGTCGAGCAGGACCTGGCACCAGCGGTCCACCTCCGCGTAGAGCTCGTCGTGCGGGACGGCCTTGTTGGCCAGCCCCATGGTGACCGCCTCCTCGGCCGTGTACTGCTGGCACATGAAGACGATCTCGCGGGCCTTCTTCTCGCCGACGATGCGCGGCAGCACCTGCAGCGCGCCGAAGATCGGTACGCTGCCGACCTTCGGGCCGACCTGGCCGAACTTCGCCCGGTCGGAGGCGACGGTCAGGTCGCACATGATGTTCAGCTCGTTCCCGGCGCCGATGCACCACCCGTTCACGGCGGCGATCGTCGGCTTGCCGCTGTTGCGCATCACCGCGCCCATCTCCATCACGATCCGCAGTTGCTCGCGCCCCTCGTGCACCGTCCGGGACGCCTGCGTCTTGACGTCACCGCCGGAGCAGAACGCCTTGTCGCCCGCGCCGGTCAGCACCATCACCCCGATCGACGGATCACCCGTGGCGATCCGGAACGCGTCCCGCAGGTCCGCGTAGGTCTGGCGCCGGAGCGCGTTCAGCACCTGTGGACGGTTGATCGTGATCCAGCCGACGCCGTCGCGGCCCTCGTAGGTCACGTCCTCGAACTCAGCCATCCCAGCCCCTTGAAAGTCCCTGCCGGCACCGCGTTGCACCGGTCGTACCGTCAGGCAAACACGCCCTGCCCGGTGCCGTCAGGAAAGCTGTCCGTAGGCCGGAACGATCGCTGTCCCGGCCGGTTCGCGGCGGCGAAGAATCCCGGCATGGACTACCCCGACATCACGTTCGACATCCACGGGCCGGTCGCCACGATCGCGTTCAACCGGCCGGACCGGATGAATTCCTTCAGCCCCGACCTGCTCGACAGCGCGATGCGCGCGGTCGACGTGGTGCGCCGGGACCCGGATCTGCGGGTGCTCGTGCTCACCGGCACCGGGCGGGCGTTCTGCGCGGGTGCCGACACCAAGCGGATCCACGAGGAGCGCGCGAGCGGCCAGCGGGACTCGCTCGGCTTCGCCCAGGTGCAGATGGCACAGAACCTCCTGCTGGCCCTGCACCGGCTGCCGAAGCCGGTGCTGGGCGCGATCAACGGGGTGGCCGCCGGCGCCGGCTTCGAGTTGAGTCTCGCCTGCGACCTGCGCATCGCGGCGGAATCGGCGTTCTTCAAGGAGGCGGCGATGGGGGTGGGCCTGGTGCCGGGTGACGGGTCGGCCTGGTTCCTGCCCCGCCTGGTGGGGCTGGCCCGCGCGTTCGAGCTGTTCTTCCTGGAGGAGCGGATCCCGGCCGACCGGGCACTGTCGATGGGGCTGGTGAACCGGGTGGTGCCGGACGAGGAGTTCCCCGCCGCCGTGGAGGAGCTCGCCCGTACCCTCGCCTCGAAGCCGCCGATCGCGCTCGCCCTGACCAAACAGGCGGTCGTCAACGGGTTGTCCTGTTCGCTGCCGGAGACCCTCGTCGAGCTACGCGACTCGGTGGTGACCACGTTGGCCACGGCCGACTACGTCACCGGGTCCAACGCGGTACGGGACCGCAAGGCCCCGGCGTTCGAAGGGCGGTGAGCCGTGACGGCGGCGAGCCTTCTCTCCGGACTGCGGGTGGTCGAGCTGGCGGTCGCGCCGAGCCGGTCGATGTCGTTGGCGGGCAAGCTCTTCGCCGACCTCGGCGCCGCCGTGACCCGGATCGGAGCGGTCGAACCGCCGCCGGGCGAGGACGCGGGCACCGCGCCGCAGCGTGAGGAGCGGTATCTCGACGCGATGCTGACGCGCGGGAAAGAGCTGCTGTCCGCCGGACTCGACGACCCGCGGGCGCGGGACGCCGTCGCCGCGGCCGACATCGTGCTGGCCCCGCCGCGCGGCGTCGACCACGACGCCGTCGCCGAGCTCAACCCGCTTGCCGTGTACGGCGTGGTGGACCCGTTCGGCGACGGCTCCACCACCCGGGCCAGCGACTTCGTGTTGCAGGCGGTGGGCGGGATGGTGAGCACGACCGGTCAGCCGGGGGAGCCGCCGACCCGGGTGGGTGTCCGGGTCGGTGACCATCTGGGTGCCCTCTACCTCGGCCTGGGCTGCCTCGCCGGGCTGGCGCACCGGGGCCGGACCGGCCGTGGCCGCCGGATCACGGTGTCGCTCACCGACGCCCTGGTCTCCTCGCTCAACAACTTCGTCGCCGAGTACGCCGGCCGGCACCGGCTGCCGCCGACCCTGGGTAACCGGCACCTCGCGTCCAGCCCGTGGAACCTGTACCCGGCGTCGGACGGGTTCGTCGTCATCTGCCTGATCACCGACCGGCAGTGGGACCAGCTGGCCACCGTGATGGGGCACCCCGACCTGGCCGGCAACCCCGACTATCACGGCCAGCAGAACCGCCGGCCCCGGGCCGACGAACTCGACGCGCTGGTGACGGCCTGGACGCGGACCCGGACCGTCGCCGAGATCCTGGCCGAGCTGAGCGCACGGGGGGTGCCCTGCGGCGACATTCCCACCGTCGACGAGGTGCTCGCCGACCCGGCGCACGTCATGCGCGGCTTCCTGCGGCGGGACGCCGACGGCACGCTCGACACCGGCCCACTGGTCCGGATCGCCGCGACGATCGCCGGCGAGGCCGGGTCGGCGCCGCCGCCCCCGGTCGCGACCGGGGACGGTGGACGTCCGCTGGAAGGGCTGCGCATCGTGGAGATCGGGGTGGCCGCGGCCGGCCCGGTCGGGGGACGCATCCTCGCCAACCTCGGCGCGGACGTGGTGAAGATCGAGCCGGCGAAGGGCGAGATCGGGCGGCGGGTGCCGCCCGTGGTGGGCACCACCTCGGCGGTGTTCCACCTCAACAACGCCGACAAGCGCAGCGTCTGCGTCGACCTCGCGCGGGGGCCGGGCGTCCAGATCACCCGCCGCATCATCAGTCGATCGGACGTGGTGGTGGAGAACCTCGCCCCCGGCACCCTGGCGTCCTGGGGGGTGACGTTCGCCGACCTCGGTGCGGCCAATCCCGGACTGATCTGGACCTCGGTGAGCGGATTCGGCCAGACCGCCGACGGGCGGCGGCTGCGCGCGTACGACACGGTCGTACAGGCCGCCTCGGGGTTGATGTCGATGACCGGCTTCCCGGCGGGGATTCCCACCAAGGCCGGGATCTCGCTGTCGGACTTCTTCGGCGGGGTCTCCGGTGCGTTCGCGACGCTGGTGGCGCTCACCGCCCGCGACCTCGACCGGCGGGCCGGCCGGCCGCCGGTCTCCCGCCACCTGGACGTGTCCATGTACGACACCACCGTCTGGACCACCATGACCGCGTGGCCGCAGGTCCTGCTGCACGGTGAGCGCCCGGCCCGGACCGGCAACGACGACCGCCACGAGCTGTGGCAGGGCCTGCTCACCTGCACCGACGGCACGGTCGCGGTGACCCTGCACGACGCCGCCGACGAGCGGGCCGCGCGGGCCGTGACCGGCGGCGAGTCGCTGCCGGAGTGGGCCGCCGGCCGCGGCGTCGCGGCGACGGTCGAGGCGCTGCGCTGCGCGGGGCTGGCCGCCGGAGAGGTACGCAGTGTGGCCGACCTGATGGCCGACGACGGGTTGCGGGCGCGGGCGATGCTGTCCCGCTCGGCGCACCCGTTCGACGGCGAGGTGGCGGTGATGGGTACGCCGATCACCTTCTCGGACCTGCCGCCGAGGGTGCCCGCTCCGGCCCCGGTGCTCGGCGCGCACACCGCCGCGGTGCTGCGCGAGGTCGGCTACGACGAGCAGGAGTTGGCCGCCCTGCTGGCCGACCCGACGGTGATCCAGGCCGACCTCGGAACAGCTCGGGAGTGATCGCGGCCGCGATGTGCCGCGCGGTCGGTTCGCGGTGGGGCCGCCGGGTCGGGTCGCGGTGGGGCCGCCGGGTCGGGTCGCGGGGTCAGAGTCGCTCGATGATCGTGGCGTTCGCCAGGCCGCCGCCCTCGCACATCGTCAGCAGGCCGTACCGGCCGGCGATCTGCTCCAGCCGGCCCAGCAGCGCGGCGGTCAGCCGTAGCCCGGAGGCGCCGAGCGGGTGTCCCAGCGCGATCGCGCCGCCGCGCGGGTTGAGCCGGTCCGGGTCGGCGCCCAGCTCCTGGGACCAGGCCAGCGGCACCGACGCGAACGCCTCGTTCACCTCGTAGCCATCGAGGTCGTCGATGCCCAACCCGGCCCGGTCGAGCACCTTGCGGGTGGCGGGGATCGGCGCGGTCAACATCAGCAGCGGGTCGGCGCCGGCCACCGCGAACGCGTGGAACCGGGCCCGGGGGCGCAGGCCGAGCCGGTCGGCCAACTGTTCCGACATCACCAGCGCGGCCGAGGCGCCGTCGGTCAGCGGCGACGAGTTGCCGGCGGTGATCCGCCAGTCCAGGTCGGGGAAGCGGGCAACCGACTCCGGGGTGCGGAAGGCCGGCCGGAGCCCGGCGAGCGCCGCCGCGGTCGTGTCGGGCCGGATCGTCTCGTCGGCCGCGCATCCGTCGATCGGCACCAGCTCGTCGGTGAAGAGCCCGGCCGCCGCGGCGGCGGCGGCCCGCTGGTGGGACCGGGCGGCGAAGTCGTCGAGCGCCGCGCGGGACAGCTGCCACCGGTCGGCGATCAGCTCGGCCGAGATGCCCTGGTTGACCAGCCCGTCGGGATAGCGGGCATGGAACCGCGGTCCGAACGGGTCCTGGCCGCCGGCGGCGGCGCCCAACGGAATCCGACTCATCGACTCGACCCCGGCCGCGACCACCACGTCGTACGCGCCGGCCAGCACGCCCTGGGCGGCGAAGTGCAGCGCCTGTTGGCTGGAGCCGCACTGGCGGTCCACTGTGGTCGCCGGCACCGACTCGGGGAACCCGGCGGCCAGCACGGCCTGCCGGGCGACATTGCCGGACTGCTCGCCGAACTGCCCGACACATCCGGTGATCACGTCGTCGATCCGGTCCGGGTCGAGACGGGTGCGGTCCACCAGCGCGGCCAGCACGGTCGCCAGCAGGTCGACCGGGTGCACCGGGTGCAGCGCACCGCCCGGCTTGCCCCGGCCCGACGGGGTGCGGACGACGTCGACGAGCACCGCGGTGGTCATGCCAGCCTCGCCCGGGCTCGTCCGGTCAGCACCACGCGCCCGTCGGCGGCCGAGGTCGACAGGCTGACCGTGCACCACCGGCCGGGCTCCACCTCGTCCACCTCGGCGCGCACGGTGAGCGTGTCGCCCGGCCAGACCGGGCCGACGAACCGGGCGCCGAACTCCAGCAGCCGGTCGTCGCCGAACCAGTCGGTGAGCGCCCGGCCGGTCAGCCCCATGGTGAGCATGCCGTGTGCCATCACCGTCGGCTGCCCGGCGACCTGGGTCGCGAACACCTCGTCGGTGTGCAGCGGGTTGAAGTCGCCCGACGCGCCCGCGTACTGGACGATCTGGGTGCGGGTGAGGTCGTCGACGACCACGGCCTCGTACGTGCTGCCGACGGTGATCACTTCTCGATCACCACCGAGACGGTGCGGGCGGTGACGACGGGTTCGCCGTCGGCGTCGAGGAACCGGGTGATCGTCTCGGTGAACGTCATCAGGGCGCCGGCCCGGTTGCGGCGCTGCCAGTCCCGGCCGGGTGCCACCTCCGCGGAGAGCACGTCGCCGGCCCGGACCGGCCGGTGGTACTCGTAGTGCTGTTCGGCGTGCAGCCGGGGCGGCCCGTCCGCCGCCGGTGCCCCGGCGGGTTCCCGTCCGGACCCCCGCCACGGCTGTCCCGGCCGCGGTCGCGGCGCCTCGGGGTCGAAGTGACTCAGCGCGCGGGTGAAGGTCGGCGGTGCGATCCGCGGCCCGGCCGCGGAGTCGCCGGCGGCCGGGTCGGGGTGGCCCAGCGACCGCGCGAACATCATGATGTGGCCCGCCTCGACGGGGAACCGGATGGCGCCCACGTACCCTCCCGTCCGTCGTGAATCTGCTGGTCGAAGACCATTCGACCCTGGCCGGTCGGTCCGATTGCGGCGCTCGTCCCGCAGACCGGAACGAGCGTCCCCGGCCACTGGAAGCCGGTCCAATACTCGACGGCACCCCCGTACTCGACGGCACCCCCGTACTCGACGGCACCCCGGACCCAGGGAGAGGCATGGCGGACTTCGCAGGACCGGTCGGCGTGGTCGGCGCCGGCACCATGGGCACCGGCATCGCCATCACGGCCGTCCGGGCCGGCATTCCGACGGTGCTCACCGACGTCTCCGAGACGCAGTTGCGGGCCGGTGCCGACTCGGTCGCGGCGTTCCTGAACAAGAGCGTGGCCCGGGGCAAACTCACGGCCCAGGATCGCGCCGCGGCGCTCGACCGGCTGACCACCGCGCCGACCTTCGACGGGCTCGCCGACTGCGCGGTGGTGATCGAGGCGATCGCCGAGGACGTGGCGGCGAAGCAGGAGCTGTTCGCGACGCTCGGCAAGACCGTCGGTGACGAGGTCCTGCTCGTCACGAACACCTCGACGCTGTCGGTGACCGCGATCGCGGCCGGGGCGGCCCGGCCGGAGAACGTGGTCGGCATGCACTTCTGCAACCCGGCGCCGTTGATGCCGCTGGTCGAGGTGGTGGACGGCATGCGTACCTCGGCCGAGACGCACGCCGCCGCGCTGCGGCTGACCGCCGCCCTCGGCAAGACTGCGGTGGTCATCAAGGACACCCCGGGTTTCATCGTCAACCGCCTGCTGATTCCGTTCGAGAACGACTGCATCCGGGCGCTCGAACGGGGTGTGGCGACGGTGGCGGACATCGACCGGGCGGTGCGCTTCGGCCTCGGCTACCCGATGGGTCCGTTCACCCTGCTCGACACCGTCGGGCTGGATCTGCACCGGGCGGTCTCGCTGAGCCTCTACCACCAGCTGCGCGACCCGCGGTTCGCGCCGCCGCCGCTGGTGGACCGGATGATCGCCGCCGGTCGGCTGGGCCGCAAGACCGGCCACGGGTTCTACGAGTACGAGTCCGCTGGCCTGTTCGGCACGTGAGACACCGACATTCGGGGCTTCGGAACGCGGAAGGAGTGGGCATGGCACGGAATTTCACCCGGGTGGGCGTGATCGGGTTCGGCACCATGGGTTCGGGCATCGCCCAGGTGGCCGCCGCCGCCGGACACCAGGTGGTGGTCCTGGAGATCTCCGCTGACGCGATCGAGACCGGGCGGCGCCGGTTGGCGGCGTTCGTGGCCGGCGGCGTCGCGCGCGGCAAGACCGACCAGGCGACCGCCGACGCGCTGCTGGCCCGGGTGACCGGCGCCACCGACGCCGCCGCGCTCGCCGACTGCGACCTGGTCATCGAGTCGTCCACCGAGGACCTGGCCGGCAAGCGGGCGGTCCTGTCCACGGTGGCCGCGGCGGTCCGCCCCGAGACGGTGATCACCACCAACACCTCGTCGTTGTCGGTCACCGGCCTCGCCGCGGCGGTCGGCGATCCGGGGCGCTTCGCCGGCCTGCACTTCTTCAACCCGGCGCCGCTGATGCCGTTGGTGGAGGTGGTCCCCGGGGCCTCCACCAGCCCCGACGTCGTGACCGACCTGGTGGCCTGGGTCCGGGCCGCGGGCAAGGAGCCGGTAGTCGCCAAGGACCAGCCCGGATTCCTGGTCAACTCGGTGTTCATGCCCTACCTCAACCAGGCCATCCAGGCGTACGACGACGGGTTGGCCAGCGCGGCGGACCTGGACACCGCGGTGCGGTTGGGCCTCGGTTACCCCAAAGGGCCGCTGGAGCTGCTCGATGTGATCGGGCTCGACGTCCACCTGCACGCGACAAGCGGCGCCTACGCCGACACGGCCGACCCGGCGTACGCGCCGCCGCCGTTGCTGCGTCGCCTGGTGGCGGCCGGCCGGCTCGGCAGGAAGTCGGGCGCCGGGATCGTCCCGGAGGAGGACCGGTGACCGAGCGACGCTACGAGGACATCCTGGTCGAACGCGACGACGGGATCGTCTGGCTGACCATCAACCGTCCCGAGCAGGCCAATCAGTTCCGGTTCGAGACCGCGCGGGAGCTGGCTGACGCCCTGCGGTGGTTCCGCGACACCGCCGACGACCGGGTCGCGGTCATCACCGGCGCCGGGGACCGGTTCTTCTGCATCGGCGGCGAGAAGCCGAAGGTCACCGGCTTCGACCAGTCGACGGTGATGCCGATCGTCGACGTGTACGAGCTGATCGACGCGGTACCCAAGCCGGTCATCGCGATGGTCAACGGGTACGCGGTCGGCGGCGGCCACGTGCTGCACGTGGTGAGCGATTTGACGATCGCCTCCGACCGGGCGGTGTTCCGCCAGGTCGGCCCGAGCATGGGCAGCTTCGACGCCGGCTACGGCACCTGGCTGCTGGAGGACGCGATCGGTCGCAAGCGGGCCAAGGAGATGTGGTACCTCAACGAGAAGTACGACGCCGCCGAGGCGCTGGCGATGGGGCTGGTCAACGAGGTGGTGCCGCACGAGCGGCTGCGGGAGCGCACCCGCGAGGTCGCGGTCGCGTTGACCCGCCGCGGCCCGCAGGCGCTCGCCGGTCTCAAGGCGGCGTTCTCGGCCCGCAACACCGGCGTCGTCGGCCAGGCCCGGATCGCCCACGACCAGCTGCTGCGCCACTACCTGGTCACCGAGGAGTCGGCCGAGATGGCCCGCTCGTTCCGGGCGAAGGAGACCCCCGACCCGAACCGGCTGAACCGGTAGCCGGGCGATGGGGAGCCGACGGTGACCGCGACCACGATGCCGGACGCCCCGCTGACCGTGCCGATGGTGCTGCGGCACGCCTTCGCGGTGCACGCCGCCGCCGAGGTGGTCACGGCCGGGGAGACCGACCGGCGGGTGAGCTTCGCGGCGCTGCAGCCGCGGATCGCCCGGCTGGCGAACGGGCTGCGTGCCCTCGGCGTCGGCGCCGGGGACCGGGTGGCGACCTACCTGTGGAACAACCAGGAACACCTGGAGGCGTACGCGGCGGTGCCGGCGATGGGGGCCGTCCTGCACACCCTGAACGTCCGGCTGTCGGTGCCGCAGAACGCCTATGTCGCCGGGCACGCCGGTGACGGGGTGGTGGTCGTCGGGGAGAACCTGGTGGAGTCGTTCGCCCGGTTGCTGCCCCGACTGGACACCGTGCACACGGTGCTGGTCACCGGGGCCGGCGACGGTGGTGCGCTCGACGGCCACGGCAGGCGGGTGCTGCGGTACGAGGAGGTGTTGGCCGGCGCCGACGACCAGCCGCGCTGGCCGGCTCTCGACGAGCGGTCCGCCGCCGCGATGTGCTACACGAGCGGCACCACCGGAGCGCCGAAGGGCGTGGTCTACAGCCACCGGTCGACGGTGCTGCACTCGATGTCGGTCTGCTCCGGCAACGCGGTCGGGATGAGTGCCCGGGACCGGGCGCTGGTGCTGGTGCCGATGTTCCACGCCAACGCGTGGGGTTGGCCGTACGCCGCCCTGATGGCCGGCACCAGCCTGGTGCTGCCCGACCGTGACCTGAGCCCGGAGCGGGTGGTCGGGCTGATCGAGCGGGAGCGGGTCACCGTCACCGGTGGGGTGCCGACTCTCTGGACCGACGTCCTGCACCAGGTGCGGGCCCGGCCGGCCGACCTGTCGTCGCTGCGGCTGGTGCTCTGCGGCGGTTCGGCGGTGCCGGCGTGGCTGCTCGACGCGTACCGCGACGAGGTCGGGGTGCCGCTCGTGCAGGCGTGGGGGATGACCGAGGTCTCGCCCCTGGGTGCGGTGGCCCACACCGAACCGCTCAGTCAGGGTCGGCTGCTCTTCGGGGTGGAAGGGCGGCTCGTCGACGACGGTGGCGCGTGCGTGCCCCGGGACGGCGCGGCGGTCGGTGAGCTGCAGGTGCGCGGCCCGTGGGTCACCGCGAGCTACCACGGCGACGCCGACCCGGCGGCCTTCGACGGCGGCTGGCTGCGCACCGGCGACGTCGGCACCCTCGACCCCGGCGGCCACCTGCGCCTCACCGACCGGGCCAAGGACGTCATCAAGTCCGGCGGCGAGTGGATCTCGTCGGTCGAGCTGGAGAACCAGCTGGCCGCGCACCCCGGTCTCGCCGAGGCTGTGGTGATCGGGGTGCCCGACCCGCGCTGGCAGGAACGCCCGCTCGCCGTCGTGGTGCCGGCCGGCGGCGCCGAGGTCGAGCCGGCGGTGCTGCGGGCCTGGCTGGCCGACCGGGTGCCGCGCTGGTGGGTGCCCGAACGGTGGTCGGCCGTGGCGGCGGTGCCGCGGACCAGCGTCGGCAAGTTCGACAAGGTGGAGCTGCGTCGCCGGTACGCCGAGGGTCTGCTCCCGATCACCACTGTGGACGGAGGGACGGCACGATGAGGATCGACCTGGCGCTCACCGAGGGTGGACTGGCCGAGGCGGCGGCGGCCGGTCAGGCGGCCGCCCGGCACGGGTTCGGCCGGGTCTGGACCACCGAGACGACGAGTGATCCGTTCCTCCTGGCCCACCAGGCCCTGCACCACGGCGCGCCGGGGATCGGCACCGCGATCGCGGTCGCCTTCGCCCGGACCCCGATGGCGACCGCGTACCCGGCCTGGGACCTGGCGGCGGCCTCCGACGGACGCTTCACCCTCGGACTCGGCAGCCAGGTGAAGGCGCACATCGAGCGCCGGTTCGCGATGCCGTGGAGCGCGCCGGTGCCGCGGATGCGGGACTACGTCGGTGCGTTGCGGGCGATCTGGGCCGCGTGGCGGACCGGGGAGAAGCTGGCGTACGAGGGCGAGTTCTACCGGCACACCCTGATGTCGCCGGTCTTCGCGCCGAAACCACACGACCATCGCATCCCGGTCGGCATCGCCGGGGTCGGGCCGCTGATGACCCGGCTGGCCGGGGAGATCGGCGACCAGCTCGTGGTCCACCCCTTCACCACTGTGGAGTACTTCGACCAGCTGACCGCGCCCGCGCTCACCGAAGGGCTGCGGCGCGGCGGCCGTACCCGGGCCGACATCCAGGTCTACGCCACCCTCTTCATCGCGGTCGGTGAGACCGACGAGCAGTTGGCCGCCGCCCGCGAGACGGCCCGGTCCCGGCTGGCGTTCTACGCCTCCACCCCGAGCTACCAGCCGGTGCTGGCCTCGATCGGGTACGGCGACCTGCAGCCCGCCCTGCACGGCCTGGCCGCCCGCGGGGAGTGGGACCAGATGGGCGCCCTGCTCGACGACGACGTGCTCGACCGGTTGGCGGTCAGCGGCAAACCGGCCGCCATCGCGGCCGAGGTGCGGCAGCGGTGGGGGGACCGGCTCGACCGGGTCTCGATCTACGGTGGACTGCCCGCGCTCTCCCCGGCCGGGCTGGCGGACGTGGTTGCCGGCTTCGAGCGGGCGGCGGCGTGATGGACGCCCTGATCGTGGTGATGGACTTCGACGGGGCGCCGGCGGACGAGTTCGCCGACTGGTACGACAGCGAGCACCTGCCGGAGCGGCGGGCCCTGCCCGGCTGGCTCAGCGGCGCCCGCTACCTGGCCGTCGGCGGCGCGGCCCGGTCGGTCGCCCTCTACGACCTGGACTCCGTCGACGCGCTCGACACCGAGGACTACCGGCGGCTGGTCTCCACCGGGTCCAGCCCGTGGCGCGACCGCATCCACCGGCTGCGGGACGCGCAGCGGCGCCCGTCGCTGCGCTACCAGTGCCGGCAGCTGAGCCCGGGCGAGTCCCTGGCTCCCGCCGGCCCCGAATACCTCTACCTCGCCCGGATGAACGTCGCCCCCGAGGTCGAGGACGAGTTCAACAACTGGTACGACGAGGAGCACCTACCGGCATTGGCCGCGGTGCCCGGGGTCCGGGCGGCACGCCGCTTCCGGGCGCTCAACAGCGACGACCGGCTGCACCGGTATCTCGCTACCTATCACCTGGATTCGCCCGACACGGTGACCTCGCCGCAGTGGCGGGACGCGCTTCGCACCAGGCGTACCCGGCAGATCTGGCCGCAGGTCCTCGATGTCGACCTCGCACTGTTCCGACTCGCCGGCACGGCGGCCTGGACGGTGCGTTCCTGACAGAAGGGATTCCGTCCCATGAGAAGCAGACCGCACACCTTCCGGATCGCCGTCGCGGTCCTCTGCGCGTCCGCCGTCGCCCTCGCCGGCTGCGGCGACGACGATTCCGCCGGCACCGGGTCCGACGGCGAGCGGCGTACGTTGAACGTCCTCAGCCTCACCGGCACCACCGGTGACCTGATCCAGGAGGTCTTCGAGCCGTTCGAGCAGCAGTACAACGTTGAGATCAACTGGGTCACCGGCGCCTCGGCGGAGAACCTGGCCCGGATGGCGGCCACCAAGGCCAATCCCGAGTACGACAACGCCATCCTCGACGACCTGAGCGCCTACACCGCGAGCAGCCAGGGAATGCTGGCCAAGGTCGACGAGTCGATCGTCACCGAACTGCCGAACATGTTCGACGCGGCCCGCACCCCCAACGGCGACGGCGTCGCGTGGGGCGCGGCAATCACCGGCATCTTCTACAACACTGAGGCCCTGTCGGAGCGGGGCGTCACGCCGCCAGCGGCCTGGGACGACCTGCTCAAGCCGGAGCTGTGCGAGGGCATCGGGATGGCCAGCCTCTCGGGCAGCTCCACCCTGAAGGCGGTGATGATGCTCGGTGGTATGTCGCGCGACGGTGCCAACACCGACGCGGCGGTCAAGGCCGGGTTGGAGAAGCTCAAGTCGATCAGCTCGTGCGTGCAGACCTTCGAGGCGTCGGTCGGCGCGGTGGATGCCAAGATCCAGAGCGGCGCCTACTCGCACGGCATCCAGCCGAGCACAGCCATCCTGCGGGCGAAGAACGACGGGCTGCCGCTGGAGTTCGTCGTGCCGGAGCCCGGCTCGGTCGGCGTCCTGACGACCGTCGTGCCGATCAAGGACGCACCCAACGCCGAGCTGTCGCAACAGTTCGTGAACTGGCTGCTCACCCCCGACGTGCAGCGGCAGCTCTCGGAGCGGGCCTTCTACTCCCCGCTCAACCGCAACGTGCAGCTCGACCAGCGGCTGCTGGACCTCGGGGTGCCGGGGCCGGAAGTGGTGAACGAGCTCTACACCCCCGACTACGCGGTCGTGACGAGCGAGCGGCCCGCCTGGTCATCCATTTTCGACCGTGAGGTGGCGGGCAAGTAACCATGGATGGACGCTGGTGTCTGGTGACCGGAGCCGCGAACGGACTCGGTCGGGAGATCGCCCTGGGCCTGGTGGCCGACGGGTGGACGGTGGCCGCTCTCGACATCGACAAGCCCGCGCTGGACGCGCTCTGCGCCGAGGCGGACGGGCTGCGGCCGTTCGTCGTCGACGTGCGGGACCGGGCGGCCGTGCGGGACGCGGTCGCCCGGATGGGTCCGGCCGGTGCCCTGCACGGACTGGTCAACAACGCCGGCGTCATCCGGGTCGCACCCATCCTGGAGATGTCGGCGGCCGACTGGACCGACGTGCTCGACGTCAACCTCACCGGCGCCTTCCACGTCGCCCAGGCGGTGGGCGCGCGGATGGTCGCCGAGGAGGTGCCCGGCCGGCTGATCAACATGGGCACGATCAGCGGCAAGGTGCCGCGGCCCGGCCGCTCCTCGTACTGCGTCTCCAAGACCGCGGTCACCATGCTCACCCGGATGCTCGCGGTGGAACTCGCGCCGGCCCGGGTCACCGTCAACACGGTGTCCCCGGGCTCGGCCGAGGGCGGCGTGGTCTGGGAGAACATCGCCAAGGGGCACACCACCATGGCGGCGCTGGTCGGCGGCGACCTGGCCCGGCACCGGCTCGGCGTGCCGCTGGGCCGGCTGGCCAACGCGCAGGACGTGCTCGGCGCGGTCCGCTACCTGCTCTCCCCGGCGGCCGGCCACGTCACCGGGGTGGAGCTGCCGGTCGACGGCGGACAGGGGATGTTCTGAGATGGCCGGTGACTTCCTGGTGCTCGACCGACTGGTCAAGCGGTTCAAGGAGCACACGGCGGTGGACGGCCTCTCGCTCGCCGTGAACAAAGGCGAGTTCGTCGCCTTCCTCGGGCCGTCGGGCTGCGGGAAGACCACGACGCTGCGGATGCTGGCCGGGTTCGCCCAGGCGGACTCGGGCACCATCCACGTCGCGGGCAAGCGGATCGACCAGCTGCCCAGCCGGGTCCGGCCGACGGCCATGGTATTCCAGGACTACGCGCTCTTCCCGCACCTGACGGTCGGGCAGAACGTCGCCTTCGGCCTGCGGATGCGCAAGGTGGGCCGGCGCGAGATCGCGGAGCGGGTCGAGCGGGTGCTCGATCTGGTGAAGCTGCCGGGCACCCACGACAAGTACCCGAACCAGCTCTCCGGCGGGATGAAGCAGCGGGTGGCGGTCGCCCGGGCGCTTGTCGTGAACCCCGACATCCTGCTGCTGGACGAGCCGCTGAGCAACCTCGACGCCAAGCTGCGCAAGCAGATGCGGGTCGAGCTGCGCCGGATGCACGACGACTCCGGCACCACATCGGTCTTCGTTACCCACGACCTGCACGAGGCGTTCTTTCTCGGTGACCGGGTGGCCCTGATGAACGGCGGCCGGATCGAGCAGTTCGGCACCCCCCGTGAGGTGTTCCGACGACCGGCCACCCCGTTCGTCGCCGACTTCGTCGGCCACCTCAACCTGCTCGACGGCCGGGTCGACGAGGTCGACGACGGTACGGTCCGGGTGGCCACGACCGGTGGCCTGCCGGTCCGGGCCGAGCTGCCCCCCGGCGCGGACCGGCCGGCGGTCGGCGACGGCGCGATCGTCGCGCTCCCGCCGCACGTCATCGGCGTCTCCACCACGAAGCCCGCGCCCGGACGTAAGCCCGCGACCGGACGCGAGCCCACCGCCGGAGCTGAGCCCGGCGCCGGCGTCGCGGTCGAGGCGCGGGTCCTGTTCACCGGTTATCTCGGCGCGTCGATACAGATCATCGCGGACGCGGCAGGGGTCGAGTTGCAGATCGACGCGACGGTGGCCGACACGCCGGAGGTGGCGGTCGGCGAGTCGGTCTGGCTGTCCTGGCGGCCGGCGGACGTGATCTGTCTGCCGGCCGGGGACCTGCCTTGAGCGCCCCGTCCCAGGCGCCGGGGCTGCCGGCGGTCACCCCGGACGGAGTGCCGCCGCCGCGACCGGGCAGATCGTTGAGCCGGCTGGAGCCGTACCTCCTGGGGTTGCCCGGCCTGATCTTCATGATCGTCTTCTTTCTCGTGCCGGTGGCCCGGATGATGTATCTCGGGCTCACGGTGGAGAACGACGCCGGCGGTGTCGACTGGTCGTGGAGCCACTGGGCGAGCGTGTTCGAGGACGACTACGGGCGGGCGGTGCTCTTCCGTACCCTGCGGATCGGGTTCTGGACGACCGTCGGCTGCCTCGTACTGGCCTACCCGCTGGCCCTGTGGGTGCGACAGATCTCGCCGGCCTTCCGGTCGATGGTCATCCTCGTCGTGCTGTCGCCGCTGTTGACCAGCTCGGTGGTCCGGATGCTCGGTTGGGTGCTGCTCCTCTACGACGACGGGATCGTGAACGAGACCCTCGGCGCGGTCGGGATCGGTCCACTGACGCTGCTCTACCGGGAGAGCGCCATCGTCATCGGAGCCATCCACGTCTTCTTCGGGTTCATGTTCCTCGCCCTGCTGTCGGCGATGTCGCGGATCCGGGAGAGTGAGATCGAGGCCGCCATGAACCTCGGCGCCGGCCGGCTCCGGGTGATCCGGGAGATCGTCTTCCCGGTGACGATTCCCGGCGTCATCGGCGGCTGCGTCATCGTCTTCTCGCTCGCCTGCAGCGAGTACGCGATCGCCAACATGCTCGGCGGTAGCAGCCAGCCGGTGATGGGCAGCGAGATCTACAAGCAGGCGCTGGTGTATCTGCAGTGGGACCGGGCGGCCGGCATCGCCACCATCCTGTTCCTGATCGTGACGGTGGCAATCGTGATCTTCTCCGGCCTGCTGCGGCGGCGGGCACTGCGGGGGTTGTCGGATGAGTGAGCAGGACCGGTCCACCAACCTGGTGCCCCGCGGATTCGGCATCGCCTGGACCGCGGCGGTGGTGGTGTTCATCCTCGCCCCGTTCGTCGTGATGCTGCTGATGTCCTTCACCGGCAGCCCGTTCCTCTCCTACCCCTGGGAGGAGGGCGGCTTCTCGCTGCGCTGGTACACGGCCTTCTTCGACAGCCCGGCCTTCCTCGACGCGTTCGTCGACAGCCTGCTGCTCGCGGTCATCACCAGCGTGGTCACCCTCGCGGTGGCCTCGCTGGCGTCGCTGGCGATCGTGCGCTACGCCTTCCGGCTGCGCAACGCGCTCAACCTGCTCCTGGTGGCACCGCTCTTCGTGCCGCACGTGATGATCGCGCTGGCGTTGCTGATCTACACGTCGAGCGTGCTCGACTGGGGCAGCGGGCTGCGGCGGATGCTCGTCGCCCACGTGGTGATCACATTGCCGTTCGCCATCGCGACCATCTCGGCCGCGCTCACCGGCTTCGACCGCAACCAGGAGTACGCCGCCTACGACCTCGGCGCCGGCCGGTGGCGGACCCTGCTGACCATCACCCTGCCGCAGGTCAAGGCCGGGTTCTTCGCGGCGGCGGTGATGGCGTTCGTGGTCTCCTTCGACAACGTCGCGGTCTCCCTGTTCATGGTCGGTCCCCGCTACTCCTCGCTACCGGTGGAGATCTACTCGTTCGCGATCGAGGAGATCTCACCGCTGGCCCCGGCGGCCGCCATGGTGATGACGTTCTTCTCCCTGGTGGCGATCATCGCGATCGAGCGGTCGTTCGGGGTGCAGCGCCTACTGGGCACCGGCGCCAACCGCTGACCCGCGCCCCCCCGCAGCCACGGACGCTGCGGGAGTCGCGGGGGCGCGGCAGTGGTTGGAGCCGCGGATCAGCCGGTCAAGCCCGCGGCGCGCAGCGAGATCGCGTCGCGGGCCAACCCTTCGACGCCGTACTCGCGCAGGTAGCCGTAGCCGCCGTAGAGCTGCACGGCGGCCAGGGTGACGGCGACGGCGTCGTCCAGGACCCGTCGCCGGGCCAGCTCCGGCGCGTCCGGGTCGGCGACCACCCGGGCCATCGTCGCCAGTGACGCGGCCAGCGCGTCCAGGCGGGCGGCGTACGCCGGCAGCGCCGTCAGCGGTCCACCGAACTGGTGCCGCTGTGCGCCGTACGAGCGGGCGTGTGCCGCCGCTCCGGCCGCCGCGCCCAGCGCCGCCGCGGCGATCCCCCAGCGCCACCAGCGTCCGACCTCCCCGGCCGCCGGCCGCCAGTCGACCGGGCCGGCGACCGACGCCGTCGCGGCGCCGAGCCCGGGCAGCCCGGTGCGGCCCGGTGCTTCGGTGACGACGATGGCGTCCCGGGCCACCAGGGCCGCCCGGTTTCCGCCGTCCCAGATGTGAACCGCCTCGACCGGCAGACCGAGGTCGACCCGGGTCACCGCCGCGCCGCCATCCGGCGCCGCCGAGCCGAACGCGAGCGACCGCGGCGGCTCGGCGGTCTGGCCGATCCGCGCCGCCGCGTGGGTGTGGACGACCACCATCGCCGCGGTGGGGCAGACCCGGGCGAGCCGCTCGACCACCACCAGGGCGGCGGGTAGCCCGCCGCCCTGCCCGCCGTGCTCCTCGGCGATGCCGACATCGAGCAGACCGGCCCGCCCGAGCGCGTCGACCATCTCCGGGCCGACCACGCCCGCCTGCTCCAGGCTGCCGCGCGCGGCGCCGAGCCGGTCCTGCGCGAAGGCGGTCGCGACCGCCCCGAGGTCGGCGAGTTCCGGTGCGGTGGCGAGTGGATCGGTCATGTCAGCCGCCCGGCGGTGTCGCGGGCGATGATCAGCCGCTGGATCTCGTTCGTCCCGTCGTAGATCTGGGTCACCTTGGCGTCCCGCAGCAACCGCTCCACCCCGAGGTCGGCGCGGTCACCGTCGGCGCCGAGCAGCGCGCACGCCTCGTCCGCGACCTGGACCCCGAGGTCCGTGCAGAACAGCTTGGCGGCCGACACAGCGGCCACCGAATCGCGTTCGTCCCGGTCGACGGCCGCCGCCGTGGCGTAGAGCAGCGCCCGCCCGGCGAGCACCCGGCTGCGGAGCCCGGCCAGCCGGAACCCGAGCTCCGGCGGGATCGGGCCGGCCGCGCGGAACCGGCCGGCCACCGCGGCGTACGCGGCGGTGGCGATGCCGACCCCCTGCGCCGCCGCGCTGATCCGTGACTTCGTCACCGAGCGCATCGTCACCGGCCAGCCGCCCCCCTCCGGGCCGAGCCGCGCGGTGGCCGGCACCCGGACCCGGTCGAGGAAAAGCTCCACGGTGGACGATCCGTGCATCCCCATCTTCTCGAACGGCCGACCCCGGGACAGGCCCTCGGCGTCGCCGGGGACGAGAAACGCGGTGACACCGGCCCGGCCGGCGGCCGGGTCGACGGTGGCGAAGAGCACGATGACGTCGGCGACGTCGCCGTTGGTGATGAAGGTCTTGGCGCCGTCGATCAGATAGCCGTCACCGTCGGGCTTCGCGGTGGTCCGCAGCGCGGACACGTCGCTGCCGGCGTCGGGTTCGGTGACCGCCAGCGAACCGTAGGCCGTGCCGGCGCAGAGGTCCGGGATGTACGCGGCCTGTTGGGCGGGTGTGCCGGCGACCAGGATCGGGTAGGCCGCGTGGGTCTGCGTCATGTAGATCAGCGAGGTGGCGGGGCAGACCGCGGTGATCTCCTCGACCGCCATCGCGTACCCGACCGTGCCGTGTCCGGTGCCGCCCAGCTCGGCCGGGAAGAGCACCCCGGCGAGCCCCTCCCGGGCCAGCGCCTGGTACGCCGGCCCGGCGAACTCGCCGGTGCGGTCGCGGTGCTCCACCCCGGGCGCCACGCTCGCGGCCAGGGTGGCCCGCAGCCGGTTGCGCAGCTGCCGGGCCCGGCCGTCCAGGAAGGCATCGGTGGTGACCTCGTCGGTGTGGCTCACTCGAACACCGCCGGTCGCCGCTGCCGGAACGCGGCGATCCCCTCCCGGGCCTCCGACCCGGCGGTGGTGAGCGCCGCGGTGGCGGTCTCCCGGGCCAGGCCGCTCTCGATGCCGTCGGCGTGGGCCAGCAGCCCCAGGGCGAGCCGGGTGGCCCGTGGGCCGCGGGCGGCGATCGCCCCGGCCAGCTCCAGCGCCCGGTCGAGCAGCCGGTCCGGCGGCAGCGGCGGTTCGGCGAGCAGTCCCCGGGCGTGCGCGGTCGGGGCGTCCCACCGGGTGCCGGTGGTGACGAGATAGCTGGCCAGTTGCCGGCCGACGAGCCGGGGCAGGCGTTGGGTTCCGCCGTAGCCGGGGAGCAGCCCGAGTCCGGTCTCGGGCAGCGCGAAGGACGCCCGCTCGGACCCGATGATGAAGGTGGTGGCGAGCGCCAGCTCGAATCCGCCACCCAGTGCCAGGCCGTTGACGGCGGCGATGACCGGCACCGGCGCCGTGCAGAGGCGGGAGAAGACGCGCTGCCCGACGGCGAGGACGTCGACCACGGTGGCCGCGTCGCCGGCCTCGGTCAGCTCGTCGAGGTCGGCGCCGGCACAGAAGCTGCGGCCGCCCGCACCGGTGATGACGACCGCCCGGACGCCGCGATCCGCGACGGCGGTGTCGACGGCGGCGTCGAGCGCGGTGAGCAGCGCCGCGTTGAGGGCGTTGTGCCGGTCCGGCCGGTTCAGGGTGAGCAGCAGGGTCGCCTCGCGGCGCTCCAGCAGCAGCGGACCGCCGGTCACGACGACTCCGCCCGGACGGTGGTCAATTCGCCGCCGGTCGCGCCACCGGCGGTGAGCCCGGTTGCGCCAACGGCCGTGGCGCCGGTCGCTCCGCCGGGCGACGGACTGGCGGTCGCGGCGCCGGGCGCCTGGCTCGGCGCTGCGCCGGGACGGGCCAGGCGGGCGACCGCAGCTTCGTCGAGGCCGAGCTCGCGGAGTATCTCCGCGGTGTGCGCACCGAGCCCCGGTGCCGGACCGCGCGGTGGGGTGGTATCGGCGTAGCGCCAGGGCGCCGCGACGGCGTGGGCCGGCGGGCCGTCGCCCGGCAGCGTCACGATGGCCTCCCGGGCCAGGACCTGCGGATCGGCGACGACATCGGAGAGGTACGCGATCGTGGCGCCCGGAATCCCGGCCGCCGCGAACTCGGCCAGCCACTCGGCGGCCGGCCGGGTCCGCAGGGTACGACCGAGCCGGTCGATGATCCGGTCGCGGTGCGCCCGGCGTCCGGCGTTGTCGGCCAGCGCCGGGTCGGCGGCCAGCTCGGCCAGGCCGGTCACCGCGCAGAGCCGGTGCCAGATCGCGTCGCTGCCGACGGCGACCACCAAGGGCCGGTCGGCCGTGTCGAACGGCTGGTAGATGGCGATCACCGAGTCGGTCCCGCCGGACGGGGCGGGCTCGGGCTCACCGGCCAGGTAGCTGGCGATTCGGGGGGCCATCAGAGCCAGGTCGGTGTCGAGCAGCGACACGTCGATCAGCTCGCCGGGGCCGCCCCGCTCCACCCGGCGCAGCGCCGCCACCGTGGCGAGGGCGCAGACCAGGCCGGCGACGATGTCGGACAGGGCGGTGCTGACCCGCTGCGGCCGTCCGCCGGCCGGGCCGGTGACGCTCATCAGTCCGGAGCGGGCCTGCGCGATGAGGTCGTACCCGGGCAGGTGGGTGTCCGGCCCGGTCAGGCCGAAACCGGAGAGTGCACAGTAGACGAGCTGGGGATGCCGCGCCCGCAGCGTCGGTGGGTCGATGCCGAGCTGGGCGAGCTTGCCCGGGTTGAGGTTCTCCACGAACACCTGGGCGGTGCCGACGAGTCGGTCGAGGGCGGCCCGCCCGTCGTCGGTGCGCAGGTCGAGCACGATCGACCGCTTGTTGCGGTTGGCCGAGGCGAACCAGGCCGAATCGGACCCGACGAACGGCGGCCCCCAGCCCCGCGCGTCGTCGCCGTGCGGTCGCTCGACCTTGATCACGTCCGCGCCGAGTTCGGCCAGGTACATGGTGGCGGTCGGACCGGCGTAGGACGTGGACATGTCGACCACGCGGATGCCCCGCAGCGGCAGCGTTCCCGCGGCCGGGCTGGCGACGTCGTGCATGCTCACTCCCGTCATCTCAGGCCCGGCCCGATGATCGTTCGGGCCCGGTTGGGGGAGCAACGCCCTGGTCCGCCCTGTGGCACGCTCTCTGCCGTCGCACTGCCCGGCCGCCATAGGCTCGGCCGGTGGCAGAGCTCGGCGATCCGATCCGGGTGGGGCGGCGGATGATGCGGAACCGCATCATGCATGTGGCCGTGAACACCGGGTACGCGGTCGACCACCGGGTCGGGGACCGGATGTTCGCCTACTGGCGGCGCCGGGCGGCGGGCGGGGTGGGTGCCATCGTCAGCGGCCTGACCCCGGTACGGGCCGACTCGGTCTACAAGTCCTCGGTGCTCAGGAACGCCGGCGACGACGACCTGCCGGAGCTGGCCCGGTTCGCGGCGGCGGTGAACGGCGCCGGGGCCCTGGCCCTGGCCCAGCTGGTGCACAACGGCGCGCAGTTGGTGCCCGGTCCGGGCGGACCGGTTCCGGTGTCGCCGTCGGGGCTGCCGGTGCCGGGAATGACGCAGCCCAGCCGGGCCCTGTCCGGGCCGGAGGTGGCCGCCGTGGTCACCGCGTTCGCGGACGCGGCCGACCGCTGTCGGCGGGCCGGGGTGGACGGCGTCGAGGTGCACGGCGCGCACGGGTTCCTCATCCACCAGTTCCTGTCGCCGTTGACCAACCGGCGCACCGACCGGTACGGCGGATCGGCTGTCGCCCGGCGCCGGCTGGCGTACGAGGTGCTCCGCGCCGTACGCGACCGGGTCGGGCGCGACCTGGTGGTCGGCTTCCGGCTGGTGGTCGATGAGTTCACTGTGGACGGCATCGGCGTGGGGGAGGCGCTGGAGACCGCCCACGGCCTGGCCACCGAGGGCCTGGTCGACTACCTGAGCGTCAGCGCGGGCAACTACGGCACGCTGGAACGTGCGATCTCCGCCTATCCGGTAGGGGACGGGCCGCTGGTGCCGCTGGCGGCGAAGGTGCGGGCCGCCGTCGGCGCAACGGTACCGGTGGTGGCCGCCAACCGGCTGGGCGACCACGAGGCGGCCCGAGCGGTGGTCCGCGACGGCGCGGCCGACATCATCGGGCTCGGCCGTCCTCTCCTGGCGGACCCGGACTGGCCACGCCATCTGCCGCCCCCGACCGGCACCGGCCGCCCACCCCCGATCGGCACGGGACCTTCGGCTGTGGCCGGCGCCGGGTCCTCTCCTGTGGCCGGCGCCGGCTCCTCTCCTGTGGCCGGCTCCGGCCTCTTGGCCGTGGTCGGCACCGGCCGGCCGCGACCGTGCATCGCGTGCAACTCCTGCTTCGCGGGCGGCGGCGTGACGACGAACGTCGGCATCGAGTGCGCGGTCAACCCCGCCCTCGCCCTCGGCACCGAGGACGAGCCGCCCGGTCCGCCCGGCGGACCCGCGTTCCTGGTGATCGGTGCCGGCGTCGCCGGGCTGGCGTTCGCCCTGGAGGCGTCCCGGCTCGGCCATCCGGTCACCATCAAGGAGCGGGAGCCGGTGCCGGGCGGCCAGGTCGCGCTCTACAGCGATCTCCTCACCGCCGGAATGTTCGGGCGGTACGTCGACTACGCGGTAGCCACCCTCGCCGATCGCGGGGTGACGGTCGAATGCGGCATGAACGTCGACGCGGCAACCCTGCGTGACCTCGCCGGTGACCACGCGGCCGTGGTGGTCGCCACCGGCGCCCGGCCGGCCACCGCGGACCTGCTGCGTCGGCCCCCGCCCGGTACGGCGGTGGCGGTGATCGCCGACGACCCTGGTCCCGAGCCGCTGCAGATCGCGGCGCTACTGGCCGGCACCGGCTACCGGGTGCGCCTGGTGGCCGACGGCCCGGTGGCCGGCGCGGCCTGCGAGACCCTCACCCGCCGCGCGCTGCTCGACCGCCTGCGCGCCGCCGGCGGCACCGTGCAGACCGCTGGTAACGCAGGCCCGGTCACCGGCCCCGATGAACTTGTGGTGCGGGCCGGTCGGCGCGAGCCGGAGCGTTCCCTGATCGAGGTGGTGGCCGGCTCGCACCAGGTCGGCGACTGCGTGACGCCGGGGACGATCGCGGATGCGACCCGGTCCGCGCACCGGTTGGCGCGCACCCTGCACGAGGCGCACCCCGCGACCACCATCGGGTAGTCGCGGGGTGCGGAAAAGAGCCGCTCACGCCTCGTCGGCGAGGCGCTCCCGGCGTAGCCGCCCACTGATGTGCGCCCGGTACGCCCCGAAGTTCGGCGGCCGCTTCTCCTTGAACGCCCGCTTGCCCTCCGCCGCCTCGCCGTCCGCCCCGAAGTAGGCGGGGTTGACCTCGCGCACGTACCGCGCCGGGTCGGAGACGTCCCGCAACGGCTTGTAGACGTCCCGGAAGACGTACTTGATCAGCGCCAGGCTGGTGGGTGCCCGCTCCAGCAACTCGCGGCACCAGCCGTCCACCTCGTCGTCGAGGCTTTCGTGTGCGACCGCCACGTTCGCCAGCCCCATCTCCACCGCCTCGCGGGCGGTGTAGCGGCGGCACAGCATCCACAGCTCCTTGGCCTTCTTCATACCGACGATGTAGGCCAGGTCCTGGACGAAGTTGCCGGCGGTCATCGCCGCCACCCGGGCGCCGTTCTGTCCGAAGACCGCGTGGTCGTCGCAGGCGATGGTGAGGTCGCAGTGGTAGGCGAGGTGGTTGCCGCCGCCGATGGCGTAGCCGCAGACCCGGGCGATCACCGGTTTGAGGGTGTCCTCGATGCCGCCGTGCAGCAGCCCGAGGTGGCGGAAGCCGGTCGCGGCCGGGTCGTCGGAGGCGTGCTCGCCGACGTCACCGCCGGCGCAGAAGGCCCGATCGCCGGCGCCGGTGAGTACGATGACGCCGATCTCGGCGTCGGCGTCGGCGTCCTCCACCGCGGCGTTGATCTCCCGCCAGGTCTGCTGGGTGGTGGAGTTCATCCGGTGTGGACGGTTGATGGTGATCCAGGCGGCACCCGGCACCCGCAGGTGCTTCTCGTAGCGGATGTCGGAGAACACGGCGCTCACCGCTGGGCCGGGACGGTGTCGTCGGCGAACGCCCACTCGTACAGCTCGGGATCGGGCTCGAAGATCTTCAGCACGTGGCCGTGTCCCCTGCGGGGCAGCACGGTGACCACCCGGCCGTGGCAGGTCCGCTCCCCCTTGTCGTTCGTCAGGTCGATCTCGCACTCGACGTGGCCGAGCCCTTCGGCTTCCCAGACCCGGGTCACCACGCCCGTGGCGGTGAAGGTGCTGCCGGGGTAGTCGATGCCGCGGTGCGAGCAGTCGGCTTCCCGGACGAACGCCTCGGGTCCGGACCACTCGGTCACCAGCGACACCAGCAGGGCGTGCTTGAACGGGCCGGCGATCAGGATGCCGGGCATCCCCCGCTCGCGGACCCAGTCGGCGTCGTGGTGCAGCGGGTAGAAGGTCTCGACCGAGGTGGAGAACCGCACGATGTGCGACGTCGTGACCGGCCCGGTTGTCCTCGGG
The DNA here is from genome assembly GCF_029626155.1 of Solwaraspora sp. WMMD1047. Taxonomy (NCBI): domain Bacteria; kingdom Bacillati; phylum Actinomycetota; class Actinomycetes; order Micromonosporales; family Micromonosporaceae; genus Solwaraspora; species Solwaraspora sp. WMMD1047. The sequence continues at coordinate 7,506,143 of NZ_JARUBL010000001.1, read as the reverse complement.
CCGAGCTGGTCGCCCACGGCGACATCGTCGAAGTAGCGCACGCTGGGTCTCCTAGGGTAGCTCGAACTCGATCTGCTGGGTGTGGGCCAGCACCTCGCGGAACTGGTTCACGTAGACCGTCTCCCGGACGATCATTCCCATCCGGCCCTTGCGGCCCTGTTTCATCGCGACCTCGCGGAGCCGGGTCCGTTGTGACACCACGTCCCCGACCTGCAGCGGCCGGAAGATCCGCAGCCGGGTCCCGCCGTGTACGTGGGTCCGGCCGCCGTAGACGAGGACCTGGACCATGTCCTTGAAGACCTGGTTCGGTGGCCGGATCTCCAGGCCGCCGTGCGGGTAGCGGACGATCGCGGTGGGTGGGCCGACCACGTCGGGATAGCCCGCGGCGCGCGCCGCGCGCTCGTCGCGGTGGACGGGTTCGTCGTTGAAGGTGGCGTCGGCGAACCGGCGGAGGTAGGAGCGGTCGATCGGCTCCGGCGCCGTCCACCACGCGCTCATCGTGCCGATCAGCGCACGTACCTCGTCGGAGATGTCCTCCGGTGGTACGGGGGCCTCTATCTGGGCGACCTCGGTCAATGTCTCGCCTCCTGGCTGGGTGCGGTCACTCCGGCCTCCCGCAGCGCCGCGCGTTCCTGGTCGTCGATCCCGAGTTCGCGCAGGATCTCGTCGGTGTGTTCGCCGAGTCCGGGCACCCGCCGGCGCTCCGCCAGCAGCGTCGACTCGGCGCCGAACTTGAACGGGCTGCCGATCACGTGGCAGCTGTCGGTGGGGGTGATCTCGATGTCGAGGACCATCCGCCGCTCCGCGGTGATCGGGTGCTCGATCACCTCGGGCAGGTCGTTGACGAGACCGGCCGCGATCCCGACCTGCTGACACTCCTGCACGACGGTCGCCGCCGGCCGGCCGGCCACGTACCCGGCGACCGCGGCGTCCCAGCCGGTCTCGTCGGCGTCCAGGCCGAACAGCTCCCGAGCCGCCGCCCGCTCGTCCTCGGTCTCGGCGGTGACCGCGACCCACCGGTCGTCCTTGCTCGGGTAGGCGTTGTGCAGGGCGTGGTACGGGTGCCGGTTGCCGACCGGCGCCGGCGCGCCGCCGGTCCACGCGGACGGCCACCATTCGGTGGTGAGCCAGGCGGCGGTGTCGAAGAGTGCCAGGTCGACGAAGGCGCCGGCGCCGGTGCGGCGGCGCCGGTGCAGGGCGGCGACGACGGCGGCCACCGAGCCGAGGGCCACGGTGTTGTCGACCACCGAGGGACCGGTCTTCACCGGCCGCCCGCCGGGCTCGCCGGTCACCGACATGATGCCCGCCTCGGCCTGCAGCACGGCGTCGAAGGCCCGCCGGTACTTGCGTCCTCCGCGCCAGCCGAATCCGCTTATCGCGCAGTAGACCAGCCGCGGATTGGCGTCCCGCAGGTCGGCGTCGGTCAGGCGCAGCTTCTCGACGGTGTCGGGCGCCATGTTCTCGCAGAACACGTCGCTGCTGGCGATCAGCCGGCGCAGCAGCGCGTGCCCGCGCGGGTCGGCGACGTCGATCACGACGGACCGCTTGCCCACGTTCCAGAAGTGCCACAGGTACGCGTTGCCGTCGGCCAGCACCGGGGCGGTCTCCCGCGCGTTGTCGCCCTGCCGCAGCTCCACCTTTATGACATCGGCGCCGAGGTCGGCCAGCATCCGGGTGGCGAGCCCACCGGCGGTGTGCCCACCCATCTCCAGCACCCGGATGCCGGCGAGGGGCGGTTGCCCGGCGGCGGTGGGAGGCTGAGGTCCCGGCGCCGGCTCGCCGGCATCCTCGATGCGGAAGAACGACCCCCAGACCGGCACGGTACGCCCGTCGACGGTCGCGGTGCGGACGAGCCCGCGCTCGGTGAGATGGTCGTCGGCGAGCAGGTGTCCGATGGTGCGTACCTCGCCGACCGCCACCCGCGCCGCGTCCATGGCGGCGGCCACCTCGGCCGAGGTCCGGGTCGAGGTCCAGGCCGCGATGATGCCGTCGACCTCGGCTCGCCGCCGGACCCGGTTGAGCTTGCCCCGGTACCGGGGGTTGCCGACGAGGTCGGTCCGTCCGATCACCCCCAGCAGCCGGTGCCAGAGATTCTCCGAGATCGCGACGATCACGATCTCCCCGTCCGCGGTGGGGTAGGTGTTCCACGGCGCGGAGAGCAGTTGGACGTTGCCGACCCGGCTCGGCAGCTTGCCGGAGTCGAAGTAGGCGGGCAGGAAGTTGCCCTGCATCATCAGCATCGCGTCGAACCCGGCGATGTCGATCCAGGCCCCGTCGCCCCCGGCGTCCCGGCGCAGCAGGGCGGCCAGCGCCGCTCCGCAGGTCAGCAGCGCGCAGACGCTGGCGCCGAGCGGGATGCCGGCCCGGCTGGGCGGGCTGTCGGCGTGGCCGTTGAGGGCGGTGATCCCGCCGACCGACTGCAGGACGAGCTCGCTCGCGTGCCGGCGGCGGCCTTCTGCTCCCTGCCCGAAGGCCGAGCTGACGGCGGTCACCAGGCGCGGATCGAGTTCCCGCCAGCCGTTCTCGTCACCCAGCCCGTAGGGCGCGAGGCGGCGCAGCCAGACGTCGTCGACGAGCACGATGTCCGCCCCGGCCGCGTGGTTGCGGACCCGGACCCCGAGTTCGTCGGGCCGGTCCGGCCAGGGCACCCGCCGGCATTCCTTGCCCAGGTGCAGCGAGGTGGCCAGCAGCGAGTCGCCGCCGTCCGGCCCGGGGCCGAGGCGGCGGACCGGATCGCCGCCGGCCGGCTCCAGCTTCTCCACCCGGGCGCCGAGGTCGGCCAGGAGTCGTCCGCAGATGGCGGTCGCCGACCAACCCTCCGACAGCTCCAGCACCCGTACGCCGGCAAGGCTCAGATCCGACACCGTTGGCCCCCGTTCATCGCAGCGAGAACCCGCCGTCGACGGTGACGACCGAGCCCGTCACGTAGGCGGAGTTCGGGGAGCAGAGGTAGCGCACGATCGGCACCAGCTCGTCCGCCGTCGCGATCCGGCCGAGCGGGATGCGCCGCTCGACGGCCTCGCGGACGGCCGGGTCGGCGAAGGACTCGGCGTTGAAGTCGGATTCGACGTAGCCGGGGGCGACCGCGTTGACCCGGATGCCGCGGCGGGCGTTCTCCGCCGCCGCCACCCGGGTCAGCTGCAGGATCGCCGCCTTTGAGGCGCAGTACGCGCCGTAGCCACGGACCGGGGTGGTGCCGAAGACCGAGGCGATGTTGACGATCGAGCCGCCGCGTTCCAGCTTGCCCAGCGCGGCCCGGGTGCAGAGGAAGGTGCCGCGCACGTTGACGGCGAAGATCCGGTCCCAGGTGGCCGGGTCGGTCTCGGTGAGCGGTTCGTAGCTGATGATGCCGGCGTTGTTGACGAGCGCGTCGACCCGCCCGAACCGGTCGGCCACGGCGTCGAAGAGCCCGTCCACCGAGGCGGCGTCGGAGATGTCGGTGGGCACCGCGACCGCCTCACCGCCGGCCGCGGTGATCTCCTCGACGAGGGTGTCCAGGCCGACCCGGTCGCGGGCCGCGGCGGCGACGCGGGCACCCGCGGCGGCCAGCTCCCGGGCCAGTGTTCGGCCGATGCCGCGGCTGGCCCCGGTGATCACCGTGACGGCGCCGCCCAGATCGTCGGTGCCAGGCCGGGTCATCTTGCGCTCCTCGGGGTCGGTGACCGCTCCTCGGGTCGGTGACCGGCTCAGTCTGGGCCGGGGTGTGCGGCGCACACAGCCGGCCGGACCGCACGGTGGAACGGGATCGCAGGGGTTCCGCGTTCTGCGGTCCTGAACGATCGGTGGTGCCCCGGCCCCACAGCGACCTAGCGTCCGGATCCGACGACGGGAGACGGGCATGGTGGTCGGACGGTCGGTGGTGGTCTGCGGCGCGGGTCTGGCCGGCCTGACCGCCGCGGTTTCCGCGCTCGAAGGTGGCGCCGAGGTCATCGTGCTGGAGAAGGCGCCCGAGATCGGGGGCTCGACGGCGCTCTCCGGCGGGCTGGTCTGGACCTTCGACGACCTGGCCGAGTTCGAGGCGGCCATCCCGGCCGGGAACCCGGTGCTGCAGGGTCTGGTGCACGAGCGACTGGACGCCGGCCGGCAGTGGCTGGCGGGCCACGGCGCGGTGTTCCGCCCGATGGAGAACGTCTTCGGGTACGGGCGGGGGCAGCGCTCGGACCCGCCGCAGGTGCTCGGTGCGCTGCGCGCCGCGTTCGACCGGCTGGGTGGCTCGCTGGTGCTGGAGACGGCGGTGGAGCGGATCGAGGTCGACGCGGCCGGTGCGGTGGCCGGCGTCCGGACGGTCGACGCGGCCGGCGCGACGGGCACCCGCCGGGCCGACGCGGTGATCCTGGCGACCGGTGGCTTCCAGGGCAATCCGGAGCTGCTCCGCCGGTACGTGACACATGCCCCGGGCAACCTGCTGCTGCGGGCCAACAGCTGGAGCACCGGGGACGGCTTCCTCGCCGCGACCGAGGTCGGCGCGGCGGCGAGTGCCGGCCTGGAGACGTTCTACGGCCATGCGCTGCCCGCCCCGCCGACCCGGTTCCGGCCGCTGGAGTTCCGGGACGCCAGCCAGATCTACGGCGAGAAGGCGGTGGCGCTCAACCTGTTCGGCCGGCGGTTCGCCGACGAGTCGGCCGGCACGGGTGAGGAGGCGCTGAACCAGGCGCTGGCCGCGCAGCCGGAGGGGCGCGGGTTCTACGTCGTCGACGCCCGGGTGGCGGGCGAGGAGGCGCGGCCCGGGCGCCGGTTGACCCGGGTGGCCGTCGAGTGGGCCCGGGACCGGGGCGCCCCGGTGGTGACCGGTGAGAGCGTGACCGAGTTGGCCGAGCGGTTGGCCGGCCACGGCCTCCCGGCGGGCAACGTACGCCGGACGCTTGCGGAGTTCAACGCGGCCTGCGCCGAGGGACGTGCCGCGGCCCTGACGCCGCCCCGCACCGGTCATGCCGAAGGGCTGGCCCGGCCGCCGTACCTCGCGGTGGGGGTGCAGGCCGCGATCACCTTCACGATGGGCGGGCTGGCGGTGGACGAGCACGCCCGGGTGCTGCGCCGGGCCGGCAGCAGCTCACTGATCGCCGGGTTCATCACCGAGCTGAGCGAGTTCCGCGAGGTGTGCCTGCCCGGCCTGTACGCGGCGGGCTGCGACGTCGGCAACGTGAGCAACGGCGGCTACGCCGGCGGCCTGGCGACCGCGCTGGTGACCGGCCGGCTGGCGGGCCGGCACGCGGCCGGGGCGGGCCGGCACCCGGCCGAGGCGGCGGCCCGGTGACCCGGGTCTTGGCGGCCGGCTACCGGCCGCCGCTGGCGGACATCGCGTTCACCCTGGCGCACATCGTCCCGGTCGCCGAGCTCCGCGCGCTGGAGCCGTTCGAGCACGCCGATCCGGCGACGGTCGCGAGCGTGCTCGACGAGGCGGGGCGGTTCGCCGCGGAGGTGGTGGCGCCGACGAACCGGACCGGCGACGTCGAGGGCGCGACGTTGACGGCCGACGGCGTCCGGTGTCCGGTGGCGGTGCGCGAGGCGTACCGCAGGTACGTCGAGGCCGGATGGGGGGCGCTCACCCAGCCGGTCGACCACGGTGGCGGCGGTTTCCCGCTCACCGTCGGGGTGGCGGCCCGGGAACTGCTGACGGCGGCCAACCTGGCGCTCTCGATGGCGCCGACGTTGGCCGGCGGAGTGGCCCAGGTGCTGGCCAGTCACGGCTCCGCCGGGCAGCGCGAGCGTTACCTGCCGCGGTTGGTGACCGGCGAGTGGCTGGGGACGATGGCGATCACCGAGCCGCAGGCCGGCTCCGATCTGGGTCCGATCGCGACCCGGGCGGTGCCGGACGGCGCCGGTTACCGGCTCACCGGGCAGAAGATCTTCATCAGCTACGGCGATCACGATCTCACCGAGCAGATCGTGCACCTGGTGCTGGCCCGCACCCCGGACGCGCCGCCGGGCACCCGGGGCCTGTCGCTCTTTCTCGTTCCCAAATGGACGGCCGACGGTCGCCGTAACGACGTGCGGGCGGTGGGGCTGGAGCGCAAGCTCGGCATCCGGGCCGCCCCCACCTGCACGATGGTCTTCGGCGCGGCGGGGGCGGGCGCCGAGGCGGAGATCGTCGGCGCGCCGCACACCGGGCTGCGGCAGATGTTCACCATGATGAACGACGCCCGGCTGGGCGTGGCGGTGCAGGGGCTGGGCGTCGCGGAACGGGCCTTCCAGCAGGCGGTCACCTTCGCTCGGCAGCGCCAGCAGGGCCGGTTCGCCGGGGCGCCGGCCGTGCTCACCGCCCACCCGGACGTACGGCGGATGCTGCTGACCATGAAGGCGTCGATCGAGGCGATGCGCGCGATGTGTTATCTGACCGGGTACGCGATCGACCTCGCGGCGCATCATCCGGTCGCGGCGGCCCGGGCCGCCGCGGCGGCCCGGGCCGACCTGCTGACGCCGATCGTGAAGGCCTGGTGCACCGACACCGCGGTCGAGCTCACCTCGTTGGCGATCCAGGTGCACGGCGGGATGGGCTTCGTCGAGGAGACCGGGGTCGCCCAGTACTACCGCGACGTCCGGGTCACCCCGATCTATGAGGGGACCAACGGCATCCAGGCGCTGGACCTGGTCGGGCGCAAGCTGGGCGCGGACGGCGGCTTGGCCGTCCAGGCGCTCTTCGCAGAGATCGACCAGACCGTACGCCAGCTGCCGGCCCGGTTGGCGCGGCTCGGTGCGGCCCTGTCCGCGGCGGCCGCGACGCTGACCCGGTCGACCGCGCGGGTCTCGCCCGCGGGCGCCACCCCCTATCTGCGCGGTTTCGGTCTGGTGCTCGGGGGATGGCTGCTCGCGCGGGGTGCGGCCGGGGCGGCGGCGACGGCCGACGGTGATCCGGTGGCGCGGGGTCGGCTGCTGACCGCCGACTTCTACGCCGGTCAGCTGTTGCCGCAGGCGCACGCGCACTTCGCGGCGGCGGTCGATCCGGGCGCGGTGCCGACCGAGGTCTGGGACCGCTGGCAATGAGTCGGTCGGTTCGGCCCGCCAGCTCGGTTGACCGTGAGTAATCCCTGCTCAGGCTATTGTCTAGATGTTGCCGGCAGGTTAATATTTCGCTTAGCCAAATAACTCGACGCGACGGCGTCGTACCCCTTTCGATTTCATGTCTCCACCCGGCAGCCGAGCGACCAGGCGGCGGCGGATGCCGCGCGCCCGTCAGCGGACAGGGGGAAGCGCAATGACCACCTCCACCCTCGTACGACCCGACGCCAGGCGGCCTTCCGGGCCGGCCGATGGCACCGACGTCAGCACCAGCGTGGGTAAGGCACTCGCGCTGCTCAACACCTTCAGCAACGGCACCAGCGGCGTCCTCGGCGTCAGCGAGATAGCCCGCCGCGCCGGAGTAGCCAAGTCCACCGCCTACCGACTCCTCTGCATCCTGGAAAGCCACGGCCTGGTCGAGCGCGAGGGCGACCGCTGGCTGCTCGGCGCGCAGCTGTTCCGGCTCGGCAACCTGGTGCCGGTCTGCCGGCCCCGCAAGCTGCGCGACCGCGCGCTGCCCCACATGCAGGACCTCTACGAGGCCACCCACGCCACGATCCAGCTCGCCGTGCCGCACGGCCACCAGGTGCTGTACCTGGAGAAGATCTACGGCCACAACCACCTCGACTCCCCGTCCACAGTGGGTGGCCTGATGCCCATGTACTGCACGGCGGTCGGCAAGGCGATGCTGTCCCGAGCCGACGCCCAGACGGTCGCCGAGGTGGTGGCCGGCGGACTGACCCCGCTGACTCCGCGTACGATCACCGACCCGACGCGGCTCGCCAACGAACTGGCGACCGCCCGGCGGACCGGGTACGCGGTCGACCGGCAGGAGGCCCGGCTAGGGCTCACCTGCGTCGGCGCACCGATCCTGGAACACGGCGTGGTGACCGGCGCGCTCTCGCTGTCGGTACCCGCCGGCCGGCTGGTGCCCGACCGCTCGGTCGAGGCCGTCCGGCACGCCGCCCAACTGATCTCCCGGCCATGACCGTCGTCATCGTCGGAGCCGGCATCGGTGGCACCAGCGCCGCCCTGGCGTTGCGCGACCGCGGTTACGACGGTCGGATCGTGGTGCTCGGCGACGAGCCACACCAGCCGTACGACCGGCCCCCGCTGTCCAAGTCCTTCCTGCGCGGCGGTGACCCGCCGTGGCTGCATCCGGCCGGTCACCTGGCCGACCGGGGCATCGAGTTGTGGCCCGGCCGGACGGTGACCCGGGTCGAGACCGGGGCCCGGGTCGGGGTGACCGTCGACGACGGCGAGCGGTTCGCCGCCGACCACCTGCTGCTCGCCACCGGCGGCGCCGCCCGGCGGCTGCCGGGCGACCCGGACGGGGTGTACTACCTGCGGACCCTCGCCGACGCCCGCCGGATTCGGGACCGGCTGCGGCCGGGCGCCCGGTTGGTGGTGATCGGTGCCGGCTTCATCGGCGGCGAGCTCGCCTCCACCGCCACCGCGGCGGGCTGCTCGGTCACCGTGCTCGACGTGGCGCCGCGGCCGTTCGCGGCCCTCGGCGGCCTGCTCGGGAACTGGCTGGCCGGCCGGCACCGGGACGCCGGAGTCGACCTGCGGTGCGGGGTCCCGATCGCCGGCATCGACCCGCCGAGTGACACCGCACCGGGCCGGGTGCGGCTCGGCGACGGCGGGTCCGTGCCGGCCGACCTGATCGTGGCCGGGGTGGGAATGGTGCCCCGCACCGGGATCGCCGTCGCGGCCGGCCTCGACGTCGACCCCGAGGGGATCCGGGTCGACGCGACGGGCCGCACCTCGGCGCCGAACATCTGGGCGGCCGGCGACGTCGCGTACCGGCCGTGTGCGTGGCGCGGCGGCCCGGTCCGCCGCGAGCACTGGCGGTCGGCGATCGACCAGGGCGCGACGGTGGCCGCGGCGATCGTCGGCGCCGCCGGGCCGCCGGCCGCGCCGCCGTGGTTCTGGACCGATCAGGTGGGGCACAACCTGCAGGTCGTCGGGGAGCCCGAAGCGGGTCTGCCGACGGTGGTCCGGGGCGACCTGGCGGCCGGCTCGGCCACCGTCTTCTGGATGCGGGACGGCGTCGTGACGGCCGCGGCGGCCATCGGACGGCCGCGCGAACTGCGGATGGCGACCAAACTGGTCGCCGCCCGGGCGGCCGTGGCACCCGACCGGCTCACCGACGAATCGGTGCCGGTCAACCGGCTCTCCTAGCCCTTCGGCTGTCAGCGGCCGCCGACTACTCCTTCGGTTGCCAGCGGCCGTCGACGTAGACGTAGTAGCGCTGGTCGAAGTAGAACTCCACGCCGTCGCGGCCCACCCGGCGCGGCGCCCGCCGCGGCAGCGGCTTCTTGCGCGCCAGCTCGGCGGCCCAGTGCTCGTCGTAGGACTCCTGGTCGGCCCAGAGCTCCAGCAGCGCGAAGTTCTCCGGATGGGTGATGCTGCGGAACACCTCGTACTGCAGGTTGCCGCGTTCGCCCTCGCAGGTCCGGCACTTGTCACGCCAGTACGCGGTCAGCTCGTCCACGGTGTGTTCGTCGGCATGGGTGTTGACCACGACCCGGATCGGCATCGGTTGACTCCTCAGTGGAAGGTGGAGACAAATCAGTCGAAGGTGGAGACGAAGTCGTAGACGCGCTTCGCCGGATCGGCGCCGGCGTGCCGCAGCGTCGCCTCGATCGTCCAGCCGCCGAGGGCCTCGCGGGTGTCCAGGTAGTAGAACGTCGTCGCGCCGCCGCGCAGGGTCGAGCCCATCACCACCGGTACGCCGAGCGGCGCCAGCCAGTCGGCGACCTGCTGCCAGTGGTCGGCGTCGCGCGGGTAGAACAGCTGCATGTGGTGCACGCCCTCGCCCACCTCGCGGAGGAAGTCCTCCCGGTAGTGGCTGGGCCCGAAGGTGGGCTGGATGATCTCGAAACCGAACTCGCGGAAGTCGAAACCCATGCCGCAGAAGTACTCGTGGTTGACCGGCGCTCCCTTGTAGAACGGGTTGTCCAGCCGACCCGGCTCGGTCCGCCAGTTCATGAAGTTCCAGCTCTTGATGCCGAACACGTCGGCGTAGCGGGCCACCGACCCGACCACGTCGTTCACCACCACGCCGAAGTGGTGCAGCTGGCTGACCTCCATCGGCTCCACCCCGGCGGGGCGGGCGTACTCGCCGGAGAGGTCCCACCGCTCGTCGGCGGGCGGCCCACCGTCCGGGTGGGTGCCGTCCAGGTCGACGGCGAGCCGCAGGTAGTAGCCGCCGAGCAGGGCACGGGTGTCGAAGTCGAGGTGCCGCAGGGTGCCGTCCACCAGCCCGGTCTGGGCGACCGGCACGCCGCGGCTGGCGAGGAACTCCTCGACCGCCGCCGCGCGTTCCTCGTCGACCACGGCCAGCGTGAGGTGGTGCACCCCCGGCCCCCGCGAGCAGCGCTGGATGGTGAAGGTGCTCTCGCCGGGACCGGCCTCGACCAGCTCGAAGGTGACCACGCCGGACGGGGTGGTGCCGACCGCCGTCCGGTAGCTGTGCCGCACCACCCGGCCCCGGATCGTGGTCGAGGAGAGCCGGTCGGACCCGAGCTCGGACACCGCCCAGTTGTCGATCCCGAAGATCTCGGCGTAGTTGCGGGCCGCGGTCCGCAGGTCCTTGACCACCACGCCGACCCGGTGCAGCCGTTGGGCGGGGAAGGTCGTCATCGGCTCAGCGTTCATGCGCGCCACCGTAGGTCGCCCGGTGGGCGGGCCTCAACGGCGGCGTTCACCCTGGCGGGACACGGTGCCGCGAGGTCGCCGCGGCGCATCGGGTGACTCCCACTCAGCCGGTGGTGGACAGTTCCGCGGCGATCTCGATGAGCAGGTCCTCCTGCCCGCCGACGGCCTCCCGTCGACCGGCCTCCAGCAGGATCTCCGCGACCGGTACGGCGAACCGTTCGGCGGCCCGTTCCGCGTGCCGCAGGAACGAGGAGTAGACCCCGGCGACCCCGAGGATCGTGACCTCCCGGTCGATGGTCAGCGGTCGGGGCAGCAGCGGGCGCACGATGTCGTCGGCGGCGTCCAGCAACGGCATCAACGCGATGTCGACCGGACGGTCGCCGCGTCCCAGGGCCGCGACCAACGACTCGGTGGGGGTGTTGCCGCCGCCGGCCCCCATCCCGGCGAGGCAGCCGTCGATCCAGGTCGCGCCGGCCTCCACCGCGGCCAGCGAGTTGCCGACCGACAGGTTGAGGTTGTGATGGGCGTGGATCCCGATCGCCACCTCGGCCGGCAGGGTGGCCCGGAGCGCGCCGACCCGGTCGCGGACCTCGGCCGGGGTCAGCGCGCCGGCCGAGTCGGTCACGTAGACCACCTGCGCCCCGGCGTCGGCCATTATCCGGGCCTGCCCGGCCAGCTCCTCAGGACTGCTGCGGTGGGCCATCATCAGGAACCCGACGGCCGTCAGGCCCAGGTCGCGGGCGAGCCCGAGGTGTTGGATGCCGACATCGGCCTCCGTGCAGTGGGTCGCCACCCGGGCCATCCGGGCCCCGGCGTCGCGGGCCCGCCGCAGGTCCTCGCCGACCCCGATGCCGGGCAGCAGCAGCACCGCGATCGCCGCGTCCGGTGCGGCCTCGGCGGCCGCCGCCACCAGGGCGAGCTCGTCGACGGCGGACCGGCCGTAGGACAGCGACGAGCCGCCCAGGCCGTCGCCGTGACTCACCTCGATGACCGGGACGCCCGCGGTCTGCAACGCGCCCGCGACGGCGGCGGCGTGACCGGTGGTGAACTGGTGGCTTATCGCGTGGCTGCCGTCGCGCAGCGTCGAGTCGACCACCACCAGGCCGGCCTGTTGGGCCGCGGTCAGCCGGGCCGTCATGCCGAGACCTCCGAGCGCAGTGCCACCCGCTCGCCCACCGCCACCGCCGCCGCGGTCATGATGTCGAGATTGCCGGCGTACGTGGGCAGGTAGTCGCCGGCCCCCTCCACCTCGACGAAGACGGTCACCCGGCCCGGGTCGAAGACCGGCTCCCCGCGGACCCGGTAGCCCGGCACGTAGGCCGCCACCCGGGCGGCGGTCGCCACGATCGAGGCCCGCACGGCCGCCTGGTCGGCGTCGTCGGCGATCTCGCAGAAGACGGCGCAGCGCATCAGCATCGGCGGCTTCACCGGGTTGAGGATGATGATGGCCTTGCCGTGCCGGGCGCCGCCGATCGTCACCAGGCCGGCGCCGGTGGTCCGGGTGAACTCGTCGATGCTCTGCCGGGTGCCGGGTCCGGCCGAGCGGCTGGAGATGGTGGAGACGATCTCGGCGTACGGCACCGGGGTGACGGCGGAGACCGCGGCCACGATCGGGATCGTCGCCTGGCCGCCGCAGGTGACCAGGTTGACGTCGGGGGCGTCGAGGTGCGCGTCCAGGTTCACCACCGGCACGACGCCCGGGCCGACCTTGGCCGGGGTCAGGTCGAGGCTGCGCAGCCCGGCGTCGGCCAGCCGGGGCGCGGCCGCGCGGTGGGCCGCGGCGGAGGTCGCGTCGAAGACGATGCGGCACTGGTCGGGGTGGGCCAGGATCCAGTCGACCCCCTCGGCCGGCGCGTCGAGGCCGCGGTGCCGGGCCCGGGCCAGCCCCTCGGAGGCCGGGTCGATGCCGACCACGGCGGTGAGTTCGAGCTCGGGTGAGCGGATCAGCTTGTACATCAGGTCGGTGCCGATATTGCCCGACCCGAGCACCGCACACGGGACACGACCCACGCCGCACCACCTCCCATCGACGGATCGGAGGCTTCCACGGCGGCAGACCGGGCAGAACCGCGTCGTTCCAGAGGTCGGAACGTGGGTGTCCGACCAGGTCGGCGCGCAGGCGTAGCATGTCCGGTATGGAACCGGCGCCGCGGACCACCGACCTCGCCTCCGGGCTCCGGGTCGTCGTCGGTCGCCTCTACCGGCAGTTCCGGCAGAACCAGGACGGCGAGCTGACGCCCTCGCAGCTCTCCAACCTGGTCACGATCGAGGCGTACGGGCCGCTGCGGCTGGGCGAGCTGGCCGAGCGGGAGGGCGTCGCGCCGGGCACCCTGAGCAAGGGAATCGACTGGCTGCAGACGCGCGGGCTGGTGAGCCGGATCGTCGACCCGCAGGACCGGCGCTCCTCGTTCGTCTGCGTCACCGACGCCGGCCAGCAGCTACTCGATCAGCTGCGGGAGACGCGTACCGCGCGGTTCGCCCAGCGGATCGAACTGCTCGACGACCGCCAGCGGGCCGTGCTGGTCGAGGCGATCGAGGTGTTGGAGGCGTTGCTGACGCCGGCCCCGGAACCCGCGCCGGCCCAGGCAGCCGCGCCCGCGCCCGAGAAAGCCGGCCCGCCGGCCGCCGCCGGTCACACCCCGGTGACCGGCAGCAGCCGGTGATGACCCCACATGCTTGTTGACTCGTAGGTCCGGGTCGTCCAGCCGTCGTCGACCAGTCGTGCGCAGGCGCCGTACTCGACCTCGAAGCCCGACGGGGTCTTCACGTAGAACGAGACGGCCTGGTCGTTGCTGTGCCGGCCGAGCCCGTTGGCCAGCGGCGCCGCCCCGGAGTTCACGATGTCGAGGGTCCGGCCGACCATGTCCAGGTCGGCGACCTCGACCATGCAGTGCTTGAAGGTGCTCGGCTCGCCCGGCTCGGCGCGGAAGGCGAGGCTGTGGTGCCGGCCGTTGACGTGGCAGAAGTGGGTGGTGCCGTGGGTGTCGCTGACCCGGAAGCCCAGCGTGGACAGGTAGTACCGCTTAGCCTCGGCGAGGTCGGGCATGCCGAGCACGACGTGCCCGATGCCCAGGTCGCCGGTGACGAACCGCACCCCGGTCGGTGAACTGAACGGCGCGCGGGTCTCGCGTGCGCCGCAGAACAGCTCGACCGGGTTGCCGGCCGGGTCGGCGCTGCGGACCACCCGGGCCACCCGGCGGGTGACCGCGAGGTCCGGCGCCTCCTCGGCGGAGTAGCCCGCGGCGATCAGGGCGGTGGCCAGCCGGTCGAGTTCGTCCGGGCCACGCGCCTCCCAGCCGACGTAGTCCAGATCCTCCGGCCCGGGCGCCACCGCGTACCGCCAGGCCCGCTCGTCCATCCGCAGGTAGAGCGAATCCTCTTCCCCGGCGGGCGGTTCGGCGACCTGCATGCCCAGCACGGTGGTGGCGAAGTCCCGCCACTGCTCGATCTTCTCGGACCGCAGGCCGACGTAACCCAGCCCGTAGATGTCACCCATCACCCTGACTCCTCAGAAGAAGATCGACAGACCTTTGGCCATCAGCGTCGCCATGTCCAACAGCACCTTGCGCCGGACCAGCTGCCAGCCGTACGGGTTGTCGGCCCGCCGTAGCAGGTCGAACCGCTTGCCGACGAAGACGTCGAGGTCGCGCTCCATCCGGGTCTGGTAGACGTAGAAGCTCGACTCGACGGCGTACTCGTCGGAGATTCGGCCCGGCCGGACCCGGACGTTCGTGATCAGGTGGCGGGTCCGCGACGGCGGCTCCTCCGACCAGGCGAAGCCGGTGTTGAGCCGGAACACCCGCTGCCGCAGGTGGTCGAAGTTCTCGTCGAAGTAGGCCGCCTCGTCGGGAGCCGCGATCTGCCGGTCCCGCTCCCGGGCCAGCCGGTTGGAGCGGGTCGGCATCCAGTAGTGGACGTCGGGCGCCATCAGGGTGAGCCAGTCGTCGAAGCGCCAACTGTCGAGCAGGTCGGCCTCGTCGAAGAGGAACTGCTCGATCGAGTGCTGCAGGGCCGGATCCTCGATGCACGGCGCGAGCCGTTCCGTCGTCGGGTTCACGGGTGCTCCTTTGCGGCGGCGACGAGATCGGGGTTCACCGGACGGCGGTCGGAGACGCCGGCCGACTCGGCGGTCGGACCGGACACCACGCCGTCGCGGAACAGTTCGAGCAGCAGCGGACCGACCACGTCCGGCCGGTCCGTCTGGGCCTGGTGGCCGCACCGGTCGGGGTAGAAGAACTGCACCCCGGGGAGGGCGTCCTCCTGGGCGTACCCGCGGTCCTCGGCCGAGATGAGCCGATCCTGGCGGCCGTACACGTAGATTCCCGGGATGCCGAGGCGGTCCAGCCGCCCCTTCGTGGCCAGCGCCACCGCGGTGGTCGCGTCGCGGGGGGCCTGCTGGTGCCGCCGGTAGGCGGCCTCGTTGCGGAGCGCGTGCCGGGTCCGCATCTCCACCAGGTCGTCGGAGATGGTCGCCGGGTCCAGCACGATCGAGGTGAGCATCTCCCGCATCGAGGCGGCGGTGCCGTCGAACCGCCGGGTGCGGGCGCGCCCGTTGGCGGTCGGCACCGGCGGGTCGGCGACCAGGTCGCCGACGCTGCCGGCGACCAGCGCGAAGGAGGTCACCCGGTGCGGATGGGTGACCAGAAAGTACGCGGCCACCGCGCAGCCCATCGAGTTGCCGCCCAGGTGGAACCGGTCGAGCACCAGGGCGTCGGCGAAATCGTGGACGAAGTCGCGGTGCCCGACCGGCCCGGCCCGGTAGAAGTCGGCGGCGTCGACGGTCAGCCCGAACCCCGGCAGGTCGGGACAGTAGACGCGAAAACCGTTGGCGCCGAGGAAGCCCGCGACGCTGCGCCAGCCGGCCAGGCCGGAGGAGCCGGCGATTCCGCCGTGCAGCAGCACGACCGCCGGTCCGGTCTCGCCCGCCGTGACGTAGTGCGCGCGTACCCCGCCGGGCAGCAGCGCCCACCGGCTCAACAGGCCGGGTACGTGCATCAGGTCTTCCTCGGTCAGCGGCATGCCGGCAGTCTGCGCAACCCGGCCGCGCTCGCCAACGGTCCCGTTCAGCCTGGCGGCATGTCCGCCGGCGGGTCCAGCAGGTGGCAGGCGGCGAGGCCGCCGCCGGGCACGGCGACCGGTGCTGGCCGGTCGGTGGCGCAGACCGGCAGCGCGAACGGGCAGCGCGGGTGGAACGCGCAGCCGGTCGGCGGATTCGTCGCGTCGGGCACCTCACCCAGCAGCGGCACCCGTTCCCGTTGGCGTTGCCGCGCCGGGTTCGCCACCGGGACGGCGGTCAGCAGAGCCTTCGTGTAGGGGTGGGCGGGGTCGCTGAAGACCCGCGCGACCGGACCCTCCTCGACGATCCGCCCCAGGTACATCACGGCCACCCGGTCCGCGAGGTTGCGCACCACGGCCAGGTCGTGCGAGATGAACAGGTAGCCGATGCCGAGCCGGGTACGCAGGTCACCGAGGAGGTTGATGATCTGGTTCTGGGTGGAGACGTCGAGCGCGCTCACCGCCTCGTCGCAGATGACCAGGCGGGGATCGACGGCGATGGCGCGGGCGATCGCGATCCGCTGCCGCTGCCCGCCGGAGAACTCGTACGGGTAGCGGTGCAGGTGGTGGTCGGCGAGGCCGACCAGGTCGAACAGCTCCGCGACCCGGCGCTGCCGGGCGGCCCGGGTCAGGCTGGTGTGCACCTCCAGCGGCTCGGCCACGCTGTCGGCCACCGTCATCGACGGATCCAGCGACGAGTAGGGGTCCTGGAAAACCATCTGCACGCTGGCGCGGACCTTGCGGAACTCCCGCGCCGAGTAGCGGCTGACGTCGGCGCCGTCCAGCCAGACGGTGCCGGCGTCGGGGCGGACCAGCCGCAGGATCGCGCGGGCCACTGTGGACTTGCCCGACCCGGACTCGCCGACGACGGCGAGCGTCTCGCCCGGCGCGACCGTGAGGCTCACCCCGTCGACGGCCCGCACCCGCAGCCGTTGCCGGCGCAGTCGCCGGGACCGGACGGCGAACGTGACGGCCAGGTCCGCCACCCGCAGCAGGTCGCTCATGGCCGCACCCCGGTCAGGTCCAGCTCGGCGGCACGGACGCAGCGGACCGCCCGCGCCCCGGCGGCGACCAGCGGCACCGGTGCCTCGCAACACCTGTCGTGCCGGTAGGCGCAGCGCGGGTGGAAGCGGCAGCCGACCGGGATCCGGTGCGGCTCCGGCGGGCCGCCGGGAATGAAGGAGAGCCTGCCGTCGATCTCCTCCAGCCGGGGCACGGCCCGCAGCAGGCCTTCCGTGTACGGGTGTCGCGGGCTCTCGAACAGCTCCTCGACCGGCGAGACCTCGACCAGTTGCCCGGCGTACATGACCGCCACCCGGTCGCAGAGGTCGGCGACCACCCCCATGTTGTGGGTGACGAGCACCAGCGCCAGGCCGAGGTCGTCGCGCATCTGGCGCAGCAGGTCGAGGATCTGGGCCTGGATGGTCACGTCGAGCGCGGTGGTCGGCTCGTCGGCGATGAGCACCTGCGGTTCGCAGACGATGGCCATGGCGATCATGACCCGCTGCCGCATGCCGCCGGAGAACTCGTGCGGGTAGCTGCGGGCCCGGTCGGCGGCCCGGGCGATGCCGACCCGCTCCAGCGCCGCGACGGCGGCCCCGTACGCCGCCCGCCGGCCGAGCCCGCGGTGCCGGCGGACCCCCTCGGCGATCTGCTCACCCACCGGGTAGGCCGGGTTGAGGCTTGTCATCGGCTCCTGGAAGATCATGCTGATCCGGTTTCCCCGGATGTCCTCCAGCGCCCGCTCCGGGCGTCCGACCAGCTCCTCACCGCCGAGTCGGACGCTGCCGCGCCGGATCCGCGCCGACCGTTCCAGCAGGCCGGTGACCGCCAACCCGGTCACCGTCTTGCCGGAGCCGGATTCGCCCACGATGCCGAGCGTCTCGCCGGCGGCCACCTCGAAGTCGACGCCGTCGACGACCGTCAGCCAGCCGCGGTCGGTGGCCACCTCGACGGCCAGGTCGCGTACCTCGAGTACCGGTGCCGTCATCGCCGCTCCTCTCGTCCGATGGAGTCGCGGATGCCGTCGCCGAGCAGGGTGAAGGCGAAGACGGCGAGCGCGATCGCGAGACCGGGGAAGATGATCAGAGTCGGTGCCCGGGTGATGAAGCGGAACCCACCGCCGAGCATGGCACCCCAGCTCGCGTCCGGCGGCTGCACCCCGACCCCGATGAAGCTCATGCCGGCCTCCACCAGCATCACGTGCCCGGCGGTGATCGCGGTGAAGACGACGAGCGGCGGGGCGATGTTGGGCAGCACGTGCCGGCGCAGGATGCGGGTCACCGAGGAGCCGATGCTGCGCGACGCCTCGGTGTAGGTCTCCTCGCGTACCTCCAGGACGGCGGCCCGGACCAGGCGCAGCGCCCGGGGCGCCATCACGACGCCGACCGCGAGCATCGCGTTGGTGAGGCTGGGGCCGAGCACCCCGGCCAGCGCGACCGCGAGCACCAGGGCGGGGAAGGCCATCACCGCGTCGGTCACGGTCATGATCACGCGGTCCAGCCAGCCGCCGAAGTAGCCCGCCAGCAGCCCGGCCGGCACCCCGAGCAGAATCGCGATTCCGGTGCCCTGCAACGCCGCGAGCAGCGAGATGCGGGTGCCGTAGAGCAGCCGGCTCAGCACGTCCCGGCCGAGGTCGTCGGTGCCGAGCAGGTGGTCGGCGTCCGGCGGGAGCAGCACCCCGTCGAGGTTCTGGGCCAGCGGGTCGTCCGGGGCCAGCAGTGGCGCGGCGATCGCGACGAGCACGATGACCAGCAGCAGCGCCGCGGCGACGACGCCCGGTCGGTGGCGCAGGAAGCGGCGTAGGAACCGGCGCCGGGGGGTGGGGGCGGCCGGTGCCGGTCCGGTGGTGGTCGGGGCGCTCACGCGAGCCTGACCTTCGGGTTGAGCAGGCCGTAGGCCACGTCGGTGAGCAGGTTCACGATCACCACCACGAGGGCGGAGACCAGCACCACCCCCTGCAGCACCGGCAGGTCGTTGTACTGCACGGCGTCGATGGCGAGGCTGCCCAGGCCGGGGATGCCGAACATCCGCTCGATGATCACCGAACCGCCGAGCAGCAGGGAGACCTGGAAGCCGAGCACGGTCACGATGGGCACGGCCGCGTTGCGCAGGGCGTGTTTGAGCATTCTCGTCCGGCGCCGCACCCCCTTGGCCCGCGCGGTCCGCAGGTAGTCCTGCAGCAGCACCTCCGCCATCGCGCTGCGGGTGTGGCGGGCCAGTTCGGCCGCGGCCGCCACCCCGAGGGTGACCGCGGGCAGGGTGATGTGGCGCAGCCAGCCGACCGGGTCGTCGGTCAACGGCACGTAGCCCACCGCCGGGAAGAGGGTCCAGGTGAGCGCGAAGGCGAGGATCAGGACCATGCCGAGCCAGAAGTGCGGTACGGCGATGCCGGCCGTGCTGGTGACGGTGAGCGCCCGGTCGAGCCAGCCGCCGCGGTGGGCGGCGGCGACCAGGCCGAAGCTGAGGCCGATCGCGAGGGCCACCACGAGCGCGGCGACCGTGAGCGAGAAGGTGGCCGGGAACCGGGCCAGGATCGACTCGGTGACCGGGACCCGGGTGTGGAAGGAGGTGCCCAGGTCGCCGGTGACGGCGCCGGAGAGCCACTGGCCGTACTGCACGGGCAGGGGTTCGTCCAGGCCGAGTTCGGCGCGGATCGAGTCGAGCTGCTGCGGCGAGGCGTCCTCGCCGGCGATCGTGACGGCCGGGTCGCCCGGGATGAGCAGGACGAGCCCGAACACGGCGACCGAGACCAGGAACAGCAGGATCACCGCCCGGCCCAGTCGGGTGACCAGCAGGGCCGCCATGGGTCGTCACCTCCGATTCGGATGGGGGCCGGCGGGCGCGGTGTGCGACACCGCGCCCGCCGGTGCCGGGTCAGCCGCTGACGCCGACGTTCTCCAGGTGCGGGAAGCCGTCCGACCAGTTCTCCAGGCCGGTGACCTTTTCGTCGTAGACCAGTCCCTCCTGCGGGAAGAAGACCGGCCAGGTGCCCTGCGGGTTGGTGGCGAGGTGTTTCGCGACCGCCTGTAGCTTCGCGACCCGGGCGGCCGGGTCGAACTCGGAGCGAGCGTCCTCGATCAGCGCGATGGTCTGCGGGTCGGCGAAGTTGCCGGGGTTCTGCGGGGCGCCCGGAAGATGGTTCAGGGCGTACGAGAAGCCCGGGTCGAGCCGGCCGGCCCAGGTGGCGAGGCCAGCGGGAATCGTCTTCTTCGCCCACAGCGCCTCGCCGAGCGCGAAGCTGGCGATCTGGGTGATCTCCACCTGTACGCCGACCGCGGCCCACTGCTGCTGGATCGCCTCCGCCTCGCGGGCGAACGGCGGCTGCACGCCGAACTGGAAGGAGAGCCCGTCGGCGTAGCCGGCCTCGGCCAGCAGCGCCTTGGCCCGCTCCGGGTCGAACGGGAACGGCTCGCCGACCGAGGGGTCGTGTGCGGAGCTGATCGGCGGGACGAGCTGGAAGGCCGGTTCGCCGTAGCCGAAGGCCAGCCCGGAGACGATCGACTCGCGGTCGATGGCATAGTTCAGCGCCTGCCGTACCCGCAGGTCCTTGAAGGCCGGGACCATCTCCTGGTTGACCCAGATCGCCCGCACCGCGATGCCCTTGTACGGGGTGACGGTCTTGCCCGGCAGGCCCTTGACCTCCTCGATCTGGTTGGCGTCCACCAGACCGGCGTCGGCCTGGCCGCTGCGCAGGGCGTTGAGCCGGGCGGTCGCGTCCTCCAGCACGGTGATCTCCACCTGGCCGACCTTGAACAGGTCCCGGTTCCAGTGGTCGTCGTTGCGCTCCAGGACGTAGGAGGCCTGCGGGGTCTGGCTCCGCAGGATGAACGGCCCGGTGCCGACCGGCTCGGTCACCTCGCCGGAGCCACTTATCGTCTGCGGGCTCATCATCATGCCGAACCGGTCGGCGAGCAGCATGACAAGCGAGGCGTCGGCGTTGGTCTGTCGGATCGTCACGGTCGACGGGTCGGGCGCCTCGATGGCGGTGATGTTGGCCAGCGACGCCGAGACGGTCGAGCCCTCGATCGTCTTCTGCCGTTCCAGATTGGCCTTGACCACCGAGGAGTCGAATGCCGAGCCGTCGGTGAAGGTGACCGAGTCGCGCAGCTTGAGGGTGAGGACCTGGCCGCCCTCGCCGAACTCCCAGCTCTCGGCGAGGCCGGGCGCCGGGTCGCCGTTGGGCTCCAGGCCGATCAGCCGGTCGTAGACGAGGCCCAGGATCGGGGTCTCGGGTCCGCTCCGGCTCTTCGCGATGTCCCAGGAGGCCACTCCGGTGCGGTGGGTGATCCGGATGGTGCCGGCGGAGTCGGTGGACTGGTTCGTATCGTCGTCGCCGCTTCCGCACGCGGCGGTGACGGCGGTCAACGCGATCGACAACGCGATCGCGACGGGTCTGCGCTTCATGGCTACCCTTCGGTGGACGGGGCAAGGTGGGGAATCAGCAGGACGTCGACGACGCGGGGACCGTCCGTGGTGAGGATCACGGGGTTGCACTCGACCACTTCGTAGTCCCGGAGCGCGCCGTCGACGAAGGCGGCGCACAGTCGTTGCACGATGTCGACCAGGCCGGCGGCGGCGTCGCCGACGGCCCGGCCCAGTCCGCTGCCGGTGACGGCGGCGGCAAGCTCGGTGGGAGTGGTTGGCAGGGCGAGGGTCACCGCGGGCGCCGACAGTTCGGCGGCCCACCCACCCACGCCGAGGTTGACGGTGGGTCCGGCGACCTCGTCCCGGACCAGGCCGACGAGGATCTCGGGGCCGGCGACCATCTGCTGGACCAGGAACCGGGCCGGCTGGCCGTCGACCGCCAGCCCCGCCGCCCGGACCGCGGCGTCGATGTCGGCGCAGGCGGTCCGGATCTCCGCCGGCGTACGCAATCCGACCCGTACCCCGCCGACCCGGCCCTTGTGGGGGATGTCGGCGGCGGTCTTGACGACGACCGGCGGGGTGAGGGCGCCGGCCTGGGCCAGCGCCTCCTCGACGCCGCTCGCGATCCCACCCGGCACCACGTCGATGCCGGCGGCGGTCAGTGCGGCCCGGCCGGCCGCCTCGCCGATGACCGCGCCGGCCGGGTCCGCGGCCGGCGCCGCGGCCCGGCTGGCCGGATAGAGCCGGGCCAGGGCGGCGACCGTGGTCTCCAGGTCGGCGGCGGTCCGTACGCCGGTGCGGCGCCGGAAGTCGTCGAGCCAGTCGGTCGGCGCCTGCTGGAACACCGAGGCCAGCACGACCGGGGTGCCGGTGGCGGCGGTGGCCGCCGCGAGCCCCTCCATCCCGGCCCGGTGCCAGCGGCGTCCGTCGGAGGCGTCCGGCCAGGCGATCGTGTACGCCTCCAGCACGGCACCCACCCCCGGGTCGGCGCAGACCGCCTGGTAGATCGCGCCGCGGGTGGCGGGCGCCCCACCGACCAGGTCCAGCGGGTTGCCGAGGTGAGCGGTCGGCGGGAGCAGTTCGCGCAGCCGGGCCAGGGTGTCGGCGGCCGGCCGGGCCAGTGCCAGCCCGTGCTGTTCGGCCAGGTCGCCGGCGAGCGCGGCGGCGCCGCCGGAGCCGGCCAGCAGGAACACCGCCTGATCGGGGGCGGCCGGCGTCCGGGGGGTCAACGCCGCGAGGCGGGCCATCAGGTCGATCGAGTTGACGACGGTGGCGCCGGCCCGTTCGAGCCAGGCCCGGACGAGCCGTCCCGCGCCGACGACGGCGCCGGTGTGGGATCGGGCCACCTCGCGGGCCGCGGTGGAGGCGCCGAGCTTGAGCACGATGACGTGCCGGCCACCGGCCCGGGCCTCGCCGATCGCCGCGGCCAGCCGGTCCGGCTCGGCGACGCCCTCGACGAGCAGGCAGAGCACCCGGGTGGTGGGGCGGGCCGCCACCGACGCGACCGCGCGGGCCAGGTCGAACGCGGCGCCGTTGCCGATGGAGTAGCAGCGGTCGACGCCCAGTCCGTCCCGGTGCAGGGCCTCCAGCACCCCGGAAAGAAGCGCGCCGCTCTGGCTGATGACCGAGACGTCACCGGCGGTCAGGCCGGCCGGGACCGGCTGGGCGATGGCGCAGAGCCGCTCGTCGTAGTGGGCGAAGCCGGAGCAGTTGGGGCCGAGCAGGAGCGCTCCGGCCTCGGCGCAGATGGCGCGCAGCCGCTCCTCGCGCCGCGCCCCCTCCGCGTGGCCGGTCTCCCGGAAGCCGTTCGAGATGACCAGGACGGTCCGGGCGCCGGCGGTCAGCAGGTCCCGGGTCGCCTGTTCCACCAGCTCGGCCCGCAGCGCCACCGCGCCGATCGCGACCCGGCCCGGCAGGTCGGCCACCGAGGGATAGCAGGGCACCCCGGACGCCTCGGCCAGCCGGGGATGGACCGCCCACACCGGCCCCGGCCAACCCTGCGCCCGGACGTTGTTCAGCAGCCAGTGCGACCACGGGGTGCGGTCCGAGGCCCCCAGCAGGGCGAAGCCGTCGCCGGTCATGGCTGGTCCGGTCCGCCGCGTGGCCCGCCCGCCCCACCCTGCTCGGCGAGCCCGGCCCCGCGCTCGCGGGCCACCCGTTCCGCCGCCCGGTCGTAGGCGGCCAGCTCCGACCACGGCTTGCCGGC
Source organism: Solwaraspora sp. WMMD1047 (assembly GCF_029626155.1). NCBI lineage: Bacteria > Bacillati > Actinomycetota > Actinomycetes > Micromonosporales > Micromonosporaceae > Solwaraspora > Solwaraspora sp. WMMD1047. The sequence goes on along the minus strand of NZ_JARUBL010000001.1, from coordinate 7,482,856 downwards.
GAGCAGGTCGGCCCAGCGGCGGTAGAACGAGCGGGCGGCCTCCTCGGCGAAGACGTGGTTGGTCCGGCCCGGGTAGCGCTCCTGGTAGGCGGCGTGCCCGAGCCCCATCTGCATGTTGAAGGTGTTCCGGCGGGCCATCCAGCCCCGGAGGATCTTCTGGATCTCGACCAGGTTGTCGCCGTCGTCCTGCTCGACCAGCCCGCCCGGGCTGAAGGTGCGCAGCGCGTTGACCCGGAAGGCGTCGCGCGCCTTCGGGTCGAGTCCCTTGGGAATGCAGACCCAGGCCCAGACCTCGATCTGGCCGGGTCCGCGCGGGTGCCAGACCCGCATGGTGCGCGAGGAGTGCAGGAACGAGAAGTTGGGGAAGACGGTGTTGTGCCCCTGCACGTGGGTGGCCCGGGTCTCGCCCAGCCGCCGCCGGGCCTCGTCCACCCAGCCGGAGCGCAGTTCGTCGACCAGGCCGCCGCTGGGCACCCGTCCCGACTCGAAGAAGCCGGTGCCGTGTCCCTGCGGGGCGCTGAACTGGCGGCCCGACCCGCGCTGGGCCCGGTACTCCTCAAGCGTCTGGCCGCGCTCGGCGGCCAGCGCCATCGTCGCCGACGCGTGGGTGTAGTCGGCGTGGTAGATGTCGGAGGCGAACTGTTCGGAGGGGAACTTCCAGTTGCAGTCGATGACCCAGCGGTGCGAGCCGCCGATGACCTCGGTGCCGGCGTCCCAGCGGTCGATCCAGGAGTCGAGATACCAGCTCATGTCGCCCAGGTAGTCGACGAGGTCCGGGGCGCTCTCGTCCCAGGTGCCGAAGATGAGGCCCTTGTAGGTGGCCAGCCGCGGCACCGCCGCCGGCCCCCAGGCCGGCCGGTCCAGCTCGTTGCGGTAGCCGTCCTCCTCCCGCGGCACGTTCACCAGGTTGCCGGCGAGGTCGTAGGACCAGCCGTGGTACGAGCAGGTGAACGCCCGGGTGTTGCCCTCGTCGGCCCGGCAGATGCGCATGCCGCGGTGCCGGCACTGGTTCATGAACGCGCGTACCGAGCGGTCGCGCTGGCGGACCACCAGGACCGGGTCCTCACCCATGTAGGTCTGGATGAAGTCGCCCGGCTTCTCGATCATCGAATCGTGCGCCAGGAAGAGCCAGCAGCGTCCGAAGATCCGTTCCAGTTCGAGCTGGTAGACGTCCTCGTCGGCGTAGATCCGAGGACTGAGGATTCCGCGTTCGTCGTCGACCAGGTCGGCGATGTTCAGCTCGCGCATGACGGCTCCTCGTGCTCCTCGTTGCTCCTCGTGCGGTGGGCGGTGAGCCGCGCCGGGAGCCGGGATGTCCCGTCGTGGCGCCGTGAGCCAGAAGGCAACCGCACGAGGTGGCCGCAGGGGAGGGCCCCGTGCTGCCCAACGGCACGTTGACGTGATCGCGGCGATCGGCCGGCCGTAGCGTGACCGCACCTGGCCGCCGACCGGCCGGAACAGCAGGAAGGTGTCCGATGACCTCCGTCGCCGACGATGTCGCGGCCGCGCTGACCGAGGCGGCCCGGAGCCGCCGCCCGGTTCCGCCGCCCGCCCGGACCTGGCCGGCCCTCACCCTCGCCGACGCGTACGCCGCTCAGCTGGCCACCGTCGGGCACCGGCTCGCCGCCGGTGCGACCGTCCGGGGCCGGAAGATCGGCCTCACCTCCGACGCGATGCAGCGCCTGCTCGGTATCGACACCCCGGATTTCGGACACCTGCTGTCCGACATGCAGATAACGGATGGCGCGTCGGTGCCGATCGACCGGTTCATCGCGCCCCGGGCGGAGATCGAGGTCGCCTTCCTGATGGGCGGGCCGCTGCGCGGACCGGGGGTCACCGCGGCGGAGGTCCGGGCGGCGACGACGGAGGTCCGGGCGGCGATCGAGATCATCGACAGTCGGGTCGAGGACTGGCGGATCGGGCTGCTCGACACCGTCGCCGACAACGCGTCCAGCGGCGCCTACGTCGTCGCCGGCAGCGGCCGTACCCTCGACGCCGTCGACCTGCCGGCGATCGCCGGCGAGATGCGGATCAACGGTTCGGTCGTCGCCACCGGCCGGGGCGCCGCCGTGCTCGGTGACCCGGTGCAGGCGGTGGTCTGGCTGGTCGAGGCGCTGGCGCAGTTCGGGGAGGGACTGCGGCCGGGCGAGGTGGTGCTCTCGGGGGCCTGCACCACGGCGCTTCCGGTCAGCGCCGGTGATGTGGTCGAGGCGTCCTTCGACGGGCTGGGGACGGCGACGGTCCGATTCGCCTGAGCCCGCTCCGCGCAATTCACCTGAGCCTGCTCCGCGGAATTCACCTGAGCCTGCCGGTGGAAAAAGGAGCTGCGCGACACCGGATCAGGTGTCGCGCAGCTCCATGGTGCGGCGGTTGGATCAGGTGGCCGTACAGCTGAGCGACGAGACGCTGTTCGCTCCGGTGCCCGAGCCGATGAAGCCGAACGCCGTACTGGCGCTGGCCCCCAGTGATCCGTTGTAGGAGACGTTGCGGGCGGTCACGTTGCTGCCGCTCGAGGTGACCGTCGCGTTCCAGGACTGGTTGATGGTCTGCCCGCTACTCATCGTCCAGGTGACCGTCCAGCCGCTGATCGCGGTGGAGCCGGCGGTCACCCGTACCTCGCCCTGGAATCCGCCCGACCACTGGCTGGTCACCGAGTAGGCGGCGGTGCAGGACCGGCCGGCCGGAGTGGTGGGCGGCGGAGTCGTGGGCGGCGGCGTGGTGGGCGGAGGGGTAGTGGGCGGTGGGGTCGTGGGTGGGGGAGTCGTGGGTGGCGGCGTGGTGGGCGGGGGCGTCGTCGGCGGCGGAGTGCCGCCGACGAAGGTGAAGGCGTCAACGTCGAACAGGTAGCCCGAACCTCCCGTGAAGACCAGGAAAAGGTTCTGCGTGCCGGTCGGCGCGGTGAGCGTTCCGGTGACGTTGGTCCAGGTCTCCCAGTTGCCCGTCGGGGAGACGGAGACCGAGCCGACGACGGGACCCGTTGCCGAGCCGGTGCGCAGGGTGAGGGTGCCACCGGAACCGGCCGAGGCGACCCGGGCGGAGAACGAGGTGGCTCCGCTGAGGTTGTACGGGGTGAAGGAGATCCAGTCCCCGTTCTCGATGAACCCGACCGCGGTACCGCCGTTGGCGGACGGCTTCTCCACGATCTCGGTGCCCTGCTGGCCGCTGTAGTGCTCGGCCTGCCGGGTCCTGGGCTGCATCACCGCCTGCGACGAGGTCACCGGGATGGTCGCGCCGGCCGGCAGGTACTCGGCGACCATGACGCCGAAGATGTTCGCGTTGGCGTCGTGCTCACCGTCCACCGTGGTCTGCAGGGTGCCCGAGCAGCCGGTGGCGCTGGAGATGCCGTGGCCGTGGCTGTCGTGGCCGAGGATGTAGTTGATCTTCACCCGGCTGCAGTCGATCGTCGACGCGTTCGGGTCGGTGACCGTCACCTGGAACGGGATGGCGTCCCCGAAGTTGAACAACCTGCCGTTGAGCGGCTGGTTGAGGGTGACCGTCGGTCGGCCCACCCCGATCACCACGCTCGCGGTGGAGCTCCGGCCGGTGCTGTCCCGCACCGTCAGCGTCGCGGTGAAGTCGCCGTTGCTGGTGTACGTGAACGACGGATTGGCCGCGGTCGAGTCGGTGCTGCCGTTTGTGGTGAAGTCCCACGCGTACGTGATGGGGTCACCGTCGGGGTCGCTGGTGCCGGCCGAGCTGAACTGCACGGTCAGCGGCGCGTTCCCGCTGGTGGGGTTGGCGGCCGCGATCGCGATCGGTGCCCGGCCACCACCGGAGCTGTACTCGATCCGGTGCACCGCCGAGCTCGCGTCGCCGCTCCCCCAGCCGGTGCCGTAGTCGAGAATGTAGAGCGCGCCGTCCGGCCCGAACTCCATGTCCATCACCTGGGTGCCGGTGTAGGCCGGGAACGACTCGATCGTCCCCACCCCGCCGGAGCCGGTCACCGTGGCCGTCTTGACCCACCGCCGACCGAACTCGCCCAGGAACACCCGGCCGTTCATCGACGCCGGGAACTTCACGTCCGAGGCGAGCGAGGCGTCGTAGTTGTAGACCACGGCGTCCATCGGCGACAGGCTGCCGCAGCAGAGCGCCGGCGGGTTCTGCTCGCCGCCGTACGGCAACCAGGCCCGTTGCGAAGGGGGCAACTGGGTGATGCCGGAGTTGTTCGGCGAGTTGTTCACCGGCCCACCGGAGCAGTTGAACGGGGCACCGGAGGGGCCGGACGGGAAGGTGAAGTCGATGTACGGCGTGTTGTAGTTCGAGCAGTACGGCCAGCCGTAGAAGCCGGGCTGGGCCACCCGTTCGAACGCCACGTTCGCCGCCGGGCCACGGTTGGGGTTGCTGGTGCCCGCGTCCGGTCCGTAGTCGCCGAGGTAGACGACCCCGGTCGCCTTGTCGACGGACATCTTGAACGGGTTGCGGAAGCCCATCGCGTAGATCTCCGGCTTGGTCCTGGCGGTGCCGGGCGGGAACATGTTGCCGGCCGGGATGGTGTAGCCACCGCTGGCGCTGGGCCGGATCCGCAGCACCTTGCCCCGCAGGTCGTTGCTGTTGCCGGCGGTGCGCTGGGCGTCGTACGCCGGGTTGCGGTTGGACCGCTCGTCGATCGGCGTGTAGCCGCTGGAGTCGAACGGGTTGGTGTCGTCGCCGGTCGACAGGTAGAGGTTGCCGGCGGCGTCGAAGTCGATGTCGCCACCGACGTGACAGCACATGCCCCGGCTGGTCGGCACCTCCAGCACCGTCACCTCCGAGGACCGGTTCAGGGTGAAGTCGGCGTTCACCGTGAAGCGGGAGAGTCGGTTGTGACCGTTGAACGGCGCGAACTGCGCGGCCGATCCGGTGGCCGGCGCGTCGCCGCCCGGTGTCGACAGGGGCGGCGAGTAGTACACGTAGACCCATCGGTTGGTGGCGAAGTTCGGGTCCGCCTCGATGCTCTGCAGCCCTTCCTCGTCGTGGGTGTAGACCGGGATGGTCAGCGCCACCTTCGTGTTGCCGGCCGCGTCCGTGTACCGGATCGTGCCCTCGCGGGAGGTGTGCAGTACGCCGCGGTTCGGCAGCACGGTCATCCCCATCGGCTCACCGACCTCGGCCACCCCCTTGGCCAGGGTGCTCATGTGGTAGCCGGCGGGCTGCTGCGGACCGGTGGAGCAGTTCCCGGTCCCCTGCGCGGCGTACCGGATGCCGCCGAGCAGGTGGCTGCGGAAGTTGGCGTCGCTGAAGCTCTCGTTCGTGTGGCCCATGCCCGTGTACCAGGAGCGGCCACCGTCGTAGCCCTTGCACCAGACGATCGGGTGGTCGCCGCCCATCGAACCGCCGGTGTAGGTGCTCTCGTCCACGGTGGCCAGCACCTTCGCCTGCGACCGCGGGTTGGTCCGGAAGTTGTACCACTCGTCGTACCGGGTCCACGCCGTCGGCAGGCCGGCCGTCGACGGGTGCGCGCTGTCCTCGATCCGCACCGTCGCGTTCTGGTTCGCCGGGTGGCTGGCGAAGTACGCCCCGACCAGGTTGCCGTACCACGCCCAGTCGTACTCCGTGTCGGACGCCGCGTGGATGCCGGCGTACCCGCCGCCACCCCGGACGAACGACTCGAACGCCGACTGCTGGCTGGCGTTGAGCACATCCCCGGTGGTCGACAGCCAGATGACCGCCTGGAAGCGGGACAGGTTGGACGTGGTGAACTGGCCGGCGTCCTCGGTCGCCACCACCGTGAAGTTGTTCTGCGAGCCGAGCTGCTGGATCGCGGCGATGCCCGCCGGGATCGAGTCGTGCCGGAACCCGGCGGTCTTGCTGAAAACCAGGACACTGAAGCTCGCCTGGGCCTGGGCCGGCGCCACGGTGAAACCGACCGCGGCCAACGTCATGACGAGGCAGAAGGCCAATCTTCGGAACATGATCGGAGGGTCTCGCTTTCTGTCGTACGGCTTTGCGGACAGGCGTGCGCCGAAGTCGCCTCGGGAGAGTCCACTGGAGTAGCTGCCCTGGCTACCCACACGCGAGCCCGCGCGCGCAGGGCAGACCCGCCGGTCGCGCGTGCTCAACCTTCGCCGGCACGGACACGGTGCCAGCCCGGATACCGCGTCGCCATCGAAGGCCGTCGCTGCGAGGGTACGGTAATGGTCAAATGAATGTCAATGGATGCGTTGCGGCCCTGGGCTGCAAACATTTCCATGGCCGACGGGCTGGCGCGATTGAGCGTGGGTGTCGCGGGGCGCGTCCACCCGGGCCGTGCCGGCGTCATTGATCTGATGAATCATGCCCTGCGGCCATGATCCAGCTTCGCGATGATTGTCCGGAGTGGGGCTCTACTCGTCGGCGCCGATCGGCGCGCACCCCGACGCCTGCGCCTCCGCGGGCCGGCGGCGGACCATCAGCAGCGCGATGTCGTCGGACGGCACGCCGTCGGCGAGGCCGGTCATCACCGTGGCGCAGAGCGCGTCGGCCGGAGCGACCGCGACGGTCGTCCGGAGCCGTTCCAGCCCGGTGTCGATGGACTCGGTCCGGCGCTCGACCAGCCCGTCGGTGTAGCAGATCAGCACGGCGCCGGGCGGGAAGTCGATGACGGTGCCACGGCGCGGTCGACTGCTGCGCAGCCCCAACGGTTCGTCCACCGGCAGCCCGAGCAGTTCGGTGGGGTGCGCCGGCCGGGTGAGCACGGGGGGCGGGTGGCCCGCCAGCGAAAGGTGGATGCGGCTCCGGTCCGGCGGCAGCATCGCGTAGAGCGCGGTGGCGAGGTGCCCGCCCTCGAAATGGCGGATCTTCCGGTCGAGCCTGGTGAGGACGTTGGCCGGATCGTCATCCTCCAACGCGTACGCCCGCAGAGCGCTACGCAGCCGACCCATCACCACCGCCGCGCGGAGGCCGTGGCCGGTCACGTCGCCGATCACCACGCCGAGCCAGCCGGACGGGAGGCCGAACACGTCGTACCAGTCGCCGCCGACCCCGGTGTTGTGCCCCGGCAGGTACCGGGCGGCCAGGTCGATGCCGGCGACCTCGGGAAGCTGCGCGGGCAGCAGGCTGCGTTGCAGCGCCAGCGCGGCGGCCCGGTCCACCCGGTTCGCCATCGCCAGGGTCGCCTGGGCGGCGCGGTCCGCGGCAAGCTGCAGGAGATGGACGTCGTCGGCGGTGAACCGGCGGGACCGGCGACTGCCCACCTGCAGCACCCCCACCACATCCGCACCCGCGAGCATCGGGACGCCGAGCAGGGACCGTGGGTGCGGGGCACGGCTCAGTTCAGGTAGCTCCCCGCGCTCGACATGTTCGACCAGGACCGGCCGCCGGTCGCTGACGACCCGGCCGAGGTAGCCGCGTCCGGCCGGGATCGGGATTCCGCCCGGTCCGCACTCCCGACCCGACACGGCCGTCTCCACGAGCTGGTGAGCATGCCGGTCCAGGTGCAACACGGTCGCGCCGTCGACATCCAGAATCCGCCGCAGCCGGCCCAACAACTCCGTGAGCAGCTGGTCAGCGTCCATCTGAGACAGGCTGGCATCGACCACAGCCTCGACCCGCCGCAGCCGCTCACCGACGTTCAGCCCGCTCGCGGTCATCAATCGAGGTTAACCCCCTTTGCCCGCCGAAGCAGCGATCACGCCTACCCCGGACGGATACCGGCATTAGTCGTACGGGCCATGCCAGTGACACCACGTCACACCCGGTTGTGACACCGCGCCACTGACCGGGCGGGGGGATCCGCGCTGTGCTGGGTACATGCCCACCACACCTGTCATCGAAGTTGATCGGTTGAACCTCACCTACGGCGACTTCCACGCCGTGCGGGACCTCTCCTTCCAGGTCCGGTCCGGGGAGCTGTACGCGCTGCTGGGCACCAACGGGGCCGGGAAGACCTCGACGCTGGAGGTCGTCGAGGGACACCGCGCGCCGACCTCCGGCAGCGTCCGGGTCCTCGGGCACCGCCCGGACGAGCGGCGCGAGGTCCGTCCCCGGATGGGCGTGATGCTGCAGGAGAGCGGTTTCTCCCCGGACCTCACCGTACGGGAGTCCGTCGGCCTGGTCGGCCGGCTGACCCGGCGGACCGATGACGTGGACCGGGTGCTCGACCTGGTCGACCTCACCGACCGGGCCGGCCGGAAGGTGTCGCAGCTGTCCGGCGGCGAGAAGCGGCGGCTGGACTTCGCCACCGCCGTCTACGGCAGCCCGGAGCTGATCTTCCTGGATGAGCCGACCACCGGTCTGGACATCCAGTCCCGTGATGCCCTGTGGGCGACGGTGGATCGGCTCCGCGAGAACGGCAGCACCATCGTGCTCACCACGCACTACCTGGAGGAGGCGCAGCAGCGCGCCGACCGGATCGGACTGATGCACCAGGGCACGCTGCACCGGGAGGGCACCGTCTCGGAACTGACCCGCATCCTGCCGGCCGTCATCCGCTTCTTTCTCCCGGCCGCGTCCGCGCCGGTGCTGCCGCTGCCGGCCGTCATCGACGGTGACGGTAAGGCCGTGGTCGAGACCTTCGAGCTGCAGAAGGACCTGCACCTGCTGCTGGGGTGGGCGCAGGACCACGCGGTGGAGCTGCGGGACCTGCAGGCCGGACCGACCCGGCTCGACGACGTCTTCCGCGCCATCGGCAGGTGATCCACCCCCTCTGACAGGAGTGTCGTCATGTTTCCCATCGCGTTCAGCGAGCTGATCCAGATCTTCCGTAACCGGCTGGTGCTGATCACCAGCCTCATCATCCCGGTGGTGGTCTGCGCGTACTTCGTCCGCCAGCACGAGACCTTCGCCGCGATCGGCAGCCTCGGCTACATCGCCGCGGTCGTGCTGTTCACCGTGACCGCCTTCGGGCTGTACGCCACCGCCGTGACCACCCTGGCCTCCCGGCGGCAGAACCTCTTCCTCAAGCGGCTGCGGTCCACCGCCGCCGGGGACGCCAGCATCCTCGCCGGGTTGCTGCTGCCCGTCACCGGACTCGCCCTGATCCAGGTCACCGCGATCCTGACCGTCCTGGCGCTGGTCGCCGCCGAGCCGGCCAACCTCGTGCTGCTGGTGGTGGCGGTGCTCGCGACCCTGGCCATGATGATCGCCCTGGCCCTGGCCACCGCGGGGCTGACGAACTCCCCCGAACACGCCCAGGTCACCACCCTGCCGGTCACCCTCGGCGTGATCGCCGTGGCCAGCTGGGTAGGCATCACCGGCGCCGGTGACCTCACCTGGCTCAAGCGGCTGCTACCCGGCGGCGCGGCCACCGAACTGACCATGAACGCCTGGAACGGCGGCGTCGCCGTGACCGATTCGATCCTCCTGCTCGCGCCCACCCTGGGCTGGGTGGTCGTCTCGGTAGCCCTCGCCACCCGACTCTTCCGCTGGGAGCCCCGCCGATGACCGCCTCGCCACCGGTGCAGCCACCCGCCCCGACCCTGCCGGAAGACCTCCTGCTGCTGCTGTTCCAGCCCCGGTCCGGCACCATCGCGGGGGAGAACACGCTCTACTACGTGCTCGCGGGAGCCGTGCTCGCCGACCTCGCTCTCGATGGCCGGCTGACCACGACGGACCGGGGCCGGCTCAGCAGCGTCGCGGGCCGGGCACCGGTGGACGACATCCTGCGCCCGGCGTGGGACTACCTCTCCGACAAGCCCCGGGGGGCGCAGACGACGCTCGCGGCGATCGGACCCGCCCTGCGCGAGCCGGTACTGGAGCGGCTCGTCGGGCGCGGCGACCTCCACCGGGAGCCCCGCAGGTTGTTCGGGCTGATCCGGACGACAGCCCTGCGGGAGGGTGCCAACGGACGCCGGGTGCGGCTCCTGGCGGACGTTCGGCGGGTCCTCGTCGACGGCGTCGAACCGCAGGCCCGGATCGCCGCCCTCGCCGCACTGCTCTCGGCCAGCGGAACCCTTCCGCAGTTTCACCGGGAAATTCCGTGGAAGTCGGCCGTGATCACCCGGGCCAAGCGCCTCGAACAGGGCGATTGGGGCGCCAGCGCGGCGGCGGAAGCCATCACCCGCACCGTGACGGCCACCGTCGTCAACAGCACCGTCGTGGCCATCACCGTGCTCCCGCGCAGCTAGCGCGCGAGGACCCGGGCGTACTCCGTGACCTGGGGAATCCGGCAACTCGGCGGTCCGGGCACCCTTGACACCGAATGAGGCAGCCAGCCACACTAGCTCTGCTAATTCGATTTAGCCGCTCGGTAACGCGAAGGGCGCCGATACCGGCCACAACCGGGCAAGTCAACCCGGGTGGCCAGGTCGGCGGCGCTTCCTGTCCTGTCACCACACCGCGACCCGTCCCGCTGGCCTTCCCCGGCCTTCTCCCGCCCCGCTCCGAGCGGCACCGTCCGGCCATCTCCGATGGTCAACGCTGGCCCGACCGACGGAGAAGACCCAGTCCAAACGTCCTCATAGGACTGTGAAACCACCGGGACGACAAGACCACAGAGGAGAAAGGTCAGATGAGTAAGGCGACCGGAAGACGCCGACTCAGGTCGACGATCTCGTTGCTCGCGTCCATGTCACTCGGATTAGGCGTCGTCGTCTCCGCGCCAGCCGCCGTAGCAGGCGGACCCCGGGTGGCGGAAGGCGCGAACGTCAAGGCGGATCGCAGGTCACCCACCGGATACACCGTCACATTCGTCTACCGCAACCCCAACGCCACCCAGGTCCGCCTCGCCGGGGATCTGACCCTGCTCGACCTCGCCACCGGCAACGGCACCCGGTACCAGCCGGAGGAGTGGCAGCCGGGCCGGTACCACTCCGGCGGTACCGAATTCCTCCGGGACATGACAAGGGATTCGAAGGGCTACTGGTCGGTCTCACTGCCGCTGCACGCCGGCGGCATCAGCTACTGGTACCGGGTCTGGGACCCGACCCAGGGCTGGGAGAACAAGCGCATCTGGGACCCCGCCTCGACCAAGCCCCGACCACCTGGCGAGTCCTCGTTCCGGGTCCGGAACAACGACGTGCTCGACGCCGTCTACGTGCCGTACGCCAGGCAGCAGAACGATCCGGTGCTGAAGGCCCGCGCGGAGTACGAGTTGCCGGTGGCCGACCGCTCGAAGCGGGGCACCGTCAGCTACCTCCCCTACACCACGATCCTCGGCGACAGCGGCCACTACCTCGGCGTCTACCTGCCGGCCAACTACGATGCCGAGCGTGCGGAACCGTACAAGGTCGCGTATCTCGCCCACGGCATCTTCGGCGACGAGACCGACTTCATGGTGCCGGCGAACGTCCCGAACATTCTCGACAACATGACGGCGAAGGGCGAGATCGAGCCCACCGTCGTGGTCACCATGGGGAACCACTTCACGGGGACCAGCCTCGGCTTCGGCTCCTACAACCAGACCAACGCCGCCAACAACCTGGTCCAGACGATCCTTCCCCTGATCGAGGGGAACTACAACGTCTCGACCGAGCGGACCGGCCGGGCCTACGCCGGGTTCTCCTACGGCGGGATGACGGGCGCGCACGTCATCCGGGGCTACCCGACCACGTTCGGGTTCTACGGACACTTCTCCGGTAACCCGTCCCTCACCGCCCAGGACTACGACAACGTCGCGGCCGCGGTCGGCGACGACGACCTCTTCGTCTTCCTCGGCAACGGCGTCTTTGAGGGCAGCCTCGCCGCCCAGAACGCCATCGCGGACAATTTCCGGTCCCGCGGCTACGCCGCCGCGACGACCCAGGTCCCCGGCGCGCACGACGGGATGACGGCGAGCCAGCTGTTCACGATCTTTGCCCGGGACCACCTGTGGTCGGGCGTCGACACCGTGACGGTGACGCCGGCGACCGTGAAACTCACCACGGGCTGGAACTGGTCCAGGCAGTTCACCGCCCGGGTGACGACGAACGAGGGGGTCGACCCGGCGGTCACCTGGTCGGTCGAGGGAGCGGCCTCGGCCCAGACCTCGATCTCCGCGGACGGTCTGCTCTCGGTGGGCGCCGACGAGACCGCCTCGTCGCTCACCGTCGTGGCGGCCTCGGTGGCCGACCCGGCCAAGGCGAGTTCGGCCCGGGTGACCCTGCGGCCACCGGGCCGGGCCGGCGTCATGATCAAGGCGAAGGCCGCGCCGGCGTCGGTCGTCAGCGGCGGCACGTTCCGGCTGCACGTCGACGTGCGGGCCCGGCACCGGCACCAGCCGCACCACGGGTCCCCGCGGGTGACCGGCGAGATCGCCGTGACCTTCGGCGGCAGCACGCAGGTGGTTGCGTTGACCGGCGGCCCGGTCGTCGTGAAACTCCCGACCACCGGCCTGTCGGCGGGGGTGTACCCGGTCCACGTCGCCTACTCCGGTGACCCGACCTACGCTCCCACCGAGGGGGTCCACCAGCGGCTCCGGGTCCGTGGCCGCTAGCCCATCCGGATACGACGGGCCGGGTCTGGGACCTCCCAGACCCGGCCCGACGCGGTGGGTCAGCTGCCGCAGGCGGCGCCGTTCAGGGCGAACCCGGTCGGCGCGGCGGTGTTGCCGGAATGGCTGCCCTGGTAGCCGATGGTCGTCGAACCACCAGGTGCGATGGATCCGTTGTAGCTGACGTTGGTAGCGGTCACCTGCCCGCTGGTCGGTGAATAGTTGGCGCTCCAGCCACCGGTGATGGTCTGCCCGGATCCGAGGGTGAACCGCAACGACCATCCGTTGATGGCGGTCGTACCCGTGTTGGTGATGGTCAGGTTGTTGACCATGCCGTTGTTCCAGGCGTTGAGTGAGCTGGTCACCCGGCAGCCGCCGGTGCCGCCCGGTGGTGGCGTGGTGGACGGTGGTGGCGTGGTGGGCGGCGGCGGGGTGGTGCCCGGCGGCGTGGTCGTCGGCGGGGCGGTGGGTCCGACCGGTCCCTCGCTCACCGTGATGTCGGAGCTGCCGTTGCTCTGGTAACCCTCGGTCGCCATGATCTGGTAGTAGTGGGTGCCGAGGTTGAGGCCGAACCGGGCCCACGCGTCGAAGTGGTTGGCGGTGGTGATGGTGCCGCCGCTGCGCTTCTGCTGCCGGACGCTCCAGTACTGGTAGAACGTGGCCGTGCCGTCGATGGAGGGTTGGTTGACCCGCTGGGTGCGGTAGATGTCGTAGGTGCTGCCGTCGGTGGTGACCGAGCCCAGCCGGCTGGCGCCCGTGCTCGGGTTGTAGGTGCCGAAGTTCTCCACGACGTAGTACTCGATGAGCGGGTTCCGGGTCCAGCCGTACAGCGCCAGGTAGGTGTTGCCCTGCGGGACGTACGTGCCGGAGTAGTTGATGGTGCGGCGGGAGCCGGGGTTCCAGCCCTTGCCGACGACGGTGTTGTTGATGCCGCTCCACTGGAAGGAGTACCGGCCGCCCTCCCGCAAGGTCATGGTGGCGGAGCCACCGTTGTCCTTCCAGAAGGAGAAGAAGAAGCCGTTGTGGGTGCCTTCGAGATTCGAGGTGATGGTCCGGTCTGGCTCGGCGTGCGCGGCGGTGGCCAGGGTCAGCGACGTCGCGACCAGCACGACGGCGCTCACCCCGCCGACGAGCATTCTCAGCCGGCTACGCCTGCGGCGCGTCCTGGGGACGGGAGAAGCGTTCACGGGAGTGGTCCTTACTTCGATGTATATCGATACCTGGAGTATCGATCGACCCTCGTCGGGTTGTCAACGACTCCAATCCGCCGGTCGACGTCGCGATCCGGTTGAAAAGATTCAATGTTACGTACACCGTCTCTTTGGTTTCCGATCGAAGTCCGCGCGGTTGGGTACCGGTCATCCGGTCGTCCGATCGCCGTTCCCGCCACGACCTGTCAAGATCGCCGCTGACCTGAGTTTTCCCAGCCCGCAGCAGGTGTCTTTGGCCCCGAACCGCCGCCACCACTTCTCCCGAAAGCTGATCGGACATGCTGGCCTGACCGACATGGGTCACAGGTTCGCTTTCGCACCATCACGGTTGGACTAAGCCTCCCCTGAACCCAACGTGACGAAGGGACTGCTCCCGTTCTCATGGACCTTCCCAGCACCGACCGGCGAGCCTTTCTCGCTGCCCTGCTCAGCGCCGCCCTTGTCGTCACCGCCGGCTGCGGCACCGCCGGCCCCGGCGCCGGCCGAGACGGCATCATCCGGGTCTGGGCCCTCCAGGATCCGCAGAACGAACCCGTGATCCGCAGCGGCATCGACGACTTCAACGCCGGCTCGTCGATCGAGGCCGAGCTGCTGACCTACGTGAACGACAACTACAAGCAGAAGCTGCAGATCTCGATGGGCTCGCCGAACGCCCCGGACGTCTTCTTCAACTGGGGCGGCGGCAACCTCGCCCAGTTCGTGGACGCCGGGGAGGTCGTCGACCTCTCCGAGGCGATGCGCGGCAACCCGGAGGTCGCGAACGCCTTCCTGCCCAGCGTCATCGACGTGGGCAAGGTGAACGGCCGGCAGTACGGACTGCCGATGAACGGCATCCAGCCGGTCGTGCTGTTCCACAACAAGAAGGTCTTCGCCGACGCCGGACTGCAGCCGCCGGAGACCTACGACGACCTGCTCCGCCTGATCGACGAGTTCAAAGCCCGGGACATCACCCCCATCGCCCTGCCCGGACTGCAGGGCTGGACCGAGCTGATGTATCTGGAGTACCTGCTCGACCGGATCGGCGGCCCGGACAAGTTCGCCGTGATCGCCGAGGGGATACCCGGCGGCTGGCGCGACCCGGCCATGCTGGAGGCCCTGCGGATGTGCCAGGAGCTGGCTGAACGCGGCGCCTTCGGCAACAACTTCGCGACCATCAACTACGACAACACCGGCGCGTCGAAGATCTTCGCCACCGGCAAGGCCGCGATGTTCCTGATGGGCAGCTGGGAGTACGGCAACCAGCTCAGCAACAATCCGGACTTCGTCGCCGCCGGGCACCTCGGCTGGTCGCCCTTCCCCTCCATCGCCAACGGCGCGGGCGACCCACGCAACGTGGTCGGGAACCCGAGCAACTACTTCTCGGTCTCCGCCAAGTCGGTCTACCGGGCCGAAGCGGTCGACTTCCTGGTCCGCACGCTCGCCTCGAAGCCGTACGTGACCGACCTGGTCGAAGCCGGCCAGGTGCCGGCGGTTCGCGACGTCGAGGACCAGCTCTCCAGCAGCCAGAACGCCGAGTTCGCGATCTTCACGTACGAACTGGTCGGCGCGGCACCCGCCTTCACCCAGTCCTGGGACCAGGCGCTGACCCCCTCGGTCAGTGCCGAACTCCTCACCAACCTGCAGAAGCTGTTCCTCTCCGACATCACTCCCGAGGAGTTCGTCTCGGCGATGGAGAAGGCGAAGTGAAGCGCTCGCAGCGGCCCGGCTTCATCTGGGCCGCTCCGGCGACCATCTTCTTCGTCGGCTTCGGCATCCTGCCCATCCTGATCGTGCTCTACCTGAGCATGACCGAGTGGAACGGGCTCGGCGAACCGACCTGGGCCGGGCTGGAGAACTGGCGGGCACTCCCGCAGGACGTCGACGCCCTCAACGGGGTGAAGGTCACCTTCCTGCTCACCCTGCTGTGCTGGCTCTTCCAGGCCCCGGTGGCGCTGCTGCTCGGCGTCTGGACCGCCGGTCGGCAGCGGGGCCGGGCGCTGCTCGCGACGATCTTCTTCCTGCCGCTGCTGCTCTCCACCACCGCCATCGCGCTGATCTGGTCCTCGCTGCTCGACCCGAACTTCGGGCCGATCGCCAGCCTGGGCGACTGGTGGGGAGCGTTGGACACCAACATCCTCGGCTCGCCCGACCTGGCGCTGTACGCGGTCGCGTTCGTGATCGCCTGGCAGTTCATCCCGTTCCACGCCCTGCTGTACCAGGCGGCGGCCCGGCAGATCCCGCGCAGCATGTACGAATCCGCCGAGCTGGCCGGCGCCAGCACCATCCGGCAGTTCCTCGCCATCACGCTGCCGCAACTGCGCAACACGGCCATCGCCTCCTCGGTCCTCATCGTGGTGGGCTCGCTCACCTACTTCGAGTCGATCCTGCTGCTCACCAACGGCGGACCGGGTACGGCCACCCGGGTGCTGCCGCTGCACATGTACGTCAAGGGCTTCGTCGGCTTCGACATGGGCTTCGCCAGCACGCTGGCCGTCCTGCTGGTCGCGGTCGGCACGGTGCTCTCCGTGGTGATCGTCTGGTCGACCGGCTACCACCGGATGACGAGTGACCGGGAGGGATTCCTGTGACCGACCGCCAACTGTCGGCCCGACACCAGTACCCCGTCACCGCCAGCCGATCCGCCACCAGCCGTTCCGACGTCAGCCGATCCACCGCCGGGCGGGCCTCCGTCATCGGTGACTTCCGCACCGGGCCGTACCTGCGCGGCCAGGTGGCCCGGCACGGCCGGCACCATCACCCCAGTGGCCGGTCGGGTGACCAGTTCGAGGACGGTCTGCACCGCGGCCGGACCTGGCTGGCGAACATCGGGGCCACCCTCTGGCTGATCGTGGTCGCGGTGCCGATCTACTTCATCGCCATCACCAGCCTGCGCACCTCGGAGGCGTACGTGACCGAGGGGGCGCTGCGTCTGCCCTCGGCGCTCACCTTCGAGAACTACCGGCAGTTGATCGATCTCGGCTTCGGGCGGTTCCTGCTGAACAGCGCCATCGTCACGGTGGCCACCGTCGCCGGGGTGCTGCTGCTCGCCGTGCCCGCGGCGTACAGCATCGTCCGCAGCCGCAGCCGGTCGGTGCGGCTGGCCTTCGCGGTCTTCCTGTTCGGGCTCGCCATCCCGGCCCAGGCGGTGATCATCCCGATCTACCTGATCATCACGCGGCTGCACCTGTACGACGCGCTGACCGCGATCATCCTGCCGACGGTGGCGTTCTCGCTGCCGATGGCGATCATCGTGCTCACCAGCCACCTGCGGGACATCTCGAAGGACCACTACGAAGCGATGATCATGGACGGTGCGGACACCGTCTCCGTCTTCTTCAAGCTGGTGCTCCCGTCGGCCCGGCCGGCGCTTGTCACCGTGGGCATCTTCAGCGGACTGAACGCCTGGAACGGCTTCATTTTCCCGCTGGTGCTGACCCAGAGCGAGGACCAGCGGGTGGTGCCGCTCGGCCTGTGGGCGTTCCAGAGCCAGTACGGCACCGACGTACCCGGCCTCTTCGCGGCCGTGCTGATCTCCACGGTGCCGGTGCTCGCCCTCTACCTGTTCGGGCGGCGGCAACTGTTGCGGGGCCTCTCGGCGGCGTACAGCCGCTGACCCGGCCCCTACTCCCGGTCGCTGTGGCAGGAAGAGGCCGGGGTGGCCGTGCGGGGCCAGTTCCGCGACCTCGATCGCCCCGACCAGTTCGGGTGGCTGCGCGGATTTCCCAGCACGCCGTGCTCCCGGATACTGGTCCGGCACCGCCGCGGTCACCGGCTCGGGAGCAGCATCAGGAGGGTGACCGCTGCTCCGGCGGCCAGTGCGAGGAGGCCCGCGGCGGCGGGTCCACGAAGGTCCGCCGGGAGCCGGCCGAACAGCCGGGACAGCCGCCCGAGCGCCGCGAGGGGTGGCGCGGCGAGCCACACGTCGCGCTCGACCCGTCGGCCGGCAAACCGCACGACGCCCGGCAGGTGGCCGACGGCGCGCATGAGCGGCCCGAGCATGGCGCGACTGCGGCCGCGAGCCGGGACCCGCCCGGCGGCGACCTCGGTCAGCGCGGTGTGCAGGGCGGTCTTGTCGTTGGCCCAGTGAGCGCGGAAGCGGATGGTCCCGGCCGGGTCGATCAGGTACGCCGAGTTCGGTTTCGGGCTCATCGCCCGGTGCAGCCGCCCGTCGATGTCATCGACGGCTACCTCGAAGCGAAAAGCGTGATGCTCACGAAGGTGTACGGCGTGCCGGTGCTTCTCGGCGAACGTGGCCGGCTGACCGAACACGTCACCGGGATGCGCCTCACGCGTGTTGACAAGCACGAACCGGACCCGGTCGCCGAACTCGGTGTGCAGACGTCGCAGCACCGGCCCGGAGCTCTCGGTGACCGGGCACGTCCGCGAGCCGAACACCAGCAGCACGGGCAGTGGCCCGAGGTCGGTGTCGCGGAACCGGCCGCCGTCGACGGTGGCGAGGTCGAAGGCCGGCACCCGGTCACCCGGCCCGGGCGCGTCCCGGCCGAACGTCATGTCGTCGATGAGCAGCGCCGTGCCGAACCGGTCGAACCGGTACCGCGCGCCCGCGTCCAGTGTTGATGCCATCAGTTTCCTTCCTGAGTTGACTGTTCGGTCAAGTTCGGGGATACGAAAGAGTGCCGGCCGCGCTGCCGGTGGATCAGTCCGCGGCGCCGAGCAGTAGTCGGAAGTCCCGCTTGGCGTCCAGGATGAGTCTGGGGTCGTCGTACGCCTTGGCCAGCAACGCGAGCCCTTGCAGGTGGGCGAGGAGCCGCCGCGCGGCCGAGGTCGAATCGACCGCCGCGCCGAGTTCCCCCTGCCCCTTGGCTTCGCTGATCGCGTCGGCGAAATACCGCTCCCACGCGTGCAGGACCCGCTCCGTCCGGGTGGGTGACTCGTCACCGTGACCGGCCAGTTCGACGACGAGCCCGCCCAGCGGGCAGCCCGGGGTGGCGCCAGTCAGTTCCCGCATCGCGGCCAGCCGGTGCACGAACATGTCGACGAATCTGTCCATCCGGGCCAGCGGTGCCACGTCGTCGCCGAACGCCTCGTCGAGCATCTCCCGCATGAGCGCCCAGTTGCAGTCCAGCACCGCCGCCCCGAGCGCCTCCTTCGACGGGAAGAAGTGGTACAGGCTGCCCTTGTGCACCCCGGCCGCCTGGCACACGGCCTCGGTGCTGACCTCGGCCAGCGACGCCGCGTGGACGAGGTCCCGCGCCGCCGCGACGATCCGCTGCCGGGTGTCACGCGCCATCTCCGCCGCCTCCGTTGTTGACCGTACGGTCAACAAGCTTGCCCCGGTTTGACTGAGCGGTCAAGTGCGCGCCGTGAAAGGGGCGTTAAAAAGCGCCTGATCGCCGTGATGGTCGCGTTATGACCCCTGTCATCGCGGGACCGGTGGCGTTGTGATTGGCCCGGCGCGGCCGGTAGGCGTCCGCGACGAACGAGTCCGGTACATGAGGAGTCAGCGTGTCTGACGTGGTGTTCGTGGTGTTGACGGTGGCGCTGTTCGCGGCGCTCGCCCTCGTGGTGAGGGGTGTGGAGAAGCTGTGAGCGCGGTCAACGCGATCGGTGTGGTGCTGGCGGCCGGCCTGGCCGTGTTCCTGGTGGTCGCCCTGCTGTTCCCGGAGCGGTTCTGATGACGGTCACGACAGCCGGTGTGCTGTTCATCCTCTCACTCGCGGTGGCCCTGGTCGCCGTCCACAAACCGTTCGGCGACCTCATGTACCGCGTGGTCTCCGGCGGGCGGCAGTCCCGCGTCGAGCGGGGCATCTACCGCCTGGTCGGGGTCGACCCGGCCGCCGGGCAGTCCTGGGGCGTGTACGCCCGCAGCGTGCTCGCCTTCTCCGCCGTCTCCATCCTGTTCCTGTACGGGTTCATGCGACTGCAGAACCACCTGTGGCTGTCGCTCGGGTTCGACCCGGTGATCACCCACGGTGCGTGGAACACGGCGGTGTCGTTCGTGACCAACACGAACTGGCAGTGGTACTCGGGTGAGTCGACGATGGGGCACCTGGTGCAGATGGCCGGGCTGGCGGTGCAGAACTTCGTCTCCGCCGCCGTCGGTGTCGCCGTCGCGGTGGCACTGGTGCGCGGTTTCACCCGCAGCCGCACCGGTGACCTGGGCAACTTCTGGGTCGACCTGACCCGGATCACGCTGCGGATCCTGCTGCCGATCTCGGTGCTCGGCGCGATCGTGCTGATGATCGGCGGCGCGGTGCAGAACCTGTCGACGGGCACCGAGATCACCACGCTGACCGGGGGGTCCCAGACGATCACCGGAGGTCCGGTGGCCAGCCAGGAGGCGATCAAGGACCTTGGTACGAACGGCGGCGGCTTCTACAACGTCAACAGCGCCCACCCGTTCGAGAACCCGACGGCGTGGACGAACTGGGTGGAGATCTTCCTGCTCCTGGTGATCCCGTTCAGCCTGCCCCGGGTCTTCGGCCGGATGGTCGGACAGGTCCGGCAGGGCTACGCGATCGCCGCGGTCATGGCGGTCCTGGCGATCGCCAGCATCGCCGTGACGAACGTGTTCGAGCTGGCCGGGGACGGCACCGTGCCGCAGGCGGTCGGTGCCGCGCTGGAGGGCAAGGAGGTCCGGTTCGACGTGTCGAACTCGGCCATGTTCGCGTCGTCGACCACGCTGACCTCCACCGGTTCGGTGGACTCGTTCCACGACTCGTACACCGCGCTCGGCGGTGGAATGTTGCTGGTGAACATGATGCTCGGCGAGGTGGCGCCCGGTGGTGTCGGTGCCGGCCTCTACGGCATGCTGGTGCTGGCCGTCATCACCGTGTTCGTCGCCGGCCTGATGGTCGGCCGGACCCCGGAGTACGTCGGCAAGAAGATCGGCTCGCGCGAGATCAAGTTCGCGTCGCTGTACTTCCTGATCACGCCGGCCCTGGTGCTGGTCGGCTCGGCGGCGGCGTTCGCCACCGGCAACGACGCCACCGCGCTCAACGTCGGGCCGCACGCGATGTCCGAGGTGCTCTACGCCTTCACGTCGGCGAGCAACAACAACGGCTCCGCGTTCGCCGGCATCACGGTGAGCACGCCGTGGTGGAACACCGCGCTGGGCCTGTGCATGCTGCTCGGCCGGTTCCTGCCGATCATCTTCGTGCTGGCCCTGGCCGGCTCGCTGGCCCGCCAGCAACCCATCCCCGCCTCCGAGGGCACCCTGCCGACCCACCGCCCGCTCTTCGTCGGGATGGTCGTCGGCGTCACGGTGATCCTGGTCGCGCTGACCTTCCTGCCCGCGCTCGCGCTCGGCCCGCTGGCTGAGGGGCTGTGACCATCATGAGAGAGAAGGACATGACCACCTCCACGCCGGCCACCAAGGGCGACCGGGTCGGCGGCGGCCTGCTCGACCCGAAGCAAACGATCAGGTCGCTCCCCGACGCCCTGCGCAAGCTCGACCCGCGCACCCTGTGGCGCAACCCGGTGATGCTGATCGTCGAGATCGGCGCGGTCTTCACCACCGTGCTCGCGCTGATCAACCCGTCCGTCTTCGCGATCGCCATCGTCGTCTGGCTCTGGCTGACCGTGCTCTTCGCCAACCTGGCCGAGGCGGTCGCCGAGGGCCGGGGCAAGGCGCAGGCCGCCGCGCTGCGCAAGGCGAAGACGGACACCGTCGCCACCCGCCTGCGCGGCTGGACGCCCGGTGCGCGGGCCAACGGCTACCGGGAGGAGGCCGTCCCGGCTCCCGAACTCAGGCAGGGCGACATCGTCCTGGTGGAGGCCGGCGGCACCATCCCCGGCGACGGTGACGTGGTCGAGGGCATCGCCAGCGTCGACGAGTCGGCCATCACCGGCGAGTCCGCTCCGGTGATCCGGGAGTCCGGCGGCGACCGGAGCGCGGTGACCGGCGGCACGAAGGTCCTCTCCGACCGGATCATCGTCAAGATCACGCAGAAACCGGGCGAGAGCTTCATCGACCGGATGATCAACCTGGTCGAAGGTGCCAACCGGCAGAAGACCCCGAACGAAATCGCGCTGAACATCCTGCTCGCCGCGCTCACGATCATCTTCCTGCTGGCCGTCGTCACCCTCCAGCCCCTCGCGATCTTCTCGAAGGGCTTCCAGGGGGCCGCGCCCGACACGCAGGCCATCACCGATGCGGGCGTCAGCGGGATCGTCCTGGTATCCCTGCTGGTCTGCCTGATCCCCACCACGATCGGGGCGCTGCTGTCCGCGATCGGCATCGCCGGCATGGACCGTCTCGTGCAGCGCAACGTCCTCGCGATGAGCGGCCGGGCGGTGGAGGCCGCCGGCGACGTCAACACGCTGCTGCTTGACAAGACCGGCACCATCACCCTGGGCAACCGGCAGGCCGCCGAGTTCGTCCCGGTCGAGGGAGCGGACGCGGCCACCGTCGCCGACGCCGCGCAGCTGTCCAGCCTCGCTGACGAGACCCCCGAGGGCCGCTCGGTCGTCGTGCTCGCCAAGAACGAGTACGGCCTGCGCGAGCGCGAGCCGGGCCTGATCCCGCACGCCACGTTCGTGCCGTTCACCGCGCAGACCAGAATGAGCGGCGTCGACCTGACGCCGGCGGCCACCGGCGCCGCCGGACCGACTCGGCGGATCCGCAAGGGCGCCGCCGCCGCGGTGATGAAGTGGGTACGCGACAACGGCGGCCACCCCACCGCGCAGGTCGGCCAGATCGTCGACGAGATCAGCGGCATCGGCGGAACCCCCCTCGTCGTCGCCGAGCACGTCGACGGTGAGCCGGCCCGGGCGCTGGGCGTCATCCACCTCAAGGACATCGTCAAGGCGGGCATGAAGGAACGGTTCGACGAGATGCGCGCGATGGGCATCCGGACCGTGATGATCACCGGCGACAACCCGCGCACGGCGAAGGCCATCGCCGACGAGGCCGGGGTGGACGACTTCCTCGCCGAGGCGACCCCGGAGGACAAGCTCGCCCTGATCCGCAAGGAGCAGGACGGCGGCCGGCTGGTCGCCATGACCGGCGACGGCACCAACGACGCTCCGGCGCTGGCCCAGGCCGACGTCGGCGTGGCGATGAACACCGGCACGTCGGCCGCGAAGGAGGCCGGCAACATGGTCGACCTCGACTCCGACCCGACCAAGCTGATCGAGATCGTGGAGATCGGCAAGCAACTGCTGATCACGCGCGGCGCGCTGACCACCTTCTCGATCTCGAACGACATCGCGAAGTACTTCGCGATCATTCCGGCCATGTTCGCCGGTATCTATCCGAGTCTGGACGCGCTCAACGTCATGCGGTTGGCCAGTCCGGAGTCGGCGATCCTGTCGGCGGTCATCTTCAACGCGCTCGTCATCGTCGCGCTGATCCCGCTCGCCCTGCGTGGTGTCCGCTACCGGCCCGCCGCCGCGTCGCAGCTGCTCGGCCGCAACCTGCTGGTCTACGGCCTCGGCGGCATCGTCGTGCCGTTCCTCGGCATCAAGCTCATCGACCTGCTCATCCAATTCGTCCCAGGGATCTCGTGATGCGCCTACCCACCTGGCTCGCCCAACACCTGGCGGCCCTGCGCGCGCTGCTCGTCTTCACCGTGCTGCTCGGGCTCGCCTACCCACTGGCCCTGGTCGCCGTCGGCCGGCTTCCCGGCCTCGACGGCAGGGCCGACGGGTCGCTCGTGACCGCTGGCGGAGAGACCGTCGGCAGCAGCCTGATCGGCCAGTCGTTCACCGACACCGACGGCAACCCCGTCCCGCGCTACTTCCAGTCCCGCCCGTCCGCCGCCGGCGACGGCTACGATCCCACCTCCACCAGCGCCAGCAACCTCGGCCCGGAGGACATCGTCGACACCATCGCCACCAACCTCGACGACACCACCCTGAGCCTGCTCACCCAGGTCTGCGCCCGCAGCAGGGCCGTCGGCGAACTCAACGGCGTCGACGGAAGCCGCCCCTACTGCACCACCGACGGCGTCGGCGCGGTGCTGGCCGTGTTCCGCCGCGACGGGCTCACCGGCCAGGCCACCCGGGTCGTCAGCGTCAACCAGACGGCACCCGACACCCCCTTCCTCACCGAGTACGAGGGCATGCCGGTCGAGCTCGCCACACCCGGCGAGGACTACCGCGCCGCCGGAGCGACGATCGTCCCCATCCGGGGCGACGCACCCGCCGAACCCGCGGTACCCGCCGACGCGGTCACCGCCAGCGGCAGCGGACTCGACCCACACATCTCCCCGGCGTACGCGGAACTCCAGGTGCGGCGAGTGGCGCGCGAGCGAGGCGCGGACCCGGCGGCGGTCCGGCGCCTCGTCGAGGAGCACACCACCGGCCGGACGCTCGGCTTCATGGGCTCGCCGGGCGTGAACGTGCTGGCGCTCAACCTGACACTCGACCGGGAATTCCCCGCCCGTTGAACCACCGAACCGGGCCGAGCGCCGCAGCGGTGGTCCGTGCCCGGACCCAATCGCCCGTCGCACGACGGCGACCGCGCCAGCGGGGAGAGGATGTCCGAGTGCCACGAGGGGAACTGCGCATCTACCTCGGCGCCGCACCCGGCGTCGGGAAGACGTACGCGATGCTGGAGGAGGCGCACCGGCGGGTCGAACGCGGCACCGACGTGGTGATCGGATTCGTCGAGACCCACGGCCGCCAGCACACCGCCGCGATGATCGGCGAGCTGGCGCAGGTGCCCCGGCGGACGATCACCTACCGGGGCACCGAGTTCACCGAGATGGACCTGGACGCGGTGCTGGCCCGGCGGCCCGAGGTGGCGATCGTCGATGAACTGGCGCACACGAACGTGCCCGGTTCCCGCAACGACAAGCGCTGGCAGGACGTCCAGGAGCTGCTGGACGCCGGGATCACCGTGCTGTCCACGGTCAACATCCAGCACCTGGAGTCGCTCAACGACGTCGTCACCCAGATCACCGGAACCACTCAGCGCGAGACCGTCCCGGACGCCGTCGTACGCGCCGCCGAACAGGTCGAACTCGTCGACATGACACCCGAGGCGCTGCGCCGGCGGATGGCCCACGGCAACATCTACCGCCCCGACAGGATCGACGCTGCGCTCGGCAACTACTTCCGGGTCGGCAACCTCACCGCCCTGCGCGAACTGGCCCTGATCTGGCTCGCCGACAAGGTCGACGAGCAACTCGACGCCTACCGGACCCAGCAGGGCATCTCCGCCACCTGGGAGGCCCGCGAACGGGTCGTCGTCGCGCTCACCGGCGGACCGGAAGGGGAGACCCTGATCCGGCGGGCCGCCCGGATCGCCGCCCGCAGCAAGGGCGCCGACCTGCTCGCCGTACACGTGGCACGCAGCGACGGCCTGGCCGGCGCCGACCCCGCCCAGCTCGCCCGGCAACGGGTCCTCGTGGAGAGCCTCGGCGGCACGTACCACCACGTCCTCGGCGCCGACGTCCCGGCCGCGCTGCTGGACTTCGCCCGCGGCGTCAACGCCACCCAGCTCGTCCTGGGCGCCAGCCGCCGTGGCCGGTTCGCGCAACTGTTCTCCCGCGGCGTCGGCGTCACCACCACCGCGCTGTCCGGCCCCATCGACGTACACCTGGTCACCCACGCCGAGGCCGGACGCGGCCGGCAGGCGCCCGCGGTGCCCGCCGCGCTGTCGTGGCGCCGCCGGCTGCTCGGCTTCGCCCTCGCCGGGCTGGGGTTGCCCGCCCTGACCGCGGCGCTCAAGGCCCTGCCCGATCTCACCCTCACCAACGACATTCTGATCTTCCTCGCCGCAGTCGTCGGCGTCGCCCTGGTCGGCGGCCTCTGGCCGGCCCTGCTCGCCGCGCTCGGCGGCTCTTTGCTGCTCAACTGGTTCTTCACCCCGCCCTACTACACCCTGACCATCGCCGAGACAGACAACCTGCTCGCCCTCGGCGTGTTCGTCGGCGTCGCCGTCGCGGTCAGCGGGGTGGTCGACGTCGCGGCGCGGCGTACCCGGGAAGCGGCCCGGGCGTCCGCCGACGCGCAGACCCTGGCCACCGTCGCCGGCAGCGTGCTACGCGGACAGCGCCCCCTGCCGGCGCTGCTCGACCGGCTCCGGGAGACCTTCGCGCTGCGTGCGGTCAGCCTCCTGGAGTCGGTGGAGGCCGCCGAGGGCCGGCCCGACCGGGCCCGCGACGAGGGCGCCTGGCGGGTCGTAGCCAGCGTCGGGGAAGCCCCGGCGACCAGCCCCAGCGCGGGCGAAACGGCCGTGCCGGTGGACGAGCGGCTCACCGTCGTGCTCTCCGGCCGGCGGCTGGAGGCCGCCGACCGGCGCATCGTCGAGGCGTTCGCGGCGCAGGCCGCGGTCGCGCTCCGCCAGGAACGCCTCGCCGAGCAGGCCGCCGCCGCCCGGCCCCTGGCCGAGGCCGACCGGATGCGCACCGCGCTGCTCGCCGCCGTCAGCCACGACCTACGAACCCCCCTCGCCTCGGCCAAAGCCGCCGTGTCCAGCCTGCGCAGCCACGACGTCGACTTCGACCCCGACGACCAGGCCGAACTGCTCGCCACCGCAGACGAGTCCCTCGACCGGCTCGGCCGGCTGGTCGCGAACCTGCTCGACATGAGCCGGCTGCAGGCCGGCGCGCTCGGCGTCCACCCCGTACCCATCGGTCTGGAGGACGCCGTCCCCCGAGCCCTCGACGAACTCGGCCCGTCCGCGGCCGACGTGCGCACCGACATCCCCGCCGACCTGCCCGCCGTCACCGCCGACCCGGGCCTGCTGGAACGGGTCCTGGTCAATCTCGTCGCGAACGCCCTGCGGCACAGCCCGCCCGACCAACCACCCACCATCACCGCCAGCGCCCACTCCGGCCAGGTCGAGCTCCGCGTCATCGACACCGGCCCCGGCATCCCCGAAGACCAGTGGGACCATGTCTTCCTGCCGTTCCAGCGCCTCGGTGACCGCGACAACACCGTCGGCGTCGGCCTCGGCCTCGCCCTGTCCCGCGGCCTCGCCGAAGCCATGGGCGGCACCATCATTCCGGAGACCACCCCCGGCGGAGGGCTCACCATGGTGTTGCGGCTGCCCGCCGTGACACCAGCCGAACTCCCGGAGGGCCGGCAGGAATGAACCGCATCCTGGTCGTCGACGACGAACCCCAGATCCTGCGCGCCCTGCGCATCAACCTGCGCGCCCGCGGCTACCACGTCGACGTCGCCGCCACCGGCGCCGCCGCACTCAAGACCGCCGCCAGCCACCCACCCGACCTGATCGTGCTCGACCTGGGCCTGCCCGATCTCGACGGCGTCGACGTCATCCGCGGCCTGCGCGGCTGGACCACCGTCCCCATCATCGTCCTGTCCGGCCGCGCCGGCAGCGACGACAAGGTCACCGCCCTCGACGCCGGCGCCGACGACTACGTCACCAAACCGTTCGGCGTCGACGAACTCCTCGCCCGCATCCGCGCCGCCACCCGCCGACACGCGACAGGTGCCGACGCGGCCACTCCCACCGCGCGACTCGGCCGGCACACCGTCGACCTCGCCGCCCACACCGTCACCCACGACGACGGCACCGACACCAAACTGACCCCCACCCAGTGGGCGGTACTGGAAACACTGCTCCGCAACCCCGGCAAGCTGATCAGCCAGCGCCAGCTCCTGCGCGACGTCTGGGGTCCGGAGTACCAGACCGAGACCGGCTACCTGCGCCAGTACATGGCCCAGCTGCGCCGCAAGCTGGAACCCGACCCCGCCCGACCCCGCCACCTGCTCACCGAGCCCGGCATGGGCTACCGGTACCAGCCGTAAAACGGCGGAAACCGCATCCCGTGCGTACCGGGCACGAGGTCATCGGCGCGGGAGCCGACAGCGCCGCTTCATGCGGGTCGCCCGGAATCGCCGAGCCACCGTCGGCGCAGCACGTACGGGATGATCCCGCCGTGTCGGTACTGGGCGGCCTCCTGGGCCGTCTCCAGGCGGACCAGCACGTCGAAGACCTGGGTGTCCGCCTCGACCCGTACGGTCTGTGGCCACCACTCGTCGGTGATGGCGTCGACCCCACGGATGGTGATGGTCTCCGTGCCGGTCAGGCCGAGCGCGTCGACGGAGTCACCCGGCCGGAACTGCAGGGGCAGCACGCCCGTGCCGATCAGGTTCGCCCGGTGGATGCGCTCGAAGCTGCCGGCCAGGACGGCGCGTACGCCGAGCAACCGGGTGCCTTTGGCGGCCCAGTCCCGCGACGACCCGGTCCCGTAGTGCGTGCCGGCGAGGACGATCAGTGGCACACCGGCTACGGCGTAGCGTTCCGCGGCGTCGTGGATCGGCAGTATCTCCCCGCTGGTCAGGTCCCGGGTCCAGCCACCGTCGCGGTCGGCCAGCCGGTTGCGCAGCCGTGGGTTCGCGAACGTCGCCCGTACGGCGACCTCGTGGTTGCCCCGCCGGGAGCCGTACGAGTTGAAGTCCCGCACCGCGACGCCGTGGGAGCGCAGGTACCGGCCGGCGGGACTGTCGGGCGGAATCTGCCCGGACGGGGTGATGTGGTCGGTGGTCACCGTGTCGCCCAGGACGGCCAGCACCCGGGCGCCCACGATGTCCTGCGGACCGGTCGACGGCCGACGCGCCTCGTCGGCAAACGGGGAACGGCGCACGTAGCGCGAGTCCGGGTCCCAGGCGAAGCGGTCGCCGTCGCTGCGCGGCAACCGCCGCCAGTGCGCGTCGCCGTGGCGGGCCGCGCTGGCGGCGGCGACGTAGTCCTGTGGACGGACGGACTCCGCGACGACCCCGGCCACCTCGTCGGCGCTCGGCCAGAGATCACGCAGGTGAACCGGCCTGCCGTCCGGGTCGACCCCGAGCGGCTCGTCGGTCAGGTCGATGTCCATCGTCCCGGCCAGCGCGTACGCCACCACCAGTGGCGGTGACGCGAGGAAGCTCTGGCTCACGTGCGGGTTGACCCGCCCTTCGAAGTTGCGGTTGCCGGACAGCACCGCGGTGAGCGGCTGCCCGCCCGGCTCGACACTGTCGGCCAGCGGCCCCGAGTTGCCGATGCAGGTGGTGCATCCGAAGCCGACGAGGTGGAAGCCGAGCCGGTCGAGATGCTTGGTCAGCCCCGCCCGGTCGAGGTAGTCGACGACGACCGGGGAGCCGGGCGCCAGCGTCGTCTTCACCCAGGGGCGGGGTCGCAGGCCGTGGCGGTCGGCGTTGCGGGCGAGCAGGCCCGCGGCGACCATCAGGCCGGGGTTGGCGGTGTTGGTGCAGGACGTGATGGCGGCGATCGCGATCGCACCGTGCGGCAGCCGGTCACCCTCGCGGGCCGTGCCCAGCGTCTCCCGGACCCGGGACAGGTCGACGCGGTCCTGCGGGCGGCTTGGTCCGGCGACCGACGGCCGTACGTCACCGAGGTCGACGACGAGGTCCTCGGCGTACGCCAGTCGCCGGTCCGGTGCCGACCAGAGGCCGGCGTGCCGCGCGTACGACTCGACCGTCCGCACGTGCCGCTCGGTGCGTCCGGTCAGCCGCAGGTAGTTCAGGGTCTGGTCATCGATGGGGAAGTAGGCGCAGGTGGAGCCGAACTCGGGGCTCATGTTCGCGATGGTGGCGCGGTCCGGGACCGGCAGTCGGGCCAGTCCGGGACCGTGGAACTCCACGAACGTGCCCACCGTGTCCCGGGTCCGCAGTAGTTGGGTGAGGGTGAGCACCAGGTCAGTGGCTGTGCAACCCTCCCGCAGCACACCGGTGAGCCGGACGCCGATCACCGGGGGCAGGCGCAGGAACACCGGCTCGCCGAGCAGCGCCGACTCGGCCTCGATGCCGCCGACCCCCCAGCCCAGTACGCCCAGCGCGTTCACCATCGTGGTGTGCGAGTCGGCCCCGAGCACGGTGTCCGGGAAGATGACGCCGTCGCGGGTGGTGACCACCTCAGCCAGTTGCTCGATGTTGACCTGGTGCACGATCCCGCCGCCGGGTGGCACCACGACGGTGTTCCGGAAGGCCTGCTGCACCCAGCGGAGGAAGCGGTACCGCTCGTTGTTGCGCCGGTACTCCAGTTCCACGTTGCGCTGCCGGGCGCCGGGGTGGCCGAACTCCTCGACCACCAGCGAGTGGTCGACCACGACCTGCACCGGCACCAGGGGGTTGACCTGCTGCGGATCGCCGCCGGTCGCCGCCACCACGTCGCGCATCGCGGCCAGGTCCACGAACGCCGGAACCCCGGTGTAGTCCTGCAGCAGCACCCGGGCCGGGAAGAAGGGGATCTCCCGGCCGGCCGTACCGGCGCGAGCGGCCTCGAGGTGCCGCGGTCGGACCGCTGGGTGATGCGCGTGCCGGAACACGTTCTCGCGCAGGATACGCAGCGAGACCGGCAGCAGGTCGTCGTCGCTCACCCGACCCCCTCCAGGTCCTCCAGCAGGGCGTCGAGTTCGTCCGCCGACATCGTCGCGACGCGGTCCAGGCGCTGCTCGTCGAGCGAACGGGCCGCCGGGAACGCGAACGTCTCCGCCCCGGCGACGGGTGTGCTGTCCATCGCCGCGGCCAGTTCCGCCAACGAGCCGGCCCCGATGATCCGGGCGACGGTGACCGGTCGTCCGAGTTCGTGGGAGAGGCGAGCGGCGAGCACGGTGGCCAGCAGCGAGTTGCCGCCGCTGTCGAGGAACCGGTCCCGCCGGTCCGGGGCGCCGCACCCCAGTACCTGCGTCCACCGCTCGGCCACCTCGGCCTCGATGCCGGGGCGCGGGGGCTGGCGGTGCTCGCGCCCGGCCGGCGCCGGGTCGGGCAGGGCCCGGCGGTCCACCTTTCCGGACGGGCTCAACGGGATCCGATCCACCACCACGAAGGCCGCCGGGACCATGTAGTCGGGCAGTCGTTCCCGGGCGTGCGCGCGTACCGCCGCTGTCACGCGGTCGCTGTCCTGGCCCGGGGTGGGCAGCAGATAGCCGACCAGGCGCTGGTCTGCCTCGCCGCGCGACTTGAGCGCGACGACGGCGCGGCCGACGGCGGGATGGCTCTGCAGGCACGCCTCCACCTCACCCAGCTCGATCCGCTGACCGCGCAGCTTCACCTGGTCGTCGAGTCGGCCCAGGTATTCGAAGGCGCCGTCCGGGCGGCGCAGCGCCCGGTCGCCGGTGCGGTACATCCGCTCTCCGGGAGGGCCGTACGGATCGTCGAGGAACACCTGGGCGGTGAGCTCGGGGCGACCGAGGTATCCGCGTGCCACCGGAAGCCCGGCGATGACCAGCTCACCTGGCTGTCCGTCGGGCACCGGCCGCTGCCGGTCGTCGAGGACGTACAGCCGGGTGTTGTCGATCGGGTAGCCGATCGGCACCGTCGGCGTGCCGGGCACACAGGTCCAGTGGCTGACCTCGATGGCCGCCTCGGTCGGGCCGTACAGGTTGGTCAGGGTGGCGTCGAGTCGCCCGAAGAACTTCTCCTGCAGTGCGGGGCTGAGCGCCTCGCCACTGCAGTAGACGCGTTTCAGCGTGCGGCAGGAGGAGACCATCGGATGTTCGAGAAAGGCATAGAGCATCGACGGTACGAAGTGCGCGGCGGTGATTCGACTGGTTCGTACCGTACGAACCAGATAGTCGGCGTCGCGGTGCCCGCCGGGCCGGGCGATCACCAGGGTCGCGCCGAAACACAGCGGCCAGAACATTTCCCACACCGAGACGTCGAAATAGATCGGCGTCTTATGGATCACCTTGTCGTCGACGCTCAGCGGATGGTTGTCGATCATCCATCGCAGTCGGTTGACCACCGGGGCGTGTTCGGTCATCACCCCCTTGGGGCGACCGGATGATCCGGAGGTGAAGATGACGTAGATCAGGTCGTCCGGGCGTACCGGCACCGGACTGTCCAGCGGCCGCGAGTCGTCGGCCAACCGGTCCACGCGCAGCAGACCGCCGGTGTGCTCAACCGGCAGCACATCGGCCCCGGCCGCCGTGGTGACGACCAGCGGCCTGCCGCACTGCCGCAGTACGTCGCCGAGCCGGGCCGGCGGCGACTCGAGGTCCAGCGGGACGTAGGCGCCGCCGGACTTGAGGATCCCGAGCAGGGCGATCATCATCGCCGGGGACCGTTCGCAGGCGACGCCGACCAGGGCTCCCGGGCCGATCCCCCGCTCGCGCAGCGACCGGGCCAGCCGGGACGCCTGCCGGTCGAGTTCGGAGTAGGTCGTCGTCGCGGACTCGAACTCCAGCGCCACCGCGTCGGGAGTACGGGCCACCTGGGCCTCGACGAGTTCGTGCAGTGCGCCGGTCACGTGAGTTCTCGGGTGAACTCGTCGCACAGGCGGACGACCGTCGCGTGGTCGAACAGGTCGGTCGCGTACACGCAGTCCACCCGCAGGCCGTCGGGCGTCTCGACGGCGTTGAACGTGAGGTCGAACTTGGCCTCGGAGACGGGTTGCTGCAGCTGCTCGGTCTGCCACGCGTCCGGCGTGTTCTGCAGGGCCAGCATGACCTGGAAGATCGGATGCACGCTGAGGCTGCGCGGCGGGGCGAGCTCCTCCACCAGCATGGAGAAGGGCAGTTCCTGGTGGGCCAGCACGTCGACCAGCTGCCGGTGCACCTGGTTCAGCAGCGCCGCCCGTGGTGCGGTGACCGTGACCGGCAGCACCCCGACGGTGACGAAGTAGCCGATGACGTCCTGCAGGGCGGGGTGGGTCCGGTTCGCCATCGGCGTGCCGATCACCACGCGGTCCTGGCCACTGTGTCGGGACAGCACCACCGCGAGGGCGGCGAGCAGTACGCAGTACAGCGTGGTGCCGCTGGCGCGGGCCCGCTCGTGCAGCGCGGAGAGCGTCCCGGGCGGCAGGGTCCAGACGTGCCGGTCACCTGCCTGGGTCGGGGTGGCGGGGCGGGGCCGGTCGGTGGGCAGGGTGAGCACCGGCGGCGCGCCGCGCAGCAGGTCCCGGTAGAACCTCAGATGGGGCTGCCAGTCGTCGGCGGACCGGGCCCGTTGCCACGCCGCCCAGTCGTGGTAGCTACAGGGTGCCCGGCGCAACATCGGTGATCGGCCGTGCCGAACCGCCGCCAGGGCGGCAAGCAGGTCCTGGATCAGCAGGTGCAGGGACCAGCCGTCGGCGATCAGGTGGTGGAGAGTGAGCAGCAGCCGTTGCCGGTCGGCGGGCAGGTCGAGCAGGCGGGTCCGGATCAGCGGCCCGCGCTCCAGGTCGACCGGCGTGGTCGCCTCCCGCCGGCTGAGTTCGGCGGCGGCCGCCTCCGCCTCGTCCGGCGGCAGGGCGCTCAGGTCGGTGTGCGGCACCGGCACGGCGATCGTGGCGTGGACCCGCTGCACCGGTTCGAAGGTCAATCCGTCAATGTCGATCGTGGTGCGCAGGCTCGAATGGTGCGCCACCACGAGGGCGACCGCCCGGCGGACGTGTTCCGGGTCGTGTCGCTGGGGAAGCGGCACCGCCAGCGGTACGAGATAGGCCGTCGTGTGGGTCAGCAACTGCTGGATGAACCAGATCCCCCGTTGCTGCAGTGACATCGGAAAGGTCCGGAAACGACTGTTGCGTTCCCGCAACAGTCGGCTGACCCGTTCTCGTCGAACATCCCGCAGCTCGAAAGCGTCGACCATGTTCCGCCTCTCCCGGTACGTCACCCAGAGTCGGTCGCACGATAGATCTTGTCAAGCATCAACCTGTTCACATCCCTAGATGTCTATTGCGACCAGGGCATGTGTCGAAAAGGTTAAATGATCATGTACGGCAACTTGCCATGTCGACCATTCACCGGGTTGACGCACCGGCGGAACATCGAGGATTCTCCATTCAGTGCAACTACCACGTTGCTGGGGAGGGTAGATGTCGGTCGATCTCGTCGTGGGTCCGGGTAGCATCCACGCCCTTCCCGCCGTCGCCGCCCGATGCTCACTCCAGCCCCGGGCGGGGGCACGGACCGCGGTGGTGATCGGCGGAGGATTCGACGATCGCCCGTGGGCGGCGGACGTCCGTCGCGCGGTCGGTGAACTCCGGCCGGCATGGATCACCCACCAGGGCGAGGTGCGCCCCGCCGGCGTCGCGGCGCTGGCCCGGCAACTACGTGACTGCCACGCCGAGGTGGTCGTCGCGGTCGGCGGTGGATCCGTGCTGGACGCCGCGAAGGCTGCTGTGACACTGACCGGCGGGGTGGAGTTGGACGCCGCCGCCGTCACCGCGGCATGCACCGGGCGGGCCACGCCGCCACCCACGCCGGTCCGTCTGGTGGCCGTGCCCACCACCGCCGGCACCGGCGCGGAGGTCACCCCGTTCGCCACCGTCTGGCAGCGCGATCCGCACCGCAAGCTGTCGTTGGGCACGGCACCGCCGGCGGCCGCCCTGCTCGACCCCGACCTGCTGGGCGGTCTGACCGCCGCCCAGTGCGCCGCCGGACTGCTGGACACGCTGTGTCAGGGCGCCGAGGCGGCGTGGTCGCTGCGGGCCACGGCGGAGTCCACGGCGTACGGGCTCGCCGCGGTGACCCTGGCCGGCTCGCTGCTGGAACGGCTCGGAGCCGGCCCACCGGACGCGGCGGTCCGGATGGTCCTGCAGTCCGCCGGGCACCTGTCCGGCCGGGCCATCGCACTGGCCCCGACGACCGTGGTGCACGCCCTGTCGTACCCGTTGACCCTGCACGCCGGACTGGCACACGGGCACGCCTGTGGTGTGACGTTCGGCCGGATCCTGCGCTTCAACGCCGCCGTCACCGACGACGACTGCGCGGACCCGCGCGGACCGGACCGGGTACGGGACGTCGTGGCCCGGATCGTGGCCGCACTCGGCGCGTCCGACGCCCCGGACGCGGACAAGCGGATCGAGGCGTTCCTCGACCGGCACGGCCTGGCCACCCTGGACCGGATTCCCTACTCCCCTGAACACCTGGCCCGCGAGGCGCTCGCCTACCCGCGCAGCGCCGACAACCCACGCAGGCTTGACCTTCCCGGACTCACGCGGTGGCTCGCCAGCCGCCGCGACGCGGAGGAACCATGCCGGTAGACCCGTTCAAACTCAACCACTGGGTGAATGCGCGCAAGCTGACACCAGCGCTGCTCGCGCAGCACGCCGGTGTGTCCCCGACCGACCTTCAGGCGCTGCTCGACGGGGCTCCGGTCGCCGACGACGTGATCGCCTCGGTGGCCACGGCGTTACGCGTCTCGACGGCGCAGCTGGAAACCACCGGCGCCTCCGGGTTGACCGTGCAGTGGCAGTCGGCCGAGGACCTGTACGCCAGCCGCCGCCCGATCCAGCGCGACGGCATCCACTTCTACAACTACTACACGATGGCCGTGCCGCACGGGCGCGTCGCCCCGGTCATCCTGGACATTCTCTGTCCCGCGGACCGTCTCCCGGCCCTGAACAAGGGGCACCTGGAGCCGGCCATCACCGTCAATCTCGGCCCGGGCGACATCCACGGCCGGTGGGGCACCGAGCTGAACCGGGACACCTGGCAGACGATCGCGGCGAACACCGGACCGGACAGCTGGATCATCGGTGAGTCCTATGTCGAGCCCTCGTACTGCCCGCACACGTACTCGCTGGTCGGGACCGAGCCGGCCCGGATCGTCTCCTACACCGGCCAGGCGAACCTGGGCGGGCTGATCGACGACCTGAACCTGTGGGCTGATCCGGCATTCGACCGGTTCACCAAGCTCATCGAGTCAGGGTTGCCCCCGGCCGAGATGGCCGGACTGCTGTTCGGCGCCCGGGGGTACGACGAGGCCAGTGCCGCCGCGGCGATCGGGGTGAGCGAGGCCGACCTGGCCGCCGCGCTCGCCGACCCGGCCGGACATCCGGGCCTGCTGCGGGAACTGGGCGCCACGCTCGGGTTCGACTACCGGCTGCTGCTGCCGCCGGTCCGGCGGCACGACCCGGTGGGCAAGACCTACCAGAGCCTGGACGCGACCCGCGCCTCCGTCCGCGACTTCCTCGGCTACCGGGTCGCCTCGACCGCCAGCGCACCGCACCTGCCCGATCTGATCGGCCTGTTCGTCCAGGTGAGCGGCGAGGCGGGCGGTGTGATGGCGGAGCCGGCCGAGACCCACTACCTGATCCTCGACGGCGAGCTCACGCTGGAGTGGACCGACCAGGACGGCCGCTTGCGTACCGCCACGTCCGGGCCGGACGGATCGGCCTGGGTGGGCCCGTTCGTCGCCCATCGCTGGACCGGGGACGGCGCGGTACTCAAACTCAGCTCCGGGATGCACGTCGGCGTGCTAGATCTGATCGAGCTGAGCAACACGTACGCCCCGGCGACCACGATCCGGCGCGCCCGGCGCGACACGCACGGCTGGGGTTACGACTCGTGAGTGCGCCGCGCGTGGTCTACACCGATCCGGCCTGGGCCGTCGACGGAGCGGGCGTGTTCGACGCTGCCCGCGCCCACGTGGAACATGAGGTGTTCGGCACCGATGTCGGGCTCGACTTCGCGCCCCACGACCGCGGGTACGCCACCGACGAGCGCCTGCTCGACGCGGTGCGCGGTGCCGACGGCCTGGTGATCTACCGCTGTCCGGTGACACCGGAACTGCTCGACGCGGCCGGACCGCGGTGTCGCGTCGTCGCGCGTAGCGGCGTGGGCATCGACAACCTCAACGCCGACCTGCTGCGGACCCGGGGCGTCTGCGGGTTCAACGTGCCCGACTACTGCGGTGACGAGGTGAGCACCCACACCGTCGCCCTGCTGCTCGCGCTGGAACGGCACGTTCCGCTGCAGGACCGGTTGATCCGGGCCGGTCGATGGGGGATCCACCGTGGCGGCGTCCCGCGCCGCACCGCCGTACGGGACGTCGGCATCGTCGGTTTCGGCCGGATCGGCCGGGCCACCTCCCGCAAGCTGCAGGCCTTCTACCGGCGGGTCTACGCCTACGACCCGTACGTGCCCGCGGACGTGCCGGCCGGTCACGGCGTCACGGCGGTGGACAGTGTCGCCGAGCTGTTCGGCGTCGCGGACGCCGTCGTCCTGCACGCCGCACTCACCCCGGAGACCGAGCACCTGATCGACAGCGGCGCGCTGGCCCACGCCCGTCCGGGAGCGTTCCTGGTCAACACCGCGCGTGGCCGCCTGGTCGACCCCGAGGCGGTACTCGCCGCGCTCGAGTCGGGCCGTCTCGGCGGCTTCGGATCGGACGTCTTCTCGCCGGAGGATCCCAACGTCGGCCCGGTCACCCGCAAGCTGCTCGATCGCGACGACGTGGTGGTCAGCTCGCACCGGGCCTTCCTCTCGGTGGAGTCCGAGCTCAGTCTCCGGCGCCGGGTGGCGACCGGCGTTCGCGCCCTGCTGGTCGACGGCATACCGCCGGATCAGGGCCGGGTCGCGTAGCGAGGGCAGCGACGCCCGCAAAGTCGATACCACACCGCCGCAGGGTCGGTGCGGTGACAGCCCGAAGTGGAGGGTCTGGTGTCCTACTCCGAGATTGGTGGCGGGGCGAGCCCATCGGCCGGTGTCCGCCTGCGTCGACTACTGACCTATGGCGCCAGCACCCAGCTGATGGGCGTGCACGATGGGATGAGCACTCGGATCGCCAGCGCGGAAGGCTTCGCGGCGCTCTGGGCGTCCGGCCTGTGCATGTCGACCGCGCTCGGCGTACGGGACAGCGACGAGGCGTCGTGGAACCAGTTGGTCGCGCTCGTCGGCACCATGACCCAGGCCAGCGACCGACCGATCCTGGTCGACGGTGACACGGGTTACGGCAACTTCAACACCGCCCGACGCTTCGTGAGGGCAGCCGACGGGGTCGGTGCGGCCGGTGTGTGTCTGGAGGACAAGGTGTTCCCGAAGATGAACTCGTTCTTCGGCGACGGACACCGCCTCGCGCCGGTGAGCGAGTTCTGCGGCAAGCTGATGGCCTGCCGCGATGGGCTCGATGATCCAGGGTTCATGCTGGTGGCACGGACGGAGACGCTGATCGCCGGGGGCACCGTCGCCGAGGCGCTGGACCGGGCGGCGGCCTACGTCGAGGCCGGCGCCGACGCGATCTTCATCCACTCACGCAAGCCCGACGTGGGGGAGATCGCGGACTTCTGCCGGCAGTGGGGCGACGTACGCCCGGTGATCATCGCCCCGACCACGTACCACCGCACCGACATGTCGGCCTTCCAGGAACTCGGCATCGCCGGGGTGATCTGGGCCAACCACGGCATGCGGGCCGCCTACGCGGCCATCCGGGACACCTGCCGGACCGTACTGGCTGCGGAGAGCGTCAGCGGCGTCGAGGATCGCATCGCGCCACTCAAGGAGATCTTCTCGCTGTACCGGTACGAGGATCTGGAACAGGAGGAACAGCGGTACACACACTGGGAGCCTCGCGGGTCGCGCGACGCCGGGGCCCCGGTCCGGTGATCCCGTCGACGAACGTGCTGGAAGGGCTGGTCGACCACGGCGTCACGCTGGTCAGCGGTGTGCCGTGCTCCTACCTGACGCCGGTGATCAACCAGGCGATCAGCGATCCCCGGGTGTGCTATCTGGCGGCCACCCAGGAGGGCGAGGCCGTCGCCGTCGCCGCCGGCGCCTGGCTCGGCGGCGGACTCGGCTGCGCGATCGGCCAGAACTCGGGCCTCGGGAACATGGTCAACCCCCTGACGTCACTGCTCCATCCGGCGTCGATCCCCGCGCTGCTGCTCGTCACCTGGCGCGGCGAGCCCGGGTACCGCGACGAGCCGCAGCACGCGTTGATGGGTCGGACCACCACCGACCTGCTCGACCTGATGGAGGTCCCGTGGGATCTGCTGCCCACCGAGCCGGTGCGGCTGTCCCGGGTCCTCAGCTCGGCGTCGCGGCACATGAGCACGGGACGGCGGCCGTACGCCATCGTCATGCAGAAGGACACGGTGGCCCCGGCGACGCTGTACGAGGACCCTGTCCCGAGGTCCGCGTGCACCGTACGCCGGTCGCCGGACCCGCCGCAGCTACCGGCCCGGGCCGAGGTGCTGAGCGCACTGCTCGCCACCGCGCCGGTCGACGCGGCACTGATCTCGGCCACCGGGTACACCAGCCGGGAGCTGTACACACTCGACGACCGCCCGGCCAACTTCTACCTGGTCGGTGCGATGGGGTCGGCGGCGTCGGTCGGGTTGGGCGTGGCCACCCAGACGACCCGGCCGGTCATCGTGATCGACGGCGACGGCGGGGTGCTGATGCGGCTGGGGGCACTGGCGACGGTGGGCCGGTACGGTCGGGCCGGGCTGGTGCATCTGGTGCTCGACAACGGGCAGCACGAATCCACCGGCGGGCAGTCCACCGGGTCCGTCGGCATCGACCTCGCCGGCGTCGCCGCGGCCTGCGGCTACCGCGACGTATACACCTGTTCCTCGATACCGGAACTGGCCGACATCCTGCCGGCGGCGCTCGCCGGGGCCGGGCCCGCCCTCATCCACCTGCCCATCCGCGCCGGGGCGCTGGGCGGGCTGGGGCGCCCCACCGTGACTCCGGCCGAAGTGGCCCGGCGCTTCCGGTCCTTCGTCACCGCCCCAACCGAAACCACCCCGGTCGCCGCAGCGCCGCTGACGGCTGGGGAGAAGCGATGAGTCGGCACCCGGTCGCGGTGATCCACGGCCGCTTCCAGCCGTTGCACTGGGGCCACCTGGAGTATCTGCTCGCCGGTGCCGAACGCGCCGACCTGCTGGTCGTCGGCATCACCAACCCGGACCCCACGCTGATCGCCGTCGAGCAGACCGACCCGCTGCGCGGGCTGCCGGAGTCCAATCCGTTCACCTACTACGAGCGCTACCTGATGGTGGAGGGCGCGCTGCGTGAGGCGGGAGTCACCGCCGACCGGTTTCGGATCGTGCCGTTCCCGCACAGCTTCCCTGAGCGGCTGGCCTACTACGCACCCCACCGGGCCGTCTACCTGCTGACCGTCTACGACGAGTGGGGCGACACCAAGGTGGAGCGCTTCCGCCGGCTGGGGCTGACCACCGAGGTGATGTGGCGGCGGACCGACAAGCCGATCAGCGGTTCCCGGGTACGGGCCGCGATCGCCGCCGGGCACGACTGGACCGACCTGGTGCCGCCCGCGGTGGCCCGGGTGATCGAGGAGAGAGACCATGGCTGACGGACGCATCATCATCATCGCGCTGTGCGGCGGCGCCGACCGGCCGATCGGCGCGCTGGGTGGCCGGACGCCGTTCGAGGCCGCCACCACCCCACACCTGGACGCGCTCGCGCGGCGTGGGGCCAGCGGCCTGCTCGAGGTGATCGCGCCCGACGTGCCCCCGGAGTCGGACTCCGGCACGATGGCGCTGCTCGGCTACGACCCGGTACGCCACTACACCGGCCGGGGCCCGTTGGAGGGGCTCGGCATGGGGTTCTGGTCCGCCGGAGGCACCCCGGTGGCATTCCGGATCAACTTCGCCAGCTGGGACCCGCGGACCGGGCAGCTCGACCGGCGTACCTCCCGGGACCTGGCCGACGAGGACCTCGCGGTGTTGGTGGCGGAGATCGTCGCCGGCGTACGGCTGGGTGACGGGCTGCACTTCGAGCTGACCGGCTTCGCCCGGCACCGTGGCATCCTGGCCTTTTCCAGCACCGGCCTGCCGTTGTCGGGGCGGGTGAGCAACACCGACCCGGGATTCGCCAACGTGGGGGCGTTCGGCATCCCGGTCAAGACCCCGGAGAACCGCCCGCTGCCCTGCCGGGCACTGGTGGACGACCCGGCGGCGCACCGTACCGCGGCGGTGGTCAACGAGTTCGTCACGGCCAGCGCGGAGGTGCTGCAGCGCAGCGAGGTGAACCGGCGGCGCGTGGCGCAGGGTCGGCGGCCGGCCAACCTGCTGTTGATCCGCGACGGCGGGGACACCCTGCCCACGCTGCCCCCGTTCGCTGGCGGGTCGCTGCGGATGTACGGGCAGGTCCCGGCCGAACGCGGGCTGGCCTCGCTGATCGGCGCCGACTTCGTGGTGGCCCGGAAGGGACCGGGGCAGACCGACGCCGAGTTCTACGCCGAGCTGGTGCCGCGCCTGCTGGCCGACCCGAGCGACGTGGTGTTCGCCCACCTCAAGGGACCGGACGAGCCGGGGCACGACGGGCAGCCGGCCGCGAAGACGGCCGCGATCGCCGACATCGACTGCGCATTCGTCGGTCCGTTGGTCGCCGGGCTCCGCCCGGCCGACACGCTGGTGGTCACCTGCGATCACGCCACCCCATGCGAGCTGGGCATTCACTCGCCGGACCCGGTGCCGACCGTGGTCGCCGGCCCCGGGGTGACGCCGGACGACATCGTCTCGTTCGGCGAACGCGACGCGGGTGGGGGAGGTCTGCCGGTCCACCGGGCCAGCGAACTGATGCCGTGGTTGACCGCCCTCCGCACCGCCGACCTCCGGGTGGGCTGATGCGGGTCACCGGAATTCGGATGCGCGGCATTCTCGACTCGCGGGCGGCGGCGACCGTCGAGGCGGAGGTGACGCTCGCGGACGGTACCCGGGGGCGGGGCTCCTGCCCACGGGCGATCGCACCGGGACTTCGGGAGCGTCCGATCGGCGGTTCCCCCGCGCTGGGGCCGCTGCCCGCACCGGCAGCACGCCTGTCCGCAGTGGTCGGTCCGGCGGACACGCAGGCCGAGGTGGACGCGCGGCTCGCCGACGACCTGCCGGCGGTCGGGGTCTCCGCGGTGCTCGCGGTGTCGGTCGCGTACGCCCGGGCCGGGGCCCGGGCGACGGGGGTGCCGCTCTGGCGCTACCTGGCCGACCTGGCCGGCACCGAGCCGGGAATGCCCCGACTGCTGGTCAACATCTTCTCCGGTGGCATCCACGACGCCGGTCCGGCGCGCGGATACCAGCAGGTGATGGCGGTGCCCCGAACCGGCTCGATCGTCTCCGACATCGAGGTCGCCTGCCGGGTGTGGGCGGCTGCGGCCGCCGCGGCCCGGCAGTGCTTCGGTGAGCCGGGGCTCTCCGCGTCCAGCGGACTCATGGTGCCGCTGGACAGCGCCGAGCAGCTGCAGCTGCTCACCAAGGTCATCGCCGACACCGGGCTGACCGGTACGGTCCGGGTCGGTGTGGATGTCGCCGCCGAGCATCTGTACTACCGCGGCGCGTACCGCCTCGGCGACCGTACGCTGACCGCCGCCGCCCTCGCCGAGGTGTTGTGCGAGCAGGCCAGCCGGCACGACATCGAGTATCTGGAGGACCCTTTCGACTCCGGCGACGAGTCGTCCTGGCGCGCGCTGCCGCAGGGCCTGCCGGCGTCGACCCGGGTGGTCGGCGACGACCTGTTCGCCACCGACGCGATCCGGATCGAACCGGGCCTGGCCGGCGCGATCCTGCTCAAGCCGAGTCAGATCGGCACGGTCAGCGGGGTGCTCGCCGCCGCGGCGCGGGCGCACGACGCCGGCTTGGCGATCTGCGTCTCGCACCGTTCCGGAGAGACCGACGACACGGTGATCTGCGACCTCGCCACCGCACTCGGCGCCGACCTGATCAAGGTCGGCGGGCCGCGGCGGGGCGACCGGCTCGCCAAGTACAACCAACTCCTGCGGCTGGCCGAGGAAGTCCCGACCGCAACACCCGCACCCACCCGAGGAGAGGCAGCATGACGACTCACGCGCACCGCTTCCGCGAGCTGATGAACGCACCGGAGATCCTGGTCGTACCCAGCGCGTACGACGCCCTGTCCGCCAAGGTGATCGAGCAGACCGGCTTCCAGGCCGTGCACATGACCGGTTCCGGCACCTCGGCGAGCATGCTGGGTCTGCCCGACCTGGGGTTCACCACGACCACCGAGATGGCGTGGAACGCCAAGAACATCACGATGGCCGTGGACCTACCGGTCATCATGGACATCGACGCCGGTTACGGCAACGCGATGAACACCTGGCGGTGTGTACGGGAGTTCGAGCGGGCCGGCATCGTCGGTGGTCACCTGGAGGACCAGGTCGTGCCGAAGCGCTGCGGTCACCTGGAGGGCAAGCGGCTGATCAGCACCGAAGAGATGATCGGCAAGATCGAGGCGGCCGTGGAGGCCAAGACCGATCCGGACTGGGTGCTGATCGCGCGCACCGACGCCCGCGAGAAGCTGGGGCTGGACGAGGCGATCCGGCGTTCCCGGGAGTACGTGGCGGCCGGCGCGGACTGCATCTTCCTCGAGGCGATGCTCAGCGTCGACGAGATGAAGATCGTCCGGGACGCCATCGACGCGCCGCTGCTGGCCAACATGGTGGAAGGCGGCAAGACGCCCTGGCTGACCGCCAAGGAGCTGGAGTCGATCGGATACAACCTGGCGATCTATCCCCTCTCCGGTTGGCTGGCGGCCACCTCGATCCTGCGCAAGATGTTCGCCGAACTGCGCGACACCGGCACCACGCAGGACTTCTGGGACAAGTACGGCCTGCGGATGGGTTTCGACGAGCTGTTCGAGGTCTTCGACTACTCCCGAATCTCGGAGCTCGAGTCCCGGTTCGTCGTACGCACGGACGACGAGTGACATGTTCATCGACGGAGTCCGGAAGGCGACCGGCGACACCCGCCCGGTCCACGACCGATGGACTGGCGCCGTCCTGGGTTCGGTAGCGCTCGACTCTGCCGTGGACGTGGACCATGCGGTCAGGTCCGTCGCCGCTCGGCGGCCGGCGCTCCCCGCCGAGCAGCGCGCCCGGATCCTCGGCCGGTGCGCGGAGCTGCTCCGCCAGCGCGCGGACGAGTTCGCCACCCGGAGCACCGCGGAATCCGGGGTGTGCCGGCGGGAAACCAGCCGTGAAGTGGCCCGCGCCTGCGCCAACCTGGAGGTGGCCGCGGCGGAGGCCGTGCGGCTGCGGGGCGAGGCGATCCCGGTGCCCGGGGCGGCCCGGCTCGCGGTCACGGTGCCCGAGCCGGTTGGTGTGGTCGCCGCCATCACGCCGTTCAACCGGCCGTTGAACCAGGTGGTGGTCAAGCTGGCACCGGCGATCGCCGCCGGGTGCACGGTGGTGCTCAAACCTTCCGAGCGGACCCCACTGACCGCCCTGGCCTTCGCCGAACTGCTCCTGGAGGCAGGTCTGCCGGCGGGGATGCTGGCGGTGGTCACCGGAGACCCCCGGACGGTCGGACCGGCGCTCACCGGCCACCCGCTGATCGACATGGTCACGTTCACCGGCTCGGTGCCGGCCGGTCGGGCGGTCGCCGCCGCTGCGGCGGGCCGCAAGTTGCTCCTGGAACTGGGCGGCAACGATCCGCTCATCGTGCTGGACGACGCCGACCTGGACCGCGCCGCCAGCCTGGCCGCTGACGGCGCGTTCGCCACCGCGGGGCAGTCCTGTCGCGGGATCAAGCGGGTGATCGTCACGGCCGCGGTGGCTGATGCCTTCGTGTCACGGCTGGTCGTCGCGGCGGCGGCGAAACGCTGCGGTGACCCGCGCGACCCGGCAACCGACGTGGGTCCGCTCGTCGACGAGCCGGCGGCGACCGAGGTGCTGGATCGCGTACACGCCGCGGTGGCGGCCGGGGCCCGGCTGCTGCTCGGTGGCACGCGGGAGGGCGCGCTGGTCCCGCCGACGGTGCTGGACCGGGTCCCGGCCGACGCCGTACTGGTGACCGAGGAGACGTTCGGCCCGGTCGCCCCGGTGATCCGGGTCCGGGACGCGGACGAGGCGGTGGCCGTGGCGAACTCCACCGCGTACGGGTTGCAGGCCGGCGTGCTGACCCGCGACAGCGACGCCTTCTGGCGGATCGCCGAGCGCCTGCGGGTGGGCGCCGTGAACCTGGGCGAGGGACCCCATTACGACTCACCGCACATCCCGTTCGGCGGGGTGAAAGCCAGCGGCTACGGCCGCGAGGGAATGCGGTACGCGATCCGCGAGATGAGTGTCGCCAAGACCATCACGGTGCCGTACGGGGTGAACGATGGTTGACTGCCTGGTGATCGGCTATCACGAGAGCGAGGTTTCCGGGGACGAGCTGGCGATGGCTCTCGCCGAGACCGAGTACATCCCGGCGCCGGTGCGCAGCCTGCGCCGCACCAACGTGGGCATGCACGGTACCTACCGTCCGTACCTGGACGCGCTGAGCGCGCTGCGCGACCCGGGTCCCCGGGGTGGTATCTGGACCGTGGCGGAA
This sequence comes from Solwaraspora sp. WMMD1047, assembly GCF_029626155.1. Lineage (NCBI taxonomy): Bacteria > Bacillati > Actinomycetota > Actinomycetes > Micromonosporales > Micromonosporaceae > Solwaraspora > Solwaraspora sp. WMMD1047. Next base: position 7,438,491 of record NZ_JARUBL010000001.1, on the reverse strand, counting down.
CTGCCCAGTCTGGGCACCCTCTATCTGGTGAACTACCTGCGTCGGCGGGGGCACCCGGCGGAGTTCGTCAACTGCTTCACGTACGAGAAGGACCGGCTGGTCGAACTGCTGGCCCAGCAGCCGGCGTCGGTGGCCATCACGACCACGTTCTACATGATGCCGGGGCCGGTCATCGAGATCATCGAGTTCGTCCGGCAGCACGCCCCGACGGTGCCGATCATCGTGGGCGGCCCGCTGGTGGACAACCAGTGCCGGGCCGGTGACGCGGCAAAGCTGCAGCGGTTCCTCGACCGTACCGGCGCGGACGTGTACGTGTGGGAGTCGCAGGGGGAGGCCACCCTGCTCGCGGTGGTGGCCGCCCTGACCGCCGGCACACCGCTGTCCGAGGTGCCGAACCTGTTCCTGCGTGACGATGCCGGCGACTGGAAGCTGACCCGGCGTCGGCCGGAGACGAACGTGCTCGACGAGTGCGCGGTGCAGTGGTCGTCGTTCGACCCGGAGCGGCTGGGCCCCACGTTGTCGACCCGGACCGCGCGCAGTTGCGCGTTCGAGTGTGCGTTCTGCGACTACCCGGAGCGCGCCGGCAAGCTCACCCTGGCCAGCGTCGAAACGGTGGAGCGGGAGTTGACGGCGCTGGCGGAGCTGGGCGTCACCCGGGTGGCGTTCATCGACGACACCTTCAACGTGCCGATGCGTCGGTTCAAGGAGCTGTGCCGGATGATGGCCCGGCGGAACTTCGGCATCGAGTGGTTCTCCTATTTCCGGTGCGGGCACGCGAAGGAGCCGGGAGTCTACGACCTGATGTACGAGGCCGGCTGCCGTGGGGTGCTGCTGGGCATCGAGTCGGGCGACGACCGGGTGCTGCGCAACATGGACAAGCGGGCCACCGTGGACGACTACCGGTTCGGCATCGAGCAGCTACGCAAGCGCAACATCTTCACCCATGCCTCGTTCGTGGTCGGCTTTCCCGGCGAGAGCGAGGAGACGGTGCAGAACACCATCGACTTCCTCAACGACACCGCGCCGGACACCTTCGCCGTCAACCACTGGTACTACCTGCACGCCACGCCGATCCACGTGCGCGCCCCGCAGTTCGACCTGACCGGCAACGGCTACACCTGGTCGCACCGCACGATGAACTCCAACCAGGCCCTCGACGCGGCCGACCACATCTTCGCGTCGGTGCGGGAGGCCGCCTGGATGCCGGTCAACGGGCTGGACTTCTGGGGGGTGCCCTACCTGCTCGGCAAGGGGATGACCCCGGGCCAGATCACCGAGTTCCTGCGCCTGGCCAAGGCGCTCACGCCGGCCGCCCGGGTGGCGTCCGGGGTGACCGCCGCGTCGGTCGCCGAAGCGGAGCAGCGCTTCGCGCGGTTCTGTGCGGAGCTGCCGCTGGCGGCGGCGCGCTACCACCGCACCGAGTTCTGAGGGAGCAACCATGGCGAAGTTGATCAACCCCGACCAGCCGGAGTACTTCCCGGCGGTGTTTCCGCGCGAGGAGTTTCCCCGGTACGACTGGACCGAGCGCCCGGCCACCCTGCCGGACGACGTGTGGATCTCCGAGACCACCCACCGCGACGGCCAGCAGGGCGGTCTGCCGCTCGACACCGCCACCAGCATCGAGATCTACGACCTGCTGTGCCAGGTGACCGGCACCTCCGGGGCGATCCGGCAGGCGGAGTTCTTCCCGTACCGGCACTCCGACCGGGACGCGCTCGAGTACGCGATCGACCGGCACAAGGGCGGCGCTCCGCTGGAGCCCACCACGTGGATCCGCGGCCGGCGGGCCGACGTGCTGCTCATCAAGGACCTGAACATCACCGAGACGGGGCTGCTCAGCTCGACGTCGGACTTCCACACCTACCACAAGTTCACCTCGGGTGACCGGGCCAAGGCCGCCGCCATGTACCTCGAGGCGGTGGAGATCGCCCTGGACCACGGCATCCGACCCAGGGTGCACTACGAGGACACCACCAGGTCCGATCCGGGCTACGTCGAGTGGCTGACCGAGCAGGTCCTGCGGCTGGCGCAGCGGTACCCGGCAGCGCTGGCGCCGCGGTTCCGGATCTGCGACACGCTCGGCATCGGCCTGCCGTTCGAGGATGTCGCGTTGCCGCGCAGCGTGCCGCGCTGGATCCGTCTGATGCGCGGTCTGGGCCTGTCCGCCAACCAGATCGAGATTCACCCGCACAACGACACCGGTCTGGCACTGGCCAACTGCCTGGCGGCCATCCGGGCCGGCTGCGGCGTGGTCAGCGGATGCTGCCTGGGCGTGGGCGAGCGCACCGGCAACGCCCCGGTCGAGGCGGTCATGGTGCACATGCTCGGGATGGGTTTCTGGAACACGCGGGAGGTGGACCTGCGCCAGATCAACCGGCTCGCCGAGCTGTACACCGGGCTCGGCGTCGGCCCCTCGGCGAAGTATCCGCTCTTCGGCCGCGACGCGTACGTCACCCGGGCCGGCATCCACGCCGACGGGCTGAACAAGTTCTGGTGGATGTACACCCCGTTCAACGCTCCGGATCTGGTCGGCCGTCCCCTGGAGGTGGCCCTGACCAAGGACTCCGGCCAGGCGGGCGTGCTGTTCCTGCTCAAGCAGCACCTGGGGGTGGAGTGCGGGAAGGACGACCCGCGGGTGCTGCGGATCAACGAGTGGCTGGACCGACAGTTCGACGCGGGCCGGGTCGCACCGGTGGAGTGGCCCGAACTGCTGCCCGTGGTGGCCGAGGTGTTCCCGGAGGCGAAATCGTGATGCGTTGTCCCGTGACCGATGCCTTCGAGGCCGTCGTCGACGCCGGCCCGGACCGTGCCGCGATCATGGCACGGGACCGGGTGGTGAGTTTCGCCGAACTGGACGGCCGGGCGAACGTGGTGGCCGACCTGGTGGCGGCGCTGCCCGGCGAGCCAGCCGACCCGGTGGTGCTCACCCTCACCGACCCGGTGGAGATGATCGCCGCCCAGCTCGGCGTGCTCAAGGCCGGGCGGCCGTTCGTCGTGGTCAATCCGCACTTTCCGGTCGATCGGCGGCGCGAGATGCGGCAGCTGCTCGGCGCGACGACGGTGCTGTGCGACGCGTCGGGGGAGCGCGACGCGTCGGGGGAGCCGGAAGGGCTGGTGGTTCCGCCGGGTCACTCCACCGTCCGGCCCGCCCACGCCGCCGGTCCGGACGACCTGGCGTACGTGCTGTTCACCTCCGGTTCGACCGGAATCCCGAAGGCTGTCGCGCAGACCCGCGGCGACATGCTGCAGAACGTACGCCGGCACGTGCCGCTGGGTGTGGGCCCCACCGACCGGGTCTCCCTGATCAGCGCGGACGGCGTGGTGACCGCCGTGTCGAACCTGGTGATCGGCCTGCTCAACGGGGCGGCCGTGGCGCCGTACTCGTTCCGGCAGGACGGCGTACACGGCATGCCGGAGTGGCTGGCCGAGAAGAAGGTCACCATGTTCTACGGTTTTCCGTCCTTCCTGCGCCAGCTGGCGAAGGTGGTCCCCACCGGGTCGGTGCCCGCGGTCCGGCTGGCCTACATCGGTGGTGAACCGGTGCTGGGCAGGGACTTCGCGGTGCTGGGGCGGCTGTTCCCGAACGCCGTCCGCGCCACCGGGCTCAACTCCACCGAGACCGGCCTGACCCGGCTGTTCCAGCTGCCACCGGGTGCGCCGGTGCCGGACCGGATTCCACTGGGCGGCCCGGTCGACGGGGTCGACGTGCGGACCGACGGGGACGGCCGGATCGTGATCCGCAGCCGATTCGTCAAGCCCAGGTTGTGGCGTCAGGACGGACTGGTGGACCTTGCCGTGCCCGGCCCGGACGGCGTGCCCGAGTTCGTCACGGGCGACCGCGGGGAGCTGACCGCCGAGGGCGTCCTCTTCCACCGGGGGCGTAGCGACGCGATGGTGAAGATCCGAGGCTTCCGGGTCGAGCCCGCCGAGGTCGAGGACGCCCTCGCCAAGCTGGACGGGGTCACCGAGGTCGGGGTCTGTGCCTACCCCGACGAGGATGGCGAGCTTGAGCTGGCCGCAGTCCTGACCACCGATCAGGCGTCGGTGACCCCGCTGACCATCCGGGCAGACGCGGCGAACCTGCTACCTCAGCCGATGGTGCCGACCACGGTGCTGATCCGGGACACACTGCCGCACACGACCAACGGCAAACTGGACCGCGGGTCCCTCGCGGCGTTGGTCGTCACGGCTCGGACCGCCGCGCCGCCGGCGCCGGCCGTGCCCGCCGGCGACGACACGTACGCACGGCTGCGCGCGATCTGGTGCCGGGTGCTGCGGACCGACAACATCGGCCCGGACGACGACTTCTTCGATCTCGGTGGCACGTCCATCTCGGCCCTCAGTGTGATTTCCCGGGTCCGCAAGGAGTTCGGTGCGCCGGTGCGCCTGGCGGTGATGTTCGAACAGCCGACCCTGCGCGCCCTGACCGAGGCGGTGGACGAACTCGGTACGGGCCGGTGAGCCCGGGGACGTCCTCCGCGGCCTGCTGCTACCCAAGCGACCGGACCGCGGGACGCACCAGTAGACCGGCCACGGCGAACACCGCGGCCAGGGCAAGCCAGCCAGGCGAGCGGTAGGCCACCACCGCGGTCAGCAGCACGGGGCCGACGATGTCGATGGCGGCCGGTCCGAGGTTGAATGCCGCCAGGTACTCCGCCCGCCGGTCGGCAGGAGAGTGCCGGAAGGACAGTTCCCAGCCGCCGGCGGACTGCAGGAGTTCGCCGGCGGTCAGGGCGACCGCTCCGGCGGTCAGCGCGGCCACGGCCACCCACTGGTCACCCAGCGACGCCGCCGCGAAGATCACGCAGCAGGCCACCAGTGCCACCGCGGAACGCCGCAGCGCCCGATCGCCGAAACCGGGATGCCCACTGCCCCGGGCCGAGGCCACCTGCAGCAGCACGGTCAACACGGTGTTGAGGATGAAGAGCAGCGACACCGTCCAGGTGGGAGCACCGCTGGCCAGCGCCCACAGCGGGATGCCGACCGACAGCATCGTCATGTGCAGCGACAGGACGCCGTTGACCATGGCAAGGCGCACGAACGGCCAGTCCCGGACTCCCTGCGGAAAGCGCCGGCGACCAGCGGGCAGCGGGACCGCGCTCGGCACCTTGAGACGTAGCAGCAGCAGGACGGAGAGCACAAACGTCGCAGCGTTGCCCAACATGATCAGTTTATAGGCCGACGGGTTGTCCGCCGCGAAGATCGGTATGGTCAGAGCCGCGCCGACGGAGTATCCGACGTTGCGCACCGAGCGCATCAGCGCCATCGTCGTCACCCGGTCTTTCTCGCTCATCACCACAGCAACCACAGCCTGGGTGGCCGGCGAAACCGATCGCGCGGCGATGGTGAGACCGATGGCGGCGAGCAGAAAACCGGGTAGACCGGTGACGAAGGACAATGCGACCAGCATCAGGGCACGCCAGGCCTGTAGCCCGATGAGCAAACGTTTCGTGCCAATTCGGTCGCCTAGCATGCCCAGTGGTACCGAGGCCAGGAACCCGGCCAGCCCGGCGACGGTCAGCGCGGCGCCCACGCTGCCTGCGGGCAGACCGATCCCGTCAACGAAGTAGATCACCGAGCCGGACAAGTAGAGGCCACCTCCCACGGCATCGGTGATGGTGACAACCATCAATGTGCGGGCGGAAGGTGTGGCTGGCACGTATGCGCGCAGCCACTCTTTCATGACCATCGTCAAGCCGACCCTGGAGAGGTAACGACGAAACATCAAGGTAACGTCTATTTGAGAGATTCTCGACGATGCTAGAGCATCGCAGAACCTTGGTGGCACCTGCGGGGGGGCGAAATGGTCGATACAGCGTTGGTGATGGTTGGCTTCGGCGCCGGCATCCTGCCGGCTCTGAACGCGGTCCTGCCACCCGGCAGTCTGACCATCGTGGAGGATCCACACGTCGCGAGGGTCAGACAGGTCCGCGAGCGGATGGCCGCGTTCCCCTGTGTGGCGGAGCTCGTCGAGCTCCCCGTGCAGGACGAGGACCGCGTGACCGAGCAGGTGTCCCGCTGGCCGCTGCCCGCAGGCGTCACCGCGGTTCTGCCCGGTCTGGAGTACGGCGTGGTGGGAGCAGCGGCACTGGCAGCCCACCTCGGACTGCCCGGCGCCGGGGTCCCCGCCGCCCGGTTGCTCCGTGACAAGATCGAGCTACGGACCGCTGCGGGCGCCGAACTCGCCCAGCCGCGGTGGCGAGAGGTGAGCTCGGCGAGCGACGTGCTCGCCTTCCCGGCGCCGTCCTGTGTGCTCAAGCCGGCCAATCGCCAGGCGAGTCTCGGTGTGCAGCTGCTTGGACCCGGCGACGACCGGGCTGAGGCGTGGCGACACACGGTCGGCGTGGAGGAGCCGCTCATGCGTGCCCCCGGCGGACCGCCGCCGCGCTATCTGGTGGAGGAACGACTACACGGTCCCGAAGTGAGCGCCGAAGCGCTGGTGCAGGAGACGGCGCTCGTCTTCCTGAACATCACCGCCAAGACGGTGCTGCCCGGCCGCTATCCGGTGGAGCTCGGTCACCTGGTGCCGGCGCCGGTCGACGAGCGGATCGAGAAGTGGATCTGCGCGGCGATGCGCGACCTGATCGCCGCCACCGGCTTCGTCAGCGGAGCTCTGCACGCGGAATGGATTCTGGTCGACGACCAGCCGCACCTGGTGGAGTGTGCCGGCCGACTGCCCGGCGACGAGATCGTGCCGCTGATCGACCTGGCCTACGGTGGCAACCTGGTGGCCGACCTGGTCGCTGTCCTGTCCGGCCGAACGCCGGTCCGCCCGGATCGGGCCGAACGCGGGGCAGCGGTGCGGTTCCTGACCGCCGAGCCCGGCCTGGTCACCACCGTGCAGGGCGCGGAGGCGGCACGGGCTGTGCCGGGGGTGGTGGACCTTCGGCTGACCACCGCGCCCGGTGACCAGGTCGGTGCGCTGGAATCCTCCTGGGACCGGCTGGGCCGGGTGCTGGCGACCGGGTCGGATGCGGACGGTGCCGCCCACGCCGCCGCGGCCGCCACCGAGAAGCTGACGATCCGTACGACCACGACCCGGGTCCGCGTACTGACCGATCCACGGTCCACGGTTCGGTCGTGGGCGCGTCGACCCGCCGACCCGCGCGACGACTGGCGCTGGGCCGCCGGGGTCAGCGACGACGTCGCCTTCCTCGTCCCGGACGGCGGTCCCGCACTCTGGCTGCGCGGCCCGGACGGAGTCAGCGCCCGGATGGATCCGGTGGCGGTCGCCGGCGGTGCGCCCGCCGGTCGGCAACCGCCAGCGCAGCTCGTGGGCGCGGCCCGCGACGCGCATCCGCGGTTCCTCGTCAGCTCCGCCACGGGCTACGGCTCCCCGCTGACCAGCGCGTCGGCCACCGCTACCGACCTGGACACGCTGGTCGCCGCGCTGCTGCGGGAAGCGAAGCAGAACGACGCCACCCCGGCCGTGCTGCACTGCCCGGCCGGGGACCCGCTGCTCCCGGCGCTGGTCGCGGCCGGCTTCACCCTCGGTGTGACCGACCTCTATCCCACCATCGAGCTGCCGGGCAACGGGCCGGCGGACTACCTGGAAGCGCTGCCGAAGGGACACCGGGACAACGCGCGACGGGAGATCCGGCTGCGCGGCGGCGGCCCGGCTCACGTGTACCTCGGCGAGCAGGCCCGACCACACCTGGCCACGGCGGCCGCGCTCAGCGCCAGCGCCTACCGGCAGCGGGGTGAGCACAGCGACGACACCCGGGCGATCCCGATCTACGGCCGGCTGCTGGACCGCTGGGGCGACGACTTCGTGCTGACTCTGGTGGAGGACGAGGCCGGGCCGGTCGCCTCCGCGGTGCTCGTCGTCGGCGCCACCGAACTGCTGCTGTACAGCGCCGGCCTGCACCTGCCCCGGGCCAGGGCAGTGGCCGGCTACTTCAACGCCGCGTACTACCTGCCGGTCGAACTCGCTTACCAGCGCCGCCTGCGCCGTATCCGGTTGGGTCCGACCGGCTGGGACACCAAGCGCCTGCGCGGGGCCCGCTTCACCCCGATGTACTCGGCGGTGCCGACGAAGGCGGGCGCGTTGGTCGATCTGCTCGCCGCCACGGACCAGTGGACCCGCGCCGAGCTGCAGCGTCTTGATGGGTGAGGACCTGCGCTGGTACCGCCCCGTGCCCGGGGCACGGTTCACGCTCGTCTGCCTACCGCACGCCGGGGGCAACGCCACGGCGTTCCGGGGCTGGCCCGCATTCCTACCGGCGGACGTGGCGCTCGCCGCGGCCTGCTACCCGGGTCGGCTGAACCGCTACCTCGAGCCGGCCGCCCGGACGATCGCCGAGCTGGCCGGACTCGTCGCCGAGGCGGTCATCGACCTGCCGGGCCCGGTGGTGATCTTCGGGCACAGCATGGGTGCCGTGGTGGCGTACGAGGTCACGGCCCGGTTGGAGGCCGCTGGCCGGCCGCCACGGCTGCTCGTGATCTCCGGCCGGGAGGCACCGCACCTGGCCGACCGGGCGCCCGGGCCGACCCACGACGCCGACATGCTCGCCCGGTTCCACGCCCTCGGTGGCATACCCGACGAGGCACTCGACGACGCCGAGCTTCGAGAACTGGTGCTGGCCCCGTTGCGGGCCGACGTCGCGTTGCTCGACGCCCACGCGGCCGCGCCGGCACCTCCGGTGCGGACCCCGATCGTGGCCTACCTCGGCGTCGACGATCCCGGGTGCACACCGGCACAGATCGACGGCTGGTCGGCGCTCACCACCGGCCGGTTCCGTCGCCGCCTGCTGACCGGCGACCACTTCTCGGTGCTGGCGCGGCCCGGCGTACTGCTGAGCGACCTGTGCGAGCAGGTCTGAGGTGTGCCTGCCGGTCAGGCCGGGCTCCTGCCCAGGTCCTCGGTGATGGCGGCGAGCAGGCGGGACCGGGAGGACCGCAGGTGGAAGTGTCCACCCTCGAAGATCCGCAGTCGGGTCGGGCCGGTGGTGTAGTCGGCCCAGCCCTGCAACTCCTGCGGACTCGGAGTGGGGTCGTCGGCGCCACCGAACACCGACAGCGGCACGTCGAGCGGCCGGGAGCCGGGCGGACCATCCCATCGGGGCCGGTAACGGTCCAGCATCGTCAGGTCGGCACGGTACGCGGGCAGCACGGTCTCCGCGAGCAGATCCGCCTGAGCCGTGCGGTCGGCCGTCCCCTCCGCCGCCGCATTCCGGAGGAGTTCCGCGATCAGCTCGTCGTCGGGCCGGTCGGTGGACGCCCGACGCCCTCGATAGACGTGCGGCGGGCGGGCGCTGCTGACGAGGAGGTGCCGGACCAGCCGGCGTTCGCGTAGCCGGCGGGCCAGCTCGAAAGCCACAATGCCGCCGAAGCTGTGCCCGAACAGCGCCCACGGCAGGTCGGCGAGGGGGCGCAGTGCCACGTCGACGGCCTCGACCAGGGCGTCCAGCTCCCGCAACGGTGGCTCCGCGAGCCGGTTCTGCCGGCCGGGCAGCTGTACCGCGCACAACTCCACGTCGGGCGGCAGCCCTTCCGCCCAGTCCGCGAACACGCTGCCACCGCCGCCGGCGTACGGCAGGCAGAGCAGCCGGATCCGGGCGTCGGCCACCGGACGGTATCCGAGCAGCCACCGCTGCGGTCGCGACGACACCCGCGTCGGGGGACCCGGTGGTACCAACGCGTCCACGGCGTCCGCGAGTCCGGCCAGGTCGGGCAGCTCGAACGCCCACCGGACCGGCAGGTCGACCGCGAGTTCCGCGCGGATCTCGGTGACCATGCGGGTGACCAGCAGGGAGTGTCCGCCGAGCGCGAAGAAGTTGTCCTCCACGGCGACCCGGTCGACGCCGAGCAACTGCGACCAGACGGAGGCGATGGCGCGCTCGGTGGCGGTGCGCGGCGGGGTTCCCGCCCGTTCCGCCGCCTGCCCACCCGTGGGCGTGGGCAGGGCGGCCCGGTCCAGCTTGCCGTTGGCGGTCATCGGCAACCGGTCCAGGACCAGCACGGCCGAGGGCACCATGTGCGCCGGCAGCCACCGGGCCACCCCGGCACGTACCTGCGCCGGGTCCAGCTCGACGTCGGGCGCCGCCGTGACGTAACCGACGAGGCGGGGCTCGCCGGAGACGTCGGGACGCACCGCCGCCGCCGCGCCCCGCACACCCGGGTAGGTCATGAGGGCGTGGGCCACCTCGCCGAGCTCGATCCGGAATCCCCGCAGCTGCACCTGGTCGTCGACGCGTCCCCGGAAACAGAGCGAGCCGTCCTCCCGACGGAACGCGAGGTCCCCGGTGCGGTAGAGCCGCTGCCCCGGCTCGCCGTACGGATCAGGTACGAACCTGGCCGCCGTCAGCGCCGGGCGGCCGAGGTAGCCGAGGGAAACCCCGGCGCCGCCGACGTACAGCTCACCGAGCACCCCGGGCGGAACCGGTCGAAGTTCCGGATCCAGCACCTGGACGCGCAGGTCGGCGAGGGGGTGACCGATGGGGCTCTGCGGTCGGTCGAGGTCCGCCGCGGTCAGCACCCGTTCGGTGACGTGGACGGTGGTCTCCGTGATGCCGTACATGTTCACCAGCAGCGGGGTGCGATCGCCGTACCGGTCGATCCAGGTCCGCAGGACCGCCGGGTCGAGGGCCTCACCGCCGAAGACCACCAGCCGCAGCGACGTACGGGGAAACCCCCGCCGTTCGGCGGCCACGGTCAACTGACGAAACGCCGACGGGGTCTGGCTGAGTACGGTCACCCGCTCCCGCAGCAGCAGGTCGAACAGGGCGTCCGGGTCACGGCTGGTCAGGTAGGGCACCACCACCACCTGCCCGCCGTGCAGCAGCGCCCCCCACAACTCCCACACCGAGAAGTCGAAGGCGAAGGAGTGGAACAGCGAGAAAACGTCGTCCGGTCGGTAGCCCCCGGCCAGCCGGACCGCCGGGAACAGCCGCAACACGTTCCGGTGGGTGACCATGACGCCCTTCGGTCGCCCGGTGGACCCGGACGTGTAGATCACGTACGCCACGGAATCGGGGTCCGGGTCGACCGGCGGCTGGTGCGCGGGCCAGTTCCCGCCGGCACCGTCGTCCCAGGCCACAAAGGGGAGACCGAAGCGGTCGGCGTACCGTTGCTGACCCACCACGAGGGTGCAGTCGGCGTCGGCGACGGTGAAGGCGATGCGGTCGGCCGGATACGTCGGGTCGAGCGGAAGATAGCCGGCACCGGTCTTCAACACGGCGAGCACCGCGACGACGTAGTCGAGGTCACGGTCGGCGCAGATGGCGACGAGCCGCTCCGGTCCGGCGCCTTCGGCGAGCAGCCGGTGCGCCAGCCGGTTCGCGGCCCGGTCCAGCTCCCGGTACGTCATCGAACGGGTGGTGTCGGTGACCGCGACCCGGTCCGGGAACCGCCCCGCGGTTTCGGCGAACCGCCTCGGCAGGTCGCCCGCGACCGGAACCGGCGTCACGGGCCCGGCGAACCGCCGGAGCAACGAGACACGCTGCCGGTCGGAAAGCACCGGTATCCGGTCCACCGGAACGTCGGCGGCCTGGATCGCCTCCCGCAGCAGGGTCCGCAGGTTGCCGGCCAGCCGGCGCACCGTCTGGGCGTCGAACAGGTCGGTGTTGTACTCCCAGCTCACCTCGGCCCCGTTGGTCACCTGCTCCAGGTAGAGGGTGAGGTCGAACTTGGCCGTGCCACCGTGTCCCGTCGCGCTGCGATCGAGCCGGAACAGCTGATCGCCGTCGACCGCCGGTGGCGCGGCGTGCGCACGGGCGGCCAACACCACCTGAACCACCGGGTTGTGGGCGAGGCTGCGCGGCGGGTTCAGTGCCTCGACGAGGCGTCCGAAGGGCATCTCCTGGCGGGCGAACGATTCCAGCGTCAGCTCCCGTACCCGGCGTACCAGCTGGCGGAATGTCGGCTGGTCATCGAGTCGGCAGCGCAGCACCGCGGTGTTGACGAAGAAGCCGACCACCCCCTCGACCTCAGGTCGCGTCCGGTTGGCGACCGGGGTGCCGACCACCAGGTCCGTCGCGCCGGTACAGCGGTGCAGCAGCGCGTACAGGGCCGCCAGTACCACCATGAACGGCGTCGCGCCCTCCCGCTGCGCGAACGCCTGGAGGCGGTCGGTCAGCGCCGGGGGCAGCTCGGACGGGTGGACCGCACCGCGCTCTCCCTGCACCCGGGGACGCGCCCGATCGATCGGCAGTTCCAGCACCGGCGGCGCCCCCGCCAGTTGCCGGGTCCACCACTCGGTCAACGCGGTCAGCCGCGATCCGGCCAGCTGCCGTCGCTGCCAGCTCACCCAGTCCGCGTAGCGCACCGGCAGCTCCGGCAGCGCGGGTGCGCGGCCAGCGCTCAACGCGCGGTACACCGACCCGAGCTCCCGCAGGAGCAGGTCCACCGACCATCCGTCGGAGACGATGTGGTGCAGCGTCAGCAGTAGCCGGCTCTCCTGCGGCCCGAGCCGCAGCAGGCACACCCGCAGCAGGGGGCCGGTGCTCAGGTCGAACGCCGTCGCGGCGGCCCGGTGTGCCTCCTCCTCGGCGGACCGGCTCGGGTCGGCCGCGTCGGAGAGATCGATCTCGGCCACCGGCACGGAGATGGTGCTGGCCGTCCTGCGTACCGGGCGTCCGCCGTCGGCCACGAACGTCGAGCGGAGCGCGTCGTGCCGGGCCACGAGTACGTTGACAGACCGCTGGAGCAGGTCCACGTCCAGCGTCCCGGGGCAGCGCGCCACCGCCGGCACGACGTAGGCGGCACCCTGCGGCGCGAGCTGGTCCAGAAACCACAGCCGCTCCTGTTCCCAGGAAAGCGCGCCGTGGTCGGACTCCGGGCCGATCGGGCGGTCCGCCGCGGTGGAGGGAGCGGCCGACGTGGACGGGACGTCCGCGGGCCGGTCCATCCGGTCGCCTGGCCGCAGGTACGGCACGAGTTCGGCGAGGGTCGGGTGTTCGAACAGGGTACGCAGCGTCAACTCCACCTCGAACTCGGCGCGGAGCCGGGCGGCGATCCGGGCCGCCGCCAGCGAGGTGGCGCCGAGTTCGAACAGGTTGTCGTCCGGTCCGGGTTGCTCGACGTCCAGCACGTCGGACCAGATCCGGGCGGCACGGCTGATCAGTCCGGCGGTGTTGGTCTCCGACACTGGCCCTCCCTTTCGAGGTGACTGCCCAGCCGGGAAGCTCGGGGCGTCAGACCACCGGCCGGGCCTCGGCCGGATCGGGGGCGTCCTGCCCGGCCGTCGCGTGGCCCGGTATCGCCGCGAGCAGTTCGACGGTGTACGGATGCTGCGGAGCGGTGAAGAGCTGTTCGTTGTCGCCGGTCTCGACGATGTCGCCTCGGTACATCACGCTGACCCGGTCGGCGACCTGACGCATGACGGCCAGGTCGTGCGAGATGAACAGCATGCTGAGTCCCAGCTCCCGGCGTAGCTCTTCGAGCAGGGACAGGATCTGCGTCTGGACTGTGACGTCGAGGGCCGAGACCGGTTCGTCACAGACCAGCAGCTGTGGATCCGGGGCGAGCGCACGGGCGATCGCGACCCGCTGCCGCTGACCACCGGAGAGTTCGGTCGGTCGGCGGTCCAGCACCGAGCCGGGCAGCGCGGTACGGTCGGCGAGTTCAGCGACCCGCCGCCGTCGGGTGGTCCGGTCGCCTATCCGGAACGCCCGCAGCGGCTCCTCAATGATGCGCCGTACGGTCCAACGCGGGTCGAGTGAGGCGGCGGCGCTCTGGTACACCATCTGCGCCCGCCGCCGCAGGCTTCGCAGCGCCGTACCGTCGGTACGCGTGATGTCGACCCCGTCGAAGAGCACGTGACCGGCCGTGGGCGGGGTGAGGCGCAGCAGCATCCGGGCCAGTGTCGACTTGCCCGAGCCGGACTCACCGACCAGGCCGAGGGTCTCGCCCGGCCCGATGGTGAGGCTGACGCCGTTCACCGTCCGGAGCCGTCCGCCGTCCGGCGCGGGAAACTCCTTGACCAGGTCGCGGGCCTCCACCAGCGGAGCCGTGCCGGGCGGCACCACCGGTGGACGTCGCCTCGCCACGGTGCGGGCGAGACCCGGTCGGTCCGACACCAGCCGGGCGGTGTACGGATGAACCGGCGCGGTCAGCAACTGCCGGCTGGGCCCGTGCTCGACCACCCGACCGTCGGCCATCACCGCCACCTCGTCGGCTCGGTCGGCCGCGATCGCCAGGTCGTGGGTGATCAGCAGCAGCCCCATGCGCAGCTCGGCGGTGAGCGTCTGGAGGTGGTCCAGAATCCGCCGTTGCACGGTGACGTCCAGTGCGCTGGTCGGTTCGTCCGCGATCAGCAGGCGAGGCTCGCCGGCCAGCGCGATCGCGATGAGGACCCGCTGCCGCATGCCTCCGGACAGCTCGTGCGGGTACCGCTTGGCGACGGTTGCCGGGTCGGGCAGCCCGGCCAGGGCGAGGACCTCCTCGACCCGGCGGGCGGCGGCCGCCCGGTCCGACGCCAGTCGGTGGATCCGCAGCACCTCGGCGACCTGTGTCCCGATCCGCTGCAACGGGTTGAGCGACAGGTACGGGTCCTGCGGGACGAGCCCGATCTGCCGGCCACGAAGTGCCCGGAAGCGCCGCTCCGGCAGGTTGACCAGATCCTGTCCGTCGTACCGGACTCGCCCGCGACTGACCACCCCGCCCGCCGGCAACAACCCGATGACCGCGTGTGCCGTGGTGCTCTTGCCGGAGCCGGAACCACCGACGAGCGCGAGGGTCTGCCCGGAGCGCATCATCAGGTTGGCCCCGTCCACCGCGGTGACCGGGCCCTGACGCGTGCGGTAGACCACCTGCAGATCCGACACCTGCAACAGCGGGGCAGCCGTCACGACGCCGCCCGTCCGCGGGTGTCCAACTCACGGGCCACCCGGTTGACGGCGAGCACGAGTGCTGCGACCACCAGGCCGGGCAGCGTGGTCAGCCAGGGTGCGCTGGCGAGATAGCTACGTCCCTGGGCGATCAGCGACCCCCATTCGGGGCTCGGCGGCGCGGCCCCGTAGCCGAGAAAACTCAGCGCGGACACCGACAGGATCGCGTTGCCCAACTCGAGCGTCGCCATCACGAACACCGGACCGAACGCGTTCGGCAGGACGTGTCGACCGAGTACGCCGTACCAGCGCACGCCACTGGTCCGGGCAGCCTCCACGAACACCGCCAGGTTGACCCGGAGCACCTCGGCCCGCATCACCCGGGCGAAGTTCGCCGCGGTCGCCACACCCACCGCGATGGCCACGTTCATGGTGCCGAAACCGAGCACCGTCACCACGGCCAGGGACAGCAGCAGGCCGGGAATGGCCAGCAGGACGTCGACGAGGCGCATGGCCGCGTCGTCGACCCACCGGCCGACGAAGCCGGCGAACAGCCCGACGGATCCCCCCAGCACCAATGCGACGCCGACGGCGACGAGCGTCGCCCGCAGCGACAACGACGCGCCGTGCACCATCCGGGTGTACAGGTCCCGACCCAACTGGTCGGTGCCGAACCAGTGCGTGGCGTTCGGCGGCTGAAGGCGGTCGCCCGGCACGCCATCGAGCGGGTCCCCCGGCGCGAAGGTCTCCGGGAAGAGCGCCCAAGCCGAGACCACCGCCACCACGACGACGGCCGTCCCGAGCCCGGCCCGGGACAGCACCGACCGGGCGGCGCGTCGGGCCCACGGCATCTGGTCCGCCCCTGGCGGGGCCACCGTATCGCCCTTCCAGGCGTCCACCGGGTCGCCGGCCAGAGCAGCCGTCGGCCGTGGTCCCGACCCGGTCATCGCCGTCCCGTCCCCGCGTGCGCCGTCACCCTCGGGTCGAGGAGCGGGTAGAGCAGGTCGACGATCAGGTTGACCACCACGAACACCACTGCCCCCAGCACCACCACGGCCTGCACCACGGGGACGTCCTGGGCGGACACCGCGGTCGCGGTGAGCCGGCCTACCCCGGACCGGGAGAAGACCGTCTCGACCACGACGGATCCGGCGATCAGATTCCCGACCACGATGCCGGCGAGGGTCAGGGCGGGCAGGGCGGCGTTACGGGCCGCGTGCCGGAGGTGTACCCGCGCGCGACTCGCGCCCTTGGCCCTGGCGGTGTCCACGAACGGCTCGGCGAGCGCGGTCCGCATGCTCTTGGCGAAAACCTGCCCCAGCAGGGCGGCGGAGGGGAGGCAGAGGGTGATCGCGGGCAGGATCAGCGCCGCCCAGCCTTCCTCACCGGTCGCCGGCACCAGGCCCCACTGGAACGACACCACCTGGAGCAGCAGCAGCCCCACCCAGAACGACGGCAGGGAGATCGCGGCCGCCGGCAGGGAGAGCAGGGCGTTGCGCAGCGGCCGCCAGCGTACGAAGGTCCCCCCGAGCCCGATCGCCGCGCCGGCCGCCACCGCGAGAACGAGCGCGATGCCGCCGAGCCGCAACGTGGACGGCAGCGCGTCGAGCAGCATGTCCCGCACCTCGCCACCGGTCTGCACGGACTGGCCGAAGTCGCCGAGCAGGGCCCGACGCAACGCGTTGAGGTACTGCAGCGGCAACGGCTGGTCCAGGCCGTACTCGGCACGTAGCGAGTCGAGCTGTTCGGGCGAGTAGGTGTTGGCGTCGTTGCCGCTGACCATGATCTCGACCGGGTCGCTCGGTAGCAGATACAGCACGACGAACGTGACGGTGAACGCCGCCCACAGCACGAACACCGCCTGGATCGTACGACTCAACAGGTAGCGGGTCATGGACGCGCTGCGGTCTCAGCCGGTGACCTGGGCGCCGTGGAATGTCAACCGTGAGGAGGCGTCGAACCGAAGACCGTCCACCTGCTGGCCGAGCCCGTGCACCTGGGAGAGTTCGAACACCGGGATCGAGTAGCCGCGCTCGACGATGAGCTGCTGGGCCTCGGCGACGTACTGGTTGCGCAGCTGGGACTCGGTCGTCGTGGCCTGCGCGTCGAGCACCTCGTCCAGCGGGCCGGGCGCGATCCTGGTGCGGTTCGTCGCCTTCGTGGAGAAGAGCGACCGCAACACGTCCGGGTCCGCGCGGGTCTGGTTGTACCACAGGAAGTCGTAGTCACCGGAGGACTGCCGCGTCGCCTGCTCGGCGACGGTGAGCTGGCGCAGGCGCAGCTCCACACCGATCTTCCGCAGCTGCTGCTGCACCAGCTCCAGCACGCTCTGGCTGCCGTTGTACGCGGTGTTGAACAGAACCTCGACGCTCAGCCGGCGACCGTCCTTCACGCGTACGCCGTCCTGGCCGGGCTGCCAACCCGCGGCGTCCAGCCGGCGCTCGGCGGCCTCCGGGTCGTACGCCAGCTGCCCGCTCAGATCGGTGTAGCCGGGGGTGGTGTGGGAGAGGATGCTGGTGGCGGCCCGGTAGTTGGCACTGAGGACCGTCTCCACCACCTCGGCGCGGTTGATGCCCTGTTGGATGGCCAGCCGCACCGCCTCGTCGCCGAGTACCGGCCGGGACGCGTTGGGGTGGAGGTTGAACGGCACACCCGGGTTGCCGCGCACCATCAGCCGGAAGCCCTTCCCGTCGAACTGCGGCTCATCCTGGGGTGGCACGTCACTGATGGCGCTCACCTGCCCGGACGCCAGGCTGCCGGAGCGGACCCCGGACTCGGGAACGACCTTGTAGACGATCTTGTCCAGAAGCGCGTCACCCTGCCGTTCGAACAGCGCCGATCCCCAGCTGTAGTCCGGGCGCTTGCTGATCGACACTTCCTGGTTGGGCCGGTAGTGGTCGAGCGTGAAGGGGCCGGAGCCGACGAGGGCGCCCTGGCAGCGTTCGTCGGCGCTCTTGGCGAGGCTCGCGTCCGAGAGCAACCCCAGCACCATGGTCGACGCGGCCTGCAGGAACTGGGCGCTGGGCCGGTCGAACTCGACCCGCGCGGTCCGCTCGTCGACCACCGTGGTACCCACGTAACCGGCGAGGTAGCCGGCGCCGAGTTGGGCCCGTGCCCCGAGTTCGGCCACCGCGTCGAGGTTGGCCTTGATTGACGCGGAGGTGACCGGCGTGCCGTCGGAGAACGTGGCACCCTCGCGCAGCCGGAAGGTGAACGTGGTGGCCTTGGCATCGACCTGCCAGGACTCCGCCAGCCACGGCGTGAACTCGCCGGTGGTCGGATCCTGGTCGACGAGGGAGTCGACCAGTTGTCGGCCGATGTTGAGGCTGGCGGTGAGGGTGGTCTGCTGCGGGTCCAGGCAGGTCGGGTCGATCGCCAGGGCGAAGGTGAGCGTCCCCCCGGCCCCCCCGGTGCCGTCTCGGTCGGCGCCGCCGGCTGAGCAGCCGGTGCCCAGCAGAGCGACCGTCAGGCCGATCCCGAGGGGGGCACGGATGGCAACGGCCCAGGGCCGCCGGAACCTGTCAGACAAGAAAGACTCCCCCCGCCACAGCCAGCTACAGTCACTGATCCGTGCGCCTGAATGTACAGCCAGCAATGATCACCCTCAACCCCGTCTCAATCCGAAGTCGATCGTCACCGGTCCCTTCGGGACAACGGGTTGCCAGGCCTCCGCTAGTTGCCGGCGAGACGCAGTGACCTCTCCCTGACCATCGGCACCGCTTCGATGCTGTCCCGGAGGAAGAAGTGTCCACCCTCGAATGTCCGCACCTCGAACGCCCCGGTGGTGTGCCGGCGCCACCCCTGTAACGACGCCTCGTCCACGTACGGGTCGGCCGCCCCTGCCAGGGCCACGATGTCACTCGGCAAGGGACCCTCGGCCCGGAACTCGTACGTCTCGAACAGCGAGAAATCCGCCCGCAACGTGGGCAGCATGAGTTCGAACAGTTCGTCGTCCTGCAGCATCTCGGGGGCGACTCCGCCCACCTCGGCCAGCCGGCCCCGCAACGCCGTGGCGTCGCGGTCGTGGTACGCCTCGGTGGTCCGCACCCGGTCCGGCGGCGGGTACGAGGCGACCATCAACGCCAACGGCTGGGCAGCCCCACGGCGACGCAGTTCCCGGGCCACCTCGAACACCACAAGCGATCCCATGCAGTCACCGAACAGCACCGTCGGCAGCTCGGCACGGTCGATCAACGCGGTGGCCACCTCGGCGGCCACCGTGGTCAGCGACGTCACGGGTGGTTCCCGGAACCGGCTGAGCCGGCCGGGCAACTGCACGGCACAGAGTTCGACCCGGGGGCCGAGGACCGCCGCCCAGTGGTCGAAGTCACGCGCGCTGCCGCCCGCCCTCGGCGCGCAGCAGACCCGCACGGCCGGGTCGTCCACCGGCTGCACCTGCAACCACCGCGTCACGCCGTCACCCCCCGGTCAAGGAGCCACGTCGACGGGCTCGTCGGCCAGGACCGCCGTGACGAACGCGCCGATCGCCGCGATCGCGGCCCGTGCCTCGGTCAGGACCGGGAAGTAGTAGTGCCAGACGTGGAACATGTCCGGCCACTCCTCCAGCCGCACCGATCCGCCCGCCGCCTCCACCCCGGCCGCCAACGCCCGCGCGTCGTCGAAGAGAACCTCCTCGGTGCCGACCTGGATCAGCAGTGGCGGCAGCCCGGACAGGTCGGCGAACGCGGGCGACACCTGCGGGTGCCTGGGGTCGGTTCCGGCGTGGTAGAGCGCCGCCATCCGGCGCAGGTCGGCGCTGTCGAGCACCGGGTCACGCGCCGCCCGGGTGCGGTGGCTGTCCAAACCGCAGGTCAAGTCCGCCCAGGGGGAGAGGCAGACGCCGGCCGCCGGCTGCGCCACACCGGCCTCGCGTAGCGCCAACATGGTGGCGACGGTGATGCCGGCACCGGCCGAGTCCCCGGCGAGAATGATCCGGTGACTCGGCACGTCCCGGTCGAGGAGGTACCGGTAGCAGGCGACAGCGTCGGTGACGGCAGCCGGGAACGGTGCCTCGGGCGCCCGCCGGTAGTCCACCGAGAGGGCGGAGCCACCACAGACCTCGCCCAGCTCGCGCACGAGGTGCCGGTGCGAGGCGGCCGATCCCATCGTGTAGGACCCGCCGTGGAAGTAGAGCAGCACCGGCCCCCCGGGCCGGAACGGAAGCACCCACTCGGCGGAGCACTCCCGCACCACAACCGTTTCCCCCGGTGCGGCACCCGGCCCGCCGAAGGCAGCATCCGCCCGCTCGTAGTACTCGCGCCGCTGTGACAGCGGCTGCTCGCGCCAGGTGGAGTGCATCTCGAAGAGCTCGCGCAGCAGTTCCAGCTCCTCGCCGCTCACGTCGGCCACACCTCGGAAATCGGCAGCAGGTCACCCGGCGGCGTGTCGGCGTGGGCCACCCGTCGCTGCCAGAACCCGATGTCGCACCAGCGTCCGTGCTTGTAGCCGACCGACCGGAGGGTGCCGACGTGCTGGAAGCCGTACGCCTCGTGGAGCGTCACGCTGGCCTCGTTCGGCAGCGCGATCACACCCATCGTGCTGCGGTACCCCTGCCGGTCCAGGCCGTCCAGCAGTCGCCCGTACAGCAGCCGACCGATGCCACGCCGGTGGTGGCCGTCCGCGACGTACACCGTGGCCTCGGCGCACCAGTCGTATGCGTTGCGCGCCTTCCACGGCACGGCGTACGCCAGGCCGACCGGTTCGTCCCCGTCGACGGCGAGCAGCCACGGATAGCGGTCGTGCGACGCCTGCCAATCGCGGTGCCATTCCTCCGGGCTCTGGGTGACTGTCCGGAAGTTGACCGTCGTCGTCTTGATGTAGTGGTTGACGATGTGGCTGAAGGCTGGCATGTCATCCGCCCGAGCCTGACGAACCACGACAGAACCGGTCATCGCCATGTGGTTTCCATCTTTCCGAGTTCCCTCTCCTGCAACAGGTCCACTGCTGGGGTGGGCGCGGCCACGTCGGATCGGACAGCACTGCCGGCGTACCAAGTCGATGCACACCTGCGTCCATCCACTGCCGGCGATACGACACTTTACCGTTCCGCCTGGCCTCACCACAGCAACCGCGCCGCCACGAGGGCCGTCATCACCAGCCCTTCGCCGATGACCAGTCCTGACGCGACGGTGCTGACCGTGACGGCCCGGTCCGGCCTACGCCGCACCAGAAGCCAGCTGGCCACCCCGCCGACCGCCATGGTCACCGTGTACGCCGGTGGCAGCAGCACGCCCAGGCCGATCGAGGTCACCGGGGCGCTGGCGAAGGCGAGGCCGAAACCCAGGGCGGCGGCCACACCCAGCGCTGGTGAGGCACGGCCATCCAGCGTGGACGTGGCGATGAAGTCCACGGTCTGCACCACCGGCACCGGGAGGCTGGCGCTGCCCACCGCCCCGGAGCGGATCAGCAGGACGACCGCGAGCACGCCCACCGTGGCCCCCATGATGCCACCGACCGCCTGTGTCCAGGTGACGTTGCGCCGGGGCGGCTGCCGCACGTCCGGCGGTGCCTGCAACCAGATCCGCGCCGCGTAGACGTAGTACACCGAGGAGATTCCCGTACACGTCACGAAGGCCGCGAGGAGGACCGCGTCGGTGGGCGGCAGACCCACCAGCCGCAGTACGACCACGCCGAGGAACAGCACCGGGGCCATCGGCGCGATGCCGATCTCGGCACCCGCGCGGACCAGGAAGAGCGCGAAGAGCAGCACCATCGCGGTCAGCAGCCCGGCCAGCGCCACGCCACGCAAGGGGCCGTATCGCAGGGCCAGCGGCACCGTACCGAGCACGGCGACGCCGGCGAACAGCAACCGTGCCGTGCCGGTCCCGGCCTGGCGGGGGCCGCGGGACCAGCCACCGGCCGTCCGGCTGCCGCGCAGCAGGGTGGCCACCGAGTAGCCGAGGACGATACCCACCCCGACCGGCAGGATCCACGCGTCGGCGAGATGTTGCGAGTAGCTGACCGGCCCCGCCGGCAGCACCAGCCACATCGCGACCGTGTAGCCGCAGCCGACGAGGAGCCAGCTGGCCGAACGGACGCCGATCAGCGCGCCCACCCCGGCCAGCAGCGGCGACAGCGCAAAGCTCAGGTACGGCGGCAGGGCCGGCAGATCGGGCGTGGCGTCCGGACCGGCGAAGGCGGCGGCCAGGCTGGTGGCGGCACCGGCCGCCACGGCCAGCAGCAGGACCCGGCCGGAGCGGGTCACCTCGCCGGTCAGCGTACGCATCAGCGTGATCGCCGGCACCAGGGCCGGGAACGGCAGCCCGTGGCGGAACGTCGAACCGCTGAGCAGGATGCCGAGCAGTACCCCGAGCATGTTCGCGGCGACTGCCAGGCCGATGAGTACCGCCACCGGTGGAACCGCACCGCCGCGCAGGGCGATCGCCGCCACGCCGGTGTCCACGGCGGCGGTTGCCAGGTATCCGCTGGAGGCGATGGAGAAGGTGGTGAACAGCAGCGGCCAGGTGAGCTGGTCGCGGACGCGCAGCAGCGCCGCGCCGAGTAGCACCACGAACGCGGAACCGCCGAATCCGACGCCGGTCTTGAAGCTGACCAACAGGTTCAGCACGCACATGACGCCACCGATGCCGATCCCGGCCAGCAAGGTCCAACTCGTCGTCGTACGGTCGTGCAGGTCCCGGCGCGGAATCGGATCCGCGCCGGCCCTCTCCACGCTCACGACTGTTCCCTCAGCAGCCGCAGGCCGTCGCACACCGCTCTCGCGAATATCCCGGCCGGGCGTTTGCGTGACCGAGCCGACTCGGATCCGCCGATGACCTTCCTCATGCTTCTGCCCCCGTTCGATCGTCACCACCCCGACCTGATCATCGAGCCGGGTGGCATGGCCCGGTTCCAACGGCGGCACGTCCGAGCGACGCCAACGTTTGAGCTTCTCGCCGAGCGCGCATTCTTGGCGCCCTGGACATGCTGCGGACCGCCGGGAACGACCCTTCCTTCGACGCCCAGCCGGCGCAGCGGCGGTGAAGGTCCGACGCTTTAGGATGGCCGATCCGTAAGGTTTGAGCCATACCGGGCTGACCGGCAGCGGTGTTCACGTCGTGCTTTCCGGAGGTGACACGGGCTGGCATCGGGCGAGCCAGGACCGCGGAACCCGTCAGGCCTCACTAGTGTGTACGGTTCATCCACCGACGTGCGGAGCCAGCGGCGGGCCAGACGGGGAACTTCGTGGACGAAAACCATGCGGCACACGTCGGAGCGGCGATCCGCCGGCATCGGGCGGCGGCCGGGCTGACCCAGCAGGAGCTCGCCGCGCGGGCGGGCCTGAGCGTGCGTTCGGTGCGCGACCTCGAGCGGGGCCGGATCGGCCGGCCGCGGTCGCGATCGGTACGCGGGCTGGTCGAGGCGCTGGCCATGCCCGCCCACGAGCGGGAGGCGTTGCTGGCCGCCATGACCGCCGGTGGAGGCGGCGGAGGCGGCGGCCACCTGCTTGTGGCCGTGCTGGGCCCGTTGGAGATCGTCGTCCACGGCTCTTATGTGGACATCTCGTCGGCGCGGCAGCGCACCGTGCTCGCGTTGCTCGCCCTGCACCACGGCCGGACAGTGCCGGTCGACGACCTCGTCGACGCGCTGTGGGGCGACCATCCGCCCCGGACCGCGCGCAACATGGTGCAGCTCTACGTCGGCGAGGTGCGCGCGCTGCTCGGTCCGGCCGGGCACACCGTGCGGTTCGGCGGCGGTGGCTACGTGGCCCAGTGGAGCGCCCTGGAGGTCGACCTGGCCCGCTTCGACGACCTCGTGACGCGGGCGCAGGCCGCCTGGTCGGGCGACCATCTCGAGCAGGCGGCCGAGCTGTACGCGGACGCGCTGCGTCTCTGGCGCGGCCCGGCACTGGTCGACGCGGGGGATCGCCTGCGCCATCACCCGGCTGCCATCGCCGCCGGGCAGCGCCGGATCGCCGCCGCAGTCGCGTTCGCCGACGCAGCCATCGCGCTCGGCGCGAGCGAGCGCGTGATTCCCGTCCTGCGGGCTCTTTGTCGCGAAGAGCCCCTCCAGGAGGCGCTGCACGGCCGGCTGATGCTCGCCCTCGCGGCCGCCGACGAGCGGGCCGCCGCCCTGCGGGTGTTCGCCGACCTGCGCGCCATGCTCGCGGACGAGTTGGGGGTGGAGCCGGGCGCCGCGCTGTCCGACATTCACCTGCGCATCCTGCGCGCCGGGCGGCCCGCGGCGCCGGCCGACCGGCCCGGGCGGCGGACCCCCGCCCAACTTCCGGCCGCACCGTCCCCGTTCGTCGGCCGGGCCGCGCAGTTGGCGGCCCTGGACCAGCTCCGCGCGACCGACTCCGTCGCTGTCATCGCCGGCACCGCCGGCGCGGGCAAGACCGCGCTGGTCCTCCATTGGGCGCATCTGGTCGCCGAGACGTTTCCGGACGGCCAGCTCTACCTGAACCTGCGGGGGTACGACCCCGAGACGCCGCTGGACCCCGGCGACGCGCTGGCGCGACTCCTCGCCGCCCTCGGAACACCGGGCGAGGACGTCCCGCCCGCGGTCGACGAGCGGGCCGCCCGCCTTCGCACGGAGCTGGCCGGACGACGGATTCTGCTGGTGCTCGACAACGCCGGCACGGCCGAGCAGGTCCGGCCACTGCTGCCCGGCACCGCCAGCTGCACCGTCGTGGTGACCAGCCGCGACGACCTGGCCGGCCTGGTCGCCGCGCAGGGCGCCCGGCGGGTAGACCTCGACCTCCTGCGGGAAGACGAGTCGGTCCTCCTCCTGCGCCAGCTGATCGGGGCCCGCGCCGAGGCGTCGCCGGACGCCGTCGCGCGGATCGCCCGGCAGTGCGCGCACCTGCCGCTGGCACTGCGGGTCGCGGCCGAGCTCACCGCCGCGCGTCCCGACACGTCACTCGCCGACCTCGCCGCCGAGCTGGCCGATCATCAGGACCGGCTGCGGTCGCTGGACGCCGGCGGTGATCCCAGGGCCGCCGTCGCCACGGTCTTCTCCTGGTCGATGCGGCACCTGACCGCCGACAGCGCCCGGACTTTCCGGCTGATCGGGCTCCATCCAGGAGCGCACGTCGACGCCTATGCCGCGGCGGCGTTAACCGACAGCACGCCGCGCCAGGCGGGTCAGGCCCTGAGCACGCTCGGGCGTGCGCACCTGATCCAGGCGAACGAGGGCGGCCGGCACGGCATGCACGACCTCCTTCGGGCGTACGCCATGCAGCTCAGCGACGAGTTGGACAGCGCCGAGGAGCGTGCGGCAGCCCGCGGCCGACTGTTCGACTTCTACCTGGCCACCGCGGCGGCGGCGATGGACGCCCTGCATCCCGCCGAGGCGCACCGCCGGCCGGGCGTGCCGGCTCCGCCGACGCCGATGCCCGACCTGCCCGACGCCGCGGACGCCCTGGCCTGGCTCGACGCCGAGCTGCCCACGCTGGTCGCGGTGACCGCGTACGCGGCCGCCCACGGCTGGGGCAGCCACGCCACCCGGCTCGCCGTCGTGCTGTTCCGCTACCTCGAAGGCGGCCACTACGCCGACGCGTCGATCATCTACCGCCACGCACTGGCCGCCGCACGACACGACGGCGACCGCGGCGCACAGGCGCACGCGCTGCACGGCCTCGGCTGTTTCCATTACAAGTGCGGGCAGTACGACCTGGCGGCCCGCTATCTACGTACCGCCCGGGAGCTTTTCCGACGCGTCGGCGACCGCGGCGGCGAAGCGCGCGCGCTGAACAACCTCGGCAACGTCGAGCAGTGGCGCGGGCGGTACGGCGTCGCGGCCGACCTCCACCGGCGCGCCCTGAACCGTTACCTGGAGGTCGGGGACCAGGTCGGTCAGGCGCGGGCACTGTCCAATCTCGGCCGGAGCGAGTACCGGCTGGGTCACCTCGCCGCCGCCGCCGGCCACCTCCAGCGAGTGCTCGTGTTGTGCCGCACCATCGGCGACGCACCCGGCGAGGCCGAAGCGCTCGACCGGCTCGGCAGCGTCGAGCACCAGCGCGGCCACCACAGCGGCGCCGCCGAACTCCACCTCCGGTCCCTGCGGCTGCACCAGCGCAACGGCGACCGCAGCGGGGAGGCATCGACCATGGCCAATCTCGGAATCGTCTACCGCGAGCTCGGCCGGCACGCGGAGGCGGCCGACCTGCTGCACCAGGCGCAGGCGCTGTACCGGGAACTCGGCGACCAGGACGGGGAAGGCGACGCCCGCAATGGTCTCGGCGAGGCGTCGCGGGCCACCGGACGGCATGCGGAAGCTCTCCGGCACCACACCGCGGCCCTCGCGCTCGTCTCGATGAGCGGCGCGCGCGACCAGCAGGCGCGCGCCCACGCCGGCCTCGGCCACGCCCACGACGCCCTTGGATCGCCCGAGGACGCAGCCCTCCACTTCCGACGCGCGCTCGCCCTCTACGCCGACCTGGGCATGCCGGAGGCCGGCATTCTGCGGGCGCACGTCGCCACCCGCCGGCCGGGCCGGCGGGTGGGATGACGGGAGGTGATCCTCGGCCTCGGTCGGCGACCAGGTCGGTTCTCGGGCCTCAACCGAACCAGATTCTCTGTCCGGCCGGTCATCCGCCGCTGAGAACGCCTACCCAGAGCCACAGGCCGTTGTGGCGCCGGTTGCAGTCAAAAGTGATCAAGGGAACGTTGGTGGTGGCCGCGTTCTGGACGGTGATGCACTTTCCGGTCATCTGATTCCAGATGAGGTCGCCACCGCTGGCGTAGTCGGTCTGGATGATCC
This sequence comes from Solwaraspora sp. WMMD1047, assembly GCF_029626155.1. Lineage (NCBI taxonomy): Bacteria > Bacillati > Actinomycetota > Actinomycetes > Micromonosporales > Micromonosporaceae > Solwaraspora > Solwaraspora sp. WMMD1047. The sequence continues at coordinate 7,412,020 of NZ_JARUBL010000001.1, read as the reverse complement.
AGACGTCGTTGTTGACACTGTCGTAGGTGCAGGTGGCGTTGACGATCGGGATGTTGTTGCCGTAGTCGGCGTTCTTCACCGCGAGGCACTTGTCGTTGTGCACGTTGCCGTCATTGGTGTACGTGTGCTGCGGCTTGAGTCGATACACGTTGGGGCCGGGCTCCCATTCCAGGAAGATCCGGTCGTTATTCGGGGCCGCCGAGGTGTACGGGGCCTGGACCAACGGTGCGGTGTTCCCGGTCGAGGCGTTCAGCACGGCCATCGCCCTGGGCATGCCCGCGTTCTTGGTGTGCAGGCTGTAGATCGGCCCTGAATAGACCACTACCGGTGCGGCCGAGGCGGGCGGGGCCAGCCCGACCACGCCCGCGGTGGCCGCCAGCACGGCGGTCGTCGCCCAGCGCAGTGCCCTGGTGGTACGCACGATGGAATCTCCTTGATAGAAGGTGGACAGCGGGCTACCAGACCCACAGGCCGTTGTGGCCCCCGTTGCAGTCGAAAGTGATCAGTGGAGCGTTGTCGGTGGCCGCGTTCTTGGTGGTAATGCACTTTCCGGTCATCTGGTTCTCGATGAAGTCGGCTCCGGTCCTGGGGTCGAGCCGAATGATCCAGACGTCGTTGTTGGTGCCGTCGTAGGTGCAGGTGGCGTTGACGATCGGAATGTTGTTGCCGCGGTCGGCGTTCTTCACGGCCAGGCACTTGTCGTTGTGCACGTTGCCGTCATTGGTGTACGTGTGCTGCGGCTTCAGCCTGATCACATTGGACTGCGTCTCCCGCTCAACGACGATCCGGTCGTTATTCGGCGCCGCCGAGGTGTACGGGGCCTGGATCAACGGCGCGGTGTTCCCGGTCGAGGCGTTCAACACCGCCATCGCCTTGGTCTTGTTCATCTCCTGGGTGTGCAGGTTGTAGAAAGGACCGACGTAGTCCACGACCGGTGCGGCCGAGGCGGGCTGGGCCAGCCCGACCACGCCCGCGGTGGCCGCCAGGACGGCGATCGCCGCCCAGCGGAATGCCCTGCCGATACGCACGTGGGGATCTCCTTACGGTCGTCGTGTGCAGGCAACGTACAGCGCGGCGACCCCAGCACCGCTTGATCGACAGCGGCGGGTCCGCCCGACGGGCTGGGCTGCGCCGTTGCCGGCAGGCGGGCACGCGACCGGCAGAATCCCGGCAGGTCGGGCGGCGTCGCGTCGCCGGGAGCCCACGGGCGGGCGATCCTCGAGAGGTGATCTCCGGTGTTGCCCACAACGGACCGGTCGACATCGCGTACGAGCAGTTCGGTGCCGACGACGGCGAACCGATGCTGCTCGTCATGGGCCTCGGCATGCAGATGATCTTCTGGCCGGACGACTTCTGCCCGGCCCTGGCGGCTCACGGGTGCGAACGCCGCGGCGACCGCGGCAGCGGGTACCGGCGGCCGCGACTGCGCGGTCACGCCGGCCGGACGGCCACCGGGCCGGCCACCCGACCCGGCCGCGTCGCGGTGAGGTCGAGGTCGGGTATCGGCAGCTCGTCATGTCGCTGCCCCGGCACAATGCCGCGGCCGCCGGCGACGGCCGGCCGGGCCGCGGCCGCGGGCGGGTCACCGAACCACAGGCGTACGTCGAACCAGGGCGAGCCGCCGTCGCGGTTGTCCCGCGGCAGGCCGACGTACGCGGTCGCCTCCCCCGTTCGGATGTCGCCCAGGTGCGCGATCCGCACGTGCCGCTTCGGCGGCACCACACCGGCGAACACCTCCGGGAACTGCCCCTTGTCGTCGAAGGCCAACTGCCGGTCACGGCTGTTCTCCACCGCCCCGCCGAGCCGCGCCTCGCTACCCTCCCAGCCGATCGACTCGATCCCGCCCTGCAGCGAGTACAACCGCACGACGTACCCGGCGCACAGGATCTCCAACGAGTTGTCATCCACCCGGGCGCGCACCCCGTCGACCCCGGCCAACTCCGCCTGGCCCAGGTGCACCATGTTGCGCCACACCGTCGTCCCAGGTCTGCGTCAGTAATGTAGCGAGTCACAGCAGTAGTCGGGTCGACGCTCATGCCGATGGCCACGGCCAGCGCTTTGCCCACGCCGGTTGTGGTGACGCCAATGGGCCCAGATGTAGAGATCGTCCTTCGCCGCTGAGTTGAGGTACGAGACGCCGTCCGCCTGCCTCGATGACGGTCCGGTACCTTCATGCGTCTGCGATCTGTAGTGGACATCAGTGCGTTGGTAGGTTGCTCCGTGGTAGCGAGATCGCGACGAAACTCCGATGATCACGTGCGACGAGAAGAGGACCGCGTGGATGAACAGGTGATCACTCCTGCTCGCACTGACGACTTGGTGAGGTCGGTCGGCCGTGAGCTGATCGAGGTAGGGCTGGGCCAGGCGGGATCGCTGTTCCTCCCGGGCTGGTCGGTGTGGTCGCCGGCCACGGCCATGGACTTGTTTCGCGTGTACAACGAGCGGCCGGATCAGGGGTCGGACGCGTTCCTGGTCAAGCTGAGCCGACAACTCGACGATGCGTCCGATGAGGTGAAGCTGCTGGCCGCGGAGTTGCTGACGCTGCAGGCGCTCCCGCTGACCAACCTCACCGCCGCGACTAAGCAGAGACGGGTCGAGTCTGTGCTGGCCTGGATGACTACCCCTGCGACGGTGCCGGAGAGGGTGCTGGAGGCGTTCCAGCAGAGCACCTGGAACGGTGGCATCGGGGCCAACACCATGCTGTGGAAGTGGCTCGCCGACGCGGTCGAATTCCTACTGGCTTGGTGGGATGTGCCGGATGAGCAGCGCGCCTCCGCGCTGACTGATCCCTGGGTCTGGCAGGACGTTGTGTACCGGACGAAGCTCATGGCGTCGCTGCGGGAGTCACTTCTGTATCTGGGGTTTCCCACCCACTTTCTGCCGATCCTCAACCTCGAACACAAGCGTGCGATCCGCGATGCGTTCGCCCCGAGTACCTTGGTAGCGCGCAGCACGGACCTCAACCGGGACCTGTTCCAGATCGCCGTCCGTGTGCAGGAGCAGGTTGGTGGACGGCCGGTCGACTTCTACCGGCCGCCGTTCGTCGGGCAGTGGAAGCCGCCCCCGCAGGGTAGGCGTGCCTGGCTGGTCCGACCGCGGGGCGGGGAGGATCTGTTCCAGTCCTGGAAACGAGACGGCGTTGTGTCGCTTGTCGCCACACATCTTGGCGAGGTACCGGCGGGCGCCGAACGGCACGAGGTCCGGGCGGCAGTGGAGACAGGTTTCGGGCACCTCGACTACGCCGGCCGGCTGGTGCTCGCCACCGAGTACCACGCCTTCCTGTCGCTGATGAACGCGGACGATGTCGTGGCGACGGTTGTCGACGACCGGCTCCACCTCGGGATGATCGAGGGGGCGCCGGAGTATCTCCCCGACGACGAGCAGGTGTGGCTGCGCAGGCCGGTGCAGTGGCTGATGCTCGACGCCCTTCCTGTCGACGCCCTTCCCGCGCCGCTACCTGCTGAGCTGGATCAGCAAGGAACGGTGGTGGACCTGACCGGCGCGCTGGAGGTTCTCGCCACCCTGATCGACAAGGTGGTCGAGCCTGCCGATCGGCCGGCCGACAGTGACAGGCCAACCCCGGTGCCGGGGCAGGTGCGACTTGTGCTGCCTGCCGCCACGGACGACCTCGCCCACCGCCTACACCTGTCTCGGGACTGGTTGCAGGACCTGCTGGATCTGTGGCACGAGCGTTCGCAGGTGGTGCTCTGCGGGCCGCCCGGTACCGGCAAGACGTTCATTGCCCAAGCCGTCGCAAGACACGTCACCGACCGGGACGCCATACGGCTGGTCCAGTTCCATCCCTCCTACGCCTACGAGGACTTCTTCGAGGGGTTCCGGCCTGTCGTGGGTACCGACGGCGGCGCCCTGGGGTTCGCCAAGACTCCGGGTCCGCTAAGGTAGATCGCCGCGAAGGCAAAGGAAGACCCGACCAGGACGTACGTCTTGGTCATCGATGAAGTCAATCGGGCCAACCTGGCGAAGGTCTTCGGCGAGTTGTACTTCCTCCTGGAGTACCGGCAGGCCACGGTCCGCCTGCAGTACTCGCCAGCGGAGGCGTTCAACCTGCCGCCCAACCTACTGCTGATCGGCACCATGAACACCGCCGACCGGTCGATCGCACTGGTCGACGCCGCTATGCGGCGACGGTTCGCGTTCGTCGAGTTGCACCCCGACGAGGAGCCGGTCAGATCCGTGCTCGACGAATGGCTGGGGCGACAAGGCAGACCAGATGACCAGCGACCAAAGTTGCTCCGGGCGCTCAACGAGGCGATAGGGGAGGCGGATCACGACTTCAAGATCGGCCCCTCCTACTTCATGCGCCCCGGTGCTGACGACAATGGCGGACTCAAACGGGTATGGGACCACGATCTGCTGCCGCTGCTGGAGGAGCACTACGCGGGACGCCTGACCCGCGCGGCGGTGCGGAGCAGATTCGGCCTGTCGGTCATTCGCCAGCGGGCCGAAGCCGATACGCCCAACGCCGACGGCACGAGCTCTGGAGGTGGATCGACCTCGAACGGTGCGGACCCAGCCGTGGGAACGACGTGAACCCGGCGGCCGGGCCGGCACCAGTCGTGTTGACGGAGGTGGGCACCAAGGAGGTCGTGCTGTCGCTGGACGACGCCCAGGTGGCGGCGCTGCGCGCGGCCGACCTGGTCACCGTCCGCCGCGCGGACGGCGGCCGCTGGAGGATCAAAGCCGGCCGCAAAGTCGGTGCCATCCGGGTCGGCGACCTCGAGATCGAGGTGACACCCAAAGTCGGCCTCGCTAACATGATCTTCTTCCTCGGCTACGCCACCAGCCCTGGATTCCGTCCCGAAGACGTGGCCGGTATGCCGGTCACCGGCCTGTGGCCCGCGTTGGCGACATCACTGATCCGCCAGATCCGCCGGGCACTGACCTCGGGGCCACTACGCGGATACGTCACCGTTGACGACGCCCTCCCGCTCATCCGCGGACGGATCCGGTTCACCGACCAACTGGCTGGCCGCCCCGGCATGCCACTACCTGTCGAGGTGCAGTACGACGATCACACCCCAGACATCCCCGAGAACCAGATCCTGCGCGCCGCCATCCGGCGGATGCTCGCGGTACCACGACTGAGACCCGTCGACCGAGAAGACCTGACCGAACTGGACGCGCGGCTCACCGGCGTGACCGCGCTGCCCACCGGCACCCCACCGCCGGTCTGGCGCGCTGGTCGGCTGAACGCCCACTACGCTCCCGCTCTCCGCCTCAGCGAGCTGATTCTGCTCAATAGCTCCGCGGACCCGGGCGCCGGCGTCCACATGATCGCAGCCTTCGTGGTCAACATGGAGAAGGTCTTCGAGGCGTTTATTGGTGCCGCACTACGCGACGCCCTGTCGGCCCATCCGGGCCACACAGAAACCCCGGGTAAGGACACCCTCGATCTCGGGCAAGCGATCCGGATCGAACCCGACGTCCTCCACATCATCGACGGGCGGCCAGCAGCGGTGTTCGACGCCAAGTACAAGATCGAGCCCGGCACGGGAAGACCCACGAACCCCGACCTGTACCAGATGCTCGCCTACTGCACCGCGCTGAACCTCCGTACCGGATGGATCATCTACGCCGAAGGCGCGGATCCGCCAACGACGTGGCACGTCCGCAACACCGACATCCAGATCGGCTACCAGACCCTCAACCTGCGCCAACCCCCCGACCAACTATTGAAGGACGTGCAAGCCTTCGCACGCTCGGCCATCCACCAAGCCGTACCGCCTTATTCCCAGCATGTTTGATCCGTACTAGACGAGTAAGTCCGAAGTCGGGTCAGTGGTCGTAGGCGGTCAGGGATCTGGTCACGGGTTGCCCGGTGGTCCGGTTGTGCCAGATCGCGGCGGTCATCGCGAGGAGCCGTTGCGCGACTCGGGCGCCTACCCCTTGGATACTTCGACCGCCGTGTAATTCAAGGTCGAGTTGGCCTTTCAAGGTGTCGTTGACCGACTCGATGAGCTGCCGGATGGGCTTGAGTAGGCGCTCGTCGGGACGGGGGGTGCGGTTGCGGTACGACGGTCGCAGCAGCCGCACTCCACGTTCGGCCAGCCACCGGTCCAGCTCGGCGGAGACGTAGCCCTCGTCCGCCACGATCAGCAGACCCGGACGGTCAGTGACGAGGTTCGGGTCATGATCGAGGATCGCGGTTAGTACCTGCCGCTCGTCGATCTTCGGGGTGGCCAGGGCCCAGGTGATCGGCAGACCGGACGGGGTGCAGACCAGATGCAGACGCAGGCCCCAGAAGAACCGCGAATGCGAGGCGCAGTAGCCGTACCCGGCCCACCCAGCCAGATCGCACCGCTTCACCGTCGGTCTCGACCGGCCGCACTCCACCGGCGTGGAGTCGATGACCCAGGTCGTGTCCGACCACAGGTCGGTGTCCGCAGCGACCGCCCGGATGGCGCGTTTGAGCAGCGGCAACGCCGCCCGTAGGCGCTTGTTGTAGCCGGACTGGCCGGGCAGGTACGGGAACGCTCCGGGCAGATGCCCGGGCACGAACCGCAGCCAACGGGCCTCGGACCGTACTCCGAGCAGCGCCTGCGCGACAGCCAGGGTGAGTAGTTCCGCGTCGGACAGCTCCGGCGGCCTACCGGTCCTGCGAGGCCGTCCGAGCCAGTCATCGATCTTCACGTACAGTGCGGTCAGAAGGGTGTTGAGGTCTGTCGTCACAAACGGATCTTCAACACCCTTCGTCTACGTCCACACCTCGGGGTCGTTAGGACTTACTCGTCTAGGTGGGTTGTCCGGCGCTCGGCGCCAAGACCATCATGCAACGGTCGTCGCCGCCGGTCACGACGCGATACAGGCCGTCCGGGCCGGGCAACACCGCCACCGCCTGCACCGAGCCGGTGTGGCCGGTCAGTTGGGTCAGTTGGTCGCCGGTGTTGGGGTCCCAGACGCGCACCGTCCCGTCGGCGCTGGCGGAGATGATGTGGTGCCGGCCGTCCGGGCGGGGTAACACTGTCACCGCCTGCACCCAGCCGGTGTGGCCGGTCAGTTGGGTCAGTTGGTCGCCGGTGTTGGGGTCCCAGACGCGCACCGTCTCATCGGCGCTGGCGGAGATGATGTGGTGCCGGCCGTCCGGGCGGGGTAACACTGTCACCGCCTGCACCCAGCCGGTGTGGCCGGTCAGTTGGGTCAGTTGGTCGCCGGTGTTGGGGTCCCAGACGCGCACCGTCCCGTCGGCGCTGGCGGAGATGATGTGGTGCCGGCCGTGCGGGCCGGGTAACACTGTCACCGCCCACACGCGGTCGGTGTGGCCGGTCAGTTGGGTCAGTTGGTCGCCGGTGTTGGGGTCCCAGACGCGCACCGTCCCGTCGGCGCCGGCGGAGATGATGTGGTGCCGGCCGTGCGGGCCGGGCAACACTGCCACCGCCCACACGCGGCCGGTGTGGCCGGTCAGCTGGGTCAGTTGGTCGCCGGTGTTGGGGTCCCAGACGCGCACCGTCCCGTCGGCGCCGGCGGAGATGATGTGGTGCCGGCCGTGCGGGCCGGGCAACACTGCCACCGCCCACACGCGGCCGGTGTGGCCGGTCAGTTTGGCCAGTTGGTCGCCGGTGTTGGGGTCCCAGACGCGCACCGTCCCGTCGGCGCCGGCGGAGATGATGTGGTGCCGGCCGTGCGGGCCGGGCAACGTCGCCACCGCCCACACCGAGCCGGTCAGTTCGGTCAGTTGGTCGCCGGTGTTGGGGTCCCAGACGCGCACCGTCCCGTCGTCGCCACCGGAGATGATGTGGTGCCGGCCGTCCGGGCCGGGCAACACTGCCACAGCCCAAACCAGGCCGGTGTGCCCGGTCAGTTTGGCCAGTTGGTCGCCGGTGTCGGGGTCCCAGACCCGCAACGATCCATCGGCGCTGCCGGAGATGATGTGGTGCCGGCCGTCCGGGCCGGGCAGTACCGCCACCGTCAACACCCAGCCGGTGTGGCCGGTCAGTTGGGTCAGTTGGTCGCCGGTGTTGGGGTTCCAGACGCGCACCGTCCCGTCGTCGCTGGCGGAGATGATGTGGTGCCGGCCGTGCGGGCCGGGCAACACTGTCACCGCCCGCACTCGGCCGGTGTGGCCGGTCAGTTGGGTCAGTTGGTCGCCGGTGTTGGGGTCCCAGACGCGCACCGTCCCGTCGGCGCCGGCGGAGATGATGTGGTGCCGGCCGTGCGGGCCGGGCAACACTGTCACCGCCCGCACTCGGCCGGTGTGGCCGGTCAGTTGGGTCAGTTGGTCGCCGGTGTTGGGGTTCCAGACGCGCACCGTCCCGTCGTCGCTGGCGGAGATGATGTGGTGCCGGCCGTCCGGGCCGGGCAACACTGTCACCGCCGACACCGGGCCGGTGTGCCTGGTCAGTTTGGCCAGTTGGTCGCCGGTGTTGGGGTTCCAAACCCGCACCGTCCCGTCGTCGCTGGCGGAGATGATGTGGTGCCGGCCGTCCGGGCCGGGCAACACTGCCACCGCCCGCACTCGGCCGGTGTGGCCGGTCAGTTGGGTCAGTTGGTCGCCGGTGTCGGGGTCCCAGACGCGCACCGTCCCGTCGTCGCTGGCGGAGATGATGTGGTGCCGGCCGTCCGGGCGTGGCAGCACCGCCACCGCCCGCACCTCGCCGGTGTGGCTGGTGAGGGTGCGGTGGGTGGTGCCCGACCAGATAGCGGTTTGCACCTGCCAGGGCCACTCGGGATGGTCGGCGGTGAGGGCGTCCGCCAGGCGGGTTGATCGGGTCTTGCGGGCCCACACGTGTAGCCACCAGGCCCGTTGCGAGTCAGACCAACCGGCCCAGTCGCTGGTCGCGACGCTCTCTACAGCAGCGGCTGCGGTAATAGCGTCCCGGGTGGTGAGGGTGTGTCGATGCGGCAGGATCTGGCCGGGCGGGCAGGACAGCAGAAATCCGGGATCGGACATGAGATCGTCGAGCATCCCGGCGGCGGCCGCATGTGCGGGCAGCCGCAGCCGGGTGTAGTCGTCGATACCGGACCAGTCGCGCCGGCCGGTGGCCGGGCCGGCCGGCGGGGTCAGCCAGGTCGTGACCGCCCGGTGCGCGGCGCGCCCGGCGGTGTGCAGCTGGTCGGTCTGCCCGGCGTCGACAGGTTCTTCACCGCTGGCGGGTGTCGTGGTGAACAGGTCGCGCAGGCTCTGGTGGCGGACCTGGTACCGGCGGTGGCGGTCCGGGCCGGTGGTCACGTCGAGGAACGCCCGGGCGGGCCCGTCCAGCCACGCTGTCAGGTCGCCGACGTCATCCGGTCTGTTCAGGACCGGCGCGAGGTCGGTGCTGCTGATCGGGCGGCCGAGGGCGGCGAGCACGGCCAGGGCGGGCAGATGCAGCCGCCGCCAGTCGGGAAGTACCGCCCACCGGTGCTGGATCTGTAGTTCGTAGTAGCCGCGCAGCCCGTCCGGTAGGCACGCGACATCGTTGGGCGGGCGCAGGCCGGCGCGGATCTCGTCCAGAACGTACCGCAGGTAGATCCACACTCCGCGGCAGCGATCCAGCAGCGTCGCGACGAACACCGCCGCGGGCACCCGGTGCTCGGCCAGCGCGCGGGTCAGGGCCGGGTCCGGGGTGGGGCCGGTGGTCGCGGCGTGCAGGTAGGCGGCCATGTCGGCCAGGTTGTCGGCGCCCTCCACCTCGATCTGCGACCAGCCGACCCGCACCGGATCCCGCAACGCGACCAGCGGAAGACCGTAACGGCTGGTCGCCACGATGTACGCCCCCGCCGGCAGCGAGTCCGGCGCCGGTAGGCCGAGCGGGATCCCGGTCCCCATGCCCGCGGGATCCGGCCCGGCTTCGTCCAACCCGTCGACGACCAGCACCAACGGCCGACGGTGGTCCGGGGGGAACCGCTCGTCGCGGGTCGCTACCGCCGCCCGGATCACCTTGGCCAGCCAGTCCGGCCGCTGCGCCGCCACCGGGAACACATCCCCCGGGGTAAACCGCCCCGCCAGATCCCACGCCCCGATCAACTGCGCGGCCAGACTCTTACGCGCCTCCACCGGGTCACGCGCCCCGCCATCCAACCGGGTGAAGTGATACGCACACGGACGGGTCCACACCAGATGCGCCGCCAACGCGCTCTTGCCCACCCCGGCCTCGCCCCGCACCACCACATACCCGCGGTCAGTGGACGCGATCCGCTCATCAATCCCGGCGATCAACCCGGTACGGCCCTGAAACCGGGCAAGATCCAACTGCTCGGACAACGGCGCCGGATCGAAGATCGCATCATGCAGCCGATCGAACCGACCAACCGTGACCTGCACATACATCGGCCCGGTATGCACCGACCCGGTGATATCCCGACCCGCCACCACCGCACCCGGCGCCAGCTGCCAACCCGAGCCCACCCGCTACCGACCCGATCCCCGCCGACGCGACCACCACGACCCGCTACCAGTCGTGTCGACGTCCGCTCCCTCGGTGATGTCCCGACCCGCCACCACCGCACCCGAACCGACTCCAGCCGTCGGCATCGACGAACCACCACCAGCTGCGGACCCATCCGTCCGGACCCGGCCACCGATATCCCGGCCCGCCACCACCGCACCAGCACCGACAGGCCGATAAGCCCTAGCCGCGTCCCCCGCCAACCAGCCCGCCAGAACCGCGCCCACCAGCGTCAACACCCCGGCCGCAACCCACCACTGCCAACCACCCCGCAACCCATTGATCACGGCACTGTTCACAGCGGCCAGCACCACCCCGACACCCGCGGCCCAGGCAACCCGCCGACCAGACACCCACCCACCCCATGATCACCAGAAGCTTCGAAGCTGCCACCGACAGTCAAAGGATATTCGGCACCGGCAACCGACACCTGACCCCCAACACAACACCAACTGACGCTCGCCAAGGGCGACCAGGACCAGCGATCCCCCACCGCCGATACAGCGCGAACCGCACCGAGCACCCGCCGCCGCGATGACCGGTGTTGCTGACGTCGTGGCGGTGCTGGCCGCCGGACTGGAGCGCGTACGCCGATGCCACGCCGCGGTGGCTGACGCGGGCAAGTCACTCGCTCAAGCCCACCGTCGCCTGGCCGAGGTCGGTGCCGGCTCGACCGACGCCCGCCTCGACGCCGCGAAGAACCTTCTCGTCCAAGCCGACGGCCGTCTACCCGACGCGGCCACGGACCTGACCATGGGCACCCGCGCGGTCAGTCGACTACGTCGCCATGATCGGGTGCCCACCTACCCGGCGCAGAAATCGCCGGGGCCACCGGCGAGCGCAGCTGGCGCCGATTGGCCATCTTCACGACGGACCACCGACCACGGCGACGTCCTTGCCGATGAGACCGAGCAGTCTTGCCTGAGTGTGCCGTCCGCTAGTGCGACACCCACACGACGTCATGAACCGAAAGGTTGATCATGGAGAGCGGCGACTCACTCACAGAGCGCCATCCCACTATTTGGGCTTGCGTGCAGGCAGGGCACTCCATGATCAAGACCCACCTGGACGGGACAGGTCACCGCCGGACTGGCCGGGACGCGAGGGACGCTCGTCGCACGAGCACCCACCGAGCACCCAACCATCCACAAGGGACGAAACAAGCGAGGGGCCTGCCTGCCAGTCCGGCAGGTCAGACCCCTGATGATCTTGCGCGCCCGAAGGGACTCGAACCCCTAACCTTCTGATCCGTAGTCCGAAGTGGAACAATCCACTCCTCCAAAATCGACTCTGGCCAAAGTGGCGTCCAAACGCAACCTGTTCTGTCCGGCCCTGTCCTGGTGTATCCGCCCAGGTCCTAGCCCTGCATGCCGTCCCTATCCATGTATATCGATTGTCTTGATGTGCCTGATGGAAGCCCCGAATCCGGCTACGTCCAGGTGCGTCCGTGTGGGTTCCCCGACGTCCGAGCACCCACGGAGCACCCGCATCATCGCCAGCGCCCGATCGCCGGATGATCGGGATGGTCGGGGAGCGTGCGGAGGGGGTGCCGCTACGGGGTCGCCGCCCACGGCGGCGCGGGCGGGTTCGCGCTGACCTCGGTACGGGGTGGCACCGGCCAGCCCGGGATCAAGGACCTGTCTCCGGTGAGTTCGAGGGCGGTGATCGTGGCCAGGTCCTGTACCGCCTGGACGAAGCCCTCGACCCACATCGGCGTGATCGACGTCCTGCCGTCCTTGCGGTCGTACAGCGTCCTGGAATCGTTCGTCGCGGTCTGCGGGTCGTCGCCGTGTGCGAGCCGGTTCCGGACCGCCTTGGCGTCGCGTAGATAGTGGTCGAGGCGCTGCGTCTCGATGGTGGTCCAGAGCCAGCGCCCACCGCGACCCGGCTCGGGCTGCGCGCGGACCCGCGCCCGCCACCGGCCAGTGACATCCGCTACGCCGAGGTGCTGGCCGAACCGCTGCCGTATCCGTTCCATGGTCACCGGCGTGTTCTGCCGAGGTCCGCCGCGCGCGCCGATCATCCGGTTGAAGAACATCTCGAACGGCCCGTACGTCAACAGGAACGCCCCATACCTCATACTCCGGTACCCGGAGTTCCGCCAAGACTGGAGGTCAGTGTAAGCGCCGCTGGTCAAGAGGATGATCACTGCAGTGCCTGACGACAAGCAGGTAGCCGAACGACGGCACCATGACCGGCAGCATGATGCCAGTCGGCGATCCTGCGGCGGACAAATTCGCACGTCAGTGCCTGCGGCCGAGTTTCCGAACGGTACACGATTGCATCGGTAATCAACGATCTACGGCCGAGGTCAGAAGACCCTCGTCAGCCATGAACAATCGAGACTAGTGATTGTCCAACGAACGAACCACCTCGCTCGCCACCTGGCCGATTCCCTTGTCGGCCGCCACGATCGCGATGATGTCGGCGATCGACGGGGAGAAGGCGGCGACGGCCGATCTTGGGATGTCATACCAAAGCGGGATGAGCTTCGCATCACCAGCCATGAGGCGGTTGATGATGCCGTTCAGTTCCCATTGGGTCCAGTTCTTGCGGATGAACGCGGGCGACAGGACGACGAGACCATGCCTGCTGGTCGCGATGCCGCGGTCTAGGCTCTGCCGCAGGCTGTCGCCAGGCCGAAGCTCGAACTCGTCGTACCAGACACTGAGACCGAGGTCTCGTAAGGACTCGGCCAACGGTCGTACGAGCGAATCCTTATCCTCGCTCGCATGTGATATGAAAAGATCGTATGCCTCCCCGGTAGTGCTCAGGCGGCGCCGGACCTCGGCCAGCAGGGCGGAGGCGTCGCTGGCGTCGTACTCCATGATATAGCGGCGGGCCGAACTGTTGTACCGGTGAATCCCGGTGCCCTGCATGGTGAAATGCGAGGGGTGCTTATTGCACAGCTTCTCGCCCGCTTGAATCTCTGCCAAGGCTTCAGGGATGGTGTCATGGAAGGTGACCAGGTGTTCGACCTTATCGATGGGCCAGAAGAGCCTTCCGTAAGTAGCGCGATATCTGCGCGGGGATATTCCGTGCGTCGATTTTTCGTCAACCGCATTGAGTCGGAAGATGTAATCCACGAGCGCATCGTCGAGCGTCTCGTAGCTCAGCCGAACAGGTCCGGGAAACACCGTCAGTTGCCATAATCGGTTCCCGGTGGTGCTGGGGCTGGAAAGCGCTATTCCTCCCGGGAGGGCGGTGGGTCCAAACGGCCCGAACTCGGGACTCAACGGCGTAGCCCTCCCTGGATCCATGCGAGCCGGCACGGACGCTGGAATGATTACTGCCCGCTCGTGAACCGTCGCTGCTGTAGGGCGCGAGGAACCCACAAAGGGTAACTGTGCCGACACTGCAAGTCACATGCTAGCGCAACTGTCAACACCGCGCCGAACGTGGTTCTGGCCCACTTTTGGAAGAAGAGGCCAGAACCACGGCTTCAGGATGGCAGCGGATGACGACGCAGCGAGAGGGTCGAAGCGACTGTCGTGTTTCGGATAACGGCCTGCGAATCTGGGACATTTCGATCGGATGATCAACGAGAACCAGCCGAGCAGGCTGGCGCGATCTTCGAACTCCAGTCGCGACCGCGCAACGAGCTTGCTCGGCAGTGCTCAGGCCCGTCGTCAACGGTTGAACGGCCACACTGAGATCGTGCGGCGACGTTTGGCGAGGACGTAGCGCACCATGGCCTTCGTGATGTCGTGCCGGCGCCGGCCGTCGTGGATCTCGTGGTAAACCTCGTCGGCGGTGAATCTTGGGTTTTCCGCAGCGACCTTGAGAATGTATCGGGTCTTTGCATCGTCGAGGTTGGGGTCTGGCTGTGGAGTGCGGCGCCGAAGGGGTCGGTGGATGCGTCGACCCGATTTGTCGAAGTAGACCACGCGGGGACCCTCCAAGCGCCGTCGGATGACTCGACGCTATGAACACGTAGCGTTGCAGGTCCATGACTGATCATGCGGAACCATGACGGTGAAATGGCAGGACCCTGTCCAGACCTAAGCTGTCGGCGCTGATCCGGCTTGTAGCTGGGCAGCACAAGGGAGGTGCGGGGCACTGTGACCGTTCATCTTGCGGTCCTGGACCCCCTGCCAGTGTTCCGGGCTGGCGTTGCAGCGGCGTTGTCGAGCGTGGGGCGCCTCGTTGAGGAGCCCACCGATGTCTTGGCCTGGTTGCGTGAACGGCCTGGCGGGGTGGTGCTGTTGACCGTGCACTCCGTCGAAGACCTGGATCGTCTGACCGAGTTGTGCCTGGTGCGGCCCCGCCCGATCGTCCTCGCGCTGCCGTCCGGTGATGTCTCCTCGCTGGGCGTTCGGGCGGTGCGGGCCGGCGCGCGGTCGGTGGTGGCGCGTGCGGCGTCGGTGCCGGCGTTGCAGCGGGCGGTGGCTGCGACGCTCGACGGTGAGGCGGTCATGCCGGCCGACGTGGCAGACCTCCTAGTGGCCGGCGGAGGCGGCAGGGCATCCCGTCGCTCGGCTCCCTCGGCGGCGCAGGTCGCCTGGTTACGGCGCCTGTCCAAGGGTTGGACTGTGCCCCGGCTGGCTTCGGAGATGGGTTACTCCGAGCGGGCCATGTACCGGCTGCTCCAGTCGCTCTACCAGCAGATCGGCGTCAAGACCCGACTTGAGGCGATCATGCTGGCGCACGAGCAGGGATGGTTCGAGGACTAACTGGTTCGGCCTGGCCGGAAGCGCGCCAACTCCGTGAGTACAGGATCGAGGCGGGAGTCGCCGTTGGCCAGCGTCTGCACCATGAACCTCAACCGGTCGTCTAACCCAGGAGTCCGTTCGGCCGGCTGAGGTCGGGCCCGGCGGAACGCCTCCAGGGCCGTGGCGGGTTCTGCATTGTCGCGGAGGACCGCGTAGCACCGGGCGATTCCGGTGAAGTCCCAGGCGACGAGATCATTGGTATCAGCCGCAGTGCGTTTGCGGGTCTCGTCATCGAGCTGCTGGAAGAGATCTCTTGCGGTGCCAGGGAGGCCGCAGGTTCGCGCGATGATCCCCCGCAGCGCGAGCTCTGCGGTGTCCTGGCCGGCCAGCCGGTAGCGGGCCGACTCTTCGATCGCCTTGCGGGCCGCAGGGAGATCGTCAAGGTGTACGTGGGCGAGGGCGAGGGTGGTGAGTGACTGCCGCAGGTTGTTCGGTTCCCGGTGGTCGCGAGCGATTCTGACGGCCCGCTCAGCTGCCGACCGCGCGTCGCTGTGTCGGTTCCGGTAGAGGTACAGGTTGGCCGTTGAGTTGAGCAGTTCTGCCTGTGCCGAGGGGTCGGGGCGGGCCGGGATGAGTTCAGCACACTTCGCCAGCATTGTCAGGGCATCCGGGATTTGGTTGAGTTCGGCGTACCAGCGTGTCAGCCGCAGCGCGATGTCCAACGCCAGTCCGGGGTCGGCCTCGTGGGCGTCGTCGAAGGCCGCGAGAGCGTCCGTCACTGCTTGCCGGTAGTTGCCGTGCCGCTGCCGACAGTCGGCGAGGCCGATCAGCGCGGCGGCGCGGTCGCCGTCGTCGTCCTCGCCAGCCAGCCCTAGGGCCACGGCGTAGTACTTCTCGGCCTCCGCGAGGTGGTCGTGTTCCCAGAACATGAAGCCCATGTTTATGTGGATCCGGCGTATCGCCTCGTGCTCCTGATTTTCCTTAGCGATGGTGAGCGCGGCTGTGTAGGCCGCCCGCGCCGCGGGGAGATCGCCGCTGTAGGAGTAGATGTCGCCCAGGGCGGCGAGATTCATCATCTCGCCCTCCGGGTCGTCGTCGAGGTGGCCACGCACGGCTTCCCGCTGGGTGCGCAGCTCGGCACCGCTGCCCCAGTGGCGTACCAGGTGGGCCATCGACTCGATGAGGCTGTGCGCCGGCTCGTACATTCCAGCCCGGAGCCAGACGTCAACACGCGCGAAGTGCATGTTCAGGTCGACCATGCCCTGCACATCGCCGTCGTCCTTCTGCAGAGCTTCCAGCACCTTGGCTGATCGGAGCAGGAGGCCGCGACGGGTCGGCCGCTCGCCCTCGCCATCGTCCGCGTTCCGGTCACCCTCAGCCAGCCGCGCGAGGACCGGCCGGATTTCGCTCCTGCGCAGATACCGACGGCCGTCCCGGCCCTCAAGGACGAGACGGGCAGTGACGAGTGCCCGAACGGCCGGCTCGATCCGCGCTGCGGGAACGTACGGCTCCAGGACGCCGATGACAGCATCGGCGAGAACCGGGATGCCGAGTGCTGCCAGGCCCTCAGCCGCCCGCTGTTGTTCGATGGGAAGGTTGTCGACGAACAGTTGCACCAGCCGCTCGTGTACCTTGCTCGCCGGTACGGAGGACAACCATTGCCCGACCTCACGGGAGTGCAACACTGGCGGATCGCTGCTGAGGACCGCATGGAGGAGTTCGGCGAGTCGCGGGCTGCCAGCTAAAGCGCCGTGGATGCGCCGCAGATCATTGTCCGGTAGCGCGGCGAGGCCGTACCTGTTGCTCGGATCGAGCTCGGCGAAATGCTCGCGTAGTGACGGCGGTTCCAGCCCGTCGACGATGATCCGACACGCCGTACCTGTCCACGCCACGCCTGTCGTCGCCGCAGGCATGTGCTGCGTCACGAACACGACCTTGACGACAGGGAGCAGCCGGCCCTGCACGGCCTCCAATGCCAGGTCGAGCTCCGAGTCGCGGAGAACGCCATCCTCCTCAAGGAGGTTCTCCGCCGCGTCCAGCACGATCACCGGCCGGGCATCTCCGGCCTTGTCGAGGCCGTCCAGGGCGATCTCCAGGCGTGCCCGCGCGGAAGGGCCGGCCACCAGGTTCGAGCCAGGCGGCTCGATGTCCTCTATCAGAGTCGGTACACCGATCTCACCGTACGGTGTGACGTCGTGCCAGCGCACTGGTGACGTCTCGTCATCCGGATCACCCCAGCCCATATCGGCGAGAACCTCACGCACCAGCGCGGTCTTGCCTATCCCCGACGGACCACTAACCACGATGACCGAGGTGACCTGATCGTCCAACGCCGCACGAAGGCGACTCCGCTGACCCGTCCGGTTGACAAAGAGGGAACCGCTGCGCGCAGGCCGATCGGGGGCCCGCGTCGCCGCCGTGCCGGTCGCTGCGAGGAGGGTTCCCGCATCGAATGGCATCGGCGGCTCCGCCTGCAGGTCCACTGGGCCGAGTAGCGCCCGGGTGAGCCGGCCCGCCAGCCGCGCACACCACCGGCGAGCATCCGGCGTGCCGGAGGTATACGCAGTGTGCAACATCGCCTGCGCGAGGAGGGACACCTTCAGCTGCCGGTGCCACTGCACCGAGCCCCAACCCTTCTTGACAGCGAACTCGAGCGCCGGTTCGCGCAGCGCGTCGATTACCTTCCGTACGTCGCCCGGCATGCCATCAGCGACGCGCTGGTCGCGGTGGTCGCGTTCCAGGTGGGTGAGGAACGCCAGGCGGCTCCGCGGGGAGGAGGCCCCGATCTCGCGCCAACAGAGCGAGACCAGCAGGGCGGCGAGATCCCGACTGAGCGGCGCCCGGGCCTCGTAGGTGGCCAGGTCGATCAACCGGAAGTCAGCAGGGTGGGCGGTCTCGTCATGCATCGGTACGAGGACGTTGTCCCCGTGCAGGTCGCCGTGCGCCCGGCCCACCAGATAGTGGATCTGCTCCCGGGTCGCGGGGGAGTCCTCGGCGAAAAGCCGCCATGGGTTGGGCAGCGGACCGTCCTCGCCCGGCAGTTCCAGAAACGCGGGGACGAGCAGGTCGTGCCGTTGCGCCCAGTCGCGTAACCACCCATCTGCCTTGAAGCTCTCACCCAGTTCACAACTGAGCAACTCGGCCACAGTCGAGTACTCGGCGTCGTACTCGGAACCGGCCCAGCCCTCGAGAATCTCCTTCCACACCACAGCGCAGACCTGCGCGAGTTGGTCGAGCTCCACAGTCCCCAGCGGAATTCCCTCGGCCATCGACTGGCCGATCACGATGGCGCCCTGGCTACACCGAACCGGCGGGAAGACGATGTCCGTGAGGTGTTCGCGGAACCTGATAGGCGCCTCAGCAAGGGCTGCCGCGTGCCGCCGAATCTCCCGCCGATGGTTCACCGGCACCGGTGGACAGTATTTGATCACGCACCAGCGCGGGTTGGGCGATCCGTTGGTGCTGGCGAGGAGTGCCTTCGTCAACCGGGCTCCGGTGTAACCGCGGCGGAGCGCCGTGATGCTTCCGGAACGGATTTCAAGGCAGTTGTCGAGCAGCGACTCGATGATCTCGGAAGCGACGGCCGCGTCCTCGAACTCGCGGGTTAGGTCCTCCAGGGTGGTCATGACCGGGGGAACCGCGCTTCCAGCTCCTGCATCCTGATCTGGAAGTCAAACTTGTCCTGGTCGTGGTATCGCTGGAAATACCAGACCGGCAGGCGCGGCTGGAGCTGCCGCATGTGGTAGAGCGTGTCCTGCACCTGGCGGGCGAAGAACGTCAGTGCCGCGGGGGTGGCGATGGCCGGCGACGACGGATCGTCGATGACCGCACGTACCAACCCCAGTACGCGCAGCCGTTCCCGGGTGCTCGCCATCTGCGTGCGGTACATGTCTAGACACAGCAGCAGCAGGCCGAGCGAAGGCACGAACCATCCGACGACCAGCCTGCTCACCGTCGCGCCAGCGGCGAGAGTGAGCAGGACACCCGTCGCGGACCACAGCACCAACACGCCGAGCATCATCTGGGCGAAGCGGAGCCTGACCCGCGATCCCCAGGCCAGGTTCTGTTCCAAGCAGAAGAGCACGTCGTAAGGCGCTGCGGCGCTTGCCACGAGGTAGTACCCCCGGAGTCGATCTTCGTCACCGCGGAAACGCCGGCTGAGCCGGCTCACCTCGTCGTGGCCGATGCGATCCCCGATCGCGACGCGGTTCCACGGCAGGCTGAGCAGATCGGCGTCAAACATCTCCTGGAGCGTCGCAGCGATCCGCAGATGCCGTTCAGACCAGGGTGCCATCGCCCCCTTGTAGACCCCGGCCCAGATCGCGCCGCCGAGGGCGACCGCGGCGCCGTAGCGTGAAGCCGGGCCGGTCAGCAGGCCGCCGATGGCCAAGGCGATCGAGACGCCGATGCTCAGCGCCTGCGCGCGCTGGTTGTAGAGGTGAGCCACGGCGATGGCCCTGAGAAGCCGCAGAGCCGCGACGCTGTCCTGCCTCGCGACAATTGGGTGCATGCCCGCCAATGGCCCCTCCCGTTCGTGAAGGTCGACGCAGCGATTTTCACACGCTCGGTACCCCCGGCGATACAGTCAGTTCGTTGCGGTAGCCTCGCAGCCAGACTTCATGCCCGACCCGGAAGGTACGGACAGACCGCGCGGGGCCTTGTGCGGTGCGCAGCGGTGCCGTACCGCGCAGGGCCAGTAATGCGGGCGCTGCGACTGCAAGTCCATCCCCGGAACCCGACAGGATCTCTGACATGCGCGACGACCTCCTCGCAATCAGCGAGGCTGCCTTCTCAGCTCAACAGCAGGCCCGGGACACCTATCCAGAGCTGGTTACCCCCGGCTCCCGGCCAATCGCATGGTTCGGCGATATCAGCGCCTACTCCGCCTCCCCATTGCGGATCATGACAACCGGTCTCAACCCTTCCAACATCGAATTTCCTGACGGGGATCCCGACCGACGGTTCCCCCGTGCCAGCGGTGTCGAGGATGCTGGACCGAAGTACGTCGACTCCCTCAACGCGTACTTCACCACAGACCCGTACATGAAGTGGTTCAACACTTACCGGACCTTACTGGAAGGACTCGACGCATCCTTCGACGGTAGCCACGGCGCCAATGTCGCTGTGCACACCGACCTCTTCAGCCCTGTCCCTACCTCGCCTACATGGAGCCGACTGCCATCGACGGCCCGAAAGGAACTGGCCGAATCCGGGATCGCATTGTGGCATCAGCTGGTCCAGGCCCTTCGCCCAGACGTGATTCTGCTATCAGTGGCGGAGAAGCATCTCAGCGTCATCGACCTCCCCTCTCGCGAGACCGGGTGGAAGGTCCTGCACACCATCGAGCAACGAAGGGCACCGTACCCGGTGCGCACTCGCGCTTACCATCTCAACGGACACCCCATCCTTGTGGCCTGGGGCAGAGCGGCGAACACCCCGTTCGGCAGCATCAGCTACTCCGCACGACGCGAGATTGGCACCGCTATCCGCGCGGCCACGTCCAATCTGCGAGAAACGGGAACCAAGTTAATTCGTGCAGACACCAACGGCGGTGACCTGCTGTCTTGGCGTTCCCGTCAAGCACCCGGACACCTGACGGCCTCCTTTCCTTCCAGCGTGAAGGCCGATGGTCGGAAAGAGCCTTGACACTACGCCCATACCCTTCCGATCGGGCTTAACTGGAGATGCTGTCTTCACTAACGGAGATTCGTGGGTAACGAACCACCCGCCGATCTGCTGCCACATGCTCGCCGGCCAGTACCGGCGGCGGACCGCGCCGCCGTCGCTGAACTGGCCGAGTTGTTCCACCGCATAGGTGTTGCCGATCTCGTTGAGCAGCATCGACGACGCTTGCACGGTGCCCGCCCGAGCCGATCAAGCTCGCCAAAGGTCCAAGACTGTCTCAGCCGGCGCGGAGGATGCGACCGCAGGCATCCGGCTCAAGGATTCGGTGCCCCAGTCTGTCCGCCGGCAGCTCGCGATGGGTCGCTCCGACGACGCAGCGACGAACATGGAAGGTGGCGTTGTCGCCGGCGTCACCGTCGACATTCTCGGCACGTTGGAATCACACGGCTCGTGGTCAACGTCGTGGCGGGGGAATCGATCTCCTGATCCTCGCCTGGTGGCCGTGGTCGTTGACCAGCAATAACCTCTACCAGGCGTATGTCGCAAATCTTTGCTGAACGTGGTCTTGCACTGCTCCGGCTTCGCGACGATGAGCGCACATCAGAGCGAGGGGGAGATCATGAGTAGTCAGGGTGTGGTGGTGAAGCGGTGCCGGTGTGTGGATCCGGTGACGGGTCGGGGGCGGGGTAGGTCCTGTCCGCGGTTGCTGGAGCGTGGTCATGGCAGTTGGTATTTCCACTGCTCGGTTCGGGATCTGCTGGGGCAGGTGGGGAGGGTGCGTCGGGGTGGTTACCCGTCGGAGGTGGCGGCCCGGCGGGCGCGTGACGAGTTGCTGGCGCTGTCGCGTGAGGAGCAGGCGGGCCGGTCGTGGACGGTCGCCCGCTGGTTGCGGTACTGGTTGTCGACCAGGACCCGGATCAGGCCGACGGCCCGCATGCACTACACCCGCGATGTCGAGCACTTCCTGATCCCGCATATCGGCGGGCTGATCCTCGGCGATCTGACGTCGCGGCAGCTGAACATGGCGTTCGCCCAAATCGGGTCGACCCGGAACCGGTCCGGGCAGCCGCAGACGCCCTGCACCCTGCAACACGTGCACACCACTCTGCGGGCGGCGTTGTCCGCCGCGGTCCGCGAGGGCCTGATCGTCGACAACCCGGCTCGGCGGGTCGAGCTACCCGCCCGTGCACGTCCGCAGGCCCAGGTGTGGACCGAGGCCCGGGTCGCCGAATGGGCGGCCACCGGGCAGCGACCCACTATCGCGGTCTGGACGCCCGGTCAGCTGGCGAGTTTCCTTGACTATGTGCGTGACGACAGGCTGTTCGCCCTGTGGTGGTTGATCGCTCTGCGGGGGCTGCGTCGTGGTGAGGCCGCCGGCCTGCGGTGGACGGAGGTGGACCTGCACGCCGGCCAGTTGTCGGTGGTGCGGCAGCGGACCACCGCCGGCTATGACGTGCACGAGGGGCCGCCGAAGTCGGCGGCGAGCCGGCGGACCGTGGCTCTGGACCAGCACACCGTGCGGGTGCTGCGTCAACACCGGGACCGGCAACAACAGCGGCGGCGTGCCGCACGGGCCGAGGTGGGCAAGGTGTGTCACGACAGCGGATACGTGTTCACCGGCCCGGACGGGCTGCCGTTACACCCCGGCTACCTCACCCAACGGCTACGGCTGCTGGTGGCACGGGCGGGGTCGCCGCCGATCCGGTTGCATGACCTGCGGCACGGCGCCGCCACCCTGCGCGCGCCGCCGGCGCGGACCTGAAAGCGGTCCAGGACCAGCTCGGCCACGCCACCATCGTGGTGACCGCCGACACCTACACCAGCGTCCTACCCGGCGCGCAGCGGGACGTGGCCGAAGCCACCGCGCGTCTCGTCCTCGACGCCGGCAGACCCGGCGAGGAGACCCGGGGGCAACTGCGCCGCGGACCGGACACACCGCAGGAGCCAGCCGACGCGACGCGAACACCGGCCGCGGGTCGATGCCGACCACGATGGACGCCGTCCCGGACACGAAGCGGGTCGAGAATGCGGGCGTCGACTTCACACCGCAGACGCCGGTTACGCGCGGCCGGCTGACAGACTCCCTTCCCGCTCACGCGCATCGAGATCAGTAGCCGAGGGCGGACGTCGGTGATCGCGTTCTCCACAGGTACCCGGGCGCGGAGCCGGGTGAGTTGTGTACGCGTAGCCAGCGCGGCGGGGCAGGTGGACGCGTCAGTCCCGGGTGGGTGGACCAGCGCGTGGCCGCGTTGGTCCACCCACCCTCGAGCCGGCTACACCCCATTTCCGTGCCGCTGGCCGCAGACGTCTGGGCGCCGATCGGGTTCGTGCTGCCGATGAGCATCGGCGTGATCCTGATGTCCGCCTGCGCCGTTGTCGTCGCTCTCAACGCGCAGCGGCAGGGGTAGCGACGGCGCTGGGCCGGCTTCGGGCCCGGCGTTTGGCGTTTGGGTGTCCATGCGTTGCCCCGGGTGTGAGGTTCGAGTCCTGACCTGCTGTTACGCAGAGCGCTGCATGCTGCTGATCTGCCGGACATGTGACGAGATCTTCCGCTGGCCCCGCTGGCTGATGGTCGGATGACGACAGTGGGCGGTGGTAATAGGCGCATTGGCTTGATACGGTACTCGCTGAGTTCAGCGAAAACTGTATTATCTGCCTGTTGGGCGTGTGGATGTTGGCATTCGCAGCTCGGCTTAGTCGGTGTGAGTCAGTGTTCCTGTTGGACGCGGGGGTGCGCCGACGGCGATGAATGGGAGTGCCGTGGACGCCGATGTGGTGGTGCTGGGTGGCGGGCAGGCGGGTTTGGCGATGGGGCATGCGCTACGTGGTTCCGGCCTGCGGGTGGTGATTCTCGAAGCCGGCATGGCGGTGGGTGACGTTTGGCGCTCTCGGTGGGATTCGTTGCGGTTGTTCACGCCCGCGGGTTACAGCGGTTTGCCGGGATTGCCGTTTCCTGGTGCTCGTGGTCGGCATCCCGGCAAGGACGAGGTGGCGGCCTATCTGGCTGACTACGCCGCCTGCTTCGCTCTCCCGGTGCGGCTGGATGTCGAGGTGCGTCAGGTGTCGGCGTCGAACACTGCCGCTGGGTTCGACGTTGTGGCGTCGGATGGTGTCTATCGGGCCGGTCAGGTGGTCGTGGCGACGGGTCCGTTCCAGTTCCCGACGGTGCCGGAGTTCGCCGGCGACCTCGACGACGGTGTGGTGCAGTTGCACAGCCACGACTACCGCAACCCGGAGCAGTTGCCCGACGAGGGGCCCACGGCGGTGGTGGGTCGTGGCAACTCCGGTGCGCAGATCGCGGCCGAGTTGGCTGCGGCGGGCCGGCGAGTCATCGTGTCGGGGCGGGACCAGCAGTATCTGCCGCAGCGGGTAGCGGGACGTGACATCTTCTGGTGGTTGCACCGGCTTAACCTGTTGCATGCGCCGACCGGTTCGTGGCGCGCTCGCCTGCTTCGCCGCCGAGGGGAACCGGTGATCGGTACAAATCTGCGTGAGCTGGCAGGTCAGGGGCTGTTGGGCCTGCGTGCCCGGGCGAGCGGGGCGCACGGCAAGGTGCTGGAGTTCGAGGATGGCCGGCGAGAGCAGGTGGCTGGAGTGGTGTGGGCGACCGGGTACCGCAGTGGGTACCCGTGGTTGCGGCTGCCCGTCCTCGACGAGGATGGACAGCCGGTCCACGACCGCGGTGTGACGCAGGTACCGGGGCTGTATTTCTTGGGCCTACCGTGGCTGTCCCAGCGTGGGTCGGCGTTACTCGACGGCGTGGGCACCGACGCGGCTCGCCTGGCGAGCGGCATCATCGCCCGCGCCCGGCGTATCAGCCGGCCGAGCGGTCAGGACAGATGACCGGCGAGGTAGGCGTTACGCAACGCGCTGCGTTGCCGTTTGCCGCTGCTGGTGCGCGGAATGCCACCGCGGGGCACGATGACGACGGCGGTCAGGGACAGACCGAACACTTCCCGTACCGCGGTGGTCACCTCGGTGCGGATGGTCGGCCAGTCAGGGCTTGTGGCACGGGTTTCGATAACGGCGACGATGGGGGCGGTGCCTTTGTCTTCTGCTGGATAGGAGAAGACGGCGCTGGCGCCGGCGTCGACCTGGGGGTGTTCCTCGATGACGGATTCGACGTCGTAGGGCGGTAGGTTACGGCCCCGGATGATGAGCATTTCCTTGCTGCGGCCGACGACGTAGAGGTCGCCGTCGTGGCGCAGGCCGAGGTCTCCCGTGTCGTGCCAGCCGCCGGGTGGTGCGTCGATGTCGCCGTCGGTGAGGTAGCCGGCCATGACGGAGTTGCCCTGCACGTGGATGGCGCCGATCTGGTCTTCGCCGATTTCCCTGCCGGTCTCGTCGGTGATGCGCAGGGTCAGGCCGGGCACGGTAGGCCCGCAGGAGACGATGGTGCGCGTTGGCCTGCCGGGGATGGCTGGTGCGGCGATGTGTCGTTCGTCGAGCGAGGCGCGGTCGAAGTGGCGCCAACGGACTCTGCCGAACGAGGTGTCCGAGGTGGGTCCTACGTCGAGTGCCAGGCTGGTGGCCAGCACGGTTTCGGCCATGCCGTAACACGGAACGATCACGTCGGCGGCGAGACCGCACTCGGTGAAGGTGTTCTGGAACTTCTGCAGGACGGCGACCGGGATGGGCTCGGCGCCGACGTAGGCCTGCCGCAGCCGGGACAGGTCGATGGTGGTGTCCGGGCGGCTGGCGTATCGGTCTGCGGCGGTCCGGTAGGCGAACGGTGGTGCGGCGGTCATGGTGGTGCCCCGTTCGCCCATGTGGCGTAGCCAGGACAGCGGGTCGCGGACGAACCCGACGGGTGCCATGAGGTCCAGACCGGCGCCGCGGGTGAGTGTCAGCAGTACCTGCACCAGGCCCATGTCGTGATACAGCGGCAACCACACGAACAATCTGTCGCGGTGGGGCCGCATCTCGGTGGCCCATTCGAGCACGGCGAGGTTCGCGGCGACGTTGGCGTGGGTGAGGACCACGGCCTTGGGCGCCGAGGTGGATCCGGAGGTGAGCTGGATGTGGTGCGGGTCGTCCGGTTCGGGTTTCGGCACGGCGCTGACCGGCAGGCTGCCGTAGCCGCGCAGGTCGTCGACGGTCAGGGCCGGCAGTCCCGGCGGGATCGCGGTGGCGGTGCGCGCGTCGGCGACGATGACGGCGCTCGGGCGTACGGCGTTGATGGCGGCGGCGAGGTGGCGCGTTCCGGCGGATGCGCTGTCCTGGGGTTTCGGTGGTGGCGCCACCGTGCAGGGTGCCACGCCGGACAGCAGGCAGGCCAACAGGACGGTCAGGTAGTCGGGGCTCGTGGGCAGCAGCAGGATGATCCGGTCGCCGCGGCTGACCCTGTGGTGGGCGAGGCCGGCCGCCGCGGCGAGGGCGTCCTCGAACAGTTCGGCCCGGGACAGTTCCATGGTCATGTGGCGGGAGTCGAAGAAGCCGACGGGGGCCTGGCCGGTGTCGACGGTCCGGTAGTCGACGATGGCGGCGTTGCTGGTCAGGGTCTTCACGGGCTCAGCCCTGCCTGCGGGCGGCCTTGGCGGCCGCCCTGTCGCGGACGTAGTCGATGACCTCTCCGATGGTGGTGAACCGGTAGGCATGCTCCTCGGGGATGTAGACGCGGAAGGTGTCCTCGACGCGGGTCATCAGCTCCATCAGCGCCATCGAGTCGATGGGCAGGCTGAGCAATGGTGTGTTGGCGTCGATTGCCTCGATGTCGAACCTGGCGAGGTCGTCGGCTTCGAGGACGACGGTCAGCGCCTCGCGAAGTCCGCTGAGGACTTCACCCGGATCGGGTACGCCGGTGGTGGCAGGGGGTGACTGTTCGGCCATGAAGGGCTCCTTGTGTCGGTCAGTTCTCGCGCGGGTCCAGGCCCAGGGCCGCTCTGCCGATCATGTCGCGTAGGGCGCCGAGGTTGGCGCCCATGACGGCGCCGGCGCGGGCGTCGCGGTAGTGCCGTTCGAGGGGGTTGGAGCGTAGGAAGCCGTGGCCGCCGGTGACCTGCATGGCGGTGTCGGCGACGGTGATCGCAGCGGTGTTGCACACGAGCTTGGCCATGTTCATCGCCGGCAGCGCTTCCATCGGGTCGTTGTCGGCGGTGACCGCGGCGTGCAGCAGTGCGAGGTAGGCGGTGTGCAGGGTGGTGGCCATGTCGGCGATCTGGAAGCGCACACCTTGGTACGCGGCCAGATTCGCGCCGGTGTTGGTGTGCACGCGGCGGGTGACGTGTGCGGTGGCGAAGGTGTGCGCGGCGCGGGCCACGCCGAGTGACGCGGCGGCGAGGCCGATGACCAGGGCGGGTAGGGCGTGGGCGAGTAGCGGCATGCCGCCACCGTGGCCACCGACGCACGCCTCGGCCGGCACGTGGCAGTCCAGTAGGACAGTGTTGGCGCAGTTGGCCCGCATGCCGAGGGCGTCCCAGGTTTCCTTGACGCTCAACCCTTCGGTGTCGGCGGGCAGCAGGAACATGGACTGGCCGCGCCGGAACTCGCTCTCACCGGAGTGGGTGTTGATCAGGTAGTAGTCGACGTGGCCCGCGCCGGTGCAGAACGCCTTCGTGCCGGCCAGGGCGAATCCGTCGTCCTCGGGGGTCGCCCGTAATTGCGGATTGAGGATGTTGCCGCCGGTGCCGGGTTCGGAGAATCCCCAGGCGATGAGCTTGCCGGAGTCCAGGACGGCGCGTAGCACCTGGCGGGCAGCCGGATCGTGGTTGGCCGACAGCAGGCGGGTGGCGCCGCAGTGCATGGCGAAGATCAGGGCGGTGGAGCCGCAAGCTTCGGCGAGTTCCGCGACGGCCAGGGCGTAGGTGGTCATGTCGGCGCCCAGGCCGCCGTGTTCGGTGGGGATGAGCAGGCCGAGCAGGCCGGTGTCGTGGAGGTCGGCGAAGTTCTCGGCGGGGAACTCCCCGGCGCGGTCGTACTGGGTGGCCCGGGGGGCCAGGCAGCGGCGGGCGACGGCGCGGGCCTGGTCGATGAGGTCCTGCTGGTGGGAGGTGAAGGTGAAGTCGACCACGGGTTCAGCTCCTAGCGTCCTGCGGGTACGGGTGTTTCCCCGCGTAGCGCGGTCACCTTGCCGGCGAGCGCGTCGGGGGTGTGCCAGCGGGCGTCGATGATCCGATACGCGGCGGTGGGGCCGGTGGTGGCCGGTTGGTAGACGGCGTTGCCCCAGATGGTGAGGACGGGCCGTTCGGTGCCGGCTGGTACCGGTTCGCGGTGTCCGTGGACGAGCTGCCAGCGTTGGTTCGCGCTAATCGTGTACGGGGTGTCGCAGAGCGGTTGGCATCCCGGAGGGCCGGTCTTGTGGTGGCGGGCGGTGGGGCAGGAGCGGCCGTATCCGACGGGAACGGCGTCGGTGTACTGCCGAATCCGCCACCGGTCGTCCGATTCGATGGTGCTGTCGGTGTCGAGCTCGGCGCCGGTGATGCCGTGCTTGGCCAGTAGGTTCAGCAGTGCCGTGTCGACCGGTGTGGGCGGCGGCGTGGAGTCGTCGGGGTTGCCGCTGTGCGGCCGGGCCCGGGTCAGGCCCAGTCCGGCGACCACGGTGCAGTCGGCGGGGCGGGCCGCGGCGAGGGCCAGTGCGGTGCCGATGTCGTTGACGGCGATGGTGGTGGGCCCGTCGCGGGCGACCGTCGTGAGGCGTTCCAGCAGCTGGTCTGCGGTGCGGGGCCAGCCGATCGGTGCGACGAGGACGAACGCCCGTGCGGCGGCGCGGATCCGGTCGCCGGCCGCCCGTAACGTGTCGGTGTCGGGCAGCTTCGCCAGGCAGCCTTCCTGGCCCATGCCGATGGCGTCGGCGGGCAGCGCGAGCGCCTCGTCGAGGCGGGAGGGGGTGGTCAGGCGGATCTCGGTGGTGTTCATCGGGCGGCCTTTCACACGTAGGCCCGCTGCTGCGGGGTGTCGCGGAATCTGCAACGTTGCTGGTCGCAGAGCCGGGGCAGCCAACCCATCTGCCAGGTCAGTTCGACCCGGTCGATGGCTTCGATGACGTCGGTGATCGCCTGCCCGGCGGCGTGGCCGTTGATCGCCCTCCGGTACATCTGGGTGATTTTCGCGTTCTGGCGCAGGTTCGGGCTTTCGCGTCCGGGGATCTGTAGGGCGTCCACGCCCAGGTCGATCAGGGTCGGTACGTCGCACAGGGCGCAGTCGGATGCGCCGTCGAGGAAGGCGCCGAGTTCCACGGTGGTGTCCTCGCCGCGGGTTCCGGTGTAGCCGGCCCGGCAGCCCAGGCCGATGCCCGGGGTGTCCGGCAGCCGGCAGCGGGTGCAGTCGAGTCCCGCGCCGGTCTGCACCGGGGTCTCGATCTGCAGGTTCTGTAGAGCGCAGAACGTGGCCACCTCGTCGAGGGTCAGCGTGTGTGGGAGCACGACCCGTCGCACCCCGTGAACGTCGCGCAGGTACGTCGCGAATCCCACGGTCGAGACTCCCATCGGCGTCCCGGCCACCAATGGCACATCGGTTCGGCCGCTGAGCCAGGCGCAGGCGGCGAGACAGCCGATCACGACGGTGTCCGCCCCGGCGGCTAGACCGTGTTCGACGTGTGCGCGCCAGGCGTCCTCGTGCTCGGCGGCGACGACCGGGGCATCGGCGCAGAAGTGCACCGTGAGGCCGGCGCCGTGGGCCAGGCTGACGAGCTCACCGAGCATGGCGGTGCTGATCACATGGGTCGGTTCGCCGTCTCGGCGTGCCGGCAGCGCGTCGAAGCTGACCGGCACGTGCGCTGGCGGCCGCAGCGCCAGATACACCTCGGTGGCGCCGGCGGCGATCTGCAGCTCCAACATCTTCAGCGACCGCACCGGGGCGTTGAGGTGTGCCGTCGGACCGGCCGCACGGCCGTTGACCGGCCGCCGGGCGACGTCGTCGCGCGGGGCGCAGGGCTGGCCAGGGCGGGGATCAGCCGGCACGGACGGCCCCGTGTGACGGCACCATGGAGGTGCCACCGGAGACGCGACGCAGTTGCTCGACGGCTGCCACCGTCGCTTCGGCGGCGGTGTCGATGTCGTCGGCGGTGGTCGCCGGGCCGAACGAGAACCGCAGCGCGGCGCGGGCCCGTTCGTCGCTGACGCCCATCGCGGTCAGCACGTGCGACGGCGAGTCCTGCCCGGCGTGGCACGCCGACCCGGTCGACACGCAGATGCCGTGCATGTCCAGGACGTCAGCGACGGTGTCGCCGCGTACGCCGGCGAACGAGACGCTGATCGTCTCGGCCATCACCGGGTCGGCGGCGTTGACCTCGACACCGCCCAGGACACTGAGCTGCTCCAGCAGCCGCGCCCGTAGCTGCCAGCGCCGCCATCGGTAGGCCGGGTCTGCCACTCTCGGCAGCGCGGCGATCGCCGCGGCAGCCATGCCCAGGACACCAGCGAGGTTCTCCGTTCCGGCGCGACGTCCGGCCTCCTGACCGCCAC
Source organism: Solwaraspora sp. WMMD1047 (assembly GCF_029626155.1). Lineage (NCBI taxonomy): Bacteria > Bacillati > Actinomycetota > Actinomycetes > Micromonosporales > Micromonosporaceae > Solwaraspora > Solwaraspora sp. WMMD1047. The sequence continues at coordinate 7,381,957 of NZ_JARUBL010000001.1, read as the reverse complement.
CGCAGACCAGCGGCTCCAGGCTGTGGTGCGCTGCCAGGCGCAACGCCCCGACACCCTTGGGTCCGCCGAACTTGTGCGCCGAGATCGACACCATGTCGGCGGCCAGACCGTCGATGGGCAGCTTTCCCGCGGTCTGCACCGCGTCGATGTGCATCAGTTTGCCGGCGGCGTGAACCAGCTCGGTGATCTCCTGCACCGGCTGGATGGCTCCGGTCTCGTTGTTGGCGTGCATCACCGACACCAGCACCGTGTCAGGGCGCATCGCCGCGGCAATGTTGACCGGGTTGACGTGTCCGGAGGGCTCCGGGGCCACGACGGTGACCTCGACGCCGCGGCGGCGAAGCGCCGCGGCGGATTCCAGGACCGCCGAGTGTTCGATCGCCGTGGTGATCAGGTGCCCGCGCCACCGCAGCGGCGCGAACGTGCCCCGCAGCGCCATACTGATCGCCTCGGAGCCCCCGCCGGTGAACACCACCTCGGCCGGGGTGCAGCCCGACAGGGTGGCGACGTCACCGCGGGCGGCGTCCAGGGCGTCGCGCGACGCCTGCCCGACGGTGTGCCGGCTGGACGGGTTGCCGTACAGCCGCAGCCCGCGGCGCATCTGCTCGAGTGCCTCGGGACACAGCGGCGTGGTGGCGGCATGGTCGAGGTAGACGACCTCCGCCAGCTCGTCGGCGGGGCGGCGCTGTCTAGGAACTACAGGTGATCGGGTTGTCATCGTTGGTCCCCCGTCGGAAGTTGTCGGCCAGCCGCTGCGCGACGTCGGCGCCGAGCGCCGCGACGTGACGCTGGTCCGGCGCCAGACCACCGGCCAGCTGCTCGACGGCAGCGGCGTCGAGGCCTTTCACGTCGTCGATCGGTGTGCCCTGGATCGCCGTGGTCAGCAGGCTCGCCACCGCCAGCGACGCCGAGCAGCCGAATGCCTGGAACCTGATGTCGGTGACGACCTCATCGGTGACGCGGGCGGTGAGCAGGATCTGATCGCCGCACACCGGGTTGCCAATGAACGCGCGGACGTCGGCGTCGGGCAGCTCACCGGCGTTGCGCGGATGGGTGAAGTGGTCGATGACTGTCGGGCTGAAACGGGCCACGGTGACCGCCTCAATGTCCGGCGGCCGCAGCGGGCACCGCGCACTCGGCGACGATCTCCTGCGAGTCGATGAACTTCTCGATGCTCACCGCGCAGCAGCCGAGTTCGGCGCCCTGCCGCCGGCGGCGGAACGACACCGTCTGGCCGTTGCGTCCACAGGCGCATGGCGACTCGTCGACCTCGCCGACGTCCTCCGACATCAGGAAGCCCGGGTAGGAGGTGTTGAGCGCGTCGAGGATGGCGATGCCGCCGGTCTGCCCCGCCGGCAGTTCCTTGCCCGGGTCGCTGACGTCGCGGATGGACACGTAGCACCACGGCGGCACGTGCTTGCGGTGGTGCTCGCACTCGATCGCGAGCATGTTGGACTCGATCATCCCGTACATGTCGCGGATGCGGTCGGGCGAGACGCCGAGGTAGCGGTTCAGCTTGCCGTCGAACTCGTCACGGCTGATCGACTCCCCGGTGTACCGCTTCCACCCGCCGAGCGTGATCACCATCGACTCGGGGTCCAGCTTGAGTTCGATCTCCTCCAGTTCGAGGAAGCGCAGCAGCCGGTTGACCAGGAACGGCGGCCCGATGATGTGGCGGGTCATTTCCCCGTCCCACCGCTTGAGGTACGCCATGGCCTCGTCCGGGTCGAACGCGTAGTCCTTGACCAGGTAGACGTGGTCGTCGAAGACCCCGTTGAGGATGTTGAACACCTTGACCATCCCCATCTCGGGGGTCTCCGCCGTCGACGGCGACAGGAAAAGTCCTGCGCCCTTGGACAGGGCGAAGAACTCCCGGTAGGACGCGAAGATGCCGTTGAGCGCCCGCGTCGCCGTGGTGGTGTCGCGGCGGGCCACGCTCGGTACGCCGCCGGTGCCGGTCGAGCGGATCTCCGCCTCCACGTCGGCCAGCGAGGCGGTCATCAGGACGTGGGCGTCCGGACGTTTGAACATGCTCACCGGCAGCAGCGGGATCCGCTGAAGATCGGCGCGGGACCTGACGTCATCCGGGACGACACCGTCGGCGTCGCACTGGGCGCGGAAGAAGTCGTTGCGGTCGAAGTGGTAGCGGAATGACTGACGGAGCACCTCGGTGGCTCCGGTCTCCCATTGCTGTTGCGGTAGCCGCAGTGCGTCTCCCGGTGCGCCCAACATCGTCGCCACATCCATGGCCGGACCTCCCCCAAATCGGCACTTTGTGGTGCCTACCGTTGTGACATCGCGTTACGAGGTTTCTCCACCTTGTTAGCCAACGCGGTCAACTATTACGGTAGTACTACCCCGGCAGTCAAGCGGTTCAGCCTGACGTACGGGTCGCGATCAGCCGACCGGACGAGAGGGTGCATCGAGATAGCCGCCAATGTCTGGCCTGCTTAAAGCCTTGCGGGAGGCGCCTCCGACGCCCCCCATCGACACCCGTGGAAGTCCGGAGGGGCGCTTGCTGCGCCTACGCGCATCGGCTGGCTGAGCACGGGCACTGCGGGCCATCCCCGATATGGATGTCGACACTCAGCGTGAGAACTGGGGCCTTCCCGTAACCTTCTCGTATCATAGTAGTACTACCGTGGTAGTCATGCTGATCGAGTTGCCCTATGCTGGAGCCCGTGGTCCGACTGGGAGTGCTTGAGCGGGCGGTGATGAACTGCCTCTGGACCGCGGACCGCGCCATGACGGTCCGTGAGGTGTACGAAGCGCTGCGCTCCGGCCGTCAGATCGCCTACACCACCGTGTTGACGACACTGCAGCGGATGGCGCGCAAGGGACTGCTGCACCAGAGTCGTGACGAACGCGCTCACCGCTACAGTGCCGCAGCCACCCGGCAAGAGATGTTCGCCGAGCTGCTGGCGGACGCGCTGGGCGTCGCCGACGGCGATCCGGGCGCGTTCGTGCGATTCGTCGACGAGCTGGGTTCGGAGGAGCGCATGGCGTTACGTGAGGCGCTCGACGGCGAGGCGAAGGATGAACGCGAACCGTAGCGTCTGACCGAGCACAAGGTCTGAGGGGGAAACCGCGGTGGGGCCGTTGGTGCTACCAGCTATCGTCACTCTATGTGCGTGGTCGATCACTGGCCTGGTGGTCGAGAGGACGTGGATATACCGGGTGCCCTGCGCGGCGGTTGGACTGTGGCTGGGCGCGGTCCTGGGGGTCCCGTTCGGTGCCGTCGCGGCACTGCTCATCCTGATCTCCGATCAACACACCTGGCAGATGGACAACACGGCACCGTCACTGCTCGCAGCACTGGTCAGTGCCGTCCTGTTGCTGGGCGCCGGGCGCGTCGGCAGGCGCTTCGCCGCGCTGAACCGGGCCGCTCGCCAGCGTCGGCGCCGCCACGAGATGCTCATCGACCTGTTCGCCACTGAACGCCCCGACCTGGGCAAGGTCAACGTGATCGACGACAGGCGGCCGTTCGCCTACAGCGTGCCGTGCATCGTCTCTGGGCGCACCGTGCTGTCGCAGGGGGCGCTGGATCTGCTTGAGCCGAAACCTTTGCAGGCCGTCCTGCGGCACGAGAGGGCGCATCTGCTGGCCCGCCATCACCTCGTCCTGCAGTTGGCGACCGCCGTGGCGCAGTCGTTCCCGGGGACGAGGGCCATCACCGCGCTGTCGATGTCCATCACCGAACTGATCGAGATGTCGGCCGACTGCTACGCCCGCCGCCATGTGGGTCAGAAGCCCACCATCGCGGCCCTGACCTTGCTGGCCGACATGGCGGTTCCCGCCGGGGCGCTGCCCGCGGGCGGTCGCGCGGTCGCGCTGCGGCTGGCGCAGCTGCACATCCCGCGGCACTGCTGCCAGACCGCCCGATCCAAAGGCACCTACGCCCTGGGCGCGGCGTTGCTCGTCCTGTCGCCGACTGTTCTCCTCCTCAACGCAATAGTCATCGACCTGTGTCCATGGGGAGCAGCGTGAATACGTTGATCGAAGACGCCCTGGGTCGGCACTACGCGAGTCTGCTCACCGATCGGACCCACGCCGACCCCCCACCTTCGGCAGTGTCCGAGCAGGAGTTCCGGACCGCGATGGGCGCCCTGCCCACCGGCGTCAGCCTGCTCACCACCCAGTACGGCGACGGCGATGTCTGGGGTATGACCGTCGGATCGCTGACCTCGCTGTCACTGCGGCCGGCCCTGCTGCTGGTCTGCCTGCACCGCTCATCCACCACATTGGAACTGCTCGCCCAGCACGGGCGCTTCGCTGTCAGCATCCTCGCCGCTGATCAGCGGGACATCGCCGACACCTTCGCCCGCCCACGGGACAGGAACACCGTGCCGGGTGATTACACCACCGTCGACGGCCTCCCGGTCATTCCGGGCGCGCTGGCTTGGCTGACCTGCGAACACCAGCACACCTACGCCAGCGGTGACCACGCCATCGTCATCGGCGCGGTGCGGAAAGCCGGGCATCGCCGCGGCGAACCCCTCCTGCGCCACGCCTCCCGCTATCGACAGTTGCAGTAGTCCCCCCACCTGCAGTGGTCCCCACCGAGGAAGGTAGTCATGGCCTACTCCGTGCACGTCGAAGAGAGCATCGACATCGCCGCGCCACCCGAAGACGTCTACGACGTCATCGTCGACGTCGCCCGCTGGGGACGCTTCAGCCCTGAATGCACCGGCGCCAGCCTGCCGCACCACGACGGCCCGCTCGGCGTCGGCAGCACGTTCAGCGGCCACAACCGTCGTGGCGCGATCCGGCGCTGGCGGACCCACTGCACCGTCACCGCTGCCGAACCGGGCCGCCAGTTCAGCTTCGACACCGCCGCCGTCGGCCTGGCCATCGCGACGTGGAGCTACCACCTCGCACCGCTGGACGGTGGCCGGGGCACCCGCCTGACGCAGGTCTGGCACGACAACCGCGGCCAGCTCATGAAGACCATCGCTGTCATCGTGTCCGGCATCCGCGACCGCGGAACCCACAACCGGGCATCCATCCAGATCACCCAGCAACGGCTCAAGGCCCACTTCGAAGGCCAGCCCGCCGACAACCATTCCCGATAATAGTAAATCATGTACTGAATTCAGGATCTGCTGTATCATTTCGTCGAGGGCCGCCGGCACCGCTCAGCCGCCCAACCGCCTGATGCGCCAACCGATGGCCGTCCTCGACGCGCAGACCAGTGGAGGCAGCGCATGCCCAGAACAGAGAAACGACAGCAGGGATTGGCGCTAACGGCTCTTACGCTGTCGGTGCTGGTCATCGGGCTCGACATCACGATCATGAACGTCGCCCTACCGACCATGGCCACCGAGTTGTCCGCCGGCACCGACGCGCTGCAGTGGATCGTCAACGCCTACATCCTGCTGTTCGCCGGACTGATGCTCCCGGTCGGCGCGATCGCCGACCGCTACGGGCGCCGCCGGCTCCTTGTCATCGGGCTCGCCATCTTCGCGCTGGCCTCGCTCGGCGCTGCCTTGGCCGACAGCGCCGCACTCGTCATCGCCGCGCGCGCGGTACTCGGCGTTGGCGCCGCGGTCATCATGCCGACCGCACTGGCCACGATCGCGGTACTGTTCGCCCCCGCCGACCGCGGCAAGGCCCTGTCGGTCGTCGTGATGGGTATGGGGGCGGGCATACCCCTCGGCCCGATCATCGGCGGCTGGCTGCTCAACCACTTCTGGTGGGGTTCGATCTTCCTCATCAACGTGCCGATCATCGCCCTGGCCGTCACCGCCATCGTTCTGGTCCTACCGGAGTCCCGCGACCCATCCCCGAAGCGCCCCGACCTGCTCGGCGGCCTGCTGTCCACCACCGGTCTGCTCACCCTGGTCTACGCCGCGATCGAGGCACCCAACCGCGGCTGGACCGACCCGCTGATCCTCACCGGCTTCGCCGTGTCCCTGCTGCTGCTGAGCCTTTTCGTCGGGTGGGAACTGCGCACCCCGCAGCCGATGATCGATCTGCACCTGTTCCAGGGCCGGCAGTTCACCTGGGGCAACATCAACGCCACCGTCGTCAGCTTCGCCCTGTTCGGCCTGCTGTTCGTCGTGCCGTTGTACCTGCAGTTCGTACTCGGCCACGACGCCTTCAACACCGGCCTGCGGCTCCTGCCCCTGATCGGCGGCTTCGTCATCGGCGTCGGCGCCGGCACCCGCATCGCCAACCGCATCGGACACAAGACCCCGATCGCCGTCGGCCTCCTGCTCACCGGTATCGGCCTGTCCATCGGCGCCACCACCGACACGGAAAGCGGCTTCGCCTTCGCCGCCCTCTGGTACGCCATCACCGGCCTGGGCATCGGATCGGCCCTGACCCCGTCCATGGACGCCGTCCTCGCCGTCCTGCCACCCGAACGCGCAGGCTCCGGCATCGCCATCACCATGACCCTGCGCCAAGCCGGCGGCGCACTCGGCGTCGCGCTGCTGGGCAGCCTGCTGTCGCAGATCTACACCGACCGCCTTGTCGTCGACGGCCTACCACCCGCCGCGGCGGACACCGCCCGAGACTCCATCGCCGGAGCGGTCGGCGTCGCCGCCCGCATCGGCAACCCGGCCCTGGTCACCGACGCCCAATCCGCCTATATCGACGGTATGCAGATGGTGTTGATCGTCTGTGCGGTCATCGCCGCGATCGGCGCCGTCCTGACCGTGCTGTTCATGCCCGGGCGCACCCGTACCCTCGCCGAGGCCCCTGCCGCCGAGCCGGTGTCGGCATGATCCCCACGCACCCGCTGTCGATACAGCCACCGATGTACTCTCTGAGGGTGGCGACGCTCACCAACGGCCAGGTCCTCGCCCGCTTCGGCCATGCCCTGTCCGACGCGACCCGCACCAAACTGCTGCTCGCGCTGCGGGACGGACCCGGCTACCCGGCTGAACTCGCCGACATGCTCGGTGTCAGCCGGCAGAACCTGTCCAATCACCTCGCCTGTCTACGCGGCTGCGGCCTGGTCGTAGCCGTTCCCGAAGGCCGGCGCACCCGCTACGAGCTTGCCGACGCCCGCATCGCCCACGCCCTCGGCGACCTACTCGGCCTGGTCCTGGCCGTCGACCCGGCAGCGTGCCCGGACTCCGACGACCAGAGCTGCTGCCGATGAACCCGCGGCTCCTCCAACTGAGCCCTGCTAGACCACCACCGCAACGCCTGGCCGTACTGACCCGCCGGGTGCGCTGGCTCGTCGCCGCCACCATCATCTACAACATCATCGAAGCGGCCGTAGCGATCACTGCCGGCACCATCGCGTCGTCCACCGCTCTGATCGGCTTCGGCCTCGATTCGATCATCGAGGTCGCTTCCGCCACCGCCGTAGCGTGGCAGTTCGCCGGCCGAGACCCCGAGACCCGCGAAAAGGTGGCACTACGCATCATCGCCGTCTCATTCTTCGCCCTCGCGGCCTACGTCAGCGTCGAGGCGGTACGGGCCCTTCTCGGCGGCGCCGACGCCGAGCACTCCAGCGTCGGCCTGGTACTGGCGGCAGTCTCACTGGCGGTCATGCCCGGACTGTCGTACGCGCAACGCCGCGCCGGTCGCGAACTCGGCTCCCGCTCCGCCGTCGCCGACTCCAAACAGACACTGCTGTGCACTTACCTCTCAGGCGTCCTACTAGCCGGCCTGGCGGTCAACAGCCTGTTCGGGTGGTCCTGGGCCGACCCCATCGCCGCCCTGGTCATCGCAGGTGTCGCGGTCAAGGAAGGCCGCGAGGCTTGGCGCGGCGACAGCTGCTGCGCCGTCCCGTTGACCGCACCGCTGACCATCCCGGAAGCCCCAGCCGGTTCAACTGCCACAGGCGATGCCTGCGGATGCGAACCCGGCTGCTCCTGCCGCCACGCAGCCGAGAAGTGACCTTCTGGTGAAGACCGCCCCGACGGTTCAGACGGAGTGCGGAGCCCGTCGATGGCGTCCTTCTGCCAGCCGTGCCAGCGCCTCAGGTCGGTAGCGTAGGCGAGCACCTTCGGCCGGCGGTTGACGTCGGTGCTGACGGTGATTGGCATTCGGGTGGCCTGGGTGAGCAGGGCTGAGAAACGCTCCAGGTAGCGCCGGAGTTCGCGCAGGTCGCGGATCTCGCTCCGAGGACTCACATTCGGCCACTGGTGTACCGATGATCGCCCATGCTTCCTCGGACGGTCTTGCGGCTATCGCGGTGTCCGGCGGCGTCGGACGGCCACGGCGGCGACTGCCGCGAGGATCACCGCGAGGATGCCGAAGCCGGCGAGTAGTGGCCCGCCCGCCCCGGTGGCGGAGTCGTCGCCGGCGGGTGCGGCGGCCGGCGGCGGTGTCGTCGCGATGGTGGGTGTCGTGGCGGTGGGTGCGGCGGTGGTGGGTTCGGGTTGTGGTGTGGCGGCCGGGCGGATGGACAGGACGGGGGCGGGATTGTCCGGTTCCTGGTCGCCCGCGGTGGGGATCTCGATCCATCGGGACACTTTGCCGTTTTCGTAGGTCTCGACGGTTTTGAAGGCGAGGGTTACGGCGTCGGGGGGTAGTTGAGCAACGGTGACAGCGAACGTGACGTCGTCGCCGACGGGCAGGGCGGGCCCGGCCACGGTGAATCCGTCCTGGTTGGGGCTGAGTTCCCATCCTTTGGGTGCGCGGGCGAGGGTCACGTCCTGGGGTTTCAGGCCGGCGGGCAGGACGACACGTTCGGACGTGATTCCCGCGGTGGTGGACTCGGCTTCGCCGACAAAGGTGAGGGTGACGTCGCGGGCGCCCGCCTGTGGTTTGTCGGCGCTTACTTCGACATGCGCCCAGCCCGGCGTGGCCACGGTCGCTGCCAGTGTGAACGTCGTCAGCACGGTGGCGAGTCGAGCACTTCTGCGTACCGTCATTTTCCGATGGTCCCTTCCGGCGGGTCATTTCTCGTGGTCGTGGTCGACCGTCGTGATGGTGGGATTTACCTGGGGGTCGTGACCGGAGGTCGCCTGGTCTGGTGCCACGGCCGCCCCGGTGCGCGGGTGCACACCGGGGCGGCCGGGTCAGAGCATGGACATGTGGACGTGGTCGGTGTGGTCGCTGGCCCCGCTGTATGACCTCCAGCCGGTGGCGGGTAGCCAGATCTGGCGGTTCCAGATGACGTAGAGGATGCCGAGGCGGTCGGCGTTGCGGACCAGGAACGCGGTGAGATTGTTGCCGTAGGTGCGTTCGTTCTGGGTGCGGGCGGGGGTGAAACCGCTGTTGCGGAGGGACCAGTCGCAGGCGCGGCCCTTGGGGTGCTCGAACGGACCGCCGGACCGGTGGCAGCCGACGAACCGGTCGAAGCCGGCTCGTTTGGTCTCCTTGTAGGCGTGCAGCGTGCGGGGGGTGACGCAACCCGCGGTGGTGGGGTCGTCCTGGCTGCACGATTCGTTCGGCCATCCGCCACTGCTGGTGCGCGGCGCCGCCCGGGCGACCGGTGAGGTGGCCGCGACGAACCCGGCGGTGAGGGACCGCCCGCCGACCAGGGCGAGGGCATTCTCCGCCTCCCGTTTCTGGGCGTTCATCACGGCGACCTGCTTGCGTTGGTCGCGGACTTCGGCGTCGATGGCGTCCTTGGCCCGGGCGGCGTCGTCGACGGCCTGGGCGAGCTCGGCGACCCGTTTGCCGTTGACCATGTTGAGTTCGTCGAGAGTTGCGGCCCGGTCGAGGAACGAGTCAGGTGAGGCGCTGTTGAGTAGCATCGCGGCCGCGCCGATCCGGCCGGTCCGGTAGGACCGGGCGGCGATCTGCTCGACCTGCGGGGCGAGTTTCGCCAGCCGGTTCTCGGCCCGTCGCAGCTCGAGGTTGAGGATCAGTTGGCGCTTGGTGGACTGGTCGAGTTTGGCCTTGGCGTCCAGGTAGGTCCGTCCGGCCTGGTCGAGTACGTCGCGCAGCAGTGGGGGCGGCCCGTCCTCGTCGGCGGTGGCGTTGCCGTTGGGCTGCGCCGCGGCAGCCTGGGAGCCGAGCGGGGCCGCCAGCAGCGCGGCGGTGGCCAGGACGGCCAGGGTGGCTGTGAGCCACCTGTTCGGGGGCGTGGTCACCATTCTCCCTTCCGATGGCCGCCGACCGGGTTAGCTGACGGGTTCGGGATGGAAGTGATCCCTACCGCGAACGCGGATTCACCCCACGGGCGTGGTTCCCCGGCTCGCCGAAGACGGCGATTGGGCGGCGGTTCGACAGGCGCCGTCCGGCGCGCGTCGGAGGTAACCGTCGGTGATGTGAGTCGATGATCAATAGTGATAGATGTTTCTAATTCATGATTAAGAGGGTGAGGTTGTGTTGACTGTGGGTGTGGGTTCCGGGCCTGCGGGGGGACCGGGTGGGCGTCCGCCGGGATCATGATCGCTCCGGACGGCCGGTCGGCGCCGTTGGCGATGACCGCCGGACGGCGGCCGGGCCGCGTATGTCGGCTCCAATGCGCGTCGACAATGCCGCGGCGTACCCGGGTTGGCCTCGGTGGGTGTGTCGGTGACGAGGCCCTCGCATGGGCTCGTCCTCCTCTGACTCGAAGGGGTGGACGTGCAGGCTGTTTTCTCGGCCACGGGTGGCCTCCGGGGGCCACCGGCTGTATCCACGGACGGCTCGCGTGCGGGGTCCGGACTCGACGCGGCAACCATGTCGTCGTCGCGTGGTTCCGCGCGCCACCGGGCGCGGCGGCCGCGGACAGGACACGCGGGATCGGCCAGCGCCCGCTGGTCTCGTGGCCCTGGCCACGCTCCCGAGAAACTGCCCCAGCAGGGCCGGGCGGGCTCAGGCGTACGACCTCGAACGCGGGCTACGCGCCGGTGGAGTCGATGCCGGTGGAGTCGATCACGTACGCAGCACGCACAGCTGCGCCAGGTCCGGCGACGCCCGCCACCGGGTGAACCCAGCAAGGGTCCGAAACTCGTCGACGACGGGCGACGACCAGCCCGGCCGCCCGCGTGCCAGCAGGCCGACCGCGGCGCTCACCAGCAACATCAGGCATGTCCCGGCGGCCAGCCCTGGTCCGCACGGCATCTCGCTGTGCCCGGCACCCTGACCGGTGTCGACCTGCACTCCGGAGCCCGTCGACGCACTGACCGACACGGCCGTGGCCGCCCCGACCGGCATGGCCGAGGTCGCGGCCCCATGCCCGTCGATGCTGACCGCCACCTGATGCAGGGTCGACGTCGCCAGCAACGGCGCCGCGGCACCGGACGCGCACTGCACAGCGTGTAGCAGCGCCACTGCGGTCAACGCGAGCACGGCGGTCAACCACGGCGGCAGCGCGGCACGAGCACGCGGTCCGCCGGTTCGGTTCATGCCGACAGGTTACGACACGATCGCGCCGCCGCCGACCCGACCGCCGTGTCGTCACCCCGGCCAGCGTGAACGGCGCTGGCGGCGACCCGCGGATCCGGGCTACGCCTGTCTGAGCGACAGCTCCGCCCGTTGCACTTATTGCAATGTACGCATACGTTGACGGGGTCGTCGGAAGCAAGGTCGGGAGGAATCGATGGGCGCCGGGCACGATCACGCAGCGCGCAGCGCGGGTGAGAAACACCTGGGCCGGCTGTGGACGGCATTCGCCCTACTGGCTGTGTTCATGGTGATCGAGGTTGTCGGCGGCCTGCTGACCGGGTCGCTGGCGTTGCTGTCCGATGCCGGGCACATGTTCACCGATGTCCTCGGCATCGGGATGGCGCTGGCCGCGATCCACGCCGTGCGTCGGGCGGCCCGGGGCGGCGGCGACCCGCAACGGACCTTCGGCTCGTACCGGCTGGAGGTCCTGGCGGCCCTGGCCAACGCCGTACTGCTCTGCGTGGTGGCGGGGTGGGTGCTGATCGAGGCGGTCAGCCGCTTCGGCGAGCCGCCCGAGGTCAAGGCCGGACCGATGCTCGCGGTGGCGGTGGCCGGCCTGGCCGCGAACCTGATCGCGTTCGCCCTGCTGCGGGCGGGCAGCACGGAGAGCCTGAACGTGCGCGGCGCTTACCTGGAGGTGCTCGGTGACACGCTCGGCTCGGCCGGGGTGATCGCCGCTGCCGGGGTGATCTGGGCGACCGACTGGTGGTACGCCGACCCGATCATCGCCGTCGCGGTAGCGCTGTTCATTGTGCCCCGGTCCCTGTCCCTGGCCCGGGCCGCTTTGCGGATCCTGGTCCAGGCCGCCCCGGAGCACCTCGACGTCGCCGCGGTCGAACGCGCCCTGCGCAACGTGGACGGGGTGGCCGAGGTCCACGACCTGCACGTGTGGACCCTCACCTCCGGCATGGACGTCGCTCAGGCCCACCTGACCCTCGACCACGGCGCGGATCTCGCCCCGGTCCTCGCGGACGCCCGAGTCGCCCTGCATGACGGGTTCGGCATCGACCACGCCACCCTGCAGGTAGAACCCGCCGAGGCCGGTGTCTGTCACCCCGCCGGCTGGTAGCCGGGAGTATGCGGCCTTCACGTAACCGCCTGAAGCGCTCAAGCGCCGTCGGATCGGGATTGGCCGGTGCGACGGACCCGCAGTCCGGCGTCTCCTCCGCGCTGCCGCACAGAATGTGACCAGTCTTCACAATCTTCCGCTTCGCGACTTTATGGAGAGGTCATGGCCGGTTCGGGAACGATCTACAAGCGGTGCGGTTGCCGGCACGCTGGCACGAGGAAGCGGTTGGAGCGGGACTGTCCCCGCTTGCCGGATCGTGGACATGGCACCTGGTACTTCGACTGCTCCGCGACCGACGCGTTCGGCAGGCCGGCGCGGGCCCGCCGGGGCGGTTTCCGCTCGAAGGCCGCCGCCGGCCAAGCGCGAGACGAGTGGCTGACCCAGACCGGGGAGGAACGCACCGCCCAGGGGTGGACCCTGGAGCGGTGGCTGCGGTACTGGCTGTCGACCCGCACGAAGATCAAGGAGACCACCCGGGCCCAGTATGCCCGGGACGTGGAACAGTTCCTCATCCCGTACATGGGCAGGATCACCTTGGCCGACTTCACCATCCGTCGCATCCGCAGCGGCTTCGACGAGATCGCGCGGACCACCAACGGACGCGGCCGGCCGCAGTCGCCGTCATGTCTGCAGCATCTGCGGACGACTCTGCGCGCGGCGCTGAACCTCGCTGTCCGGGAGGGCCTGCTCGACGCCAACCCGATCCGGCACCTCGAAGTCCCGTCCTACCGGAAACCGCACGCCCAGGTGTGGACACCGGCGCGGGTGGCGGAATGGCGGGCGACCGGCCGGCGGCCGGCGGTGGCTGTTTGGACCGCTCCTCTTCTGGCCGGGTTCCTCGACGCGGTCACAGGTGACCGGTTCTTCGCCCTGTGGTGGCTGATCGCGCTGCGCGGCCTACGCCGCGGCGAGGCATGCGGGCTGCGTTGGTCCGACATCGACCTCGACCACGGGGTGTTGTTCATCTTCCGCAGCCGCAGCACCGTCGGCTACCACGTCATTGAGGCAGAACCGAAGACGGCCGCCAGCACCCGCGCTGTTGCCCTCGACAGACACACCGTGGCCGTGCTCCGGGAGCACCTGCGCCGCCAGCGGCAGCAACAGGCCGCCCGGCGGGTGGCCGGCAAGGCCTGCTTCGACAGCGGCTACGTGTTCGTCCGCCCCGACGGCAGACCGCTGCACCCCGGCTACGCCACCCGGCACTTCACCCGACTGGTCACGCGGGCCGACCTCCCACCGATCCGGCTGCACGATCTTCGCCACGGCGCGGCGTCCCTCGCCCACGAAGCCGGCGCCGACCTCAAAACCGTGCAAGACCTCCTCGGCCACGCCAGCATCGTCACCACCGCCGACACCTACACCAGCGTCCTGCCATATGCCCAGCGTAAGTGCGCCGAGGCCACCGCCCGACTGGTCCTCGCCGCAGCCCGCCGCACCCGGGAAAAGATCAGGAAAAGAGGCCGGAGCAACCGCCCCCACCCCCGCCCAAACAACAAGCGCACCGGCCGCCAAGCACCGGCGACCCCACCACAAAAGACCAGGTCAAAGCCCACACGACCCACCCGCGATTACAGAAAGTGACGGCGCCCACATGGCACCCATCCGACACCCACCGTCCACCGGGGACGATCAACAAAAAACGCCCGACCGCGTTTCCGCAGGCCAGACGTTGATTGATCTTGCGCGCCCGAAGGGACTCGAACCCCTAACCTTCTGATCCGTAGGACGGCCTCGCTCCTAAGTGGCTTTCCGCCTCTGAGGTGAGGAATTAGGACAGCGGCACACCACCGTCGGCGAGGCTTTGATCCAACGCCGGTTCCAATTGCTGGGGATGGACCCCGGGGCGCCCACATCGCCGGGCCTCGGCCGGCATAGGGGTAGATGTGGCGGCGGCCTAGCGGTGTCGCAAGCGGCCCGGGGTGCTCTGGAAGGAATCCGCTCGAAGTTTGTCGTATGGCGCCGCGATACCCGCAAGATGACTGACGGGATCGACGTATCTTTACGGGTTCAACTCGTCGAGGTTGCCCTGCTCTCGCAATAACCCGGCCAACTGCTCGGCGGCGGACCGGTCACCGGTGTCGGCGCGGCGGCGCAGGACCGCGATCGCCTCGTCGAGGTTGCCCTGCTCCCGCAACAACCCGGCCAACTGCCCGGCGGCAAACACGTCGCCGGCGTCGGCGCGGCGGCGCAACTCGTCGAGGTTGCCCTGCTCCCGCAACAACCCGGCCAACTGCACGGGGGCCGACCAGTCACCGGCGTCGGCGCGGCGGCGCAACTCGTCGAGGTTGCCCTGCTCCCGCAACATCTCGGCCAACCACCGGGCGGCCAACACGTTGCCGGTGTCGGCGTGGCGGCGTAGGACCGCGATCGCCTCGTCGAGGTTGCCCTGCTCCCGCAACAACTCGGCCAACTGCCCGGCGGCCGACAAGTTGCCGGTGTCGGTGCGGCGGCGCAACTCGTCGAGGTTGCCCTGCTCCCGCAACAACTCGGCCAACTGCCCGGCAGCGAACCGGTTGCCGGTGTCGGCGCGGCGGCGCAACTCGTCGAGGTTGCCCTGCTCCCGCAACAACCCGGCCAACTGCCCGGCGGCCCGCCAGTCGCCGGTGTCGGTGCGACGGCGCAACTCGTCGAGGTTGCCCTGCTCCCGCAACAACCCGGCCAACTGCCCGGCGGCCTGCCAGTCGCCGGTGTCGGCGCGGCGGCGTAGAACCGCGATCGCCTCGTCGAGGTTGCCCTGCTCCCGCAACAACTCGGCCAACTGCCCGGTGGCCGGCCAATCGTCGGTGTCGGCGTGGCGGCGTAGGACCGCGATCGCCTCGTCGAGGTTGCCCTGCTTCCGCAACAACCCGGCCAACTGCCTGGCGGCCTGCCAGTCGCCGGTGTCGGTGCGACGGCGCAACTCGTCGAGCTTGCCCTGCTCCCGCAACAACTCGGCCAACTGCCTGGCGGCCGACAAGTTGCCGGTGTCGGCGCGGCGGCGCAACTCGTCGAGGTTGCCCTGCTCCCGCAACAACTCGGCCAACTGCCGGGCGGCCGGCCCGTCGCCGGTGTCGGCGTGGCGGCGCAGGACCGCGATCGCCTCGTCGAGGTTGCCCTGCTCCCGCAACAACCCGGCCAACTGCCGGGCGGCCGGCCCGTCGCCGGTGTCGGCGTGGCGGCGCAGGACCGCGATCGCCTCGTCGAGGTTGCCCTGCTCCCGCAACAACTCGGCCAACTGCTCGGCAGCGAACCGGTTGCCGGTGTCGGCGCGGCGGCGCAACTCGTCGAGGTTGCCCTGCTCCCGCAACAACCCGGCCAACTGCTCGGCGGCCGACCAGTCGCCGGTGTCGGCGCGGCGGCGGAGAAGTCTGGTATGTGTGGTGGGGGCGAGGTGGTCTTGGATAATGGCGTGGCGGAACTGCCAAGCTGTGCCGTTGACGCGGATGGTGTTGCGTTCCGGGCGTGTACCGTCGGTCAGTAACGCGTCGATACTGCGGGGCAGCATCGAACCGGCGGTCTGGGTCGACAGAACAATGTGGGTGACTCGAAACTGTAGCCAGGCACGTTCCGCACCGCTGAATGCGCCCACGCCGAAGCATCCCACCGCGGCCACCACCCACCCAGTAACCGAGGTACCGGTCAGAGCCGCAGCTCCTCCACACGCGAAGGCGCCCGCGAGCACGTGCCTGCCGATGAGGACGACAGCGAGAAGATGGTTGGCGCGAAAGGTGGCCGCCGGCCCGGCGGGCGTGGCTCGGCCTCCGGCTGGTGGAAGGGCCGCGACGGCGCCACCAGCTACCACACCCGCGATAAGTCCGGTCAGCGGCTGGGACAGCAGCACCCCGGTCGCCGCGCCGCACAGCCCGCCGAAGCAAACCTGTGCCAACCACCCGACGATGCCGGTCGTTTTGGCTCTTCTGACCAGCGACCGCAGCCGTGCTGGCACCGGTGGTCGCGGCTGAAACTCATGCGTGAAGATCCACCCGAAAGTCCCGAGGTAGCACAACACTGCGATGACCGCGGTCAGCGCCGCAGCCGCCACCGCACGGACGGGACCAGCCCACACCCATCCCACCGCAGTGACGACAGCCAGCACCATGCCGGCCAGCCCTGCGGTCTGCCACCATCCGGTACGATACGGCCGCAGAGCCAATTGTTCCCACGGCAGCAGCCACCACCGCAAATCTCGGCTGCCGCCCAGGTATCCCAGATAGGCGAGGTTCCCCAGCCACCGTGCGGCATCCTCCACCGGATAGAACGAACCGGCCGACTCTGCCGTGCCGCCGCCACGAGCGGCGTTCCTCCCCCGATGGGCGGCGGGGGAATGGTCGTAGACCGTAGCGATGAACCCGTCGATCAACCGCGCTGTGATCTGCTGCCGTGTGGTGAAGTGCAGCAGCTCGCCGGGGTCCGGCACCACCGCAGCCGCCATACCGGGCCGTGGGCTGTAGACGTCCTTGGCCAGCCCAGCCATCAACGGCGTGGACAACGCGGAACCCAGGATCCCACCTGGGTCCGCTCGCAACGCGGCGAATACCGGCTGCCACAGCAACCGCCGCCGCGGATCCGGATCCTCAAGGAAAGCGATCACATCCGCAGAAGCGAGCGGCTGTAACTGCACCACCGCCGCCCGAGCCAGCACCCCACCCGCCGTCGCCCGCCGGAACTCCCGCACCCGGCAGGTCACCACCACCCCACGGTCAGTCGCCGCGAAGTCCTCAATCGCTGCCACCGCCACCGGCTGAAGTGCCGGATCGATCTCGTCCAGACCATCCAACACCGGCAGCACCCACCACCCCGCCGCCGACCCATCCGCCAGCCGCGGCCGCTCAACCAACTCCCGGGCCACCTTCGGAGTGATCCCGTAGTCCTCGACCAGCCGCCGCGCCACGAATACCGCCACCGACTCCGTCCGGGGATTCCACGACGACACGCCCACCAGCACCGGCACCGCCTCACCCGCAACCGGCTGCGACAGCAACTGATCCACCAGCATCGCCGCCAGCACACTCTTACCCGCACCCGGCTCACCGATCACCACCAACTGCCGCCACGGCAGCTCCCGCAGACGACCCGCCACCTGCGCGACCTCACCCTCCAACGGCACCTCCGCCCAATCCCCGACACCCTCGGCGCCGAGATTCAGAACCGCGGATCGAGCCGCACCAACATCCACAGCCGACCGAAACCACACCCGCAACGGTGCTGGCCGAGTCAACCGCACCCGAACCGAACTCCCCCGCACCCGCCGCAACGCCTCAGCAGCCACCTCCTCGGCTCCAACCCCCACCAGCTGCCCAGCACTGCCGGACCTCAACGCTCGAACTGTCAGAAGCAACCCCACGAATCCCGACAGGCCCCCAACAACACTGAACACCTGATCAAGGCCACCCAGCACCTCACTAGCATGAAAAAACCAGGCCAGAAAGAACAGAACCAAGGCCAGGACAAAGAAGCCGGCGCCCCACACGAGGCGCCACCAGAGAACGTCGAGCCGGATGCCAGGCACCACCACACCGTACTCACGGCAACAAAACGACCACAGCAACGATCATCCGATACCACATCCGCTCATCGGCAGATCCGGAAGCCGTGCGCGCAAAGTCCGTCGAATGGCCGACGCCACCGTCGTACGTCCCGCAGCCGCCCGTGGGCCGAGGATCCGGCGAGGCTACCCGAGCCGCGCCGCCGGTGGAACCGATCAGCGCCGGCCGGTCCGTTGCCGCGACCGAACGAAGCAGCCGCTTCGCCCCCACCCGCCATCTTGTCCACCCGCTCGATCGGTTGCTGCCGGGGGTCTCTGCCCGTGCTGTTGCGGAATTGCTGGTCAGGCGGCTTTCCCCGTGGCCGCCCTGACGGCGCTTCGCGGTTGCGAGGCCTGGTTGGCCGTTCTTGGGTCCCAACGGGCTGCTCCGCGCCTTCAGCCTGTACCGCGATAACTGCCGCCTCGCGGTCAGGAAGACACGGAACGACCGTCCGGCGGCCGGCGCGCCGCAGGTTCGATGCCCGAGTGTCCAGATGCTGCCGGATCGACGCGTTAAGGTGCCCGTGGATTCCACCTACGGCAGAGCCGGCAGCCAGACGGCAAACAGGAGAAGTTGATGGCCTCCAGCGTCCGCAACACCAAGCTCTTCAAGGAGCGGCTCGCTCAGCTTGAGGAGGAGACCAGCCGGCTTGGGGTGTTCTTCGCTCCCGCCGAAGCCGCGGACCTCCTAGCGGAGCGCGTCACCGCCACCGCCAACCAGCTCGGCGTCACCGAACGCACCGCGCTGCAGACGTACACCACCCCGTACAACATCTCGCTGCTGGCGAAGGTCCTCGCCGAGCAGGCCGCCACCTACCGTGAGGTCATGGCCGAAGCCGAGCCAGTGACCATCACCGTGCAGGACGCGGGGCGCGTGGTCGCCGCGCTCGGCATGGTGTGCAAGCTAGCTACCGGACGAATCGGCAATGACCCCGCCGACGCCGCTGGCGTTCTGACCGACGCCGCCGACGCGATCGTAGGCATCGGCGCGGAGCTCAGGACCAACGAGGACAACGAGCCCGTGACCATCAGCGGAAGAACGCTCGTGTACTCGCGGACCGTGCTCACGCGCGCCATCGAAGGGCTCACGGCCGCGATCTGGGTCTGCCCGTGCGGGGAGCCACACCGGCCCGACGCGCCCCCTTGCGCCCTGGTGCAAGGGCTCACCGCCGACCTCAACGTCGTCGGCGGCTGGCTGGCCGCACCGAACGAGCGACCCGGCGAGCAGCGCTAGATCCGCGACGACGACGGCTCCGCGGCGCTGGCCTGTTCCGCTCACCACGACCTGCAGAGCCAGCGCCCGAACTCCAGCAGATCGAGCTGGCCCGCTGTTTGCCGCCCCGCTCAACGACCCGCTGCCACTCCGGCCAGGTCATCACCCGGGACCAGCGCAGGCCAGCCGTCCGCCGCAGTCACTGTCACCAAGCGGCGGCGCTCGTCCCACTCGTATACGCAGTACATGCGAACACCCTGCACCCCACGCCGTGAGTCCGCAGCCCATCGATCATGCCTTGTAGATGACTCGCCGCCCCTGTGGACAACGAGACGATCAAGGCGTTGGCCTGGTAGTGAAGGCGTTGATGGGCCCGCTACCGGCAGGCCTTGGCGGGCTCCGTCGGGGATGGCCGAGGTTGCAGCCGATGCGGAGGGTGACGCTCGACGGGTAGCCGCGCGTTGACTGGTGACTCCAATGGCGGTAAGCCCGGGCGAGGAATGAGTCAACGTCACGGTATGCTGACTCGGTCATAAATAGTCAACCGTTGGGGGGCGATTTATGACCGGGAGCCATGCGGTCGACCAGGGTCGATTCGCGGCGGGGCACGAGAAAGGAAACGGCTCCCGGCCCGAGTTCCGGGCCGAGAGCCGCCAGGTGCGGCCCTGTGGTGCGGTGTCCTGCCTAGGCGGAATCTAGGCAGGCCGCCCCCACAGGGCTATAACCCGAGGTAGCGCCATAGAGCCGTTAGCGATGCCGCTGCCTGCAGAAACATCACGGCCCGTCGGGCTGGTCGATCCTGCTCGCATGAACACTGGAGCAATGCGTATCACCTCCTTCACTCCATTGCGGAAGTGGCGAAAGGTCAAGCGCCGGAGACAGCCTAACGGCAATCTCTTCGAGCACCCGCATCGGGTCGATCCGCGACGAGAGTGACTTCCTGACGAGTTGCTGAGAATTACGGCCCCAGCTCTGCGGCGCCAACTTTGCGCCGCCCTGGCGCGGTGTGGGGACAGGCTCGGCCAACGCGAATGTTGCAGCGGGAGCTTGAGGGACGGGTACTACGGTGGGACAGATGAGCTCGCCGACCAGTGGTCTGGTGTCCGTACACATCGGCCAACCCGAACCCGGCTGCCAGCGGGAGCAGCAGATGCTGGTGCAGACGGAGTACGACCGGGAGCGGTACGGAGTACGCTCCTTCCGCGTGCCCGGGGACCTGGACTGGCGGGGGAAGGGCCTTCAACCGCGGTGGCTCGGGATGGAGACCGGCGACTGCGCTGCGGCCATCGAGCCGAGCATCTTCCATGGCAAGGGGGCGGATGAGTGTAATCGCTTCCTCGCTGGAGCGCGCCAGCGCGGGGAACTCGCCCTGGCCGTGACGACGATTGGCGACGTCAACGATGACACCGCGCACCACTCGCTGTTCCCCTCCGGGGGTAGCGTTCACCTTGGCGTGCAGCACACCAGCGTCTACGGTCGCCGTCTGCCGACCGGCACTCGACCCGAGATCGTCCCAGGTCTGAGCGCTGCCGACCGTGACCTTGCGATCCGGCTCCTCAGCCGCCCTCCGGATGCCTCGTGGTGGGCGCTGGAACTCACCGGCGCCCGCCTCAGCCGGGGCGGCGGCTACGGCGAGGAGATCCACGAGCCGGAAGGGGAACTGCATCCGATCCTGGTCGACACGCTGGGCAAGCCGGTAGTCGCGGCTTGGACCTCACCGGGGGGCGACCAGCCGGTGGTACATCCTCCCGGCCGCCCCTCCCTGGAACAACGTCCTGGGATGGCTCGTCGAGCGCGCGCTGCCCGAGTACGTGCCCAACGCTCTACGCCGAGCGCGTTCACCACACTTCGAAGACCCCGATCTGCGGACCGCCGACGAGCTGACCGCCCGCCAAGCCCTTTACGACCTTGAGGCGCGGTACGCCGAGGAGAAGCTCCGCATTGAGGAAGAGCTGCACGAGGCGAAGGACCGCGCCGAGCCCGTACGGTACGGACTTCTCTACGGCAGCGGCGCCGAACTCGTGCGCGCGGTCGCGGCGGTGCTCAACGCGGCCGGACTGCCAACCGTTGACCTCGACGACGAGGTCGGCACCAGGTCAGCCGATCTACTGGTGGGTGGCGAGGGTTCCCCGCACCGCCTCGTCGAGATCAAGGCGGCGGGCGGCGCCGCCCAGGAGAATCTCGTCAGCTACCTCCAACGGCACCTCCAGGCCTGGCCCCAACTCCGCCCTGACCAGCCCGTGACCGGTGGCGTCCTAGTTGTCAACCACCAGCACAAGCTGCACCCATCCGAACGCACCTCACAGGTCTACTCCCGGCCCGAATTCGTCGCCTCCCTGCCCTTCACCGTCCTGAGCACCGTCACCCTCTTCAACTGGTGGCGCACCGAGGAATGGGCCGGGATCCGCAAAGCAATCCTCGGCAACGAGCCGTTCCAGGGAGCGGCCGTCGCCGTCGAGCTAGCAACCCCGCAACCAAACACGAACGCTGCCGTACCGCCGCGGCGTCGGTGGTGGTTGTCAAAGGCCGCTCGACCGTCATAACAGCAGCAAAGTTCAAGTCGGGTCCTACCCGAATCGCCAGGGCAGGGTGCCGACGCGCGGACCATGTCATCGCGGCGCTGGCGGGGGCGGTCGCGGACCGACCCACGCCGCCGGCCGGCCGGAAGCCGGCCATGATCAGCAGGCCAAGCAGCGCCTTCCCCCGGATGAGGGCGCCAGCGTCGCACCGGTGGATGAAGTCCAGGATCGATACCTTGCCGGGCAAGGCTCATTCACCTGGAGGGCGCTGACCTTGACGGCGTCGTGTGCTGAACGTGCCCGCGCCAGGGCTGCTGGTACCTCCGGCGTCCTCGACACACAGACGGCAACCGTGCCGGCCCGACGCGTCGCGGCAGTGGTTGTGCCCACGGTGTTCTCCGAGGGCGCGCATTCCCACGCCCATGAAGCCCGGCCAGTCGCCCGGGCATCTGGGCGGTCGTCCGCCCTCTGCGCAGGCCGGCTGTCGGAAGCGGTCTCATTGGCCGGGGGGCAGGTCCGGGCCCGCGCCTACCTGGATCAACCGCCAGAGCGAGGAGGGTGAGCCACGTCTGCATCGACCTGTAAGCCTACTGTGTCATGCGGTGATGACTGTCGGTGGACAGTCGGGTTAGATGGGTGTCCTGCTGGTGGGGAGGTGCGGTGGTGCGGTGGTGGCGTTTCGCACTTCTCGTTGTCGCGGGTCTCGTCGGAGCGATTGCTGCAGCCGTGGCGGCGGTCGTGGTGAACGTCGTCAGCGCCGGGGGCAGTCGGTGGCTACCGACGGTTCAGTCACAGCCGATGTGGTGGATGGCTGGGTCCACTGTCACCGTGGCTGCCTCGGGGTTGTTGTGGTGGTGGGCGGAGCGCCGATACGAGCGTGGGCTGGTGCGGCTGGTTCCGGTGGCGCAGCGTCCGGAGTCGTGGGTGGTGGACCGCCCAGTCGAGGTGGATCAGATCGTCGCTGCCGTGCGGCGCAGCGGCGGTGGGACCGTGGGGATCACGACGGCGGTCCATGGCGCCGGTGGGTTCGGCAAGACCACGGTGGCCAAGTTGGTACGGGCGGATAGGCGGGTGTTGCGTCGTTTCCGGGGCCGGGTGTACTGGGTGACGCTGGGTCGGGACGTGCGCAAGGGCGCGCTCGTGACCAAGGTCAACGACCTTGTTCGGCAGGTGAGCCCCGGCAGCGCCGAGCCGTTCACCGATGTGCGTCAGGCAGCCGAGCATCTTGCGGCCGTACTGGCCTTGGGTCCGCGCCGGTTAGTCGTGCTTGATGATGTGTGGTTTGAGGATCAGCTCGCCGCGTTTCCGGTGGCTGGGCGCTGCGCCCGGCTGGTGACCACCAGGGTCCCTTCGCTTGTCAGAGGGCAGGGGGTACCGGTGAAGGTGGATCAGATGTCGGAAGCGCAGGCTAGGGCGGTCCTAACGGCGGGAGTGCCGCCACTACCGCCGCAGGTGTTGGCCGGGCTGCTAGTGGAGACCGGGCGGTGGCCGCTGCTGCTCCGGCTGGTGAACAAGATCCTGCTCGACCAACTGCGGCTTCGTACCACGACCACCGCTGCGGCCGAGGCGTTACTGACGAGGCTTCGTCTCGGCGGGGCCTTTCAGGTCGACGAGTTGACCGGGGCGGCCGGCCGTGAGTTGGACGTCGCCGATCCGGAGCAGCGCAAGGAAGCAGTCGCCGCGACAATCGAGGCAAGTACGGGGATTCTCACATCAGCAGAACGGGACCGGTTCGCCGAACTGGCGATCTTCGCCGAGGACGAGACGGTCCCGGTGTGGCTCGTACACAAGTTGTGGCGGAGCACCGGAGCCCTGGATCCGTTGGCTACCGATGTGCTGTGTGTTCGCCTTGCCGATCTCGCGCTGCTGATGCTTGTCCCAACCAGCGACGGCGGCACCGTCAGCCTGCACGACGTCGTTCGTGACCACCTACAGGCCGAACTCGGCGACTCCCGCCTCGCCGGCCTGCACCGCACGTTTCTGGAAGCGGCCGCCGCAGGCTTGCCAGTCGTTACACCGGCGGTATCGGTCGAGGGTGGCGCGCGGAGGGTCCACGGCTGGTGGGATTTGCCTGACTCCGCCCGGTATCTATCGGATCACTTGATTGAGCATCTCCTCGCCGCGGGGCGCACAGCCGACGCTGAAGCCATCGCTACAGATCTGCGTTGGGTCGGTAAGCGGCTCGAGCAAGCCGGGCCAACCGCGCCATACGCCGACTTGACATTGATCGACACTACGCGGGCCGCGCGATTGAGGCGGCTGGTAGGCCAGACCGCGCACCTGCTTGAATCCACCGAACCGGCGCACTCGCGCATCGACATTCTGTATAGCCGGGTCGAACACGATCCCGGGTGGGGCGCCCAGACACGCGAGTTGCTTCGCGATCGACCGCGAGGGATCTTGGTGAACCGAGCACCACTTCCTGACCTTGCTGACCCCGCTTTACGACGTACCCTCACCAGCCACGGTGGCCCGATAAAGGCGATCACGATTGCCCCAGATGGTGCCTGGCTCGCCGTCGCCGCCGCCAACACGGTGCGGATTTTCGACGCCGCCACAGGCGAGCACCGCTCCACGCTGGCCGGCCGCATCGGCCGAGTGAACGCGCTGGCGATCTCTCCCGATGGCAGCTGGCTCGCGACCGCCACGACCGACCGGACAGTACGGACATGGGACACCAGCACCGGCCAGCAGCGAGCGCTGCTAGCAAACCGCACCGCACGATCGAACGTGCTCGCGATCTCTCCCGATGGCACCTGGCTGGCCACCGCAACCCGCGACCTGCTGCTGATCGTGGATGCTCGTACCGGGCGGCGTCGCCTCAGCATTCACGGCCATGCGGGGTGGGTCTGTGCTGTGGCGATCTCCCCGGACGGGACCTGGTTCGTCACTGCCAGCGACAACGGCACAGTCCGGACATGGGATGCCGCGACCGGCCGACGGCGCGTTACCCTTGCCGGCCACACTGGGCGGGTACACGCTGTGGCCATCGCACCCGACGGCACCTGGCTTGTCACCGCTAGCGACGACCGGACCGTGAGGGTCTGGGACGCGGGCACGGGCAGACGAAGGATCACCCTGACTGGCTACACCGACAGGGTGCATGCGGTAGCCATCGCCCCGGACGCGACGTGGTTGGCCACCGCCAGCGAGGACGGCGCTGTGCGAATGTGGGACGCGGCGACAGCTAACCAGCGGGCCACCCTGCTTGGCCACACCGCACGGGTGAACGCGGTCGCTATCTCCTCCGACGGCACCTGGCTCGCCACGGCTAGTGACGACGGATCGGTGCGGCTGTGGGACGTCTCCAACCCCACACCGCAACCCGAGAAGCTGACCGGCCGGATGCGGCGTGTGAACGCGGCGGTCGTCGCCCCGGACGGCACCTGGCTCGTCACGGCGTCAACCGACGGCGAGGTCCGAATCCTGGACCGCCGCGGCACACGCCCACGGACCATCGCCACCGGCCATCTCGACTCCGCCCGCACGGTGGCAACTGCCAAAGACGGCAACTGGGTAGTCACCATCAGCGGCGACGGATCGGCGCGCCTGTGGATCGCCGGCGTGCCGCAACCGGTAATGCCGCACGGCCGCATCAACTGGCATCGCGCCCTAGCAATCGCACCTGATGGGACATGGGTCGCGATCGCGAACTACGACGGAACGATGCGCATCCTGGATACGGTGACCGCCCAACGGGTCACCGTGCTCGGCGATCGCGCCAGCTTGCCCACCGCGGCCGCGTCAGATCCCAACGGCACCTGGATCGCCGTCGCAGGCACCGACGGCGCAGTCCGGATCTGGTACATCGCCACCGGCGAGCGGCGCACCTCACTGGACCGGGCCACCGGCCGAGTACGCCGGCTGGTAATCGCACCAGACGGAACCTGGCTCGCCACAGCGAGCAAAGACGGTTCAGTACGCACCTGGTCAACCCGGACCGGCCGGCAACGCGCGCAGCTGGCAAACCGCCAACACCACCTGAAAAAGTTGATCATCGCACCAGACGGAACCTGGCTCGCGACCACCAACGGTGACAACACGGTACAGGTTTGGAACGCCGACAACGGCCGACAACGTGCCGTCCTGACCGGCCACACCGCTTCGATCAATGCTCTCGCTGCCTCGCCGAACAGCGCCCACCTCGCCACAACCGGCAACGACCGCACCGTACGGGTCTGGGACACCGCAACCGGCAAAGCCCAAGCCATGATGCGCGTCGAACAACCCGTGACAGCCTGCGCTTGGAGCAAGAACGGACAGGACCTCGCCGTCGGAGGAGACGGAGGCCTATACAAGCTGGCCTTCCGCTACTAAAGATCCTTCGGTCCATGGTGATGGTTGTCAGAGGCGAAGGCCGATGTGGTCGAAGAAGTTGAAGCCGAACGCAGCAGACCGCTGATCGGGCGCCCGGCTGCCGATGGTCGGTACCCTCGGCGATTGTCTTGCTGTGCACGCCAGCCGCCGCCGGCACCACGAGGCCTGAGGTAAGCCGACGGCCGGCGACCTGGGTGATTCCCCGACGTCCGAGCACCCCTGATCATCCCGACCCGGCCGGATCAGGGCAGGCGCGACGGCCAGACGACCACCGCGCCGGGAAGCCGGATCCGCCGAGGGACTACGGGACGCTCCGGCGAGGACCAGACTTGCCTGATAGGTCTGACTCTGATATTCAGGTATCTGGTTACGCGGCCAGGGTCGAACCCTGGCAGGCAGCCGCGAATCTTCCTGGGCACCGGCGTTGTGGATGTACCGCGACGTGCAGCCCCGCGATGCTCTCTTCCTGGCGGAGCGCCCGCGAGTTGAGTGCGCCCGCTCATCGAAAGGTCTCCCAGATGAAGACGATCTATCACGGCTTCCTGCCGCAGCACACCGCCAGCACCCACCGGGTGTTCGTCATCGTCGACCACGGCGGCGGGGAAACGGTGGAGGCCCTAGCCACCTTCCCCACCGCGGAGCGAGCCGACACCGTCGCGGACCTGTTGAACCTGCTGACCGTCGGAAACCCGCCCGAGCTGACCCGGGACCGCCTGTTGGCCGCGGTCGACGCCGAGCCGGGCCCGGTCCGCGCCTCGGTTACCTCGATCCTCGACGACCTCGACACCAACACTCATGCGCTGGCCGTGCATCTGCGACGCCGAGCGACCGCCGGATTCGCCAGTTTCCCGGTTACCGGTTGCCCGACGGGTGGATGCGACACCTGCACGACGTGCGGCCAGGCATGCCTCGACTGCGCCGCCTGCGACAGCGGCGAGTGCGGCGCCTGCATGCCGCCGGTGATCACCCCGCGGACCGCGCTGCTGCTGCACGCCGCAGCGGAGATCCTCAGCGACGAGGTCACGGAGGCCCTGGAGGACCCGGGCGGCTGGCAGGAGTTTCCACCGTTCATCCGGCATCTCTCTCCGGTCGCGGTGGACCGGTTCCGAACCGCGCTCCTCGACCTGGCAGCCGACCTCGCCCACGGCGCCGAACCCCACCCGCGTACCAACGCCGAAGAGATTGCCCTGCACCTCATGACCGACCGCGCCACCGTCGAACTCGAACTCGGCGCCTTCGACGACGACCTGAAGCAGCTACCCGAATCGACCGCCGACTACGACTGGGAGGGCATCCTCGACGCGCTCTTCCAGGACAGCGACTACGCCATGCTGATGGCCAATCCGGGCAAGCTGAACGCCAAGACGGTTGTCAGCCTTTTCGAACCGTTCGACAATATGCCCGAGCGTCCGTACGCGGCATCCTTCTGACGAGCGGGTGACCTTTCTCGCCTGGCGCGGCGCACGGCAGACGCGGTGCGCCGCATCGTCGGACCGGTTCGCCCTGCCCGGATCGGATCGGCGGATGGGCTGCCATCGCGCCAGCTAGCACGCCGGTTCCGGCCTCGCATGCTGGCCAGGATCGCGGTTGCCGCGTCTGGCTACGTTGATCGCAAGTCGGACGGGCTGGGACGGGCAATGGGGAGAACCCCGACCACGATGAGACGGGGGGTCTCCGTGGGGCTTCTGCTCCGTTGTGCGGTCCAGACACTGTCTGCGAGGTCGGGGTAGCCGGACTTGTGGTCGCTGTGGTCTCCAACTAGGAGGATGCCGAACGGCGGTCCGGTGGCCGTGTAGTTCGCCGCCTGGGCGATGTACTTCTTTTCGATGCTGTTTCGGGTCCAGTTGTTGAGGTGTCGCTTGACCTCTATGACGAAGCGCATGCCGGGTTCGGGGGTGTAGGTGATGTCCGTACGGCCGGACGCGGTGTCGATTTCCTCGCGCCGCACGGTCCCCGGAGGTAGCACCTGCTTTAGGTGTTGCAGGCAGTCGTCCTGGACCGCCTTCTCCAGCCAGCGCTCCCCTTCGGGGTGTGGTCCGAGGTAGGCAGTGAGCTCGCCTAGCTGGTCGGGTTGCGCGTCGAAGCGGTTGTGCATGAACCGCAGGAAGTGGGATAAGAGACTGCTGAAGTAGGCACTTGCTGGGCGAGTCCATCCGGAGCTGCGGGCGAGCCGGTTGTACAGGTCTTCCAGTTGTCGGTCGAGGAGGACGTTGCCGGTAAGGGCGTAGCCGCGTTCGTAATCGTCGATGACCTGTGTAAGAGCGGCCAGGAGGTCCGGGGACGGATCAGCGAGGGTGAGCAGCGACGCGAGCCGCGGCTGCCCAGCCCCGAATTTTCCCGGCGGCTCCGCAGCGGCCCCGGATTCGAGGGCTTGACGGCGCGTCTCCACGGCTGCCGCGAGGCGGCCCACGTCGGGGTGGTTTGTGATGTGTGGGTCGGTCCGCAACGCATCGTGGAGATGTTTGAGCAGGCCGGACTCGCGGATGAAGGCTGCCTCAATCGGGGGTGACACAATCGTGCCCAGTCCGTTGTCGCCCTGCGGGTGGGTGTAGACGGCTCGGCTGGCTTGATAGATGTCGAGGATGTTGGTTAGGACGTGGCTGGCGTTATACCAGCTCACCTCCAGCAGGTGCGGTGCCGTGGTGTTCAGGATGGCGACGAGGTGTGCCCACGCCGCTTCTGCGAGGCCGCGTGCCTCCAACCAGCGTGGTTGGTGCATGCGTGAGGCCCAGGCGGTGCGTTGCGCGAGGGCCGAGCCAAGGTCCTGGGCGATTTCCGTAAGCCTGCTTCGGGCAGAGTCGCCGTGATATGGGTTGGGTGTGGTGAGGTCCAGGCCGGTGAATGCGAAGACGGCGTCGAGTGCACACCCGAGAGCGCGCGCGTCGAGGCGTCCTTCTTCGGCATCGGCGACGAACTGCAGCCGTAGGGCGGCGTCGCGCAGGAGTCGCAGCACCTCGTCCTGGTCGTGCGCGTGCAGCCCTGCTCGGAGGGTGGCCACCGCCAGTTCGTAGCGAGCGTCATTTCGGGCGGCCTGGGGCAGGTCATCGAGGTCTTCGAGCCGTTGTAGTACGTCGAGCAGTCCAGAGTCGTTGTAGTGGTCGTGCGCAACGCCGATGAGCAGGGGTAGCCGTTCTAGGGCGTTTAGCGGCTCGTCGCCGGTGATCTCGGTCAGCATAAGTAGGAGCCGGCGGTGGTTCGTGTGCCCAGCGATGGACAGCTGTAGCAGGCCGGCAACGGCGGGGTGAGCATAGGCCGGGTCCTGCCCGCCGCTGAGTGCGTCTTCGGCATGGCGTGCGATTACGGGCGCGACGCGGCCGCCGCATAGTTCCAGCAGGTCCGGCTGTTCGTACAGGGTGTCAATCGCCTCGGCGAGTACCCAGGCGGCGTGAGGACGCCGGAACCCGCGCTCCACGGCGGCTACCACGTGGCCCAACTGCTCTCGTGTCGCGCGGGAGTCGGGATGGGCCGCCGCCTGCAACAAGGCCGGCAGGTGAGGGCTGCAGGCGAGCGTCTCGGCCTCGGCGAGGACCAGTTCGATGCCGCCCAGGTCGGCGAAGGTGGGACCGCTGTCGAGTTGTTCGCCGGTAGCGGTGGTAGCCCAGGTCGTCAGCGACTCCTCGACAGCACTCATCGTGTCCTCCCCGTTGACGCCGCAGCTTCCGACGGCCGGTCTTAGTGAGCTGTCAGAACATGTGGTCTTTCTCCGTCGTGATGATCCTCTCGGCCGGAAGGATGCCCTCGACAAGGGCCGGCGTTGCCGTAGTGAGGATGATCTGTAGTCCAGGCAGTTCGCCGGCGAGCCTGTGCAGCTCCGTGATGAGCAGGCGTCCCGGTTCCGTGTTGACCTCCTCGCTGCCAACTGCGTCGATGAGCAGCAGGCCTGGGTGGGCAGCGGCGCCGCGCTGAGTGCTGACCCGCAGCATGGCGATCACCATCGCGATCCGCATCCGGAGGCGCTCGCCACGACTGAACTCGCCGAACGGGGTGTGTTCGCCGTCCTTAACCGCGTTGAGGTGGCCGTTGCGTTTGACGTCGACCGAGTCGAGGTTGGCGACGCCGAACGATCGCGCGAGATCGACGACCTCACGGTTGAGGTCGGGAAACAGACGCTCGGCCGCCTCCTTGACCGCAGCCTCTACCACGGCGTGCACCGCCGTCAGGATCCGCTCCCTGCGTTGCTCCGTCGGAGCCCGGCCGCCGCCGTCGGCACTGCCCGTCACGCGTAGCTGCCCCTCCAAACGGGCGGCCTCGATCTCCAACTCTCGCAGCGTCCGGTATGCGGGGGCGACAGCGATCTCATTGAGCCGGGAGACGGCGTTCTCGTAGCGCTGCTGGGCGGCATGTAGCTGTGCTGCCCGCTCCTTGAGCTTGTCAGCGGTCTGCTGTCGGGTCGCTCGCTGCGCGGCGAGCTGTTGTTCCAGCTCCTCGATCTGCGCCTCGGCCAGCTCCGCGTCGACCGCCGGCATCGGTCTGGTACAGACGGCGCAGGAGGCGTCCTCTCGTTCGCTGGCGTGCCGGTCTGGCTCTATGGGAGCCTCACACCGCGGGCAGCAGGTCGGCGACAACCGTCCCAGCACCTGCCGTGCCTGCCACGTTTCTTTGGCGTCCATCACCCGCTGTTCGGCAATCAGCAGTCCCGTGTCAGCGCCACGATGGTCGTCTTCGGCGATCGTGTGCGCTTGACGGGCGGTTCGGAGATCAGCGAGGGCCACGTCAACCGCAGCCAACGCTGCTTCCGTGCGCGGGTTGGTTGATTGCTGGGCGGCGGTCATTCGACGAGTCACGTCGTCAAGCTCGCGCTGCCACTGTTCACGCTCTGCCTGGCGGGCGGTGCGATCCTGGCTTGCGCGCTGGATGGCCTGGTTGGTCTCCTTCGTGTACCGCTTCCGCAAGGCTGAGAGGTGGGTAAGTACCGATGCGTACGGGATCCCGATGAATAGTTCCATCAGCCTGGCTGACAGCGAAGCGGAGGCGCTAACGTCGCCCAGCAGTAGCTTGTCTCCGCCCGGGTTGAGGTAGCAGGCGCCGAAGTAGGCCGGCCAGCCGTGTGCCTGAGCGGACCCCTGGCCGTCGAGACCTCCGCTGGGGTTCCAGACCGAGGTGTAGTCAAGTCCGAGTGATTCCATCATGAACGTGCCGATGAGCCGGTCGACCTGCTCTTCGTCAGCGCTCGCGAGCACAGGCATCTCCCCATCCATCGCAGCCACGAGACTGTCCGGGCTGTTCGCCGAGAGCAGTCGTCCCGCGAGGTGCGGTCTCGCTCGGGTGGTGTCCTGATCCAGCGCGACTCGAACGTGCTGACCTCCGACAGTTGCGTCGACGCGGATGCGGCGCATCCAGGCGGAAACGTCGGGCGTCAGATCCCGCGGTCGTCCTCGCAGCGCCCACACCAGATACTCGAGCATGCTGGTCTTCCCGGCGGAGTTCCTGGGGTGCAGGATCGCCCAAACTCCGGGGGTGAAGTGCTGATCGATGCTGAAGGTCTCGCCGGTCTTCTTGGTGCCCTCGACGCGCAGTCGTCGTGCCTGGATATGCCGCTGGCCCGGGACCGGGCTAGGAATACGGACGCCGGTGTCGTTCAGCACCCCCTCGACATCGGCAAGGTTCGCGTCACTCTTCACCGCCGCCCTTGTCAACAGCTCGCCCGGGCTCGGCGGGGTCCACGGCGGGGTGTGCGTCCCGGGACCTTCGCTCATTGAGTCACCTCCGCGCCTGCCATGGTCGCTGACCGGATAAAGGCGAGCCGCTGCCGGGCCTGGGCCGTGATCGGCGGGATGTACGAGCCGATCGGGGTGTCCGCGTAGTCGCGCTGCAGGTACTGCCGCTCCTTGATGTCGGTGCCTCCGAGGCCGTCGACCAGGTTGGCCACGGTCCGTGTCCGCTCGACGTACCATGCCAACGCCGGCGCCTGTATGAGCAGTTCGTCCACCGTTGCGCACCCCTTGTCTAGCAGGTAATAGTTGTGCTGAATCACCCGCTTCTCACCCACCCGTTGGCGCTTGCGCGCCAACCCCTTCTCAACGAGCACCGACATCGCGTTGTCCAACTGCTCGAACGCACCGAAGCGCCCCCGTAGCATCGGAAACCGCCGCAGGTCCGGTTCTCGCGAGGCCAGGATCCGCTCTGCCTCGTCGACGAGCCCGGGGGAGTCGGGGTGCTGGTCATACTCGTTGAGCAACTCGTTCGCGAGGTAGTCGGGGTAGCGGACCCAAAAGTCCAGCTTCTGAAGCCGAACCTGGGTGCGGACGACGCCCACGGCATCAGGCGGCGCAGCGCGATCCTCCTCGATCTCCTTCGCCGCTGTGTAGATCAACAGCAGCAAGCGGACAGCGTCCTGCCACCGACTCGCTCGCCGGACCATGACCTCAGTCATGGGATAAAGCCAACCCGATCGCTACAGCTTGTGTCTAGTCCGCATCTTCATGTAGCGCTGCGCCGAACGCTCTTTCCATATCGTTGCCGAACCAACCCAACTCAGCTGCTTCATCACGTCAAGTCAGAACGACAACACGTCACGTCACCGACGTCTCGGGTGTAGTGACAGGCCATGGTCCGAGTCTCCAGGTTCTACCGTCCTGACGTTAACAGCGCCAGCCGACCAGCCGGACGGGGGTCGCCCGTTCCGCGACCGAAAGCGCCTGACGGTCGCGCAAGGCCGCTACGAACGAGCATCACTCATCGTCACATCAAGCAAGCCCTCCAGCCGGTGGGGTGAAGTCTTCCGCGACGACGTGGTCACCGCCACCATGATCGACCGCCTCGTCCACCACGTCGAGGTCATCTCGATCAAAGGCGACAGCTAACGACTCAAGGACCGTGACCCTCGGCCGCGTTCCCGCAGCCAGCCAGACCGACAACTGAAGATCAACAAGACCATCGAGGTGATCCGGATTCAGCCGGAGCCAGGTTGGTCTGGATTGGACTGAGGCGGCGTTGACACCCTGCGCGTCTACCTCGCCGGAAGCGCACCTGGCGGTAGGTCTGCGGGTGGCGATGTCCTGGCCTCGCGTCTGCCAGAATCGCTCGATGGTGGGCGATATGGATCTCGTGGTGTTGCGCGAGCTTCTGCAGCCGGTTATCGGGAGCCTCGGGAGCGGGAACACGCACGCGACTCTCGGTGAGGCGTGTGAGCGTCTCGGCCTGCCGACGCCGCCGGAGGAGGGGACGAAGCACGAGCGGGTTTCCGCGAGCTTCGCGGCTCTGCCTGACTCTGACCTACCGCTGGTCGCGAGACGTGTTCTGGCCGACGTGGCGATGGAGGCACGAGCTCGTAACGCCATCCAGGACGTTCTGTGGGCCGCCGAGAGCCCGCTTGTGCTACCGACGCGGACTCGGCGCGAGATCGCGCGTGTCCTCGACCTCGCTGATGTCGTCCGCAGCCCCGATCGCTTCATGGCCCTCCTGAGCCGCTTGTGGGTCTTGGACGACGACTCGTTCGTCACGTTATTCAATCCGGACGCCGGTCTGCGTGGTCGGATCAGCCGACATGTGATCCGCAACCCAGGCGATTGGTCTACAGAGGAGCTGTTCGACAACCTCGGTGTTTTCGAGGCGTCCGACCGGCGGTTTGCGCTCTTCCTCGAAGGCTTGGCCTGCGCCGAGGTCGTTCTCGATGAACCGACGCAACGAGCCATCGCCGGTGCTGTGAACCCGCACCTTCGCGATGTCGGGGCCGAGTTGCGGGAAACGGGCATTGCCGGTGGCTACCCGGTGTTCAGCGTCGTCTCCACCAGGTCGCAGGGCAACCGCCGGCCCAAGAACCTGATCTTTGCCTCACCGACCAAGCCCGATATTCGTTTTCGTGACGCCATCGACAATGAGATCGAGATTGTCGGAGATGCTGACGCGGTACTCGTCTACGACCGCCCTATCGGCGCCGATGGAATCCGGTGGTGTGACCTCCAGGCATGGTGGAAAGAAAAGCACGGGTTTCAGGGTGACGACGAGGCTAAGCGGACACTTTACGGGCGCCTCCGTAGGAGCTTGCCCGAGAACTCACCTCCGCAGATCCTCCTTTTCGATCTCTACCACGACATATTTCGCGCTTCGGTGCACGAACTCCCGGCGTTGCTTCCGGAGGTTTGGTTGCACTGGGATCCGAAGACCGCCAAGGCGCGGGGGAAGGAGGCGCTGCTGAGGTTCCGGATGGATTTTCTACTCCTCCTGCCTCGCGGGCAGCGCGTGGTGCTGGAGGTGGACGGTTCGCAGCACTACTCCAGCGATGGGCGGCCGGACCCGACCGCATACGCGGCCAACATGCGTGCCGATCGTGATCTGAAGCTGAGCGGGTACGAGGTGTTCCGCTTCGGGGCAGCGGACCTACAGGACCACCCGCAGACCCGCACCATGGTCCAACGGTTCTTTGAAGACCTTTTCCGGGCATTCGGCGTCACCGACCTCCGCACTGCCTGACCTGTTGCAGCGCGGCGTTCAGGGTCCGTCACCGACACGCCGGGGAGTCCGGGTCGAGGTCGTTCAGCTGCTCGGGATCTCGACTGCGCGGCGCCAGGGCACCGGCGTCGGCACTCGGACATCGGCGGGCAGGTGCGGCACGAGAGCCGGCCGCAGAAGGCGTAGCTTCTTGCGCACGTGGCTCCAGGAGCCGCTCGCCAGCCGCTGCACCGGACACCCACAGTTGCTGTGGTTCTCGCCCGGTTGGAGCAGGCCACGTACGCAGACGAAGGCATCGTTGGGGTTGTCGGCGCGCAGCAGACGCCAACGGCCGCGTCGCTGCTGCGGCGGCGTCGCGGCGAAGACCTCCGGCGTCTGCGGCAGATACAGCAGATTGCTGTCCTGACGCAGCAGGTAGAGACGGTCGACCATGTCCACCTCATCCGCCACCGGTCCATCGCTGTTGAGCCAGGCGACCGCGTCGGCGACCGGGCCGGGTCCCCACAGGTAATCGGCTGGCCATCGGGTCGTGGCATACCGGGAGTCGAACCGCTCGACGTCGCGGTCGTCCGGCACCGCGCGCAGCAGAACCCAATGCCATGACGGGTCTTCTTCCGGGTTGAGACTCTCGGCCCATCCGATGGACCGTGCGCCGGTTGTCGGACTCCAGCCGATCGCCATGATCTCGCGGCTGGCCGGCGCGGGGTACCGGTTGCCGCCAGGGGTGGCGACGCCCCAGAGCTGATTGATGAACTCCGCGAGGTCGCGGAACTCCACGGTCGCCTCGACCGGGGTGCGGATGTGGTACGGCCGGGTGTGACTGAGCACGTTACGGATATCAATGATCAGGTCTTCGTGCCGGCGGGCCCGCTGACCACGCAGAAGGCGCTGGTCGCGCGCCCATCGCATAAGGTCGGTGAGCATGCCGTTGAAGCGCACCCGTCGGCCGTCACGTTGCGGTAGGAGCAGGGTGCGCTTCCGAACCCAGTCGAAAATGTCGTCATACGTGTCGCTGATCAACGGCTGCGCGGTGCCCTCTTCGTCAGTGAATGGAATCGGCTGGCCGTGGTAGAACTCGGCGAACCGTGCGCGCAGGGCGGGTTCGTAGAGGCCGATGGCTGCATCGGCGACCTCGGTGAACTGTTCGTAGTCGATCACGCCGAGGGCGTGCTTCTGGCGAAGTCGCTCGAAGCTGTTCCGCAGACCGGGTGGGACCGTGTCGGTCAGCACCGCGTCGGCGATCAAGGCACGCTGAAACGCGAGGGCGTCGTCACGGTCCAGCATCCCACCGAGCCCGTAAGGGCTGAAAAGCAGCGCACGCTCGTCTGCCTGCGCCAACTCAGCGAACACGCTCATCTCCCGCCCCCCATCGACACATTGTGCTCCGTAGCTGAACGAGACGGTAACGCTTATCTGCGACGCGCGTTGACCTGTGCCGCTCGAGCGTCGAACGACCGGTTCCGGGCATGGTCGGGCGGGTCGGCACACCTATCTCGGCGGACCTGTTGAAGGGGCACGCGGGGGCATGCCCGTTCCGAATCATCCGAGGATGACCTCGTGGCGGTACGCCTGCACCCGAGCGCCGTCCGTCAGCACAACCTCGACGCGACCGCCCTTCGACGGTCCGCCTTCCTACGGCGTGAACCGGCTTACCTGGATGTTCAACCACCCGATCGTGGTCGGGCTCCGCGCGGTCGGGCCGAAAGAGCCAGACGAGGCTCACAGGTTGACCGGGCCCCAGCACCCCCGGAGGTGGAACACACGTTCGAACGTTGAGCCTAGTCACACTAGGTCGACGGTTCGCGCGATTCGCCGTTTCGGTGCCGAGGGGCCGTCGGCGTACAGCCCTGAGAAGAGACACGCAGGGAGTTCGGACAAGAGCAAGCTGGCCCGCAGCCGCACGCGTGTCGTCGCCGAGGCAAGGCAGTCTTGTGACCTAGCCTCGACCCGGTGACCGTCACTGACGAGAACGACTCCGTTACCGCCGAGCGTCTCTGCGGCGAACTGGTAGATCACCTCTTGGCAGCGGGGGTGATCCAGCCGGGGCGCATCGAAGCGGCGATGCGCGCGGTCCCCCGGCACCCCTTCGTGCCTGGGGCGGCCTTGACCGATGCCTACGCCGACGACATCGTCCGGACCAAGCAGGATGCGGACGGCGTGGTGATCAGCGCGGCGTCCCAGCCCCGGATCGTCGCGACCATGCTCGACATGCTCGGGGTCGAGCCGGGCCACCGGGTGCTGGAGGCCGGCGCGGGCACCGGATACAACGCCGGCCTGCTGGGCTGGCTTGTTGGAGAGCGCGGCCAGGTCGTCTCGGTCGACGTGGACGACGACATCGTCACGGGCGCCCGGGCGGCGCTGGACGTGGCGGGAATCCGCAACGTGCGGGTCGTCCGCGGCGATGGCGCGGATGGGTACCCCGCCGAGGCGCCCTACGACCGGATGATCGCCACCGTCGGGGTCTGGGACCTGCCTCCCGGGTGGCTGACGCAGCTCGCTCCGCACGGGCGCCTCGTCGCACCGATCCGGATCCGGGGCAGCGCCACCCGGGCCATCGCCTTCGAGCACGACGGCCACCGCTGGCGCAGCACGCGCAGCGAGCTGTGTGGGTTCATGCCCCTGCGCGGGAGCATGGCGGACCCCCGCACGATGATCCAGCTCGCCCCGGACGGGTCGGTCCACCTGGAGGCCCACCAGGACCAAGCCATCGACCCCGTACCGCTTGCAGACGTGCTGGGCCAGCCCGCCGTCGAGGCGTGGACCGGAGTGACCCTCGGCGGCATGGAGTCGATCGAGATGCTGTGGCTGTGGCTGGCCTGCACCCAGCCGAACGCGATCAGCGCCATGCCGATCCGCGCCGAGGCACTCACCACCGGCCTCGTCCGACTCCCCTCGTCGACATGGCGGTCGATGGCGATCACCGAGGATGGCAACCTGGCCTACCTCACCCTCCGCCCAGCCGAACCCGAACCCGCCGACACCCCCGACAGTGGACGCCGGCACGAGATCGGCGTCATCGGCCACGGCCTCAGCGGCGGCGAGCTGGCTCACCGCGTCGCGGCGGAGATTGTCACCTGGAGCCGGGGGCCCCGCGGCCAGACAGTCGAGTTCACGCTTCAACCCGCCAACGACGGGCCACGCCTGGACGGCCAGTTCCTGATCGCTACACCTCACAACCATCTCGCGGTCTCGTGGCTCTAGGGCGCAAACCGACCCCGGGCTGCCACCGGAGGCGCCTCACCGAACGTGGGCAAGCAGGGGTCGACGCACGGAGACGGGGCGTCGGCGGGGTCGCTCCGACCCCGCCCGCAAACAACATCGACGGCCCGCTTGGCTTCCTCGAACCCGAGGACGACGCTTGAGCCCGTGAAGATCGCAGAAGCCTGGCGAGTAAGGGGTTCAGCAGCCCCGATCGGGTTGCGGTGCTCACTGTCAGCGCGCGAGGTAGACGACCTCCGGGATGAATCAGGATCGGCGGCCCCATCCGCCAAACCAGACACCTAGGCGGTAGGAGCGGCAAACCGGGTGTTCTGGGGCGTCCTACCTGGTCACGGCCTTGCGGCCAGTGCCATACCCTCGCTAACCTTGGCGTTCGAACGTGAGTGCGAATCGACTTCCCCCTGTTCGCTCACGAC
The DNA here is from genome assembly GCF_029626155.1 of Solwaraspora sp. WMMD1047. NCBI lineage: Bacteria > Bacillati > Actinomycetota > Actinomycetes > Micromonosporales > Micromonosporaceae > Solwaraspora > Solwaraspora sp. WMMD1047. Next base: position 7,344,027 of record NZ_JARUBL010000001.1, on the reverse strand, counting down.
GCGATGTGAGGTGGGGGAAGTCGTGGGGGAAGCGGCGCGAGCGGGGCGATGGCTCAGCGGGTCGCCGGACCAGGATGAGGTCGCGCGGGCACTCACGGAGGTGTCGGCTGGCCGGGGGCGACGCGCGGCTCCCGCTGCGCCGGTACGGCTTGCGGGGGACGCGGCCGTGGGAGACCGGTCCGTCGCTGGTGCGCTGGCGGTGCCGGGGGAACTGGCCGGGGTGCTGCCGTCGGGGCTGCGGAGGGGCGCCACGGTACGAGTGACCGGGCCGACCTCGCTGGTGCTGCTCCTGCTCGCGGGTGCCATGGCGGATTCGGACCGGTGGAGCGCGGTGGTCGGCCTGGCGGACCTCGGCATGGTCGCCGCGGCCGAGCTGGGTGTGCCGCTCCAGCGGCTGGCGCTGGTGCCTCATCCGGGGCCGGAGTTGGCGGCTGTGGTGGGTGCGCTGATCGACGGGATGAGCCTGGTGGCTGCCACCTCCCGGTCGGCTGGTGTCAGCGAGGCGACGGCCCGGGCGTTGAGCGGACGGGCTCGCAGCCGAGGATGTGTCCTCCTGGTGGGTCAAGGATGGCCTGCTGCCGACCTGGAGATCGGCACCGCCGCTCGCCGATGGACGGGGCTGAGCGAGGGCCGCGGCCGGCTGCGGTACTGCGAGTTCGACGTTGAAGTGCGGGGGCGAGGTTCGGCCTCGCGACCGCGGCGGGCGACGATTCGGCTTCCCCGCGCCGGCGTCGAGTCCGCGGAGGGCCGGGCCCACGGGGACGGGACGAATGCGCAGCGGCCGGCGACGGTCGACGGGAGCCCGTCGGCGTCCTCGCCCTGGCAGGTCGGGCCTGGTGGGCTGCGCGGCCTGCCAGACGGGGCGCAGCGAGCGGGGTAGCGATGGCGAGCCATCGCGTCGAGCACACGCCGTTACGTGGCGCCGCCGGCACATTCAGGCGACGGGGCGAATGATCGGCTACCAGCCGGTCCACAGGCGGCCGACTGACCCAAGCAGCCCGCGGTCGCGCCGGCGATCACCGGAGCCAGGACTGCGTAGGCCTGCGGGGCGAACGAATCGCTGCGGCGCACAACCCACTGCCTCGGGTCTGACACTCCAAGCTGCTGATCCGTACAGCCTTCCTGTTCACCTCGATTGTCTTATATCTGCTCTTCTGGCCACCGGCGGAGCCGACGATTGGGGGATGTGGGAGAGAATCGACGTGCCGTGCGTCGGTGGCCCGGTGGACGGCCGGTCCCTTCTCGTGCCGTTCGACGACGAAGGTATTCCTCCTTGGCGCATTGACCAAAGCTGGCTGTGGGTTGAGTACGGCAGCGAGTTGCTTGACCTCGACACGAACGGGACGTACGAGTTGGAGCCGGTCGCCGGGGACGGACCGCCGTGGGTCTACTCCTGGGTGCCCGTGCCGCTTGGAGGAACGCCTGCGGCTGCGCCGTAGCGGCCTCCTGATGTCGACGAGGTAGTCGGCGTGAGCCTGGCCAGCGAGGGTGGGGATCTGCACCTGTGGTTCAGCGGCTGGCTGCCTCCGGTGAATCCACCACACCGCCAGCGCCGACAGTGGGGCCACCTGGCCGCGCCGTGGCATTGAGCCTCTCCAGTTTGCTGAGAGTGTGCGGCTGGTTCGCGAAGCGGTTGGCCAAGGCCGTTGCGGCAGCCTGGGCTTGCGGCGTGTTGTTGAAGCGCAGGTGTAGGTCGACCCAGGCGGGAATGATGGCTGGATGGGTGATGTCTGGTCGTAGTTGGCGGTAGGACGCCCAGGCCGCCTCCCATCGATTCTGGTTGAGCTGGGAGATGATCAGCGCCCACGCGTAGTCGTGATTGGTCGGTTCGTCTTTGAGGGCTGCCCGGCAGCATGCCTCGACGCTGGTCCAGTCCTTGCGTGTGGCGCTGTGCTTGATGAGCCGTCGATGCAGCGCTCCGCGTTGCTCGGCTGCGAGTTCACCGGTGGCCAGTAGCTCCCTGGCGCACCTGTCGGCGGCGTCGAGGTCGCCCCGGATCGCCAGAATGTTGACCTTCTCCTGAAGCCCTTTCAGCGCCCCATAGGTCCCCCAGACGTCGTCGCATACGGCGACGGCCTCGTCGTAACGGCCCGCCTCACGAAGGATATCGATCAGTATCTCTCCTGCGGAGGGTGACCGGACGGACCGCAGCAGCGTGACGGCCGTGTCCAGGTCACCGCCTGCGGCAGCGTTGCGTGCGGTCAGGACAACACGGTCGCCGTCGTTGAGGTTCGCCAACGCTGCCATCCGATGGAGGTCGGTCGCGTCGAGCGCGCCTCTGGAGGCGAGCTGATTCAGGCAGATCCTGGCCGCGAGCGCGGTATCCGCAGTGTCGAGCGCGGTACGCCACATACCGATAACACTGGCTGCGGGCCGGTTCGTGTCCGCCACGAGCGCGCGGATCAGCAACTCCGCGGGAGTGCCGCGGACGGCATCGCCGAATCGGCCGGCACGAACGCCGTCATCCAAGGCGATGCTGGCCTGAGCGCCCACGATCGCGACCACGGGGTCACTCGCCTCCCGGTCGGTGGCCTGGCCCCCGAACGCGGCAGGCGTGGCCAGCTCGATGACCTCCATGAACGCGCCGACAAGCATGCGCTCCTGTACGAGAAGACGATGCACGGCCTCACTCGGGCCAGCCCATCGCCGTATGTCGTCCCGGACGGACGCGGCGAGGGCCGTCACCTCCTGCCTGTCACGGAACGGCAGCGCCGAGTCGCCGCGCAGGATGCGCTCCATGAGGATTCTTGCCTGGCCGAGCCTGCCGCCGACGCTGCGGGGATGCCGCTCGCGGACACGTTGATACAGGACGAGCGCCTGGTCGAGGTCGCCGCGCCCGCTGGCGCGTTCGGCGAGGAACAGCAGGCAGGTGGGTTCCGCGTCTAGTTCGCTGTCGGGCCGCTCCCGCAGGAGTCGCTCCAGCATGTCCTCCCTGCCCGACTCATCGGCGTCGAGGGCGCAGACGGCGACATCCCAGAGCAGCCCATTGTCCGACGGCTGCGGATCTTGCGACGGATGGAGAAGGTCGGCGGCTCGGTCCCGGTCTCCGGCCGCGAGGGCCATGACCGCCGTGATAGCGCGCAGCCGTAGCTGGTTGCCCGGGTCCCGGTCGGCCGCCAGCGTGAACGCCTCCACCGCGAGGTCTCGGTGGCCATGGTCGTTGGCGTACGCGCCGATGGTCTCCAGCCGACCCGCTGTAGCGCGAACCCAGCTCTGGCTCGCCTCGAGGAGTGGCTTGACGACCGCCCTCGGGTCGTGGCGACCCGCACTGAGCAACCGCGCGAGACGCCTCGCGCCACTGGGGTCAACGAGGCTCAGACCTGACAGCATCTCCACCGCGGCGGGCGGCAGCAGCGGGAGAACCTCCTCGATAGGGTCCGGGTTGGCCGCGGGGACGGCGAACGCGATGGCACGCAGGGGCTCGCGCGACGAATCGTCGAGAACGTTCGCGGACGGCACCTCGATCGACCATCCTCGGTTGGTCTCGTTCACGGCGTCTGCGGTGATTTGAACCCAGTAGCCGAGCCGGGTCGCGGGGTCGATGATGACGAGCACCACGGGCATCAGGTGGGCCAGCCAGTAGGTGAGGAGTCGGGGCTTTTCGGTGAAGCGCCAGCCGTTTCGCGTCTTCCGTTTGAAGAACGTCGACCCACTTTTGATTTGGAGAGCAATGTATCGGCCGGTAGGGTCTCTCAAGCCGTCAACCTCCACCAGCGCGTCGATGCCGTGATCCGCCTCGGGCTGTTCCCGGAACGCCCAACCCATATCGGTGAACGCGACCTGCGCGGCGGCGACGCCCTTGCGCTCCATCTCCGAGGACGAATTTGTCACCTTCCGCTAACCTCCAGCGGCTCGCCATGGGGGCCGTGTGTGGCCGGACACCTTGTCGGAACTTCATGATCGGATTGCCCTCTGCGTGGCCCACGGATATCCACATTGGATGACGAGACGACCGAATCATCATCTCTTCTCGGGCGTACGACACGCTGCGGGAGTGCTCGGCCCGGCAGATGGTCAGGGAGCATTCACGGCGGCCAGCCGCGTCCCCCAGACGTCAACGTGTGTCAGTGGCTGACGCCGTCCCAGCACCCGCACGCTCTCAGCGGTAGTGCACCACGGCGATCTCGCCTCCCATCGCAAGGCTCGCCCTCCTCCGTGCTGAAGTGCCGGAGGCCCATTTTCGTCACCCTCATTGCCGTTGCCTCCGCACCGGAGGAGATGCGCCCAGAGGATAAGCTCCCTCGCATAGGCGTCGGGTGCTAGCTGCGCAACAGTCATGTGTCTCATATGCGATGAGCACGGGCAAATCACCGTATAGCGTTTGGGGTGACTTTCTACCGCAAATCCTTGCGTCGAAAGAAACAACAACGCCTCACCTACAACAGGTGAGGTGTGGGCGAGGAGGTTCACGACGCCCTGCGCCAGTTCAGGGGTCGCCGATGGCGAGACCCAGGTGACGTCGCATCCGCCCACCAGAGCGAGTCGCGAGGTACCGCTGCCAGCCTCCGCGATCCGACCCGCGAACGCACGGAAGATCGAACTCCTTCCGGTTCCGGGCCCACCGCTGATCACCAGCCTGTCCGCGCCCATGCCGCCGCGCACTGACCACTCCGTGGCCGGCGAGGGCCCCATCGTCGACGCAAAGGCCTTGGCGGCAGCCACGATCTCGTCGGCCTGCTCCCGGGCCTCATTGATGAGTCGAGCAGCCTCCTGCCGGGCATCGGCTCTGGCGATCTCGGCCTCGTCCAGGGCCCTGTCGACGAACGCGTTGACCCCGGCGGTTACCTCTGCGAGCTGCTCGCGGGCCTTGGCCGCCGCGGCGATGTGCATCTGCGCCTCGGCACGGGCCTCGGCAGCCGCTGTCCGCGCGACCGACACCTCCTCCCACGCCGCCCGCAACGCGCAGCTCACCTCAGACCACTCAGCTGTGGCGGCCGGGTCCACCGCGACCAACCTGGTGCGCGGTACCTTCCATCTGGTGGGGACGTCCGTCTCGGTTGCGTCCGCGGGTTCGACCGGTGCGCCGATCTCCTCGGCTGCGTGGACCTGCCGCAATGCGCGGTCGATCTCCGCGTCGGTGATGCTGTCGACCAGGTCGTCAACCAGGTCGAAAATCTCGCCGAACAATTGGCCGATGGCCTCGGGCTCGTCCGGAAGCGGGTACGGGGTGGCGTCGCTGGTGGTCATCGGGCCTCCTTCCGTGCCGGGTTGGTGCTGGGTCGGGGCGCCTGCTCTTCAGCCATCTCACGCCGAAGCGCCGCCTTGAGTCGTTGCCGGGCGCCGCGTAGGGACTGCCGGATAGCGTCCGGGGAGCGCCCCAGCAACGCGGAGATCTGAATGGGGGTGAAGCCATCGACGACGAAGGCCATGACGGCACGTTGACCGGGTGGCAGGGAATCCAGCATCCGCAGGACCCACTGCTCGTCCTCCCATGCGGTCATGTTGGGATCGGCGCAGCCTTCGGCGGTGCCCGCGAACCGCTCGACCTGTCGACGGCGGACGCGGTCGAGGTTGCGGGTGCGCTCCTTGATGAAGTTACTGATCACCGCCCTGCGGGCGTAGACAAGTCGGTCATCGAGATCACCCCAGCGGCGCAGCACCTCCCGCATCGTCGCCGCTGTTGCCTCGTCGGCCTCATCCTTGCTGGCCCCGGCGTACATCGCCGTGGTGATCAACTGTCTGTAGGCCAGCTTGAAGAATTCGTCGAAGTTCTCCGGCACGGCGACACGGCGGGCAGCCCGCGGTGTGGGTGGCATCGACACCAAGCCCTCGTCCACATTCACCTCGGGACTACCTCCGTCTGTCGAGAACGAGCCGTAACCGTACGAGCCCCTTGCGCTGTTGGTCCCGAGACACGGCCCAGCGTGAGGTCCGCTGGCCAAGATTTTTCCCGCAGCCGTCGGTACGGGCCGGAGCACCCCACGGCCCGCCCGGCGAGAGGGCCGTGTCCACCCCGCCACCAGGTGTCTCTCCAATCCGCGCGGCTCATCGACGGGCTTGTTGCAGGACGGTGAGCCGACGGTATGGTCGTTGCCGCCGGGGGCAGTAGCACCCAGGAAGTTGACCCGACAGCCCTCCAGACGGTGGGTGGGTCGGGTTTCGCGCTTTCTGGTTCGGGGTCAGCTGGCGTGCAGGCGATCCGGCGTATGTGACAGCAGGAAGGCCGACCTCACGTCTCCCGGCAAACGGACGGGCTAGGCTCGTCGCATATTCGGCAGCCACGCCGAGTGTTCGGGCAAGCGGGAGTGCCTTCGACGCATTTTCGCACGCATCCGCGTCACGTGGCAGCGGGTCGGATTGGACAGCCAGCTCACCAGTTCGCGGCGCTGGAGACGCCGAGGCGTAACGCCTGGTCGCGGATGACGCGAAAGTTTGCTGGCTCCGCGTCGTCCTTGACCGCCAGCGCCACGCGATCGACGTCGTCCCAGATCGGCGAAGTCGTGCCCGTCAGCAGGTGGGCGAGGAGCCGGGCAAGAAGGGCGGGCGCCTGCGCGAGGCGCTCGTCGCTCCAATCGTCGAGGGTGTGGCCTTCGGGGAGTCCGGCCGGGTGCCTCGTGGCTAGGTCGACGCCGGCCGCCAGTGAGTCCGTCAGCCACGGGACCCAGGTCGCTAGCGCCGATGCCTCCCCCAACGTCAGGGCCGTGGGGACGCTGTTGAGGCGACGCTGCCAGTACCGCTGCATCCAGCGCTGCCACTGCTGCTCGACGACGTTCGGTGCAAGGGTGCCAAGCGTGTCCGCCACCGCGCTGATCCATGCGATCCGCTGGTCTTCTTCGGCCCGGGCGGTGAATTCTTCCACCCAGGTGAGCGGATCGGTCGAGCCGTAGACCGCGATCGCGGCGAGGTGTGCCGGCAGGATGCGGCGCAGATCGTCCGGCAACCGATCGGCCTGATCGACGGCGTCGAGGTAGGCGTCGCGAAGTCCGGCTTCGAACAGGTCGTTGGTGATGCGACCGGTTGCGAGGTAACCGGTCCAGGCCCGCACGGGACGGTCCTCATCCTTGTCACTGGCCCAGGCCATCAGCGGGAGCAGGAACTGCGTGCACCAGGAGCGGTCGGCACCTAAGAAGAATGCCAGTTGGCCGGTCAGGATGGGCTGGGCCAGCCAGGCGGGCCCGTCGTGCCGGCCGAGCATGGTTTCGAGTGGGCGACGGAGTTCTGACGGCAGACCTTGCCAGGCGTCACCGGCGGCGGTCCAGTCGGCGGAGACTGCGCGGACCCAGAACTGCGCGAGCCGCCCGGCTGGCCGATTGATCGCCAGCGTGTACCAGTCGCGTCCGCCGTCCGGCGGGTCAACCGGCCCGAGCGCGTCCCACAGGACCTCGGCTAGTTCGCGCGCCTCCGCAAGCAGATGCCACTTCGCCGCGTTCGCCGCGTCAGCGACGCCGCCGACCAGCAGCCGGGCGACGCTGTCGGCCACCGCTGCGAGATCCAGACCAAGAATGCCCTGCACGACGGCGACGGCGGTCTCCGAGTTCAGCGGCGCCGCCGACCAGCCGTTGATCACCGCGGAAACGATGTCGATGGGTAGCTCGTCGACTGCTAGAACGGCGAACCCGTCGTCGGGGTGATCGTGAATAGTGGCCGTGAGCACGCGTAGGGCATCGTTCCAGTCAGGGCCGTCGAACTGCAGCTGCACGTGCTCGTATCGCCGCAGTTCCGCGACTGCGGCTGCTGGGTTGGTCGTGATCCGCTCGTGCAGTTCGCCGACGGTCATCGGTGGCTGTTCGGTGCGGGTTCTGACCTCGAACCGCGGGCGCGGGAGATCGGGAGGTTCGTGCGTCTGGAAGTGTGGGTACGCGACTTGGAGCTCGACGAGCGCGGCCCGCGCCGATGGGAGGGTGGGTGCCGACCGCACCAGCCAGGTCAGGGCGTTGAAGCGCGCGTAGGCGACGTGCTCGTCGTTCCGGCCGGCCACCGGCAGGGTCCGGGTGTCGGTCACCAGCGCATCCGCCTCGGCGTCCAGGGCGTCGGGCAGCGCGTTCGCGATCAGGCCGTACACCTCGGGTCGCAGTTGGTGGTCGAAGAGCCAGCCCGTCGTGCGGAGCCAGGCGATCTTGGCCGTTGCGTCGATGTCGGTGCGGTGGGTCCAGCCGTGCAGGGCGAGCCGGTGCAGGATCGGGACGCCGGAGGCGGCCCAGGTGTCGAGGTAGCCCGGCCCGGCGGGCCCGCCGGCTGCCAGCACTGCCTCGACGCAGTCTCGGGCGGCGTCGATGAGCGCGTCCACGGGCTGGCGGACTTCGTCGCCGGCGTCGCGTGCGATCCTGTAGCGGCTGAACGACACGGGATCCCAGCCGGTTCGTGCTTCCCCGGAGACGGTTAGCAGGTCGTAGATTCGTCGCAGATGGCGGTCCGCGATCGCCAGGAGCGCGGCGGCTGCGGCCACGTAGGTGAGGATCGGCCGGAAGACCTCCGCGAATGCCTTGTCCAGGTGGTACACGGATCCACGCAGGGTGATATCGAACGACGGCTTCCCGCCGGGGATCCCGGCCCGCTGTCGGAGGCGGGGCTGGGTCAGGCGGTCGAACAGCAGCAGGGCCGCTGCCCGATCCGCAGGTGAGCGAGAGTTCAGCAGCGCGTACTCAAGCCAGCGCGTGTCCTCGTCGCCGGCGTGCTGGATCAGCACCGCGAGCCACGGGCCAAGCCAGGACGGCCGCGGTCCGGACCGGCGGTGCAGGTGCCATCCCAGAGAGGCGCACAGCACAGGCGCAGGCAGGCTGCCGCCGTCGTGCAGGACCGCCAGAGCTTCCTCCGTCCGCGTTTCCTCCATCACGAACCGGCCGACGAACCAGTCGGCGAGCACGACGGTGCGCTGGTCGTGCGGGGCGCCCGCACGGAACATGGCCTGGAACGGCGAGCGCCGGGCGGCCCACGCCAACCATCCCGGACCTTCGGCGAGCTCGGCGAAGAACCGCACACGGTCCACGTCGCCCAGAACGTCTTCGAGGTACGAGTCCTCCTCTGGCACGAGCGACGGCGGCGCTCCCACCAGCTGGGCGATCCGTTGCCGATGATCGTGCAGCCCCATGGACGTCAGTTCCGCCCAGCCATTGAGCGAGTCGGCGAGCGCGGCGTGCGAGGTCCCGACAACGTTGTACCTGATCGGCACGACGCCGTACGTCTTCCAGACGTCGCGGTCCGCCTTATCCGTGAGTGCGTACCGCGGAGCTCTCGCACCGCCGATGCCTCGGGCGATCAGCCGCATGACCGTGTCGTTGTGGCTGTAGCCGATGAAAAGCACCGTGTACCTGGCGAACATGCGCTCGACGAACCGTGCCGCCCAAGCGTCGGTCAGGTAGGCGCGCCCGAGGTCCCCTTCGGTCGCGATGAGATGCCGGGGCTCCTGCGTCAGGTCGCCGTGCAGGTACACGATCCCGTCGAAGTCGTCGCCCATCGGCACGGCCGGGCCACGGTACTCGGTGAAGGTCGCTCCCAAGTCCCGCAGCGCTGCGGACAGGTGCAGGTCGTAGTTCGTGGTCACGATCCGCACCGGTGAGCCCGACGCGGCAAGCCGCGCGATCGCCCGGTGCAGGTCGTTCGGCGCTGACGCGGGATCGCCGATGATCGTCTTGACAATGTGGTGGACGTCAACGGCCCGATCCTCGATCCGGCCCAGCAGAACGTCAGGGTGGCGCCGCAACTCCGCCTCATCGAAGTCCTGGCGGGTATCGACCGCAATCTGCCTGGCGAGGTCCACAAACAACGGCAATTTCGCTGGGGGGTCGAACGAGGCGCCGGCGCCGACGAACAACACCAGGTTGCCAGCGGTGAACTCATCGACCAGGACAGCCGGGAAATCGACCTCACGAATCCACATCGTTGCCAAGGATACGGTGGCGAGCTGATCGTGGTGCGGGCGCCGCGGATCAACGCGCTGGGCGACGCGAACCGAAGACGTCGGTTTTGCGTTTGCGGGCTTGCCAGCCGCGACCCGCTTGGGGGTGGCTGATCGACGGGCTGTTTGATGGGGTCCCGCTGAGGTGATCGAGGTGGTTCACTGGCGTGATGCGGCCTGGGGAGGCTTGTCTGTCGATTGACTGCGGTGCGGTGACCGCGGTGGGTGTGGTGGTGTGGCCGGACGGCCGGTGGGTGTCGTTGCCGGGGGATGGTGGTCCGGTGTGTCCGGGTGCGGTGTTCGTGGAGCCGGGTGGTGGGTTGGTGGCGGGGTCGGGGGTGTGGCAGCGGGCGGAGGTGGATCCGGACCGGCTGGTGCCGGCGGTGGTTCGGCTGCCGGACGGGCCGGTGACGGTGGCCGACCGTGAGGTGGCGGCGGTGGATGTGGTGGCGGCGGTGTTGGGGCAGGTGGCGGGGGACGCGGCGCGGGTGGCCGGTGGTGTGGTGGGGGATGTGCGGTTGGTGGTGCCTGCGGGGTGGGGTCCTCGGCGGCGGACGTGGTTGCGGCAGGCGGCGCATCGGGCGGGGTTGGGGCAGCCTCGGCTGGTGGAGGCGCCGGTGGCTGTCGCGGAGCAGGTGGTCGCTGGTGGTGCGCGGCTGTTGGTCGGGGATCTGGTGTTGGTGGTGGATGTGGGTGGTGGGTGTGAGGTGACGGTGCTGCGTCGAGGCCCGGCCGGGTTCGAGGTGTTGGCGACGTTGTCTGATCCCGACGGCGGCGGGGACGCGGTGGACGAGGCGCTCATCCGGGACCTGACCCGGGGCCGGCAGGTGGATGGGCGGGGTCGGTGGTCGCTGTTGGCGGGGGTGCGGGCGGCGAAGGAGGCGTTGACGCGGCAGCCGGCGGTGGTGGTGCCGGTGGGGGATGGGCCGCCGGTCGCGGTGACCGGTGAGGTGGTGCGGCGGGTTTCGGGGGCGGTGCTGGCGCGGGTGGAGGAGTTGACCGGCCGGGTTCTGGGTGCGGCGGAGGTGCCGGGGGACGGGCTGGCCGGGGTGTATTGCGTGGGTGGGGCGGCGGTGATGCCGGGGGTTGTTCAGGCGGTGGCTGCCGCGACGGGGGTGTCCCCGGTGGTGTTGCCGCAGTCGGGGATCGTGGCGGCCACGGGAGCGGCCGGCGCCTACGGCCCCGCCGGGGGACAGGCGTCACCGGAGCCGGCGCCGGCGCCGGCTGCGGTGCGGCGGGCCGCGTTGTGGGTGGTGCCGGGTCTGATGTCGATCGTCCTGGTGACGCAGTTCCTGCTCCACGGGCAGGGGCTGGCCAGCTCAGCTGGTTACCGGGGTTCGGGGGCGTATCTGCTGGTGAACTGGGGCGAGTTGGCGATGGCGGCGGTGTTCGCGCTGGTGGCGTGCCTGTCGGCGGGCGCGTTCCTGGGTGCGGCCCTGACTGCTGCCGACACGCCTGGCCGGGCGGTTGCGCCGGGTGCTCGGGTGGGGTCGGGGATCGTCGCTGCTTGCGCGATCGGGCTCGGGGTGGCGGGCTTGTACGCGGTGACGGCGAGTCTGTTCTTCGGGTGGCCGATCGGGCGGTTCCTGGGGTGGGCGTTACTGCCCTCGGCGGCCGTGGCGGTGGTGGCGGTGGCGACGGCGGTGGTGGCGGTGTGGTGGCGTCGGGTGCCGGCGGCGGGCTGGGATGCGTTCCTGGCGTTCCCGATGTCGTCGGTGCTGGCGGCGGGTGCGGGGATGATGCTGTTGCAGTATGCGATGACGGCGTCGCGGTGGCCGGGTCTGCTGGTGTGGATCGATGCGTCCGGGCGGGTCGGCGGGCTGCTGATCGGGGTCGGGGTGGCGGCGGCGGTGGTGCGGCGGCCGTTGCACCGGCTGGTGGCGGGGGTGCCGTTGGCGGTGTTCGGCGCGGCGGTGGTCAGCTGGCAGGCCACCGGGCCGCTCGGGCTGGTCTACGCGGTGGCGGTGGCGGCGTGGTGGGGGCAGCGGTTGTGGCAGCTGGCGGTCAGCCCGCTTCGGGAGCCCACCGGTGCCCGATAACCATCCCCCCGCCCGCGTCACGTGGACAGGTCGTGCTGCCTGGTGGCTTGTCCGCCGGTCGGGCTGGGGTTGGGGTGGGCGGTGATGCGGTGGCCGCGGCGGTTGGCGTCGGCTGCGCTGACGGTCGGCCTGCTGGTCGGCCCGCCGTGGGTGCTGGTACGGGTGGTGGGGTGGCCGCTGCTGCGGCAGGCGCCGACCGGCGATGAGGTGCGGCGGTGGGTGGCGCAGCCGCTGACCGAGCAGAGCGTGACCGGAGGGCTGACTGTCCTGGCCTGGGTGATCTGGCTGCTGTTCGCCCTGGCCGTGGTCCGGGCCGTGCTGTGGCGGCTGCGCGGCGTGGTCCGCCGGATACGGCGGCTTCCGGTGCCCGCTCCGGCGCAGGCCACCGCGGGTGGCCTGGTCGGGGTGGCGGTGTTCGGCGTCGGCGCGGGCGCTACGGCCGCCGTGTCGCCACCGGATCCGCAGCCGGCCGAGGCCACCACGGGCCAGCCCTTTACCGACGGACACACCACGGCCGCGGCAGCGCCGGCGGCGCGGGCCGGGGTGGGGGTGGGGCTGCCCGATGGTGGGTGGCTGCCCGACGAGGTTGCCGAGGTGGCAGCCGGGGCGGCGGTGTTCGGGTGGCTGCGCCGCCGCCGCGACTACCAGCCCGGCGCTCCCGGTCGCGACGCCGGCCGGAACGCCGACCTCACTCCGGATTCCCGCACCGTGCGGGCGGTCCTGGCCGCCGTCACCGACCCGGACGCACCCCCCGGGCCGCCCGGCCCGCGCGGACAGGTCACCGACCGGAACGGTCCGGTGCTCGGGCAGTGGCCTACCGGCCCGGTTCTGCGTCCCGGGGACCTGCCGGCCTCTGTCGGGCTGACCGGCCCGGCAGCGGCCGACGCCGCCCGGGGCATCCTGGTCGCGGCACTGCTCACCGCCGACGCCGGCGGGCCGCGGCTGGTCACCACCGTCGACACCCTGACCGGCCTCGACCTGGACGCACCGCGCCTGACGGCCGTCGCCGGCCTGACCGTCGCCGCCACCCTGGACGACGCGCTCGTCCACATCGAACGCCACCGGACGTCCGCCGACCCTGCGTCGTCGGGCGGCGGTCCGGGTGGCCGTGATCAGCCGCTGCTGGTCCTGATCGACCCGCGCGGCGGCGACCCGGCCGCCGTCATGCGGTTGCGGGCCGGCGCGGTCGGGGCGGTCACCGTGGTGGTGCTCGGCGGGGGGCCCGAGGAGACCTGGCAGGTTCTGCCCGATGGCACGACCACGGTGGACGGTGGCCGGCGGGCAGGGCCGCGGTTGTGTGTGCTGGGCGCGGGGGCCACCGCTGACCTGCTGGCGGTGACCGGGCACCTGCCACCACCGACGGCCACCCCGACACCGCCGGCGCCGGCGCGCGTGCGACGGCCGGCGGGTGCCGGCGTGCCGGTGTTGCGGCTGCGGGTCCTTGGCCAGGTGTCCGCTACGGTCGCCGGCCGGCCGGTGCTGCTGCGCCGCAGCGCCGCCTGGCAGGTCCTGGTCTACCTGGCGGCGCATCCGGCCGGTGCCACCGCGGCGGAGTTGACCGAGGCGATCTGGCCACACCTGAGGCCCGCGTCGATCACCGGGCGGCTCTACACCACCATCAGCGAGTTGCGCCGCACCCTGCACACCGACGGGGTGACGGTCATCGACCGGGCCGGGAACCGCTACCGGCTGCCCGCCGACACGGTCGAGGTGGACCTGTGGCGGCTCACCGCCGCCGTCGACGAGGCGGCCACCGCCGTCGGGGCCGCCGACCGCGACCGCACCCTCCGGCAGGCCATCGGCGCCTACCCGGGTGAGCTGGCCGCCGGCCACGACTGGCCGTGGCTGCCGCCGGTACGGGAGGCGCTGCGCCGGCAGGTCATCGACGCCTACGCCGCCCTGGCCGCCGAGGCGGACCCGCCGACGGCGCTGCGGCTGCTGCGTGACGCGGTCGGGGTTGATCCCCTCAACGAGGACCTGCACCGGCGGACGGTGCGGGCCCTGGCCGCGGTCGGTGACCGCGACGGGATCGACACCCTGCTCGACCGTTACGCCCGCACGCTCGCCGCCGCCGGCCTGCCACCGGGCGGCGACCCGCGGCACGACACCACCGCACAGCCGGCCCCGCACCGGCCACTGCGTCCCCGCCCGTCGCCCCGGCTCTGACCAGCCTCGACACCGTGGTGGTGAGGTCGTGTCAGACGGCGTGTGAGGTTCTGTCAGACCGTGTGAGGTCCGCGCCCCTACCTCGCCACGGCATCCACTCCTAGCGTCGAAACAGTCCTCCACCCCCCATCCCGCCACACCCCGGCCTGCCCCGGCCGGGGTCGCGGGACGCGGGTGCACCCCCTTTTGGCGCGAGGAGCCCGGCATGTTCACGGCGATACGCACCGTCCACCACGTCATCGCCTACGGGGCAGTCCTGGTCGGACCACCCACCGTCCTGACAGTCCTGACCGGCCGGGCGCTACCCCGGCGGTGGCCCACCGGTACGCAGGTCGCGGCCTGGCTGGCCGACCCGCTCACCCCCGGCAGCGTCACCGCCGCGCTGCTGACCACCGCCTGGCTGGTCTGGGCCGGCTTCGCCGCCACCGCGTTCACCAGCGCCTGGACCCACCTCACCCGACGGGCCCGCCGGTGGCCGGCCATACGGGTGCCCGGCCCGCTGGGGGCACTGCACGCCGCCGTCCTCGGCGCCACGGCCCTGACCAACGTCGCCACCGCCACCCCTGCGGCCGCGTCATCCCCACCGGTCCACAGCAGCCTGGAACCGGCCGCACCGGCCCCAGCGGCGGGGGTGCCGGCAGCGTCCGCCGGCCCGGCCCAGGTGGCCGGACCGGGCTCCCCGGCGACGGTGACGGTTCGCCGCCACGACACCCTGTCGCGGCTGGCCGACCGGCACCTCGGCGACGCCGACCGCTGGCCCGACATCTACGACCGCAACAAGGGACGACGCTTCCCGGTCGGCGGAACCCTGACCGACCCGAACCTGATCCAACCCGGCTGGACCCTGCACCTACCGACCCGCCACACCCACGACAGCGGCACCCCACCGGCGCCTCCCGCCGCCCCGCGTCCGCCGGCCACCGCGCCTGCAGACCCGCCACCCGCACCCGACTGCGCCACGCCCACCCCCGCCGACCCTGGAGCCGCCCCACCCGGCACGGACCACCCGGCCGAACCCCGGCCCGGTGATCCGGCACCACCGCCAGCGTCGCAGCCGAGCCCCACCGTCAGCCGGCCCGCCGACGATGGCGTCACCGAACCCACACCGGCAGCCCCGGCCGCGCCCGCCCCGGCCCCACCGGTCGACACCCCGAACAGTCCCGCCGCCAGCACGACCGCCCCCACCGGCCCGACCAGGCGACCGGAGCACCCCGACGGCATCGCACTGCCGACCGGAAGTTGGGTCGACCTCGGTCTCGCGTTCGCGATCGCCGGCGCCGCCGCCGTGGTGTGGCGGCTGCGCCGACGCCGATACACGCCACGCCCGCCCAGCGCACAGTCACGTCTGGACGACCCGGACCTGGCGCCGCTGCCGCAGGTGGTGACCCGGGTGCGCGCTGGCCTACGCGGCCCCGCGGCAGACGAGGACACCAGCCTGACCGACCTGCTTGACACCAGCGAGGTCACCGACACCCCCGACGACGCGGCCACCGAGATCCCGGACGGCGTCTATGAGCAGGAGCGGACCGACCCGGCGCCGCCGCTGAACCTGCCAGCCTTGGGCAACCCGATGCTTGCGGCGTGGCCACCGGCCGGGCTGGGGCTGACCGGTCCGGGCGCGCAGGCGGCGGCGCGGGGCTTCCTCGCTTCCGCACTCGCCTCCGGCGCCCTCGACGACCCGCACGGACGCTGCGGTGTGGTGCTGCCCGCCGCGACCCTGGCCACCCTGCTCGGCGCCGCCGCCGTGAACGTGCCCGACACACCCAGGCTCACCGTGACCGGCGACCTGACCGAGGCCCTGGAACTCCTCGAAGAGCAGACGCTGCACCGTACCCGCCTGGTGTACGGGCACCAGGTCGACACCGTGGCGCACCTGCGCGACGCCGACCCGCACGAGGAACCGCTACCGCCGATCCTGCTGCTCGCCGACGCCACCGTCCCACACGAGCGGACCCGCATCGCCGCCCTGCTCGCCCAGGGGCAGCGTCTGGACATCCACGGAGTCCTGCTCGGGGCATGGCCCGACGGCAACACCGTCGTCGTGGCCGGCGACGGCACCACCACCCCCGCCGAGGGCGAGGGCTCGCGGCACGGCAGCCACCCCGCCGACGCCGGCCGCCTCGCTGTCATCACCGCCGCCGAGGCAGCCGCGCTGCTGCCCACCCTCGCCGAGTCCCACACCGGCCTGCCCCAGCCGCCGGCACCCACCGAGCCGCAGCCCCGCACCCCTGTCGCCACCACCCAGCCCGCGACGCCCACAGGCGACCATGACCCGCCCACCGCCGGCCCCGCCCCGGAGCCCGACGCCGCTACCCCCGACCAGATCACCGGCGCCACACAGGTCCCGGACACCACGCCGGCTTTGACGGTCCTCGCGGAAACCACCCGTCCGAACACGGCGGGATCGGCAGTCCCCCGGCCGAACGGCGAGGACGGTCAGGCCCTGGACGACGGCGACGCCGACGACCCCGCTGGCGATGGACCGGGCGTCGTCGCGGTGCAGGTCCTCGGCCCGCCGACCATCGTCGCTGCCGACCCGCAACAGCCGCTACGCGCCAAGGCCATGGAACTGCTGGTGTACCTGATTGCCCGCGACGGCGGCGCCACCGTCGACGCCATGAAAGAGGACCTGGTGCCGGACGCCACCGTCTCCAAGGCCCCCAACCGCATCCATACCTACGTCTACGCCCTGCGCCTGGCCCTACGGCGCACCGGTGGGCGGGCCACCTACATCACCCACCCACGGCACCGGTACCTACTCAACCGCGACACCCTGGACGTGGACCTGTGGCGGATGCGCGCGGCACTCGCCGCCGCCGAGACCACCACCGGCCACGCGAGGCTGGCCGCGCTGCGAGACGCGGTCACCGCCTACCGAGGCCCCTTCGCCGCCGGCGCCCACTACGAATGGGCCGAACCGTACCGGGAAGCGGTCCGCCGGCAGGCCCTCGACGCCCACCTCGCCCTGGCCGACGCGCTACGCGACCAACCGGAAGAGGCCCTCGCCGTGCTGGACGCCGCCATCGCACACGACCCCTACGCCGAAGAGCTGTACCAGGCGGCGATGCGCCACCACGCCGACCTCGACGACATCGACGCGATCGCCGCCCGGCTGGCCGAGCTGACCCGCCGCCTGGAAGAGCTCGACACCGAACCGACCGATGACACCCGCGAACTCGCGGGCGCCCTCACCGACGACGTGCGTCGCCGCGCCCGCCGCAACCGAGGCGGCGCCGCATGAGCGCGGCAACCCTGCCGGCCGCCACCCGGGCGCAGCGCGCCGAGCGCCCGGCCGACACACCGGCCACCGTACGCAGCCTCAAGCGCATCCGATGGGCGGTCCGGGCCACCCTGATCATCGGCGTTGCCGCCTCCGTAGCCGCAAACGTCCTGCACGCCCAACCGCACCTCATCAGCCAGACCATCGCCGCCTGGCCACCGGTGGCGCTGCTACTCACCGTCGAACTGATCTCCCGCGTCCCCGTCCACCACAAACTCCTGGCCGCCGCGCGGCTGATCGCCACCACCGCCATAGCCACCATCGCCGCCTGGGTCTCCTACTGGCACATGGTCGGCGTCGCCTCCCGCTACGGCGAGACCGGCCTATCGGCCTACCTGCTACCTATCTCGGTGGACGGCCTCATCGTCGTCGCCAGCATCAGCCTGGTCGAACTGTCCGCCAGACTGCAGCTCGCCCAACCCACGTCGTCGGCGACGCGGCCCACACCACACGCGGAACGCGCGGCGCCGCCACCCGCCGAGCACGAGGCGCCGACATCGTCCGTCAACCCGCCCGGAACCCCGGCGAGCGGTGCACTGACTGATGCCATCATGATCGACAAGCCACCATCGGCCCATCCCACCGACCACACGCCGAGCGACCAACCCCCGCCCGCAGACAACCTCGACTCAGCTGCGAAAAGCCACCCCGACAGCAAAAGGCGTTCCGCCGAGGCAGACAGCGACGACGAAAGCCCTGGTGAAGTGGATCGGCAGCCGCGACGCCGCGGCACCACGAGGAACGCCGTCATCGACGCCTACCGGCAAGACCCGACCCAGCACCCGACCGCCATCGCGGAGAGGGTCGGCACGTCGGAACGCACGGTGCGCCGCTACTTGAACGAGTTTCACGCCAGCCCTCGCAACGACTCGCCGAGCGGTGTGGTTGGAGTCGATGGTAGTCCGGCCGCGACCCGCCCCGGTGCTCTTGTCGCGCAGTGACTGGAACGTGGTGGGATCCGGGAGCGGTGATCTTCACTGGTGCCCCCTGGCTCGGTCAGGCCGTGGTCCAGCACCCCAGCGCTGGACCGCGACCCGACTGGCCGCGCCGGCTTTCGCGGAAATCCCCGTGCCGCCGGACTTGCCCAGCCGGACCCACAACTGCCGGCGCTGTGCAGGACCGGCATGGCCGCGCAGCAGCACGGAGTGCGCCAGCCACCGCTCCAACAGCCGGACCCGCCGGGGCAGGGTGAGGCTCTCCGCTTTCCTTAGCTTGCCCGCCCTGTCGAGGCCGGCGGTGATCCAGCGTCCGAGCCGGGCGGGACCCCGCCTCGTGGTGAGGCCCGCCCGGCACGAAGTTAACCGCCGAGGTGTTTGAGCAGCCAGTCCGCGACCGCGCGGGTGATTCCGGCGAGCACGCCGGTCAGCGCGGCCAGGACGACGCGGGTCCGGCTGGGCCGCGGGCAGTCGGGCTGTTCTTCGGATCGGGCCATCGGATGCTCCATCGTGTGTCTGATTCGGAACGCGAAAGCCGGCGCCGGCCGTACGTCCAGGTTCAAGCCACGGGGAGCGCTGGATTCCTGATGCCGATGAGCGTCGATCGGTGTACTAGTTGGTGCTGATCGGGCACGCTGGTGGGCGATGAACGCCGACGAGTCCCGATCGGAGATTCGCCGCAGCCGAGCGGTGGAGAAGAAGGTGCTGCCCGCCGGGGCGGCCCGCGAGCTGCGGGACGCGGTTTACCGACTGTACGCGGAGGCAGACCGCCCGCAGTTGATAGAGCTCGCCCGGCAGATCGCTGAGGATGATGACCTGCCGGGAGCGCCGGGCAAGGACCTGATCGGCAAGGTCATCAGCGGTGACGGGCTGGCGTCCCAGCAGGACACGGTGTCTGTCGCCGTCGTCCTGGCCCGAGCGGCCGGACGCCAGCAGGTCGCACCGGTCGCGGAGCAGGTCCGCCAATTGTGGGTTGCCGCCGCGACGGTCCAACCGGCCCCGCTGCAGGATCGGCTGGGCGAGCCGGTCGACGCGTGTGATCCTCTCGTGCTGGGAGTACACCCGGCGATCCAGGTGACGGGCATTGGTGCAGGCGACCTGCTGCCCGGCTACGTGCCGCGGGCGCATGACGCCCGTTTGCGGACGATTCTCGACGATTTGCTCGCCGACGGGCGGTCGAGGCTGGTGACGCTGGTGGGCGGGTCCTCGACCGGGAAGACCCGCGCCGGCTGGGAACTCGCCCGGTACCTGGAGGAGTTACAGCCGGGCCGATGGCGGTTGTGGTATCCGTTCGATCCGACCCACCCGCAGGCGGCCCTGGCCGGTCTGGACAAGGCCGAGCCGGAAACGATCGTTTGGCTGAACGAGGCACAGCAGTACCTGATGCCAACCGCTCCCGGCATGGGTGAGCAACTCGCCGCCGGACTGCGCAGGCTGCTGGCCGATCCGGGCCGGAGACCAGTGCTGGTGCTGGCGACCCTGTGGCCGGACTACTGGAACATCCTGACCACCCGGCCCACTGGCGGGAATCCGGATTTGTACGGGCAGGCCCGGGAACTGCTGACCGCAGGCACGAAGGTCACCCTCACCGACACGTTCAGCTCCTCCGAACTCGCCGCCCTGGCCGGGCCGGGTGTCGATGCGCGGCTGAGGCGTGCCGCCGAACATGCCGAGGGCGGCCGGATAACCCAGTACCTGGCCGGCGGCCCCGTCCTCGAAGACCGCTACCGCACCGCGGTGGACACGATGCCTGCTCCGCGGGCGATCCTGCAGGTCGCCATAGACGCCCGCCGGTTCGGCCATCCCCTCGCTCTGCCTCACGCCCTGCTGGAACAGGCGGCGTCCGACTATCTCGACGATCACGACTGGGACGCCCTCGGCGAGGACTGGCTCGAATCCGCGCTCGCCTACACCGCCCAGTCGTGCATTGGCGTCCGCGGCCTGCTGACCCGCATCCGCGCCCGCCCGTTCGAGCCCGCCCGGCCAGACGGGCGTCCCTGCTACCGGCTGGCCGACTACCTCGAACAACTCGGCCGTACCGAACGCGCCGCGCAGTTCCCGCCGGCCAGCTTCTGGAAGTCTGTCGCCGTCACCGTCACCGATCGCGACGTCTTGTACATCATCGGCGCCCAGGCTCACCGGAGAGCCCGCTACCGACATGCCGTCCCGTTGTACGCGCGGGCGGCCAACCTAGGCCACGAGGCCGCGAGAGCCCGTCTGGCCGGGCTGAGGGACCAGGCTGCGGGCGTTGAGCGTCCAGATCACCCGCCAGGGTCGACACCCGTCGTCTCCGATGCCGGGTACGGCGATCCCACCCTCTTTGCCATCGCGGCGCTCACAGGAACGTTTCTCAGCGGAGTCGACCGCAAGGGCGAACTGCCCGCGGCACTCCACGCCGCTGACCAAGGTGATCCCACCAAGCTCATCGACCTGGCCGGCAGGTGCGCGGGCGTCGGAGACCGTGACGGCGCACTTGAGGTCGCGCTGTTGGCGGCTGGTCGTGGTGCGCCCAACCTGTTGGTGAACATGGCCGACGACCGAGCGAGATCCGGTGATCCTGGCGGCGCGCGGGACTTGTACCAGCAGGCCATCGACCACGGTGTCCACTCTGCGCTAGACCGCCTGGCTGCGTTGTACGAAGGTACGGGGGAAAACGATCACGCTCAGAAGCTCCGTCGATTCGGCCTGAACGCCGATGGCTCGCTCGCGACCAGGTTGGACCTCGACGCTTAGCCTCGATCCACCGACGCGGTTCGTCGTGGGTTTGGTTGAGTAGCTGCGGTATGGGGGTGTTTGGGTCGCGGTGAAGTTGCCGATCACGTGATCGGCTTGCTGCGGGTGTTGTCGTTCCGGGGGCGGGGGTTGTGGCCTACGGTCGGGCCGCCTGGTTGTGGTTGGTCAACCGGGTGCGGGGCGGACGGCGGTGAAAGGTGTCGAACGCTGACTGCCAGGGCGAGTGCTCGTGTGGGTGTCGGTGATGACGCGGGCCCGGAGGGCGAGGCGGGCGGCGACGTTGATGATCCGAGTCCGGATGGTCGCGCGGTCCGGGCGGTGGTCCAGGTGCCGGTGGCGAGGTGTCCGGCGGCGCGGGTGAGGTTGTGGCCGATGCCGGGGCAGGTCAGCCCGGGCGTCGTTGACTGCGAACCGGCCGGACGGCAGGTGCGCCAGAGGGCCGGCGATCAGATCCGCGTTGATCTGCTCGATGACTGCGTGCTGGCGGTGCTGGGATTCGGCCTGCACGAGGATGAACGGGCTGTCGGTGAGTACCGCGTGGTATCGGTAGCCGGGCAGGAGTTCCTGCTGGCCGCGGGGTTGGCTGGGTGGTCGCGGCGCACGATCAGCCGGGCGGTGACGGCGTATCGGGTGCCGGCGAATGCGGTGTAGGTGGTTTCGGCGATCTGCGCGTCGGAGATCCACCGCTGGGCGTTGCCGTCCCCAACGGCCTGCGGTACCGGATGTCGATCCACTGGTCGTCGCCGATCCTGCCGCAGGCGGACCCGTCTTCGCGCTCTGGATCCAGTGGCCCGGCCACCGGAGCCCCGGTGCCGTCGCTGTTGGCACTGCGCTCCGAGAGGCGCCACAGGTAGCTGCCGTTGGAGTCGGGCGGGGGCGGGCGCGTGGAGCCGGACGGATTCGGCATCCGGCTCCACGCGCGGCGGAGTTGCGGTGGCTACGGCCGCGCGATCAGCGGCTGAGTGTCGGGGTCGACGTCGTAGCCGGCATCCCAGGGAAACCGGCCCTGCGGGTCGGGCCACACCACCTGCAGCAGCCGTACCCGGTTGCGTCCGTAGCGGGCGATGGCGACCCCGGGCAGCAGCGCATCGATCGGTGCGCCCTCGACGAGGACGGCGTCGTAACCGGCGATGAGATCGCTGATGCGCTGGCCGCAGGCGAACCGTTCGGCCTTGTCGTACAGCCGGCCGGCCAGGTCGTTGAGCAGGCCGTGGGCAACCTCGGGCGGCAGCCCGGCAATGATCAGTTCTGGATAGTCGTGCGCGGTCAGCCCAACGGTGTAGGCGAACGGGGTCGTAATGTCGGGGTCGTCATAGGTGGGCAGCACATGCATGACCGCCCAACCAATCCGGTCGATGATCTCTTCTTGTCGGCGCAGGAAATCGTCGATGTTCGTCATTCGGGGAACTCCTTGGTCACCGTCAGGGTAGGACCCTTGACGGCAAGAAGCTGATTTGCATCGATCACCGCAAAGTCCCACCTGGACGATTTGTCCAGTGCGGTCTCGTGCTCGAGCGGAACGTATCCCTCCTCGCGTAGCTGCTGCAGGGTCGCGCCGATTGCGGTTCGTCGGTCGCGCCAACGCTTGCTCGGGTAGCCGGCGAGGGCGGTTGGCGCATGCCTGGGGTGCTGAACACCGACCCCATCGGCGGTGACGAGCCGGCCGGCGCCGTCGACGGTGACGATGTGTGTTTCACCACGCTGGGGACGGGTGCCAGTAGAAGGGTCCGCCTGACGGCAAGTTTCCCGATGCGATCAGCGACGGTGGGGGCGTGCCACAGGTGTAGCCCGCCGTCGGCGGGCCGGTTGCTGTGTGGCCGCCAACGGCGCAGGGCGGGTGCTGGGGTGGATCGGGCAGCTCGATGTCGCTAGGGGCGGCTGGCTGCCTGTGTTCTTGGCGCCCGTTGTGTTGCGACTGGTGGTGGTCAGGCGTTTTCGAGCGGGGTGATCGCGGCGGCGATGATCTGTCCGATCGCGTCGATCGGGTTGGCCACGGTGAGGGTGGTGGTGTGGTGGAAGGTGTGGCCGGACAGGCCGGCGGGGCGCAGCCACAGTACGGTGCAGCCGGTGCGGTGCAGGGTGGTGATGAGCTTCTGCCCGGCTTCGATGTCGTCGAGCTCGCCGTCGGAGACGACGGCGAGCATCCGCAGGGGGCCGCGTTGGCGTAGGTCGAGGACCTGGTCGGCGAGTTTGACCGCGTCGTTGAATGCGGTGGTGCCGCCGCCGGGGCTGATGTCCAGGACGTGGGTGGGGCGTTGCCTCGGCGGCACGAGCAGGGTGGCGGTGCTGCCGAAGGCGATGGTGGCGGTCGCGGCGTGGTTGCGGTGCGCGGCCGTGCTGAGAATCCAGCCGGCCGAGGAGAGCGGCTTGGCGTAGGGGCTCATTGATCCGGAGGTGTCGACGAGCACCGCGATTCGCAGGGTGGGTTTGGGCGGCGGCAGGGTGGCGCGTTGCTGCCAGGGTGCGGCGGTCGGGTGGAGGGCGCCGGCGTCGCGTTGGGCGTCGGCGGTGATGGCCTGGCGGACCCGCAGCCGGCCGGGCGGAATCGGCGAGGGTCTCGTGTCCGGTTCCGGTTGGTGGCTCCGGGCGGCGTGCAGCCGTGCGGCGAGTTGCCGTGCGGCCTGCTGTTCTTCGACGGTGGGGGTTCGGCGCCGCCAGGTGGCGGGGGCGCCGTGCCGGCCGGCGATCAGCTGGGCGGTGAACTCGGCCGGGCTGATGCCTGCGGCGGCGGCGAGGTAGTCGGCCAGGGCCTTGGCGAGCTGTCCAGGGAACACACCGGGGTCCGGCACCGGAACCGTGAGCTGGCGCCGTGGGTCGATGCCGAGTGCCTGACACCATTGCCAACCGAGGTCGATCATCGTGGCGGCGTCGTCGTCGGCGACGGTGTGGGCGGTTTTCCAGATCTCGCGTAGCCGCTTGAGCCGTTTGGTCCCGAGTACGGTGAGGACCGCCCCACGCACGGTACGGACGTCCTTGCTGGTGACGATGCGGGCGTCGACGCGGGCCAGGAGCAGCCCGGCGAGGTGTCCTGCGCGCCAGGGGTCGTCGACGGGTGCCTCGTCGGCGGTGATCAGGGTGTTGACGGTGTGGCGTAGCCAGCGCCGGTCGGTGCGGCGCCGGCCGCGTTGGCGGCCTTCGGCCCGGGATTCCTCGAGCAGGTCGGCGGCGGCGGCCACGATGGGTGGGGTGCCGCGCGGGATCGTCCAGCGGCTGTGAGTGGCGTGGGCGGCCTCGTGGACGAGCAGCCCGTACGCGGTGGGCACCCGCTTCTTGTGGGCGGCGCGGGCGGGGTCGGCGATGTCGGGGGTGTCACCGATGTGGGTGGCGTCGACCTCGATGCGCCGCAGGGCGGGGTAGAAGCAGGCCGGGGCGCCGCCGCCGGCGCCGGGGGCGACGACCACGGTCAGGTCGGTGCGTCCGGTCAGGACCTTGACGTGTCTGGTCCAGGCTTGGGACCAGCCGTCCCAGTCCGGGTCGCCCGGGTTGGGGTTGCCGGCGGGTCGGAGGTGACCGCTGGGGTGTGGCATGGTGCGAGTTCCCTTCGTCGATGGTTAGTGCTGTGGGCCGAGGCTGAGTGCGGTGACGGTGGTGCCGAAGTGGGTGGTCAGCGCTTTGATGACGGCGTCGCGGTCGTGGTCGGGGGCGCGGCCGGCGAGGTTGGACACCGCCGTGGCGAGGCTGAGGGTCTTGTGGAGGCGGGCGAAGCCGAGCAGTTCGCGTAGCTGCGGCGCCCAGGTGACGGTGCCGGCGGCGAGTTCGTTGTTGAGGTCGATCGCGGCGGCCACAGCGCGGTTGTCGACTTTGAGCCGGCGGGCCAGGTCCCAGTCGGTGGTGACCTCGATGTGCACGCCGAAGCGGGAGGCGAGGGCTTCGGTGAGCACGGCGCCGTGTACGCCGGGGTTGTGTCCGGCGATGACGTAGAAACCGTCGGTGGCCTCGACGCGTTCGTTGCGGTAGGCCGTCAGGTGGATGACGCGGCGGCCGTCCATGGCCGGGTAGAGCACGGACAGCACCCGGGGTGGGATGAGGGTGGCGTCGTCGACCAGCAGCGGCCGGCCGTCCCGCATCGCCTGGACGAGGGGGCCGTAGACGAACTCGTAGCCGCCGTCGGGCAGCGGCACGTAGTTGCCGAGGAAGTCCTCCACGACGGTGTCGCCGGTGCCGGCGACGGTGAGCAGGTCGTCGAAGGCGGCCTCGACCATGGCGGTCTTGCCGGTGCCGGGCGGCCCGTACAGCAGCACCGGCATCTGCGCGGCGCGGAGCCGGCGCAGCACCTCGATGTCGGTGCCGCCGGCGAGCTTGCGCGGCCAGTACAGCTCCCCGTTCGGGCGGGTCACCGGCTTGCGCCGGCCCGACCGGCCGGCGCGGCCACCGCCGGAGGCGCCCCGCGGAGCCGGCGGCGGCAGGGTGCCGGCGGCGGCGATCCCGGCCGGGGTGATCTGGAACCGGTGGTACGGATCGCGGACGTGGGTGGCGTAACCGACGCTGGCCATCCGCTTGAGCACACCGAACACCGCGCCCGAAGAGGGTGCGCCGATCGCTCGGGTGATCTGCCCGACCTTCAGCGGGTTGTCGGGGTTGTCAGCCAGAAACTGCGCGACGCGCGGGTACAGGTGACCTATCCGGCGGGCGGTGGCGGGAGCGGCGGGCGTGGGGGTCGGGTTGGCGCCGGGGTTGGCCGGCTGCGGTGACGTCGGGTTCATACAGGGACTCCTGTCGTGACAGGGCCCGCGCACCCGTCTCCGGGTGCGCGGGCGGTGGAAACGAATGACCGCGCGGGCGGAGACGGGGTGGCGGCGCCGAGCCCGACGTTGAGGGCTGGGCGGTGCACCCGCTGCCCAGATGAGGGAGGGTGCGTTGCCGCGCCGTTGGGGTTGCCGGGGGCAGCGTGTGGTGCTGTCTTGCGGGCCGCCGCCGGCTACGGTGAGTTAGCGGCTGCGGGCGAGGCGGGCGAGCCGGTACAGCCCGGTGACGATGCCGCGGTGCCGGCCGCGGGTGGGCACGAGCAGCCGGTGGTCCACGCGCGTGCTGTCCGTCCCGCGGGCCCGGATGACCCGGTGTAGGTGAAAGTCGGTGTCCACGGCGGCCACGACGCGGACCTCGCGCCGTTGTCCGGGTGGGGCTGTGGCCAGGTCGCCGTAGCGGTAGCCGGGTCGGTCCGGTCCTGCCCACGCCTCGAAGGCGAGGCCGACGCCGACGCAGGTGCGCCCGTTGGTGTGCAGCCAGCCGTCCCACCAGCGGCGTGCGGCCGGCCCGGTCAGGTCGGTGGCGAGTCGGTGCAGGATGACCGGCACGGGCAGCGTCATGCCGGGGCGGCGCGGGTCGGGTGTGGTCCACAGGTCGGGCCCGGTGATGCGGGGGTCGACCTCGACCGCGGCGGTGCCGTCGGCCCAGAGGTGGTCGAACAGGCCGAACAGCACCGGCTGCTGGTCCCAGCCGTACTGGTGCGTGGTGGTCTCGATGTTGACCAGGATCGTGGTGATCGCCGCGGACGTGTCGGGCCGCAGTCGCCCGTGGGCGGCCGTACCGGTGCGGTCGTGTTGGACTCTCAAGTGGTCACTCTTTGGGTGAGGAACGGCACGTCGGCCATCTGATATGGACGGCGCGGATCGCGGGTCAGGCGGCGGTGGGGCGTCGCTGTCCCGTTGATGGGGCTGGGTGGGGCGCCCGATCCCCCTCGGCTCGGGCGCCCCGGTTGGGCGGGACTCGCGGTCCGGCTTGGTTAGCTGGCCGGTGGTCCTGCCGGGTCGGTCGGCTCGGCGTGCAGGTCCACGCCGAGCGTGTCGGCCACCGACCGCAGCACGTCCTGTTCGTCGCCCGCGTCGGCGAGCAGGACGGCGTACAGCAGGAGGACCTGCACCTGCGGTGGGGTGGTCGCCGTGCAGGTCACGTCCCACCGGTGGGTGCCGTCGGCGGCAAGCGCGGTGAGCCGTGCGCTTCCGGTCGCGCCGGTGCGCTCGATGGTCGCGAGCAGGTCCGACGCCGTCGCCATGCGGTAGCTGACGGCGTCGGCGCCGACGGAGGCGACCCGGGTGTAGTCCAGGTCCAGCAGCTCCTGGACGAGGCGGGCGAACGGGTCGTCGGGCTCGCCCGCGGTGGCCGGGTCGGCGCGGGGTTGGCCGGTCATCGCGGATCCTTCCAAGGGTTTCGCCAGGGACGGCTGCCATTGGCCGCGACGAATGCAATAGTGCCTTCGGTCGCGCTGGCAAGTCGTGTTCGCCGTGGGCGTTGCAGCAACGTTCACCAAGGCTGTTGCGAGCGGGGATGTGTGAGCGAGAGGGAGAAGGACCAGTCGCGGGTGTGTGGCTGATTGGCCGGGTGGAATTCAGGGAACGTCGCCGGTGATGAGGAACGTGAAATGGACGCCCTCCTTGGGGGCGTCCGCGGGCGGGTTCTCCTGGCCGTAGGCGCAGTGGCAGTCTTTCCGCTCGCACTCGTCGGTGACGTCGTACAGGTCGACGCCGTCGATGGGCACGCGCACGCCACTGATGTCGATCAGGACACGGTCGTGCAGGGCGGGGTTGCCGCGGTGGCGGCTGATGGCGTCGCGGAGCAGCTCGATGAGCTGATCGGCGGTGGGTGCCGTGTAGGACATCAGCGGGGGTCCTTTCAGACAGCTACCCGGGCACGGCCAGCTGGCCGTGCCCGGGTGCGGGGTGGTGGCGCGTGTTCAGGCAGCGGGTGTTGGTGTGGTGTCGGGGTCAGTCCCGTGTCGGGAGTAGGTCGGCGGCGGCGACCAGCCGTGGGCGGTGGTGCAGCGGGGTGTCGGCGGCCTCGGCGTCGCTGACCTGACCCGTGAACGGCTTGTCGGCCTTCAGCAGGCGTGCGGCTGCTGTGCGCAGTACGTCCGCTGACGGTGTGGTGGAGTGTTCGATTTCCCAGAGGCCTTCAACGAGGGCTTGGCGGGTGCCTTCGAGGTGGTCGCGTTCCTTCTGCAGCCGCGTCCAGATGCGCCCCTGGTCGAGGGCGACCTCGTCGAGGTCCTGGCTGCGGCAGTCGGCGGGGATCAGCGCGATCGCGGCCTGCAGCAGCCGGTGGGCGTCGATGCGTTCGTGGTCGGCGCGGATGCGCTCACGGATGGCGGCGTTGTGGTAGTGCTCGACGATGTCGGCTGTGGTGGGTCCCTCTTCGCGGGGGACACCGTCCCAGCCGTGTTCGTACCAGGCGCTCAGCCAGTCGAGCAGTTCGCGTACCTGTGCCCGGGTCAGCAGGACCGACCGGGACGAGGACTGGAAGTAGGTGCGGTGCCCGATGGCCAGGACGAGGTCGTCGGACAGGGGCCGGTGGTGGCGTGGGCCGACGGTCAGCATGGTGTTGCCGACGTTGTGCAGCTCGAACCGGCTGGTGCTGGCGCGGCTGGGCAGTGGTTCGGTGGCGATGATGTCCTCCCTGGGCTGGGCGCGCCCGGTGCTGGCCGGCGCCGGCCAGCACGGGACACGCGAACGGGTGTTGGTGACGCGGCTTGGCCGGGACCCCGACGGCTACGGGGCGGCCGGGCCGGTTTCAGCGGTGGGTGGGGGGCTGGTCCGGGTCAGACGGTGTGGGCTGGTCGGTGGTGGCCGGGTGGTTGGTGGGGGCGCCGCCGGTGGCGATGCGGCCCAGTTCGAGGCCGTCGGCGGCGGTCAGCGTCGGCAGGTCGTCGACCGGCAGCCCGGCCTCCCGGCCGCGTTCGCGGTGCGCGTCGCGTACGAGGGCGCGGATCTGGTCGTCACTCATCTGCCGGTCCAGGGGGATCCCGTCGTCGGCGGCCTGCCGGACCAGCTGGTCGCGGTCGAGGCTCTCGTACAGGGACCCGGCGATGAGGAAGGCGAGAAGCTGTCCCAGGTTGGGCCGCCGCCCGGTCGGATCGGCGACGGTGCGCGAGCCGGTGACGCTGGCGAGGTGGTGCCAGGCGGTGCCGGTCCACCACTGCCACAGGTGGCCGCGCGGGTGCGGGTCCCGCAGTCGCAGTCGCTGGCCGAGCCGCCTGCGCGCCAAGTGGTCGCGCGGGGCGGGCCACACCGGTCGCAGCAGCAGGATGGTGCCGTCGGCGTCCAGTAGCCGGGTCAGCACGGCGCCGTCGGCGGCGGCCTGGCGTGCCGCCTGCCCGACCTGGTACTCGGTGACCAGGGCGTCAAGGACCTGCGTCTGGGATGCCGGCCGACCGTGCTGCCGGCAGCCGGTGAGGTAGGCGGCCCAGTCGCCGCGGCTGAACGTGGCGCTCGGCAGGGACAGGTGGGCGCCGTCCGCGCTGGTGCGGGCCTCAGCGACGGGGGTGTCGTCCAGCGCCAGGGTGACCAGGGATGTCGGTGGGGTGCCGGCGACGGTCTGCAGGTCAGTCACGTGTAGCCGGTCGTGCGGCGCCCGCAGGCCTGTGTGGGGCAGTTCGACGAACCGCTGCTGGGCGCCGGGGGCGGGCAGATCCCCGATGATGGTGTCGCAGTCGTGCGGGTCGACCGCCTGCCAGGTCCAGGAGCCGCCCATGACCACGTACCGGCCGTCGGGGTCCGGGCCGATGCGGGTGACCGCGTCGGGGTCACCGGTGGCCGCGGTCTCGTCGACCACGATGGTGTCGCGGTCGAACCGCATCGTCGCCATCGCCTCGTCCAGGTCACGGTCGGCGTCGTCGGGGCCGCGGCCCAGGTCGATCAGCCGGGCGCGGTGACGCTCGCGCTGCACCTGCTGGTCGGCGACGATCGCCTCGGCCACCGCCCGGGAGCAGGTGAACACGGCGAACCCGTTCCAGGTGCCGGTCAGGACGCCGACGAACCCGACCGGCAGGCGCATCTGCCCGGACGGGCCGGGGGTCGCGGCCCAGTCCCCGGCGAACACCCCGACGCCGCCGATGCGCAGCCGGTCCGGACGCAGGTGCGACAGATCCCGGCCGGCGCCGCCGGCGGCGCCCAGCAGGTTGCGGCAGTGCTCGACGACCCGGTCGGCAAACGCGTCGTGCGCGGCGGCCCGCCAGGCGTCGAGGATCTCGGACCGGCGTGTGGGGGTCAGCCGTGACCAGACCGGCGACCCGAGCACGCCCGCGAGTTCCGCCGGCGCCGAGATCCCGAGTTCGGGGGCGGGGCCGGCGCCGGGTGGGGCCTGAGGGACTGAGGGGTCAGCGGTCAGGACCCGCAACGCCGTGACCTGAGCCTGCGCGCGGGCGCCGTCGAGGGCGTCGTGCGCCCAGGTGTCGGCGAGGGACCGGCCGTGCGTGCCGCCTGCACCGCGCGCGGCCGCGACCAGATCGACCGGTCGGGTCTCCTCGATGGAGGACGCCTGCTGTCCCGGGGCGGTGAGATGGTGCCGGGTCGGCGGCCTGTCGAGGTTGCCTGACTCGTGGACGGTGACCGTCGCGTGTTCGGGATCGATGAGGTAGACCCATCTGACGCGGTCGACCGCTGCCGGCATGGGCAGCACCTCCACCTGGCTGTCGGCGTCGAACTCGCTGGCCATGCCGATGCCAGGTACCGGCTGCTCACCGGTGAACGTGATCGCGGTGTCCGCGGCGACGTCGCCGCCCAGGTACGACCACTGGTGCGCGAGCAGCCCGTCGACCAGGGCCGTGGTGTCGTGGGAGCAGGTGGACGACCAGATCCGGTCGAGCGCCGGCAGGATGTAGCCGGGCGCTCCGTCGAAGTGGACGTACCGGACACGCACCGTGTCAGGCTGGTCGGGGTCGAGGACACCGACGAGGCAATCGGTACTCATGGTTGAAACCTCTTTCTGCGGATTGGTGCGGGATTGACGGGTTGGGCGCGTCGGCGGTGGGCATGCCGGCGCGGGCGGATACGCCGGTGATAAGGGGCCGGCGGGGAACCCCGGGTGCCCGGCGCCCGGGCTCGCCGGCTGCCGCACGTGCGGACGGCCAGCCTTGCGGCTGGCCGTCACCGTCGGCGCGGGTTGATGCCGGCCTGGTCTTTCAGGCGTCGGGGGACGGTTCGCACGGCGGCGGCGTGCCGGCGAACCGGCCCAGCGGGGCGCAGACCAGCCGGTGGAACGCCACCGGGTCGACGGCTGTGGCCGGGCTGTGGTCACCGAGGTGAACCTCGTAGTGCAGGTGCGGGCCGGAGGAGTGCCCGGAGCTACCGGCGACGCCGATGACCTGCCCGGCCACCACACGCTCGCCCTCGGCGACGGCGGGGCGGGTGAGCAGGTGGCAGTAGCGGGTCACGATGACCCCGCCCGGGCCACCGGGATTCGGGTGCTCGATGTCGACGTACCAGCCACAGCCACTCGTCAGCTCCGGGTTGCCGTCGCGGTCGCAACCCCAATCACCGCCGGTGCGCACGTCGATGGCGTTGCACCGCACCCGGGTGACCACACCGCTGGCGGCGGCGTGGATCGCAGTGCCCTTGCCGACACTGAAGTCGACCCCGTCGTGCGAGGGACGATCCGCCGTGCGGAAGCCACTGCCGACCTCGGCGATGATCGGCTGCGTCCAGCCCATTGGGCCGACGTTGGCGCCACAGTCGCCGAGCTGCCCGGCCAGGCCGGTAAGCGCGCCGACCAGGGTGGTCGCATCGTCCTCCCACGTGGCGTAGGCGCCGGGGTAGGCGCTCGTCTGCACCGCTTGCGCCGCGTCCGTGAGCGCCATCGACTGCCAGCCGTCGACGCGTCGCAACGCCCGGAAGAAATTCATGCTGGCGTAGCCCGGGTCCATCAGCTGCGCGACGGTGCCCCAGCCTTGGCTCGGGCGCTGCTGGAACAGCCCGACCGAGTCGTGGTCGTTGCCGGCGCCCAGGTGCGGCAGGTTGGTCAGCGTCGACTCCTGCATCGCGGTGGCGACCGCGATGACCCATCCACGCGGCGGGATGCCCAGCTGGACGCCGACGGTCACGATCGTCGCCGCGTTGCCGACCTGCTCGCTGCTCCAGTCCCCGATCGGGTCGAACCCTCCAGCGGGCGGGGTCAGATCCACCAGCGGACTCGACGCCGACGCGCTGGCATCGGCCGGCATATAGCAGCCGGCCGGCACGCCCGCACCACCACCGACGAACACGGCGCTGAACAGCCCGGAGCACAGCAGCAGCACAGAGCAGACCGCGATCACGAGCCACGACACGACGCGGCCAGTCATCGCCGTCTCCCGAGGTTGGCCGGCCGTCGCGGCTGGTCGGCAAGGGGTAAGTCAACAAGCGGTGCCATAGCGAGTCCTTCACGAAACATGGGCAGGGCAGGAGTTCGGCGGCCAGGAATCGCGTTGGCCGGATCCGTCGGTCGCCGATCGCCTGCCGCGAGCTATTCGGACTTGTCCGGGAGCGCCGGTTCACCGCTGAGCTGGCGGGCCAGCTGGTAGGCCTCTTGCGCGGTGAGCGTGGGCAGCCGGTCGAGGGGCACGCCGGCGGCGCGGGCCCGGGCGGCGTTGCTGGCCCGGATCGCCTCACGCAGCTCGTGTTCGCCCATGCCGGCCTGCACGGGGACGCCGCCGGCTGCGGCCACCTCCTGCAGTTCGGTCGCGTCCATCCCGGCGAGCAGGCCGTCCGTGATCATGTAGCGCACCTGCAGTTGGGTGATGCGGTCCTTGTCGTCCATGCCGCTCATGACCGCCACCCGCCCGTGGTGGCGGGCCGCGTGCCGTCGAGGGCGCCCAATGGCGCGACGGTGTCACCTGAGACGCCGTTGTCCTCCAGCCAGTGGCTCTATTTGTGCTGATGGCATGGGGTGGTACCTCCGTCCGGGTTTGTAGGGGTGCGGGCCGGAGCCGCCGACTCCGTTGCACAGACGTCGGCGGCGTGTCCTGTGCTTACGAGTTCGCTGGTTCGGCGTGCGGGCGGCGAGCCGCGCAGACGCCGCTTCGATGCCAGCGGGCGAGGACTGCGCCTTTCTCGCCTGTGCAGCGGTGCTGTCGGGGCCTTCATGGAGGCGTTGATCCAGATCCGGTACGGGGCGGCCGTCCTTGTCGGGCAGGCGCCGCCAGTGGCCATGGACATATCTGTGGTCATTGACAAGCATCGAGTCATTTGTGCAGCTCGCGCTCGTCCCGTAGGTGTCCGCGACGGCCGTGTCATCCGGACAGGTGCGGTCGACTAGGTGCCGCCGGCAACACCGCGAGGATGCGGCCGATGCGGCGCGTATCGACGCGGGCGCTGCCGCGCGGTCTGGCGGACCGCCACCACCTTCCTCGGCAGCGGGTGGCAGAAGCTGTCGGGGTACGGGTTCGAGCGCGGCGGTAAGTACTGCGTGCACAGGTGCGCACACTCTGTCCGGCGCGAGTGGCTGGGGTGGTGGGATGTTGCCCGGGTCGTGATCTGATTTGTGTTGGGCGGCTGGGCGATTTGGGCCGCTTCGTCTGGCGTATTGATCGGGTGAACATGGAGATCGAGTTGGCAGACGCGGTCGCTGCGGTGCGTGAGGAATTGCTGCATGCGGCGGCGCTCGGGATCGGTCAGCCGGTGAAGTTCTTGGTAGGTCAGATCGAGCTGGAGTTCGCCGTGGAGCTGCGTCAGGACGCCAAGGCCAAGGCGGGGTTCAGAACGTGGGTGGTCTCTGGCGATGTCGAGGGCGGTCTCTCGCGGGGCCGCACGCACCGGGTGTCGGTGACCTTGACACCTATCCGTCCTGACGGCAGGGACTGGCTCGTGGCCGGTGATTCAGCCCGACCGGACGGCCCCGGCGACGTTTCAGACACGACTGGACGCTGAGCACCAGCTCGGGGTAGTGGACCGCCTCGAACATGTGGTGGGAGGGCTCGGGGTGGAGTGGGACGAGCGTCTGACGGGGGTTACCGGTGTGGGTGGCCCGGGCTCCGGATATGTAGTGGCACCGCGGCTCGTACTGACCTCGGCCCACGTGGTCGGCCAGTGGGGGGCGGTGGCCATGGTGTTTCGGCCCGGTCGCGTGGGTTGCTACGTGGGTTACGTGGTGTGGTGCGGAACCCCCGGCGGCCGGGACGATGCAGCCCTGGTCGCGATCGACGACCCGCACTGGACGCCAGTGGACGGCGCGGTGCGGTGGGGCAAGACGGTCACGCGCCGGCCTGAGCTGCGCTGCGAGAGCTGGGGTGTGCCCGAGGTGATGCAGCGTGCCGGTCATCCGGTGGATACAGCGCAGCTGACCGGCACGTTCAACCCTGGTGACAGGATGGTCAGCGACCGGTACGCAATCCGTCTGAACGGTCACCCGCCAGCTACCGGTGAGGATGGCCGCTCCCCGTGGGGTGGCCTGTCCGGAGCCGCAGTGTTCTGCAATGGCCTGCGGGGCAATGACCTGCTGGTCGGGGTGATCGCAGCCGATCCTGTTCCGTTCGGGCACTCGGTGTTGGAGGCCGTGCCCGCCTATGTGCTGCACCGTGATCCGGAGTTTCGTGCAGTCCTGGCCGACCACTCCCCCGCGACGGTGATCGAGGCCGCGGAGTTGACTGCGCTGGCCAGCTCTGAACCGGCCGCTCACCCGCAGGGCGCGGTGGTCTCACCGGCGGAGTTGCTGAGTGCGCGGCGAGCCGTGGTCGGCTTCCGTGGCCGAGACGATCTGCTGGAGCAGTTGCGGACGTGGGTCCAGCAGCCGGGTGTCGGGGTTTGCTTGGTGCACGGCGCTGGCGGTCAGGGCAAGACCCGTTTGGCCCGCCACTTCGGCGAACAGTTCATCCGAGACGCCACGGGTGGGATCGTGCTGTGGCTCGACCGAACCGCCCCAGCCGAGGAACTGGCGGTGATCGCGGACACCGTCGTGCCGGTACTGGTCGTGGTGGATTACGCCGAGTCCCGGCCTAGCCAGGTGGCGGCGCTGCTGGCGGCGCTGGCCACCCGCCGTCGGCCACCCGCGGTAAAGGTGCTGGCGTTGGCCCGCACCGCCGGGAACTGGTGGAATCAGCTCGACGACACCAGCGACCTGGTGGCCATGTTGCTGGATGCCGCGACCGTAACCGCGCTGCCGGTACTGGACGCCACCGACGCTGCCCGCCAGGACGGGTACCGGGCGGCGGTGGTCGCGTTCGCCAAAGAACTGGCCCATGTGTCTGGATACGTCGACACGAACTGGCTGGCGCGAGCCACAGCGCTGGCCGATCGACCACTGCCGTCTGCCGCGGCGGGATGGACGGTGCTGGCGATCCAGATGACTGCCTTGGCCGACCTGCTGGACACCACGACCTCGGGGCATACCTTGCGGTTGAGGTCAGCCGGTTACCGGCCCGATCACGCGCTGGCCGTAGCTAGTGACGGGTCCGAAGGCGATTGGGTGGAGACAACCGCGAGCGGATGCGGCGCGGAACGTGGTAGGAGCCCGGAGGAGCGGGTGCGACGCCATGAAAGCCGTTACTGGAAGAGCACCGCCGAGGCCGCCGGGGTCTTCCCGGACCTGAGCATGAGCACGTTGACAGACGCCGTTGCCGCCACTGTCTTGCTGCTGCCCCCCACGCCGGCGCAGGTTAACGACTGGTTTGCGCGGATCCCGGGGCTGTCCGATCAGCCGCTGGATCGACGCGACCGGGTCCGGGCGTGGTTGGCCGGTCTGTACCCGGCCGCTGGCCCGTACGCGTTCGGCCAGTTGGAACCCGACCGGCTGGCGGAGCACCTGATCGGCACCCTGATCGCCGACCGGACCCGCACCTCGATCGCCGAAACCTTAGCCGCCCACGTCGACGGTGAGGACGCGACCCGATGGGTGAGCATCTGCGCCCGAGCCGCCGCGCACCCCGGTCTCGGTGACCGCGTGGGCGAGCTACTGACGCGGATGCTGGGGAAGCGCCCCACGACCCTGGCGGTGGCCGCGCTGACTGTAGCGCCCGGATTGGAAGCACCCAAGCCGCTGGTGCATGCGCTGGAATGCCTGATGCGCGATCCGGCCACGGCGACCGCCAGTCTGACGAGCGTGGCCGATGCTCTGCCGAAGTCGAGTCTGCTGTGGGCGGACATCGCAGCCGAACTCTTCGATGCGCTGAATGCCCGGAGTCACCCCGAGACACCCGACGAGAGCGTTATGCAAGGCCGGCGGCTGGAAGACCCACTCGGTGTCGACCGCATCCAATTCGCCAACGAGGTCACAGGGCTCGCGAACGAGGCCGCCAAGGCGCAAGGCTTGCGTATCGAGTGGTCTCGATCAGATGTTGCATCGAACCTGGCTGAACGCGCAAGCTGGCTGGCGGAATTGGGTAGGCTCGAGGAGGCGCTCGCCGCGAGCACTGAGGCCGTGCAGATGTATCGACGGTTGGCTGAAGGGCCTGGATGTCGTCCGTCGCGGGGCGAGGGCCGGGACGTAGAGCGCCTGCCTGGCCTCGCCAGGAGCCTGGGCAACCACTCCAACCTGTTGATGGCCGTGGGTCGATGGCGTGAGGCATTCGATGCGATCAAAGAGGTCGTGCAGATCTTTACACGACTGGTTCAGGAGCGCCCGGACGCCTTCCTGTCCAGCTACGCCGGCAGCCTGAACAACTATTCAGGCATGTTGATGGACTCGGGTCGGCAAGAGGAGGCACTGGCTGCGAGCGTGGAGGCCGTCCAGATCTATCGAAGACTAGTCGAGGCAGGCCAGGAAGATTTGCTCCCCGACTTCGCCGTGAGCTTGGGCAACCACGCCAGGCAGTTGAAGGATCCGGTTGGTCGGAAGGGGGTGCTGGCCGAGACCACTGAAGTCGTCCGGAAGTTGAGACAACTCGCTGACGCGTGTCCGGACGCCTCCCTCCCCGACCTCGCCCACAGTCTGAACATGCTTTCTAATCAGTTGTCGGCCGTGGGTCGACAAGAGGAGGCCCTAGCCGCGACCACTGAAGTCGTCCAAGTCTACCGGAAACTCGCCAACGCGCGTCCCGATGTCTTCCTCCCCAAGCTCGCCGGGAATCTGCACAACGTCGCTATGACGTTGGCAGACTCGGGCCGGTGGAGGGACAGGAACGGGCTGGACGCGATCACCGAAGCTGTCACCATCCGACGACAGCTCGCTAATGCGCGTCCGGATGCCTTCCGCCCCGACTTCGCCAGGAGCCTGAATGACCGCGCTATCTGGTTGGCGATCTTGCGCCGACGGGAGGAAGCGCTGGACGTGATCAACGAAGCCGTCACCATCCGACGGCAGCTGGCGGAGGTCCTACCCGCCGTCTACCAACGTGAACTCGAGCAATCACTGCACGTACTTTCCATGCTTCAGGACGAATCCGAATAGGCCCGTGACGCTGACAGAGGCAGCACGCAGGCCATGGCCGGGCCGTCGTGGTCGGGTGTGGCCGTGAGTGGGCCGGCGAGGAACTCGCGCACGTACGCCTTGCCGGTCACGCTGTTGGCGACCTCGGCCATCTGGATACGCAGATCGACGGCTGCGCGGGCGTAGCCGGCGTGGGTGGTTTCGGTGTGGAAACTCAATGGACACCTCCGGGCAGATTGAGGTCCGGCGACGTGGAACACGCCGCCGGCGGACCGATGTGCGGCCGCGCTGGAGTTCGGGCTCGGTGTGCTGCTAGAGGGGTGACGACGGTGGACTGACCCCAACGTGATCGCGGAGCGGTGGCAGCGGTTCGTCGCGGCTGTAGTCGCTGTTGCCCAAGGCCCCTGCGGGACGGGCTATCGGGGTGTTGATGCGCGGGGTCAGGCGGCCAGCCCAGCGGTGGAACGGCGCAGCGGTGGCGGCCATACGTCGCGCTGGTAGGGCGCGGCGCCCATTGGCTGCCCGACGGCCGCTACCGCGCCGGTCAGCGCCGCTCGGCCGGTGACCGGGGACGGAGGTACAGCGGCGCGGCCTCGCGCGGTCGGTGTACGGCGGTGGGCGATGTGTGCCGCCCGCTGTGCGGCGATGGCCGGCGGGCATGGGTAGGTCGGCGCGTCGGCGCAGAGCAGGCTGGTACAGCCGCCATGAGGGCCGGGCCGGTGCGTGGCGGCGACATCGAGGGACAACCGCCACAGCAGGATGTCATCGACGTCGGCGGGGACGGGCAGGTGGGCCGAGGGACGCGAGCGGACATCGCGCATGACAGGTGGACCTTTCGCGGCGGTCGTCACGATCTGCGGTGGTCACCACCCGGGTGGGTGCGCCGGGGGTTCCGGGAACGACCCAGGAGAGGTTCCCCGTGACCCGCCCGGGCGGTGACCAGGACAGATCGACGCTCGACTTTCCGCGATACGCAAGTCGTTGATGGGCACGCGACCTCAGCCCGCGAGAGAGTCCGGTAGGTGATGCCAGCGGAAGCTGGTCGTTCCAGAGCGGTCTGGCCGGGTGTTTGCTTGCGTGTCGCTGACCTGCGAACGTCGTTGCCGGACGTCTCGCGGGCCGGCAACGGGCGAAGGTGGGCTGGCAGAGTGGCCACCTACCGCTGCCAACGGCGTCAAACCAGGTCTTCGCGTGCCCGTCTACGTCTCGGCGTGTGACGAGGCTGGTCGGGCAGGGCGGAAGTGATGCCCGGTCAGCCGGGTGCGGGCCGCGGGCTGGGCGGCACGTCGCCCGAGGGGTGGGCGACGGCGATGAAGGCGTCCGTCCGGACCGGAACCGATCGGGTCAGTGTCGTGACTTGGGGGTGGGTGGCCGGCGGTGGAGGGTGACCTCGGTGTTGGGGCGTCGGGACTTCTTCACGGTCAGGCCGAACACGCTGCCGTCGGACAGCTCCAGCCACACACCGCGGTCGAGGGTGAGTACCTCGGCGTCGCGGTAGGAGCGGGCCGAGTGGATGTGGACCGGATGTCCGTCGCCGTCGACAAGTTCCGGCAGGCCGGCGTCGTCGCAGAGCCGGTCCAGTTCGTCGCTGGTGAGCAGGTGAATGACCACGGCCTGAAGGATCTCCTCGTGGGCGTATTCGTCGTCGATGTCGTCGCGCATGTCAGGCTCCGATCGAGGTGTGGCTGGTGAGAGACGTGGGTCAGGGTCGGTCCGCCGGCGGTGCGCGACGGGAGCGGGAAGGTCGCCGACGCAACGGTCGCAGTCGTAGGGGTGCACGGCGGCGGTGCAGGTCCGGAAGCGGCCATGGCGGCCGTCCCGGGGGCGGGCAACCCGGGGCGGGTTCGAGGTTCGCGCGGGGCCACAGGACCGAGCAGGTCGTGGCCCCGCGCCGTGGTGGGTAGGTGGTGGGTGATGGGGCGGCGGGCCACGGGGCCGTGTCGGGGGTCCGCGCGGATCCCGGGTCGGGGTCCGTTCAGCTGGGTGGTTCGGGCCACCTGGTGACACGCTCGACGCCGGTGGCTTGAGCGAGGGCGGTGAGGTATTCGGACCATCCGGTGAGCCAGCGCGCCGGCAGGGCGGGGTCGAACTGCCGTGCGGTCACATCCACGACGTGGCCGTCGGCGGGGTCCCCGCCGGGTTGGGTGACCACGACGGTGCGGTGTATGAAGGCGATTGTCCCGCGGCTGTGGTCCACCCAGCTGGCCACATCGACCACCTGGGCGGGGTAGCCGCTGCCCCGTAGCCGCGTCGCTGTCGCTGGCGCCCAGGTGAGGCAGTCCCCGTCAACGGCCACGCCCGGCGCGGGCAGGGCCCGCACTACGGCGTCGAGTCCACGTGCGGCGGCCTTCGCGGTCAGGCGGTCGATCATCCGGCGCGCGATCGGGTCCGGGTCGTCAACGCGGGCCATGCCATGCGCGGCGGCTTCCTGTCCGGAACCGAACAGCGGCACGGTGGTGGTGTAGTCGCGGGTGGCGGCGACCTCCCGCGGGTCCATGCCGCGCAGGGCCGCCAGCCGCAGGGCGAGCAGGGACTCGCCGTCGTGGCAGCCGGCCCAGCCGCCGCAGACCCGCCCGTCGGCCTGGTGGCACAGGAACAACCCGGGTGGCTGCAGGGCGGTCGGCGCGTCGTAGCCGGGCAGCTTGGCGTACTCGGCGGCGTCCCACAGTCCGGAGGGGACGTCGCGGCGGTAGGGGCAGGTCCCGCAGGGTGCACTCGCCGGGCGGCGGGTGTCGGCGTGCGCGCCGGGCCCGCTGTCGGGGTCCGGCGTGCCCTGGTGGGGTGGGGCGGGCGGCCACGCCTTGCGCGTGGCTCGGTGGCCGAAGATCGGGTCGCTGTCCTCCGTCGATCCGCAGCGGGTGCACCGGGTCCAGGTGTCCGTCCCGTAGCCGGCCATGGACGGTATCTCGCCGTGGACGATCCCGTCGACCGCGGCACACACGCGGCATCGCAGCGACTCCCCATCGGCCCCCCAGGGCTCGAAGACGCCCTCGTCGCCGACGTCGTGCCGGTCCCGGGCGCCGGTCACGGCGTCACCTCACGCACGAGGCCGCCGCCGGTGAACCGGGCCGTGGCGGTGAGCAGGGCGGTCAGTCCCGGCCCGGTGGCCGGGGTGTCGGCGGGCTCCGGGGTGTCGTCGACGACCAGCATCGGTTGGTCCTCGCCCGGTAGCTGGGTGAGTTGGTAGAGACGGCCGTCGACGTCGACGGCGTCGATGCGGCGGGTCCTGCGTGGCGGGCCGTCGACGGTGTGGACGTCGTCGTAGAGGACGGCCCAGGCCAGCAGCCGCGCGGCGGGTTCCCGGAGGCGGATCAGCTCGATGATGGTGTCGAGGGTGGATCGGTAGGACACCGACGTGGCGTCGGTGTCGTGCAGGGCTAGGGCGAGGCGATGTAGCAGCGCCGGAAGTTCGGACGGATCGGCGGGCAGATCGTCAGGGTGGACGGGAAACTCGACGCTGCGGATCACGGGCACGGTCGCACCGGCGCGATCCGCTCGCCGGTCGTGGATGAGCAGCAGCGTCGGCTGGTCGCCCCAGCCGACGGTGGTGGCCTCATCGCAGGTGGTGAACAGACACCTGGACAAGGCGTGGACAGCGGTAAAGGACAGCATCGTCATCTCCTCTTGATGGGTGAAAACGGGAGGGCCCCGTAACCGGTGGCCACGGGGCCCGCAGGACCGGTGAGGTCGGATCGGATCATCGGTGGGTGTCGGCGCCGATCACGACAGCGCCCGGCCGTCAGAGCGGATATGGGTGCCCCTGCCGGGCCAGGCGGCGCGGGGGTGCCCCGCGTCTCCGACGGTGGCGACCGGGGCCGGGCGGCATCGGACGGTCTCCTTCCGCGGTCGGGTCCGGCGGGCACCACCCGCGCGGCCATGCCGAGCCGCGGCGGGAGGAACTTGGTCCCACCGGCCGTTCGCTTGCCGTGTGGTGACCGCACCGATCGACGCTCGACTTTGCGGATGGATCAAGTCGGCCGCGTGGTCCCTGTCTTGGCGCGGCACCGCGCTGAGTTCCTGCTCGACGTCGGCGCGGACCTCCTCGGCGGTGCGGTCGTAGTCGCCGAGTTTGTGATCGTGACCAGCAGGCGAACTGTTCGGGACATGCGACGTCAGGCGTTCTTGGACGGAGGCGGCGTTGACCGGCGCTTCGGGTGGGCTGGCGTGCGTGGGGTTGGTGCTGCGCCGCGCTGGCCCGAGGCGGGGTGTCGGTCGGCGCAGCCGCGTCGGCATCCGTCCGGGTGGCACCGCTGGCCCGCCGCCATGCGGATGAGCATGTGGCGGGATTCGAGGTCCTCGACTGTGTCGGCGAACCGCCAGCCGAACCCGTCGGTGAAGGCTTTCACCCGCGGTGCCCCGCAGCTGAGCCAGCCGGCGGTGTCCATGGCCGCGGTGACGTCGTCACGGCCGAGCAGCCAGGCCAGCTCGGCGAGCGCGGCGACGGCGTGTCTCGCCTGCGCAGCGCGGTGGTTGAGGATCTCCGAGATGGCGAGCACCTGATAGGTGCGGGCGCGGGATTCGTGGTCGCGCTGCTGGCGCCACCGGTTGCGTCGGACTGTCGAGGGCAGGAACGGGCGGGCATGGTCGAAGTCGAGTGCCGGGAGCAGCGCCTCCTCCTGCCCTGCGAGGAGGTCCTTGCCGTCGGCGTGGACTTCTCGGAGCCGGGCGACGATCTGCTCCTGACTGCGTGCCGCCGGCATGGTCACTGCTCTCCTCCGTCGCGGCTGGTGTCAGACAGCGCGACGGCGTCGAGTTCAGCGATGACGTCCGCGGCGCCGGTGACGAGCCGGGCTTGCGGACGGCGGCGCAGGTACAACCAGGCGAACGGGACCTGTTCCCGCCGATCCCGCTCGGATGTCGGGCTGAGCTGACCGGTGTGCCCGGTGAGGGCGATGGTGGCGGTCAGGGCGCCGGCCCGCCGCCGCAGGGCCTGCCGGAAGGTCCGGTCGGCGGCGGGGTTCGGGCTGCCCTGGGCCGGGCTGCTCCGGGGTGGACGTGACATTGTGCGGGGCTCCTTACAGATGAAGGGCCACCCGGGCCGGCGCGTGGGCGTCGGTCCGGGTGGCCGTGGGTGTGGGGTGGGTGTCCACGCCGTTCTGGCACAGGCGGCAGCGGAGGGCCGGGGGCCGCGGGTGGATCGAGCCCTGTCTTCTTCGCGCCCCGGGGAGGTCCCCGCTGGTGCGGACGGGGGGTGCGGTGGGACACGACGGCGGGTGGCTGCGCTCAGCCCGCTGTGGTCGCGGGCGGCCCGGATGCCGGGTCGGACTGCTGGGTGACCCACAGCCGGGCGATGGACCGCAGGTGTTCGATCTGTGCGTCGCGGCGGGCCAGCAGGGCGTCAAGGTGGGGTCCCCGCGCGCGCAGAATCCCGGCCTGGTCGATCGGGGGGACTTGGTCGGCGGGACCCGCGGCCAGGACTGTCCCGACGTCCCGGAGCCCTCGGTCGATGGCGGTCAGGAGCTGGGCGATGCGGCTCTCAGTGCTGTCGAGTGCGATGAGCACGTCCCGCAGTTCCGAGGCCAGGTTCGGCCCGGGGGCGTCGGTCCAGGCCAGTGCCTGTGGGTCGACCTGGACGCCGCAGTACTTGACGATGAGGTGGGTGTGGGTCAACGGTCTGCTCCTCGAGTCGGGGAAGGTTCTGACAGGCTTGCGGCCGGGACGGGCGGGGATCGCCGGTCTGCGCCGGCCGGACCGTCACCGTCCGGCGCTGTCGGGCGGGTGCTTGCGGGTATCGGCGACGCGTCGGGCGCGGTCGAGGTCGGCGTTCGTCTGCGCCGTTCCGGAGCCGTTGACGAGCAGGTAGATGGCGGCCTCGTCGGCGACGGTGTCGACCCGCGCCCGCACGCAGGGCAGGTCCATCAGCCGCGCGACGCGGTGGGGCGCGAACGCGTGGCTGGAGGAGATGACCACGTCGAACCGGTCCCGGCTCAACGTGCGCCAGACCAGCGGCATAGGGGCCGTCGTCGGTGTCCTCGCCGGTATTGATCCAGTCGGCCGGCAGCCAGGAGGCGGGGATGGCCAGGTCGCCGTCCTGCCAGGCGAGCGCGGTTTCGAGGCGCTGCCGACCGTCCACCACGGCGTAGGTGACATGCGCGTCGCCGGGGTTGTCGCGCCAGGCGGATCCGGTCCGCTCGTTGAGCACGACGGCGGGGATCGGCACGCCCTGCAGCCAGGACCGCATCAGGTCGATCCGCTGGTCGTCGGTCCAGCGGCGGCCGCGCTGGTACGGCGCGTCGAGGATCATCTCGCCACGGCGGACCCGGCTCGTGTACTCGTCGATGGACCAGAATGCGAAACCGGTGGACAGCGGCGTCAACGGGCGGGTGGTTTAACGAGTCATGCTGCTCCTTGATCGATGAGATGAAGGACTGAAGAGGGCGAACCTTTCGCCGACTTGGCGGCTGAAGCCGCTCGCCAGGTAGGCGACCGACACGGATACCCGGTCATGGGGTGGGAGAGTGAGAAGATCGACGAGGACCTACAGCGCGTAGGTTCATGTCAATTTGTCGGCGGATGGGCGGCTGACCTAGGCGTCGCCGTTGTCGCGGGCTTGTCGGTGGTTCTCCTCCTAAACTGTCGTTTTTGGATGATCGTTTTCAGTGCCGTTTCCGCCTGGGGTTCGGTGACGGGCCGCAACTGTTGCCTGAGGCGTTAGCGCAGCGCGAGGGTGGGCCACCTTTGCCGGGCTGGTGCGGTTAGCGGACTCGCAACCGGCAGCGCTGACGTGCACGCGGCAGCGGTGTTGTGATCGATGTGAATCTCGGCGACGACACGAGGGCTGGGTCGGTCGGCGATCTCGTCGATCTTTCCCGCGATCTGACATTGAGTGAACACGACACCTGCAGGACAGCGCATCCAGCGGATGCAGCCGGCAGGTCTGCGGTCTTGCGCCACCGCTGGTCGTTCTGTCCACCGCGACCTGCGGCAGCCGCGGCCTTGAGCACCGCAGCCTGTTCGAACACTCCATCGGCCGTGCAGACCGGGTTTCGTCAACCGCGGGCCGTCGGCTCGCATCGACTGCACACGGTCACGCCGGGCCGCGCTGATCGGTGCAGGTCCCTGAACCTGCCCCAGCAATGGGAATCCGGGCGCTTCGTCCAGCGGAGACGTTGTTTGGTCGTACTTCTGACACTTGTCTATATCAATTGTGAACTCGGGCTACAATATTCGCATGCTGTTCCGAACTGGTACATCGGCCCTGTTCCGGGCTGGATACCGGTGCGTATACCCCTAGGAGTTGCTCGCGCATGGCGCAGCGTCG
This sequence comes from Solwaraspora sp. WMMD1047, assembly GCF_029626155.1. Taxonomy (NCBI): domain Bacteria; kingdom Bacillati; phylum Actinomycetota; class Actinomycetes; order Micromonosporales; family Micromonosporaceae; genus Solwaraspora; species Solwaraspora sp. WMMD1047. The sequence continues at coordinate 7,299,731 of NZ_JARUBL010000001.1, read as the reverse complement.
AAGCCGGGAAGGACTGCGTCACGGATCACGCAGTACACACCAGGCAGGCAGTCAAGAATCCGCACCCTGGTGGAAGCGATCTGTGACGTGGGTCATCGTGCTGGCAGTAGGCGTCATCGGGGTCTACTTGACAGATATCGCGAAGGGTTTGCTAGAGAGCGGCGCTGGATCACCCGGAGAACTTAGTGAGCGGATCATCGGAAATGATCCCATTGCGGTCGTGGACGTACGTCGGATTACGCCTGATGGAGTATTCGCGCCGAGCGGTTTCGCGTTCTCAAGTTCCGATCCGCGTGCGGCGGAATCAATCGCCTCCTACGATCCTGATCGCGGAGCGCAGTTAACTGCCGCTGGTGCGGTCGATGTCCAGTCGAGCACGTGGGAAGTCACCCTCAAAGGCGCCCGTACGGCGGGTGTCGAGATCGTGGACATGCGACCAGTTCTCGATGAGGAATGCAAACCCCCCGTGAGCGGAGTGTTCGAGGAAATTATCCAAGCTGGATCAGACGACAAGATTGTTCTGGTCGCCAATCTTGAAGATGCGAACCCGATATTTCACTCCTACACTTGGCAGGATGGCGTCGGCGGGCCGTTCTTTGCCGAGAAGAAGATCTCCCTGGCGCGCGACGAGACGGCCGTACTCCGGGTGGTCGCCGAGGCTCATAAACTGCATTGCCGATGGCGCATTGCGGTCGACTATATATCAGATGGCGCGCGGCAACAAATGACGATTAGTGATCCTGACGGAAACCCGTTCGAGGTTACCGGAAAAGCCGTCGAATACGAGTGGGTATACCTAAGTCCCTTGCGCGGCTGCGCGGGTGCACCAAAACCGCTGTTGGTTCGCGGCGCAATCTACACCAAGATGCTCTCACAGGACACCGTTTGCCCCAGCTAGCCTCGATGCTCGTGCAAGATCTCTCGTGCAAGTAGGACAGGACGAGAACCTATTACAGGGCTCTCATAAGACAGGGTCCGCCCTGCCCATCCGGCAGCGTCCCCGTGCGGCGGACTGGTACCACCCACACCTACCCGTGCCCACTCGTCGGGGCACCGCCGCGCCGACGAGGGCGCTGGAGGCATCCATGAAGATCCGCTTCCTGGTGTCGCTCGTCATCGCCGTTAGGGCCGCGTTCATGCTGCGGTCAGGGCTGGCCAGGCCGCTTCCTGGCGACGCTGAGGTCGTAGTGCTGCTCGGTCACCGCTAGGCGGAGCCAGCGGTAGCCCTGGGTGTGGGCTTGGCGCAGGGTGTCGATCAGGGCCGGGTCGCCGTCGGTGAGGTGGATGTGCTCGGCGAAGTCGTCGCCGAGGTGGGTGTGGTCGCGGTGGTCGCCGTCGAGGTCCGGGTTCCAGCCGTCGGCGTAGACGATGAGGTTGCGGTTCGGGTCGTCGGGATCGCGCAGCTGTGGGAGACCGCTGGACATGAGGTACACGCCGTGGTCGTGCACCCAGACGAGCGCGCCGGGACAGGCGATGCCGTCGGTGTGCTCGGTGTATGAGGGTTCCTGGTCGGCGGCGGTGGTCGCGTGCGCGGCGAGTCGGAGGGTTTCGGGCAGCGGGAAGTACAGGTGCAGGGCCATGTGGGCGTGCCTTTCCGGGTTGTGTTCGGGATCAGTGGTGGGCGTCTACGACGGCGACGAGCCAGTCGGCCGGGTCGACGGGGATGCGCCGGCCCGATCCGTGAAGGTCGCGGCGTCCGGTGTGCAGGTCGGCGAAGACCCGGCGGAGCCGGGGCGGGATGTCGGTGTCGGTGTTGAACGGGTAGAGCCGCAGTTCGGTGCCGAGCCAGCGCACGCCGGCCGGGTCCACCCACGCCTGGGGGGTGCGGTGCGGCGGGAACCGCCAGCCGGGATCCAGAAGCCGGGCCAGCGGGACCAAAGTCGCCGGGGTGCGGGGCCCAGACGTAGGTCAACTTGAGGGCCGTCGCGGCGCTGCGGCCCTGGCTGACCGCGTCGGCGCAGCCGTGGCAGGTGCCGCCGTCCGGGCCGTACGCCGTGCCGTCACAGGCGGGGCAGGGTTCATGGTTGGCCGGATCGCGGGTCGGGTCGTAGCCCGGGTCCCAGGCACCGGTGAAGCCGCCACCGAGGCGGTAGTCATCGATGCCGAGCGTGCCCAGCTGGGGCTCGATGATCCGGTCCAGCTCGGTGTCGACGGTGTCGACGGTCGCGGTTGCCGGCACGAGGACGGCGAGCAGCAGGTGTCCCATCAGCGGACACCGCCTGGGTTCGCCGGCGTCGGGACCGCGTCGAAGAGCGCGCCGTCGTGCCGCAGGACGGCGCACGCCTCGTGGAACCGCAGGAGCGCCTTCTCTCGTTCCTGGGTTGCCCGGGTGAGCGCGAGCCCGACAGCCCGCACACGCTCCCCGGCGGTGACGAGTTCGGGGCCGCCGGCCTGGTCGTAGACGTTCCAGAGCACCTGCGCGGCCTCGCCGAGCAGTTCCTGCTGAACGTTGGCGGCGACGAGAGCGCAACCCGCGGTGATGAAGTCGCAGACCTCGGTCGGGTGCTGTGCGGTGGTGACGCCGATGTGTTCCATGTCGGGTGCGGCGCCGTCGAGACGGGCGAGATGCCGCAGGACGACGTTGACGTCTGTCACGGGTCACTCCAAAGGGGGGTGTAGGGGTGGGATCCGCCTACGCGGGGGCGCGGCGGAGGTGACGGCGCCGCCGAGCGGGCGGCGGGCGCGTGGTCAGTGCCGGGTCTGGTTCAGGTGGCTGTCGCGTGCGGGCCGGGACCGGCCGTGGTGGTGTCAGCCCTCGTGGGGCGGTGGTGGCCAGTCGCGGGGGCGGCCGTGGCTGGGGGTGTCGCCCATGTGTGCTTCGTAGCGGTGCACGCCGCCGTTGGCTTTTGCCTGGTACATGGCGATGTCGGCCAGGTGCAGCAGGGATTCGGGATCGCGGCCGGCCTGCTCGGTGGTGGTGTGGCCGACGCTGGCGACGATGTCGATCTGCCGGCCGGCGAGCAGGAACGGCACCTGGCTGATGTGCCGCCACGTCCGCTCGGCCACCGCGGCCGTGGTGTCGGCACCGCCGTGGATGATGAGGGTGAACTCGTCGCCGGAGAGCCGGGCCGCGAAGACGTCGGACCGGGTGAGGCGGTGGAGGCGTTCGGCGACCTGGGACAGCAGGGTGTTGCCGGCCCGGTGCCCGAGCCGGTCGTTGATCAGCTTGAAGTGGACGAGGTCGAGGACGATGACGCCGACCTCGTCGTGGGTTTTCACCGCCTGGGTGAGCCGTTCGATGGCGGCGCGGCGGTTGGGCAGGCCGGTGGTGTCGTCGTGGGTGGCCTGCCGGTGGTATCTGTCGCGCTCGACGCGCAGGGTCTCCACCAGCCTGTACGCGTGGAACACGGCGTCGTCGCGCGTGCGCTGCCGGGTCCGGGCGCGGGTCAGCAGGGTCCACAGGCGCAGTGCCCACAGGCCGGCTACGGTCAGCCCGGCGAGGAGCCCGCCAGCGGCGGTGATAAGGGAGTTCGCTGTCTGAGACACTGGTTGTCGCTCCTTGTCTAGGAAGGAGCACCGGGGGTGGGCGTGAGCGCGCCAACGTCACACGCCCGCTCCCGGGCTGCCGAAGGGGTGAGGGCGCCGCTAGCGGGCCTGGTAGGTCGCGACCGTGGCGTCGAGTTGCGTGACGGCGTCGTCGGCGACGAGCTTGTCCAGGGCGTTGGCCACTGCCCCCGCGCTGGCCTTGTTGACCGGGGCGCCGCCGTTGGCCTGGTTGATCAGCTTGCAGATCTCCCCGATCTTGTAGGCGGTGTCGGGGTTGCGTTGCAGCAGTGCCAGCACCTCGTCACGTAGTTGCCCCTTGCGGCGTCGGGCCGGTTTCGGCCGGCTGCCGCGCTCCTGCGCGGCGTCACCGTCCTCGGCCGGCGCCGGTGCGCGGTCCGCGTCGTCGCCGGTGGGGTCGGTCGCCACCTCGCCGCTACGGCCGTCGGCGCGGGGTTCACCCTTCGGCTGGTCCTGGGTGGCCCCGCTGCCTGGCACCGCCAGGTCGGTGTCCGTTTCGGGCACCGGTTGCGGGTCGGGCTCGGTCTGTGGCGCGGCGACCTGCGCGGCCGTCCCGAGGGGATCTGACGCTTGTCCTGGCGGTGGGCTGGCCTGGCTGGTTTCCGCCGCCGGGTCGGGGGCCTGCTGGTCGGCTGGCTGGTTGCCCGTTGCCTGGTCCTCGCCGGGTGCTGCGGTGTCGGGCTGCGGTGCCGTCCGCGGGCCGACGGTTGCTTGCTGCTGCTGCTGAGATTCGCCGCCAGCCTGGTCGTCGTCGCTGGCTGAGGTCGGGGGCGGCGTCTGTGTGCTGGTGCTGCCGGCGGTGATCGACGCGGCTGCCGCCGCGCCGGCGGGGGTCAGCTGCCACAGCGTGGTGCGCTGGGCGGTGCGGATCCGTTCGGCGTGGCCCGCGTTCTCCAGCTCCCGCAGTTTGGGGGTGGTCGTGGAGTAGGCGACGCCGATGGACTCGCCGATGCTCGCGGCGGTGGCCGGACCGTGCTCGGCGAGCGCGGTCAGCACCCGCTCCAGGGTGGATGGGTTACTGGTGCTGTCGGTCATGCGTCGGGGTCCCTTTCTCTATCTGCTGCCAATGGGCGGATCGGTGAGGAGGAGGTGTGCACTGATGAACGCTTCGCAGCGGCGCGTGATCAAGTCGTCGGGGTGGACTCCCGCGGACGGGCCGCGACAGCCAGTGCGGTCGCCACGCGAACCGGCCTGGTGTCGCGGCCCGCCGAGCTGCGGTCTAGTGGGCGCGCTGGTAGGCGTCGCGGACTCCCGCGGGGATCGACCCTCGGGTTTTGGGCTCGGGCAGCTGGTGTTCCTGCCAGTGGCTGGCCCACCACGTGCGGATGCGGGCGTTGGCGGCGCGGCGACCCGCGTTGGTGTCGTGCCCGGTCTGTTTCCTCGCCGTCGAATTCGGCAGGCGGCGGGCGGCGGCGATGAAGGGCTGGAAGGCGGCGGCCATCCGGTCGAAGTTGGGGCGTGACAGGTCGATCTCGTACCGCACGCCGTTGAAGGCGAACCGGTAGGTCCCGACGTCGTCGGTGGACCCGTCGATGTCGTCGGAGACGACGGCGGTCATTTTGGTGGCCATCAGGCCGTGTCCTTTCGATCCGGGATACAGAAAGTGCCCCCGGCCGGTCCGGCGTCGGGGGCGGTGCGAGCTGGGGTTTTGCGCCCAGGGCGGCGGGCGGGGGTCGGTGGGGCTCTGGCCACAGGAGACGGCGGGCTATCGGGTGCCGAGGCCGAGCTTGTCGCCGATGACGGGGCCCTGGCGGACGGCGGCGACCGCGGTGGGCAGGTGCCGGCGTTGCCACCCGTGCAGGGCGGCGGGCAGGTCGGCGCCGTATCGGTGGTGCTGGGTGAGCGCGACGGTCAGGCCGGCGGCCTGTTCGATGCCGTTGTTGGCGCCCCGGGCGGTGTGGGGGCGGACCGGGGCGAGGGCGTCGCCGAGCAGGACGGCGTGCCCGTCGCCGACCGGCCACACCATGCGGGTGGGCGGGTCGATGTCCAGCATCGGCGCGGCCACGCGAACGGTGGTGGCCCGCACGACGGCCGCGTGGTCGGGCGGAAGTAGGTGGTCGGCGTGCTCGTCGACGTGGGTACGGGCGGCCGGGGTGACGTGCCGCGGCAGGGCGAGGACCCGGCGGAGGGGTGTCCCGCCGAAACGCTGCTCGTAGTCGGCGGCGCTGCAGCCGAGGTAGAACGTCCAGTCGCAGCCGTCGGGCACCGGGGCGATGTTGAACTGCGCGCCGGGGCAGGGCTCCAGCCGGACGAAGTCCCGCAGGCCGGCCCGCGGGGTGCAGGTGGCGATGCCACGGTGGGCGACGTAACCGGCGTAGGTCAGCGTGCGGTCCGGGTCAAGCAGCCGGCGGCCGGTCGAGGACCGGCCGTCGGCGAACACGACCAGGTCGACCGGTTCGGCAGCGTGCCCGCCGGCGAACCGTAGGACGGGCCGGCCGGCGTGGGTGCTCAGGCCGGTGACCCGCATGCCCGTGCGCAGCACGCCCGCCGGGATCCGGGCGGCCAACGCGCGGTGCAGCAGGGTCCAGGTGGTGAGGCGGCCGGGGTAGGTGCGCAGCACGGTCTGTTCGGGCTGGCGGTCGCGGACCGCGACCTGCCGGATCGTCTCGGAGTCGTAGGCGACGAACTCGCGCTGGGGGATGTCGAGGCGGTCGAGCACGTCGAGCGCGGTGTGTTCCAGGCTAATGAGCCCGCCGCCCAGCGCGGCGGAGGGCGGCGTGGCCTCGTAGACGGTGACGTCGAAGCCGGCCCGCAGCAACAGCAGGGCGGTGACGGGGCCGGTCAGGCTGCCACCGACCACGGCCACGGTCAGCCGGCGCGGTCCGGTACCCGCGGCGCGGACGGCCGGAGCCGGGTTCGGGTTGGGGTTCATGGGGGTTCCCTTCTGAAGGGGTGGGAACCCGGGCACGGCCCTGCGGCCGTGCCCGGGGATGCGCGGTATGCGCGGGGTCGGCCGGGCAACGGCCAGGTCGTGCGTGCGGTGGTGCGAGTGTCCGGCGGGCCGGCTTCGGCCGGCGGCCGCAGCGGGTCAGGAGCCGGGGCTGGGAAGCCCGGCGAGAATGGTGCGGGCGCGGGCGAGGAGCCGGTCGGCCACGCCTGTTGAGGGGCCCTCCTCGTCGGCGTACGCCGGTGTGGTCGGGTACCAGGTGGCGCGGGCTTCGGAGGCCAGGGTGGTCCACGTCAGGTTCGGGTTCGGAACCTCGACGACGGCGACACCCTGGTAGAGAACGCGGTCGCGGCGGATCCGCACCCGTAGGACATGGCCGCCGACGTGGTGGACGCGCGTGAGGACGAGCGATCCAACTCGTCCGCCTCGACGCCGTTGCCGACGATCACCGCTGATCCACTGCCTCGGAAGAGGTATAGAGCGGCCCTTCCGCGGGCCGGTCGTGGCGAGATGCCCCGGCCTGGGGCGACCGGCGGGACCGCCTTGCGCGGCGTCGGGCGACGGCCGGCCGCAGTCCGGAGTCGATGTCGACGGTGAAGACGTCGAAGCCGGCGGCGTGGCCCGCGCGGAGCAGGTCGAGCAGCCGGTTGTCATCGGCGAGTGGAATGCGCGCCTGGATCGGACTGCGGTGACGTGGTGGGCCGCCGAGCCACTCGGTCCAGGTGATGCCGTGGCCGTAGCGGCGACCGCGATACGTGCTGCGGAACGGTTCCGCGTTGATGTTGTACCCGGACAGGCTCGGCTGACCGTTTCCGTCGATGTAGAGGCGGTCGTCGAGGTCTGCGCCGCAGTCGCGCATCAGATGCAGCGCGGGCGGGACGTGGGCCCCGACATCGCCGTCGATGTCGACCCTGTGCCGTGTGCTGATGGCGGTCTCGGCCAGGCGCAGCACGGTCGCCAGGTCGAACCAGAGCCGTAGAGGCATGCGGATCAATCCCTTCAGGTGGTGTGGGCGGTGGGGGTGGAGCCGGCCGGGCAGCAACACGGGTCCCTTGGGGTACGAGGGAGGTGTGGCTGGCCCGACCGGTCTCCGGTTACGGGTGGTGCAGGGTGACGGCGAACAGCCGCTGGGACTCGTCGAGTGAGTCCAGGTAGCGGGCGGCCCGCTCCAGGTAGGTGATCCGGTCGGCGAAGAACGCGCTGGCCGGTTGCAGCCGGTCGCCGGCCTCGGTGAGGAAGGCGTCGGTGCACAGTGCCCAGAGGGCGTGGTAGTTGGCGTAGGCGCTGCCGCCGGCCTGGAACATCTCCAGTTCGGTGACCTCGAGCGCGCCCGGGCCGTAGATGGCGGCGTTGTACATGCGCATGGCCTGCACCCGCGGCTGCCGGTTGAACTCGGCGGTCGCGGTGTCCATCGGGTATCCCGACGGGTCGGACAGGTGCCGTTGCAGGAAGGTCGGCCATGGTGTGGCCGTCTTCGTGCCCGCGACGACGCGGGTCCAGTGCGCGTGGCGCACGCTGGCCCCGACGTAGGCTCCGTGGCGCATGCCGGCCAGGTCGAGCAGGCGGATGGGTCCGCCGGCGCAGTACCGGGGTCCGGTCCTGGCCTTGCGCAGGTCGATGAGCTGGCCGCGCTGCCACGGGTAGATGGCCGGGGAGGCCCAGTACCGGGGGCAGCTGGTGCCCGTGACGCCGAGGTGGCGTTCGAGGTTGCGGGTGCTGTCGAGCACCTGGGCCAGCTCGTCGGAGACGCAGATGATCATGGTGCGAACGACCGGTTCCGGAATGACGACTGCCGGGGTGGTCGTGGTGGCCGCGGGGGCCGTCTTCTTGGGCATGTGGGGTTCTCCTTCGGGTTAGGGCGTGCCGTGGGCACGCGGAGATGGCCGGTCCACTGGGTGCGTGGGTGCCGGCCGGGCGTGGGGTTGGTGCGGGGTTGGTGGGTGCGACCGTCGGGTTCGTCGCGGGCTGCTGGGCCGACCGGCCGCGGGGGCGGGTGGGCGTCAGGTGCCGGGATGCGGCGAAGGGTCCGAGGGTGGGACCTACCGGAGTGGGATATATGGGTGTGATGTGGTGCCGAAACGGTAGCGGCCTGATCTGTCAGGGCCGCGTCCGCGCGGTCAGCCGCGCGGCGTGATGACCTGCACTGTCAGGCCTCAATCGGTGGCGGTCGCTGTGTTGTCAGATTCGGAGAATCTGTCAACGGTGCGTGTGGTGGTGCGGACAGACACCGACGGTGTGGCATCAGGTGTCGGCGGGCTCGCCTGCGTCGCCGAATCCGTCGTCGATGTCGTCGTCGGGCCATTGCTCGCTGGGCGGGTCGGGGTGGTCGTCGGGTCCGGGGTCGCTGGGCAGTTCGTGCAGGTGCCGTCGGCGCAACGGGTCGCTGGTCAGTGCCCAGATCGGGCCGGCGGGGTTGTCGCTGTGCACGGCGAGGGCGACCGGCATCCGGGTGGGCACGTCGTGCAGGATCCGCAGGAGGCTGGTTTCCCGGCGCTGGTGGGGTACCCAGAGCAGGACCGGGAAGCGGGGTCCTCCGTAGCGGGCGAGGTTCTCGTAGCCGCGCAGTTTGCCGACCACGCGGGCGAGGTCCTCGGTGTCGCGGTCGTGTTCGAGGAAGAACCCGACGGTGGATCCGTTGGCGTGCCAGATGCCGTGCCCGTCGGGGAAGACGTCGATTCTGCGTTGCCCGTCGGGGGTGCGTTTGGTGCCGCTGTAGGCGGCGGTCGCGTGTTGCTCGGACCACCAGCGCAGCAGCCGGCTGCCGGGCTGGGTGCGGGTGTGGGCGTGCAGGTCGACGAAGAACTGGTTGACGCCGAGGAGGTGGTGCAGGCGCCGGCTGTGCACGATCCGTTCGGCGCGGTCGATGCTGGACCGGGGTGCCTTGAGTCCGAGGTTGTCGGGGTCGGCGTATGCGGTGGGGTGGCGGCGTAGCCCGATGGGGCCGAGGGTGTACAGGTAGGAGGTTTCCGGGGTGCCGTCGGCGGCGGCCCAGGCGAACCGGTGCAGTACCTGCAGGCGGTGCAGGATCGTCAGCCGCTGCTGCGCGGTGCGCCGCGCGGTGAACAGGGCCCGACCGACCTGGTCGGTGGACAGCAGGTAGTGCTCGGCCAGCCAGGACATCAGCAGGCGGTCACGGGGGGTGAGACGTCGGTAGACCGACAGCGGGTCCGGTTTGGTTGACGGGAGGGGAACACGGCGGTACATCACAGATGCTCCTATGCGGATGACGATGCCCTCCTATCGGAGGGTGTCTGAGACGACGAGAGGTGCCCGGCAGGGCGGAATGGGGCCACGTGCGGCACTGACAGGGCAGGTCAGGACTGTCTGTCAGGCCCGGAGGCGGACCTGCGACGAGACGGGTCACGCGACGGGTCCGGAGTCGCGGGCCGCGACCGGCCGGAACCCGCCGAGTCGCCGGAGGTGTTCGACCCGGCGGGCTTGCGGCGGGTGCGTTCCTTCTTCTCCCGCTTGGTCAGCCGCGCGACGAGGTCGTCGACGGCGCTGGTTTCCTGCTGGGGGACCGCTTGCGCGGCGGTGTGCCGGATGGCGGTGGCCTCACCGACGGCGGGGCGGGGCGGGCGGGTGCGCATGGTGAACGCGGGGGTCTGCCGGCCGCCGACGACGAGGCGGGCGACCGCGGTGTAGACGTTCAGGTGGGCGAGGTCGTGCTCGTCGAGTTCCGGCGTGGTGTGCCGGGCCAGCACGCGTGCGTCTTCGGGGCTGACGCTGAAGTACACCTTGTTGCGGGCGTTCGCGCTGACCGCGGCGAGCAGGTCGCGGGGGAACTGGGCCAGGTCCTGGTGGGCCAGGACCATGGACAGCCGGTACTTGCGGGCCTCGGCCAGCATGGTGTCCAGGCTGGAGGCGAGGGTGAGGAAGTTCTGGCACTCGTCGAGCACGATCTGGGCGTCGCGGCGCTGCTCGACCGGGATGCTGGCGCGGGCGGTGGCGGCCTGCCACACCTTGGCCAGGATCAGTGAGCCGAGCAGCCGGCTGGTGTCCTCACCCAGCATGCCCTTGGGGATGCGGACCAGCAGGACACCGCCGTCGAGGATGTCGCCCATGTCGAAGCTCGACCTCGGGTAGCGCATCGCCCGCTTCACGAAGTCGCGCAGCAGGAAGGCGCGCAGGCGGGCGAGGACGGGGCCGATGACCTGGGACCGCAGGGCTGGGGTCATCTCGTCGTACCAGCTCCAGAACCCGTCCAGCCCCTCGGGGTCGTTGAGGTCGACGGTCATCTCCGACCGGAACTGCGCCGAGGTCAGCAGCGGTGGGATGTGCTGCAGGGTCACGTTGGCGTGTTTGAGCAGCGTCAGGCAGGACACCCGCATGACGTCGTCCATGCGCGGCCCCCACGCCCTTTCGAAGATGCTGCCGAAGATGCTCACGAGGTTGTCGGTGATCAGGTCGTGGTCGCGGCCCTCCAGGGGATTGAGCGTGGGCGGGTTGGGCTGGTCGGGGTCGAACAGCACCACCCGGTCAGCCACGCTCGCGGGTAGCCGGTCGAGGATGTCGGTGACGAGGTCACCGTGTGGGTCGATCACCACGGTGCCCCGGCCGGCGAGGATCCCGTCGATGATCATGTTGGCGAGCAGGGTGGTCTTCCCGGAGCCGGTGGAGCCGACCATGTGCATGTGGTAGCGGGCGTCGGGGACGGCCAGGGCGACCGGGTGGCCGCCGATCTCGGCGTCGCCGAGCACGGTGACCCCACGGCCGCCGGTCGGCACCGCGACCGGGGCTGGCATCGACTTCGCTCTGGCGCGGTCCAGGCCGGGCACGGCCAGGTCCTGCGGGAGGGCGGCGAGCGCGGCCAGTTCGGGGGCGGCGGTCAGGAAGCCGGGGCCGAGCCGGCGGGCGGCCAGTACCGCGACCGGGTGGGGCATGCGGGTGCGGTGGGCCAGCCGGTTGCGGCCGGAGTGCACGGCGAAGCTGGACGCGATCGCGTCGGCGATCGCGCGGAGCCGGTTGTCCGGGCGGGAACCGGATCGGTGGTTGGTGGAGGCGACCGCGTAGCGGATGCCGGTCTCCCACAGCACGTGGCTGGTCTTGTCGAGGACGGCCCGCACGTCCCGCTCCACCGACGGGTCGCGCCGCGCCACGGCGCTGTTCGACGTGCCCCGCCCGCGTGCGGAGGATCCCGTCTGGAAGACGTCGATGAGCCAGAGCAGCGGCGCGGCGGGGTTGATCGTCGGGACGGCGGTCGTGCCGTCGCGGAGCCGGCCGGCGGCCCGGCGGGCCCGGGCGGCGCGGCGCGGGGAGGCCGGTCGGGCGAGGACCTGCACGCAGGCGTACTCGCCGTCGCGGAGCTGGGCGCCGGCGGCCATCAGCGCGCGCAGCGGGTCGGTGTCGTGGTCGGTGCGCAACGGCAGCCATTCGGCCGCTGTCGGGGACAGGCGCCCGCCGGTGGCCGTCACCGCGCCCGCGGGGATCGGGTCGGCGGTGTCGGTGGTGGTGCAGGCGGCGCCGGGCCAGGCGCCGCGCACGGCGGCTTCGACGGCGCCGTTGGGGACGCTGCCGGGTACCCAGACCGACACCAGCAGTTGCCGCCCGGACCAGGTGTACTGCCAGGCCACATGCGGTATGCCGTGCAGGATCCTTCGCCAGCGTGACGGGGTGAGAATGCCGGCCAGGTTGGCCAGGAACGAGGCCGAGCTGTGCGGGTCCACCTGCGGCGGCGGCGCGATGGTGACCAGCCGGGCTCCGGTGGCGTGGCGGCGGTGCCGCCACGAGGCGAGCAGGTTACGGCCGGCGATCCACGCCACCAGGGCGGCGGCGGCGACGGCGGCCAGCCACGGCCGGTGGGCGACCCAGAGGCCGGCCTGCCACACCCACAGCGCGGGCGGGGACAGCTCGGGGGCGGAGAACAGTTCGGCGCCCGCCCCGACGGGGACGGGCGCCGCGTCGGTCGCCAGGCGCGCGGGTATCAGGGTTGGGGGTTTCACAGGTCGTCCTCGTCCTCGTGGTCGTCGATGAGGTCGGCGGGGTTGGTGGTGCACACGGCGTGCTCCTGCTCGGAGCTGACCGATTCGAAGCCGGTGCGGGCGATGCCGGAGATGAGAAGCCCCTGACCAGGGCGGGCAGCGAGCAGGAGTCGTCGCTCGCCGGTGGTGAGGCCGAACGCGCCGCCGACCGCGTCGATCGCCTGCGGGGCCTGCTTGAGCAGCACCTGCGTGGCGGCGTTGGACACCACCGCCTGGCCCAGTTCGGTGCCCAGCACGTCCGCCACGTCCTGGGTGACCACGGTGAGGCCGGCGAACCGTTTGCGGCCGGCCTTGCTCATGCGGAACAGGAATTTCGCGCCTTCACCGTCGCGCATCAGTAGCCACGCCTCGTCGACGACGACGATCCGCCGGCCCTGCGCGCGGGAGTCTGCGCGGAACTGGCGTGGCAGGTCGACCTGCCGCCAGATGTGGTCGAGGGCGAGCAGGGTGCCGATGGTGCGTAGCTCGTCGGGCAGGTGCCGCAGGCTCCACACGATGAGGTGTCCGATCGGGGCGTGGGTGGTGGGGCCGGTGAACAGGTCGGCGAAGCTGCCGTGCACCCACGGGGCCAGCCGGGCGGCGAGCTGCGCGGCGGCCGGTTCCGGGTCGGCTTCCAGGCAGCCGACCAGGTCTTTGAGCAGGGGTGCGGGCCGGGTGTGGGTGGCCGGGTCGGCGGTGATGCCGGCCTGCCGGTACACGGCCAGGATGGCCCGGTCCAGCGCGGCCCGCTCCGCCGGCGGTGGCAGGTGCCCGACCAGCACGGAGATGACGGTGTGCAGGAACAACCCGCGGCGGGTGAGCACGTCCGGGCGGTGGTCACCGACCGGCAGGTCGAGGGGGTTGATCTTCACTCCGGGCAGGCCGAGCCGGACCACGGTGCCGCCGACCGTCTCGGCGAGGCGCAGGTACTCGTCCTCGGGGTCCACGATGGCTACCTGGACTCCCTGGTACAGGTTGCGCAGGATCTCCAGCTTCACGAAGTAGCTCTTACCGGCACCGGACCGCGCCAGCACAACCGAGTTGTAGTTCTCGCAGGCCCACCGGTCCCACCACACGATCCCGTTGGAGGCCGGGTTGACGCCGTAGAGCACCCCACCGGAGACCGGCGGATCACCCGGCAGCGGCGCCGGCAAATCAGGACTGGCCAGGGGGAACGCCGCAGCGAGGGCCTGGGTGTCCATGGTGCGCAGCATCTGCAGCGAATCGGTGGCCAGGGGCAGGGTGGTGGTCCACCCGGCCAGGTGCCGCCACGTCGCCGGCTGCACCTCCAGCAGCGTGGACGCGGCGGCGGCCTTCACCTGCGCGCACGCTTCCCGCAGCTCCGCCTCCGACGTGGCGTGCACGGTCAGGTACAACCCGACGCGGAACAACTTCGCCGCGCCCCGGGCCAGGCGCTGGGCCAGATCGGCGGCGTCCTCGGCCGCCGCCTCGACGTACGGGTCGGACAGCTTGCCCTTCTCGCTGCCCGCCCGCCGCGACGATTCGAGACGGGCCCGCTGGGTGCGCAGCCGCGACGCGGCGACCGGGGCCGGCAGCGGCTCGATGTGCAGGGCCAGGTCGAGCCGGCCCGGCCAGGCCAGCAACGGCTCCAGCCAGCCCGGCCCGACCTCGGCCGGATACCCGGTCACCACCAGGGTGGCCGCGTACCCGTCACCGACCCGCAGGAAGCGGGGCGTCACCTCCACCGACGCCGGCGCCACCACCCCAACCAGCCCTCCGGGCGGGACCTTGTCGCCGGCCTTGTCGGCGGTCGCGGCCCGTCGGCGCCTGACGGTGATCATGTCTTCCTCCTCGTGCGTTGGCTCCCGGCCGAAGGGCCGGTGATGACGGTGTGGGGGGCGGCCAGGCCGCCGGTGCGGGGCGGCCGGTACGGGTCGGCGCAGGCCGCGATCGCGGCGGTCGCCGCGTCCCCGTCCAGGGCACGGGTGGTCACCCCGAGCCCGGACAGCGACCGGACCGTGTCGTCGGCGCGGCGGCGGGCGGCGTGCCCGCCCCCGCCGCCACCCGGCGCGCGGGTGACGATGAGGACCTGCCGGCGCAGCGGATCGCGCCTGTGCGCGAGGTCGTCGAGGAACCGGGCGTGATCGGCGCAGGCGGCCTCCAACGCCGGGTGCGGCAACCGGTCGCCGGCCGCCTGCAGGGCGGTGGCGTGGCTGGCCAGGTCGACCGGCTGCGCGGAGACCACCACCTGCGTCGGCGTGGCCAGGCTGTTGAGCCAGCGGCCGAACGTGTCGACCAGAGCCTGCTGCTCGCCGGGGGTGCGCAGGGCGAGGTTGACGGTCGTGGCCGCGACGATCGCCGCCGGCGCTCCCGGCAGCGCGATCTCACCGTCGTCGGCGATCGCGGTCGCGGGCAGTCTCAGCGGGGCGGGCAACGGCATCCGACCGGCGCTACCGTCCACCCAGTCGGGGGCGCGGCTGGTCGTGTCGGTGGTCGATAGTGCCTTCGGCGCCCCCTGGTGGCGGATCGAGGCGAGCAGCCACTGGTCCATCGGCAGTCCGTCGCGGCGCCCGACAACCACGCCGAAGACCAGCCCGCCGAGAACAACGCCGGCGCCGAGCAGCACCGGGACGGGCAGCAGGGTGTGCAGCGACCGCCAGCCGCCGTAGAAGACCACGGCGGCGACCGCCAGAATCGCCAGCTGCCGGAACGTCAGCCCGTACAGCACCTTGTCCGGGGCGTCCACGTCGGCGGGCATGCGGGCGCGGACCGCCTCGTCGTCGCGGCTGCCGGTCATCGGGTCATCACCCGCGCACGGCCCAGGCCAGGAACGGCCCTGGCCAGGTGCTGCGCGACCGCGACCCGCACGACCGCACCGACGACGCTGGTGTTGCGGCCGGACCGTGACACGTACCGGCCGACCAGGCCGGGGATCTTGACCGTGTACCAGAGCAGCACCATGACGATGAACAGGTTGAGGACCGGTCCCGGGTCGCCGGGTAGCCCCAGCGCGGGCAGCACCTGCCGCGGATCGAGCAGCATCCACTGACCGGCCTGCAGCACGATCGCCTGCAGCACCGGTGTGGCCAGGCAGCCGGCGTAACCGCGCCACCACAGCCGCGCGAGCCCGTCGGTCTGCGGCAGGGCGTGGCAGGCCAGAGCCAGCGGCGCGACGGCGGTGAGCACCAGCAGCGTGGAGAACCGCACGATCAGGCTGAACGCGGTCATGGCGAGCAGCACCGTGACGAGCAGCGCGATGACGGCGAACAGCAGCGCCGGCAGCCCCGCGTTGTCGGAGGCGGCGTGCACGTGGGTGTTGATCGCCGTGAGCGCGCCGTCTGTGCTGTGGCCGGGTTCGGACAGCGCCTCGGTCAGAGCGTTGGCCACGTCGATCGCCTGGCCGCACACCAGCGGTGAGAAGTGGGCACTGATGAACCCCACGACCAGACGAGGCGTGAGGTCCTTGACCGTATAGCGGGACGTTTCGTCACCGCCGGTGACCATGACCAGGATCCCGGCCGTGACGAACGCGAGGACAAAGACCGTGTCCACGATCCAGGTGGCACGGCCCGTCAGGGCCTGCACCTGCGGCAGGCCCGTCACGTCCGGTGTGATCAACAGAAATCTCGCGATCGAGCCGAGGACCGCGTCGAAGCAGGCGAGGATCGCCACAGCGACCCACCGCATGAACTGGTCGAGGATCTCGGCGACCGGGAACAGCCATCCCATGGTCAGTCAGCCCCCGACGATGCCCTGGACGATCTCCAGCAGCACCGGGGCCAGCACCGCCAGGCTGTAACCCCGCAGGGCGTTCTTGAAGGCTTCCTTCGCCTTGTCGACCTGGGCGGGATCACCGCCCGCGGTGGCCCAATAGACGCTCGCGATGACCAGGAACAGGGTGGCCACCGCACCCAGAATCCCCATGATCCACATCTGGAGGTTGGCGATGACGGTTGGCAGCGAGTAGGCCGCGAGATAGCCGGGCGTGCCCGGGTCCGCGAACGCGGCGGTGGGCACGCAGACCAGCAGTGCGATGGTGGCCAGTTGCGCGGCGATGGTGCCGGCCCGGCGCAGGGTGGGACGCCGCGCAACGCCGCGGCGGAACGGGATGGACAGGCTGCGCGCAAGTCGCGTGCGGGACATTGGGGTTCACCTCCCGCCCCGAGCCGCACCGTGAGGGGTGGGGCTGGGGCGAATGTCGGAAGACGGGGTGGGAACCGCCGCCGGGCGTGGCCGGAGGTGAACGGGCAAACCGCGTGGGAAATCCCCGGGAGGAGCTCGTCCTCCCTCTACGGGTTGGCGGTTTCGATGTGGTGTCAGCGCATCAAAGGGGCGCGGCACCCGGGGCACACGAGACGCGCGTGCCTCCAACTAGCCCGACGGCGGGCAGCGTCCCCGGGACCGGGCCGTCGATGGGTCGCCGGCCGGGAACCGCTGCACCCACCAACCGGGCGTTGTCAGACCTGGCGAACACCCTGCGATCTGGCAGGGCACCCCGTGGATCTGACAGGACAGGTGAACCGACACATCGAGACGATGGGCGCCCGCCCGGGGCGGGTGACCACCGGCGCGGGCTCGTGCCTGTCAGACCCGTTGCCGAATCTCCTGGCAGATCCCGGGTCCAGCAGCGGCTTCGCGCGCGGCCCGCCCGCCTATGCGGCGGTCGCCTGCCAGCGTGGTGAAGCCGCGCCTGGCGGCATGGCTTGGGCCCGGCGCGATGGTTCGCGCCGGGCCCGAGGGAGAGGAGTGGATGCGGGTCGGTCAGGCCGCCGCGGCGGCGGTGCTCGCACGATGGCGGGGGCCGGTGGCGCGGCGGGCCGCGGCGGCCTTGCCGGCCCGGGTCCTGGTGCGCATGTCGTGGCGCTTGGCCAGTTCGTCGCGCACCTGCGGGGAGAACGGGCCGGTGAGCACGCCGGTGTCCAGCGCCCACGCGAGGCGGGTGTCGGCCCGGTTGAGGCGCATCCGCAGCACGTCCAGGTCGATACCCTGGGCCTCGGCGACCAACTCGGGGGTGCGTCGGCCGAGGCGGATCGCAATGTACGGCTCCACGTCCTCGGCGTCGATGAGCCCGAGGGCCTGCGCGCGGTAGACCAGCAGGTCGACGTGTCCGTACGGGTGGCGCGGCAGGCGGGACGCGGCGGCGGCCTGCTCGATGTCGTCCACGAGCAGGTACTCCTGCTGGGCCAGGCGCAGGTCCCGGCCGGCGCGCCAGGCGGCGAAACACAGGCTGGCGTGCGGGGCGTCGCGGATCGGGTCCACGCCACCGCGCAGCCCTTCCAGGAACCCGGTGAGGATCTCCGCGTCGATGTCGGCTGGGTCGCCGTCGTACCCGGCGGCGAGGGCGCCGGCCATGGCAACCAGTGCCGGCATCGCCATCCCGACGGCGGCGATCACCCACTCGGGCCTGCCCTGCCGGGCACGGCGGATCAGCTCCCGCCACACAGCGTCACGGGCGGCGTAGGCGCTCGGATGCGCCATCAGCCATTCCCGCAGTACCGGCAACGGCACCTCGCCGGCCGGCAAACCAGAAGCAACGCCGGCAGTCGCCGACGCGCCGGACCCGTCGGCGGTTGTGCCGCCGACACCGGACGCGGCAGTGCCAGGCCCACCACTGTCGAAGGTGCCGGACGCGGTAGTGCCGGCGCCTGCCGATCCGGCAGTGCCGGACGCGGCGACGTCGGCGGCGGCAAGCGCGGCACAGTCGAGGGTCAACGGCTCCGGGTCGATGGTCAGCGCCGCGAACGCCTTGTCGGCGGCCTGCAGCGCGGACGCCGGCCAGTCGTCACGAGGGTCGGACTCACTCATGGGGACGGGCTCCAAACCAAAAGCAGGGGATGTGCCGCGGACGCGGCGGGCACCCAGTGCGCCACAGCCCTCTGACAGCGGCCTGACAGAGCAGATCAACGACCGTTTGGCCGGCTGCGCGGGACGCCCGACGAACCCAACAAGACATCAACCTGCAGAGATGGATGTCAGACGAAGCACTGACTGCCAGAACTGTCCCCGGCTCAGGAAACGACCCGTGAGCTGCACCGTCAGGCTTTCACATCCTGCTTCGGAGTCCGGCGCCGAGCCCGGACAGCAGCCCTCGCCGAACGGGCGCGACGGAGCTGACAAGTGCCGGGATACCCACCACGACCCGAAAGCGCGATCTGACAAGGCCCTGACAACACGCCTTATGAGAAGAAGCGGTCCCCGGGTACCCGGCATCCACGTCACCCGGCACTTCGCGTGGCCAGCGCAACGTGCTGGCCGGACGACCGGAGTAGTGGGCCTGGCCCGGCCTTCAGCGCCGCCACCGGTGTCGGCCCCGCGTCGCCGGTGCCCGCGCCAGCAGTGTGCGCCGGACTGTTGACCTGTCGGGGGGCACTGCCGGGCGGCGTCCGGAACTGCCAGTACGGCGCTGCCATCGGTGCCGAGTCGGCGCGGGTACTGCGGAGTCGCGGAATGTGCCGACTGCCCGCCAAGTGCCGAACTGCCAGGCCCCGCCCGCCACCGCCGGGCACCCGACCCGTCGGCATGTGCCAACCCGCCGCAGCCGGGCCGACACCCCTACGGACACAAAGTGCCGAATCTGCCGGAACATTTGGCCGCTCGCGTCGCCGGATACAGAATGTGACGGTCGGTGCGGTGCCGCGAGAGAGCCGGGCGGGTGAGGTGCCCGCAGCCGCCAGTCGTGATCCCGCGGCATGCTCAGTACGCCAAACCAGGTATCGCGACATACCCGCTTCCGGCCGGCATTGCAGCCCCAAGCGCCCGAACGGGCCTTGAGAGATCATGGAAGGTCATGCGACTTCGACACGGCGTGACAGGCGCCCGCGCCATCAAGACGCTACGCGAGCTCACCATCAGCTTGGAGACCGCTCGCTCAGCTGTCATAGCCTCTGATGGGACGCGATACAGCCGCGACCAGTACCTCAACTGGGCCGACAGTGCCGAAAATCAGCTCCGTAACCTCTTCGCAGAGACGGACCTGCTCAACTCCCTCCATTCTGAACGATACTGGCGAATCCATAACCTAGACGACTACTCGGCACGGCCGGCAGCCCTACTGATCGCCGAGATCGACCTCCAACTCGGGCTGTTGCTGGGCACTGTCGGTCGTCTCGAGGGCAATCGGAAGCTCGCCCAACTGCCCGGCGACGTGCTAGTGCTGGACACCAACACCTTCATGCACTGCACCCTGTTCACCACCATCGACTGGCTCAAGGAGTTCGACGCCGAGGCGGTACGACTCGTACTTCCCCTGCTCGTCCTCGACGAGTTAGACGACAAGACATTCTCCGCGCACGCGCGTTTGAGCAAGCGTGCATCGAAGGTGCTGCGAACGCTCGACCCATTCATGGACCGCGTGGTCGAATCTGGAGCCGTCGAGATCGCGCCCGGCGTCACTCTTGAAGTGCTGCGTGACGATGAAGACCACCGCCGTCGCGGCAACAACGACACCGAACTGCTCGACCGAGCCGAGTTCCTCCTGCAGGTCATTGAACGCCCAGTCACACTCGTTACCACCGACTACGGCATGCGCGTGCGAAGCAAGGCTCGCAACCTCCGCGTGCGTGTGATGCCCGAGCGACTACGGCTACCACTCAGCGAGGACTGATCGCGTACCCCACAGCAAGTCGCCAACCGAGCGCGACACGCCCGGCCAACACGGTTCTCAAGATCTTTCGAGAATCACTCACTGTGTGCGAACCGCGACGGTCGACGAACTCGATCATGAAACCCGTCCGCGCCGACGACGCCAACAGCATCGACGGAATCCGAAGCAAGCCCCTCCACGAGCCTCACAAACGAGCCTCGGTGCCCTGACGGAAACCGCCTGACGGCCACCCGCTCACAGACGTCCGGAGCACCTTGACTGAGAAACCATGGAGTTTCGGATGACTTGTCAGGCGCCGGGGGCGTCTGTCAGATCCGGGGGGTGTTCGCCATGGCTGACAACCCCCGGTTGGTGGGTGTCAGCGCATCACGGCGCGGCGCGGAGCCGACATCGCATGAGTCGATCCACACCGCACACCCCGCAGCCCCACGGCGACCCGGCCCGGACCGGCGGCGCCGACCCGATCCTCCTGGTTGATCTGGTTGCCGGCGACCCGCCGGTGCCGATCACCGTGTGGCGTACCGCCCGCGGCGGCGGCGACCACTCCACGACCGTGGCCGTCCGCCTGGCCTACCGACTGGTCTCCGCGTACAGCCGGCCCGGCGAGGCGGTCGTCGACCTCACCGACGGCCACGCCCTGACCGCCGCCTGCCAGCGCGGCGGACGTCGCCACCACAAGGCGTGGTTCACCGACGCGGCCTCGCTGATCATCGGCCCGGCCGCCGCGGCGGGCACCGCGCCCGACGACGAGACCGGCCCCGACCTCGACGACGAGACCGGCGCCGACCCGGACGGGCCGGAGCCTGCCGACCTGGCCGCCTGGTTCGGTGACGACCTCACCGACCCGGCCATCCCGGCGGACGGCCCGCCGGTCACCGCCCTGCCCGCGGATGCCAGCGTCGCCGGCGTCACCAGCCTGGTGGTCGCCTGCTGGCCCCTGGACGGCTCCGGTGACGCGGCCAACCGGGTCCGCCTGGCCTGGCTGCTGGCCGCGTGCGCGCACCTGCTACGTCCGGGCGGCTGCCTCGTGCTGGTGGTCGGCACCCCGGTCGGCCGGCCCGCCACCCCGGAGGACTTCAGGCCCCTGGTCGCGGCGGCCTCCGCCGCCGGGCTCGGCTACCTGCAGCACATCGTCGCCGTCGACGCCGACACCGACGGCGACCGGTTCACCTACTTCGCCAGCGACGAGGAACTGCTCGCCCTCGCCGCAGGCCAGGACGGCCAGCGGTGGGCGGTCGCGCATGTGAGGGTGCACGCCGACTGCTTCGTGTTCAGCCAGGCGCGACCCCCCACACCCCGGCGCCGCAGGGGTGGTGACACCCGTGCCTAGGCCCACCATCCTCGCCGGCGCTCCCGACCCGGAAGACAACGACCGCCCACCCACCAGGCCGGCACCCGCCGCCGTGCCGGGCGGACGCCGCCGGGCTGCTCCCGGCCCGGAAGGCCTGTCGGTGTGGGCGACCGCCCAGACCACCGGGCCGGTGCAGCGCCGCGGCCGGTACGTGCCGGACTCGGTCCGGCACCCGGCGCGGATGCTGCCCGCGATCGCCGCACACGCCATCAACGCCTACACCTCGCCCGGCGACCTCGTGCTCGACCCGATGTGCGGGATCGGCACCACCCTGGTCGAGGCCGCGCATCTCGGCCGCGACGCGATCGGCGTCGAGTACGAGAGCAGGTGGAGCGACATCGCGGACGCCAACGTCGCCCACGCCCACACCCAGGGGGCGACCGGACGGGCGTCGGTGGTCCGCGGTGACGCCACCCGCATCACCAGCCTGCTGCCGGCCGCGTTGGCCGGACGGGTGTCACTGGTGGTGACCTCCCCACCGTACGGGCCGACCGTGCACGGCCTGGTCCGGCCCGAAGCCGGCGCCGGGGTGCACAAGTCCGACAACGCCTACAACGACGGCACCGACAAGGGCAACCTCGCCTACCGGGACCTACCCGGCCTGGCCGACGGCTTCGCCGACATCCTCACCGGCTGCGCCACCCTGCTCAAGCCCGGCGGGATCCTCGTGGTCACCGCCCGGCCGTGGCGCAAGCGCGGCGAACTGGTCGACCTGCCGTCGGCGGTCATCGGCGCCGGCATCGCCGCCGGACTCGTCCCGATCGAGCGGTGCGTGGCGCTGCTCGCCGCCGTGCGCGGCGGCCGGCTGATCGCACGGCCGAGCTTCTTCCAGCTCTCCGCCGTCCGCAAGGCCAGGACCGCCGGGGTGCCCATGCACCTGATCGCCCACGAGGACGTCATCGTCCTGGCCCTCCCCCCGTCCCCGGGGGAGGGGGAGGCCAGGTGACCGAACCGACGACTCGACTGCTGTCCCTCGGCGCCGGAGTGCAGAGCTCGGCCTGCCTGCTGCTCGCCGCCCAGGGCAGGATCCCACGGTTCGACGCCGCTGTCTTCTCCGACACCGGCTGGGAGCCGCGGGCGGTCTACCGGCACCTGCACCGGCTGACCGGCATCGCGCGGGCCGCCGGGATCCCCGTGGTGCGGGTCGCGGGCGGCGACATCCGCTCCGATGCGCTCGACCCCGAGCACAGGTTCGCGTCGATGCCGCTGTTCACGCTCGGCCCGAACGGCGAGCGGGGCATGGCCCGGCGACAGTGCACCTCCGAGTACAAGATCAAACCGATCAAGGCGGAGGTGCGGCGCCGACTCGGCTATCCGCACCCGATCCGGGTACCGGCTGGTGTCCGGGCGGACGTCGCGATCGGGATCAGCCTGGACGAGATCGGCCGGGCACGCGACTCCGACGTGCGCTACATGCGGCACGTCTTCCCGCTGCTGGACCTGCGGTGGCGGCGTGAGGACTGCGTCGCCTTCCTGGCCGAACATGGCCTGGGTGACACACCCAGGTCGAGCTGTATCGGGTGTCCGTTCCACGACGACGGATTCTGGGCCGACCTGAAGGCCCGTAGTCCCGGCGAGTGGGCCGACGCCGTCGCCTTCGACGGGGCGATCCGGCACGGCTCTGCGCGCGCCAACGCCGAGGGGCAACCGCTGCGCGGCAGGTACTACCTACACGCGCAGCGGGTGCCTCTCGACCAGGTGGTCCTGCGTCCCCGCGCCCGACGCTCGCCCGAGGACACGCCGGGGTGCGGGCCGTTCACCTGCCCGCACCCCGGCGAGGCCGACCAGGTCCCGCCGGAGCCAACGGACGCCCGCCCCACGACGGCCGGGCGGAGGGTGGCGTGAGCGTTGACCACACCACCGCACCACGCATCGGTTCCCTCTGCAGCGGATACGGCGGGCTCGACCTGGCCGTCGAGCTGGTGCTCGGCGGCCAGGTCGCCTGGTACGCCGAGACCGACCGACACGCCGCCGCCGTCCTGGCCCACCACTGGCCCACCGTCGCGAACCTCGGCGACATCGGCACCGTCGACTGGACGACGGTCGAGCCCGTCGACATCCTCACCGCCGGATTCCCCTGCCAGGACATCAGCAACGCCGGAAAACGCGTCGGCATCACCGGCGAGCACTCCAGCGTCTGGAACCACGTCACCGCAGCCGTTCGCGTACTTCGACCGCGGCTGCTGTTCGTGGAAAACGTCGCCGCCCTCCTGCGGCGGGGGCTCGACGTCGTCCACGCCGACCTGGCCGCGCTCGGGTACGACACGAGCTGGCTATGCCTAAGCGCGTCCGACATCGGCGCTCCCCACCAGCGGGACAGGCTGTTCCTGCTGGCCACTCCCGCAGATCGAGGGGGTGCCGACGTTGCCGACACCGTGCGCCCGTGACGGCAAGGGCCCCGGCCACCAGTACGGACTGCCCGACCTGGTCGAGCCAACCGGCACCCGCCACAACCTGCTGCCCACACCGACCGCGGTGGCCTACGGATCGAACAAGTCCCCGTCGGCCGGTGCGACCCGCCGGCCCGGCCCGGCAGGTATCGCCGCACAGTCGCTGCCCGCACCCGCCGCGGCAGGCGGCACCGGCTACCTGAGCGGCACCAGGCGTGACACCTGGCGACAGACCATGGAATCGGCGGTCCGCGGCTACCGACCGCGGCGCGGCGGCAAGCCGACGACCCCGCCGCTGCTGCCCACCCCACGGGCCACCGACGGCACCAAGGGCTGCCCAGGGCAGCGGGGGTCGCACGGGGACCTCACCCTGCCGTCGGCAGCGGTGCGGGTGCCGGCCCGGACCCTGCCCACCCCACGCGCCAGCGACGCACGCGGACCGGGCCGGCACGGCCACGGCGGGACGGACCTGCGCACCACCGTGGCCGGACTTAGACAGCCCGACACCGACCGGTGGGGTGCCTACGCCGCCGCGGTGGCGCGATGGGAACTGCTGCTCGGGCGGCCCGTGCCGGAGCCGACCCAACCCGGGCAGCACGGCAAACCGGTCCTGGCCCCGCCGTTCGTGGAATGGCTCATGGGCCTCGACCAGCACCGGGTCACCGACCCGGCGCTCGCGTTGCCGCGCACCGGCGCGCTTCGGGTCCTCGGCAACGGCGTCGTCCCGCAGCAGGCCGCCGCCGCGTTGCGGCTGCTGTTGTGCCCGTACCGGTGGGAGGTGCCGGCATGACCCAGCCCCAACCCAACGCTGTGGACGCCTACCAGTACCGGAAGGTCGGCCCGGTCAAGCTGTACCTCGGCGACGCCCGCCAGGTGCTCGCCGCGATGCCCGACGCCAGCGTCGACTGTCTGGTCACGTCGCCACCCTATTGGGGCTTGCGTGACTACGGCACCGGAGCCTGGCACGGCGGCGATCCCGACTGCCCGCACCCGCTGCCGGCGCGGCGGCGGGTCGACGGCGTGCCGTGCGGCCGGTGCGAGGCGACGTGGGTCGACCCGCAGTACGGGCTGGAACCGACCGTCGAGGAGTACATTCACCGGCTCGCGGCGGTGTTCGACGAAGCCCGCCGCGTTCTCGATCCGGCCGGGACGCTGTGGCTGAACCTCGGCGACAGCTACACCGGCGGCAACCGCCGCGCCCACCCCAGGCAGCCGCCCAACGCCGGCGACGGCGCGCCGCTGCCGGCGAAGAACCTGATCGGCGTGCCCTGGCGGGTGGCGTTCACACTCCAGGCACGCGGATGGTGGCTGCGCAACGCGGTCATCTGGTCGAAGACGAACCCGATGCCCGAGTCCGTCCGCGACCGGATGTCCACCAGCTACGAACTGCTGTTCCTGCTCACCAAATCCCATTCCTACTACTTCAACCTCGACCCGATCCGGATCCCACTGGCCCGGCCGGAGGCCGCCGACGGGACCCGGATCATCGGCGGATCCCGCAAAGGCCGCACCGGCGGGATCGACGCGACCGCCCGCCGCCGCGGCACCACCGCCTACGGCGCCGGCAAGTACGGGGCCGCGGACGTCGGCGTCGAACCGGGGTCCGGGCGGGGCAACCTCGTCCCGCTCGGCCAAGCCCACACCACCACCCACCCCGCAGGACGCAACCCGGGGGACGTGTGGCGGATCGCGACCCGCCCCTACCGGGGCGCGCACGTGGCGCCGTTCCCGATCGACCTGCCGCTGCGGGCGATCGCGGCCGGCTGCCCCGAAGGTGGCCTTGTCCTAGATCCGTTTTCCGGCGCGGCGACGACCGGGCTCGCCGCGTTGCGACTCGGCCGGCGCTACCAGGGCATCGATGTCAGTGCCGGCGTCCACGACGAGGCACTGACCCGGCTCACCCCACACCTGCCCGACAGCCCGCCAACGGGCGGCGCCACGTGAGCATACGGACCGTACCCGTCACCTTCCGCCAGGCGTGCGAGTTCATCGCCGACTGGCACCGCCACCACCGGCCGCCACGCGGCCATAAGTACAGCATCGGGGCCGCCGACCAGGACGACGTGCTGGTCGGCGTCGCCGTCGTCGGGCGTCCGGTCGCCCGGATGCTCGACGACGGACTGACGCTCGAAGTCACCAGGGTCGCCACCGACGGCACCCGCAACGCGAACTCCCTGTTGTACGCGGCGGCGTGGCAGGCCGCCCGGGCGCTGGGTTACCGGCGCCTGGTCACCTACACCCAGAAAGTTCTCGGGTTCGCGATTTCTGAAGTGCTGGAAGCCAGGAACCGGAGCAGTCTCGGCAGCTGCTGAGCCTACCTCGGGGCTCCGGTTCACGAACTCGCGAAGGGCTCAGCGTTCTGATGCTGGTGACGCTCACCGCTGCACAACGCTCCGCGCGGCGCTCACCGCCTGGAACACGCTCCGGCTAATCGTCGTTCGGAAGGTACCAGCCGTGTTCGCGGTGCCTGGTGGTTGCGTCCGGGTTGTCGCGCTTGTGGGCCTCGTTGGCGCGGCGCGTCATCTCTCCGTCGTAGCGGTGCAGCTGGTCGTAGAGTCTCGACGACTCGCGGACAGTGTCGCTGGACACGTAGCGCTGTCGCATTGCCTCGCGCTCGTCTTCGAGTTCCGCGTCGGACAGCGGGCGGAGGCTACCCAAGCCGCCTGCGATGGAGTCGAAGATGCCCATGCGCAGATGCTGTCACCCTGGGGGATGGCGGGCAAGGAAGCTGGACAGGCCCCACTTGTCGGCGTACGGGCTCCGGCGCAGAGCCAGGTACGCCAGACGTACACACGCCGGGAGGTCTGCCGCTTCGGCTCCGTTGGCGGGCTGCCGATCCAGTGCCCTCCACCCCGCGTCTCACGCTGGGTTACCAGGAGTCCACGACGCCAGAACCAGCAGAACTGGGGAAACGGGCCCGGGAGGACACTCGGGAGCGGCTCTGCAATCCAGCGCGGACGGCCTCATCCCGATAGCCGCCTCTTCGGACAAGTCACAACCCGGACCCGCCACCAACAGCCTAGAACAAACCTGCCATGAGCCCTTGACCTAGAGGGGAGCCAGAAGAGCGCAGTCGATCTTGGTAGTCACGTTCAGTCCAGCTCAGCGGTTTGGGCGCCCCCGACGGTGTGGCGTCCCCCAGTCATCCTGTTCTGGTGACCACACCCCCAGCGCCCAAGCGATCCTTCGTGCGAGACGTACTGGTCAACGTCCTAGCGAACCTCATCGCTGCCGCGATCATCTACCTGGTAGCGGTTGCGGCTGGCTACGTGACCCCAAGCGCTTTTGCCTATGTCGTCATATTCGCCCTGTTCCTCACGTCGCTTGTCAACCTAGTTATTGAACTGCTGCGCAGTCGGGTTACAGAGAGAACCCAGGCAATCAACGACCTGGTAGGGCGGGTCCTGGCCGGCATCTCGATCATCGCCATGGCTGTCGGCATCGTCCTCTCGCTGCTGGACATCGAAGTCTCCCTCTGACCGGTGGCCGCTCCATGTCACGTGGGTAGGCCAGCCACGGACGACGCGCCGGCAGCCACGTTACAAAGGCCTCAAACACCGGCCAGGTCCCTCTCAGCGGTCACGAACGGCCTTGCGGTCCCGGTGACACCACCTCTGAGGTCATGACGACAGGAGCCATGAGTCATGCCGAAACCGCTGGCCAACACCGCCACAACAGGGGCTCCAAGAACGTAACGGAAGCCTACGTCCGAGTAGACGACCAAACCGCCGTTACCCACGGTGACGCCCTGTTGGCGGCAGATCCGTGCGTCTCTGGCACCAAGGGTCATGCATAGTCATGCACGCCGCGCTGGCCGATTGCGACTGCGGTGAGTCCGGGGATCGATCGACGTGCGGTGGCCGCTGTGTCGGATAACGGGCCGTTATTACCCGTGAGCCCGGGGAGCCCTCGCGCACACCTTCCGGGGTCGTCCCTGAGCCTCAACCATCATTACGTGCCTGGCCCACCACTGGCCGCCTCGTCGAGTTGCTGGCGCAACTTGGTGGCCTCCTCATTGCGGCCAAGACCGTCGAGTACGTCCGCCAGGGTTCGATAGGCCGAAAACATCTGTCCGGCGAACATCTGCGGCAGTTGGCGTACGAGCGGCTGGTAGAGGCTGATCGCCTCGGTGACCGATTCCAGAGCCTCGGCGTAGTTGGCCTTCACCTTCACACACACCCACCCGTACGCCCACAATGACATGGCGAGGTTGGGTAGGTAGGCGTCCGGGTTCGCTACGGCCAGCCGGCGGTAGATGCCGGTGGCTTCCTCGGCCTGGGCCAGGGCCTGCTCGCGGCGCCCCAGCCCGGACATGATGTTGCCGAGGTTGTTCAACGACCCGGCGAGGTCGGGCAGGTAGGCGTCCGGGTTCGCTACGGCCAGCCGGCGGTAGATGCCGGTGGCTTCCTCGGCCTGGGCCAGGGCCTGCTCGCGGCGCCCCAGCCCGGACATGATGTTGCCGAGGTTGTTCAACGACCCGGCGAGGTCGGGCAGGTAGGCGTCCGGGTTCGCTACGGCCAGCCGGCGCCGGATGGTGACGGCTTCCTCGGCCGGGGCCAGGGCCTGCTCGCGGCGCCCCAGCCCGGCCAGGCGGTTGCCGAGGTTGTTCAACGACATGGCGAGGTCGGGCAGGTAGGCGTCCGGGTTCGCTACGGCCAGCCGGCGGTAGATGCCGGTGGCTTCCTCGGCCGGGGCCAGGGCCTGCTCGCGGCGCCCCAGCCCGGCCAGGCGGATGCCGAGGTTGTTCAACGACATGGCGAGGTCGGGTAGGTAGGCGTCCGGGTTCGCTACGGCCAGCCGGCGCCGGATGGTGACGGCTTCCTCGGCCGGGGCCAGGGCCTGCTCGCGGCGCCCCAGCCCGGCCAGGCGGATGCCGAGGTTGTTCAACGACATGGCGAGGTCGGGCAGGTAGGCGTCCGGGTTCGCTACGGCCAGCCGGCGGTAGATGCCGGTGGCTTCCTCGGCCGGGGCCAGGGCCTGCTCGCGGCGCCCCAGCTCGGACAGGCGGTTGCCGAGGTTGTTCAACGACCCGGCGAGGTCGGTCAGGTAGGCGTCCGGGTTCGCTACGGCCAGCCGGCGGTAGATGCCGGTGGCTTCCTCGGCCGGGGCCAGGGCCTGCTCGCGGCGCCCCAGCTCGGACAGGCGGTTGCCGAGGTTGTTCAACGACATGGCGAGGTCGGGCAGGTAGGCGTCCGGGTTCGCCGCAGCCAGCCGGCGCCGGATGGTGACGGCTTCCTCGGCCGGGGCCAGGGCCTGCTCGCGGCGCCCCAGCTCGGACAGGAAGGTGCCGAGGTTGTTCAACGACCCGGCGAGGTCGGGTAGGTAGGCGTCCGGGTTCGCCGCAGCCAGCCGGCGCCGGATGGTGACGGCTTCCTCGGCCGGGGCCAGGGCCTGCTCGCGGCGCCCCAGCTCGGACAGGAAGGTGCCGAGGTTGTTCAACGACGCGGCGAGGTCGGGTAGGTAGGCGTCCGGGTTCGCTACGGCCAGCCGGCGGTAGATGCCGGTGGCTTCCTCGGCCGGGGCCAGGGCCTGCTCGCGGCGCCCCAGCTCGGACAGGAAGGTGCCGAGGTTGTTCAACGACCCGGCGAGGTCGGTCAGGTAGGCGTCCGGGTTCGCTACGGCCAGCCGGCGGTAGATGCCGGTGGCTTCCTCGGCCGGGGCCAGGGCCTGCTGGCGCCGGCCGGTGTTCGCGAGTCGGATTGCGAGGTTGCTGGAGTGCCGGGCGCGTTGTTCGTCGCTGCCGTCGGTGTGGTCGAGCAGGTGCTGGGCCAGCACAGCGGCGGCAGGGTCAAGGTCCAGGGAGCGTTCAGGCAGCAGGGCGTGGATGGTTTCGGCGAGGGCGGGGCTGGTATACCCGGCGACGGCGGTCAGTGCGGTCCCGCCGGCGTGTACCGCCAGCGTCGGGTCGGTGCTCAGCAGGGTGTGCAGCCAGCCGTGGACGTGCGGGTGCCGGCCGGCCGCGGCAGCCAGGAAGATCAGGATCCGGGCGGTGTGGGCCGGCGGTTCCTGCCCGTCAGTACGGGTAGTCAGCGGGCCGGGTGTGTAGGTGAGGGTGTCATCCGCAGTGCGGTGGGCGGTGAGCAGTGTCGTCGCCGCCCAGGAGTCGGTGTGCCCGCTGGCGGTGACCGATTCCCCGGCAGGACTGGCGGGCAGGCTCAACGCGATGAAGTCCTCAGCGAGCCGGTCGGGGTACATCGGTTCCAGCACCGTGCTCGTACCGGGTGACGGGTAACAGCGGTCGTGGGCGTCGAGCAGCTTCTGCCCCGCGGTCTCGTCGGCCAGCCCGGTGCGTGCAAGCAGCCGGATCCCGTCATCGCGGGACTGCGGCCCGGCCAGGCAGGCCAGCAACACCGTGCGCGCCGCCGCGATCACGATATCCGGGGCGCCGCCGTGCAGCCGCGACCAGTAGGCACGCTCCCGGTCCAGCAGATAGCGGGTCACGTCACCGGCCGAGCGCGGCGGAGCGGCCTGCCGGGTGTAGGCGTCGACGGTGGCCAGCGCCGTCATATGGATACCCAGGATGGTTCCGTACACCCGGTCGTCGCCCAGATCCCCGGGCGGCTGCCACCGGCCGGGCCAGCCAGACTCGGGCCTGTCCGGCTGGTATATATCTGTGAACCGCTGGCAGGCCGCCTCGAACAGCACGCGCCGGCCCGGCCCGTCTCCGGCCAGCGCCGCCAGCAGACGCGGCTCGCCGTCGTCAAACGTGTCAGCGGTGTATCCGAGCCGGGGCAGTTCGGCGGCGATCGTGGGCCACCAGTCGACCGACCGGGCCAGGAGCAGGACCCGCACCTTCGGCGCCCGGGCCCGGCAGTCGGTCAGTAGCCGCAATAGGTCGTGAACAGGCCACCGTTCCGCGTAGTCGAGCAGCAGCAGCAGCGGCCGGCGTCCGGCCGGCAACCACCGCCACGGCGTTCCCAACGGTTTCGCGTCCGCCTCCGGCGGAGCCGCGTCGTGGTGCCCGGCCACCGCGACCCGCCACCCCGCAGCCACGCTCTGCTGGCCCAACTGCTGGGCGAGGCGGGTCTTACCCTGCCCACCCGGGCCATGCCACGCCCACACCCGGCGCACGGCCGGATCGTCCTGCCACTGCCGCAGCGCCGCCAGCTCAGCGACACGACCGGTGAACACGATCGCCTGGCGTCGCGCGGTCAGCAACCTGCTCGGCTGCCGCCGCGATTCGGTCAGCTCGACCAGTCCCGCCGCAGGCAGGTCCACGAACCTGTCCATCGTGTATAACGGCACACCCGACTCGTTGATGATCAGGTCCCCGCCGGCAACGTACGCGTCCCGGCCGGCAACGACATTCTGACGACGCCCGCCGACCACATCGTCGCCCGGCAGCCCGTCCAACGCGGTCACCCCAGGTCCCGCCCGTCCTCGACATTCAGATCCCGGCCGGCCACCATCGCGTCCCGGTCAGCCCGCACATCCTGCTTCTCGACCCGATCGCCACCCGGTCGCCCGGAACCCCACCGGCCCCGGCCCTCGCCCCGGCCGACCGTCAGGTCCCGGCCGGCCACAGTCGCGTCACCGCCTGCGCGGACCCGCTGCACCAGGCCACCACCGGCGGCCTGCGACGGACCCGCCGACACAAGCGCACGCCGGGCCAGGACCGCCCCGTACACCGCGAGCGGCACACCACCCACCGCCACCACCGCAGCCACCACACTGGCCACCTGATCAGCCCGACTCAACTGATCCGCCGTCAACCGAGTCACCAACACCCACACCCCGGCAATTACCGCCAGCAAACCCGCAACAAGCCAGCCCAGCCACGTCATCCCGCCACCACGCGCCATACCTGCCATCATCGACCACGGCATCCACCAGCGACACTGACAGAATCCTGACCCAAACGACCGGCCAGGCAGCGTGTCCCTGAACACCCCGTCACAGGCGGCGCACGGCACTCACCGGGACAAGACTGTCCGCACTACGGACATACTCGCCTCAGTAGATATACGGTAATCAGCTAACTCGTACACGCCGGGCTCGCACTGTCAAGCACGAGCGTGCGTCCGGGGCGCCGGTCGAGGCTCACGGAGGGTAGGCGGCGGTGCCAGCGGACGACGAACAAATTAGCCCGAGAGTGCCCGTCTGACTTCGAGGTGGTCGCTCTGACGGCCGGGTGACCGGGTCATGGCGCAAGGAACGGTCCCGGGGGGCACCAGACGGCTGAGCGGAAGCGACCGTTTCGCCGGAGGCTCCGCGATGGACTCGTCGGCAGGATGGACCGTATGCCGTTTCAGCTTCCAGACGCCCTCGCTACTTCGGATGACAAGCCTGCTTTAAGCCTGCTCCGCCGCTACTACGGTGACGCGGTGACGAGCGCAGGTGCCGCAGCGGGTGCTGCCTTCGATGGATGGGATAGCACGGGTACGCGGACTGCGGACGTCGATCGGTTTACCGCTGATGACCTGCTGGCGATCACGTTCCTCTCGGTACGGGTGCCGCCAAGGGCGGCGGCTGTGCTCTTGCGTGACCGTGCCGCCGAGCTCGGTGACCTGCTGGCGGAACTCGGCCCTGACCGCGACCTGGTTGGCGAGGACGAGCCGCTCACGGATGACTGCTGGCCGGGTTGGCGGCTGCAAACCGCGCTGCGAGACATTCCGGGTATCGACACGACGACTGCGACGAAGCTGATCGCCCGCAAGCGTCCGCGGCTACGCCCCATCTGGGACAAGGTCGTCGCGAAGGTAACTGGCACCCACAAGCACCAGTGGGAACCGGTTCGGGTGGCCCTGCGCGAGCAGCATCATGCGTTGCATGAACGGCTGGTGCATCTCCATGGAGCGGCTGGCTTGTCGGCGGCCGTGACTCCGTTGCGTGTGTTCGACGTGATCGCTTGGCGAGAGGGAAAGGACCGCGGTTGGTGACAGGCCGAACCCGAGGAGCTTGATCCAGTTGCACGCCGCGTGACGAACGCCCGTAGCGGCCGGCGGCGCACCCTGCAGCACCTCCGGACGTGCACGATTTCCATGCATTCGGCTCAAGCAAGGCGGCGACGCATCCGCGTGTGTCAGGGTGGTTGTAGAGAAGGCGGTCGCGGGATGAGCGAAAGTCCACAACGACATCCAGGCACCCGTCAATACACGATCCACCAGCACAAACATGCCGTTGGCCAACAAGGATTACATGCATATCAAGCATGACGGTGTACCTACCGGGGCCGACCGTGCACGGGCGCGGGTGTCGCGAAGGCAGGCCGTCAATCGATCTTCGTTGGCGCGCCTTGCCTGTCGCGGCTATCCTCAACGGCGACGTTGTCGTCAACGATGGCCCGGGTGCGCCGCGAAGTGCCCTTACCTGATGATTCTCGATCCTTGGGGCATGATCGCTCCCCTCCGGTGAGCCCTGCGATCCGGGTGCGTTCCCGTAAGGACCTTCGAGCCGCTCGGCGACCCCGCGGACATCGCTGTTGGGGACATCTCGTCGCGGCCGCGTTGTGGCCACTGCACGGGACGAACCTCGGCACACTTCTCCGTACCTGCGACGCGGTGGGTGCCTGCTTGGCCGTACCACCGTTCCGGTGGGTCGACGAAGCCCTCGCACGGGGCAATACGCTGCGCCGGCCCAGCTGCGTGCACCGAGTCGGGGATCCCGCCGGCTGGCTTGCGATGGAGCGTGCCAACGGCTCGCGCATGGTTGGGGTGGAACTGGCCGACGAAGCGATCCGCTTGGCCGATCTCCCCGTCGCAGACCGCCGGACCATCATGATCCTCGGCCACGAGGCCACCGGCATCCCACCCCAGGCCCTCGACCTGATCCACTACGCAGTGGAGATACCCATGGTGGGAACTGGCCACAGCCTCAACGTCGCCGTCGCCGGCTCCCTGGTGCTTTACAAACTCGCGGGCCTCACCTGACCCGGCCCCCCGACCTTGAGATCCCACACGGGCGCGTACCGCAAGTGGATGCCACGCTGAGCCGCCTGGGAGTTCCTCGAGGCCGTTGTTGGGCCGAGTCATCTGTATCTGGGGTTTTCGGTGCTCGCCGATCGCGTGCTGACGGCCTTTCGGTCAGCCTGAATATGGCGGTTCCCCGTTCACTGGCCGGTGATCGGCTGCGGGCGTGGTCGACGTGTAGGGGGAGCTCCGCTGCTGTTCACTCTGAGTCACAGGAGTCTGACGGCACGCCGCCCGTGACAGGTTAGGTGAGCGCGGTGAGGTCAGGGTGTTCGACGGTGGCGGCGTAGCGGTTGCCGGCCGCAATGCTCAGGCCGAACAGGTCGGCCAGCCGGCGGACGTCTCCGTTGGTCGCCTGGGCTTCGTCGAGGATGCGGTCTTGACGGATGTCGGTGGCGGACAACCGGGGTCCGGTGGCCTTCCAGATCCAGGTTCGGCTGACGGGAGCGTCGGTGTTGGCGGTCCGGGTGCTCACGAACAGGTAGACGTTGTTGGTGCGTGGCCACCGGCTGCGGCGGTGGTCGAGCCAGGCGGTCAGTGCTTGCTGGACGGGCTCGGCCAGCGGTATCGCCCGGTCGTCGACGTGCAGCACTCGGTCGCGGACGTCGGTGAGCCGCAGCATCTGCACCTGGCTGGTGCGCAGTCCGTGGAAGGCGATGAGCGCGGCGACCGCGGCGTGCGCAGGGTTGTCCGAGGCCAGGGCCTGCCGTAGCGCGGAAAGGTCGACCGGGAGCGGCTGCCGGGTTTCGTGGCGGCCGGTGGTGATCCGGGCGGTCGGGTCGGTGAAGACCATCTTCCGGGCCTTGAGCAGCCGAAAGATCGACTTGAGCCCTTGGCCGACCTGCGACCGCGGGTTTCCTGACGGCGGCAGCGCACGGACCACGTCGTCGCGGGTGATTTCGCGCAGACTGTGGTGCCCCGCTGTCGCCCACCGCAGCAGCGTGGGTAGTGCCCAGCACAGGTGCAGCTGGATGGTGGTCTCGCTGCGTGGCCGTCGCCGCGGCGGGGTGGTGCTTCCGTGCTTCATGACCTCGAACCACAGGTTCAGCTCTGCCGCCATCGTGTCCGGGAGACGGCTGATCTGGGCGGTCGCCCATGCGTCGAGGGCGCGCACGCGGTCATCGACCAGCATGCCGGCGTCGTCGAGGACCCGGGTCACGGCGTCGACGGGAAGTCTGATCGTGCTGAGCAGTGTCACGTCGCTGGCCCGGACCGGATCGTCGCGGTGGTCCCTCAGCCCGATCACGATGCGCAGGCCGATGCATACCTCGCGCCGCAGCCGGTCGGTCCAGCCGAGTCGCGCCGCGATCGCCGCGGCGTGCTCGTCGAGTTCAGCAGCCTGCCGTGGGTCGGCGCGGCGTTGCAGGTCGGCGCGGTCGCGACCGGTCAGGGTTCTCAGCGTGGCGGGCAGCAGGGTGAGCTGCTGCCAGGCGGGCCATACGAGGCTGCCATCGTCGGGCGGCCCGAGCCGATGCTGTAGCGCGTCGCTCGGCGTGCCGGTCGTGTTGCGGTGGAACATGTTCGCCAGGAACAACTGCTGTCCGTACCGGTTAGCCTCCGCGAAGTCCAGGTCTCCGTTGGGCTTGCGGTGCAGCACCGCTTGCCGGTAGCAGAGCCGGCATACCCCGGTCCCCGTAGGCGCGAGGTGCACCACCCGTCCGCAGCAGATGCAGACACCGGTACCCGGGCTGGCATGGCGCCACTGCGTGCAGCCGAAGCACAGCCAGCTCTGGTTGCGCACGGCACCCCACGCGTAGCAGTCCCGGCAGGCATCGACCTCGGGCGGCGCGTAGCGGTGGCAGCGCCGGCACAGACCGGCGGTGAAGTAGCCGGTCTTGGCGCCGCACCGCACACACGGGGGCGGTGTCACCGGGCCGCCGGGCCAGCAGGTGAAGCAGAATTTCACTCCGCGCATGGCCACCGGCTGCTGTCGGCAGACGGTGCAGCGGGTCAGGCGCGCAGCGTGGACGCTGGGCGGCGCCGTCGTCATGCCGGCGGCAGGGATCGGTTACGGCCCAGCCGCGGGACGACCGGGCTGCCGGTCGGCGCGATGTCGGCGTTGGCGGCCCGTTTGAGTTCGTCGCGGCGGGCCTTCACCTGCTGTGGTTGGTGGAGCAGCAGCTCCGCCGGGGTGCAGTCCAGTACGGCGCAGAACACGTCGAGGTCGTCCAGGCGGATCGACGTCGGCGTGGTCGTCCACAGCGCCGACATCTTGCCAGCACTGATCTCCAGCCCGTGCTCGGCCAGCAACCGGCGCATCTCCGTGGACTTCCAGATCCCGCGTTCAGCGGCCTTCAGCCGCAGGTTCCACCGCATCCGCTCACCTCCTCTCGCCGGCGAGCCGAGCGGCGACCCGCTCGTTCGCCTGCGCCCAAGCACCCTCGATGTGTGACTCGTGCACATGGATATACCGGGTCGTAGTTGACAGCCACGAATGGCCCAGGAGTTCCTGGATCGCCTTGAGATCTACGCCGCGGGCGTACAACGACGATGCGCAGAAGTGCCGCAGGCCGTGCGGGGTCAACTGGCTGTCCCACGCCGGCAGCCAGCGCCGCACCGCGTCGGCTAGCCCGGTCCGCAGAGCGTTCGCGCCTGCCCGCAGGCACCTGCCGGTCAACCGGTCGCGGCGCTCGCTGGGCAGCAGCGGCGCGTCTGGGTCGTCCCAGTCGTCGCCGAACTGGTGTCGCACATCGCGCAGCCACCAAGTCAGTAACTCGTCGACCGCGTTGATCCCGGGCACCAGTCGCGTCTTGGGTCCCCGGCCACGGCTGCCCTTGCCGTACCGCACGTGCAGCTTGCCGAGCTCGCCGAGATCCGGCCGCCAGTCTCTGATGTCGAGCATGACCGACTCGCTGATGCGCAGCCCGGCACGGCGCCACAGCGACGCCGCCAGGTAGTCGCGAGCAGCGGGCAGGAACTTGCGCGCCTTGGGCAGCCACTCCCGCCACCGGGCGAACAACTCCTCCACCTCCGGCTGCGACGGCGGCACCCGCGGCACGTCGTGGTATGGCTTCGTCGGCCGGTTGAACTCGTCGATTGGCTGGTCAACGACATGCCCGGTCAGCGCGTGAATGTCGCCCTGGTACCGCATCACCAGGAAGCCGTAGAACTGCCGCAGCGCGATCGACTTGCCGTATCGGGTGCTGGTCGCCTGGTCCTTCTCCGAGCGAAGCCACGCCAGATACCGGTCGGCGTCCGACGCTTCCGCCGTCCATACCGGCCGCTGCAGGAACCGGATGAACTCGAACAGCGTGGCCCGCTGGCTCGCCACCTGCTCATCCCCGACACCGCTGGCCGACATCGCCAACGCGTACTGATCGAGCAGTTCCTGCTCGAAGTCTTCCGCCTCCTGGGCGGTCGCCAGCCCTCGGGGTGAACGGATCGAGCGCACCACCGCCAGCGCCACGCCCGTACCTCGCGTTCATCCCAGGAGCGATCGTCCAAGTATTTCGGTAGATCCTTCGGGATTCCCGACCAAACGTCAACCCCGTGTCGGGCTGCTTGGCACGGGGTCCTACCAGCACCGCAGGTCAAGAACGAACAGAAGGTCCCTCGTGAACTGACGACAAGCCCGGTTGACGGGGAGTCCGGGGCAAGTCTACGAGCGGCCGGGTGGCGCGTCGTCGCCGCCCGGCCACCCGCGCCCGGCTGGAACCGGCCCAGCCGTCCTCGCGCCGACCACGGCACCGCGCACATCGCCCGACTGCGCTGGCAGGCACCGCGATAGCACGGCTCCCGTCCCGGTCCAGGTCCAGGTCACGGCGGGCCGCCGCGGCCTCCCGTGGAGGGCAGGCATCCCCGTCCCACCCGGGCGCCTGCCCTCCTCAGCGGGCCGCTTCCACGGCGGCGTTCGGCGACAGACGACCTTCCAACGCACCTCCGGCGACGCGAAATCGGGCGACCGACCGGCCGACGCGCACGCCACACGGACCCACCGCACCTGCGGCGGGTCTATCCCTTTCCAGGAGACGAGACACCCCTCATGACCTGCCCCACCCCGCCATTGACGCAACCCACCATGCCGACCAACCACCACCCGGCCGGAACCGGCAACGGCACCTCATCCGCCCAACT
Source organism: Solwaraspora sp. WMMD1047 (assembly GCF_029626155.1). Lineage (NCBI taxonomy): Bacteria > Bacillati > Actinomycetota > Actinomycetes > Micromonosporales > Micromonosporaceae > Solwaraspora > Solwaraspora sp. WMMD1047. The sequence continues at coordinate 7,262,093 of NZ_JARUBL010000001.1, read as the reverse complement.
CCGGTGCGGGCCGGCTCGCCGCGCCCGCCACCGCCGGCCGACCTGGACGGGCCGGCACCGGCACCGCGGCGCGGCGGTGTTGGCGGTCCTCGCGTTCGTCGGCGGCGTCGGCGCCGCGAACTGGCTCACCTCCACCTACGGACTTGTCCCGGTCGGCTTCGGCATGACCGCCACCGCAGGCACCGTCGCCGCCGGGTACACCCTGCTGGTCCGCGACTGGGTCCACGAGGTGGCCGGCCGCCTCGTCGTGCTTGCCTGTATCACCGTTGGCGCGGCGCTGAGCGCCGTCCTGGTCGCACCCGCGCTCGCCCTCGCCTCCGCGGCCGCGTTCGCGGTGTCGGAACTGGCTGACCTGCTGGTGTACCAGCCGCTTCGCCTCCGCGGCCTCCTGCGCGCGGTGCTGGCGTCCAACGCCGTTGGAGCCCTGCTGGACACGATCGTTTTCCTTACCCTGGCCGGCTTCCCGGTCTGGTCGGCGCTGCCCGGTCAGCTGTGGGTCAAAGCCTGGGTCACGCTCATACCTGTCGCCGCCGTGTTGGTCGCCCGTGCGTTACTACGCCACCGCCTCCGGCAAGATCGTCGTTGACGCGATGCGTGCCGGCCGGCTCGGCATGATCGCCACCCCGGCGGCGGGCAACACGGTGCCGGAGGACGTGGACTGGTGCGCCGACAACGGCTGCTTCACTGCGGGCCGCTATCCCGGCGACGACAGGTATCTGGCGTGGCTGGCCCGCCACGCCGCGCACGCGGTGCGGTGCGCGTTCGCCACCGCGCCCGACGTTGTCGGCGACGCCGCCGCCACGCTGGCACGCTCGGTGCCGATGCTGCCCCGTATCCGCGCTGCCGGTTACCCGGCCGCGCTCGTCGCGCAGGACGGTCTCGAACGCCTTCGGGTGCCCTGGGAGCTGACCGACGGGCTGTTCTTGGGCTTTACCTTCCGTGCTCCTGGGTGTGTGCGACGTCGGTGGGTGGCGTTTCTGGGCTCGTGGCGGACTCGTTTACTGCCCATGTTCATCACATGTGACACGTTGAGTTCTTCGACCGGCGGTGTGGCGTGACGCGGCGGCCGGTGATCGGCGACCTGCGGGTGCAGGAGATCGTCCGTGGGAACGGCCGTCGCGCGTACACGATCCTGTCGCCGGATGGTTCGGTTTGCCGGGTGGCCGACGGGTTCCTGCGTACGTGCGAGCCGGGCACGTGCCGTACCTACAGCTACCTTCTCGTCGATCACCTGCGCTGGCTGGCGTTCGAATGCCTCGCTCCGGAGAGCGTGACGGTGCGCGATCTGCAGCGGTACATGGCGGCGCTCGGGGCTGAGTATGCCGGCCCGCACGGGCAGCCGTGGCGGGTGGGCAAGGCCCCGTACGGGCAGAGCGGGTTGGAGGTGATGGCGGCCTGCCTGAAGCGGTTCTACGGCCACCAGGGCGGGCGGGGGATCAATCAGGCGCTCGCGAAGGAGCTGGACAGTTCGCGGCTGCCGACCAAGGCCGACCGGCGCCGCGCGTTCCTCGGTCACGCGCTGCGCTCGATGCCGGCCAACCCGTTGGCACCGACGAAGGCGGTGCGGCGTCGTCACCCGAAGATGCTGCCGGACGGAGCCCTTCAGCGTCTGGCGGAGTCCGGGATCTCCGCCCGCGACCGCATGATCGTCGCGTGGCTGGCTGATGGCGGATTCCGTGTCGGCGAGTTGTGCGGGCTGCACCTGGTCGACCTTCATCTGCGGGACGGCGCTGCCTGTGGTCAGTGTCAGTCGCCGCATGTGCATATCTGCCACCGGGAGGGCAACGCCAACCGCAGCCGGGCCAAGACCAAGCATCCGTGGCGGATTGAGGACGGTGTGGTCTGCGGCGGTGCGGTCCGCCGGGCCAGCCCGGCGATGGTCAGTAGCTACTTCAGCTACATCACCGGCGAGTACCCGCCGGACGCAGGTCACGGCATGCTCCTGGTGCAGCTTCGCGGCCCGAGGCGCGGCCGGCCGTTGGCCATGCAGGCGGTACGCGGGATGCTGCGGCGCGTCGGCGCCAGGCTTGATCTCGGCAGGGTCAGGCCGCACCAGTTCCGCCATTCTTTCGCCACGGGTGTTCTGGACGCGTCGGGCGGCAACGCCGTCTACGCCCGTGACGCCGGCGGCTGGGCCTCCGCCGCGACCGTTGACGGGGTCTACGGCCACGCCGACGTGCACGACCCGGCCTTCGCCGCGGCCCTCGAGCGCTTCTGGGGCGAACGGTGAGCCGCCGCCTCGAGCTGCTTCCGGCCGCGCAGACCGGACGGGTCTTCCGAGACCGGCTGGAGGTACTGACCGCGCTGCTGCAGGCGCCCACGTCCGATCCGCTCTACCACCGCGACGTCATCGACTTCCCACGCGATCACCCCGTCTACGCCTGGGGTTGCGGCGTCACCGGCTGCGAACGGCCACGGCAGTGGATTGCCGGCGCCGGCCTGTGCCAGACCCACTACACCGACTGGCTCGCCGCACGCCGCAACGGGATGAGCCGGGCCGCATTCCTCGACACCGCAACTCCGCTGACCGGCAAGGGCGGCTTCCTCACGCCGTGCCGCATCTGTCCCGGCCGGCCGGCGGCCACCAGGGCGAGCGACCTCTGTCGCCGTCACCGCGACGCCTGGCAACGCTCGCGTGACGACACGACCTTCGAGGAATGGCTGCCCGCGCAGGTTACCTTCGACGGCTACGGAACCTGCGCCGTCGTGGTCTGCCCCGGCCTGGCCGAAGGACCGCTCGGGCTGTGTGCCGGGCACCGCGAGAACTACCACGACCAGGGCCGGCCAGGCGGTGCGTCGCTGCCGGTGAACTGGCTGCACCGCTTCGAGAGCCGCGGACTGCCCGTGGTCGTCGGCTACCAGGATGAGGCGGCCTTTCGGGAGTGGTGCCGGACCACCCGGGCACTGCGGCACCTGGGCGAGATCAGCCTGCTGGGCCTACGACCGCTGACCAAGGCGGAACTCCAATGGGGACTGCACGCCCACGCGCGACGGCGCGAGCACACCCATTGGGCGGTCGGCTGGATCCGTGCACTGGTGCATCTGTGTCGTAGCAACGATGTCAGGTCCCTGGCCGAGGTCGACCTCGCGTCGTGCAGCCACACCGACCGCATGATCGTCCAGGAGATCCTCGACCACCTCCGGCTGGTCTACCACGGGCCTCAGGACACCAAAGCCGCCGGTTTCATCGAAGCCGAGCACTTCGGACGCCGGTTCGACCAGACCAAGAGCCATTTCGACCTCACCGACGTCTCGCTGCGTTGGTTGCGTGATCTGCTCTGGGACCGCATGGCCAGCCTGCTGTTGTCTCCGCAGTGTCCGCGTACCCGCAAGGTGTTCGACGGACTGCACCGCTCCTGCGTCGAGCTGGCCGCCTTCCTCGCCGTTGACGCGCCGGCCGGGGGTCACGATCCCACGCTGCTCGGGGCGGAGCACGCCCACCGGTTCGCCGCCGACTACCGCCACCGCGAACGCGAAGTGCTCCCGGCGCTCGCGGTACGACGCAAGGACGGCCAGCTGTCCACGGTCACCGAGCACACCCGCCGCGACGTGTTCAACTACGCCCGCCGAACGCTCTACGAGGCGCTGGAATCCGGGGAGGCGGCGCGCATCGGCCTCAGCGCTGCGTTCATCACGGCGATCCCGCACGGTGGCGGGTCGCCGCGGATCTCCCGCAACCCGTTCACCGACGAGGTCGCCCAGGCACTCGCCGACGAGACCAACCTCGCACGCCTCGCCGCCGACCACGATCCGCTCGACCGTGGCGTGCGCGACGTGTGGGAGACGATCGTGTTCACCGGCCGGCGGTGCAGCGAGGTACTCAAGCTACGCCTGGACTGCATCGGCCACTACGGCGGCCTGGCCATGCTCTGGCACGACCAGACCAAGGTCGGTAACTACAACGCCGGCATCCGCATCCCCGAGCGGCTCTACCAACGCCTCGACGGACGCCGGCGCACGAGCCTCATCCGCTTCGAGCACCGTCATGCCCGGCAGCCCACCCGCGACGAGCGGGCAAGCATGGCGTTGTTCCCCTCCGGCAAACGCAACCCGGGCGAAGCCCGGTCCATCGCCTACACGACCTTCCACAACCGGTTCAAGGCGTGGGTCGACGGACTCGACCTCGGATCCTGCGTCCCGCACCAGGCACGCCACACCCTCGCGACGAAGCTGCTCAAGCACGGCGCGACGCTGAGCCACATCCGTCAGTACCTCGGCCAGGTGTCCGAACGCATGGCCGAGCACTACACCAAGATCGCGGCCACCGACCTCGACGACATCCTCCACGCCGTCTGGGTAGCCGGCCCCGGAGCCGCCAACCCGGGCGAACTGCTCTCCAGCGCAACCGCCCCACTCGACCGGAACGAGGCCCTCGCGCTCGCGCTGGACCTCAGCCGGCGCAGCACCCCGGCCGACGGTGGCTTCTGCACCTTCCAACCCGTCGTCGACGGCGGCGCCTGCCCATGGAAGCTGGACTGCGAGAACTGCGACAGGTTCGTACTCTCCGGCGCCGACCTGCTCTACTGGCGGCGCAAGCAGGAACAGTGGCGTTCGATCGCCGAACGAGCTCCCGACGACGCCACCGCCGACTACCTCCACCAGGTCTTCGCACCGACCGCCCAGGCCATCCACGGGCTCGAGAAGGCCCTCGCCGGCCTCGGCCTGCTCGACCAGGCACTCGCCCTGGACCTGCGCCGCCCGCAGGACTACTACCACCGCATCTGGAACGTCGGCTTCCGCGCCGCCGACCTCGCCGACATCACCGCCCAACCCCCACCGGACACCTACTGAACCCGAGGACTCACCATGACCAGAACCGTTTCGTCGCAACGGATCGACGCAGCCATCGCCGCCCGCAGACGCACGACTTCGTCGATGCTCGACCGGGTCCGTGCGGTACTGCACGACATGCGCCGCGAGCGCAGCCCTGTCACCGTCAGCGCCGTCCAGCGTCGCGCCAACGTGTCCCGCACCTTCCTCTACCAGAACACCGACGCTCGCAGACTCATCCGCGAGACAGCCACCGAGGCCAACGCCCAACGAAGCCAAACCCAGGCAGCCGCAGCCGCGGCCACCGAGGCCGCATGGCGCGAACGCGCGCTCAACGCCGAGGACGGGCTCAAGACCGCCTACCAAGAGATTCACGACCAACGCGCCCGCATCGGCGAACTCCTCGGACGCATCCGCGACCTCGAACTCGACCTGCCCGAAGACGCCGTCCAACGGCTCGTCACCGAGAACACCACGCTCAAACAACAGATCCGCACGCTCACCGCGGACGCCAAGAACCTCAACGAGCGGCTCGCCGCGGCCCGCGAAAACAACCGCTCACAGGACAAGCAGATCGCCGAGCTTCAAGCGGAACTGCTCGACCAGCCACAGGTGACTCGCCACCTGCGACCGCTTTGAAGGAGACCAACGTGATCAACGGCCTCGACCCAAGCATGTGCGCAGCCACCCCGATACGGACGAACCCGCACTGTCGGCGGCACGACGCCGGTGTCGGCCGGGACACCGCCCACAACGCAGACCGCTCACCCGTCCACGCCGGTCGCGCCGTCGATCTGCTCCCGCAGGATGTCGGCGTGACCGACGTGTCGAGCCGTCTCCTCGATCATGTGGACATAGATCCAACGCAGCGACACCCGCCCCAGACGAGGACTCGGAACCGTGTCCTCGAGAGCGAACCGGGCCGCCGTCCGCCGCGACTGCTCACACGCCCGCTCGTACTCGGCGACCAGCGCCTCGACAGTCTCGTCGTCGGCCAGAACCCAGCTATCCTCGCCGCCGCCGACGTTGCTGCCGATCTCCTCGGTCGAACGCTGCGCCAGGCGTCGCTCGAACCAGCCCCGCTCCACCCCGATCATGTGTTTGACGAGACCGGCCAGGGTGGTCATCGACGGTACGAGCCGGCGCCGAGCGTCCTCGGCGGAGACCCCGGACACCTTGCGGACGAGCACACCGCGATGGAAATCCAGGAATGCCTCCAGCACCTCCCGTTCCGAGCCGGTGCTCACCAATTCGTCCGGAGCCAGCGGCGGATCCGGTTGCGGTGTCGTCATGACCGACACGCTATCCGTCGCGCGTTCGCGGCGTCACGACGCACTGCCGTACTCCGCCGGCTCGACCGCAAGTCGACCGACGAACGACCTCCCGAGCACCCAATCGAGGGAATCCTCGACGGCGCAGACGCCTGCGACACGATCACGTGCCGCACAGGTTCGCGACACAAAACCGCAGGTCAACGCCATATCATTCAAGATCAGGACGGTAAACTGGGCGGCACCACCGAATGGAAGTTGGGTCCGGGCGCCGCCGACCTGGCCGCCGAAGCGCGCGCACGTGGCCTGAGCGTTCACATGGGCCGGGTCAACTCGCTGCGGCGGCTGCGACACGCCGCCGCCATCGGATGCCACTCGGCCGACGGCACCTGCCTCATCTACGCACCTCGTCAGAACCTGCCGCGACTGCTGTCCTGGCTCGACGAAGTTAACCGGCCCGGCGGCACCGGGCCGCCCACGGGCGGGCACTGACCCTCGCGGGCCAACGCTGCGGCAGCGCGCCGGGCCGAATCCCTTGCTGGTGCGTGGACCGCAGGGTTGCTCCGACCTCAGGTTCCCGGGGAAGGTCCGCCCGGTGCCGTGACCATGTCCCCGACCGGCGCTTCACCGAACGTCAGGCCCTGAATGCGAACAGAGGCCGTCGCCTTGGACCGTCGAGCGGATCCGGGCACGCAACCGGATAACCGATATCCACCGCGGCGGCAACTACGGCTGTCTCGCCGGTGTGTACGACCTCGTCACCGCGACCAGTTCCCGGCCGCCGTGCCCGCGCTTCGGCAGCGGCTACCGCGAACCGGTCGCGGTGATCCGCCACGCCCTGAATCTGACCACCGCCGACGGACAACCGTCCGACCCGCTCATGCGGCCGGGTTACGCGTCGTCGACTCCGGCCGCCGGCCTGGCCGGTCGCGTCCGAGCCGCCAGCCACGTCGACCACGGCACCGCTGGAATCGCGCGGAGGCGGTGGGAGCTATCTGGCTGATCGTCACACCAGCAGTTTCCACTCATTTCGAGGGCCCGCCACCACGGTGGTCGGGCCCTTCCTCACCTCAAGGACGAATCCCATGGACAGCACAGCCGGCGCTCCCGCAGGAGGGACACCGACGCGTTCCCAGGTGTGGACCGTCGAGCGCATCCGCGCGCTTGGGGCGGTCACCGATGTCGCCACCGTCGGCGAGATCTTCGGCATGTCCCGCAGCAGTGCCTACGAGCTGGCCCGCACGAACCGGCTTCCGGTGCCGGTGCTGCGGGTCGGATCCCGCTACCGGGTCTCCGTCGCCGCGGTCCTGGCCGCCCTCGGCGTCCCGACTGACTACCCGCCGCCGCCGGCGACTTGACCACGTCGCCGGACCGAGCGGTGATCACACCAATGGACACCCGACAATCCGATGCTCTCCCACACAGCGGGCATCGGCGAGGAGAAGACTCGTCATGGCAGACGGATCCATCACCAAACGCTGTGGCTGCCGGAACAACGGCAAGCGCCTCGGCGCCACGTGCCCCAAGCTCCGTCGTGGCAACGGGTGGAACCCGCACCACGGCAGCTGGCGCTACCAACTCGAACTCCCACTGGATGCAGCCCACGGTCGGCGGCAGCTGCGCCGCACCGGCTTCGACACCCGGGAGGATGCGGTAGACGAGCGCGACCGCGCCCGTGCGCTACTCGACCTCGCCGGACGCGACGAGCTCCGGCGGCGGCAGATCGCCGACCTGCTGCAGGCGGTCAAGCCCAACCAGCCGCTGCCCGACCGCGACCATGTGGCCCGCCGTATCCGCGCCGACGTGCCCGCCGACAACGGGCTCACCCTCGGCGACTACCTCGCCGAATGGATCAAGGGCCGGACCAGGCTGGCGCCCGCGACCCGGCGCAGCTACCAGGACCACATCACCAAGTACTGGACCCCGCAGTTGGGCCAGGTGGCGCTGCAGGAACTCACCGCCGCCCACATCGAGTCGGTCTTCGCGGCGATCGACTCCCGCAACGACGAGGTCCGCGCCGCCAAGGCCAGCCCCGTGAAGGAGATCCGTGACTCCGTCAAAGGGATCCGGATGGTCGGCGAGGCGAGTCAGCAGCGGATCCTCGCGACGCTGCGGAAGGCGCTCAACGACGCCCGCCGCCTCTATCACCACAAGCTGGTGGACCACAATCCGGCCGAGTCGGTCGAGTTGGCGTCCGGCAAGCCTCCGAAGCCCCGACTGTGGACAGACGCGGCGGTCAACCGGTGGCGCCGCACCGGACAGCGGCCCAGCCCCGTCATGGTCTGGACACCGGCACAGGTGGGTGAGTTCCTTGACTTCGCCGAAGCCGAGGATCCCGGACTGTATCCCCTGTTCGACCTGGCCATCCACCGCGGTCCCCGCAGGGGGGAGTTGTGTGGCCTGCACGACTACGACGTCGACCTGGAAGCAGCCGCGATCACCATCACCGGCCAGCGCACCAGCGTCGGCTACCAGGTGATCGAAAAGGACGTGAAGTCGGCGGCCGGGGACCGGGTCGTCGACCTCAGCGACGAAACCGTGACGAGCCTGCGCAGGTACCTGTCCCGCCGGGCCGGGTGGAAGGTCATCGCGGGGGACGCCTGGGTCGACAGCGACATCTTCTTCGTCCGCCAGCGCGACGGCCAACCGTGGCATCCCGAGACGGTCACCGGCCGGTTCGACCGGCTCGTCGCGCGCAGCGGCTTGCCACCGGTACGGTTCCACGACCTCAGGCACGTTGCGGCGACCCTGATGCTCGCGGCCGGCGCCAGCATCAAGGAGATCCAGGACACCCTCGGCCACTCCTCCTACAAGATGACCGCCGACATCTACACCTCGGTCCTAGCGGAGTTGAAGAAGACCACCGCCGAGGCGACGATCAAGCTCATCCCGCGCCGGAACCGTCCGACGCCGGCGTAGCGCCCCGTCGACCCACCTCGCCGGCCGAGGACACCGTAGGCCGGGCGGTGGCGTCGGTCCGACCGGTGATGTACGGTCTACCGTCGATCAGCGCTTTCTCCACCTTTGTGGGGGTGTGACCATCCCGGAAGCGCGTCGGGCTCAATGGCGCCTGCTGGTCGGTTCTCTGGTTCCCGCCGCAGCGGGGTTTCACGCGCATCACGTTGGTGTGCGCCGCCGCCGGACCCCGGTGGAGGCGCCGACGGTTGCTGTCGATAGAAGCTGTCGTGCCGTTCCGACCAGGGTTGACGTGTCAGACGGTGCGTCGCCGGCTTGCCACACCCCGACCGGCCGACGACGGCGACGAACTCGCCGTCCCGGCGGCCGGGGCGGGGCGTCAGACGTCGCGGCGCGGATCTGACCGGGGAAGAGGGCGATGATGGGGGACAAGCCGCCACGGTTCATCTGCGGCATCGACTGGTCGGAGGGCCTCAACGACGTCGCGGTTGTCGACCGGTCGGCGGTGGTGGTCGCCCGCGCGCGGGTGCCGACCTCACCGCAGGGGATGAGGGACCTGTTCGCGCTGCTCAACGGGCTGCGTGCCAGCCACACCCACGGCCGGCGGCAGGTGCCGGTCGGGATCGAAACCACCCAGGGTCTACTCGTCCACGCGCTGCGAGCCAAAGGACAGCCGGTATTTCACGTTCCGCCGAGCGCGGTCGCCGGATACCGGCGCCGGATCTCACCCGCACGCAAACATCCGACAGGTCCGACGCGGAGCTGATCGCCCTGTACCTGCGCGACGGGTGGGGCACCCGCGGCCGTCGAGCAGGCGATGGCCGTCGACATCCGCGCGACCCTCGCCCTGTTCGACCACGCCTGCCGGACCAGCGACGAACTCATCGCCCACCTGACCGAGGCGTTCCTCCCCCCCCCCCCCACGGCCGGCACCTACCTATCGTTCCCCGGCTGCGGCGCGTTGACCGGTGCCCGGCTGCTCGCCGAGATCGGCGACGACCCCAACCGGTTCGCCACAGCCCGAGGCCTCCGCGCCTACGCCGGCCTGGCGCCGTTGACCTGGCAGAGCGGCACCAGCCGGCAGGTCACCCACCGGCGGGTCTGCAACCGCCGCCTCAAGACCGCCTGCCACCGGTGGGCATTCTCCGCGCTGACCCGATCACCCGGCTCCCGGCGCCTGTACGACCGGCGCCGCGCCGCCGGCGACAGCTACGCCAGCGCGCTGCGCCACGTCGCGGCCCGCCTACTCAGCGGCCTGCACCACTGCCTGACCACCGGCGACGTGTACGACGAACGTGCCGCCTTCCCGAACAACGACCCGGCGCCGAGATGAGGCGGCTGGAGGCCGGCCGGAAACACCTGAGTCAATCCCGAGCCACCGGCGGTGAGCTCCGACGTGGGAACGGTGCCCGGCCGGCCCCCAGCCACCCTCACCATCGCGACGATCCGCACTGTTGCGCGGCGAACCAGGACGCGGAGCTGACCTGGTCATCGAGCCTGTCGCACCCGTTCACGGACGGCACATCGGCCCGCCCCGCCGCTTCGCCCGCGTACCAGACCCGCCCACCGGCCCCGCTGAACCAGTCGGGTGACCCGCTGCCTCCCACCCCGGGAACGGGGTAGAAACCGCGCAGGTACCTGCGGCCGGCCAGCGCCGGTGATCGCGCGACGGCCGCGCGTTGGGCCATCATGGACCGATGGCGGTGATACGCGCGTGGCTGCGAGGCGGCCCAGCCGACGGACGAGTTGACACCATCGAGTGCGCCGCCGACGGCAGCGTGCCCCCCACTGTCGTGCTCCCACAGACAGGCCTCTACCTCGCATCCAGCGACGAGCCGGCACCTGCCGTCAACCACATCTACGCGCTGTCCGACGACGACGGCGACGACGGCGACGACTTCTGGGACGTGGTGTACCGGTACCAGCCACACCCCGGAACCCGGTAACGCCGACCAGGGAATACGCGATCCTTCCACTCGAGCCGACGACGACCCACCACCTGCCGGCGGCCACGGGAAGTGCCAGCCCGATCGGTAGCCGACAGGCCCGCCGTCGGCGTCACCACGGTCAGCAGCCACCTCACCGTCTGCCGGTAGGGGGTAACCGGTGACGACCGTCGTCACGCGAACCTGACCGGCGCGACGCACACGGCGCGACGATCTTCGAAGCTGGCCTGACCGGCGCCATCCTCGACGAGGCGAGCCTGGACAACGCTGTCATCGACGAACGGGTCCCTGCGCCTTCGTGAACCGGACCGGTGCCGGGCGGGCCCCGGGTCGGGAAGCTGCCAGACATGACGTGCCAGGTCCGAACCGGTGTCGGTCAGGAGCGCGGTCGGCCGGCCACGTCCTGACCTGCCTCGACTGGGCTCCTGCCTGTGGATAACGTGGCCGTTGTCCACAGGAGGCTGATTCCGTTAGCGGGCTCCGCGGGTCTGGCCGCACCCTGACTGGGTGGCCGACAATGAGACGACAGCAGGGGCGGATCCGACAACGACGCGTGCGGCAGGGGCTGAACTGCCCGTGGAACCGATGGTGCGCATTGGTGTGCGGCTACGCGCCGCCGTGGCCGACGTCCGAGCCGCCGCCGCCACAGCGAACCAGGTAGCGCGTCGACTGACCGAGACCGCCGCCCGATTGCAGGAACATCTACGCGGCGCGGCGGGCCCGTCTGTCGATCACCTCAGCACCGCGCTCCGGGTCGCGACGGCCAGAGCGCGGCAGGGGGCGGCGTCCGCCCGGGCCGGCGCGGACGCGGTCGAGGCCTACATGACCAGCATCGGTGTGCCCCTGAAAGCCCAGAGCCCGCCACCGAAACCTGGTGGCGTGGCCGGAACCCCCACCTTCCCGGCTGGCGTGGCCGCGGCCGCGGCGATCCTGCGGTCGTTGCTGCCGCGCGGCAGCAAGGTCGCGGGCATGCTGTTGAGCCCGGACGGCCGCACCCGAAGTAAGCCGATCTGGAGCGGTGGGGACGGACCCGGCGCCGGCGCGCCCGGCCTACGCCGCGACTCCGCGCTGCGCTGGCACCAGATGGCCGCCGCCACGCAGCACGTCGAGGGCCACGCCGCGGCGATTCTGCGCCGACCCGCCGCTCCCGCCGAGGCGATCCTCGTCGTGTCCGCACCCCCTTGCGGCGGCCCGAAAGGCTGCCACCGGCGCCTGGCCGAGATGCTGCCCGTCGGCACCACGCTGCGGGTGTACGTTGCCGGTGACGGCGACACCCCCACCTGGTGGGCCGACTACCACGGCAATGGGAGAGGAACGACATGAGCGGCGCCTGGCGGCTGTACTGGGGAGCCGACAACACCGCCCAGGCGACCAGTACCGACGACATCGACGCGGTCCTTGACCGGATCGCGGCCGCCGGGGCGTACATCGTCGACGTCACCGCGGCCGGGGACGACGACGCCGGTGTCCAGATCGGCGTCGGGCACCCCGACCGGGCGACCGTGCTCATCTTCGACGACGACGGCGGCTACGCCTACCAACCCGAACTGCCCGCCTGGCCGGAACCGATCGACTTCGACTACGGTGGCCAATCCACCAGCTACCCGCCGTCGCGCACCAGGATCACACCCGCGAACGCCCGTCACACCATCCGCACCTACCTGACCACGGGAAACGCACCGACCCCGATCCACCTCGACCAGGAGACCTGAGTGTCTCAGGTGCGGTCCCGGTCAACGCCGCGATGCCGGTGCCATCCGGACTGACCAGGATATGGACTGGGACCTGTGAGTGCTCCGAGCGGGCGGAGCTGTTCCCAGTGGCGTCGATGGTGACCCCACCGCCAGGAGGCGCGCGACCGGACAGGTCGTGCTCGGGTCACCAGCCAGGCGGCAAGGATGGGCGACCTGCTCGCGACAGCTGGACGGCCTGAGCGGCGGAGGACTGCGACTGGGTGTTCTGTCGCAAGGTGAACAGCCCTTCTCGCGTATTACCGCGCCGTGGATGCGGCGGGTTGGATCTTGGCGCCGGGTGCCTCGTGGATCCGGTGGGATCGCGCCGATGGGAATCGGACCACCGGTACGTGTCGAGCCGACTACAAGCCGTAGATGTTGCGTGGGGTGTGTTGGCGGTGATTTCGGTCCGGGACCCAGGCATTCTGTAAGGACGTCCTGTAGGTGCAGGAGGGAGTGAGTGAACGTGTGCGGGAAGTTGGGCGACGTCGGTGCCGGCTTGACGCCGATCTCACCCGCCCTGCTGCCGGATCGATCATGGGCCGTGCACCTGTCGCGGCGGCGCGACGCGGTCGTGACGACAACGCTGGCACGGCATCGGGCCGAGCCTTCGTCGTCGGCGTGGTGGGTGAAGGTCTAGCGGCGGTGGCCGCCGGCCACATCCGTCGGACCCCCGGGTCCACTCGCGTGCCGATGCGCTGGGCAGCACCGGCGATGCCGGACCGCGTCGAAGGCAACGGTCAACGGTCCCGAGGGGCCGTCGGCTCGCCTGGCCTCCGGGCCAGGCCGATGGTGATGACAGTCCCTACATGACCTGAAGGCCGCCGGCCTGTACTCCCCGCAGGAAGGCTTGCCATGACCGGGCAGCGAACACGAGAGATGGGCCTCTGCCGGATGAGTCGGTTCCCTCGGTATCCGATACCTCGACGTAGCCGTCGTGGTTCGCGACCCATATGCAGGTCTCCTGTGTGCATCGGGAGCTACGACGACGCCAGCGTGCTGGGGCATTGGCTGTGGCTCTCAACCCGTACTCCTTCGATTACCGACCGCATCGAGGTGGCGCCAGCGGATCGACCGAACAAATCGTGTGATTCACCTCGGGGCAGCGAGGTTGATAAATGGAATCTCGGCCGGCCCGAGGTCACGTCAGACGTGAGGCGCAACTTTCACGATGTGTCTTCAGTATCGTCGCTCTATGTGTCGAGCGTAGCAAGAGTCGTGCATTGCGGCAGGTCTCCGTTGGGCAGCCTGCCTAAACGGGCGGCGCCGCGGGTCTGCTAACTTGCTAACAGCATGTGTCTATCGGCGTGTGGACTTATGCGGGGGGCGGTTGGCTCTTTTCGTTTTGCTATGTGCCGGTTATGAGAGGGTTGAGAGGGTGTGGGCGTCATGACGGATGAGCTGGGAGTGACGGCCGCGCGCAGACGTCTCCGCATGACCCTGAAGGCGATCAGGGAACAGAAGCGCTACCCGCTTGAACAGGTTCGTTCGGGCATGGAGTGGTCCATCTCCAAGATTATCCGAATAGAGAGCGGTGCGGTCAGTATCAGCGTGAACGACCTGAAAGTGCTGCTCGACTTCTATGACGTCCGTGATTCGGAGCGGATACATGAGCTGTTGGAGTTGGCGCGGCTGTCGCGCCGACGGCACTGGGCAAGCGAGTACCGAGAGATCTGCTCCCACTCCTACATGGACTTCCTCGGTTACGAGGACGACGCCTGGCGGATCAGCCACTTTCATCCGTTGTTCGTACCCGGCCTCCTGCAGACCGAGGAGTATGCCCGCGCTATCATCCGCGCAACAGCCACGCGAGATATGACTGAGGCGGAGATCGAATCCCGTGTGCGATTGCGCATGGCGCGTCAACAACGGGCATTCGCCGCCGATCGAGATGCCACCATCCGCGTCGCCATCGACGAATCCGCGTTGAGCAGGCCAATCGGGGGCCAGGAAATATTGCGACATCAGATCAGCCTTATCCGTAACAGAGTACTGGACGAGCAGGTTGAACTCGTTATCGTTCCCGGAAGTCTGGGGGGGCACCTCGGGCTGGGCGGGCCTTTCTCCCTGCTCGAGTTCAACTCGGAGCCCGACCCTGACATCGTCTTTCTCGACAATGCCCCGGCCGATCTCGCGTTGGTGGAAGAAACACAGGAGGTCGTCTCCTACAAAGCTGCGTTTGACTTCCTCGCTCGGGAAGGCGACACCCAGGGCCGCGTACTGGCCCGACTCGACGACCTGCGCCTGCCCTAGTCCTCCCGTGCCCGTCGCCTCCCGGTCACGTGAGGTCGGCGGCCCCTGCGCCCGGACCCGTCGCCTGGTGTAGCGCATTGCACGAACACGACGATCGTCCGCCGGGAATCCATGAGCATGGGCGTCACCGATCCCGCGAGGGTGACAGTGAGCAGCGCCATCATGATGATGGGCGCGACACCGATCTCGGCCACGCCGCGCAGCGTGACGGCCACCGCGACTGCCGCCGCGACCTGTGCCGCTACGGCGAAGAATAGGGCGCCCATCCGCGAGTCCGGCCCTTGAACCTCCCGCCAGGCCTGACCACGATCCCCAACCGACGGTGGGGATGTGTCACCTCCAAGCCATGGTGATCGCCGGTATGCCTGCCCAGGCGCTCCATCTCGGCGCATCTGTCTGTGGGTCCTTCCTGGTACGGACTCGTCATCGAGTCAGTCGCCCCCAGTCTGAACCAGACACAGGCAATTGGCAAGAGGCTGACTGCAACAATCAATCAGCCATGCGCAGGTTTTGATCAATGCCCAATCGCGAACCGACCATGTAGACCCCAAGCCCACTCCCGGGACGGCCGCTGGCGCTATGCGGAAACCGGAGAGCCGCTCACGATTGGACCGGTCGAACGACCGCCCGGGTGTCTCGGTCACGCCCGTACGCCCACGATCGATCGCCCACGAAGGGTCATCAGCTACCAGCCTCCGAACCGAATTCGACGCCACCGACCCGCTGCCGGTTCCCGTATCGCCGTACCTAGCTCCCGTAGACGATCGGGGTGGCACGCGGTGAACGACCGTCATTAACCGACTGACGTCTAGGCGATGACCGCAGGCGTTCTCCCGCCCGCCGCCGCCGCGATCCGTGGGCCGGCCAGATCCACCGGGATGACCCTGGTCAACCATGCCATCGGGTGGTTGTTCGACCAATTCCGCGTTCGCGGACCCCATATGCAGCCCCGGCCACCCCGGCGGCAGGGGCAAATGCCGCAGTCGGCGTCGTGACCGTTCATTCTCGTTTATCGATAGTTCGGTGAGTTGTGGCGTGGAGTCCAGACACGCTCGGCGTGTCCTGCCAGGCCAGGGCGAGCTGGATACCGGGGCGCCCGTGGCGGGGAGCCGCTGCCTGCGCGCTGGCGGCAGAGGTGTGCGTTCCGCGTGCTGGCACCGTAGCCACTCAATCCCATATCTGACCGGTCCGACGGGACCGTAACCCCTCTAGTGTCCGCGCGCTCCGACCGGTCTTATCAATGAGGCTGCTCCTTCACCGTTCCAGCGCGCGGTGACGGCGTTGGCCGTTCGCGAACAACATCTTGCGCCTGGGGTGGCCGGAAGACGAAGAGGTCACCCACAACGAGCTCTATGCCGGGGTCCGGTCGCCCGTCCCAGGGCGGCAGGAACGCGCCGTGCAGCACGACCTCGCGCTGGCCGTCGGAGAGCCGCGCTGCGGTCATCCCGTAGGAAGCAGGTTCTTCGAGATCCTTGCCCGGCACTGGTATGGACCGGGCCGCGGTGGTGAGGCGTACGCTGACCGGCTCAAGCGGCCCGTGCTCGACGCTGATGGCAGCGCGCGCAGCGTAGTGAAGCTTTGGCAGCCGCATCCGGCGGGGCCATCGAGTCTGCAACGCCCGTCCGAGGGACGTGTACGCGGTGCTCGGATCCAGCCGCATTCGACTCCCCGGAGCGTTGTGCCACAGCTCGAACTGATCCCAGCACACGGTGATCCCGGCGATGCGCGCCGGCTCCCGGTCGGTCGGCACCACCAGCCAACGGCGGTGGATGGACACTCCGAGGCCGATCTCACCGGCGTCCCTTGCAGCCGTCGACGTGGGTCCGTGATATCCACGTGCCGCTCGGCGGGCAGGTGCGGGATCGAGTGCCTGCAGCGCTGATGCATCGGGCCGGCCGAACCAGCCCGCCACGCTGTCCGCCTCCGTCAACATGGCGACCGCGAGATCGAGGGCCTCCCCGTTTGCCCGCACAGTCTGCTCATACGCCCTCGCGAACTCAGCTCGCCGTTCCCTAGCCTTCGCCGCGTCCGCGTTCGACTTGAACTGCTGCTGCTCAGTCGGCGGTGCCCATCCCAACCGTCGCTCGGTCTGCTCGTGGCTGTTGCGCACGGCGCGGGTCGCCTGCAACGCCCCCTCGAACGCGTTCCACCGCAGCTGGTCGTAAGCGGTCGTGGCGCGTGGTGCATCGGCGAGTACTAACGCGCAGACCAGGATGTACCGCTCGGCGAGGGCGACCTGCAGCGGGGATCGAGCGGAAGTGGCGGCGTTGACGAACAGATCACGGGCCCGCCGGAGGTCTGCCTCAGCGTCGGATGCACCGTTGGCGACGTCAATGAGGATCCTGACACCCTTGCGAAGCGAGTGCTGATGCTCCTGCTCCAGCAGCGCCTCAAGGAGCTGCTCGATGGCGGCAAGGCGCAGATGGAGCCGCTGCTCGTCCTCGGCCAGTTGACTGCGCAGCTCGGTGAAGAGCTCGCTCAAGGGTGGCTCACCGCGCAACCAGGCGAACACACTGTCGACCTTGATCAGGCCAACGAGCGATATGATCAACGTCAGCGGATCCATGCCGCCCACTGTAAGAGCCAAGCGCAAAGTGCGGGAACGACCACGCTGAGTTACGGGAGTTCGCCCAGGCTTTAGTGACTTGACCCTCGTCCGGCCGGTATTCCCGGCCCAAACGATGGCCAGCCGCAGGCCCCCGCATGTCGAAGGCGGCGTGTCAACGGCTCATCAGTTCCGGGGCCTGACCGGGTTTGATGAGCCTCCTCCAAGGGAGCACACAGCCCCCACTGAGCTGGGCCCAGGTGATCGCAGCCGAACCGCCTGCCCGGGAGAACGGGCCAACCACCGCGTTGCCCGGTCGGCACCTCCGGTACTCGTGCATAACCGGGGCGGACCATCCGATCCAGCCAAAGGGTTCGCCGGCACTCGAATGCTCATGAGAGACCTGCGGTTCCACGGCTACCAATCACGGTTCCGGCCAAGTCGAGCGCCGACGAGAGTATGTGGTGGGCCGGGTCCGGCAATTCATGGAGGTCGAGGCCACTCGCTTCGATGAGTTGCCTTAGCGTCTCGCGGTGTTTCGGACCGACGGCTGGGTGGTTGCAGAGTTCGCGGGCTGGGTTGGCGTCCTGGCCATGGAGCACGTCCGTGACCAGCCGATCGATCAGGCTAGCTGCGATGTTTGCAGGAAGGTCGGTGGTGAGGTCGAGGGCGGTGAGGACGAGGCGGGTGCGGAACACCGTGAGTCCGGGTGCCGGTGGTACGCCCGGTACCTGATTGATCAGAGCGGAGTGATCACCTTGGCGTGGATCGCCGGCCACGGCGGCGGACCAGAGGTGGAGAAGGTCGCGTACCGGTTTCTCCCACTGATCTTTGATCCTGCTTCGGTGGAGAATGGCTGCGGCCGCAGGGCCGTCGCCCTGCATGAGGTGGGCTACGACCGCGACTTGTCGTCCGTCGAGCAGGTTGGGGCCGATCCCGTCGTAGCGGTGGACGTGCGCTACGGCGTCGGCCCAGTGGCCGGTGAGGGTGAGTGCGCGGGTTCCGTCGGTGAGCAGGACGCTGCGTAGCCAGCTGACGAGCTGGTCCCGTTCGCTCGGATCAGCGGGTAGGTGTCGGGCGTGGAGTTCAAGACCGTCGAGGTTGACATCGGTGGCGTTGATGGTCGCCTCGTAGAGGTCGGTGAGCAGTGCATGTGCGCTGTCTCCGTCGCCGGCCCGGATGCGCAGGCGAGCCAGGTTGACGACTGGTTCGAGGGCGAACCGGGCGGTATGGGCGTTGAGCGGGGCCTGGTCGAGGTAGAGGTTCGCGTGGCGGTGGCACCAGGCGCGGGCGAGGTACGCGTCTGCGCAGTCGGACGCGACGAGAGCGGCTCCGTTGAACACCATGGATGCCTTCGCCGGGTCGTGTTCGCGGTGGGCGGTCTCTGCGAGCACGGCGAGCCGGTTTACGCGTGTGTCGAGTGGTTTGGCTGGTGGTCGTTTTCGGGCGACGAGGGGGAACCGGGCCGCGATGGTGGAGGTGATAGGCAGGGTCATGGTGTCCTCCTCTGCTGCGGGAGGCCGCGCGTCGGGCGACGAGGAAGGATTGGTGGTCACGTGGCTCGTCGCGTCCGCCCCGCCCGTACCGGGGGCGGGGCGTCGTCCCGGCGTCGTGCGGTTAGAAGGAGATGGTGAGGATCGTGTCGGGTCGGCTAATGTCGCCGGGCTCGGCGGGTCGGGTTCCTGCGCGGTGGGCGGTGACGGTGGGTTGGTTGGGGCGGCCGGCGTCGTTCCATTGGCCGAGCAGGTGGGTCAGTTCGGTGGCGAGCTTGTCGGCGTCTGGTCCGTGGGCGATGGCGCCGAGTTCGTGGTTGCCGTCGCCGGTGGGTTGGAAGGCGGGGTAGGCGATGGTGCCGCCGTGGTAGATGGCGGCTCCGGCCCATCGGTAGGCGGGGGTGACCAGGCCGCTGGTGCGGGCAATCTCGCCGACGCCGAGGCGGCCGAACGGCTTGTCGGTATGGGTGAGCAGCCACAGGTCGAGGTGGCCGATGGAGTCGTCGTCGCCGACCTGGATACCCGTCCACCGTTCGTGCCGAGGGTGGCTGAGGGCGCGGGCGAGGGCGGGGCGGTCGGGTTGGTCGGCGGTGTCGAGTTTGAGGACCACGTCGGTGTCGAGGCGGACGTGCTGGTCGGCGTGCTCGGCGGTGCCGCGCATGGGAACGAACCCGCAGACCAGCGGTGTGGTGGTGCTGACCAGCTCAGTGGGGGTGGCGCGGTGAAAGGCGAAGCATCGGGTCAGGCCGCTCTCGTGCACGCGCAGGGGTATGACGATGCGGCCGTGGTCGGCCAGCTGGTCCCACCAGGCTGCGAGAATGTCCCAGGCTCCGGCAGTGACGATGACCCGGTCATAGGGAGCGTCATCCGGGTGGCCGAGGGCACCGTCGCCACAGATCACCGTGACGCTGTGGTAGCCGGCGCGGGCGAGGCCGGCGCGGGCGCCGTCGGCGAGGTCCTGGTCGAGTTCGATGGTGACGACCTGGCCGCCGGGTTTGGTCAGCTCGGCGAGCAGCGCGGCGTTGATGCCGGTGGCCGCGCCGATCTCCAGGACGCGGTGTCCGGGGCGGGGGTCGAGCTGTTCGAGCATGTCGGCCACGAGGCTGGGGCTTGACGCCGACGACAACGCGGCACCGTTGGGGTCGCGTTTGGTGACGATCTGGCGGCGGGTGTAGACGGTTTCCAGGTCGACGTCGGGGAGGAACTGCTCGCGGGGCACCGTCCGGAACGCCTGCTCGACGGCGGTGGAGCGGATGTGGCCGCGTTGTTTGAGGGTGGTGACGAGTCGCTCGCGGAGCTCGGCGGCGCTGGAGGTTTCAGGTGTGGTCGGGGAGGTTTTCACCGCATTTACCTTACTGTCGGTCGTTCCAATGAGTTGATTTCTGATGTGGATGTCGAGCGGGTGGTGGAAGGTGACGTGGACGGCTGCTGCCGCGAGTAGCCAGGCGTCGGCGGCGCGGATGCCGAGCCGGTTGAACAGGAACAGGATGTGGTGGGTGAGCACGCCGCGCAGGTCACGGGTCAGAGCCCCGTGGCGGTCGAGGAAGCCGAGTTCGGCGCCGGCCCGCTGGTGAGCTTTCGACCACCGCGGGTTGGTGCTCAAGGGGCTGTCCGGCGTGTCGTCGGTGGCGGTGAGCAGGCGCTGTACGGCGGCGATCAGCGGAGGGCCTGGTGTGGGCGCGTTCGGCTGGTGTCGGCGGGCGGCGAGGTGTCGCCAGACGTCGCCCTGTTCGGAGAACTCCAGCCCGGCGGCGCGCATGAGCCGGGTGGCCAGCAGGACGCCGAGTTCGCGTCGGTGGCCGCCGCCGGCGGCGAGATGGTCGAGGATATGGCGGCTGTCGGTGTGAAAGAGGGTGTGGGCGATTGTCATGGCCTGGTCGCCGCCGAAGGCGTACGCCTCTGGCCGGTAGAGGGGCTCGGCGACAGTATGGATGCGGTCGTCATCGGTGAGGTCGGCGAGTAGGGCGTACACGGTGGCGAGGTGGTCACCGGGCAGCAGCCGCAGCCGCCACGTCTCACTCTTGCGGATGAACCAGAACGCGCTGATGATGCCGGTGTCCTCGGCGGCGGCGAGCGCGGGGGCGAGCCGGGTCGCGGCGTACCTCTCGGCGGCCTGCCAGTCGGCGAAGGTCAGGTTGATTTGGCGCCACCGGCTGCCCGGCATCGCATCGGGTGCCGGCTCGGTGTCATGTTCGGGATCGAGGTCCATGACGCTCTCCTCCTCTAGTTGATCAGGAGACTGGTGGCCCAGGGGATGCTGGTGCCGGTGGCGAAGGTGTGCAGCGTGAGGGCGATTCCAGCGGGGCCTGAGATCAGGCCGGATCGCGCCGGGGTGGGGTCGGTGGCGTACCTGATCAGCAGGCGCATCACCTGCGGCACGGCGGTTGGCAGACCGGTGGAGCGGGAGTCAGCCGCGGCGTACCAGACGGTGGCGGCGAGGCCGGACCAGCCGTGGCACAACGACGGATCGATGATCTTGCCGAGCTGGACGGGGTCGGCCAGGCAGCGGGCCAGGGCATCTTCGGCTGCCTGCTGCCGGGCGGTGTCGCCGAGGGCGATTCCGGCGAGCTGTTGGGCGCGGGCCACGCCCGGGGTGCCGTAGCACCAGGACGGCCGGGCAGGTTCGGCTGCGGCAGGCTGCCCGGCGTGCAGCTCCGTGACGGTGACCTTCTCCGGCCACCACGGCCCGGTCGGGCTGGCCTGCCGCCACCTGTCCAGCCAGGTGCAGATCCGGCCGATCGCCTCGGCCTGTCCCGGCACGCTGATGCGGCGGCGCGTAGCCAGGGCGAGGAGAGCCAAGGGGCCGGTGATGCCGTGCGCCATGCCGTGGTTGGCATGCCCGCCCGGCACCCGACTTGCGGGATCGGGTGGGTCGGCGCTCCACCAACCGGGTGCGAGTCGGCCTGCCTCGTCGTCGGCGTGGACCGGTTCGGTGAGCTCTACCAGGTACGCCAGCACCCGGGGGAGCAGATGTCCGTGCGGGTCGCGGCGGAGCAGGTGGGCTCCCAGGCCGGTCAGTCCGCGGACGAGATCGAACTCCGACACCGAGGGTCGGGCACCCGCGGCGAGGCGGGCTTCGGCGGTGGCCAGCCGGCGCCGGGTCAGGTCCGCGACGGCGTGGTCGAGCGCGTCCAGGGCTGCCGGGCGGGCGTGTGGCATGGCCGTGGTCAACGCGTGGGTGACAGCGGGTACACCGAACCACAGTCCGGCTCCGCTGCCGTTGTTCAACTCGTGGGCGGTCGCGCGGCGCAGCCACGCGTGGACCGGTTCCCATCCGCCGTGCCCCGTCTGCGCGCGCACCCCGTGCAGGATCGCCACTCCGGCGGCACCCTTGGACAGCGATTGGGCGTACCAGCGGGCGCTGCGTGGCCCGTGGTCGTCCGCCGCGGAATCCGGGGATGGCGGCTCGGCCAGGGTGGCGGTGATACACGAGGCCATCGTCTCGGCCGCGCGTAGTAGCGGAGTGGTCAGCAGGGTGGTGGTCATCGGGAGGCTCCTGTGGTGCGAACACGGCGGCGTACCGATGCCAGCGCGACGTGGCGGGCCAGCCGATACGTGACCTGCTCGGCGGCCTCGTCGGGACCGTGAACGCGAACGAAGTGCAGGTGCACCAGCGACGCGAGCACCACGGCGGGAGTGAGGCAGCCACCGGAGGTGGACAACGCGTCGGCGTACCGGGCAGCAGCCCGAGACCGGTCCCGCCAGGCATGCCGGATCGGCTCAGGCAGGGACGTCGGGTCGAGGATGGCCGCTTGCCGCAGGACGGCTCGGTCGATCGGTGACCGTCCGGACGGCTCCGGCCGGGCGACAAGCCATTCGCAGCCGTCGCTGCGGCTGCCCAACATCGCGCAGGCCAGGTCGACCATGCTCGCGGCGGTGAGCGCCTGCTGGTCGATCCTCGTTGTGTCTTTCGCCGCTATCTGGGCCAGGGCAACGCGGGAGTCAGCAGCGAACAACGCCTCGGCGGCGGACATCGCTGGGCCGTCGCCGTACCGGCCGGACTCGGGGTGATAGGTGTCCAGGCTCAGATCGCCGGCAACACCGCGCTGCCGAAGCCCTGCGGCCCACCGGCCGACTCGTTCCGCCGCCCCGCCGTAGCTATCGGTGTGCAACCGCAGCCGCAGGTGCGAGAACGGACGACGCATGCGGACGAACCACCACAACGGCGGCTCGGGCCAACCGGCGAGCAGCGCCGGAAGTCCTCGCAGCACGACCAACTCCATCAGCGACGGGTCGACGACCAGCGACGCGGACACCACGCCGCTCGCCCCGGGCATGACCGGCGCGGCCGGAGCAGGCGGCGGCCACCTGGCTGGTACGGCGATCGCGGACGGCACCGCAGCTGGAGCTGCCGTGGAGGCGACCGGCACGACGACTTCGTGAGCACGCCCGGACAGCCAGCCGAAGTCCTCCGGACCGGCCGCCGAAGCGATGGTCACTGGTCCGCGGCTGGCGTCCAGATGGGCACGTAGCAGAGACCGGTCCATCGCCTGATCGAGGTCGAGCCGAAGCCGCTGGTCGCCACTGCCAACCTGCACCCATCGCGGCAGCCCCAGCCTCGCCCGCAACTGCTCCCAGGCCGCCGACCATTCGCCGTCGCCCGCATCCGCACCGGGCAGCCGTGCCGGTTCGACACGCCACCGCGCCGCGGACAGGAGAACCCGGCCGTACCGCAACGCTGGCCGAAACGGCAGACAGGCCGCAGCGCCCCAGTCGAACGGCTTGAGCCGGGCGTCCAACGCTCGTGGCAACTCCACGAGAAAACGGCCCAGCAACGGAATGGCGTGCAGGGCGGCGGCATGCGCCACGGTCGGCTCGACCACCCGCCGCCGCGACATCGACACCACAACCAGCCGATCCCTCCCGGCGGCCACACCGAGGTCATCCAGGCTGATCACGTCCTCGGCAACCGGGCGGTGCTCGGCCAGACTGACCAGCCACGGGAGTACCTGCCGGGAGCGGAGCACATTCTGGGCATGCAGATTCCGCGGCGGGAAGCTCAACTGCGCCGGCATGGCCCTCTCCACCGCGACCGGCAGGCGCGCGAACTCCCCGCACATCCTCTCCCGCTCAGCGTCGGTGAGCACGTCTAGGAAGCGTCCGCCGGTCGCCATCGCCGAGCGGCCTATACCCGTCAACGCGACGGTGAACCGGCCTTCGTCCAGCGCTTTCAGCGAGATCGCGCGTACCTCCGCGCAGACGTCGACGTGAGGGCTGACGAGGTACTCGTCGCGCTCGGTGCCGGCGAGCGCCCGCACGGCCGCATCATCGAGAACCACCTCATCGACACCGTCGATCACCGCCTGCTGCGCCAGCGCCAGCAGGCGCTCATCCCGACCGGACAGCGTGGCCGCAAGGGCGCGGTTCGCGGTGCTGACGTGGTCCGGGAATCCCAATCCGGTCATCGGATCAACCAGCTGGGCAAGCGGCACCACAGCCGCCATCCCGTAACGGTCAACAAACCGGGCATGGTAGGCGCGCCATTCCGGCTGCCCCGCGGGATCCGGCGTCAACCGTCGCAACACGTCCGCTGACGTCACGATCTCGGCAGCGACCTGCCTCGGCAGGACAACCTGATCCCCTAGCCGAAGATCCACCGCCAATGGCTGCGGAACGGCCGCCACGCATCTCATCTCGTTGGCCAGCCCACGAAGGTCCGTCACACCGCCGGCGCTGGCACCGAGGCGACCCTGAAGCGCACGAAGTCGCGCCCGAACCGTTCGCTGCTTGTCAGGACCGTCATCGTGGCATACGTCTAGATGATCAAGGACATGGGTGATCGGGTCCATGGTGGTTGACGGTGGCCGGAGAGCACAGATCAACACCCCGTGGTTGACCAGATCGGCAACCAGCGCCTCAGCGGCCGCACGTGGGAATTCCGGGAACCCGGCGGTGACCTTGTCGACCAGCTCAGCCCAGAGCATCGGCGCGGAGGTAAGCGACACCGCCAGCCGCACCGCTTCGGTGTACCTGATCGAGGCGGTGCCGTCGGCAGGTGCGAAGGCGTGTGGCCGGCACGTCACGACGATCCGGGAGCCACGAACCAATGCCAGGTTGTTCGCTTGCACAGACAGACCGCAGCGTATGTCCGGATCAGCTTCAAGCCGTGCGACCAGCGACGCGAGCCAGCTCGCGTCCGGCCGCACCTGGACCACCGGCCGCCCCGACACGGCCGCCGTGGCGAAGCGCAGGCTCGCAACCCCGGAGAACAACCCGAACGGGGTCGCCCGCCGCTGCGCGCGTACCAGGTACCGAGCCACCGTCAACACCATCCGCCAGCCCGGGTCCACGCCGAGGTTCCCTGCGGCTAGCACCGCTTCCACACGGTCTGCGAACTCGGGGCTGGCCGCCCAGATCGCCTCCGCCAGGCCGATCTTCCGCCAGGTCGTTCGGAGCCAGGCCTCAATACCGGCAGCGTCGTTCTGGTGTGGCCAAGGCACCGCGCCTTCGAGCCACGAATGGGCGGCGACGCGGATCATGGCGGCATCGAGCGCCCGGAACATGACACCTCCTACCGTCTGAATCCGTCCCCGCGAGAAGCCGCCCGATCGTGGACGCCGGCTCCGGCAGGTGTCGGGAGTCCGCCCGCCGGAACCGGCTGGAAATGCTCGACTAGCAGTCGCTGCCCTTCACGGTGTCGCAGCCGTCGTCCGTGTCCGCCAACAACGCGGCGGTGACCGGACCCTCCGTGACGATCTCCACGTCGAGCTCGAACGGGCCACCGCTAACGGCAAGCAGGTTGTCCATAATTCCCCTCCAACGAGGCGCGTGATGGTGTGTGGGCAGGTAGCCCCCGCAGCTACCGGCACCTTGGCTACTTCTCGTGCGTCTATGACCAGCGTCGAGTAACGAAGCAGCCGACGGAAGACACGCCCGTACTGGTCTTGTACTGGTTCAGTCAGTCAGGCGGGCGACATTCGGCACCACCGATGTGGTTGCTCAGCGACGGCGCAAGGTCTCGTTGGGCCGGCTGGCGGGTCGCCGCAATCATGTTTCGGGCCAACGAGAGCGATCAGCGTGGCAGGTCTCCGAATGCGGTCCATCGCGCGTTGGTGTCGCCGGTGCGAACTGACCTCAGCCGTAGCTGAAACTCCTCGCCCACACCAGGCGCACTGGCCAACAGCGGTACGGCTGCGGCGATCATCTTCAGTTCGCGTGCCTCTTGCAGCAAGTGCCAGGATGAATCCTGGGTGATGTCGTAACCATAGGCGGCGGCCAGCTTGCTGTGTCCGCCGGTAGAGCCGAACCGAGCTTCATTAGCTGGCGGCGGAACGAGGTCGACCTGCCACGGTCCGATGCAGGTCGCGTCGAAGTCACACATCAGCACCCTGCCGGACCCGACACGGAGCAGGTTTCCCTCGTGCGCGTCACCGTGTACAAGGCCGGGTTCGACGCTCGCCGCAAACGCCTGCAGGCGAGGTTCGAGACGGTCACACCAGGCGAGCAGATAGTCCCGGTCACCGTCGGCGAGTCCCTCGGCGTCGTCGAGGCGGCTCCGCGCGTCGCCGATCGGATCCCACGCCGGCAGGTTCAGCGGAGGGGTGCCGAGGCTATGGAACGCGCGCAGCGCGACGCCGAGATCGCCAGCGTCGGGAGGAGGCTCGTGCGGTGCGACGAAGCGCCACACGGTGGCGAGCAGGCCCCCATCGGCAACGGGTTGGTCGACACCGGGGGCAAGCCGGATCGTCGGCGCGTCGACGTCCTCGAACCAGACACCGAGCGCGGCGACCTTGTACACGCGCGAGTGCAACCGATGCGTGCGCGTTATCCGCACGACCAGCCCGGCGGTCGGCAGCGCAAAGACGGCGTTGTTCGTCAGCCGGAGCAGACGTGCATCCGCGTCAACGACGCCGAGCTGGTCGGAGATGTTCGCTAGGGCTTGCCACATCGCCGCCTCAGTGAACCGGCCGTCTGCGCCTGTCATGCGACGGGGACGGGGCGTGGCAATGCCCGTACGAAATCGGCGACCTCCGGTAGATGCATGTGCTGCGCCGCGTCGCGGCGCAGGTTAACGATCCGTTCGATCACCCGCGGCGACGTCAACGTATCGGCCTGCTGCCGGGCGGTGTCACCAGCCGCCAACGCTAGGTCGGGAGCGTCTGCGAGGAAGTACGCACTCGCCAGACCAACCTGGTTGAGAACGGTGCTACGCGTGTTCTGCGGGCCGAAAGCGTCGATCGCTTCGGTGACCCACCGCACCGCGTCGCCGCCGCGCCGCCGATCGGCGCGCGCCCAGTCGCGGTATACCCGACCGTACTGGGCAAGCAACTCGCCCTTGTCGAGGAATCCGAGCCATTCAGGTTCGTTGCTCGGATCAACGTCCGTAAACGCTTCGCTGGAACGGTCCAGTGCCTGCTGCGCGCCCTGCCAGTCGCCGATCGCCGCTCGGGATGCCGCTTCAGCTCCCCGCAGGATCGTGGTGATCGCGGGCGTGGCCTCACCCTGGGGGTCCGCTGCCCGCAGGATCTCCAGAGCGTCTCGGTTGTGCCGCAGGTGCTGCATCTGCTTGGCCTGCCCGTACCGAACGTGGGCGGCGAGCTGCCTGTCGCCGGCCTCGATGGCGAGGCGTTCCGCAGCGGCGAAGTGCCGCTGAGCATCGCTGTGCCGTGTTGCGTCAAACGCGGTCCAGCCGGCCAGATCCCTGGCACCGGCGATCGCGACCAACAGTTGGGGACGTAGCGTATCGCTGACCGCCTGACCTAGCAGCGCGGACGCGGACTGCGCGAACCGGCCGACATCATCGACCAGGCTGCCGCCTCCGAATTCCTGATCGGCCAAACGGTACAAGCTGGTGAGGGCTGTGAGGCGCGAAACGTCGGCAACACCGATCTGGCGGCGCGGCCCATGACGGGCACCGACAATCCCGGCAGCGGCAGCCACCGTGGCCAGGCCCAACAACAGTGACCGGCGGCGCACCTGAGCCGCTACCACGCCCACATCGTCACCCCCACCCAGATCGTCCAGCGGCGAAGCCACGCCGACCATGACGCCGTCCGGCGACGCCGGAGACAGGTGCCGGGAGGCATCGGCCTTTCCGACCGCCGCTGTCAATGTGCCTAGATTTCCTCCGCAAGCAGGCCCGTCCGAAACGCCCGGAGTTCTGCCGGAGAGCACGGCGGCAAACCGTTGCTGGACGTCGTCAGACGCACGCGCAAGATCGATATCAAGTAGCTGCTGGGTTTCGGTATTGAGGCGGGCAAGCCTGCCTCGGCTGTCCCAGTTCGCGACTGTAGCGGGTGAGACGCCGAGATGGGCGGCATAGGCACGGATACTCATCCTTCGGGCCCGTCGCAGCGCCGCTGCTTCCAGCCCGGTCCATCGTGGTGCTACGACCATCGCTGCTCAGCCTCCCTACTCTGTCTTGTGCTCGTTCCGGTGGAGCGCACGACTTGCCAGTACGGGGATGGTGGCGATCTTCTCAGGGGTGAGATGGTCCCAGAGCACTCCATCGGGTCGGCGAACAGGCGGGCAGGTGATGATCGTCTCGGGAGTGATGATCGCGTCTACGCGGAAGTCGTGTGGTGTCTCGGGTAATGATCCGTTGACGATCTGGATGGGGTGGACGGTCGTCACGATGATGGTGTGCGAGCCGATGAGGCCTGCCTCGGCAAGTAGGGCGAGTTCGAGGTCTGAGTAGCCGGCTCCCTTGCCGACCCGGGCGCCGTCGGCGTTGACGGCGACGCTGCCGCAGACCACCAAGTCGAGGGTGGGCATGGCGTCAATGGTGACGGTGTGGGCGAGGGTGGCCGCGACCTGGTGCGCGGCCGCCTGAGCGACTGGCGGCGGCAGGGTGGCGGGATCCAGCAGATAGAACGGCTGGACGGTGGCGAGGTTGGGTATCGCCATGTAGACGGTCTTGCCGTTCTCCAGCGCGTGAACGCGAGCGGGGAGCTGTGCCCTGTCAGGGTTTGCCTTGATCACCCGGGCTGACTTCCACGGCGGCAGTGTGGTCAGGAGTTCGGCTGCGGTGTCCGCGCCGAAGAAGGCCGGGATGTGGCCGGAGACGCCGGGCTCGACGGCGAGGTGGCGTTCCAGCAGTGACCAAATGTGCTCTCGGATGGCCTGTTTGGCCCGCTGGGCCGATGGGTCGGCGTTGGACACGGTGCGGCTCCTTAGGTGGCCATTAGCGCGAGCAGCCGGTCTTGGGCGAGTTGGACGGCCGGGTCGTGCCGCCATGGGTTGAGCGCCCGGCCGGCGGTGAACGCGACGGTCAGTCCGCCGCCGCCACGGGTCGCGTCGACAATGTCGATCGCGCGGTGCAGGCTGCCGACCGCTTCATCGATCTTGTGCTGGCGGGTGAAGGATAAGGCGAGGTTGGCGGCGGCGACCGCGGCCGCCTTGGTCTGGCCGGCGTATTGCAGCGTTTCGGCGAGCAGGAGCGCCGCTTTGGGCGCGTCGTTCAGGTGGAGGTAGCAGGAGCCGGCCATCCGGCTTACGTCGAACGGGGCGAGTAGTAGCGCTGCTCCGTCGCTGCCATTCACTTTCCCGATATGGGTGTCGGCCGCGTGCAGGGCGTCCTCGCACGAGCGCGCGTGTTGACGCATGGCGTGGGCTTCGGCCACATGCAGCAGAGCCAAGCCGGTGAGCGCGTTACTGGCGGTGTGACTTGTCGCCGCCGCTTGGGCCGCCATCTCGAGCCCGGTCACGGGATCTTGCTGTCCGTACAGGGCGACGAGGCTGCTGCGCAGCTGCGCGCGAGCGTTCAAGATGCGGTCGCCACATTCGGTAGCGGCGTCGGCGGCGGCGGCGAAGTACGACAGCGACGAGGCGTGATCTCGACGTAGCGACGCGTCCCAAACCAGCTGGCCCATCAGGATGCCGGACTCGGCGAAGGCACCCAGTAGCTCATGCTGCACGCGGCCGTTGCTGGCGTGGAGACGGAGGAAGGCAATCTGTCCATGTCGCTCGGCGGTGGGACCGAGCAGAGCCGCTGACGGCTCACGATCGTATGCAGCATCGAGGTCGGCCAACTGCTCACGCAGGTAGGAGACCGTGATCAAGTCGGCTCGGCTCGGGTGAGCCATGGCGTACTCCAAACGCCGAGCACCGTCCGACGCTCCAGCCGCGATCACGCCAGCTACAGGACCAGCGAGCATGGCCTCGAAACGTTCACGGACGTCATCGCTGGCCCGGCTGAGGTCCCGGTCGAGAATCTCCTGGGTTTCGTCCCGCAGCCGGATGCCCTCGCCGCTGTGTTCCCAGTTCGTCACGGAGGAGACCGCCACGCCGAGATGGGCAGCGAAGGCGCGCACGCTCATCCGCCGCGCCTCCCGCAAGGCCCGTGTCTCGCGGCCGGACCACTTGACGACCGTCGTCACTGAACATCTCCCAGGCTTGTTGACCATGCATTACACAAAGGCCACCTCAGCGTAGTCCGGGCCTGCGGCGGTGAGGAGTACAAGACCCGGACAAGACTGGTACATGGTGGTGTTCCCGGCGTTCCCACTACGCCCGAGGATCATCACCAATGGTTGTAGACAGCCTGCGGCGACTTGGTCCGGACCAATTTACGGGCGCGGCCGAGCACAGAGAAACACCAAGTGGCGTGTTCGGTCTGGCCCGCTTTCGCCGAGTCGATAAGTGCGCGAGGACTTCACAGGAGCGCCGTCCATCGTCGCTGGCAAGCCAACTATTTGGTAATGCCCGAGCAGTTCTGGGAGGACGTCGTGAGCGGTCTGTCGAGAGGTGTGACCTGGTACGGCCTGCGGGTTCGGGCCCGGCCGCCGATCGGTGGTACGGGGCCAGGCCGGTCGATGGTTCCTTCCGGGTGCGGTGGGCGGTGCGCCGTGATTGGCCGGACGGCACACACGAGTTCGTTCGAGCTCGTGACACTGAAGCGGGCGCACACCGCCAGAAGGAAGGCGATCGGGATTTCTGGCGGCCCGGCCCGATGCGACCCGAGTTGTCGGTGGTGTGCATCAGCGCGAATGACTTCAGGGTGCACGGCCGGCAACGCCGAGATTGCAAGTCTCCTGACTGCCCTCGCGCGCAGGTCGCGGCGGAGTGGGTGAAGGCGGCGTGAGTCAGGTGACGTTAGCGCGGCGCACGCTCGGTGGCGGCGCTTTGTGGGTGTTCGGTGTGGGGGCGAGCTCTCCGTTGACCGTGTTGGTCGGGGGGATCGTGTCGACGTACGCCTTGACGGGTGTGGTCGGTGTGCCGCTGTCCTTTCTGGTGATCATGGTGGCGTTGGGGCTGCTGGCGGTGGGTTATGTGGCGATGGCACGGCACGTGCCGCACTCCGCTCCGTTCTACGCCCAGTTCGCGCGGGGGTTGAGCCCGATGCTCGGGGTGGCTGGCGCAGCGGTGGCGTTGCTGGGTTACAACACGATCCAGATCTCGCTGTTTGGCCTGATCGGCGCCACGTTGGCGGGGCTGGCCGGTGGCGTGTGGTGGGTGTGGGCGGCGGTGGTGTGGCTGGTCGTGGCGGTGTTGGGTCGGGTCCGGGGAGCGGCGAACGCGCGGGTACTCGGCGCCCTGTTGGCGGTGGAGTTGGCCACGATCGTGTTGTTCGATGTCGCCGCGTTGTCGAATCCGGCCACCGGTGGGGTGAGTCTGGAGGCGTTCGCCCCGTCGGGTCTGGCGACGGCCGGTGTCTCCGGTGCCTTGGCGTTCGGGATGGCCGCGTTCGCCGGCGCGGAGACACCACTGGCGTTCTCGGAGGAGTCCCGCACGCCGCGGGCGGTGGCTAGGGCGACGTTCGGCGCGATTCTGTTCCTGGGTCTGTTCTATTGCCTGTCGGCGTGGGCGTACGCGACGGCCGTGGGACCGGGGTCGGTGGCGGAAGCGGCGGCGGACCCGACGCGGGGGCCGTTCGCGGTGTTGGAGCGGGTGTTCGGCGCGGGTGTGGGCACGTTGGCGACCCTGTTGCTGGTGACCAGTGTCGTAGCGGCGATGGTGGCGTTCCACTTGGCGGTGGCCCGGTATGTGTTCGCGTTGGCGCGGGAGCGCGTCCTGCCGGTGGCGATGGCCGCGGTCAGCGGCGGCGCGCGGGGCGGTGCGCCGTTGGGCGGCTCGATGGTCCAGTCCGTGACCGCCGCCGCGGTGGTGACGGGCTTCGTAGTGGCCGGCGCTGATCCGATGACCTTGTTCGTGTGGTGCTCGACGATCGGCGCGGTGTCGATTCTGCTGCTGTTGACGGTGGCGTCGGTGGCCGCGCTGGGGTTCTTCGCCGCCGGCCGGGGAGCCAACGAGTCGGTATGGGTCCGGCAGGCGTTTCCCGGCGTCGGGGCGGTGGTGGGGTTCCTGGTGTTGGTGTTCATGGCCGGCAACCTGGCATCACTGCTGGGCGCCGCGCCGGGTTCGCCGCTGCCGTGGCTGGTACCGGCTCTGGTGGCGGGCGCCGGGCTGGTCGGCCTGGCCCGGGGGCAGTGGCTACGCCGCGCCGATCCTGAGGTCTACCAGCGGCTCGGCCACGGCACTCCGGACGCGTTGACCGTGCGGGACCAGCGCCTGGCCGAGTTGGAGGTGTGACGAGGTGATGGCGGAAACGGCCGGGTACGCCCGGCACGAGGCCGCGACGCCGGGCGCGGCGGATGATTTCGCGGCCCGGCAACAGGCCCTCAAACGGGACACGAACCTGCGGGTGCAGGCCATCGACCGGCTGCGGAGAATGAACGTGCAGCACGCGATGCACGCCTGGCAACGTCGCTACAGCGACCCGATCGCCCCCTACGCGCTGGCGTTCCTCTACGCGCAGCCCGCCCGGCCGGGATGGCTGGCCGTGCGCGCGGCGACCCGGTTGTGGCTGGCAGGCCCGGAGGCGGCGGACCTGCCCCGGTTGTTGTTCCGGCTCAACGAGGTGGTCACGCACCAGCGCGGCGGCACACCGTATGACCCGCGTCGAGACCTGGCCGACCGGGTAGACCCGCAGATGGCCGCCGACGCCTGGTACGTCGGGCTGGCCGTGTCGAGCCTGGACACCCACACCGGCTCCTGGGAGCAGGCCCGCGAACGGGTCAACGGGTACGCCGATCTACCCGGCCTGGTCCGCATCGTGATGACCGACACGACCACGATCACCGTCGACCGGCGCGGTCTGCCCGAGTTCAACACCATGACCGTGCACACCACCCACGCGCTGAGCTGGTCAATGATCGACGCCCCCTACACATACAACGTCGTCCCCGTCGATGACCTCATCGCCGACCCGGACCACCGCACTGTGCTGCGGTGGATGACGGAACTCAACGACAACCTGTCGCGGGCCGACCACGCCCGCAGCAGCCAGGGCACCCCGTCGGCGGGGCGGGGACATGATCCACGATCACGGCGGAGGCAGCCGTGACCGCACCCGCCGTCCACGGCCTGACCGGACCCGAGGCGGTCGTCGCGGACCTGCTCGCCGCAGCGCGGGAGAACCGCCGCTACGACATCGGCTTTCCCGGCGCCACCGACCTCACCTTCATGGGCCTGGCGGAGGTGCTGACCGGGCAGTTGTTGAACAACATCGGCGACCCGTTCGATGTCGGCCGTGGCCGTAACCACACCAAGCAGCTGGAGCAGCAGGTCGTGACGACGGTCGCCGACATCCTGGGTGCCCCGGCCGGCGCCTGGGGGTATGTCACGACCGGCTCGACGGAGGGCACCCTGCACGCCTTGGATGAGGCGTGGCAGCGCTACCCGGACCTGGTCGTCTACACCTCCGCTGCGGCCCATTATTCGGTCGCCAAGGGCGCCCGGCTGTTGAAGCTGCCGTTGGTGATGGTCCGTACCGATCCCACCGGCCGGATCGACGTGGCCGACCTGGCGGGGGAGATTGCCCGCCGCCGGGACCGCCCGGCGATGGTGGTCGCCACGGCGGGCACCACGATGACCGAAGCCGTCGATGACGTCGGGGCCATCGCCGCCGCCTGCGACGACCTGGCCGTGGCCCGCCGCCGGATCCACGTCGACGCCGCCCTGTCCGGCATTCCGCTGGCCCTGCTGCCCCCCGAGACCCGCCCGGCGTTCGGGTTCGGCTCGGGCGCCACCAGCATGGTCGTCTCCGGGCATAAGTTCCTGTCCACGCTCGTGCCGTGTGGGGTGCTTGTGTACGCCACCGCGCCCCACCTTCCCGCCGGTGGACGGATCGCCTACACGGGCTCCGCTGACACGACCATCACCGGTTCCCGTTCCGGGCACACGCCGCTGCTGCTGTGGTGGGCGCTGACCACCCTCGGCGTTGACGGACTCCGCCGGCGCGCGCAGGCCTCGCGCGACCTCGCCGCCTATACCCACGGCCGGTTGCGGGGGATCGGCTGGCCCACCCAGCTCCTCCCGCACGCGTTCACCGTCACCTTGGCCGAACCCCCACCTTCGGTGCTCGCGAAGTGGGTCCTGGCCAGCGACGGCCAGACCGCTCACATCGTGTGCATGCCCGGCACCACCGGAGACCAGATCGACGAGTTCGTCACCGACCTGGCCGCCGCCCGACCGCCTACCTCGCCGCCGTCGGTGCCATCTCCTACAGCTCGCGTTCCGCGCACCCGTTCGCACAGGACCCGGACAAGGACCACGCCATGACCAGCCCGTACGCGCTGCCGCGACCCGATCCCAGCCTCGCGTATGCCCTGCACTATCTGCGGTCGCAGCCCCGGCTGCGATCGGCGGAGGATGCTGGTGGGACGTGGCTCTACCTGCACCGTGGCTGGATCGTCACCCCGGTGCGTCCCTTTCACGGTGGCTGGATCTGCGATGTGATTTCCGGGCCGGCGGCCGGTACCCGCCGGCCCGTCAACGACGTCGAGATCGCCACGGCCCTGGCGGTAGACGGCCTCACGCACCCGCTCGACACCGCCGACCATGCCACCTACCTGGCCGTGTGGCGCACCCAGACCCTGATCTGCCTGCCACACGGTCGCCGCGCAGCCCTCGGTCGTTGGCTCGCCGAGCACGCATCCCCACGGGTGTACCCGCGCGACCAGTCGGACCCGCCGGCGGGACCGGCGGTCGACCTGGACCGCGCCGCCCTGCACCAGCTACTCCTGCAGGTCCACACCACCCGAGCCGGCCTACGCCAGCTCCTGGCCTCCTACACCCAGGCCGGGCTGCTGCACCACAGCCAGCCGGCGTTGTCGCAGCCGCACTGGGGCCGGGCCGTCCTCACCATCCCCGGTTACCGGTGCCGACCATGAACGCCCCGGGCGCCGCCCTCGGCGTCATCGTGCTCGTCGCCGCGCTCATTTACGCGGCGAGTCCCCGTACCACCTGGCTGGTGCTGCGTTACCGGTTCAGCCGGGCCGTCACCACCGCCGTGGTCGCGCTGATCCTCCTCGGGGCTGTCTCCGACCTCGCCGGGACTCCCGAGTAGACCCCTCGACTGTTACGAGAGGAACGAAAGCCGTGTCCACCCCCGCCGTTCACCCCGATACGCCGCCCGTACCGGCGGCCGAATCGGTCTCGTCTCTCGCGTCGTCGGCTGCCGAGATCCTGGTGCTGCACACCGCCGACGAGCAGGGCATGTGCACCCACTGCCGTGCCGCCTACGCGCTGCTCGTACCCCACCCGTGCAGCCAGCGCGGCTGGGCGAGTCGTGTCGACCGAAGGGTGGTCACGCGCCAGACCCTCGACGTGCTCGGTATCGCCGCGTGATCATGATCCGTTCCCGTCTTCCCCACCCCTGGTGCGTGTCGTCTGCTGGCGCGGCGTGCGGGTGGGGGCGGCGCCGACCCCGCATCCCTTCACCGCGTGCGCGGTCGCGCGTCCGGTGGTGTGCCGCCCCGCATCCCCTCTCTCCGGCGGCACACCACCCCTACCCACTAGCCCAATTGACTGAAAGATTCATGTGTCCGGCGGCGGTGGCCCTTGAGGGTTCAGCGCCCGCCGCCGGCGGGCTCCGGGGTTGCAGCCCTGGTGCCCCTGCCCGCCCGTCGGCCGGCCCGGCCGGCACGCCCCGCTGGCCGGGCCGGCCGACGGGCGGGTCCCTCCACCACGTCTATCTGCCCGGCCCGGGCAGCACCGGCTGGTCCAACCCGGTCACCGCCCGCCAATCCGCCAGCGCCAGGTGGACCGGCGGGGGAGGCGGCGAGGTCGCCATGCTTCAGGTGCGGTCGGCCCCGTGAACGACACCTCGCCGGGTTCCCGGCGGCCCGTTGCGTCCGGCCGGGCGCTGACCGGCGATCCGTCCGGCCGGCTGAGTCTGGCCCGCCGCTACAACGCCCTGCTGGGTGGCAAGGACAACCAGGCCGTTGACCGGCGCTCGGCGCACGCGCTCGCCGAGGTCTTTCCCGGCGCTGTCGCGGCCGCGATCGAGAACAGGCGCTTCCTGCGCCGGGCCGTGGCCGCCCTCGCTAAGGCGGGGGTCAGCCAGTTCCTGGATGTCGGATGCGGCCTGCCGCACGAGCCGACCGTGCATGAGGTCGCCCGCCAGGTCGTGCCGGGGGCGCGGGTGGTCTACGTCGACAACGACCCGTTGGTGCTGGCATACGCCCGCGCGCTGATGCACAGTCCCGGCGCGACCGGCCACATCCTGGCCGACCTTGACGACCCGGAGACGATCCTCGACCACCCGCAACTCGGGGTGTTGGATCTGGCCCAGCCGGTCGCCCTGCTCGCGGTCGGCGTCCTGCATTTCCTACCCGTCCCGTATCCGGCACTGGCGCGGCTGCGTGACGCGTTGGCGCCGGGCAGCTATATGGCGGTGACGCACCACAGCCACGACCATCTCCCCGCGGATGTAGCCGAACGGCTCACCGCGTTGACCGGGCCGGGCGGTGGGCACGGGCCGCTGTACCCGCGCACCCGCGCCGACGTGGTCCGGCTGCTCGACGGCGACGGGTGGGAGGTCCTCGCGCCGGGGGTCGTTCCGGTGCGGCGGTGGCAGCCGCGCCGGTATCCGGAACCGGACCCGGACGGGCCGCAGACCGCCCTGTACGCGGGGGTGGCCCACCGGCCATGACCGCCACACCTTCCACATCGGTGCGGCGGGTGCTCGCCGCCGCGGCCACGGTCGTCCTCGCCGCCGCGGTGACGGCCGCCGACACCGCCGACCCTGACCTGTTCTACCGCGGCAGTCATCCGCTGCTGCGGCTGGCTGACCGGATCCCACCCGACCCGGGTCCGTACGGGTCGGTGGTCTTCCACCATGTGCGGCGGTGGTCGGTGACGACCACCGGCCGGCCCGCCGAGCGGCCAGATCTGACGGTGGCCGTCGCGGTGGACCAGCGGCGGTGGGCCGCCCCGGACGGGTCGGGACGCATCATCAGCCGGCACACCACCCCCGACGAACGGCTGGCCGCGGCCCACCTGAGCTACCGCAGCAGCGACGCCGAGTTCACCACCACCACCACCACGACGACGGTGGAGGACCTGCCGGCCGGTGCCTTGGGTGGTGGCTGCACCGTGCCGTGGCCGTGTCCCGGCGTGTCGGAGCCGGCCCGGCCGTCCCTGGATGAGGCGTACCCGGCCCGGACGGTGGACGAGTTCACCTTCCTGCATCTGCACTTCGACCTGCCATCCGCCGACCGGGCGGCGGCGCTGCGGGTCCTCGCCGCCACTGGAGGGCTCACTTACCAGGTCGGGGTGGTGGACCGGTTGGGTCGGCCCGGGCTGGGGGTGGTGCTGGAGGTGCCGCCGATCCGGCACCGGCTGATCCTGCACCCCGGCAGCGGACACCTGCTGGCCGCCGAGCAGCAGCTGACCGGCCCGCACCCGCACCTGACAGGTGTCGGCCCGCCGGCGGTGGTCGAGTACGTCCTGCTCGTCGGGCAGGGCCGACGCGGTCTGGTCGGGCAGCCCGACGAGCCGCGCCCCAGCGGTCCGGGCGTCCGCGCCATCTGCGCGCCGGCCCCCACCACCGCCGATACCGGAGCCGCCGACCTGCCACCTGCGCGCCCACCCCGCCGGGCCTCGGCCCGCGGGCCGGGGCCCTGATGACAGACCCGACAGCCCGCCACCCCTTCCGCCCATCCCATACCGAAAGTGATCCACTGTGCGAACACGATCGGAGTCCCACCGGTGCACTTCATATCAGGCCACCAGGGGCAGCCTGAGTGTCGAGTTCTCCCTGCAGGCCGATGACACGGGGCCGATCATCGCCGGGGATCCGGCGGAGGTCGACCGGGCGTTCGACCGAATCCTGGCCGCCGCACCGCGGCTGCTGCACAATCCCACCGCCTTCATCCGGGAACGGCCACGCACCGGCCCGGCCGGCGTCCCCGACCACGGACTCAAACTCGACGTCTGCCCCGCCCACGGCGTCGGCGCCATGTCCTACTACGGCGACCCCGACACCAGCGGCCAGCCCGGTCCGTGGATCACCCGCGGCCCCGGCCCGTCGCCGGTGGTACTGCGACGCGACATCGACAGCGCCACCCCGTACCCGGCCGACGCCGCCGTGACCCTCGACGACATCCGCCGCGCCCTGCACGAGTTCCTCACCACCGGCGGCCGACGACCCACAGCCGTCGACTGGCAACAGGCAACAACCTGGTGACCCACCCAGCCCTCAAACGCCGGGCAACAGGCAACAGCCCGGCATCCACAACGAGCAGAAAGACCCATCTGTGACCGAGATCCTGCGCCCACGATGACCCGGACTCGTTGGTGTCCCCAGCGCGATGGGTGCGCGGCTCTGTCACCACCGGCCTCCCCGTCCGCGCCTGCGGCGATGACCGCCCCGCCACATCCCGGGCCAGGCCGTCGGCGTGCGGCGGTGGTGCCGCCCGGTCGCCGTCGCAGCAGGAAAGAAGGGAGTCGCGGCAGGAGAGAAGGGATCGTTGTGCTCACGTCATCATCGGAACCCGACGGGTGGGTCGTCGCTGCCCGCGCGGCCGCCGCACCGGCGGCACATCGGCAACGCATCAGCACACCCGCGACGTGTCGGACAGGACGGACGCCGTGATCGGGCGGGCGACCGCTCGCCGTCGCCTGCGTACAGCGCTGCGGTACGCACGGACCCGCAAGCTTCTGTCAACCGCGACGGTGGGTCATGACCTCGGCTGGCCGGCCACCCGGCTGCCCGCCATCGAGCAGGGTGGACACGGTGTCAGCCCACAGATCCTGCAGCGGCTACTCGCCTACTACGGCGTCGATGCCGGCGAGGTCGACCAGCTCACCGGGTGGGCCCGGCTGGCCCGGCAACCGCACTGGTCCGACCCCTACCGCCCGCTCTACCCGCCGGCGTTTCGGGAGTGCCTGAGCTACGAAGACGACGCGCGGCACATCCTGTGCTACCACCCCCGCCACATACCGGGCCTGCTGCAGACCGACGCCTACGCCAGAGCCCTGATCCGCGCCACCGCCCGGCATCCGGTCACCGACGCGGACCTCGACGCCCGGGTACGGGCCCGTATGCGACGCCAACAGCAGGTCCTGGCGGCCAGCCGACGCGTCCGGATCGCCGTCACCGAGCGGGCACTGACCCGCCCGGTCGTCGGCCACCCTCGGGTGATGCGCCAGCAACTGGCCCACATCGACGCCCTGACCCGCACCACCCGCATCGGCGTGACCGTCATCGACGACGACTACGACAGATGGCGCCGGCTGGGCGCGTTCGTCCTGCTGGAGTTCGACAGCACGCACGACGCGGACCTGCTCTACCGCGAGGGCACCTCCACCAGCACGGCACGGCTGGACGACACCGCCCGGCTGGTCGACCGCCACCGCGCCGCCTTCGGCGACCTCACCAACCACCACCTGCACACCCGGCTCGACCCTCGGCGGGAGCGCACCCCGTGAACGCCCCGCGCGACAGCCCGGCGAAGGATGGTCGGCCCCCGCTCGTGGCGGCGATCGGCACCCTGCACACCGACGTCGTGGTCGGCGACCCGTCAGGTCGGGTGCTGGCCCGGCTGGCCGACCTGACCCGGCCGCCCCTGACCGCCGGGGCGCGCCGGCGGGTGGACGCGCCGACGATGCGGATGGCGTTGCGGATCGCCGACCCGCACCCGTCGCGGTGCCGACCCGGCGGGTCGGCCGCGACCACCGTGACAGCGGTCGCGGCCACCGGCCGGCCGTTACGCCTCGCCCTCATCGGCGCCGCCGGCCAGGATCCCGGGAACCCCGCCCCGGCGCCCCGCAGTCGGGGTGGGCCGGCGTGAGCCGGCCGTCGCGTCGCGCTTCCCGGACCGCGGCCCGCGCGGCCTCCCGGGCCGCCGCTCGGGTGCATGCCGCCTACCGGCGGGCGGCCCGCGCGATCGACCACCAGACGGTGCCGGGCGGAAGCCTCGGCAACGCCCTCTACCGGGCGGCTGGAAATCTCGACGAGGCGTGCCGGCTGCTGCGCCGGGCCGGCCCCCGGCTACCGGAAATCACGCCCGGGCCGCTCTGGGCCGGGGCGTGCACCCTCGCGGTCGTGGCCGCCAGCCTCGTCCCGCACCCGATCCTCGCCACCGCCGCAGCCGTCGGCGCCGCCGCCGCGGTCTGGATCGTCGACCGGATCGTCATCGCCGCCGACCGGAGGGCCGAACGGCGGGCAGCCGACCGGCTCGGGCCCGACGACCGGCCGTTGTCCGCCGTCATCGCCGCCATCCACGCCGACCTGCGTGCTGCCCGCGGCGAGATCACCACCATCCGGCACGCGCTGGCCCGCACACACCGGTCCCACCCCGATCACCAGCGGGCCGGTGACCTCGTCGAGGTCGCCGACATCCTCTGCGGTGAGGTCGCCCGGCACCTGACCCAACAGGACCTGACATGAGCGACCATCCACGACAGGCCGTTCACCCACCCCGGTCGGTGTTGGTGCCTCAGGTCGACGTGGGAGGTCTGCGAGCTCCACACCTTCGCGGACGCCCCGGATCATGCTGACCTTCCGTCGCGACCCCGACGGCGACAACCAGGTCCTAGCCGGGGCCAAGACGCTGGTCCGGCGCTACCGGCGACGACGCCACACCAACCCTGCCGGCCGAATCCCGCCCAGTGACCTCCCCATCGCCATCGAACGGGCGGCCCGGCAGCGCCGTCGCCGCCAACCCCGGCCACCGCCACCAGCACGGCACGCGACCCACCGCCGCCCGCTGGCAAGCGGCAACACCACGGCCGACCGCCCACCCCCCAGGCCGCGTCCAACACCGACCACCACCGCCGGCTCGGGGAAGGACCGGCCAGGAGACGAGAAGGGGTGCCGATGACGCGGATGGATGACGGCGCGAGTCGCGTCGAGCTGGTGCTGACCGCCCGCCACATCATCGCCCAGCACGACAACGGCTCCCGATGCGCCACCTGTCCCGACGACCCGACCGGCTGCCCGCAACTGCGGTGGGCACTCCACCAAACCCCGCAGACCGATGACGGCCACCCCCGTCCACGCCCCACACCTGAGAGACCGAGATGACCTCCGTAGCCGCACGCCCCGACAGGGCGACT
Source organism: Solwaraspora sp. WMMD1047 (assembly GCF_029626155.1). NCBI lineage: Bacteria > Bacillati > Actinomycetota > Actinomycetes > Micromonosporales > Micromonosporaceae > Solwaraspora > Solwaraspora sp. WMMD1047. The sequence continues at coordinate 7,220,882 of NZ_JARUBL010000001.1, read as the reverse complement.
CGGGTCGCCGCACTCGTGGGCGCCTTTCCCGCCGGTCAGCCCGTCCCCGGCCACGGCCCGTACGCCCCCTTACCGGCCGGTGCCGACCCTCGGGACGCCCACACCATCGACCACCTGCCGCCGGCCGGCTCGCCGACGCGATAGCCGCGGCCGCGGCCGGGGATGCGGACCTGCCCGCCGACCTGCTGCGCGGCCTGCTCGACCACACCCGCGACCTGCACCACACGGTGCTGCGACCCGCGGGGCGAACATCGACCGGCTGCACCATCAGACAGGTGCAGGTTCTGGGCCTGATCGCGGCGGGACACACCACCGTTCAGATCGCGACCCGGCTGTACCAGTCGGAACGCACCGTCAAGGGCGACCTCGCCGCGTACGCCATCCGCCACCAGTTGCGTAACCGCGCTCACGCCGTCGCCCACGCGATCCGCGCCGGCATCATCTGACCCGACAGGACCAGCCGACCTATGCTCCGCTGCGCCTCCCCGCCCGCCACGCGCATCAACCTGCTCATCGAGGTCGTGCCCCCGCTGTAGCTCCGGAGCCCGTTCACCCTCCGTGCAGTCAATCATGAACCGAGCCGGATGCGTGTGTGCGGATCTGCCGATGAGAGTGCACTCGATCACGCCGATAGCAGTGCGCTTGACAATGCTGATGATAAGCCTCATCCGACGTCATTTTCTAGGGGGAAGAAATCCACCTAGCCGTTCGGATCTGTCTTTTTATCGAAACGTGTCAGGAGCGGACTTTCAGTTTGCCTCCGGACGATTTTCTTGTCAAATGCTAAATCTACCAATGCGGCAAGGTCTACATCGTCAAATGACGTAGCTGCACGAAACGTTGCACCAGAGAAGCGACTGGGCTGAGAAAATCTTGCCCCATCGAAGCTGACGTCGCCCTCGAATTTTGATTCTGCAAAATCAGCTTTTCCATCGAATTTTGCTTCCACCAGGTAAGAGTTTTTCAAGAACTTTGCGCCATGCACCCAGGCGCCGCGACGAACCACTGATCGATTGAAGCAAAAGTCGTCTTCGAAGCATGCGCCATTCAGGAAAATATCAGAAGTAGCGGCATCTTCTATGAAGGTAGGGCAATGAAACGTCGCATCCTGGAACCATGCCTGTTCAAATTCTGTCCCCGTAAAAAGTGTCCGATTTCCAAAGAAATGCGAACGGTCAAACATGGCCCGGCCAACGCGACAATGGACGAAATAAAAGTCCACGAGGCTAGCGCCCGAGAGATCTATATCGATCTCTTTCCGCTGGCTGTCGTAGGTGGGTCCCGTGGACTGCGATACGGCGCCGCCCGAGTAGAGGTTCTTCTCCAGGATGCGCTGAGCTGCAAGCCGAACGGCCAGTTCATCCTGGCTAACGCTTGGATCCAGAATATAGTCAAATGGCATTCTAAGATACGCACAGATTACATTTACGATCATTTGACGGTGAGGCGGGTTTTCGGCGGCTAGGCGCTCCAGCGCGTATAATCCACCCAAACGGACCACGGCCTTTTCGGATCCCAGTTGGTCCAGGGACTTTGAATACAGTTCGGTAATCCGTCGAGACCGCGTATCGTGTTCTGTTGCTGACGCCACCCGTTCGAGATGCTGATGATCTAGCAGCTTGGCTCGCTCCTGGTGATCCTGGCTCCTTTCCTGAAGCCATTGGCGGCGGGCCGCCAATATCAAGGCGAGGGCTCCGCCGGCACCAAATCCTACAGTGAAACCGGTTCGTACCGCATCAATTCGCAGTTGCGGAGAGTTGCCAGCCTCGCGCCAGAGCCAAATGATTACGGCGGCGGTGACTATCGCGATTGTCGCCGCTCCGTAATAGACCGTGCGCAGCTTGATAATCCTCAGAGGTGCTAGTTCGCTGGCCGGGCGGGAGTGGTCTTCTGTGCTGGATTCCGCATTTCTCCTCACGCAAGTGACAGTGACACACTTCGGCGAGCTCATCTATCGTCTGCTTGGTTGATGCTGCGCAAACTGTCTGGAATATCGTGCGGACACGCGAGGTGGCGGATGTCCGGATTTGCCGCATAGTGCGCGGTTTTCTGTTCGGTTTGTCAGTATCCGTGGCCGTCGATCGCGGCACTGCCGAGTCTTGCGGGGCGCAGCAGGCGACCGCGCAGCCGCGGCCACGATCTGTCCGGGACGCCTACGATGGTCTCGATGACCATCCCCGAACCGCGACCCGAGGACGTCCCAACCGGTGGCACCCGGGTCGAGGAGGTCCTGCGGCTGCTCTTCGACGTGCCGGTGGGACTCGATGTCGCCGGCAAGCGGCTCAGCCGAAGCGGCGGTGTCTACGCCTGGTGGGCTGCTCCGTCGATCTTTCCCGACCTCCCCGGGCCACCCAATGGGAGCGTCCCGTCGCTGCGGCTGCTGTATCTCGGACGGGCGACCAACCTGCGGGGCCGGATCCTGCGCAACCATCTGAGGCGTTCGGGCAGCTCGACTCTGCGCCGGACATTGGTCGGGCTTCTTGTGTCCGAGGGCTACCGGACAACCAGGACCGATCGTGTTGTCCTGGTCCCTGAGGATGAGGCCCGGCTGACCGCGTGGATGTCCGCACACCTGCGGTTGACCTGGGCGGAGGACGCGGAGCCGGCGACCATCGAGGCCGAACTTGTCCGGCGTGTGCATCCGCCGCTCAACGTACACGGCGTCGACCCCGAGCACATCCAGGCTGCCGTGGTCGCCGCCAAGAACTCCTACAACGCCAGCAGCCGCCCTGTCGAGCCGCCGCGAACGCCGTAACCGTCTGCCGGGTTGGTGCACGGCATGCTCACCCGTGCCGCCGCGCTGCTGGACGAGGCGGACAAGCGGATCCGGGCCTTGACCGGTCATGGAATGCATGGGGAAGAAGCCATGCCGGCCGCCTCGGGCGTTCACGCCGGAGTTCAAGGGTTTAGCCGCTGTATCCAGTCAAGAGTGTTTGCAACTGGGTATTGCGAGTGCCTGGACCGCGCGTCTGTCGTAACCCACTTGACACGGCCTTGTATCCAGGAGGGTACGCGTTGTCTTCAATCCCTGGAGTCACTGTGTCCCTTGCTAATGCTTCTGCGATCGTAGGCGTATTCGGTGTCATCTTTTCGGTGCTGATCCTCGCTTGGCAAACTATGCAACTGACGCAGCAGGTGAAGGTGGCCAACGCCGCTGCAACCTACAACTCTCACGTCGGTGTGATGCAGTTCTACCACGAGGTCCTCAAGGTGCTGATCGATCAACCTCACCTCCGGCCGTACTTTCTGGCCGGCAAACCGTGCCCACTCAGCGACCCGAACCGCACAGAGGCTGTGCTGATCGCTGAAATGATCGCCGACGTGCACGAACTTGGACTCCAGCACACCCGCAAGATCCCCGAACGTGTTCACCGTGACTGCTGGCCAGCTAGCGTGATCGCGTCGTTGGAGCAACCCATCCTCAATGAGGTGCTCCGGACACCTCGGCCTTGGTACCCTGAGCTGCGGATGTTCTTCGAGAGCACTGACCGAACGAAACTGCCAGCACCAGTACGGCAGCCGCCGCAAGCACCCCCCATCACCACTTGACACGGTCAATCAGACTTCGTCAAACCACGCCCGATGCCTCAGCTATTCCACCGCTGTAGCAGTCGGATCACTCATTTGCCGCCACCCGTGCGCCACCACCGAGCCGGCACCGTCACGCTTCGTGATCAGCCTCGGGGTCGGGCGGCGTCCGGTCGTGCCTAATACAGCGCACCCGATCATGGCCGTCGTGGCCGTCGTGGCCGTCGTGGCCGTCCTGGAGCCTGGCTCAGGAGATCTTGAAGAGAATTCCCTCCGTCGCCGTGTCAACGGTGCCGAGGGCGTCCGTGTATGCCCACGGCGGTCCCGGTGGCCGCAATCCGTGACCGCCGCCCTCGATCATGATGATCGTCTTGCTCGTCGCCGCAGCCAGCCGAGAAACCCAGCTTCGGTCACGTGTTCCGCCGACGAGCAGCGCTGGCACCGGATTACGGGTGGTTGCTTCGGCGATGGACTCGATGTGCAGAAGCGGCGTCAACCAGATCGCTGGGAGTTCCCGCTCCGCGGCGAGCGCAGCAGCGAACGTTCCGGGTGACTTGGCGACGGTGACGGGTCCCGCAGTCTGCGCACCCTCGGGTAACCGGTGGATCGCCGCAGCCACGTACGCGCGGACGAAGGGCTCCGGCCCCGATACCCAACAAGCCGTCCGGGACCTTTCACGTCGCCGGCCGGCACCACGCAGGGCGGAACCAGTTCGAGGCCGTCGAAGTTGGCGGCGAACTCGGACCTCAGGTGGCGCCGGCCAGGCCGACGAACAGGCTGGCGCCTACGGCGCCTCGCCGACGATTACGGCGTCACCACGATCTTGCCCGCCGGCGTTCCCTTCGCCAGGTACCGGTGCGCCTCAATGATGTCGTCCAACGCGAACACCCGGTCCACCGCCGGCTGCAGCACGCCGGCGCGGACACCGGCGGCCAGGAACGCGGCGACGCGCCGGGCGGTCACCGGGTCGACCATGTCCGCGAAACTCATGTAGCGATAGATGGTCAGCGACGGATTCGTCGGGAACGACGCCGGCTGCGGGTCCAGCCAGCCCACCGTGGCCAAGGTGCCGCCGAGCTTCGCGGCCAGCGACAGTTCGGCCAGGCCCGGCCCCATGACGGCGTCCAGGATGATGTCGGCGCCCACCCCACCGGTGTGCCGCCGGGTGGCCTCCCCGATGTCCTCCCGGTCGGTGGCGATCACCGCGGCGGCTCCGGCGACCAACAGGCTCTCCACCTTGGCACTGTGCCGGGTGACCGCGATCGGAAAGGCGCCGATCTGGTTGGCGATCTGGATCGCGGCCCGCCCGACACCGCCCGACGCTGCGGTGATCAGGACTTGGTCCCCGGGCCGCATCCCGGCTTTCTCCACCAGCGCGCCGTAGGCGGTGGAGTACGACACCCAGAGCGCCGCCGCACGGACGGGCTCCAGCCCCGGGGGCCGTGGCACCACCCGGTCGGCCAGTAGCGTGGTGTACTCAGCGTACGCGCCTCTCGTCTCGAAGTCGGGTATCGCACCGAGGATGACCGGGTCGCCCACGGCCAGCCCGGTCACCCCGGACCCGAGCGCGTCGATCACACCGGTCCCCTCGACGCCCAGCCGCGCGTGCGGCAACTGCACGGGCCGCGGGGACTGCCCGGCCCGGACCATCTGGTCGAGGGGGTTGACGGCGAAGGCCTCGATCCGTACGCGTACCTCGCCGGCTGCGGGCTCGACGACCGGCTCGTCGACGACGCGCAGAACGTCCGGACCGCCGGTCTCGTCGAACACGACTACTCGTGGCATGGATGGCTCCTTGTGCTCCTGACGGGCTTTACCGGGAAACGCTACGGAGCCGATAGGAACCCGCTGGTACCTTTTGACCTTGTGCACAACGCCCCCGGCCAGGTCTTCCTCGCCGACTGCCCCACCCGCCTGGCCGTCGAGATCATCGCCGAGAAGTGGACGGTGATCGTGCTGTTCGCACTCAGCCTGCAACCCCGGCGCCCCGGCGACCTGGCCCAACTTATCGGTGGCATCTCCCACAAGGTCCTCACCCAGACCCTGCGCCGCCTGCAGGCATACGGCCTGGTCGAACGCCACGCCTACGCCGAGGCGCCCCCACGCGTCGAGTACAGCCTCACCCAACTCGGGCAGACTTTGGTCGAGCCGATCAAGGTCCTGACCGACTGGGCCCGAGACAACGGCGAAGCCATCGTCGACTTCCAGGAACAGAACGGCCGCTGAGAGCGGCAGGCGCTGGCCGGGCACGGCATCCGGTCAGGGAAGCACCGCTGGTCCCCGGGGTAGAGAGGGCACCCAACCCGGTCGTATCTCGTGAGTGTGGAACGTGGTAACCCTGACGGGGTCCGTCGCCGGTGACGGCGGCGGTAAGCTGACCGTGAGGAAGGCCCAACTCCCGGGCGGGAACAGGATGACACGAGAAGCGAATGCCGGTGGCCGAATGGCGGCAGGAAACCGGAGACCGTGTGCTGGCTCTCCTACCAGCGGTTCCTGGATAACTGGCCGGACACCGGGCCTGGGTGCCCGGCTGCGGGGGCAGGCTGACGCGGGTCAGGTGAGCCCGTCAGAGAGACGATGACGACGAGGCGGGACCGAAGGACAAGTTGGACGCCGCTCCGGCCGGGCGGGCGAGTTCGGGCAGGTGCTTGAAGTACACGGTGCTGAACGCCTTGACGACGGACGAGTCCTTCAGGTGTGTCTGAAGCAGCAGATGGGGCGGAGTGTCACCGTTTCGATCTCCGGGACGCTGCCCTGGCGGACCGGGTCGTAGTTGAGCGTGTCGATGACGACCTTGCCGCGCAACGGCTCGGCCGGCACCTGGCGGTAGGCCCGCACGGGGATGGTCACCACGACGATGGCACCCGCGGCCGCGGCCTCGGCCGGAGTCGCCACGCGAGCCCTCGATCCCAGCTGTGCGACGAGGTCCCCACGGCAGTACGAGCACCGGTGACCTGTCCGCGTACCTCACCCGGAACGCCGCGCTGGAACTGCGAGCGCTCGAGCGCGTAGAACGGCCCCCAGAGGAACGAGGCCAGCGCCACGAGACCCGCAGCCGGCACGAGGTCGTCGGTGAGGAGCAACGCGGCCAGCGGCGGTGCACCAGCCGCGATCACGAGTGGCAGCCGGGCGCGCAGCGAAACTCGCAGGAACAGCGGGAGTCCGAAGAGGACTCCGCACAAGCGGGCCACCCACCGAGCTGTCGGCGACCGTCGGCGTACCCGAACGTCATTGTCCTGCTCGACGACTCCGAAGGAACACTGCCAGCCCACTCCTACGACAAGCTTCTCGGACTCGCTGAGCTTTCCGACACCGATCGTCGTAACAAGGCCAGCGGCAAGGACACCACCGTCGATCGGAGCCGGCGACTCCTGTATGTCTGCGTCTCACGAGCACGAAACGAACTCGCCGTCGTTCTCTACGCCATGGACGTGGACGCCGCGATCTTGTCTCTCAAGGCCGCAGGTCTAGCAGACCAGCCACTGACGATGGACGACCTATCGGCGACCTGACGGCAGCCGCGTCATCACGCCTCGCTGCTGAAGGATGCCTACCAAGATCGGCTCAATGCACTCTCATGCCGTTGCGACACGAGGCCGCACTTTGCGAGTGGACTCGCAGTTAGGAGGGCCGACGTGATGTCGGTGGTGTAGTCCCGGGCCTGTGCTCGATGCCTGGCCCCGCCCTTGGCGTGCGTTGCTGGTAACGGCAGGGTGCGAAGCCCGAGGGGAAAGCCGAAGGACCTCTGTCCCATCCGGGGGTCACGGGTGAGGGGCAGACCGGACGGGTGAATCGCGTGAACCTTCGTTGATGCCTCGTGAATAGTGGCTCCGTGGTGGGTTGTGGTAGCGGAGTGTAGGGACAGGCCGTTGTGATGCGGCAGGCGCTGGCCGGGCACGGCATCCGGTCCAGGGTGAGCACCGCCGTCCCCGGGGTAGAGAAGGCACCCAACCCGGTCGTGACTCGTGAGTGTGGAACGTGGAAACCCCGACGGGGTCCGCCATCGGTGATGGTGGCGGTAAGCCGACCGTGAGGAAGGCCCAACTCCCTGGCGGGATCGGGATGACCCGAGAAGCGAACGCCGGTGGCCGAGAGGCGACAGGAAACCACGACGACGGAACTCCGTCTCCTCCTGGCGGATGTGGTGGATAACTGGCCGGATACCGGGCTTGGTGCCCGGCCGTGAAAGCGGGCTGACGCGGGTCAGGTGAGCCTGTGCGGAGACGATGACGACGACGCGGGAACCTGCGGACAAGTTAGGCGCCGCCGTGACCTTGGTCGCGGTGGTGAACGGACCGCAGGACGAACTGTTCGACTGGGACGCCGTGGATTGGCGTGCCCAGGAGCAGAACGTACGGCGCTTGCGGCAGAGGATCTTCACGGCGTCGCAGGTGGGTGACCTGAAACGGGTCCGGAACCTGCAGAAGTTGATACTGCGGTCCCGGTCGAACACGCTGCTGGCGGTTCGGCGGGTCACCGAGGTCAACGCTGGACGTTTGACGGCTGGGGTGGACGGCAGGATCGTCCTGGGCGCTGAGGCCAAGGCCGAGTTGGCGGGGCAGATCCACCGTCGGCAGCGGCCGTGGCTGGCCCGGCCCGTCAAACGGGTGTATATCCCGAAGGCGGACGGCAAGCGCCGTCCGCTGGGCATCCCTGTGGTCGTCGACCGGGTCTTGCAGGCTCGGGTAGCGGCCGCGTTGGAGCCGGAATGGGAAGCCCGGTTCGAGCCGAGATCGTACGGTTTTCGGCCCGGACGCAGCTGTCAGGACGCGGTCCAGGCGATCTTCGCCACCGTCAAGGGGCCGAACCCGGCCCGGCGGTGGGTGCTGGACGCGGACCTGAAAGCGGCGTTCGACCGCATCGATCACCACCACCTACTCGGCCAGCTCGGCGGGTTCCCGGCCAGGGAACAGATCCAGGGCTGGCTGACGGCCGGGGTGATCGACCAAGGCTTGTTCACCCCGACCGAGGAGGGAACCCCTCAGGGCGGAGTGGTCAGCCCGTTGTTGTTGAACGTCGCGCTGCATGGGATGGAGCACGCCGCCGGGGTCCGTTACCGCATCGTCGGATCAGACGGTGTGGCCACGGCCCGCGACAGCCCGATGCTGATCAGATACGCCGACGACTTCGTTGCTTTATGCCACACCAGGGATGAAGCGATCCAGATCAAGGCCCGGCTGGCCGCGTGGCTGACGCCGAGAGGTTTGGCCTTCAACGAGGACAAGACCCGCGTGGTCGACCTCGACGACGGCTACGACTTCCTCGGGTTCAACGTCCGCCGCTACCACGGCCTGCTACTGATCAAACCGAGCAAGACGGCGGTCAGACGGATCCGGAAACGGCTACGCACCGAAGTGCGCGCACTGCGCGGCAGCAACGCCGCCGCGGTGATCGCCCGCCTCAACCCGATCATCCGAGGCTGGGCGGCCTACTACCGGACGGTGGTATCCAAAGAGATCTTCAACTCGCTGGATCACTACCTGTGGAAACTGGTCTACAAATGGGCCAGGCACACACACCCGAACAAGCCGACGAGCTGGGTCGTGACCCGCTACTTCGGCATGTTCAACAAGTCCCGGCAAGACCGGTGGGTCTTCGGCGACCGCGACAGCGGCGCCTACCTGCAACGGTTCGCCTGGACCAGGATCGTGCGACACCAGCTGGTCACCGGCACCGCGTCGCCCGACGACCCGGCACTGGCCGACTACTGGCACACCCGACGGCGACGCCCGAGGATGCAACCCCCAGTCGACCGCACCACCCAACGGCTGCTCGACAGCCAACAGGGCCGATGCACCATCTGCGGGCAATTCCTCCTGCACGCCGACCGCCCGCCACAAACCCCACGCGAGTGGGAACAGTGGTATCGCGGCCTGCGTAAAGCGATGGACCACAACGCCATCAGCCTACGACAGGACGGCAGCACACACGATCCGCAACTCCGTCTGCTCCATACACACTGCCACCGCCGGACCACCGGCAAGCGGCAGACCAGCACTCTGCACACCAGCAACCCATAGGGCTTGCTTGAGCCGGATGCATGGAAACGTGCACGTCCGGTGTGCGCCGTGAGGCGCTTCGTTGTATCCCCCGCGCAGCGGGGAGGAACTGGAGGGATGTTCCTGGGTCTGCCGGCTTACCTGCACCGCGAAAGCGCGAGGGGACAAGAGCATGCCGGAAGCGTGACGGTCGTCTGGAGGCGTCCAGGGTGACGCGTCACGGGACCCGCCTGATATGGCCAAGGCTGGATTGCTTGAAGCCCAATCCCCAGTGATGAATGTGCGCATCCATCGGAATGACGCTTGAAACCGATGCCGCGTCGTGCGTCGGCATGAACCCGGAGGTCGATGCAACCTCCACGGCGCGGGACACCGCCCAACGAGGGCGGGTGAGGGGATGAGTGGGCGGCCTACGTCGGGCTCGACACGTATGACGAAGACGTACCACGGGATCGCCTACGGGACGCGAGTCCTACGGCGACGGAGTGCCCGTAGTAGTCGCGGGAGTCACGACCCGCCAGGGAGGCCGGGAAAGCCGGACCGCAGGGCGAAGGGGCACAGGTGATCACGACGTCCAGCGATGGGAGGTACGCGTGATGCGGAACGCCGCAACGGTGCTGGGCGTCATCCGGGAACGCGGCAGGCGTGGCCTGCCGATCGAGAGGCTGTATCGGCAACTGTTCAATCCGCAGTTGTTCCTGCTGGCCTACGGGCGCATCTACGCCAACAAGGGGTCGATGACGCCCGGGGTCACGCCGGAGACCGTGGACGGCATGTCCCTGGCCAAGATCGAGGCGATCATCGACGTGCTACGTCGTGAGCGCTACCGATGGCGGCCGGTCAAGCGTGTGCATATCCCGAGGAGCAACGGGAGATCGCGCCCGCTGGGCCTGCCGACGTGGTCGGACAAACTGGTCGCTGAGGTGGTGCGCCTGCTGTTGGAGGCGTACTACGACGTCCAGTTCTCCGACCGGTCCCACGGCTTCCGTCCGGTCCGGGGCTGCCACACGGCGTTGAGTGAGGTAGTCGAGGTCTGGAAGGGAACGCACTGGTTCATCGAGGGCGACATCTCCGACTGCTTCGGGTCTCTTGATCACCAGGTCATGGGCTCGATCCTGGCGGAGAAGATCCATGACGGCCGGTTCCTGCGGTTGGTGTCCAACATGCTCACGGCCGGGTACCTGCAAGACTGGCGGTGGCACGCCACGCTCAGCGGTGCGCCGCAGGGCGGAGTGGCGTCACCGGTCTTGTCGAACATCTACCTGGACCGGTTGGACCGGTTCGTCGAGCAGACTCTGCTGCCTGAATACCATCAAGGCGTCCGGCGTCGGCGTCACCGCGCCTACCAAGTCGTCGTCGACCAGATCGCGAAGGCCAAACGCCACGGTGACCGTGCTGCGGTCCGGCTGCTCAGGCAGCGCCGCCGCCGGATACCGAGCCAGGACCCCAACGATCCGGGCTATCGACGACTTCGGTATGTGCGTTACGCCGACGACTGGCTGCTGGGGTTCGCCGGACCGCGGCACGAAGCCGAACAGATCAAGACGCGGATCGCGACGTTCCTGCGCGAGGAACTCAAGCTGGAACTCTCGCCATCCAAGACGTTGATCACCCACGCCACCAGCCAGGCGGCGCGGTTCCTCGGCTACGAGATCAAGACGCAACACTCGGACACGAAGATCACTCGCGGCCGCCGAGCGGCCAACGGGGCGATCGGGCTGTTCGTGCCCCGCGACGTCATCAGGCAGCGATGCGCGAACTACCTGCGCGAAGGCAAACCCGCCCAACGCGGTGCGCTGCTTCACGACGACGACTTCACCATCGTCGCGAAGTACCAGGCCGAGTACCGGGGCCTGGTCCAGTACTACCTCCTCGCCCAGGATGTGTTCCGCCTGGATAACCTGCGCTGGGTCATGGAGACCTCCATGCTCAAGACCCTCGCGGGCAAACACCGGTCCACCGTCACGAAGATGGCCCGCAAGTACAAGACGGTCATCGGCACCCCTGACGGGCTACGGACCTGTTTCCAGGTCACCGTCCCCCGGGACCGGGGCAGGAAGCCACTGGTCGCCCGTTTCGGTGGGATACCGCTCCGCCGCCAACGCGCAGCGCTCCTGACCGATATGTCACCGATCATGGCCAGCGCCAACCGCAACGAACTGATCCACCGGCTGCTGGCCGGACGGTGCGAGCTCTGCGAGTCCACCGACAGGTTGGAAGTCCATCACCTGCGCAAACTCGCCGACCTCAACCGCCGAGATCGGCCCGACAAGCCCGCATGGGTGCACCTCATGGCCAAACGGCGCCGCAAGACCCTCGTGATCTGCCGGAACTGCCACGAGGACATCCACGCCGGTCGGACACGCACATCCACCCGGAACTGACCACTGGAGAGCCGTGTGTCAGGGAAACCGACCAGCACGGTTCGGGAAGAGGCCGACGGAAAAGGACCCACACCATGGGCACCTCGCCGGCGGCCCACTTCACTCTGAGGGGGCGGCGGCGCAGCAATGCGCCGTCGCTACCCGGCCAGTGCACGCGCGGCGGCCGGCTACGCGCGGGGGTCACGGAGCATGGCGGCGTACTGCTGCCACGCGGCGTCCGATCATGCCGATGAAAGCGCTAACGGCCACGACGCGGGGACCATAGACCTCAAATCGCCTTCCTGAGAGCATCCGATCGAACCATAGGTCGCGGCGAGTGCCGATCAAGCACGGAACGCTCGAATCGCGAGCGCGGCGAAGCGGCCGGAGGCAGCAACCCGGGCGTTTGTCGATGTGCTATGCAGGCCGCCGTTGGCCATCAACATGAGGATAAGGTCGTCCAGGACGAAATCGGACCGCAGGTGGCCGGTGTCCTTGGCGCGGCGCGTGAGCTCGGCGAGCGAGGTGAGCGCCTGCGCGCGTATCGCGGCGAGATCCAGTGCGTGCGGGAAGGCCGAGGTGAATGCGGTGGTGAACCCCCGGCTTCTGGCGTGCAGCTCGAAGAGTTTTTCGATCACGATGCACAAGCCGTGCCACGGATCAGGGTCGGCGAGCCCTTCCTCGACGACGGCGTGGCACGCGTACATCTGCTCTGCGAGGGCCTCAGTGGCCAGCGCCTGCCTAGTGGGGAAGTGACGGTAGAGGGTCGCGGGGCCGACCCCGGCGCGCCGGGCTATCTCGCGCATCGGCACGTCTAGGCCTTCAGCGGCGAACACCACCCGAGCCGCGGCGAGGATCCGCTCACGATTGTCTAGCGCGTCCGAGCGCAGGTTCTGAGGCAAACGATCGAGCACTCTCTCATTTTAGCTAACCGGACGCCGGCGTCCGCTACCGTCCGGAGCAGCCAGGGGTCGCTTACGGCGGCTTTGACTTAGCTCACGAAGAGGAATGAAGTGAAGGCAGTCGCGATCAACGAGTTCGGGGGTCCCGAAGGGCTGGCAGTCATCGACATCCCCGGCCCGGTTCCCGCTCAGGGACAGGTACTGGTCGCCAGTGAGGCGATTGGCGTCGGAGGCGTCGATGTCATGATCCGAAGCGGTGCTCTCGCTGCCTACGGCTATCGAAAGGGTTATATTCCGGGCGGCGAGGTGGCCGGGACGGTGACCGCGGTGGGCGAGGGCGTCGACCCCGCATGGGTCGGGCAGCGCGTGTGGGCGTTCACCGGCACGGGCGGCGGCTATGTCGAGCAGGCGATCGCGCCGATCGGAGAAGTCGTGCCCCTCCCAGCGGGCCTCTCTGCCGTCGACGCCGTGACGCTCGGAAGCGCCGGAGTCGTGGCCCACTTCGGTCTCTCCCACGCTCACTTCTCGTCGGGCGAGGCCGTGCTGGTACGCGGCGCGGCCGGCAGCATCGGGGTCATGACGGTCCAACTCGCGGCGCTCGGTGGTGCCAGCGCTGTGGCAGTCACCACCTCCTCCACTGAGCGTGGTCGTCGATTGCGCGACCTCGGCGCGACCCACGTGCTGGACCGCTTCGGCGAAGGAGGGCCAGACGGGCCCACGGGCTACGACCTCATCATCGACGTGGTAGCAGGTAAAGGCATGCCTTCGTTCTTCGACAGGCTTAAACCTGAGGGTCGACTTGTGGTTGTCGGCGCCGTCGGGGGCCAGCCGCCGGCAGACTTCGGCACGAGGTTGATGGCCGCCTTCCAGAAGTCGATGTCCTTCGCCACCTTCAGCGCCGCGACGGTAGCCGAGCCCGCTCGACGTGCGGTGAGGGAGGAGCAGTTCGCTGCCGCAGGTCGCAACCAGCTCCAAACGGTGGTACACGACGTGCTGCCGCTGGAGCACGCCGCGCTGGCGCACCAGAAGATGGAGGCTGGTGAGGTCTTCGGAAGAATTGTACTGACCCCATAATTACATGATCATGACAGATGACGACTGGCTCGCGCGGCACGACGTCCCCGGGTTTGTCGTCCGAGCGCACACATCTGCCGCGGACAAGGTGCGTCCCGCCTCCGACACCCGTCACCGTGCGGGAGCGGTGAGCTGGCCGACGACAGAGCTATCCGGCCCCCACCGAGGGGAGAGCCCAAACCCACGAACATCGTCGCGAGTCGATGATCAGAGGGCTGGGGAGAAGGACTTCGAGGGGGCCGGTGGTCGTCGTGGGTGAGGTCAGGTGGGAGGCGACGTTGAGGAGCGGTGCTGGCTCCGCCTCCGCCTAAAGTGCGTCGACCTCGGTACGCCCGGTTACCGCGCACGGCAGTCCCTGGCGTCTGCTCCACATGCCCGACCCCGTCGACAGGACGCCGTCCTTCGGCATCAGCGGCCCAGACAAGCGCCCTCCGAACCGGGACGGCAGGAAGGCTTGCCGCAGGACGCCGACACAACCAGAGATCCCACATGGCTCGGCTGTTGAGATCTGGCGCCCGTCTGGGAGGGGCGGGAGTTCTAGGTGGGTTGTCCGGCGCTCGGCGCCAAGACCATCATGCAACGGTCGTTGCCGCCGGTCACGACCCGGTACATGCCGTTCGGCCCGGGCAACGCCGTTACCGCCCACACCCAGCTGGTGTGGCCGGTGAGTTCGGTTAATTGGTTGCCGGTGTCGGGGTTCCAGACCCGCACGGTCTCATCGTCGCTGGCGGAGATGATGTGGTGCCGGCCGTCCGCGCGTGGCAGCACCGCTACCGCCAACACCGAGCTGGTGTGGCCGGTGAGTTCGGTGAGTTGGTTGCCGGTGTCGGGGTTCCAGACCCGCACGGTCCCATCGTCGCTGGCGGAGATGATGTGGTGCCGGCCGTCCGCGCGTGGCAGCACCGCTACCGCCCGCACCCAGCTGGTGTGGCCGGTGAGTTCGGTGAGTTGGTTGCCGGTGTCGGGGTTCCAGACCCGCACGGTCCCATCGTCGCTGGCGGAGATGATGTGGTGCCGGCCGTCCGCGCGTGGCAACGCCGCTACCGCCCGCACCCAGCCGGTGTGGCCGGTGAGTTCGGTGAGCTGGTTGCCGGTGTCGGGGTCCCAGACCCGTACCGTCTCATCGTCGCTGGCGGAGATGATGTGGTGCCGGCCGTCCGGGCCGGGCAGCACCGCCACCGCCAACACCGAGTTCGTGTGGCCGGTGAGTTCGGTTAGTTGGTTGCCGGTGTCGGGGTTCCAGACCCGTACCGTCTTGTCGTCGCTGGCGGAGATGATGTGGTGCCGGCCGTCCGCGCGTGGCAGCACCGCCACCGCCCACACCCAACTGGTGTGGCCGGTGAGTTCGGTGAGTTGGTTGCCGGTGTCGGGGTCCCAGACCCGTACCGTCTTGTCGTCGCTGGCGGAGATGATGTGGTGCCGGCCGTCCGGGCCGGGCAGCACCGCCACCGCCCACACCGAGTTGGTGAGTTCGGTTAGTTGGTTGCCGGTGTCGGGGTCCCAGACCCGTACCGTCTTGTCGTCGCTGGCGGAGATGATGTGGTGCCGGCCGTCCGGGCCGGGCAGCACCGCCACCGCCCGCACCCAGCCGGTGTGGCCGGTGAGTTCGGTGAGCTGGTTGCCGGTGTCGGGGTCCCAGACCCGCACGGTCCCATCGTCGCTGGCGGAGATGATGTGGTGTCGGCCGTCCGGGCCGGGCAACACTGCCACCGCCTGCACCCCGCTGGTGTGGCCGGTGAGGATGCGGTGAGTGGTGCCCGACCAGATAGCGGTTTGCACATGCCAGGGCCACTCGGGGTGGTCGGCGGCGAGCGCGTCAGCCAGGCGGGTTGATCGGGTCTTGCGGGCCCAAACGTGCAACCACCAGGCCCGTTGCGGGTCAGGCCAGCCGGTCCAGCCGCTGGTGATGGCGCTTTCTACAGCCGCGGCTGCGGTAGCAGCGTCGCGGGTGGTGAGGGTGTGTCGGTGCGCCAGGATCTGGCCGGGCGGGACGGCCAGGAGGAAGCCGGGATCGGACATGAGGTCGTCGAGCATCCCGGCGGCGGCAGCGTGTGCCGGCAGCCGCAGCCGGGTGTAGTCGTCGATACCGGACCAGTCGCGCCGGCCGGTGCCCGCGTCGACCGGCGGGGTCAGCCAGGTCGTGACCGCCCGGTGCGCGGCGCGCCCGGCGGTGTGCAACTGGTCGGTCAGCCCGGCGTCGACAGGTTCTTCACCGCTGGCGGGTGTCGTGGTGAACAGATCGCGCAGGCTCTGGTGGCGGACCTGGTACCGGCGGTGGCGGTCCGGGCCGGTGGTCACGTCGAGGAACGCCCGGGCGGGCCCGTCCAGCCACGCTATCAGGTCGCCGACGTCACCCGCTCTGTTCAGCACCGTCGCGAGGTCGGCGCCACTGATCGGGCGGCCGAGGGCGGCGAGCACGGCCAGGGCGGGCAGATGCAGCCGCCGCCAGTCGGGAAGTACCGCCCACCGGTGCTGGATCTGTAGTTCGTAGTAGCCGCGCAGCCCGTCCGGCAGGCACGCGACATCATTGGGCGGGCGCAGGCCAGCGCGGATCTCGTCCAGAACGTACCGCAGATAGATCCACACTCCGCGGCAGCGATCCAGCAGCGTCGCGACGAACACCGCCGCGGGCACCCGGTGCTCGGCCAGCACGCGGGTCAGGGCCGGGTCCGGGGTGGGGCCGGTGGTCGCGGCGTGCAGGTAGGCGGCCATGTCGGCCAGGTTGTCGGCGCCCTCCACCTCGATCTGCGACCAGCCGACCCGCAACGGATCCCGCAACGCGACCAGCGGAAGACCGTAACGGCTGGTCGCCACGATGTACGCCCCCGCCGGTAGCGAGTCCGGCGCCGGCAGGCCGAGCGGGATCCCGGTGCCCATGCCCGCGGGATCCGGGCCGGCCTCGTCCAACCCGTCGACGACCAGCACCAACGGCCGACGCTCAGCCGGGGCGAACCGCTCGTCGCGGGCCGCCACCGCCGCCCGGATCACCTTCGCCAGCCAGTCCGGCCGCTGCGCCGCCACCGGGAACACATCCCCCGGGGTAAACCGCCCCGCCAGATCCCACGCCCCGATCAACTGCGCGGCCAGACTCTTACGCGCCTCCACCGGATCACGCGCCCCGCCATCCAACCGCGTGAAGTGATACGCACACGGACGGGTCCACACCAGATGCGCCGCCAACGCGCTCTTGCCCACCCCGGCCTCGCCCCGCACCACCACATACCCGCGGTCAGTGGACGCGATCCGCTCATCAATCCCGGCGATCAACCCGGCACGGCCCTGAAACCGGGCAAGATCCAACTGCTCGGACAACGGCGCCGGATCGAAGATCGCATCATGCAGCCGATCGAACCGACCAACCGTGACCTGCACATACATCGGCCCGGTATGCACCGACCCGGTGATATCCCGACCCGCCACCACCGCACCCGGCGCCAGCTGCCAACCCGAGCCCACCCGCTACCGACCCGATCCCCGCCGACGCGACCACCACGACCCGCTACCAGTCGTGTCGACGTCCGCTCCCTCGGTGATGTCCCGACCCGCCACCACCGCACCCGAACCGACTCCAGCCCCCCACGTCAACGAACCACCACCAGTTGCGGACCCATCCGTCCGGACCCGGCCACCGATATCCCGGCCCGCCACCACCGCACCAGCACCGACAGGCCGATAAGCCCTAGCCGCGTCCCCCGCCAACCAGCCCGCCAGAACCGCGCCCACCAGCGTCAACACCCCGGCCGCAACCCACCACTGCCAACCACCCTGCAACCGGTTGATCACGGCACTGTTCACGGCGGCCAACACCACCCCGACACCCGCGGCCCAGGCAACCCGCCGACCAGACACCCACCCACCCCATGATCACCAGAAGCTTCGATGCTGACACCGACAGTCAAAGCGTAAACCGCGCCGGCAACGACACCTGAACCCCAACCCGACACCAACTAAATGCCCGCCAACGGCGCCGAGGACCAGCGATCCCCGCCGCCGAGACAGCGCGAACCGCACCGAGCACCCGTCGCCGCTGCCGCGATGACCGGTGTTGCCGGTGTCGTCGCGGCGCTGACCGCCGGACTGGAGCGCCCGCGCCGATGCCGCGCCGCGGTGGCTGATGCGGCCGAGTCACTCGCTCAAGCCCACCGTCGCCTGGCCGAGGTCGGTGCCGGCTCGACCGACGCCCGTCTCCACGCCGCGAAGAACCTTCTCGTCCAAGCCGACGGCCGTCTACCCGACGCGGCCACGGACCCCACCACGGACACCCGCGCGGTCGCCGACTACATCGCCCTGATCGGTGCCCACCTACCCGCTACAGAAATCGGTGCCCACCTACCCGCTACAGAAATCGTTGAGGCCACCGGCGAGCCGAGCTGGCGCCGATTGGCAATCTTTACGACGGACCACCGACCACGGCGACGTCCTTGCCGCTGAGACCGAGCAGCCTTGCCTGAATGTGCCGTCCGCTCGTTCGACACCGCACGACCTCATTAAACGAAAGGTTGACCATGGAGAGCAGCGACTCACTCACAGAGCGCCATCCCACTATTTGGGCTTGCGTGCAGGCAGGGCACTCCATGATCAAGACCCACCTGGACGGGACAGGTCACCGCCGGACTGGCCGGGACGCGAGGGACGCTCGTCGCACGAGCACCCACCGAGCACCCAACCATCCACAAGGGACGAGACAAGCGAGGAGCCTGCCTGCCAGTCCGGCAGGTCAGACCCCTGATGATCTTGCGCGCCCGAAGGGACTCGAACCCCTAACCTTCTGATCCGTAGTCAGATGCTCTATCCATTGAGCTACGGGCGCAGTGCTCGGCCAGTCTACACACCGACCTTCGCGCGGAGACTCCGGGATTCGAACCCGGGAGGGGCTTTAAGACCCCAACCGCATTAGCAGTGCGGCGCCATAGACCAGACTAGGCGAAGTCTCCCGGGTGGCCAGCAGACCACCGCCGACCGAGAATACAGGTGTCCGGCGGTCCGGGGCAAAGCGGCCACCCGTCGCCCGGAGCGCCGGTTCCCTCCTCCCGGACCTGATGATCCACTTCTACCAGGGTGAACAGCGGGCGCATCGGGACTAGGCTTCCGTCACATGGAGGAGCAGCCGTCGCGGGACCAAGCTGGGGACCCGCCACCGAACCGTCAGCGCGGGGCGAAGGCGGCTTTCACCCCGCCCGAGACGGACCGGTCGCCGCAGGCGCCGGCTCCCCGATCCCGGCCCCGGAAGGCGCCGGCGGTCCTCTTTCAACCTCCCGCCGAGCAGGCCGACACCCCCGCCGTAGGCCCACCAGCGCCGAACCCGCCGATCAAGGGCGCCGAATCCGCCGAGAGCGCGCCACGGCAACGCCGGTCCCGGCGCGCCGCCGACGGCGCGGCGGCGGCGGCGCGGAGCGAACCGGCCGCGGCCGAGCCAACGACCGAGACGAGCCCCGACCCGAGGAAGCCGGCGGTCGAGGGCCCTCCCGCCAAAGCGACTCCGCGCAAACGGACCGCCGCCAAGAAGGCCGCGACGGCCAAATCCAGCCCGGCCAAGGCCGCGACGGCCAAGGCCACCCCGGCCAAGGCCACCCCGGCCAAGGCCACCCCGGCCAAGGCCACCCCGGCCAAGGCCAGCCCGGCCAAGGCCGCGACGGCCAAGGCCAGCCCGGCCAAGGCCGCGACCCCGAAGACCGCCCCAGTCAAGGCTGCTGAATCCACGGCCCAGGCCACGGTCACGAAGCGAGCGAGCGCCGCATCCCGCCGGGCGTTGCCCGACCCGGTACCCGCCCCCGAGCCGGTGCGCCACCACCCGCTACCCGCGAAAGCCTTCACCGACGTACTGCCCCAGCTTCTCGATCATCCCGAGCAACTGCCCGAGCTGCTGGCGTTGTCCGCCGTCGACGTCCTGGGTCCCGGCGCCGCGGATTGGGCAGACCGGCTGCGGGAGAGCTATCCGGGTGCGTCCGCCGACGGGCTGGCCCGGCTGGCCACCCGGCGATATGTCCGACTCGCCGGGACGGGTGGGGCGGCGTCCGCGGCGGCCGGCCTGTTCGCGCCACTGGCCGGCCTCGCCACCCTGATCTGGACCCGGGCCGGTCTGGTGCTGCACCTGGCCGCCGCCTACGGGATCGACCCGGCCGACCCGGAGCGCGCCGTCGACCTGCTGGTGCTCACCGAGATCCACCCGGACGACGACAGCGCCCGCCGCGCGCTCTCGCTCGCCCGCCGGGAACCTACGGACGGCTCTCCTGCGCTGCGCGACTTCGCCGGCGCCGGTTCGCGGCTGGGCGTACCGCTGGCGGTGCAGGCGGGCGGCTGGCTCGCCCTGCGGTACATGTCCCGGTTGATCCCCGGCGTGGCCCTGCTGGCCGCCGGCGCGGCCGGGGCGGCCGGCGCGGAGCGACTCGCCGCCCGCGCCGAGGCCCGCTACAAAAGGCGCTGACCAGCCAGAACCAGCCAGGAAACCGGCAGCACCAGAGAAGGAAACTGGCAGGAGCGGCCGGACCGTCAGAGCCAGTCGAACCACTCGCGTGGCAGCAGGGCGTACCCGACGAAGGCGACCACGTCCAGCAGGGTGTGCGCGATGACCAGCGGCAGCACCCGCCTGGTCCGCAGGAAGAACAGGCCGAGTACCACTCCCATGATCACGTTTCCGACGAACGCGCCGAATCCCTGGTAGAGGTGGTAGGAACCGCGCAGCAGCGCGCTGGTGGCGAGCACCGCGCCGACCCGCCAGCCCAGCTCCCGCAGCCGGGTCATCAGGTACCCGACGACGATCACCTCTTCCAGGATGGCGTTCTGGGTGGCGGCCAGGATCAGCACCGGCACCGTCCACCACAGGTCGGGGAGCCCGGCCGGCACCACGCTGGCGTTGATGCCGAGCGCCGCCGCGGCCCAGAACAGCCCGATCCCGGGCAGGCCGATCGCGGCGGCGAGCGCCGCGCCCCAGGCCAGGTCCCGGCCGGGCCGTCGGGGGTCCAGGCCGAGCGTCGCTCGCGCGTCGCCGGGGTCCCGGTTGAGCAGGTGTACGGCGAGCAGCACCGGAACCAGCGCGAATGCGATGCCGAGCAGCTGGTACGTGAGGTCCAGCCAGGGCCGGGCCGACTGGGAGGCGTTGAGGGTGGCGGTCTGCTGCGAGAGCGGCCGGTCGGCGGTCAGCCGGGCGACGATGGTGACCGTGGCGTAGATGGCCGACTGCCCCAGGGACAGGCCGAGGACGAGTAGCACCTCGGTGCTCAGGACCCCTCGCGACAGCGGCTGCCGGGGTGGGGCGAGATCAACGGTCACCCGCATACTCTGCCCGATCTCGCCGCCGGGGCGCTCCACCGCCCGCCCGGCTCGTCCCGATTAGCCGGATAACGTCACTGATAGCGATCGTGGTCGCACACTCTGTGCGACCCGGTGTGTCTCCGTCTGGCGATCCTGGTTGCGGCGCGCGCCCCCCAGCGACCACCCCGAACGCCGCGGACCCTGGAGCTGATCGAGAAGGGTGTCATGGATAACCTCGCGCAGCTGTTGAAGGAGAGCTGGATCCTCGTCGAGGATCAGCGGGACAAGGTCGCTGGATACTTCTACGCCCGGATGTTCCTCTCCGACCCGCGCCTGCGGGATCTCTTCCCCGTCCAGATGGACGGGCAGCGGGACCGTCTCCTGGAGGCGATCGTCACCGCCGTCCAGAACATGGACGACCCGGAGCGCCTGGACGACTACCTGCGCTCGCTGGGCCGGGACCACCGCAAGTACCACGTCCGGCCCGAGCACTACGACGTGGTCGGCGCGGCCCTGCTCGACGCGCTGCGGGCCTTCGCCGGCGACCAGTGGAGCGTCGAGTACGACCAGGCATGGCGGGACGCGTACCAGGTCATCTCCGACAAGATGCTGGCCGGCGCCGAGGATGATCCGAACCCGCCGTTCTGGCACGCCGAGGTGCTCAGCCACGAGCGGCGGGGTGCCGACGTGGCGGTCATCACCTGTCAACCGCTGCTGCACCGGCTGCCCTACCGCGCCGGCCAGTACGTCAGCATCGAGGCGCCCCGCTACCAGCCCCGGCTCTGGCGGACCTACTCGATCGCGAACGCCCCGAACGACGACAACACGATGGAGTTCCACGTCCGGGCGGTAGGCGCCGGCTGGGTCTCCAGCGCCCTGGTCCGCCGGGTCCGCCCCGGCGACCTGCTCCGGTTGGCAGCGCCGATGGGCTCGATGACCCTGACCGAGGATTCCGACCGGGACGTGCTCTGCGTCGCCGGTGGGGTCGGGCTCGCCCCGATCAAGGCGCTGGTCGAGGAGCTGACCCGGGAGAACCGGTCCCGCTGGGTGCACGTCTTCTTCGCCGCCAACACCCGGGACGACCTGTACGGGTTGACCGAGCTGTACCACCTGGCCGCCCAGCATCCGTGGCTGTCGGTGGTGCCGGCCTGCAGCGCCGACCCCGGGTTCGCGGGGGAGCGCGGCGAGATCTCCGAGGTGCTCGACCGGTACGGCCCGTGGACCACGCACGACTGCTATGTCTCCGGCTCGGCGGCACTGGTCCGGACCGCGCTGCGGACGCTGGCCGAGCACCGGGTGCCGACCGGCAACATCAGGTACGACGCGTTCGGCGACGTCTGACCCAGAAGCTACCCTTCCCCCCGAAAAAGCCTGGTCTCGGGCCCTGCCGGCAGGGCCCGAGACCAGGTTCGTGGGTGGGGTGGGAGCGTTCACTCCAGTGGTCCGCGACCCCCCTGCGCCGGCAGCGCCGAGTCACCGGAGGTGATCCGCTCCTCGGGGTCGGGTGCCTCGCCGGGGATCGGCTGGCTCGGGATGATCGCCCGGCCGGCCGGCGCGGATCCGCCAGCAGCGGCGGGCTGGGCCCGGTAGCGCCACTCCAGTCGGTACCGGGCGTTCAGCGGCGGGTCCTCGGTGGACCACTCGAACAGCGCCCGGCCGTCCTCGTCGTGCCGCTGCGGCGGGGTACGCAGCGGCCCCTCCTCGGCGGACAGTGAGGTCTCCACCCCCCAGACCTGCGGGTCGAGCTGCAGCGGCAGGCTCAGCCGGATGGCGAGCCGCCGGGTCGGCAGTCGCACCGCCCGCTGGAACCACTGCCCCCACTTCTCCTCCGACACCGAGTAGGTGTACTCGATGGTGACCCGCGAGCCGGGATAGAGGGGGAACCGGCCGTCAGCGTTCTCGAAGAGCAGCCACGCCTCCTTGAAGGCGTCCCGGTCGTGCTTCTTTCGCCATTCCATCGGCTCCCGGCTGCCGTGGTCGTCGCAGTGTGCCCGCAGGTCGAGTTCGGCGAAGGTCAGCGGGTGGTCCCGGTGGTGCCGGTTGGACCGGCCCGGGTCGGCCGGGAACCGGTCGACCGCCAGCCGGACCAGATAGCGGGTGACCGGCTCGGTGCCGGCGTTGTAGAGGGCCCGCCGTACCACGCAGCGGTACCGGCCCTCGTGGTACGAGAGACTGGCCAGCTCGTGTTCGATGATCAGCCCGGTGCCGGGTGGCATCCACTGCTCGGGGACGTGCGGGTCGCGCTGGGCGGCGCTGCCGGAGCGGGCCTGCCGGAGCACGTCGTACTCCTGGAAGCGCTGCCAGATGGCGCCGGACGCGCCGAGCACGGCCTCCGCCCGGCGGGCGAAGTCCTCGGTGGGCCGGTGGCGCCGGCCCTCGACGTGGCTGACGTAGGAGGGGTCGAAACCCATCCGGGCAGCGAGCTGTTTCTTCGTCATGCCCCGCTCGAGCCGCTGACGGGACAGCTCGGCCGCGAACGAGTCGGCAGCCCGCTCGATAGGCGAGGTTGTCATCATGGTCCTCATGGCCGGGAATTTCAGTTTGAGTGCCGAGTCGCTCAGCGGGACACGACTGGCGCGTTAACGACATTTGGCTTGACAATTACTCCATCCTTGTCGATCCTCCCGCCACCCTGGGTGGCCCACCAAATTCAGCTACCAATCGTGACGAACGTCCCCCGTGGCTCCGTACTCTGGTTAGCCTTGCCTTAGTGGGTTATGGTTGCCCGTCGGCATCGGCCAGGGAGGGTGGAGTCCAGGTGACAGCGGTAACGCGAGGCCACGAGAGGCGATGTGCCGGCAGGTCCGGAACCGCCCTTCCCGGTCTCAGCGTACTGTCCGAGACTGGCCACACAGCGTGACGACACTCCTCGATGGCCGCGCCGCGCCACTCGCTCCCGTCACCTCGACCCTGCGGGCGATGTTCGGCACCGACGATCTGCCCGGCCTCGCGCCCGGCCTGACCGTGGCGGACGAGGCGGGCTGGACGCCGGCCACCGAGCTGGTCGACGGCACCCGGCTGCCGCAGCTGCTCGATGCCGCCCGGCACCGCTGGAACGCCGCGCCGCACGCGGCCGCCGCGCTGGCCTGGAAGGCGTACACCTATTGGCTGGCGCTGCCGGCGGTGCTGGGCTGGGCGTCCGCCCGGCGGGTCCCGCTGCTGCGCCCCGCCGACGTGCTGATCCACTTCGAGGACGACCAGCCGCTGCTCACCCTGGGCCTGCGCCGCTGCACCGAGGTGGCGGTGTTGCCCACCGACCCGCTGGCGCTGGCCGGGCGGCCGGAGGTGCGGGTGGTCGCCGACGAGGCGGCCCTGCTGGCCGCGCTCCGGGAATCCCTGCTGGACCAGCATCTGACGCCGATGCTGGACTCGATCCACGACCGGGTACGACTCGGCAGCCGCACGCTGCTCGGCTCGGTCGCCTCCGGGGTGGCGCACGGCGTCCTGCGGGCGGCCGACACGCTGCCGGGTTCGTCGGCGCAGCACATCGGCGCCCTGCTCGACGCGCTGGACATCGGCGACCTGATCGAGCTGGTGCCCGGTCCGACCGGCGAGCTGACCGTACAGCGCCGGACCTGCTGCCTCGCCTTCACGCTGCCGCAACCCAAGATCTGCGCCGGCTGCTGCATCCGCCCCTCCTGACGCCCGCCAGACCGGCAGGGCACCGTGCCGCTGGGTCAGCCGGCCCAGCGGGCCGCCGGAGAGTCGACCCGGGCCGAGAGGCGGGGCCGATCAGCCGGTGATGGCGCGGACGTCCCAGATCCACACCCCGCCGGTCAACGTCGGCTCGAACCCGCTCAGCGCCGTCATGCCCTGCCGCAGCGCCAGCTCGTGCGGTTGCGGCGCCAGCACCACCACGCCCGCCCGCCAGTGCCGCAGATCGGCGCTGAACGCGGCGCGCAGCCGCTCGTCGACCGGCGGCACCTGACCGGTCCGGCGGATCCGGTCGAAGAACCGGTCGGTGGGGCGGGGCGGTGCCGAGAACCGGCCGGTGCGGTCCGGGTCGGCGGCCGGCCCGAGGAAGTAACCCCGCGGTAGCCGTAGGTCCAGTCCGGTGACCGCGGACCAGGTGAGCGGCTGGGCGTAGTTGGCGTCCGGCAACGGCAACGGCACCACCGTCCGGCCGCCGTCGGCGTACTGCCGCCAGGCGCCGCTGGTGACGAAGTCCGGCACCGGCGGGCGGTCCCGGGTGGGCAGCGGGGTCGGCGCGAGCGGCAGCAGCGCCATCACCAGCACGGCCGTCAGCCCGTTGCGCAGGGCCGGCCGGGGGACCGCCCGCGGCAACCGCTGGCAGCCCAGCGCCAGCAACAGGCCGGCGACCGGGGTGATGGCCAGCGCCCACCGGGTCGGCACCACCGAGTCGAGCACCGGAACGGCGTCCAACGCCGCCCACGGGCCGGGCACCCCGGTCTGCCGGCCGGTCACCCTGATCCTCGACCCGAGCGACAACGCGGCGAAGACCAGCCCGGCGCCGGCCAGCCCGATCACCACGGCGCTGCGGCGCAGCCAGGCGACCAGGACCACCAGTAGGACGACAAGCGGCCAGCCGAAGAAGGCGTTCTCCTCGCTCGGGTTCTGCCGCAGCGGCTTGACGGCGGCCGGGTCGCCGGCCAGCGACTCGGTGGAGAACGCCACGAAAGAGGCGAGGTCGGCGCCGTAGTCCCGGACCGACGGCGGCAGACCCCGGTACGACTGGGCCCCGGCGAACAGCTCGTGCAGCGGATAGCCGAGCAGCGTCCCCGCCACCACGGCGGCCACCCCGAGGGCGGCCAGGAACGGCCGCCAGCGCCGCCGCAGATCCGCCCGCCGGGCGGCCACGATCACCACGAACACCCCGAGTCCGACCGCGGTGAGCAGCAGGATCTCCAGGTTGATGAAGGCCTGCGCGGTGACCAGCAGGCCGAGCAGCACGCCGTTTCGCAGCCACCGGTCCGCCGTCAGCCGCAGGGTCCGCCAGATGATCAGCGGTACGAGAAACTGCGCCACGATGTTCGGGTGGCCGTTGGCGTGCGACACCATGGCGGGGGAGAAGGCGCAGAAGCCGGCGCCCACCCAGGCCGCCGGCCGGGGCAGGGCCAACGGCCGGGTCAGCACCAGGTACCAGGCCAGCGCCGTGCCGACCAGGACCGCGGTGAGCAGCACGGTGAACGCGGCCCGGGGGCCGGCGAGCAGGGTGACCGGCGCCATCGGCAGGGTGAGCGCGAGCACCGAGGTGTTCGCCATCAGGTTCACCCCGTCCGGCACGTTCATCTGCGCCGAGTGCAGCGGGTCGGTCGGGGCGCCCACCAGCCGGCCGCCGTGCGCCAGCATCCAGGTGAAGAAGGCCTGATCGGTGGAGTTCGACCGGAGTTCCTGCCCGGGGTCGGCCCAGAGCCGGGCGGTGAGCCAGCCGGCCAGCGCGACGAAGCTCACGCCGGCGGCGGCGTCCCCGAGCCGGCCGCGCCGGACATCGGGCGGGGTGGTGGTGACCCCGGCCACGGTCCGCGCCGGTTCGTCGGCGGGCGGTTCGACGGTGGTCGACTGAATCGTAGCCATCTGGCTACCAAGAGTAGGTAACTCGGGCGTAACGTGATATTCCTTCACCGGAACTGGCGTCATATGTACCGATACGTCCAGTGCGAGGGTCACGACCGTGCTTCAACTCGGTGGATCAGGCCGCATCCGCGCCCCAATTTCCCTACGGTCGTCGTAGATGGTTCACTCTGTCGGACCGCTGCAGGTCGGGTTCAGATCGTGAGGAATCGACGCATGGTAGAAATAACAGGAGATCAGCGGGTTCAGGAAGAGGTGCTCGAAGGTCTCGCGACCGCGGTCAACCACCGTCGGTGGTTCGTCGAGCTGGCCCTGCCCTATCTCGGCGACAACCCGATCGAGATCGGCAGTGGCCTCGGCTACTACGCCATGGAGTGGGCGCCCTACCTCAGCCGGTTCACGGCCACCGAGGCGGACCCGGACCGGCTGATCGCCCTCAAGGAGCGGCTCGCCGGCGAACCGAAGATCGAGGTACGGCAGATGCTGCTGCCGCACTCGGAGCGCGGTGACTACTCCGCCGCCGTCTCCTACAACGTGCTGGAGCACATCGAGGACCACGTCGGCGCCCTGCGCAGCATGCGGGAGCTGGTCCGGCCGGGCGGCGCGATCGTGCTGATCGTGCCGGCGTTCGAGTTCGCCATGGGCCCGGCCGACATCGCCACCGGCCACGTCCGCCGCTACACCAAGAAGACGATGCGGGCCGCGCTCACCGAGGCCGGGCTGACCGTCGAGAAGCTGCACTACGCCAACGCGCTCGGCCTGATCGGCTACTACATGGCCACCAACGTCTTCCGGCTGATGCCGAAGGAGGGGCCGATGGTGAAGGTCTACGACACCCTCGTGCTCCCGGTCACCAAGTGGGCCGAGCAGCTGGTCCGCCCGCCCTTCGGGCAGTCGGTGTTCGCCGTCGCCCGGGTGCCCGGCTGACCGCTGCGCGCGGGCGACCCCGCCGACCGATCCGACCGCCGGTGCCGTGCCGCACGGCACCGGCGGTCGTCCGGTCACTCCTTGATCTGGTACGTGGGGCGGATGACCGCCCGGGCCAGGGTGTGGAAGGCCAGGTTGAAGCCGACGACCGCCGGGGTCGCGGCCGGCGTCAGGTCGAGGGCGGGCACGTCCACCGCGTGTACGGCGAAGACGTACCGGTGCGGGCGGTCACCCGCCGGTGGCGCGGCACCGCCGTACCCCTGCTCGCCGTAGTCGTTGCGGACGCTGAACCCACCCGCGGCCGTCTCGGAGCCGGCACCCCGGGGTAGTTGGGTGACCGACGCCGGCAGGTTGACCAGCACCCAGTGCCAGAAGCCGCTGCCGGTGGGCGCGTCCGGGTCGTAACAGGTCACCACGAAGCTGCCCGTTTCGGCGGGGTGGTCCGACCAGGCCAGCTGCGGCGAGAGGTTCCCGCCACCCACGCTGTGGTGGGCGAAATCGGCCGGCATCGGCTCTCCGTTGGCGACGTCCTCGCTGGTCAGCGTGAACGACGGGACCGGCGGCAGCAGCTCGTACGGATCGGGCGCGACGGGTCGTTCCAGGCTCATCTGGGGTCCTCTCCTCGGCGACGGTGACGTTCTGCCCCTTTCTACCCCGTCGGACCCGGCCGTCCCGCCGGTGCCACTCGCCGATCGACCGCAGGTGTCGGGGCGGGCCCTCCGCAGCCCGCAGGGCGGTCACCAGATCCTGCCGGGCCCGGGCCACCCGGGACCGGACGGTGCCGACCGGGCAGCCGCAGACCTCGGCCGCCTCGGCGTAGCTGAGCCCCACGATCTGGGTGGCCACGAACGCCTCCCGCCGGTCGGCGGGCAGGTCGCGGACGAGCTGCCGCAGGACGACCATCTCCTCGACCCGCGGCCCGGCCTCGACCTGCGTCGCCTCGGCGGCCGACTGCCAGTCCGGGCCGGCGGCGGATCTCGGCCGGCGGACCAGCGTCCGCACGTGATCCGCGGCGACCCGGCGGGCGATCGCCAACAACCAGGTACGCGCCGAGGACCGGCCGGCGAAGCTCGGCAGCGCCCGCATCGCCCGCAGGAAGGTCTCCTGGGCCAGGTCCTCCGCCTCGCCGGCGTCCACCAGGTGGGCCAGGAACCGGTGGACGGACTGCTGGGTGGCCCGGATCAGGGCGGCCGCCGCGACCCGGTCTCCGGCTGCGGCGGCCAGCGCCCACCCGGTGATCTCCGCGTCGTCCGGCTCGGTCGGAAACATGCTGCGAGGTTAACGGTTCGGCCACGGTTGCGACGACCGCCACCCCACGGGAACTGGGCGGCGCCGCTGTCCGACTATGGAGACATGGGCTGTGAGCAGTGGCGTGAGGCGTTGTCCGCCCAGTTGGACGGCGAGGAGAGTGCCGCCGAACGGGACGGGATCGACGCTCATCTGGATGGCTGCGCGGACTGCCGGGACTGGCTGGACGGCGCGGCGACGGTGACCCGGTTGGCGCGGACCAGCGTGGTGACCGAGCGGCCGGACCTGGACCTGGCCGCGGCGGTGCTCGCGGCGTTGCCGCCGCGCGCCACCCAGTCGGCGGGGACCACCCCGCCGGCCGGTGCCGCCCGCGGCCGGTTGGTCGGACTGCTGCGGACCGGGCTCGGCGTACTGGGCGGGGTGCAGCTCGTGCTGGGTCTGGCTCAGGTGGGCGGGGGCGGCGCCGGGACGCACACCCACGCGAACGCGGGCCTGACGGCGACGGCGGGGCACCTCTGGCACGAGTCGGCCGCCTGGAACGTGGCCATCGGCGCCGGCTTCCTCTTCATCGCCGTCCGCCGGACCCGCCCCACCGGTCTGCTCCCCACCCTCAGCGCGTTCGTCGCGATGCTGGTGCTGCTCTCGGTGAGCGACCTGGCGGCGGCGATGGTCGAGCCGGCCCGCCTGATCAGCCACGGGTTCGTACTGGCCGGCTATCTGATCGTGGTGGCCCTCTCCCGGCCCGGGCTCGACCCCGGGCAGCCGCCGACCGGCCAGCGACCGGACCGGCCGGCCTGGCGGGTGCGGTTCGCCGATCCGCCCGCCGCCGCACCGCCGGTGCGGCTGGTCCGCCGCCAACCGACCACCGGACTCACCGGCCAGTCGGCCGGGCTGGTCGAGCCGGCCGGGCCGACCTGGCTGGTCGAGCCGGGCGGGCAGCAGAGGCCGGGTGCCGGGCGCTCCGGTGCGGCGATGCCGGCCGTGGCCGGGCGGCCGCCGCTGCCCGGTCAACGGACCGGACAGCGGCGCGCCGCCTAGCGGAGGTCGGGTCATCAGGCGCGGCTGAGCGCCTCGGCCCGCTCGGCCGGCTGCCGGCGCTGCAGTGCCGCGTCCAGCGACCAGGGGCCCGCGCCGAGCGCGGCCACCACCAGGAAGGACCAGCAGAAGAGCGCGGCCAGCTCGCCGCCGTTGTTCAGCGGCAGCAGCCCGTCCGGCTGGTGCACGACGAAGTAGGCGTACGCCATCGAGCCTGAGCAGACGATGGCCGCGACTCGGGTGCCGAGCCCGAGCAGCACGAGCAGTCCGCCGACGAACTGGATCAGGGCGGCCCACCAGCCGGGCCAGGTGCCGATCGCGATGGCCTCGCCAGAACCCCGGTTTCCGCCGAAGATGCCGAAGAGGGAGGCCGCGCCGTGCAGGGCGAACAGGAGACCGACGACCACCCGGAACAGGGTGGTGACGAACTCGGTCAGACGGGCAGGGATCATGGGACGCTCCTCGTGGTGAAGCGGTAACGAATACGGGTCCCACGGCGAGATCAGGTTAGCGTCAAGTATCGAAATCTGTCAATATTATTACGATCTTGCATGCGCTG
The DNA here is from genome assembly GCF_029626155.1 of Solwaraspora sp. WMMD1047. Taxonomy (NCBI): domain Bacteria; kingdom Bacillati; phylum Actinomycetota; class Actinomycetes; order Micromonosporales; family Micromonosporaceae; genus Solwaraspora; species Solwaraspora sp. WMMD1047. The sequence goes on along the minus strand of NZ_JARUBL010000001.1, from coordinate 7,190,464 downwards.
TTCGTGCCAGCGCTGCCGCAGAACCCGTCCGGGACGGTATCCGGCAAATCTCAACGAAATCTTTGATCGTCCCGCCCTGCCGGGGACAGTCCTCGGCCCGTCGCGGCTAGGGCTTCTTCGCGCAGATGAACTTCGGCTCGGCCTCGTAGGTCCAGGAGAACTTCTCCCGCTTGACCTCCTTGCCGTCCTTGCGGAAGACCCGGAACGCGTCCTGGGAGAAGCCCTGGCTGCCGCTGGCCGCGATGCAGTTCGGCCCCGGTTCCAGGTAGACCGTCTTCGGGCTGGTGATGTTGCGCCGAGGGCCGTAAACCGTGGAGACCTTGTCCCAGATTTTGGTGCTCCAGACCGACACGGTGATCGAACTGCCCGTCCAGGAGGTGTCGAGCAGCACCCCGTACTCGGTGTTGTTGCGGAACTTGAAGTCCAGGTTCGGGTAGAAGATCGTCGACTCGATGACCGCCGGGTAGCGGCTGAAGTAGTACGAGTGCGGCTTGTGCTCGACGTCCTCGAGGCCGGCGTAGTACGTGGCGTTGAAGAGCGTGGTGGTGAACTGGGAGACCCCGCCGCCGACCCCGGGCACGAGCTTGCCGTCGAGGATGACCGGCGCGTCCTTGTAGCCCTGGGCGTACCCGCGCTCGCCGGTGTGCTTGTTGAGCGAGAAGGTCTCACCCGGCTTGACCAGGGCGCCGTCCACCTGCTTGGCCGCCTGCACGATGTTGTGGCTGCGCGGCGAGGAGAGCCCGCCGGTGAAGTTGGTGGTGAAGGTCGAGACCCGCTCCTTCACGCCGAGCTTGGAGAGGTCCTCCGTGGTGGTCTTCGGGGCGATCGTCTTCATCGTGCCCCGGACCTCACGCCCGTCCGCCTTCGGCAGCACGCCGAGCAGTTCGCGGCTCAACGCCGCCGTGTCCACCTGCTGACCACCGCTGCTGGCGAGCACCTTCGGCTTGCCGCCCGCGATCGACATGGTGGCTTCCTTGGGCTTGACCTCGACGTCGGCGAGCTGGTCGGTGAGCGCGGCGCGCAGCTTCTTCTCGTCCACCCGCGGCTCGATCCTGCCGGTCTTGTCGGCGGTCAGGATCAGGCTCTTCGCGATCGCGGCCGGCGGCACCGAGAACTGGCCGCGGTCGGTGGTCACCCGCACCGGGGCGGCCACCGCCGGCTTCGCCAGCTCGTTGACCAGCCGGTCCACCTCCTCGGTGCTGGTGGCCGGGAACTTCTCGACCAGCGGCACCTCGACCGGTCCGACCTCCAGCCAGCCGTCCCGTACCGCCTGCGCCGACTGCTCCTCGGCCAGGTCGATGCCCGGCTCGGGGTAGGTCGGCTTGGGCGTCGTGCCGGAGAAGGTGATCGCCGGCATCTTCATCCGCTGGCCGTCCTTGCCGACGATCGCCCGCAGCTTCTCGTCCAGCCGGACCGGATCGACGGTGACCACCGGGTCGACCTCGTGCGAGCCGAACAGCCGCCCGACCGGGGAGGGGTTGCTCTCCGCGCTCCTGGCCACCGTCGCGTCGACGTCCACCGCGAGCCCGACCTCGGCCGGGATGATCTCGCCGGTCTTCTCGCCGATCCGAACCGGCACCGGGGAGCCGAAGGTCTCGGCGCGCCGGGCCAACTCGGCCTGGAGCGCGCTGGCCGCCTCCGCGCGGCTCTTGCCGCCCAGCTCCAGGCCGAGCACCGTGGTCCCCCGCGGCACCTCGCCCGCGTACGCGTAGCTGGCGGTGCCGCTGCCGGCCGCGATGACGGCGACGGCGGCGGCGCCGGCCAGGATCAGCCGGCGGGCGCCGCGCTTGCGGCCCGGCCCGGTCGCCGGGCCGAGTGGCTCGGCGGGCTGGGCCGGCGACTCCCCGGCCGGGTCGGTCGCCGGCAGGCTGAACACCTGGGTGATCGCATTGCCGTCGCGCATCCCGGCTCGATCCACCGTGCCCGCCGGACCGGTCGTCGGACCAGGCGGCGTGGCGGAACCGGGGGGCGTGGCGGGGCCGAACGGTGTGGCGGACCCGGAGGGTGCGGCAAGAGGTGCGCCGGGGCCGGGGGGCGTGGCCGGGCCGCGCTGGGCCTGCCGGGGGATGGCGCGGGTCAGATCCGGCCGTCCGGCGTCCGCCGGTACGCGCGGGATCTGGACGGTCGGGGCCTCGTCGGCGGGCGTCTTCTTCTCGCCGTACAGACTCACAGGGCAACCTCGTTCAGGGGCGGATCAGCGGAGCGGCACAGGGATGTGGTCGGCTCCCGCTGAAGCTCGACTGGACGGTTACGTCGGCGACCGGACGCCTTCGTTGGCCAGGCGGGGACAGGTTAGTTGACCACCATACCGGCAGGATCGGCCCGCCGCCGCCCCCGGTTGGGCCGGAACCAAACACCCGCAGGTCACCGCCGTGGGGCCAATCGGTCCGAACCTCGCACCCGAGCCGGAATAGATACCGTTCCGTACACCTCTCATCCCTTGTTTCGACATCGTTGCCGCTTATGCTCCTCCGGATCTACCCCCTTACCGGAGGTTCAGTTTCTATGCGCCGGAACAGACGCATGCGCTCACTCCCCGTGCTGGGCGTGCTCATCACCAGCGGTGCGCTCAGCCTGACAAGTGCCGTGCCGGCCATCGCCGCGCAGCCGACGGCGACGCCGTTCATCAGTGAGATTCATTACGACAACGCCGGCACCGACACCGGCGAGGCCATAGAGGTCCAGGCGCCCGAGGGCTTCGACCTGACGGGTTGGCAGATCGTTCTCTACAACGGTGCGAACGGCGCCGCCTACGGCACGCGTACCCTCTCCGGCGCGGTGCCGGCGGCCGGTGTGGTGGTGGAGAACTACCCGACCGACGGAATCCAGAACGGCGCCCCGGACGGGATCGCGCTCGTCGCTCCGGATCAGACGGTGGCCGAGTTCCTCAGCTACGAGGGGACGCTGACCGCGGCGGGCGGCCCGGCGAACGGCACCACCAGCACCGACATCGGGGTCGCCGAGTCCGCCAGCACCCCGGTCGGCCACTCGCTGCAGAAGATCGACGGTGCCTGGACGGCGCCGGCGGCGCACACCTTCGGCACCCGTAACGGCGGCGGCGACCCCGACCCGGACCCGGATCCCGACCCGGTCGGCTGTGACGGCACCGCCAGCCACACCATCGCGCAGGTGCAGGGCACCGGCGACGCGACCCCGCTGGCCGGCACCCGGGTCACCGTGGACGGCGTGGTCACCGGCGACCACCGCAGCGGCGGCTACAACGGCCTCTACCTGCAGACCGCCGGCAGCGGCGGCGGCCGTACGGTGGCCGCCGGCACCGCCTCGGACGGCATCTTCGTCTACCTGACCAGCAACTCCGCCAACCACCCGGCGGTCGCGATCGGCGACCTGGTCCGGGTCAGCGGCACCGCCAGCGAGTTCAACGGCCTCACCCAGGTCAGCATCGCCGGCCAGGCCGACGTGCGGGTCTGCGAGCAGGGCGTCGAGCTGCCCAGCCCGGTCGCACTCAGCCTGCCGCTGGACGCCCCGGCCCGCGAGTCGGTCGAGTCCATGCTCGTCGCGCCGGTCGGCCCGTACGCCGTCTCCGAGGTCTACAACCTCAACCGGTTCGGTGAGATCGCGCTGACCGCCGGTGACGAGCCGGCCACCATCCCGACCGACGTGGCCCGCCCCGGCACCCCCGAGGCGCAGGCGGTCGCGTCGGCCAACCGGCTCGGCCGGCTGCTGATCGACGACGGTCGAACCACGAACCTGGCCTCCGCCGGGCTGCTGCCGCCGTACCTGTCGAAGGAGAACCCGGTCCGGGTCGGCGACGCCGTCGAGGCGTTCGGCCGCACCGTGCTGTCGTACGGCTTCAACGAGTGGCGGCTGCAGCCGACCACCCCGGTCGACGCGGAGACCCCGGCCGCCGACCGGACCACCTTCAAGGTCGTCAACCCGCGTACGCCGGCACCCGTCGACGTCGGCGGCGACCTGCGGGTGGCCAGCTTCAACGTGCTCAACTACTTCGTCCACTTCGGCGGCGACGCCCGCGGCGCCCCCGACGAGGCCGGCCTGGCCAAGCAGGAGGCGAAGATCGTCGCGGCGATCAGCGCGCTCGACGCCGACGTGGTCGCCCTGCAGGAGATCGAGAACTCGATCCGGTTCGACGCCGCCGACCCGCACAAGGCGCTGGCCCGCCTGGTCGGCGCCCTGAACGCGGCCGACGGCGCCGGCACCTGGGACTACGTCCGCAACCCGGCCGACCTGCCGGCGGCGGCCCAGCAGGACGTCATCACCAACGCGATCATCTTCAAGCCGGGCGCGGTGCAGCTCGACGGCCCGTCCCGGTCGGTGAACGACGAGACGGTCTGGTTCAACGCGCGCGAGCCGATCGCGCAGACCTTCATCGCCGGCGGGGTCACCTTCTCCGTCATCGCCAACCACTTCAAGTCCAAGAGCTCGTCGGACTCGGCGACCGGCGACAACGCCGACAGCGGCGACGGCCAGGGTGCCTTCAACGGCGACCGGACCCGGCAGGCGCAGGCGTTGGCGGCCTTCGCCGCGCAGGTCGCCGCCGACAGCGGCAGCGACGAGGTGCTGCTGCTGGGCGACTTCAACGCGTACACCCAGGAGGACCCGGCGCACGTGCTCTACCAGGCCGGGTACGCCGACCTGAACGACACCGGCCGGACCAGCTACGTCTTCAGCGGCGAGTCCGGATCACTGGACCACGCGCTCGCCTCGGCGTCGCTCGCCGAGCGGGTCACCGGGGTGGACGTCTGGCAGATCAACGCCCACGAGTCGTACGCCTACCAGTACGACGGGGTGCCGTCGTACTACACGGCCGACCCGTACCGGGCCAGCGACCACAACCCGATCGTGGTGGGGCTCAGCACCGGGGCGACCGGCCCGGTGGACCTGCAACTGCTCAGCATCAACGACTTCCACGGCCGGCTGGAGTCGCCGGGCAACGCGCCCGACGGGCGCCCGATCGGCGGCGCCGCCCAGATCGCCGGGCTGGTCAACCAGCTCCGGGCGGAGAACCCGAACACCGCGTTCGTGTCGGCCGGCGACAACATCGGCGCCTCCACCTTCATCTCGGCGATCGACGACGACAACCCGACCCTGGACTTCCTCAACCAGGCCGGGCTGGCCGTCTCGGCGGTCGGCAACCACGAGTTCGACAAGGGGATGGCCGACCTCACCGGCCGGGTGACCGACCGGGCGGACTTCCCGTACCTGGGGGCGAACGTCTACCGCGACGGTGCGCGGGCGCTGCCGGCGTACGCGATCGAGACCCTGGGTGGGGTCCGGGTCGGCTACATCGGCGTGGTGACCGAGCAGACCGCGTCGCTGGTCAGCCCGGACGGCATTGCCGGCCTGGAGTTCCGGGACGCGGTCGCCGAGGCGAACGCGGTGGCCGACCAGCTCTCCGACGGCGACGACACCAACGGCGAGGCCGACGTGGTGGTGCTGCTCACCCACGAGGGGGCGGCCACCGAGAACATCGACTCCGCCGAGGCGCTCGCCAGCGACCCGGTCTTCGGCCGCTACACCCGGGCCGACGCCGACATCGACGTCATCTTCAGCGGCCACACCCACCAGCCGTACGCGTTCCTGGTCCCGGTGCCGGGCACCGACACCTCGCGCCCGGTGGTGCAGGCCGAGGACTACGGCAAGCGGCTCGGCAAGGTCACGCTCACCTACGACCCGGCGTCGGACGCGGTGACCGCGGCCGTACCGGAGCTGGTGACCGTGGTCGGGGCGCCGCAGGACCCGGCGGTGGCCACGATCGTCGCGGCGGCCAAGGAACGCGCCCAGGAGCTGGGTCAGCGTCAGCTCGGCTCGATCACCGCCGACATCCGGCGGGCGTACACGGACGGCAACGAGGACCGGGGCAAGGAGTCGGTGCTCGGCAACTTCATCGCCGACGTGCAGCTCGCCGGCACCAGCGACCCGGGCCGGGGTGGGGCGCAGATCGCGTTCATGAACCCGGGTGGTCTCCGCGCCGACCTGGTCTACAGCCCGGACGGGGTGGTCACCTACTCGGAGGCGTTCTCGGTGCAGCCGTTCGCCAACGACGTGGTGACCAAGACCTTCACCGGCGCCGAGATCAAGCAGGTGTTGGAGCAGCAGTGGCAGCCGGCGGGGGCGTCCCGGCCGGTGCTCTGGCTGGGGGTCTCGGACGGCTTCTACTACACCTACGACCCGACCGCGGCGCAGGGTTCGCGGATCACCTCGATGTCGTTGAACGGCACGCCGATCAGCCCGACCGGCAGTTACCGGGTGACGGTGAACTCGTTCCTGGCGGCCGGCGGTGACAACTTCACCGCGCTGGCCGGCGGGACCGACCGGACCACCACCGGCGACAACGACCTGACCATGCTGGTGAACTACTTCGCGGCGAACTCGCCGGTCACGGCCGACACCGAGCCCCGTTCGGCGGTCGGCCAGGGCGAGCCGGAGACCCCGGAGTGCACCACCACGATCACCGGCCGGCGGACCACGCCGCTGGTGGTCTCCAGCGGAGTGACCTGTTTGGACGGTGCGACGGTGTCGGCGAAGGTGACGGTGGCCGAGGGCGCCTCGCTGATCGTCGACGGTGGTCGGATCAACTCGCCGATCGTCGCGACCGCCCCGGCCTGGCTGTCGGTGACCGACGCGGTCGTGTCCGGCCGGATCGCGGTGACCGGTGGTGAGCGGGTCGCGCTGGCCGGCGGCACCATCTCCGGTCCGGTGAACGTGAGCGACGTCGGGTCGTTCGCGCTGACCGGCACGAAGGTCTCCGGGCTGGTGATGGTGACCGGATCGGATTCGGTGACGCTGACCGGCGGCACCGTCTCCGGGCGGGTCATCGTCTCCGAGTCCACCGGCCCGGTCCTGGTCGAGCAGGGCAAGCTGACCGGCGGCCTCTCGGTCACCCGGAACACCGGCGGCGTCCGGGTCGACGCGGTGACGGTGGCCGGTTCGGTCAACGTGCACGACAACACCGGTGGCGAGGCGGTGGTGGTCGCCGCGAGCAGTGTGAGCGGTTCGCTCTACTGCGGCGGCAACGACCCGGCGCCGGTCGACGAGGACCGGCCGAACACCGTGAAGGGCATCGCCACGGGCCAGTGCCGCAGCCTCTGATGCGGTAAAAGCTGACCCGACCAACAATCCCCCGGTCCGGAACCACAAGGTCCCGGACCGGGGGATTCCCCGTTCAGCCAGGCGGGGTGGCAGACCAGTACTCGGTCAGGATCTCGATGGCCTGCTCCCTGGTCACTCCGGCGACCTGCCGTTCGGGCATCCCGACCCGGTGGATCAGCAGGTATGCCAAGTCTGCGGGGAGTGCTTCCGCCGGTGCCTCGGGTTGACCCCGATCGGGTTTGACCCCCTCGTGAACGCACCGCCAGAACTCGTCCCGGGACACCTCCAGTTGGTCACGAAGGATGTGCTGGGCCATCGACGAGCCGTAGGTGTCGCGATTGACCGGGCGGCTTATCCGGGTCCGCAGCACCCGACCGTCGAGGAGCCCCAACTCGTAGGTCTCGTGGTGGCTGGTGGCCGTACCGCGAGCGCGGCGGACCTGGCTCCAGCCTTCGACGTGGCAGAACCGGGCGTGATCCGCCCGGCTCATTGCTGGGTGACTCATGCCGCGGTAACGCCCGTTTCGGCTCCGACCAGCCAGTCGCGAAGTTGCTCGTCGGTGCTGAGCCCGATGAGCTGCACCAGCGCCCAGTTGGCGGCGTGGTTCGGTGCTTCGGAGAGCCGATCGTGCCAATCCTCCGCGTACTCGCGTAGAGCGTTAACCATGTCGTCGACCGCCTCGTCGAGGCTGTTGCCGTCGGCGGCGAGCGGGAGGCCGGGAAGGAGCACCGACCAACCACCGGCCTCTGCGACAACCTGTGCCCGGAATGGGGCCGAGGTGGCGAGCAATCGCTGGAGGCGCCGAGCGTCGACGACCGCCAGCCGGTCGGTGTCCCGTCGTACCGATGCGACATGCCCTCGGCGCGCGGCGTCGAGCAACTCTCGGAAGTGTGCCCGGGCCTGGGAGTAGCTGTCGTAATCTGCCGATGCCATGAAGGCGGCCTCCGATTCGGGAACGGTCTCCGTCAGCATCTACCCGTACGCGACGTACGTCAAGTACGTCTGACACCGGGGTTGATATGCAAGTGGTTGCTTGCCTATGCTGCTTGGCGTGGGAGATGTCTTCAAAGCTTTGGCGGACTCCACCCGGCGCAAGATCCTCGACGAGCTGGCCGATCGCGACGGCCAGACCCTGTTCGAGATCTGCAGCCGACTGGCCATGAAACACCAGCTCACGTCCTCGCGGCAGGCCATCTCCCAGCACCTCGACGTGCTGGAGGAGGCCGGCCTGATCGAGACCCGACGCGAGGGCCGGTTCAAGTTTCACCATCTCAACAGCCAGCCGCTGGAACGCATCGCCGATCGATGGCTCCGGCGCGACCAACGGGAGAACTGATGCGAATCAACCTGACCAGCGTGTTCGTCGACGACCAGGAGAAGGCGCTGCGCTTCTACACCGAGAAGCTCGGCTTCCTACCCAAGAACGACATTCCGATGGGGGAGTTCCGCTGGCTGACCGTGGTGTCGCCGGACGACCCGGACGGCGTCGAGCTGGTCCTGGAGCCCGACGCGCACCCGGCCGTCAAGCCGTTCAAGGAGGCGCTGGTGGGCGACGGCATCCCGTACAACTCGTTCGCCGTGGCGGACGTGCACGCCGAGTACGAGCGGCTGCGGGAGCTCGGCGTGCGCTTCACCCAGGAGCCGACCGACATGGGGCCGGTCACCACCGCCGTCCTCGACGACACCTGCGGCAACCTCCTCCAGATCGCCCACCAGAAGTAGGCCGGCGCCCCGGGGGGACGGGCGGGAACATCCGCCCGCGCCCCGGGCACGGTCAGCCCTCCCGCCGACCGTCAGCCCCGCTGGCCCCGTTAGCCCCGCCGGCCCTCCGGCTCGGCCCATGGTGTCCCGGACCCGCTCACGGGTCCATCCTCCGGCACCGGCTACCAGGTGTCGACCGGATTCATATCCCATATGGCGGGATTATTGTTCCGAATATTAGGATGACGGATAGCCTTGGGGCAACGGTGAGGAGGCTGCAGATGGTGACCCGCAACGCGTACACGCATGGGCATCACGAGTCGGTGCTCCGGTCGCACCGGTGGCGGACCGCCGAGAACTCGGCGGCGCACCTGCTGCCGTACCTCGAATCGGGGATGTCGCTGCTCGATGTCGGCTGCGGCCCGGGGACCATCACCACCGACCTGGCCGCGCTGCTCGCGCCGGGCCGGGTCACCGCCGTGGAGACCACCGAGGACGCGTTGCGGCTCGCCCGCACCGAGGCCGCCAACCGGGGTACGCGCAACATCGACTTCGCGGTGGCCGACGTGCACGCGCTGGACCTGCCCGACGCCAGCTTCGATGTCGTGCACGCCCACCAGGTGCTGCAGCACGTCGCCGACCCGGTGCTGGCGCTGCGTGAGATGCGCCGGGTCTGCAAGCCCGGCGGGCTGGTCGCCGCCCGGGACAGCGACTACGCCGCGTTCGCCTGGTTCCCCGCCCAGCCCGAGCTGGACGAGTGGTTGGCGCTGTACCGGTCGGCCGCGCGCGCCAACGGCGGCGAACCCGACGCCGGCCGCCGGCTGCTCTCCTGGGCCCGCGCCGCCGGCTTCACCGACGTCACGGCCACCGCCAGCACCTGGTGTTTCGCCACCGACGCCGACCGAGGGTGGTGGGGCGGCATGTGGGCCGATCGGATTCTCCACTCCGACCTGGCCAACCAGCTACTGGCCAGCGGCGCCGCCAGCCGGTCCGACCTGGACCGCATCTCCACCGCCTGGCGGGACTGGGCCGCTGCGCCGGACGGCTGGCTCAGCATTCTGCACGGCGAGATCCTCTGCCGCGCCTGACCTCTCACGATCAACAGATGGAAAGTCCCGCTACCGGGGGCGGAACCGTGCCTTTTCGTCAGTTGATCGTTTGCCCCGGCGGTGCGGTCTCCTCGATGGCCTGGCGGAACACGCGGGAGCGGTGCGCGTAGTTGTCGAACCGGCCGTAGCTGGGCGCCGCCGGGGAGAGCAGCACCACCCCGCCGGCCGGGGTCAGCTCCCGGCCCAGCCGGACCGCCGCGACCAGGTCGTCGGCGTCGACAGTGGTGACGGTGGGGACGCCGCCGACGGCCGCCAGGATCCGCGACCCGCTGTCCGGCACCCCGATCAGGGTGGCGACGATCTTCTGCTCGGCCAGGAAGTCCCGCAGCGGCCGGTAGTCCACCCCCCGGTCCTCGCCCCCGACGATCACCGTCAACGGCCGGTCCGCGTACGCCTCGATGGCGTGGATCGCCGACTGCGGGATCGTCGAGAGCGAGTCGTCCACGAAGGTGATCCCGGACGGGTCGGCGATCGGGGTGAGCCGGTGCTCCAGGGCCGGCGCGGTGCGGGCCGCGGCGGCCAGCCGCTCCCGCTCGGCGACGCAGTCGACCCCGACCGCCGCCAGCGCGCCGAGCGCCACGCAGAGGTTCCACTCGTTGTGCCGGCCGACCAGCGGCAACGCGGCTCTTGGGAAGAGTGGTTGGTCGGCGTGGTGCACCCAGCGTTCGCCGTCCGGGCCGGGCGCGACGTGGAACGACTCGGGCACCCCGGCCGGCCGCAGCGGCAGCCCTGGTCGGGCCGCCAGCTCGGCCGCGAGCCGCTCGTCGTGCGCGTTGAACACCACCTGGCCCGGCCCGTGCCCGACCAGGTTCAGCTTGTGCCGGTAGTACGCCGCCTCGTCACCGGCCCAGTCCAGGTGCTCGGGCACCAGCGAGGTCAGCGCCGCCACCCGGGGCGAGTCGGCCAGGTCGGCGCACTGGTACATCGACAGTTCCAGGACGTAGAGCGGCGCCGGTGGCAGGTCCAGCACCGGGATGCCGATGTTGCCGCCGATCACGTTCGGCCGGTCCACGGCGGTCAGCAGGTGGGAGATCAGCGTGGTCGTCGTGCTCTTGCCCTTGCTGCCGGTCACCCCGATGGTGGCCGGGGCGTGCTCGGCCATCCAGAGCGCGGTGCCGCCGGTGATCGTCACCCCGGCCGCGCGCAGCTCCACCACCCACGGGTGGGTCTCGCCGATCACCGGGGAGCGGACCACCACGTCGCAGCCGAGCAGGATCTCCCGCGCGGCCGGCCCGGTGTGCAGCGGCGCAATCTCGGCCAGCCGGCCCGTCCACGGGGTCGCGGCGAACGTCTCCCGGTCCATCACGGTGACCAGTTCGGCCGGCCCGACCGGAGCGATCGCGTTCACCGCGGCCACCCCCTCGCGCCCGGTGCCCCACACCGCGACCCGCCGTCCGCGCAGCTCAGACAGGTGCAACCCACCGCTCCTTCACTCCCGGTACGCCCGCACTCTAGACGACCGTTCTCCGCAACCGCCGCCGATCACCCGCTCGCCGCCCCACCCGGCCGACGCCGTCCACGCCGTCGTCGGAGGACTCCGGCGACGAGGTGAACACCAGTTACGCTAAAACCGCGCCGTAGGGTAACTGGTGTTCACCTCGTCGAGGGCTGAGGCGCCGGGAGCGGGGCAGGCGCCCGCCGCGCGCCCGGTCGGACGGTCAGCCAGAACAGCAGCGCGACCGTCGCGGCGGCGGTGAGCAGTGCGCAACCGAGCACGCCCGCGATGGTGTGCGGGGCGACCAGCACCGCCCCCGCCGTCAACCCCACCACGCCCACCCACAGCGGGCCGGCCGGCCGCCGGGCGCCGGCCGCGATCTGGGCGTTCACCAGCACGAAGGCGAGCGCGTACAGTGCCCCGGTGGCGGCGAAGAACGGCGCGTACCGGGCCAGGTCGGCGTAGTCCGGGCCGCCGGCCAGCCGGAACGCCAGCCCACCGGCGACCGCCGCCGCCGTCACCAGCACCATCCCGCACGCCGCCACCAGGGCCAGCGCCACGGTCCGGGTCCGCCGGTCGCCACGCGCCAGCCGGGGCAGCGCGAGCACCGTGACCACCTGCGGCGCCCAGAGCGCCCCCTTGGTGAGAACCCCACCGACCGCGTACGCCCCGGACTCCGCCGCCGGCAACAACTGCCGGGCCAGCAGTAGATCCGCGTACGAGATGACCAGCATCGCCAACGTCGCGCTGCTCGCCGCCCCCACCTGTCGCGCCGTCATCCGACTACCAGCGGCCGCACCCGACGGTTCCGGAACCCTGTCCTGTCCGGCCGCGAGCCGGGCGAGCACCGGCAGGGCGAGACAGCCGACCAGCACCCCGACAACTACCGAACCGACCAGTCCGGCGCCGAGCAACAGACCGGCGATCACACCGCCGTAGCGGACGACGGCGAGCAGCGCCATGCCGGCGGCCAGTCGTACGAAGCGCTGGTCCCCCTGCAGCTCACCGAGCCAGCGGCCGGCCAGCACCACCGCGACGGTCAGCGCGGCCAACGCCAGCACCAGCGCCACCGGCAGTCGCAACGCCTTGACCAGTACCGGAGCGGCGAGAACCAGAACCCCACCGGCCGCCCCGGCCGTCCGGAGCGCGACACGAGTGGTCGACGTGACGCCGTGCTTGGCGCGGTGTACCGCGACGGCCAGTTGCAGCCCGAGCCCCGGCACCCCCGCGATCGCGCCAACGGCCAGCGCCGTGGCCAGTGCGCCCAGTTCGGCCGCCGGCAGCGTCCGCGCGCCGACCATCGGAACCAGATAGGCGAGCAGGTTGACAAGCACGCTGGAGACGGTGACCGCAGCCCCGACCGCCCCGAGGCGGCGCACCCCCGCGACCCCGCCGCGCCGGCCCCCGTGCGGTTGCGCCTCGGCCACGCCTACGTTTTCCGGGCGCTCATCAGCCACGGCCCACCAACCGTGACGATGCGCGAAATGGGCCGTACTGGCGGGGCGGGCGGCGCCGCGCCGCGCGGCTGCGGAACACGCCGCCATTGTGCCGGACGGCCAGCCCCGGTACTGCCCCGGTGGCGTCGTACCGGCTAGCCTCTCGCGGCATGACCAGTGCCGCCGGCCTGCTGACCCGGGCCAGTTCCCGGCTCGCGGCCGTCCTGCCCGAGCGGCTCACCGCCGGTGCGATCCGCGCCGTCTATCCCCGCGTCGAGCCGGAGCTCGCCCGGCTCGCCAGCTTCGCGCCGGCCGGCGGCACCGCCGTCGACGTCGGCGCCTGGTACGGACCATGGACCGCCCGGCTGCGCCGCATCGCCGACCGGGTGGTGGCGGTCGAGCCCAACGCCCAGCTCGCCGACTGTGTCCAGGCCGCCTTCCCCGACGTCCGGGTGGTCCGGGCCGTGGTCTCCGACCACACCGGCCAGGCCGAGCTCCATCTGCCCGCCGGCGGGCCCGCGGTGGGGACCTCCTCCATCGAGTACGGCGACGGGCCGTCGATAACCGTGCCGCGTACCACCATCGACGCGCTCGGGCTGACCGACGTGCGGTTCGTCAAGCTCGACGTCGAAGGCCACGAACTGCCGGCGCTGCGCGGCGCCGCCGAGACGATCCAGCGGGACTCGCCGACCCTGCTGGTCGAGGTCGAGGAGCGGATCCAGCCGGTCGAGCCGATCGTCGACCTGCTGCGCGGCTGGGGCTACCGCGGCTTCGTGCTGCCCGACCGGGACTGGCTCCCGCTGGACGGGTTCGACCTGATCGGCCACCAGCGGGACAACCTCGCCCGGGTCCGGCAGAGCTTCGCCCGCCGGGTGCTGCTGCCCCGCCCCCGCTACGTCAACTCGGTGCTGTTTCGGAAGGACTGAGATGAGTACGACGGTGACCCCGCCCGTCCCGCACCGGGCCGACCTGGCCCGCTCGGTGCGGCTGTTCCGGGCGTTCCGCAAGGAGCAGACCGACCCGGACCACTTCTACGGAATGCTCGCCGAGGACACCGTCGGCCAGCTGCGGTCGTACACGGATCTGGACGGGGCCGTGGTGGTCGATGTCGGCGGCGGCGCCGGGTACTTCGCCGACGCGCTGCGCGCCGCGGGTGCCCGGATCGTCTGTGTGGACTGCGACGCCGGTGAGATGTCCGCGCGGGGCGGCGCGATGCCGGCCGGTGGGGTGCTCGGCAGCGCGCTCGAACTGCCGTTGCGGTCCGGATCGGTCGACGTCTGCTTCTCCTCGAACGTGTTGGAGCACGTGCCCGAGCCGGTCCGGATGGCCGACGAGATGGTCCGGGTGACCCGGCCGGGCGGCACCATCTATCTCTCCTACACCAACTGGCTCTCCCCGTGGGGTGGCCACGAGACCTCCCCCTGGCACTACCTGGGCGGGCACCGGGCGGCGCAGCGTTACCGGCGGCGGCACGGTCGCCCCCCGAAGAACGTGTACGGCGAGAGCATGTTCGGCGTCTCCGTCGCCGAGATGCTGCGCTGGGTACGCGGCCAGGACGCCGCCGAGGTGGTGGCGGTCCTGCCCCGCTATCTGCCCCGCTGGGCCTGGCCGATCGTCCGGGTCCCGGCGGCCCGCGAGGTGCTCACCTGGAACCTCGTCATCGTCCTGCGCAAACCTTGACGTGCGGGGCCGACCGAGCATGCATCCGGTGCGGGGCTGGCTGAGCGCCCCCGGCGTGCGGGAGCGGCTGCCGCTGCACCTCGCCGCCGCCGCGGTGACCGTGCTGGTGCTCGGGCCGGCGGTCGGGCCCGGCTATCTGCTCCGCTACGACATGGTGTTCGTGCCCCGCCAACCGCTGCGCGACGACCTGATCGCCTCCGCCGACGCGCTGCCCCGGGCGGTGCCGCAGGACACGGTGGTGTCGCTGGCCAACCTGGTCGTACCGGGCTGGCTGCTGCAGTGGATCGTGCTGGTGGCGGTGCTCTGGTTCGCGGCGGTCGGCGCCGGTCGGCTGGTGCCGGCCGCACGCACCCTGACCCGGCTGGTGGCTACCGTCGGTTACGCCTGGACCCCGTTCCTGGCCGAGCGGCTGCTGCTCGGCCAGTGGGGCCTGCTGCTGGCGTACGCGGCGTTGCCCTGGCTGGTGGCGGCCCTGCTCGGGCTGCGTACCGGGCAACCGGGCGCGCTGCCCCGGTTGGTCGTCGCCGCCGCCGCGTCCGCGATTACCCCGACCGGCGGAGTGCTGGCGCTGCTCACCACCGCCGCCCTGCTACCCGGCTCCGGTCGCCCAGCCCCGGTGCCGCCGAGCCCGGAGACGGCCGGTCCGGAGGCGGCCGGTCCGGAGGCGGCTGATCGGGTGCCGGCCGGGCCGACGCCGGCCGGTCCAGGGCTGGCCGGCCGAGGGCTGGTCGGTCGGGTGCTGGCCGGGCCGGGGCAGGCCGTGGTGGCGCTCGGGGCGGTGCTGGCGCTCAATGCGCCCTGGCTGGCCGCGGCGGCGGTCACCACGGCCGGCGGGCGCTCCGACCCGGACGGGGTGGCCGCGTTCGCCGCCCGCGCCGAGAACTGGGCCGGCCCCTACCTGGCGCTGGCCGGTACCGGCGGCATCTGGAACGCGCAGACCACCCCGCTCAGCCGGGGCTCGGTCTTCGTCCCGCTGGTCACCATCGGGTTGCTCGGGCTGGCGGCGGCCGGGTTCCCGCTGCTGCGCCGCCGGTGGCAGGCCGGGTCGGCGACCCGCTTCGCCGGGCTGGCGGTTGGCGTGTTCCTGCTCGCCGCCGCCGGCACGCTGCCCGGCGGCGGGGCGGTGCTGCGCTGGCTGGTCGCCGAGGTGCCGGGCGCCGGGCTGCTCCGCGACGGGCAGAAGCTGCTCATCCCGTACGCGGGATTCCTGGTGGTCTGTGCCGCGCTCGGCGCGGAGCGGGCCGTCGCCCGACTGCGCCGGCCCGGTGACCGGATCGCGCTGGTCGGGCTGGTCCTGCTGCCGGTGGTGGTGCTGCCGGATCTGGCGTTCGGGGCGGCCGGGCGGCTGCGGCCGGCGGGGTACCCGGACGACTGGCGAACGGTGGCGGCGGTGGTGCGGGCTGAGCCGGGTCCGGTGCTTTCGCTGCCATTGAGCATGTACCGGTCCTACCCCTGGAATTCCGGCCCGGTGGTGATCGACCCGCTGCCCCGGTACCTGCCGGTCGAGGTGCTCACCGACGACACGCTGCTCGTCGGTGACCTGGTGGTGGCCGGCGAGAACCGGCGGGTGGACCGGATCCGTGACCTGGTGGCCGGCGGCGGGTCGATCCGCGAGACCTGGGTGCGCTGGGTGGTCGTGCAGCACGGCGTCGGCGGGACGGTGCCGCCGGCGGCCCTGGCCGGGCTCCGGCCGGTCCACCTCGGACCGGATCTCTCCCTCTACGAGAACCCGGCTGCCGGCGGACCGGCGGGCTCGGTTGGCGAGTCGGCGCCGGCCCGGCGCCCGGCGCTCTGGCCGATCGCGATGCTGGGCACCGGCCTCGCGGCGGTGGTCCTGGCAGGTGCGCTCGGGCGGCTGATATACCGCGCCCGACGACGCCTGTTCCGCACGCCTACTCCGTGGTAACGTGCCGCGACGAGCATCGACCTAGGAGGGTTTCAGATGCCCAAACCAGTCACCTTGCTGCTGGCCGGCGTGGTCGGGGCGGTACTCGCTCTGCTGGGTGTGGCGGCGCTGGCTCCGAACCTGACGATAAGTGTCGACTCCGCCGCCAACGCCGAGGACGGCCCCCGCCAGCCGGAACTCTACGGCGACCGGTAACGGCGCCGGATGCCCACCGGCCGGCCCGTCACGGTGCCAACCGAGCGGTGGCCGGAGCCGGCACCGGTTCGCCGGCCAGCACCGTCACCAGCCCGGCGAACCGGGCACCCGCCACCGGCCAGGTGAAGGTCGCGGCGTGGGCGCGGGCCGCCTCGCCCATCGCCAGCCGCCGGACGTCATCGGCAAGCAGTTCCCCAACCCGGGCCACGAAGTCGTCCTCGTCCGCGGCGAGCAGCCCGGTGACCCCGTCCCGGATCGCCTCGGCGACCCCGCCCGCCGAGCGGAACGCCACCGCTGGCGTGCCCGCCGCGCCGGCCTCCACGATGGTCAGCCCCCAGCCCTCCTTGAGCGAGGGAGTCAACGCCAGCCAGGCCGAGGAGAGCAGCGCGTGTTTGTCCGTGTCCGTCACGTACCCGGTGAACCGGACCCGGCCGGCGATGCCCAGCTCGCCGGCGACCTGCCGCAGCCGCTCCTCCCACCAGCCCTGACCGGCCACCACCAGGCGGATCGTCGGGAATCGCGGCGCCAGTTCGGCGACCGCCCGCAGCGCCAGCTCCACCCGCTTGTGCGGCACCAGCCGACCCAGCACTATCAGGGTCGGCTCGGTCGCCCGGGGGGCGGGGCGGCCGACCAGCTCCGGGGTGCCGTTGTGGATGACGGTCACCCGGGCCGGGTCGACACCCAGCCCGGCCAACTCGTCCCGGGTGGCGGACGAGACCGTCACGTACCGGCACCGCCGGTAGACCCGGACCGCCAACCGGGATTCGATCCACCAGCCGATCCGGGCCGCCCGCGCGCCGAGCACCACCGGCCACTGTTCCCGGTGTACGTGATGGACCAGGGCGATCACCGGACGTCGGGTGTAGAGCGGACAGAGGAACGGCAGTCCGTTGCCGACATCCACCACCAGGTCAGGCATCCCGTACGGACGCCGGGCCACCGCCCCCAGCCCCAGCCAACCGGCCAGCCAGGCGACCGCGGCGCGCAGGTAGACGGTGTGTCGGCCGCCCCGGCGCAGCAACCGCACGCCCGAGCCGGTCAGCTCCTCGCCGGCCGCGCCCGGGTACGCGGCGCAGAGGACCGTGACGCGATGACCCCGGCTGACGAGTTCGGCGGCGACCCGCTCGACGTAGACCTCGGAACCGCCGCCCTCCGGGTTGCCGGTGTCCCGCCAGTTCAGGAAGAGCACGTGCCGTCCGGGGGTGTCAGAGCTGCGCACGGCCACTCCTACTGCCGAGTAATGTTCACGACCGCGCCACACTATGACCCGCCGGACCGGAAGGCAACGGGTCACCGGCGGACCATTTCGGACGGCCCGATCAAGGGGTGGCGCAGCGTGATCGGGCGGCGGCGGAACCGGGAGATGCGATGACGACGGCGGTGACCGCCCCGGACGGCGGCCGGGTGAAGACCCGCCGCCCACCGTTCCAGGCCGTCCCCGTCGAGGCGGCCGACACGGTCTGGCGGCTGCGTACGGCGGCGGTCTGTGTCGCGCTCACCGCCCTGGCGTTCCTGCAGGAACCCGGCCTGGTCGCGATGGACACCAAGGTCGACCTGGCGGTCAACCCGGTCGGCTGGATCGAACGTTCGCTGCACGTCTGGAACCCGGACGGCACCTTCGGCCAACTGCAGAACCAGACCTACGGCTATCTCTGGCCGATGGGCCCGTTCTTCCTGGCCGGCGACGCGCTCGGCGTTCCCGCCTGGGTGGTGCAGCGGCTCTGGTGGGCGCTGCTGCTCTGCGTCGCCTGCACCGGCGCGATCACCCTCGCCGGCCGACTCGGCATCGGCACCCCGGCCACCCGCATCGTCGGCGGCGTCGCCTTCGCCCTCTCCCCGCGGATTCTCACCGAACTCGGACCGATCTCGGTCGAGGCCTGGCCGAGCGCGGTCGCCCCCTGGGTACTGGTGCCGCTGATCGGCCTCGCCCGCGGCGGCTCGATCCGCCGCCCGGTGGCCTGGTCCGCGCTCGCCGTCGCCTGCGCCGGCGGAGTCAACGCCACCGCCGTCCTCGCCGTCGTCCCGCTGGCGGTGCTCTGGCTGCTCACCCTGCACCCGCTCCGCCGCCGGCTGACGGCGATCGCCGCCTGGGGCCTGGCCGTCGCCGCCGCCACCGCCTGGTGGCTGGTGCCGCTGCTGGTGCTCGGCCGCTACAGCCCGCCGTTCCTGGACTTCATCGAGACCGCCCAGGTGACCACCCGGGTAACCGACCTGGTCACCGTCGCGCGGGGCGCCAGCCACTGGCTCGCGTACGGCCGGTCCTGGGACGTCGGCTCCCGGCTCGCCACCGAGCGGACCCTGATCGTGGCGACCCTGCTGGTCACGGCGGTCGGCCTGGCCGGCCTGGCCCGGCGCGGCATGCCGCACCGCCGGTTCCTGGTCACCGGCCTGCTGGCCGGCCTGGCGATGGTCGCCTTCGGGCACGTCGGCGCCGTCGACGGCCTGCTGGCCGAGACCCAGCGCTCCTTCCTGGACGGCGCCGGCGCGCCGCTGCGCAACGTGCACAAGTTCGACGTGGTGCTCCGGCTGCCGCTGGTGCTCGGCCTGGTGCATCTGCTCGGCGTGCTGACCCGCAGCGCCCGGGTGGCCGGCCCCGGCTGGCACCGGGCCCGGCAGCGGGCCGTCTTCGTGGTCAGCGCCGCGCTGGCCGGCATCGCAGTGGTGGCCAGCCCCGCGCTGGCCGGCGGGCTGCCCCCGACCGGCAGCTTCGCCGCGGTACCCGACTACTGGCGGGAGGCTGGCGGCTGGCTGGACGACCGGCTCGGCCGGGACCGGGTCCTGGTGGCGCCGGCCGCCCGGTTCCCGGGCTACCGGTGGGGCGCGCCGGCCGACGAGATCACCCAGCCGCTGCTGGAGAGCTCCTGGGCGGTCCGCAACTCGATCCCACTCACCCCGCCGACCACCATCCGGCTGCTCGACGCGGTCGAGACAACGCTCGCCACCGGCGCCGGCTCGGCCGGCCTGGCCGACCTGCTGGCCCGCTCCGGTGTCCGGTACCTGCTGTTCCGCTCCGACCTCGACTACGGCGCGTCCCGGGCGGCCCGGCCGCTGGTCGTCCGGCAGGCGCTGGCCCGCTCACCCGGGCTGCGGCCGGTCGCCGCGTTCGGGCCGACCGTCGGCGGCGGCGCCCGGCCGGGAAACTACCCCGACCAGGGCCTCGACGTCCCGGTCCGGGCCCTTGAGGTGTACGAGGTGACGCGCCCCGTCGCCCCCGTGGTGGCGTACGAGGCGAGCGCCGTCGGCACCGTGGTCGGCGGCCCGGAGTCGCTGCTCGACCTCGCCGCCGCCGGCCAGCTCGGCGCCGCACCCACCATCCTCGCCGGCGACCTGGCGGCGGCCGAAGGTCTGACCACCGGACCGGTGGCGACCACCGACGGGCTGCGCCGCCGGGAGGTCTCGTTCGGACTGCTGCACGACAACACCTCGGCCACCGTCGAACCGGACCAACGCTGGCTGCTCGACGCCCCCCGGCACGACTACCTGCCCGACTGGGGTGACCGGCACACCACCGCGGTCCGCTACCACGGCATCGCCGGGGTGACCGCCTCCAGCGCCTGGTCCCAGCCCCACCCGCTCACCGGCGCCCGGCCGGCCCACCATCCGTACGCGGCAATCGACGGTGATCCGACCACCTCCTGGCGGACCAGCCCGGGGGCGCCGATCCGGCAGTGGCTGGAGGTCGAGCTGGCCCAGCCGACCCGGATCGGTCAGGTGCGGATCCGGTTCGACACCGACGCCGACATGCTGCCGACCGAGGTCACCGTCCGCAGCGGACCGGAACAGTTGACCGTCGACACGTTCGACGGCGAGTTGACCGTGCCGCTGCCGGGCGTGCACGCCACCAGCCGCCTCCGGGTGATCATCGAGAACGCGGTACCGATGCGGACCGGGCAGGGCCGGGTCGGCATCGCCGAACTGGAGATCCCCGGGGTGACGGCGGAACGGACCCTGGTGGTGCCACCCGCCCCCGCCACCGGGAAGCCGGGACCGGTGGTGCTCTCCGCGGCCCCCACGACCCCGTCCTGCTTCTTCCTTGACGACGGCCAGCCGCGCTGCGCCAGCGGGGTGGCCCGGGCCGCCGAGGACGGCCGGCTGATCGACCGTACGGTGACCCTGCCGGCCGGCGCCGACTACCAGCCCGCGCTCTGGGTGCGCCCGCATCCCGGTCCGGCGCTGAGCGCCCTGCTCGACGCCGAGGCGGCGAAGTCCCGCCCGCTGGGTCTGGCGCCCCGGGTGACCGCCTCCTCGACCCGGCTGCCCGACCCGGTGGCCCGGCCGGGCGCCATCCTGGACGGCGACCCGGCCACCGCCTGGTGGGCGGCGACCGACGATCCGAGCCCCTGGCTGAAGCTGAACTGGCTGACCCCCCGCACCATCACCGGCCTGCGGCTGACCACCGCCGACCCGGTGGCGGGCGGCCGGGCCTGGCGGGTCACCGTGATCGGCGACAACGGGGTACGCGGCGGGGCGGTGGCCCCGGACGGGACGGTCACCTTCGACCAGCCGTTGCGGACCGACGAGATCAGCATCCTGTTCCGCAACTCGACCCCGGCCCGCTCGGTGGACCCGTACCGGCGGTGGACCGAACCGTTGCCGCTGGCCGTCGGCGAGGTCGCCACGCTGCCCGCCGCCGGGGTCGCCGAGCCGGACCTGGACCGGCCGGTGCCGCTGCCCTGCGGAACCGGACCGACGATCGAGGCCGGCGGCCGGTCGATACCGACAAGCGTCACCGCGACCCGGCGCGACCTGCTGGAACTGCGCGAGGTCCGGGCCGAACCCTGCTCGACCGAGCAGACCGGCGACCCTGAGCGGGCAGGTCGGACCGGCGGGACCGAGCCCGCGAAGCCGGACCCTGACGCCACGCCGGTGGTCACCCTGCCGGCGGGCGAGAACCGGTTGGTGGTCACCGGCGCGGATCTGGTGAGTCCGACCCGGCTCGCGCTCGACCCTGGGCCGGTACCGGCGGCGCTCCCGACCGCACTGCGGATCGACCGGTGGTCGGCCACCGACCGGAAACTGCGGGTCGACGCCCACCCGGCCGATCGCGTGATCGCGGTACGGGAGAACCACAACCCCGGCTGGCAGGCCACTGTGGCCGGCGAAACCCTCACCCCACTGGTGCTGGACGGCTGGCAGCAGGGTTGGGTGCTACCCGCCGGCATGGTCGGCGAGGTGCGGCTCCGGTTCACCCCGGACCGCCCGTACCAGATCGGGATGCTGGCGGGGGCCGGCGCGCTCGGCGCGGTTCTGCTGCTCGCCCTGCTGCCGGACCGGCGCTCCGGGTCGCCGGCAGGTGCCCCCGCGTCCGGGTCCGGCCCGGCGGATGCAACCGCGCCGGCCGCCTCGACCGGCCGAGCCGGGCGCCGACGGCGATGGCCGGTGCCGGCCCTGTTGGGGGCGGTGGCGCTGCTGGTGGTCGGCGGGCTGACCGCCGTCGCGGTGGCGGTCGCCGGGGTGCTGGCGGTGGCGGCGGTCGGCATGTTCGCCCGCTACCTGGACGAGACCGACCGGCGCCGGCTGGCCGAACTCACCCGGTTCGTCGCCTGGATGGCGCCGGTGGCCTGCTTCGTGCTGGCCGGCTGGCTCTCCCTCGACCACGCCGACCGGCACACCGCGGCGGCGCCTCAGCTCGCCGCGCTGGCGGCGGCCACCACGCTCTGGTTCTCGGTCGCCCGGCCGGCCCGGTCGGTCGTGCTGCCGGCCCGCGGCCGGCGGGGCGACGTCCCCCACCGCATCAGCGGCCGTTCCAGCAGGTAGTAGCTGACGGCCGCGAACACCACCGCGCCGGTCCAGGTCATCAGGTATATCCGGACCGGATTGCCGGTGAAGTACGCCCGCCCCTCGACCCGGTAGATCATGTCCAGCACGAACGGGTGCCAGAGAAACATCCCGTACGAGAGCGTGCCGAACCAGCGCACCGGCGCGGACCCGACGAGGGTCGAGGTCCGGGTGGTGGGTCCGAAGATGAGCGGGATCATCACCAGCACCGCCACGGCCAGATACAGCCCCAGCTGCGCGGCGAACTCGCCCGCGGTCGGCGCCACCAGGCCGCGCGGCCCGGTGACCGGGGTGGTCGCCACCGCGAGCAGTCCGACGGCGATGCTCCAGCAGGCCAGCGGGGCGCAGCCGAGCCGGTCGAGAATCCCCCAGGCGCGCGGCGCGGTGCCGGTGCGCAACGCCACGTGCGCGGTAGCCAGCGCCATCCCGGCGGCGAACCAGGCCGCGTACGACGGCAGCCACATGATGTGCAGGCCGGTGTCGAGCGCCCCGGCGCCCATCGCCACCAGCCAGCCGATGGTGATCAACAGCCCGATGCCGGTGGCCGCGAGGGTCCGTGCCGGCCGCCAGCCCCGGCCGGTCAGCGCGACCGCGACCAGCGGCAGCAGCAGGTAGAACGCCACTTCGGTGGCGAGGCTCCAGGTCTGCCCCAGGCCCCGCCGGATCTGCCCGATTTCGTAGATCTGGGTCAGCGTCAGGTGCCGCACCCAGTCGCCGAGCGGGGCCGGCCCGTCCTCCCGCAGCACGGTCAGGCAGACCGCCACCACCAGCCAGTACGCGGGCAGGATCCGCAGCGCCCGCCGCCAGTAGTAGCGGCGTACCCCGGGCCGCGGTGCCGCGCTGGCGGCGGCCTTCGCGTACGGCCGGAACAGCAGGAACCCGGAGAGGACGAAGAACAGGGCGACGGCGAAGTCCATCATGGCGATCCAGCCGCCCCAGGACTCCCGGGTGATCACGCCGGTGATGAACCCGACGTGCTGCCCGATCACCGCGGAGGCGCCCAGCACCCGCACCCCGTCCAGCGCGGCCAGCCGCGGCAGCGGGGGTATTTGAACTGCGAGAGACATCAGGCGTCCAGGGGGTCGCGTACGAGGTGACTGGAGAGTAACCTGCCGCCATGTTAATGGCGTGTTCGAGGCGTGTCAGGGACATGTTCGATCGCGGGGGCGGGCGCTAAGCCAACGTCGTTGTGTGGGGAGGACCAGTGAAGCGGTTCGTCGGTGCCGTGCTGTTCGGCCTTGGCGTCCTGTTGCTCATTTTCGCGATCGCACTGCCGGTGTACGTCACCCCGGCGGTCAGTCAACTGCCGTACGACCTGGACCGGTCGACCTCGGTGGCGGTGTCGGAGGACTCGACCTACCTCCGGATCGCCTCGGGTCAGGCCAACATCGAAACCGGCAGGCTCACCTCCACCGTGGAGGTGCTACCACAGGCGAAGCTCACCCGGGAGAAGATGACCGGCGACCTCGCGGGAGAGGCGATGGTCTGGAGCGTCTACTCCCAGGTCCGCACCCTTTCCGACGCGGTGGTGAGCGGCTACAGCACCGAGTTCGCGCTGGATCGACGGTCGGCGGCGACCGTCGACTGGGACGGCGAGTGGCTCGACGACGGGACCGAGCAGCCGGCCAACTACGACGGTCAGGTGTACAAGTTCCCGTTCGACACCCAGCGGACCGACTACCAGGTCTTCGACCGTGATCTCCGCAAGTCCTTCCCGGCCACCTTCCAGGAGGTCACGACCGTCGAGGGTGTCGAGGTCTACCGGTTCGAGCAGGTGGTGCCCGAGCAGCCGCTGGTCGTCTCCGACAGCAGCCTGCAGGTGCTGCTGGCCCGGTTCGCGCCGGGCGCCACCGGCGGCCAGGTCGTCTACCGCAACACCCGCAACTACTGGGTCGAGCCGGTGACCGGCGTCTACGTCGACGTGCAGGACCAGCCGTACAAGGAGTTCCGGCCGGACGGCGGAGGCGCGCCGACCGTGCTGCTGGACGCGGACTTCCGGTACGACGCGGCCACCGTGCAGGCCAGCGCCGACCGGGCGAAGGAGAACTCGGCGTCGATCACGCTGGTGTCGCGTACCGCGCCGATCGGACTCGGGGTGCTGGGCGCCGTGCTGCTGCTGCTTGGTGGCTGGCTGGTGCTGTCCGGCCCTCGTCCGCCGGCCCCACCGGCCGAGCCGGGCGTGGCCGGTGACGACCCGCAGCCGGACCAGCCGGCCTCGACGGCTGGGACCCCCGCCGCCCCGGCCGACATCGCCGAAACCCGGGAGGACCTCGCCGCCGACCGCAAGCCAGACCCGGTGCCGGCCGGCGCGGACGCCGGGCGACGCGGTTCCGCCGACGCCGCGGCGGATGCCCGGACCCCGACGGACAGCGAGGTGGACGACGAGGCGGACGAGGCACGTACGCCGGCCGGGGTCGGGGCCGGAGTCGGCCGTTCGGGCGGTGACGGTCCACTCAACGACGTGGTGCCACCGGCCTCCACCAACTGGGTGAACGGCTCCGTGCCCACGCGCGACCAGTCGCGGGACTGATTCGGCAACGCACCGCGCCACGGCTCCCGGCCAGCTTCGCCGGCCGGGAGCCGCCGCGTCGAACGCGGATAGCCGGCGCCGCGTCGAACGCAGGTCGCTGGCCCGGCGAGGACAGCTCAGTGCCGGACGGCCTGGATGACCAGGATGGACGCCAGTGACGACCGGTGGCAGATCAGCGCCTCCAGCCAGGTCAGCGCCGCCGGGATCTCGTGGAAGCGGGCACCGCGCACGATGGTCGGCTCGAAGCCCTCGCGGCGCATCAGGTCGACGAGCGCGGTCCGGTTGAACAGCCGCAGGTGTCCGACCGGGAGGGTGCCCTTCTTCAACCGGCGCAGCGGCCCGGCGCCCACCTCGGTGGAGCGGCTGGACGTCTCGTAGAAGATCGGTTGCACGCCGGCGAGGAAGAGCAGCCGGTTGTACCAGGCCTGCAGGTTCGGCGTGGTGACCAGCAGGTGGCCGCCGGGGCGCAGCACCCGGGCGCACTCCTCCAGCAACCGGTCGGGGTCGTAGAGGTGTTCGATGACCTCGGCCGCGTGCACCACGTCCAGCGAGGCGTCCGGCAGCGGGATGCCCTGGTCGAGGTCGCACCGGTGGAACTCGTACGGGAGCCGGGAGGCGGCGGCCAACTGGTCGGGCGAGTAGTCGATGCCGACCCAGCGCACCGGCACGTCGCCGACCAGCCCGGCGAGGTGCGCCAGGAAGCTCCCGTCGCCGCACCCGACGTCCAACACCTCGACCGGGTCACCGCCGCGGCCACCGGCAAGCTCGGTCACGGTCGTGGCGAGCAGCCGACCGGCGACGATCTGCCGGTGGCGCAGTGGCATCGTCTCGGCGCCCCAGCCCTGGGTGCTGTAGTAGTCGATCGGCGGCACGGCGCAGAGCATAGACCTGCGACGACCGGCCCGCCGGCCGGCCGGGCCAGGGTCAGAGGCGGCCCAGGGCGGCGCGGAGCGGGTCGAGACCGAGGGAGCCGAGGTTCAGTGCGTCCCGGTGGAACGCCTTCAGGTCGAAGTCGGCGCCCTTGCGGGCCTTCGCGTCGTCGCGGGCCTGCAGCCAGATCCGCTCGCCCACCTTGTACGACGGCGCCTGTCCCGGCCAGCCCAGGTAGCGGTTCAGCTCGAAGCGCAGGATCTCGTCCGGCACCCGGCAGTGCGCCCGCAGGAACTCCCAGCCCAGCTCCGGGGTCCACCGCTGCCCGGGGTGGAACCCGAACGGGTTGTCCTGGGGGATCTCCAGCTCCAGGTGCATGCCGATGTCGACGATCACCCGGGCGGCCCGGAACGCCTGCCCGTCGAGCATCCCGAACCGGTCGCCCGGGTCGTCCAGGTAGCCGAGGTCGTCCATCAGCCGCTCCGCGTAGAGCGCCCAGCCCTCGCCGTGGCCGGAGCACCAGCAGAGCAGCCGCTGCCACCGGTTGAGCAGGTCCGCGCGGACCTGGGTCTGGCCGACCTGCAGGTGGTGGCCGGGGGCGCCCTCGTGGTAGACGGTGGTCACCTCCTGCCAGGTGGAGAACTCGGTGATGCCCGGCGGCACCGCCCACCACATCCGGCCGGGCCGGGCGAAGTCCTCGCTCGGTGCGGTGTAGTAGATCCCGCCGTCGCTGGTCGGGGCGAGGCAGCATTCGATCCGGCGGACCTGTTCGGGGATGTCGAAGTGGGTGCCGTGCAGTTCGGTGATCGCCTTGTCGGCGAGCGCCTGCATCCAGTCCCGGAACGCCTCCTTGCCCTGGATCTTGCGGGCCGGGTCGCCGTCCAGCGCCGCCACCGCCTCGTCGATGGTCGCGCCGGCACCGACGATCCGGCCGGCCACCGCCCGCATCTCACCCTCCAGCCGGGCCAGCTCCTCGAACCCCCAGGCGTACGTCTCGTCGAGGTCGACCCGGGCACCGAGGAAGTACTGCGAGGCCAGCTCGTAGCGCTCCCGGCCGGCGGCCTGCTTCTCCCGGCCGAGGGGGGCCAGTTCGGTGCGGAGGAACTGGGCGAAGCCGGCGGTGGCGGCGGTGGCGGCGGCGGCGCCCCGGCGCAGCTCGGCGGCGAGCGTGCCGCCCTCGGCGGCCTCGCCGGTGGCGATCAGCCGGTCGACCAGGTCGTGGAAGACGTTGTCGCCGAGCGGGTCGGTCCAGGCGTCGCACTGCTTGGCGACCTCGACCATCTGGGCCCGCGGGCTGACGTGGCCCTGGCCGGCGGCCTGCCGCAGGGTCGTCTTGTACGCCTCGACGGCGCCGGCGAACTGGCCGAGCCGGGCGGCGATGTTGCGCACCGCCGGTTCGCCCTCGCTGGGCATCAGGTCGAAGACCTGGCGGATGCTGTGCAGCTCGCTGGAGATCACGTTGAGCTCGCTGGTCACCTCGCCGGCGGCGTACCGGACCTGTTCCAGCCCGATCCGTTCCTGCATCGCCTCCTTGGCGGTGCGTTCGGCCTCGGTGTCGGGTTCGACGTGGTCGAGATCGGCGAGCAGCCGCCGGTCCAGTTCGGCGCGGGCGGCGAAGCCGTCCGGCGACAGATCGCCGAGCTGGTCGTCGTAGCCGCTGATGCCGACGTAGGTGGCGCCGGTCGGGCTGAGTGCCGCCCAGTCGGCGACGTACTGGTTGGCGAGGTCGTCGATTCGTCCCACGGGCTGACGATACGGGAGTGGCGGGCCGGCACGCTGGCCCGAAATCCGCTTCGGGCCGGTGGTATCACCTGTCTGGGATGTCCCCGGCCGAGGCCGGTGTGGCCCCGAACACGCCGGCCGAAATCCGCGCGACAAACGTCGTACCCCAGGAGAAGAGTGTCAGGGGTGACAGCCGCTACCGCACCTGACAGTCCCGGGGTCGCCGTGCGCGACTGGTTCCCCGGCTTCCTCGCCCTCGCGGCGATCTGGGGTTCCAGTTTCCTCTTCATCAAGGTGGCCGTCGACGAGCTGCACCCGATCTACGTCACCCTCGGCCGGGTCGCCTCCGGGGCACTGACCGTGCTGGTGGTGCTCGCGGTGTTACGCGACCGGCTGCCCCGCGACCCGAAGCTGTGGGCGCACACCGCGGTGATCGCCGCCGTGGGGGTGGTCGTCCCGTTCACCCTCTTCGGCTACGGCGAGCAGCGGATTCCGTCGCTGCTCGCCGGCATCTGGAACGCCACCACGCCGCTCGTCGTGCTGCCGCTGGCGGTGCTGGTCTTCCGCACCGAGCGGATGACCGCCCGTCGGGCGGTCGGCATGGGGCTGGGCTTCGTCGGCGTGCTGGTGGTGCTCGGGGCGTGGCACGGGCTCGGCGGGGCCGAGTTCACCGGCCAGTTGATGTGCTTCGGCGCGGCGGCCTGCTACGGGGTGGTGATCCCGTACCAGAAGCGGTTCGTCGCCGGTCGGCGCGAGTCCGGGGTGTCGCTGGTGGCGGCCCAGTTGGTGGTCGCCACCCTCCAACTCCTGGTGCTGGCCCCGCTGCTGGCCGGTGCCCCGCCGGCCCCGACCGACCTGTCGCTGGCGGCGGTCGGCAGCCTCCTCGCGTTGGGGGTGCTCGGCAGCGGCCTCGCGTTCGTCATCCACATGCGCAACATCCGGTTGGCCGGGGCGAGCACCGCCTCCATGGTCACCTACCTGGTGCCGATCTTCGCGGTGGTGATCGGTGTGCTGGCGCTCGACGAGCACCTGACCTGGTACCAGCCGGTCGGCGCGCTTATCGTCCTGCTCGGGGTGGCGATCTCGCAGGGGACGCTGTCCCGCCGCCGGCCGGTCCCCGCCGCACCGGCCCGGCTAGCCGGCGTGGGCGCCGGTCCAGGCCAGTAGCTGGTCGGCTGGCCAGGTGTTCACCACCCGGTCGGCCGGTACCCCGCACAGCGCCGCCCGCTCACAGCCGAACCGCTGCCAGTCGAGCTGACCCGGGGCGTGCGCGTCGGTGTTGATGGCGAACCGGCAGCCCGCCTCCACCGCCAGCCGCAGCAGCCGCTTCGGCGGGTCCTGCCGCTCCGGCCGGGAGTTGATCTCCACCGCCTTGTCGTGCTCGGCGCAGGCGGCGAAGACCGCGTCCGCGTCGAAGTCGCTCGGCGGCCGGGTCCGCCGCCGGTGGCCCTTGTCGCCCGGCCCGGTCACCCCGGCCGGTCGGCTGGTGACCATCCGCCCGGTGCAGTGCCCGAGGATGTCCAGGTGCGGGTTGGCGATCGCGGCCAGCATCCGCCGGGTCATCCGGGCCTTGTCGTCCTTCAGCCCGCTGTGCACCGAGCCGACCACCACGTCGAGCCGGGCCAGCAGCTCCTCGTCCTGGTCCAGCGACCCGTCGGCGAGGATGTCCACCTCGATCCCGGTGAGCACCCGGAAGCCGGGCGGCAGGGCGGCGTTGAGCGCCTCGACGTGGTCGAGCTGCCGGCGCAGCCGGGCCGCCGTCAGGCCCCGGGCCACCGTCAGTCGGGGGGAGTGGTCGGTGAGCGCCAGGTACTCGTGGCCCAGCTCGACCGCGGCCAGCGCCATCTCCTCGATCGGCGAGCCGCCGTCGGACCAGTCGGAGTGGGTGTGGCAGTCACCCCGCAGGGCGGCCCGCAGCGCCGCCGCCTCGGTGTCCAGGTCGGTGCCCTCGGTGGCGGCCAGCCGCCGCAGGTAGACCGGTTCCTCACCGGCCAGCGACTCGGTCACGCAGCGGGCGGTGACGTCACCCACCCCGGCCAGCTCGGTCAGGGTGCCGGCCGCGGCCCGCTCGGTCAGCTCGGCGGCCGGCAGCGCGCCGAGCGCGGTCGCGGCCGACCGGAACGCCTTCACCCGGAAGGTCGCCTCGTTCGCCCGCTCCAACAGGAAGGCGATCCGGCGCAGGTCGGCGATCGCGTCCCGGGCGGTCATGGGGACACCCTATGACCGCCGTAACCTGTTGTCGCATGCGGACCATCGACTGGGTGGACGGCGCCGTCGAGCTCATCGACCAGACGGCGCTGCCGGACCGACTCAGCACGCTCCGGTTGGAGACCGTCGAGGAGCTGGCCGACGCGATCGGGCGGCTCGCCGTACGCGGTGCTCCCGCGCTCGGCGTGGCCGGCGCGCTCGGGGTGGCGCTGGCGGCCCGCCGGCACGGCTCCGACCCGGAGGCGCTGGCGGCGGCCGTCCGGCGGCTGGCGACCGCCCGCCCGACGGCGGTGAACCTGGCCCTCGGGGTGCACCGGGCCGCGGGCCGACTGCCCGACGGCCCGGACGCGGTGCTCGCCGAGGCGCTCGCGGTCCGCGACGAGGAGATCGCCGCGTCGGAGGCGATGGCCCGCCTCGGGGCCGACCTGCTGCTGGAGCTCTGCGGCGACCGGCCCCGGCTGCTCACCCACTGCAACACCGGCGGGCTGGCCACGGTGGTCGGCGGCACGGCCCTCGGCGCGGTGCTCGAACTGCACCGGCGCGGGGTGCTCGACTCGGTGGTGGCCAGCGAGACCCGCCCGCTGCTGCAGGGCGCCCGGTTGACGGCCTGGGAGCTGGACCGGGCCGGGGTGGACTTCCGGGTGGCGGTGGACGGCGCCGGGCCGTTTCTGATGGCCCGGGGCGAGGTGGACGCGGTGGTGCTGGGCGCCGACCGGATCTGCGCGAACGGGGACACCGTCAACAAGATCGGCAGTTACGCGCACGCGCTCGGTGCCCGGCGGGCCGGCATCCCGTTCGTGGTGGTGGCGCCGGAGTCGACGGTCGACCTGGCCACCGCCACCGGTGCCGAGGTCCAGATCGAGGATCGGGGTACGGCCGAGGTGCTGACCCGCCCGGACGGCGCCAGCGTCGGCCCCGCCGGCACCCGGGCGGCCAACCCCGCCTTCGACGTGACCCCGCACGACCTGATCACCGCGATCGTCACCGACCGCCGCGTGATCCGGCTGGACCGGGGCGAGCGGCTCTGACCGTCGTTATCCCGGCGCCGGTCGGACGGCGGTGACCGTGCGGCGGTCGGCGGCGACGCCGGTCAGCCAGCCGCCGGCCCGGCCGAGCGTCAGCAGCGCGTCCGGGCCGGCCGGCAATTCGATCGCCGGGCCGGGCCGGGGCGGCCAGGCCGCCCGGGCGGCGGTGCCCGGAGTCAGCCAGTCGCGCAGCGCGGCGATCGGCTCTGCGGCGTCCAACGCCTCCCGCGCCCCGGTCAGCGCCGCCAGCACCGCGTCCAACGCCGGCCGGACGGCCGCCGCGTTGCCGCCGCACATCGCGGCGATCAGGTCCGGTCGGGTGGCCGCCACCCGGGTGCCGTCCCGGAACGACCCGGCGGCCAGCGTCCCGGCCAGCGGGTCGTCGGCGGTGCTGGCGGCCAGCGCGGCGGCCAGCAGGTGCGGCAGGTGGCTGATCCGGGCCACCGCCCGGTCGTGCTCGTCGGCGGTGGTCGGCACCACCCGGGCGCCGAGGCCGGTGACCAGCGCCGCCAGCTCCAGCCAGTCGGCCAACGGGGTGCCCGGCTCCAGGCAGAGCACCCAGGCGCAACCGGTGAAGAGCGTCGGATCGGACGCCGCGAAGCCGGAGGTCTCCCGGCCGGCCATCGGGTGCCCGCCGACGAAGCCGGCCAGCGCGCCGTGCCGGTGCCGCAGCCGGGTCTCCACCAGGTCCCGTACCGGCCCCTTGACCGAGGTCACGTCGGTGACCAGGCCCTGGTAGCCGGTCGCCGCCAGCTCGTCGAGCACGGTTCCGACGGCCGGCAGCGGGACCGCGATCACCACCAGGTCGGCGTTGGCGACGGCGTCCCGGATCGTGCCCGCGACCTGCCAGCGGGCCGGCGCGGGCGCCTGGGCGGCGGCGGTGCGAGCGGTGGCCCGGGTGGCCGGATCGGCGTCGTGACCGAGCACCCGGTGCCCGGCGGCGGCGAGCGCGCGCAGCGCCGAACCGCCGATCAGCCCGAGCCCGATCACCGCGATGTCCACGCCGGTGACTCTCGCACACCGGACGGCCGGAATCGCGCAGCTCCCCACCGCGCCCGGCGTCCGGAACCGTCGACCCGGTGTCAGCCCGGCGGGCGGCACCGATCGCCCCGGCGGGCGGGCGCTGGTCAGGGTGCCGGTGGGCAGCCCCGCTTGCGGTGCCAGTCGCGTACCTCGCCGGCGGGTGACCGGTTGACGTTGCGCCGCCACGCGTCCAGGAACTCGGCCGGCCAGACGACGCCCCGCCGGATCCACCAGTCCCCGGTCTGCTCGCACGGCGGCGAGATGCCGAAGTGCAGGTGGCAGACGTTGTTGGCGTTTCCGGTCCTGCCCACCGTGCCGACCTGCTGGCCGGCCCGGACCCGGACCCCGGCGGCCAGCCCGGCGGCGACCTCGGTCAGGTGCGAGCCGTAGTACCGGACCCCGTCGGCGCCCAGGATGGCGACCGACCGGCCGCCGTTGTCCGGCCCCTGTGGACCGGACTTCCGGTACCGGTCGACCCGGCTGACCTCCAGGACCTTGCCGTCGGTGACGGCCACCACCGGGGCGCCGCAGTTGGCGAAGATGTCGGTGCCCGGGTACGCCGAGTGGGTGGGGTGATACGAGACGTTGCCGGCGCGCACCGGGAAGACGTACCGCGGCTTGGGTTTCGCCGACGACGGCGGGGCGGTGGGACGCCCGCTCGGTGTCGGGGCCGCGGTCGGCGTACCCGTGGGGGTGCCGGTCGGGGCGGCCGCGGCCGGCGGCGTCGGCGGTTGCTCGACGGTCGGGCCGTTCGGGGTGCGGCTGGTCGCGCAGCCGCCGGCGCCGAGCGCCACGGTCAACAGCACAACCATCGGGTACGCCAACCGCGTTCCCGTTCCTCCCCTGGACACCCGGCCATCCTGACAGAACGGGGCGCTCGGCGCCGGCCGGGTCCGGCCGGGCTGGGCGGGTACGCTGCGGCCAGGACGAGGTACGAAGGGGTTGAGGGTGATGGCGCAGCCGAGCTGGCCGGCTGGTCCGCCGGGCTCCCCGACCGGTCCGTGGCGCTCCCCGGCCCCGCCACCGGGCTGGCCCGCGGCGCGTACCCCGTCCGGGTTGTTCCCGTCGGGACCGCCGCCGCGGCCGTCCCGGCCGACCTACCGGGAACCACACCCGGTCCGGTCGGGGGCGTTGGCGACCGGGGTCGCCGCCGGTGGGGTCTGGCTGCTGGCCTTCGGCCTGCTCGGCGCCGACCTGCGCGGCTACCTGTGGTGGACGTTGCTGGCCGGGTCGGTCGCGTGGCTGGTGGCGGTGGCGCTGGTCAGGTGGGGCGACCGGGGGGTGGCCGCGGGGGTGGCGATGGTCACCGCGGTGGGCTGGAGCATCGCGGCGGCGGCTCTCGCGGTGCAGTGGGCGGAGGCCGGCGACTGGCCGATGTGGTGATCACTTTCAGTGATCGCCACTGCGCTGCGTGCCTGTCGATCAGCTCTGCGTGACCGGTCTTGACGAACGCCGTGCGACTCGGCACTCTCGCGTTATGGCCTGGACAGAGCAGCGGCTCGACCCCGAGCGTAGCCGCCGCCGGTTGCAGCTTCTGGCGGAGCTGGCCGGAGCGAAATCGGTGCGCGAGCGGGAACATCCACGACGCGTACGGGTCGATCGCCTCCGCGAACTGATCGACAACCGTCGCCGTCTGGCGAACTGAACCGGGCGCGACACCGCGCACCGGACGGACCGGCCGGGGCTCTCCGGTGCCCCAGCCAGCCGCTCTGTCAGGCGGCATCGGACCTCACCCTCTGCTCAAACTCAGGCGGCCGCATCGGGGAGTTGTGCGGTCCCCGCCGATCTGAACCGTTACCGTCATGTCGACAGGCATGCGTGCCGACGGGCCGGCTGGCGTCCAGCTCGGCCCGGTGGTCGCTGGTTAGTTGGGGGAGACCGTGTCGTACTTTGCTGCGGCCGTGGTACGCGACGCGAAGGGCTGGACCGCGTCCGAGCTGGATCTGGGCGGCGTGGCCGACCTCGACGAGGTCGCCGACCGGCTTCGGGACGTCGACTCCGAGGCCGAGGTGTCACTGCTGTTCGTCGAGTCCGATGACGCCTACCTGGTGATCATCCGGCTGGACGAGGGGGAGGATCTGCGCGTCTTCGGCTCCGATTCGGCCTTCGCCGAGGAGTCCCGGCTGGGTGCGCTGCTGGTCGGCGACATCAAGGCGCCGGCCGTCGAGATCGACGAGATCGCCGCCGCCGCGCCGGCCGACGAGGAGGAGGAGCCGGCGGCCGACCCGGACGCCGACCCGGTCGGCGACGCCGACCTCCTCACCGACCTGGGCGTGCCGGCCCGCCGGCTGCTCGCGCTCACCTCCCACGAGGGCATGCTGCCCGCCGACATGACGGCCGAGGTGTGCCGGTTGATCGGCTGCGGCGACGAGGTCGACGAACTCCGCGAAGCGTGACCGCACGGGAAGGCGGCGCGTGACCGGCCCGGAGAACGAGGCGTTCGCGCCGGGCGACGGCCTGAACCGCCGGGAGCGGCATCTGGTGTGGATGCGCCGGGCGCTGGCGATCTCCGCCGCTGCGGCCCCGCCGCCAGGCCACCAGCCGGCCGGCGCTGGTCCGGCTGGCGCTGGTCCGACTGGTGCTGATCCAGCCGACGGCCGACGTAGCCCGGACGACGTGCCGGTGGGGGCCGTGCTCTACGGGCCGGACGGGACGGAGTTGGCGACCGGGCGCAACGAACGGGAACTCACCGGCGACCCGACCGCGCACGCCGAGATCCTGGCCCTGCGCCGGGCCGCGGCGGTGCTCGGTTCCTGGCGGCTGGACGGCTGCACACTTGTCGTCACCCTGGAGCCGTGCACGATGTGCGCGGGTGCGCTGGTGCTGGCCCGGGTGTCCACCCTCGTCTTCGGCGCGTGGGAACCGAAGACCGGCGCGGTCGGCTCCCTCTGGGACGTGGTACGCGACCGCCGGCTCAACCACCGACCACAGGTGTACGGCGGAGTGCTGGCCGACGAGTGCGCCGCCGCCCTGCGCGCCTTCTTCCGCTGACCGGGCCGCTTCCGGGCGGGCGTCAGACGGCCGGCGACGAGGCCGGCGGCAGCGAGACGGTGACGGTGAGGCCGCCGCCGTCGCGCGGGACGGCCACCGCCCGCCCGCCGTGGGCGTGCGCCACCGCCCGCACGATCGACAGTCCGAGACCGAAACCGCGACCCTCCACCTGCTCCTGCCGCAGCCGCCGGAACGGCTGGAAGATCGCCTCCACCTCGTACGGCGGCACCACCGGCCCGGAGTTGCTCACCGACAGCAGCGCCCAGCCGTCGACCGTGCCGGTGCTGACCGACACCCAGCCGTCGGCCGCGACGTTGTGGCGTACCGCGTTCTCCACCAGGTTCTGGGTCAGCCGCTCCAGCAGCACCGGATCGCCGACCGTCCGCGCCGGCGCCAACTCCCGCCGGATCGCCAGCCCGGCGACCGTCTGGTCGCCCGCCTGCGCGGCCGCCTGATCTGCCACGGGCGGGGCCGCCTGATCTGCCACCGGCGGGGCCGACTGATCTGCCAGCCGCGCGGCCGCCTGGTCGGCGACGTGCGCGGCGACCTCGGCCAGGTTCACCGGGGTCCGGTCCACCAGGCCGCTCTCCGAGTCGGCGAGCGTGAGCAGCCCTTCGATCAGTCGCTCGTGTCGTGCGTTCACCGCCAGCAGCGTCTCGCCGAGCTGCCGGGTGCCCGGCGCCGCGTCCGGGCGGCTGACCGCCAGCTCGACGAGCGTGCGGTTCAGCGCGAGCGGGGTGCGCAGCTCGTGCGAGGCGTTCGCCACGAACCGCCGCTGCCCGTCGAAGGACCGGTCCAGCCGTTCCAGCATCAGGTCGAACGTGTCGGCCAGCTCGCGTACCTCGTCGCGGGGGCCGCGCAGCGCGATCCGCTCGTGCAGCCCCCGCCCGGCGGTCTCGGCACCGGCGATGCGGCGGGCGGTGGCGGTGATCTGGTGCAGCGGCTGCAACGACCGGCCGGCGATCAGCCAGCCGAACGCGACGGCGATCAACGAAACCACCACCAACGCGACCCCGCCCTGGGTGAGCAGTGAGTTCAGCGCGTTCTCCCGGGCCTCGTCCTGGACCCGCTGGACGAACTGCCGGAGCTGCTCGATGTCCTGCCCGGCGATCCGCCGTTCGGCCAGCAGCTCGGCGGTCACCTCCCGGTCGGGTAGCGCCGGTCCGAACAGGTGCGACATCCGCTGGTCGACCAGGACGTAGGTGACGCCGAGCAGGAGCACCCCGGCGAGCAGGACCAGGCCGCCGTGGATCAGGGTGAGCCGCAGCCGCAGGCTGAGTCGTTTCACGGGATCTGGTACCCCACTCCCGGGACGGTCTGGACCACCTGTGGCTCACCCAGCTTGCGGCGCAACTTCATGATCGTCACCCGCACCACGTTCGTGAACGGGTCGATGTGCTCGTCCCAGGCCCGTTCCAGCAGCTCCTCGGCGGAGACCACCGCGCCCTCGGCCCGCATCAGCTCGGCCAGCACGGCGAACTCCTTGCGGGACAACGCGACGTACCGGCCGTCCCGGTGCACCTCGCGACGGGCCGGGTCGATCACGATGCCGGCCCGGGTCAGTTGCGGCGGGGCGGCCGGCCGGGCGCGCCGGGTCAGCGCGTGCACCCGGGCGGATAGTTCGGCCAGCGCGAACGGCTTGATCAGGTAGTCGTCGGCGCCGAGCGCCAGGCCGGCCACCCGGTCCCGGACCGCCGCCGCGGCGGTCAGCATCAGCACCCGGGTCGCCCCGCCGCTGTCCACGATCGCCCGGCAGACGTCGTCGCCGTGCACCACCGGCAGGTCCCGGTCCAGCACCACCACGTCGTACTCGTTGACGCCGAGCCGTTCCAGGGCGGCGTCCCCGTCGTAGACGGTGTCCACCGCGAACGCCTCCCGGCGCAGCCACTCGGTGACCGCGTCCGCCATCAGCCGCTCGTCCTCCACCACCAGCACTCGCACCGCTACATCGTCGCGCGCCGCCGGATAACGCGGCCGTTAACTCCGACGGTTACGCCCCGGATACCGCCCGGGGAGTCGACTTGTCCACAACGGCCGGCGTAGGGAGCCGGCCCCGAAAGGGAGCGACGGACGATGTTCCAACAGACTGCCGCCGCGCCGCGGCTGAAAGCCGGTCGCCCCGCGCCCGGTGAGCTGCGACGACCAGGTGAACGGGTACGGCGTCGCCGGTCGACCGGCCGGGCCAGGGCGCTGGGGGCGGTCCTTGCCCTGGTGATCGGCCTCGCGCTGGCCGGTTGCGGAGGCGGATCCGACGACGCCTCCGGCGTCGCGTCGGTGGGCGACGGCGGCGCCGGTGTGGCGTCCGCCTCACCGGCCGCGGAGCTGAGCGAGGACGAGCGCCGGCTCAAGTTCGCCGAGTGCCTGCGCGGGCAGGGCCTGGACGTGCCGGACCCGGAGCCCGGCCAGCGGGGACCGCGGTTCAACTTCGGCGAGGACGTCGACCCGCAGCAGGTCCGGGCCGCCGCCGAAGCGTGCCGGGAGTTCGCCCCGAACGGCGGCGAGGGGGTGCAGCTCGACCCGGAGCAGGTCGAGGCGGTCCGCGAACTCGCCAAGTGCATGCGCGAGAACGGGGTGCCGGACTTCCCGGACCCGGCGGCCGACGGCCGGATCCAGCTGGGTCAGGGCGACATCGACCCGCAGGACCCGGCGGTGCGGGCCGCGTTCGAGAAGTGCCAGGAGTTCATGCCCAACCTGGGCCGCCGGGGCGGTGGCTCGTGACCGGGACAGCGCAGACCGACGGGGGCGCCCGGCGCCGCCGCCCGCGCGCCCGGACCGCGGTCGCGGTGCTCGCTGCGGTGGTCGTGGTGGCGGCGGGGGTCGCGGCCGCGGTCGGTTTCGGTGGCGGCAGCGAGAGTACGGCCAGCGGCTCGACGCTGCCGCCGGCCACCGCCACCATCACCCGGCAGACCCTGGTGGACCGCGAAACGCACAACGGCGAACTCGGGTACGGCGCCACCCGCGCCGCCGCCAGCCGGGCCGGCGGCACGGTGACCTGGCTGCCGGCCACCGGGACCACGGTCAAGCGGGGCCAGGCGCTCTACCGGGTGGACGAGGAGCCGGTGGTGCTGCTGCACGGGTCGCTGCCGGCGTACCGGATGTTGGAGCCCGGGATGGACGGCCGGGACGTCAAGCAGTTCGAGCAGAACCTCGCCGCGCTCGGCAACGACGGCTTCACCGTCGACTCCGACTACACCTCCGCCACCGCCGACGCGGTGCGCGACTGGCAGGAGAAGCTGGGCCTGCCCGAGACCGGCCGGGTGGAGCCGGGCCGGATCGTCTACGCCGCCGGTGCGGTCCGCGTCGACAGCCACGACGCCGCCATCGGCGATACGGTGCAACCCGGCTCAGCGGTGGTCACCTTCACCGGCACCGCCCGGGTGATCACCGTCGAGTTGGACATCGACGACCAGCGGCTTGCCCGGCGGGACGCCCCGGTGACCATCAACCTGCCGGACGGCACGGCTACCACCGGGAAGATCACCATGGTCGAGACGGTGATCGAGACCTCGGCGGGTGGCGGCGGTCAGGAGGCGAGCACCGAGACGAAGATCGAGGTCACCGTCACCGGTGACGACCCGGCGCCGCTCGCCGACTACGACCAGGCGTCGGTCGAGGTCGGGTTCACCGCCGACGAGCGCGCCGACGTGCTGAGCGTTCCGGTTGCCGCGCTGCTCGCGGTCGCCGAGGGCGGGTACGGCCTGGAGGTCGTCGAGGGGGAGCAAACCCGGATCGTGGCGGTCGAGACCGGCCTCTTCGCCGCCGGCCAGGTCGAGGTCTCCGGCCCCGACATCGCCGAAGGGCTGGCCGTCGGGGTGCCGAATGACTGACCCGGCAGCGGCCCCGCCGGTGGTGGAGCTGACCGGCGTGACGAAGGTCTACGGCGGCGGGGTGACCGCGCTCGGCGGGGTGTCGCTGACCATCCGCCGGGGTGAACTGGTGGCGATCGTCGGACCGTCCGGCTCGGGCAAGTCGACCATGCTGAACGTGATCGGCACCCTGGACCGGCCGACCGCCGGCACCGTGGTCATCGACGGGTACGACGTGGCCCGCCTCTCCGACCGGGAACTGTCCGCGCTGCGGGCCAGCCGGATCGGCTTCGTGTTCCAGCAGTTCCACCTGGCCCCCGGGGTGCCGGTGGTCGACAACGTGGCCGACGGGCTGCTCTACAACGGCGTACCCCGATCGGAGCGGCGGCGGCGGGCGGAGGCCGCGTTGCGGCGGGTCGGGCTGGCGCACCGGCTGGACCACCGGCCGCACGAGCTGTCCGGCGGGGAACGTCAGCGGGTGGCCATCGCGCGGGCGGTGAGCGGTGAGCCGCCGGTGCTGCTGGCCGACGAGCCGACCGGCAACCTGGACTCGACGTCCGGCGCCGGGGTGATGGACCTGCTGCGCGAACTGCACGCCGCCGGCACCACGGTCATCGTGATCACCCACGACCTGCAGATCGCCGCCAGCCTGCCCCGCCAGGTCCGGATGCGCGACGGCCTCGTGCTGTCGGACGACGGCGGGTCAGCGGCGGATGTTGGCGGGTCGCCGGGGGTGGCTGCTGGCGTACCCGTGGAGGTGGCCCGATGACCGCGACGGTGACTCGGCGGGGGGCCGGGCGGACCGCGCCGGCTGGCGGCGGGCCGGCGAGGCTGGTGCCGGCGCGGATGCGGCCGGCCGACGTGTTGCGGGTGGGTGGGGTCGGGCTGCGGACCCGGCCGCTGCGGGCGTTCCTGTCGGCGCTCGGCATCGCCATCGGTATCGCCGCGATGATCGCCGTGGTCGGCATCTCGTCGTCGTCGCGCGCCGAACTGGACCGGATGCTGGCGACGCTGGGCACCAACCTGCTCACCGTCTCGCCCGGCAGCACCTTCTTCGGCGAGGACGCGCAACTGCCGGTCGAGTCGGTGGCGATGATCGGGCGGATCGGGCCAGTTCAGCAGGTGGCGGCGACCGCGCAGCTCGCCGACACCCCGGTCTACCGGTCCGATCGGATCCCGCGCGCGCAGACCGGTGGGCTGGCCACCCGGGCGACCAGCCTGGAGCTGCTGGACACCGTCGGCGGCGAGGTGGTCAGTGGAAGCTGGCTCAACGCGGCCACCGCCCGGTATCCGGCCACCGTGCTCGGCGCGGCGGCCGCCGACCGGCTGGGGCTGGGCGCGGCCGGCACCGACGTGCGGGTGCAGATCGGCGGCCGGTGGTTCACCGTGGTCGGCATCCTGGCCCCGGTGCCGCTGGCGTCGGAGCTGGATTCGACGGCGCTGGTCGGCTGGTCGGCCGCCGGCAGCTACCTCGGCTTCGACGGCCACCCGACGACCGTCTACACCCGCTCGGCCGACGCCCACGTGGCGGCCGTCCGGGACGTGCTGGCGGCGACCGCCAACCCGTCGGCGCCGAACGAGGTCGACGTCTCCCGGCCGTCCGACGCGCTCGCCGCCCAGCAGGCCACCGACGAGGCGTTCACCGGGCTGCTGCTCGGGCTGGGCGCGGTGGCGCTGCTGGTGGGCGGGGTCGGGGTGGCCAACACGATGGTCATCTCGGTGTTGGAGCGGCGGGCCGAGATCGGTCTCCGTCGTTCGCTGGGGGCGACCCGGGGGCAGGTGCGGACGCAGTTCCTGGCCGAGTCGCTGCTGCTGTCGGCGCTCGGCGGCCTGGGTGGGGTGCTGCTCGGGGTGGCAGTGACCGCCGGCTATGCCCTGTCGCAGGGCTGGCCGACCGTGGTCCCGGCCTGGGTGAGCGTCGGCGGGGTGGGCGCGACCCTGGTGATCGGGGCAGTCGCCGGTCTCTATC
This sequence comes from Solwaraspora sp. WMMD1047, assembly GCF_029626155.1. Lineage (NCBI taxonomy): Bacteria > Bacillati > Actinomycetota > Actinomycetes > Micromonosporales > Micromonosporaceae > Solwaraspora > Solwaraspora sp. WMMD1047. Next base: position 7,150,009 of record NZ_JARUBL010000001.1, on the reverse strand, counting down.
CGGCGATCCGGGCCGCCCGGCTCTCCCCGACGGAGGCGCTGGCCACTCCCTGACGAGCCGGCGCGGCGGGGTGATCGCGCGGATCACCTCACCGCGCCGGGCCGGGATCAGACGGTGGTGGCGGTGTCCAGGGCGATCTCGACCATCTGGCTGAAGGTCTGCTCGCGCTCCTGCGCGGTGGTCCGCTCGCCGGTCTTGATGTGGTCGCTGACGGTCAACAGGGTCAGTGCGCGGGCCTTGAAGCGGGCGGCGATCGTGTAGAGCGCGGCCGATTCCATCTCGACGGCGAGCACGCCGTAGTCGGCCAACCGGTCGTAGAGGTCCGGGCGGTCGGTGTAGAACGCGTCGGCGGCCAGGACCGACCCGACCCGCACCGGCACGCCGCGCCGCTGCGCCACCTCGACCGAGGTACGCAGCAGCCCGAAGTCGGCGACCGGGGCGTAGTCGATCAGCCCGTCGAAGCGCACCCGGTTCATGTTCGAGTCGGTGGACGACCCGCTCGCGGCGATCACGTCCCGCAGGTTGAGGTCGTCGGTGATCGCCCCGCAGGAGCCGACCCGGATCAGCGTCCGGACGCCGTAGTCGTTGATCAGCTCGTGGGCGTAGATGGACGCCGACGGCATGCCCATGCCGGACCCCTGTACGGAGACCTCGACCCCGGACCACCGGCCGGTGAAGCCGAGCATGCCCCGCACGGTCGAGTAACACTTCGCGTCGTCGAGGTAGGTCTCCGCGATCCACTTGGCCCGCAGGGGGTCACCCGGCATCAGGACCCGCTCGGCGATCTCGCCCGGCTTCGCGCCGATGTGCGTACTCATGGGGGTGATCCTGCCAGGCGGGGTGCAGCCGGCGGCCCGGCGGGGACGTCGGGTACCCTTCTCGGCGGTGGTGTGTCCGAGTGGCCTAAGGAGCACGCCTCGAAAGCGTGTGAGGGTTCACGCCCTCCGCGGGTTCAAATCCCGCCGCCACCGCTCTGAAACGCGGTCATATCCCTCGCGGGTATGACCGCGTTCTCGTCGCTATCCGGAGGCTCTCAGGGGCTCGAGGGCGGCCAGGACGAGGTCGAGGCCGAACAGGAACTCCTCTGCCGGGTCGTAGTTGGCGGCGACGAGCGCCGCGGCGGACTCGTTGAGGTAGGGAAACTCGTCCGGAGGAAGCTGGGGCAGATAGACGTCCTCGGCCATGTCCGCGAACTCATCGGCGGAGCCGAACGGCAGGCTGGCTTCCTGCAGGGCGAACCCGTAGAGGTAGACGTCGAGTAACCAGTTGGCGTGCGTCGCCATCAGCACCGGGAAGCCAGCCTTCCGCAGGCAGGCGGTGACCGCTTCGCGGTGGCGCAGGTGCGCGGGTCCCGGCGATGTCCGCGACTCCATCAGGCCGATCGCCCACGGGTGGCGGGCGAGAACCTGTCGGGCGGATATCGTCCGCCGTCGTATCGCCGACTGCCAGTCGGTCCCCTCGGGTGGGAGCTCGATCTCCTCGAACACGACGTCGATCATCGCGTCCAGCAGCTCCTCCTTGTTCGCCACGTAGTGGTAGAGGGACATCGCGCCAGCGCCTAGCGCGTCAGCCAGCCGGCGCATGCTCAGCCCGTCGACCCCGTCGCGGTCGGCGAGCCGGATCGCCTCAACCACCACCCGCTGCTTGCTGAGCCCCGCGTCCGACGTGCCCTGGCGTTGCTTCCTCACCGGCACGGGTCTCCTCGCTTCCTCAGATGGCTTGACAATCGTACACCGTACGAGGATAGTACAGCGTACGTCGTACGGTGTACGAACGAGCCCGGGTCGCAGCCCTGACTTGAGGAGGCTCCGATGGGAGACGAACAGCGATCGAACGCCTCAGCACGCCTGGTGCCAGGGGCCAGTCAGGCGGGGGCGGCGACGATGCGGGCCATCGTCGGGCACCGCTACGGCCCACCCTCAGTGCTCGAGTCGTGCGAGGTCGGGCTACCACTGCCCGGTCGAGGCGAGGTGCTCGTCCAGGTGGGCGCGGCCGCCGTGCATCTCGGCGACTACTTCGTCATGACCGGTGAGCCCTACGTGGCGCGTCTGGCATTCGGGCTCCGCCGGCCGCGCAACGGCATCCGTGGCAGGGACCTTGCCGGCGTGGTGGCAGCGGTCGGAAAGGATGTCACCGCTTTCCGCCCTGGCGAGGAGGTGTTCGGCTGGAGCACCGCTGGCACGCTCGCGGAGTACGCCTGCGTTCCAGCGGCCAACCTCGTGTCCGTGCCCACCAACCTGTCGGCCGTGGACGCGGCGGCGGTCCCCACCTCGGCCATGGCGGCGCTGCAGGCATTGCGCGACACCGCGAAGGTTCGACCGGGCCAGACGGTGCTGGTCACCGGCGCGTCGGGTGGCGTCGGCTCCTTCGCCGTGCAGATCGCCAAGGCGTTTGGCGCCGAGGTGACCGGTGTGTGCAGCACCCGCAACGTCGACCTGGTCCGGTCGCTCGGTGCCGACCACGTCGTTGACTACACGAAGACCGACTTCACCCGCGCCGAGAAGCGCTACGACATCATCCTCGACAACGTGGAAGCCCAGCCCTTGGCGGATGTCCGTCGAGCGCTGACGCCCACCGGCACGCTCATCCCCAACAGCGGTCGCGGCGGCCGCTGGATCGGCCCTCTCGGCCGGATCGCCAAAGCGCGCCTGCTGTCCGGGTTCACCCGTCAGCAACTGAAGCCTCTCGTGTCGGTCGAGAAGCGCCGGGACCTGCTCACCCTGGCCGACCTGCTCGCGACGGGGCAGGTCACGCCGCTCATCGACCGCGTCTACCCCCTCGACGAAGCAGCCGACGCCCTCCGCTACGTCGGGGCCGGCCACACCCGAGGGAAGGTCGTCGTCACCCCGGCGGACGGACCGCTCCGCTCGAAGGAGGACCGATGACCGCCACCACGCCAGCCCGCAGTGGGGTCGTTCGAGGCCGGCTCGTCGGTGCTGCGGCGATCGCGTTCGCGGTGTTGGTGGTGGTGGAGAACGCGCTGTTTGCGGTGACGGGTGCGCTGACCTATGGCGCTCCGATCGAGGAAGTGCTGGCCTACTACGCGGCCAACCGCGACTCGGTCGCGATCGTGTCCGGTCTGGTGGCGCTGTATCTGCCGCTGCTGCTGGTGTTCGTGACGGGCCTGCACGGCCTCGTGGAGCGTCGCGGTGGAGCGGGCGCCGACTGGTCGCGCCTCGCCCTGGCCGCTGGCGCGACGCTGTCGGCCACCTTCGTGCTTGTCAACGTCCTGCAGATCGGGCTCGCGCTCGCCGCCGACGGCCTCGCCGAGCCGACGCCCGCGTTCGAACTCGTCTGGCAGGCTCACGCGGCGGCGTTCGCGCTGGCCCTGCCGACGATCGGCATCACCTTCGTCGGCGCGGCCCTCGCCGCGCACGCGAGCGGGCTGACTCCGGCTTGGCAGCGCCTGCTGGGCGTGGTGGGCGGGAGCCTGCTGCTCGCCGCGGGGGTCGGCACCCTCGCGATCGCCGACGGCTCGGCGCTGATCTTCGTCGGGCTCCTGGGGTTCGTCGCCTGGCTCGTCTGGCTGCTCGTGACCGGCGTACGCCTCGTCCGGTCGTGACCGAGATGAGGACACCTTCGGGACGACGGTGGCGACACAGGCAGCAAAAGCCTGTCTTATCCAGGTTTACTCCCTTTTGTAGCCTATTGTGGCTGCGTCGTGTTAGTTCGCCGAAGCTTCGGCCGACCGTGGGGGAACTGGTCCAGTGAAACTGAATTCTGTTCAGGGGACGTGGCGGAAGAGCAATCGCTGCGTAGCGGAACACCACTGCGTGGAGGTGGCGTCAGGAACCGAGATCGGAGTACGCAACTCGCAGCGCCCCGAGGTCAGTCTGGCCTTCGCGCCGAGCGCGTGGAGCCGCTTCATGTCCGGAGTCAAAGCTCCGGGTCTGGCGAACCCACGCGAATAGCTTGCTGCCGATCGCCACGGGCCGCGAGGACGCGGTCCGTGGCACCCCGGCCGCGCTGCCGTCACCACCGGCTCACCGCCCTTTGCGTCGGGGGCCGGACTGGTCGCCGGGCCGACGCGTCGCGCGTACCTGGGTCGCGGTCGCGTGTGACGGTTCGGCATGCGGCATCGCGGGCGACGGGCCGGGAAAGCCGGCCGGCGGCTCGTACGGCCTGGTCGGCGGACCGGCGAGTACGGCTCGTTCGTACTCCTGCTGCACGAGGCGGATGAAGCTGCGCTCCCGGGAACCGGCCGGTGCGCGCCAGGCGCCGAACCGGTTCCAGTATTCGCGGGCCACCTCGCTTTCGAAGAGGGACTGGGCGTAGGTCCGCGCCTGCCTTTCCGGCAACAGCCGGTGCTCCCAGGCGTGCGACCAGAGCATCACGATCAGATTGAGGTAGTAGAACAGTCTCTCGTCCATGTCCGGTGGGGCCACCCGGGGGCCCCAGCACTGGGCGAAGACCGGGTCCTCGATAGCGAAACTGACGATGTTGACATGGAGTTCCCGCTGCAGCCAGATCCGTTCGTGTCGTACCTGACTCCGCTGCAGGATCAATGACACGGAGACGACGCCGAGGGCCAACGTGGCGAGCATCGCCGATACCGCCCCGTACGTCTCGCCGATGTCGCTCAACCGCGCCCAGTCCCGGTCCTCCCGGTCGACCGTGCTGATCAACATGGGCGACAGCAGTAGCCCCACCGGGGCGCTGATCAGCACCACCAATCCGGCCAGCAGGGCCGCGCCCCGCACGGCCAGGGTGCGGAGGATGTTGAAGTGATCGCTCATCGGGGTCGCCCTCCCGTGATTCCAGAACCTCTGTCACCATTCTTAGGTTCCGGTTGCGGGCGCCGATCAACTCGCACACTTTCACGTTTGATTCACTCAGTTTTGGGGCCGAGTGTGCGGCATTTCCACGGCTGTGGTGCAAGTTGCTGAATGAAAATTGCGGGGGCGGTGGCGGCGTTGCCGGAAATCCTCTGATCCGTCGCCGTGCCTGTCCCGACGCGGAGCATAGCGCAACCGTCGCCTGTTGCACGTAGGTAAACCCGCCCAAAAGAACATGCCGGTTGAGTGATATACCACCGAGTCATAATTATGCCTCCGTGTCATACCGCCTACTGGTTCTATCGCTGCCAGCCTGTAAGAGGTAACTAATGGGGCTGGCAGCGGCCGTCGTGGCCGCAGGGGCGCAAGCAGTCGAGGTTGCCGGGCAGGACGAGGTCGCAGAAGGCGTGGTGGTAGGTGTTCGACTCGACATCGAGGACGAGCTCGTCGCGGGGGCGCAGGTCGGGTACGTGTCGCAGGGAGCGTCCGAGGACCACGGCGAGGTTCAGCGTCTTCCACAGGTCGGTGGTTTCGGTCGGCAGCAGGATGACGAACCGGGGTGTGGTGGGCGTCAGTCCGGTGAAGGCGGCTACGGCATCGCGGGGCAGCGGCCGGAACACCCGTCGCCGGCCGTCATCGTGAAGATCGGGAGTCAACGAACGCTGGCCAACCCGTCGATAGCCCCCAGCCGGCCGCTGATTCACCCCACTCCGCGCCGCCCCGGTCGGGGGCTGCGCTGCACGTCCGTTGAAGTTCAACCCTCGGCTTCTTCGGTCGGGCACATCCGGTGGTCGCCCGTCTCGGGCATCCGGACGTGGGCATCGTTCGTGTCAGGTAGCGTCCAGGGTAGCCATATGGCCACAGGGCCACAAGACCACATGCCCTTACGGGTCAGCAAGGCTGCGGCGCATGTCCATCGATCGGCGCTCACACACGCCCGTCTACCGGCAGATGGCGAATCTGATCCGCGAGCGGATCTACTCGGGCGAGTACCCGGCCGACGCGCCGTTGCCGAGTGAGGCGACGCTGTCGCAGGAGCACGGTGTAGGTCGCGACGCGGTCCGACAGGCGCTCGCGTTGCTACGCGCCGAAGGACTGGTGACCACCGAACGCGGGGAACGGTCCCGGGTCCGGGCAGCCCTCAATCGAGCGGCGGTCGAACTGCCGCCGGGCGGAACTGCGATAGCCCGGATGCCGCATGACCCGGAGCGGGTCGATCGCGATCTGGACGAAGGGGTGCCCGTGATCGAGGTTCGGCATCCCGACGGGACGACCGAGGTGTACCCCGCCGACCGGACGGAACTGATCCGCCCGGCCTGACGGGGACCGAATCAGCGGGTGCGGTAGTGCGCGTAGATCAGCCCGGTGTCGAAGGCGCGCTGCTCGACCAGTTGGAGATCCAGGCGTACGCCGTCGGGGAAGAACCGCTTGCCGCCGCCGACCACGCTCGTGGTGACGAAGAGATGGTACTCGTCCACCAGGCCCGCCCGGATCGCCTGGGCCGCCAGGTTCGGGCCGTCGATGGTCAGGTCGTGATCCGACTCGGCCTTGAGCTTGCCTACCGCCTCCGGGTCGAAGGTCCGCTCGATCCTCGTCCTCGCGCTGGACACCGACTCCAGCGTCGTGGAGTAGACGACCTTCTCCGCGGCCTGCCAGTCCCGGGCGTACTGCACGATGTGCGGCGGCGCGTCGGGGTGGGTGTGCGCGGTCTCCCAGAAGACCATCGTCTCGTACATGCGGCGGCCGTAGAGGTAGGTGCCGACGGCGCGGAAGCGGTCACCGATGAAGGTGTGCACCTCCGGGTCTTCGGCTCCGGTGCCGAGGTTGCCGTCCGCCGCCTCGGCGTAACCGTCGAGTGAGGTGATCATCGAGTAGATGAGCTTTGCCATGGGTCTCCGTCCGGGTGTGGCGCCAGTCTGCCGACGCTCCTGCAGACTGTGACCCGCAGCCGACCCGAAACTCATCAGTCGAGGCGGTCCAGCTCACGGCCGAATTCGGCGACCAGGTCGGGGTCGCCGTCGAAGCGCAGTTCCAGGGTGATGCTGAGAACCTCGTCGGTGCCGCTGGCCACGTGCTCCGGGATACGGCCGGCCTCGGCGACGATCTGCCGGGCGAATTCGTTGATCTTCTCGACCGGCTCGTCGGCGAAGCGGGCGATCAGCTCCAGCAGTCGGCGGCACTCCTCCGGGCAGGCGGTGCCGCGCACGTCGGCGGCCCAGTCCAGCAGTTCCTCGTACGCGCTGGCGAAGCGTTTGGTCAGGTGGTTGATCCGGGTCGGGTCGCCGGGGCTGCCGGCCGCGCCGAGCGCCCAGTCCTGTGACTCCTTGCGTACCACGTTCATGACTTTTGCGACCAGGTTGGTGAACTGGTCGATGGCCTGCTGGCTGAAGGTCCGGATGCCGTCGCGGGTGATGTACCGGTCGCAGGCGCGGGCGTAGCGCAGCTCGTGGTCGAGCCGTTTCGGCTCCAGTTCCTGTACGCCCTGCCAGATGCCGCCGGCCAGGAGGAGGTATTCCCAGCCGCGCGGCCGGGTCGAGATGATCGACTGCTTCTCCTCCGGGGTGAGCGGGACACCCAGTAGGCGATCCTCCGGCGGCTCGGTGGGCTCCGGCGCCGGCGTCGGTGCGCCGATCTTCGCGATGATCAGTTTGGCGACCGCCTCGGGGCCGCGGGCGGTGCCGTCGATGTAGCCGATGGTCGGCCGCAGGCCCGGTACCGAGCTGTCGTCGAGCCGGACCGGCAGCAGGTACGAGTCCTTCTCCTGCAGCGCGCGGGCCTGGGCGCTGCGCCGCTCGTGCGAGGTCCACATCTTGCGGGAGTAGTTCTCCGAGGCGAACACGACCGCGTAGCGGGACTTGTGGCGGTAGACGTCGTCGAGGAACGTGTAGAGGTCGAGCCCCCAGAGGGTGAGCACCTCGAACTCGTCGTAGAAGACCCGGACGCGGTTGTCGCGGAGGATGTTCGCGACCCGTTCGACGAAAACGCGATCTTCCCCGGCAAACGACAGCGCCACATCGAACTCGAATTCAGGCATCAGAAGATGCTATATCGGACAAGATCTATTGCCATCGCTCCTCGACCGTTGCCCCGGATTGGCAACAGACCACACCGTGGACGGTTACCGCCGCGATCGACGGTGTCAGCGGTCAGCAGGTGCCGAAGCCCTCGTCGAACAGCTTGCGGGCATAGTCGGCGTACCCGACGACGGTTTTGCGGACGGTCTGGCCGTCGTGCAGGAACAGGTAGGCCCGGTCGCCCTCGGTGGCCAGCAACCCGTCGAACCGGTACGTCCCCTGCGGCGCGGTCAGCCGGGTGGCCTGCGGATAGGCCCGGCGCACCTGCTCCACCGCGGTGCCGACCATGATTCCCTCCGGCGTCTGCATCGGCGAGTCGGCCCAGAGCAGCACCAGCCGGTCCTCGTCGAAGACCGGGCCGGCGGTGGCGACCCCGGCGAGGCGGGCGCCGCACGGGGTGGTCTGCGGGAGCAGGGTGCCCTCCCGGGTCAGCTTCCGCTGGCTTTCGCCGAATTCGATGTCCCGCAGGCCGGCCAGGTGGACGACGTCCGGCCCGTACCGGCCGCGATCGGCCTGCGGCCGGTCGGCGACGGACGGCGTGTCGACGGGTTTGGATGGGGCGTCCGACGTCGCCGAACAGCCGGCGACGAGAGACGTCGCCAGCAGAACCATGATCAACGAAAGACGGCGCTCCATCACAAAACCCCCGGTATGACTCCTCGGCGACAAACCATAGCTGATGCCGGGTTAGTCCATTATGACCACCCCGCCGGAAATGGCCATTCGGTTAGGTTCAACCGGGTCGGTCGTCGAGACTGAAGATCAGGGTGGTCCACAGCAGAAGGGAAGTGCCGTTGAGCATCCGGTTCGAGGAACTTGACTGGCAGCAGACCCCGATCGGCGAGATCAGCCTGCGCCGCCGCCGCGACCCCGCCCTCGACATCGACGTGTACGAGGTCAAGCTTGGCGACGAGTACCTGATGTCCAGCCTCTTCACCGTCGCCGAGATCGAACTCGCCCGGCTTGGCCTGGCCGCCCTGCCGGGCGCCGGCAACGGAGCCGCCCTGCCAGGCGCCGGTGCCGGATTCGATGTGGTGGTCGGCGGACTCGGGCTCGGCTACACCGCCCGCGCGGCGCTGGCCGACCCCCGGGTGCGGTCCCTGGTCGTCGTGGAGGCGCTCGGCCCGGTCATCGACTGGCACCGCCGCGACCTGCTGCCGTCCGCCGCCGAGCTGACCGGTGATCCGCGCACCCGGCTCGTACCCGGGGATTTCTTCGCCCTGGTCGCGGCCGGCGACGGCTTGGACCCGGACGCGCCGGGCCGGCGGTTCGACGCCATTCTGGTCGACATCGACCACTCGCCCCGCCACGTCCTGCACCCCGGTCACGCGGGCTTCTATCAACCGGCCGGGCTCCGCCGGCTCGCCGGCCAACTGCGGCCGGGCGGCGTCTTCGCGCTCTGGTCGGACGATCCGCCGGACGACGGGTTCGCCGCGGTGCTCGACGAGGTGTTCGCGACCTCGGCGGCGCACGTGGTCGGTTTTCCCAACCCGCTCACGGGCGGGCAATCGGCCAACACGGTCTACGTCGCCTCGGTGGCTCCGGACGCAGCGTCCGGCTGAAACGGATTCAGCGGGCCGGGTGCCGCTCGGCGCAGGAGGCTGACCGTTCGTCGCGCGGAACCCGTTCGGGGGTCGTCGTGACCCCGGTCGATGGGTTGCCATCCACGTATCTCGATGCAACGTTCCGCGCTCCACTATGAAACGAGAAAGGGGTGGCTCGTGAACTCGGTGCTTCGTCGATGTGCCGCGGGGTTGGCGGCGGCGTTGCTGCTGACCATGGCCATCGTGATCAACAGCGGCGCCAGCGCGCAGGCCGCCGCGGTCCGGGTGATGCCGCTCGGTGACTCGATCACAGACGGCTTCAACGTGCCGGGTGGCTACCGGATCGACCTCTGGCAGAAGGTGGTCGCCGGTGGCTACAACGTCGACTTCGTCGGCTCCCTGACCAACGGACCCGCCAGCCTCGGCGACCGCAACCACGAGGGCCACTCCGGCTGGCGGATCGACCAGCTCGACGCGAACATCAACTCCTGGATGCGCAGCTACACGCCGCGTACCGTGCTGCTGCACATCGGCACCAACGACATCACCCAGAACCGGGACCTGCCGAACGCCCCGAACCGGCTGGCCGCCCTGATCGACAAGATCAGCGCCGCGTCGCCGGACACCAAGATCTTCGTGGCCTCGATCGTGCCGGCGAACAACACCGGCATCAACAACCAGATCCGCACCTTCAACGCGGCCATCCCGCAGCTCGTGCGGACCCGCGCCAACGCGGGCCGCCCGGTCTACTTCGTCGACATCTTCTCCGCCCTCAACACCGGCGACCTGGCCGACCTGGTGCACCCGAACGCCAGCGGCTACAGCAAGATGGCCACCGCCTGGTACAACGCCCTCCAGGCCGTGCCCGGCAGCCTGACCGACGGCACCAGCCCCACCACCCCGCCGCCGACCACGCCCCCGCCGACCACCACCCCACCCCCGACCACGCCGCCGCCCACCACCCCACCCCCGACCACGCCGCCGCCCACCACGCCCCCGCCGGGTGGCGCCGGCTGCACCGCCAGCATCGCCCTGAACTCCTGGAACGGCGGCTTCGTCGCCACCGTCCGGGTGACCGCCGGCTCGGCCGGAACCAACGGCTGGACCGTCTCGATGACGCTGCCGTCCGGCGCCACCATCTCCAACGCCTGGAGCGCCGACCGTAGTGGCAACAGCGGCGCCGTCCAGTTCAGGAACGTGAGCTACAACGGCCGGATCGCCGCCGGCCAGTCGACCGAATTCGGCTTCCAAGCGGGCGGCAGCGGGTCGGGCATGACGCCCACCTGTACCGCCTCCTGACGGAGGCAGGGGCCGGCGGCGGCTGTGGGCGCCCGCCGCCGGTCCCACAAACCTGTCTCCTACAGCTCGCCGCGCCGCCGACTGGTCGCCAACAGCAGATAGACCACCGCGCCGAGCCCGGCGAAGACCGCCTGCGCCAGCACCCACCACCAGGACAGACCCACCGGGTACGCGATGAGCGCCCACGCCGCCGGCAGGCCCAGCGGCACCAGCACGTCCGCGCCGGTCAGCGCCCAGATGATCGGCCCCGGCGAGACCGCCCCCATCGGCGTGATGATCAACGGCAGGTCGTTGTTGACCGGCCCGGAGCGGGCCCGGTGCACCGCCGCGACCGCCACCGCCGGCCCGAGCGCCAACCCCAGCGCCCACCACGGACCCGGCGGCAACGGCACCAGCGGCGCCAACACCGCCAGGGTCAGCCCGCACCAGACGGTGGCCAGCAGCCCCGGCACCAGCAGCCGCTGCGCGATCACCCGCCGCCCGGCCAGCCCGAGCAGCCGGATCAGCGCCGGATGATCGGCGTCCTGCCGAACCGCGTCCAGGGTGGTCCCCGCCACGTAGAGCCCGCCGAAGAGCACCGCCCCGGCCACCAACCAGGCCGGCCCGTCCGCCAACACCAGCGGCAACAGCACCGCACCGAGCACCGTCAACTGCCGCCGTCGGTACCGCCCCAGCACCAGCAGATCCTGCCGGGCCAGCGCCGGCAGGCCGCGCAGCCGGCCCAGCGGCACCGACCGCAGCGCCCGCCCCGACCAGTAGCCCCGCTCGCGCGGCGCCAACACGAACGACGGCTCCGCGGCGTAGGCCGCGTCGAGAAAGGCGCCGGCCGCGACCGACGCCTGCTGGATCCGGTACGCCGGCAGCCGGTCCAACGTCCAGCCCGTCCACCCCGCCGCGAGCGCCGCCACCACCAACACGACCGCCGTCACCGCCTGCGTCGGCGGGCCGAATTCGGTGAACCAGGCCGGTGCTTCGGCGTACCCGGAAAGGTCGGTGAGCACGGCGGGCCGGGACCGACCGTCGGTGATCAGCACGGCGGCGAAGGCCAGCAGCGCGCCGATCGCGACCCGGTCCAGGACCCGCCCGACCCGCTGGCGGCGCTGCCCGGCGGCCGCGGCCGTGGTCAACAGCACGCCGACGCCCGCACCGAGGGCTGTCGCGCAGGCCCAGTGCTGGGGTGGGACCGGGCGGGCCGCCAGGTTGCCCACCCCGGCCAGGCCGATCAGGGCGCCGGCCACGGCGGCGCCGGTGGCCGCCCGGACGAACCCGGGCAACAACAACGCCCGCCGGGGGAGTGGGGCGGTGAGCAGCCAGAAGGCGTCGGCCCGACCGATCACCACCGGGCCGGCCTGGCGCAGCGCCGCGTAGATCGCGAGGAACGCCAGCCCGAGCATCGCGCCCGTGCCCAGGCCCGCCAGGCCCTGCGCGGTCTCGGCCGGCCAGGCGGCGTCCCGCAGCCGCGGACCGAACATGGCGAGCGTGACGACGACCGTCAACACCACCACGTAGACGCTGCTGGCCGAGACCCGAGCGCCGGCCGCCGCCCGCCGCCGCCGAACCCAGCGCCGCAGCTCGGCCGCGCTCGGCCCGGTCCGACCCGGTCCGGCCCCGCTCGGCTCGGCCCCGCTCGGCCCGGCTCCGGGTCCGGTTGTCGATACGGTGGTGCTCACGGGGCCGGCTGGGCGGAGCGGTCCAGGGCGAGCACGTCGCCGCCGACGCTCGCGACGAAGGCCGGGTCGTGGCTGGCCATCAGCACCGACCCACCCGATTCGGCGTACGACCGCAGGTGCTCGGCGACCACCGTCCGGATCGTGGTGTCCAGCCGCTGCTCGGGCTCGTCGAGGACCAGCAGCTCACTCGGGCGGGCCAGCACCGCGCTGAGCAGGAACCGCTGCCGCTGCCCGGAGGAGAGGGTGACCGGGGTGGCGTCGGCCAGCCCGGTCAGCCCGAGCAGCTCGAAGACCCCGTCGATGGTGCCGTCGGCCGGGTCGGCGCCGTTCGCCATCCGGATCAGCTCGACGTGCTCCCGCACGGTCAGGCCGTGGTACCAGCTCGGGTTGTCGACGGTGGTCGCCACCCGCCGCCAGAAGCGCGCACCCCGGTCGGGCGGGTCCCCGAAGACCCTGATGTGCCCGCTGTCCGGCTCCTGCAGCCCGGTGACACACCGCAGCAGGGTCGACTTCCCGGCCCCGTTCTCCCCGACCAGGCTGAGCACGGCCCCCCTGTTCACGGTCGCGCCGAGCCCGTCCAACACGACAGTCGAGCCGTAGCTGACGGTGAGCCGCTCGACGATCACCACGCTCCCGGCCACGCCGGAAAGGTAACACCGCCGCCCGTCGGGTCGAACCGTGATCGTGAAGGGTCCGGGTTGTAGCGGCAACCCGGACCCTTCGTGATCACAGCACTTCGTCAGGGGGTGACCAGGCCGGTGCGGTAGGCGACCACGACGGCCTGGACGCGGTCGCGGAGGCCGAGTTTCGCCAGGATGCGGGCGACGTGGGTCTTCACGGTCGCCTCCGACAGGTGCAGCCGGCCGGCGAGTTCGGCGTTGCTGAGGCCCTGGGCGAGCAGGCCCAGCACCTCCAACTCGCGCGGGGTCAGCGCGGCCAGGTCGCGGTGGACGACCGGCGGGTCGGTGTCGTGCTGGGCGAACCGTTGCACCAGCCGGCGGGTGATCGCCGGCGCCAGCAGCGCGTCGCCCGCGCGGACCAGCCGGACGGCACCCACCAGCTGTTCCGGGGTGACGTCCTTGAGCAGGAAGCCGCTGGCCCCGGCGGCCAGTGCCGCGTACACGTAGTGGTCGAGGTCGAAGGTGGTGAGCATGATGATGCGCGGTGCCTCGCCGGGGCCGGCCAGGATCTGCCGGGTTGCCGCCAGACCGTCCAGCTCCGGCATCCGGATGTCCATCAGCACCACGTCGGGGCGGTGCCGGCGGACCGCGTCGACCGCCTCGACCCCGGTGGTGGCCTCCGCCACCACCTCGATCCCGTCGGCGGTCAGGATCATCCGGAACCCGGCCCGGACCAGCGCCTGGTCGTCGGCGACCACCACCCGCGGCGTCGCGGTCATCACACCTCCACCGGAATCCGGGCCCGGACGCGGTATCCGCCGGTGAGTCGCGGGCCCGCCTGCAGGGTGCCACCGTAGACCGCGAGCCGCTCCCGCAGACCGATCAACCCCCGGCCGGTGCCGGTGCCGGCGGTCCCACCGGGTCGGCCGCCGGTGTCGGTGACCTCGACCAGCAGGTGGTCCGCGGCGTACTCGACGAGCACCCGGACGGAGGCGCCGGCCGCGTGTTTCACGGTGTTCGTCAGCGCCTCCTGCACCAGCCGGTACCCGGTCAGCTCGATCCCGGACGGCAGCGGCACCGGCTCTCCGCGTACCGCGAATTCGACCTCGACCCCGGAGTCGCGCATCCGTCGCACCAGCGCGTCGACTCCGTCGAGCCCCGGCTGCGGCGCCAGGTCGGCCCTGTCGGAGCCGGACGTGCCATCAGCGGCGTCGGTGGCGTCGCCGTCCATGGTGAGCAGCCCCATCACGTGTCGCAGCTCGGTCATCGCCGCCCGGCCGCTGGCCTCGACCGCGAGCAGCGCCGCCCGGGCCTCGTCGGGCGTGGCATCCATGACCTTGCGGGCGGCGCCGGCCTGGATCACCATCACGCTGACGTTGTGGGTCACCACGTCGTGCAGCTCCCGCGCGATCCGGGCCCGCTCCAGTTCGGTGGCCCGGCGCAGCGCCTCGATCTGCTCGTGCTCCATCGCCGTCAGCCGGGCCCGGCCCTCGTCGGCGTGCTGCTTCCAGCGGCGCAGGCCCTCGGCCGCCACCGCGATCGGGATCAGGATCAGGAACGGCACGGCACCGTCGGAGACCGAGCTGGCGTCCGACTGCAGCCCGGCGTGCAGGATCGCCGCCACCGGCAGACTGGCCAGCGCCGGAATCCTGTACGGGCTGAAGACCGCCGCGCTGTAGCCCGCGATGACGCAGGCGAAGAACGAAAGCCGTAGCGCGGCCGGGTTCTCGCTGACGATGACGGCTATCGCCAGCAGGGCCCAGAGCACTCCGAGCGGATACCGACGCCGGAACACCAGCGGCAGCGCGACCAGCAGGAGCAGGACGACCGTCCAGCCGGACCCGTCGTCCTCGACCGGCTGGAATGGCGGCCACACCGGGTCGGGTGGCTCCGGGGGCGGCGGGGGTGGCGGGGGCGGTGGGGGTGGCGGGGGCGGGGGCAAGGGGGAAACTCGCTCGGCCGATCGGTCCGCCACGTCCGGCGGTAACTCCACCTGGAACGGCGCCGGCCGGTCGTCTGTCCCGGGCCCGTCCGACTGGATCGCGACCAGGCCGAGCCCCAGCGCCACCAGCGCGTCGAACACCTGCCCCCGGCGTGACAGCGGCGGCAGCGGCCCGACCGGTCGCGCCAGGGACCGGATCCCGGCCCACAGCCGGCCGACCAGCGCACGCCCCGTCATCGGCCCATTCTCGCCGCCGGGTCGGTTCCCGGCATCCACCCACGGAACGGGCCTGCTACGTCGTACGCCTACCTCGCAGGGATGACGCCGCCACCGCTCATCCCGACGCGGTACCGAAGATGCCTCCCGCTGCCGATGCGTCCGAATCGGACCCGCCCATAGCGTCAGCGCCAGTTGACACCACGTGAGGAGACGGGGACATGACCGCACCGCTTATCGAACTGCATGAGGTGACGCGCCGGTACGACGAGGGACCACCGGCGCTGCGGGAGGTGACGTTGCGGATCGCGCCCGGCGAGGCGGTGGCGATCCTCGGCCCGTCCGGCAGCGGCAAGTCGACCACGCTCAACCTGGTCGCCGGGCTGGATCGGCCGAGCGCGGGCACGGTCACCGTCGACGGGGTACGGGTCGACCAGCTCGGCGAGGCGGCGTCGGCCCGGTACCGGCGGGCCCGGATCGGCCTGGTGTTCCAGTTCTTCAACCTGCTCGACGACCTGACCGTCGTCGACAACGTCATGCTGCCGGCGCAGCTGGCCGGGATGGGTCGCGGTGCCGCCCAGCGCCGGGCCGCCGACCTGCTCGGCCGGCTCGGCGTCGACCGGCACGCCGCCGCCTACCCGGGTCGGCTCTCCGGTGGTGAGCGGCAGCGAGTCGCGGTCGCGCGGGCGTTGATGAACCGGCCGGCGCTGCTGTTGGCCGACGAGCCGACCGGGGCCTTGGACACCGCCTCCGGCGAGGAGGTCATGCGCCTGCTGACCGAGCTGCACGCCGACGGCCAGACCATCGTCCTGGTCACCCACGACCTGGAGTTGGCCCAGCGGTGCGCCACCCGGACCGTCCACCTCCTCGACGGCCGGATCGCCGCCGACTCCGCGATGGAGCCGGTCCGATGAGCGCCCGGAGTGAGCGGACCGGCGCCTCCTGGCCGCGTGCGGCGAAGCGGGGGCGGCCATGAGCGCGTTGGCTCGGGTGGTGCGGTCCGGGGTGGGGCGGCGGCGGGTCCAGACCGTTGTGATCGGGCTGGTCGTGATGATCGCGGTGACCTCGGCGGTGCTCGGCGGTTCGTTGATGGTGGCCTCGCAGGGGCCGTTCGACCGGGCGTTCACACAGCAGAAGGGGGCGCATCTCGCGGCCACCATCGACGCCGGAGCGGTCGATGCCGGCACGGTCACCGAGGCGCAGCTCGCCGCGTCCGCCAGCGCCGCCGGGGTGGCCGCGTCGGCGGGACCGTTCCCGACTGCGCAGCTCGAACTGACCAGTCCGGAGGGTCACCCGCTGCCGGCGCTGACCGTCGTCGGGCGGGCCGACCCGGGCGGCGCCGTCGATCAGATCGTCCTCGTCGGCGGCCGGTGGGCGACCGGACCCGGCGAGATCGTGCTGGCCACGGGGGGTCGCCTGTGGTTGCCGCTACAGGTGATCGGCCGGCGGTGGACGGTCACCGGCGCGTCGCCCGACGCGCCGGTGACCGTCGTCGGGATCGCCCGGTCGGCCAGCCAGACCGGTGACGCCTGGACCACCCCGGCGCAGCTCGCCGCCTGGTCCGGGGCTGACAGCGCCCGCGCGTACCAGATGCTCTATCGCTTCACCTCGGCGGAGACGGACGGGCAGGTCGAGATCGGCCGGTCCGCGGTGGCGGCGGCCCTGCCCGCCGATGCCGGCTTCCGGTCCTGGCTGGACGTCCGCCGGGAGGCGATAAGCGACACTCTCCTGCTGGTGCCGTTCCTGATCGCGTTCGGCGTGCTGGGCGTGGTGATGGCGGTGTTGATCATCGGCAACGTGATCGCCGGTGCCGTCTCCACCGCCACCCGCCGGATCGGCATCCTCAAGGCGCTCGGCTTCACCCCGGCGCAGGTGGTGCGGGCGTACGTGGGCCAGGCGCTCATCCCGGCCACGGTCGGTGCGGTGCTCGGGGCGGTCGCCGGCAACCTGCTGACCGTGCCGATCCTCGCCCAGACCAACCGCGTCTACGGTACGAACGACAGCGGGGTGGAGCTCTGGGTCGACGCGGTGGTGGTCGGCGGCGCGCTCGCCCTGGTGGCGGTAACCGCCCTGGTCGCCGCAGTGCGGGCCGGCCGGTTGCGCAGTGTCGACGCGCTCGCCGTCGGCCGTACCCCCCGGCCCGGTCGGGGCCGGTGGGCGGCGAAGCTGACCGGCCGGTTGCCGCTGTCCAGGCCGGTGACGCTCGGCCTGGCCCACCCCTTCGCCCGGCCGGTGCGGGCGGTGAGCATCGTCGCCGCGATCGCGTTCGGCGCCGCCGCCGTCACCTTCGCCGTAGGGCTCGGTACCTCGCTGAACCGGGTCCAGGAGGTCGAGGACATCGCCGACGTCGAGGTCGGGGTGGTGCGCGAGCTCGGGCTGGACGGGCCACCGGGTTCGGGCCCGCCGGCGGCGCCGGCACCGGATCGGGGTCCGGGTCCGGAGGGGCCGCCGCGGCTCGACGATCCGGCGGCGGTCGAGCGGGCGATCACCGACCAGCCGGGCACCGCCGGGTTCATGGGCGTGGCCCGCGGCGAGATCACCGCCGTCGGGATCAGCGGCAGCCTCGACGCGGTCGGCGTCACCGGGCCGGATTCGGCGCGCTACTACCGGATGGTCTCTGGTTCCTGGCTGACCGGGCCGGGGCAGATCGCCGTCTCGACGCCGTTCCTGACCGCCGCCGGCAAGCAGGTGGGGGAGAGCATCGTCCTGACCGTCGACGGCGTCGACATCCCGGTCACGATCGTCGCCGAGGTCTTCAACGTCGACAACGACGGCATGCAGGTGATCACCGACCTGGCCACCCTGCGCCAGGCCGAGCCGGAGCTGACCCCGTCGGTGTACTACGTGACCGTGCGGTCCGGCACCGACGCCGGCACGTACGCCGAGGCGCTGTCGACGGCACTGCGACCGGTCGGCGCGCAGGCCGACCGCCTCGCACATGACACCAACGAGATGGTGATCGTCGTCAACACGCTGACCGGGCTGCTCAGCCTCATGCTGATCGTCGTCGCCGCGCTCGGCGTGTTGAACACGGTCGTCCTGGAGACCCGCGAACGCGTGCACGACCTGGGCGTACACAAGGCGCTGGGGATGACGCCCTGGCAGACCACCGCGATGGTCGTCGCCTCGGTGGTGGTGACGGGCCTGGTCGGCGGGGTGGTCGGCACGGCGTTCGGGGTGCTGCTGCAACGGGCGGTGATCACGGAGATGGCCGGCAGCGTCGGCTTCCGCCTGCCCGACTCGGTCCTGGACGTCTACAGCCCGGTCCAACTGCTCCTCTTCGGCCTCGCCGGCCTGGTCATCGCGGTGGCCGGCGCCCTGCTCCCGGCCGGCTGGGCGGCGAGGACCCGGGTGGCGGTCGCCCTGCGCACCGAGTAGGTCGTCAAGATCGTCAGGACATCGGGCACGCATCAGCCCTTGATCGCGTGCTCAATGTCCTGACGATCTTTCGTCCCCGAGGATGACGAGCTGCTGGGTGGCCCGGGTCATCGCCACGTAGCGGTCGACCGCGCCCTCGATGCCGTCGCCGAAGCGCTCCGGCTCCACGAGCACGACCAGATCGAACTCCAGCCCTTTCGCCAGCTCCGGCGTCAGCGACCGGACCCGCGCCGTCCCCTCGAACGCCGGCTCCCCGATCACAGCGGCCACCCCGTCCGCATGCCCGGCCAGCCACGTCTCCAGAATCGACTCCAGATCGGAAACCGATCCGCGTACGACGGGATGCCCGCCGCCGCGGATGGAGGTGGGCACGTTGGCGTCCGGCAGCGCGGCCCGGATGACCGGCTCGGCCGCCGCCATCACCTCGGCCGGCGTCCGGTAGTTGACGGTCAGCGAGGCCAGCTCGATCCGGTCCAGCCCGACCCGGCGCAGCCGCTCCTGCCACGACTCGGTGAAGCCGTGCCGGGCCTGCGCCCGGTCCCCGACGATGGTGAAGCTGCGCGACGGGCAGCGCAGCAGCAGCATCTGCCACTGCGCGTCGGTCAACTCCTGCGCCTCGTCCACCACGATGTGCGCGAACGGCCCGGCGAGCAGGTCCGGGTCGGCGCCCGGCAGCACGGCCTCGTCCACCAGCACGTCGTGCAGATCCGGCTGGCGCAGCATCGACAGCAGCCCTTCGCCGTCGTCGTACACGTTGGCTTCCAACAGGTCGTCGATGACCCGGGCCATCCGCCCGCGTTCGGCGGCGACGGTGGCCGCGCGCCGCCGCTCGAGCCGGGACGCCGCCGGGTCGCCGAGCCGCTGCCGGGCCGCGTCCAGCAGCGGCAGGTCAGCCACCGTCCAGGCCCGCGGCTCCGCCCGCTGCAGGCTCCGGATCTCCTCGGTACGCAGCCACGGCGCACACTTGCGCAGGTAGGCGGGGACCGACCAGAGGTCGGCGACCAGGTCGGCCGGCTCCAGGAGCGGCCAGGCCCGGTTGACGGCGGTCTGCAGTTCCCGGTTACGCAGCAGCGCGACGCGGAGCTGGTCGGCCGGGACGTCGTTGGCCGGGATGTCGTCGACCGGGATGTCGTCGGTCGGGATGTCGTCGGTCGGGACGTCGTCGTCGTGCCGGTCGGCCAGGATCGTGCACAGCTCGGCCAGGATCTCGTCGCGCGCCTCGTTGTGCGGGGTGCCCGGGTCGGGGGCGGCGAACGCGGCAGCCCAGTCGTCGGCGGTCAGCCGGACCTCGCCCCAGTCGGTGCTGACCGTCGTCGCGTCGGTGGGCGGCTCCTCGTAGAACCGTACGGCCGCCTCGATCGCCCTCACCAGGTCGGCGGTGGACTTGAGCCGGGCCACCTCCGGGTCGGTCTCGTCGGTCGCGGAGGCGCCCTCGGGAACCAGGTCCCGCAGGGTGCAGATCTGCACCTCGTCCTCGCCCAGGCTGGGCAGCACGTCGGAGACGTAGTTCAGGTAGGGCTGGTGCGGTCCGACGAAGAGCACCCCACCCCGGCGGTGCCCGAGCCGCGGGTCGGAATAGAGCAGGTACGCGGTGCGGTGCAGCGCGACCACCGTCTTGCCGGTGCCCGGTCCGCCGTCGACGACCAGCGCGCCCGTGGACCCGGCCCGGATGATGGCGTCCTGGTCGGCCTGGATGGTGGCGAGCACGTCGCGCATCCGGGCCGACCGGCTGCCGCCCAGGCTGGCGATGAAGGCGGACTGGTCGTCGAGGGCGGCGTGCCCGTCGAGCCCGTCCGGGGTGAACACCTCGTCCCAGTAGTCGCTGATCCGGCCGAGGGTCCAGCGGTAGCGGCGGCGGCTGGCCAGCCCCATCCGGTTGGCGTGGGTGGCGCCGAAGAACGGTTCGGCGGCCGGGGAGCGCCAGTCGAGCAGCAGCCGGCGCCCGTCGCTGTCGGTGAGGCCCTGCCGCCCGACGTACACCGGCTCCGGGTTGTCCGTGCCGACCATGCGCCCGAGGCACAGGTCGACCCCGAAGCGACGCAGCGTACGCAGCCGGCTGGCCAGCCGGCGTACCTCCTGGTCGCGGTCCACCGCCTGCCGGCCCTTGCCACCGGGCTGCCGGCGGGCGGCGGCCAGGCGCTCGGTCAGCTCGGCCTGCGCCTGTTCGAGGCTGGTGGCGATGGCCGCGAAGTGCCGTTCGTCGTCGGCGATCAGGGCCGGGTCGACCTTCGCGGAGAGCTGGTCTGGAAGATCAAAAATGCGGGCGGTCATGCTCTTCAGCTCCGATCTGGGATCCAGCCATTGCGCGCAGGGCAATTCGCGCCCCCCGACGGCGTGGATCCCGGCCTCGGCCAGCGATTCTGCGCCTCCACCGCGGTCTTGCCGCAAGCCCCCCGGTGCGGTATACGTTAGAAATGGAAAGGAGCGGCCACCGTTCCTTTCCATTTTTCGTACCCCCTCTTTTGTCGCGCTCCTGACCCCGCTGGAACCCCAACCGCCCCTGGCGCGTGTAGCTGCTGATGGCCGGCGCACGGGGAGGGTGTTGGGGTGGTCACCTTGCGGGACGGGGGCACCGTGGAGGCGGTGCGATCGGCGCAGCCAGGGTTCGAGGAGTTCTACTCGGCGTTCTTCCATTCGCTGACGATCCAGATGTACGCGTACACGCGTGACCTGGCGGCGGCCCAGGACCTGGCCCAGGAGGCGTTCTGCCGGGCGTACGCCCGGTGGGGCCGGGTCAGCGGGTACCACGATCCGGCGGCCTGGGTGACCCGGGTCGCCTGGAACCTGGCGACCAGCCGGTGGCGCCGGCTGCAGACCGCCGCGTCGTTCCTGCGCCGGCAGCGCCCCGAGCACGTCGAGGAGCCGAGCCCCGACCGGGTCGCGCTGGCCACCGCGCTCGCCACCCTGCCGGCCGAGCAACGGCGCGCGGTCATCCTCTACCACCTGGCCGACCTGCCGATCCGGCAGATCGCCCGGCAGGAGGGGGTGGCCGAGAACACGATCAAGTCGCGGCTGCACCGGGGTCGTGCGGCCCTGGCCGCGAAGCTCAGCGAGGAGGGGGAGGGCAATGCCTGACGCCGACGACGACCGGCGGATCTCCGACGCGTTCGCCGCGTTCCGGGCCAACGTGTCGCCGTGTATCCGGCCGGCCGGGGTGGGCGCGGTCCGCGACACGGTGCGGCACCGCCGCCGGGTGGCCGCCGTCGCGGCCGTGGTGGTGTGCGCCGTCGCGCTGCCGGCGATCGCGTACGCGGCGATCGGCGACCCGCGGCAGGTCACGCCGCCACCCGGTGCGACCAGCGCGCCACCTACTCCTGAGCCATCATCTTCGGCGTCGCCCTCGCCTTCGGCGGCGCCGTCGCTGGACCCTCCGCCGCCGCCCAGCTCCCCGTCCGGTGGACTGCCGCCGGTTCCCGGCACGGTGTTCTACCTCGACCAGTCCGGCAGGCTGCACGCGGACGGTCGGCGGTATCCCGGCGGCGAGCTGACGAGCGTGAACGTCTCCCCGGACGGGACCCGGGTGACCTGGGTCGACTCGTCCGGCACCGGCGATCTGCTGATGTCCGACGTGGACGGCGGCAACCGCCGGACCGTGCACTTCGACGTCGACGGCAGTTGCGTCGAGCCGATCTGGTCCGGCGACTCCACCCGCATGTTGTTCGTCTCGGGGCCCTTCGTTCCCGGGGTGGTGATCGGGTACTTCGCCGGGGGTGCCGGTGACCACCTCGGCGAACCGCTGGGCTGCCACTACCGCTGGTCGGCGGATGGCGAGAGGCTCGCCTACCTGCACGGGGATCTGAGCGCGGTGACCGTCTCGGACGTCTACGGGGGCCGAGAGCGGACCCTCGACCGTGAAGTCCTCGGTGGGGACCGGGTCTTCACCGACCTGGCCGCGATCTCCGCCGACGGGGGGCGGGTCTGCGTCAGTACGGTGCCCGAGGGGGAGCCGGTCGGCGACGTCGCCCGCAACCTCAGCTGCGACACCGTCATCGACGTGGCCCGCCGCCGGGTCGTCGACGTGCCGATCGGCGGCGAGCTGCGCGCGGTGCTGTTCACACCCGACGGCGGCCTGCTGGCCCGGGTCGACACCGGCTCGGGCAGCGAGCTGGTACTGCTGGACGCCGACGATCGGTTGATCGCCCGCACGACCGAGTCACCGGCGGAAGCGGGCCGATCGCTGCTCTCCTACACCCCATGACCGTCGCCCACAGCCTGTGGATAGAACATGTGTACGACACGCGTTTCGTTAGCCGATGCTGCGTAGTGCGCGGGAGACGGCCCGGCCGGCCGGTGGTCGCCGGGCCGCTTCGGCGAGCACCTGGGCGGCCCGGTCGAGTTCGTCGCAACCGGGGCCGCAGGACCAGCAGCAGCGGACTCCGGCATCGTGCGCCTGCTTGACCCGCCGCGCGGCTTCGACCCTGTTGGCCCGGGTGGGGACACCGTCGTCAGTCATCGTTGGCTCCGCCCGCCGGCTGCTTGCGCAGGCTGCCGTCGAACCGGTGCGGTCGTCGGTTGTCCAGCCGCGGCGGCGCGAGCCGCGGTTGGCCCTGTCGTCCGAGGTCGAGTGCCTGTCTGATCCGGGTTTCGATCGCGGAGTCGCGGGCGGCGTCGGCCACCTGTCGTAGCTCATCGCCCTTGCGAGCCGGAGCTGTTCGGCGTCGCGCGCCCTCTCTGCCGAGGATCGCGCCCGCGTTGAGCGGCGGGATCGAGACGAGGTGAACACCTGTTACCCTACGATCGCGTTTTAGGGTAACAGGTGTTCACCTCGTGGGGCTCAGAGCAGTTGGACGGCTGGGCTGGGTGTTCATCGGGAACTCTTCGGGTGCGGAGTCGAGGCGGGCCGACTGGGTCGGCAGGTACGCGGACATGTCGGCCCGACCCGGAGAACGCGCCATGTCGGATACCGCGTGAGGCCGGTCCTGTACAGGACCGGCCTCGACGTTTGCGCTGCTCGGGAGAGCGGAGGATACGAGATTCGAACTCGTGAGGGTGTGAACCCAACACGCTTTCCAAGCGTGCGCCCTAGGCCTCTAGGCGAATCCTCCGCACGACAGGATACAGGCACCCGGGCGGGCCGGCTTCCGCCCACCCGTCAAGATCCACAACCCGGCCGGGTAGACTCGGCATACCCCCCGTGCGGCGTGCATCTCGTGAACCTCCCCAGGGCCGGAAGGCAGCAAGGATAAGCGGGCTCTGACGGGTGCACGGGGGGCCTTCTCGTCTCCGGGGCCGGCGGGAGGGCCGACGTCGGCCGGGTGTGACTGTCGGTCCCCCTGGGCACACTGACCCCATGTTCGAGGGCTTCGAGGAGCGCAGGATCGACCTCGGCGCGGTGACCCTGCGGGTCCGCACCGGAGGCGCCGGCCCACCGGTGGTCCTGCTGCACGGCCACCCGCGTACGCACACCACCTGGCACCGGGTGGCGCCGCTGCTGGTCGCCGCCGGCCACACCGTCGTCTGCCCCGACCTGCGCGGCTACGGCCAATCCGACAAACCCCCCACCACGCCCGATCACGCTGCCTATTCCAAGCGCGCGATGGCCGGCGACATCGTGGTCCTGATGCGCCAGCTCGGCCACGACCGGTTCGCCGTCGTCGGCCACGACCGGGGCAGCTACGTCGCGTACCGCTTGGCGCTTGACGCACCCGAGGCCGTGACCCGGCTCGCCGTGCTCGACAGCGTGCCGATCGGCGAGGCGCTGGCCCGCGCCGACGCGAAGTTCGCCGCCGCCTGGTGGCACTGGTTCTTCTTCGCCCAGCCGGAGAAGCCGGAGCGGGCGATCCTGGCCGACCCGGACGCCTGGTACGGCGGCGACCCCGACCGGATGGGGGCGGCGAACCACGCCGACTACCGGGCCGCCATCCACGACCCGGCGACGGTCCGGGCGATGCTGGCGGACTACCGCGCCGGCCTGGGTCCCGACCGGGCGGCCGACGACTCCGACCGGGCCGCCGACCGGCAGATCGAATGCCCCACGCTGGTGCTCTGGTCGACCCGCGACGACATGGAGGACCTCTACGGCGACGTGCTGGCCGTCTGGCGGCCCTGGGCGCCGGACCTGCGCGGCGGCCCGATCGAGAGCGGGCACCACATGGCCGAGGACGCCCCGGAGCAACTGGCCGCCACGCTCGCCGACTTCCTGGCACCGCTGCCGCGCTAGGCGGCACCGGCAGGCGCGGCAACCAGGCGGCCGGCACGGCGGCCAGACGTGGCAATCGTCGTAGTGCCGTGACAGCCTGGCGGACGGCACGGGCGACGACCCGTGCCGGGAGACGTCGAGCCCGGTCGGACCGGCGGTGTTCGACGATCGCGGCGCCGGGTGGAGAATGGCTCGGTCGAGAGGAGGCGGGACGGGTGGCATTGGCGCTCTACCGCAAGTACCGGCCGCGCACGTTCGCCGAGGTGATCGGCCAGGAGCACGTGACCGAGCCGCTGTCGCAGGCGCTGCGCAGCGGCCGGCTGCACCACGCGTACCTCTTCTCCGGGCCGCGCGGCTGCGGCAAGACCTCCAGCGCCCGCATCCTGGCCCGCTCGCTCAACTGTGAGCAGGGCCCCACCCCGGAGCCCTGCGGCAGATGTGAATCGTGCCGGTCGCTGGCCACCGACGGCGGCTCGATCGACGTTCTGGAGATCGACGCGGCCAGTCACGGTGGTGTTGATGATGCCCGTGAGCTGCGGGAACGTGCCGTCTTCGCGCCGGCCACCAGCCGTTTCAAGATCTACGTCATCGACGAGGCGCACATGGTCTCGTCGGCCGGCTTCAACGCCCTGCTCAAGCTGGTCGAGGAGCCGCCGGAGTACGTCAAGTTCATCTTCGCCACCACCGAGCCGGAGAAGGTCCTCGGCACGATCAAGTCGCGGACCCACCACTACCCGTTCCGGCTGATCCCGCCCGGCGTGCTGCGGCCGTACCTGGAGCAGTTGACGGCGGCCGAGGGGGTCAAGGTCGAACCGGCGGTCTTCCCGCTGGTGGTGCGGGCCGGCGGCGGCAGCGCCCGGGACTCACTGTCGGTGCTCGACCAGCTCATCGCCGGCGCCGGCCCGGAGGGCGTCAGCTACGCCCGCGCGGTCGCCCTGCTCGGGGTCACCGACTCGGCACTCATCGACGAGATGTGCGACGCGCTGGCGGCCGGTGACGGCGCGGCCGCCTACGCCACCGTCGACCGGGTCGCCGAGGCCGGCCACGACCCTCGCCGGTTCGCCGCCGACCTGCTGGAACGCCTCCGCGACCTGATCGTCCTGCAGCAGGTCCCGGACGCCGCGACCAAGGGCCTGATCGACGCCCCGAGCGACCAGTTGGAGCGGATGACCGCCCAGGCCGAACGCCTCGGCCCGGCCACCCTCTCCCGCTGCGCCGACATCGTGCACGACGGCCTGGTCGAGATGCGCGGTACCACCGCCCCCCGCCTGCTGCTGGAGCTGATCTGCGCCCGGATGCTGCTGCCCGGCGCCGAGGACTCCACCCGCGGCCTCCTGCAACGCCTCGAACGCATGGAACGCCGCCTCACCCTCACCGGCGACACCCCACCGCCGCCCGCCGCCTCCACCCCACCCCAAGACCCCCATCCGGTACGCACACCAGCTCCCACACCTGCAGCGGAGGTACCCGAACCACCCGCTCCCCAGGTCGGCTCCCCGCCCCCGAACGCCCCCGCCTCGCCTGCCCCACCGGTGTCCCGGCCGCCCTCCGCCGCCCCAGCTTCCGCGCCGGCCGCCCAGCCGGTGGCTGCCCGGCCGGTGCCGCCGGAGGCGGTGATGCCGGACCCTGGTACCCCCGATCCGGAGGTGCCTGGCTCGGCAGCCCCCGGTGAGCTGGACGCCGCCGCCGTCCGGCGGGTCTGGGGCGACATCGTCGCGATGATCAACCGGACCAACAAGCGGCTCGCCGCCCTGGTCCGGGACGCGGTCGTTCGGGACCTCGACGGCGAGACGCTGGTGCTGACCATGAAGTCGTCGGTGCTGGCCAACATGGTCACCGCCAACGCCGAGGTGCTCACCAACGCCCTCTACGAGGAGCTGGGCGGTCGCTGGCAGATCCGCTGCGAGGTGGCCGGTGACCAGCGCGCCGCCGGCCCGTCCCGGTCGGCCCCGGCCGCCGCACCCCGCAACGCGCCGCCGGCATCCACGCCGCCGGCCGGCCGAACCGCCGTGCCGAACGGGGCGACGGCACCGGCCACCGACCGGGCGCCCCGGACCCGGCCCACCGCCCAGGAGCCCAGCGGCGGCGGTGACGACGACTGGCCTGAACCGGTCCCACCGGGCGGCCTCGGCAACCCTGCTTCGTCGGGTAGCACCCCGCCAGACGGCCCGGCCGGGAGCGGTCCGACGTCGGGTGGCCCTGTGCCTGGTGGCGCAAACCTGGGCGGCGACGGGACGCAGGCGGACAGCTCAGCCGGGGGAGGCGAGGAGGAGTGGCCCGAGCCGGTCCGGCTCGGCGGGCCGAACTCCACCCCGGACGCGGGGGCGGCTCCGGGCGGCC
Source organism: Solwaraspora sp. WMMD1047 (assembly GCF_029626155.1). Taxonomy (NCBI): domain Bacteria; kingdom Bacillati; phylum Actinomycetota; class Actinomycetes; order Micromonosporales; family Micromonosporaceae; genus Solwaraspora; species Solwaraspora sp. WMMD1047. The sequence goes on along the minus strand of NZ_JARUBL010000001.1, from coordinate 7,123,012 downwards.
GAGGTGGGGCGCGCCCGTCCGATGACTCCGGTGCAAACTCGACCGGATCGGCCGGATCACCGGCCCCGGCGACCCGGGCGGGCACGGGCCGGGTGGGCGCCGGGCTCGCCGCCGCCCGTGCGGCGGCGGCCGGTCGCGGTGGCCCGAAGTCCTCGGCCGCTCCAAAGACCGCTGACCAGGACTGGGCCGGCGAGCCGCCGTACGACCCGGACTACGACGGCCCGCCCGGATCCGCTGCCCCGGTGGCCAGCGCCGCCACCGCCCAGTCCAGCTACGAGGGATTCGACCCGGGCGATGAACCGCTGGACGAGGTGGTGGACGAGAAGACCGCACGGCAGACCAGCGAGCAGCAGGCCGTCCAACTCTTCGAGCAGGCGTTCCGTGCCGAGCGCATCGGCGAGATCGAAGTTGGTCGATCATGACCGTGCTCAGGCCAGGAACCCCGGAGCTCGTACGGGTGGTCGATCCCAGTGATGCTCGTACGGCACCGTGTTCGGTCACGGCCACCGGCCGCGAACGGATGCTGACGGGCTCCGCGGTGTTCGGCTCCACGGTCACGGTTCCGGCCAGTCCGGGTGAGGGCGGTACCGACCACTGTCGCGGCGCGCAACCGACCGATGGTCATCATCGCTGGGTGCTCCTTTCGGTGGTCCGCTTTCCGACGGCCGCCAGCAGGATGATCGCGGCCGCGATGAGGATGGCCTGGACCACCCCGGTGACCAGGCCGTAGCCGTACTGGCTGGCCTGGATGAAGACGCCGGTCCAGCAGTAGGTCAGGACGGCGCCGGTGACGAGGGCGAACAGGTGGACATCGGACCAGCCGGCACGGCCGGCGTTGGTCCGAACCACCTGGACGTATGCGCCGATCAGTGCCAGGGTCGCGGCGACGTGCACGACCGGCGGGAGCAGCCGCTCGCTCACCCCGAGGATGTAGAGCAGGAAGAAGCAGGAACCGGCGGCGAAGGTGAGTCCGGCCAGCACGACGGGTCGCCACGGCGGGACCGCCGGTCGCGACGCTACGCCCGGCGTCGGTCGTCGCGGGACGAGGAAGGCGACGACCACCAGCAGGGCGGCGATCCCCGCGGCGGCGGCCAACTGGCCGGGCCCGGCGAAGAAGTCCTCCGACAGGTACGTGCCCAGACCGAGCACGACCGCGCCGATGAGGTACCCGACAGCGGCCGCTGCCAGTGCGGGCCACGGCAGCCACGGGACTCGCCGGCGGTCGGGGAACAGCACCTCGATCAGCGCCGTCGGCACGACGATGCTCCACACCGAGTGCAGGGTCAGCACGTACGACGCCCAGGAGGCGCCGGTCTGCGTACCGGGGATCTTGCCGTACTCGTTGAGCTCCAACCCGACATACGTCGGGTTGAACAGCGACTGGGTGACGAGGCCCTCTTCGATGACGCCGTAGGCGAGGGCCAGCAGTACGAGCGTCGGCCATCCCCGACCGGCGCGGACGGTGACCTCCCGGATGAGAACGGCGCCGGCTCCGTAGAGGAGGACCAGCGGCAGGTACACCGCGAGTGCGTCCGTGCTGTCCAGGGGCAGGTTGCCGAGTAGGTACTCCCCGATCAGCGGGGCGAGTAGGAACAGGATCAGGGCTGGCAGACAGCGTTTCATGGCTTTACCGCCTTCTGACCGGTCGCGCTGGCGAAGAGCCGCGCGAGTTCACGGGCGTATCGGGCCGGATCTGTGCGGTCGGGTCGGGACACCTCCAGGGCGGCGGCATCAAGCGCGGCACGCAGGCTCACGGCCGCGACGCGGGTGTCGAACGTGGCCATCTCGCCGGCGCGCTGTGCCTGGTGCATGAACTCCTGCAGTTGCGCCAGCTCGGGATCGTGGATCTCGGGCCCGAACTCGGGTCGGCCGTCGGCCCGGCGCAGGTTTCCGCGGACTGCGGTGAGCGCGCGGATCGCCTGCGGGTGGGCGGCGTAGAACTCCACGCTCGCCACGATGAACTCGTGCAGGATCGCCGCCGGCGACGACTGGGCATCCATGCGTGGCCGGATGAAGTCGTACGCCTTGGCGAAGACCGCGCCCACGATGGCGCGCATGAGGTCGGCCTTGTCCGTGAAGTGGTACGAGATGAGCGCGGTGCTGGACAGGCCGGCGCGCCTGGCAATCCGGGCGAACGTGGCGGCGGCGAAACCGTCGTCGGCGATGACCCCGATCGCGCTGTCGACGATCTGGGCCCGCCGGACCTCCGCACTCAGCCGTACGCGCGCTGCCACAGCATTCCCGCCGCCGAGGTCTGCCGATCGCCTACCGACCGCGCGGCCGCGACGGAGCGCGGACCGGGCGGTCGGGGATACCCGAGGAGATCGGCGATCATGATCCCACCCTATTGCTCAGCTGAGCAATTGTCGACTCGAGCGGTCGACCGTGAGGTCTCACCTGGATTCGAGGCGGCCGAGGGTGCTCTCCACCGGTGGCGGCCAGGTGGCGTCCTTCAGTCCCACGGCGTCGCGCAGGTACGCCCAGGTGAGCCGCTGGATCAGGGCGACCCGCTCGGGGTTCTCGTCGGTGGTCTCCCGGGCCTCGTAGTCGGCGATCCCGCCGAGTGAGTGCTCCGCCCCGAAGAGGGTGAGCAGGCTCTTGCCGCCGGGGCTGAGGTGGTACGCATCGGTGAACCAGTCCGGCCCGCGTACCGACAGCGGAGAGTCGTCCCGATCGCCCGCGACCACCAGCGTCGGGGTGGTCAGCTCGGCGAAGCTGGGGCTCATGAAGGGGAAGTGTTCGGCCGCGAACGGGGAGAGGTCGGCGCCACCCCGGCCGGTGACGGCCAGCAGGACGCCGGCGCTGACGCGCGGGTCGCGCAGGTTCTCGCCGGGGTTGCCGTCGGCGTCGAGAACCCGGGCGCCCAGCAGGGTGCTGGCCGTCTGGGCGCCCCAGGAGTGGCCGGCGACCGCGATCCGGGTCCGGTCGAGGCGTCCGGCGAGATTGGGTACCGACGATTCCAGCAGGTCGAGCTGGTCGATGCTGTGCCTCAGGTCGTCGACCCGGATCCGCCAGATCAGCGGCGTGCGGGGGTCGTCGGGCGGGAGGTTCAGGGTTCGCGAGTCGAGGTGGGTCGGCGCGATGACGACAAAGCCGTGGGCGGCCCAGAAGTCGACAAGTGGGCGGTAGCCGGAGGCGGACTGGCCGAAGCCGTGTGAGAAGACGATGACGGGCAGCTCGTGGCCGGTCGTGGGCGCGGAGATCCGGACCCGCAGATCATCGCCGCGATCGGGCGTGGGCAGGGTGACGGGGTGCACCGAGACGACCGGGGTGGGTGCGGGCATGGGGAGCATGATGGGGGTCCTTCGTGTCCTGGCATCAGCCGGCCGGTTCTGGCATGCTGCGCGATACGGAACTCTGTTCCGCTAAAAGATACGGAACAAGGTTCCGTTTAAACAACGAGTGTGACGGGGGTAACAATGGCCGGCACGGGTGGCGGTTCGGGCGGCCCGCGCAAGCAGCGGGCGGATGCCCGGCGCAACCAGGAGGCGCTGCTGGAGGCGGCCGCCGCGGTCTTCGTCGCGGCCGGCGTCGACGCCCCGGTGCGCGACGTCGCCGCCCGCGCGGGCGTCGGCGTCGGCACGATCTACCGCCACTTCCCGACCCGGGCCGACCTCATCGTCGCGGTCTACCGGCACCAGGTCGAGGCGTGCGCCGCCGCCGGCCCCGCGCTGCTGGCGCAGGGCCCGACCCCGTACGCCGCGCTCGCGAAGTGGCTCGACCTCTTCGTCGACTTCCTGGTCACCAAGCACGGCCTGGCCGAGGCGATGCAGTCCGACGATCCCGCGTTCCAGGCGCTGCACGCCTACTTCCTCGACCGGCTGGTCCCCGTCTGCGCCGAACTGCTCGACGCCGCCGTGACGGCGGGCGAGATCGTCTCCGACCTGAACGCCCTGGTCCTGATGCGCGGCATCGGGAATCTCTGCATCGGCGCCGACAGTCCCGGCTACCAGCCCCGCCGCCTGGTCGCCCTCGTCGTCGCCGGCCTGCGAATCCACTAGCGAAGGACCACCGGGGTCGGTCCGGAACGGGCACCCGTCGGAGCCGCCGGATCCGTATGCTGTCGATTCCCTTCCCGGGCTGGCCGGGATCGCCCGAGCAGCGAGGACCAAAGGTGCGGCGGAACCTGTCGGTGCCCGAGCGGCTCGGCGTACTCGGAATCGGAGTTCTGTCGGCGGCGACGGTCTGGCCGGCGGTGACCGGAGCGACCGGCGTGGCGGCGCCCTGCCCGCTGCGCTGGCTGACCGGTGTGCCCTGTCCGGGCTGCGGCCTCACCACCGGCGCGGTGGCGTTGGTGCGCGGCGACGTCGGCGGCGCGTTCGCGGCGAACCCGGTCATCCTCGGGCTCGCCGCGACCGCGGTGCTCGCCGTCGTACTCCTGACTGCGCGGGCGACCGGAGCGTTGCCGCCGCCGGTCGCGTGGTCGGACCGGTGGCGGCGTCGGACCGGATGGGCAGCCGCCCTGCTCGCCCTCGCGAGCTGGGCATTCCAGTTGAACCGGCTCGGCGTCAGCTGAGCGTCATTCCCCCTCAGGAGCTGAACCCCTCATGAACTACGCAAGCTGGGGCACCCGTGTGGGTGCCTACCTCGTCGACGGTCTGGTCGTGCTGCCGATCTACCTGATCGGGTGGCTGGTGGACCGGCCGCAGGTGGACGCCGAGACCGGCGTGGCCTCCGGCGGCGGCGCCATCTACTGGCTCTTCGCGCTCATCGGATTCCTGGTGAGCGCCTACAACCGCTGGTTCCTGGCCGGCAAGACCGGCCAGAGCTGGGGCAAGAAGGCGCTGAACATCTCGCTGGTCGGCGTCGACAGCGGCCAGCCGATCGGCGCCGGCAAGGCGTTCCTGCGCGACCTGGCGCACATCATCGACACGGTGATCTGCTACATCGGGTACCTCTTCCCGCTCTGGGACAGCCAGAAGCAGACCCTCGCCGACAAGATCGTCAAGACGGTGGTGGTGAAGGCCTGACCGGTGCCATGCCGGCCCGCCCCCTACGCAGATTCGAGTGGTGGGGCGGGCCGCAGCCGCGCCAGCCGTTGCCGGGCGTCCCCGGCCGCCGGATCGCCGAGTTCGTCGAAGATGCGGGCGGCGCTCCGCCACGCCTCGGCGGCCCTGGCCGGGTCGGACATCGACTCGCGGGTGTCGCCGAGCCGCAGCAGGGTCTCGGCCTCGTGGTAGCGGTCGGCGGAGTCGCGGAAGAGCGGGATGGCCGCTTCGAAACAGTCGACCGCGCGGTCGTGCTCCCCGAGGCGGTGGTAGGCGAACCCCAGGCTGTCCAGGGTGGCGGCCTGACCGTTCCGATCGTCGCTCGCGCGCTGCTCCGCCAGCGCCTCGGTGCAGCTCTCGATGGCCCGGGCGTAGTCGCCGGTCGCCGCGTAGAGCCAGCCGATCGCGTTCAACGTCCGCGCCGCTCCGGCGCGGTTCCCGGCCAGCCGGTACAGCCGCAGCGCCTCGTGCCCGAGCGCCAGCCCGGCGGCCGGATCGCCGCGCAGATAGCAGAGCTCGGCGTGGTTGTGCAGCGTCTGCGCCTGGCCGGTCGGGTCGCCGAGTTGTCCGTGCAGCTCCAGTGCGCGCCGCAGCCGGTTCTCCGCCGAGTCGAGGTCGCCGAGGCGGGTCTCGGCGCGGGACAGCAACCGGTTGGCGATGGCCTGGCCGGCGAGGTCGCCGCTGCGCTCCGCCGCGGCCAGCGCGGCCTGCTGGGCGGCGAGCTGGTCCTGCCACAGGCCGCGCGGGGCGAAGAAGGTGGTCAACGCCCAGGCGAGCTGCCAGGCGTACGCCTCGAAGCCGGTCTCGGCGGCGGCCTGCCGGACGAGGCGGAGCAGCACCCGGTGCTCCGCCGCGAACCAGGCGAGCGCGGAATCATGATCTTTCATTGTCGGGCTGGAGTTCGACGGCAGCGGCGGAACGGGTTCGATCGTCAACCACTGGGGCTGCAGCAGCACGGCGGCCGGGTAAGCGCTGTGCAGGTAGTGGTCGAACAGCCGCTGCCGGGCGGCCCGCCGTTCGTCGGCGCCCTCCGACGACTCCACCAGTTCGGCCGCGTACACCCGCAGCAGGTCGTGGAAGGCGTACCGGCCGGGCTCGTGTTCGGTCAGCAGGTGCAGCCGGGTCAGCTCCCGCAGCAGCGGGGTGACGGTGGCCTCGGGCCGGCCGTCGAGCGCGGCGGCGGCGTCCGCGGTCATGTCCGGCCCGGGATGCAGCCCCAGCAGCCGGAACAGCCGGGCCGCGGGTTGGCTCAGCGCCAGGTAGGACCAGGAGAAGGCGGCCCGGACGTGACCGTCGGAGAAGGCGTCGAGCCGCGCCTCGTCCGAGCGCAGCTCGGCGGCGAAGGTGTCGAGCGGGAACCCGGGGTGCAGGGCGACGCGCGCCGCCACGATCGACAGGGCGAGCGGAAGCCGGCCGGTGGTGCCGGTGATGTCGGCGACCGCGGCCGGCTCGGCGGCGAGCCGGCCGGCACCGATCCGGCCGGCGAGCAGGCTCATCGACTCGTCCGGGGTGAGCACGTCCAGGCTCAGCGGTCGGGCGCCCTGGGTCGCGATCAGGTCGGAGAGCCGGTCCCGGCTGGTCACCACGACGACGCAACCGCCCGTGCCGGGCAGCAGCGGTCGCACCTGGGCGGAGTCGCGGGCGTTGTCGAGCACCACCAGGATCCGGCGATTGGCCAGCCGGCTGCGGTAGAGCCCGATCCGGGCCTCGATGCTGGCCGGTATCCGGGCATGGGGCACGCCGAGCGCCTCCAGGAAGCCGCAGAGGGCGTCGGCCGGATCCACCACGTCCTCCGCGTCGTACCCGCGCAGGTTCACGTGGAGCTGGCCGTCGGGGAACTCGCTCGCCACCCGGTGCGCCCAGTGCAGCGCGAACGTGGTCTTGCCGGGACCCGGGTTCTAGCACATAGTTGATGCATGGGCATTGTTACTCCTCCAACGGTGGTTGCGGATCTGTACCTGCGCTTGTCCGATCTTCGGGTTGAGGATCTGAACAGCGATGGGGTGAGCAAGGGGCTCGTGGAGCACGAGCGGTTGCTTGTGGGTCGTGCGGGTCAGCTTGGCTGGACGGTTGGTGAGGTCATTGTCGAGAACGATATGGCGGGTGGCAAGCCGAAACCGGCGTCGGCGTTCAAGCGGCGCAAGGTGAGGTTGCCGGACGGGTCGACGGTGTTGCGGGTGATCCGGCCGGGGTTCCGGCGGTTGTTGGATCGGTTGCGCAGTGGGCAGTCTCAGGCGGTGTTGGCGGTGGATCTGGATCGGACGGTTCGTGATCCCCGCGATTTGGAAGACATGATCGATGTGATGCAGGAGGTGAGGGCGAACGCGCAGTCGTTGTCGGGTTCGTTGCGGTTCACCGATGGTGGTACGGACGCGGAGATCACCTTGGCGCGGGTGATGGTGACGATGGGGAACAAGTCGAGTCGGGACACGTCGCGTCGGGTCAGCGCGGAGCGGTTGCGGCAGGCGATGAACGGTCAGTGGGGTGGAGGTCGGCGTCCGTTCGGGTTCTGCAGCGGTCCGCCGCAGGTCGGCGGCGGCGACCCGCAGACGTATGTGTGTGCGTGGCACGGCGGGCGTGACTGCGTCGCGGGTGTCACGCGGATTGACAGTGAGTGTGGCCTGATAGCGGACTGGTCACAGCGGGTGTTGGAGGGTGTGACGTTGCGGGCGTTGGCCGCGGAGGTGCGTACGGCGAAGGTGGCGACGGTGGCTGGTGGGACGTGGAGCGCCGAGACGGTGCGGGAGATCCTGTTGCGTCCGCGTAACGCCGGTTTCATGGTGCACGACGGGGAGATTTTGGAGGGTGTGACCGCGCCGTGGGATCCGATCACGGAGCCTGCGGTGTTCTTCGCGGTGCGGGATCTGTTGACCGACCCGTCCCGGCGGGTGGGGCCGGGCGCAGCCCCGCGTTGGCTGGGTACGGGGGTGTACCGGTGCGGGATCTGTACCCCGCCGGGGACGGACACGGACCGGCCGATGACGGTTCAGGTGACCCTGGGGGGTCGGGTGCCTCGGTACCGGTGTAAGGAGTTCGGCCACCTGACCCGCAATCAGGCTCATGTCGACGCTGCCGTGGTAGCGCATGTGTTGTACGCGTTGACGCACCCGCGTGCGTTCGAGTTGCTGGCCGAGCCGACACCGGAGGTGGACGCCGAGGGACTGCGCGCGCAGCGGGCCGCGATCGGGCAACGGTTGACGCGGATCCTGGACGATGAACTGCGCGGGTTGGAGACGCGCGAGTACGCGCGCCAGGCCCGCCGTCAGTGCGCCGCGATGATCGCGGAAATCGACGAGCAGCTGAACGTCAACGCGGGGAGCGACCCGCTGGCCCGGTTCGTGAACGCGCCCGATCCCGTGAAGGCGTGGCGGGACGCGCCGTTGGCGGACAAGCGGGTCGTCATCGACCGGCTGATGACCGTGACAATCCTGCCGTCCGGACGCAAGGGACGCGGGTTCGACCCGGCCGCGCTGCGCATCGAGCCTAAGCACGGACTCGGCGCACCGGCCGTGTAGCCGCGTTCCGGCAGCACGCGAAGAGGGCACCCCGATTCGGGGGTGACCCCTTCGCGTGTAAGCCGGCGCTGCTCACTCACCGGCTGCCGCGGTGTCGGCATCGGCCGAGGAGCGCGGCCACGGTGGCGCGTTGCTCGTCGGTCAGCGGTGGCCACCGGTCCACGTTCGCGGTGACGTGGGCCCATCAACGCCTGATCACGCAGGATCGCCCGCAGCGCCGCCACCTCCGGGTCGTCGGTGTCGCGGGGGTGCGGCCATCGCCGCGAGCCGTTCGCGCACGAGCGCCTGAACCTCCGCTCGCCCACCGGCCGGTTCCGCCCGGCCTGACTGGTCCGCCCGCTCTGGCCGGGAACGGCCCTACCACAGAGCCGCGTGGGCTACCGACTGTTCCGTCCCTTGGCGCTTGCCGCCAAACGGCATGTCGGGCGGAGGTGGGATGTCTCGCCCGTCGCCGGCCCCGACAGGCAGCGACACGCGGACCGCTCCGCAGCGGTTGGACCGCACGCAGAGCGGTCGAAGGGAACAGCCGGGCGCCCACCTGAACGGGCTACTGCTCCAAGGGCCGATTCTTCGGCTGGTCCCTGATGGTGGCCGCTGCAGTCCGAAGATCCTTCGCGCACCGGTCCATCCAGTGCGCCAACTCGTCTGGATCGCGGTAGGTATACCGGTGCGGGCGCCGACGCGCCGACTCAGCCAAACTTTCCATGTAGCGGGCCAGGAACTCGACAGTGTCGTGGGTGAAGATCGCTGGCTCTTCGAAGGTCGTGTGGTGGTCGACCAAGTCCGGGAACTCGCTCGCCTTGGCAGTCGCCCCGGCAATCGTCGCCATGTGGTACCCGGCGCCAATGATGGTCATCACGGATAGGGGCGACATTACGGTCATCGCAGCGGTCAGGCGAGCAGCCGCCGCTACATGTCGAGGTTCGATCTCCTCGTAGGGGCCAAAATCCCTCTGGAGTCGGATGACATGCTTGCAACCTTAGATCCGTCTTCACTTCGTGGGAGAGAGGGTGCGCGCCGCCGGCACCACCACCGACGCCATGCGCCACGCCCCCACCGTCACCGACCGGTCCCACCTGTGCATGGGCTCTGCGTGACGGCCGCTCCGTACGCGTCGACCGCCTCGTCGACGACGCCCGCTTCACCCTCCACGCCAACACCACCACCACCGGCTACCGCCACCCTGACAGTCCGGCGCACACAACGAGCGGGTAACTGCCGCACCAGCCCCTGCCCCCCAGCCCTTGGCGGGCCCTCGACCGGCCCTGATGCACTCCAAGGCCGCATCAGGCGGGGCCGGTGGCCGAGGGAGCCACACAGCCACCGACCCCACATTCGAGGTTAACGATCGATAAGGTGAAACGCTCTTCTGTCTTATAACGGACATATTGATAGCGGGACCGGACGTCCGCCAACCGGCAAGACAAGCCACCAACAGTCTGGGCTACGCGAGTAGGCCCGGCGGACTGCTGGATGCTCGCCCTGGACGACGTCGCCCGCCGGCTACGTCGGCCCGTCGGGGTCGACGGTTCGACGTAGCGGGGCCGGCTTGCCCTCCACCGACCCACCAGCGTCGTGGCAGCCACACCCCACCAGACCTTTCCCGGCCTCACCCGGGAGGTGAGGCGTTGCCGTCGCTTTCCGGGAGGGGTTGCCCGCGCTGCCGGCGAAGCTGTCCGGGTTGGGCCTGACCCGGTTTGACGGACATCCCAGATCAGAGGGGCTGTGTGCTCCTCGGGAGGATGTTCATCATGGAAGGCATGGGCAAGAAACCACGCCGGCCGCGCAGGGCGTTCACGCCGGAGTTCAAGGCGGAGATCGTCGAGGTATGCCGGCGGGGTGACCGGACGATCGTGCAGGTCGCGAGGGACTTCGACCTGACCGAGACCGCGGTACGCGAGTGGGTCAGGCAGGCCGACCTCGACGCCGGCACCCGGTCGGACGGGTTGACCAGCGAGGAACGCGACGAGTTGGCGCGGCTGCGGCGGGAGAACCGCCGGCTACGCGAGGATGTTGACATCCTCAAACGGGCCACGGCTTTCTTCGTGCGGGAGACCCGGTGAACGTGTACCCGTTCATCGAGGCGGAGAAGGCGCGGCCCGGCGGGAACGTGAAGCGTTCCTGCGAGCTGCTGGAGGTCTCCCGGTCCGCCTACTACCAGCACCGCACCGGTGGCCCGTCGCGGCGGGAACGCGACGACGCCGACCTGACTGCCCGTATCACAGACATCCACGCCGGCTCGGCCGGCACCTACGGCGCACCCCGCGTCCGGGCCGAACTCGCCGCCCAGGGTCGGCGGCACTCCCGCAAGCGGGTCGCCCGGCTGATGCGGGGCGTCGGGCTGTGCGGCCGCACGCCGAAGCGGTGGCGGACCACGACCGTGCCCGACCCGGGTGCGGCGTTGTCGGCGGACCTGATCGGTCGGGACTTCGACGTCGCCGCCGGCCAGGTCGACACCCGCTGGTGCGGCGACATCACCTACATCCACACCTGGGAGGGCTGGCTGTACCTCGCCACCGTGATCGACATCGCGTCGCGGCGGGTGGTCGGCTGGGCCACCGCCGACCACCTCCGTACCGACCTGCCTGCCCAAGCCCTGACAAACGCGCTCACCAGCCGGCGTCCGACCGGTCCGGTGATCTTTCACAGCGACCGTGGATGTCAATACACCAGCACCCAGTACGCCCGACTCGCCAGCCAGCATCAGGTGCTGCTGTCGGTCGGCGCCCGGGGTCAATGCTGGGACAACGCCGTCGCGGAATCGTTCTTCGCCACGATCAAAACCGAACTACTCGACCGGCGGGCGTGGCCGACCCGCGCTGCCGCGCGTGCGGCGATCTTCGACTGGACCGAGGGCTGGTACAACACCCGCCGCCGCCATTCCACCCTGGACTACCTCAGCCCGGCCGAATACGAAGCCGCCGCCTACTCCAGCAGGCCCGTCAGCAAGGTAGCGTGAGATCAACTTACCGACCCTGTCCGTGAAACCGGGTCAAGCCCAGGGTTGCGGTCGTCGGATTCCCGTGGAGGCTAGTCATTCTGAGGAATTACTCGGGTTGGGTGCGGGCTGTTCGCGCCGCGAGTGCGCGTCGGCGGTTGTGGCTGGTGAAGGTGGCTAGGCCGGTGAGGAGGATTGTGGTGCTGATGGTCCAGGAGGTGGGGTTGTTGTCGGGGCGGGCGGGCCAGTCCAGTAGGGGCAGGTTGGTGCGGGTGCCGGCGGTGACGAGGCCGGTGGTGAGCAGGGTGGTGGGGATGGTCCAGCCCATGGTGGGGTGGAAGACGGCGATGCCGATCAGGGAGTAGCCGAGGAGTCCGAGGTAGTTGCGGACGGCGCCTTGCGTGGTGATGGTGCCGGTGAGTGGTTGGGCAGCCCAGGCGACCAGTGTGGCGCCGATGAGGGCGGCAGTGGTGAGGTGGAGCAGGTCGTAGCGGTCGGTGCGGTGGACGGCGAGGTGTTCCTGTAGCGGCAGGGTCGACCAGGCCGCGACGGCGGTGAGGTAGGCGGTGATCGCGGGCAGGAGCGCGGCCCACGGCAGCGGGACCGGTTGGGTGGCGCCGATGAGCAGGTGCTGGCCGCCGAATTCTCGGGAGGCGACGGCGACGGCGACGGCTGCTAGCAGGAGCGGCGCTGTCCGGCGGGATTTCAGGAGCAGGCGTGGGCCGGTCATGTGAACGTGTGGGAAGTCAGGGAACAGGTGCGGATGGCGTTGGCGTGGGTGGTCAGCCATTGCTGTTGTCCGGTCAGCGGGAGGTTGAGGAACTGGTGTCTCGCCTGTTGTTGGATGGGGTCGCGGGGGGTGAACAGTGTCTCGTCGCCGACGGTCCAGGCGACGAGCAGTTGGGCCATGGCGTGGGCGTCGGTGTCGCGTCTGCGAGCGCAGGAGTCGACGCCGAGGGCGGCGATGGCGATGTCGAGCCCGGCGCGGTGGTAGTGGTCGGCGGTGGGTGTGTCGAGTGCGTAGGCGACGGCGCCGGGGGTGGGTTGGCCGCCGACGCCTCGGGGTCGCTGCTCGACCCGGGTGATGGCGAAAGGCGTGGAGGTCAGCCGCCGCTCGATGGCCTGTGCCTGTTCACTGATCGCGGGGAGGCTGGTGGCGAAGGCGGGGTGGATGCACACCTGGGGTGAATTACCCGTGCAGGACCAGGTGATGTGACGGTTCAGGTCGACGTAGCGGCCGTTCTCGTTGACGATCAAGGCGGCGCCGGCGGCGGTCAGGGTGACTGACAGCGCGACCGCAGGGAACATCAGCCAAGCAGACGAGCGGACCTTGACAGTGATCAGCGTGAGGGCCGACAGTGCCGAGCCGGTGAACCACAGCACCTGCCCTCGCATTGTCGGGGTGTGCGGTGCGTTGAACGGTGCGATCAACTCGACGGTAGTCGGGAACATCGCGTAGTCGGCGCCGCTGTTGCCGAGGTTCCAGGTTGTGGCCAGGTAAGTGAGCAGCGCGACGGCGAACGGGGTGAATCGGCCCGGCACCAGCACCCCCACGCCGTAGGCGACAGCGACCATGGCCGCGAACCCGGCCCCGGCTGAGGCCAGCCACCACCAGAACGGGCCGCCCCACGTCGCGGCAGCCGCCGTGGGTAGCAGCGTCACCACAGCGACCAGGATGTACGCCACGGCGGCGCAGGCCACCAGCACACCGGCCTCGATCAGTGGCGCCTGTACCGGATCGCGCCCGGCCAGCAGCCAGGCATGGCGTACTCCGCGACGCTGGGAGCGGCCCCCGGCCCACGCGGCGACGCCCACCGCCAGCGGGGCCATCAACATCGGGGCGCTCGTCACCGCGCCCGTGGCATACGACCAGACGGTGTCCGTGCTCAACTGCGCGCGGGCCATGAACACACCGACCACCGTCAGCACGGGCAGGGTCCACAGGCCCGGCCCTCGGCGCAGCTCGATACCGATCAGGGTCACGAGGGCACCCCCGGGCGCCGCAACGCGGTCAGGTAGCCGCGTTCCAGATCGCTGTCCCCGTCCACCCCCGGCCCGGCCAGACCTTCCAGCCCGGCGACCGTCCCGGTGAACGCCACCGCGCCCTCACGGAGCACGACGATGGTGTCCGCGACATGCCGCACATCGTCCACCACATGCGTGCTGACCAGCACCGAGGACTCACCGGCGATCGTTCGCAGGACGCGGCGCAGTTCGATGCGCTGCGCGGGGTCGAGCCCTGCGGCCGGCTCGTCGAGGATGAGCAGCGCCGGTTCATGCACGATCGCCTGCGCGATCCCGGCCCGGCGCAGCAGCCCACCCGACAGGCTGCCCATCCGGGATCCGGCCCGCCCGGACAGGCTCATCAAGCCGAGCGCCCGATCCACCTTCGCGCCGATGGTCCGCCCGGGTACCCCCTTGAGCCAGGCGGCGTAGGTGACGAACTCCCGGACGGTGTAACCGGGATAGTGCGACACAACCTGCGGCAGGAAACCGACCCGCGCCGCGACGGCCCGAAGACCGCCGCGACGCAGCACATCACAACCGAGAACGTGAAGACTTCCCGCCACCGGACGCTTGAGACCCACGATGGTGTGCAACAGTGTCGTCTTTCCCGCACCATTCGGCCCCAGCAGAACCGTCACCCCTGGCGGAACGACAATATCGAGATCGCGAAACACATTCCGCTTCCCGTACCGCTGGGCCAGTCCGCGCCCAAGCGCCGCCTCTTCCATGGCAGGCCCCCCGATCACATCAGGTCAGCAGGTGTTCACCATGAGATTGCTGGTGTCCACGTAGGTTGGATGGGACGTGAAAAACGAACGACCGTAGTAGTTGGCGCTCCGGCCGCCGTCACAACTGCTGGTCTCAGCATAGTAGAACTTGCCCGTCCAATAGTCATCGTAGCTGGACACCACGGGGTCGGGCAGGACCGCCACGTCCCTCTTGATCTCGATGCGGAAGGTGCGAGTCGCGCTCGAAGAACATTCTGCGTCGTTCCACGCGGTCATGTAGCCGCCACTCTGGCTGATCGTGGTATTGCCCTGGGAACAACCCGACGGATTCGCCCACGCGGGACTAGAAACAGCGACAACGGAAACCACGCAGACGGCCGCCATCGCGACCGCCGCCAATCGTCTCATGCGATACTCCGATCTTCACGACGGATGACACATGCGCATGGCCTCGATGATGACTAGTCGAAACAACACAAGCACGGCCAGTATTCGTCGTCAATGTGTGCCACGGTGCCAACCGTCATATCGCACAACTCCGAAGTCGCCTCTATCCGCAGATAGATGCCGAAATCAACTAATACTTCCAACTCTGTTCAACACGGACATCTCCGCCTGGCGCCGAACCGTCAGCAGATCCACCCCTCGCCCCCGTTCGGAAAGCCCAGCCTTAGCGGCCGGTGAGCCAAGAGACGCAACCGGCCCTCCGGGGAGCACTACCGCCTCCGGATGCTCTGCGACAAGGGCGACCGTCCACCGCCATCACAGCGCAGCGGCGCTACCAACACCACAAGCGAGACAGCCACCTACTGCCCGCGAAACACCAAGGCCCTCCGCCCCTGCTGCCACCCACGGCCCGTTCCGCGTTAAAGTCTCGCGTCGCGCCGTCCGATCCGCAGCGCGCCAGGCGGCGATACCGCCCGCGCCGGCCCCGTTGGTGCTGCCGGGAAGCCAGTGGCAACACCGACCTCGCGGAGAGGACAGCCGGACCCGGTCAACAGCGCTGCCGCGGGGGCAGATTCCATTCGTGCGAGGTCACCTCCTGCTTCCGCTTCCGCCTGCTCGACGGAAGCGGAAGCGGGAAGGCGGAGCGCTCACCTTCTGTCGCGGTACCGACGCCGGCCAAGCAGCGCGGCCACGGTGGCGCGCTGATCGGCCGTGAGCGGTGGCCACCGGTCCACGTTCGCGGTGACGTGTGCCATCAATGACTCGTCGCGCAGGATGGCCCGCAGCGCCGCCAACTCGGGGTCGTCGGTGTCGCGGGGTGCGGCCATCGCGGCGAGCCGTTGCCGCATGAGCGCCTGTACTTCTGGTTGCTCGCCGGCTCGTCCGTCGCGGCCGGACGTGGCTGGTTGGTCTGGTCGGGGTGGGATCCGGGCTGTCGTGCGGGCGGTAACGGGGTGGGTGGCCAGCTGTAACACCCCCCGCGCGTTGGGCTGGCCGGTCGTGGACTCGTGGAGATGGTCGGGTGTGGGGTCGCGGTCCGGTGCATCAGCGCCCGGAACCGGCGACCGGTCGCCTCGTGGGCGACGGCGCGGGTCAGGTGTCGTCCGGCTTGTGGCCATCATCCTCCGCTGTGAATGCCGCTCGTCGGGTCCGCTGTGTTCTGTTCATGGGGTTCGCCTTCCGTGGGTTGAGAATGACGCGCGGGCGTTACCACCCGCGTTGCCCGTAGCCGCCGGTAACGGCCGTTTCCGGCGCCCGGTGGAACGGGACGAGAGAGACCGGCACGGGCCGGGAAATAGGGGTGAGGAAGTTGGCATGTTCGTGCCGTCTCATTCGCGTCGAAGCGGTTTCCCCACCGGGGCGTTACCGGCGCCCGGTGGGGTGCAACGGCGCTACGGGTAGCGGCTGGTAACGCCGGGAGCAGGGGTTACCGGCCCCGCAGCGGCGAGGCGGACGGCACCGACACCCGGGCCGCGCCGCGTGTCGTCGCAGCCCGGGTGCTGCACGCCGGCCGTGCCGTGCGGTACCGTTCCGTACGGGCTGGTCCGTGCCCGTAGCACGGTTACGGTGACAGTTCCCGTAAAGGCCAGACCGGAGCCAGCAAGTTGTAGCACCGGTTACCGGATCTGCGTACGCGCCTTCGGTCGCGGAGCAAGATATGGCAATTGGCGGCCAAACTTGCGGAGCAAGATATGGCCAATGCTTATCAATCTCGACCGGGCGCGGTCGATTTTTTTGGTGGTGCCGAGTCGCCGTGAGGGTCGTCGGCTGTCTTGGCGAGCAGCATGCTGTCCGACGAGACGGGCACGCGGCTGGTCGTGGCCGGCGAGGTGGACACCTGCACCGCCGACGAGTTCCGTGTGGGCCTCCGCGAGGCCTTGGACCACCACTCGGCGACGCTGACCGCCGAACTCGCCGGGGTCAGCTTCCTGGATTCTGAGGCATCAGCACGCTCCTAGACACCTACCACCGCAGCAGCGACAACGCCGTCCGGACTGAGGTGATCAACTGCCAGCCCGCCGGCACGGCGGGTCCTCGACGTCACCGGCGTACCCGCCCTGCTCGGCGGCGACGATGAGGGCAAGACCCCTCCGCGTGAGCGGTGAGCAGCCGCCTGCGCCGCCGGGCATTACCCTAGGCGCAATGCAGCGGTGGGACCGAGATCGGCGACGAGGCGGTCCAAAACCGGGAGCATCACGCACCGTGGCGGACATCAAAGCTGTTGCAGGCCGGCACGGGCAGTCGGCAGGCGTTCGGGGCGCACCGCTTCATCGGCGCTGGTTTGGGACCCGAAGAGAATGGCGACGCGCAAGGCATATACCGCAGACGAGGCAGGAACTCGTCCGGTCGCGATATTAGCGGTCGACGTCGTCGATGGCGAGCTGTCGGATAGCAGGACTGCCGTGCGGATTAGTCAACCCCCGAATGAACCCTTCATCACGTGTGAATTGGTGCACTGTGATGCGTTTGCGAATGTCGGCATGAAGATCGTTATCAACTATTATCACCTGGAAGGGCCGGCGTAACCCTACCTGCCGCCAACTAGACCGTTCGCCCATGTAATCGAGGAATCGTTCATATACGCGGTGGGCGAGTGCCTTATCGTCTTTGTTGGCTCCAAAATTCTTCTGAGGTGAATCGATCATCAACAGGGCGGGCAGTCTTGCAAGCCCGTTCTCCAAGGTGTAAGTGAGTAGTGAAAGGCTGTATGCGATGCTGACCGCTGCGCGGGCCCCTCCTCCTCTTCGTGTGAAGGCTTGCTCGTCAACGAGCGGAAGCAAGCTTTCTGGGTCCAGTCGGGCTTGTCCTGTTGCGTTGGGCAGCTCGATTCCTTTGACGATACTCTCGAAGATTCCGTTTATGGCGGACAAGACATCTTCTAAGCGCTCAAGGTCAGCGCTCCCGACATTTCTCCTGCGTCGCTCCTCCTGTTCCTTCTGTTTCCCACTTATCTGATCGTATTGCTCTCTTAGACGTCTGTGCGCATCCTGGACGCGCGTCAAGGCGGCCACGCTGGCTCTGATTCTAGACAGTTCCCCCGCAGCGGCGGCGATGCTGTCAACATGCGGCGCCACGATCTCGCCGGCCTGAAGGTTGAGGCTATCCAGCAGGACCTCTAGTTCGCGGCGAGCGGCATCGGCCTCTAGCCGAGCGCGGCGTTCCTCCTCATATAGCTTGTCGAACTCGGCTTCAAGTCGCTGGTAGGCAAGCGTCAGCCGTTCACGTTCCATTTGATGGTCCGCTCCCGGGAGCCGCTGGATACAAAGATGGCAATGGCCGGGAGAGGTAATCCGGTCGGTTATGTCAGCCTCGCATGCAGGGCACTCGCGGAAGGCTATACGGAGTGTTGATCGACAGTCAGGGGAACGATGCTCAAGTTCTGCGAGCTCTTCGAGGGAGTTCTTGACGGGCTCCATCCGGTCCTCGACCGCTCTCCGTTTCCGAATAGCCCCGTCGAGAGCATGCTCTGCATCGCTCACGCGTCTACGCGCGCTGAAGACGCGTTCCCGTGTGGGATCAGCATCAGGACTATCGGATCGAGCCTTCGCCCTCAGCTTCAGTAAGTTACTGGCGGAAACCATCTCTGCTTCGCGGAGCCGTTCTATTTCGCGGTCAACTGCATCCGGATGGGTTGCCGCAGAACCGGCGAGGAAGTCGCCAATTGTCTTCAGCCTTCGCTTTTCCCTTGCTAGCTCATTGTCAACGTCGCGCATCGTTCCCGCTAGCCGCTCGGCTTTCGCCGAAGTGAGATTGAATAGGAGCTTGAGGGTCGTCAAGCGTGTCGCGTCCTCCCGTCGCGCCATTATTACGTGCCGATCAATGTCTTCCTGCGTTAGATAACAATAAGGAAAGAGCGCATCCGCGAAGCCCAGTCGCCTCTCGCCGGGCAGACGGACAGAGGCCATTAAGTCAGCGATTCCCAATTGCTGGAAGAGCCAATCCGAAATGGTTTGCACACCTTCGCGCATACGGGTTGGGAACCGACCCTCCGAAGTTCCCGAGGCGTCAAGGATCTCTATATACGAGCGGGTCCGGCGAGAACGCCGCAACGTATAGACGCCGGATGCAACGCGAACAACTATTTCGACCGCGCGTAGCTCGCGGTCAACGGCCCCGCGAAATTCGTCGATGTCCCGACCCAGAGCGAAGGCAATGCAGTCAAGGAGTGAGCTCTTCCCGGTATCTACGGGCCCTACTACAGCAACGACCGGCTGATCCAGATCATACGGATCTTGCCAGCCCTGTGCGGTCTTGACCCGTAGCCGACAGATCTGCAGCGCAGTGGCCACGTGCAGCTTCCTCCGCATTCGCTATTTGATCTCGGTATGGTTGCCGGCGATCTCAACGCCGAACCTGACGTGCCTACTCTAGCGAACGTGACAAGGTGGGGATTGGCTCTTATATGCCCCTGCAGGGGGCTACATGAGCGTTATGTCCTAATTGGCAAGGGATGAGTCTCGCGCTACATGTGCGGCAGGGGGTCACGCGGCCCCGCGAACTCTCGGGATGTAGAGTCCGTTCTCACTTGTCCAAGATTGGCGAAGGGGGGAAGCAGTGGCTCATCTCAGCACGGGCGCTGACGGAACCTCCGGCGAGGTGGAGGAGGTGGTGCGGAAGCTGCATGACGTGGCTACCGCGATAGACGCGGCTCGCGCGCTTGGCCTCGACGTTCGGGTTCCCGAGCGGCTGTACGAGGCGTGCATGGAGATCGTCACTCGGCGGGAGGTGTCGCTCGGCGAACGCGAGCCGGACGAGGCATTTGCCAGGGATGGCGAAGCGATCATGGCCGGAGGTGCCGCCGTCAGCTCATCGAGCGGAGGAGGCAGCGGCGCGACGACTTCCGTTGGGGCGGTGCGTGCACGGGATGTGCCGCTGCGGCGACTCGTGTGGCAGGTGATAGATCCAGGTGAAAGGTTCACCGTGTCAGATGTTGCGAATCGTCTTTCGGCGCTCGGTGTGGAGTGGCCAACTCACAAGGTCAGCAACGCGCTCGGATACTGGGTCAGCCGCGGGCGGCTGGCCCGACAGCGCAAGGGTCTCTATCACTACCCGGTGAAGGCTGGGGCGGATGTTCAATCGGACCACGGGACCGGGCGTCCGAGTCCGCCCGTACGAATCCAAGATCGCGCCGATGCGGCGCGAGGAGAGGAACGGACCATTGGCCCGCAACACAGGGCAACGAAAGCGAGCTAGGCCAAGGAAGGCGAGAGCCAACGAGCAGAGGGGCCCCAAGTCACCGGCTCTCACCCCGGCCGGGGCCCCTCGCTCCGATCACTTACCGAAAGCGAAGACGAGATCCGACAACTGCCGAGACCGGTTGGTCGCCATGAGCTCGGCAGTCAAGATCGCGCTTCGGCTGGTCCAAGTATGGCACGTCCTGCCTGCGGAGATCCGCTCGGCAGTCCTGGACATGCTTGGGAGTTCCTAGTATGTGAGTTGGGTGTCAGTGACTGCGGCAACCCACATCCCGCAGATCAGTCGGTTCTCCGCTGGTTTTGCCTAGCTGGGCCACACCGTACGCGGGGGTGCCTCCGGCACCCCCGCGCACGTCCTGCCGGCAGCCGGCCCGCCAGGTGTCCCAGGCGGGACACCTGCGCAAGATGTCCCGGCTCATTGCCGCCACCGGGTGCGGTGTCGGGACTAGGACACCATCGCTGCCCTGCACCTGATCTACACCCTCGCTGCTCGCCGAGACACTGGCCGACCTGCGCGAGGCGCAATGCCGGCTACACCAAGCGCGGACCGCCGAGCACGCGGCACGACAGCTCTACACAAACACGCCGTCGACCGTGGTGGCGGGACCGCTGCCGGAAGGCGCCCGGCCGCCGAGGCCAGATCCGACGTCGGCGGACCGGCCGGGCCGGCAACGGCAACGAGGGCTGACCCTGGTGCCCGTTTGCTTGACGGCCACGTACCCACGCGCTGGCCGCTGCTCCCGACAGATGCCGGCAACCTTGACACTAACCCGCCGGGCGAGGCCCGAAACCCTATCGTGGGCGTCCCTTCCAGTGAGATCATGGTCGTTCGCATAAGAGATTGAGGTGAGATGTCTTCCGAGTCCTCGGGTGTGGACGAAGCCGTGAACAAGTCATCCGGTGGGCACCCGGCGTCCGTCCAGCCTCGACGGAAGCGGCGGCGGACCCCACGAGAGGGGACGTAGCCCGCTTCGCAGAGACCGTGCATCGTCAGGTCCCCTCGCTCATCGACGGCTCGAATGGCAACGTCGCTACCTGGATGATGCTCGGCACGGTCTCGATGGCGCTGGAGCGCATGCGGGCGGCCGGCTGGATCGACCATCGCCTGGAAGTTGCAGCCAAGACGCCCGGGCTGGCCGCAGCGACTCAGGCTGCGCGGGCTGCCGGTATCTACCCCTTGCAGAACTGGGCATCGATCGCGCGCGTCACGAACTGGACCCGTGCTGCGGAGAGCCTTCGACGACAGGTACAGAGCAACCTCCCCAGGTTCCCACTTGGCATTCCGGACGTTGGCGGGTGGGTTGACAGGCTGCGAACGGACGGCACCTACCCGCCGAACTGGCCGGAACGCATGTTCCTCGCCGACGTCGCCAGCTTGGCCGCGGTGGAGGGCATCCCGCTGTGCTGGGTACCGTCCGCCAATGTGATCAAGGCACTTCTCGCAGTCGAGCCGCACCATCGGCGGGAGGTGCTCCTGCGGCAGAGGGGCGAAGTACTTCAGGACTGCTTGCGGACCTTGGCGGAGGTGTTAGCGCCGGAACTGGACGAGTTCCGCCGGGCGGCCGGCGACCTGCTGGCCGCGATGTGGGCCGGTCACGACAGGCCAGGACAGGCGTACGCGATGAACATCGTGGACGCCACCCTGCGGGGAACCCTATTCAGCACGGTGCCGAAGAATGGCTTCTACCGGCCCATGATTGAGGTAGTGAAGGCGTCGCGGGACTGCACGCTACAGGATCTTCGACACTCAGCCACCTTATGGCCGCTACTGCGAATGTTTGACCAATTTCACCCAGATCGTGGTGACAGGGTTCCCGCGCTCGCGAACCGACACGCCACTGCCCACACGGTGAGCCGGATTCAGTACAAGCCGGTCAACGCCCTGATCGCCACGATGGTTGCGGTGTCGCTCCTACGAGAGGCACAACACACGCTAGACGTCCCAGAGCCGCAACAGCGGCACGGAGCCGCCGAAGCCGAGGAGTTGATCCGCTCCTAACAGCGGGCCGGCCCCTCAGGACTGTGTCTGTCTCGGCCCGACGAAGCCCTGACCAGGCGACAGGGTACCTCGGTGGGCTGTCAGCGCAAGGGGTTGTCCGGTGGCGACATCTTCCGTGTACCCGACAGCCGACCCGCGCTGACCCAACAGCCGGACCGTCCCCTCACCCACCAGGCGATCCGCCCGCCCCCGGTTCGGTTCGGCCGGATCAGCAGGCCATTTCCCTGACTGCGTCGTCATCGTCGGCGAGGCTGACCAGACGTTGTCGGGCTCCGGCGTGTCGGTGGAGCCACCAGATGTCGTCGGCGGGGCTGGCGGCCTGTTGTGTGGCGGTGTCGCGGGTTGCGGTGGCGACCGGGTACACCACGCCGGCCTCGGTGAGCCGGGTGTGGAGGTGGCGTTCCCGCAGGGCTGAGTGGAGCCAGAACAGTACGGGCCAGATCCGGCCGGTGACTCCAGCCATGTGTAGGTAGCCGTCGACTTTGTCGACCAGGACTGGTAGCGGTTCGGTGCCGGTGTCGATCTCGGCGAAGAAGGACAGGCTGAGACCGTGTTCGGTCCAGATGCCGTGGCCGTCCGGGCGGACCCGGGTGGTGTAGGCGAAGACCTGGATCGGGTCGCCGGGCTGCGCGAGGGCGCCCTGCCCCTGGAACCGGGAGGCGGGCCACCACCGGTCCAGACTGGCCTCGGGGTGGGTGCGGGCGTGGCCGGCGAGGTCGGTGAAGAACTGGTTGACGGCGAGGAGGTGGGGCAGGTTCGCCCGGTTGGTCAGGTGCCAGCGTCGTTTGCGGGCCTGGTCTTTGCGGGGTAGGTCCTCGCCGCGGTGCGCGGCGACGACTTCGACGCCGAGTTGGGCGAGGACGTAGTGGTAGGGGTAGGTGCCGCCCTCGGCGCGGAACGGGCGGAACCGGGCCAGGAGACCGGCGTGGCAGAGCTTGCGTAGCCGGCGTTGGGTGAAGTCCAGCGACCCGAACAGGGCGTGGTTGATCTGGACGGTGGTGAGCACGCCGTGGTCGGCCAGCCAGCCGAGCAGGACGTGGTCGCGGTCGGTGAGGCGGGCCTGTACCCGCATGAATTGTTCGTCCATGACGGTGACTCCTTCCTACGTGTGTAGCGGTTGCTTCCCCCGGGGAGACCCCAGGACGGAGGGTCTGTCGCGATATGACGGCCGTTGCTGACAGGCGGGTCCACCAGCGCTGTCAGATGCTGACAGGGGTCGGTTTGGGGGTCAGGATCAAGACCGACACCCCCACTGACACCCGCACGGACAGCCCAACGGCCACCGGGACCGGATCTGTCAGCCCGACGTCGGTGGACCCCACTCAGGCGGGTGGGTTATCGGCCGACCTCGGCCAGTCGTAGCGGGGTGTCGTTGCCGGTCACGGTCCAGATCGCCTCGGCCGCGCTGGACGCCTCGCTGAACCGGTCGAAGGTCGTGGACGCCACGGTGACGGGCACCGGCGCGGCGGCCAGGTCCCGGTGCAGCTCGGCCGCCCGACCGGCGGTGGGACACAGCACCAGCACCGCTGTCAGCGGCACCCCGCGTGGGGCGTGTCGGTAGCCGTGCAGGGCCTCGGCCGCCGGCGGCACTATGGCCTCGGACAGGCGGGGACCGTGGTCGTGGTCGACGTGCAGGACGAACCGCACGGAGAGCCCGTCCTCGATCCACACCCCGTACGCGCTCGGGGCCACGTCGGGCACGCCGTGTTCCCGTAGCCACAGGGCGGCTTCCAACGCCCGCCGCCACCGCAACACCTCACCCCGGCCCCGCTGACGCGCTTCGGCGACGAGGCCGACGAAGAACGCGTTAACCGTGAACAGGTCCGCACCCGGGCGGCCCAGCGCCACCGGCACCGCCCGACCCGCCTGCTGCAGCCGCTGCGTCAGGACCTCCACGCCGGCCGCGCTCAGCTCGTAGTGCGCCAGGTGCGTCGGGTCGTCGTCGTACACGAACCTGCACACCACACCCGCCCTGACCAACGCGCCGAGGTGGCGGGCGGCGGCCGGGCGACTGCCGAACATCAACGTCGCGACCTGCCCGGTATGCAGCACTCCATGCTCGGCCAGTAGGGACAGCAACGCCCAGTGCCGCCGCCCCAGCCCATGCAACCGCACATCGTCGGGCCGACGCGGTGGTGGATTGAACGGGCTCTCGTCCGGCCCGACCGCGTATAGTCTCGCCACGCCCATCACCTCCCCGATGGCACCCGTACGTCGAGTTTCACCGCCGGCTGAGCGTGGCAACCACTCCCGAGACGAAGTACTCCCTTCTAATACTGATCAGAAAGCGCTTTCCAGGGGTCCGCTGTTCACCGAATCGACCGAACGGCCGATCTGCAAAAGCGGCCTAAAAGACAAAAAGGGCCGGCACTCGGCTGGTGCATATAGCGGTTGGCATCAATGGAGGTCGATGGACAGATAGACCGTCGCGTCTTGCTATCTCGCCGTCGGCGAGACGGCCGCTGTGACGGCAGTTCGTCTGGGGTGAGGGGTCGGCGCGGGCGTAGGCTGCGCCGGGTGACGAGGGCGAGGCGATCATGGGGTTCGGACAGGCGGGCGGTGGATGTCGCCTACCGGGCGGCGTTTGACCGGTTGTTCGTGCGGGGTCGTGACGCGGTCCTGACTGGTGCGCACTATCGGGACACGGCGCCGGTTGAGGGTGGCCGGTGGGGGATGTCGGTGGTGTTTGTTCCCGACGCTGGCAGTGTGCGGAGGCTGGCTGCGGTGACCGCCGAGGTGATGGCAGTGGCCGGCCCGTGGCATTGGCCGACCGGCGCTCCGGAGGCGGTGCATTTCACGGTCCGCGCCATTCAGGTTCATCGTCGCCATGTTCCTGTCGGTGACGCGCTGGCAGGTCGCTGCGTGGCCGCGATGGGCCGGGCGGCGGCGGCGTGCCGGCCGGTGCGGTTCAGGTTGAGCGGGCTGACGCTGACGCCGTCGGGGGTGATGGTGTGCGCGTTTCCCCTTGACGGTGCTGCTGACGAGTTCGCTGATCGGCTCGGCGAGCAGTTGGGGCCAGACGGCTGGTTCGAGGACAGCTATCACAGGGACATCTGGTACGCCACGCTGGTGCACTTCACGGGCGAGGTCCGCGACCGGCAAGGGCTGGTGGACTGGGTGACCAGCCGGCGGACTCTGGACCTGGGCGAGACCACCATCGACACGGCGGATCTGCTGCGGTTCCGACACAACGGCCGGCAGCCGGTAAGAGTGGGGCTCGGACACGCCCAACTGCGAAGGGCATCGGCCGTGACGCCCGTGTCAGATCGCCGGTAACAACCTCCATCGCGCCGTCGTCGGCGTTGACCACGAGGTGGCCTGCTCGGGGATGAGGCGGTTGGCGAAGGACGTGCTGGCGTTGACCCGCTCGGTGTGGCCGGATGTTGGCTGCCTTGGATGTCCGGCCTGATGGCGGCTTGTGGTCGGGGTTGTTGCGTCCGGGGCTAGGCTGCGCTGCGTGGCTGTGCGAGTGGATGCGCGAATCGCGGGTGTGATCTTGGTCGATCGGGGAGGTCGGTTGTTGTTGCAGCTTCGTGACGGCAACACCCGCGTGGACCCGCACCGTTGGTGTCTGCCCGGTGGCAACGTTGATCCGGGTGAGGACGCGTTGGCTGCCGCTCACCGGGAGTTGCTGGAGGAGACCGGCCTGAAGGTCGAGGAACTGCGGCTGTTCTGGCAGGGCGTCGCTCCGTCGGCGAAGTTCCCTGGCGCGGTCGGCGAGTTCTCGATCTTCTACGCGCCGACCGACGCCACGGATGGGGATGTGGTGTGCGGGGAGGGGGCCGCGATGCGGTTCATCGACGGCGCTGACGTGCGCGCCCTGGAGTTCGGGCGGGCCTATGGCCAGATCGTCCCGCGTTTTCTGGACTCCCCGCAGTACCGGGAGTTGGTCAGCGCCGGTTGACCCACGTCCCCTGGTTGACCTCGTACATTCCGGTCAGGATTGCCGGTATGTCGTAGGTGTACTGCCAAGTCGGGTAGTGGTTGGCGAACCTCGCCGTGCTGCCGACCCACCAGATGTGGTCACCGATGCGGTTGCCCTCGTGATACTCGGTGATCATCTGCTGTCCGGTGATCTTTTCGGCGAGGGTGGTTGCCTCCATCAGGCTGATGTGTGAGTGCCTGCTGCCGCCCATGTTGTAGATCTCGCCTTGGCGTGGGGCGCGGAGGAACGCCTCGAACGCGGCTACGAGGTCGTGGGAGTGGATCGCATCGCGGACCTGTTTGCCTTTGTATCCGAAGATCCGGTAGGTGCGTTGTTCCATGGCGCAGCGCATGAGGTAGGCCAGGAAGCCGTGTAGCTCGGCTGCTGCGTGTGCGGGGCCGGTCAGGGTGCCGCACCGGAACGTGGCGGTGTTGAGGCCGAAGTAGCGGCCGTATTCCTGTACGGCGATGTCTGCTGCGACCTTGCCGACGCCGAAGATCGAGTGCAGGCATGAGTCGATGGGCATCGCCTCGGTGATCCCGTCGGCGTATTCGTGGCCAGGTTCGATCTCCCACCGGGTGTCCAGCTCGGTGAGGGGGAGCTGGTTGGGGCGGTCGCCGTAGACCTTGTTGGTGGAGGTGAAGATGAACGCCGCGTCGGGGCAGTGGTTGCGGGTGTGTTCGAGCATGTTGAGGGTGCCGACGGCGTTGACGTCGAAGTCGGTCAGCGGCTCGCGTACTGCCCAGTCATGGCTTGGCTGCCCGGCCGCGTGCACCACGACGGCGACGTACTTGCCGTAGCGGGCGAACACCTTCGCCAGCGTGTCGCGGTCGCGGATGTCGTGCTCCAGGTGGGTGTACCGGTCTCCGAGTTCGTTGATCAGCTTGATGGCGTTGGGGAGGGTGGTGCCGTCCTTGCCGAAGAAGTACTGGCGCATGTCGTTGTCGATGCCCACGATGTCCAGGCCGAGGGTGGCGAAGTGCCGGGCGGTCTCCGAGCCGATGAGTCCGGCCGAGCCGGTCACGATGGCGACGCTCACGCGGTGATGCTCCGTTCTTCAAGAGTGGTCCACGCCCGGATCTGCTGCCGGGCGTGGTCGAGGTCTGCCGGGGTGTTGATGTTGTGTCCGGCGGGGAATCCGATCGGTGCGACGAGCGCACCGCGCGGGATGCTCCAGGTGATGTAGTCGGCGATGCTGGTCGATCGGGTCGCGAAGGCTGGCGCGTCGGTGAGCATGTGTCGTGTCCAGTGCCATGCCCCCAGCGGCACCAGGCCGGACGGCTGGGCGTTCCAGCTCACTGCGGTGACCAGCCCGTTGGCGTTGACCACGACAGCGGGTCCGTTCGGATTGGCGCTGGCGGGTGCGACACCCATAGACAGGTCGGCGTGCGGGCCGAGCTGGTCGGCGAGGATGAGGAAGTTGCGCAGTGCGCCGGGATGGGTGATGGTGTCTGCCTCGATCACGCTGAACCGTTCGCCGTAGCGGGCGCAGTCCACGACGTCGGGCAGGTAGCCGGTCGGGGGGCCGATGCTGATCTCTACCGGCTGGAGGTGCCCGGCCGCGAGCACGGCGGCCTCCGCGTCGGGTTCACGCAGGTGCAGGTACAGCCGCGCGGGCCGGACCGCGCGTAGCTCCTGCAAGATCCAGCCGAGGATCGGGCGGTCTCCCACCATTTCGACGGTCTTGTGTTTGCCTCGCGCGACCGCTTGTAGGCGGGTACCGAGACCGCGGGCGAGGATGATGACCGGGTGGTCGACCGTCGTGACCGGAAGCGCCATCAGGGCCTGCCGGGTTCGGTCAGGAACACCGAGCCACCCGGTGTCAGGCCAGCTTGGGTGACGACGTCCATGACGTACTCGTAGCTGGACACTTTTCGGTCCTTGCCGTAGATCAGGTACCTGTCGCGGAAGTCCGCCGGGGTGGCGTTGAAGACGATGAGGTTCGCCCCGGCGTCGAACCCGCGACGCTGCCCGCCTTCGACATTGGCGCGCATGGCGCTGACCGAGGGGATCGTCCACGCCGGCTGAGCGAGCCGCATCGCGGCGATCACGTTCAGGGTCAGCTCGACGTCGCCGGCAGGAGCATCGGCCAAAGGGGTGTCTGGTGCGGGGACGAACGGTGCCGCTGACATCATGTGGACGCCCATGTCGCGGCACAGCACGATGTCGCGCGCGATGCTGTCGAGGCTTTGACCGGGCAGGCCGATGATCATTCCCGAGCCGACGCGGTAGCCGAGGTTCAGCAGGTCCGCGATGCACTCCAGCCGCCGGTCGAGTGCCTCGTGGCGCGTGCGCAGGTACAGGGCCGCGTCCGAGGTCTCGTGCTTGATGATGTAACTCGTCGCACCCTGCTCGCGCAGCCAGGCGTACTCGGCGCGGGTCTTGTTGCCCAGGTTCAGCAGCAGCTCCACCCTGCCGCCGTACAGTTCGGCGATCGTGGGCAGCGCCGCTCCGACCGACCTGGTCGTCTGCGGCACCTCGCCGCCCTGAAGGCAGATCACATCGACCCCGAGGGCGTGCACGCCGATCGCGGTCTCGACCATCTCAGCCGGCGTCTGGTGGAACACGTCGTTGACCCTGGTGTTGGAGCGCCGCATCGGGCAGAAGTCGCAGTCGACCCGGCACAGGTTCGTCACCTCGACGACCGCGCGCACGACCACCCGGTCGCCGTACACGTCAGCGCGGGCAGCACGGGCCTGAATGAACAGTTCTTCTCGCTCAGAGCCTCGCAGCGTGAGCATGGTGCGGATGTCACCTTCGTCGAGCACGGGGATCTCCACTTCATCGAGCGCGTGGCACGGAAAGGGAGGTGCAACGGCCCGTCCACACCTGCGTAGACAGGACGGGGAAACAACGCCCGGTGCGGCGCTGCTGGACTCCAGCCCAGATGAGCACCGGTCGGGCCGGCGCGGTGTCGTCACCGCCCGCTAGGGATCGTTAGCGCCGGTCACGTCTGACTCCTCCCTGTTCAACCGGCGTTCTGAACACGGCCCTCTCCCATAGGCCGACCGATGGTGCCCGGATGTCAGGACTCGGTACGCGCCCGTTCCCGCCCCTACGGCGACACGGTGGAACCACCCGCGACGCGGTGCGCCCTGCCGTTCTCCGCGCCGGACGCCTTGTCCGAGACGGCGGCGAGGATCAGACCGAATCGGGTTCTCGTGTCGGCGTCGGCGAGGGTGAGCGCCTGGTCCAACACCGCCTGTGTGGCCAGCCGCAGCGGTTTCGGGTTGCGGTTTTCCCAGCCGGATACGGTGCTGGTACTGACACCGAGGTGCTGGGCGAACGCGCGCAGGCTCATCCGTAGCGCCTCTCGCAGTGCCCGTGACTCCCGTCCGGTCCACTGGCTGACGGTTACCGCGCACCCGCACCCGCGCGACGCGACCGGCGCCGGCTCACCTGGCCCCGCCGGGCGTGCGGCGTCGCGTCCGGCCAGGGCGCCCGCGACCGTCGACGCTTCGGGCACGTCCGCCTCGGCGCGCGGCCGGGCCGGGCCGCGGGTCGCGGTGTCGCCGATGCCGGCGACGTGCCGGCCGGACGGGTCGACGGGGCCGAGGTGCGGGTCGGTCGCCGGGCTACCGGTGTCGGTGTCGGTGTCGGTCATGATGCCCGTTCTCCTTTCGTGGAACAGCCTGTTGTCGTGCCGGGGTCGATGCCGGCGGCATCACCTCCGCCCCGAGGTCGCGTGGGCGAGGATCTCGGTCAGCGTCTGGTGGACGGCGTGGCCCTGGTCGACGGTGAGGTGGAAGACCTGCCGGTCCTCGAAGTCGCTGCGGGCGATGCGGATGAACGTTCTCGGGTGGGGATCATCGACGTACTCCACGAGTTGCATCTCCACCTCGACCGCCTGCCGGCCGCCCGGCGGATCGCACTCGTACCAGCGGCTGGCGTGGGTGGCAGGTGAGGCGTCGGGATGGAAGTCGGTGAAGTCCGCCGTGCATTCGTGCGGGTCGCACCAGGGCTGATGCGGGCTACTCGCCACTGCTGTCCTCCATGTGCCGTTCGCTTCCAGAGGCGCCCGCAGTCGCGGGACGCCTTCCCGCGCGTCCATTCACCGTCACCTGCCGACGAGGCGCGCGGGCGCATTCCGCAGCGACGCGCCCGCGTCCTCGAACCGGCGGACATACGGTGTCCGAACCGGCGAGGCCGACGCCCTCGCGAACCGTCGAAGTCCGGCGGGCCGGACGAAAATCTCCCGGCGGTCCACCGCGTCGCCGTTGCGGTCGAGCTGGTAGCCCTCCAGCCAGGCCCAGCCGTGGTAGGTGGGACGGTCATCGACACGGATCACCCGGAACACGAACGCTGATGTCCCGCTGAACTGCACACTCGCCGACCGCCCCACGTACACCACATCACCGGCGGCCACCCCGATGCCGTTCGTCACCGCCGACACCACAGACACCTCAACCGGTCCTGGTGAACAGGCCCGCCGCACCAACTCGGCGGGCGCCGATCAACTCCGGCCGGGTCGCTCCTGGCACCCGGCGAGGCAACCGCACCGCGCACGCGAACACCCTGGCCGCCCGTTCGTGATGGACACACGGCGCGGGCACCTGACAGGCCAGGCATAACCCGTCCGCGCTGGACACCGTGTGCCGCTGCAACATCTGCTGCGCGCGGTCGACCTGACCGCCACCGTGATACGTCGCCACGCCCTTTTCCTCCCTCACCACAAAATGGCCGTCACGCCGGGGCATACGTCACCGTCCCTGTCTCAGATACAGGCCGAGTTCGGCGTCAGAGGCCGCGCCGAGAATCGTCCGCAACGCCTGCCGGTAGTCGGCATGGGGCCAGCGGATAACCCCCCGCTCCAACTTGCCCACATAATTCGCGTCCAGCGTGTATTCCTTGCCCGTCAAGGCCGACAACACGCCGTTGAGCCTGTTCGCCAACTCCTGCCGGGAAAACGGCCCCGCTCCCGACCGCGACCGCCGCAATCGGGCCGCCCGAAGAAGATCATTCGGTTCCTGCACTTCACTCACCTCCCTTCCGCTCTCGCACCCCGCCACCACGCGCGCCGTCGTGGACCAGGACCGGACCGCCCCGACGCACCCGTCCGGACCGCGCGTGCAACCTCGCCGCGTCCGGTCCGGCTGGACCGGACGCGGCGCACTCGTGCCGGTCGACCACCTGCCCCCGCACGGACTGGCCCTCATCGACGCAGGAGTCCCGCAGCAGCGCCCGCATCCGGGCACGCCCGTCCACATCCATCGACGCGAGCAGGTCATCCAACAACCTCTGCGTCCCCGGCCGCAGCCCACCCGCGACGGCGAGGCTCTCCCAGCCGGTCACCGACGATGCACGGACCCGCACCCGCGAAGCGAACTGCCCGACGGTCAGCCGCAACGCCTCCCGCAACGCCCGGGTCTCCCACCCCGACCACCGCACCACTGTCAACGGACAACCACACCCGACCACCACCGCCGCCTCAGCCCGAAAAGCCACCCCAACTCCTTGGTCGCCAGGTAGACCGCCGACCGCCGCGTCAACCGGCACCAGCGGAACAGGAGAGTCCGCCAGGAACCGCCGCGCCCGTTCCTGCCGGACACGCCGCCCTTCCCGATCCCGCTGCTCCCGCAGAGCCCGCGTCAACGCCCGCACACGGCCGTACGCCACCGCCAGGGCACCACCGGCGGCCAACTCCCGGTCGCAGGACTCCCAGAACTCCACCGCCACCCGCCCGGAACCGTTCTCAGCAGTGGCCACCGTGCTACGCGAATAGGCGATACGCCCCGCCAACACCACCTGAGACAACCCAGCCGCCCGCCGATACTCACCCAACAACCGCCCCAGATCACGACACGCCTGATCAACCTGCCCCCTCACCACCAGTTCAGAGCCGGCGGCCTCGGACACCACGGCGGTCACCCCTCACACCCCCCGACCGACAGCCACAACCAACGGCGTGCCCACCGGCAGCCGCTCGACGTCACCCGGACTCGCACCGCACAGCAGCGAGGTGACCGCACCCGCCGCCTCGATCCCGATCTCACAGGTCCGGCCCTGCACCTGCCGGACCGTGATCCCCCCCGCCGGCACCACCACCCGCAGCCCATCACCCGACCCCACCGACCACGGCACCGCCGATACCAGCGGCCCAACCTCCTGATCCAGCCCGTCAACAGGAACGTCCATCCGGCGGTTCACGAACAACCCCAGCTGCCCGTCCGTCGCCGCACCCAGCACCTCACGCAACGCCCGCCGCGCCAACAACCGAGGCCACCACGCCCGATCCTGCTCCAGACCGGCCACCCACCGCGCCGTCGCGGACCCCGCGTGCGGACCGAACCTGTGCAGCACCACGTTCACCGCATCAGCCAACTCCTGCCGCGACATCGGCCGACCCGAACCCGACTGCGACACCAACCCCAACCGCGCCCGCCGCAACAACACATTCGGCCCACGAACCACCTCCCCCGAGCCGGACCGCTCACCAACATCGACCGAGACAAACGCCGCCGCAACCGTGGCGGGCGTGCCGGAACCCGGGCCGGGCCGGAGGCGCCCCCCACCCGATCCCGACACGCCCGCCGCATCACCCGACAGCACGGAGACGCCGTCACGCACCACCGGGGAGTCATTGAATCTCTTAATAGCGTCGCCAGCCTTCACTAGACACACTCCGAATTGGGTTCACTAGCACTCGGACAGCCCTCGACGATGGCCAACGGCTCTACGCCCCGCCATGGCGTGCAAACCACCGTCATCGCCCCATCCATATTCAGGACGCAGGCCAGTCGGGTCACGTCGCGCCCGGCCAGCACGCCGGGCGCGAGTGCAACCATGAATGCCACGCACCCACCTCACCTGCATCGACACCGAGTCCCCTGTGGCGGTACCGTCGTCGTGGGCGGCGAGGCAGGCGGCGTTTGCACATCAGCCCCGCGCCCTCACAGAGAGGATCACCGTTAGTTCGGACGGAGTCACGGTTGCGGTGTTGCCGCAACGGTGAATCGCGGAAATGACAGGAGGACATGTGATTACCGGGCAGGACTTGCGCGCCGCGCGGGAGAGTAGGGGCGTTGGCCTTGGCAAGCTTGCCGACATGATTGGGCGGGATAAGGGCCACCTAAGCCGCGTTGAGCGCAACGTGGACTCCCGAGACGTGACGCCGGCCCTCGTCCGGGATTACGAACAGGCTCTTGGCCTCACCGTTGCCGCAACCGCCCTCAGCGGCGGCGAGCCCTCTCCCGCCGAGAAGGGACACGGCCGGTTGTCGAAGCAGGCAGAGTATCTTGACGAGGCACCCGACGCGGACGATGCCGTTGGGGCTGCCTGCCAGGCCCAACTTGAAGAACGCGGACGTCGCGGTCCGCTCGTAGGTCGCGACGTCGGAACGGACCCGGAGGACATCGTGCGGCGCCGCATCCTGCTACAGCACGCCCTGACCGCGCTTGCGGCTGGCGCTGTTACGCCGGCTCTCGACGTGATCCGTTCCGGTCTTGTGTCTTCCCTGACCGGGAAAGACGCCGCCGACGTGGACGTCGATGAGTGGGAAGAAGTCGCCTTCGAGTACGGCGGGGCCTACTTCACCGATCGTCCGGCCGTGTTGGTCAGCAACCTCGCGGCGGACCTCGTTGACCTCCAAGGAACCCTAGACGCCGCGCGGGGTGCCCAGTATCGGGGCCTGTCGAGGGTCAGTGGTCTGCTTGCCGGGGTGATGGCCATGAGCCTGGTAAACCTCGGTCAGTTCCAGCCGGCCCGCAGGTGGTGGCGGGCCGCCCGGCATGCAGCCGACGCATCCACTGATCCGGTCGTTCGCACCTGGATACGTGGACACGACGCGACGCACGCCCTCTACGACCGGCGTCCCCTCACCATCGCGCTTACCCGCGCTGATGAAGCTCTCGTTATCGGTGGCAGTGCCGCCTACCCGGGCGTTACGGAAGCTCTCAGTGCCCGCGCCCAGGCGTACGCACTGCTCGGCCGGGCCGACGAGGCCCGCGACGCCGTGAATCACCTTGCCGACCTCTACGGGCAGCTTCCGGCCAGCGCGACCCAGGACCTGGGCACTGCCTTCGGCTATCCGCAACACCGTTTGTGGCATACCACAAGCTACGTAGGAACCCACTTGGGCGACACCGACACCGCCCGCCAAGCGCAGGAGCACGCCCTAACTTTGTACCCGGCGTCGTCTCGTCGTTCCCGCGCGCAGGTTCAACTTCACGCCGCCCGATGCATGGTCATTGACGGCTACCTTGACGAGGGTGCCTCCCACGCCCAGACGGTTATCGACGCGGTGCCGGTCGCACACCGTACCGCCATGGTGCTGGATATGGGCCGGAAGGTTCTGGATCAGGTACCCGTTGTAGAGCGGGAGCGATCCGCGTTGGCCGAGCTGCGGGAGATGCTGGCACTGCCTGCCGGTCCGGTAGCGCCGTGACCTCCCTCGCCGACATCGACCTTTCCCACCACGACGGCGCTGGACTCGAGGCGATGCTAGGCGAGGTCGCCGACCTGTACGAGGTCGTGTACGCCGAGCCGCCGTACAACGGTGGCCCGCTGTTTAGCCGCGGCCGGTTCTTGGAACGCACCAACGTACAGAAGGCCGCGCCGGGGTTCGCACTCGTGACCTCGCGTGCAGCCGGCCGGCTTGTGGGTTTCTCATTCGGCTTCACGTTCGCAGCGGGTCGCTGGTGGGGAGGCACGACTTCCCCTGAGCCGGCCGCCGAGGTGCTGACGTCGCCCAAATTCGCTGTGATCGAGCTGGTCGTCGCCAAGACGTGGCGGGGTCAAGGGCTCGGTCGGACGCTCATCAATGCGCTGATGTCGAAGCGATTCGAGCCATATGCGACGCTGCTGTCCGAGCCGGACGCCCCGGCCCGGCGGATCTACGACCACTGGGGCTGGCGGCATGTGGCGGATGTCCAGCCGGCGGTCGACGCGCCGTACATGCACGCGCTCGTGCTGCCGCTAACACCGTCCGGCCCATCCGGGAAGGCGAGTTCGACTACTTCGACGACGTAACACCGTGACCGTTCTTAGAGGAAAGAACGGTCCAACCATCGCTTACGGGTCAATGTTTGCTTATCGAGCACCCGTTACCAGCAGTTATTCTACGATTGCGATGATGTCTACAGCGAGGGGCGCTCCTAGTCGAGCGCCCCCAGCGTTGTCCACATCACACGGTACCAAACGTCACACTTTCGGGCGCGCGACGTCGCCGATCTCGGCGACGAAGATCGCGGCGAGAACAGGGCCGACGCCAGGCACTTTTCTGCACGGCCTGGAAGCCGGTGTGACCGGTCAGGGTCGCCCGCAGCGGCCCCTGGGTCACCGGCGGGACCGTACTCTGCCGGTGCAGCCCGCCGGGTGGGTACGATGGCTACGGCGTTGGTTCGCCCGACCTAGACGGTCCGGGCGTCGTAAGAGGGAATCCGGTGGAAAACCGGAACTGCCCCGCAGCGGTGAGTGGGAACGACCGCCGTCAACAGCACTGGGCGCCCCGCCTGGGAAGCGACGGCCAGTAGGACACCGGCAGGCGCCGGTGGCGCCCGCGAGTCCGAAGACCTGCCCGCGCCGCGTACGCGACACGTGTGCGCTGCCGTCGGCCTCGCGGGTGGGTCGAGCGGGTGACCCGCCAGGGTGTGGCGGGTCCTCGACGTGCACCCGGCAAAGCAGACGGCGTGCTTCCCGAGGACGGACTACGCAGTGCCCGAGACCACCACAACCGGCCGGCCACCATCGGCATCCCACCTGACCTTGTCCCAGATCATGGACCAGCATCACACCAACCTGATGGGCACGGTCCATGGCGGGCGGATCCTCAATCTCATCGACTCCGTCGCCGGGGTCGTCGCCGCCCGGCACTCCGACGGTCCGGCCGTCACCGCCGCCATCGACGAGACGGCCTTCCTGCGCGCCGTACGCGTCGGCGACGTCGTCCATGTCGATGCCCGCATCACGTGGGCCGGACGCAGTTCCATGGAGGTGGCCGTCAAGGTCACCGCTGACCGATGGGACCGCGCGGTGCCGGCCACCGACGTGGCCACCGCGCACCTGGTCATGGTGGCCATCGACGATGACGGACAGCCGCGCCCCGTACCGCCGTTGCTGCCCGAGACCGACGAGGACCGGCGGCGTTACCGCGAGGCGCGGATCCGCCGGGAACACCGCCTGTCGCTACGTCGGGCCCTGCTGGACGGCGCGGAGGGAAGCTGACCCTCCGCGCCGAGGCGACCATCAGGGCGGGGTGATGGAGGGCGCCTGGCCGGAGCCGAATCGCCAGCCCTCGACCGTTCCCACCGCCGGGTTGTAGCTGCTCGCTCCGAGTGTGCTGTATGCCCAGGTACCGCCGGGGGTGGCGTGCCAGTACGACCAGTAGGCGCTGGCCGGTGGCGTGTTGACGCAGGGTTCGGCCGCCGGCACGGGAAGGCCGTTGATGCGGCAGATGAAGGCGAGGCCCCAGCGCAGGGTGCCGGTGGGGGTGAAGCCAGCGCCCTGGAGTGCGGCGAGGCCGGTTGGCGGGTCGCCGAGATAGCAGTTGGTCTGCACGCCGAGGCCGAAGGCGGTGAAGTCGACGACGACGGTGACGCCGGTGCCGGGTGCGCAGGCGGCGGCGTGGGCGGGGCGGGTCAGCGGGTCGACCGCGACCAGTCCCGCGACCAGCACGATGACTGCGGCGAGTGCCGCGAGCCGGCGGCGGATCGGTATTGTCATGGTTCCTCCGTACGGTGCCGAGCTCATGTGCAGGCCAGGGTCGGTGCGTCCGGCCGGGAGCCGGTGGCGGAGAGGTTGACCAGGCTGGCCCCCGCAAGCCCTGGTACGGCCTGCGCGGTTGCCCTGGGCGCGGTGCTGGGATCGAAGCCGCTGGCGGCGTAGGCGATCGCACCCCGGTCGCCGGGGTCGCCTTGGCAGTCGACCCGAAGGCTGAGCAGGAACTGGCGGGCACGCCA
This sequence comes from Solwaraspora sp. WMMD1047, assembly GCF_029626155.1. Classification (NCBI taxonomy): domain Bacteria; kingdom Bacillati; phylum Actinomycetota; class Actinomycetes; order Micromonosporales; family Micromonosporaceae; genus Solwaraspora; species Solwaraspora sp. WMMD1047. The sequence goes on along the minus strand of NZ_JARUBL010000001.1, from coordinate 7,086,375 downwards.
CCAGGTCAGCAGCCGACCGGTCGTCACCAGTGCCTGGGCGGCCAGGCCGGTGCTGTTGGCGTTGGCGACCCCGCCCGCGGCGAACGAGCCGTCCGCGGCCTGGACGGCGACCAGCCACTGCGACGCGGCGTGGGCTTCGTGCCATTCACCGGCCGCGACCAGTGCCTGAATCGCCATCGCGGTGGCGTCGACGTCGCTCGTGCAGGTGGCCAGCGCGAACTGGACGGGGAAGCCTCCGTCCGGACACTGACTGCTACTCAGGTACGACACCGCTTGTGGTGGCGCCCCGGCGGCCCGGTCCAGGGCGATGACGGCGAACGACTGGCTGAACATGTTGCTGTAGTCACCGAACGCGGACTGGTCGGAAAACCGGCCCGACGGTGCCATCAGGCCGGTGAGACGGGTGATCAGATCGACTCCGCCGAAGGAGGCTGGATCGAGGCCACGGACCTGGGCCGCGAGCGCAAGCTTGGCTGTGGCTCCGGCATAGGCTTCGATGCCGTCACCGATGTATCCGGTGATCACGCTGGGTTCGGCGAGCCAGGTGATCGCGTTGGTGGCGTAGGTGTCGGCCTGCTTCGCGGCGGCGAAGGTGAAGATCGCGTCGATGGTGAGGCCCTGGTCGGGGTAGGCGACGCCGTCGAAGACGACTTCGAGGCGTTCACCGTCGACCAGTTGTCGGGCGAGCCAGCCGGCGGCCGCGTCGGTCCGGTTGTGGGTCTGCGGCGGCGTCGCAGAAGCGGGGGTGGCCGCGGTCACGGTCAGGGCGAGAGTTGTGAGGACGCTGGTGGCGATGAGGCGGAAACGATCGCGGCGGCGAGCTGCCATCGGACGGCGCCTTTCCGGCCCGGGTGCCGAAGCAACCCGGGAGGCGCCGGGTAGCCCCGACCCGTGGGCCACGACGGGTGGGAAACCTTCTGCAGCCGGGCGTGGATGGGTATTCGGGCTCGCGGCGTGAGGTTCGCCGCCTACCGTTGCGGGCCAGCGCCGGCTTCCGACCGGACTTCCCCCATCAACGCACAGGTGTTGATCTGCTACGCAAAGTGTGGGGGGGTGGGTCTCGGTCGTCAACGGCGCTGCCGTGGTCCACCTGGGATCAGCCGGGGCCGAATACTGTGAGGTGGCTGTCAACCACTGTGCGGATCCGCTATTCGGTCCGATCGGCCGGCAACGGTGGCGCCGGGTGAGGAGTCCCGACGTCGCGCGTCTGACATACTCGGTAGCGGCCCGTCACAACTGAATCTGCTCCCAGTCGGGGGAAGCCGGTGCGATGCCGGCGCTGACCCGCAACCGTGTGCGAACCGGTGTCCCTTGAGGCACCGCCGCGAGCCGGAATGCCCGACCGTGGAGTGAGCGGCTCACACGTCGTGGTCTACGGATCGAGCCCCGGGTCGGCCATCGCCATCGGCGGCGGGCGGATGCGGTGCCGGTCACCGCTCCCCGAAAGGTCCCCTCGATGGCTCGTCGCCTGCTCTGCCGGTTCCTTCCGGCCGTTGCCGCCCTCGCGTTCCTGACCACCAGTGCCGGAATCGCCGTCATCCATCCGGCTACACCGGCGATGCGGCCGGTTGCCGTCTCCGCCGGAGTCGGGGCGGATACCGCCGCCGGGTCCGCATCCCGTTGGCTGGCCGGCCAACTCGTCGACGGTGGACTGCCAGGCTTCGTCGGTAGCGATTGGGGACTGACCATCGACGCGCTGCTCGCCCTGCGCGCCGCCGAGGTCGAGCCAGCCGCCGTCGCCGCGATCACCAGAAGCCTGGCGGCCAACGCCGACGGCTACGCGGCCATCCGTACCGAGGCGGGAGATTTCATCACCGGTGGTTCGACGGCCAAGGTGCTCGTGGCGGTGGTCGCGGCCGGCCTGGATCCGACCGACTTCGGCGGGCACGACTGGCGGGCGCGTACCCAGGGCCTGATCCATGGGTCCGACGAGGGCGCCCGGGCGGGCTGGCTCCACGACCTCAACCTGGGTACGGCGGCCGGGTCCAACCTCTTCGGTCAGTCGCTGGCCGTGATCGGGCTGGCCCGCTCCGGCGGCGTACCGCAGCCGGCCGTCGATTTCCTGGTCAGACAGCAGTGTCCCGGGGGTGGGTTCCGGCTCTACCCCGGTGCCACCGGCACGTCCTGTGTTGATGATCCGGCGACGGAACAGAACATGGACGTCGACGCCACCGCCATGGCGGTCCAGGCCCTGCTCGCCGCCGCCGAAGCCGGAGCGAGCGGCACCGCCGGGCCGGTAGCCGCGGCCACCTCCTGGCTGCTCGCGGAACAGGCGGCGGACGGATCGTTCCACGGCTCCGGCTTCACCGACTATCCCAACACCAACAGCACCGGTCTCGGTGGGCAGGCGCTCGCCGCCGTCGGCGAACGCGACGCCGCGGCGAAGGCCGCCGCGTTCATCGCCGCCCAGCAGCTCACCCCGGCGAACGCCGGCGCGGCGGCGGCCCACGTCGGCGCGATCGCGTACACCTCCGACGCGCTGGCCACAGCGGTCACGAACGGCATCGGAGAGTTCGAACTGGACCAGTGGCGTCGGGCCAGCGCCCAGGCCGTCCTCGGCCTGGCACAGGTACCGCTCGGTCAGATCGGCACGGGAGGCCCGGTGCCCGAGCCGTCCGCCACGCCGACGCCCAGCACGGCCCCAACGGACACCCCGACGCCGAGTGCCAGCCCGAGCACCACTCCGACGGCGACCGCCAGCCCTGGCGCGCCAGAACCGACGCCGACCGTCGCCCCCACCGGCACCCCGACGCCCCCAGCCCCCCCAGCCCCACCCGGTGGCGGACCGCTGCCCACCACCGGAGCCTCTATCGTGACGTTTGTCCTGGTCGGCGTCATGACGATCGCCGCCGGAGCCGCTCTGCTCCTGGCGGGCCGACGTCGCCGGGACCGGATGTCATGACCGGCGCCTGCGTCACCGCCGCGGCGGGCCAGCGGGGGAGCGACGCGGGCACCGGGCGCGGCGGACTGATCCGTCGGCTCGTCCGGATCATCCCGGCGGTGATCGTCGCCGCCGGTATCGTCGTGGCGCCGGGCAGCCCGGCCGAGGCGACCGGTCGGGCCGGCTTCTGCCCGGACGCCGCCGGCGTCACCGTCGTGGTCGACTTCCAGGAACTGGGCGGGCCCACCATCGTCCGATGCGCGGTCGGTGACCAGGCCACCGGCCACGCGGCATTGAAGAACGCCGGCATCTCGATCACCGGCACCACCCGGTGGGGCGAGTCGTTCATCTGCCGGATCGAGGGCCGGCCGGCCGCCGCCGAGGAGCCGTGCATCGACACCCCACCGGCGAGCGCGTACTGGTCGTACTGGCACGCGCCCAACGGCGGGCCATGGACCTACAGCCAACGGGGAGTGATGGCCCGCAAACCCCCGGCGGGCAGCTTCGAGGGGTGGTCGTTCTCGAAGAACCGGTCGGCGTCGACCAGCCCGCCACCCGGCGTCGCCCCGGTGCGCCCCGCACCGCCGGCGGCGACGCCGACACCGACCAGGGCGGCACCACCCACGACGTCGGGACCGGCGGCCGGTCGACCGCCGGCAGCACCGGACGGCCCCCAGGTGCCAACTCCACCGGCACCACCCGGCGCACCCACCGGCACCACCGACCCCGCTACCCAGGTCACGTCGTCGGTCGCCCCGTCCGTCGGCGGTTCCGCGTCGGCCATGGCCACGGAAACCGGTGGGCAGACGCAGGCATGGACCGGTGACACCGCACCGGCTCAGACGCAGCGTCCCGGCCTGCCGATCATGACCGTGGCCGGAGCCGGCCTGCTCGTCCTTGTCGCGGGCGCCGCAGCGGTGGCAGCACGACGTCGGCGGCGGGCCGAGTAGATGCCGACGGCCCGCGCCCGGCTGCCCCGGGCGGTGCATCCGGGCGCGTGGTGGCTCTGGGCCCTCGGACTGGCGACCGCCGCGACCCGTACCACGAACCCGCTGTTACTCGCGCTCATCATCGCCGTGGCGGCCCATGTGGTCGCGGCCCGCCGCACGGACGCCCCGTGGGCACTCGGCTTCCGGCTCTACCTGTGGCTCGGCGCGCTCATCGTGTCCTCCCGGATCCTGTTCCGGGTCATCTTCGGCGGCGGCCAGGGCGACCACATCCTGATCACCCTGCCCCAGCTCCCACTGCCCGAATGGGCGGCCGGGATCCGGCTACTCGGCCCGGTCGCCGCCGAACAACTGCTCGGCGGCGCCTACGACGGACTACGGCTGGCCGCCATGGTGATCTGCCTCGGAGCAGCCAACGCCCTGGCCAACCCGAAACAGCTGCTGCGGGCCGTACCCGGGGCGCTCTACGAGGTCGGGACCGCCGTCGTGGTGGCGCTCTCCGTCGCACCGCAACTGGTGGAGAGCGTGTTGCGGGTACGGCGGGCCCGGCGGTTGCGCGGTGCCCCCCGCAGCGGAATGCGCGCACTGCGTGGGATCGTCATCCCGGTCCTCACCGATGCCCTGGACCGGTCCCTGGCCCTCGCCGCCGCGATGGACTCCCGTGGCTACGGCCGACACGGAAACCAACCGTCGGCGGTGCACGCGCTGACCGGCGCCCTGATGCTCGGCGGCCTGTGCGGGATCTGCGTCGGCATGTACGCGCTGATGGACGCGACCACACCCCGCTACCTGGGAGCGCCGATGCTCGCAACCGGGGCGCTGCTCGCGGCGGCCGGGCTGGCGATCAGCGGCCGGCGGGTACTACGCACCACCTACCGCCCGGACCGGTTCGGCGCAGCCGAAGTACTGGTCGCGGCCTGTGGGATCGCCGCGGCGGCCGGCCTCTACCTGACCACCCGGATCGACCCGGCCGACCTCTACCCGTCGTTGAACCCGCTGCGGTGGCCGCAGATCGCACCCCTGCCCGCCGTCGCGATCCTGATCGGCGGACTGCCTGCCTGGTTGGCGCCACCGCCACCCGAGACTCACCCGGCCGGCCCGGTCACCACGTCGGCCGAGGTCCACGACGAGCCGGGGCGATCCCCTGCCGCCGCAGGAGAACGGCCGAGATGATCATCTTTGACGACGTCACCGTCTCCTATCCCCCAACGGCATCGCCGACGCTCACCGGGGTGACGCTGCACATCGCCGAAGGCGAGTTGTGCCTCGTCGCGGGACGCACCGGCGCCGGGAAGTCGACCCTGCTACGGGCGATCAACGGGCTCGTCCCCCACTTCACCGGCGGCCGACTCAGCGGCCGGGTCACCGTGGCCGGGCGCAGCACCCAGGACCATCCACCGCGCGAGTTCGCCGACCTGGTCGGTGTCGTCGGTCAGGATCCGCTCGCCGGGTTCACCACCGACACCGTCGAAGAGGAACTCGCCTACGGGATGGAGCAACTCGCCGTCCCCACCACCGTGATGCGCAAACGCGTCGAGGAGACGCTCGACCTGCTCGGTATCGCCGACCTGCGCAGGCGCCCGCTACGCGCCCTCTCCGGCGGCCAGCAGCAACGGGTCGCGATCGGAGCCGCCCTCACCGCCCACCCCCGCGTGCTCGTCCTCGACGAACCCACCTCCTCGCTCGACCCCACCGCCGCCGAGGAGGTGCTGGCCGCGGTCACCCGCCTCGTGCACGACCTCGGCATGACCGTCGTCCTGGCGGAACACCGCCTGGAACGGGTCGTCCAGTACGCCGACCGGCTCGTCTACCTCCCCGGCGACACCACCGTGCGATCCGGCACCCCCAGCGAGGTACTGGCCACCGCCACGGTCGCCCCACCCGTCGTCGAACTCGGCCGCCTCGCCGGTTGGGACCCCCCACCGCTGTCGGTGCGCGACGCCCGCCGCCGCGCCGACGGGCTCCGTACCCGGCTCGCCACCGTGCCCCCGCCACCGGCCCGGCCCGTCCCCGATCATCCGGTCCAGCTACGCGCCCGGCAGGTCGTCGTCCGGTACGGGCCAACGATCGCCGTACGCGGCGTCGACGTCGACCTGCCCGACGGCACGGTGACCGCGCTGATGGGGCGCAACGGCTCCGGCAAGTCGTCTCTACTCTGGGCGCTGCAGGGCTCCGGCCCGCGCCAGGGCGGGCGGGTCGACGTCCGCGGGACCGACCCCCGGGACCGCCCCGCACAGCAGGCCCGCACCCTCGTCGGCCTCGTCCCGCAGACCGCCAGCGACCTGCTCTACCTCGACACCGTCGCCGCGGAGTGCGCCCAGGCCGACCACGAGTCGGATCGCCCCGACGGGACCTGCCGTCGCCTGCTCGACGAACTCGTCCCCGGGGTCGACGACCAGCAGCACCCCCGGGACCTGTCCGAGGGGCAGAAACTGGCGCTCGTGTTGGCCGTCCAACTGACCGCCGCCCCGCCCGTCGTACTGCTCGACGAGCCGACCCGCGGCCTGGACTACCCGGGCAAGAAACACTTCGCCGCAATGGTCCGCCGCCTCGCAGACGAGGGCCGGGCCGTCGTCGTCGCCACCCACGACGTCGAATTCGTCGCCACCGCCGCCGACCACGTCCTGGTCATGGCCGAAGGGGAAATCGTCGCGGACGGACCGGCCACCGAGGTACTCATCGCCTCACCCGCCTTCGCACCGCAGGTCGCGAAGATCCTCGCGCCACTGCCGTGGCTCACCGTCGACCAGGTGGCGGCCGCGCTCGCCAACGATGCGCCATGAACGCCGGACTCGTCGACGAACCCACCTCGACCCGGCGCCGAACCCTGCTCCGGATCCCGATCCGCGCCGCCCTGGTCCTCGGCCTCGCCTCAGCCGCCGGTCTGGCCATGTTCTTCTGGCCGCTGTTCGCCGCTCCCGACCCGACGGCGACCGCGCACACCACCGACGCCCCGCTGATGTTCGTCCTGCTCCTCCCACTGCTCATCGCCATCGTGCTCAGCGAACTCACCTCCGGCGGAATCGACTCCAAGACACTGGCCATGCTCGGTGTGCTGTCGGCGGTCAACGCCGCACTCCGGCCACTCGGCGCCGGCACCGCCGGCATCGAAACCGTCTTCTTCCTACTCGTGCTCGCCGGACGGGTGTTCGGCGCCGGCTTTGGCTTCGTCCTCGGCTGCACCAGCCTGTTCGCCTCCGCGCTGCTGACCGCCGGCGTCGGCCCGTGGCTACCGTTCCAGATGGTCGCCGCCGCCTGGGTCGGTCTCGGTGCCGGCCTGCTCCCACGCCGCCCACGCGGCCGGCTGGAGGTCGCCATCCTCACCCTGTACGGGATCCTGGCGGCCTACGGCTACGGCTTCCTCATGAACATGTGGTTCTGGCCGTACCTCGCGCAAGGCACCCAGCTCGACTTCGTCCCCGGCGACGCCGTCCTGGACAACCTCCACCGGTTCGCTCTCTTCACCCTCACCACCTCCACTCTCGGCTGGGACACCGGCCGTGCCATCACCAACGGAATCGCGATCCTGCTCGCCGGCCCAGCGGTCCTCGCCGTGCTCCGCCGCGCCGCCCGCCGCGCGGCCTTCGACACACCGGTGGAATTCAGCGCACCAGCCGTCGGTCGAGTGGAGTCGTGAACGGCTCTCGTCGCGGTGCCACCAACCCGAACGGTGTGACTCTTGTCCGTTCGGGTCGTGTCAGTGTGTCCGGGAAAGGTGGGCGCGGACCCATTCGGCGACTGCTGTGGCGCCGTCATCGGTGGTGAGTGACTGAAAGACGGTGGGCAGGTCGCCGCGGCGGACCTTCGCGTCGCGGTCCATGACGGACAGATCCGCGCCGACAAGGGGGGCGAGGTCGGTCTTGTTGATGACCAGCAGATCGGCGGTGGTGACGCCCGGGCCGCCCTTGCGGGGGACCTTGTCACCGCCGGCGACGTCGACGACGAAGATCTGCAGGTCGATGAGGTCCTTGCTGAAGGTGGCGGTGAGGTTGTCGCCGCCGCTCTCGACGAAGATCAGATCGAGAGGGCCGAGGGTTGTCTCCAGATCTTCGACCGCGTCGAGGTTGGCGGAGATGTCGTCTCGGATGGCGGTGTGTGGGCAGCAGCCTGTCTCGACGGCGCGGACCCGGTCGGCTGGTAGGACGCCGTTGCGGAGCAGGAAGTCGGCGTCCTCGGTGGTGTAGATGTCGTTGGTCACCACCGCGAGGCGAACGTCGGCGGCGAGGGTTCGGCAGAGTGCGGCGACCAGCGCGGTCTTGCCGGAGCCGACCGGGCCGCCGATGCCGATGCGTAACGCGCGGGGCTCCGCGGGCAACGGGGTGTGCGGGTCGACGCCGGGGTCGGGGTGGGTGTGCGGAACTTCCTCGGCGTGGTGGGTGTGGGGTGCGGTGTCGCCGTGTTCGTGGGTGTGGGTCTCGGTGGTCATCCGGGTGCCGGCCTCGTTTCGGGTCAGGAGGGGATCATCGCGCCGTGCAGGACGGCGCTGGGGTCGATGCCGAGCGTCAGCGGGCTCGGTGGTGTGTCGGCGCGGACGAGCAGGTCGCCGACCGCGGCGATCATCGCTCCGTTGTCGGTGCAGAGTCCCGGTCGGGGCACCCGCAGGGTGATTCCGGTGGCGGTGCAGCGCTGTGCGGTCAACGCGCGGACGCGGCTGTTGGCGGCGACGCCGCCGACCATGAGCAGGGTTTCCGTGTGGTGGGTGCGGCAGGCAGCGATGGCTTTGCGGGACAGGGTGTCGGCGACGGCTTCCTGGAAGGAGGCGGCGACGTCGGCGACCGGGACCGGGCCTGGGTGTCGCTCAACCCAGCGGGCGACGGCGGTCTTCAGCCCGGAGAATGAGAAGCCGTACGGCGGGTCGTGGGGTCCGGTCATCGGTCGGGGGAAGGTGATCGCGGTGGGATCGCCCTCGCGGGCGATCCGGTCGATCGCGGGTCCACCCGGGTAGGGCAGGCCGAGAATCCGGGCGACCTTGTCGAAGGCTTCTCCGGCCGCGTCATCGACGGTGTCGCCGAGGTGGATGATCGGGTCGCGGGCGAGGTCGCCGAGGAGCAGCAGGCTGGTGTGCCCGCCGGAGACGATCAGTGCGACGCATCGTTGCGGCAGAGGTCCGTGTTCGAGGGCGTCGACAGCGGCATGTCCGGCGAGGTGGTGTACCCCGTAGAACGGCACGCCGAGGGCAAGCGCGTACGCCTTACCGGCTGCCAGGCCGATCTGCACGGCGGTGGCCAGGCCGGGTCCGGCCGTGGCGGCCACCGCCGTGATGTCCCCGAAGCCGACGCCGGCACGGTCGAGCGCGGTGCGGACCATGGGTGGCAGGGCGTGCAGGTGGGCTCGGGCGGCGATGTCCGGCACGACGCCGCCGAAGCGGGCGTGTTCGTCCATGCTGGAGGCGAGTGCGTCACCGAGCAGCGTCCCGTCGCGGACCAGGCCGACGCCGGTCTCGTCGCAGGAGGTCTCGATGCCCAGCACCAGTGGCATGGGGTTCAGTCTCGCAGTCCCGCTTCGCGCAGCAGAGCGTCGCGCTGCGCGTCGGGGAGCCGGTCGACGTAGAGCAGTCCGTCGAGGTGGTCGGTCTCGTGTTGCAGGCAGCGGGCCAGGTATCCGGTGCCGGAGACGGTGACCGGGGCGCCGTGCCGGTCGAGGCCGGTGACGGTGGCCAGCGCGGCCCGTCGCAGCGCGGCCCGCGGCCCGGGCACGGAGAGGCATCCCTCGTCGCCGTCGTCGGTGCCGGCCAGCGCGGCGGCGGTCCGCAGCACGGGATTGACGACGTGGCCGACCTGATGGGCGCCATCGGCGTCGGGGCAGTCGTAGACGAAGACCCGCGCGTCGACGCCGATCTGGTTGGCGGCCAGCCCCACGCCGTGTGCGGCGTACATGGAGGCGAACATGTCGTCGATCAGTTGCGACAGCGCGTGATCGAAGGTGGTGACGTCGGCGCATCGACGGTGCAGCACCGGTGCGCCGTAGTGGGTGATCGGGCGGGCGGTCCCCCGGACGGTCGGCATTGCTGCACACTACCGGCAGCTGCAATCGGCTTGCATGTAGCCTGGCCGGGTGCGAACGGCGGAGATCAAGCGACGGTTCCTGGCCCACTTCGAGCAGCGGGGGCACACCGTGGTGCCCAGTGCCCCGCTGCCGGCGGTCCATGATCCGAACCTGCTGTTCATCAACGCCGGCATGGTGCAGTTCGTGCCGTTCTTTCTCGGACAACGCGTCCCGGCGTACCGGCGCGCGGTCAGCGTGCAGAAGTGCCTGCGTACCCCGGACATCGACGAGGTCGGTAAGACCAGCCGGCACGGCACGTTCTTCCAGATGAACGGCAACTTCTCGTTCGGTGACTACTTCAAGGCCGACGCGATCCTCTTCGCATGGGAGCTGTCCACGACGCCGGTCGAGCGGGGCGGCCTCGGGCTGGACCCGGAGCGGATCTGGGCAACCGTCTACCTCGACGACGACGAGGCGATCGACATCTGGCGCCGGACCGGCCTGCCGGCCGGGCGGATCGTGCGTCGCGGCAAGCGGGACAACTTCTGGTCGATGGGCATCCCGGGCCCGGCCGGTCCCTGCTCCGAGCTGTACTACGACCGTGGCCCGGACTACGGCCGCGACGGCGGTCCAGAGGTCGACGAGGACCGCTACCTGGAGTTCTGGAACCTGGTCTTCATGCAGTACGAGATCACCGACGTGTCGAGCAAGGATGACTTCACGATCGTCGGTGACCTACCGGCCCGCAACATCGACACCGGCATGGGGCTGGAACGCATCGCCTCGATCCTGCAGGGCGTCGACAATCTCTACGAGATCGACGAGGTCCGTCCGATCCTCAACCGGGCAGCGGAGCTGACCGGTCGGTCCTACGGTGCGCGCTCCGGTCACGCGGCCAACCGGTCACACCCCGACGATGTACGCCTACGGGTCGTCGCCGACCACGTCCGCACCGCCCTGATGGTCATCGCCGATGGTGTCGCCCCCGCGAACGAGGGTCGGGGCTACGTGCTGCGCCGCATCCTGCGCCGGGCCGTACGCGCGATGCGGCTGCTCGGCCACGACGGCCCGGCGCTGCCGCACCTGCTCCCGGTAGCCCGCGACTGCATGGCCCCCTCCTACCCCGAGGTCGCCGCCGATTTCGGCCGGATCGCCGACCAGGCGTACGCCGAGGAGGACGCCTTCCGTGCCACCCTCAAGGCCGGCACCACGATCCTCGACACCGCCATCACCGCGGCCCGGCGGGCCGGCGGCAGGCGGCTCTCCGGCGATCAGGCGTTCCAGCTCCACGACACGTACGGCTTCCCGATCGACCTCACCCTGGAGGTCGCCGCCGAACACGGATTGACCGTCGACCAGGACGGCTTCCGCGCCCTCATGACCGACCAACGCGCCCGCGCCAAAGCCGACGCCCGCGCCCGCAAGACCGGCCACGCCGACCTGTCAGCTTATCGGGACCTGCTCGCCGCCCACGGCCCCACCGACTGGCTCGCCTACCACAGCCTGGACACCGACTCACGCGTGCTCGCCCTGCTCGGCCCGGACGGACAGCCCACCCCGGCGGCGAACGCCGGTGACATCGTCACGGCACTGCTCGACCGGACCCCGTTCTACGCCGAGTCCGGCGGCCAGGCCCCCGACGCCGGCACCATCATCTCAGCCGGCGCACGGGCCGAGGTCATCGACGTGCAGCGCCCGATCACCGGACTGATCGCGCACCGGCTGCGGGTCCTTGACGGCACCATCGCCGTCGACGACCGGGTGCACGCCGCCGTCGATTCCGACTGGCGGATCGGCGCCCGCCAGGCCCACTCCGGCACCCACGTCGCGCACGCCGCACTGCGCCAGGTCCTCGGCCCCACCGCCCTGCAATCCGGCTCCTACAACCGGCCCGGATACCTGCGCCTGGACTTCACCTGGCGCGGCGCCCTCTCCCCCGTGACGCGGAGCGAGGTCGAGGAGGTCGCCAACCAGGCTATCCGCGCCGACCTGCCGGTCACCGCCACCCGGATGCCCCTGGCAGCCGCCCGCCAGGCCGGGGCACTCGCCCTGTTCGGCGAGACCTACGACGACACTGTCCGCGTCGTGGAGATCGGCGGGGACTTCTCCCGCGAACTGTGCGGCGGCACCCATGTCGACCGCTCCGCCCAGATCTCCGCCCTGGCCATCACCGGCGAATCCTCCGTCGGCACCGGCCAACGTCGGCTCGAAGCCGTCACCGGTATCGAAGCGTTCCGCTACCTCGCCCGGGAACGCGACCTCGTCACCCGCCTCGCCGATCAGCTCAAGTCCCCGCGTGAGGAACTGCCCGACAAGGTGCACGCCCTCATTGGACGCGCCAAGTCAGCCGAACGCCGCGCCGAACGCCTGCAGAAACTCCTGCTGCAGACCGAGGCTGCCCGCCTGGTCAGCACCGCCGTGGACGTCACCGGCTTCGCCTACGCCGGCACCGTCACCACCGACGGCGCCGACCCCCGGCAACTCGCCGAAACGATCCGCGACCGGTTCCCGAGCGACCGTCCAGGGATCGCCGTGGTCGCGAGCCCGGCCGACAACGGCAGCCGGCTGGTGATCGCCGCGAACACCGCGGCGACCGCACGCGGCGCCAACGCCGCCGCATTGATCAGAGCGGCCCCCGGCGGTCGCGGCGGCGGGTCGCCGACGCTCGCCCAGGGCACCTGGGCAGGCAGCAACCCAGCCATGGTGCTACCGGCGATCGGCACCCTCCTCGCCGACCTGACCAACTAACCTGACGGCCGCCGGCTCCGGCAGCCCGCACAACGGCCAAACAGCGCCAACCCGGCCGGCCCCAGATCGAGGTCGCTGGAACGTTGCGCCGCCGCCACCGCCGAACCGAGATCGTCGGCCGGTAGTTCAACATGCGCACCGCACTCCTCGCAGATGGCGTGCACGTGCGGACTGTCATTCAGTCCGTACTGAGCCTCGCCCGGCCAGGGCAGCACATGCGCGACGCCCTGCTCCAGTAGGAAGGCCACGGTCCGGTGCACCGTCGACACATTGATCTCCGGGCGGGTGGCGGCGATCTGTTGGTGAATCGCCGCGACCGACAGATGTCCCGATGCCCGCGCCAGAACCTCGACAACCAACACCCGCGCCTGGGTACGCCGCGCACCCACCCCGGCGAGAAGTCGCCAGGCCAGCTCTGTCCGGCTACCGCCGCTGGTCCTGTTCATCGCCATCAACGTAACCGACCCCGAGGACAACGACTGCTGCCAGCGGTACAGCGATCGAGCCAGGATTGTGGCGCAACCACCTGGGCGGATCGAGGCTGTCCGGCCCCGATCCGCCCAGGCGTGCAGTTGCGTGGGCAGCTATGACCGTTCGCCGGCCGCCGGTGGATTGTGCCCGGCGGTGGCGAGATGCAGGGACAGCTCACGGACCAGGTCGTCCATGGATTGCCCAGTCTGAGCGCGGAGCAGCCCGAGCGTGAGGTCGGCGAGGAGATAGAACCCGAGGGTCTTGGCCTGTTCACTGGGAAACGCGGCCAGCAGCGCCTCGGCGCCGGCGAGGTCTCCACGGTGTCGGGCCCCGATCACGCCAGCAGCCCGCTGTACGGCTTCCGCGGTGGTTTGGGGGTGGGTCACCGCACTCAGATCTTGGGTTGGCTGGCTCGGGCGGCGTCGAACCGGCTCGTGACGTCGGTCCAGTTGACCAGGTTCCAGAGTCGGTCGACGTAGTCCGGGCGGACGTTGCGGTACTGCAGGTAGTAGGCGTGCTCCCAGGCGTCGAAGACCAGGACCGGAGTGGAGCCCTGCCCGACGTTGCCGTGGTGGTCGTAGACCTGTTCGACGATCAACCGGCGGCTCAGCGGCTCCCAGGCCAGCACGCCCCAGCCCGAGCCCTGCACGCCCTTGGTGGCGGCGGAGAGCTGTCCGGAGAACCCCTCGAACGAGCCGAAATGCTCGTCGATCGCGGCGGCCAGTTCGCCCTCGGGGCGGTCGCCGCCGTCCGGTGAGAGGTTGTTCCAGAAGATCGAGTGCAGGACGTGGCCGGAGAGGTTGAACGCGAAGGTCTTCTCCAGCCCGACCAGGGTGCCGTAGTCGCCCTTGTCGCGTGCCTCAGCCAACCGGTCCAGGGCGTCGTTGCTGCCCTTGACGTACGCGGCGTGGTGCTTGCTGTGGTGCAACTCCAGGATCTCGCCCGACATCGCGGGTTCGAGAGCGCCGTAGTCGTAGGGCATATCGGGAAGCGTGTAGACGGCCATCCGAAGATTCCTCTCCAGTTCTGCAGAATGGTTGCTTCTGCCAGGCTATGGCAATAGAGGCGATCGGAGGATGGCTTGGCCGAGGTGACGAGGAACGCCGACGACCGCGTCGCGGCGGCACTCACGATGCTGCGCGGACGCGGCCACCGACGCACCGTAGGGCGTCAGGCCGTGCTAGAGGCGTTGGTCAACGCGACTCACCTCAGTGCCGCCCAGGTCCGTGACCGTCTTGCCGCGCAGGGCCTGCGGGTCGATCTGTCGACGGTGCACCGCACCCTCGGCGTGCTGGTACGAGCGGAATTGGTGCACGTGGTCCCGATGCGCGGCAGGCTCAGCTACGGCATGGCGGATCACCCCCACCACCACGCGGTCTGTGGATCCTGCGGGACGACCCGTCAGTTACCGACGGAACTGGTGGCCGCCGTACTGCGGCGGGTGAACACCAACGACTTCAGCGTCGGCCCGGACGGCCGCGACGGTGGCGTCGTCGTCTACGGCAGATGCGGCGGCTGCCAACCGGGGGCAGCACGGTGATCACCATCCGACCAGCCACCGGAGCGGCTCTGCTCGCGCAGACCGCCCCGCTCCAGCGGATCTACCACGAGTCCTTCTCCGGGCCACCCTGGTCGGAGTCGGCGGACAAGCTGGCCGCCTTCCCCACCCACCTTCGTGACCAACTGAGCCATCCCGGCGCGGGCGGGTGCCTCGCGTTCGACGGCGCCGACCTGGTGGGCGCGACGTACGGCTGGACGGCACCGGCCAGGCTGCCCCGGGGAACGGAGTTCGAGGTAGCCGTCGCCGACGCCGCACCGCCGGAAGCGATACCACGGATGGTTGCCCCGTCGACCGTGGTCGCCGAATTGATGGTCACCGGCACACACCGGCGACGCGGGGTCGCCAGGCGGCTACTCGAGACCTATCTGGCGGGCAAGCCGGCCGCATGGTTGGTGACACATCGCGACGGTGACGCCCCGGCGTTCTACCGCAGGACAGGCTGGCGGGAGGAATCGGCGTTCCGGTCAGTTGGCAACCCCCTGCTGCTGTTCACCTGGAGCGGGCACTGAGTCGACAAACCTGTCCAACCCGGGTTGTTGAGGCTTGCGCGACTCACTGACGGATCCGCGTCAGCTGGTCCGCTCGGCGATCGCCTGGCCGAGCGGGGTCGAGCCCGCCAGCGCGGCGCCGATCGAGGAGGCGCGGAGCAGGTCGTCGAACGGGTGGTCGATCGGGTTGGCTGGTTCGTGCTCACGGGTGTCGGTCGTGGATGCGGGGGATTACGCGGCCCGTGTGGTGCAGTCGGCGCAGGTCCCGGACAGTGCGACGTGGTGGGCCTCGAGATGGAAGCCGAGTTCTTGGTCGAGCCGGCGGGCGACCGCGTCGAGCAGCGGTCCTGGCAAGTCGTAGACGGTGCCGCAGGAGCGGCATTGTGCGTGCAGATGCGGGCCGGTGTGGCTGATGAGGTGGTAGGCGGTGGAGCCGTGGCCGAGGTGGACGTGCTGGACGAAGCCGAGGCCGGTGAGTGTCTCAAGGGCGCGGTAGACGCTGGACCGGTGTACGTGGGCGGCTGCCGCAGCGACCTGCTCGGCACTCATGTGGCCGGGTTCGTGGAGCAGGACCTCGACGACGGCGCGGCGTGAGGCGGTCATCCGGTCGCCGTTGTTCCGTAGCGCGGCCGCCACCTTGGCCACGACGTCGTTCCCCGTCCCGGCAGTCATCTTGTTCCTTGCCATCTGCTCATCGTGACTGATGATCGTGAGATCAGCCGTACTGAGCCGCGATGGCGGCTGCATCGAGGAGCCTGAGATCACGGCGGATCGTCGGACTCCGGCATACTGAGACGCCATCGCAATAGCGAAGCCGGAGGAACCTGTGGCGATCATGATAGGCAACAGCTGGCGTGTACCGTTGACGGCCGCGGTTGCGGTCGCGGCGATGACCGTGGCGGCCTGTGGCGAACCGGCCAGGGCACCCGAGTCGCAGCCGTCAGCCGGTGCGGGTTTCCCGGTGACGGTGCAGGAGTGCGGTGGTAAGAGCGTCACGGTGCAGAAGCGACCCGAACGGGTGGTGCCGTTGAGCGCAACGATGCTGGAGCATCTGTTCTGGCTGGGTGTGCAGGGCTCCGTGGCCGGGTCCGGGGAGTCGGTGCGTCCTGGGACGTTCCCCCAGCAGTTTCAGGCCGACGGTGAGAAGGTGAAGAGCCTGACCGGCCCGTATGTTCCGGGCAGTTATGACCCCGTGAGCCGGGAGGTGCTGCTCGCTGAGCGCCCCGATCTGGTGATCAGCGACTTCGCGTCGACGTTCAACACGGCCGGTGCGGCGACCCAGGCTGATCTGGCGGCCCGGAGTGTGCCGTCTTACCTGGCCTTTTCCACCGACTGCGCGTCGGAGGGTGCCGCCCAGACGAATCTGGATCTGGTCTACCGGGATCTGGAGAACGTCGGTCGGTTGACCGGGGCGCAGCCACGGGCGGCGGAGCTGGTCGCCGGGATGCGTTCGAAGGTGGACGCCGTGCGGTCCACGGTCGCGTCGGCGGCGCCGCCCACGGTGTGGGTGTTCACCGTCGAGGAGGCCGTCGACGGCCAGCCGGGTTCGGCGCTGGGTAACCGGCACACGGTGAACGCGGTGATCGAGCTCGCCGGTGGCCGTAACGTGTTCGGCGACGTCGCCGAGAGTTTCGCGACGACGACGTGGGAGGAGATCGCCAAGCGCAAGCCGGACGTGATCCTGCTGCTCAGCTACGGATATGGCGGTGAGCCGGAGCGGCAGAAGGCCTACGCGGCAGGTAAGAAGGCCCTCGCGGAGAACCCGGCGACCCGCAACCTCGCCGCTGTGGTCGAGGGCCGCTACGCGACCATGGACTACTGGCTGGTGGCCGCCGGGAGCGTCCGTAACGCCGACGGGGTGACCGAACTGGCCCGGCAGCTGCATCCGGACCTGTTCCGGTAGAGCCATCCCGGACAGCTGCTCTCATGGCGAAGGCGATTCCCTCGCCCTCCACCCTGGGCAAGAACCCGGCTCGCGAAGACGCCGGCGTGCTGCGCGGGACGGTGTCCTGCGCGGTCCTTGCCGTCGCGCTGGTGCTCGCGTGTCTGATGTCGGTGGGGTCCGGGCAGGTTCCGGTTCCGGTCGGCACCGTCGCGGACGTGCTGCTGCATCGGCTTACCGGCTGGGGCGAGATCACCTGGGACGTCACCGCGGAGGACATCGTCGTCAACCTCCGCCTGCCGCGGGTGCTCCTGGCAGTGATCGTGGGGGCTGGGCTGGCCATCGCCGGCACTCTCGTGCAGGCGATCGCGCGTAACCCGTTGGCGGATCCGTATCTGTTGGGCGTGTCGCAGGGCGCCTCGGTGGGTGCGGTCGCGGTGATCGTCCTGGGTACTGCCGGGTTCGGGGTGACCTCGACGTCGATGGCGGCGGTGCTGGGCGCGGCCGTATCGTTCGCGCTGGTGGCGGCGCTGGGTCGCGCGGCGGGTGCGGACAGTGTGATGCGGTTGCTGCTGGCCGGTGTGGCGGTCGGGTACGGGCTGCAGGCGGTGGTGAACTTCCTGCTGTTGATGGCCGACAATCCTGGTGAGACGAGTTCGGCGCTGTTCTGGCTGGTCGGGTCGCTGGGGGCGGCGCAGTGGCCGATGCTCGCGCTGCCGGCTGTGGTGACCGTGGCAGTCGGCGGGCTCGCGTTGGCCGCGGGCCGCCAGTTGGACGCGCTGCTGCTCGGCGACGAGACTGCGACCAGCCTCGGCATCCGGCCGCAGGTGCTGCGGGCCGTGCTGGCGACGCTGGCCGCGATCCTGACGGGAGCGCTCGTGGCCGTTTCCGGCGCGATCGGTTTCGTGGGCCTGGTGGTTCCGCATGCGGTGCGGCTGGTCCTCGGTGCCGGGCACCGGCGGGTGCTGCCAGCTGCGGCGTTGTCAGGTGCGTTGTTCCTCGTCGTCGCGGACCTTCTGGCCCGTACCGTGCTGGCGCCCCGGGAGATGCCGATCGGGGTGGTCACCGGTGTGGTCGGCGCTCCGGTGCTGGCCTTCCTGCTGGTGCGGCGGCGTCGGGTGGCCGGGTGAGCGCGCTGCCGCTGCGGGTCACCGACCTGACGGTGCGGCTGGACGGGCGGACGGTGGTGACCGGCGCGACGGTGCTGTGCGACGCGGGTGAGGTGGTCGCGGTGGTCGGCCCGAACGGAAGCGGCAAAACGTCGCTGCTGCGGGCGGTCTACCGGGCGCTACGCCCGGCAGCCGGTGCGGTGCACGTCGGTGACGACGATGTGTGGCGTACGGGCGCGCGGGCGATGGCCCGAGTGTTGACCGCGTTGCCTCAGGAACGGCCCTCCGACGTCGATCTGACTGTCGCCGAGGTCGTCGGGTTGGGCAGGTTGCCGCATCACGGCAGCCGCGAGGAGCATCGGGCGGCGGTCGCTGCGGCGATGACCTCGGCGGAGGTGGCTCATCTGGCGGGCCGGCGGTTCTCCCACCTGTCGGGCGGCGAACGTCAGCGGGTGCTGCTGGCCAGGGTGCTCGCGCAGCGTACCGGCGTGCTGGTCCTGGACGAGCCGACCAATCATCTGGACGTCGCGCATCAGCTGCAGACACTGCGGCTGGTGCGGGACCGGCGGATGACGACGCTCGCCGCTCTGCACGATCTGAACCTCGCCGCCGCATACGCCGACCGGATCGTATTGCTGGAGCGCGGAAGTGTCGTCGCCGCCGGACCGGCCGAGCAGGTCCTGCAGCCGGAACTGGTCCGCCGGGTGTTCGGGGTGTCGTCGCAGCTGACCCGGCATCCGGTCACCGGGCGGGCGCACCTGTTCGTGTGGGATGACGAGCCGTGAGCGGTGACGCGGTCGTGCCGCTGTGGCGTGGGGTGCGGCTGATGCTGGGTTTCGCCCGGCCAGGACGGTACCGGTTGGCTGCCGCGGTGGCGCTGACTGCGGCGGCGACGGCGGGGGAGGTGGCTGTCTACGTCGTGCTCGCACACGTCGGCGCACTGCTGCTCGCCGGACAAGCCACGGTCACGCAGGTGCTCACCTTGACGGCGGTGGCGCTGGCGGTGTCGGTGGTCCGGTCGGGGCTGTGGGCGTGGGGGCTGGCGGTCAGCCATGATGTCGCATTCGACGTGTTGTCGGTGCGGTTGCGTGGGCGGCTGGTGGAGCGTCTGCATCAGGTTCCGCTCGGCCGGGTCACCGGCCCGCGTGCCGGCGTGATGCGGGCTCTGCTGACGGACGACGTGGAAGAGCTTGAGGTTTTCGTCGCCCACGGCGTGCCGGAGATGGTGTCGGCTGCGGTGGTGTGGCTGGCGGTGACCGGATGGCTGTTCAGCGTGGACCCGATGCTCGCGGGAGTCGCGGTGGCGGTGGTGGTGCTGGCGTTCGCCGCCTTGACCCGCGCCTTGCGGGACAGCGACGTTATGCAGGCACGTACCCATGCCGCGTGGTCGGCGTTCAGCGGAGGGCTGCTGGAGGTGATTCGCGGTCTGCCGGTGCTGCACCTGCTGCCGGGAGCCGCTGGGCACGGCCCGGTGCGCCGGGCCTGCGACTGCGCGGACGCGTACGCCGCCCGGGAGAGTGACTGGGCGCAGGCTTTCCGGCCGGCCGGGACGGCGTTCGCCGTGCTGCTGGCCGCACCTCTGGCGGTGCTGCTGCCGGCCGGGCTGTGGCGGCTTGACACCGGCGCGATCACGCCGACCGATCTGATCGTGGTCCTCGTCGTGGGCGGTGGATACAGTGCGCCCCTGCTGCGCTTCTATCACCATGCGATGCGGCTGGCGTTGCTCACCAGCGCAGCCAACGGGCTGCAGGAACTGCTCGACACGCCGGCGTTGCCGGCGGTTGGCATCGCCCCGGCCGTCACGGTCGGCCGGGGCCGGTTGGAGTTCCGTGACGTCACGTTCGCCTATCCCGGCGTGGACCGGCCCGCCGTCGCGGACCTGTCGCTGACGTGTGAACCGGGGACGATGACGGCGCTGGTCGGGGCGTCCGGGGCGGGCAAGACGACCCTGGTGCGGCTGGCCGGACGATTCTTCGATCCGCAGACCGGAGCGGTGCTCATCGACGGCGTCGACGTCCGCCAACTCCCGGCTGCACGACTGCGGCAGCTCGTCACCTTCGTCTTTCAGGACGTCTTCCTGTTCGACGACACGGTGGCCGCGAATCTGCGGGTCGGGCGGCCGAACGCCACGGCGGGGCAGATGTGGGAGGCGTTGCGGGCAGCACGTCTGGATGATGTCGTCGAAGCGTTGCCCGCAGGGCTGCAGACACCGCTGGGGGAACGCGGCGGCCGGCTCTCCGCCGGTGAGCGGCAGCGCCTGGCGATCGCCCGCGCGATCTTGCACGATGCCCCTATCGTCGTCCTGGACGAGGCCACCGCACACGTAGACCCGGACAACGCGACCTTGGTACAGGACGCGCTGAGCAGTCTCGTCGCCGGGCGCACCCTGCTGGTCGTCGCCCATCGTCTGCGCACGGTTGCCGAGGCCGACACCATCGCGGTCCTCGACAGTGGCCGGCTGGTCGAGACCGGCCGGCATGCCGATCTGCTGGCGGCCCGGGGCCGCTACGCCAGTTGGTGGCGGTCATGACCGGGCCGAGGCTGCTCAGGGTGGCTCGCGAGGCGCTCAGCCTGGCCGGCCCCGTACGGGGCCGCATCATCGGCGGGATGGCGCTGCGAGCTGTGGAAGGGGCACTGGCGTGCGGGCCGGCGATCCTCGCGGTCGCGGCTATCACCGACCTGGCCGCCGCGCCGTTGAGCATGTCGATGCTGGCCGGGTACGCGGCGGGATGCCTGACCCTGATCGCCGCGCAGTCCACCGTCGCACTGGTCGCGGCGCGGTTGACCTGGACAGCCGGCTACACCAGTGGGGCGTGGCTGCGTTGCACCGGTACGCGCAGGCTCGTCGGGCCTTGGCCGGGACAGCGTGGCCTGCTCAGCGGCGACGATGTCGTCACCGTCCTGGGCAGCGACACCCGGGTGGTGGAGAACTATCTCGGCTGGTCGCTGCCGGAGATCGCCCGGCTGGCGGCCACACCGGTCGTCGCGTTCGTGGCGCTGGTGGTCGTCGCGCCGCCGGTGGCCGCTGTGGTCGCGGTCGTCCTCGCCGTGGGGTGGCCGGTCTACCGGTGGGCGCAGGCCCGGTATGCCCGGTTCGCCACCGATCACCGCGACAGCCGGGCCGAGCTGGACCGGGCGGTCATCGAGCACGTCGACGGGATCGAGGTGATCCGCGCGTTCGGCCTGGTCGAGCAGCGCGGCAACACTCTGGCCCGGGCGGTCTCCGACTACCGAGACATCAATACCCGCATCCTGCGCCGGGTCGTCCCCGCCTACTCCGCGTTCACCCTGCTCATCGACCTGCTCGTGGTGGCCGCGCTGGCAGGCGCGGCGCTCGCCGCCGCAGCTGGCGGCGCCGGAGCCGGGGCGCAACTCGGCGGGGCGCTGATACTCGCGCTGCGTGTCGCCCAGCCGCTCGGCGAACTGGCGGGACGGCTGGACAGCCTGCCCCGCACGGCCGCGTCCGTCGCCCGGGTCCGGCGCTGGCACGACCAGCAGACCGCCGAACAGGCGGTGGATACCGCCCATGCCGTCGGCTTGGTGCTCGATGCCGCGGTTCTGGCCTACGACGACTCGCGCACAGCCGCCGTCGACGGCGTGACGCTGAAATGCCCGCCGGGCACGCTCACCGTGGTCGTCGGCCCCTCCGGAGCGGGCAAGACGTCGCTTCTACACCTCGCAGCACGCATCTGGCCGCCGACCAGCGGAGGCGTGCACACGCCGGAGATGATCGCGTTGATGCCGCAGCGGCCATCGCTGTTCTCCGGGACCGTCGCCGACAACATCCGCGCCGGGCGGCCCGGCGCGGACGCCGAACTGGTCGAGGCCGCCGCCCGCGCCGCTGCCCTGCACCACGCCGTCATCGCGATGCCCGACGGTTACGACGCCGAGGTGGGAGAACTGGGCAACCGGCTCTCCGGCGGCGAACGCCAGCGGCTGGCGCTGGCCCGAGCACTGCTCACCGACGCCCCGCTGCTGTTGCTCGACGAGCCGGTCTCGGCCCTGGACACCGGCCATGAACAGCAGGTGATCGAGACCCTGACCCAGTTGCGGGACCGGGGCACCGCAGTCGTTGTCGTCACGCATCGCCTCGCGATCGCACCGGCAGCGGACCAGGTCGTGGTTATGGAAGACGGCAGAATCACCGATTCCGGCACGCACGCACGCGTGCTGGTAGTCAGCGCGACGTACCGCGCCTTGTGGGAAGCCCATGAGCGCGCCGGCCATTGGCGGCTGTCGACCCTTGACTGAGTTCGTTGCTCAACCCCCGGGCGCCAGCAGCGCCCGTCTCCCGACGACCACGACAGCGGTGGCGAAAGCCGCGGACAGCGCTGCGGCCCGCAGCACGGCGACGGCGCCGTACTGTTCGACAAGCCAGCCGGAGCACAGCGTGGCCGCCGACGAGCCCAGCACGGCCGCCGCGGTCAGCCACGCGAACGACTCGGTGCGCCGTGCCGGGTCGGCCACACCGCTCAGCACGGTCTGCGCCACGATCCCGGCCGGGGCGATGCACAGCCCGGACAGCACCAGAGCCGCTGCGATGCCCGGCCACGAACCGGGCAGCGAGACCGTAGCGGTACCCACCGCCCCCGCGCCGAGCAGCGCGGTCAGTTGCCACCGGGGGGAACCGGGCCAGTCACGAGCCGCCCAGCCGACAGCGCCGGCGACACTCGCGCCCGCCCACACCGCGAGCAGGACTCCACCGGCCCACGCTGAGCCGTTTTCGTCGGCGGTGGCCAGGACGCCGACCTCCACGCAGGCGAACCCGGCGAACAACAGCGCCTGGACGACGACCAGGATCCGCAGGCCGGGCACGGCCAGCGCCGACCACCGGCCACCCGCGGGAGCGGTGATCGCCGGGGCCTGACGTACCGCGGTGGTGGCGGCCAGCCAGCAGGTGCCGGCGGCAGTCATCGCCGCACCGGCCAGTACCGCCACCGGCGGCCCGCCGAGCAACCCGACGCCGGCGACGAGCAGCGGCCCAGCGATGAACACGGTCTCACCGACGACAGACTCCACAGCCAGCGCGGTTCGCAGAGCGCTGTCCTCGGCGCCGAACCGGCGCGACCAGTGTGCGCGCACGACGGCGGCAACCGGCGGCTGAAGCAGGCCGGCGAGCGCCGCCAAACCCACCAGGGCGGCCACTGCGCCGCCGCCGGGCCGCCCTGGTGGCGACCGGTGGACCACCGCCACCAGGGCGGCCAGCGACACGGCGTGCATCACGGCCAGAACCATGAGCACGGCAACGGGACCGCGCCGGTCGGCCAGCCGTCCGGCGATCGGCGCCCCGACCCCGGTCGCCGCCGAGTAACCCGCCGTCGCCGCACCGGCGATCGCGAACGAGCCGCTGCTGGCGCTGAGCATCAGCAGCAGAGCGACGGAATACATTCCGACCGGCAGCCGCGCGACGAACGCCGGAACCATCACCGGCATGACCTGCGCCACTACACGCCACCGGCCTGCCGCAGACCTCGACGCCACCGGCTCGGCCCCCAATTGCCGCTTCTCCCATCAGTATTGACGAATGGATGACGCCCTCATAGCGTTCTACCCGTTGTGACGACACAGTCGCAACAAGGTACCCGATCCGGAGGGCAGAGGCTCTCCGGCCGAGAACCGGAGGCGCAGATGCGCGACACCACGTTCGAGCCGGCCGAGACCGACGAGATCACGTTCGAGGCGGTGGAGGACCAGGAGGTCATCCCGGCCCTGCACAAGCACAACTCCCTCCTGCACACTCCGTTCACCTGGACGGAGACCGCGGACGCCTGATCCGGCGAACGTGACAGCACACTTCTCGGAGGTGGGGGCCCGTGCCGGGTCTCCACCTCCCGCTGCGACCCCGGTCTGGCGCGTGGCGCGAGGCCGTGAACTCTACTGTGGCCCGGACGGCATCTGGCGCGGCGCCGCCCCCGGCGACCGGTTCACCCGGTTACGCGGATACGCCGCGTTCGACCAGCTCGTACCGCTGCTGCGCGCCGGCATCCACACCCGCGGGCAACTGCTGGACCTGCTCCCTGATGCCGGGCCGGTGCTGGAGGCCCTGCTCAAGGCCGGCATGGCCGAGACATCCGCGAACGACAGGCCGGTGACCGGCAGCGTGCACCTCGACGGTGACGGCCCGCCGGCCGACACCATCGCCCGGATTCTCGGTGACCATCGCGGCATCGAGGTTCGCAGGACCACGGTGGACGAGGCGGCCGTGGCCGCCGCTGACGTGGTCGTGTCCATCGCCGCCCGGCTGCCGGACAGCCGCTGGCTGCTGCTGGACAACTGGTGCGCCCGGCACGGCACCGCCCGCCACCTGGTCCTGGTGGAGGGTGACCGTTTCGTCGTCGGCCCGTTCGGTGTTCCCGGCCAGTCGGCCGGCTACCGTGATCTGCGTGGGCGGCGGCTGGCCGCCGGCGCAGCCGACGAGCTACGGGCGCTGTGGGCCCACCTGGAACGTGACGAAACGCAGCGGGACGCCTGGTGGCCGCCGGACGCGGCGATAGCGGCAGGCTATGCCGCCCGCGACGTGCTGGCACACCTACGCGGCGAGAGCGCGCCGGGGCGTCTGCACCAGGTCGAATGCCGGCCGGTGGACCCGGTGTCGGTGGCACATCCGGTGCTGCCCCTGCCGCCGACAGCGGAGATCGCATGAGGCGGCGGGTACTCGGCGGCGTCCACATGCCGTCAGCCGACCGCGCGGGCCGGTTGACCGGCGACATCTACCTGCCCGACGGCTCCGGTCCGCCCGGTGGTGGCGAGGACACCGCCGGGCCGGTGCTGCTCGTCCGTACGGCCTACGGCCGGTCCCGGATGACCGACGAGGCGCTGGCCTGGAGCAGCCGGGGTGTCACGGTTGTCGTGCAGGACGTACGCGGCCGCTATGACAGCGATGGTGACTGGCAGCCGTACCGGCACGAGACCGCCGACGGCGCGGCAGCCGTCGAGTGGGTGCGTGACCAGCCGTGGGCCGCCGGACGGCCGCTGGTCGCCTACGGCGCCTCCTATTCGGCTTTCTGCGCCTGGGCGGTCGCGGTGGCCCGGCCCGCGCAGGTGGACGCCGTGATCAGCGTCGCGCCGAGCCTGGGACTGCGGTCGGCGAAGTTCGAACCCGCCGGCATCCTGCGGCTTGCCGAACACGCCGGCTGGTGGTTCCTGCACGGCGAGGGCCGGACCAGCCGGGTGCAGCTCACCGAGCGCATGCTGGCACAGGAGAAGGACCTGCTGCGGCACCTCCCGGTCGCCGAGATCGGAGACCTCGCCTGGCCGGGCACCCGCCGATGGCGTGAGGTGCTGCACCACGACGACGCCGCCGTACGCGCCGGGGAACTCACCGACGCCGACCTGGCCGCGTTGAGCGTGCCGGTGTTGCACGTCGGCGGCCTGTACGACCTGTTCCTGCCGGAGACCGTACGGCTGTGGCAGCTGGCCGGCTCGGCGGTGGCCCACCGGCCGCACCGCACGATGCTGCTCGGCCCATGGGATCACGGCTTCGGGCTTTCCGGGGCGACCCGCATCGGTGCACGAGAGCACGGCCCCCGGGCGCGCCGTCTGCTCGGTCCGCTGCTGGCCGGCTGGTTGCTCGCCACCGACCGGGCGGATCGGGTCACCTACTTCCTGCCCGGCGCCGGCCGATGGTACGAGGGCTCCGCCTGGCCACCGGGCCCCACCACGGCGACGATCTGGTACGCCACCGACGGTGGCGCTCTCACCCGCGAGCCCGGCCGACCGGCCGGTGCGGTCACGTTCCTCGACGACCCCGCCGATCCGTTCCCGTCTCGAGAACCCGGCGCCGACCGCCGGGACCTGTTGGGTCGTGCCGACGCCGTGTGCTTCGAGACCGGACCTCTGACCGAGGCGGTGACGCTGACCGGGGATCCGATTGCGGTGCTGCACACCGGCACCGACGCCGAGGACACCGACTGGGTGGTCCGGCTGCTGGAGAGACAGACCGACGGCACCGTGGTGTCGCTGGCCCAGGGCAGCGCCCGGCACCGGCCCGCCACCGATGGCAGCCTCGAGGTGATCCTCACGCCGATCGTGGCCAGGGTGGCGGCCGGCTCGTCCTTGGTCCTGCAGGTCAGCAGCAGCGACTTCCCCGACCTGGCTCGCAGCCTCAACCGGGCCGGGGACCGCACCACGGGTACCGGCTGGTCGCTCGCCCACCAACAGGTTAACCACGGCGGTGACCGTGCGACGCGTGTGACGCTGCCGGTCCTCGACGACAGCGGGGCAGCCTCATGACCGGACCGGAGTCGTTACTGGTCAACGCCCGTACCGGGCTGATTCGCAAGATCACCGCGGACAAGCCCTGGCCGGGGTTTCCGCTGTCCTACACCGCAGCGACCGCGGAGGTCGCCGGGACCGCGGCGTTCGCGGCCTGGCGAGCAGACCCGACCGGGCACGGCTCAGCGTTCGACGACCCGCGAGCCGCCCGGGCGGCCGCGCTGGGCGAAGCGGTCGAACGCTACTGCGGCAACGCCCCACCCGTCGGGACGCGTGTGGCCACGTACGCGCAGCTGCGAGCCGACGGTGTGCCGGCTCTCGACCCGCAGACGGTGCCGCTCTACTCGGCCGCGCAGTACGCGGCGCCGGGATTCCCGTTCACGCCGATGACCCGCGATCTCCCGATGAGATGGATCCCGGCCCACCCGCTCGATGCGACCGCCGGTGCGAATCCGGTACTGGTGCCGGCTTCGCTGGTCTCGCTCAACCCGGGCCACGACGGCCTGCCGGCCACCAATCTGCAGATGTACGCGGGCATCGCCACCTCGACCACGGCGGCTGACGCCTGCGAGCGGGCGATGCTGGAACTGGTCGAACGTGACGCGTTGACGGTGTGGTGGCTCAGCGGTGCTCCCGCCACCGCTCTGGACGGAGTGGACAGCCAGGTCGAGACTCTTCTCGCCGCAGCAGATCCGGGCGCGGTGCTGACCGCGACGGTGCTGGCGGTGCCGACCCGGCTCGGCCTGCCGGTGGTGGCGGCGCTGGTGGAGAACACCCGTGACGGCATCTGCGCGCTGGGCACCGCCTGCCGCACCGACACATCCGCGGCGGTGCGCAAGGCGTTACTGGAGGCCCTCGACGGGCTCGCCGTCGCGGCCGAGCTCCTCGACCCGCAATCACCACTGTGGAAGGCGGTGGCCGACGGCGCGGCGTACGCCCACCCGTACCGGCCGTTCCGCGCTGACCGCGCGTACGCACTCGACTACCGGAGCGGTCAGCGCGACCTGCATGATCTTGCCTGCCACACCCAGTACTACCTGGACCCAGCGGTGCAGGATCGGCTCCTTCCTCGCCTGAGACAGCCACACGACCGAGTGCACGCCGCCGAACTCGACGATCGCCTCCGCGCCAGCGACGGCCCGTCGGCGGCGATCCGAGCCGCCGGGCTGCAACCGTGGTGGGTGGACCTGACCACCGACGACGTCCGGGCCACCGGACTGCACGTCGCACGAGTCGTCGTGCCCGGCCTGGCCGCCTACGCACCTGCCGCGTTCCCGCTGCTCGGCGTCGCGCGGCTGTACGACGAACCGGCCCGCCTCGGGTGGGCGCCCGCACCGCTGCGCGAGGAGAACCTGGTACTCGACCCCCTTCCGTACTCGTGACTTCGGGAAGCCCGCTCGTCGACCCCCGCACCGGAGTGGTCAGCCGCATCGAGCCCTATCCTCGTCACCCCCGCCTGCCGCAGGCCCTGCACCTGGTCCGATCGGTCATCAGTGACACGACGGCGTTCAGCGGGTGGCGCAGCGACCCGTCCGGCATGGGCGCGGCGCTGTGGGATCCGGGCGCCGCCACCGGCGCAGCGCTCGGTGAAGCCGTCGAACGTTACTGCGGCAACCTGGTCCCGCCGGGGTTGCGTGTCGCGTCGTGGCGCACGCTGACCGACTGCGGTGAGCAGGCCATCGACCCGGCAGGGCTGCCGCTGTACGCGACCGGCCAGTACACCGCCGCCGGGTTTCCGTTCGTGCCGTTCACCCACGATCTGCCCGCCGAGTGGGTCTGCGGCCATCGGCTGCCCGACGGCGGACCGGTCTGGGTTCCGGCCGCACTGGTGTGGACGAGCTACCTGTTCCGGGACCTGCCCGCCACCGTCGCCACGGCGTACGCCGGCATCGGGGCAGGAACCTCGACCGACGCCGCCGTGGCCAGCGCGCTGGCCGAAGCCATCGAACGGGACGCGATGACCCTGACCTGGATGACCAGCCGCACCGGGACGCGTCTGCCGATGCCGGACCGGCTGGCGGGCCTGGCCGCCGGCGCCGATGGAAAGCTGCGGACAAGGCTCTGCCGCTTCCCCTCCGATCTCGGGATGCCGGTCCTCGGAGCACTGGTGCACGACACCGCCGACGGATACGTCACCCTCGGCACCGCCTGCCACCCCGACAGCGACACCGCCGCCGGCAAAGCCTTGGCCGAGGCGCTGCACATCCAGATGGTGATGCGCGATCTCGACGATCCCCACGGTGCCTTCGCCGCCGTGGCCGCAACCCCCGGCAGCCCACTGAAACCCTGGCGCGCCGACCGCGCCTACCTCGACGACTATCGCAGCGACTGGCACGACGCCACCGACCCCGGCTGCCACATGCAGGCATACCTCGATCCGCGGCTGGCACACGCGCTGATCGAAGTCGTGGACGGATGGCCGGCCGAACCGGCACCGATCAGCCCCGGTCAGCCCGCCGCCACGGCAACCCTTCGTGCCCGGCTGCTCGTCGACACCGTACGCGCGAAGGGTTTCGACGTCGTCGCCGTCAACGTGACCACACCCGATGTTCGTGCGGCCGGGCTGCGGGTCGTGCGGGTGGTCGTCCCCGGCCTTTACAGCAATGCTGCGGCCGCGTTCCCGCTTCTCGGCGGTGCTCGGCTCGGGCAGGCTCTCGCAGACGCCGGCGCGCTGCGGCTCACGCCGCTGCCGCACTGATCCCACGGCGACGGGACGCAGCAGGTCGGCAGGTGCGTGGCATGCGTGGCATGTGTTACCTTCCGGTCGTCCGAACCAAGTCGCGGTAGTGGGAAGCCGGTGCGAATCCGGCACTGCCCTCGCAGCTGTGACCGGGGAAGTGTGTACCCGTACAGGACGCCACTGGGCTTTGCGGCCCGGGAAGGCGGGGTGCCCGCGACGATCCGGGAGTCAGAAGACCGACCACGACTTGCTGTGCAACGGCTCTACGAGGTGTGGAGAAACCGTGGTCGATGTCATGCCTCCCCGGAGGCACCCGCAACAACGCCTGATGGCTGGTGGGCGCGGGCGTGCCCGCCCGTAGGCTGCCGTCCATCGCCGTCATCGGTGTTCTGCTCGTCGTCACCACCGCCTGCCTGACCGCGGCGGTCAGCCTCGGGCCGGTCCAGGTCAAGGCAACCACGGTGTGGGGGGTCACCTGGAATCACACCGGCGGGCTGCTGCTGGACCCGGTCGCGGTGACCTGGCCACGCGGCGACGAGCAGATCGTATGGCTGGTACGCCTGCCGAGGGCGGCGCTGGCCGCCGCCGTCGGCGCCGGGCTCGCCGCGGTGGGCGCGGTCATGCAGACACTGCTGCGCAACCCGCTGGCCGACCCTTACCTGCTGGGCGTCTCCTCCGGCGCCTCGGTGGGGGCCGCCGCCGTGGCGCTGCTCGGCGTGCTGTCCAGTTGGGGTGTGTATGCCCTGCCGGCCGGCGCGTTCCTGGGCGCGCTGCTGTCGGTGCTGCTCGTCGTCACGCTCGGCCGCGGCGGTGGGAGGACCGGACCCGTGCGGATGGTGCTCGCCGGTGTCGTGGTGTCGTACGTGCTGTCGGCAGCGACAAGCTACCTGGTGATCACCTCCCCCGACGACGAGGCGGTTCGCGGTGTGCTGTTCTGGCTGCTCGGTACCGTCGCCGGCGCCCGCTGGGACATCGTGGCCCTGACCATCGCCGTCGTACTCGCCGGTGGGGTCGTGCTGCAGGCTCGGGGGCGAGCACTCAATGCGCTCACCGGCGGCGAGGAGTCCGCCGCCACCCTCGGCGTGGACACCACCCGGGAACGCTCCCTGCTGTTGGTCGTCGGCTCCCTGATCACCGGGGTAGCCGTCGCCGGGGCCGGGGCCGTCGGGTTCGTCGGGCTGATGGCCCCGCACGCGGTACGGCTCGTCCTGGGGCGCAGCGACCATCGAATCGTGCTGCCCGTGGCGATGCTGGCAGGCGCATCGTTCCTGGTGCTGGCCGATCTCGCCGCCCGGACCGTGGCAGCTCCCCGGGAGCTCCCGCTCGGCGTGCTGACGGCGTTGTGCGGCGGCCCGTTCTTCTTCTGGTTGCTGCGCCGCAGGGTCGCGGACGGCGCCGGATGATCCTCGAATTCGACACCGTCACTGTGCACCTCGGCGGCCGTGACCTCGTCCACGAGGTGTCACTCACCGTCCGGCGCGGCGCCCTGGCCGGCGTCCTCGGCCCGAACGGCGCCGGGAAGACCACTCTGCTGCGCACCGGTTACCGCGCGCTGCGGCCGTATCCGGGTGACGTCCGGCTGGACGACGAGAGCGTGCCGGGCATGCGCCCCAAGACGCTGGCCCGGCGACTCGCCGTCGTGTTGCAGGAACGCGACCACGCCTTGGAGATGAGCGTCGACGACGTTGTCGCCCTCGGCCTCACCCCGCACAAGCGGGCCTTCGAATCCGACACCGCCGACGATCATGCCTGGATGGCCGCCTGCCTGCAGCGCGTCCATGCCGCCCATCTGACCGGGCGGGCCTTCACCACGCTGTCCGGCGGTGAACGGCAGCGGGTCCTGATCGCCCGCGCACTGGCACAGCGGGCCGAGCTGCTGGTGCTCGACGAACCGACCAACCACCTCGACGTCGCCGCCCAGCACGACGTGCTGCGGCTGCTGCGTGGTCTCGGCCTGACCGTCCTGGCCGCCGTACACGACCTCAACCTCGCGCTCACCTACTGCGACACCGTGCACGTGCTGCACGACGGCCGGCTCGTCGCGGACGGCCCACCGGAGCGGGTGCTACGCCCCGACCTGATCGAGGAGATCTTCGGCGTCCGTGCCGCCACCGTCGTCAACCCGCTGACCGGAGGAACCCAGATCGTGTACGCCCCCATCGGAGACCGCGATGACCGGTGACCCCCTGACCTACCGGCCCGGCCTCGTCGGCGACGACCGCCGCCCGGCACGACGGGTCGTGACCGTCGACAGCGGCCCGCTCTCCCTGCTCGACACCCTCGGCACACTTGATCGGGTGGTGGCCGCCAACGACACCGACGGCGGCTGGTCACAGCTTCCCGCCGACGCACGGGCGCGGATACCGCTGCTGCCACGCCGTTTCCCAACGCTCGCCGACCTCACCGCGTACGCGCCTGATCTCGTGGTGGCCGGCGACAACGAAGCGTTCGGCGACGACGCCCTCGGCCCCCGCGGCGCCCTCGCCGCGCACGGCATACGCACCTTCCTGCTCACCGAAGCCGCCCTGGAGGATGCACCTGTCGTCACGCCGGCCACGATCCAGGCGACCGTCGACGACCTTCTCGCCCTCGGCGGCATCCTCGGCACGGGCGACCGCGCAGCCACGGTGGCCACCGCCTGGCAAAAGCGCATCGACGCGGTGGCCGGACGGGCACGCCCGCTACGCGTCTTCGTCCTCGACATGCCCCGCGACGGCGACGTGCTCACCGCCGGAGGCGCCGCTGTCCTCAACGATCTGCTGCACCGCGCCGGCGGAACCCTGATCACCGCCGACCGACCCTTCACCTACGGCTGGGAACCGTGGAGCCGGCTCGCCGTCACGGCACCACCGGACGTGCTGCTCGTCAGCGACTACGGACCCGTTGATGTCGTCCGCAAACTCGAGCTGCTGCACGCCCGGCCGGAACTTGCCGCCTGGCGGACAACCGCACTGCCTACCGTCGTCCTGCCATTACGCGACACCGTCGAGAGTGCCGCCAACATCGACGCACTCGAACATCTGGCCACGGCCTTTACCGCCCTGCCCGAAATCCTCGACCGATCGGAACCGACACGATGATCAACCCCCGCCGCAGCACCGCGGCCGTCCTTGTGAGCCTTCTCGCGCTTGCCGGCTGCACCAGCACCTCCGATTCGGCCGCCACCGGCGCCTCCGCTGCCGCGCCGACCTCCACCGGCCCGGTGACCGTGACCTCGTGCCAGCGCACCATCGCTCTCGACGCCCCGCCGCAGCGCATCTTCGCGGTCTTCCATCCTGCGATCGAGCTGGCACACGCCCTCGGCGCCGGCGACCGCCTGGTCGGCACCGCGTTCCTGGACAACCAGATTCTGCCCGAGTATGCCGCCGCGCAGGCCACAGTGCCCTACAACGACGACTACCCGAGCAAGGAACGGCTCTACTCGCTGACACCGGACTTCGTGCTCAGCGCGTTCAACGACGCTTTCACTCCCGACGTACTCGGCAGCCAGAACGACCTCGCGGCGCAGAACATCAACAGCTACGTCTTCGGCGAATGGTGCCCAGCCGCCGAACCCGGCGAAGGCAAGCCGCTGCAACTCAAGAAAGCCACATTCGAGACCACCTACACCGACATCACCCAGGTCGGCGTACTGCTCGGCGCGCCCGACCGCGCAGCCGACATCATTGCTCGCATGAAAGCGGTCGTCGACGACACCCGCACCCGGGTTCGCGGTGCCGACACCTCCGTCACCGTCGCGGTCGGCACCCTGCGCGACGACGGCACCATCAGCGTGCAGGGTGGTAGCGGCATCACACAGGAAATCATCGAGATCGCCGGCGGCACCAACGCCTATGCCGACATCGCAACCCGGCAGGCCAGCGTCTCCGTGGAGGACTTCGTCCGCCGCGATCCCGACGTGATCGTCCTGGCCCCCTGTTGCGGCAAGGACATGACCGTCGCCGACGGTCAGAAGGAGGTCGACAAATACACCGCCGCGCCCGCCCTCGCCGACGTGACCGCCGTCCGCGACAAGCGATTCATCGTCGTACCGTTCCCCGGCCTGTTCAGCGGCATCCGCAACGCCGACACCGCCGCACAGATCGCCAGGGCCCTGCACCCGGACCGCTTCTGACGACCCGGGCGCAGCACGGTGATCCCGCTCGACGACGTGTTGACCACCGTCACCACCTGGTGCGGCGATCTGCACATCACCAGCGAGCTGCCTGACGACGGCCGGGAGTGGGTGGACGTGGGCGCGCTCGCCCGGCCGGAGCCAGCACGGCAGTCGGTGGCAGCGATGCTCGCTGCCGATGCGAACGGCGACCGGGGTGTCGCAGGCGCCTTCCACGGTCTGTATCTCGCCCACGCGGTCGCCGGACCGCTCGCCGCCGCAGCCATCGGCCTACATGCCGTGTGGGCTTTCGACGGCGGACCCGTATACGCCCGAGTCCATCCCGACGGTCGATGGTTCGACGCCGTCGCCATTGTCGGAGCCCGGACGCGCTGCTCCGGTGACGCTGGACTGACCACCAGCGACGATGTGCTCGCCGCCGCGGCGGCCGGCCTCATCGTGTTCCTCGACCCAATCTTCACGCAGATCGCGACCTTCACCCGGTACGGGCTGCCCGGAATGTGGGGACACGTCGCCGACCAGATCCACCACCGTGCCCTGGCCACCGGCCGCGAACCCACCGACGCCTGGGCCGCAGCCGCCCGGCTGACCGACCATCTCGCAGCACGCGTGCCGTTGCGAACCCGTCCTCGTCTCCATTCCGGTACCACGTCAATGGTCAACGGGACCTGCTGCCTGCTCTACCGGACGCACACCGATCCAGCCGGTTGCGATACCGGACACTGCAGCGTGTGCCCACGTCTCGATCGGTCAGCGCCATTGAGAAACAGCAAGGTCGGGAGGTCGGAACCAGGAATCAGCGAGCAGGTCCAACCCGAGGGTGCTGCACCCTGAACCCGCGTGCGTCCGGTTTACCACCTCCTGCCGGCACGACAGTCTCGACATGCCAAGGCCACTGCAACGGCGTTCGCACGCCGCCTTGCCGCCTGATAGCTGCGGTCGGCGAAGGCCCGCACATCGCCGCTGGTCATCTCGGAGGCGACCTGGCAGGCGTTACCGAGAGGTTTCCGGGGGACGGTTCAACTCTTGCATCGACAGACATTAGCGCTCCGGCTACGTTGCTGCTGGTCAGGTCCCCGCGCTGGCGCTTCCGGAAAGTTTCGAACTTGCGACACACGGTCGGAGAGCTACGCCACCTCCTCCGATAGCAGGGTCAGATCTTCCGGGCGCGGCGGGGCAAACCCCGCGCTGATCGTGGCAACGTCTTGCTCTGCCTGGAGGATTTTGAGTAGGAGTGAGGCGCGTTCGTTGGATACGCCGTGCCCGTCGTTGCGCATCGCGTCGGCCAGCCTGTCTCGCGACAGGGAGCGTCCCGTGGCAGCCAACGCCGCAGAAGCGGTCCGCGCGGCTGGCAGCAAGTGCGCCACGGTGCGTTGGCCCACCGACAGCGGTGTGGAGGCTCGGCCGCCCGACCGTCCGGAGGTGAGCCCGATGGCCCGGCCCGTCCCGCCGGTCTCGGACGGGCCGGGGATACCGGTCCGCCCGTCCGGTGCCGGCCCGGACGACGGTCGGCTGTCCGGGCCGGTCTGCGGGACCGTCCCTGGGACGGCCGGACGATCAGCAGACGGCCGCTGATCGTCCGGGACGGCCGGTTGATCATCTTGGCTGTGGTCGATCATGCCGAACAGCAGCTTGACCGCGACGAGCATCGACAGCGCCGGCCACCCGGCCAACGCCTTGCCGATCGGGTCGTGTCCGCCTACCGCGATGTTCGCCGCCAGGCTGGCCGCCGTGCCGATGACCAGCGCCACCCACGGTGTCCAGCCCGTTGGACGTCCCGCGCGGCGCTGTACCACCAGGTACAGGCTGGCCACGATCTCCAGCCCGTCCACACTGATCGGGAAGGCGTAAGCCTTCCAACCCGTCTGCCCGTACGTGTTCGCCAGCTCGGTCATGTGGGCGAACGAGATCGCCCCGGCCACGACTGCCAACCCCGCGACGAACACCGCCGTCACCGCCGTCAAGATCCGATCCGTGCGGCTCCTCACCGCGACCACCCGCCCTCGGCTTCGGTCCTGAGCAGCTGGAGCGCGGACAACAACCGCGACGCGTCTCGCGCCCTCATCGCGATCTCGTGGCCGGCGTGTTGGACGTGTAGGTAGGTCTCGCACGGCCACGGGGCTACAGCCTGCGTCAAATACGCCTCGCCGACCCTCGGCGCGAGGGCGATTACAGTGGTCAGGTCCAGACCAATCGGCGCCGACCGGTGCTCGCCGCCGACACCCGGCCGGTACCCGTCGGCCTGGCTCGCGGGGTCGGCAGTACACCGGGAACGGTCACACCAACCGGGATGACCCGGCTCGACGTCGATGTTGCCGCCCGCCCGAGTAGATTGGCCTTCTGAAGGCGCCGACCAGCTCACCGGTCCACCTCCTCAGCGGAGGCAGACGGCGCAGCCGGCACGACGAATCCCACGCCAGCGACAGGAACCGGATCGACAACCCCCGGCAGCACCGGCCGGCCATCCGCAGCCGACACCCGCGCAAACAGTGAACTAAGCGACAAGGTTTGTGTGTCACATTCCGGTATCGGGCTTGCCGATGCCGGCCATGCCGGACACCGCGAAAATGATCACGTTCTTCGCGCCGGCCGAGCCCTCGGCGAGGCCGGCGTCGAGGACGGCTAGCTCGTCCCGGCGGCCGACGAACTCCGGCACCGCCAGGGGTAGCTGCTGCGGGCGTTCGGCGCGTGGTCCGGGGCCGTCCGGGTCGGCGGCGCCGATGAAGCGGTCCCGGTCAGCGGCGGAGAGCTCGAACGCGTCCGCCAGCAGCCGGACGGTGGACGGGCGGGGGCGGACCACTCGGCCGCTCTCCACGTCCCGGATGCTGCGTACGCTGAGGCCCGTGGCCGCGGCCAGGTCCTCCTGGGTCAGGCCGAGCCGTCGCCGGTACGCCGCCACCAACTGACCGAAAACGGGGCATCCCCACCGATTCGCGACTCATCGGCTCCCGTCGACGGTCGTGGACGCCGCTGGGAGGTTGTCTCAGTCGATGTTCTACTGGATGCGGTTCCGGTTTGTCGAGCCACGCGGGTGTCGGCGCTACCTTCCGAAGTCGTAGATGTACTCGCCGAACTCGGTGTGGTACCTGCGCTGGGTCTGCTGCCACCCGGCCGAGTGGTTCTCCCGATCGTGGTGGAGATCGTGGTGGAGGTAGTACCCGAAGATCCGATCGCAGTGCGCGAAGTACGCGCGGGTGTCGACGATGTGCCCGTGCCAGAACTCTTCGACGTCGATGTGCGGTGGCAGCAGCTCACCCTCGTAGCGGCGCTGTAGATACAGCCAGTTCTTGTAGAGTCGCTCGAAGTAGTCGGCCTGTGCGGCACTCCAGTCGTTGCCCAGCATGTCGCGGCCGCGGGTGAGGCGTTCCTTCAGGGCGCTGAAGTCGATCGCGTCGAGGTAGCGCCGGACCTCCTCAAGATCTTCGATCCTGTTCGGGGAGGTGTCGGTCGGTACTTCCCGGCGCAGGTCCCTCGCGGGGCGAACGATGATGTCGGTCATGGCGATCCAATCTCGACCGGCCGGAGGTGGTCTGAACGGGATGTCGGTCCTGTCCCGCGCTCGACCCGAATGGAGCCCCCGCAACTCCATTCGGGCGTCGGCTACCGGGACGGTATGTCCGCCGGCCGGACCGGTTCCAGGAGATTGACCGGCAGTTGGCCGGCAGGATGTCTGGCGACCTGCGCCGCGACCGGTCCGACTAGGCTGGGGTCGACAGTTGGATCGACCGAGGAGACGCCGTGCGCCCGGGTGGACAGCCCAACCTGCAGCAGATGATGAAGCAGGCCCAGAAGATGCAGCAGCAGATCGCCTCCGCGCAGGCGGAGCTGGCCGAGGCCGAGCTGACCGGCACCGCCGGCGGCGGGCTGGTCACCGTGACGATCTCGGGTGCCGGTGAGGTCAAGGCCGTCAAGATCGACCCGAAGGCGGTCGACCCGGAGGACGTGGAGACCCTCGAAGACCTCGTCCTGGCGGCCGTGCACAACGCCAACGACGCGGTCCGCAAGCTGACCGAGGAGAAGATGGGTCCGGTCACCGGCGGCATGGGCGGCCTCGGCCTGCCCGGTTTCTGAGCAACCCCAGATGTACGAGGGTGCGATCCAGGACCTGATCGACGAGCTGGGTCGGCTGCCCGGGGTGGGTCCGAAGAGCGCCCAGCGGATCGCCTTCCATGTGCTCTCGGCCGACCCGGCCGACGTCACCCGGCTGGCGACCGCGCTGCGCCGGGTCAAGGAGCTGGTCCGGTTCTGCACCACCTGCTACAACGTGGCCGAGTCGGAGCAGTGCCGGATCTGCCGGGATCCGCGCCGCACCGACGAGGTGCTCTGCGTGGTGGAGGAGCCCAAGGACGTGGTGGCCATCGAGCGGACCGGCGAGTTCCGGGGCCGCTACCACGTGCTCGGCGGGGCGATAAATCCGCTGGAGGGGATCGGCCCGGACAACCTGCGGATCCGGGAGCTGATGACCCGGCTGAGCGCCGGCACGGTCAAGGAGCTGATCCTGGCCACCGACCCGAACACCGAGGGCGAGGCGACGGCGACCTACCTGGCCCTGATCGTCAAGCCGATGGGGTTCAGCGTGACCCGGCTCGCCAGCGGCCTGCCGGTCGGCGGCGACCTGGAGTACGCCGACGAGATAACTCTCGGTCGCGCCTTCGAGGGCCGACGGGCGATCTGAAGCCCGCCGCGGGTATGACAGGGCGCCGTCGGGCGGGTCGAACCATGTAACAGAATGGTATCGATCAAAAGGGACGAAACTACTTCGATGCGCCGTTGGCCACCCGCGTTGGCCACGGAGTCTTTCAGTAAGGACACGATCCGGTACCAAGAGCTTCCCGGCCAGTTTCCGGTCGGTCCGAACGGGGGCTAAGGTCTCGCCATCGGTGGCCCCCTGTCACCGCATTGTCCGTACCCACAGGACGAGGTGAAGCACCATGCGTGCATCCAGGCCGAAGGTCGCCATCGCGGCCGTAGCGGTCGCGGCGCTCGCGGTCGCCGGCTGTGCCGAAAGCGACCGTGGCGACAGTTCCGGCGAGAGTGCCCAGGACACCCTGGTCTTCGGCGTAGCCGGCGACCCCAAGGTCCTCGACCCCAGCTTCGCCAGCGACGGAGAGTCACTTCGCGTCGCCCGGCAGGTCTTCGAGACGCTGGTCCGCCCCGAGGAGGGCGGCACCGCCATCTCGCCCGGACTCGCCGAGAGCTGGACCCCCGACGCCACCGGCACCGTCTGGACCTTCAAGCTGCGTACCGGCGTGAAGTTCCACGACGGCGAGGAGTTCAACGCCGAAGCGGTCTGCACCAACTTCAACCGCTGGTACAACGCCAAGGGTCTGATGCAGAGCGCCGACGTCACCGCCTACTGGCAGGACGTGATGGGCGGCTTCGCGGCCAACGAGCGGGAAGACCTCGGCGAGAGCCTCTTCAAGTCCTGCACCGCCAAGGACGCCAGCACCGTCGACCTGGCCTTCACCCGCGTCTCCAGCAAGATCCCGGCCGCGCTGATGCTGCCGTCGTTCAGCATCCACAGCCCGAAGGCCCTGGAGCAGTACGACGCCAGCAACGTGGGCGGCAGCGCGGACGACATCTCCTACCCGGAGTACGCCACCGCGCACCCGACCGGCACCGGCCCGTTCAAGTTCAAGTCCTGGGACATCGCGAACAAGACGCTGACCCTGGAGCGCAACGAGGACTACGCCGGTGACAAGGCAAAGCTGAAGACCCTGATCTTCAAGACCATCTCGGACGAGAACGCCCGCAAGCAGGCGCTGCGCTCCGGTGACATCCAGGGCTACGACCTGGTCGGCCCGGCCGACGTCGAGCCGCTCAAGGGCGAGGGCTTCAACGTCCTGACCCGCCCGGCCTTCAACATCCTCTACCTGGCGATCAACCAGAAGGGGAACCCGAAGCTGGCCGACATCAAGGTCCGGCAGGCCATCGCGCACGCCCTCAACCGGCAGGCGCTCGTCGACTCGAAGCTGCCCCCGGGCGCCGAGGTCGCCACCCAGTTCTTCCCCTCCACCGTCGAGGGCTGGAGCGACCAGGTCGTCAAGTACGACTACGACGTCGAGAAGGCCAAGCAGCTGCTGGCCGAGGCCGGCGCGTCGGACCTGACCCTGCGGTTCCACTACCCGACCGAGGTCACCCGGCCGTACATGCCCAACCCGAAGGACCTCTTCGAGCTGGTCTCGGCGGACCTGCAGGCGGCCGGCATCAAGGTCGAGGCGATCCCGCTGAAGTGGAGCCCGGACTACCTCAACGCCACCACCTCCGGCAACGCGCACGACCTGCACTTCCTCGGCTGGACCGGTGACTACGGCGACGGCTACAACTTCATCGGCACCTTCTTCGACCGCCAGAAGGACGAGTGGGGCTTCAACAACCCCGCGCTGTTCGAGCAGTTCAAGGCGGCCGACACCACGCCGGACCTGCAGGCCCGCTACGAGC
This sequence comes from Solwaraspora sp. WMMD1047, assembly GCF_029626155.1. Classification (NCBI taxonomy): domain Bacteria; kingdom Bacillati; phylum Actinomycetota; class Actinomycetes; order Micromonosporales; family Micromonosporaceae; genus Solwaraspora; species Solwaraspora sp. WMMD1047. The sequence goes on along the minus strand of NZ_JARUBL010000001.1, from coordinate 7,046,854 downwards.
TCTACAAGGGCCTCAACGAGGAGATCATGAAGTTCCTCCCCGGTGTGCCGATCTCGCACTCCCCTCCGGCCATCGTCTTCGGAAAGGACGTGACCGGCGTCAAGCCAAGCCCGCTCACTGATGAGCGGTACGCCACCGCCGAGTTCAAGTCCTGACATAGAGAAAAGGGACCGCGGGCGGGCGCGAGCCGTCCTCCGGCCGAACCACCGGCTGGAGGCGGCGAAGCGCCCGCCCGCGCGACCCTCCGGACCCTTTCCGAGGTCACCGTGATCCGGTTCATCGTCAGACGCCTGCTGCAGCTGATACCCACTCTGTTCGGGCTCTCGATCCTGCTCTTCATCTGGCTGCGCCGGCTGCCCGGCGGCCCCGAGACCGCCATTCTGGGTGAACGGGGCACCCCCGAGACCCGGGCCGCGATCCGCGAGCAACTCGGCCTCGACGAACCCATCCTGATCCAGTACGGCCGCTTCATGAGGCGGATGCTCCAACTCGACCTCGGCACCTCGACCAACACCAAGCGCGAGGTCACCACCGAGTTCCTGCAGCGCTTCCCGGGCACCGTCGAGCTCACCCTGACCGCCATGATCATCGCGATCGGCGTCGGTATCCCGCTCGGCTACCTCGCCGCCCGTCGGCGCGGCCGGCTCCTCGATCACGCCTCCGTCGGCGGCTCGCTGATCGGCATCTGCATCCCGGTCTTCTTCCTGGCGTACGTGCTGAAGGCGATCTTCGCCGAGAACCTGGGCTGGTTCCCTTCGACCGGCCGGCAGGACCCGACGATCGCGGCGACCCGGATCACCAACTTCTTCGTACTCGACGGGCTGATGACCCGGGAGTGGGATGCCGCCGCCGACGCGCTCTGGCACCTGGTGCTGCCGGGGATCGCGCTGGCCAGCATCCCGCTGGCGATCATCGTCCGGATGACCCGGGCCAGCGTGCTGGAGGTGCTCGGTGAGGACTTCGTCCGCACCGCCGAGGCGAAGGGGCTGACCGAGAACGTGGTCCGCCGCCGGCACGTGCTGCGCAACGCGATGCTGCCGGTCGCCACCACCATCGGCCTGCTCACCGGCGGTCTGCTCTCCGGGGCGGTGCTCACCGAGACGGTCTTCGCCTTCAGCGGCATCGGGGCGTTCCTGGCCGACTCGATCAGCCAGCGGGACTATCCCGTCCTGATGGGCTTCATCATGATCATCGCGGTGCTCTACGTGCTGGTGAACCTGATAGTCGATCTCTCCTACAGCCTGATCGACCCGAGGGTGAGGGTCCGATGAGTCTCACCGAGCGGGCGCGGAAGAAGAACGAGAAGCTGGACCGGCTGGCCGAACTGTCGGCGGCCCACGACGACGAGCGCGGCGTCAGCCTCTGGCAGGAGGCGTTCCGCCGGCTGCGGCGCAACCCGGCCGCCATCGTCGGCGCCGTCATCCTGGTGCTCTTCGTGCTGATCGCGGTCATCGGCCCGTTCTTCGTGCCGTACGGCCCGACCGACGCCATCGGCATCCGGGAAGGGCTCGTCAAGTCCGGCCAGGGCATCATTCCCGGCCCGTCGGCCGACCACTGGCTCGGCTTCGACCACCAGGGCCGCGACGAGTTCAGCCGGATGATCGTGGGTGCCCGGCAGACCCTGCTGGTCGGCGTCGTCGCCACCCTGATCGGGCTCGCCGTCGGCGCCCTCATCGGTGGGGTGGCCGGCGCGGCGGCCGGGCTCGGCGGCCGGTGGGGACGGTGGGTGGACACCACCCTGATGCGCTTCATCGACATGCTGCTGGCGATGCCCAGCCTGCTGCTCGCGGTGAGCATCGCCGCCCTGCTCGGCGCCAGCCTGGTCACCGTGATGATCGCGGTCGGGGTGGTCTCGGTGCCGGTCTTCGCCCGGCTGCTGCGCGGCTCGATGATCGCCCAGTCCAACAGCGACTACGTGCTGGCCGCCACCTCACTCGGCGTCCGCCGGCCGAAGATCGCGCTGACCCACGTGCTGCCCAACTCGCTGGCCCCGGTCATCGTCCAGGCCACTCTCACCCTGGCCACCGCCATCATCGAGGCGGCGGCGCTCTCCTTCCTCGGCCTCGGCAACCCGGACTCCGCCGTACCCGAATGGGGGGTGATGCTCGCCGACGCGCAGCCGTACCTCGGGGTTCGGCCGTCCCTGGCGATCTACCCGGCGGTGGCGATCATCATCACCGCGCTCGGGTTCACCCTGCTCGGTGAGGCCATGCGCGAGGCCCTCGACCCCAAGCTGCGGAAGTGATCGGCAATGGCACTGCTTGATGTGGACGAGCTGGCCGTCACCTTCCGCCAGCGTGGCCGGCGCACCGTCCGCGCCGTCGACGGGGTCTCCTTCTCGGTGGACGCCGGCGAGGTCGTCGGGCTGGTCGGCGAGTCCGGCTGCGGCAAGAGCGTCACCTCGCTGGCGCTGATGGGGCTGCTGCCCCGCCAGCCCGGGATCACCGTCGAGGGGCGGGCCGTCTTCGACGGCACCGACCTGCTCCGGATGGACGCCCGCGCGATGCGCGACATCCGGGGTAGGGACGTGGCGATGATCTTCCAGGACCCGCTCTCCTCGCTGAACCCGGTGGTCCCGATCGGCCGGCAGGTCACCGAGGTGCTCAGCCGGCACCGGGGGATGCGCGGCGAGGTGGCCCGCAAGGAGGCCGCCGACCTGCTGGACCGGGTCGGCATCCCGGACCCGAAGCGGCGGCTGCGGGAATACCCGCACCAGCTCTCCGGCGGGATGCGGCAGCGGGCCCTGATCGCGATGGCAGTGGCCTGCCGGCCCCGGCTGCTGATCGCCGACGAGCCCACCACCGCGCTCGACGTGACCATCCAGGCCCAGATCCTGGAACTGCTCAAAGACCTGGTACGCGAGTCCGGCACCGCCCTGGTGATGATCACCCACGATCTGGGGGTGGTGGCCGGGATGTGCGACACCATCAACGTCCTCTACGCCGGCCGGGTGGTCGAGACGGCCCGGCGCAAGCCGCTCTTCGCCGAGCCGCGGCACCCGTACACGGTGGGTTTGCTCGGTTCGATCCCGCGCCTGGACGGCGGCCGAGGTGAGCGACTGACGCCGATCCGCGGTTCGGTCCGCGACGTGCTCCCGTGGGCGGACGGCTGCGCCTTCGCGCCGCGCTGCGACAACCGGATCGAGGCGTGCGTGGGCGAACCGCCGGCCCTGGTGCCGACCCACACCGGCCGCAGCTACCGCTGCGTCAACCCGGTCCCCGTCGCGGGTACGCCGGCCCGACCCACTCCAGCCGGTGCGGCTCCGGCGGACGCGGCTCCGGGTGGCGCTGCAACGGGTTGCGAGGCGTCGAGTGGGCGGGCGGCTGCCGGGGAGCCGGGCGTTGCGCGTGAGGAGGGGGCGGCATGACCGAGGCGACCGGCCAGCCGGCCGACATGCTGGTTGAGGTTCGCGACCTGAAGGTGCACTTCCCGATCACCCGGGGCGTGCTGTTCGACCGGGTCGTCGGGCACGTCAAGGCCGTCGACGGGGTCGATCTGAGCATCCCGCGTGGAAAGACCTACGGGCTGGTGGGGGAGTCGGGCTGCGGCAAGTCGACGCTGGGCCGGGCGCTGCTGCACCTGACCCCACCAACCGGCGGACAGGTCACCTTCGACGGGGTCGAGCTGACCAGGCTGCGTGGCAACCAGTTGCGGGCCATGCGGCGCCGGATGCAGATGATCTTCCAGGACCCGATGTCCAGCCTCGACCCCCGGCAGAACGTCGAGTCCATCCTGGTCGAGGGGTTGCAGACGCACGGCATCGGCACCGACCGCGACGACCGGCGGCGGATCATCGGGGACACCCTGGACGCGGTCGGGCTGCCCCGCTGGGCGCTGTCGCGCTATCCGCACGAGTTCTCCGGCGGTCAGCGGCAGCGGATCGGGATCGCCCGCGCGCTGGTGCTCGGCCCCGAGCTGATCGTCGCCGACGAGCCGGTCTCCGCCCTGGACGTGTCGATCCAGGCGCAGGTCATCAACCTGCTCGACGAGTTGCAGGGCGAGCTGGGGCTGACCTATCTGGTGATCGCGCACGACCTGGCGGTGGTGCGGCACATCTCCGACGTGGTCGGCGTGATGTATCTGGGGGCGCTGGTCGAGGAGGCGCCGAGCGACAAGCTCTACTCGGAGCCGCTGCACCCGTACACCCGGGCGCTGATGTCGGCGGTGCCGGTGCCGGACCCGGAGGTCGAGGACCGGCGGGAACGGATTCTGCTCGCCGGTGATCTGCCGTCCCCGGCGAACCCGCCGACCGGCTGCCGGTTCCACACCCGCTGCCCGTGGGCGCAGCCGACCCGCTGCGCCGACGAGCGGCCGGCCCTGCGGCTGGTCGGCCAGACCCGGGTGGCCTGCCACTTCGCCGAGCCGATCGCCAGCGGCGAACTACGCCGGCACAGGGTGGACCCGGTGATCACCCACCCGCGCGGCGAGGGCGAGGCCCCCGGCAGGGTCTCCGCCCCCAACGAACCCACCTCCCTGGTCTAGGGCGGTTGCAACAAGATCCACAGGACATCCGGCACGCGGTGGACCGCGTTTCCATGCCGGATGTCCTGACGATCTTGGTCAGCGGGGGTCGTTGAGGGTCCAGACCGGGGTGCTGGTGAGGGCGGTGAGGCGCCAGCCGGCCGGAGTGCGGCGCAGGTCGAAGTCGTAGATCTCGCCGAGCAGGAACGGGCTCGGGTCGCCCGCTCCGGTGCGGGCGAAGCTCACCAGCAGGTTGGCCCGGGCGGTGGCCCGGTCATCGTCGGAGTGTTCGATCAGGACGTTCGTGATGATGTGCTGGATGCCCACGTCGGTCGAGTGGCGGCGGCGGGCCTGGTCGACGAGAGCGTCGTGGCCGTGCGCGGTGCCGCCCGGGGTGGTGACGGTCGCGTCCGGGGTGAACAGGTCGCGCAGGCCCTCGAAGTTCCGGCTGTCGAGGTTGCTGCCGAGTCGGGAGACCAGGTCGGTGATCCAGGCCCGGTCGAGCAGGCCGGTTTCGAGGTCGCTGTTCGGGTTGGCCGTTGGTGGGCTCTGGGGACTTGTGGGCATCGTCGTTCTCCCGCGCTTCGACTAATCGTTGGTGCAACCAACAATAGGTCCGACCACGCACTTTGACTAGGCTCTCCGGGCATGGAGATCGACCGGGCCCCCGAACGGCTGCGAACCCTGCCGAGTTGGCTGCTCGCCCAGTCGTCCAACCTCGTACGGCGGTTCGTGTCCGCGGAACTGGCCGCCCTGGACGTCGGGCGCGGCCACTACGCGCTGCTGGCCTGTCTCGACGAGTTCGGCCCGCTCAGTCAGGCGGACCTCGGTGCCCACGCCGGCCTCGACCGCGGCGACGTGGTTCGGCACGTCGACGGGCTGGCCGCCGCCGGCCTGATCGCGCGGTCCGTCGACCCGACCGACCGGCGCCGCAACATCATCACCCTGACCGACTTGGGCCGCCGCCGGCTGCGCGAACTCGACACCGCTCTCGCCCGCGCCCAGGACGACGCGCTCGCCCGACTCACCCCCGACGAACGGCAGCAACTCGTCACGCTCCTACGCCGCCTGCTCGACCCACCCGGGCCGGCTTCCGTGATCGCGAAGGATTCGGTGTCGACGGAGTCACCCAATCCTTCGCGATCATGAATGGCGCCTCAGGCGGGAGCGGCGGCCTCCTCGGTGTCGGTGAGGGCGAGGCTCACCTCGTCCAGCGGGAGGCTCGTGTATTTCGCGATGATCTCCACCGGTACGCCCCGGAGCGCGGCGGTCTCGATCGCCTCACCCAGCACCGCGTACGCCCGTGAGGTGGCCCGATCCAGGTCGCGGACCCGGGGGTCGGCCAGGGTGATCTCGCGATCGGGCGGGACGGGTTGCTGCGGATAGAGTCTCATGTGGCCACCTCGTGTGGTCAGGGCACCGAGACGGGACGTTGGATGCGAGCCAGGACCGTCTCGGTGCCTGTCTTTTCCCGCGCGGTACGTCGGATCGTGTGGGTGCTGCCACCGGGCGTGGTCGTTCTTGCATCCTCATTGGATACCAACGGATAGCGTCAGGAAGAGTGGAGTCTCGGACGGCTCGGGATCGATGGCGGCCCGGCGGCGGCTCGGCCGGTTGCTGAGCGAACTCCGGGTGGCGAAGGGCATCACCCAGGATGTCGCGGCCGAGTTCATCGAGCGGGTGCCGTCCACCCTCTACCGGATGGAAGCCGGCAAGCCGGGCGTCCGCATCCGGATCAAGCAGGACATCCTCGGTCTGTGCGAGTTGTACGAGGCCGACTCGGCCACCCGCGACGGGCTCGTCAAACTCGCCGAGGCGACCAGGGTCAAGGGCTGGTACCAGCCCTACAACGACCTCCTCGTGCCGACCAACTTCGACTCCTACATCGGCCTGGAACAGGACTCCACCGAGCTGGACACCTTCGAGACGCAGCTCGTGCCTGGCCTGCTACAGACCGAGCGGTACGCCCGAGCGCTGGTCACCGTGCCCGACAGTCGGGACCGCAGTGCGGAGGAGATCGACCGGCGCGTGGAGTTGCGGCTGCGTAGGCAGCAGATCCTGAGCCGCCCGGATCCCGTCAGGCTGAACGTGGTGGTGAGTGAGGCGGCGATCCGGCAGTCGGTCGGTGGGCAGTCCGTGATGGCTGAACAACTTCAGCACCTCGCCGATTCAAGCGAGTGGCCCAACGTCACGCTGCGGGTGCTGCCCCTCGGTGTTGGCGTGCACGACGGGCTGGTATCCGGGAACTTCGTGATCTTGCGCTTCTCGGCGGGTCACGAGCCGCCGATGGTCTACTCGGACGTACTGCTCGGCGGGCTCTGGTTCGAGGAGGCCCGCGAGATAGCTCGCTTCTTGCGGGCCTTCACGGACATCAGTGACCATGCCCTGGATGTGCGTAGATCCCGGGATCTCATCCGGAAGACGGCGAGGGAGTTGGCGCAAGATGGCTGAGCTGACCCAGCAATTTCCGGCAGCTGCCTGGCGGAAGTCCAGTCGCAGCAACAACAGCAACAACTGCGTCGAAGTAGCCGTCGGTGGGGAGGTGGGGGTGCGGGACAGCAAGGATCCGGGTGGGCCGGTGCTGACCTTCGCGACTGACGGCTGGGCCGCCTTCCTCACCGCGACCCGAGTCGGAGCCCTCCACCCGCCCCGCTGATCCGCACGATCAAGTGATGAAAAGTCCCGCAATCCGGGGAGAATGCGAGACCTTTTGTCAATGGATCATGAGCTGGCTGTGGGTTAGCCCTCGGGACGGTTGAGGAGGGCGGTGGCGAGGGTGTGGACCGCGTCGAGGGCGGCGGGGTCGGGGAGGGTGGCCTTGCCGCCGGTGACGGCGTACCACTCCTCGGCGTCCTTGTACTGGACGCGGAGGGTGACCTGGCCGTCGGCGTACTCGGTGCGGAGGGTCAGCTCGCCGGTGACCACGCCGACCTCGTCGGTCATCACGCCACCCGGTCCGGGGACGATGTCGGTCGTCCGGCTGGTGTCCGTACCCATGGTCAACTCCCGACTCGTCGGCGTCAGGACCCGCAGGTGCCCAGCATGTCGCCGAGGGTGGCCTTCTCGTCGGTGGTCACCGTGAGCTTCCAGTAGTGCTTGACGGCGATCCAGTCCTCCGCGTAGGTGCACCAGTATTCCCGGCTCGGCGGCTTCCACTGCGACGGGTCCTGATCACCCTTTGCCCGGTTCGAGGTTGCCGAAACCGCGAAGAGCTGCGGCCGGTCCAGGTCGTTGGCGAACTCGCCGCGCTTGTCGTCGTCCCACTCGTCCGCGCCGGAGCGCCAGGCGTTGGCCAGCGGCACCATGTGGTCGATGTCGACGTCGGCGGGGTCGGTGAAGGTGCGGCCGTCGTAGACGCTCGACCAGCGGCCACCGACCACGTTGCAGCCGGACAGCTCGATGTCGGTGCCGTCGCGCTGCAGCACCGTGTCGCGCACGTCGCAGTTCTTGCCGGCCTTGCGCCAGTGCGGGAAGTGATCCCGGCTGTACCCGCGCATGCTGCCCGCGCTGGCCACCGTCAACTGGTCGAGCAGCGATTCCGCGTTCCCGCCGCCGCCGGCGGGCGGGTCCGACCGGCCCGCCTCCGGCCCGTACTCCTCCACCGGGGCGCAGCCGGCGCCTGCGAAGACGAGCGCCGCGGCGAGCCCGGCCACCGCGAACCGCCAGGACCGGATTCTGGTACGCGAAATTGGCACACCCCAAGCTTGCGGGGTCAGCGCGGACAGGCGCAGCATTCAGAGGTTGTTTCGGCGTTTCGCGGCATCTCGCATATCGTGCCCGGCAGACTCGTCCTGTGCCGCCGGCAGATTGGACACCGTGAGCGAACTGACGACTCCGCTACGTCGAGGCACCGCGGCCGGGCGGGGAACGCTGCTGGCGGCGATTCTCGCCTCCGGCATGGTCTTCCTGGACGGCACCGTGGTCAACGTGGCCCTGCCGCACATCGGCGCCGAACTCGACGCGACCGTATCCGGTCTACAGTGGACGCTCAACGGCTACCTGCTGATGCTGGCCGCGTTCGTGCTGCTCGGCGGCGCTCTCGGGGACCGGTTCGGCCGGCGCCGGATCTTCATCGTCGGGGTGGCATCGTTCACCGGCGCCTCGCTGCTGTGCGGGCTGGCGCCGAACGTCGAGCTGCTGATCGCGGCCCGGTTCCTGCAGGGCGCGGGCGGGGCGCTGCTGACCCCGGGGTCGCTGTCGCTGCTGCAGGCGAGCTTCCACCCGGACGACCGGGGCCGGGTGATCGGCACCTGGTCGGGGTTGTCCGGCGTGTCGACCGCGCTCGGCCCGTTCGTCGGCGGGTACCTGATCGACGCGTTCTCCTGGCGGTGGATCTTCCTGATCAACCTGCCACCGGCCGCCGTGGTGCTCGTCGCCGCGCTGCGCTGGGCCCCCGAGAGCCGCGCCCCGCTGCCGCCCACCGACGCCGCCGACCGGCCAGCGGAGCCCGGCGATCCCGCCGACCGGCCACTGGAGTCCGGCGATCCCGCCGACCGGCTACCGGAGTCCGGCGACCGGGTCACCGCCGGGCGGACCGGCGGGCGGGCGCCGCACTTCGACCTGGCGGGGGCGCTGCTCGGCGCGCTCGGGCTGGCCGGGATCACCTTCGCGCTGATCGAGGCGGACCAGGGCGGCTTCGGATCATGGCAGGTGTGGGTGGGCGCGACCGTGGGGGCGATCGCGGTCGGGCTGTTCGTGTGGGTCGAGCGGCACCGGCGGGCCGCCGCGATGCTGCCACCGGAGCTGTTCGCCCGGCGGCTCTTCTCGGTGCTCAACATCTTCACCGTGCTGGTCTACGCGGCGCTCATCGGTCAGAGCTTCTTCCTCGCCGTCTACCTGCAGAACGTCGCCGGCTACTCGGCCCTGGCGACCGGGGCGGCGACCATCCCGATGACGGTGCTGCTGCTGGTCGGGTCCGGCAGTGCCGGAGCGCTCGCCACCCGGATCGGCCCCCGCCTGCCGCTCACCGTCGGCCCGCTGATCGCCGCCGGTGGCCTGCTGCTGCTGCGCGGGATCACCCCGGACGGCTCGTACTGGACCCAGGTGCTGCCCGGGGTGACCCTGTTCGGGATCGGGATGACCCTGGTGGTGGCGCCGCTCACCGCGTCGGTGCTGGCCGCCGTGCCGGACCGGTTCGCCGGCGTGGCCAGCGGGGTGAACAACGCCGCGGCGCGGGCCGGCGGGCTGCTCGCAGTGGCCACCCTGCCGCTACTGAGTGGGCTGAGCGGCACCGCGTACGAGGTGCCGGCTGAGCTGGCGGCGGCGTACCGCCTCGCGTTGCTCTGGGCGGTCGGCCTGATGGTCGCCGGGGCGGTGCTGGCCGCGGTGCTGGTGCACCGGCCGCAGGGGGAACCGCCGCCGTCGCGGCCGTGCCCGTCGTTGCCGCCGCCCGCGTACCCCGATCACGCGGACCGGGGGGCGGGCGGCGGCCCAACGGTCAGCTCCGGGCGCGGTTGACGGCGCTGGTCACGGCCTGCACCGAGGCGGTGACGATGTTCTGGTCCAGGCCGGCGCCCCAGACCGTCCGGCCGTCGATCTCGCACTCGACGTAGGCGGCGGCCTGCGCGTCACCGCCGGAGGACATCGCGTGCTCGTGGTAGTCGAGCACCTTCACCTTGACGCCGAGGGTCTGCAGCGCGTTGACGTACGCGTCGATCGGGCCGTTGCCCACCGCGGTGACCGACCGGCGGTCACCGCCGGTCTCGACGACCGCCTCGATCTCGACCTTGCCGTCGACGGTGGCCGCGGCGTACGTCGACAGGGCGAGCGCCGGGTCGGGCTGGTGGCCGGTGAGGTAGTGGGTGGCGAAGATCTCCCACATCTGGGCCGGCTCCACCTCGCCGCCGCCGTGGTCGGTGACCTGCTGCACCACGCCGGAGAACTCGATCTGGAGCCGGCGCGGCAGGTCCAGGTTGTGCTCGGTCTTCATGATGTACGCGACGCCGCCCTTGCCGGACTGCGAGTTGACCCGGATCACCGCCTCGTAGGTGCGGCCCACGTCCTTCGGGTCGATCGGCAGGTACGGCACCCCCCACCGGTGGTCGTCGACCGGCACCCCGGCGGCGTCGGCGTCGGCGGTCAGCGCGTCGAAGCCCTTCTTGATGGCGTCCTGGTGCGAGCCGGAGAAGGCGGTGTAGACCAGGTCACCGGCGTACGGGTGGCGTTCGTGCACGGGCAGTTGGTTGCAGTACTCGACGGCCCGCTTGACCTCGTCGATGTTCGAGAAGTTGATCATCGGGTCGATGCCCTGGGAGAACAGGTTCAGGCCCAGGGTGACCAGGTCGACGTTGCCGGTCCGCTCGCCGTTGCCGAACAGGCAGCCCTCGATCCGGTCGGCGCCGGCCAGCAGGCCCAGCTCGGCGGCGGCCACCGCGGTGCCCCGGTCGTTGTGCGGGTGCAGGGAGAGCACCACGCTGCTGCGGCGGGGCAGGTTGCGGTCCATCCACTCGATCGAGTCGGCGTACACGTTGGGGGTGGCCATCTCGACGGTGGCCGGCAGGTTGATGATCAGCGGGCGGTCCGGGGTCGGGTCGATCACGTCGATGACCGCCGCGCAGACCTCCAACGCGTAGTCCAGTTCGGTGCCGGTGTACGACTCGGGGGAGTACTCGTAGTAGATGTCGGTGTCCGGGGTGTGGATCTCGGCGTACTTCCGGCAGAGCCGGGCACCCTGGGTCGCGATATCGGTGATGCCCGCCTTGTCCAGCCCGAACACCACCCGCCGCTGCAGCGTCGAGGTCGAGTTGTAGAAGTGCACGATGGCCCGCTTGGCGCCCCGGATCGACTCGAAGGTGCGGTCGATCAGGTGCTCCCGGCACTGGGTCAGCACCTGGATCGTCACGTCGTCGGGGATCAGGTCCTGCTCGATCAGTTGCCGGACGAAGTCGAAGTCGGTCTGACTGGCCGACGGGAAGCCGACCTCGATCTCCTTGTAGCCCATCTGGACCAGCAGCTGGAACATCCGGCGCTTGCGCTCCGGCGACATCGGGTCGATCAGGGCCTGGTTGCCGTCCCGCAGGTCCACCGCGCACCAACGCGGGGCGGCCTCGACGCGCCGGGTCGGCCAGCGCCGGTCCGGCAGGTCGACGGCGAACTGCTGATGGTAGGGCTGGTACCGCTGGTACGGCATGGCGCTCGGCCGTTGCCGGGCGATCGGATCGGCCTCGGTGATGGGGTCGGCGTGCTGGGTCATTGCGGATGACTCCCGTGCTCATGTGGCGGTGTGGGCGCTGCGAACGCGATCGACGCCCGGCTGACGATGCTTCTCCGACCCGCGACGTCCCGTGAACCCGGGGCGCGGTCGGACAGTTCGTGAATTCGGACGGCGCGCGTCAGCTCCGCGACGAGGTGCCGGCCTGAGAGGCCCCGCCGCGGCGACGAAGAAGAAGCGCCTGCCACATGACAGTGTGACCCTACGTGGCCGGGATGTGCTGGGCGAAACTTTGCCCGGATTGTGAGATGCCGGGCGGTCAGCGGGCCGGTGGCGGGCGCTCGTCGAGCAGCAGTTCGCCGAGCGGACGGCGCTGGCGCAGCGCCAGCTCCTGCCGGCGCAGGTCCGTCGGCAGGCTGAGTGGATCGCCCAGCCGCCCGATCGCCACCACGACCCGCGGCCGGACCTCGGCGGGCAGGTCGAGGTCGGCGCGGAGCCCGGCGACGTCGAGGTCGGAAACCTGGCGCACGTGCAGCCGCAGCGCCGTCGCCTGCACGGTCAGGTGCGCGATCGCCTGACCCAGGTCGTACGCCGCCTGGTCCAGGTCGTACGCCGGCTGGCCGGGGTCGTCCGCCGCCTGGCCCGGGTCGGACCCGGGTGGGTCGGTGGTCAGGTGCGCGCCGACCAGCAGCAGCGACGCCCGACCGGCCCAGCGCTGGACCTCGCCGGGCAGGTTCGTGAAGATCCGCTTGTACGCCTCGTCGTCGCGCCGCCCCACCAGGAAACGCCAGGGCTGGGCGTTGCCGGCCGACGGCGCCCACCGGGCGGCCTCCAGCAGGGAGTCCAGTTCGGCCTCGGTGACCACGGCCGCCGGATCGAATGCCCGCGGGCTCCACCGGCTCGCGAGCAACGGAGATAGCTGGGCCATGGCGCCGAGTGTGCCTTACCGGACATTGCGTCACCAAACCGGGGTCACCTGCTGTGTCGGTTCGGAGCCTCAATGTGAGAGAACCTCATTGTTGTTGGTCTACGGAGGGTGACGCCGAAGGATCTTCGGGCGGTGGCGCCGCCATCCGCAACGGTTCCCGGTCCACCACCGGCCCGGGTAGCGACACGGACGCCGGCGCGGCGGCCGGCGGACCGGCCAGGACCAGGGTGCCGAAGGAGAGCCGGGCGCCGGTCAGGGTGCCGTCCCGGTCGTAGCAGTAGATGCCGACGTCCAGCGGCGGACCGACCGAGACCGTGGTGGACTCCACCGAGAAGCAGGTCCCGGCCGCGCCGGGCAGCGGCGGACTGACCGAGACCGAGAGCGCCGCCTGCCGGTCCGTGAGCACATCCCGCCAGTCGGTGAACGGGTGCTGCACCCGGGGATCGATCGACCCGGCCAGCCCCGCGTCCGGATCGCCCACCCGTACGCAGTCGGCCGGCACCGCCCACCCGGCCGAGGGCAGCGCGCACTGGAACAGCCCGGCTCCGTTCTGTGCCACGGCGACGTCGGCGGTGCCACCGAGCGCACCACCCGGGATGTCCACCCGCCAACTGCGGTCGGTGGCGGTGGTGACCACCACCGTCCGGTCCTCCCGGCCCGCGACCGAAAGCCGGTAGCTGGCGGTCAGGTGCCGGTCCTGGGCGGCCGCCGCGAGGGCGGCGAGTTGGCTGCGGGCCTCCGGCGGCGCGACCGAGGTGACCGGCGGAGTCGGCGTCGGGTCGACCGGCGGCGGATCACCGCCGCAGGCGAGCAGGAGCAGCGGCAGGGTCAGCGGCAAGGTAAGCGCGAGGGCGCCGCGGAGCTGATCGAGGACGGCGGGACGGGGGGTTGCACCGGGGCGCACACCCGACATTGTCGGTGCCGCCGGTCCGATTGCCGGGACAGCCCTGCTGCGCCCGGCGTGTCGGCGGGCGCCGGGCCGCCGTGCCGAGCCGCCGTGCCGAGCCGCGATCCGGCCTGTCGGTCGGCTTCGCGGCCGGGGCGGTGGCACCCGTACACCTGGTCGAATGGTGGGATCGGCTGGGTCGGGTGCCGGTGCTGGCCGGTACCCTGATCCCGTTGACACGGCGCCGCCGGCCTCCAGCCCGGCGGCGTTGGCACGCTCAGGGGTCATCCCGGGGCGTCGATGGACCTGGCGTCGATGGAGGGAGTGGACCGCCGTGGCACTGGTGGTGCAGAAGTACGGCGGATCCTCGGTCGCCGACGCCGAGCGGATCAAGCGGGTGGCCGAGCGGATCGTCGCCGCCCGCAAGGCCGGCGACGACGTGGTGGTCGTGGTCTCCGCGATGGGCGACAGCACCGACGAGCTGCTGGAGCTGGCCCACCAGGTCAGCCCGCTGCCGCAGGGCCGGGAGCTGGACATGCTGCTCACCGCCGGTGAGCGGATCTCGATGGCGCTGCTGGCGATGGCGATCCACAACCTCGGGTACGAGGCCCGCTCCTACACCGGGTCGCAGGCCGGGGTGCTCACCACCTCGGTGCACGGCCGGGCCCGGATCATCGACGTCACGCCCGGCCGGCTGCGGGGTGCCCTCGACGAGGGCGCGGTGGCGATCGTGGCCGGCTTCCAAGGCGTCGCGCAGGACACCAAGGACATCACCACGCTGGGCCGGGGCGGCTCGGACACCACCGCCGTCGCGCTGGCCGCGGCGTTGCGGGCCGACGTCTGCGAGATCTACACCGATGTGGACGGGGTCTTCACCGCCGACCCCCGGATCGTGCCCAACGCGCGCCACATCAAGCAGATCACCTACGAGGAGATGCTCGAACTGGCCGCCTGCGGCGCGAAGGTGCTGCACCTGCGCAGCGTCGAGTACGCCCGCCGGGCCGGCCTGCCGATCCACGTCCGATCGTCATATTCGACAAACACCGGCACCATGGTCACCGGATCGATGGAGGACCTTTCCGTGGAACAGGCACTGATCACCGGGGTGGCACACGACCGGAGCGAGGCGAAGATCACCATCGTCGGCGTACCGGACGAGCCGGGCGCGGCGGCCAGGATCTTCGAGACCGCCGCCAGCGCCGAGATCAACATCGACATGATCGTGCAGAACGTCTCCACCGTGACCACCGACGCCGATGGCCACGGCCGCTTCACCGACATCTCCTTCACCCTGCCGAAGGCCGACGGCCCGACCGCGATGGCGGCGCTCAGCAAGATCCAGGAGTCGGTCCACTTCAAGGGCCTGCTCTACGACGACCACGTCGGCAAGGTCTCCCTGATCGGCGCCGGCATGCGCTCGCACCCCGGGGTGGCGGCCAGCTTCTTCGCCGCCCTCGGCGAGGCCGGCGTGAACATCGAGATGATCTCCACCTCCGAGATCCGGGTCTCGGTGGTCTGCCGGGACACCGACCTGGACGCGGCCGTCCGCGCGGTACACGAGGCGTTCGACCTCGACGGCACCGAGGAAGCGGTGGTGTACGCGGGAACCGGGCGGTAACCAGCCGTGGCGCCCTCCCTCCCCACGCTCGCCGTTGTCGGCGCGACCGGCGCCGTCGGCACCGTCATGTGCGACCTGCTCTCCTCCCGACGCAACGTCTGGGGTGAGATCCGGCTGCTCGCCTCCACCCGCTCCGCCGGCCAGCAGCGGCTCTGCCGGGGCGAGGAGTTGACCGTCCAGGAGCTGACCGCCGACTCCTTCGACGGCGTGGACGTGGCCATGTTCGACGTGCCGGACGAGGTCTCCGCCGAGTGGGCGCCGGTGGCCACCGCCAAGGGCGCGGTGGTGGTCGACAACTCCGGCGCCTTCCGGATGGACCGGGACGTGCCACTCGTGGTGCCGGAGATCAACCCGGAGCAGATTCGCAACCGGCCCAAGGGCATCATCGCCAACGCCAACTGCACCACCCTCGCGATGATCGTGGCGGTCGCCCCGCTGCACCGCGAGTACGGCCTGCGGGAGCTGGTCCTCGCCTCGTACCAGGCGGTCTCGGGCGCCGGCCAGGCCGGCGTGGACATCCTCTACGACCAGCTGGCCAAGATCGCCGGGGACCGGGCGCTCGGCTCCCGCCCCGGCAACGTCCGCCAGGCGGTCGGCGACGACCTCGGCCCGTTCCCGGCGCCGCTGGCGCTCAACGTGGTCCCCTGGGCGGGCTCGCTGCTGGACGCCGGCTGGTCGTCCGAGGAGGTCAAGATGCGCAACGAGTCGCGCAAGATCCTCGGTCTACCCGACCTCAAGGTCTCCGCCACCTGCGTACGGGTGCCGGTGGTCACCGGGCACTCGGTGGCCGTACACGCGGTCTTCGGCTCCGAGGTCGACGCCGAGGGCGCCCGGGAGGCGCTGCGGAACGCCCCCGGCGTGATCCTGGTCGACGACCCGGCGGCCGGCGAGTTCCCGATGCCGATCGACGCGGTCGGCACCGACCCGTCCTGGGTCGGCCGGCTCCGCCGCTCGCTTGACGACCCGCGCGCCCTCGACCTCTTCGTCACCGGCGACAACCTGCGCAAGGGCGCCGCCCTCAACACCGCCCAGATCGCCGAACTGGTCGCCGCCGGCCTACGCTGATGCCCCCGCCGCCGGCGGCCCGGCTGGGCGCGACCCGGCCGGGGGCGATCCCGCGGCCGGCAACTCGGCCGGGGGCGACCCCGTCGGGGGCGGCTCCGTCGGGGGCGGCTCCGTCGGGGGCGGCTCCGTCGGGGGCGGCTCCGGCGGGGGTGACGTCGGCCGGATCGGCGGGGATGTCGCGGGCGGGGGATCGGCCAGCCGGACACCGTCGCGGCCGTGGCGCTTGACCGCGTAGAGGGCGGTGTCGGCGCGGCGCAGCGTCGCCTCCGGCGGCTCGCCGTCGCGCTGCACCGCCACCCCGACGCTTATCGTGCGACCGATCCGGCGGGCCGCCTCGGCGAGTCGTTCGCCGATCCCCACCGCCTCCTGGGCGCGGGCCACCTCCACCACCGCGACGAACTCGTCGCCGCCGATGCGGTACAGCTCGTCGCCCTGGCGCAACGCCGCCTCCAGGGCCCGGGCCAGCTCCACCAGGGCGCGGTCGCCCGCCTGGTGACCGTAGGTGTCGTTGATCCGTTTGAAGTCGTCGACGTCCATCGCCAACAGGGCGGTCCGACCCGGCGTGGCGACCGCGATCCGCTCCCCGAACGGACCCTGGTGCCGCAGCCCGGTCAGCGGGTCGGAGGTGGCCCGCTCACGCAGCCGGGCCAGCCCGCGCAGCCGGTCCAGGCAGATCCAGGACTGGGCGGCCAGCAACTCGATCAGGTTCACCACCGTCGGATCGGGGCGGACCGGTCGCTCGTCGGCCACCAGCAGCACCCCACCGCCGTCGGCCGGCCCGACCGGCACCGCGATCAGGGTACGCACGGCGGCCGAGGTGAGCGTCTCGTGCTCGGCGAAGGCGGTCTGCCCCGCCTCGCCGAGGGTGTACGACGCCCCGTACCGGTGCGCCTGGGCCATCAGCCGGCGCAGCGCCGGCTGGCCGGCGGCGCGCAACGCGGCCCGGACCCCGGCCTCCAGCGAGCCGGGTTCGCTGGTCGGGGTGGTCACCCGCGGCCCGCGGGCGCCATCGATCACCAGCACCGCCGCGGCCAGCCCGGAGACGTCCCGGGCGGCGTCCATCGCCCGGCCGAGCAGCTCCCACTCGGTGCCGGCGGTGGTCAGCGCGGTCGCGTGCCGCAGCAGCTTCTCGCTGCGGCTCTCGGCCGGTGGCCCACCTAGCCTGGCCATCGTCGCCCCGAGCCGCTCGGCCACCCGCTCCGCCGACTCCCGCCACCCGTCCGGATCGACCGCACCGGTCCACTGCAGGTCGAGCACGCCCACCGGCCGACCGTCGGCGGCCAGGACCGGCGCGCACAGCTCGGCGGTCACGTCCGGGCGCAGCGGCAGATAGTCGGGGTCGCGGGCGACATCCGGCACCACCGCGGTCTTGCCGGCGGCGTAGACCCGGCCCACCACGCCGACCCCGGGCGGGACCGTCGAGAAGACCTGCCAGGTGCCGGTCGCCGCTACGCACCGGAGCCGGTCATGGACCCAGAGCAGCACCGACACGGTGGCCGGGGTGTGCCTGCCGACGGCCTCGACCGCCACCTGGCAGGCCGCCAGCGCGGTCGGCGCCGTGGCCAGCCGGGCGGCCAGGTCGCGGACCAGGATCTCGGACTCGGGGGGCACCAGATCAATCCGGGGGTAAGGGGTGGTCGGGTCGGTTCGGCCCGGCCAAGATTACTCACGGTGCCAGCCGATGCTTAGTTATCACCATCGATCGAACGGCTTGACCAGGGGAGGCAATGACCCGATGGGGCCGGTGAGGAGGGAAGGTCCGATTACGGAGTGACGCGGATCACGAGCGCCCCGTCCGCTAGCCGGACCGGGGGCGCCGCTCCCGGCGGTTGCGGACCAGCACCGCCACGCCGACACCGGCCAGGGTGAGTAGGCCGGCCGCGCTCAGCCAGCCGCCGAGGTTGTCCCGTGGCAACTCGTAACGCAACTCGACCGTGTGCCGGCCGGCCGGCACGGCGACCGCCGCCAGACCGTGATCGGCCGGGACGATCGGCGCCGGTACGCCGTCGACGGTCGCCGTCCAGCCGGCCTGGATCGCGTCGGCGACGACGAGATGCCCGGCCCCCTGCGCGTCCACCACCACCTCGATGCGGTCGGTGCCGTCGCCGGTCACCTCGACCGTCGCCGGCAGGCCATCGGGCTCCCGGGTCGGCGGCTCGTCGAGCACCACCTGGTCGGGGCCGACGGTGCCCTGGGAGAGGGCGGTCAGCCGCTGTCCCGGGTCGGCCGCCACCAGCGCCCCGGACGCCCACCGGACCCGCGGCAGCGCGGCCAACCGCTGCCAGACCACCGAATTTCCGGCGTACGCCAGCGCCAGCCCGTCGTCCTCCCCGGCGATCGTCGAGATGGCCGGGGCGCCGGCCAGCGCGGCCACCTCGACCGGGCGGCCCGCCCGCAGGGTCAGTTCGGCGGTCAACGGCCCGTCCGGGGTGATCCGGTCGCCCGGCACCGGCACGTAGAACGGCTCGCCGGGCGTCGCCCGGATGAACCGGCGACTGCCCCGGGCCAGTTCCTGGCCGGCCGCGTCCCGCAGCACGACGTCGAGCCGGCCGGCGCTGCCCACCGCCGCCGGCAGCGTCACGCCGACCGCGCGCAACGGGCCGGGTACGGCCAGCGGCACGCTGACCGGGGCGTCCGGGGTCAGCGTGACCGTACCCCCGTCCGTACCCGCCACCGTCGCCCGGCCGAAGATCGTCGCCCACGGCGGATTCACCAGGTACTTCACCGAGAGCCGGTCGAGCACCGGGCTCTGCGCCATCTCCACCGTGGTGGGCAGCCGCAGCAGGGTGCTGCCGAACAGCTCACCGGGGAGCGCCTGGACGGTCTCGGCGAACCGGTGGTCGAAGAACGTCTCGCCGGTCAGCGACCGCAGCCGGGCCGCGCTGTCGGCGCCGGGGTACATGCCGCCGCCGGCCGCCGCGAACCGGTCGTGGCCGAGGTTGGCGGCGAGGAACTCGTGCACATCCGTACGCGGGTAGAAGGTGTCCCGGTCGGCTGCTGGCCAGTACGGCACCACCAGGCTGAGCGCCTGCACCGCGACGAGCAGGGGGATCGCCACCGCCCCGGCCGCCGCCCCGAACCGCCAGCGCCGGCCGGCCCGGCCGGGCGCGGTCAGCCGGCCGCCGGAGCCGGCCCGCAGCAGTACCGCCACGCAGAGCACCCCGGCGCCGAGCAGCGCGAACCCGATCAGCAGGTGCAGGTCGAAGCGGCCCGCCCCGCCGTCGGCGGTGGCCGCCCGCCGGCCGGTCCAGACCATCAGCGCCAACCCGACGAGCCCGCCGGCCAGCACCGTCGCGACCCAGGTTCGGCGCCGGCCCGTCGAGGTGTACCCGATGCCGGTGAGCGCACCCCGCCCGGTGCCGGCGGCCCCGGTCGGACCGTCCGGGCCGGCGGACCCGGCGGTGCTGGCGGGGCTGGTGGCCGGGTGGGCGTCGGTGGCGCGGACCTGGCGCAGCAGGAGTTCGAAGCCGATGCCGACGAGCGCCGCGATGAGGAAGCCGAGCACGCTGCGGCCCCGGCCGACGAAGCTGTCGGAGAAGAGCGCCGGCAACTGTTGCAACGCCGCCAGCGGCCACCGACCCAGGTAGATCAGGACCAGCCAGCCGGCGACCGCCCCCACCAGGAACGACCAGACACCGCGGGGGAGGAACGACCACGCCCGCCAGGGCAGCGCCACCGCGACGAACGCCAGCACGACCGCGACCGCGCCGACGTACGACATCGACTCGATCGCGTTGCGTTCGAGCGCGAAGGTGTTCACGCTGCCGAGGGCCCACGGCGTGACCGCCGTGATCAGGCTGGCCGGGTCGAGGTGGTCGGCCCCGGTCTGGGCCCGCCCGCTGAGCTCCACCCGGGACATCGCCGCGACGAACGCGAAGAGCTGCACGGCCGCCGTCAGCACCGCCACCACAAGCGCGGCCAGCGCTGCCGCCAGCGTCCCGACCACCGGCCGCCACCGCCCCGGGTGCTCGGCCAACACCCGCACCAGCAGGTACGCCCCGGCGGTCAGCACGGTGTATCCGGTCACCGCCGGGAACCCGCCGAACAGCATCGCCGCCAGCGCGGCGGCGAGCAGCGCGGCGTCCCGGGCCCGGCGCTCGGTGGCCAGCCGTTCGGTCGCCCAGAAGACGGCGGGGATGAACGCGGCCACCCGGGTCTGCGGCCAGTTGCTCCACATCACCATGAAGGCGCTGCTGGCGAAGGCGAGCCCGCCGAGCAGCGCCGCCGCCCGGCCGAGCCGCAGCCGACGCAGGAACAGGAAACAGCCGGCCACCGCGCAGATGATCTCCAGCAGCTTCACGTAGCCGGGTGCCAGCGCCATCGGCAGCAGGTAGTAGGGGAGGCTCAGCGGCGAGAGCACCGCGAAGTTCGGCACCGCGCCGAGCGGGCTGCCACCCCCCACGTACGGGTTCCAGGCGGCCAGCCGGCCCGACCGGAGTTCGTCGGCGAACAACTCGGTGTTGGGCACCACCGAGGCGACGACGTCGTTGGCGATCCGGTTACGGATCTCCGGGCTGGACAGTCCGGCGCTGTGGTACGGGCTCGACGCGACCAGCAGGTCGGTGTTGGAGAAGACCGTCAGGCCGAGCAGCGGCGTACCGATGCCGAAGATCGCGAAGGCGACCACGGCGAGAAAGGTGACCCGGTTTGTCAGCTTCGCGCCGGGGCCTACCGGCGGGCGGGCCGCGGTCTGCTCCTCGGCGGTGACCGGCGGGTTGGTGACCTCTGTGTCGCTCATGACATCCCGTGGGTCGAGGCGAGCGGGAAGAAGAAGAGACTACGGTACGTCACTGGCGCGGCCACCCGCGCGGTCCGGTGGCGGTCCCGGCGGAGACATCGACAGACATTGACATGCGCCGACCCTTCGAACTAGTTTCCGGCTAGCAGAGAAACAGTTTCACCGACACATCCACCACCCTGTCGGTGGGAGCGCTCCCGCCGACCCCGGATACGGCCGGTCAGACGCTCGTCAACCATTCGAGGCCCCACCCGGATGAGCTGGCCGTACTCCCCAGCCAAGGAGAGTCCCATGAGGAAACTCAGAGCGAGGAACCTCGCCCTGATGTCAACCGGCGCCGTCCTGCTGGCATCGGCGGCGGTAGCCGTGGCGCTGCCGGCCGGGGCCGCGGCAGCCGGCTGCTCGGTGAACTACGCCGTGTCGTCCCAGTGGCCGGGCGGCTTCGGCGCCAACGTCACCATCACCAATCTCGGCGACCCGGTGACCAGCTGGACCCTGACCTGGTCCTACCCCGCAGGCCAGACCATCACGCAGGCGTGGAACACGACGCTGACCCAGAGCGGAGCCGCCGTCACCGCCCGCAACGTCAGCTACAACGGCTCCATCCCGACGAACGGATCGACGTCGTTCGGCTTCAACGGCTCGTGGAACGGCAGCAACCCCGTACCCACCGGCTTCGAGATGAACGGGGTCGCCTGCACCGGCGACACCGTGCCGACCACGCCGCCCGACCCCACCACCCCGCCGCCGACCACCCCACCGCCGACCACCCCACCGCCGACCACCCCACCGCCGACCACCCCGCCACCCGCTGGCCCGGCGGACATCACGGTGAACAGCAACACCAGGTACCAGACGGTCGACGGTTTCGGGGCCGCGCATTCGATCTGGGGCAGCGCCTGGTCGACGGCCGAAACACAGACGCTTGTCGGACTCGGCGCCAACCAACTGGGACTGTCGATCGTGCGAACCGGCATCTCGCCGGAGTCCGGTGAGTGGCCGACCCACGTCAACTCCCTGCGGACGGCCAAGTCGTACGGCTCGGACGTGAAGATCCTCGCCTCGCCGTGGACGGCGCCGGCGTCGTTCAAGACGAACAACAGCCGGGTCAACGGCGGCAAGCTGCGCACCGACTACTACGACGACTACGGCAACCACCTGAACAGCTACGTGCAGTACATGCGCGGCCAAGGGGTGACCATCGACGTGACCTCGGTGCAGAACGAACCGGACTGGCACCCCAACTACGACTCGATGGACTGGAGCGGCACCGAACTGCGCAACTGGGTCCGCGACCACGGCACCCGGGTGCAGAACACCCGGCTGATGGTGGCCGAGGCGGTGAACCTGAACTACAGCTACACCGACCCGACCCTGAACGACCCGACCGCCCGCAACAACATCGGCTACATCGGCGGCCACCTGTACGGCACCGAGGAATCCGGCCGGCTGCGGTCGTACCCGTTGGCCGACCAGCACAACAAGCCGGTGTGGATGACCGAGTGGAACCTGCACGAGGCCGACGGCAACGGCTCCAACATCTGGGGCAACCCCGGCAACCAGACGGTCTGGAACGAGACGCTCGACGACATCATGCGTACGGTGCACCGGTCGATGGAGGCCAACTGGACCGCCTACATCTGGTGGTACGGCAAGCGCTTCTACTCCTTCATCGGCGACGGTGAGTCGGCCTACGGCACCACCGCGGGGGCTCCGCTCAAGCGCGGGTACGCCTTCTCGCAGTTCGCCAAGTACGTGCGCCCCGGCTACCAGCGGGTCGCCCTGACGAAGAGCTCCAAGGCCAACCCGCTGGAGGTCACCGCCTACACCGGCGGCGGCAAGACGACGCTGGTGATCCTCAACCGGTCGAACAGCGCGGTCAACAACGCGGTGATCCAGGTGCCGCAGAACATCACCCGGGCCGAGCACTACCTGACCTCGTTGAGCGCCAACGCGGCCAGCCAGACGACGAGCGTGAACGGCGGGCAGGTCTCCGTCAACGTCGGCGCCCGCAGCATCTCCACGGTCGTCCTGACGAGCTGACCGCTGCCCGCGCCCCACCTCCGTTGCCCAATGGACCAGCGAGGAGGCAGGGGCGGCGGTTGACTCCACTCGGGACGAGGCAGCAACCGTGGCTGCCAGACGAATCAGGGCCGGTCTCCACTGCGGAGACCGGCCCTGATCGTCATCTCGACACGGTCCTGCTGCGGGGGGTGTAGGCGCTGGTGTCATAGAGGTGGCCAACCGATGGGTCCACCTCCTCGGGATCGCCGTGCGTCCGGTGCCATCCCACTGATTCACCCAATATTCACAGTGATGTCTTTCTTGGTCGCCTGTGCGCCGTACTGCAGGCATCTAGCTTGCAGTGGGTCCATAACGGACAGGTTTGGGAAGGTGTGGGGCGGTGCCAAACAGAACGATCCGGATGAGCATGTCAGGAAGGACCGGACACAGGCTGCTCGTGGGGACAGCCCTGGGGCTGGCCGCGATGGTCACCCTGACCGCGTCCGTGGCTCCTCGCCCGGCCGATGCCGGGCAGCCACTGCCCGGCGCCCGGGTCTCCGACGCCGATGTCCGGCTGCTGACCGAGGCCGCCACGGCGTGCCCCACCCTGACCCCGGCGCGGCTGGCCGGCCAGGTGATGGCCGCCTCCCGGTTCTCCGCGACCCCGGTCGAGGCGGTGCAGGCCGTCGGAGCGCAGGGCACCGCCGGCCTGGTGCCGGCCGTGTGGCAGAAATGGGCGCCGTGGGACGGGGCACGGTCAAGCGACCGGGAGGCCAGCGTCACCGCGCTCGCCCACCACATGTGCCAACTGGTCGGCCAGATCCGGGTGCTCAGGATCGACGGCGACCGGTGGAAGCTGGCGCTGGCAGCGCATCGGGTCGGCGTGGAGCCGGTCGTCGAGGCCAGCGACGTGCCGACCGGCGCCGTCGAGTACGTCGACACCGTCGAGCGGTACGCCATCTGGTACGCGTTACAGCCCGCCTTCGGCGGCAGCGGTGATCCGGCGCCCGAAACCACTCCGCCGATGGTTGCGGAGCGGGTCGCCGAGGCGGCCGCGCCGATGCCGGTTCCCGACGAGTACGTCGAACTGATCCTGACCGCCGGTGCCGTCTGCCCGCAGCTACCGCCGGCCCGGGTCGCCGCGCAGCTGATGGCCACATCCGCGTTCGACCCGCAGCGGCTCGGCCCGACCGGCGAGCAGGGCATCGCGCAGTTCCTACCCCAGGTGTGGGTGGCCTACGTGCGCCCGTCGGCGGAGGCCTCGCCGTGGACGCCCGCCTCGGCCGTGCCGGCCCTCGGCGAGACCATGTGCGCGCTGCTGGAGGCCGTACCCGGTACCGGCCCGGACGACTACCCGCTCGCGCTGGCGGCGTTCCTGCGGGACGACCCGGCGGTCCGTTCGCTGGCCGACGTGCCGGGCGGCGAACGGATCATCGGGCTGACGGAGCAGGTGGGCCGCTACGAGGCCGAGTACGCCAAGGACCCGCGGCTGACCCGACCCGCCGCCCCGTCGAAGAGTCCGACCGCAGCGCCCGACCGGACCCCCGGTTCGCCCACCGGCGCGCCGACCGGGCCGGCCAATCCGCCGTCGCAGCCAAAGCCCAGTGCCCTGGCGCAGAACAGTTCCGACCAACCGCCGGTCAAGGCCAAGGACACCGCCGCGGACAACCGGTCGTACGGGCCGTACTTCATCCACAACCTCGCCACCACGATGTGCCTGGACATTCCGGGGACCGGGCCAGGGCCGCGGGACGGGACGGTCCACCAGAACCTCTGCTACCCGCACACCCGCGACAACCAGGAGTACGCCTTCGTCCCGCGTCGGGTCGACGGCGCCGGCAACCAGCTGTACTGGATCCGCAGCGTCACCTCCCAGTACTGCCTTGACCTGCCCGGCACCGGCTCGGTCGCGCCGGCGACAGGGGTCCTCGAGACCGGCTGCTTCGACGACGAGAACCAGTACTGGCGGCTGCAGCCCACGGTGAAGGCCGACCGGGGCCAGTTCTACCGGATCGTCAACACCGCCTCGAACCTCTGCCTGGACGTCCCCGGCGGTTACGGAACCGGTGGAGTGGAGGCCCGGATCGAGGTATTCGGCTGTCGGGCCAACGACGACCACGACTGGGCACTGATCCGAAGGGCCAACTGGTGACCGGGCCACTTGCCCGGGTGGCCCTGACCGGGCTGGCGGCGCTCACGGCGGTGACGGCGGCCACCACACTCGCCGTCACCGAGTTCCAGGCCGCCCAGGCCGCGCCGGCCGCGCCGGAGGTCGAGCCCTACGTCCTCTACTACACGGTGCCGGCGTCGTACCAGGGCAAGCCGGAAACCCTCTGGACCATCGCCGCCCGGTTCCTCGGCGACGCCGAGCGGGCCGGCGAGATCCTGGAGCTCAACACCGGGCGGCGGCAGCCGGACGGTGGCCGACTGACCGATCCCGGGCGGCTGAACGAGGGCTGGCACCTGGTGCTGCCCTGGGACGCGATCGGCACCGGCCTGCGGCACGGGGTGCTGCCCAGCACGGCGACGCCGAACCCGCCCACGGCGGCCAATCCGGGTGGCGCACCCGGGCAGGGCGAGGTGGCCGGTGTCCCAGCACGTCCGCAACCCGGCGCTGGCCGGCCGGCCGGTTCCGGCTCCCCGGTCTCCGACCGCTCCCGCTGTCGGCCGACAATTGTCGACGCCCCACCAACCAACTCGAGCTGGGGCCAGCGCCTGGTGGCTCCGGAGCGGGTGTGGCGGATCACCAGCGGTGCCGGCGTCCGGGTGGCGGTCATCGACTCGGGTGTGGCGGCCGGTCGGCCGGAACTCGGTGACCGGCTCGGCCGGGGCGCGGACATCGTCTCCGGCAACGGCCTGGGCGACACCGACTGTGTCGGCTCGGGCACCGCGCTGGCGGGCATCATCGCCGCCGACGACGGGGCGGGCGGCGAACGGGTCGGGGTGGCGCCGAAGGCCGTGATCATTCCGGTGCGGCTGGTGGACCGGGGCGTCGCGGCGAGCCCACCGGCGGCCGTGACCGCCATTCAGGTCGCGGTGGCCACCGGGGCGAAGGTGATCCTGCTCGGCGCGTCCGTCGACGTCACCGACCGCACGGTCCGTTCGGCGGTCGAGGAGGCGATCGGCCGGGGCGTACTCGTGGTGGCGCCGGCCCCGGCCGGAGATTCCACCGTCGCCCCGGCGGAGGGTCTGCTCCGAGTCGGAGGTCTTGGTCCCGACCAGCGGCCGACCAGCGACTATCCGGACGGCTCGGTGGATCTGCTCGCGCCGGCAGTCGGCGTCCGCAGCATCGGAGCGGCCGGCACCGGGTCCTACGTCGGCACCGGAACGGAGTACGCCGCCGCCTTCG
This sequence comes from Solwaraspora sp. WMMD1047, assembly GCF_029626155.1. Classification (NCBI taxonomy): domain Bacteria; kingdom Bacillati; phylum Actinomycetota; class Actinomycetes; order Micromonosporales; family Micromonosporaceae; genus Solwaraspora; species Solwaraspora sp. WMMD1047. The sequence goes on along the minus strand of NZ_JARUBL010000001.1, from coordinate 7,020,655 downwards.
TCGCAGGCGCGGCAGCGCTGGTTCGCTCCGCCCACCCCGGACTCTCCGGGGGAGATGTCGGCCGGCAGCTGATCAACACCGCCGCCCGGGAAGCCGACGCCGGTCAGGAGAGCGTCGGGCGGCTCGACCCGTACGCCGCGGTGACCCGCCCGCAGGCCGGCGGGCTGCCCGGCACCGTCGGGCAACGGAGCGGCCGGAGCCAGCCGGTCTCCTGGCCGGTGGTGCTGGCGGTGCTCGCGGCGATCGGGACGCTGCTGGTCGCCGGGTGGCTCTGGGGCCGCTACCGGGCGGCACGCGCGCGGCGTCGACTGACCGTGGAAAGGGCCGACGACCCGTTCGCCAGCCGCCCCGACGACGCGGACCACCTGGTGCGCAGCGGGCAGCCGTGAGCACCGGACCGACGGTGCCCGGTGGCGGTGAATGATGGCACGGGGCTTACTCGGGGGCCGGCGGGTCGGCGCCGGTTCGGACGTCGTCCGGGTGTCCCCCGGACAACGAGGTGCCGCGCAGAGCGTCGCGGCCGGGCTGCGGGCGGCCTCGGACGGGCAGACCGTGCTGGTGGCGCCGGGTCTCTACCACGAGGAACTGTTCGTCGACAGCGCGGTGCGGCTGCGGGCCGAGCGGGGGCCGGGCAGCGTGTCGCTGGTGTCGCGCACCCCGGTGCGGATCACCGCCGCGGCGACCCTGATCGACCTGACGCTGGCCGGTGCCGAGCCTGCGGAACCGCTGCTGCGGATCGAGGACGGCGGCGCCGAACTCGTCGGCTGTGGCCTGCACGGCGGCCGGGTCGAGGTCACCGGGCAGGCCCGCCCCGTGCTGCGCGACTGTCGGTTGACCGGCGCCCGGCTGGCTGGCCTGTATGCCACCGGCAACGCCGTGGTCCTGCTCGAGCGGTGCGTCGTCACCGACGTTGACGGCATAGGTGTGGTGGCCGGCGAATCGGCACAGACCACTCTGCGTGACACCTGGATCGACTCGGTCACCGGCTCTGGCGTACGGGCACGTGGCACGGCCCGGATCGAGCTGGCCCGTTGCACCGTCGTCGCCGCTGGACGCAACGGGATCCGTGCCGAAGAGTCGGCGTCGGTCATCGGGCTGGACGTCGCCGTGAGTCGCAGCGGTGGGGACTCGGTGTTCGCCTTCGGGGCGGCGCGGGTGGACCTGACCGGGTGCTGGCTGACCGACCCGGTCACCGCGGCAGTGGTCGCCGCCGACCGGTCGCGGCTGGCCCTGACGCGCTGCGACGTGAGCCGAGCGGGCGCAACCGGTGTGGTGTGCCGGGACCAGGCCGAGATCGGCATCTCCGCCGGATCGGTGCGCGGCTGCGCCGGCAACGGGATCCTCGTCACCGACCACGGCACGGTGACCCTCACCGACACCGCGCTGAGCGACACGACCTACAGCGTGTTGCACGTCGGCGGTGCCGGCCGGCTGACCGCCACCGGCGCCCTGGTCGGTCCGTCGGCGGAGCACGGGCTGCACGCCATCGGGTCAGGCAGCGTCGAGCTGACCGGCGGCTGGGTCCGCGGCTGTGGGCTCGCCGGGGTGAACACCGCCGACAGCGCCGAGGTGACGGCCACGAACACCGTGCTGGCCGGGAACCGTAACGGGGTGGTCGTCGGCTCGGACCGGCCGGTGCGGCTGACCGGATGCGTGGTCGACGCCAGCGGCAGGGCCGGCGTGCAGGTCGGCGTCGGTGCCACGGTGGAGTTGACCGACTGCCGTATCGACCGCGCCGGCACCGCCGGGATCGTCTTCGAGCAGGACAGCGGAGGCACCGTGGAGCGGTGCGCGGTGCGTGCTGCCGAGGGCTCCGGCATCGTGGTGTGGACCGGGGCCAACCCGCAGGTGACGGGCACGTCATGCACGGCGGGCGCGAAGAACGCGTTGTTCGTCGCCGAGGGCGGCGGCGGCAGATACGTCGACTGTGTGTTCACCGACAGCGCGTACCCGGCGATCCACGTCGGCCCCACGGCGACGCCGACCGTCGTGCGCGCCCGGATCCGCGACACCGAACTCGACGTCGATGTGGACCCGCAGGCCAGGCCGGTCTTCGAGGAGATCCGGCTAACCGAGGTGGCCAGATCGTTGTTGCCGCCGACCGCGCTCGCCGCCAGCGGTGAACCCGGCGTCCCGGCGGTGGCCGGGGCTTCGGCAGCCGGTGTTTCGCTGGCGGACCCAACTCCGACTGAGGCGGCCCGACCTACCGAGGCAGACCTGCCGGGACTGCTGGCCGAGTTGGACGCGTTGGTCGGCCTGGACCGGGTCAAGCAGGATGTGCAGGCACAGATCAAACTCATGCAGACGGTACGCCGGCGCCGGGAGGCCGGGCTCGCCGCGCCGCCGTTGAGCCGACACCTGGTTTTCGCCGGCAACCCGGGCACAGGCAAGACCACCGTGGCCCGCCTCTACGGCCGCCTACTCGCCGCGCTGGGCATGCTGGAACGCGGCCACCTCGTCGAGGCCGACCGGACCACGATGGTCGGCGAGTACGTCGGGCACACCGGACCCCGTACCCAGGCCGTCTTCCGCCGGGCACTCGGCGGCGTCCTCTTCATCGACGAGGCCTACTCGCTGGTCCCGCCCGGACACACCAACGACTTCGGGCAGGAAGCCATCGCCACGCTGGTCAAGCTGATGGAGGACCACCGCGACGAGGTGGTGGTGATCGTGGCCGGTTACCCCCTTGAGATGAGCCGCTTCATCGCCTCGAACCCAGGTCTGGCGTCCCGCTTCTCCCGGACGCTGACCTTCGAGGACTACGGGTCCACCGAGCTGACCGACATCGTCGAGGCCCAGTGCCGGCAGCACGAGTACCAGCTCGCCGACGACGCGCGGGTCGCCGTCCATGACCTCTTCGCCGCGATCAACCATGGCCACGGGTTCGGCAACGGTCGCGCCGCGCGCCAGGTTTTTCAGCGGATGACCGAACACCAGGCGCAGCGGGTGGCCGATCTCGCCGACCCGTCGACCGATGATCTGCTGCGGCTTACCGCGTCCGACGTGCCCGCCGCCGGTTCGGTTGCCTGACCGGTTCGTACGGCCAGAGATGAGGTATCCGATGGAGACCGTCGAGGGCGATCGGCCGCCGAACCACGCCGACCTGGTCACCTGGTACGAGCAGGTTCTGGTGCCGCAGAGCCGGCCAGTGCTGCACCGGTACGCCCGGCGTCTGGTGCCCGGCGATCCGCACCGCGCCGAGGACCTGGTCCAGGAGACGCTGCTGCGGGCCTGGCGCAATCTGGCCTCGGTGGCCAGCTCCCGGTCGCCGCAGGCCTGGCTGTCGCGGGTCGCCCACAACCTCAGCATCGACCACGCCCGGCGGGTGACGGCCCGCCCGGCTGAGGTCGCCGAGGACGTCACGGCCACGGCCTGGCAGCCGGCGGAGAGCCTGTACGACGCCGCCCTGGACTGGGCCACGCTGGAGCCGGCGCTGCGTAGCCTCTCGGCGGTACACCGTGAGGCGCTGGTCCTGGTCTACTACCAGGACCGGACGCACCGCGAGGTGGCCAGGTTGCTGGGCGTACCCCCGGGGACCGTCAAGTCACGTACCCACAACGCCACCCGGGAACTGCAACGTGCGTTGAGCCGGTACGGCGTGACCGGCACTGCCGTGCACTGACCGCGCAGGTGGGGCAGCTACGCCGCCTGGTCCAGCCGGCCGCCGGATCCGGGGCCGTCCCGATGAACTGGACCGGGATCACACCTCACGCCTCGGGGACGCCGACGATCGGCTCTATCGGCTCGCCCAGGGTGATCCGATCGATCCGTCGTCGGTGCATCGCGGTCAGGCCCTCCGCTAGGCGACCGGTCAGGTCGCGGTCGACCGGCTCGTCGACCACCGGAACGAGGCGGACCCGTGCCCCGTGCAGACGGCTCTCACCGAGGTTCTGGCCCAGCAGTGTGCCGAGCTGCGCCAGCAGCGCCGGGCCGGTGGGGACCCAGACGTGCGCCGGGGAGCCGGCCGGTGGCAGCGGGAGCAGATCTGCTCCGGCCCGGTACACGACGACCAGTTCGTCGGTGGCGGGCGGGACCCGATCCGCCGCGGCGCCGCCCATCGACCAGATACCTGCCGCGCGATCGATCGGCCTCAGATCACGTAGCCAGATCGACAGCCACATGTCATCCCGTTCGACGAGGTCCTCCAGGTCGTCCATGTCCAGTCCACCGTCCTGGTTCAACTCCAGGAGCCGCTGCAACCGCGCCGGATCGACATCGCCGTACCAGTCGGAATTGACGGTCCGTAGCAGCTGTTTCAGCGCAGTCTCCCCGGCGAGGAACCGGCCGTCGGCGTGGTGGGCCGCCAGCACCCGGTATGCCGCCTCCAGACGTTGCGGTGTCAGCTCGAACACCCCGTGCGCGCGGGCCGCCAGATAGCCGGTGGCAAGCAGATTGTGCCGGGTCGTCCGCATGCCGACCTCGGCCGTCGCGGGCGCGACCGCCGCAAGCCGTGCGGCCAGCCCGTCCAGCGCCGCGACCAGGGTTGACGGATCCTGCTCGGCCGCCGCAGCACCAGCCACGTCCAGCAGCCCGGCCACCAGGTCGTGACCGGTGAAGCCGAGATCGGGGCCGCCCGGGTCCGCCGGTGCGTAGCCGACCTCCGCTACCACCACGTCCGCGTCGAAGGCTGCCGCGACGGTCCGACGCTCGGCGTCGCTGACCGGGTGCAGCAGGTCGTCGGTGGCCGTCGCGGGCACCGCGGGTCGGGGCTGCGGTCGATGCACCCGCACGAATCCCGATTCGGTCGTGGCGCCCACATGGCTGGCCAGGGCGCGGCCGACCCACACCCCGAGCACCCACACCGGCCACGGGGTCTGCCGTGACGGCAGCCCGACCACCACCGGCGGGTCGTCGTCGCGCACGGCCGGCGGCAGGTCCGCCGGCCCGATCCACACCCGTTGGCCGACCGGCCGCACGTGCCAACCCGGTATCAGCTGGTACCGGCCCGAGCCGAGGCCGCGCAGAGCAACCACACCGAGGTCCAGTACGGACGGCTGCGGCCCGGTGTGCACGGCGTAGTAGCGGGCACCGGGGCCGAGGGAGGGGCGGTGATCTCGACTGTAGGGCACGAAGTGATCGGCCACCGCCCCGGTCGGCTCGACCAGGTCGACGTCGAGCGCGAGCACCCGACCCGCGCCCAACACCCGGGCGAGTTCCACCGCCCGTGGGGCGCTGATCGGCGCGGCCGTCAGCAACTCCACCATGGTCCCCGCGGGCAGGTCGTCCCGCAGCCGGCGCAGGACGTGGCCGGCCTGGCCGGTGTCGGTGACCTGAACCACCAGCAGCATGCCCTCCCGTCGCGGCAACCGGGGCGGCGCGTCCGTCGTCGAAGAGGACGGACGGAGGAAGATCCCTGCGGCCCCAGCAGGCATGTGGCGGTACTTGTTCGGTGTTCCCAGCGGGATGCTGTCGTACCCGTCGGTCGGGGGCAGTTGGGCGGCGGCCACGCCCCACCGGTGCACCGATCCCGCCTCCTGGATCCACAGGCCGAGCAGGAAGGCCTGGGCCTCGTGCAACAGGCTCAGGTACAGGGCCCGTCCCGTGCCCCCCGATGTTTCGACCTGGCGCTCCGCACGTTGCACGCGTTCCCGGAGTCGACCTCCGGCCTCGCCGGCCTCGGCCGCCGCCAGCCACCGCCGGGCCCGGTTCATCAGATTGCTCTGCCGATCGAGAAGCTCGTAGATCGCCCTCCGGTCAGGGTGGTCCAGTCCATGCCGCGACAGCAGCTCCGCCACCTTCCGCTGTGACGCGTCGAGCTGGCTATCCGGCCCGTCGAGCAGTTCGCGGTGCACCTCCGGATCGTTGATCACCTCAGCCAGCACCCTCGGGTCGCCGGTCTCGGCCACCCGCCACCGTGCCTGGGTCGCGTCCTGCGTGGAGTGGAACTTCTCGTGTACCAGCGCATCCCGCGAACTGTCGGCGTCCAGGTCGTACCGCAGCCGCAACTGCCAGCGCCAGCGGTTGAAGGAAGCCATGGCGTGATGTCCGTCGGGCATCTGCCCCAGCCGTTCGTATCCGCGCGGTCTCGGCGTATGCAGGAGCCAACTCATCCGGCGGTCGAGGCGTCGCCAGGCATCCATCACGGTGCCGAGATCATCGTCAACAAGCCGGCTGTTGTCCTGCTCCACCAGTGTCGGGACCTCGGCGACCAGCGTCTCCGCCCCCAGAGCACGGTTGGTGTAGGCCAGGTGCGGAGCGCCGAGGGAGTCGGTGGCGATCTTGTGGATGTCGTGCAGCGCCGCGTGCACCTCTTCGTCGGTGGGGTCGAGATGGACCAGCTGGGCGTCGAGGTCGACGGTGGTGCCGCGGTCGCTGGCCACCACCGTCCATCCGGACTGGATGAGGGCGGCCACGTGGGTGTCGAGCGGCAGTGGCGGTTGGCCGGAGACCGTGTCCGCTGGGCCGTGGGTCGTGGCCTCGGTAGCTCCGGCCAGGCCCGGCGTCGCCGGGTGTCGTTCAGGCTGTGCGTCAGCGAGGAGATCGCGCAGGATCACGCCCTCCGCAGGCAGCGCTGGTGGCGGGGCGGTGGCGTCGGTTGGTTTGGTGGCGTCGGACTGGCTGACCGGTGGTGGTGGCGCGGTGTGTTCGTGGGGGCCGGCGGGTTCTGTCGCCAGATCGGCGAGCATCGTGTCGCGGTCGGCCGTCAGGCCGCTGGCCAGGATCGTGGATGCGACCGGGTCGGTGCCTTCGGCCCGCATGCGCTGCGCCTTGAACTCCACCCAGCGCGTGCGCAGACCGTCCGGGGGCGGGGCAGCGTCGGTTGGTTCGGTGCGGGCGGTCTGGACAGCCGGTGGTACGGGTGCCACTTGTCCGGGTGCCGGTGGTGGGGCCGCCACCTGTGTCGGTGGTGCTGGTGGTGCGGTGGTCTTGGTGGTGTGTTTGTAAGGGCGGGCTTCGACGGGTACGCCCATTTGTTTGCTCAGTCTTGTGGCAACGCCGTCGAGCCAGCGTTTCACGTCGACGGGGTCGAGTCCGGGGCGGATCTTCTCGCTTATGTAGCGGCCGGGTTTGTCGTCGACGATCCACTGGCCGGTCACCGGGTCACGGTGTAGTTCGCCGCTGATTCGTCCCTTGCCCACGTAGGCGCGTCCGTCGCTGTCGAAGCGTACGCCGATGGTGGGGTGGCCTTGTTGGTTGATGCTGTCCTTGAGCTGGTCGAGGGTGAGGTCGGGGTTCTTGGTGCGCATGGCGACGTGGAGGTCGTCGAGTTGTTTGGCGGAGACGACGGTGAGAATCTCCTCGCTGCCGATAATCATGTCGTCTGATTCGGTGACGACGTAGTGCCAGTGGGCGTCTGGTCGGCCGGCGTAGATCTCGGGGGTGAAGTGGGACAGCGGCATCCAGGCGGGGTTGACGCGCATCTGCTGGTTTCGCAGGGCTTCCCCGCTGATTGACCTCCCGCCGGCCGGACGGGGCGGATCGACTTCGAACGGCTTGGCGTCCTTCGGATCGACGGCAGGGCCCCGCAGCTGGTCCAACTCGACCGCTGGCTGCTCGGCAGGCGGCGCCGGCTCAACCGGGGCGGGTTGGTGGTTGACCATCGCCTGGTAGTGGTCGCTCTGCCGGTACACGTCGAACAGGACCGCCTCGTCGCGGCCGATCGTCTGGATGTGTTCGGGTGCGTGGATGCGTATCCGGGCGTCCAACGTCGCTGCCAACAGCCCCGCGAATGCCTCGCCGACCGGGTCCTGCCAGTGGACCTCCCACCCTCGGACCGCCTCGGTGAGGGCGGAGAACTCGCCGGCGTCGGCCGGTCGAAGCGGGTCGAGCAGGTGCGTCATGAGCTGGTCGCGCAGCGTCTCGTCGGAGAGTGCCTGCAGTCCGACCGGATTTCCGCTGGCGGTGAGGTAATCGAACATCGTCCGCATCGACAGTGCCTCGTTGGCCAGGTCGCGGGGCGGTGAGCCGTCCGTGGTGGGTTTGAGCGGAACCAGACCTTCCGTGTGGGTGCGGGCGGCCGCCGGGTCCCACCCTGCGGCGACCAGGTCGGCAGTTCGCTGGTTGAGGTAGAGATCGCGCAGGTGCGTGGCCGGTAGCAGGCCGGGGTCACGCAGCCGCGTGATGCCCGCCTCCTGCAGCCGGCCCAGCAGGGTGTCGCGGTTCATCGCATCCACCTCGGCGCGCAACTGCAGCACCCGGTTGTTCCGGTACCCCTCCAGGGCTGCCGCCGGCACGCCGTCCGGGCCCGCGGTCTGCAGGTGTCGGTGGACCAGGCGGCGCAGCAGCTCCGCCGCCTGACCGAGTTGGCTGGTCGGCGGCACCAACCCACCGGCATGAGCGGCCCATGCGGTGAGCTGGGCGCGGACGGCCCCGGGATCGCCGAGCCAGGCGTGCAGGGCAGGCGAGCCCAGCCCCGCGGCGGCCAGCCGAGCGCTGACCAACCCGGGGGCGCTGCCGACGGTGGAGTAGAGCTGGCAGTACCCGCCCCCCGGCGTCGGAAGCACCCGCGGCTCGTCCGTCGAGGTCCCGGTGGTGTCGGTCGATGGTCGCTGGGTGGCGGTGCCGGTCGGGGCAGGGCGGCCGCTGTCGTTCTGGATGTGCTTGGTGAGGGCAGCTGCGTCAGCGTCCGGCGTGCCCTTGGGGACCCCGACATACCGGTGCCGGAAGTCGTCCAGCAACTCGTGGTGCCGTTGCAGCAGGTCCCACCAGGCATTCCCGGCCCGATCCCAGTCCTGGTGCAACCCGGGCAACGTGGCCTCGACGGCGACGCGTGCGGCGCTGCCTTCCGGGGCGTGGTACGCGTCGTAGCGGGCCTGGTCGAGGTTGTCTGCCGCGGAAACGAAAGCGTCCGCCGCCTTGGCCAGTTTCGCCTCGTGATCGACGATCTCGTCGAAGGCGGCGACCCGGCCGGGTGCGTCCTTGGCCAGCGCTGTGGTGTCCGTCGGGATGTGCAGGGCCGTCCGCGCGTCGGGTAGGCCCATCCGCAGCGACACGTTCACGAACTCGTCCGGCTGGCTGGCGCTTGTCACCGTCCTGGCCGGCAGCAGCGAGTACGAGAGCGAGACGGTGACCTCGACCCGGCTGAGGTAGTCGACGGCAGCCGAGCGGCTTTCCGGCTTGACGTTGCCCAGGTCGCTCGTGGCGTTGCCGCCGCTTTCGGCGGCGGCCTGGGTGTCACCGGCGGCGACGCCGGGCCCACCGGCCTCCAACGCCTGGTACGGGTCGTCGGCGAAGCCGCGCCCGATCAGTGGAATGCGGGGGATCCGCAGGTTCTGGGTGATGACGCTGGTGCCGGTGCTGTAGCCGCCGCTCTGCTGCGGCGCGTGTTCGCGGTAGACGCCGGAGCTGACGCCGCCGAGCGAGGCACTCTCGGGCCGCAGCCGGATGTTGATCGCCGCCTGCTGCCCGAAGATCTGGGCGCTGACCGCCGATGGCAGGTCGAAACCCGCTTCGGTCATCAGCTTCGGCAGGCCGGGGAGCAGGATCTCCGGGGTGAGGCTCTGGTGGATCTGATGCGCGCCGGCGTATCCCGTTGTCTTGAGCCGCTTGGCGGCGTCGGTCAGCAGGTTCGCGACGAGGCGTTGCACCTGGGCGACCGGGTTGAGGTCCTCGGCGCTGAATCGCGGCGGCAGCGGCATGCCGTTGAGCGTTCGCCAGCCGGGCGCCATCTTCTCGGGCGGGACGATCTGGTAGGGCACGGGCGGGTCCGCCGGCTTGGACCGTGGTGGCCGGAGGTCGTCGGCCCACCGGTCCTGGACCGTCTTGTCGTGTACGACCAACAGGTCGCCGTCGACGCGCTCGCCCTTGTCGAAGATGGCCAGGGTGTACCTGGTGTGGATCTCCAGTTTGGCCTTGATCCCCCGACCGGAGCTGAGGTTCGTGTCGAGCGTGGTTGAGCCGTCGCTCTGCGCGTTCAGTACCTGGGACACCCGCCCGACGGTGTCTCCCATGCCGACCGCGAGGTTCTCGCCCTGGTGGTTGGAGACGCCGGTGCCAGCGACCCCGAGGGTGGAGGTGCTGCCGTGCATTCGCTGTCTGGTGACGCCCTGCTCACTGGTGTGGGTGGTCTTGATGTCCAGGTCGTCGTGGTCGGCGACGAAGCCCAGGACCTTCGGTTCGCCGACGGGTTCGGCGATCAGCCGTACGTCCCGGGAGTGCTGCGTCATCCGGCCGGGCTTCATGTGCAGCACCGACACCCCGCCGTCGACCATGGCGGACCAGTGCTGCGCCTGCCCCGCGGGCGTGAACAGGTAGAGCAGGCGACGGCGGTTCAGCATCGGGTCGTCGAGCCCCGGGCCGGAGAGCGAGCCGGAGATCCTGCCGATCGACCGGTTCGTGATCCGGCCCTGCACCATGTCGAGCAGGCTGTTGACCATGCCCCTGTCGGGGCCGAGTTTGGCCGCCTCGGACCGGAGCACGGCGGTCATCGAATCGGTCAGGGTCGGGGTCTCGTCGAACGTGTAGAGGCCCAGGCCGAGGCCGCGTCCGGGCGGTAGGGTCAGCGTCGGAGGCATGGTCGGCAGCCACGGTTGGCTGATCATGCCGGGATCCCCAGCCAACTTCGGCAACAGGCCGAGCTTCACCATGGTGGCGGCGGACAGCCGCAGGAAGATCGCGTTGGTGATGGTGCCGTGCCGGGCCACCGACTTGTGGTGATGCAGCCATTCGCCGCTGCGCAGTGACTGTGGGATGACGGCGTACCGGTCCGGATCGTTGGTGATCTCAACCGCCGCCGAGACCCGCATGTCGAAAGCGACCAGGAACGACCGCTGCTTTCCCTTGCGGTTGTTGGCGTTGCGTTCGATCGCGCCACTGATGCTCTCGGTATCGCGCGTGGATCCGGCGTAGAGCACCTTCTCGTACGTGGCCGGGAACACCGCGCCGCCGCCGTGGGTGGTGCCGGTGCTGGTGCCGACGCGGCGGACGTTCGCCGCGAAGCTGGCACGCAACGCCAGCTGCTTCTCGATGGTCCTGGCTGCGCTGATCTCGACCGATCCGACCGAGGCGGATTCGTTGGTGATGGTGGCGTGTGCTGGCAGCACGGTCGGATTGGTCAACGCGACCGCGATGGCCAGGTCGGTGGTCGCGCCGTCCTCGGCGGAGGTGATCCGATCCACGTGCCACACGCTGCCGAGCATCTGGGCGAGTCCGTGGACCTGCCGCGACTCGCCCAGCCTGTCGATCATGCTGGCCCAGAGCGGCATCCCTTCGGCCAACCCATCGGTGCCGCGCAGGCCGCCCAACTTGATCTGTGACACCGTGTCGGTGTACTGCTGGGCGGAGAAGAGGGCATCCTTGGCCAACGCGGCGATCAGGGCGCTACCCGGAAAGTCCTCCACCGACAGCCAGCGGTTGACAGTCGACTTCGGTCCCGCGTCGACCCAGTCGCGCAGCTCGGTCAGCTTGAGCTGGGTTCGTCGGTCGACTGCCAGCGGGTCGGGCCGTGGTGTCAACGTGGTCGGCAGACTGATCGGTTGTGCCAGCACCGAGGCGTTGTCGAACTGCACGGTGACCGGGCGGGTCTCGACCAGTCGGAATCGGGTGAACTTCTTTCCGCCGACCAGGCCGGCCGGCTCGTGGATCGGGTTCACCACCCGGGTCGCGTCCGAGGCCGGCCGAGGCAACCGCTGGTGCATCACCCGCCCGAACCTCACGCGGGACTTCGGGTCCGGACCGAGGCGCTTCGTGTACGCGTACACCTGCACGGTGATTCGCAGGTCGTTGCCGAACGCCTGGGAGTCCGGGGTGCCACCGTTGAGCCGGCTCTCCTGACCGCCGAGCTCCGCGCCGCTCTGCCGGTCGAATCGGCCACGCAGCTCTACCGCGCCCGCGGGTACGAACGCGCCCGCCGTGTTGCCGGTGAGTCGAAAGACGCCACCGCCCTCGAACGCAACGGCACCTCGCCACTGGCTGCCGGCGCTGATCTTCTCCTGGGAGGCGTCGGCGTGGGTGGTCCGTACCGCGTCGCCCTTGCTGGTGCCAAGGTGTTGGAAGGCTTTGGTGTAGCTGGCCGTCACGTGCACGATGACGTGCCGGGTGCCGATCTTCTTGGTGCGACTGAGCTCGGCGATCAGACCGGTCTTGAGCAGATTGCCCTTGCCCTGACGCAACCCGGGCACGGACAGCACCCGGTCCAATGCGTCCTGGTTGGCCTGCCGTTCGATCGCGGCGCGGCTGGTAGCCATTCGTTTGACCTTGCCGGACCTGCCGAACTCGGGCAGGAAGCCACCCTCGATGCGTCGGATCAGCCCGGCCACATCCAGATAGAGCTGTTGGAACCCGCTGAGTCCGTACACCACGGACCGCCCACCGCCGCTGAGCGCGTACGGCGGCACGTACCACTGCGTCGGGGATGGGATCAGCACGCTGCTGTCGTTGAGCAGTTGGGCGACCCGAACCGCCGGTAGGTGGCCGAGCACCACCATGTCCACGGTGATCGGTTCGACCGTGCCCTCGCCGAACAACCGGGAGCCCGGCACCTCGCGTAGCCCGGCGTTCACGGTGACCCGGAAGTGCGCCTCCACCAGGACGTTGGCGATGTCCTTGAACTCGGTGCCGGTCCGGGACGTGCCGCCCTGGCTGACGGAGGCGGTCATCGAGCGCAGGAAGCCCCAGAAGAGCCGGGCCTGCACGTACCCGGGGCCGAACGCCCAACGGGCGGGGACCAGGGTGAGGCCCATGCCGACCCGGCTGGAATGGGCCAGTTTCGTCACTTCACTCTGCCCCGGCTGCCAGCGGAAGGAGGTCTTGGCGACGTCAGCCAGGATGGACAGCTTCGGCATGCTCGCCGTGAGTTCCAGTGACAGTGCGTGCGCGCCGTGGGTACTGGTGATCGTTGGTGGGTGTACCACGGTGTCCAGGGCCGGCATGAGGTTGCCGAGCACGGCGGACTCCTTGAACAGGCCGCGGGCCTGCCCGGCCCCCAGCGTGCCCGGCCCGACCGCCCTGGTGGGCGCAAGCAGCACGAGTACGTCCTCGACCACGTCGTTCCAGGTCCCGGTCGGGTCGGTGCCCTCGGCCAGCCCGATGCCCGCGCGCAGGATGCGTACCGGTGTGAAGTTCTCGACCAGCATCGACGTGTGTCTGCTCGGGTCGACCGTGAGCCAGTCAGGTTCGCGGGGTGTGGCGTTGGCGATGTCGTCGACGCTGCGGAACGTCAGTTCGGCCCGGACCGGCTCGCCGACGTGCCGCTCGGCGGACTTCAGACCGGTGAGCGGCGTGGCCGGGTCCGTAACGATGACCCTGAAGCCGACCGGCGCGGCCACCAGATGAGAGCCCGACCCGCTGCGGACGTTGTGCGAATCGGTCAGCTTGACGCCGTCCTCGAACGACTCCAGCGGCCGGGAAAGGGCGACCTCACCGGCGCCGCCGGCGCCGTAGCCGACCCGCTGCGGAAACATCGTGCCGACGCCGAGCGATCCGGAGCCGCCGCTGGTGGACGCATGCTTGATCCCTGCGGACTGGTCGCTGCGGGTGTCGAATTTCGCATTTTCCGCGGACTGGTCGATGACCTTGGCCTCGGTCGGTGACCAGGTCGGTGCGACGGTGACCCGGTGCCACCCGAGAAGCCCATCGCGGACGTAGAAGCTACGACCACCGGTGGTGAAGAACGACTTGGCGTCGTCGCGTAGTGCCTGCCCGATCTCGTCGGTCTGCACCGAGAGCCTGGAGAGCCCCGGCACCAGCGGCAGCTTCTCGGCCACCCGGGCGCGTACCGCGTCGGCGACACTCTGATCAAGGCCACGGATCAGGCCGTCGAGGTCGTCGATGGTGTCCGGCGTGTACAGCAGATCGGGTCGACTCTGGTAGAGGCCGGGCAGTGGGCTGTCGATCGTCGTTATCGGCTCCAGGACCGTCATCTGGATGCTCTCACCCGGTGCGGTCACTGTGATCTTGGGCGTGGTGGTGCTCGTGACGGCGGCCCCCAGCGGAGCCGGGGCGCCCGAGGCGGTCGACACCGTCGCGGCCGGGGCCGGCACCGTGGCTTCCGCGGTGCTCACCTTTGGTGCGGTGTCCACACCCGAGGCCCAGAACTCCTCGGCGATGTTGCCGGCGAGGGCCTCCGGCACCGGACGCGGGGCGACAGAGCCGGAGAAGTACGGCGACAGCACGTCGGCGATCTGGTCGAGGTCATGGGGGGTCAGCACGAACGCCTCGACGTCGTGCGGGTGGCTGCCCATCAGGTCGCCGTGCTCGGGCTCGTGGGTGGCCCGCAGCAACGCGTCCGGCGGCGTTCTGCTGTCCTTCACGCCGAGGTTGTGCATGATCTCGTGGGCGTACTTGGCCGGGGAAGCGCCGGCCGCCCAGGTCTGCTGGGACATCTGGGTGCCGGCCGGGCCGACCGTGATGGTGCCGTGCGCGTTGACCGGATCATCGAAGTCCACCGTCACCCGGATCGGGACATCCCAACCGGACAGCTTGTGTTGGGGCATGTTGACGTAGCGCTGCAGCCCTTCGACGGTGCGGGCTTTCACCTCGGCGATCTCCTGTGCCGTGACGCCGGGCGCGACATTGAGGCGCAGCTTGAGCGCGAAGTGCATGTCCTGGTCGGTGACGGTGAGCCGATAACCGACGCCGACTCGTTCGCCGCTGGCTGTCGGCCGGGTCACCTTCGGCGGCTGGCCGGGGGCGGTGGGGTCGAAGCGGAAGGCGTCCTTGAACGGAGTCCACCGCTCGGCGTTCACCTCGATCACCCGGGCCGGGCCGGCGGGTCGGCCGCCGCCGAGCAGATCGCGCGGCGGCATCACCGGCTTCTCGGCCGGCGCGGTTGATGCCTCGTCGGAGACGCGGCTCGGTGCCGGCAGTTCGAGGACCTCGTCGCCAGCCGCTGGCGTCGGCCGGGCCGGTGCGTCCTGCGGCTTCGGTGCCGCCGGCGTCTCCGCCGGGGTTTCCGCCGGTCTGGTGACAACCGGGGATTCCGCCGGCTTCGTCCCCGCCGGCACGTCCGCCGCGGGCGGGTCGGGGCGGGTCGTCGGCAGGTCGCGGGGCGGGCTCGGCAACCGATCGAGTCGGTGGCCGATCGTCGGGTCGGCAGCCCGCGGCCCAGGCATCGGCAGGTCGTCCGCGGCCCGGCCGGACACTTCGGTGGCGTCCGCCGCGCGTAGCTGGGCCAACCGGTCGCCAAGGGTCGTGTACCGGGTCGCGGTCAGGTCCCGTAGGCCCGGGGACAGGCCGCCGAGGGCCTCGTCGAGGCGGGAGTCGAGCGGGCGGAGGTGGTCCGGTGCGGTGAGCGCGGCGTTGACCTGGGTGGCGCTGTCCAGCCGGTACTCGTCGAGCCGGGCGGCGTAGCGGGACAGCACATGGTCGATGGCGGCCTGATCGTCGCCCGCCCGGACGAGCGCGTCCTGCCAGGTCCGGTACTCGTCGGAGGAGAGTGGGCCGGTGCCGTCGCGCAGCTCCGCGACGCGGGCCTCGCGCTCCAGGGCCGTGATGCGCGCTTCGTACCGGGCCAGCACGTCCGCGTCGGCGGCCTCGTCACCGGCCCGGGCGAACTCGGCATTCCATTCGCCCCGCTCGGCCGGCCGCATGCCGATCAGATCTTCCCGGTGGGCGCGCAGGTCGGCGAGCCGGTCGGTCAGGTCATCGACGGCGCCGGGCGGCAGCGTCGGTACGTCGGGCAGGTCCTCGAGCTTGACCGGTGGGGTGTCCGGGTCGGTGCCGCGTAGCGCGTCCAGCCGGTGGCGCAGTTCCAGGCCGGCGAGGTCCAGGTCCGGCGTGCTGTCCCCGCGCAACGCGTCCAGGCGCTTCTGCAGGTCGTCGATGCCGCCGGGCGGCAAAAACGTGGGTGGCTCCGGAAACTGGGGGGGCGGTCCGTCGGTGCCGCCGGTGCCGCGCAGGTTGGCGAAGCGCAGCTCCAGTTCCAGCTCGCCGAGTCGCGGGTCATGGGTGTGGTCGCCACGCAGCGCGTCGAGGCGGGCCCGCAACTCGTCGAGGTCGCCCGCCGACCCAGCCTCGTCGGGGGCACGGCCCGGCGCGGCATCGGGCACCATCTGGTCGTGCAGCTTCTGTTCGGCCAGTTTGCCGGCGAGGCTGTTCTCGTAGGCGTTGAGTAGCCGGTGCAGCTCGTCGGTGTGTCCGTCGGCGGTCGCCCGTTCGATGTCGATGGCGTGTCGCAACCAGGTCGACTTGTCCATGCCCAGCTGCGCGGCGCGGTGGTGTCCGGCGTCGACATGCGCGCGGTACGAGTCGAGCCGCTGGAACAGGGCCCGTCGGTCGATCCGGTCGTGCAGCGCGTTGAGTTCTCGGGCCGCGTCAGCGTGCCGACCCTGCTCGATCGCGGTACGGATCTCGGTGCTGAGCACCCTCAGCTCCGGCTCGGGCAGGTCGACAGCACGCGCGTCGGAGACGAGTTCGGTCAGCCGGTGGCTGAGCGCCGCCGGGCCGGCGGCGGCCGCCGGATCGGTCCGCGGCACGCTGGGCAGGTCCAGCAGGCCGTCGCCGACACCCGTACCGTTCGCCCCTTCAGCTCGGCCCGGTGTACCGATCTGGTCGGGAGTCTGCGGTCGGCCCGTGGTGTCGACCTGCGGCGTGGCCGGAGACCCGACGTCGTCGGGTCGCGTCGGACCGACGCCGGTAGGAGCCTCCTCGGCGCGGGCGGCGACCAGTTGAGCTTCCAGGTCGGTGAGGCGTTCGAGGGCGGTGGTGCGGGCGGTGGCCTCCGCCGGGGAGATCGTTGGGACCTCCGGAAACCTCGCCGGATCGATCGGGCGGGATTCGACCGTCCCGCCCGGTCGGAGCTGGTTGAGGCGGTGCTCAAGCTCCAACTGGCGGGCTGCCGGAGAGGGCAGATCGGTGCCGCGCAGTGCGGCCAGCCGGCCCTCCAACTCGGCCATGCTGGTGCCGGGCTGGTGGGTGGGGACCGCAGGCAGCCCGGTGAGGTCAGCCGAGTCTGTCGGGCGCGGCTGGGCGAACCGATGCTCCAGTTCCAGTGCGGCAAGGTCGGTGCGGGGGGCGTCGGGGCCGCGCAGGTTGTCCAGCCGGGTCTGCAGCGCCCGCACCGATTCGTCCACCGGCATGGCTGGTTTGGCCGCCGCGAGGTCGACGGCAGTGGCCGGCTTGGCCGCCGCGAGATCTGGTGCGACCGCACCGGTCAGGTGGACCGGTGGGGTGTCGACGGTGCCGGAGACCTCACGGGCTTCGATCCTGAGTCCCTCAGCGGTCTTGCGCACCAGCGCCTCGGTGACCCGGACGTCCTTCTCGGCGCGGGCCACGGCCAACGCGTCCCCGGAGACGTCGGCCAGCGCCTGCTGTGCCTGTTTGAGCTGAGCCAGCGCGTGCAGGTGGCTGAGCTGCTGCGGTGACGGGCCGCCGACCTGGTCCAGGCGTGGCGGGGCGGGCATCGAGAGGTCACGGCCGAGGCCGGTGGGTGCGGTGACCGTCGGCGGATCCAGTCGGTGCGGGGCGTTGAGCACGGCCGTACCGGGTCCGTCGAGCAGGTTCAGTGCCTGGTGGACGGTGGTCGTGTCGGCGGCCTTGCCGAGTTGCACCGAGGTCGGTGCGACGGCGTCGACCTGGGTGATGCCCGTCGGTGCCGGCTGCGAGATCGAACCCGTCGGTGTGGGTGTGGGTGTGGACGCGGAGGTGGGGGTCGGGGTGAACGCGGGCGTTGGCGTTGGTGTGAGCGCGGATGCGGGCGTGGGCGGGGCCAGGTTGATGTCGCCGAACGCCTTCTCCGGGGCGCCGAGGTTGAACGCCACTCCGGTCTCCGAGACCCGGACCGCGCTGACCTCGCCCATGTGCAGGTTGCGCAGCTCAGCGCGACCGAAATCCGCCAGGCCTTCGACGCCACCGACAGCCCGGTTCAGCGTGGTGCTGAGGTTGCCGATCTGCATGTTCGGCAGGGTCACCGCGCCCGGCGTGGCCACCGTCGGCATGGTGACCTGATTGATCCCCGCGACCGGGTTGACTGTCGGTACATCGAGCCTGGAGATGAGGCCGAGGTCGACCGCGTGCGCGGTACTGGGCAGGTTGGCCGCGGGCAACGGGGTGACCGTACCGGCCGTCCCCGGCACTGATAGGTCCAGGTTCTGCACGCCGCGTAGCCCCGCGAGGTCATGCAGGCCGAGCGCGCCACGGGCCGCGGACAGGTCGAGACCGCGGGCCGAGAAGCTGAGTTGCTGTGTCGACGGAGCGCCGATCATCGGCTTCTCGATCAGGTCGGGAAGGTGTAGCCCGCTCGGACTGAAGTTGATCCCACCGGCGGGTGGCGGCGCTCCGCCGGGTTTGACGATGTGCACCGTGGTGAGGCCGTTGGCGAGTCGGACGCCACCCCCGAGCGCCGCCAGGCCGTCGAACCGGGTCATTCCGAGCCCGCGACCCAGCACTCCGAGCTTGAATGCCCCGGACACCCCGAGGGCGCGGATCTCATGACCGGCCAGGGGCAGGAAGATCCGCAGCCATTTCCAGCCGCCGAACTCCCGTGCCATCAGGTTGCCGAACCTGACGGCGTTGGCGGCGATGAACCGGCCCGCGTCGGACGTCACGCCGGCGAGCTTGACCAGGCCCTGCTGTCCGATGTTGCCCATCCTGGTGATCGTCGCCGGGACGGTGACCAGGGCGAACTTCTCCAGGGTCACGAACCCCCGGGCGGCCAGCCCGTCCATCGGGCCGACGATCCGGGGGATCATCAGTGCGCCGACCCTCACCGAGTTGGCCAGGGTGACTCCGATGTCGCCGATGCCGCGCATGGTCCCGCTGAGGCTCAGCGTCGACACCGTCCGCCAGAAGTCGTTGATGCCGGTGCGCGCCAGGGTGAAACTGTGCCGGCTGAACTGGGTGATGTTGCGCCATGCGGTGGTGGCCAGCTTGGTCAGGTCGCCGAGGGCGATCAGCGGTCGGGTGCTGGGCCCGAGCAGCCCGAGCAGTCCGAGCGCCAGACCCAGGGCGTTCGTCTTGCCCGTGGCGAAATCCAGGGTCGCCTTCACCGCCAGGGCGGCGTTCATCGCGAAGGCGATCAGGCCGAGCGGGCCGCCGACGAAGATGGCGACGACGGTGACGATCAGGGTCAGCCAGGTGAAGATCTCCCAGAACACCTCGCAGGCCGACTTGGGTGTCGCGGGTGACCTGATGTGGCCGGTCGCGTCGAGAATGGCCTGCCGAGCCGTACCCGCCGCGGTCTCCACGTCCGCGGCGGCGTTCTCCGCGTTCGCCTTGAGGCTGTTGATCCGCTCCTCGTCATCGCCGGCCCCGGCCGCGTCGCGCAGCGCCTGGTCCGCCTTGGCCTGAGCCTCACGCAGCGCTTCGGCGTACGTGCGGATGGCCGGCCCGGCGGCGGAGAAGGCGGTGCGCACCCCGGCGATGAAGCCGCTCATCTCCTTGCTGATCTGTTCGCGTAGCCAGTCCGCGGTCTTGCCGACGAACGCTCCGTCGCCGCTCTGTCGCAGCACCGCGGCGAGCCCGTCGTCGGCGGTCTTGGCGTGGCCGGCCATGACGTCCAGGTAGCTGGCGACGCTCAGCAGCACGTCCGGATCGCCGGGTGTGGGGTCACCCGACAGCGTGAGCGGTGACCAGTCACCAGGCCGTACCCCCACCGGACCCTCCCGCTGCCCCCGGACGCCGTCGTCCTGTTCGACGTGGCACGCCCGCGTGGAGGTTCACAGTGAACCGCCGGCGGCCCCGGCCGCGTCGAACCACACAGACGGCGTACGACGACGAGCCGGAGGAAGGGGCGCGGGGTGGCCGACCTGGTGCTCGACTACGCGCTGCTGCACAGCCTCGCGGGCAGCCTGCGTGAGCTGAAGAGCAAGGTCCAGTTCGACGTGGAGACCGGTTCGCGCCGGGCGGTGGTCACCTCCGACGGGACCGTCGTCGACTCCAGTCAGGTCGGCAACTCATCGCTGTACGGGACGCTGAGCGCCTTCTTCGCTGCCTGCCACACCCCGTTCAAGGACTCGATGGAGCTGCTCGACGAGCTGGCGAACACCTTCGACAGCATCGCCAAGGCCTACTTCGACCTGGACGCGGACGTCGCGGGCAAGGTGAACCTGGACCGGCTCAGGTCCAGCGTCAGCGGCTGGCAGGCCGACACCGCCGCTTACGAGCGCTACCTCGACCTGAAGGACCGGGAGATCACCTTCCAATACTACGACAAGGACGGAAACCTGGTCGACGGCTCAGTGCCGCTGTGGAGTGGCGATCCGGTGCCAGAGCCGGGGGATGCGCCCACCTCCATCGACGGCACCTCCCCGGTGGGCAGCAACAACACCACGGCGGTCCTGGACGACGACGGCAACGTCATCTCCGAGACGACCACGGTCACCTCCGGCGCCGGACTGACCTACACCGAGACGACCCAGTTCACCTATCGCGACACCGACGGCGACGGTGAGATCGACGTCGTCGACTACACCACCACCATCACCCACTCCGACGGTCTCGAGGAGAAGATCGAGAAGAAGACCAACGACGACGGCTCCTTCGTGGTGACCTCCACCACCAACGAGGGCACCACCACCAGCACGGTCACCCCGAAGGCCGACGGCGGATCACATCAGGTGACCGTCGACCACGAAGGCGAGACCACCACGACCGACATCGTGGTGACCGGACCGGACACCGGCACCAAGACGGTCGTGGGCCCGGAGGGCACCAAGACGTACACCGGCAATCCGACGACAGGGGAGTGGACGCTGGTCTCCGAGGAAGCAGCCGAGGACGAGAACGTCCCCTTCACCACCGTCACCATCTGACCCATCCTTTTGGAGCGAACCATGCCCAACATCACCGTCGACTTCAGCAAGGTGGAGGCGGTCAACGACCAGCTCAACTCCGCCGTGACGCAGACCGTGCCGCGGCTGGAGAATCTGCTCTCCGCGGTGTCCCAGTTGCTCACCAGCGACGGCGGGCTGTGGTTGCAGAAGTCCAGCCCCACCCTCAGCGGGCAGTACCAGACCTTCAACACCGAGCTGACCGCGGCGATCGAGAGCATTCGTTCCTTCGCGCAGCAGTTCCACAACATCACCGTTCAGCTGCGCACCATGGACGAGCAGATCGCCTCGTCCAGCAGCGCCGCCTGACCGTCGAACCGGAGGCATCCGATGGCAGAAGTCAACGTCGATTACGCCCTGATCAACACCGTCGCCGGGCGGCTGACCACCGAGGGTGCGGACATCGCCAACGTGCTGAAGGGCCTGCAGACCAGCGTCACCGAGCTGTTGACCAGCGAGGGTGGCCTCCACCTGCAGCAGGCCAGCCCGGTGATGAGCGCCCAGTACACCGAGTTCACCTCATCGCTGACCAAAGCGGTCAACAATCTGGAGACCTTCGCGTCGAGCTTCTCGATGATCGCGAAGAACCTGAGCGACATGGATCAGGCACTGGCCCAGCCGCCGCCCACGCAGTGACCCGCGGGCAACCCTGACGGCCGCGCGGCCCGGCTGCCGGCACCGGCACCCGGGCCGCGCCCGTGGCGGAACGCTGACCGCGTCCGGTGTCGTCGGCTGGGTCTCAGCGCAGCACGGTGTGCGGAATCGTGACCATGCTCAGCGCGCCGGTCGCCGGGTCCGGCACGTACCCACGACCCGGTCGGCTGCCCGAGCGCAGCGCACCGGGCGGCACCCGGGCGCCCACCAGGTCACCCTCGATCGCCGACTGCGGCGCCAGCAGCACACCCTGCCGGGAGCGTCGGGCCTCAGCGATCCAGCCGCCCAACGACTGGGTGAGGGTCTCGGCCGTTCCCGCGTACGCCAGGCCGAGCGCGCGGTCCCGACCGGTGCCAACCACCTGGCGCAGCACCGCCTCCACGGGGTTGGCGAAGCCGAACAGATCCACGTCGTCGACCAGCACCACCGACGGGCCGCCCAGCTCCTCCACCGCGGCGCTCACCCGCGCCGGATCCGGGGTCGCACCCTCGACCGTCCGCACCCGGGCGTGTGCCGCCAACCGGCGCAGCACCGACTCTCGGGGCGTCAGGATCACCAGCGCGGTACCCCCGGCCAACAGCGACACCGCGAGCGTGGCCAGGGTGTTGCTGCGGCCCGAACCCGGGGGACCGGCGACCAGGAAGGTCGCCTGCCGGCCCGCGAAGTCCACATAGACCGGCGTGGCGGCATTGCCGCCGATGCCGAGCAGCGCGCGCATCGGATGCCGCTGCTCCTCCGGGACCTGCGCGTACGCCTCGGCGAAGGTGACCGCCGCGGGTAGCCCGGCCACCGGAAACGGGCGGCGCCCCGCCGGCACCCCGCTGTCCCGGGCGGCGGCCCGAGCCCCGATCCGACGGATCGCCTCGACCTGCGCCGGCCCGGACGGATCCCGGTCCAGCAGGGCAACCTGGATCTCGGCCTGGTCCGTCGAACGCCAGCCGCGTCCGGGCGGCACCACATCCGGCACCCGACGGTGGTTGACCCCGATCACCGAGTAGTCGGTCCGGTCGGTCATCCGGAGCATGATCCTATGGTCGTTCAGGTTGGCAACCCGCCCGGTCAACAGCGACCGCTCGGAGGACATCACGAGGTGCAGCCCGGCGGCCGGCCCCTCCCGCAGCAGGCCGAGGAACTGGTCCAGCAGTCGTCCCCCGTCGTGGTCGGTGAGGACGGCGGCCAGCGAATCCCAGCCATCCACCAGCAGCATCAGATGCGCCGGACGCTCCGCCGCCGGCAGCGCCGCCCGCAACTCGTCGAGCCCGGCGCAGGAGTGCCGGGCCAGCAGTTCGTGCCGGCGGGCCAGTTCGTCCTGCAGCCGGCCGAGCAGGCGTTCCAGGCGTTCCAGATCGGCCCGAGGCACCACCGCGCCGCAGTGCGGAAGCTCCGACAGGACCACCATCGACCCGCCGGCCGCGTCGATGGCGTACAGGTGCACCTCGGCGCAGGACAGCGACCGGGCCAGCGACGCGGCCAGCGTGCGCATCAGCTGTGAGCGGCCCGAACGGGAGGCGCCGAGCACGTAGAGATGGCCGAACGTGGAGAGGTCGCAGGCCAGCGTCGCCTGGCTCTGCCGCTCCGGCAGGTCGGCCAGCGCGTACGGCACCGGCGGCAGACCGGGACCGGTGCGCGGTCCCGGCGGGGTGAGGTCGTCCAGCAGCACGACCGGCGGCAGCGGTGGCAGCCACGGACTCGACTGCCGCTCGCAGCCCACCGCCCGGGCGGCGGCGTCGATCGCGTCGACCAGTACGTCCAGGTCGGTGGCGGCCAACTCGTCCGGCGTGGCTCCGTCCCGCGTCGTCCCGACCGGCGGCGGCAGTGCCCGGCCCAGCCGCGACCAGGGCAACTCGGTGCCGGGTACCGGCGCGGCCGGCCGGGACTGCGGCGCATCCGAATCGGCACGCTGGTACACCGCGCCGACATACCCGGTCTGGAAGGGCAGGGTGGACCGGTGGGCGAGCCGGGCGAGCGCCCGCCCCGGGGTCGCCACCGGGATCATCGCGGCGTCCGGTACGTCGATGACGTCGGAACTCTCCGTCGGATCGGTGACCCGCAGCGCGATGCGCAGGTTGGTGTTGGCGCGGATGTCGCCGGTCACCACGCCACCCGGGCGCTGTGTCGCCAGGATCAGATGGATGCCCAGCGACCGGCCCCGCTGGGCGATGCTGACCAGCCCGGGGACGAAGTCCGGAACCTCCCGGGCGAGCGTGGCGAACTCGTCGATGACCAGCACGAGCCGGGGCACCGCCGGCAGCGAGGGGTCGCGGCCACGCATCGTCCGGTACTGCACGAGGTCCTTGGCGGCGACCCCGGCCAGGATTTCCTCGCGGCGGCGCAACTCCGCGCCGAGCGACTCCAGCGCCCGGACCACCAACGCGCTGTCCAGGTCGGTGACCATGCCGAGGGTGTGCGGCAGTCGTACGCAACTGTGGAACGCGCTGCCGCCCTTGTAGTCGACCAGTACGAAGGTCAACTCGTCCGGACGGTTCACCGCGGCCAGGGAGACCACCATCGACT
The DNA here is from genome assembly GCF_029626155.1 of Solwaraspora sp. WMMD1047. Taxonomy (NCBI): domain Bacteria; kingdom Bacillati; phylum Actinomycetota; class Actinomycetes; order Micromonosporales; family Micromonosporaceae; genus Solwaraspora; species Solwaraspora sp. WMMD1047. The sequence continues at coordinate 6,996,842 of NZ_JARUBL010000001.1, read as the reverse complement.
GCAGCAGCTCGGACTTGCCGGCACCGGTGGTGCCGGCGACCAACGCGTGCGGTCCGTCGCGGACCAGGTCGAGCGCTACCGTTCCGTCAAAACCACTACCGATCACGAAACTCGTGGAGGCGGGTTGTCGGGACCAGCGCTCGGCCAGGTCGGCACCGTCCGGCGGATCGGCGTCCAGCAGGTCCAGCAGTCGGCTGCGGTCGGGCAACCCGGCCGTCTCGTCCGGGGTGACATCCCGTAGCGGAGCCAACGCCCGGGCCACCCGCTCGCACCACCGCGCCGTGATGATGTCCGGACGTACTCCGGCGGCCTCGGGTACGCCGGTCTGCCGTACCGTCAGCCCGTCCGCGTCGGCGCGTAGCACCGCGGTGCACTCCTCCGGCAGCAGCCGTTCCTCGGCGTCGATGCAGATCGCGAAGACCTGCACGGTCGGCCCTTCGGTGAGCACCTGCACCATGCCGGGCACGTCGCGCAGCCGGCGCGCGCCATCGACGACCAGCAGCACGTCCGGCTCGCTGAACAGGACCTGGCCGAGCTGCGAACCCCGGGCCTTGGTGCGCGCGGTGACAAGTGACACCAGCTCAGCCATTCGGTTCGCCACGGTCTCCGGGTCGTTGCCGACCAGCGTGTAGGGCCGTCCGGTCAGGACGCCGTCCTCGGCCGGCCGGGTGTGCGGCAGCCAGCGCACCCAGCTCCACCGCTCCTCGCCAGCCTGCTCGGTCAACACGTGGATCCGCAGGTCACGGGGACTGTGCAGGGCGGCGGCCTGGAGGACGAGCCAGCGTGCCGTCGCGTACGTCGTCTCCGCCGCACCGGCCAGGCCGATAACCTTGCGGTCCACCAGATCCACGGTGACCGGCGTGTCCGGCACGATCCAGCGCAGCTGGCGGTCTGTGTCGGGGCGGGCCGGGTCCTCCACCTCGATCAGCGACGGCTGGTCCAGTGTGCCGACCCGCAGCACGAGATGGTCGGGGTCGCGGCGGCGTCGTTCCCACAGCCGCCGGCCGGGGCCGACAGCGGTGTGCAGGACGGTCGCCGGGTCGGGCGACGCCTCGCACCGGGCCAGCCGTTCCTCGGCGACCGCCGCCGTCAGCTCCCGCATCATTCGGGTGCGCTTGCGGAGGTACTCGGCGAGATCCCTGCGGTACCGCTTGCGGCCGCTGCGCCGGTCGGTGTACCAGTTCGCCAACGCCAGCACCGGACTGAGCGCCATGATCAGCAGGAAGAAGTACGATCGGAAGAGGAAGACGAAAGCCAGACCCATTACCATCGGGGCGAGGATCATCAGCAGCGGGATCGGGCGGCTGTTCGGCTTGACCGGCGGGCTGGGCAGCCGTCGCCGTGCGAAGAGCAGCGGCGGCACGATCCGGGGCGGCCGGTTGAAGTCCAGCATCGGCACGTCCACGGCCGGCGTCACCGCGGCGTCCGGTGTCGGGCGCGGCGCCAGCCGCAGCAGGCTGTCGCCCACCGCCAGGTCCACACCGGTCGGCCAGCGGCGGGAACCGTCGCGTCTGGGTCCTGAGGCGTCGGGTTCGTCCGGGTGCTCCCGCCCCTGTGCGGCCCGGAGATCCGACACACGCTGCTCAGGGTGGCCGGGGTACCCGGGCGTGGACACCGGATCGGTCTGGGCTGGGGGCTGCGGCATCGCCAGCCGTACCTCGGCGCCAACGGTGGCCACCCAGGCGCGACCCTGTTCGTCGATGGTGAGTCGGGCGGCGTGCGCGGGCACCCCGCAGCCCCCCGGATCGATCGCGGACCCGGGCGCCGAGCCGATGTCATGGCAGCCCAGGCCGACCGGCCAGATCCGTCCGGCGCTCGGGCCGCCGACGCCGTGCACCTCCAGCCAGTGGGTCCGGGGGTCGCCCGGCAGGTACCGCACCCCGCCATCGGGTACCGGCGCACCGGCGCCGAGCCGGACCCCGGCGACCAGTCCGGCTCGGCTCACCGTCCAGGTCGGATCCAGTCGGACCCCGTCGAGATACCAGTCGCCTGGGGGGCGGTCCTGCTCGACGAGCGCACCCACCGGCGTGTCCGTCTCGACGTCCATCGCGATGTCCCGGTCGGCGCCGCCGGAGACGACGGTCAGCAGCAGGCGCACTATCGGTCTCCGGTTCGGCCGACAGACTCGACGCCGGAGTAGGCCGTCGGCCGTTGTCCGTCGGGAGCCTGTTCGATCAGGTCGTCGTTGGCGGTGGGCGGGTCTGACGGTCTGGGCCGTCGATGGGCGGCCGGCAGCGTGGCCGTGGCCGGATCGGGTATCCGAGGGCTCTCGGGCACAGCCGGTTCCGCTGGCGCAGAGGATGCTGCGCCGAAGGCGGTGGATCCGGGAAGCTCCTCCTCGGCCCAGGCCGGTGCCGGTGGGGCGGGGAGCGCGGCCCGGCGGCGGGGCAGCAGGCACCGGACAAGTGGCGCGGAGTCCACGTCGAGCAACAACTCCGGCGCGGTCACCCGACCGGCCAGGTCGACCCGCAACCGCCAACGCGATCCGGGTAGGTAGCCGGCGACCACGACCAGCAGCCCGGGATCATCAGCGACCAGGCTGGCGAGCTGCGCTGCCGCCTGCGGATCGGGCCGCCGGCAGACCAGGACGGTCAACCCGTTCGGTGTCAGACGGGTCGCGAGAGCTGTCAGCGCCTCGGACAGTGGCATCCGGTCGGTGCCGACCAACCCGGAACCGTAGCCGGGTTCCGCCGCGACGATCAGGCGGTGCACGCCGTGCCCGCTGGTCAGCGCGGCCAGCTGGACGACCAACGCCGACACCAGCCGCTCCGCCGGTGTCGGGGCGCCGTGCACAGACACGATTCCGGGGCAGCGGGCGAAATCCAGCAGGACCATCGTCCTGCCCTCTACTCCGACGGCGATCGGCAGTGAGTCGTCGGCGGCTGGTGCGGAACCCGGGGGCAGCTGGCCGCGGGCCCGCCAGTGGCGCGGCGCGGTGACCCGCCACGGAGATTCCGCCGCCGGAGGCGGCACGTCCGCTCCCGGGCCAGCGAGCCGCACGCCGACCTCCCCATGGCCCAGCAGCACCAGGTACGGCCAGAAATCGCTCCGTTCGGCCAGTGCCGATCGAGCCGAACCGATCCAGGCCCGGGCCGACGGCACCGGACCCGAGCCGGCGAACCTCTCGGCGACCACCCCCATCCCTCGCCGAAGCCGGACGAAGCCGACGACCGGTGCCGCCAGATCCCGCGCTGCGCCGACGATGCCGCGCCGGATGCGCCGTCCGGCGCCCCGCAGGCCGTACCGGCGGTCGAACCATTGCAGCAGCACCACCAGCAGGATCAACAGCTCCAGCACGGTGAGTACGGTCAGCAGAGTTTGCCGGTTGGTGTCCAGGAAGCGGCCGAGATCGCTGACGGACGGCGTGTTCAACCGTGCTCCTCCTCCGCCCGTAGCCGGCCCGTGTACGGCGCCGCCGCGCCCTGATGGTAATCGCGAACAGTTGTCGGCCTTGGCGGCCGCAGTCCGCCCCCGGACGGGCGAATCCGCAGCTCAAACCGATAGACGAGGGTCGGTCCTCCGGTCGATGCGGGTAGATGAACTCTTGGTGACGACTGCTCCTGGCGGCTTCCGGCACCCGGGAGGGCACGTCCCGGGTGATGGGCCGTCCGGCCGCCGGGACAACGGTGCTGGCGGACCCGCACCACCCGGTCGGGTACGACGGATATCCAGCGCTTCCCATAGACAAACGTGAGGCCCTGGCGTCGTACACGTCGGCCAGATGCGCGGTGATCTCCCCGGTCGTCAACCCTTTGGCGTACAGGGACAGGATCGCCTCGTTGAACCCGTCCAACCGGCGGGCGTGCTTGGGCACGGTCCGCGGGGTGAACGACCCGGTCCGGTCCCTCGGGATCTGGATCCGCACCGGGCCGGCGTCGGTCTGCACCTTTTCGCCCCGTGACCGTTACGGATGTTGGCCCGCTGGCCGGTGGCCTGGTCGACACCAACGGTGTCGAGGTGGGCATCCATCTCGGCGACCAACGCCGATTCGAGCACGGTACGGGTGATCCCGGCGAGGAGCCCACCCGGACCGACCAGGCACACCCCGTCGGCGGCGGCCCGCTCGACCAACTGCTGGGCGAACTCCCGCTCCGCTTTCGTCGACCGCGGAAGCTGAGCCGCGTTCTTGTTGTCTGCCATGACGTGGTCCTTCCTGGACAGGATCGACGTCCTGTCCAACGGACCGCACCCAGGTCAAACACGGAAATCTACGCAGTCCCCACCTGCCCGCCTCTAGCGGAGGTTGGAGCTGTCTGCTCCGGTCTGCTGGCGCCGTGCCGCGTGTGACTCACCTCTTCGAGGGCTTGGCGTTGCGCCGGGCTGAGGCGGTCCGGTCCGGTGGTGATGGTGTAGGTCTGGGGAGCGATGGTCCGCAGGACGAGCGGATCGGCGATGGCTGGGTGAAGGTGGATCGCGTCCAGGGCGGCGGTGAGGCGGTCCCGGGGCCAGTCGAGTGCGGTGGCCAGTGTCGTGAGGGTGAGCGGTCGACCGGCGTGCACGAGTGCGGCGAGCACGGTCAGCGCGTCATGAACGACGGGCTCGGCGAGCATGCTGCCACTCATCTGCCGGCTGAGTCGGGCGAAGAACTGGCCCATCCTGCCCAGCCGAGCTCCGGCGGTCGTGTCGGCTCCGAAGATCTCGATGCCCTGCTGCGCGGCCACGGCGATCTCGCCATGTGCGCTGGTGTCGGACTGCCACGCCCGGAGCCAGACGTCGTCATCGATGACGTACCGCTCCCGGCGCCCACCGGCGTCCGGTCGGCGCACCACCAGGTCCATGGCTTCCAGGTAACGGATGGATTTGGACACCGACGCCGGACTGACCTGTAACCGGTGCACCAGCTCAGCGGACGTCAGGCCGCTGGCGTCGGCGATGAGCAGGCTGACGAACACCCGGGCAGTCATCCGGGGTAGTCCGGTGGCGGCCAGCAGGGTTGCGAACTGGTCCACGAAGCCCCGGACCACCTCGGCGGCCTGCTGGTCGGTCGTCGCCTCGGACGGTCGAGGCTTGCGTCGGCGAGCACGGTGGCCGGCGGCCTGCTGGGCGTGCCCGGGCAGGTAGGCGCCGGGTGTGCCGTTGCGTGCGACCTCGCGGCTGATCGTGGAGGTCGGGCGGCCGAGCCGGCGGCCGATCTCGGCGTACCCGAGTCCGTCGGCCAGCCACGCCGCGATCTGGCTGCGGTCCTCGTGGGTCAGCCTGCCTCCTGGCATCCGGGCCTCCCTCCCTTGCGTTCATTCACACTACATTGCAACGGCTCGGATCAGGAAATTGCATTCACTCACAATCCTGTTGCAACTATTGGCCTCTAGTCTGGGTTTCATATGCCCACAATGTTGACGGACTCTGAAATGCAACGTAGCTTTCTGCCTGCCGAAAGAGAGGGTGACGATCGTGCACGTGCTGGCCGTATCGACGGTGTCCGACAACAGCAGGTTCTGGAGTGGGCTGAAGAAGGCGCACGCCGCGCTCCCCAAGGGCGCCAAGTGGAAGGTTGCGGTGGCGAGCAGGGACGGGGCGAAGGCGATCAACATCATCACCCACGACTCCATCGACGGCGTGCGGGAATTCTTCGAGACGCACGCGGGCGCCTACGCCACGACGGAGTACTTCGAAGCGGACGCGGCGAACGCGGTGGGTCTCCCGCGATGACGCTCGACGCGCCGCGGATCCAGGCTCGGGTCGCCGAACTCCTGGCGGAGTACGGCATCCCGAGCGCCGCCATCGGTGTGCTCCACGACGGGAAGGTCGTCGAGTTCGCGGTCGGGGTCAAGAATGTGGAAACCGGGGAGGCCGCCACGATCGACACCATCTACCAGTGCGGCTCCATGACCAAGACGTGGACCACGCTGGCCTTCATGCAACTCGTCGACGAGGGAAAGGTCGACCTGGACGAGTCGGTGCGGACGTACCTGCCCGGCTTCGGGGTGGCCGACCCTGAGGCGAGCGCCAAGGTCACCCCGCGTCACCTGCTCCACCACACCAATGGCATCGAAGAGGCGTACGGCGATCCCGGCGAGGACGACGACGTGTACGAGCGCATGGTCGAGAACATCGCCGACGCGCCCCAGGTATTCCCGCTCGGCCACACCCACGGCTACAGCGCGGCCCTGGGATACGCGATCCTCGCCCGGATCCTCGAGGTACTCGACGGCAAACGCTGGGACGACATCATGCGAGATCGTCTCTTCGATCCCATGGGCCTGACCAGCACGGGCAGCCGGTACGAGCAGGTGGACGAAACGCGGGCCGCGACCGGGCACCTGATCCGCTCCCTGGACGAGGGTCCGATCGTCACACCGGTGGACCATCTGCCGCGCGCCTTCGGGCCCGGCGGCAACATCACCTCGACGATCCCGGACGTGCTCGCGATGGCGTACGTCTTGCTCAACGAAGGCGCAGCGCCGAACGGAAAGCGCATTGTCTCGGCCAAGAGCATCCGGGAGATGATGCGTTCGCGAGTTCCCCTACCGGATCCGTACATGTTCGGGTCGCACTGGGCACTCGGCCTCATCCTGTGTGACTGGCACGGTGAAACGGTCTACGCCGCCGACGGCAGCACGATCGGCCAGAACGCCCGGCTCCGGATCCTGCCCGAGTCGAACACCGCGATCGCGATGCTGACCAACGGCGGACCCCGGGAAAGCTTCTACCGCAAGGTGTTCAACGAGATCCTGGTCGACCTCGGCGCAGTCACCATCCCGGACCTGCCCGTGCCGGACCCGGCGCTGCACCTCGACCTGTCCCGGTACGAAGGCGTCTACGAGCGCCCCGGCACCCGGTTCGAGCTGTCCACCGACAGCGGAACGCTCCGCCTCACCCTGGTCCTCGACCCGATGCAGGCAGAATTCCTCCGGAAGCCAGACCGCATCAGCTACGAACTCCAGCCGGTTAGCGAGACACACTTCCTGATGCCGCCGGCGGACCCGTTGGACGACACCCAGACGGTCGCGATCTACGACTTCACCGACGGTGCTGCCCGATACCTCCACACCAACTGCCGGGTACATCCGCGTTCAGGTTGACGCCTGTGCTCGACCACGTAGTCGCGTAGGTCGTCACGCAGCCCATCGGCGTAGACGCTGGCCCGGTTGCGCAGGTGCGGCATCCGGTCCGGACTGTGGTCGCCGGCCTGCTCGGTGATCGTCCGCCATTGACCCGAGTAGCAGGCCACCGGCCCACGGTGAAGTGGTACCGCGGTACCACCTCCCTTCCAGGATCGACGACCGCGGTACGACGAGACACGACGGAGTAGGTCCTAGCGTTCAGGCTACGAAGAGACCTCGCCACCACTCGACCTCTGGCAAGCGACGGGCCGGCCATGTCGCGCCACGCCCGTGCACCGTCGACTCCGCACGGAGCTGTCATGACCCTTGAGGACGAACTCCTCGGCCTGTTCCACGAACTCACCGACTCGCACTACGCAGAACAGCAAAAGGAGCCCATCGCATGAGACCGATCGAGCAAGGCACAGCGAAACCGTTGATTGGGCGCCGCAGCTTTATCACTCGCGCGGCCGCAATCGGCGCTGGCGTTGGATTGTCCGCGGCGGCACTCGCGTCATGCACCGACGACAAGGAGGACCCGGAAACCTCCCTCAGCGAGAAAGACATCGCGCTTCGTGACCAGGATCTGAAGTTCATCGGCACGGAGGAGACCTTTTCGACTCCCACGTTGTTGCAGCTGAACTCCATCAACGAGGATCACATAGCGTTCCTTGAGGAGATCGGTCTTTCGGATCTGGGCGAACGCCGCATCGGCGATATGGACGAGGGGGGACTCAATGTTCAAATCCTCTCTGCTCATACGCCGTCCGTGCAAAATGTCCCTGGGCAAAGGGGCATCGACCTTGCCTATCGTCTCAACCGGCAACTCGTGGAAGGGCCAATCGCCAGTTATCCGGGCCGTTTCCAGGCTTTTGCCACTTTGCCCTTGCAGAGCCCGGAGGCGGCGGCGGACGAACTGGAACGCTCGGTTAAGCAAGACGGTTTCTTGGGAGCACTGACCAACGGGCACATCGCGAAGAAGTTCCTCGATCATCCCGATTTCGAGCCTGTGCTGGCGCGCGCCGAAGCTCTCGATGTGCCGATCTACCTGCATCCCGGCTATCCAGCTGACGAGATCTTCCAGATCTACTACAGCACCACACGGTCTCAGTACACGGAAGAGTACCAGGACTACATTTTCAGTGGGTCTGGATATGGCTGGCACCAGGAGGTGCTGACCCAATGCATCCGGATGATCGCGTACGGCGTTTTCGACAGGTTCCCCAAACTGAAGGTCATCATCGGCCATATGGGCGAAGGTCTTCCCTTCTACTACGAGCGGATCGTCGGAGACATGGGCGAGCCGACCGAAGACTCGCTGGAGAAGCCCTTCGGGCAGTACTTCCAGGACAACTTCTGGTTCACAACCAGCGCGTTCTTCCAGGACAATCTGCTCCATCTCTTGCTGAAATACATCAGCGTAGATCGCGTGATGTTCGCAACCGACTATCCCTTCGCAAGCATCAAAGAAGGAACCGACTGGTTCCGGGCAGTCAATCTTCCGCGTGAGGACAAGGAAAAGATCGCGTTCCGAAATGCCGAGAATCTGTTCAGAATAAAGGTCTGACGCATCGGGCCTCACCGAGGCATCCCGCTTGTCCAACCCGACTTGGGCAAGTTGGTGCGTGCCCTGGATGGCGTCGAGGGCGGTGCGGAGGTCGTCGGGTCGGTCTTGGACATCTCAGACATCATCCCCACCTGACCGAACCTGACCGCTTAACGGCGTGGGGCTGTCAGCTGGAGCTTGCGGGCGTTTGGCCCGGGGACGCTGTGGCATTGGTCCTGGCGGACCTGGCGGAGCCAGGGTGTTGACGGGCGTGACGTTCAGCGTGTTCCGCTCCACCCATGGTGATCAGGTACTTCGGTTGACGGGTCCAGCGGGTTGACGGCATGGGAGTGGCATGTGCGCGGTTCCGCGTCTCGCCGAGCGAGGGGCGAAGTCCGCGTCGCAGTTCCGGAGTTGGGGAGCCTGCCGGTATTGCGCCCGGACAGTGGGCCGCACGAGGGTGCATGGCTTTGCAGGCCGGGTACCCAGCTGCACTGCATCGCACTGCGCAGTGCGAAGGGAGCGAATCATGAATCGTTTGCGGGGGAGGGTGGCGCTTGTCACCGGCGGGGCTAGCGGGATCGGGCGGGCCAGTGCCTACAGGCTGGCTGACGAGGGCGCGGGGGTGGTGGTTACGGACATCCAGGACGAGGTCGGGCAGACGGTAGCGGCCGAGATCTGTGACGGTGGCGGCCGAGCGTTCTTCGTCCATCATGATGTTGCCGATGAGGCCGACTGGCAGGTGGTGGTGCGCCGTACGGTGGACGAGTTCGGTGGGCTGGACATCCTGGTCAACAACGCGGGCATCGGCGATGTCAAACCGATCGAGGAGACCACCCAGGCGGACTACGCCCGAACGGTCGCGGTGAATCAGACCAGCGTTTTTCTCGGGCTGAAGGCCGCGGCGGAGCTGCTGAAGGTCTCCGGTCACGCATCGGTGATCAACATTAGTTCGATCTTTGGGAGTTGCGGCGGGTTTGGAGCCTCGCCGGCATACCACGCCGCCAAGGGAGCGGTTCGGGTTCTGAGTAAGAACGCGGCCCTGCACTGGGCGCAGGATGGGATTCGGGTCAACTCGGTCCATCCCGGCTTCATCGACACCCCGATCCTGGATCCGGCGAAGGTCGCCGATATGGAGAAGACGATGGTCGACCTTACGCCGCTCGGGCGGCTGGGTCAGCCGCCAGAGGTGGCCGCCTGCGTGGCGTTCCTCGCCAGCGATGACGCGTCGTTCGTCACCGGCTCCGAGTTGTATGTCGACGGCGGCTATCTTGCCCGGTGAGGTGGGCGAACGCGCGTCGTGCAGTCGCCCTCTGGCCGGGCCGGCGTAGGCGGGGGTCGAGCGGCACCGTTGAACAGTGGCCAGATGATGGCGCGGATCACCGCGCGTCGGCAGACCGCCACGCTTGCCTACCGGGCGGGCCCGGGCATCGCGCGATTTGCTCCACGAGCCGTCGTGCCGACGATGCCGGGGGCCGCGCCGCGGGTCATCTGAGAGCCGTTGCCCAGCGCCAGCAATGCCTCCCGCGTCCCCTCGGCGGACGCGTCGAAGCCCTCGTAGCGCAGCAGCCACTCGTCACCGGTCAGGCAGCACAGCCCGCACGAACGCTCAGCCGTCGTGGGGTCGCGGGAGGTCACATCAGGGAGCGACGCAGTTGAGTGTCTGATCGGATCACCACGATCGGACAGTGCGCGTGGGTCAGGCAGGCCCGGCTGATCGACCCGAGCACCAGTTCGGTCAGTGTGGGCCGTCCTCTCGTGCCGAGTACGAGAACGCGACCGGTCATCGCGCCGCCCTCCGTCGCGAATCGGGTTGCGTGATGGCGTCGGTCGCCTCGTGGGCGGGAACGACCATCACCAAGCGGTGCACTCGATGCAGCGTGCTCATGGCGACGCTACCGAGCATGATCTCGCGGATTGCGGAGCGTCCCCGCGAGCCGAGGACCATCACCGCCGCACGGTGGTCACGAGCGGCCCTGGACAGGGCGTCGGCGACCGCGGGGGGAATCCTCGTGCCGGCTGTGCACGCGCAGCATCGCCGTTTCAGGCGCGTTGGGCAGGACGGGCGGGTCGACGTCTTGGTCGACACTGGTCACCGACAGCGTCCTGGCCGACATGGAAGCCTGGCGGCAGCGGCCCCTGGACCGGAACTGGTTTCCGGGGGATGGTTCGAGGTCCCATAGACAGACGTGAGGCCCTGACCGGCATTCCTGCTGGTCAGGGCCTCATCTTTGTCGGGGTGGCCGGATTCGAACCGACGACCTCTTCGTCCCGAACGAAGCGCGCTACCAAGCTGCGCCACACCCCGAGCGTGCCGAGCAATACTAGCCCACCACCCCCCACGGACCAATTCGGTATCCCCGTGCCGCGCCCACAACTAGATCTTGGTAGCTGCTGGCCCTCAGGATAGCCCTCAGGAGGGCCGATAGTTACCAAGATCGAGAGGGTCAGTGGGGGATCAAGGTGAGGAGGGTGGCTTCGGGGGGGCAGGCGAAGCGGATGGGGGCGGTGGGGTGGGTGCCGAGCCCGGCGGAGACGTGTAGCCAGGCAGTCGAGTCCGGCCAGCGGTGTAGGCCCTTCGCCATCGACCGGGGCAGCTCGCAGTTGGTGACCAGCGCGCCGAAGAACGGTAGACAGACCTGGCCACCGTGGGTGTGGCCGGCGAGCAGCAGCTCGAACCCGTCTGCGGCCATCTGGTCGAGAATCCGCGGCTCCGGCGAATGGGTCAGCCCCAGTGCCAGGTCGGCCGCCGGAGACACCCGGCCGGCGACCGCCGGGTAGTCGTCCCGCTCGACGTGCGGGTCGTCGACGCCGACCAGCTCGATCGTCCGGCCGCCGGCCTTGACCGTCGTCCGGGCGTTGTTCAGGTCGGCCCAGCCGGCGCCGGTGAGGACGTCCCGCAGGTCCTCGTACGGCAGCTCGACGCCCTGTACGTACTCTCGCTCGGGCAGCAGGTAGCTGAGCGGGTTCTTCCAGACCGGCCCCCGGTAGTCGTTGGAGCCGAAGACGAAGGCGCCGGGGAAGTCCAGCAGCGGCTGCAGGGCGCGCAGCGTGCCGGGCACCGCGTCCGGGTCGGCCATGTTGTCGCCGGTGACCACCACCAGGTCCGGGTCGGTGGCCGCCAGCGAGGCTACCCAGCGCTGCTTGCGGCGCTGCTCCGGCATCATGTGCAGGTCGCTCAGATGCAGGATGCGCAGCGGCTCGGCGTCGGCGCCGAGCATCGGCACGTCGAACCGCCGCAGGGTGAACAGGTTCCGCTCGACAAGTGACGCGTACGCCAGGGTGGCGGCGCCGGCCGCGACGGTGCCGGCGGCCAGACGTAATACCGTGCGCTTCCGCATGCTGCCCAGGGTAGTTTGACCGACCATGGGCACTCTGAAGGACCTCCTCACCGCCGACATGCGGACCGCGCTGAAGGCCCGCGACGAGCTGACCACCTCGACCCTGCGGATGGCGCTGGCCGCCGTCGGCACCGCCGAGGTGGCCGGGAAGGCGAAGCGGGAACTCTCCGACGACGAGGTGCTGGCGGTGCTGACCCGGGAGGCGAAGAAGCGCCGCGAGGCGGCCGCCGCGTTCGCCGACGCCGGCCGCACCGAGCAGGCCGCCAAGGAGATCGCCGAGGGTGAGGTACTTGACCGTTACCTGCCCCGCCAGCTCGGCGACGAGGAGCTGGCGGAGCTGGTCGCGGGGGCACTCGCCGCGGGCGGCTTCAGCGGCAAGGCCCAGATGGGCCCGGCCATGAAGGCGGCCCAGGCCGCGGTGGCCGGCCGGGCCGAGGGCGGCCGGGTGGCAGCGGAGGTACGCCGTCAGCTCGGCTGACCCGCGCCGTAGACGCCCGCCGGGGACCCGCCGTGTGGCTGGCCCCCGGACGGGCGTGGTGCGTGGTGGTCAGCGGCCGGGGCGGCCAGGTGGTCGGCCCGGTGGCTGTTCGGGCTGGTCGGGGGACTGGTTGGCGCCCTTGCCGTTGCTGACCTCGATCATCACCGGGCCGCCCTTGATGGTGCGGCCGCTGGGCGTGGTGCCGGCGGCGGTGCCGGCCGGGCAGCTGGAGTCGACGGGGGTGCTGAGCACCTCCGGGACGAAGCCGGCGCCGCGGATCCGGGACTTGGCGGAGTCGAGGGACTGGCAGCGGACGTCGGGGATGGAACGCTGGTCACCGTTGACGATCTTGCCGCTGGGCGGCGTGAACTCCTTGCCTGGTTTGCCCTTCATCGCGTCCCGCAGCGTCTCGTAGACACCCGGGTTCACGATGTTGTGGGACATCTCGGCGGTCGTCTGGGCCCAGTCCGGGTCGGTGAGGATGCCGGCCACCGCGAGCTGCTTGGTCATCACCACCAGCGACGCGCTCTTCTCCGAGTCGGTGGTGCCGCTCTTGCCGGCCACCGGCTTGCCGACGATGCCGCGGACGTTGCCGGCGGTCGCGGTCCGGCACCGGGTGGTCGACGAGCGGTCCCCGACCGGGCACCGGGCGACGTCCACCGCGGCGCGGGCCACCTCGGTCTTGATCGCCTGGTTGCACCGCGGGTTGGCGACGTCGAGCTTGTTGCCCTCCTGGTCGCGGATCTCCTGCACCGGGATCGGCTCGCAGTACTTCCCGTCGGCGGCCAGGGTGGCGTACGCGTTGGCCAGGTCGAGCGGGGTGGTGGCGGAGACGCCCAGGGTGAAGGCGCCCCACTGGTCGACACCGTTGGCGGCGAACCGGGCGTCCGCGCCGGACCGGAACTTGATGCCCATCCGCTGGGCGGCGTCGACCACCTTGCCGGTGCCGACCTGTTCCTGCAGCGGCACGAAGAAGGTGTTCACCGAGAAGCCGAAGGCGCTCCACATGTTGTGCTCGCCGGCCATGCTCGCGCTGGCGTTCTTCGGGCAGTACTTGTTGGTGCCCGGGCAGGCGGCCGGTGCGTTGTATTCGAGGATGTAGTTCGACTGGTAGACCGGCTTGGCGTTGATCGAGGTCGCCAGCGGGTAGCCGTTCTCCAGCGCGGCCACGACCGTGAAGATCTTGAACGCGGAGCCGGCCTGGTAGCCGGTGATGTCCCCGCCGCCGGTGAGCAGCGGGTTCGTGGTGTTCGGGTAGGTCCCGCGGATCTTCTTGCGGGCCTTCGCCGGGTCACTGGAGATCTTGTTGGCCGGCTTGTTCGGGTCGTCGAGCTTGTAGTTGCGGTTGACGGCCAGCGCGCGGACCCGGCCGTTACCGGGCTCGACCCCGGCGACCATCAGCGCGTTCTTGTTGCCGGTCTTCAGGTTCCGCTCGACCGAGTCCTTGGCCGCCTGCTGGGTCTTGACGTCCAGCGTGGTGACGATGCTGTAGCCGCCGCTCTTGAGCCGCCGTTCCCGGTCGTACGAGGTGGCGCCGAAGGTCTCCTGATCCATCCACCAGCGGTAGAAGAAGTCGCAGAAGAAGCCCCAGTGGTTCTTGTTCGCCGACACGCAGCCGTTCGGCGTGCGCTTGTCCTTGACGGTCAGCTTGACCGCCTTGGCGGTGGCGGCCTCCTCGGGCGTGATCGCGCCGATCTCCACCATGTTGTCGATGACGTAGTCGCGGCGCTGCACCGCCTGCGGGTAACCGCTCTTGGTGGTCGGGTCGAACGCCGAGGGCGCCTTGACCATGCCGGCCAGCATCGCGGCTTCCTCGATCTTCAGGTCCTTCGGGTGCTTGCCGAAGTAGACCTGGCTGGCGGCGAAGACGCCGTACGCCTGGTTGCCGAACGGCGCGAGATTGAGGTAGCGCTCCAGGATCTCTTCCTTGGAGAGGTCCGCGTCGATCTGCATGGCGTACTTCATCTCGCGCAGTTTCCGGGCGCTGGTGTCCTCGGTGGCCGCCACCACGTCCTGCGGGTGGGTCGCCGAGTAGGCGATGGCCAGCCGGACGTACTGCATGGTGAGGGTGGAGGCGCCCTGCTGGGTGGCGCCGGCGCTGTTGTTGGCGACGAACGCGCGGGCCACGCCCTTCATGTCGACGCCGTTGTGGTTGTAGAACTCGTGGTCCTCGGCGGCGATGATGGCCTGCTGCATGATCGGCGAGATGTCCTTGAGCGGGATGTCCCGGCGGTTCTCGTCGTACATGGTGGCCAGCGGCGTCTTGCCGTCGGAGGCGTACAGATAGCTGATCTGCGGGGCCTTCTTGACGGTCAGCTCGCTGGGCAGCTTGTCGAAGGTCTCGGCCCCGGCCTTGGCGGCCAGGCCGGAGAGCGCCACCGCGGGGAACGCCGCGGCGGCCACGACCACGCCGGCCAGCAGGCCGCAGATCAGCAGCGACGCGGCGTTCGTCAGCAGGTGGTGGTCACGCTTCCGCATCCAGGTCACCTCGCCAGGGTACGGGAGAGCGCGCGACAAGGCACCGAGGGCGTCTCCGGCGGATTTCCCCATTTCCTGTGGGCGGCCGGCCTCGTTGTGCTAGTCGCAAACCCCTGGCGTGCGGTTGCGGTCTCTCGTTGCCGAGTCTCCCCCCTTCGGTGGGCCTCCGCAGCGTTTTCGGCGATCGAGGCCGGGTAGGTACTACTGGCTTGCTGGACGAAAGGCCAGGCTTGTCCGGATTAATGGATTTGCCAGACAACGTTGCGTAATCAGTTAACTACAGAGCATGATGGTTCGGCGAGCAATCGCATGTTGCCCGTGGTGCCTCGGGGGAGGTTGTCGCGGGTGACCCGGGGGGTTGATGCCTGGCGGCCGGCTGCAGGCCGGCGGCTGGACTGCAAGGGGGGACAGGAACAGATGGGCATGATCACAGACTGGCCCACACTGGCGGCGTGCCAGGACGGCGACCCTGACGCGCTGTTCGTGCAGGGCGCCGAACAGAACGTCGCGAAGCGGATCTGCCGGAGCTGCCCGGTGCGGTACGAGTGCCTCGCGGACGCACTCGACAACCGCATCGAGTTCGGCGTGTGGGGCGGCATGACCGAACGGGAACGGCGGGCTCTGCTGCGCCGGCACCCGCAGGTCGCCAGTTGGCGCAAGATGTTCGAAGCCGCGCTGCGGGACAAGGAGAAGTCGCTGGTCACCGCAGGCTGATCGCGGCGCCGATCGTGCGTAGCCCGTCGACGTCATGCACGTCGGCGGGCTGTGCCGTGACCGCCACGGTCGGCACCTCGGGGAACGCGTCGGTGAAGACCCGGGCCACCGCGCGCTCGCGTACCGCCTGCTGGGCCAGCGCGGCGTGCGCCCGCAGCGTCTCGACGGTGCTCTGGTGGCCACCGAGCTCGGCCAGCCGGGTCGCCGCCGCCAGGCTCTGCTCGACGGTGGGCGTCTCGACGACCGTCCGGTGCACCCGGTTCAGGACCAGCCCGACCAGCGGCATCCGCTCCTCGCCGAGCCGCCCGGCGAAGTAGGCGGCCTCCCGGACCGCGTCCGGCTCCGGCGCCGCGACCAGCAGGAACGCCGTCTCCGGCGCCTGCAGGACCCGGTACGTCTGCTCGGCGCGCTGCCGGAAGCCGCCGAACATCGAGTCGAAGGCCGCCACGAAGCCCGACAGGTCGGTGAGCAGCTGCGCGCCGAGCACCTTCTGCACCACCCGGGAGAACATCCCGAAGGAGGCGGTGACCAGGCTGAACATGCTTCGCCCGCCGCTGCGGGCCGGGGCCATCAGCAGCCGCAGCATCCGGCCGTCGAGGAACCGGGAGAGCCGGGCCGGCGCGTCCAGGAAGTCCAGCGCCGACCTCGACGGCGGCGTGTCGACCACGATCAGGTCCCACTCGCCGCGGGCGTGCAGCTGGCCGAGCTTCTCCATCGCCATGTACTCCTGCGTACCGGCGAAGGTGGAACTCATCGCCTGGTAGAAGGGGTTGGCGAAGATCTCCGCCGCCTTCGCCGGGTCGGTGTGCGCGAGCACCACGTCGTCGAAGGTGCGCTTCATGTCCAGCATCATGGCGTGCAGCTCGCCGCCGCTGGCCTCGACGTCGATCCCCTTCACCTGGCGCGGGGTGTTGTCCAGCTCGGTCAGCCCCAGCGACTGCGCCAGCCGGCGCGCCGGGTCGATGGTGAGCACGACCGTCCGCCGCCCGTGCCGCTCGGCCGCCCGCAGCGCCAACGCCGCCGCGGTGGTCGTCTTGCCCACCCCGCCCGCCCCGCAGCAGACCATGATCCGTACGCCCGGGTCGGCGAGGATCTGGTCGACGTCCAGGCGCGGCGCCGGGTGATCAGTTGGCACGAACCGAGCGTATCGGCATTGGCACGCCGGCGACCGGTGGCAGCGGCCGAGTGTGAGTCAATCGGCGCTGTCCGGCCGGCCGGCGTCGGCTCCGGCGAGGCGGCTGGCCAGGGCGTCCAGGCCGGCCCGGTCCACCCCGTCGGTCAACAGCGGCAGCTCGGTCAACGGCAGCCCCAGCTCCAGCAGCTCCGAGCGGAGCGACTCCTCCAGCGCCCGTCGGGTGGCCTGGTCGCGGGCCTCGGCGTGCAGCCCGGCCACCGTCGCCCGGTCGGTGGGCAGCCCGGCGGCGGCCAGGCCCCGGCGCAGGTCGGCCTGGGTGACCCGGCCGGCCAGGGCCGGCGGCCGGGTGCCGTTGACGATCACCCGGCCGACCGGGATGCGCAGCTTGGTGAGGTCGGCGACGGCGTCGACGGTCTCCTGCACCGGCATCTCCTCCAGCAGGGTCACCACGTGCACCGCGGTCATCGGGGACCGCAGCAGCGCCGCCACCCCCTCGCTCTGGGTCTTGATCGGGCCGACCTTGGCCAGCCGGGCGGTCTCGGCGGTGACGTTCAGGAAGGGGCCGATCCGGCCGGTGGGCGGGGCGTCGAGCACCACCGCGTCGTACACCCGGCGCCGGTCGGCCGTCCGGGTGGTGGCCTCCTTGACCTTGCCGGTGAGCAGCACGTCGCGCAGCCCCGGCGCGATCGTGGTGGCGAAGTCGATCGCGCCGAACTTGCGCAGGGCGCGGCCGGCGGCGCCGAGCTTGTAGAACATGTCCAGGTATTCCAGCAGCGCCTCCTCGGCGTCCACCGCGAGCGCCCGCACCTCGCCGCCGCCGGAGACGGTGGCGATCCGCCGCTCCTCGTAGGGCAGCGGCTGGGTGCCGAAGAGCTGGGCCAGGCCCTGCCGCCCCTCGACCTCGACCAGCAGGGTCCGCCGGCCGCCGGTCGCCAGGGCCAAGGCCAGGGCGGCGGCGACGGTGGTCTTGCCGGTGCCGCCCTTGCCGGTCACCACATGCAGCCGGCTCGGCCACGCCGCGCCGAGCTGGTCCGCCAGTCCCTCGCCCGATCCCACCCGTCGAGCCTATCCACCCAGTTCAGCCCAGCCACCGGCGCCGGTCAGGCCACCTCGCAAACCCACCAACCCGTTTTCTGTACGACGGTGAAGCGGAGCTCCTGCTCGGAGATCTTCTCGTCGCCGGTTGTCATGATCAACTTGGCCGAGACGAGCGTGTGGTCGTCGTTCTCCTCGACCACCGCGGGCGGGTCCCAGCGGAAGACCGGGGACTGGTAGGTCTGCGCGTACTGCTCGACCTCGGCCACCTTGCGGTCGATCTCGGCCCGGTCCCGGGCCTCCCGGCAGACCAGGCCGGCCGCCGCGGCGGCGTCCTTGTCGGTGTAGACGGCGCGCAGGAACGAATCGACCGCGGCGACCGGGTCCGGCGCGCCCTCGCCATCCTCGGCGTCGCGCAACAGCAGGAAGGCGGAGAGGCCACCGCCGCCGCAGAGCAGCAGCACCACCGCCAGCGAGATCGAGGCGATCAGCAGGCCGCGCCGCTTCTTCGGCGGCACCGCGCCGGCCGGCGGCGGGTAACCCGGCCCGGCCTGACCGGGCGGCGGATACCCCGGCATCGGCTGGCCGCCGGGGTATCCGGACGCTGGCTGGCCGGGGGGATAGCCGGGCGTCGGCTGACCGCCGGGGTATCCGGAGGTCGGCTGGTTGCTGGGGTATCCGGAGGTCGGCTGGTTGCTGGGGTATCCGGAGGTGGGCTGGTTGCTGGGGTATCCGGAGGTGGGCTGGTTGCTGGGGTAACCGGAGGTCGGCTGGTTGCTGGGGTATCCGGAGGTGGGCTGGTCGCCGGGGTAACCGGAGGTCGGCTGGTTGCTGGGGTAGGCGGGCGGTGGCTGGGCGCCGGGGTACCCGAAGGGAGGGCCGGAAGGTTGGGCCGACGGCGGCGGGTCGCTGGCGGGCTGCCCGGTGGGCGGATCGGTCGCCGGTGGGCCGGCCGACCACGGGTCGCGAGGTGGCTGCGCTGCGCCGTCGCCGGGTGGCTGCGTCATGATCTTCATTCCCCCGCTGTGGGCCTGGCCCGCCGGTGGCCGGGTGGTCGGCCGGTCGTCGATGGAGCTGGCGCTGTGCACCTGCGTGGTGACGGAGCATAGGCGCTCGCCCGAGCGTGAGGGTAACGCCCTCCTGCCAGTCCCGGACCGGGCGGCCCGGGCGGCCCGTAGGCTGTCGCCTCAGAAGCCACGCCACCGTAGAGCAATGCCGCAGAAAGGGAGTCCGCAAGCGATGCAGAAGTGGGAGTACGCCACAGTTCCGCTGCTGGTGCACGCGACCAAGCAGATCCTCGACAACTGGGGCGAGGACGGCTGGGAACTGGTCGCGGTCATCCCCGGCCCCAACCCCGAGCAGTTGGTGGCCTACCTCAAGCGGCCCAAGTCGTGACCGGTCCGCACGGCAAACTCGCCGAGCTGGGGCTGAGCCTGCCCGAGGTCGTCCCGCCGGTGGCGTCCTACGTGCCGGCGGTGCAGTCCGGCCAGCACGTCTACGTCTCCGGCCAACTGCCGATCGCGGACGGGAAGCTGCTGGCCACCGGCAAGGTCGGCGACGGGGTCTCGGCCGAGCACGCCAAGGACCTCGCCCAGCGCTGTGCCCTCAACGCGCTGGCCGCCATCGACTCGCTTGTCGGCCTGGAGAACGTGGTCAAGATCGTGAAGCTGACCGGCTTCGTCGCCTCGGCGAACGGCTTCACCGGCCAGCCCGCGGTGATCAACGGCGCCTCCGACCTGTTCGGCACCGTCTTCGGCGAGGCCGGCCGGCACGCCCGCAGCGCGGTCGGGGTGGCCGAGCTGCCGCTCGATGCCCCGGTCGAGGTCGAGGTCATCGTCGAGGTGGCCTGACCGCGACCGAACGCGGGTTCGACCGAAACTCGCAACCGGATCGTCAGGGGCGGGTCGTACCATCGCAGCCATGGCCGGGCATGTGACCGTGCCGGTGGCGGCCTTGGCCGACCGGCTACCGGGGTGGGTGACGCTGCTGCGCGCCCCGAACCCGGGGCCGATGACGCTCGACGGCACCAACACCTGGCTGCTGCGCCGGCCCGGCGCCGACCGCGCCGTGGTGGTCGACCCGGGCCCACTCGACGAGGCCCACCTGGCTCGCATCGTCGAGCACGGGCCGGCCGACGCCGTGCTGATCACGCACGGGCACGCCGACCACGTCGAGGGGGCGCACCGGGTCGCCGAGCTGCTCGGCGGGATCGACGTGCTGGCGGCCGACCCGACCCACCGCCGGGGCACCGGCCAGTGGTCGACCGGCGCCGGGTTCCTGGCCGGCGGGGTGCGGATCACGGTCCTGCCGACGCCGGGTCACACCGCCGACTCGGTCTGCTTTCTCGCCGAGGTCGACCGGGAGCGGGTGGTGCTCACCGGCGACACCGTCCTGGGCCGGGGCACCACCGTGGTCGCCCACCCGGACGGCGACCTCGGGGCATACCTGACCAGCCTGGCGACGCTCACCGCGTACCAGGGGGTGGTGGCGTTGCCGGGCCACGGCCCGGCGCTGGCCGACTGCGCCGCCGCGGCGGAGTTCTACCTCGCCCACCGGCGGGCCCGGCTCGACCAGGTCCGCGCCCTGGTGGCCGAGGGGGTGACCAGCGCTCCGGAGCTGGTGGCCCGGATCTACGCCGACGTGGACCGCTCGCTGTGGTGGGCGGCCGAGTGGTCGGTCCGGGCCCAACTGAGCTATCTCGCCCGGCAGGGCACCGCGACCGGCCAGGATCAGGATCGGCCCGACCGGGAATCGGCACCCGGGGCCGGGCGGTTGGAACCACAGTGACCTGCCCGGTGTGTGGAACCGTCGCCGTGCCCGGCGCGCGGTTCTGCCACAACTGTGGCGCCGCGTTGCCGGCCGCGGCCACCCTGCCGGCCGCCGAACGTCGGGTGGTTACCGTGCTTTTCGGCGACCTGTCCGATTTCACCTCCTGGTCGGAGGACCTCGACCCGGAGCGGGTCGGCGCGGTCACCGACCGGGTGCTGGCCGCGCTGGCCGGCGCCGTGAAGACCTTCGGCGGGCACGTCGACAAGCTCACCGGCGACGGCATCATGGCCGTCTTCGGCGCGCCGGTCGCGCACGAGGACGACGCCGAGCGGGCGGTGCGGGCGGCGCTGTCGATGCAGCGGGCCGTCCGCCGGGTGCTCGACGACGAGCGCGGCGGCGGCGCCCCGCTCGGCCTGCGGGTCGGCCTCAACACCGGCGAGGTGGTCGCCGGCATCCAGGCGTCGATCGAATACACCGTCATCGGCGACACCGTGAACACCGCCGCCCGGCTGGCCGACGCCGCCGCGATCGGCGCGGTCTACGCGGGGGTCCGCACCGCCGGGGCCACCCGCCGGGTGGCCTCCTGGCGGCAGCTGCGACCACTGCGGCTCAAGGGCAAACGGGAGCCCGTCGAGGCGTACGAGCTGCTCGGTCTGCACGACGCGCCCGGCACCCGGTCTGGGATCGGCGACGAGGCACCGTTCGTCGGCCGGGAACCGGAGCTGGGCCGGGTCGCCGGCCGGCTGACCGAGGTGATCGACCGCGGGGAGCCCCGGCTGCTGGTGATGACCGCCGAGGCCGGGCTCGGCAAGACCCGGTTCGCCACCGAGGTCGAACGGCTGGCCGCCGGCTACGACGTGGCCCGCTCGTTCGGCGCCACCGGGCGCCGGATCACCACCCACGCCGGTGCCCGGGTGCTCTCCGTGCAGTGCGCGGCGTTCGGCGAACGGCGCCGGATGGCCCCGCTGGCCGACCTGGTCCGGGCCGCGATCGGGCTGCCCAGCGGGCCGGCCACCACGGTCACCCGGGCGGTGGTGGAGGAGCGGCTGCGCCGGCTCGGCCAGCGGCTGAGCCGGCACCGGCCCGACCCGCCGCCGGTCGCGACCGAGCTGCTGCTCGCCCTGCTCGGCTACAGCGACCCGCCCCCGGCACATCCCGGCGTGCCGGCGGAGACCGCCGAGTGGACCACCAGCGGCGGGACGCCGGACGCCGAGGCGATGCCCGCCGCCGTCGCGGAGCTGCTCAGCGCGCTGGCCGCCGAGACCCCGCTGATGGTGATCGTCGACGACCTGCACGACGCCACCCCGGAGACGACCGAGGCACTCGGCTTCGCGCTCTCCCGGCTCACCGGCCCGGTCCTGGTGCTGATGCTCGGCCGCCCGGAGCTGGTCCGCACCGCCGGGGCGCTGACCTCGATCGCCGACGCCGAGGTGCACGCGCTTCCCCCGCTGCGCGGCGGCGACGCGGCGCGGCTGCTCACCACCTACCTGCGGGGCGGCCAACTGCCCCAGGTGGACGCCGACCGGCTGCTCTCCACCGCCCAGGGCAACCCGTTCTACCTGGCCGAGCTGGTCACCCTGCTGATGGAGCGCGGCGCGTTGACGAGCGTCCGGGGCCAGGCCGAGGGCGCCGTCTGGCGGCTGACCCCGGGCTCGCTCGGCAGCCGGCTGCTCTCCCGCGACCTGGCCGCCGTGCTGGCGGCCCGGATCGACGCGCTCCCGCCGGAGGCCCGGTCGGTGCTGCGGGACGCCGCCGTCGTCGGCGACACCGTCCCGCCCGGCAGCCTGGAGGCGCTGCGGGAACGGCGGACCGGCCGGGACGGCCGGCCCACCGCCGTGGTCGCCGTCGAGCTCGACCGCGCCGTGGAGGAGCTGCTGCAGCGCCGGATGCTGCACCGGGGGCGCGACGGGTACGTCTTCGCCACGCCGCTGATGCGGGAGGCCGCGTACGCCGGGATCGGCAAGGCGGATCTGGCGGAGCGGCACGCCGCCCTGGCCCACTGGGCGGCCGGCCCGGACGAACCGGGCACACCCGCCGCTGGCGGACCGTCGGCCGGTGCCCTGCCCGCCGGCGAGCGGGACGCCTTCGTGGCGATGCACGTCGAACGGGCCGCCGAGCTCGCCGACGCGGTGGGGCTGCGGGCGGACGCCGAGGCGCGGGCCGTGCTGCCGCTCGGGGTGGCCGCCCTGAGCCGGGGCGCCCGCCGGGCCATCGCCGCCGGCGAGCCGGTGCTGGCGATCGAGTACGCCGAGCGGGCCGCCGCGCTGGCCGGCGAGTCCCTGCCCCGCGCCGAACGGCTCATCCACGCCCGGGCGTTGCTGCAGGTCGGCCGGCCGTCCGAGGCGCTGTCGTTCGCCGAGAAGATCGGCGCCAACGCGGGCGAGGACGCGGCGGCCCGGGCCGGTGCGCTGCTCGTCGCCGGGCAGGCGTACCAGGCGCTCGGTGATCAGGAGCGGGCTGTCGCCAGTTGGCAGGACGCCCTGCAGGTGGCGACCGCCGCCGAGCTACCGGGGCCGCAGGCCTCGGCGACCCGCCGGCTCGGCATGGCCGACTTCCTCGGCGGCCGGCTCAGCGCCGCGAGTAGCCGGTTCGCGGCCGCGTACCAGGTCAACCTGGCGGCCGGCGACCTGCGCGGCCAGGCCTGGTCGCTGCAGAACCTGGCCTGGGTGACCACCACCCGCGGTGACTTCGCCGGCACCGATGCCGTGCTCGGCCGCGCCGCCCGGATCTTCGCCGAGCTCGGCGATCCGGTCGGCCGGGCCTGGCTGCGCGGCTCGACCGCGTTCGCCCGGCTGCTCGCCGGCCGGCTGGCCGAGGCCCGCCGGCTGGCCCGGCTGTTCCTGCCGTTCGGGGAGCGGGTCGGCGAGGCGTGGGCGGTGGGTACGCTGCGCGCCGTCGAGGCGTACGCCGCCGCCGAACTGGGCGACCTGGCCGAGGCGGACCGGGAGGCCCGCCGGGCGTACCGGGATTTCGCCGCCGCCTCCGACGACTGGGGGCGGGGCTTCTCGCTGGTGGTGCGGGGGGCGGTGGCCCGCGGGCTGGGGGAGCCGGCGCACGCCGTCGACCTGCTCGGCGACGCCCTCACCTACGGCGAGCGCACCGGGCATCCGCTGCTGACCGGGATGGCGGGCACGCTGCGTGGCTTCGTGGCCCTCGACATGGGGGACGTGGCGGCGGCCGAGCGCGACGCGCGGGCCGTGCTGGCCGCCATCGAGCCGCACAACCCGATGGCGCCGGCCCAGGTCGGTCCCCGGGTGCTGCTGGCCACGGCGCGCCTGGCGGCCGGGGATCCAGCGTCCGCGGTCGCCCTGTTGGCGCCGGTCGCCACCACCGGCGGCACCGGGTCGCTGCTCTTCTCGAAAGGTCAGGCGTTGGCCCGGTACGCCTCGGCGTTGCTGGCGGCGGGCAGCCCGGACCAGGCCCTGGACTGGGCCCGCCGGGCGGTGCGGGCGCCCGGTGAGGACGTCCGCGGTCAGGTGCTCGCCGCCGAGGTGCTGGCCGAGGTGCTGGCCGCGACCGACCAGCCGGCCGAGGCGCGCGCCGTCGCCGACGAGGCGGTCCGGTTGGCGTACTCGACGGAGCAGGCCAGTGAGCGGGCCCGGGCCGAGGCGCTGCGCGACCGGCTGGCCGGTGGCGGACCGGTCGGTGGCGGATCAGCGGCGGTGCCGGTCGGCGTCGGCGCCGCACCCGAACCGGTCGCCGGTTCGGCCGGCCCCGGGGATGTCGGCGCGGCCGGTCAGCGGCTAGCGTAGGTCCACTTCGGGTCAGCCGGGCTCGATCATCCATTGTGGATGTCCTTGGTGCTTGGGGGACGCATGAGGTGGCCACGATCCGCTTCGGGTTGGACAGTCGCGGTCTTCGGCGGAACGGCGCTGCTGCTCGGCGCGGTCGGTCTGGTCTGGCCGGACTCGCTGCTGGTGTTGCTCGGCTTCGAGGTGCTCGACGACGCCGGCCGGGCCGACGGCGACTACACCCGGACGTTCATGGCCGCGTCCTCGATGGCCTCCTTCAACATGGGGGTCTACTACCTGCTGGCGGCGGTCACCGACTGGCGGCCGTTCTTCCGGTTCACGGTGATCTTCCGATTGGTCACGTTCACCGTGTTCACCACGCTGGTGCTCACCGACACCGCGCCGGTCCGGTTCATCGGCGTCGCCGTCTGGGAGGCCGTCGGTGCGCTGGCCACGGGGATCGCGCTCGCGGTCGAACGCCGGCGGGGTGCCGGTTGAGCCGCCCGCGGCTCGTCGCCGGGCGGCCGGCCGTTTCGGGACGCGGTCGGTGCGGACGGCCGGCGCTCCCGGGTCGTTCGGTATTTTCGACACTGTGAGGAACACCCCGGCGGGCGCGCTACCGCTGCCGGTCGTGCCAGGTCTGACCGATTTACACGTATTTGCCCGAGGCGGTTACGCCACCGTCTACCGCGCCACCCAGCAGTCCGTCGGGCGCGAGGTGGCGGTCAAGGTGGAGAACCGCTCCCTGGACAGCGAACGCGACCAGCGCAGATTCATGCGCGAGGCGCGGGCCGCCGGCCGGATGTCCTCACACCCGCACGTCGTGGACCTCTTCGACGTCGGAGTCACCGCCGACCAGCACCCGTACCTGATCATGGAGATGTGCGACGGCTCGTACGCGGACCGGATGCGCAACTCGCCGCTCGGCGCGGCGGAGGCGCGCGACGTCGGAGTGAAGATCGCCGACGCGCTCGCCGACGCGCATCAGCTCGGGGTGCTGCACCGCGACGTCAAACCGGCGAACATCCTCTACTCCCGGTTCAACGAGCCCGCGCTGGCGGACTTCGGCCTGGCGATCATCGCCGAGAGCCGGGACGCCACGGTCACCCTTGAGGTGCTGACCCCGGCGTACGCGCCGCCGGAGATGTTCAGCCACCACCCGCCCGGCCCGGCCGTCGACGTGTACGCGCTCTGCGCCACCCTCTACGCCGTGATGAACGGTCGGCCGCCGCGCTGGTCCGACGACCTCAACCCGAGCCTGATCGGGGTGATGGAGCTGTTCAACCGGCCGGTGCCGGAGCTGCCCGGCATCCCGTCCGCCCTGGTCGACGTGCTCCGGCTCGGCATGGCGAACGACCCGGCGCACCGGCCGTCGGCCGAACAACTGCGCGACCTGCTCGCCGCCGTACCGCTGCGGCCGTCGGCACCCGGCCTGATCATCCCCGTCTCCGGCGCGCCGACCTCGGGAGCGCCGACCTCGGGAGCGCCGACGTCCGGGGCGCCGACGTCCGGGGCGCCGACGTCCGGGGCGCCGACGTCCGGGGCGCCGACGTCCGGGGCGCCGACGTCCGGGGCGCCGACGTCCGGGGCGCCGACGTCCGGGGGGCCGATGTCCTGGGCGTCGGGCTCGGGTGGCCCGATCCCCGGCCCACCCGGATCGGGGTGGCCGCAGTCGAGCGGCTACCCGCCGGGCCTCTCCGGTGGCAACCACCCGACCGTTCCGACCCCCGGCCGGCCCACCAGGTGGCAGTGGTTCCTCGGCGGGCTGGCGGCGGTCGCCCTGCTCGTCGGCGTCGCCGCCGGTTCCTGGTACGCGGCGAGCAGCAACCTGCCGACGCCGGCCCCGACCGGCAGCGCCCGCAGCCCGCAGCCGCCCAGCCCGACGCCACCACTGCTGACCGGCGGTGCGCTGCGGGGTTGCCTGGTGCCGCTTCCGGGCGGTGGCAGGTGCCCCGCCGAGATGGAGTGCTTCGGCCCGGTCCGGGTCAGCGGCTCCGGTGCCCGGGCCGAGCGGGTCCCCTGCGCCGGCCGGCACACCTGGGAGACGTACGCGAAGGGCGACCTGCCCGCCGAACTGACCGCCACCGACCACGAGGCGGTCAAGGCCGACCCGGTGGTGCGGCAGGTCTGCGGCGAGAACACCTTCCGCTCCACCACGCTGCTGATCGACACCGCCGGCTGGCAGTTCGAGGTGCTGCCGCCCACCGGCGACGCGCTGGCGGTCGGCGACCGGTCCTTCCGCTGCCTGGCCGGCCAGGGTGCCGGCGAACTCGACGGCCCCACCCTCGGCCGCTGACCCGGTCAGCGGCGGGTCGGTGAGCCGACCAGGCGCGCCTCGATCGGGGTGACGGCAAGCCGCGCCCAGCGCAGCACCCGCCGGTTCACCAGGCCGACCATGTCGTCCCGGATCCGGGTCAGCCAGTCCGCGGAGTCGCCCAGCCCGAGCGCGGGACCGGCCAACGCCGCCTCGGCGGGTCGCAGCGGCTGCAGGATGACCAGGTCGGCCCGGGCGAGCGGGTCGACGTCGGTCGCGGTCACCTCGTCGCGGACCACCAGCCGGGCCTGCCAGGCCCCGGTCCGGGCGGGGGCGGCGGCCACCGGTCCGACGTCCACGATGGTCAGTACCGGACGTAGCGGGGTGGCCGGCGGCCCGGTGAGACCCCGGCCGGCCGGGATGACGGGGATTGGCTCGCCGGCCCCGGCCGCCCCGCGGACGAACGGGTTCCAGGCGCCCGGCCGGGTGGTCTGCACCACCACCCGGGCCCCGAGCGCCATCGCCCGCAGCGCGATGAGCTGCGCCGGCCGGACACCGCCGATCAGGACCGCCCCGGTCGGCTCGGGGCGGAACAGCCGGACGCCGACGGCCGTACCATGGCGGTTGGCCCCGATCATCAACCCGGCGCCGCCCATCGGCAGGTCCAGCGCGTCCGATCCGGCGGGCGGCCGCCCCCGGCCGGCCGGCGCCAGACCCAGGGGCAGGGTGGCACGCAGCCCGGCAAGGTGTTCACCGTCCAACCGCCGCGCCGACCCGCCGCCGGCATCGAGCAGCCGGCGCATTCCCCGTACCGCCGCGGTCAGCCCGGCCGCGTCGCCGGCCGTCAGGCGTACGGTCAGGTCCACCGGAACCGATCCGGCGACCGACCCCGGCCCGGCGCCGATCGCCACGGTGACGGCGGCGGCGGGCAGCTCCAACAGCCGCGGCACCAGGCGGTAGGCGGCGTCGGTACCCGGCTGCGGCCAGCGGTCCACCCGCACGGCAGCCTGCCGAAGCCCGCCGGCCGCGAGCCACTGCCAGCTCTCCCGGGCCGGTCGCCGGCCGTCGTGGTGCGCCAGTTCCCCGAGTACGCCGAGCGCGGCGCGCTCCCCGAGCGGGCGGACCGGCACCGGGGCCAGCCGGCGGCGCACCCGGCGGACCGCGCCGGACAGGGCCCGGCCCAGCTCGTCGTCGGACCAGCCTCCGGTGCGCAGCACCCGCACCGCCACCAGCGCCCGCTGGTAACCGACCGGCCGATCGGCGACAAGCTGCCGGTACGAGACGGCGGACAGCTGACCGCCGTGGTCGACCGGGGGCAGTCCGCCGCCGACCGGGGGTAGCCCGCCGCCGCGACCGGAGGGCAGGTGGCCACCGCCACCACCGGGCACCCCGCCGCCACCCGCGGGCACCCCGCCGCCACCCGCGGGCAGGCCACCGCCACCAGCGGGCAGGCCGCTGCGACCCGCGGGCACGCCGCCGCGACCGGCGGGCAGGTGGCTGCCGGCACCCGCGGGTGGATCGCCGGCACCGTCGACGGCGGGTGCTGGCGTGCCGGCCAAGACCAGCTGCACCCGCAGCGGCGGGGACTCCGGGCCGACCGCCGGCAGCAGGTCGCGCGGCGACGGCAGTGGCAGTGGGGCGTCGGTCAGCAGCAGGTCGGGATTGCCGAGCTCCAGGATCGCGGTCAGGCCGGTCGCGTCGGCCAGCACGGCGGGGCCGGTCCCGGTCTGGTCCGCCGGTATCGGCGTGCAGCCGGGCGCGACCAGGTCGAGCAGGCCCGCCGATCGGTCCGCGCCCGGGTCGCCGGGGTCGAGCCGGCGACGCCGCAGGGCGTACCGGATGGCCAGCCCGGCCCATTCGAAGAGCCAGCGCCGTCGGACCCGGACCCAGGCGGCGGCGATGAGCAGCCCGGCGGCCAGCCCGGCCGCACCGAGGACGAGGGGGCCGTGCCCGGCGGCGGCGACCGGCAGCACCAGGGCGACCTGGGCGGTGACGATCTGGCCGGCCAGAATCCCGAGCAGCGGGCCGGCCGGACCGGGCACCGCCGCCACGGTTGGGCCGGCAGCTGCCGGCGGGGTGCCGGCGGGCACTGGCGGGGACGATGCGGGCGGCCGGGGACCGGGAGCCGGTCGGGGCGGTGCTGGAGTTCGTCTGTCCAACGACACCGCGACGACCTCCCGAGCCGACGAGGACCGGTCCATCGACGATGGCGACCGTCGCCACCGGTAACCGGTCGGTGGGCCTATCGTATTGGCCGGACCGGATCTCAGGGGGGCGGATGGCGTCGCGACAGGACCAGCTGCACTCGTACCAGTTCCTGGTTCAGCGCGTGGTCTCCGCGCTGGTGATGCGGCAGACCGACCCGGCGCAGCCGCCGTTGGGCCGGGCGGCCGGCGCCACCCTGGCCGGCGTGCTGGTCGCGGCGATCGCGCTCGGCGCGGTCGCCGTCTACGGGCTGGTCGTCGGCGGCGGCGATGCGGGCTGGCGGGACTCCGGCGCGGTGCTGGTGGAGAAGGAGTCCGGCGCGCGGTACGTCTACCGGGACGGGAAGCTGCACCCGGTCCGGAACTTCGCCTCGGCCCTGCTGATCGCCGATTCGGCGGAGCCGCGGACGGTGCTGGTGTCCCGGGCCGCCCTGGCGGGGGTGCCGCGGGGCATCCCGTTGGGCATCGCCGACGCGCCCGACTCGCTGCCGGTACCGCAGCGGCTGGTGGCCGACGGCTGGACGGTCTGCTCGATGTCGGCGGCCGACGCCGCCCGGTCGGCGGGGCTGCCGGCCCCGGGCGGCCCGGGGCCGCGATCCGCGCTGCTGGTCGGCGCCGCCGATCCCGGGGGGACGGCATTGGCCGGGGCCGGGGTGCTGGCCCGGCACCCGGACGGCAGCCTGCACCTGATCTGGGACGGCCGGCGGCATCCGGTCCGGAACCCGAGGCTGGTGCTGGCGGCGCTGACCTGGACCAGCCACCGGCCTACCGAGACGGCGCCGGCCCTGCTCAACGCCCTGCCGGTCGGGGCCGACCTCGGCCGGGTTGCGGTCCCGGGCCGGGGTGAGCGATCCACTGTCGACGGCGCCGGGGTCGGCGAGGTGTTCATGGTGGAGAGCCAGGGCGGGGGGCGCCAGTATGCCGTCGCCACCCGGGACGGTCTGGCCACCATCACCGAGTTGCAGGCCGATCTGATCCTCACCGACCTCGGGCAGGACGCACCGACCCCGCTCTCGCAGAACCGCTTCGCGGGGCTGCGCAAGGTCGGTGACCTGGTGCCGCCCGGTCCGACGGCGCTGCCGGCCAGCACGCCGGACCTGGTGCCGGCCGGGTCGGGCGCCGTCTGCGGGCGGGTGCGCGACGACGGTGCCGGGTTCGAACTGCGCACCGGTGCGGACGTACCGGACCTGACCGGGGCGGTGCCGGGTCCGGGCGGCGCGGCCGATCACGTGTGGGTGCAACCGGGCCGCGGCGCGGTGGTGGAGGCGGTGCCGGCGCCCGGCGCGTCCGGCGGCGCGATCTCCATCGTCACCGACCTGGGCCGGCGCCATCCGGTGACCAGCGCCGAGGTGCTCCGCCGGCTCGGCTACGGCGGGGTCACCCCGGCCCGACTGCCGGCCGGGCTGGTCGCGCTGGTCCCGGCGGGGCGGGCACTCGATCCCGAGGCCGCGCTGGCGCCGGCGGTTCCCGGCTGAGCCGGTCGATCTCGGACCTCGTCGAGTTATCCCCAGATTGTCCCTGGGGGCTACCGTGCGTACCCGACTACCGCTACGGTCGTGAGCGGAGTTTTCCGGTGACGGTGTGCGATCACACCTGATCGGGCGGAGCGAGCGCGACCGTTGCGTCCACAGTGGGCGCACGGGTCAGGGCATCACCGGGAGAGGGACGGGGTGACGTCGGGCGTGTCCCAGACAAAGGCAGAAGCCGCGGTCATGCGGCAGACCGCGCAGCGGTTCGAGCAGGTGGACGAGTCGCTGCAGAGCATGCTCAGTCGGCTGATGGCCGAGTTGGAGGAGTTGCAGACCGCCTGGCAGGGCGCCGGCGGCCGGTCCTTCACACAGGTCAAGCTGGCCTGGCAGCGGGACCAGGCGGCGATCGGGCGGGCGCTGCGGGAGACCGCCGCGGCGATCCGCACCGCCGGCCAGCAGTACGACGCCTCGGACGCCGAGGTGGCCGGCCGGGTGTCCGCGGTCAACCAGGGCAGCCTCCGGCTGCCCCTCTGACGGTTCCGGAGAGGGAGAGTCATGACCGACGGCGTGCTGGTCGTCCAGTTCGGCAGGTTGATGGCGGCCAGTTCGAGTATCCAGGTGGCGCTGAACACCCTCGAATCGCAGCTCGCCCAGCTTGAGGGGGACGCCGCTGGGCTGGTGGCGAGCTGGGACGGCGCCGCGCGGGCCGCATACGACGAGCGGCAGCAGCGCTGGCGCCAGGCGGCCGACGACATGAAGGTGATGCTGGCCGAGATCAAACGGGCGGTCGACGACTCCGTGGTCGACTACCAGCACACCGAGAAGAGGGCCACGAACCTCTTCTCCCCCTGACCGGGTGCTTCCCCGCCGTCCGGGTGGGTGGGGAAGCCCTGGACCGCGGGAACGGGCGCTCAGGCCGGCTCGGCCGGGCGCCACCGGCGGCGGACTCCTCGCGGCAGCACCACCGCGAGCAGAACCGCCAGGGCCGCGCCAGCGCCCGCTACGCCGGCCAGCGCCAGCGCCCGTTCCCGCGCTTCCGTCCGCCGGTCGCCGCCGCCCACCGCGGCCGGATCGGTGCCGCCGCGCCGAACCACCGGCGCCGGCGGCGGCCCGGCGGCCAGCGGCGCGGTCTCGGTGACCGCGCGGTACGGGTTCAGCACGCCGCCGCCGTACCCGTCGTCGCCGTCGCCCGGCGCCGGGTCGGCGGTCGTGACGATCCGCTCGATCACCTGCCGCGCCGACAGTTCCGGCCGGTACTGCCGGATCAGGGCCGCGGTGGCCGACGCGAACGGCACGGCGTAGCTGGTGCCGTCGTGTTCCCGGTGCCCGCGGCCGGGCACGGCGGCCAGCACCGCCTGGCCCGGCGCGACCACGTCGACGTACGGACCCACCTGCGAGAACGGTGCGCGCTGGCCGTCCGGGCCGACGGCGCCGACCCCCAGCACCCCGTCGTACGCGGCGGGGAAGGGCCGTGGGTCCGCCTCGTCGTGCCGGTTGCCGACGGCCGCGACGACCACCACGTCCGCGGCGACGGCGTCGGCGATGGCGGCCCGGACGGCCGGGTCGTCCCGGTAGAGCACCACCGAGAGGTTCAACACCGCGGCGCCCCGGGTCACCGCGTAGCGGATCGCCGCCGCGAACCGGGTGGCGGTGACGGTCCGGCCGGTCGCCGCACCGTCGATGACCAACTGTTCGCTGACCCGGACCGGCAGGATGCGACTGCCCGGGGCGAGACCCCGCAGGCCGATGCCGTCGCGGGGGGTGGCGGCGATCAGGCTCGCCACGGCGGTGCCGTGGCCCGGGCAGTCGACGGTCCCGTCGAGCTCCGGGTCGAGGTAGTCCCGGCCGGGGAGCACTCGATCCCGGAGTTGGAGGTGGCGGTCGTCGACCCCCGAGTCGAGCACGGCGACGGTCACCCCGGCACCGGTGGCCAGTGCCGTCAACCGCTCCGGCGCGTACCGTCGTTGGGACCAGGGCAGCTCGGCCACCGGTTCCGCCGGGGTCGACCGGTCCGTGCAGCCGTCGACGGTGGCCCGCTGGGCCAGCACCGGCCCGGCGAGAGCCCCCGTCGAGACGGGGTCAGCGGCCGGATCTGTCGCCGCCGCCGGAGCGACTGGTGGCACCGTCAGTGTGACGGCGATCACCAGGGCGAGCGGTGTGCTGCCGCCGGGCATCCGCGCCTCCAATCGTTCCGGTTACGGCATCGGATGTTATCGGTGCGTCGTCGCGGGCGGTGCTCGTCAGCGGACCCGCCGTCGTCCAGCCATTGTGATCTTGAAAGGACCTTGTAGGTTGTACGCGATGCCTGTGGCCTGTTCGGTGGAAGGGAGGTGGCCGTGACCGAATGGGAGCCGGCCACCGGGGCCGAAGCCGACATGCGGGACGCTCTACGCGCGAACGACCAGGAACTCTACTTCCGGATCCTCGCCCGCACCGAGCTGCTGCTACCGGTTTCCGCCCAAGCGCTCACGGGCCAGGTCCCGATGGGCTGGGGCACCTGGACCACCGGTGGTCGTACCCACGTACTCGCGTTCACCTCCGGCGCGGCCCTGAAGGCGTGCCTGGCCGAGAACGCGGGATCCGCCCGGCGGACCTCGTACACCGATCTCGCCGGCAGCTGGCCCAACCACGAGTGGTGGCTCGCGGTGAATCCTGGGCTGCCGATCGAGGGCTACCTGCCCGCCTGGTTCGTGGCCCAGCTTGCCCGCGGTGACGTGCGCCTGCCGGGCCGGACCTCCGCCGGCCGGCCTCGGCAGGACCAGGCCGAGCTGGCCGCCCGCAGCCGGGGTACGGCCGTCGTTCCCGGGCAGGGCGGGCAGCCGGAACCGGCCGCGGCCGCCCGACTCAGTTCGCCGGTACCGGCGGAGAACGGGCCGCCGCCGGTTGGCTCGGTCCATCCGGCGACCGCGCCCACCGGTGTGAGTGACGCCCTGATCAGCCCGACGGCCGAACACGTCACGGCCGGCTGGGTGACCACCGCGGCCGATCCGGCCCGCACCGGCGACCGTCCCCAGAACGATCGCCCCCCGAACGACCGCTCGCCGGCCGACCGCTCGCCGGCCGACCGCCCGCTGGCGGACCGCCCGCTGGCCGACCGGTTGGCGGGGGACCGGTCCGCTGCCGACCGGTCGGGGACGAAGTGGCCCGGGGCCGAGCGGTCCGCCGGACCCGGGGTGCGCCCGCCGGCCCAGAACGGCGGCCCACCGGGTCGGGACCGGCCCCCACCGAACCGGACCATTCCCGTGCAGGCGTTCCCCGGTGCGCCGGGTGACGTGGTCACCGGCGAGGTGATCTCGGGCGAGGTGGTGTCCGAGTCGGATCAGATCGCCAGCCCGGGACGGTCCGCCCCGGACGGCCCGCAGCACTCCTCCCTCTCGGCCTGGTACGCGGCGGCCATCGGCACGCCGACCGAACCGGTCGCGCCGCCGGCCGACCCGCTGGACCGGCCCGCCGACCCGTACGCTTCACCGGCCGAACCGATGGAGGCGGTGCCGGTCATCCCGGCCCCACCCCGCCCAAGCCCAGCGCCGGCCAGCCCAACGCCGGCCAGCCCAGCGCCGCACAGCCCAGCGCCGCACAGCTCGACCCCGGCAGGCCCGACCCTGGAGCAGGGCGGGCCGGGGTCCCCGGCCAGCTTCGACCCCGTCGACCGCTACCAGCCCCTCGCCCGGCCACACGCCGAGACACCCCAGGGATACGCCGAACCGCCCCAGGGATACGCCGAGGCGCCTCAGGCGTACGCCGAGCCAACCCAGACCGACGCCGGACCCGCCCAGGGCTTTGCCGAGGCGACTCAGGCCTATGCCAATCCCGCCCAGAGCTATGCCGAGCCGCCCCAGAGCTATGCCGAGCCGCCCCAGAGCTATGCCGAGCCGCCTCAGGCGCATGCCGAGCCGGCCCAGGCGTACGCGGCGGCCGAGGAGACCGGAGTAACCGGCCAGCCGCCGGCGGAGTCGGCGGCGGCCCCGGGTGTTGCGGCGTTGGCCGGCTTCGAACCGGCCAACGAGGTGGAGCGCAGCCTGCTGGAGGCCGCCGGCGACGGCAGCACGGAGACGTTCCTGTCGACCCTGCTGCTGGCCAAGGTGCTGTTGCCGATCGCGCCGGAGTCGATCCCGGGCACCCGGCCCGGCGAGGAGGGCTTCGTCTGGCGTACCGAGCCCATCGACGGCGCCACCCACGTCGTGGTCTTCACCTCCCCCGAGCGGCTCGCCGATCACCTACCGGCCCAGGTCGAGACGGTGGCGGTCAAGTTCGTCCAGTTGATTCGCCGGTGGCCCCGGACCGAATGGTCGTTCGCCGTGAACCCGGGTACGCCGGTCGGGGCAAAGCTCCCCGGCGCCCAGATCGTCGGGTTGGCCAACTGGGCCGTCGAGGTGGGTCTCGGCGACGACCCGGAGGTCGCCGAGCCGGCGCAGCAGGCCGCCGGTGAGCCGGCGGCGAAGTCGACCTACGCGCCGGCCACCGAGGATCCGGGCCGGCCGACGATGATGCAGAAGACCATCGCGCCCAGTCAGCTCGGTTACTACCTGGAACGCGGCTACGACCGGGTCTCCGGCTTCGTGCACCGGGCCACCGAGATCGCGCACCTGAACACCCCCGCCCAGCTGGAGGCCGCGCTCGGGCTGGACTACCCCGGCTCGCCGTTCTCGCGGGACGCGGCCGAGGTCTTCGTGGTCCGGTGGCCCGCCTACCGCCCGAGCCTCTACCGGATCCCGTACGGCGGCCAGAACGAGGCCGCCATGCGCGCCATGGAAGGTTGGGTGATCGAGCGCCCGCCGTTCCGCGGCAACGGGTTCGCCCCCGGTGAGGGGAGCGACGTGATCGCCGAGTTCAAGGTGGACAGTGTCCGGCTGCCGCACGGGGCGAAACTGTGCCGGATCGGCGCCGACGGGACCGAACAGGTGATCGCCGTGCTGGACAGCGACGGCCCGACCTGGCGGCGGGCCGGTGAGCCGGATGCGTGACGGCTACCTCGCCAACTGGCGCGGCCGGGAGTACGAGGCCAGCCCGGACGGCGACGACGTGCGGATCTACCAGCCGGAGCCGGGCGAGGGGTTCCAGGAGGTACGACCCGACCGGTTCGTCCGGGTGGTGCCGGCGGCCGAGGTCGAGGACCTGGCCTACGTCCGGACCATCTGCGCCTGGCGGGGTGAGCCGTTCATCGTGCTGGCCGAGCACGACACCTGGCTGCGGGTCGAGTACACCGGCGGGAAGGCGCCGGTGGCCGAGACGCTCGGCCTGGAGGCGTTCGACTTCGGCGTCTACCAGGGCTGGGCACCGGCCGCCGAGGTGACCGACCTGCGCGAGCAGCGCATCTAGCCGCCGGACCCGGGCTCCTGCCCCGATGCTGGCAGCGCGAGCCCCGGTGGTGGCAGCGCGAGCTGGCGGCCCGCCCACCGGGACCGCAGCCAGCGGTCGTGACTGGCGACCACGACCGCGCCGGGACCCCTGCTGCCCAACGCCTCCTCGAGTTCATCGGCCAGACCGGGCGAGAGGTGGTTCGTCGGTTCGTCCAGTAGCAGCAGCTCCGGCGGATCGGCGATCAGCAGCGCCAGGGCGAGCCGCCGCCGCTGCCCGACCGACAGCTCCCCGACCCGGCTGTCGAGGTCCCGTCCGGCGATCAGGCCGAGCGAGCGCAGCGGAACCGCCTCGGCCCGGTCGGGGCCGAGCGCCAGCTCGTAGGTCTCCCGGACCGTCCGGTCCGGACGGTCGAAGACGCTGTCCTGGGCGAGCAGCCCGACCGTCAGCCCGCGCCGCCGCCAGAGCTGCCCGCCGACCGCCGACCGCTCGACCGCCGACCGCCCGGCCGCCGACCGCCCGGCCAGCACCGCCAGCAGGGTCGACTTGCCGGCACCGTTCGCGCCGGTGACCAGCAGCCGGTCGGTGGCCGACACGTCGAGCCGGTCGATGGCGAGTCGCCCGGGCACCCGGACGTCCCGCAGCGCGACCAGCATGCCGTCGGACGAACCGGAGGTGAGGGCGTCGGTCCGCAGCCGCAGCGGCTCCGGGGGCTTGCGGACCTGGTCGCGTTCGAGCTCGGCCAGCCGGCGGGTGGCGTTGCGGACCCGGCGGGAGACCTGACTCTCCACCCGGCCGCCGGTGCGGTCGTACCCCATTTTCTCGTTGTCCCGGCGGGGCCGGCCGGGTGCGACGTGGCGGGCCGTGGTGGCGGCGGCGTGGCGCAGTTCGACGATCTTCTGCTGTTCCTCCTCGAACTGGCGCTGCCAACGTTCCCGCTCCGCGCGTTTCTGCTCCTGGTAGGAGGTGTAGTTGCCGCCGTACCGGGTGGGGCCGGCCAAGCCCGGGTCGAGGTCGATCAGGTCGGTGCAGACGGCGTCGAGGAACGCCCGGTCGTGGCTGGCCGCCACCACGGTGCCGGGCAGGGCGCGGAGCTGTTCGGCCAGGAACGCCGCCGCGTCGTCGTCGAGGTGGTTCGTCGGTTCGTCCAGCAGCAACGCGGTGGGGCGGCGGACCAGCAGCGCGGTCAGGGCGAGCCGTCCGCGCTGCCCGCCGGACATCGAACCCAGTGGCCGGTCGGCTGGCAGCCCACCCAGACCGAGGCCGGCCAGCACGATCGCGGCGCGCCGGTCGGCGTCCCAGGAGTCGTGCCGCTGCGCCCGGTCCAGCCGCTCGCCGTACTCGGCGAGCAGGTCCGCATAGCCGGGCTGGTTCTCGCCGGTGCCGGCCAGCGCCGCGGTCAGCCGGTCCAGCTCGGCGAGGTCATGGCGGGCCTCCCGGAGGGCGTCGTCGAGCACGGCGGCGATGGTGGCGTCCGCGTCGAACGGCATCTCCTGGTGCAGGAAGCCCAGCTCCGTCGGCCGGACCACCTGGCCGGCGTCCGGTTCGTCCGTGCCGGCGAGCAGGCGCAGCAGGGTCGACTTCCCGGCGCCGTTCTCGCCGATCAGCCCGATCCGTTGGCCGGGCGCGGCGACCAGGGAGACGCCGTCGAGCACCCGCCGGGTACCGAGGGTGCGAACGAGGTCATGGGCGAGCAGGGCGGAACTGGACATGCGACACCACCGACGGAAGAGGTCGTTTCACCCGCCGGGCGGTGCCTCGGGCGCGGGTGCGGGTGGGTGTCAGCGGCTCACATCCCCCGCAACGTACCTCGACCGGTGCGGCGGCGGCGACGGATTTACCGCCGGGTCAGGACTTGGCCCAGCGCAACACCTCGCCGAGCACCAGGTCGGGGACCTCGACGTGCGGAAAGTGGCCGGTGTCGTCCAGCAGGCGCCACTCGTACGGGGCGGTGACGTAGCGGCTGGAGCCCTGGGCGGTCCGGGGCAGGGACGCCTGATCCCGCCCGCCGTGCAGCTGCAGCGTCGGCGTCACCAGCGGTTCCTGCATCAGCCGGACGAACCGGTACCCGTGCAGCCGCAACACCGACCGGAACGCCCAGCGGTAGCCCTCCAGGGCGCAGAACGCCGCCTGCGGGATCTGCATCGCCTCCCGGCAGCGGGCCGCGTACTCGTCGAATCCGGCGCTCGCCACCCAGTTCGGCCCGCCCCACCGGCGCAGGAAGTAGCCGACCAGCGCCGCGTCGTCGCGGGTCAGCAGGTGCTCGTACCGGGGGATCTGGAACTTGAGGGTCGGGGTGGCGGCGGCGAACTGGCCGCGTGGGTCGGCGAAGATGCCGGCCCGCAGCCGCAGCGGGTGCGGCGCGGCCAGCACCACCAGGCGCCGCACCAGCTTCGGGTGGAACGCGGCGGTGGTCCAGGCGATCAGCCCGCCGGATCCGGAGCCGACCAGCACCGCCGACCGTTCGCCGAGCGCCCGGATCAGGCCGGCGACGTCGGCGGCGAGGGTGTAGCCGTCGTACCCCCGGGGGGGTTTGTCGCTCGCACCGTAGCCGCGCAGATCGACCGCGACCGCCCGGTAGCCGGCGTCCGCGACCGCCGGCAGCATGTCGTGCCAGGCCCACCAGAACTCGGGGAAGCCGTGCAGGAAGAGCACCAGCGGTCCGCTGCCGGCCTCGACAACGTGGAATCTGCTGCCGTTGGCGCCGACGAAGCGGTGGTTCCAGGGCCCGTCGGTAAGTACGCAGGACTCGTCAACGGGCCCCCGGCCCGCGCCTCGTCGCTCGCTCATGTCGCCCAGCCTAGGTGCAAATACCTGATCGCCTGTCCTGGTGGGCAGCCGATACCGTTCGGGGTATGACGTCGCTACCGAACGCCAACCGGTCCGGTCTGCCGGTGCCGCTGATCCGGGTGGCCGGCACACCGGCCGAATGCGGCTTCGGCTACGGCGCGACGGCGCGCGAGGTGATCATCGCCAATCTGGAGCTCTACCTGCGCAGATTCCGCGACGCCGCGGGGCTCGACCCGGCGACCGTACGCCGGTACGGGCTGGCGTTCCGGGCCGCGACGGCGACCCACCACCCGCGGGTCGCCCAGATGCTGGACGGGGTGGCCGAGGGCGCGGACGTGCCGGCCGCCGACCTGTACGCGCTGAACGCCCGGACCGAGCTGATCTACGGTGCCCGGCCCGACGGGGCGGCCGGCGGGTGCACGTCGGTGGGGGTGCTCGGGACCCACACCGCGAACGGCCACCTGCTGCTCGGCCAGAACTGGGACTGGCATCCCGACCAGCGGGAGGCGATGGTGCTGCTCGCCACCCGCGACGAACGGGGCCACTCGGTGCTGACCCTGACCGAGGCGGGGATGCTGGCCAAGGCCGGGCTCAACTCGGCCGGCCTCGGGGTCTGCGTGAACATGCTCGGCTGTGACCGCGACGCGCTGCCGGTGCTGGCCGGGGAGCGGGGCGCCGGGGTGCCGTACCACGTCCTGCTGCGGGCGGCGTTGGAGGCGCCGCACCTGTCGGCGGCGCTGAAGCGGGTCTGCGCCGGTGGGCGCAACAGCTCCATCAACCTGCTGCTCGGTCAGGCGGCCGAGGCCGGTGGCGAGCTGATCGACCTGGAGCTGGTGCCGGGTGACGCCGGCTGGCTGCATCCGGTGGACGGGATGATCACCCACGCCAACCACCTGGAGACGGCGCTGCCGGTGCACGACGTGATGAAGCAGCTCTCCGGCTCGTCGCTGTTCCGGTCGGCGCGGGCCCGGCGGTTGCTGCGGCCGGCCGCGGCCACCGGCCGGCTGACCGAGCGCGACCTGGCGGCGGTCTTCCATGACCACGCCAGCTATCCGCAGGCCATCTGCCGGCACGTCGACCCGGCCGATGCTCCAGCGGAGCGTTCGGAGACCGTCTACTCGGTGCTGCTCGATCTGGACGACCGCCGGTTCGGGCTGGCCGCCGGGCCGCCCTGCGGGCACCGGTACACCTGGCTGGACCTCGACCTCGTCGCCGGTCGGGCCGAGGGTCGCGACCAGGTGGCGGCGGCGTCGCCGAACGCCTGACGGCGGGTCGGCCACCGATGGTCAGACCGGTTCGACCCGGACGATGCTGCGGCGGATGCCCTCGCCACAGTCGATCTTGAGTAGCAGTGGGGCGACGGTGACCCGGACGTAGCTGCCGACCTGCAGCGGCCCCACCTCCGCGCCGTGCAGGGCGTAGCTGGTGCCGTCGTCGGTCACCAGCCCGTAGCAGGGACCGGAGCCACCCCGGACGA
The DNA here is from genome assembly GCF_029626155.1 of Solwaraspora sp. WMMD1047. Taxonomy (NCBI): domain Bacteria; kingdom Bacillati; phylum Actinomycetota; class Actinomycetes; order Micromonosporales; family Micromonosporaceae; genus Solwaraspora; species Solwaraspora sp. WMMD1047. The sequence goes on along the minus strand of NZ_JARUBL010000001.1, from coordinate 6,957,080 downwards.
TCCGGCCGGCGATCCGGTCGGTGGGCTGGTTGTCCGTCGGCTCCTTCGGCGGGCCGCTGGGCGGGCGCGCGGTGGGCGGCGTGGTCCGTGGCGGGGTGGCCGGCTTGCCGGTTGGTGGGGCGGCGGCATCCGTGGTCGGCGGCGGGCCGGTGGGACCGCCGGACGGTTCGGTGCCGGGCGGGCCGGAAGCGCCGGGCGGGCCGGCATCGGGCGTCGTGTCGGCGCAGCCGGCGATCAGCAGCACCCCGAGCAGGATCCCGGTGATGGCTCTGCGCGACGGCGGGGTCGGTGCGATCGGCGGGGTGATCATGTCGATTGGACGCGGTCCGGCCGGTCCGGGTTCCGTGCCGGCCGCTGTGTCGAGCTTCTCGTGTCAACTTTTATTGACGGCGTCCATGCTGTCAATCTATATTGACAGCATGGACGACAGTCAGCGCCTCGCCAACGCGGCCGGAGCCGCCGATCCCGCCACCGGTCTGCGGGCCGTCGCCGCCCTCCGCAAGCTGGTCGACCACCTGGAGGCGCTGCAGGTGCGAAACGCGCGGGCCAACGGCTGGGCCTGGCAGGCGATCGCCGACGCGCTGGGCGTCACCCGGCAGGCCGTCCACCAGAAGCACGCCCACCGGACCCGAGACTAGGGAGCGCAACGATGTTCGAGCGATTCACCAAGGACGCCCGCCGGGTCGTGACCGACAGCATCACCGTCGCCACCGGCGCCGGCGCCGACAAGGTCACACCCGAACACCTGCTGCTCGCGGTGGTGGCCGACGCGGACGGCGACGGCGCCCGGCTCCTCGCCGGGTACGGCGTGACCGAAGCCACCCTCACCGCCGCCCTGACCCCGGCCACCGGACGGGCCGGGCTGACCGAGGACGAGATCACCGCGCTGCGGACCGTCGGCATCGACGCCGACGAGGTGTTCCGCCGGATCGAGGAGGCGTTCGGGCCGGACGCGCTGCACGAACCGTCGCCGACCCGGCCGCGGCGGCGCGGTCGGCTCGGCAGCCCGTTCAGCCCGCCGGCGAAGAAGGTGCTGGAGTTGAGCCTGCGGGAGGCGATCGCCATGCGGCACCGCGCGATCGGTTCCGGCCACATCCTGCTGGCCCTGTTGCGGGTCGGGTTGTCAGGCCCGGCGGCCGAGGTGCTGACCGGGCACGGCGTCGACCACGACGGCGCACGCGACCGGCTCCGCGCCGACCTGCCCCGGGCGGCCTGACCGGCCATCCGGTCCGACCGCACGACGGACGACGGCGCCCGGGGAATGCTCCCCGGGCGCCGCCCACTGTCACCGGTGGCCGGGCCGATCGCCCGCACCGGACCGGATCAGGAGATCCGGATCTTGATCGAGGTGCCGTTCTCCTCCACCACCCGGATCTTCGTACCGGTCGCGGGGAGCTTCACACCGTGGTTCGGCAGCTCCTCGTACCAGTACTTCTTGGTGTCGTCGAAGAGCGGCGCGGCCGCCTGGCCCCGGATGTACTGCGGCTGACTGTTCAGGTGCAGGGTGAACGAGTCGGCCTTACGGAGGCTGAACGGCGCGTCGTAGACCTGCACCCGGGCCCGCCAGGGCGCCCCGGTCAGGTTGTAGATCGGACGCGGGCGCGCATCGATGATCATGTTGCGACCCTCGCCCGGGTGTTCGAACGTGTCGTTGTCCGCCCACCGGGTGTTCCAGTACGAGATGAGCAGACCCTCCTGGTACGCGTAGTGGTCCACCCAGTCCGGCTTGGTGTTGGTGTACCCGAAGAAGTACGGCCCGGTCTTCAGGTACCTGTCGTACGAGACGTACGAGCGGTGTCCGGCGATGTAGAAGTTGTCGAACAGGTCGGTGTAGGACTCCTCCACCACCGTGAAGCCGGCCAGGTCCCAACCGGCACCGTCGTCCTCGGCGCCGTCGCTGAGCACCGTCTCGCCGTCGGCGGTGACGGTGATCGCGTCACCGAAGAAGCCGCCCTCGGAGACCCCGCCGTCGGTCACGTAGCGGAACCGGAACGGCACCTCCTTGCCGGCCGCGGCGTCCATCGGGATCTCGATGTCGGCCCACTCGCCGCCGGTCGAGCCGTCGAGCGCCGGCCGGCCGCTGCCGTCGTCGCCGATCGGCTCACCGTTCACCGTGGCCGGCAGCGCCGTCCAGGTGGTGCCGCCGTCCAGCGACGCCTCGAAGTAGAGGTAGTCGTACCCCTCCTCGATGTCGTACCGGCCCTGCATCGACAGCGACGCGCTGGTCGCGCCGGTCAGGTCCAGGGTGCGGGTCATCGAGGTGTTGAGGTCGTCGGCGTTGCCGGAGAAGTACTGTTTCTCGCCCTCGGCCGGTGCGCCGAGGTCGAACGAGTACTCCCGTTGCGGCAGCACCACGACCACCGCCTGCGGTTTCGCGCTGTTGTATTCCTGTGGACCGAGGGTCAGCGTCCGTTTCTGGCCGGCCACCACCACCTCGTAGTCGAGCCAGCCGAGCTGCAGCTTGTTCCAGGCGCCGAGGTCGCCGCCGCGCTCACCGATGCCGCCGTCGTTGCGGGCGCCGAGCCGGCTCTGGGCCATCAGGGTCCAGTGCTCGTTGTTGTTGTCCCCGCCGTTGAGCACGTTGTAGTCGTCCGGCAGGCCCAGGTCGTGCGCGTACTCGTGGTAGAAGACGCTGCGGCCGCCGTTCTCCGGCTGGATCGTGTAGTCGCCGATCCACATCCCGGTGTTGCCGATCTGGGTGCCGCCGAGCCGGTTGAAGTCCGGGCCGGTCTGGCCGGCGCTGGTGCCGAAGGCGTACCAGCGGTGGCTCCAGATGGCGTCCTCACCCATCACCGGGTCACCGTCGGCGGCGTCACCGCCGGCGTGCACGATCTGGAAGTGGTCGATGTAGCCGTCGGCCTCGTTGAAGTTGCCGTCGCCGTCGTGGTCGTAGCGGTCCCACTTGTCGAAGGAGCGCATCTCCTCGGCGATCTCGGCGTCGGTGCGGCCGGCGGCCCGCTGGTCGACGACCCACTGGTTGGCGGCGTCGCGGACGAGCTGCCAGACGTTGTTGCAGACCTGCGAGGCGCAGACCACCGGGTCGGTGCCGTAGACGTCCCGGTTGCGGCCGTAGCGGGCGCCGTTGTACTGGACCTTCACCCAGTCGGTGACGGTGCCCTCGACGCTGTACCGGCCGGAGGACTGCTTCTCGAAGTACTGCTTGACCGACTCGGTGCCCTTGCCGGTGCCGAAGTAGAGGTCGCGGAAGTGGTCCGCGTCGTAGTCCGGCTGCCAGACCGTGGAGTTGTCCACCGACCGGTCCGGCTCGGGGATCTCGTTGTGCAGCGGACCGTCGAACCGGGTCGGACCGGGAACGTCCGGGTTCAGGTCCTTGTCCGGGTAGTCCGGGTGCCGCTCGTTGCCGTACTCGGCCAGGATGACGAAGATCCGGTCGGTGGTCTCCCGGCCGAGCTCGACGTACTGGTCCTTGCTCTTCTTGCCGCCGGCGATCCGGGCCGCCGGCCCGGCGCCGACCGTCTCGCCGACCTTGACGACCGTGCTGCTGCCGCGCTTCTCGGCCTTGGCGCGGCCGGTGAGCACATCGGTCAAACCTTGTTCGCGCAGCTCGCGGCGCTTTTCTTCCAGCGGGTTAGGCAGTTCGTCGATGATGTGGGCTGGCTCGGACACCGACGGAGCGGCGACCGGCGTTTTCGTCAGGGGGGACGCCTGAGCCGATGGGCTCAGTGCGATGCCGGTGGCCGCCGTCAGCGACAACCCGAGCAGCCCCACTGCGACTCTGCGCACGTGGTACCTCCGGATGGCAGGAAACACCGACCCGACGGGGGTTGTGGGGTCGGGCGTATCGATCCTCAAGCGCGGACCTCAACGAACCTAAGCACCGGCAGGCGACGCTGTGAAGTAGCCTGCGTCGATTTGTTGCAAGAAATTGTCGATGGCTACTCGCCGTGTCACAAGAGAAGCGGCGGGCGGCACCCTCCGTGAGGGGGCCGCCCGCCGCTGTGACCTGCGAGGACTCAGTCCTCGTCGGACTTGCCCGACTGCATACCGGACGAAATAAGGTCCATCACGGACGAGTCCTGCAGGGTGGTGACATCCCCGAGCGAACGGTTCTCCGCGACATCCCGCAACAGCCGCCGCATGATCTTCCCGGACCTGGTCTTCGGCAGCTCCGGCACCAGCATGATCTGGCGCGGCTTGGCGATCGGCCCGAGCGTCTTGGCGACGTGGTTGCGCAGCTCGGCGATGAGCGCCTCGCCCGCGTCCCCGGCGGTCTCCACGTTCCCCCGGGGGATGGTGAAGGCGACGATCGCCTGGCCGGTGGTCGGGTCGGTGGCGCCGACCACCGCGGCCTCGGCCACCGACGGGTGCGAGACCAGCGCCGACTCCACCTCGGTGGTGGAGATGTTGTGCCCCGACACCAGCATCACGTCGTCGACCCGGCCGAGCAGCCAGAGGTGTCCGTCGGTGTCCTTCTTCGCCCCGTCCCCGGCGAAGTACATGCTCTGGAACCGGGACCAGTAGGTGTCGATGAAGCGCTCGTCATCGCCCCAGATGGTGCGCAGCATCGACGGCCACGGCTCGCGCAGCACCAGGTAGCCACCGCCGCCGTCGGGCACCGACTCGCCCTGGTCGTCGACCACGTCGGCGTTGATCCCCGGCAGCGGGGTCATCGCACTGCCCGGCTTCGCCGCGGTCACCCCCGGCAGCGGCGAGATCATGATGGCGCCGGTCTCGGTCTGCCACCAGGTGTCGACCACCGGGCACTCGTTGCGGCCGATGTTGAGCCGGTACCACATCCACGCCTCGGGGTTGATCGGCTCCCCGACGCTGCCGAGCAGCCGCAGCGACGACAGGTCGTACTGCTTGGGGATGTCGTCGCCCCACTTCATCATGGTGCGGATCAGGGTGGGCGCGGTGTAGATGATGCTGACCTTGTACTTCTGGACGATCTCCCAGAACCGCCCCTTGTGCGGGGTGTCCGGGGTGCCCTCGTACATGACCTGGGTGGCGCCGTTGGCCAGCGGCCCGTACACGATGTAGGAGTGCCCGGTGACCCAGCCGATGTCGGCGGTGCACCAGTAGACGTCCGTCTCCGGCTTCAGGTCGAACACCGCGTGGTGGGTGTACGCCGTCTGGGTGAGGTAGCCGCCGGTGGTGTGCAGGATGCCCTTCGGCTTCGCCGTGGTGCCGCTGGTGTAGAGGATGAACAGCGGGTGCTCGGCGTCGAACGGTTGCGGGGTGTGCTCCGGCGACGCCTGCTCGACCGTCTCGTGCCACCACCGGTCCTTGTCGGTCCAGGCGACCTCCTGACCGGTGCGCCGCACCACCAGGACGTGCTCGATGGTCGGGCTGAGCGCGACCGCGTCGTCCACGGTCGGCTTGAGCGCCGACGGCTTGCCCCGGCGGTAGCCACCGTCCGCGGTGATCACCACCTTGGCGGCGGCGTCCTGGATCCGGTTCGACAGCGCGTCGACCGAGAACCCGCCGAAGACCACGCTGTGCGTCGCGCCGATCCGGGCGCAGGCCAGCATCGCGACGGCCGCCTCCGGGATCATCGGCAGGTAGATCGCCACCCGGTCGCCGGCGGTGACGCCGAGGTCGGTCAGCGCGTTCGCCGCCTGGGAGGTCAGCTTCAGCAGCTCGGCGTAGGTGATGGTGCGGGTGTCGCCCGGCTCGCCCTCCCAGTGGATCGCCACCCGGTCGCCCAGCCCGGCGGCGACGTGCCGGTCCAGGCAGTTCTGCGCGACGTTGAGCTGCCCGCCGACGAACCACTTGGCGAACGGCGGGTTGCTCCAGTCCAGCGTCTGGTCCCACTCCTTGGCCCAGTCCAGCCGGCGGGCCTGCGTCTCCCAGAAGGCGAGCCGGTCGGCCGCGGCCTCGTCGTACGCGGCGGCGGTGACGTTCGCGTTCGCGGCAAGATCGTCCGGCGGCGGGAACTGGCGGGTCTCGTTCAGCAGGTTGGCCAGCGTCTCGCTCATGACGCCGCCTCGCGGTATTCGCTCATGGTGGGGCTCCTCATACCTCGCGTGTGAGTCGCATCTCTTCCGTAGCAGGTTAGTGGGGGTGTTATGGCAGGTGCGAGCGGTGATCGGCGCCGGCGCGCGGGCACGCGCCGAAAGGGCACTGACACGCGCCGGCCGGTCCCGCCGGTCCGATCCCGCCGGTCGGTCTCCGGCGGACGCTAGCGTGACGGGGTGACCGCCGATCCGCTCGCCCCGCTGCTCGCCCTCGCCGACGTGGCACCCGCCGTCGACCGGGCCCGCGAGCGGGTCGACACGTCGCTGCGGCATCGCGCGTTGCGCCGGCACGGCGGCCGGGTCGCGGCCGAGGTCAGCCTCCGGTCCGCGGTGGCCAGCGCCGCCCTGGAGGGGTACGCACACCAGCTCGAAACCGTGCGTAGTGGTGTCGTGACCGACCCAGTTCTGCAGGGGGCGCTGCGGGTCGCCGGTGCGCTGCCCGGGCTGGCCGACACCTGGACCCGCGCGCCCGGCCAGGTCCTCGCCCGGCTGCACGTGCTCGCCGCCCGGGATGTCGTCCCCGAGCCGCTGCTCGGCCGTCCGCTGGCCGATCGAGGTGTCGCCGGTGCCAGCGTGGCCAGCGGTGCCGGCGCTACCGGCCGGTCTGCCGACGCGGCCGAGGCGGCGCGGCTGGCCGGACTGCTCGAACTGGTCGCCGGCGGGACAAAGGTGTCACCGCTCGTGTTGGCCGCGGTGGTACACGGGGAGCTGCTGGCGCTGCGGCCGTTCGCCGGCCCGTCCGGGGTGGTCGCCCGGGCCGCCGCCCGCCTCACCCTGCTCGCCTCCGGCTTCGACCCGCGTGGGTTGGTGGCCGTCGACGTCGGCCACCGGGACCGGGAGCCCGAATACGTCGGCGCGGCCGGCGCCTTCGCCACCGGCACGCCGGACGGGCTGCGCTCCTGGCTGCGGCACTACCTGGCGGCGGTCGAGGTCGGGGCCGACCAGCTCGCCGCGATCGGCGACGAGACACTCGCCACCGCGAGCTGATCCGGCGCCGCCGTGGGACGGCTGCGTCCAGGTGGCCGCCGTCACGTCGGGTGGCCGTGGTCAGGCGGTGGCGGTGCGGGTGCGGCGGTGCCGGCCGTACCAGGCGATCCCGATCGCGACGCCCACCCCGACGCCGATCGCCGCCGCGGCAACCGGCACCGCCGGGCGTTCCCGCAGCCGGCGGCCGACCGGGATCGGGTGCCGGAACTCCAACACCGGCCAGGCGTTCTCGGTGGCCAGCTTGCGCAGCGCCCGGTCCGGGTTGACCGCGGTGGGATGACCGACGCACTCCAGCAGCGGCCGGTCGCTCACCGAATCGGAGTACGCGTACGACTCGGCCAGGTCGTAACCGCGCTCGGCGGCCAGCTCGGTGACCCCGTCGACCTTGCTCTGACCGGCGGCGTAGAACTCGATCTCGCCGCTGTACCGGCCGTCCTCGACGGCCATCCGGGTGGCGATGATGTCGGTGATGCCGAGCAGTTCGCCGATCGGGCGGACCATCTCCTCGCCGGAGGCGGAGACGAGCACCACGTCCCGCCCGGCGGCCTGGTGCTCCTCGATCAGCGCGGCCGCTTCGGCGTACACGTAGGGGTTTATCAGCTCGTGCAGGGTCTCCGCGACGATCTGGCGGACCTGCTCCACCGGCCAGCCCTTGCAGAGCGCGGCCAGGTAGTCCCGGGTGCGGGCCATTGTCTGCTCGTCGGTGCCGCCCAGCCGGAACATCAGCTGCGCGTAGGCGGACTTGACCACATCACGACGCGTGATCAGACCATCCCGGTAGAACGGCCGACCGAACGCCAAGGCACTCGACTTGGCGATGACGGTCTTGTCCAGATCAAAGAAAGCGGCACTTCGGCCCACGGCGGGCAAGTCTAGCCGGCCGAACCGACCCCGGCGCCCGCCCGGGGCGCTGCCCGCGTCTCACCAGGTAGAAGGGTCTGATCCGCTGCTCAGCTCGCCGGGTGACCGCGGTCACACCCCAATCCGCGGGATTTCGCGCGGAGTGGAGCCAACACCACTCGACGTATACGGGGTAACTCAGGCATGCTTGGTTCACGACACGGTTTCACATCTTGGCCCCCCGACAGGCCCTCGGCGGTTGCACCCCCCGTAACCGCTGAGTGGGTTCGGCTCGACCCCCCCGGAGCCGAACCCCAGACGACCCCCGTCTCCCCCCGACGGGGGTCGTCGCTTGTCCGTAGAAGCGCTTCCCCGCAGGTCACGGCGCCGTCGGCCTCAGGTCAGGGCGGCGATGGCGATCGCCAGACCGAACGTAATCGCGAATCCCTCGCTGATCCACCGCAGACGCGGCGCGCGGCCGGTGAGCGTCGGCAGGTCGTGCCAGCGCAGGACGGTCGGTACCGCGCCCGCTGCGGTCAACCCGGCGCCGATCGCCCACAGCCAACCGGGCACCGTCTGCCAGTCACCCAACCGGTACGCGAGCAGTAGCGCCAGCGCAGCCCAGAGGGTGTTGGAGACCAGGCCCAACCGGTCCCGGCCGCGCAGACCGCTGAACCAGCTCATTGCGGGCGCGTAGAGCGTGAAGCCGAGCGCCAGCAGGAGGCCGAGCGGGGCCAGTGGGTTGGCCTCGCCCGCGTCGCCGGACTCGGCTTGGGCGCCGAGCATCCGCAGCCCGATCGGGTCGACGTCGGTCGTGGTGTTGCCGAGCAGCGCGACGGCCCGCCCGGCGGATCGATCGAACCCGATGTATGTGCGGAAGCCGCCGGTGCCGCCGTTGTGCCAGACGATCTCCTGGTCGCCGTAGCTGGTGGTGAACCAGCCGTACCCGATCTTTGACCGGTCGTCCTCGGTGAAGCGGGGGGTGGCGGCGTCGGCGCCCGGGGCGGTGCCGGCGAGCATCGCGGCCAGCAGTTTGCCGAGGTCCTCGGCGGTGGTCCAGCCGCCGATGCCGGCCGGGGCCCAGCCGGTGCCGGTCCAGGGCGCGGCGGGCCGGCCGCTGGCGGTGCTGCCGTCGGCGTGCCCGGCCGGCAGTTGGTCGGCGTCGGCGGCGAAGGTGGTCCGTTCCATCCCCAGTGGACGTAGGATTCGCTGGGCGAGCAGCTCCGGGTACGGCTGGCCGGTCCTGGCGGCCAGCGCCTGGCCGAGCAGGGCCATCCCGTAGTTCGAGTAGTGCACCTCGCCCCGGCGGTCGCCGGGGGTCCGCCCACCGGTGGTCTCGGCGATCCACGCCGCGTCCTGGCCCGCATACGGGTTGCCGGCGGACAGGTTCGCCCAGTAGAGGCGCAGCCCGTGCCCGATCGAGGTGATCGGCAGCTTGGGCAGCCCGGCCCGGTGGCTGGCCAGCTCGGCGAGGGTCACCCCGCCGACCGGGCCGGACACCTCGGGCCAGGTGTCGCGGAGGGTGTCGTCCGGGTCGACGGTGCCGTCGGCGGCCAACTCGGCCAGCAGCATGCCGGTGAGCACCTTGCCGAGCGAGCCCATCTCGAACGGAGTGTCCGCTGCGACCGGTGACCCGGCGCCCCGGTCACCGAGGCCGGCGGTCCGTACCCGGCCGTCCTCGACGACGGCGACGGCCAGCCCGCGATGACCCGCCGGATCTCCCACCGCGGCACGGGCGGCGGCGGCCAGGTCGGGATCGCCGGTCCGCCGGTCGGAGAGGACGGGCGGGCCGGGCGCGCCCCACAGGGCGACCAGGCCGACGATGGCGGCGACGGCGACGATGACGAGTGCTTTCTGGCGCATGATTGCTCCTTCCAGCGAATTCCAGCGAACGGCGGTGCCGGCGAGTGGCGGTGCCGACGAACAGCGGTGCCGGCGAACGGCGGTGGTGAGGTGACGGTCAGCGGCGGGCGGCGGTGAGGATGGCGAGCAGCGGGACGACCCGCTCGGCCGGGATGGCGTACTGGCCCCGGGCGCTGGTGCGCAGCCAGCCGGCGGCGGTGAGCTGGCGGAGATGGTGGTAGAGCTGGCCGGTCGTGCCCAGCCCGTCGATCTCGGCCAGCTCGGCGGTGCCGCGCCGGCCGCCGAGGATCTCCCGCAGCAGCCGGAGCCGGACCGGATTGGCCAGCGCGGTCAGCGCGCCGACCAGCTCGGCCCAGTCGCCCGCCAGCAGGTCGTCGACGGTCTGGCCGTACTGCCAGTCGTAGCCCTCGTTGGCGAGCCGGACGGTGCCGGTGTAGAGCACCGCGCCGCCGCCCTCGGGAAAGCGTTGTTTCACCCCGTCGAGGGCCCAGAAGGTGCCGCCCGGGGTGTCGGCGGGCTGCTCCGCGTCCGACCGGGCGAGTTCCGCCACCTTCGCTTCGAGCGCGGCAAGGCGCTCCTCTACCGTAGCCACGACTCCAATATTACGTAGCTACGTAGGATCGACAACTCCAGTGGGTCAGCTCACGTACCAGTCGAAGATCTCCCAGCCCAGCGGCGAGACCATCACCAGCAGCATCAGCACGCTGGCCGCGCTGGTGCCCGCCAGCCACCGCCACCGCCGGCGATCCGCGCGCACCACCGGGGAGACCAACGGCGGCGCGGCCAGGACCAGGCAGAAGGCCGCCGGGATGAAGCCGAGGCCGACCACGACCACCGCCGGCCAGGACCAGCCCGGCGGGGCCTGCTCCGGGAAGTAGGCCGCGTCCGTCGCCAGGAACGCGATCAGCGCGTACGCGTACCCGGCGACGATCAGGAACTGGATCGCGCCGAGCAGATCGAGCACGCGACGGTTCGCGGTCATCGGGGTCATGGTGGTCATGTCCCGGGACGGTATCCGGTGCGCCGGCTGCCCGTTGCCCCGCCGGTGGGCCGCAATGGCCTGGCTGGGTAAGGGCGTCGGCAGCCGCTGGGTCTGCTGTACCGTGCTGCGCATGCCTCGTCCGCGGTCCGTGGGTCGGACTCTGCGCGCATCCGCCCGGCGTACCTGGGATCTGGTCCCGGGAGCAGTCTGGCTGATCCTGGTCCTGCACCTGCTGGTGGTGCTCTGCCAGACGGCGGTCTTCCCCAACTTCCGGTCGCCGGACGAACGGCACCACGTCGACCTGATCGTGCTGGTCGAGCGGGGCGAGGCGTGGCCCTGGCCGGCCCAGGGCACGCTGTCGATGTCGCAGGGCGCCGCGGCCGGCGGCTTCACGATCTCCGGTGGCCTGCCGGGCCGGCTCCGGCTGGCCGAGGAGAGCCCACCGCCGCGTGCTGAGCGGCCGTCGTTTGTGGAGGCCGGCGGCACCGCGGCCGACGAGGACCTGCCACGCAACCAGCTCATCCAGCATCCGCCGCTGTACTACCTGGCCGGCGCCGCGGTGGTCGCGTTGATCCCGGGCTGGGAGAACGCCCCGTTCGACCGGATCTTCCTGGTGCTGCGCTGGTGGAACGTGTTGTTCGCGGTGGTGCTGCCGCTGGTGCTGTGGGCGATCGCACGGCGGCTCAAGCTGCCCGACCCGATCCCGATCGCCGCCGCGCTGGTGCCGATCGCGATCCCCGAGCTGACCCACAACCAGTCCTCGGTGAACAACGACAACCTGCTGATCGCGGTCTTCGCCCTGCTGACCCTGCTGGTGGTGCGGGTGTTGACCGGCGACACCTCCCGGCGTACCGCGGTCGGAGTCGGCCTGCTCGCGACGGTGGCCCTGTTGACCAAGGGGTTCGCGTTGTTGATCCCGGTCTGGGTCGGGCTGGCCTACCTGGCGGCGGCGCTGCGGTTCCGGCGCCCGGCGGCGTTGGTCTCGCTGGTGATCGCGGGGCTGGCCACCATCCCCGGGATCGCCTGGTGGGTCAGGAACAAAATCGTGTACGGCTCGCTGCAGCCGCACGGCCGGTTCAGTGAGAACCCGGTGCTGACCGCCCAGTACGGCTGGTCGGACGGTGGGGCGGGTTGGTTGCTGCGACTGGTGGAGCGGATGAACACGCTCTTCTTCGTGCACGACCAGACCGGCGACCGGCTGCACCACGCGCCCTGGAAGATGGCGATCGTCGCGGCCACCCTGGTCCTGCTCGGCGTGGTGGTGACCCTGGCCTGGCGGGTGCTGCCGCGGACCACCACGTTGGTGCTGCTGGTTCCGGTCTGCGCGATCCTGGCGATCGTGGCCAAGGGCTCCTGGGAGCAGTTCGCCGACAGCCGGCTCTACGCCGGCATGCAGGGCCGCTACCTTTACAGCGGGCTGGCCGGGCTCGGCGTGGTCGCGGTGGCGGGGGCGGCGAAGCTGCCCGGCCGGGTCCGCCGGTGGGTGCCGCTCGGACTGCTCGGGTTCGCGGTGGCGATGCACGCCGTGTACCTCTGGTACACGCTCTGGCTGTTCTGGGCGCCGGGGGGCGTGGGCCGGGTCGAGGGGGTGCGGCGCGGCGTCGCCGCCATCTTCGACTGGTACGCCTTCCCACCCGCCGTCCTGTCGTTGATCGTGCTCGGGACGGCGGTCGCCGGGGTCGCCACCGTGGTCGCGTTGGTCCGGGTGGCCCGGACCGAGCCGGGTGGCGGGGAAACCACCGGAGAGCCGCCGGCCGGGTCGCCGGACACGCACGGCGACCGTGACACAACCGCGCAGCGACCGGATTCGAGCGACCACGGCGTATTGCTGCGGCCCGGTAACGCGACGTGACGCGGTTCGGAACCGTGAGTGGTTCTCGTTCTATCGGGGGCCTTCAATAATTGCTGCGCCCGCCGTTGTTGCGGCTGGTCGTGAGTCGTCCTCATCGCGTTGACCAGGGCCGATGGCGATGGCTGCGGCGCAGTGAAACGTGAGCCTATGTCGATGGAATCGCACCCGGAGTGCGAAGCCGATTTGATGCTCGTGTCGCGTGGCGTTACTCGCCGGTCGGGTGCGATAGACACCGCATAATGCGTCGCGGGTCGCCTGGCATACGGCCAAAAGCGACATTACGAGGAGTTAGGGGAGAGCGGTGAAGCTCACCTTCGTACGCAAAACGATCAAGTCACAAGTGAACAACTGTCCTTCGCTGTACCGCACCGACCGCGACACGTTCGTGGTCCAGGGCTGGCGCGTCTCCGACCCGGAGGCCCTCGCGCAGCTGGACATCCCGGCGCACGAGACCGTGGTCGAGGTTCCCACCGACGTGCTGGCCGAGGTGGCGAAGGCGCTGTAGCCAACGGCGAGCGGATCGCCGGACAGGACGCCGGCCGGCGGCGGACCGAGCTGATCGGTTCGCCGTCGGCCGGTTCGGTCGACTTCCGAGCAGCGCAAAAAGCCCGATGAGCTGTACCGTGACGCCTACCTGAACGCCTGAACGCGGCCTAGGAGCAGGTGATGTCCGGCAACCAACCCGGCGGCGCACGGGGCTCACCCGGTGGGGCGCGCGGCGCGCTGGGGGCGGCGCTGCGCGAACTGCGGGCCCGGGAAGGCATGTCCGGGGTGGCGCTGGCCGCCCGGTTGGCCTGGGTCCAGTCGAAGATCTCCCGGATCGAGACCGGCCGCCAGTTGCCGACCGAGGGCGACCTCGCCGCCTGGACCGGAGCCACCGGCGCCGACGACGCCACCATCGCCGCGCTGCACGAGCGGCTGCGCGCCGCCCGTGCCGAACAGGCCCCCTGGCGGCGGGGGGCGAACCACCCCGGCCAGTCCGGCACCCAGCGCTACATGATGGACGCCGCCAGCGACGCGGCCCTGATCAGGAACTTCGAGGTCGGCGTCGTGCCCGGCCTGCTGCAGACCGCCGACTACGCGCGGGCCCGGCTGGCCGAGAACGTCGAGTTCCACGGCGCCCCGGCCGGCGACCTGGAAGAGGCACTGCTGCTGCGGCTCCAACGGCAGCAGGTCCTCTACGACTCCACCAAACACTTCCAGTTCGTGATCATGGAGTCCGTACTGCGGGTGCTGCTCTGCCCGGTCGACGTGATGCGCGGCCAACTCGACCGGCTGGCCGCCCTGATCGGCCTACGCAACGTCGAACTCGGGGTGATCCCGGCCGGCTGCCGGCTGCCGCTGGCCCCGCTGCACGGCTTCGTGATGTTCGACGACGCCGTCACGGTGGAGACCTGGGCGGAGGAACAGAGCCTGCAGACCGCCGCCGACGCGGACCGGTTCGCCGCCATCTTCGACCAGCTCCGCGCCGCCGCCCGGTACGGCGAGCAGGTGCGCCCGATGCTGGCCGGCGCGCTGGCCCACCTGCGCGCCCCGGCCTGACCGCCCGCCTGACCGCCCGCCCCCGGTGCGAGACCGGAGGCGGGCGGGATCCGATTCCCCGGGGTCAGGTCACGACTCGTGCAGCGCGTCCCGCAGGGTCAGCGCCGCCAGGGACGTCGCGGACCGGGCCGCGCTGGTGTCGGCCAGCGCGTCCAGCATCGCCATGTCGTGGATGACGCCCTGGAACCGCACCTGGGTGACCGGCACCCCGGCCTCGCGCAACCTGGTCGCGTACGCCTCGCCCTCGTCGCGCAGCACGTCCGCCTCGTTGGTGGTGATCAGCGCCGGCGGCAGGTCGGCGAGCTGTTCGGTGCTGGCCCGCAACGGCGAGGCCATCGGGTCGCTCCGCCGGCCGGAATCGGGCAGGTACTGGTCCCAGAACCAGATCATGCCCTCCCGCCCGAGGTAGTAGCCCTCGGCGAACTCCCGGTACGAGTCGGTGTCGAAGTCGGCGTCGGTCACCGGGTAGAGCAGCACCTGAGCCCGGAACCGGGGACCGTTGCGCTCCTTCGACATCATCGCCAGCACGGTGGCCATGTTGCCGCCGACCGAATCGCCGGCGATCGCCATCCGGGAGCCGTCCAGGCCGTACTCCGCGCCGTGGTCGGCCACCCAGCGGGCCACCGCGTAGCTCTCCTCCAGCGCGATCGGGAAGCGGGCCTCCGGCGACCGGCTGTACTCGGGAAACACCACGGCGGCGCCGGACTGCGCGGCCAACTCGCGGATCAGCCGGTCGTGGGTCGCCGCGTCACCGAACACCCAGCCGGCGCCGTGGATGAACAGGATCGCCGGCAGGGTGGTGTTGGTTGCGCCGTTGTTGCCCATCATGTTCTCGGTGGCCTGCCGGACCCGGGCGCTGAGCCGGCCGAACGGGTCCTCGCGGCCCGCGTTCTGATCGCGCCGGTGCCCGTTCTGCTGTTGCGGCGGCGGCCGGACGATCCGTACCCGGATCTGACCGGACGGACCGCCGGGCACCGCCACGTCCTCGATGTCCGCGTCCGGGCGGGGGGTGGCTCCGGCCTGTAGTTCGTCCAGTTTCGCGCGGCCGCGGTCGGGTCCGAGCTGGAACAGGAACGGCGGGTTGGCGGTGAGCGTCGCCACCTCCCGGGCCGCCGGATCCAGCACGGTGGTGGTTGTCGACTGAGCCATGATCGCTCCTCTCTCGCGACGCTGAGGTGCCGCGTCGCGGCGGCGAAATGCTCTCGCCGGCCGGTTACCCGGGTGAGCGGCGAGCTACCACGATCCGAGCCCCGACGGCGACCGAATCGTCGGGCCCGGACGACCGGTGGTTTCCGCCGCCTCAGAGGGGGCTGAGTTCGGGCAGCCGTTCGCTTAGCAGATCAACTCGTCCGGTGGCGGATGTCCACAGCCGGGTCGGTTGTCCACAGGTCGCCGAATCGGCGTCACTCGTGGGCGGCGTCCGCAGCACGGTGGGTGGGACCCCGCATCCCGTTACCGCGCAGGAGGCCGCGATGCCACCCCGTACCCAGGCCCGCACCGGAGGGCGCCGGCCGCTCGTCGTGACCTCGGACGCCGAACTGCTCGAAGAACTGCTGCGGCTCGCGGCGGCCGGCGGCGCCGAGGTGGAGGTGGCCGCTGATCCGGCGGCGGCCCGGTCCCGGTGGGCGGCGGCCCCGCTGGTCATGGTCGGCACCGACCAGACGCAGGCGTGCCTGCGCGCCCGGCTGCCGCGCCGCCCACGGTTGGTCCTCGTCGGGCAGGCCCGCGACGGCGACCCGGCCTGGGACCTGGCCGAGCTGATCGGTGCCGAGCACGTGGCGATGCTGCCCGCCGCCGAGCCGTGGCTTGTCGACCGGTTCGCCGAGACCAGACCCGGGCAGCGGCCCGACACCGTCGGCCGGGTGGTCGCGGTCCTCGGCGGCCGGGGCGGCGCCGGGGCCAGCGTGCTGGCCGGCGGACTCGCGGTGACCGCCGCCAAGGCCCGCCTGCGCACCCTGCTGGTCGACGCCGACCCACTCGGCGGCGGCCTGGACCTCGTCCTGGGCTGGGAGGAGATGCAGGGTCTGCGCTGGCCGGCCCTGACCGCCGCCGACGGTCGGGTCGACGCGCCGGCCCTGGTGCGGGCCCTACCCAGCCGGGGCGACCTGGTGATGCTCTCCTGGGACCGGGGCGACCCGCTGGAGCTGCCGGCCGAGGCGATGGCGGCCACCATGGACGCCGCCCGCCGAGGTCGGGACGTGATCGTCGTCGACGTTCCCCGGCAGCTCGACGATGCCGCCGTGATTGCCCTGCAGGCGGCCGACCGGGTCTACCTGGTGGTCCCCGCCGAGTTACGGGCCACCGCCGCCGCCGCGAAGGTGGTCAAGGCGGCCAGCCCGCACTGCGCCGACCTGTCCCTGATCGTGCGCGGCCCGGCGCCCGGCGGTCTCAAGGCCAGACACGTCGCCCGCTCCCTCGACCTTCCGCTGGCCGGCACGCTGCGTCCGGAGCCGGCACTGTGCCGCGGACTGGAACGCGGCGAGGCGCCGACGTCGTCCGGGCGTGGCCCGCTCACCTCCCTGTGCCGGCGGCTGATCGCCGACCTCACCGGCGCCACCCTGGCCGGTGCGGCATGACCGACGAGCTGGCGGCCAGGATCCGGCAGCGGTTCGCGGCAGAGGGCACGGCCGTCACCCCAGCGGCCATCGTCTCCGCGGTACGCGCGGAGCCCGGCACCGCCGTACTGGGCGACACCACCGTGCTGCGGATGGCGACAAGCGTGCAGAACGACCTGGTGGGCGCCGGCCCGCTGGCCCCGCTGCTGGCCGACCCGGAGGTCACCGACGTCCTCGTCAACGGCGGCGAGGTCTGGGTCGACCGGGGCGGCGGCCTGACCCGGCTGCCCGGCACCCTCGGCTCTCCCGAGCGGGTACGCCAGCTGGCCCAACGGTTGGCGGCGGGCTGTGGCCGACGGCTCGACGACGGCACTCCCTACGTCGACGCGCGGCTGCCGGACGGCACCCGTCTGCACGCGGTCCTGCCGCCGGTGGCGACCAGCGGGCCGTACCTGTCGTTGCGGACCTTCCGGCAGCGGCCTTTCGGCCTTGACGAGCTGGTCCGGCGGGGCACCGTGCCGGCCGAGGCGGCGCCGCTGCTGGCCGCCGTGGTGGCCGCCCGGCTGGCCTACCTGGTGGTCGGCGGCACGGGTTCTGGCAAGACCACCCTGCTGAACACCTTGCTCGGGTTGGTGCCGCCGACCGAACGGATCGTCCTGGTGGAGGACGCCGCCGAGCTGCGCCCGACGCACCCGCATGTGGTGGGTCTGCAGGCTCGCAACTCCAACGTGGAGGGTGCCGGTCTGATCGGGCTCGGTGACCTGGTTAGGCAGGCGTTGCGGATGCGACCCGACCGGCTGGTGATCGGCGAGTGCCGGGGCGGCGAGGTGGTCGACCTGCTGAGCGCCCTCAACACCGGACACGACGGGGGAGCGGGCACCCTGCACGCCAACCGGCCGGCCGACGTGCCGGCCAGGCTGGAGGCGCTCGGCCTGCTCGGCGGGTTGCCCCGACCGGCCCTGCACGCCCAGGTGGGCGCCGCGTTGCAGGTGCTGCTCCAGGTCCGCCGGACCGGCGCCGGCCGGGTCCTGGACGCGGTCGCCCTGCTGCTCCCGACCGGCCCGGACCGGCTGGTGACGGTAGTACCAGCCTGGCAGCGGGACAGCGGTCCGGGACCGGCCGCGCCGGTGCTGGCGGACCTGCTCGCCGAACGTTCGGTCCCGATCCCGCCGGTGCTGACCAGGCCGGCATCGCCCCGACCGGCGCTGACCCCGCCAGCCTCGCCCCGGTCGGCGTCGATGCGGCCAGCGTCGCACCTGCCAGCGCCGATCCGGCCAGGGCCGGCCCCACTGGCGTCGGCGCGGCCGGCGTCGCCTCGGCGGGTGCCCACCGAGCCGAGGCCGGCGTCGATACCGGACAGGCCATCGATGCCGGGGTTGACGGGCGGACCGGCCCGGGCCGGTCGACCGGGCGGAGCGCCGTGGTGACGGGCGGCTGGCCGGTGGCCGTGGGGTGGGCGATGGTCGGCGGTTGGGCGGCGACGAGCGGCTGGGCGCTGCGGGGCGGCTGGGGTCCGGCGACCGGCTGGGCGTTGGCCGGTGCCGGGTGTCTGCTGGCCGCTGCGGCGCTCACCGCCTGGCCGGGCCCGGGTCGTCGGTCCCGTACCCGGGCCCGGCGCATGCTGCGGGCGGCCGATCCAGTCGCCTCCGTTAGCACGGTCGGACGGAACGCCTCCGTGGGGACCGCAGGCCCGGGCGCGTCCGTGGGAGCTGCCGGCCTGGGCGCGTCCGTGGGAGCTGCGAGCCCGGCCGCGTTTCTGGGAACTGCCGCCCTGGGCGCGCTCCTGGGAGCTGCCGGATCAGGTCGCCGGCCTGGGTCGGCCGATCGGTTATGGCCGCTCGGGTGGTTGCGTCCACCGGGCGGATGGGTGGCGGGTTCCTGGTCGCCGGACGCCTGGTGGCCGGCTACCGGGGCCGGCAGGTCGCGGCGGGCCGTCGCCCTGCTCTGCGCGGGTGTCCTCGCCGGGGTTCCCGGATTAATCGTCGGTGGTCCGGTGGCGGCGTTCGTGGCAGCCAGCTACGGCGCGCTGGCGGTCCGGGCCGGGCTGCGCCGCCGGGCAGCCGAGAGGCTCGCCGCCGGACGCCGCCAGCGGCTCGACGGGCTCTGCGCGCTGGCCGCCGATCTACGCGCTGGCCAGCCCGTGCCGGCTGTCCTGGCCGGGCCGTCGACCAGGTCTGTCGCTGCGGCGGCAGATGCGGCCGGGTCCGCTGTGTACCGGTCCCTCGATGCCCGGCCCGGGTCTGACCGGATCGACGATCTCACCCGGGCGGCTGTTCGGTTGGCTGAGCGCACCGGTGCGCCGCTGGCGGACCTGCTGGAGCGGATCGAAGCCGACGGGCGGACGACCGACCGAGGGCTGGCGGCGGCCGCCGCACAGGCGGCTGGCGCGCGGGCCACCGCGTGGCTGCTGGCCGGGCTTCCCCTGGGCGGAATCGCGTTGGGCTACGGGATCGGCGTTGACCCGATGCGGGTGCTGCTGCACACCCCGGTCGGCGCTGCCTGCGCGGTGTCCGCTGTCGTCCTGCAGGTGGCCGGACTGGCCTGGGCGGACCGGTTGGCCGCAGCCCCGGCGCGGCAGTCCTGATGTCCGGCTACGTGATCGCCGCTGCGACTGTGGTGGTGCTCGTGACGGCGATCGGTGTGGCTATGGGTGCGGCGGGCGCGCCGACCGGGCGGCTCGTCCGGCGTCGGTTGGCCGTCCTGACCGTCCTGACTGGCGGGTCGAGCCACACCGCCGACGCCGCGACCGGCGACGACGAGCAACAGCCAGCCACGGCGCTGCGGCCTGCGCTGCTCCGATCCGTTGCCGTGCTGTGCGGGGTCGCGACCGCCGTCCTCGTCGGCGGCTGGCTGGGCGTCGCCGCCGGTGTCGCGGTGGCGGTCGGCGTCGGACCGGCGTTGCGCCGAGTGGAGCCGCCCGAGGCCCGCCGCCGCCGGCTGCGGGAGGCCGCGGAGCTACCGCTCGCCGCCGACCTGCTGGCGGCGGCACTGCGGGCCGGCGCTCCGGTGGACGGGGCGGTCGCGGCGGTAGCCGAGGCGCTGGGTGGTCCGCTCGGCGGCCGGCTGGCCCGGGTCGGACGGACAATGCGCCTCGGCGGAGACCCGGCCGAGGCGTGGGAGCACCTGGCGCCGGTGACCGGCGGCCGGCGGCTGGCCGATGCCGCGGTCCGGTCGGCGGCCAGCGGCGGCGCGCTGGCCGGCGCGCTGCACCGGCTCGCCGACGACCTGCGCGGGGACCGGGCGGTAGCGGCCGAGGCGGCGGCCCGCCGGGCCGGCGTGCTGATCGTGCTGCCACTCGGCCTGTGTTTCCTGCCGGCCTTCATTCTCGCCGGTCTGGTGCCGGTGATCGTCGCCGTGCTCGGCGACGTGCTGTGAGATCCGGCCGGCCGACCCCGGCCGGCCGGTCGGCCCACCGAGGGACGGTTGGCCGCCAAGAGAAAGGGGACAATGTCGTGCGCAGACTGCTGACCCGGTTACGCGGCGACGCCGGGATGAACACCGCCGAGTACGCGGTCGGAACCCTGGCGGCCGTCGCCTTCGCCGGCATCCTGCTGAAGGTGCTCACCTCGGAAAGCGTGCAGGCGGCGCTGACCGGCGTGATCGATCGGGCGCTGAATTGACCGGGCGCCGGCGGGCCGGCGGCGAGCGCGGCTCGTTCACCGTGGAACTGGCCGTCGGCCTGCCGGCGCTCATGTTCCTGCTGTCGGTCGGCCTCACCATCGTCGTCGCGACGACGACAAAGGCCCAGTGCGTGGACGCGGCGCGGGAGGCGGCACTGGCCGCCTCCCGCGGAGCCGACGGTCAGGCCGCCGGAGCACGGGTCGCACCCCGGGGAGCGACGATCGCGATCACCGACGCCGGGGAGACGGTCACCGCCACGGTCCGGGTCCCGGTCCGGGCGCTCGGCGTCCGTCTACCGCTGGTGGTGGTGGACGCGACGGCGGTGGCCGCCGTCGAACCAGGCGCCCCGGAGCCGTGGTCATGACCGGCCCTTCAGCCGCCGGCCGGACTTACCGGCAGGAGGTGCGTGGCCCGGTCATGCGGCGGGACGTGCGCGGGCCGGCCACCCGACGGGACGTGCGCAGGCTGGTCACGCGGCGGAGCGTACGTGGACCGGTCACTCGGCCGAGCGTTCGCGTCCGTGGCCGGGTCGGCCATCGGGACGTGTGCGTGCCGGACGCCCGGCGGAACGTTCCCGGACCATTCGCCCGACGGAACATGCGCGGGCCGGTCAACCGATGGGACGTGCGCGGTCGGAGCGCACGTGACAAGGGCGCCGCGTCGATCCTGGTACTGGCGGTGGGGCTGGTCCTGGTGGCGGCCGGGCTGGCGGGAGCGGCGGTCGGCGCGGCCCGGGTGGCCCGGCACCAGGCCCGGGTCGCTGCGGATCTGGGCGCGCTCGCCGGGGCGGCCCGAACGCTGGCGGACCCTGCTGGAGCCTGCACCGCCGCCACCGAGATCGTCCAGGCGAACGGCGGCGAAGTGGTCGCCTGCGCGGTCCTCGGCCTCGACCTGGAGTTGACGGTCCGGGTCCACGTGTCGCCGCTGCCCGGACTCGCCCGCGCGGCAGAGGCGACAGCCCTGGCCGGCCCGGTCCGCGGCTGATCTCCCGGCGGCCATCCGCCCTGTCCGGCCGGCCCCTCTGCACCGGCGGCGGCCGGCAACATTCGTTCTGGCCAGGCCACCGCCGCAACCCGGCCACGTGCGATCTGTCCTCACTGGCGCCGGCCGATTGATGATCTGAGCGGCACTGCTGTTACCGGACTGGTTTAACAGCAGTGGCGCTCAGATCATGAGTTGCAAGCCAACAGACGACTCGCAGAACCAGGCGGTTCTGCGAGTCGGGCTCTCGTCACTTTTCCGGCCGGGACACTCCGGATGAACGACACCCATGCGGACCGGCTGAACGCCAGCACGGGGCCGGAGGTGTCCTTGCTGTCGCGGACCATGACCCCGCGAGAGGGTGTGGCCACCTCGACGCAGTTGCCTTCGCTGTCTGACCGGGTTGACTTACGCCATTGCATGGGACCGCTCCTTGATGAACTTGACCGACTCTGCCGGGGACATGGCCAGCTCTTTGAGCTGGTTGTACACCGATGACAAACGGCTGGTGTCGCTGCGTGATTCGAGGAATAGTGGCCCGGCCAGGGTGTCGATGTAGCCGAGTGGCGGGTCGTTGTCACCAAAGCCGACGATGAGATTAGTGTGGAGGGTCGGGGATGGAGTAGCATCCGGCTGCTGGGGTTTGGGGAGACTCCTGGGACCAACGGTGCGGAACTCGGAGCATCGGTTCGTATGCACCTGGGTGCGAGCGATCTTAATCGATCTACTCGCTGGAGCCGCCCCGGTTCGTCGAGCCGCTGTTCCGGCTGTGTCGCTCCAGACAGGGAACAGGTATGGCTCCGAACGTAGATCTTGTGGCGACTGCTGGCCCGTGGGTGGCCGTTCTCGTGGTTGGCATACCGGCCATCTGCAAGATCGTCATTGTGGCCCTGGCGCTTCGCGGCTCCGACCCCAAGGATCGACCTCGGATCCTCACGGCGGTGGCGGAGCTGTTCCGCTGGTGGTCGCGTCGTGAACAGCCAACGGACGATTCGGATAGCCGGGCGGGGTGAACCGCCCGTCACCTGCCGGTCGGGGCAACCCGGATGAACGACACCCATGCGGACCGGCTGAACGCCAGCACGGGGCCGGCGGTGTCTTTGCTGTCGCGGACCTGGGCGGTGTGGTCGACGTACCGAGCTTCGACGCACGCCCCGTTGCCGCCGCTGCGGGTGCTCTTGCGCCACTGGGTGTCCATGGCGCACCTCCCTATTCCTGGTGCCCCGTGTCGCGGATCTGTTTGATCATCGCAGCCGAGGCGGATGCGGACAACGCCGACGCCCGGAGGCTGTTGAAGACCACGGTACAGCGCCGGACGTCCTCGCCCTCGGCGTACAGGTCGCCGGTCAAGCCCTCGATGTAGACCACGCTGGAACTCTCCGCAAAGGTCAGGATGTGGAAGCTCGACAACATCGACGCGTAGGCGCCTTCGCGGAACGGGATGACCTGGACTGAGACGTTCCACAGCTTCGCTGTCGCCAGCAACGCGTCGAGCTGGGCACGCATGACTTCGGGTCCACCGATCTGCCGGTGTAGAACCGCCTCGTCGATCACGGCGACCATGCGGAGACTGCCGTCATGGATCAGCTTCTGCCGCTCGATCCGTGCCGCTACGCGTTGCTCCACCGCTTCGGGCGTGGGCTGGGTGGCTTCACGGGTGGTGATCGCTCGGGCGTACGCCTCGGTCTGGAGCAGCCCCGGAACCACCAGCGTCTCGAAGTTCTGTAGCTCCTGGGCTGCGGATTCCAGCCCGATGTACTGGCGGTAGGTCGGCGGCAGGTCGCCGTACTTCGCCCACCATCCGCGCTGCTTACCGGTCCGGGCCATTGAGAGCAACGTGTCGCGCAGCTCGGCGTCGGTGACGCCGTACCGGTCCAGCAGCGCGTTGAGTGCCGGACCTTTGATGCCTACGCGGCCTTGCTCGATGCGTCGTTGGGTGCTCGGTGACACCTCGATGATCTCGGCTGCCTGTTCGGCGGTCACGTTGGCTTCGTCGCGCAGCCGCCGGAGGTGTGCGCCGAGCTGGAAGCGAAGGAACGTCGGGCTCTCCATCCCGCCATTGTGCACATGCGGACCCGGGAAGCAACAGCCATACGCAAGGGAATGTGAATGGCTATCGGTCATTGACCTAGTGAATCTGCGCGCGCAATATGGATGGGTCCGGTGGGTGTTCCCGGGCGGGACCGGAGGGAGACCGTCCATGGGTGAGGGCAACAGCAGCTCGGGTTACTGGAAGCCGAAAGATCGGCAGCTCGCTGACTGGTTGTGCCCGGAAGATCAGGATGCCGAGCAGATCATGCGGCGGGTGCGGGAAGCCTGGCCCGAGCCGGATGACGACGACCAGGACGAGCTATGAGCGCGTTCCCGCCCCGGGCCGTCGAGATCGACACCTTGTTCATCGTTCTCGCGCTGCACGAACCGGGGGACCGGGTCTGCCGGGCGTGTGGCGGGCCGCTGGGGCAGGAGACCGGCCTCTGCCGAGCCGGGCGGGTGGCGGTCAAACGGCTGGTGGAGCTGGGGTGGGACCTCGATGCTGAATCCGGGTGACATCGCTCAGCCGGGAGGCCGGCGACGTTCAGCGCGCCGGAGAAGGGGCGGCGCGCAGGTACTGGGCGGGCCAGGCGGCGGGGGCGCCGAGGGCGGCGGCGGCCTGGTGCGGCCAGTACGGGTCGCGCATCAGCTTCCGGCCGAGGAAGACCAGGTCCGCCTGCCCGTCGGTGAGGATCCGCTCCGCCTGCTCCGGTTCGGTGATCAGGCCGACCGCGCCGGTCGGGACCCCCGCCTCGGCCCGGACCTGTTCGGCGAGCGCCACCTGATAGCCGGGACCTGCCGGGATCGAGGCGTCCGGCACGGCCCCGCCGGACGAGCAGTCGATCAGGTCGACGCCGACCGCGGCCAGCTCGCGGGCCAGCACCACGCTGTCCTTCACCGACCAGCCGCCGTCCACCCAGTCGGTGGCCGAGATCCGGGCCAGCACCGGAGTCTGCTCGCCGACGGCCGCCCGGACCGCCTGGGCGACCGCCAGGGGGAACCGCATCCGGTTGGCCAACTCGCCGCCGTACCTGTCGGTGCGGTGGTTGATGAGCGGGGAGAGGAACTCGTGCAGCAGGTAGCCGTGCGCGAGGTGGACCTCGACCACGTCGAAGCCGGCCTGCCGGGCACGTACGGCGGCGGCCGCGAACGCCGCCACGATCTCCTCGATGCCGGCCTCGTCGAGCGCGCGGGGCAGCCGGTACGACGGCTCGAACGGGGTCGTACCCGGCCCGACCGGGGTCCAACCGCCCTCCTCGTCGGGCACCCCGCCCCGGCGCGGGTCCCACGGGCGGTAGGTCGACGCCTTGAACCCGGCGTGCGCGAGCTGGATGGCGGACGCCGCGCCCTGCCCGGCGATGAAGGCGGTGATCGGCTGCCACGCCTCGGCGTGCGCGTCGGACCAGATGCCGGTGTCCTGTGGGCTGATCCGCCCCTCGGGCAGGACCGCCGTGGCCTCCGCGAACACCAGACCGGCGCCGCCGACCGCCCGGGAGCCCAGATGCACCAGGTGCCAGTTGTCGGGCAGCCCGTCGGTGGCGCTGTACTCGCACATCGGCGACACCACGATCCGGTTCCGGAGGGTGACATCGCGCAGGTGGTACGGGCTGAACAGCACGCTCACAGTCGTACCCCATTCTCGTGGTCCTGCCGAAGTCGCAGCGTAACCGGCCCGTGGTCGGGACCACCGGTGGGCGGGTGGCCGGCGGATGGGTAACGATGGGGGCATGTCGAAGACGCAGGGCAGGAACGACGGCAGCTACGTCATCCCGGGCGGGGAGTTCAGCCGGGATCAGCGCTACATCGCCACCCGGATCACCGCCGACGGGCAGGACGGGTACCCGGTGGAGCCGGGCCGGTACCGCCTGGTGGTGAGCCGCGCCTGCCCGTGGGCGAACCGGGCCATCATCGTCCGCCGGCTGCTCGGTCTGGAGGACGTGCTGTCGATGGCGGTCGCCGGGCCGACGCACGACAAGCGGAGCTGGGCCTTCGACCTCGACCCGGACGGGCGCGACCCGGTGCTCGGCATCGAACGGCTGCAGGAGGCGTTCTTCGCCCGGTTCCCCGACTACGACCGGGGGATCACGGTGCCGGCGATCGTCGATGTGCCGACCGGTCAGGTGGTCACCAACGACTACCCCCAGATCACCCTCGACCTGTCCACGCAGTGGCGCCCCTACCACCGGGACGGCGCCCCCGACCTCTACCCGGAGGACCGACGGGACGAGATCGACGAGGTCAACAAGGTCGTCTTCACGGATGTGAACAACGGGGTGTACCGGTGCGGCTTCGCCGGCAGCCAGGAGGCGTACGAGAAGGCGTACCGGCAGCTCTTCGACCGGCTCGACTGGTTGTCGGAGCGGTTGGCGGTGCAGCGGTACCTGGTCGGCGACTCGATCACCGAGGCGGACGTGCGGCTGTTCACCACGCTGGCCCGCTTCGACCCCGTCTACCACGGGCACTTCAAGTGCAACCGGCAGAAGCTGACCGAGATGCCGGTGCTCTGGGCGTACGCGCGGGACCTGTTCCAGACCCCGGGCTTCGGCGACACCATCGACTTCGACCACATCAAGCGGCACTACTACGAGGTGCACCGCGACATCAACCCGACCGGGATCGTGCCGGTCGGTCCCGACCTGGCCGGCTGGCTGACCCCGCACGGCCGGGAGGAACTCGGCGGTCGGCCGTTCGGTGACGGCACCCCGCCGCCGCCCCCGCCGGCCGCGGAGCGGGTGCCGGACGGGCACACCCCGCTCGTCACCTGACCGGCAGCCGGCCCCGACCACCGTGGCCGCCCTGGTCGGTTGCCACCCGGCAGGGGTGGATCAGGCCGTCGCGACGGCCCAGGCGAGCAGCAGCAGTCCGGCCGCCAAGGCGACGGCGCCCACGCTGCTGACCGTGTTGCCCCAGGACCATCGGCCGGGCTGGCCGACGCCCATGTGGATGAACATGCCGCCGGACTGGACCAGCGTGCCGGCCAGCAGCAGGCCGCCGACGGTCCAGGTCAGGTTCGCGCTCAGCGCGGCCCGGGCGGCCACGTCCAGGGCGACGAGCGTCATGACCAGCAGGACGCCGGCGTGCGCGTGACCGGCCCGGAAGAAGCTCTTCTGGAAATCGGTGAGTTTCTCGGTCGCGAGCAGGCGCAGCAGCGAATGACCGCCGAACATGACCGTGGGAATGCTGATCAGGGCGATGACGGTGAGGACCTGGTCGGCCGTGCCGTTCATGGCGAACACCCTTCCGAAGCACTATCTTGTCGTTGACAAGTTACTGCCGACGACGGAAACTTGTCAACGACTAGATGGGATCGGCATGAAGCAGCCGTACCACCACGGAGACCTGCGGCGAGCCCTGCTGGCCGCCGCGGTCGAGGCGATCACGCAGGTCGGCCCGGCGGCCGTCAGCCTGCGCGACCTGGCCCGGCGGACCGGTGTCTCGCACGCGGCGCCTACCCACCACTTCGGGGACAAGGCCGGGTTGCTCACCGCCGTGGCCGTCGAGGGCTTCGAACTGCTGGCGGTGGAGTTGGAGCGGGCCGGTGACGACCTGCTGGAGGTCGGGCTCGCCTACGTACGCTTCGCGGCCGGGCACCGGGCGCACTTCGAGGTGATGTTCCAGCCCGGTCTCTACCACGCCGACGCGCCCGAGGTGCTCGCGGCGCGGGCGCGGACCAGGGCCGCGCTCTCCGGCGGGCTGCGGACCGTCGCCGCCGGCAAGGGGGAGCTGGCTGAGGCGCCGCTGGCGGCTTGGTCGATCGTGCACGGCTTCGCCTCGCTCTGGCTGGCCGGCGCGCTCCCCGGCGACCTGGACCCGGACCCGGGCGAGGCGGCCCGGCCGGTGATCCGGATGCTCTTCGAACGCCGCACCGACGGGTAGCCGTCGGCCGGCGGGCCAGGCCAGTCAGCCGCCGTCGGTCAGGACCAGGTCGACGCGGCGGCGGCCAGCGGCTGCAGTCGGTGGCCGGGCGGCTGCCACTCCACGATCAGCGCGGTGGCGTCGTCCTGCAGCCGGTCGTGCTGGTGTTCCAGGATCGCGTGCACCAGCCGGCGCATGGTCTCCGGCGTCGGCAACCGGTCGGCCAACGCCCGGTTGACGAAGTCGGCGAGCCGTTCGATGCCGAAGAACTCGCCGTCCTCGGTCCGGGCCTCGGTGACCCCGTCGGTGTAGAGCAGTAGCTGGTCGCCGGGATGCAGGGTCTCGGAGACCACCCGGGGGGCGGTCCTTGCGAGGTAGCCCAGCCCCAGCGGAAGCGCCGTCGGAGCGTCCAGCGTCTTGATCATTCGGCCGTCGCGCAGCAGCAGCGGCGCCGGATGGCCGGCCGTGATCGCATCCAACCGACCGGTGCGGCAGTCCAGTTCGACAAGCACCGCGCTGGCGAACCGGCCGGGCTGGTGGGCGTGGATCTGCTTGTCCACGCTGCGCGCGGTGTCCACCAGGCCCAGCCCGCACCGGCGGGCATTGCGGTACGCCCCCAGCGCCAGCGTCGCCAGCAGGCTGGCGTCGGTGCCGTGGCCGACCGCGTCGAGCAGCGCCACCGAGAGCACGTCGCCGTTGAGGGCGTAGTCGAAGACGTCGCCGCCGATGTCGTAGCAGGGTTCCAGGATGCCGGTCACCATCACCTGGTGGGTGGCGAAGCTCAGCGGCGGCAGCAGACCCCACATGATCTCGGCGGCGAGCTGCAGCGGCTCACCCCGCCGGGCCCGTTCGATGCTGTCGCCGTACCGGTGTCTGGTGGTCAGCAGTTGGGTCACCGCCGTGGCCACCTGCTGGCCGGCGTCCCTGGTCTCGGCCGACGGCGACCCGGGCGTGCTGATCTCCAGTACGCCGAGCCGGTCACAGCCGTGCGCGAGTGGCAGCCAGGCCCGGTCGGTCCCGTCGCCGGTTCGGTGCTGGGTGTGTCCGGTGGCGAAGGCCCGGCCCGCCATCGTGCCGTCCACCGCCTGCGGCTCCCGGACCGGAACTCCGGGGCCGCCCAGCGGCATCAGCCGGGTCTGGGTGTAGTCGACGACGTAGATCACCAGTTCGGCGACGCCGAGTACCGGGGCCACCGACATCACAAGCGTGGGCAGCTCGGCAACCCCGACATAGGGGGCGGATTCGAGCAACCAACGCATCGCGCGGCCCGGACTCGCCACCGTCACCTCCGCGCCCCTGCCCAGGGCCGTCGGTGCCCCGGTGGCCCCACCGTACGTGAACCCGGTGGGGCCAACCCACTCTGGCCGGGCGTCGCCCCTGAACAGGGGGTCGGGACGGCCCCGGACCGGTGATCAGCCGGGCGTCGCCGGTGGGGTCGGGATCACGACGTTCTCCAGGGAGACGCTCGGGCTGCTGCTCGAGTTCCACGCCGCGTCGAACGCGACGATCCTGACCAGCTGTGGGGCCCCGCCGCGCCGCTGGATGGTCGCGGTGTTGGTCGGCACCTTGGCGGCCACCCGGGTCTCGTCGACGTAGTAGGTGTAGATCACGTGGTATTCGACCACTCCGACGTTGTCCGTCGCGGGTGTCCAGGTCAGCGTCAGCTGGCCGTCTGCGGTGACGCCGGTCACCTCGGGTGCTCCCGGGGCGGTCGGTCGTTCGGTCTCGTCCCCGCTGCGCGGGAAGCTGGGCGGCTGCGAGATGTAGGTCCGGTACGAGATGGCGGACATGTTGCCGGCGGCGTCCCGGGCGGCGACCGAGAAGTGCAGGCTCGCTCCGGTCGGGCTGAGGGGGAGCACCGTCGGCTCGGCGGTCGGCACCATCCGGCTGACCCACTGGCTGTAGAACTGGTCGCCCTGGTAGATCCAGTACTGGGTCACGCCGACGTTGTCGGTCGACGGCGTCCAGATGATGGTGGCGGTGGTCGGCGTGACCTCGATCACCTGCGGTTGGCCGGGGATGGTGGGCCGCTGGGTGTCCGGCGGTGGGGCGGGCGGGTCCACCACGATGTCGTCGAACGACCCGCTGGCGGAGGTGGTGGCCAGGCCGATCCGTCCGGAGCTGAACTGGCCGTCGGTGGCGGTGACCGAGGCGGTGCCGAGGGCGCCGGTGATGGTGCTGCCCTGGACGGCCAGCCGGAGCTGGTGCCAGCCGCCGAGGGTCGCCGTGGCCGGGGTGCTGGCGAGCACGGTGGTCTGGCCGGAGCTGACCCGGCCCAGCTCCAACGAGCCGGAGCGCAGCGACAGGTAGTAGTAGCTGGTGTTGGACTGGACTCGGGCCAGCAGCGCGACCGAGGACGAGGCGGTGCCGAGTGCCGTCGGCTTCACCCGGGCGGTCACGCTGTAGTCGGTCCAGCCGGCCTCGCCGGCGGTGACCCGACTCGCGGAGCGGGTGCTGCGCTGGCGATAGACCCTCGTGTTGTCCTCGGTGAGCACCGACCAGAAGCCGCCGCCGCGGGTCCACCCCGCGGCGTCACCGTCCTCGAAGTCGTCGGTGAACAGGCTCGCCGCGGGCGCGGCGGCGAGCTGCTGGTCGGGCGTGGTGGTCGCGGCGGCGGAGACCGGAACCGGCCAGCTCAGCGCCAGCGTGGCGGCGACCAGGACACCGGCGGCGGTGCCGGCGCCGGCCAAACGGCGCAGCCGGCTGCGGGCGGGGGCAGGGATCGGAGTACGCATGGCGACCTGCTTCCGAGGGAGGACGGAACACGGCCGGGACGGCGAGCGTTGCTCACTGTAACTATTTGCATTCGCGTACGTCAATGCGTTGCGGTCGGTTGGTCGGGTTCGGTGGGGACCGGGTAACTTGGTGGCGTGCAGGCGCTGTCATTCACCGATCCTCTGTGGTGGGTGACGCGACGGCTGCGCCAGTTCCTGACCGGGCTGACGATGCTCGCCCTGGCGTTCGGCGCCAGCGCCGCGCTTGCCGGTCCGCCGGCCGTCGCCGACGCGCGGCCGCTGCTGCGGGTGATGAGCCCGGCCGACGCGGCACCCGATCCGGTGCCGCCCACCGTCCGGCTGGCCGACCCGACGACCGAGGTGACCGACCACGGCGCCCGGGTCACCGAGCCGGCACCGGCGATCCACAGCGGAGCGACGCCGGCCGGTGACGCCGGTCGGCTGCCGGCCGATGCCGAGGTGCGCACGCCGGCCGGTCGCACCGCGGCCGGTCCGCTCGGCCAGCGGGCACCGCCGCAGCGCTGATCGCGCCGTCGGGCCGACCGACCGCACCGGTCCGCCGCGACGCCGCCAGGTCCGACCCACAGACCGGCAAACCCATGGGGTACGCCACCCCGCCCGGCCCTTCCGACCACCCGTCCAGCTCGGACGGGTGCCCGCCCGGTTGCGCCGCGGCCAATCGCAGACCCGATCCGTAATCGATCATCAGCGAGGCGCCGATGATGGAAACAGCCATGTACCAGTTCCTGCTCGACGTACCGCGGGCGACCGCGATCTGGCTCGGCCTGATGGTGATCGCTCTGATCGCCATGGTCGGCCTGGTGGCCCGAACCGACCCGGCCGAGGAGCCGGCCCCGGACCCGGTCAAGGTGCCAGATGGAGACCCGGCCGGGGACCCGGCCCTCGACGTGGGCGTTGAGTCGGGCTCCCGCGCGGCCACGGAGCCCGCCCCGGGCTCCGATGCGTCACCGACCCGGCCGGTCCGCCGCCGGGCGGCGGCTGGCGTCGGACGCCGCGACCGCCCGGCCGATCGACGGCGGGCCAGGCTCGTCCGGGCGGAACGGGAACTTCGCCGGTACGCCGAGGAGGTCACGGTCGCCGCGGAACGGGCCGCCGTCACCGCGCAACGCAGGCGCGACGAGTGGGCGCAGGCGCAGGACCGGGTGGAGGCGGCCTGGCGGGCGCTCGACGCCGCCACCGCCGAGGTGGATCGGCTGGCCGCCGCGGCGGCGCTGCCGGCCCCGCACACCCCACGCACCCCCGCCGAGTACGCCGACCGCGAGCGCTACCTGCACCGCGCGGCGATGTCGGCCTGCGTCCGCAAGGAGCTGTCGGTGCTGGACCTCAGCGACGCGCTGGCCCACCGCAAGGGTTGGGATCCGCGCCTGCACCCGGTCGAGCAGGAGTTGGTGCTGCGCCGGGCGGCCCGCGACGAACTGCTGGCCGCCGAGCGGGCAGCGGCCGAGCGGGAACGGGCGGCCTGGGACGACGCCGGGGTGGCGCTGGTGGCGGCTCGGGCGCTGCGCCAGGAGGCGGCCGAGGCGGCCGACCGGGCCCGGCAGGCGCGGCGCCGACTGGGCCTGCCGGAGCCCGGCCAGGTGCCGGAGTCGGAGCCGGCCGCCCCGGCGCGGCCGATCCTCGCCGGCCTGCGCGGGTGGCGGGCTGCCCGGGTGGGCTGACCGGCCGCCCGCAACGGGCGGCGCGGGCGGCCCGGCCGGCTGAGCTGACACGCCTGCACCGGCGGCGCGGCCCGCGGGCGGCCCGGCTGGCTGACCCGGCACGGCCGTACCGGCAGCGCGGGAGACGAGCCGCCCGGCCGCCGCCGGCCGGGCGCGGTCAGCGCGGGCCGGGATCCACGGCGGCTCGCTGGACCAAGCCGTTGAGGAGTTGGTGCATGCTGTACAGCCGTTCCTGGATCATCTCCAGCCGCTCGGCCTGGGCCAGCGCGGCGTAGGCGTGGGAGAGCGCGATCTGCTGATCAACGGTGAGGTTTTCCTGGTTGATGGTGTAGAGCAGGTCGACGGTCTCGGCGATGGTGTCGGCCACGGCAGTCTCCTCAGGCGGCTCCATGGAAGCGCTCCCAAGCCTACTTAACCTGATCGGGTGCAATCTATGCCTGCGACGGTGTCGTTATCGACGGCGATTGCTCCGGCTCACCGTCGGGCCGGTCGCGCTCCGGGCCGTCCCAGCCGGTCGGGAGCAGGTAGGTCCAGCCTTCCCGCCAGCCGAACGGGGCGTGCACCACCTCCTCCAGGACGGCGCCGGCGAGCAGGTGGTCCAGCGCCCACTTGTTCGCCGAATGGGCGATCACCAGCACCTTCTGGCCGTCCCGCTCCCGGCCCAGCTCGCGGAGGAAGTCGGCGGTGGCGTCGACCACGTCGCGGTAACTCTGCCCGCCGGGAAACGGCTCGTCGATCCGGCGGCCCCGATCGGCCGCCAACTCGGCGACGGGGCGGCCGTTCAGCTCGCCGTAGTTGCACTCCCGCAGCCGGACGTCCTGGATGATCGGGATGGCGGTGCCGTCGAACGCGATCCGCGCGGTCTCCACCGCCCGGAGCAGGTCGGAGCTGAACACCGCCGCGAGTCCGGTGTCGCGGCGCCGGGCGCCGAGCTCGACCGCGAGCCGGCGGCCCTGGGTGGAGAGCTGGCCGGGGAGCCAACCGGTCGCGATCCCTTGCTCGTTGTCCTCGGTGAGCGAGTGGGTCTCGTAGATGATCTCGACGGCCATGCCCTTCCCTTCGTCGGCGACGATCCGGCCGAAGATCACCTGCCCTCGGCCCTCTGCCACCTTCTCAGTAGGAAGCGGCTAGCCGGAATCAGCCGGCAGGTTGCCCAGTACGACCTCCAGCACCTTGACCGCGGCCGACTTGGCGAGGGGGTGGTTTCCGTTGCCACACTTCGGAGACTGCACACAGGACGGACAACCGGCTTCGCAGCCGCACTCCGCGATGGTGTCCCGGGTCGCCCGCAGCCAGGCGCCGGCCGCCCGGTAGGCCCGCTCCGCGAAGCCGGCCCCGCCCGGGTGACCGTCGTAGACGAAGACGCTCGGTGCCCCGGTGTCCGGGTGGGCCGCCGTGGAGATGCCGCCGATGTCCCACCGGTCGCAGGTGGCGACCAGCGGGAGCAGCCCGATGGCGGCGTGTTCGGCGGCGTGCAGCGCCCCGGGCACGTCGGTGACCTCGACCCCGGCCGCGCCGAGCGCCGACTCCGACACGGTGAACCAGACCGCGACCGTGCGCAGTTCCCGGGTCGGCAGGTCCAGCGGGCGGGTGTCCAGCACCTCACCGGAGGCCAGCCGGCGCCGCTGGTAGGAGACGACCTGACTGGTGACGTCCACCTCGCCGAGGAACATGCCGACCGGGCCGGCGTCCAGGTAGGAGCGGACCGCCGCCACCGACAGCGAGGTGACGTCGCGGGGGTGGGTGCTCCAGTCCGGCTCCTCGGCGTGCACCAGCGCGCACCCCTCATCAAGGTCCAGGTCGTCCACCACGTACGAGACGCCCTGGTGCAGGTGGACGGCGCCGGGATGGACCAGGAAGTGGGCGGAGGCCGGATCCACGGTGCCCAGCAGCCGGCCGGTGGCGGACTCGACGACGCAGATCGGGCTGCCGCCGGTGCCACGCAGGTCCACCTCGGGCCGGCCGGCGGGCCGCCAGTACCAACCGGTCGGCCGCTGGCGCAGCGCCCCCTTGGCGACCAGCGCGGTGACCGCCTCCTTCGCGCCGGGGCCGAACAGCGCCAGGTCGGCGGTGGTCAGCGGCGCTTCGGCGGCCGCGCAGCAGAGCTGCGGACCCAGCACGTACGGGTTCGACGGGTCCAGCACGGTCGCCTCCACCGGGCGCCCGAACAGCGCCTCCGGGTGGTGCACCAGATAGCTGTCCAGCGGGTCGTCGCGGGCGACCAGGACGGCGAGCGCCTCGCCGCCGGAGCGGCCGGCCCGGCCGGCCTGCTGCCACAGCGATGCCCGGGTGCCGGGGTAGCCGCAGATCAGCACCGCGTCCAGCCCGACCAGGTCGACGCCGAGTTCCAGCGCGTTCGTCGAGGCGAGGCCGAGCAGGTCGCCGTCGAGCAGGGCCCGTTCCAGCGCCCGGCGGTCCTCGCGCAGGTAGCCGGCCCGGTACGCGGCGACCCGGGACCCGAGGCCGGGCACCGCCTCGTCCAGGGCCCGCCGGGCGGTGCTGGCCACCACCTCGGCGCCGCGTCGGGACCGGACGAACGCCAGGGTCCGGGTGCCGGCTGCCACCGCGTCGCCGAGCAGGTCCGCGGTCTCCCGCAGGGCCGACCGGCGGACCGGCTCGGCGTCGGCGTGGCCGTCGCCCGCCGGCGGCAGCAGCGGCGGCTCCCAGAGCGCGAAGGTCACCGGGCCGCGGGGTGCGTCGTCCTGGTCGACGGCCCGCACCGGCAGCCCGGTGAGCCGTTCGGCGGCCGCGGCGGGATCGCCCGAGGTGGCCGAGGCGAGCAGGAACACCGGCCCGGCCCGGTCGGACCCGGCGCCGGCGTAGCGGGCGGTCTGCCGCCGCAGCCGGCGCAGCACGTGTGCCACGTGGGAGCCGAAGACTCCCCGGTAGGTGTGGCACTCGTCCACCACCACGAACGCCAGCCGGCGCAGGAAGGTCGCCCACCGGGCGTGGCCGGGCAGGATGCCATGATGCAACATATCAGGATTGGTCAGTACGAAACGGGCGTGGCGTCGGATCCACTCCCGTTCCGCCTGCGGCGTGTCGCCGTCGTAGCTGGCTGGTCGTACCCCCGGCAGGTCCAGGTCGGCCACGGCCCGCAACTGATCGGCGGCGAGCGCCTTGGTGGGTGCCAGGTACAGCGCCGTCGCGCGGGGGTCGGCCAGCAGCCGGGCCAGCACCGGCAACTGGTACGCCAGCGACTTGCCGGAGGCGGTGCCGGTGGCGATCACCACGTGCTGGCCCGCGTACCCGAACTCGGCGGCGGTGAGCTGGTGCCGCCACGGCGCGACGACGCCGCGTTCCGCGTAGGCCGCGCGCAGTTCGGCCGGCGCCCAGTCCGGCCAGGAGCCGGCGGCGCCCGGCCGGGCCGGAACCCGCTCGACGTGGGTGACCGGGTCGCCGGCCGACCCGGAGCGCCGGCCGCGCAGCAGCTCCAACAGGCCGCCGACCCCGTCCGCGCCCGGCGGTCCGGGCGGACCGGGCGATACCGTGGCTGACGAGGTCACGTCCTGCACTCTCGCACTGGTGTACGCGGGCGGGAAAGGCGGGGCGTGCGGAAAGATGTGCGGCGACCGGCCGATGCGCCGGCCGACCGGTCGATGGTTAGATGCCCCGGTAGTTTGATTCGAGGCCATTGGCCCGGGTAGGTCCCCCGGGCCGGCCCGATTCGAGGAGGATCCCATGGAGCTGTCGCTGACAACCCGTACGCTCGGGGAGCACACGGTGCTGGAGGTCGGCGGCGAGGTGGACGTCTACACCGCACCCCGGCTCCGGGAGCGACTGATCGAGCTGGTCGACGGCGGCGCCCGCAAGGTCGTGGTGGACCTCGGCCGGGTCGACTTCCTGGACTCCACGGGGCTGGGCGTGCTCGTCGGCGCCCTCAAGCGGCTGCGCGCGGCCGGTGGCACCTTCGGTCTGGTCTGCGACAAGGAGCCACTGCTCAAGATCTTCCGGATCACCGCCCTGGACCAGGTCTTTCCGCTCTATCCGACGGTCGAGGCCGCCGCCGGGGCGGACCCGGCGAGCTCACCGGCGTGATGTCGACGGTCCGCCTCTCCTTCTCACCCGCCCCGGTGCACGTGCGCACCGCCCGTCTGGTCGGCGTGGCGGTGGCCCGCCGGGCCGGGGTGGCCGAGGAACTGCTCGACGAGGTCCGGCTCGCGATCGGCGAGGCGTGCGCCCGCGCGGTCGCCCTGCACCGGCAGTACGGCCTGTCCGACCTGGTGCTGGTGGAGATGTCCGACGACGGCGCCTACACGGTCCGGGTGATCGACCGGGCGCCGGTCGAGGCCGGCCTCGGCCTGGCCGCCCTGCCGCCGGACGAGTTGGCCGACGAGTCGCTCACCGACGAGGCGCTCACCGTCGGGGTGGGCTTCGCGCTGCTCGCCGGCTTCGTCGAGGACCTGCAGGTCCGCCCGGTGGCCGAGGGGATCGGCACCGCCGTGCAGATGGCCTGGCCGCTGCGCCGCTGACCGGGCCGCCCGGGGCGGCGGAAGAGCGTACCCGAAACCACCTGCCGACACAGCGATAAAGATCATCGTCGCCAGGCGGGCGCGCGGTGTGACCTCCAACACGAGCGACCGCTAGAGTACGCGGGTTATCTGCAAGTGCCCTGGTCCCGCGCTCGCGGGCCCGGCGCGCACCCGGCCCCGCACCCGTGGGGCCGGGCGCACGCGGGGATCCGCGCCGCGCGGGACCGCTGTGCCGCCGGTCCGTTCACCACCGGCCCGCGGCACCGCTTGCCCGTCGTCGCTCCACGCGTGGAGACGCCTGCCGGTTCGTCCGCCGGCCGGCGCGAGTGTTCGCTACAGGAGGACATAGATGTCCGAAACCTTGGCCGCCGAAGGCGGCGGGTTGTCCCTGACCGGTGAGAACCTGTCCTACGTCGTCATCGCCGCGGTCATCGCGCTGGTGGCGCTGGGCTTCGCCTTCGCCCTGACCAGGGCGGTCCTGGCGACCGGTAAGGGCACCACAAACATGCAGGAGATCGCGGGGGCCGTCCAGGAGGGCGCCTCGGCGTACCTGCTCCGCCAGTTCAGGACCCTCGCCATCTTCGTGGTGATCGCGGTGGTGCTGCTCTTCCTGCTGCCGGTGCACGACACCGACGGCAGCGAGACGCTGGTGAAGATCGGCCGGTCCGCGTTCTTCGTGGTCGGCGCGGTGTTCAGCGCGATCATCGGTGGGGCCGGCATGGCGCTGGCCACCCGGGCCAACCTGCGGGTGGCCGCCGCCGCGCGGCAGGCGCAGGGTGGCCGCGAGGCGGCCATGAAGATCGCCTTCCGGACCGGTGGCGTGGTCGGCTTCCTCACCGTCGGCCTCGGCCTGTTCGGCGCCGCGCTGGTGGTGATCCTCTTCCGGGGTGACGCCCCGACGGTGCTGGAGGGCTTCGGCTTCGGCGCCGCCCTGCTGGCCATGTTCATGCGGGTCGGCGGCGGCATCTTCACCAAGGCCGCCGACGTCGGCGCCGACCTGGTCGGCAAGGTCGAGCAGGGCATCCCCGAGGACGACCCGCGCAACGCCGCCACCATCGCCGACAACGTCGGCGACAACGTCGGTGACTGCGCCGGCATGGCCGCCGACCTGTTCGAGTCGTACGCGGTCACGCTCGTCGCGGCGCTGATCCTGGGTCGGGCCGCGTTCGGCGAGGACGGCCTGGTCTTCCCGCTCATCGTCTCCGGCATCGGCGTCGTCGTCGCGATCATCGGCGTCTTCATCACCCGGCTGCGGGCCTCCGACCGCAACGGCCTGACCGCGATCAACCGCGCGTTCTATCTCTCCGCGCTGATCTCGGCGGTCCTGGTGGCGGTCGCCGCCTGGACCTACCTGCCGGCCGACTTCGCCGACTTCGGCGACGGGGTGGCCGACGTGGACGGCAACCCGCGCTGGATCGCCATCGGCGCGGTCGTGATCGGTATCGTGCTGGCCGCCGCCATCCAGGCGCTGACCGGGTACTTCACCGAGACCAACCGGCGGCCGGTGCTCGACATCGGCCGGTCCTCGGAGACCGGCGCCGCCACCGTGGTGCTCGCCGGCATCAGCGTCGGCCTGGAGTCGGCGGTCTACTCGGCACTGCTGATCGGCGCCGGCGTCTTCGGGGCGTACCTGCTCGGCGGGGGCACCCTGGTGGTGTCGCTGTTCGCGGTGGCGCTGGCCGGCACCGGCCTGCTCACCACGGTCGGCGTGATCGTGGCGATGGACACCTTCGGCCCGATCTCCGACAACGCCCAGGGCATCGCCGAGATGTCCGGCGACATCGACGAGGACGGCGCCCGCACCCTGACCGAACTGGACGCGGTCGGCAACACCACCAAGGCGATCACCAAGGGGATCGCGATCGCCACGGCGGTGCTCGCCGCCACCGCGCTCTTCGGGTCCTACACCGACACCCTGGAGACCGCGTACGGCGACGCCGGGTTCGGCGACGGGGCCGCGCAGGCGATCACCGACGCGTTGAACGTGGCCGACCCGCGCAACCTGGTCGGTCTGATCATCGGCGCGGCGGTGGTCTTCCTCTTCTCCGGCCTGGCGATCAACGCGGTCTCCCGGTCGGCCGGCGCGGTGGTCCGGGAGGTCCGCCGGCAGTTCCGTGAGCTGCCGGGCATCATGGACCGCACCCAGCGGCCGGAGTACGGCAAGGTGGTCGACATCTGCACCCGGGACGCGCAGCGCGAGCTGCTCACCCCCGGCCTGCTGGCGATCATGGCGCCGATCGCGGTCGGGTTCGGTCTCGGCCCGGGAGCGCTCGCCGCCTACCTGGCCGGCGCGATCGGGGCCGGCACGCTGATGGCGGTCTTCCTGGCCAACTCCGGTGGCGCCTGGGACAACGCCAAGAAGCTCGTCGAGGACGGGGCGTACGGGGGCAAGGGTTCCGAGTCGCACGCCGCCACGGTCATCGGCGACACCGTCGGTGACCCGTTCAAGGACACCGCCGGACCGGCGATCAACCCGCTGCTGAAGGTGATGAACCTGGTCTCGCTGCTGATCGCGCCCGCCGTGGTGGCGTGGAGCGTCGGCAACGACCAGAACGACGCGCTGCGGATCACGGTGGCGCTCGTCGCGGCCCTGATCGTGGTGGCGGCGGTGGTCTGGAGCAAGCGCCAGCCGATGGTGATGGACGATTCCGGCTCCGGCCCCAGCGCCGGCAGCGGGGAGAAGCAGCCCGAAACCGTGACCGCCTGACGGCAGCGATGTACCAGCGGCCCCCGGCCGGCGTCCCGCGCGCCGGCCGGGGGCCGTCTTCTTCGGTCCGGGCCGCGGGACCGCCGCCGGTCCGGCCACCCGCCGCGGGCCGCTCAACCCGTACGCTGCAACGCATGCGTACGCCCCGGCCGGCTTCCGCCGCGAGGTTCACGGCGGCGCTGTGTCTGCTCGCGGTCCTCGCCGGGGCCTGCGGCGGCGGGCCGGCGCCGCGCGCCTGGGCCGCCTCGGTCTGCCAGGCGCTCGCCCCGTGGCGGGCCGAGATCAGCACGCTCACCAGCAGCGCCCAGCAGCAGATGACCGCGAAGACCACCCCGGCGCAGGCCCAGGAGAACCTGGTCCGGCTCTTCGGTGGCGCCGAACAGGCCAGCGAGACGGCGCGCCGCTCGGTGCAGGAGGCCGGGGTGCCGGACGTGGACCGCGGCGACGTGGTGTCCCGCGAGTTCCTCGCCTCGCTCACCGCGGTCCGGGACGCCTACGGCCAGGCCCGCCGGTCGATCGAGGAGCTGAGCACCGGGGAGGCCGGCGCGTTCTACGCCGGCGTCAAGACCGCGATCGATACCCTGAACCAGGAGTACGACGCGAGCGCCCTGGACACCAGCGAGCTCGACTCGGTGGAACTCCAAGCCGCCTTCGACGAGGTCCCGGAGTGTCGCTGACGCCGTCTGCCGAATCCCCGCCGCCCGAGCCGGAGCCCGACCCGGGACCGGAGCCGGAGCCGCGGCCCGAGCCCGAGCCCGCGGTGCGGCGGGATCCGGCCCGGCAGCTGTCGCTGTTCGGGGTGGAGGCGGTGGAGCCGTCGGTGGCGGACCTGGCCGGCCTGCTCGCCGGCCCCGGCGAGGTGGTCCGGATGGGCGGCACCGCCCGGGTCTCGGTGGTGGTCGGGAACGCCTGGCGGGTGCACGTGCTCGTCGCCGAGTTGGCGCTGCGCGGCCTCGCCGCGACCTGGTCGGGCACCCCGGCGGGTGGGCACGCGGTGAGTACGTCGTACACCAGTGCCCTGGCCCGGTTGGGGGCGGCCTGGCTGCGGGGCGCGGCCAAGCGCCCGCCGGCCGGTTTCCACCTGACCGGGCCGAGGCTGCGGCTCTGGGCGGCGGCGGCCGGCACCGCCGAGCCGCTCGGGTTCCAGCTTCGGCTCGGCGAGTCGGACGAGGCGGGCTGGGACGCGGTGGGGGCGGCGCTCGCCGCGATCGGCCTGCCGGCCGCGCTGCTCGACGCCCGGTCGGGCGGGCCGGCGTACCGGATCACCGGCCGGCGGCGGTTGGCCCGGCTGGCCGAACTGGTCGGTGACCGGCCGGCGGCGGCGCCGGCCGCGCAGTGGCCGGTGCCACCGGCAGCCCGGTTCGCACCGCAGAGATGACCGAGTTGTCCTACCATCGGCCGTTGTCTGATTCGCGACATGAACGGGGTCAACTCGGGTCGAAAGCGACCTGCCGCCGGATGGTGCCGGAGATCGCATCCTGCGGTGGGGAGCGCGGAGTTTCGTTCGCGGTG
Source organism: Solwaraspora sp. WMMD1047 (assembly GCF_029626155.1). Lineage (NCBI taxonomy): Bacteria > Bacillati > Actinomycetota > Actinomycetes > Micromonosporales > Micromonosporaceae > Solwaraspora > Solwaraspora sp. WMMD1047. The sequence continues at coordinate 6,916,888 of NZ_JARUBL010000001.1, read as the reverse complement.
TACGGTGTCGCCGATCGGGCATGACCGCCCGTGCGTTGTTGCGTAACCATGCGTGACCGCAGCGTTGCGGGGGCCGGCGTGCCGCCCGCGCGCCCGTAAGCGCGGGAAGCGCGTTACGTTTGGCGTTCCACCCGGGGAAGGGCGATCCACCACCGGGTGGCACCGCGCACCAGTGAGTGAAGGTCAGGGAGAGCCGTGCCGAGCAACGCCAGGAGCACCCGTCTGGTCATCGTCGAGTCACCGGCGAAGGCCAAGACGATCTCGGGTTACCTCGGCCCGGGGTATGTCGTCGAGGCCAGCCTGGGGCATGTCCGCGACCTGCCCCGCAACGCCGCCGACGTGCCCACCAAATACAAGAAGGAGCCGTGGGCCCGGCTCGGCGTCGACGTCGACAACGGCTTCACCGCCCTCTACGTCGTCTCGGCCGACCGCCGGCAGCAGATCAGCAAGCTGACCAAGTTGGCGAAGGAGGCCGACGAGGTTCTCCTCGCCACGGATGAGGACCGGGAGGGCGAGGCGATCGCCTGGCACCTGGTCGAGACGCTCAAGCCCAAGGTGCCGGTCAAGCGGATGGTCTTCCACGAGATCACCCGGGCCGCCATCCAGGCCGCCGTCGCCAACCCCCGGGAGATCGACCGGGACCTGGTCGACGCCCAGGAGGCCCGCCGCATCCTGGACCGGCTCTACGGCTACGAGGTCTCCCCGGTGCTGTGGAAGAAGGTGATGCCCCGGCTCTCCGCGGGCCGGGTCCAATCGGTGGCCACCCGGATCGTGGTGGAGCGGGAACGCCAGCGGATGGCGTTCCGCACCGCCGAGTACTGGGACATCCAGGCCCGGCTGGCGGTCGCCGCGGCCGGTGACGGTCCGCGTACCTTCAACGCCACCCTGATCGCGCTGGACGGCGACCGGATCGCCACCGGCAAGGACTTCGAGCCGACCACCGGCCGGGTCCGCCCCGGCGCCGGGGTGACCCACCTGGACGCCGACGGCGCCCGCGGGCTGGCGGCCCGCCTCGACGGGCGGCCGTTCACCGTCACCCGGGTCGAGGAGAAGCCCTACCGGCGCCGCCCGTACGCGCCGTTCATCACCTCGACCCTGCAGCAGGAGGCGGCCCGCAAGCTGCGGTTCTCCTCGCAGCAGACGATGCGCACCGCGCAGCGGCTCTACGAGAACGGCTACATCACCTATATGCGTACCGACTCGGTGAACCTGTCGGAGACCGCGATCGCCGCGGCCCGCCGGCAGATCGCCGAACTCTACGGCGAGCGCAACGTGCCGCCGGAGCCGCGCCGCTACACCGGCAAGGTGAAGAACGCCCAGGAGGCGCACGAGGCGATCCGGCCGGCCGGCGACACCTTCCGCACCCCCGGTGAGCTGGCCAACGAGCTCTCCGGCGAGGAGTTCCGGCTCTACGAGCTGATCTGGCGGCGGACCATCGCCTCGCAGATGACCGACGCGGTCGGCTCCAGCATCTCGGTGCGGATCCGGGCGGTCTCCACCTCCGGCGAGGAGGCCGACTTCGGCGCCACCGGCAAGACCATCACCGACCCCGGCTTCCTGCGGGCGTACGTGGAGTCCTCCGACGACGAGAACGCCGAGGCCGAGGACGCCGAGCGGCGGTTGCCGAACCTGACCAAGGACCAGCCGCTGACCGCGGAGGAGCTGGCCGCGGTCGGCCACAGCACCCAGCCGCCGTCGCGTTACACGGAGGCGTCGCTGGTCAAGGCCCTGGAGGAGCTGGGCATCGGCCGCCCGTCGACCTACGCGTCGATCATGCAGACGATCCAGGACCGGGGGTACGTCTTCAAGCGCGGCCAGGCGCTGATCCCGTCCTTCCTCGCGTTCGCGGTGGTCGGTCTGCTGGAACGGCACTATCCCCGACTGGTGGACTACAACTTCACCGCGGCGATGGAGAACGAGCTGGACGAGATCGCCGGTGGTGACCACGCCGCGGTCGACTTCCTCACCTCGTTCTACTTCGGCAGCGACGTGGCCGGCGACGATTCGGTGGCCCGGTCCGGCGGCCTGAAGAAGCTGGTCACCGAGAATCTGAGCGAGATCGACGCGCGCAGCGTCAACTCGATCCCGCTGTTCCGCGACGACGAGGGGCGGGACGTGGTGGTCCGGGTCGGCCGCTACGGGCCGTACCTGCAGCGCAGCCTGCCGGAGAACGCGGCACCCCCGGCCGGCGGGCAGCCGGCGGCAACCGGCGACGGCGCCGCCGGTGCCGAGGAGGGTGGCTCCACCGGGGACCGGGCGCCGATCCCGGAGGGTGTCGCGCCGGACGAGCTGACCCCGGAGAAGGTGCACGAGCTCTTCCTCGGCGGCGGCGGGGAGCGCAAGCTCGGCGACCACCCGGAGACCGGGGAGCCGATCCTGCTGCGTTCCGGCCGGTTCGGCCCGTACGTCTCCAGTGGGGACCGCAACTCCTCGCTGCTGCGCTCGCAGTCGCCGGACTCGATCTCGTTGGCCGAGGCGCTCAAGCTGCTCTCGCTGCCCCGCGTGGTCGGGGTGGCGCCGGACGGCGCGGAGGTGCTGGCCGCCGCCGGCCGGTACGGCCCGTACGTCAAGCGCGGTGACGAGTTCCGCTCGCTGGAGTCCGAGGAGAAGATCTTCACGGTCACCCTGGACGAGGCGCTGGCGCTGCTGGCGGCCCCGAAGACCCGGCAGCGCCGGGCCGCCGCGCCGCCGCTGCGGGAGATGGGGCCGGACCCGCTCACCGAGAAGCCGCTGGTGATCAAGGACGGTCGGTTCGGGCCGTACGTCACCGACGGCGAGACGAACGCGTCGCTGCGCCGTGGCCAGACGCCGGAGGCGCTGAGCATCGAGGAGGCCTCCGAGATGCTCGCCGAGAAGCGGGCCAAGGGGCCGGCGCCGCGCAAGAAGGCCGCCAAGAAGACCGCCGCCAAGAAGACCACGGCGAAGAAGGCCACGGCCGCGAAGGCGACCGGCGACGGCGCCACCCCGGCCCGCAAGACGGCGGCGAAGAAGACCACGGCGGCCAAGAAGACCACGACGGCAAAGAAGGCCACGGCGGCCAAGAAGACCACCGCGAAGAAGGCGGCGCCGCGCAAGGCGACCGCCGGGCGGGCCGGGGGCGACCAAACGGACTGAACGGGTCAGCCGCCGAGCACCCGGTCGGTGTAGGCGTTGGCGAAGACCCGGCCCGGGTCGAGCCGGTCGCGGACCGCCAGGAAGTCGGCGAACCGGGGGTACGCCGGTGCCAGCGACGCGGCGTCCCGGTAGTGCAGCTTCCCCCAGTGCGGCCGGCCGGCCAGGTCGGCGGCGATCGCCTCGAACGCCCGGAAGTACGGCTCGTCGGGCATCCCGACGTACTGGTGGATCGCCAGGTACGCCGACTCGCGGTCGTACCCGTGCGAGAGCCAGAGGTCGTCGGGGCCGGTGAACCGCACCTCCACCGGGAAGAGCACCTTGAACGGCAGGCCGTCCACGATCCGGCGCAGCCCGGCCAGCGCCTCCGGCAGCGCGGCCCGGGGCAGGCCGTACTCCATCTCGGTGAAGCGCACCCGGCGGGCGGTGCAGAAGACCCGGTCGGAGCGGGCGGTGTAGCTGCGCTCGGTGAGTGCGCGGGCCGAGATCGCGCTTATCGACGGGACCACGGCGGGCGCGGTCCGGCCGAGCCGGCAGGCGGCGCCGAAGACCATGTTGGAGAGGAACTCGTCGTCGAGCCAGGCCCGCCAGCGGGGCAGCGGCCGGTCGTCGGCGGGAACCCGGTTGTTGGTCTTGACCTGCACCCGGTCGGTGTAGGGGAACCAGTAGAACTCGAAGTGGTCGTTGCCCCCGATCAGGTCGGGCAGGGCGGCGAGCACGTCGGCGAGCGCCGCCGGCCGTTCGTGGGCCCGCAGTACGAACGCGTCGACACAGCGCAGGGTCACCTCGACGATGACGCCGAGCGCGCCGAGCCCGACCCGGGCGGCGGCGAAGACGTCGGGGTGTTGGCTGGCGGAGCAGCGCAGCAGTTCGCCCGTCCCGGTTACCAGGAGTAGTTCCTCGACGAAGGTGGAGAGGCAGCCGTATCCGGCGCCGGTGCCGTGGGTGCCGGTGGAGATCGCACCGGCGATGGTCTGGCTGTCGATGTCGCCGAGGTTGGGCAGCGCCAGCCGGTGCTCGGCGAGCAGGTCGTTGAGCTGCCACAGGGTGATCCCGGCCGGCACGGTGACCAGTCGCCGCTCGGCGTCCACCCGGGGCGGTCCGGTCAGCGCGTCGAGTTCCATCCGCAGGTCGGTGGTGCGGGCGATGTCGGTGAACGAGTGGCCGCTGCCGACCGGCCTGATCCGCCGGCCCTCGGCGGCCGCGGCGCGAACGGTGGTGACCACCTCGGCGTGGTCCCGGGGCCGGACCGGGGACGCGGTGGCCCGCTGGTTGCCGGCCCAGTTGGACCACCCGGTCGGGGTCGGCCGAACGGCCGGAGCCGGGCCGCCGGCCGGTGCTCTGCCGCTCATCTGACCTCCAACGCGAATGTGAGTAGCCTTCATATCAGGATCACCGGGGCGAGTAAATATCGCCTTTCTCGCCCGCTCGTTAACCCAGGTAGCGTGTCGAACTCGCGACGTGCAGATATCTTGATTCCCGTCGAAAGGGAGTGGCGACGAGTGTCCACGTCAACCGCCACAACCGGCCCGCTGCGCCGGGTTCCGGTGCAGGGTCGTAGCGTCGCCCGCGTCCAGCGGATGCTGGACGCGTGCGCCGAACTGGTCGATGAGGTCGGCTATGAAGGGCTGACCACCACCCTGCTCGCCGAGCGGGCCGGGGTGGCCATCGGTTCGGTATATCAGTTCTTCCCAGACAAGCGTGCGATCGTGCAGGCACTGACCCTGCGTAATATGGAGAGTTACCTCCAGCGACTGAACGACCGATTCTCCCAGGGCGACCTCGACCACTGGTGGGACGGGGTCGACGCGGGCATCGACGAGTACATCGCGATGCACCGGTCGGTGCCAGGCTTTCGTACCCTGCACTTCGGCGACGTGGTGGACCTGCACCTGCTCGACGAGGAGCGCGACAACAACGGCGTCATCGCCGAGCAGTTGGCTCAGGTGCTGGTGGAGCAGTTCGGCATCGTCGACGGCCAGCAGCTGCGGTTCGCCCTGGAGATCGCCGTGGAGGCCGCCGACGCGCTGATCAAGCTCGCGTTCCGGCGCGATCCGGAGGGTGACGACCAGGTGCTCGCCGAGGCGAAGGCGTTGATCCGGGAGTACCTGCACCGCCAGGTCGACCAACCGGCCGCCGACCACCCGCGCACCGATCCGCCGGCCGAGGTGGTGGCGGAGCCCGAGCCGGAGCCCGAGCCGGCCGCCTCCTGACCGCAGCCGGCCGCCGTCACAGGAACGCCCGGCCCTCGCCCCGGTAGGTGGCGACCGTCTCGACCACCTGATCGCCCGCGACCAGGTGCAGTTCGGCGACGTGTTCACACAGCTCACCCGCCTTGGCGTGCCGGAACCAGACCCGGTCGCCGACCCGCAGTGCGTCGGCGGCCGGGCCCACCAGCGGCGTCTGCACCTCACCGGCGCCCTCGGCGCCGGTCAGTCGCAGCCCGGCCGGCAGCCACGGGGCCGGCAGCCGGCTCGGCTCGGCCGGTCCGGAGGCGATCCAGCCGCCGCCGAGCACCGTCGCCACCCCGGGGCTCGGCCGGCGGACCACCGGCAGGGCGAAGAAGGCGGCCGGCGTCGGCCGCCAGGCGCGGTACGCGTCGAACAGGGTCGGGCCGTACAGTCCGGATCCGGCGGTGACCTCGGTGACCGCCGGATCCGCGGTGGTCACCGCCACGCTGCCGGTGCCGCCGCCGTTCACCAGTTCCAGGTCGGCGTGTTCGCGGACGGCCGCCACCGCCGCGCCGCGCCGGGCCAGCAGTTCCCGGTACGACCGGCGCTGCAGCGCCCGGATCACCGTGCCCCGGGCCGCCTGTCCGGGCGGCGCGTCGCCGAGCCCGGCGATCTGCGCCTCGTACGCCATCAGCCCGACCAGCCGGAAGCCGGGCCGGGCGGTGATCCGCGCGGCCAGCGCGCCGGCGTCGGCGGCCGAGTGCACCGGTGACCGGCGTACCCCGATGTGCAGCCGGCCGGCCGGCCCGCCCCGCAGCGGGCGCCAGGAGGCGTCCAGGTCGACGCAGACCCGGATCGGCTCGCGCCGGTCGGCGGGGGCGATCGAGTCGATCAGGTCGAGCTGCTCGGTGCTGTCCACCATCACGGTGACCGCCGCCGAAAGCTCCGCGTCGGCGGCCAGCTCGGCCAGCGCCGCCCGGTCCGCACTCGGGTACGCCACCAGCGCGTCGCCGGTGACGCCGGCCCGGACCAGCCAGTTCGCCTCGGCCACGGTGTACGCCATCACCCCGGCCCAGCCCGGCCGCTGCAGGGCCCGGGTCAGCAGTGCCCGGCAGCGGACCGACTTGCTGGCCACCCGGACCGGCTTGCCGGCCGCGCGGGCCGCCAGGGCGGTCGCGTTCGCGTCGAAGGCAGCCAGGTCGACGACGGCGAACGGTGGATCGAGGTGCGCGGTCGCCCGGTCCAGGCGGTCGCGGAGCAGGTCGCGTTCGGTGGGCACCTGAGCACGCTAGCCCGCCGGGGAAAAATGCGAAACACCCTCGCGTAAGCCCGCCCCGGCGCCCGGGCATCGGCGTTCGCCACCGCCCCCTACGCTCGGGATCAGGGGAATGTCGGGGTGGGGGTGATCCGCCCCGCGGCTAGAGTGTGGTCGGGGGAGCCCAGCGATGGGCCGGCACGCGGAGGGTACGGCCATCGAGACGAATGCCAGCGGCGCGGCGAGCGCGGACGGACCAGGCGGTCCGTCGGGGCCGCCGCCATCTCCGGTCGACCGCACCGGCTACCAGGCCCTCCGCTCCGTGCTGCGGATCCGTCCGTTCCGCCGGCTCTGGATCGTGCTCGGGGTGGCCTCGCTGGGCGACTGGCTGGGACTGCTGGCCACCTCGGTCTTCGCCGCCACCCAGGTCACCGGCGACACCGCCAAGGGAGTCGCGTTCGGCGGCGTGATCGCCGTCCGGCTGCTGCCCGCGCTGATCCTCGGCCCGGTGGCCGGCGTGCTGGCCGACCGGTTCGACCGCCGCTACACGATGGTCATCTGCGACCTGCTGCGGTTCGCGCTCTTCGCCTCGATCCCGCTGGTCGCGCTCTTCGGTCTCAGCGGTGGTGCGACCGTCGCCTGGGCGGCGCTGGCCACCTTCCTGATCGAGACGATCACCCTGATCTGGATTCCGGCCAAGGAGGCCGCGGTCCCCAACCTGATCCCCCGGGCCCGGCTGGAGATGGCCAACCAGCTCACCCTGATCACCACCTACGGCCTCACCCCGGTGCTGGCCGCCCTCGTCCTGGCCCTGCTGGACGGCAGCGTCCGCAGCATCGCCGGCGACACGCCCGGCTGGGCCGAACCGGCCACCCTGGCGCTCTACTTCAACGCGCTGTCCCGGCTGGCCACCGCGCTGGTGGTCTTCTTCGGCATCAAGGAGATCAGCGGCCGGGCCGGCCGCTGGGAGTCCACCGACCAGGGGGTGACCCGGCAGTTCATCGAGGGCTGGCAGTTCATCGGCAAGACGCCGCTGGTCCGGGGCCTGGTCTTCGGCATCTTCGGCGCGTTCGCCGGCGGCGGTGTGGTGATCGGCACGGCGAACTTCTTCACCCGGTCGCTCAGCGCCGGTGACGCCGCCTTCTACCTGCTGTTCGGGTCGATCTTCATCGGGCTGGCGGTCGGCATCGGGCTCGGTCCGATGATCGTCCGGGAGATGTCCCGGCGGCGCTGGTTCGGCATGAGCATCGTGCTCGCCAGCGCCTCGGTGCTGCTGCTCGCCGCCTCCCTGCACCTGTCGATGGCGATCCTCGGCGCGGTGCTGGTCGGCGCCGGCGCCGGGATGGCCTTCCTCGCCGGCACCACCCTGCTCGGCGGCGAGATCGCCGACGACGTCCGGGGCCGGGTCTTCGCCGTCGTGCAGACCGGCACCCGGGTGGTGCTGATGCTCGCCATCTCGCTGAGCAGCCTGCTGGTCGGCCTCGGCGGGTCCCGCCAGCTCCGGATCGCCGACCTGGGCATCTCGATCTCCTCGACCCGGCTGCTGCTGCTCGCGGCCGGGCTGGCCGGCATCCTCGCCGGGGTCAGCGCCTTCCGCCAGATGGACGACAAGCCCGGCGTACCGGTGCTGGCCGACCTGTGGGGATCGATCCGGGGCCGGCCGCTCTCGCCGGCCGAACCGTTCGCCTCGCAGGGGCTCTTCGTGGTCTTCGAGGGTGGCGAGGGCGCCGGCAAGTCCACCCAGGTCACCGCGCTCGCCGAGGCGCTGCGCCGGGACGGCCGGGACGTCGTGGTGACCCGCGAGCCGGGCGCCACCGCGGTCGGGGAACGGATCCGCGGCCTGGTGCTGGGGGGCGCGTTGGAGCCGACCGCGCTCTCTCCCCGGGCCGAGGCGCTGCTCTACGCCGCCGACCGGGCGCACCACGTGGCCACCGTGGTCCGGCCCGCCCTCAGCCGCGGCGCCGTGGTGATCAGCGACCGGTACGTCGACTCGTCGCTGGCGTACCAGGGTGCCGGTCGGACCCTGCCGGTCGACGAGGTCTCCTGGCTCTCCTCCTGGGCCACCGGCGGCCTCCGCCCCGACCTGGTGGTGCTGCTCGACGTCGACCCGGCGGTGGGGCTGGCCCGGGTGGCCAGCCGGGGCGCCGGGGTGGACCGGCTGGAGGGCGAGTCGGTCGCCTTCCACGAGCGGGTCCGGTACGCCTTCCTCGACCTGGCCTCGAACGAACCCAAGCGGTACCTGGTGCTCGACGCCGCCCGCCCGGCCCCGGAGATCTCCGGGACGGTCGCGGCCCGGGTGACCGCCCTGCTGCCCACGCCGCCCAGGGACGGTTCGGCCGACCGGCATGACCCGACCGACGGGGACGGTCCGGCCGACCGGGACGGTGCCGCCGCGGCCGCCGACGGTGTCGACGGGCGGACCGACACCGATGCCGGCGGGCCGGAGGCGGACCGGTCCGGCTGGGCCGCCGCGGCCGGACCGGGCCGGGGACCGGGGCTGGAGCGCCGGACCTGATGGCCGATGTCTTCGCCGACCTGGTCGGCCAGGACGACGCCGTCGCGACACTGCGGGCGGCAGCCGCCGCCGCGGCCGAACTGATCGCGGCCACGGACCCGACCGGCACCGAGCCGGGTGCCGTCGAGCCGGCCGGTGCCGGGCCGGGCACCGGCGCGATGACCCATGCCTGGATCTTCACCGGCCCGCCCGGCTCGGGACGGTCGGTCGCCGCGCGGGCCCTCGCCGCCGCCCTGCAGTGCGCCTACGGCACCGGGTGCGGCAACTGCGCCGGCTGCCACACCACGCTGACCGGCACCCACGCCGACGTGCGCTTCGTGGTGCCCGAAGGGCTCTCCATCGGGGTCGGCGAGATGCGGGCGCTGGTGCTGCGCGCCGCCAGCACCCCCTCCGGCGGGCGCTGGCAGGTGCTGGTCATCGAGGATGCCGACCGGCTCACCGAGGCGGCCAGCAACGCCCTGCTCAAGGCGATCGAGGAGCCGCCGCCGCGGACCGTCTTCCTGCTCTGCGCGCCGTCCACCCACCCGGACGACATCTCGGTCACCATCCGGTCCCGCTGCCGGCTGGTACCGCTGCGGCAGCCGCCCGCCGCCGCCGTCGCGGCCGTGCTGACCGGCCGGGACCAGGTGGCGCCGGAGGTGGCCGGCTGGGCGGCGGCGGCCGCCCAGGGGCACGTCGGCCGGGCCCGACGGCTGGCCCGCGACCCGGACGCCCGGCAGCGGCGGGACGCGGTGCTGGCGGTGCCCCGCCGGCTCACCGGCGTCGGCGCCTGCTTCGACGCCGCGTCCGCGCTCATCGACGCGGCCGAGGCGGAGGCGGCGGCCGCGGTGGCCGACGCCGACGCCGCCGAAAAGGCCGCCCTGCAGACGGCACTCGGCGCGGGCGGCACCGGCAAGGGCGCGGCCGGCGCCGCCCGGGGCTCGGCCGGCCAGCTCAAGGACCTGGAACGGCGGCAGAAGTCGCGGGCCACCCGGGCCCAGCGGGACGCCCTGGACCGCGCCCTGGTCGATCTGGCGGGCTTCTACCGGGACGTGCTGACGGTGTCGATGGGCGCCCCGGTGGCGCCGGTGCACACCGACACCGAGCCGTTGGCCCGGGCCGCCGCCGGCAAGTGGACCCCGGAGGGGACGCTGCGCCGGCTGGAGGCCGTGCTGGCCTGCCGGACCGCGATCGAGACGAACGTCAAGCCCCGGATCGCCGTCGAGGCGATGATGCTCGCGCTCTGGAAGGGTTGAGTCACCCACCTCTTCCGTTCGGGAGCGTCGATCGGTATTTTCGATGCCGCCTGCGATCGTCGCGCCACGGTGGGTGTCATTCTGGCGTCCGCCGACGGTCCATGGACCGACACGGGGGAGGAGCCGGCCGATGGCACGGGAGCTCGACGAGTCCTGGGTGGAGGAGGCGATCGAGCGGTACCGCCGCATCGAGGCGTTGCAGGCCGAATTCGAGCAGGCCGCCCGGGGCGTCGAGGTCTCGGTGCACTCACCCGACGGGCTGGTCGAGGTGGTCGTCGCCGCCACCGGCGACATCATCGACGTCCGGTTCCTCGTCCCCGTGCAGAGCCGGACCAACCACGAACTGTCCCGCGCCGTCCGGGCCGCGGTCACCGCCGCCGCGGAGGCCGCCCGGTGGGCCCGCGAGAAGGTGCACACCGAGACGTTCGGCGAGTACCGCCGGCTGGCGGGCGCCTGATGGAGACCCTCACCGAGCTCGCCCGCCGGCTGGACCGGTCGGCGGAGACACTGCCCACCGCCGCCCGGGCCATCGGCCACACCGGTCCGACTCCCGAGGCGTTCGGCGCCGACGGACCCGGCCGGCTCGCCGAGGTCGGCCGGGCACTGCACGAGCAGTGGCTGTCGGCCGCCGTGGCCAGGACCCGGGAGGCGGAGGCGTTCGCCGCCCGACTGGCCGAGACCGCCGCCACCCTGCGGGCGGTCGCCGAGTGCTACACCAACGCCGACGACACGGCCCGCCGTCGGCAACCGGAGCAGCCGTGATGGACCCGCTGGACCGCCTCGCCGCCCCGGCGGCCGACCTGCTCGGCCGGGTCGACGACCTCCTCACCGATGGCGGCGCCCCGGCCGACCACCGGATCTGGCCGCTGCTGCGCCACCTGCGGACACTGCCCGGGCCGGCGGTCGGCGCGATCTGCGCGTTGCGGCCGGCGCCGCTGGCCGCCGCCGGCACCGCCGCCCGCACCCTCCTTCGCGAGTACGACCACACCGGCACCGCCCTGCGCGGGGAGCTGCCGTGGCGGGGTGCCGGCGCGGACGCGTTCACCGCGCACCGGGCGGCGCTCGCCGCCCACCTCGACGGGGCCGGCGAGAGCCTGGTCGGCCGGCTCACCGCCACCGCCGGTTTCGCCGACGCGGTGGCCGACTGGATCTCGCGTACCCGCCTCGGCCTGGCGCGCACCCTGGCGGCGGCGCTCGGCTCGGTCGAGGCGGTGACCCTGGTGACCGGCGACGCCGGTCGGGCCACCGGCACCGGCTCAGGCTCGGGTCCGGCGCCGGGCGGGGCGGCCGCGGCGGAGCTGGGCGCCCGGGTGCTGGGCACCATCGCGACCGCGTACGAGGAGGCGGAGGCGCTCGCGCACCGGTGGCCGGCGGCGGCCGGCGAGCTGGCGTACCGGCCGGCGGCCCCGACCGGAGGAGGGCTGGCGCTCGACGGCACCACCCGGTTGGCGCTCTGACCGGGTCGGCCGGGCGTCGGACCGCTCTCGCCCTGGCCGGCCGGCCGTCGTAGGGTGGGCTGATGGGGATGCTGTGCGCGGTCAGCTTCAACCGGTATGGCCGCCTCTACTACCTCGACCCCGGGGAGCTGCGCCCCGCCGTCGGAGACCGGGTGCTGGTCCCCACCGACGAGGGCACCGAGGTGGCCGAGTGCGTCTGGGCGCCGCAGTGGGTGTCCGAGGACACCTCCGGGTTTCCCAAGCTCGCCGGCCTGGCCGGCGAGCGTGACCTGCAGCGGGACGAGAGCCAACGCAGGCGCAAGGCCGAGGCGAAGGTGGCGGCCAAGAAGCTGATCCGCGAACACGGCCTGCCGATGAAGGTGATCGCCGTCGATCACGTCCAGGAGTCGACCGGCGGCACCTCCTCCGGGGCCCGCACCACCATCTACTTCACCGCCCCGCACCGGGTCGACTTCCGGTCGCTGGTCCGCGATCTCGGCGCCACCCTGCACTGCCGGGTCGAGCTGCGCCAGCTCTCCGCCCGGGACTCGGCCCGGGTGCAGGGCGGCATCGGCTCCTGCGGGCGGGACCTGTGCTGCGCCACCTTCCTCACCGACTTCGAGCCGGTGACGATCCGGATGGCCAAGGACCAGGATCTGCCGCTCAACCCGCTGCGGATCTCCGGCGCCTGCGGCCGGCTGATGTGCTGCCTGAAGTACGAACATCCGCTGTACGCCCAGAGCGGCAGCTACCCGACGAGCGGCCAGCGGGTGGAGACCGACGAGGGGACGGCGAAGGTCGTCTCCCGGCACCCGCCGAGCGAGACCGTCACCGTCCGGCAGCTCTCCGACGGGGCGGTCCGGCGGTGCAGCCTGTCGGAGGTCTGCGGCTCCCGCCGGGCCTTCGACGACCAGTACGGCTGAGCCCGTACCGCCGCCAGCGGTTCAGCGGATGACGATCGGCGGTTCGGCGAGCCGGGCCCGTAGCGGTCGCTCGGGCACGATCCAGGAGGCGTCCACCGCGTCGTCGGGGTTGATCCGCCAGCGCCGCCCGATCCGGTCCACCGCCACCGGATAGACGGTGAGCGTGCCGTCCGGGTCGATCCGCAGTCGCAGGAACGACTTGGCGTCCTCGATGCCCTGGCCGGCGAAGAGCTCGTTGAGGTTCACCCCGAAGTGCCCGGCCAGCACCAGGTAGCCGGCCGTCAACTGGCTGGCCACCAGCCCGGCGACCGGCGCGAAGAGCAGGACCGCCGCGAGGATCGGCAGCGGCCAGACCCACTGGTGGAACGGCAGGCCCAGCCAGACCCAGGCGCCGGCGGCGGCCAGCCCGACGTGCGCCAGCCCGTGGGAGAGGCCGAGCAGCCAGTGCCGCAGCTTGCGTTTCCCGCTCGCGGTCGGCGGCTTGGCGAAGAACGCGGCGCCCAGCAGCGCCACCACCACGATCATCACCAGCGGGATGCTGAACAGCCGCTGGTCGGTCTCGCCGACCCGGGGTGCGGTGGCGCCGGCGATGGCCAGCATCAGCATCGTCTGCAGGGTGCCCAGCAGCGTCACGAAACCCGGGTTGCGCAGCGGCAGCCGGCCGAAGATCCCCCAGCCGTAGCGGCGGGAACGGGCCGGCTCCGGGTAGCGGCCGGCCAGCTCGTACGGCTCGGAGCGGCTGGCCCGGCGGGCCAGGGTGTCCCTCGGCGGCACCTCGATGCACTCCGGCAGCTTGTGCGTCGGGTAGAGGTACGCGCCGCCGCCACCGCAGGTGATCAGCTCCCGGTCCGGGCTGGTGTAGCGGGCGTAGTGGTGCAGGTCACCGGCGAGCAGGAGCCGCACCTGCGCCCCGGTCGGGGTGACGATCGTCCGGATGAAGTAGTCGACGGCGTCGTACGCGTGCGGGTTGTCGACGGCCTTGAGCCAGGTCGGCGCCGGCACCGCCAGGATGACCTTCGAGTCCGGCCCGAGGTTGCGGGCGGCCTGTTCGAAGTAGAGCAGTTGCGGATCGTCCAGGTAGGCGCCGGACTGCTCGTCCAGGCCGAACAGCCACCAGCCGGCGGGCAGCTCGACGGCGAAGTAGGACCGCGCCTGCGGGGTGACCCAGCCGCCGATGTTGTCGTCGCGGGACCGGACGAACAGCCGCAGGAACGCGGTGAGGCCGTCGTACCAGTCGTGGTTGCCGGGAATCGCGAAGAGCGCGGGTGGCTCGGCGCCGGGCGGCGGCTGTGGCAGGGCGGCCTGGTAGGGGCCCTTACAGCGATCCTCGTACCCGCTGCCGCTGGCCGCGGGATAGACCTGGTCGCCCCCCATCACCAGCATCTGCGCGCGGGGCAGCCGGACTCCCTCGTCGAGGTCCAGTTCGGGGCGGGCCATCAGGTGCGCCACCGAGTAGGTCGCGTTGAAGCCGTCGCCGAGGTCGGCGACGTAGTCGAGCCAGAGGCCGCCGTCCGGCCCGACCTGACGATGGGTGTGGCTGGGCAACGAGTTCTGCAGCTCCCGCTTGTCCAGATACGCCCCGAACAGCAGCGCGAGCAGGGTACGCAGGCCGGTGCTGATCAGCAGCAGCGGCGCCAACCACGGGACCGCCTTGCGGCGGGTGAAGCCGAGCTCCAGCGGGTCGAGACTGCGGGGTCGGTCCGGGGGCGCCTGCTGCAGAGTCACGCGACGGGAGCCTAGCCGAGACGGTCGTGGATGGCTGTCGGGTGGGGGACCGCCGGATCAGTCCGGCGGGTCGGCCGACATCCGGTCGAGTTCGTCGAGGACCGCCTGCACCGAGGCGAGCTCCGCGTCGTAGAAGGCGTGCCCCCAGACCGCGACCAGGTGCGGGTACGGGAACTCCGGCAGCAGGTCGGCGCGGATCTGGTGCAGCTCGGCGCGCTGCTGCTCCAGCCAGTCGAGATACTCCGCCAGCAGTTCGTGGAGCCGGTCCGGGTCGGCCTGGTGGCCGAAGAAGAGCCGCAGCATCGGCGAGTGCTTGATGACCGGCGGTTCCAGCTCGCTCTGGTTCTCCCAGTGGCGGAAGGCCCACTGGCCGGCGGCGGTGATGCGGTAGTACCGCTTGTCGGGGCGGCCGCGCTGCGGTTCGCCACGCTCCGTGACGAGTCCCCGACTCTTCAGCCGGCGCAGCTCGGCGTAGATCTGGCTCTGCGCCGGGCTCCAGTAGAAGAACCGCATGTGCTCCGCCCACTTGCGCAGGTCGTAGCCGGTCAGCTCACGGCCGAACGAGAGCAGCCCCAGCACCGCGTACGCGGTGGCCGGCAGATCGCAGCGGCCGGTGGGGGTGCCGTCGCCGGCCGGCTCGGGGGCTGCACTCACATCGACCACTCCCTGCGGGACGCGGCTCGTCGGGACTCGTAATTCAGCGCTGAGCGTAGCGGCCGGCGGGTCATGTGACCGTTAACCGCTATGACTAAGAGTCATATTTCGTTAGGGTCAGGTGGCCGGAACGGGGGAACGTCAAGGTTTGGCGTTGCGGCCGGGTCGGGGCCGGCGCCACCGTCGCGCCGGTCCCGGCCGCAGGCAAACCCGTGGGGTACGGCGCCCGGCGGTGCCGTACACTTGACCGCTGTTGCCGCCTTAGCTCAGTCGGTCAGAGCGACGCACTCGTAATGCGTAGGTCGACGGTTCGATTCCGTCAGGCGGCTCGGAGCGAGGCCCTGCCAGCGGGGGTGCTGGTCAGGGCCTCATATTCTTCTATGGGAGCGTGCGCCGCCTCTGCCCCGGTCCCGGGAGACGATCTCTGAGTAGTCTTTGTAGAGTCGATGGGTGACCGATCTTCCAAAGCCGCAGCTGCAGACCTCTGTGCCCGACAAGCCCACCCTCGACGGCATCGAGCGCAAGTGGCGTGGGGTATGGACAGAGCAGGGCACGTACACCTTCGACCGGTCGGCGACGCGGGACCGAGTGTTCTCCATCGACACCCCGCCGCCGACCGTCAGCGGCTCTCTGCACGTCGGGCACGTCTTCTCCTACACCCACGCCGATGCCATCGCCCGCTACCAACGGATGTCCGGCAAGGAAGTGTTCTACCCGATCGGCTGGGACGACAACGGTCTGCCGACCGAGCGGAGGGTGCAGAACTACTACGGCGTGCGGTGCGACCCCGCGCTGCCGTACGAGCCGGACTTCACCCTGCCGGAGAATCCGCCGAGCCGGCCGCTGCCGATCTCCCGGGGCAACTTCGTCGAGCTGTGCCAGCAGCTCACCGCGATCGACGAGCGGGCGTACGAGGACCTCTGGCGGCAGCTCGGTCTCTCGGTCGACTGGTCGCTCCAGTACAGCACCATCGACGACGCCAGTCGGGCCATCTCGCAACGGGCGTTCCTGCATAACCTCGAACGCGGGGAGGCGTACCTCGCGGACGCGCCGACTCTCTGGGACGTCACCTTCCAGACCGCGGTCGCCCAAGCCGAGTTGGAGGACCGGGAGCGCCAGGGCGCCTACCACCGGATCGCCTTCGGCCTGGCCGACGGCGGCGCGGTGCACATCGAAACCACCCGGCCCGAGCTGCTGCCGGCCTGCGTGGCCCTGGTCGCCCATCCCGACGACGAGCGCTACCAGCACCTGTTCGGCAGCGAGGCGGTCACCCCGGTCTTCGGCGTCCGGGTGCCGATCAGGGCGCACCCGTTGGCCCAGCCGGACAAGGGCACCGGCATCGCCATGATCTGCACCTTCGGTGACCTCACCGACGTGATCTGGTGGCGCGAGCTGAACCTGACCACCCGCCCGTTGATGGGCCGCGACGGTCGCCTGCTTCCCCAGCCGCCGGCCGGTATCGACGCGCCGCAGGCGGTCGCCGCCTACGCCGAGCTGGCCGGCAAGACCGCCTTTTCGGCCAAGGAGAAGATGACCGAGCTACTGCGCGCGGCCGGGGCGCTCGACGGCGACCCGAAGCCGACCCAGCAGCAGGTGAAGTTCTACGAGAAGGGCGACAAGCCGCTCGAAATCATCACCACCCGCCAGTGGTACATCCGCAACGGCGGCCGGGACGCCGCGCTGCGCGCCGCGCTGATCGAGCGGGGCCGCCAGATGACCTGGTCCCCGGGCTTCATGCGGAACCGCTACGAGGACTGGGTGGACGGCCTGGCCGGCGACTGGATCGTCAGCCGCCAACGCTTCTTCGGGGTGCCCTTCCCGGTGTGGTATCCGCTCGACGCGGCGGGCGAGCCGGACTACTCGGCACCGATTACCCCGGCCGAGGACCAACTGCCGGTCGACCCCAGCAGCGACATCCCGCCCGGCTACCGGCCGGATCAGCGGGACACGCCGGGCGGCTTCACCGGCGACCCGGACGTCATGGACACCTGGGCCACCTCCTCGCTGACCCCGGAGATCGCCGGCCGGTGGGGCCTGGACGACGACCTGTTCGCCCGGGTCTTCCCGATGGACCTGCGCCCGCAGGCCCACGAGATCATCCGGACCTGGCTGTTCGCCACCGTGCTCCGCTCGCACCAGGAGTTCGGCGACCTGCCGTGGCACACCGCGCTGCTCTCCGGCTGGATCGTGGACCCGGACCGCAAGAAGATGTCCAAGTCCAAGGGCAACACCGTCACCCCGATGGCGTTACTGGAGGAGTTCGGCTCCGACGCGGTGCGCTACTGGGCGGTCAGCGGCCGTCCGGGCACCGACACCGCGTTCGACACCGGGCAGATGAAGGTGGGCCGCCGCCTCGCCATCAAGATCCTGAACGCGACGAAGTTCGTGCTGCGCTTTGGCGTCGCCGCCGGCGCCGGCCTCGGCGCGGCGGACGTCACCGAGCCGCTCGACCGGGCCATGCTGGGCGAGTTGGCCGCGGTGGTGGCCGACGCCACCAGGCACTTCGAGGGGTACGACTACGCGCGTGCCCTGGAGCGCGTCGAGCACTTCTTCTGGACCTTCTGCGACGACTACCTCGAACTGGTCAAGGGGCGGGCGTACGGCGAGAGCGACGCTCCCGGGGTCCGGTCCGCGCACGCCGCCCTGGCGGTCTCGCTGCGTACCCTGCTGCGGCTCTTCGCCCCGATGCTGCCGTTCGTCACCGAGGAGGCATGGTCCTGGTGGCAGGACGGTTCCGTGCACCGCGCCGCGTGGCCCTCCCGGGAGGAGTTCGCCTCCGCCCTGGACCCGGAGAAGGCCCCGGCATCGCTGCTGAGCCTGGCCAGCACGGTGCTCGGTGTCGTGCGCAAGTCCAAGTCCGAGGCGAAGCAGTCGATGCGCAGTGAGGTGGCGCTGCTGACGGTGCGCGGCCAGGACCCTGAGACGCGGGCGTTCGGCCTGGTCAGCCGGGACGTCCAGACGGCCGGTGTGGTGCATGAGGTGCGGACCGAGGTGGCGGAGGGCGCGCTGGGCGCCGAGGTCACGCTCGCCTGATCTGCGTACGGTGATGGCGACGGCAACCGGGCGGGTCGGCCCCGTCCAGGATGCACGCCGCCGCCAGCCGGCGGCTGCCCGAGCGCGGTTACCAGGTCCAGTCGGTGGGTGGTCACGCCGACCAGGAGGGCGTGCTCCATGGTCCGTAACCGGGCCCGGAACCGGCTCGGGCAGGAGTTTCGGTCATCGCCGGTGTTCATGGGGCTGCGAGGCGCGTTCGGCGGCCTCGATGGCTGGGTCGGTGACCCGGAGCATGCCGAGTAGCAGGGTGAGCGAGAGCAGGCCGGTGACGGCGAAGACCGTGCGGAGGCCGAACGCCTCGGCCAGCAGGCCGCCGGTGAGCGCGCCGAGCGGCATGCTGCCCCAGGCGAGCAGCCGGTAACCGCTGTTCACCCGGCCCAGTAGCCGGTCCGGCGTGATCCGTTGCCGCAGCGACACCGTGATCACGTTCCAGGCGGCGAGCAGAATCCCACCGACGAAGAAAACCACCCCGAGGATGTACGCGTTGCTGGTCACAGCGGGCGAGCCGGCGACCGCCGCGAACGCGACCACGGACGCGCCGAGAGCCCGCGCCCGGCCGAGTCGCCGCTCGATCCTGGCGGCGACCAGCGAGCCGAGCACGATGCCGGCGGCGACCGTGGTCAGCAGGGCGCCGTACCCGGGCGCGGTGAGGCCCATCGCGGACTCCGGCCCGACGGCGTAGAGCACCAGCACCGCGAACATCGCGTTGCTGAGAAAGTTGCTGGCGCCCACCATGGCGGCGAGAGTGCGCAGCAGCCGGTGCCGGAGCAGGAAGCGCAGCCCTTCGGCAATGTCGGCCCGCAGCGTGCTCGCGGTCTCCCGGTCCACCTGGTACCGGCCAGGCACCAGCAGCAGTGCCGCGACGGCGATCAGCCACAGCCCGGCCGGCCCGGCCAGGGCGACTGCGGCGCCGAGGGTCACCAGGAAACCCGCGAGCGGCGGGCCGACGAACTGGTTCGCGGCCAGTTCGACGGCGTGCAGCCGCCCGTTGGCCCGGGGCAGCAGGTCCCGGGCGACCACCTGCGGCAGGATCGACTGGGCGGCGGTGTCGTAGACGGTCTCGGCGCTGCCGACGCCGAACGCCACCAGATAGAGCAGCCAGATCGAGCCCGCGTCGAGGGCCGCCGCCGTCGCCAGCGCGCCGAACAGCGCGGCCCGCAGGGCGTTGGCGGTGAGCATCACCCGGCGCCGGTCCAGCCGGTCGATCAGTGCGCCGGCCGGCAGTGCGAACAACAGCCACGGCAGGCTGAACGCCGCGGCCACCCCGGCGATCAGCACCGGCGAGGTGGTGAAGTCGAGGGCGACCAGGGGCAACGCGATCTTCACGATCCCGTCGGCGAGGTTGGACACCGCCGATGCCGACCAGAGTCGCCAGTACCTCCCGCCGAGCCCGTTCCCCGTCATCCGATCGAGCATGGCAGATCAGCCGTGGCCCGGCGAGGTCCAACAGGGTTCGGCAGTTGGTCAGCGGGGATTCCGCCGGGACTCGGACCGGGCCCGCCGGGCTGTTCCGATCTCGCCTAGGTGGGTGTGTTCGAATCCCTCCGGCGTCTTGAGGCCGTAACCGAGGGCCCGGTCGACGGCGATGTGGAAGACCCAGGCGGCGGCCAGGACCCCGAGCCAGTCGGCCGGTTCGTCCATGGCGGCCGCGGCGACCGCCACCGCGCCGAGCAACGCCGGCAGCGTGTAGGAGTGCCCCAGGTTGTACCAGAACGCGCCCGAACGAGGGCCGCGCAGGTAGCCGAGCATGGAGAGGTCGAAGACGAGGAAGAGGGCCAGCGGCCACCACCACGCGTATCCGGCGGCGATGGTCACGACGACGGCGAGGGCGGCGAGCGCGACGGCCTCGATGCGCTGAGCCGCGGTCGGATTCAATTTCTGCACCTCGTTCCGTGCCTGCCGACTAGCCGGGGTCGTGATGCGACGCGAGGGATTCACCGTATCCGGCTCCGGTCGTGCCTGCTTACGCATCGACTCTGGCCGAGCGGTCACGAGCACCTGGTCGAGGGAACGGTGTCCCAGGGCCGGGCGGCTGGGTAGGTGGTCGGACCGTGCGCGCATGGTCGAGCCCGCCCGGTGAGCGTCCGGGCGGCCACGGCGGTGCCGTGAGACAGTGGGTCAGTAGACGTCCACCCTCCCCGCGGTGGGCGGGGCGGGAGGCGGATCAGCCATGCGACGGTTCCCTGCCCTGCTGGTGGGTGCGATCGTGGTGGCGTTGGCGGCGGCGTGCACCGGTGACGATCCGGAGCCGGCACCCGATCCCACGGGTGCGGCGCCGTCGGCGAGTGCGCTGCTGCTGACGCCCGGCACGTCGGTGGACCTGACCGCCACGGTTGCCCGGGTCCTGGGCGCCCGGGCGTTTCTCGTCGCCGACACCGACCTCCCGCCGGACGGGCAGGTGGTGGTCTCCGACCAGACGGTCGAGGTCCGGGTCACCGATGTGGTGACGGTCGCCGGCCGGGTCGAGAAGGTCGACAGGGCGGCATTGGCGCGGTACGGCGTATCCGACCCGCAGGTGTCGAGCATCTCCGGCGGGCTGGCGGTCGTGGCTACCTCGGTACGCCGGTATCTGCCGGAATCCGTCGCACCGACGCCCGGGTCGCCGACGCCGAGCCAACCGGCCCCGACGGGTTCACCGGGGTGAGCTCGACGGCGTTCCGGAGGGCGAGGGCTGCGGTTGGTCCTCCGGATCGAGGATCTTGCGCTGGATGGTGACGTCGGTGCGGCCGGTGCCACCGATGGTGATCTCGTCATAGGCGCCCAGCGCCTGCTGCGGTCCGAAGTACAGGATCGACATCTGCAGCGAGGTGGGTTCCTCGTTCTCCAGGCCGCGTAGTCCGGCGCCCCCGGTCGATCCCTGGACCATGAGCCGGGTGGCCGGCCGGTCGGGCAGCTGCTCCATGGTGCTGACCTTCCGCTCGTGGTGGTGGCCGGCCAGCACCAGGGGTACGACGCCGTTGAGCGGCTCGGCGGCGACCGGGTCGTGCACGAGGGCCAGGTGGACCGGGACGCCGGCGGCGGTGACGGTGGTGGCGAGTTGCCGCCCCGACTCGCGGACCGGGTCGGCGTCCGGCTCCTCGGCGTCGGCGTCGCGCTTGTCCGGGGTGAACCGGGGGTCGCCGATGCCGGCGATGGTCAGACCGTTGACCGTGGCGATCTGGTCGTCGAGCACCACCGCGTTCGGCTGCCGGGCCACGGCGGTGGCGGTGAGCTGGGAGTCGTGGTTTCCCTGGACGTACACGTAGGGAACCCCGAGGTCGCCGATGGCGTCGACGTACGCGGACTCCGGTGGGGAACCCCAGTCGTTGATGTCGCCGGTGTCGATGACCACGTCGATCGCGTACTGACGGACCACGGCGGTGACCAGCGGCCAGGCGACCGGGTTGAGGTGCAGGTCCGAGATGTGCAGTACTCGGACGGTGCCGGCGGTCGGCTGGTACGCCGGCAGGGTGGAGACGGTGCCGTAGAGCTTGCTGACGTTGTTCACCAGGCGCTGCAACTGGTCGCGGTATCTGCCGAACTGACTGGTGATCTCCTGTGCGTCGCCGATCACCGCGGGCGCGTTCGTCAACAGCCCGCGGTAGGTGGGTTCCTCGACCGACTCCGGCCGGAAGGTGGTCACCGCGACCGTCGCGGTCGCCGCCATCACCGCCACCGCCAGCCCGGCGCTGACCGCCACCCTGCGCGGGGTGCGCAGCACGAAGACGGCCACCAGCAGCGCACCCAGCAGCCCGGCTACGACGTGGCGGATCACCGCGTGGATGATGCCGCTGCGGACGTCGTCGACCACGGTGCGGCTGGCTTCGGCCAACGCGTCGGGACTGGACGCCAGGGCGAGGGTGCGGTTCTGGTCGAGCGAGTCCAGCCGTACGGTCAGTCGTACCGGCCCGTAGTGGCTGTCGAACCACACCGCCCCCAGCGGCGGCAGTTGCACATCGGTGCCTCCCGACCAGGCCGGGGTCAGTGCGAACTTCGCCTCGAACGGTCCGACATCACCGGACGACGGACCCGCCAACAGCATCCCGCCGACCAGACCGGCCAGGGTGGCGACGAGGATCACGACGGCGCGGCCGGTTCGGCGCGTACCACGATGCCGCCGCACCGGGCCGGTGACCGCGGCGATCCGCCGTCCAGCGGCTCGCCCGAACCCGACCAACGACCCGGCCCAACGCCGGACTGTTGTCGACATGGCTCATCAATACCAGATGCCGGACGATCTTAATCCCATCCGTTCTGGCGCACCGCCCACCTTGGCTGACCGGGCGTCGTGCCCGGTCCGGTGTGACCGATGGGGCGCTGGGTCGTTCACCCGATTGGGCGGTAGGTCGGACCTGGTGGGCGGTAGGTCAGGTTTGATTCGCCCGGATCGGGGTACCGCATCTGAATTATCAGCTCAGCGCAATGTAATGAAGACGCTCCGGTTACCGCCGGACTGGGAGGCGACCATGGAGAGCCGACTCAAGATACTGGGCCATCCGGTGCACCCGATGCTGGTGATGTTCCCACTGGCGTTGCTGGCCACCGGCGTCATCTTTGACCTGGTCGACCTCTTCGGCGGGCCGCGGGTGCTCGGCGAGGTGGCCTACTGGAACATCAGCGTCGGTTTCTTCGCCGGTCTGGTGGCGGCCGTGGCGGGCATCTTCGACCTGCTGGCGATCCCGGCCGGCACCCGGGCCAAGCGGGTCGCGGTCGCGCACTCGCTCACCAACGCGGCGGTGCTGCTGCTCTTCGGCGGGATCTGGGTGCTGCGCACCGGGGCCGACGAGCCGAATGCCGGCGGCGCCCTGGTCACCATCGAGGTGGTGGCCCTGGCCGGGCTCGTCATCGGGGCCTGGTTCGGCGGCGAACTCGTCGACCGGCTCGGGGTCGGCGTGGACTCCGACGCGCACCTCGACGCACCCAGTTCGCTGCGACCAGGCCCGACCGTGCCGGCCGCGCCGGGGCGGTCGGCCGAGCCGGGACAGCCCACCGCGGGTTCCGCCACCACCGCAGTCGACCAGCTCGAACCGGTCGAACCGGACGCCGCCGACCCGGCCGCAGACCGGGAACTGCACCGCCCCGACACCGGACTGCGCTGACCGGTGATCGGCCGGGTGCGGGACCTGGTGCCGGGGGTCGAACGGATCGCCGTGCTGCGGGCGAACGCTCTCGGCGACTTCATCTTCACCCTGCCGGCACTGGAGGCGCTGCGGTCCGCGTACCCGGATGCGGAGCTGGTGTTGCTCGGTGCGCCGTGGCACGACAGGCTGCTGCGCGACCGACCCGGCCCGGTGGATCGGGTGCTGGTGGTGCCGCCGGCGGACGGGATCCGGGCCGCCGCCCCGGACGAGCCGCCGATGGCGATGGCGGACTTCCTCGCCGCCGCCCGGCGGGAACGCTTCGATCTGGCGCTGCAGATGCACGGCGGCGGCGCCAACTCCAACCCGCTCGTCGCCGGGCTCGGTGCCCGGGTCACCGCCGGACTGCGGGCCGCCGACGCCCCGCCGCTGGACCGCTGGCTGCGCTACGTCTACTACCAGCCGGAGATCGTCCGCTATCTGGAGGTCGCCGGTCTGGTCGGCGCCGAGCCGGTGACCCTGGTGCCCCGGCTGGCGGTCACCCGCGCGGACGTCGACGAGGCGCGAACCCTGCTGGGTGAGCCGGACCGGCCGAGGATCGCGCTGCACCCCGGCGCCAGCGACCCGCGCCGCCGCTGGCCCGCCGAGCGCTTCGCCGAGGTGGCCGACGCGCTGGCGGCCGACGGGTACCAGGTCCTGGTCACCGGCAGCGTGGCCGAGCGCGAACTCGCCGACCGGGTGGTGGCCGCCGCCCGCGCCCCGGTGCGGTCGCTGGCCGGTCAGCTCTCCCTCGGCGGCCTGATCGGGCTCTACGTCGGCTGCCGGGTGGTGGTCTCCAACGACACCGGGCCGGTGCACGTCGCGGCGGCGGTCGGTACCCCGACGGTCGGCATCTTCTGGGTCGGCAACCTGATCAACTGCGCCGTGCCGCTGCGGGCCCGGCACCGCCCAATCGGCTCCTGGACCATCCACTGCCCGGTCTGCGGGGTGGACGGCAGTCGGGACATCTACCCGGACCGCGACGGCGTCGGTGAGTGCGAGCACCGGGAGTCGTTCGTGACCGACGTGCCGGTGGTGGAGGTGCTGGCGGCTGTCGCCGACCTGGCCGAGACCGGCGGCAGCCAGCTCATCCCGGCAGGCTGACCACCTCCCAGGCCTCCACCTCCCGCTCGGTGACCGTGGTCGGCGACTCCAGGTGGTACGCGCCGCTGGGTAGGATCCCGGCGCCGCCGTACCGGTCCAGCACGGCGAGCTGAGCGGCCACGTCCTCGCCCTGGTGCCGCTCGGGCAGCCGGTGCCAGAAGTCGAATCCGCCGGCCGCCCGGAGCCGCCCCGCGTGGTAGAGCACGCAGCCGCCGATCCAGGAGACCTTGTACGCCAGCCATTCGCCATCGGCCAGGTCGCACGCGTCCGTCACGTGCAGCAGGTTCGCCGCCGAGTGGATCCGGGCCCGGTCCCACTGCGGCATACCGGGCCGGATCCGCTCCGGCGCCGGCCGGCCTGGCCACGGTTCGAAGTGCCGGTGCGTCTCCGGCCGTACGTCATCCAGATAGGACAGACCGTGTACGCCGTTGCCCACGAAGCCGCAGTCGAGTTCCACCATGGCCATCAGTAGCCGGGCCACCGCGCCCGGTTCCAGCCAGACATCGTCGTCCAGGTAGAGCACGTACCCGGCGGCCGACTGGTCGAGCAGGAACGCCCGGTGCTCGGCCAGACCGCGCCGGGGCAGCCGGCGGGTCAGCAGCACCGGATGCCCCCGGTGGCGCAGCACCCGGACCATCGCGGCCACCGCCGGATGCGTCCAGGACGGGTCGCCGTCGGACTGGTCGCTGACCACCACCCCGAACCCGGCCACCGAGTTCGCGGCCAGCCCGCTGAGCGTCACCGCCAGCTCCGCGGCCCGGTTGCGGGTAGGCACGAGTACGTCCAGGGTCCGGCCGCGCCGGAAGTCGGCCGGGTCGCCGAGCTCCAGCGGCCGGTTCACGGCGCCGGTGGCGAGCCGAGCGGGGTCCGGACCGCCCCGGCCGACTCGGAAGCGGCGGCATGGCCAGCCGGTTCCGTGGCACGGCCGGCCGGCTCGGGAGCCGGGGTGTGGCCGGCCGGCTCGGGGCTGCGGCCGGCGGCGCCGGACCGCTGCTCGCCCTGGGCGCGGATCCGGTCGATGATCGCCGAGGTGGACCGGTCGGCGACGTAGCCGAGGGTGCGGACCTGGCCGCCGAGACGGCGGACCAGCGGCGCCTCCGGCACCATCTCGGGCGGGTAGTCGCCGCCCTTGACGTACACGTCCGGGCGGACCGTCTCGATCAGCCCGGTCGGGGAGTCCTCCCCGAACACCACCACATGATCCACACAGGAGAGTGCGGCCAGCACGGCCACCCGGTCGTCGACCGGGTTCACCGGCCGGTCCGGACCCTTCAGCCGGCGGACGCTGTCGTCCGAGTTCACCGCCACCACCAGCAGGTCGCCGAGGCTGGCGGCCTGCGCCAGGTAGCGAACGTGTCCCGGATGCAGCACGTCGAAGCAGCCGTTGGTGAACACGACGCTGCGGCCGGCCCGCCGGTGTCCGGCCACCAGCTCGGCGAGTCCGGCGTGGTCGACCACGATCGGCGAGCCGTCGTCGTGCTCGGCCGAACCGAGCGCGGCGAGCAGGCTCTCCCGGCGGCAGACGCAGGTGCCGGTGTCCGAGACGGTGGTGGTGGCGGCCAGTTGGGCCAGCTGGGTGGCGGTGGCCAGCGGGGTGCCGACGGTGAGCGCGAGGGCCATCGTCGCCAGGTAGGCGTCTCCCGCCCCGACCGCGTAGCTGGCCGGCACCGGTCGGGCGTGGCTGCGCTCGGGGTTCCCGTCGGCGTCGCCGACGACCGCGCCGTCGGTGTCCAGGGTCACCGCGACCACCTTGGCGCCGGTCCGGTCACGCAGCTCGGCGAGCCGGCTGCGGGCCAGCCGGGCCCGGTCGTCGCCGGTCAGCGCCACCTCGTCGCTGCCCACCCGCCCGTCGGTGCCGGCCACCGCCACCTCGGTACCGGCCGCCGTCATCTCCGGCCCGACCACGGTGACCCGGCCGCCCGCCGCTGCCGGTCCGTTGACGCTCGCGGTCGCACCGGCGGCCGGACCGGTGGAGGTCGAGCGTCCGAGCGGACCGGTGGCCGTGGCCCGGGCCCCGCCGGTGCGGCCAGGGCCGTCCAGGAACCGGATCGCCTCGGCGAAGCTCGGAGTCACCACCGTGGGGGCGAGGCCCTGCCAGTGCGCCAGGTCGTGTGCGTCGAGCGCCACCGTGGCGAACCGGCCCCGGTGGGAGATCAGCCAGGCCCGGACCGGCTCCGGCAGCGCGCCCAGGCCGTAGTCGCAGATGACGAGCGTCGGCGCCGGCCCGCCGGTCTCCGCGCGCAACTCGTCGACCGCGCAGCTCAGGGCGGTCAGCAGCCGGCGTACGCCGAGCTGCGGCAGCGGCTCGTCGCTGTTGCCCTCGTCCTCGCGTACCAGGATCTGGTCGGCGGCGAGCAGCCGCCGCTTGACCGGCGTGGGCCGACCCTCCTGGGTCACCGTCCGGTCGCAGACCCCGGCCCGGTCCAGACAGTCGTGCAGCTCGTCGCCGGCCACGTCGGCGCCGACCGGGGCCACCAGCGCCGCGTGGGCGCCGAGCGCGGTCAGGTTGACTGCGGCGTTGGCCGCCCCGCCGGCCGAGGCGATCCGTCGGCGCAGGGTCAGCACCGGCGCGGGTGCCTCCCGGCAGAGCCGGTCGGACTCGGTGAACCGCCACTCGTCGAGCATGGCGTCGCCGACCACCAGCACCCCGCGTCCGGTCCAGCTCTCCACGACCTCGGCGAACCGCCGCCGTTCCGTAGACCCTGTCGCCATGCCGGCGGGTCCCCGGTGACACCCGCGCCAAACCTGGTCATCGGGCGCCGCGGCGGACCTCGTGGCGGCCGTCACGGCAGGTTTGAGCGGTTCCGACCCGGGCAGGACAACCGGTACGCGAACAGCGATACACCGGAAGGAGTGGGACGAGATGGCGGCGAAACTGACCGGCAAGCGGGTGGCGTTCCTGGCTACCGACGGCGTCGAGGAGGTGGAGTACACCCAGCCTCGGGAGGCGATCGAGAACGCCGGCGCCGAGGTCGAGCTGGTCTCCCTCGAAGCCGGTTCGATCCAGGCCTTCAACCACCTGGACAAGTCAAAGACGTACCAGGTCGACACGGTGGTGTCGGCGGCCGACCCGGACCGGTACGACGCGCTGGTGCTGCCGGGCGGGGTGGCCAACCCGGACTTTCTGCGGGCCGACCCGGACGCGGTGAGCTTCGTCCGGTCGTTCTTCACCGCGGGCAAGCCGGTCGGGGCGATCTGCCACGGGCCGTGGACGATGATCGACGCCGACGTGGTCCGGGGCCGGACGGTCACCTCCTGGCCGAGCCTGCGTACCGACCTGACGAATGCGGGGGCGACCTGGGTCGACGAGGAGGTGCACGTCGACAACGGGCTGGTGACCAGCCGCAAGCCGGACGACCTGCCGGCGTTCTGCGCCAAGGTGGTGGAGGAGATCGGCGAGGGCCGGCACTGACCTACTTCAGAACGGTCTGCCCGGTTTCTTCGAAGAACGCCAGGTCGGCCAGGGTCTCGGCGACGGTGGAGGAGAGCGGCGTCGGGAACTGGTCGTAGCGGTAGAAGGCGGCGTCGGTGGTCTCGTCGGTGACGGTGAGCAGCTCTCCTTCCCAGACGTCGACCCGGAACGCGACCACGAAGAGCTGGTAGGTGTCGCCGTACATGTTGGTGAAGGTGCGATCCGGGCCGGTGTAGAGGGCGAACGGCGTCACCACCGTCGACCTCAGGCCGGTCTCCTCCCACACCTCCCGGGTCGCACAGGCGGCGATCGACTCGCCAAGCTCCATGGCGCCGGCCGGCATCGCCCAGTAGCCGTTGTCGGAACGCTGGATCAGCAGCACCCGGCCGGCGTCGTCGCGGACCACGGCGCGGGCGCCGACGAACATCAGCGTCCGGTCGCCGGCCAGCGCCCGGAGCTGCCCGAGGTACGACTCGGCCCACCCGATGCTGCTCATCTGATCAACCTACCGGGGTTCCCTCCGTGTGATCCGCGCCACTAGCTTGTTACACATGCGTAGCACGATGATGGCAACGCCCCTGCAGGTGTCCCGGATCCTCACCCACGGCAGCACGGTGCACGGAGGGGCCGAGGTGGTGACCTGGACCGGTGCCGAACCCCGCCGGATGACGTACGCGCAGGTCGGCGCCGACGCGGCCCGGCTGGCGCACGCGCTCCGCGACGAGCTCGGGGTCACCGGTGACCAGCGGGTCGCCACCTTCATGTGGAACAACAACGAGCACCTGGTGGCGTACCTCGCGGTGCCGAGCATGGGGGCCGTGCTGCACACCCTCAACCTGCGGCTCTTCCCGGACCAGGTCGCCTACATCGCCAACCACGCGGCCGACCGGGTGCTGCTCGTCGACTCCACCCTGATCCCGCTGCTCGCGAAGTCCCTGCCGGAGATGTCCACAGTAGAACATATCGTGGTCGTCGGGGGCGGGGATCCGGCGCCGCTGCTGGCCGCGGGCGGCGGGCGGGTGGCCGTACACGATTGGGCCGAGCTGCTGCGCGACAAGCCGGACCGGTGCGACTGGCCGCTGCTGGACGAGAACGACGCCGCCGCGCTCTGCTACACCTCCGGCACCACCGGCAACCCGAAGGGCGTGGCCTACTCACACCGCTCGATCTACCTGCACTCGCTGCAGATCTGCCTGCCGGAGAGCTTCGGGCTCGGCCCGACCACCCGGGAGCTGGCCATCGTGCCGATGTTCCACGCGATGTCCTGGGGACTGCCGTACGCGGCCTTCCTCTCCGGCGCGTCGCTGATCATGCCGGACCGGTTCCTGCAGGCCGCCCCGATCGCCGACATGATCGCCGCCGAGCGGCCCACGCTGGCCGGCGCGGTCCCGACCATCTGGACCGACCTGCTGGCCCACCTGGACGCCAACGAGGTCGACACCTCCTCGCTGGCCGAGGTGATCGTCGGCGGTTCGGCCTGCCCGCCGGCGCTGATGCACGCCTTCGCCGAGCGGCACGGGGTGGACGTGATCCACGCCTGGGGAATGACCGAGATGTCGCCGCTCGGCTCGGTGGCCCGCCCGCCGGCCGGCGCCACCGGCGAGCTGGCCTGGCGGTACCGCTACAGCCAGGGGCGGGTGCCGGCCGGGGTCGAGGCCCGCATCGTCGGCCCGCTCGGCGAGCCGCTGCCCGCCGACGGCGTGGCCGTCGGCGAGTTGGAGGTACGCGGTCCCTGGATCACCGGCTCCTACCTGGGCGAGGAGGAGCCGGACCCGGAGAAGTTCCGGGACGGCTGGCTGCGGACCGGGGACGTCGGCATGCTCTCCGCCGACGGGTACATCACGTTGACCGACCGGGCCAAGGACGTGATCAAGTCCGGCGGTGAGTGGATCTCCTCGGTCGAGCTGGAGAACGCGCTGATGGCGCACCCCGCCGTGCAGGAGGCGTGCGTCGTCGGGGTGCCGGACCCGCGCTGGGACGAGCGCCCGCTGGCCACCGTCGTGCTCCGGGCGGGGGCGTCGGCCACGGCCGAGGAGCTGCGTGACTTCCTGGCCGGACGGGTGGCCCGCTGGCAGCTACCGGAGCGGTGGGCGTTCATCGAGGCGGTGCCGAAGACCAGCGTCGGGAAGTTCGACAAGAAGCGGGTCCGGGCCAGCTACGCCGACGGCGCCCTGTCGGTCCGCGAGCTGGCCGGCTGAAGCTCGCCGTCCCCGGCCCGGATGAGGTAACTCCCCTTCGGAGCGACCGTAGGACGGCGGGCGTGGGCGAGCAACGCGGGGACGGCGATCCCACCTCCGTCGGCTGGACCGGGCACGTCGAACCTTGCGGGGCTTCGGCTTCGGCGGGGTGAGCCCGTACCGGATGAGCTGACCCATCCGGTACGAGGTGGTGAAGCCGAACAGATAGCGCCCGTTACGGAACACCTTGCCGTCCGCGCGGACGGTCAGGCGGTTGCCGTCCGAGCCGGCACTGTCCCCTCCGATGTAGACAGAACCCTCACCACCAACCCGACGATCGCGGTCATCAGAAGCCTCCTCGCCGGCCGGGACCCCGTGTCGGCACTGCATGTCTGCCGCGCCAACCCGACACCGGGAGGTGCGACAGGCGCGCCAGGCCGCCCGGCTCCGGCTGCTACCGTCGGTTGCGGCGCAGGTCAGACCGGGTCGGAGGGAGCACTGGTGGGACTGTTCGGCAAGCTCCGGGGCGAGCTGATCGACATCATCGAGTGGCTGGACGACAGCCGGGACACCCTGGTCTGGCGGTTTCCGCGCCACGACAACGAGATCAAGATGGGCGCCCGGCTGGTGGTCCGGGAGTCGCAGGCGGCGGTCTTCGTCAACGAGGGCACCATCGCCGACACCTTCGACCCCGGCACCTACACCCTGGAAACCCGGAATCTGCCGGTGCTGAGCACCCTCAAGGGCTGGAAGTACGGATTCGAGTCACCGTTCAAGGCCGAGGTGTACTTCGTCAACACCCGGCAGTTCACCGACCTGAAGTGGGGCACCCAGAACCCGGTGATCGTCCGGGACGCCGAGTTCGGCATGGTCCGGCTGCGCGCGTTCGGGGCGTACACGGTGCGGGTCGTCGACCCGGAGAAGCTGCTGAGCGAGCTGGCCGGCACCGACGCCCAGTTCCGCACCGACGAGGTGCAGGAGTACCTGCGCCAGGTGATCGTGGCCCGGCTGAGCAACGCGCTCGCCACCGCCGGGGTGTCGGTGCTCGACCTGGCCGCCCACCAGTCGGCGCTGGGCGAGCGGCTCGCCGAGGCGCTCACGGGTGAGCTGGCCGGGGTCGGCATCGAGATCCCGACCTTCGTGATCGAGAACATCTCGCTGCCACCCGAGGTCGAGCAGGCCCTGGACCGCCGCAGCCAGCTCGGCATCGTCGGCGACCTGGACAGCTACACCCGGTTGCAGACCGCCGACGCGCTGCGGGACGCGGTACGCAACCCGGGCGGTGGGGCCAGTGAGGGCCTCGGCCTCGGTCTCGGGGTGGCGATGGGCCAGCGGCTCGCCGCCGGCCTTACCCCACCGGCCAGCCAGGGACCACCCACCCCGGGCACCGACAGCCCGGACCCGGTAACGCCGGTTGCCGGCAGCGGCGCCGTGGCGCCGGGCGGCGGGCCGCCGCCGCTGCCGACCCAGGAGCAGTGGTACGCCGGCATCGGCGGCCAGCAGCAGGGACCGTTCGACCGGGCCGGACTGGCCGAGCGGGTCAGCGGCGGCGCGGTCACCGGGACGACCCTGGTCTGGAAGGCGGGGATGGCCGCCTGGACGCCCGCCGGTGAGCTGCCCGAACTGGCGCCGCTGCTGGCCAGCGCCCCGCCGCCGCTGCCCCCGCAGCCGTGACCGAAGCCTTCCCGTGTGAGCGCTGCGGTGCCCGGGTCGAGTACGCCCCGGGCACGACCGTGCTCCGCTGCCCGTACTGCGGCTTCGAGCGCCAGCTCGGCGCCGCCGGCCGAGCGGTCCGCGAGCACTCGTACGCGGAGTTCGCCGCCCTGCCGGCCAAGCCGGTGGCCAGCCTCGGCGCGCACGTGCTGGCCTGCCGCAAGTGCGGGGCGCGGACCGAGAGCGACGCGATCTCGCAGCGCTGCCAGTTCTGCGGCGCCCCGCTGGTGGCCGACGCCGGGGCGGTGCAGCAGGTGGCGCCGGAGGCGGTGCTGCCGTTCGAGGTCGACCGGGCCGGGGTGCGTACGGCGTTGCGCGGTTGGGTGTCGTCGCGCTGGTTCGCCCCGAACCGCCTCAAGAAGGTCACCGCGGCCGAGTCGGTCCGGGGCACCTACCTGCCACATTGGACGTTCGACGCCCGGACGGTCTCGAACTACCAGGGGCAACGCGGTGAGTACTACTGGGTGACCGAGACGTACTCGGTGACCGTGAACGGCCGGTCCGAGACCCGGACCCGGCAGGTCCGCCGGACCCGCTGGTATCCGGCCAGCGGCACCGTACGCCGGGACTTCGACGACGTGCTGGTGCCGGGGACCGGCCGGGTGGCCGGCGACGACCTCGACGCGCTCGCGCCGTGGCCGCTGGAGCGGGCGCAGGCGTACCGGCCGGACTACCTGGCCGGGTACGACACGCTGCGCTACGACGTCGAGCCGGCGGCCGGGTTGGCGGCGGCGAAGGCGCGGATGGCGCCGGTGATCGAGGGCGACTGCCGGACCGACATCGGCGGCGACACCCAGCGGGTGCACAGCGTCGACACCCGGCACTTCGACATCACCTTCAAGCTGTTGCTGCTGCCGGTCTGGATCGCCTGCTACCTGTACGGCGGACGGACCTGGCAGGTGCTGATCAACGGGCGGTCCGGCAAAGTGGTGGGGCAGCGGCCGTACAGCATCCCGAAGATCGTCGCGGCGGTGCTGGCCGGGCTGGTGCTGCTCGCCGCGATCGTGTTCCTGTTCGTCCGGTCGTCCGGCTGACGCGTCACCCGGCGGGGACGAACCGGACCCGGAACATCTTCGGCCAGAGCTTGCCGGTGATCAGGAAGTTGTCGGTGCAGGGCACGGCCGTGATGCCGTTGAGCACGTCGGCGCCGGCGCGCTCGTCGGGGGTGAGCAGGCCGGCGGCGTCGACCACCGCGTCGACGGTTCCGGTGGCCGGGTCGATCCGGACGATCTGGTCGGTCTGCCAGACGTTGGCCCAGACCTTCTCGCCGACGCACTCCAGCTCGTTCAGCGACCGCAGCGGCTGGCCG
The DNA here is from genome assembly GCF_029626155.1 of Solwaraspora sp. WMMD1047. Classification (NCBI taxonomy): domain Bacteria; kingdom Bacillati; phylum Actinomycetota; class Actinomycetes; order Micromonosporales; family Micromonosporaceae; genus Solwaraspora; species Solwaraspora sp. WMMD1047. The sequence goes on along the minus strand of NZ_JARUBL010000001.1, from coordinate 6,883,998 downwards.
TCCAGGGTGACCGCCACGGTCGCAGCCGGCTCGAAGGTGTCGGGGTCGCGGAAGGTGAGCCGGTCGGTGCCGTCGCTCATCACCAGCCGGTCACGGTCGGCGTCGTGGCAGATGCCCCACCCCTCGCCGGGGTAGGTGACCTGGCGCCGTTCGGCGAGCGTCGCCCGGTCACGCTGGTAGGCGATCCCGTCCTGCCAGGTCAGCTGCCAGATGGTGTCGTCGACGACGGTGATCCCCTCGCCGAACACCTCGGCCGGCAGCGCCACCTGCTGCTGGACCTGGCCGGTGTCCGGGTCGAGGGCGCGGATCTGCGACCGTCCCTCCAGACCGGTGCCCTCGTACAGGATGCCGTCGTGCAGTTCGAGGCCCTGGGTGAAGGCGCTGGTGTCGTGCGGCACGGTGCCGAGCACCTCGACGCGCAGCCGGGGCGCGGTCTGCTCGGTGGGCTGCGCGACCATGGTCGGGCCGGGCAGTACCACGAACGTGAACGCGGCAAGTGCCGCCCACCGCCAGCTCACCGGGGCCACCTCCATTGATGCTGGTCATTGTAAGAGGCCGTTGGTGGCTGTGGTAGGCCCCGGGCGCCTGGCGCCATACTGCCAGGCTCCGGGGTGTCAGGTGGCACAGCGGCGGATACCCGAGTTCGTCGAGGTGCCCGGCGAGCCGCCGATGATCTCCTGCACCGCACTTCGGATCCGCGCCGGATTACCGCTGGGTCGGCACGGGCCGACTGCGGCACGGTCTCGCCGGATGATTCCAGGTCCGTCCGGACCCGGAATCATCCGGCGCTGACTGTTGGGGGTGTGCTGTTTGTTTGGAGTGGCGGAGAGGAGTCGCCGCCGGCTCAGGGCCGGGGGGACAGCTCCCGCCAGTCGGTACGGCCGCCCAACCAGGCGTCGGCGAGAATCATCGCCGATGCCCGACCTGGGCACTGTTGCACTGTCGAGCGCCCTTCGGCGCCACCGACCTGTGCTTCCACTTCCCATTGCTCGCCATCGGTGCGGATGTAAACGTCACGCCGCGCGAGCTGTCCTCGACTGCCGTTCCACCAGTGCCGCTCAACTCTCACCTTGCCACGGTATAGCAGCCGGGCGGCGTTGGGAACGTGGCGTTACCGCACCGCAAGCAGCGATCTGACATTGGTGGACGTCAGGGCAGCGAACGGATGGTCTCTTCGGTCAATTCGGTTACTCCGGGTAGCACTATCGTCGCTTTTTCCGCAGCATCGGGGTCGAGTGGGTACGCCTCGTGCGGCACCGCCACCACCCGCATGCCGGCGGCCGCCGCCGACCGGACCCCGTTCGACGAGTCCTCGACCGCGACGCAGCGGACCGGGTCGGCGGCCAGTCGGCGCGCGACCGCGACGTAGACGTCCGGTGCCGGCTTGCCCCGCTCCACCCGCTCGGTGGAGAGGGTCACCGCGAAGACCTCGGCCAGCCCGGTGGCGGCCAGCGCGGCGTCGATCAACCGGGTCGGCGACGAGCTGGCCAGCCCCAGGGTCCAGCCGGCGGCGATCCGCCGGACCACCTCGTCCGCGCCGGGGATCAGCGGCAACCGCTCGGCGTACCGGCGGGCCATCTCGTCGATCACGTCGGCGGCGACCTGCTCCGGAGTCCGGTCGACGCCGAGTTCGGCGCTGAGATACCGGGCCCACTCCCGGGTGCTCATTCCCATCAGCCGCCGTTGGCTGTCCGGCTGCCAGGTGCCGCCGTGTTCGGCGACGTACCGGCGGCGTACCTCCTCCCACACCGGTTCGGAGTCAACAATCACGCCGTCCAGGTCGAAGATCACCGCGTCCGTCACGCCACCTATCCTGCCCGACCCGGCGGCGGCGAAACCGCCGGTGGTCGGGCATCGGCGAGCGTGGCTGGACCGTCCGGTCAGGCGGACTTGCGGGCGGCCTTCTTCGCCGCGGTGGTCTTCTTCGCCGTGGTGCCGGTCTTCTTCGCGCCGGTCTTCTTGGCGCTCGTCGACTCCTTCGCCCCGGTGGTCTTCTTGGCGGGTGTCTTCTTCTCACCGGCCGCCTTCTTCGCGGCCGGCGCCTTACCGCCGGTCGACTTCGCGGCGGGGCGCTTGGCGGACCGGGCCGAGGAGATCGGCGTCGCCTCGCCGGCCCCGCCGGACGGCTCCTCGCCCCGCGCGGCCCGGGCCCGGTCCACCGACGCCCGCAGTGCCGCCATCAGGTCCACCGCCGCTGCCGGGGCCTCCTCGGCCTCCTCCGGCGCCACCACCTCGCGCCCCTCGACCTTGGCGTCGATGACCTCCTGCAGCGCCGCCCGGTAGTCGTCGGTGAAGGTGTCCGGCTCGAACTCGCCGGCCATCGAGTCGATGAGTGAACTGGCCATCGCCAGCTCCGGCGGGCGTACCGTGATCTCGTCGTCCAGGAACCCGAAGTCGGGTTTGCGGATCTCGTCCGGCCAGAGCATCGTGTTCAACAGCAGCACCCCCTCCCGGACCCGAAGGGTGGCCAACTGCTCCCGTTGCCGCAACGCGACCTTGACGATCGCCACCCGCTCGGAGTCGGTGAGCGCGTCGCGCAGCAGCACGTACGGCTTGGTCGCGGTCTGCTCCGGTTCGAGGAAGTACGCCTTGTTGTAGAGGATCGGGTCGACCTGCTCGGCCGGCACGAACTCCAGTACGTCGATCGCGTGCGAGGTGCTCAGCGGCAGCTCGGCGAAGTCCTCGTCGGTGAGGATCACCATCTCGCCGCCGCCCAGGTCGTACCCCTTGGCGATGTCGTCGTAGCTGACCTCCTCGCCGCAGACCGAGCAGGTGCGCTTGTATCGGATCCGGCCGCCGTCGGAGCGGTGGACCTGGTGGAAGCGGATGTCCCGTTCCTCGGTCGCCGAATAGAGCCGGACCCCGATCGAGACCAGGCCGAACGAGACCGCGCCCTTCCAGATTGCCCGCATCTGCGCTCCTTCCCCCGCCGCCCGGCCTCCCCGAGCCGCTCGGAAGCCCCCCGGACGGCGCCGGACCCGGGCGGGTCGGGGCGGGGATCTTCCCTGGTAGTCGCAAGGATCGCATCCCATCGAACGACGCGCGAGGGGTTCCGGGCCGTTCTAGGCTCGCAAGCGTGCCGGGCGCACCGATGAAACCCATGCTCGCCGTGACCGGGGAACTGCCCGCCGGCCCCGGCTGGGGGTACGAGTTCAAGTGGGACGGGGTTCGGGCCATCACCGCCGTCGCCGGCGGCGTGGCCGAGTTCTACGCCCGCTCGGGGGTGCGGATCACCGCCGCCTACCCGGAGCTGGCGGCGCTCGGCGGGCAGGTGGACGACGTCCTGCTCGACGGCGAGGTGGTGGTGCTGACCGAGAGCGGGCAGCCGTCGTTCACCGCGCTGGCCGAGCGGATGCACGTCCGCGAGCCCGGCCGGGCGGCCCGGCTCGCAGCCACCGTGCCGGTGACGTACATGATCTTCGACCTGCTCCGGTTGCGGGGCGAGGACCTGACCGGCTGGCCCTACCAGCGCCGCCGGGCGGCGCTGGAGGAGCTCGGGGTCGGCGGGCCGCGCTGGGCCGTCCCGCCGGTCTTCCCGGACGGCCGGGCGACCTACCAGGCGGCCGGGGAGCACGGGCTGGAGGGCGTGGTGGCCAAACGGCTCGGCTCGGTCTACCGGCCGGGTGCCCGCTCGCCGGACTGGGTGAAGGTCAAGTTGGAGGTCACCGCCGACTTCGTGGTCGGCGGCTGGCGGCCCGGCGTACGCCGGATCGGTGGGCTGCTGGTCGGGGTGCCGGCCGGCGGTGGTCGACTGGTCTACCGGGGCCGGGTCGGCGGCGGCATCGGGGCGGCCGCCGAGCGGGAACTGCTGGCGGTCCTGGAGCCGCTGCGCACCGCCGACTCGCCGTTCCTCGGCGGGATTCCCCGCGAGGATGCCCGCGGCGCGATCTGGGTAAAGCCGGAGGTCGTGGTGGAGGTCAAGTACGGCCAGCGCACTCCGGACGGGCGGCTGCGCTTCCCGCGCCTGCGCCGGCTGCGCCCGGACAAGGCGGCGGGGGAGGTCGACGATGGCGGCTGACGGCCGGATCCGGGTCGAGGTGGCCGGGCGCGAGCTGGAACTGTCGAACCTGGACAAGGTGCTCTACCCGGCGGCGGCCTTCACCAAGGGCGAGGTGATCGACTACTACACCCGGATCGCCCCGGTGCTGCTGCCGCACCTGGCCGACCGGGCGCTGACCCGGATCCGCTACCCGAACGGGGTGGACGGGCCGTTCTTCTTCGAGAAGAACGCGCCGGCCGGGACGCCGGACTGGGTCCGGCTGGAGCGGCTGCCGGTGCCCGGCTCGTCCCGGGGCCGGGAGATGCTCGACTACGTGGTCGGCGAGGACCTTCCGACGCTGGTCTGGCTGGCGAATCTGGCCGCGCTGGAGCTGCACACCCCGCAGTGGCGGGTGGCCGGCGACGACCCCGAACCCCGACCCGACCTGCTGGTGGTCGATCTCGACCCGGGCGCGCCGGCGGCCCTGACCGAGTGCTGCGAGGTGGCGTTGCTGATCCGCGACCGGCTCGCCGACGACGGCCTGACCGGGCTGGCGAAGACCTCGGGCAAGAAGGGGCTGCAGGTCTCGGCCGCGGTCTCCGGTCGGCAGTCGGCCGACGTGGTCGCCGGCTACGTCCGCCGGATCGCCGAGGAGCTGGCCGCCCGGTCGCCGAACACGATCACCGCGAAGATGGCCCGCCGGCTGCGACCGGGCAAGGTTTTCATCGACTGGAGTCAGAACAACGCCGCGAAGACCACGGTCACGGCGTACTCGTTGCGGGCGCAGCCGCAGCCGACCGTGTCGACCCCGCTCTCCTGGCCGGAGGTCGAGGCGGCGGCCGGCGGCACCGCCCGTCAGTTCACCGCCGCCGAGGTGCTGGCCCGGGTCGACCGGTACGGCGATCTGCTCGCGCCGCTGCTCGACGGAGGGCCGGAGGTGCCCACCGACTGACCATTCGCGGAATGGCAGGTTGCCGGGCATAGCCAGCCGCCGGAGGTGCCTGCATAATGCCTCCGAGTGGTTTCTCCTCGACCGGGTTCATCGCACGCGGACCCCGTTCGGTTCACCGGTGAGAGATTCACAACATCGTTGAACCGCTGGCATCAACCGAACGGACGACCTGGTCGGTTCAGGTTCTGGGGCATAAGTTTTGCTTAAAAAATTGCTCCGGATTTAATTCGTGCCGATGCCTTGACGATTCACGAAGATTCTTTCTAGCGTGGCTGCCGAGAAGGACGCTTGCCGGCTTCGGCAGTGGATCGCGATGAATGTAGCCGATCGACTCCGGAGTGCGTTCGGCTCAGGTCAATCCCATTCGGACGACGCCCCAACCAGCCGCGCCTCCGACGATGCGAAGGAGCAGGATCCCGTGTACAGATCGGCGAAACGGCGCAGAGTGGCTGCCAGCCGGCGGACCTCGTCCCTCAGCGCCGCGCACAAGCGCGTCATCGCGGTGGTCGGCACGCTGGCGATGTTCGGTGGCATCATCGCGGTCACCCAGGTATCAAACGCCCAGGACAACCGGACCTCCTCGGTGGACTGTCCCGCACCGGTGCCCGGCGCGGACGCGCCGGAGGGCGCTGGCACGACGGTCACCAGGCAGAACGGGCGCCAGGTCCGTCATCACTGGGGTGACGGCCAGGAATGCGGCGAGACCACGGTGGCCACTCTGGCCGCCGGCGACACGGTGGTCTGCCCGAGTGTGGCCGACCGGTTGCCGCGGGTGCCGGGCCGGGCCCGCGGCGAGGTGGACCGCAACCTGGCGCTGCTGGAGACGCAGATCCAGGAGGCCAACCGGCGACTCGCGTCCAGCCAGGGCGAGGGCGGCCCGGCCTTCGTCGACAACGCCATCCTGGGTCCGCTGGCAGGCAAGCGCACCGCCACCATCGACCGGATCGAGATCGCTTTCAGCCGGGTCGGCGAACGGCCCCGCGGCCTGGGCGGACTGGCCAACTGCTCGGTCACCAACCCCGGCAACAACGGCGGTGACGGCCAGGGCGACGGCAACAACAACGGCGACGGCGGTAACAACGGCGACGGTGACAACAACGGCGGTGACAACAACGGTGACGGCCAGGGCGACGGCAACAACGACGGCGACCAGGGCGGCAACGACAACGGTGGCGACAACGACCAGGGTGGTGGCCTCGACATCCTGGCCAACAACTGCGACGACAGCCAGCTCCAGGCGCACAACGGCTTCCAGGACGGCAACCGGTGCGTCAGCACCGCGTTCGGCGAGGTCGGCAGCCGCGACCGCAACCCCACCCTGCTGATCACCCAGTCGCCGGACCAGGTCGACGTCAACCAGCCGTTCAGCTTCCGGGTCAGCACCCGCAACCTGGTTCGGGACCGCTTCCTGGCGGCCGCCCAGGGTGGCTACTACGTCGAGAGCTCGGTGCTCGACGGCCAGGGCCTGACCCGCGGTCACTTCCACTCGTCCTGCCGGCTGCTGGCCAACGACAACGAGGCACCCTCCTCGGACCCGGTGCCCGAGTTCTTCGTGGCCACCGAGGACGGCGGCGGCGGCGCCCAACCCGACCAGATCGACATCCAGGTCGGCGGGCTGCCCACGGCCGGGCTGTACCAGTGCTCCTCCTGGGCGGGTGACGGTTCGCACCGGATCCCGATGATGCAGGCGGCGAACCAGACCCCGGCGTTCGACTCCTTCCGCCTCCAGGTCGGCTGACCGCCGCGGCGGGCGCCCAGCCCGCCGACCACAGACCCGTCAACTGACGGTCGACAGATCGGGCCCCGGGCCGGTGACCACCACCGACCCGGGGTTCGGTCTATCCGGCGAGCACGTCGTCGGCGTCGACGATGGTGTACGCGTACCCCTGCTCGGCCAGGAAGCGCTGCCGGTGGGCGGCGTACTCGGTGTCGATGGTGTCCCGGGAGACGACCGTGTAGAAGTGCGCCTGCCGGCCGTCGACCTTGGGGCGGAGCACCCGGCCGAGCCGTTGCGCCTCCTCCTGCCGGGAGCCGAAGGTGCCGGAGACCTGGATCGCCACCGCCGCCTCCGGCAGGTCGATGGAGAAGTTGCCGACCTTGGAGATCACCAGGGTGGCGACCTCGCCGGAGCGGAACGCGTCGAAGAGCCGCTCGCGCTCCTTGTTGGTGGTGGAGCCCTGCACGATCGGGGCGTCCAGATATTCCCCCAGCTGGTGCAGTTGGTCGATGTAGCCGCCGATCACCAGCACCTGGTCGCCCCGGTGCCGGTCGACGAGCGCCTTGACCACCGGCAGCTTGGTCCGGGCCGAGGCGGCCATCCGGTAGCGCTCCTCCGGCTCCGCGGTCGCGTACGCCATCCGCTCGGCGTCGGTCAGGGTGACCCGGACCTCGGTGCAGTCGGCCGGCGCGATCCAGCCCTGCGATTCGATGTCCTTCCACGGCGCGTCGTAGCGTTTCGGGCCGATGAGCGAGAAGACGTCGCCCTCCCGGCCGTCCTCGCGGACCAGCGTCGCGGTCAGGCCGAGCCGGCGGCGGGCCTGCAGGTCGGCGGTGAACCGGAAGATCGGCGCCGGCAGCAGGTGCACCTCGTCGTAGATGACCAGACCCCAGTCGCGGGCGCCGAACAGGTCGAGGTGGGTGAAGGCGCCGCCGCGCCGCGCCGTCAGCACCTGGTACGTGGCGATGGTGACCGGCCGGATTTCCTTGCGCTCGCCGGAGTACTCGCCGATCTCGTCGGCGGTCAACGAGGTTCGGGCCACCAGTTCCCGCTTCCACTGCCGACCGGCCACGGTGTTCGTCACCAGGATCAGCGTGGTCGCCTTCGCCTCGGCCATCGCGGCGGCCCCGACCAGCGTCTTGCCCGCCCCGCACGGCAGCACCACCACGCCCGAGCCGCCGGCCCAGAACTGCTCCACGGCCTCCCGCTGGTACGACCGCAGCGTCCAGCCCGGCTTGCCGTCCTGGCCCGCCTCGGCCAGCTCGATCGGGTGCGCCTCGCCGTCCACGTAACCGGCCAGGTCCTCGGCCGGCCAGCCGAGCTTGAGCAGCCCCTGCTTGAGCCGGCCGCGCTCGGACGGGTGCACCGCGATGGTGTCGTCGTCGATCTTGTTGCCGAGCATGCCGGCGAGCTTCTTGCTCTTGGCCACCTCGATCAGCACCATCCGGTCCAGTGCCCGCAGCACCAGCCCGTGGTTCGGATCGTTCACCAGTTGCAGCCGGCCGTACCGGTCCATCGTGTCGGCGACGTCGACAAGCAGGGCGTGCGGCACCGGATAGCGGGAGAAGCGCAGCAGCGCGTCCACCACCCCCTCGGCGTCGTGCCCGGCGGCCCGGGCGTTCCAGAGCCCGAGCGGCGTCAGCCGGTAGGTGTGCACGTGCTCCGGCGAGCGTTCCAGCTCGGCGAAGGGGGCGATCGCCATCCGGCAGGCCTGCGCGTCCGGATGGTCGATCTCCAGCAGCAGGGTCTTGTCCGACTGCACGATCAGGGGGCCACCGCTCACCCGTGCCGTCCTCTCCTCGGGCGCACCGGGGCTGGTGCCGTACCCGACCCACAAGTGTTGCACGACCTCTGACGGGCGGAAGAAATTCGGCGCCGGACGCAACCTGGCGGACCGCTGGGGCGTCTAGCACCTGATGGTTGTCGCGGCCGGGGGGTCGTCCGCCATCACCTGGTCGGCGCGGGACGGGCGCGCCCGATCCGTGGCGCGCCGTACCAGGAGCAGGTGGTTCCGGCGGGCGCGGAGCGGGCCTTCGGGGGCGGGCGCGCCCCCCGCGCCGGGCCAGGAGCGGGTGCGCCCGAGCTGTCCCGGTGAGGACTCGCGCCCGGTCGAGACTGTCATATCCCGTCCACAGGTGTAACGCTTGACCCGGTGGGACCAACGGGCGGGAGGCGAGATGTCGGTGGATCGTGAGGCGATGGCACCGGGCAGATCCCCGGAGCGGTCGCCGGCGGACCGGGGCGGTCCGGCCGCCGCCGATCCGGCGGAGGTGAGTCGGGCCACCGTCTTCTGGTATTCCGCGGTCGGCCTGGTGCTGGTGAGCTGGTTCCTGTTCGGCTGGCTGATCCTGGAGCAGGGCTTCATCGACTCGGTCGGCGAGTCGCTCGGCACCGGGTTCGCCCTGCTGCTGGCGGTCTCGATCATCGGCACCGTACGCCGCAGCCGGCGCGACTGACGGCCGTGAATTTTGGTCAGTCGTCCAGGACAGCCGCGGTGATCCGGTGCAGGGCGAAGGTGTGCAGCATCTCGGTCCGCTCGTCCTCGGCGCGCAGGTAGCCGCCGCCGATCGAGACCGGCCGGACCAGCCGGGAAGCGGTCGCGCCGTGCGCGTCCACGTACCCCACCCAGACCAGCGTCCGGTCCCGGACCGCCTGCTGCAGCACGGCGAGGGCCTGGGTGTGCGCGTGGGTCTCGGTCCGGGCCGGGCCGTTGCCGGCCCGGACGGCGCCGGGGGCGCGGCGGGCGGCCCGGGCGGCCGCCTCGCCCCGGCGGATCTGCTCCACCACGCCGAGCAGCCGGGGCCGGCTCAGCTTCGGGGCGCTCAGCCCGTCGGCCCGGCCGGTCGCCGAGCGGACCGGCGCCCGGCGCACCTTGGGGCGGGCCAGCACCAGCGCGCCGGAGGCGTCCTCGGCGACCGGCGCGTAGCCCGCCTCGCGCAGCGCGGCCAGCATCCGGGGCACCTTCAGCGGGGTGATCAGCACGGTCGGCGCGAGCCGGCGCAGGTCCAGCGTGCCGAGCCGCCGGTCGGCGAGCACCTCGGCCAGCAGCGCGGTGTCCTCGCTGCGCAGGTACGCCCCGGCCGCCCCGGCCCGCAGCCCGCCGTGCCGGCGGGCCGTGTCGTCGATCAGGTAGGTCAGCGACTGCGGCACCGGGGTGCGGGACCGCTGGCGGAACAGGGCGTGCAGGTCCTCGGCGTGGTAGCCGTTGTCCAGCGCGCGGCGCACGCTCGCGCCGGTGACCCGGTGCACGCTCGCGCCACCGGCGGACTCCTGCTCGGCCACCAGCTCCAGCTCCTCGGCGAGCCCGGCTTCCGGCGGCCCCGGCACCACCACGGTCAGGTCCGCCTGGACCAGGAAGTGGTCCACCGGGGCCGGCAGCAGCCCGGCCAGCGTCCGGGCCGCCGCCCCGCCGCCGGTGGACCCGGGAACCCAGTTCGCCGCCGACTCGGGATCGGCCGTCCCCAACACGCCCCCGTCGCGGGCACCGCCAGCAACGTCCCGGCCGCCGCTGGCTCGGACGCCGCCGTCCCGGCCGCCGCCGGTTCGGACGCCGAGCGGGTCGGCGGGTCCGCTGGTCTGGTCGGCGGTCTGCTCGGCCAGCAGCAGCCGGCCGTATCCGGTCAGCGCGCCGAGGCCGGTCACGCCGAGTCGGGCGGCCTCGGCCAGCGCCTCCCGGTGGGCCGGCTCCCGCCCCCGGCTCCGGCGCGGGGTGTGCCAGGCCAGCAGGGCCAGCACCTCGTCCGGCGCCGGCGCGGCGCCCGGGTCCAGCCCGGCGAGCAGCGCGAGCACGGCCAGCCGGGCGGCCGGCGCGCCGGCCCGCTGCACCTCGGTGGAGAGCGCGGTGATCACCCGGTCCCGGTCGTCGCGCTGCCCGATCAGGCCCGGCTGTCGGGGCATCATCAACCACGCCTGGGCCAACCGGACCCAGCGTTGGGCGAGTGAGCCGGTCCGCCACAGCTCGTACCCGGCGGTGGGGAGCAGCTGCAGGTCACTGCCGCCCTGCCGGGCGGTGCCCGGCACCTCGTCCTCGCCGGCCAGATCCGCGGCGTACGCCACCTCCAGCAGCAGGGCCAGGGTCTCCTCGTCCAGCCCGACGGCGCGGGCCAGCCGGCGTGACTCCCGCACCCCCAGCCCGCCGGTACGCAGCAGCGGCGGCGGGTCGGCCGACAGTGCCTCCAGCAGTGCCTCGGTGTGGCGTACCACCTCCATGGCCTGGCCGGCCCCGGCGGAGTCGGCGGCCTTCGGCTCCCGCTCGGGGGCGGTCGGTGCCGGCGGCGTCGGGCGGAGCGCCCCGAGCGGGCCGGTGTCGCGACGCAGCAGCAGGCCCACCTCGCGGGGCAGTTCGACGGTGCCGGCGGCGGCCGGTGGGGAGCCGCCGTCGACCGGCGAGGTCGGGGCGGGCAGCCCACCGCCGGCCGGCGGGACCGGCACCAGCAGATGGTTCTCCACCAGCCACCGCACGGCTGGGGCCGCGCCGTTCGAGCCGGCCGGCGGGACGGTGCCCACCGGCGGGCCGGCGGCGAGCCGGTCCAGCACCGCGCGGGCCGGCGGCGGCGCGGCGAGCAGGGTGCGGCGCAGCCGGGCCGGGTCCGCGCAGAGTTCGGCCGCGGCCGGGTCCAGCTCCGCCGCCGGCCGCCCCAACCCCGCCGGGTACGCCGAGCAGACCTCGTCCACGCCGGCCGCGACCTGCAGCGCGTGCTCCGGCCCGTAGAGCAGGAAGAGGGCGCGCAGCCGGTCGATCGCCGGCCGGATCGTCGCCGGGTCGCCGCCGCGCGGGGGCGGGCCGGCGTAGCCGAGCATCGCGTCTACCGAGGTGAGCCCGGTCTGCGGGTCGCGGGTCAGCCGGGCGGCGTCGAGGATCCGCAGGGTGAACTCGTCCAGCCCGTCCAGGGCGCGGGCCACCGACATCCGGGACTGGGCCCGGACGGCGAGCGCGGACACGTCGGTCGGCACCGGCACGACAAGGTCGGGCCGCATCCGCAGCAGCGCGGCGAGCGCGTCGTCGGGGAGCGACCGCAGGTGGTCGGCGAGGGTCGTGGTCATCGTGTTTCCACGCTAGCCGGCCGGGCGGCCGTCGTGCCCCTCGGACGACCGGTCGCCGGTCGCCCCGTCGAACTCCCGCCGCAGCAGGCTGTACAGATACAGGTCGCGCCACTCACCCGACCGGAACTGCACCGACCGCAGGAGTCCGTCCCGGGTGAAGCCGGCCTTCTCCAGGGCACGCTGTTCCGCCACGTTGGCGACGTCCGTGTACGCCTCGACCCGGTTGGCGGTCGTGGTGTCGAAGAGGTAGCTGACCAGCAGGCGTTGCGCCGCGGTGCCGGTGCCCCGGCCGCGGGCTTCGGGCAGCAGCGAGATGCCGATGTTCCAACACCACCAGGAGGGGTCACCGTAGCTGACCTTCCGCCAGGTGACGTCGCCGACCGCGGCCTCGTCGGCGAGCACGATCAGCCGGCCGCCGTCCCGGTCGAGGAGGTTGTTCTCGCCGTGCTGGCGCTTCAGCCGGGCGACGGCGCGGAATCCGGACCAGTTGAAGCTGCCCACGGCGGCCGGATCGACCGCCTGCCGTTCGAAGATCCAGAAGTCCTCGTCGCGTACCGGCCGGAGTGCAACGGGCAACTGCGGACTCCAATCCGGCATGGGCGGGGGTGGGCCAGAGCCTATAGATCCGGGCGCCCCGGGTGCGGGTGATCCCGGTCATCGGCGGGGCGGGCGCCGGCGTCGACCCGGGCCGGGTCCGTGCGACGATGATCGACATGTCCGCACCGGCGATCGGCTTCGACCTGGACATGACCCTGATCGACTCCCGCCCCGGCATCGCCGCCACCTTCCGCGCGCTGACCGGGGCCACCGGGGTCTACGTCGACGCCGACGAGGCGGTCTCCCGACTCGGCCCACCGCTGCACCACGAGATCGCCAGGTGGTTCCCGGCCGACGAGGTGGACGCCGCGGTCGACACGTACCGGGCGCTCTACCCGACGTACGCGATCGCCCCGACGCTGCCGCTGCCCGGGGTCGCCGCCGCCCTGGCGGCGGTCCGGGCCCACGGACGTCGGGTGGTGGTGGTCACCGCGAAGCTGGGCCGGCTGGCGGCGCTGCACCTCGACCACGTCGGGTTGGCGGTCGACGAGCTGGCCGGCGACGTGTTCGCGGAGGAGAAGGCGGCCGCGCTGACCCGGTTCGGCGCCGAGCTGTACGTCGGTGACCACGTCGCCGACATGGCCGCGGCGCGGGCCGCCGGGGTGCCCGGCGTCGCGGTGGCGACCGGCCCCTGCACCGCGGACGAGCTGGCGGCGGCGGGCGCGGCGATGGTGCTGGCCGACCTGACCCGATTCCCGGCGGCGCTGCGCCGGCTGCTCGGGCTAGCCTTGTGACTGTCAGCGGTCAGCTGATGTCACCGTCTCAAACGAAGTAGAGGTCAACAAGTGCCGACGGGTCGAGTGAAGTGGTACGACGCGGCCAAGGGGTACGGGTTCGTCACCAGCGATGAGGGCGGCGACGTGTTCCTGCCGAAGGGCGCGCTGCCCGCTGGCGTCACCGACCTGAAGGGCGGTCAGCGCATCGAGTTCGGTGTGGTGGACAGTCGCCGGGGGGCGCAGGCGCTCGGCGTCAAGCTGCTCGACGCGCCGCCGTCCATGGCGGAGCTGCGCCGCCGCCCGGCCGAGGAGCTGCACGGGCTGGTCGAGGACATGATCAAGGTGCTGGAGGCCAAGGTGCAGCCGGACCTGCGGCGGGGCCGGTTCCCGGACCGCAAGACGGCGCAGACGGTGGCTCAGCTCGTCCACGCGGTGGCCCGCGAGCTGGAGACCTGAGGGGTCAGGCCGGCCGCCGCGGCCCGCTCGAGCAGGGCGGCCACGGCGGCCCGGCCGTCGGCGCCGAGGTCGGCGGTGAACTCGTTCACATACAGCGCGATGTGCCGGTCCACCACGTCCGGCTCCATCTCCTGCGCGTGCGCCAGCACGTAGTCGCGGCTCGCCGCCGGGTCGGCCCAGGCCCGGCGGACCGAGTCGCGGATCCAACCGGCCGCCGCGACCGGGTCGACCGTGTCGCGGCGGGCCAGGATCGCGCCGAGCGGGATCGGCAGCCCGGTGTCGGTCTCCCACCATTCGCCGAGGTCGACCAGGGCGGTCAGCCCGTGCCGGGGGTAGGTGAACCGGGCCTCGTGGATGACCAGCCCGGCGTCGTACCGGCCGGCGGCCACTCCCGGCATGATCTCGTGGAACGGCACCACCTCGATCCGGGCCGGTGGCCGCCGCGCCGACCAGAGCCGGAACAGCAGGTACGCCGTGGTCCGGTCGCCGGGCACCGCCACGGTGGCGCCGGTCAGGTCCGCCCGGTGGCCGCCGCGGGTGAGCACCAGCGGCCCGCAGCCCCGGCCGAGCGCGCCGCCGCAGGGGAGTAGTTCGTAGTCGTCCAGCAGCCAGGGCAGGGCGGCGTAGCTGACCTTGACCAGGTCGTACTCCCCGCGTTCGGCGGCGGTGTTCGTGACGTCGACGTCGGCGAAGGTCACCTCGACCGGCGGCGCGCCGGGGACCAGCCCGTGCGCCAGCGCGTGAAAGACGAAGGTGTCGTTAGGGCAGGGCGAGTACGCCATCTTCAGCGGCACGACCCCACCGTAGCCCGACAGCTCAGCCGGCGGCCCGGCCAGCGCGGTGATCGCCGCCCGTGGTCGGTCGGCTCGTGACTTGAACACCAGTTACCTCAGAACGCGCGCGTAGCGTACCTGGCGTTCACCTCGTGGTCTGGCTCGAAAGGGCCTTGGTGAGGAGGTCGTGCAGGGCTTGCTGTTCGGCGTCGGTGAGGGCGGCGAAGGGCGAGGTGGCCTCGGCCTGCTCGACCAGTCGGGCGCGGGCCGCGCGGCCGGCCTCGGTGAGCACGAGGGTGCGGACCCGGCCGTCGTGCGGGTGTGGCCGGCGCTCGGCGAGCCCGCGTTCCTCCAGTCTGGCGGCGAGCAGGGTGACGTTCGACGGGTCGCAGTGCAGGTGCTCGGCGAGTTGTCGTAGCGGGGCCGGCTCGGCCTCGGGGTCGACGCTCCAGAGCAGGTTGCCCGCCGGTTCGCTCAGCTCCAGTTCGCGCAGCACCGGGCGGAGCCGGTCGACGGATCGGGCGGTGAGTGCCACCACCTGGTCGACCAGGGACGCCGTCTTCCGGTCGAGGTGCGCGCTGGCCATGGAAGCAGTCTATCCCCTTGACAAACTCCATGAGTCTCTCAAGTATTAGCTTGAGAAGCTCAAGGAAAAGAGGACCGATATGTGGACCGAGCAGGATATTCCGAACCTTGCCGGCCGGACCGTCGTGGTCACCGGAGCCAGCAGCGGCCTCGGCCTGATCATCGCCCGGCAGCTCGCCGCCCGGGACGCGACAGTGATCATGGCTGTCCGCGACCCGGTCAAGGGTGCGCGGGTCCGCGCCGAACTGCTGGCCGCCGTACCCCGGGCCAGCGTCGAGCTGCGTGAGCTGGACCTGCTCGACCTGGACTCCGTACGCCGGTTCACCGACCGCCTCCGCGACGAGCGGCGCGGCGTCGACGTGCTTATCAACAACGCCGCCATCTTCGACGTGCCGTACCAGCTCAGCCCGCAGGGGTACGAGAGCCAGTTCGCCACCAACCACCTCGGTCACTTCGCGCTGACCATGGAGCTGCTGCCGACGCTGGCCGAGGGGACCGACCCGCGGGTGGTCACCGTCGCGTCGGACCTGCACCGGATCGGCCGGCTGAACCTCGCCGACCCGGCGGCGACCCGCGGCTACTCCGCCGGCCGGGCGTACGCGGACTCCAAGCTGGCGAACGTCCTGTTCGGACTGGAGCTCGACCGCCGGCTGCGGGCCGTCGGCTCGCCGGTGCGCAGCCTGCTCGCCCATCCCGGAATGGCCGCCACCCCGATGCACTACAGCAACCGGACCCTCGGTCCCCGACTCTTCACCGCGCTGTTCGGCTGGCTGCTCACCCGCCCGGCCACCGACGGCGCCCTGCCCATCCTGTATGCGGCCACCGCACCTGACCTGCCCGGCGGGACGTACGCCGGACCGCAGCGGCTGCTCGGACCGATGCGGCCCGGCCCGGTCCGGCTGGGCAGTCGGGCCCACGACACCGAACTGGCCGACCGCCTCTGGACGGTGTCGGAACAGCTCGTCGGCACCCGCTACCCGGTCGCCCGCTGAACCTCGGTTGGCTCGTTCTGCCGAACGGCCGAAATTGCCGCTGACGTGGGCTTGTCCTTCCGTGGAGAATGGAATCCCGGCGAGGAGGTCGGCGATGACGGATCATCGGGACCGCGTCGAGCGGTCGAGCGACGAGGATTTCGAGACCCTGCGACGGGTCAGGTTCGGGCGGCTGCCCACCCGGGTCCTGCCGGCCGAGCTGGTCGAGACGGCCGAGACGGATCCCCCGCACGAGGAGGCCGACCCGATGGTGCGCCGGGAGTGGGGCTAGCCCGGCTCCCGTAGCCGATCGGCCAGGAAGCGGCGTTCGGCGTCGGTGGGCGCCAGGGCGAGCGCCGCCCGGTAGCTGTCGGCGGCCTCCGCCGTCCGGCCGAGCCGGCGCAGCAGGTCGGCGCGGGTGGCGGGCAGCAGGTGGTAGCCGTCGAGCTGGCCCGCCTCGGTGAGCGCGTCGACAAGCGGCAGCGCCGCCGCCGGGCCGTCGGCCATCGCGATCGCGACCGCCCGGTTCAGCTCCACCACCGGGCCGGGTGCGATCCGCGCGAGTTCCGCGTACAGGCCGACGATCTGGGGCCAGTCGGTATCGGCCGCGACGGGCGCGGTGGCGTGGCAGGCCGCGATGGCCGCCTGGATCTGGAACGGCCCGGCCCGTCCCCGGCGCAGCGCCCGCTCACAGAGGGCGGCGCCCTCGGCGATCCGCGCCCGGTCCCACCTCGAACGGTCCTGCTCGGCGAGCGTGACCAGGTCGCCGGCCGCGTCGACCCGGGTCGCCCGGCGGGCGTCGTGCAGCAGCATCAGGGCGAGCAGCCCCAGCGCCTCCGGCTCGTCGGGCATCAGCGCCGACAGCACCCGCGCCAGCCGGATCGCCTCCTGGCACAGTCGCGCCCGGGTCAGGTCCCCATATCCGGTGTTGAAGAGCAGATAGAGCACATGGAGTACGGCGGGCAGCCGTTCCGGGAGCAGGTGCGCGGGCGGCACCCGGAACGGGATCCGGGCGTGCGCGACCTTCTGCTTGGCCCGGAACAGGCGCTGGCCCATGGTGCGTTCCGGCACCAGGAACGCGCGGGCAATCTCGGCGGTGCTCAGCCCGGCCAGGCTGCGCAGCGTCAACGCCACCTGGGCGTCCAGGTTCAGGGACGGATGGCAGCAGGTGAAGATCAGCTCCAGCCGCTCGTCCGGGATCTCGCTGTCCCGCAGGTAGGGCGGCGGCTCGGGCTCCATCGCGGCCACCTTCCGCAGCTTTGCCGCCTCGGTCCGGGACCGGCGGATCCGGTCGATCGCCAACCGCCGGGCCGTCGTGGTCAACCACGCCAACGGCTGATCCGGTACGCCGGACGCCGGCCACCGCTGCAGCGCCCGCGCGAACGCGTCCTGGGCGCACTCCTCGGCCAGGTCCCAGTCGCCGCCGGTGAACCGGATCATGGTGGCCACGATCCGGCTCCATCCGTCGGCGTAGATCCCGGCGATCTGCTCCGGCACGGTCATCCGGTGCGGGTCACTCCTCGTCGTCGAGCCAGAACGGCCGCAGCTCGATCATCCCGGCCCAGGCCATCGGGTGCTTCGACGCGACCTCGATGGCCTCGTCCAGGTTGGCGCACTCCAGGATGTCGAAGCCGGCGATCTGGTCCTTGGTCTCCGCGTACGGGCCGTCGGTGAGCAGCACCTCCCGGTTGCGGACCCGGACCGTGGTCGCGTCGCTGGCCGGCCGGGTCCGGTTGCCCATCAGCCGGATGCCCTTGCCGTCCATCTCGGTGACCCAGTCCTCCACGTCCGGGGCGCCGTCGTCCTGGCCGGGGGTGTAGTCGGGGTCGGTGCAGACCAGCATCAGGTACTTCATCGAACGGCTCCAATCCGGTTGTCGCTGGTGGTCATCGCGTTGATCGTGGTGGTCATGTTGCGCAGGATCGTGATCAGGCGCTCCTCGAAGGTGCGCGGGTCGGTCTCGCCCTCCACCCGGGCGCCGGTCACGCCGGGGCCGTGGGTGAACGAGTGGCGCACGACCGTGGTGCCGGGCTGGTGGCCTGCCCGCAGCTCGTAACGCCAGGTCGAACCGACCACACCGGCCTCGTCCGGCACCACCCAGGCGAAGGCTGCCGGCCGCTCGGCGGCGATCACCACGCAGGTGACCCTACTTTCGAAGCCGCTCGGGAACCGGTTGTGGCCGGCGAACCGGGCCCAGACGGCCGGCTCCCGGGCGTCGTCGAGCCAGTGGCCGCCGACGGTCTCCGGGCTCCACTCGCCGTACCGCTCGATGGCGGTCACCAACTCCCACATCCGGTCGATCGGGACCGCGACGGTCCGGCTCACCGTAACCTCCGCGCCGGTGATCAGGTCCATGAACTCTCTCCGCTCCGTTGCTCGCCTCGTTGTTCTCGCCTTGATGACGAACGGAACGGCCGCCGCACTACCGGCCCCTGCAAGATTTTTCCGCAGGGTGGCCCACGCTCGCGGTCGGTGCGGGCTTGCCGAGGTCGCTTCAGCCCGAGCGGACGTGCCGAAGGTGCGCGAGCGACTTGCCGCCGCAATTGTGGCCGCGTATCGGGATGGGTGGCGGGTCGGCGAGATCGCCCGGGTCAGTGGCTATGGCCGCGAGCAGGTCCGGCGGATCTTGCGGGCCGGGGGCGTGGAACGCCGGGACACCGGAAACGCCGAATCCTGAACGACGCGACCGGGCTGGGAAGACGCCCGCAGAACTCCGAGCCGGGTACGGTCACGGCATGAGCGCGGAGGCTGTCGGCAGGCACATGCCCTCGGTCGTCACGCTTGACGATCTCACTGCGATGTCGGCCGCAGACGAGCGGCACCGGTACGAGTTGGGTCCCGAGGGGGTCCTCTCCGTCATGCCGCCGGCCGGATATTTCCACGCGGTTGTCGCCACCGCGCTCACGGTGTGGCTGGCGACGGCCGGTGTACCGGCTGACCGGATCGCCCAGGCGGTCGGTCTACGCATCCCCGGTCGTTCCGGCGGGGTCGGTGGGCGTATTCCCGACCTCGTCGTATGGAGCAAGGCCCAGTCCGATGGGGTCTGGTTGCCGGTCGCCGACGTGCTCCTGGCGGTTGAGATCGTGTCACCCGGCTCCGAGGGCGTGGACACGGTGACAAAACGCGCCGAGTATGCCGCCGCCGGTATCCCGCAGTACTGGGTGGTCGACCAGGACGCGGTCCGGAACATCACCATGCACTACCTGACTAACGCCCACTACACCGCGCGGGCGACGATGCCGCTCAAGTGGGTCCTCAACACCAGCCCGGCCGAGTACGACCTCTTCTGAGTCCGACCCGTCGCGCTCAGTGCCGTTTCGCCGGGACTATCCGACGAGCGAGCGGTGCAGGGCGGCGAAGTCCGTCTCCGTGAGGCCCGTGTCGGACCGACGCGGTGCAGCAACGCCCGGCCGTGGTGCGGCGATGCTCTCCCTCGCGGGAACGGAACGGAATCAGCGGTCCGTCCACATCAAGGAAGATCAGTGGACGGTCGGCAGCCGTCTGCACCGCAAGAGCGTACGTTCCAGCATCGAGCCCCGACCCGCGTCCGGTGGCCGCGGGGCCGATCGCCTGGCAGCGAGAATTTTGACGGGTCGTGTCGATCCGGTCCGGGGCCGTTCGACCTTGGGGTGAGAGGGTCGGGACGCGACCTGACGAACGAGGAGCGGACAAGTGGCGAAGTACATGCTGATCATGCGGGGCACCGACGAGTCGATGGCGAAGATGATGGAGACGCCGTTCGAGGAGATGCTCGACACGATGGGGCGCTTCAACGACGAGATGATCAAGGCGGGCGTACTGGTCGCCGCCGAAGGGCTCGATGACCCGTCGCAGGGCGTCGTGGTCGACTTCAGCGGCGAGACCCCGGTGGTCACCGACGGCCCGTACGGCGAGACCAAGGAGCTGTTCGGCGGCTTCTACGTGTTGGACGTGGCCACCAAGGAGGAGGCCGTCGAGTGGGCCAAGCGGATCCCGGCGATGGCCGGCTCGAAGTGTGAGATCCGCCGGGTGCCGACGATCGACGAGTTCCCGCAGGACAACGAGTGGATCATCAAGGAGCGTGCCTGGCGCGAGCGGACCGGCCAGCTCTGATGAGCGCGGTCTCGGGCGACCCGCCCGCCGCCCACCACGGACCGCCGGAGGCCGGGCGGTCGGGGGCCGGCCAGCTGCGGGCCGGGGCGGCGCGGCGGGCCGTCGAGGCCGTCTGGCGCATCGAATCGGCCCGGATCGTCGGCGCGTTGACCCGCTACACCGGGGACTTCGCGCTGGCCGAGGACGTCGCGCAGGAGGCGGTCGCGGCGGCGCTCGTCGCCTGGGAGACCGACGGCATCCCGGCCAACCCGGTCGGCTGGCTGCTGTCGGCCGCCCGGCGGCGGGCCATCGACAGCTTCCGCCGCCGGGCGGCCCTCGACCAGCGGTACGCCATGCTCGCCGGTCAGCTCGTCGAGGGTGAGACCAGCTCCGGTGCGGTGCCCGACCGGGAGAATCCGGATGATCTGCCGTGGGACCCCGACCGGATCGACGACGACGTGCTGGCGTTGATCTTCGTGGCCTGCCATCCGGTGCTCTCGCCCGAGGCCCGGGTCGCCCTGACCCTGCGCGCCGTCGGCGGCCTGACCAGCGAGGAGATCGCCCGGTCGTTCCTGGTGCCGGTGCCGACGATCCAGGCCCGGATCACCCGGGCGAAGAAGACCATCGCCGCGGCGGGAGTGCCGTTCGAGCTGCCGCCGGCCGAGCAGCGGCGGGACCGGCTCGGCGGCGTCCTCAGCGTGCTCTACGTGATCTTCACGGAAGGTTCGACGGCGACCAGCGGTGACCGGCTGTTGCGGCCGGAACTCGCGTACGAGGCGATCCGGCTGGCCCGGATGCTTACGGCGTTGCTGTCCGACGAGCCGGAGGTGCACGGGCTGCTCGCCCTCTGCGAACTCACCGCCGCGCGGTTTCCCGCCCGCACCGGGCCGGACGGCGAGCCGGTGCTGCTGGCGGAGCAGGACCGGCGCCGGTGGGACCGGTCGGCGATCCGCCGTGGACTGGCCGCGCTCGGCCGCGCCTCGGCGCTGGGTCGGGGGCTCGGCCCGTACGGCCTGCAGGCGGCGATCGCCTCCTGCCACGCGGCGGCGGCCTCGGTGCCGGAGACCGACTGGGAGCGGATCGTGCTGCTCTACGAGGCGCTCGGCCGGGTGGCCCCGTCACCGGTCGTCGAGCTGAACCGGGCGGTCGCGGTGGCGATGGCGGACGGGCCGCGGGTGGCGCTGGCGATGGTGGACGAACTGGTCGCCACCGACCGGCTGGCCGGGTCGTACCTGCTGCCGAGCGTGCGCGGTGAGCTGCTGCACCGGCTCGGCCGCACCGCCGAGGCCCGACGCGAGCTGGAGTTGGCAGCCCGGCTCTGCGGCAACGCCCGCGAACGGTCGGTGCTGCTGCGCAAGGCCGCCGAGCTGGGGTGACACCGCTCAGGCGAGGGCGGCGGCGGCCTCGGTCAGGGCGGCGAGGGCGTCGGCGAGCCGCCAGGCCGCCCGGTCTCGGGGGCCGATCGGATTCGAGATCGCCCGCAGCTCGGCGAAGGGCACCCCGGCCTGGGCGGCGGCCACGCCCACCCCGTACCCCTCCATCGCCTCGGCCACCGCGTCCGGGTGCCGGGCGCGCAGGGCCTGCGTGGTGCGGACCGTGCCGGTGACGGTGTTGACGGTGAGGATCACGCCGGCGGTGGCCGACGGCAGCGCGGTGGCCAGTGCGCCGGACAGCGTCGGGTCGGCGGTGACGGCGCCGCCGCCGCGCAGCTGCTCCGGGGTCATGCCGAGCTCGTCGATGGGGAGGAAACCGTCCGGTGACTCGGCGCCCAGGTCGGCGGCGACGCTGCGGGTGGCCAGCACCAGCGTCCCGACCTCGACCCGGTCGGGGAAGCCGCCGGCCACCCCGGCGCTGATCACCGCCCGGTATCCGGTGCCGGCGGCCTCCGCCTTCGCCAGCAGCCGGGCGGTGCCGGCGGCGGCCGCCGCCGGGCCCACCCCGACCGGTACGACCGACCAGGTCTCGGCGGTCAGCCCGGCGCCGTCCAGGCCGGTGCGGACGGCCCGCGCCTCGGCCGGCACGGCGGTGACCACCAGGACGGACGCCGGCTCCGGCGGGCTCAACTGCTCGGCTCCCGGCGGGAGTTCTCGTCGTCCTGGCCGGCGCCGCGACCGGCCGACGAGGGCCGGTAGATGTGGTAACCGGGCGGCGCCAGCTGTTCGTCGTCGGCCCCGACGCCCGCCGCCCCCGAAGCCGTGGCCGGGCTGGCCGGCGCGGCCGGGCTGGTCGGCCGGGCGGTCGGGCTGGTCGGCCCGGCGGCCGGGCGTCGGCCAGCGGACCGGTCCGGGGCGGGCCGCTGCCGGGCCGGTGCGGGGGATACGGGCACCGGGTCGCCGTCCGGCTGGCGGGACAGATCACGGGCCAGTGGTTCCTGGTCGTGGTCCGACCCGGCGCGGCCGTTGAGCTTCTCGCCGCGTAGCCGGCCGGCGACGATCAGACCGCGTACGGCGGCGAGCGCGCCGAAGCCGGCGGCCACCCCGATGCCGACCTGGCCGGGGAACGGGATCAGGCCGAGCGCGCCGCCGGCCACGAAGGCGAGCATCAACACGGTCTCCGAGTGCGCGAACGAGCTGGCCCGCAGCCGCTCCCGGACCCGTTCCTGGATCGAGACGTCCACGGCCAGCTTGCCGAGGCCGCTGATGATCGCCGTGACCAGGCAGAGCACGGTCACCATCAGCAGCGAGAAGCGCAGCGTGGCCAGCACCCCCACCCCGGCGACGATGATCATGCCGCTGGACTGCAACGCCGCCGGGTACGGGATGCGCAGCCGGGTGCCGACGGCGGTGGCCAGGAAGGTACCGGCGGCCAGCGCGCCGCCGACCACGCCGAGGGCCGCCTCGGCGCTGAGCTCCCGGCCGAACAGGTCGGTGTCGAGGTCACCGGCCTTGATCGCGAACGCGAGGTAGAGCAGCAGGAACCCGTAGAGCGCCCGGAGGCTGGCCGCCCCGACCAGGGTGGCGATCACCAGTCGGCCGGACGGTTCGCCCCGACCCAGCACCTTCTCGCCCCGGCCACCCCGGGTCAGGATGGCGCGCAGCGGACTGGGCACGGTCTCCGGCGGGTCGGAATCGGCCCGGGGCGGCAACCGCAGCGCGATCACCATGCCGACCAGGAAGATCACCGAGGCGACCCGGAGCGGCCACTGCGGGCCGAACCAGAACGCGGCCAGGCCGAGCGGCGCCACCACCGCCCCGGCGATGGTGCCGTAGAGGCTGGCCCGGGCGCCGGCCTGGGACAACCCGAGGCCCGCCGGCAGCAGCCGGGGGACGGCCGCCGACCGGGCGACGCCGTACGCCCGGGAGAGCGCGAGCACACCGAACGCGGCCGGGTAGAGCCCGAAGCCGTGGATGTAGTCCGAGATCATCCAGGCCAGGAAGGCCCGACCGAGCATGGTGGCGGCCAGCGCGTACCGGCGGCCGTGCCGGAAGTGGTCGAGCAGCGGGCCGACGACGGGGGCGAGCAGCGCGAACGGGACCATGGTGACCAGCAGGTAGAGGGCCACCTTGCTGCGCGCCTCACCGACCGGGGCGTTGAAGAAGATCGTCCCGGCCAGCCCGATGGTGATCAGGGTGTCGCCGGCGCAGGAGACGGCGTGCAGGTCGAACAGGCGCATCATGCCGGTCTCGCCGGCGGCGCCCTTCTCCCGGACCCGGCCGACCCGGCGGGCCATCCAGCGTCCGCTGCCGACGGACCCCCGCAGCAGCAGGCGTACGCTCCGGATGGCCGTCCCCACGGTACGGCCGAGCACAGACATACCCCCATCCTCGCCCATCCCGGCGACGGTCGTCGGCGGTGGCCCGACTTACTCGCGGGGGAGTCGCCGTGACCGGTCGCGGGGGATGGGGAACAATGGCCGGATGACCAGGAGCACCACCGTGCGCGCAGCTCGTCTCGATCAGGTCTGTGCCGCCGCGGTCGAGGTGGCGCGCTCCGGCATTACGGAGGTGGACGACGCCGACGTCGGCGAGCACCTGACCGCGGTGGCCGAGGGCGAGCGGTTGGTGACCCACCTCTTCGAGTGCCTGTTGGCCGGCTACCGGGGCTGGCGCTGGGCGGTCACGGTCACCCGGGTGGCCCGCAGCAAGCAGGTCACCGTCTGCGAGACGGTGCTGCTGCCCGGCCCCGACGCCCTGCTCGCGCCGAGCTGGCTGCCCTGGCAGGAGCGGCTGCAGCCGGGCGACCTGGGGGTCGGCGACCTGATGCCGACCCCGGAGGACGACGAGCGACTCGCGCCGGGCTACCTGCTCTCCGACGACCCGGCGGTCGAGGAGACCGCCTGGGAGCTGGGGCTGGGTCGGCCCCGGGTGCTCTCCCGGGAGGGCCGGATGGACACCGCGCAGCGGTGGTACGACGGCGACCACGGCCCCGCCGCGCCGATCTCGATGGCGGCACCCCGGCCGGCCCGCTGCGGTTCCTGCGGGTTCTACCTGCCGCTGGCCGGTTCGATGCGGCAGATCTTCGGGGTCTGCGGGAACTACTACGCCCCCGACGACGGCCGGGCGGTGAGCGCCGACCACGGCTGCGGCGCCCACTCCGAGACGCTGACGGCGCCCCCGGAGGTCCCGGTGGAGGAGCTGCCGACCATCTACGACGACAGCGCGGTGGAGGCGGTCTCGGTCAGCCGCCCGGCCGGTTCGGTCGAGGCCGACGAGCCGGCGGAGCCGTACGGCCACAGCTGAACCACGGCCGCTGCTGGCCCACGCCATAGGTGACGTTGGCCCGCGCCGGGCGGGTGAGTCGGTCAGTTGCCGGTGCGTCGGCGGCGGCGGTGGGCGTCGTGCCGGAGCATCACGGCCAGCCCGGGGAAGCCGAGCAGGAAACCGGCGAGGCAGATGCCGAGCCAGTTCTGGTGCCCGTGTGCGGTGAGCCAGTCCCGGAAGAACAGCAGCAGCACCAGCCCGGCCACGGCCCAGACCAGGGTGCCGCCGACCGCGAACGGCACCATCGGCGGGTCGAGCGGCTCGGGTCGAGGCTGCGGCGTAAGTGGCGAGTTCGACGGGATGGGCACGGCTCCAGGTTACGCAGGCTGCCCAAACGAGCGCCGGGAGCACAACAACCCGCCCTCCGGTTCCTGCGCGGACGACGCCGATGTTGCTGCCCTTACCCCAGCCTGCTCGGCGACGTGATGAGAATACAGCGTTGGGCCGATTGGGATTCCACACCGAGGTGCTCGTGCGACCTCTAGTCGGCGACGTGCTTGGTGGCGGCGGTGACGGCGTCGTTGATGGCGTGCGGTAGTGGGGTGTGTTGGGCGAGGCGTGTGGCGAGGGTGCCGAGGAGGACGTCGCCTGCGCCGGTGGTGTTGGTGGCGTGGGTGGGGGGTGGGGTGATGAGGCCGGTGTGGTGGGGGTTGCTGTAGGCGGCGCCGCGGTGGCCTGCGGTGACGATGGCAGTTCGGGGGCCGAGTGCGCGGAGGTGGTCGGCGGCGGTGGTGGGGTCGGTGTGGTGCCGGCCGAGGATGGCGGCGGTTTCGTGTTCGTTGGCGACGAGGATGTCGAGCGCCGCCAGCGCGTCCGATTCCAGGGCCGGGTGTGGGACGAGGTTGCCGATCAGGATCTCGGCGTGGTGGTGGCGCAGTACCGCGTCGACGGCTTCGGGGTGGATGTCGAGTTGGGTGACCACGACCGGTGCCCGCAGTGTCGGCAGGGCGTCGTGTATGTGGGCGGCGGTGAGTTCGGTCGCCGGTGGGAGGGCGAGGACGATGTGGTTTTCGGCGTCGGGGGTAACCTCGACGATCGCGATGCCGGTCGGTGCGGACGGGATGAGCTGGAAGAACGTTGTGTCGATGGCGGCGTCGGTGAGGGTCTGTCTCAGGAAGGCGCCCCAGTGGTCGGCGCCGGCGTTGCTGATGAGGCTGACGTGCGCGCCCGCCCGCCGCGCGGCCAGGGCCTGGTTGAGGCTCTTGCCACCGGCGGTGGTGGTGGCCGGCGCTGAGGCGAACGTGGTGCGGCCGGGTACGGGCCGGTGGGGGATCCGGACGGTGATGTCGATGTTGGCGCGCCCGATGACGACGACGTGCGGTGCCCGCTGGTGGCTGTCGTCGGGTGGTGGGTGGGTCATCCGGTCGCGGCCAGGTGGTCGAGGAGGTGCCGTACCTGCGGCCGGTTGGCGAAGGCTGCCAGTCGTGGGGCCAGGGCGGTGACGTTGCGGTGGGCGCGCGCGGAGCCGGTGGTGGCCGCCAGGGTCAGCGCCTCGGTCGCGACGGTGGCGGCCTGGTCGGGTTCGGAGGCTGCCAGGTAGGCGTGTGCGGTACGGGACAGGTACACGCCGCGTTCCCGCCGGTAGCGGTCGGGCCACTGGTTGACGGCCGTGGTGAAACTGTCGATGGCTCTGCGTGGCTGGTCGAGGCGTAGCCATCCTTCGCCTTCCTGCGCCGCCAGGTACGGCGGGGTGCAGAAGGAACCGAGCGGGTCGCCGTCGCTGTCGCCGGGCACAGGGGCGGTCGCGACGAGGGCGCGGGCCCGTTCGATGCCGGCCTGGAACGCGGTGGAGTCCCCGGCGATGGCGTGGCCGTGCGCCTGCTGGACGGCGGCGAACGCGCGCACGAGCACAGGCGCGTCCGGGACGCGCGATGCCGCCTGGGCGAGCCCGACGACGCGGTCCTCATCGCCGCCGCCGACCATCCGCTGCGCCCTGCGGGCCAGCACGTACGCGCTGAACTCCCGATCATCGGCTTCCTGCGCGATGCTGGCCGCCCGGTCCAGCCACCGCTCACCGGCCGTCCGGTCGCCGAGGTCGTCACTGAGCCAGCCGCCGAACTCGCTCCAGCGCGCCTCGGCGCTGAGGAGTTGGTCACGAAGTTGCCCGCGTGCCTGACGGCGCAGGAGCGCGATCAGGGCGATCTGCTGCTCGACGGTCGACAGGATGGTGGAGCCGCCCAGCCGGTCGTCGGCCCGCACCAGGAACGCGCGCAACTGTGCGAAGTGCCCGACAACCGCGGGGTCGACGGCCCCCTGCGGCGCTGCATCCGTGCCGTTGACGACCCCGAGGGTGGTCAGGCCCGCGGCGATCTCGAACAGCACCCTACGGCTCAACGGGAACGAGAAAGCCTGTCCGCCGGCCATGATCGCAAGGGTAGCCGCACCGGCACTGTCACGGTCCTCGCCGCGCGTGTCGGCGAATCGGGACGCAAATTCCACAACGCTAGCCGGCCCAGCGTCGGCGTGCAGCGGTGGAGCAGCCGCGAGCCTGCGGCCACCGTGATCGCCGGCCGATGAAGGGCCACCCTCAGCTTCGCCCCACCGCCGCAGCTGCGCGGCATCGATCCGTTGCCGGTCGAGTTGCTGCTTGAGCTGGCAATACCGGTCATGAGCGGTCAGCAACTCGCCACCGGTGCCCAGAATCACGTCGCATCGCCGCCAGAAGATCCGGTCCGGACACTGCCGCCCACCTTCCACCCCGGCGATGGTGGTCCGGGATGTCGGCACCCGCCGCGCGAGGACCAGTTGGGTCAACCCACGCGCGTGGCGCCACCTCGCCAGCGCCACGCCCAGCGCCTTCCTCGCCTCCTCGACCCGCTTGGCATCGCTCATGAGACTCCGCCCCTCCGTCGCTGCATGGTTCCGGATCGTAGGTATGGGACGACAGGTCGTATCCCTTCAGGACGGTACGCGACAACGGACGCCAGACCGCTCGCTGTAAACGTCGACGTCGTGTCGAAACCCGTGTCGAGACTGTTCGACATCGGTACCGCCCGGCTTGAGTGGACTCCACGGCGGCGGCGTCACCGGCCCGGCAGAAATCTTATGGCTGCACGACGGAACTGTCGCAGATGTCGCGACGGGCGCGCGCCACGCTCCAACGGTGACCGTCGCCTACCCCTCACCGGAAAGGAGACCGCACGTGCGAGCCCTGAGCAAAGAGCAGTTCACGGCATACGCGAACGGTCAGATCGAGATGGCCGATCAGATCCTTGCCGGTCACCGGCAGGGCCCTGGCGGCTGGTGCTCGTGCGGCAAGCAGTTACCGTGCACCGTCGAGGAGCACGCCACCGCAACCCGGAACCGCTACCGGAACAAACTCGCGCTACTGGACAGCACCACGGCGCTGCCGGTCCTGGCCTGTGCGGCCCCTCCCCGACGGAACCCACTGTGGCGGCGGCTGCTTGCGGGCCTGCGATGAAGGGCCTATACATCGCAGTCGAGGGACCGACCGGGGTCGGCAAGACCACTCTGGCCTCGCGACTGGCCGCAGAGCTCGGCGCGACGGTGGTGTACGACCCGTTCGACGCCAATCCGTTCCTACCTCAGATGCTGGCCGCTGACCGGTCCGACGGGTCGGCGTTGCGGGTCGAGTTGACCTTTGTGGCGCTACGGGTTGCCCAGTTGCGGTACATCGCC
Organism: Solwaraspora sp. WMMD1047; assembly: GCF_029626155.1. Classification (NCBI taxonomy): domain Bacteria; kingdom Bacillati; phylum Actinomycetota; class Actinomycetes; order Micromonosporales; family Micromonosporaceae; genus Solwaraspora; species Solwaraspora sp. WMMD1047. Next base: position 6,855,799 of record NZ_JARUBL010000001.1, on the reverse strand, counting down.
GGGCTACTCGCCGCCGGCCACACGGTCGTGGCCGACTGGGCGCTGATCAAACAGCCGATCTTCGCCGCCACCACCCTCGGCCCCGACGACGTCGCCCGGATCACGGCGACCGTGCGGGTGTGGGTCGACAGTGTTGTCCGCCCCGACGTACTGGTGGGCATGTCCGGGCCGACGCCGGTGATCCGCCAGCGGGTGCGCCGACGGGGCCGTGCGATGGAAACCGTCATAACCGGCGCTCACCTGGACGCCTTGTCTGCCGCGTTCGACGCCGCGTACGCGGTCTGGGAGCGACCGTTGATCCGGTTGGACGTGGCCACCTTCGACACCTTCCACCGGCCGCACCTGCGCGAGCTTGCCCGCCAGGTGAGGCAGCTATCGCTCCCCTCGGAGATGAGATGACATCGCCCGCACCTGCCGCCGTCGGCGGCGAACCGACCGATGCCGGGCCTGCGTGCGCCCGGCTGCTGATCACCGGACCTGGCCAGGTTGAACTACTCCAACAGCGGCTCCCGCCGCTGGGTGAGCACGACGTGTATGCCCGTACGGTCATTTCTGGCGTCAGTCACGGCACCGAGATGGCGTGGCTGCAGGGCTCGGCAGCCTCGTTGCACCGCTGCTGGGACCCCCAGCGGCGCTTCTACTCACACGGCCGTGGTCGGGACTATCCCGTCGCGCCCGGCTACGAGTCCATCGCCCGCGTCACCGTCACCGGGTCGGCAGTCACCTCGGTGAGGGCCGGGGATCTCATCGCCGTCGACGCCCCACACGCCACCGGTCACCTGCTCACCGAGCAGACCGCCGCGGTCGGGCTGCTGCCCGAGGGGACCGATCCGCAGCGGGCGGTCTTTCACATCCTGGCCCGGGTCGCGCTCGGTGGCGTCCACGACGCGCGCCCGCAGGTCGGCGACACCCTGGTGGTGATGGGCCTGGGCACCGTGGGGCTACTCGCCATCCAGCAGGCACGCCACGCCGGAGCGCTGGTCATCGGCGTCGACCGGTACCCGCTACGCGTCCAGGCTGCCCACGCCCTCGGCGTATCCGCCATCCACTCCCACGACGGTCTCGACGTCGCCGCGGCAGTGCATGATCTGACCGACGGTGTAGGTGCGGATGCGGCGATCGAGGCTTCAGGTTCCTACCGCGGACTGCACGAGGCGATCCGGTGCCTGCGCGTTGGCGGCCGGGTGGCCACCGTCGCCTCCTACCACGGCGACCAGGCCGGCCTGCGCCTCGGCGAGGAATACCACCGCAACCGCATCACCCTCATCTCCTCCATGACGATCAACGGCTGCGACCAGCGCACCCATCCGCTGTGGACCCTCGACCGGCTCAACCAGACCGCCCAGCGGCTCATCGCCGAGGACGTCGTGCGCGTCGATGGGCTGATCACCCACCGCATCCCGTTCGACCACGCCGCCGAGGCGTACGCGCTGATCACCGACACCCCCCAGGACACCATCAAGGTGGTGCTGACCTATGACACCTGAGCTCACCCATGACGCGGCCCGTCCCGTCAACGACCGGTACACCCCATCCCCCTGCGGGGAACTCGACGAGATCGCCGAGGTCCTCGCCGAGGGTCGCCTGTCCGGCGGTGCCCCCGTCCTGCCCAGGTATGAACAGGCCCTGGCTGACTGGTTCGGGGTCAAGCGAGCGGTCGCGGTCAACTCCGGCAGCTCCGCGCTGCACGCCACCCTGGTCGCCCTCGGCGTACGCGCCGGCGACCAGGTACTGGTACCAGCCACCGCACCCCTACCAACCGCGATGCCGATCCTCACCTGCGGCGCCACCCCCGTCATCGTCGACACCGCACCCGGCAGCCTCGCCATGGACCCCGACGCCGTAGCGGCCAGACTCACCCCACGGGTGAGGGCCGCCATCAGCCTGCCGCTGTGGGGCTACCCAGCCGACGACACCCCCGCCGCGGCGATCCTCGCCGCCGCTGGCGTGCCCGTCATCGAAGACGCCTGCCAGGCCCACGGCACCCGCTCCCGGGGCCGCTACGCCGGCACCAACCACCGCGCCGGCTGCTTCTCCACCCACGACCGCAAACTCCTCAGCACTGGCGAAGGCGGATTCGTCCTCACCGACGACGACAACCTCGCCGACCGCATCGACCACTACACCCACCTCGGCCACCTCACCGGCCGCACCCACGGCGTCAACTACAAACTCGCCGGACCGCTCGCAGCCATCGGCCTGCGCCGGCTACCCGGTCTGCACGGACAGCTCCGAACCCGCCGCGCCAACGCCCACCAGCTCCTCGCCGCCCTGCCCGTCGGCGGCCACCTCACCGAACTCGGCCACGGCGACGCGCAGGACGAGCCCAACTACTACAACCTCGTCCTCACCACCAGCGCGGCCCACCTCGCCCCACGACTCAGCGAGGCATTCGCGAGAGCTGGCCTGGCCCCGGACTCGACCCGCTACGGCTACCGGCCGCTCTACCACCAACAGATCTTCGCCCCCTACGCCACCGCCTGCCCTCACGCCGAACACCTCGCCGCGACCACCTTCCAACTTCCCGTTCACCCCGATATGTCCCCGACAACTCTAGGATGGGTCGCTGACCGCGTCCGCGTCCTCGCCGAAGGGCAACTCCCATGACGATCCGGCACAACACCGCATCCGCCGTCGTCCTCGACCACCGGGACCGGGTACTACTCGTCCACCACAACAAGATCGGACTGTGGCTTTACCCCGGCGGGCACATCGACCCCAACGAGGACCCCGCACAGGCCGCACTCCGCGAGGTGCGAGAAGAAACCGGAATCCGCGCCACCATCCTCGGCGACCCCACCTTCAGCCACTTGGCGGTGGCCAGCCACCCGACACCCTGGGCCATCATCGAGATGGACGTCACCGACTCCCGCGACGGCCAACACCGGCACATCGACTTCGTGTACGTGTGCCGGGCCCCCGGCGGCGACCCGGTCGCGCAACTGGCGGAGGTCGCGGGCGCCCGCTGGGTCCCGGTCGCCGACCTCGCCGAACTGCCCACGCCCACCGAACTTCCCGAACTGGTGGCCGCCGCCGTCCGCTGGGCCAAGACCCAGCGCGGTTTCTGACGTACGGGATCGAGGTTCGTAACCGCGCAGTGCTTTGCCGGAAACACCGCCTCTGGGACGATGCGCTGATCATCATGTGACCAGGTTGCGAGGCACCCATGGCGACAGGGCAGAGCACCGACGCACCGACGACCGAGGCACCCCGACCGCGTAACGCGTTCGACAGGTATTTCGAGATCACCGCCCGGGGTTCGACGGTGAACCGGGAGCTTCGTGGTGGCCTGGCCACCTTCTTCACGATGGCCTACATCGTGGTGCTCAACCCGCTGATCATCGGCAGCGCGGTGGACGGCGACAACGCGAGCCTGGCGATCCCCGCGCTGGCGGCGGCCACCGCGCTGGTCGCCGGCCTGATGACCATCCTGATGGGGGTGGTCGGCCGGTTCCCGCTCGCGTTGGCGGCCGGGCTGGGCGTCAACGCGCTGGTGGCGTATGAGATCGCGCCGGAGATGACCTGGGCCGACGCGATGGGCCTGGTGGTGATCGAGGGGGTGCTGATCGGCATCCTGGTGCTGACCGGGCTGCGTACGGCGGTGTTCCGGTCGGTGCCGACGCAGCTCAAGACGGCGATCGGGGTCGGCATCGGGCTGTTCCTGACGATCATCGGGTTGGTCGACGCGGGCTTCGTGCGGCGGATTCCGGATGCCGCGAACACCACGGTCCCGGTGGGGCTGGGCATCGGCGGGAAGCTGGTCACCTGGCCGGGCCTGGTGTTCGTGCTCGGTCTGCTGCTGACCCTGGTGCTGGTGGTCCGGCGGGTCAAGGGTGCGATCCTGATCGGCATCCTGGCCACCACGGTGCTGGCCATCATCGTGGAGGCGATCGCCCAGGTCGGCCCGTCGTTCGTCGACGGGAAGCCGAACCCGGCCGGGTGGTCGCTGAACGTGCCGGAGCTGCCGGCGACCGTGGTGGACGTGCCGGACCTGTCTTTGCTCGGGCAGTTCAACGTCCTGGGTTCGTGGGAGCGGGCCGGGGTGCTGGTGACGTTGATGTTCATCTTCACCCTGATGATCACGGACTTCTTCGACACGATGGGCACGATGGTGGCGGTCGGCCAGGAGGGGGACCTGCTGGACGGGTCCGGCATGCCGCCCCGGACGAAGGAGATCCTGCTTGTCGACTCGATCGCGGCGGCGGCCGGCGGTGCGGCGAGCACGTCGAGCAACACCTCCTACATCGAGAGCGCGGCGGGGGTGGCCGAGGGCGCCCGGACCGGCGCCGCGAACCTGGTCACCGGCGGTCTGTTCCTGCTGGCGATGTTCCTCGCCCCGCTGGTGGTGATCGTGCCGTTCGAGGCGGCGTCGACCGCGCTGGTGGTGGTGGGCTTCCTGATGATGACGGCGATCCGCACCATCGACTGGGCGGACTACGAGATCGCGATCCCGGCGTTCCTGACCATCGTGCTGATGCCGTTCACCTACTCGATCTCGAACGGCATCGGGGCCGGGGTGATCACCTTCGTGCTGCTCAAGCTGGCCCGGGGCAAGGCCCGCGAGGTGCACCCCCTGCTGTACGGCGTGGCCGCCCTCTTCGTCCTCTACTACCTGCGGGGACCGATAGAATCCGTGCTCTTCTAGCGGCCGCGGTCGTACCGTGATGGTGGTCATATCGGTGGTCGTTAGCCTGGCTTATTAGTTAAGCTAACGATCGTGACGGAGCGGACGGTGATGGCGAAGCGCGTGCCACCGGCGCAGTTGGCGACCCTGCTGCGCGACGCGATCACCCGGCTCAATCGACGGGTACGGCAGGCCCGTCCGGTCGGCGACCTCACGGTGACCCAGCTCTCCGCCCTGACCAGCCTTCAGCTGGCGGGCGCGCTGACTCCCCGGGAGCTCGCCGACACGGAACGGGTCCAGCCGCCGACGATGACCAAGATCGTTGCGAAGCTGGAGGAGCGCGGCCTGGTGCGGCGTACCCCCCATCCGACCGACGGGCGGCAGGTCATCCTCTCGGCGACCGAGGCCGGCCACGAGGTGCTCGCGCAGTTCGAGCGGGTACGCGACGAGTGGCTGGCCCGGCGCCTCGCCGACCTGACTCCGGAGGAACGCGACACGCTCGGGCGGGCCGCGGAAATCCTGCAGCGGGTGGCCCGCGCCTGACGGCGCCGACCATCGCGTTCGCTTCGTCCACCGATGTGGATGACGCGTACGACGAGGAGGCGCACCCCGAGTGCGGGCGAAGCTGAACACCATGTTCCAGTCCCTACGGGTCCGTAACTACCGGCTCTTCGCGACCGGTCAGCTGATCAAGCTGATCGGCGTGTGGATGATGTTCATCGCCCAGGACTGGCTCGTCCTGGAGCTGTCGGACAACTCCGCGACCGCGCTCGGCGTGGTGGTGGCGCTGCAGTTCACCCCCGTGCTGCTACTCACCCTGCTCTCCGGGCGACTGGCCGACCGGTACGACAAGCGCCTGCTGCTCTTCGTGGCCAACTCCGCCTGGAGCGTGCTGGCCCTGGTGATGAGCCTGCTGGTCCTCACCGACCTGGTCGTGCTCTGGCACGTCTTCGTCTTCGCCGCCCTGCTCGGGGTCGCCAACGCCGTCGAGACCCCGGTGCGGCAGTCGTTCGTCTCCGAACTCGTCGGCACCCCGCTGCTACCCAACGCGCTGTCGCTCTCGGCCGCCACCTTCAACTCGGCGCGGATCACCGGCCCGGCCGTGGCCGGGGTGGGAATCGCCGCCTTCGACGTCGGCCCGGTCTTCCTGATCAGCGCGGTCAGCTCGGTGGCGCCGCTGGTGTTCCTGCTGCGGATGCGGGCCGACGAACTGCACCGCGACGAACTGCTGCCGCTCGCCGACCGGGCGTCGGCCCGGGTCGTCGACGGATTGCGCTACGTGGCGCGCCGGCCGGACCTGCTGCTGCCGATGGCCCTGATGTCGGTGATCGGGATGACGCTGTTCAACTTCCAGCTCACCCTCGCGGCGCTGGCCAAGACGGTGTTCGACACCGGAGCCGCCTCGTTCGGGCTGTTCACCACCGCGCTGGCCACCGGCTCGCTGGCCGGTGCGCTGGCCGGCACCGGTCGCCGGGGCCGCCCGTCGGTCTACGTGGTGCTCGGCGCCGCGGTGGCCTGCTCGGCCTTCGGCACCCTGGTCGGGCTGGCGCCGTCGTACTGGCTGGTGGTGGCGCTGCTGGTGCCGACCGGGTTCTTCATGGTCTTCTTCGGGCAGGCCTCCAACCAGCGGGTGCAGCTGGGCGTCGACGCGGCCTTCCGGGGCCGGGTGATGGCGCTGTGGGTGCTGGTCTTCCTCGGCACCAACCCGGTGGGCGCGCCGCTGCTCGGCTGGATCGCCGAGCACTACGGAGCCGGCGCGAGCATCTGGCTGGGCGGGCTGGTCTCGCTGACCACCGCGCTGGTGGCGCTGACCTGGCAGCTGCACCGCACCGGGGCCAGGCTGCGGTTGCGGATGCTGCCCTCCCCGCGCTTCTACGTGGTCGCGGCGGCCGAACACTGACCGGCTGCCGGCGGGCGATCGTCACTCGAACTCTCCGCGTGGCAGGGTGAACGGATGGACTACACGAATCTTGGACGGACCGGACTGTCGGTGAGCCGGCTCTGCCTCGGGACCATGAACTTCGGGCCGCAGACCGAAGAGGGCGACAGCTTCGCGATCATGGACCGGGCGCTGGAGCACGGCATCAACTTCTACGACACCGCGAACGTCTACGGGTGGAAGGTCGGCGAGGGGGTCACCGAGCAGATCATCGGCCGCTGGTTCGCCCAGGGCGGCGGCCGCCGCGACCGGGTCGTGCTCGCCACGAAGGTGTACGGGCGGATGGGCGACTGGCCCAACGAGCAGGGGCTCTCCGCCCGGCACATCATCCGCTCCTGTGAGGACTCGCTGCGGCGGCTGCAGACCGACTGGATCGACCTGTTCCAGATGCACCACGTCTCCCGCACCACGCCGTGGGAGGAGATCTGGCAGGCGATGGAGACCCTGGTCGCCCAGGGCAAGGTGCTCTACGTGGGGTCGTCCAACTTCGCCGGCTGGCACCTGGCCGCCGCGCAGGAGTCGGCGGCCCGCCGGCACTTCCTCGGCCTGGTCTCCGAGCAGTCGATCTACAACCTGCTGACCCGGCACGTCGAGCTGGAGGTGCTGCCCGCCGCCCGGCACTACGGGCTCGGGCTCATTCCCTGGTCGCCGCTGCACGGCGGACTGCTCGGCGGCGCGATCCGGAAGATGGCCGAGGGCGGGGCGGCCCGCGCCAAGAGCGGCCGGTCGGCCGACGCACTCGCCGCGAACCGGACCACCATCGAGGCGTACGAGAAGCTCTGCGCGGACCTCGGGCAGGACCCGGCCGACGTGGCGCTCGGCTGGCTGCTGTCCCGGCCCGGGGTGACCGCACCGATCATCGGCCCGCGGACGGTGGCGCAGCTCGACGCCTCACTTGGTGCCCTGGCAGTGCGGCTGACCGACGAGACGCTGGCCCGGCTCGACGAGCTGTTCCCGCCGGTCGGCCAGGGCGGTCCCGGCCCGGAGGCGTGGGCCTGGTGACCGGTGCGGTGAGGCACTGACCACCAGGTCAGTGCGGGGACAGGCGGCCCCGCACTGACCGTGGGTCAGGACGTTTCGCGGGCGGCGGGGCCGCCGCCGAACAGCACGTCGTCCCAGCTCGGCAGGCGCTTGCGGGACTTGTTCGGCGCGTCGTCCGACTCGCCCTGGGTGGCCGGGCCGGCCGTCCGGCGCGGCCGGAGCACCGCCAGCGACGGCACCGCCGGCACCTCCTTCGGCAGGTCCGCGTCGTCGTCGAAGGCGGAACCGGGACCACCGAGCAGCGCCGCGGCGCCACCGGCCACCGGCCGCTGCCGGGGCGGCTCGGCGCCGGTCTGGGCGGCCGGGTCGAGACCCCGACCGGCCGACGAGCCGAGCGGCCGGTCCAGCGAGGCGAGCAGAGCGTCCCGGCCGGCCCGGATCGGATCCCGACCCGGGCGGCTCGACCCACCGGCGGCAGCGGGCAGCCCGTGCCCACCCCGGCTCGGCTCGCCCCGGGACGGACCGGGCAGCGCGTGCCCACCCCGCTCCGGAGCCGGCTCCTGGCCGAGCAGCGGCGCCGGACGCTCGGCGCAGAGGTACTGCGCCATGTCGTCGTGCGGTGCCACCGACTGCCGGGTCTTGTCCAGATCCCAGATCGCCTGCGCGGTCGCCTTCCCCGACGGCCAGGTGGCGACGATCCGCCAGGTGCCGTCGTCGCGCCGGTAGGCGTCCCAGGAGATCTTCTCCGTGTCGATGCCGTGCTGGGCCAGCCGGCCGTCCACCACCTCGGCGAGCGGCGCGCCCTTCTCGGAGCTCTTCAGCCGGGTCCGCCGGGCGTGCTGGGCGAGCATCGCCCGCTCCTGCAGCACCGGGCCGGCGTACCGCAGCACCCGGTCGACCGGGACCCCGGCGATCCGGGCCACGTCTTCGGCCGACTCGCCGGCCCGGATCCGGGCCTGGATGTCCCGGGGCGACAGCGACGGCGGCGGCTCGTTGGCCGGCGCGGCGACCGCGAGCGGCGTGGTGCCCGGCTCGGTGTGCAGGACGGTGGCGACCCGTTCGTCGATCGGGAGGGCGAGGAGCCGGCCCACCTCGTCGGTGAGGACCAGCGCCTGGCCGTCCTCGGAGAGGGCGACGAAGCGTACTGGGCGCATCTCGGTGCCTCCGTCCCGCCTCGCTGGCCCACGCCACGGGCCAGCCACCCAGGCGTCCTCGCAACACGGTACGCCGATCAGTGCACCCGATGGGGGATGCCACGCCCGGATTTCGCGGATGAGCTGCGAGAACTGATCATGAATCTGTCAGAGGCGCTCGACCACGTGGTCGATGCAGACCGTCAGCGCCTCCACGTCGGCCGGCTCCACCGCCGGGAAGAGGGCGATCCGGAGCTGGTTGCGGCCGAGCTTGCGGTACGGCTCGGTGTCGACGATCCCGTTGGCCCGCAACACCTTGGCGACCTTCGCGGCGTCCACCGAGTCGTCGAAGTCGACGGTGGCGACCACGTTCGAGCGCAGCCCCGGATCGGTCACGAACGGGGTGGCCACCGACGAGCGCTCGGCCCAGCCGTACACGGCCGCCGCGCTCTCGGCGGTGCGCTTGGCCGCCCAGGCCAGGCCGCCCTGCGCGTTCATCCAGTCGGTCTGCTCGGCGGCCAGGAAGACGGTGGCCAACGCCGGGGTGTTGTAGGTCTGCTCCAGCCGGGAGTTGTCGATCGCCGTGACCAGGTCGAGGAAGGCCGGGATGTAGCGGCCGGACTCCTTGACCGCGGTGGCCCGCGCCAGCGCCTTCGGGGACATCAGGGCCAGCCAGAGGCCGCCGTCGGAGCCGAAGCACTTCTGCGGCGCGAAGTAGTAGACGTCGGTCTCGGCGACGTCCACGTCCAGCCCGCCGGCCGCCGAGGTGGCGTCCACCAGGAGCAGGGCGTCGTCGTCCGCGCCGGCGACCCGGCGGATCGGCACCGCGACCCCGGTCGACGTCTCGTTCTGCGGGGTGGCGTAGACGTCGACCCCGGCCTCGGCGGTCAGCGCGGGAGCCGAACCGGGCTCGGCCTTGCGGACCGTCGGCTCACCGAGGAACGGGGCGTCCTTGACCGCCTTGGCGAACTTCGCCCCGAACTCGCCGAAGCTGGCGAACTGCGCCCGGTCCCGGACCAGCCCGAACGTGGCGACGTCCCAGAACGCGGTGGTCCCACCGTTGCCGATGATCACCTCGTAGCCGTCCGGCAGCGCGAAGAACTCGGCGATGCCCCGCCGCAGCCGGGCCACCTCGTCGCGCACGGTCTTCTGCCGGTGCGAGGTGCCCAGGTACGACGTCGCCACCTCGGCGAGCGCGGTCACGGCCGCCGGCCGGACCTTGGACGGCCCGCAGCCGAACCGCCCGTCGGCGGGCTTGATCTCGTCGGGAATCCGGATGGTCGATGGGTCAGCCACGGTTATCGAAGATCCTTCCAGGCGGGCCACGGCGGGCCCTGGAGCCGGTACGGACGGGCGGCGCTGCCGGGCCCCATCCTCGCACCAACGGCCCCCCGCCCGGCCGGCGATCCCACCACACCCGGTGAGGCGTCCCCCACATCGTGACGAGCCTTACCCCGGCCCCGGAGGCGGCATCACCCCTGGCCAGAGGCGGCATCACCCCTGGCCAGAGGCGGCTCTTGCCCGCCCGGGGACGGCCTCGACCGGCGTGCGGTGGGCGTACCCGGGGATCAGACGTTGTGCGGGATGGCGTCCCAGCCCTCCACGTCGGTCGGCTTGCGGGTGCCGGGGCCGACGTAGCGGGCGGCCGGGCGGACCAGCCGCTGCAGCGACTTCTGCTCCATGATGTGGGCGCTCCACCCGCCCATCCGGGCGCAGGTGAACATCGAGGTGAACATGTGCGCCGGTACCTCGGCGAAGTCGAGCACCACGGCCGACCAGAACTCGACGTTCGTGGCGAGCACCCGGTCCGGCTTGCGGGCGTGCAGCTCGGCCAGGGCGGCCTTCTCCAGCGCCTCGGCGATCTCGAAGCGCGGGGCGCCCAGCTCCTTGGCGGTGCGCCGCAGCACCCGGGCGCGGGGGTCCTCGGCCCGGTAGATCCGGTGGCCGAAGCCCATCAGCCGCTCGCCCCGGTCGAGTACGCCCTTGACGTAGCCCTCGGCGTCGCCGCTGCGCTCGACCGCTTCGATCATGTGCAGTACCCGGGACGGGGCGCCGCCGTGCAGTGGGCCGGAGAGCGCGCCGATGCCCGACGAGATGCAGGCCGCCGCGTCGGCGCCGGTGGAGGCGACGATTCGGGCGGTGAAGGTGGAGGCGTTCATGCCGTGCTCGGCGGCGGAGATGAAGTAGGCGTCGACCGCCTTGACGTGCCGGGGGTCGGGCTCGCCGCGCCAGCGCTTCATGAACCGCTCGACGATCGTCTCGGCCTTGTCGATCTCCTTCTGCGGTACGGCGGGCAGCCCCAGGCCGCGCGCGGACTGCGCCACGAAGGAGAGCGCGGTGACCGAGACCCGGGCCAGGTCGGCGCGGGCCTGCTCGTCCGAGATGTCCAGCAGCTGGTTCAGCCCCCAGTACGGGGCGAGCATCGCGACCGCCGACTGCACGTCGACCCGGATGTCACCGGAGTGCACCGGCACCGGGAACGGCTCGGCCGGCGGCAGGCCGGGGCCGAACCGGCCGTCGACAAGCAGCGCCCAGACGTTGCCGAAGGAGACCTGGCCGATCAGATCCTCGATGTCCACGCCTCGATATCGCAGCGAACCCCCTTCCTTGTCGGGCTCGGCGATCTCGGTCTCGAAGGCGACCACGCCTTCCAGCCCCGGCTTGAAGTCGGACATTTCGCTCTCCTGGATCTGTTTTCGTCCGGGCGTCCGGAGGGGGGTCCGTCGCGCCGGAAGGGCTCCTTAAGCAATCCTCAGCAACGTGTTCGTGCCATCTTGCCTGCTGAATTAGCGACAGCGCGACCCAGACGGCCGTGGTAAATGCCCGTCCGTGGTCGCCCGGCCCCAGGTCGGGCGCCGCTGAGCGCGAATACCCTGGCCAGGGCCGTTCTGGACGGGGTTATCGTGCGGTCGACGTGATGGGAGACACATGGAGCCGGCCACAATGCGAAACGAGTACGCCGAGGAGAAAGGCCTTTCCCGGGATGACCTGGCGGCGGACTGGCACACCCAGTTCGGACGCTGGTTCGCCGACGCGGTCGCGGCCGCCCTGCCGGAGCCCAACGCCATGGTGGTCGCCACCGCCGACGCCGCCGGCCGGCCGAGCACCCGAACGGTCCTGCTCAAGGGGTACGACGAACGCGGGCTGACCTTCTTCACCAACTACCGGTCCCGCAAGGGCATCGAGGCCGAAGCGAACCCGTACGCCAGCCTGTTGTTTCCGTGGCACGCGATGCGCCGGCAGGTGGTGGTCTGCGGCCCGATCCGGCGGATCGACCGGGCCGAGACCGAGGCGTACTTCGGCAGCCGGCCCCGCAGCTCACAACTCGGTGCCTGGGCGAGCCCGCAGTCCCAGCCGCTGCCCGACCGGGCCGCCCTGGAGGCCGGCTACCAGGCGGCGGCCGAGCGGTTCCCCGACGAGGTGCCGACCCCACCGCACTGGGGCGGCCTGCGGGTGGTGCCGGAGACGGTGGAGTTCTGGCAGGGCCGGGCCAGCCGCCTGCATGATCGGCTGCGTTACCGTCTGACCGGGAAGGGAGCGTGGATCATCGAGCGACTAGCGCCTTGACGAAGATCGACAAAGAGCCGGCTGCCGACGTCCGCCGGCGGTGGGCGATCGACGTGCGGCCGTTGCGGGTGGTGCCGTACCGGCGGTTGTGGCTCGGCAACGGCGTGGCGATGTTCGGCTTCCAGCTCACCGCCGTCGCGGTGCCCGTCGAGATGTTCGCGCTGACGAACGACTCGCTCTGGGTCGGGCTGATCGGGCTGGCGGCGCTCGTACCGCTGCTGGTCTTCGGGCTGTGGGGCGGGGCGATCGCCGATGCGGTGGACCGCCGCCGGCTGCTGCTGTCCAGTTCGGCGCTGATGTGGGCGTCCACCCTCGGGCTGCTGCTCCAGGCGCTGCTGCGGGTCGACAACGCGTACCTGCTGCTGGCCCTGATCGCGGTGCAGTCGACCGCCTTCGCGATCAGCTCGCCGACCCGCAACGCGATCGTCTCGCGGCTGGTGCCGAAGCCGCTGGTGCCGGCGGCGATCACCCTCAACTTCACCACCTTCCAGGCGACCATGGTGATCGGCCCGCTCACCGCCGGCCTGCTCTTCGCCCGCTTCGACACCGGCGCCGCCCTGTCGCTGGCCTACGGGGTGGACGCGCTGATGTTCACCGTCATGCTCTGGGCCACCTACCGGCTGCCGCCGGTACCGCCGGTGGACCCGGAGCCGGGCGGTGCCCGCAGCGCCGGGCTGCGCAGCATCGCCGACGGGCTGCGCTACCTGGCCACCACGCCGGTGCTGCTGCTGTCGTTCGCGGTGGACGTCATCGCCATGGTGCTGGCCATGCCCCGGGCGCTGTTCCCGCAGGTGGCGCAGGAGCGGTTCGGCGGTGGTTCGGCGGTCGGCTGGCTGTTCAGCGCGATCGCGATCGGCTCGGTGCTGGGCGGGCTCACCTCCGGCTGGATCGGCCGGGTCCGCCGGCAGGGGGTTGGCCTGGTGGCGGCGGTGGTCGGCTGGGGGCTGGCGATCGCGCTGGCCGGACTGGCCCGGCAACTCTGGCTGGTGGTGCTGCTGCTCGCCTTGGCCGGCGCCGCCGACCTGGTCAGCGCGGTCTTCCGCCAGTCGATGCTGCAGGTGTACGCCCCGGACCGGATGCGCGGCCGGCTGCAGGGGGTGAACACCACGGTGGTCGCCGGCGGTCCGCGCCTCGGCGACCTGCGGGCGGGCGTGATGGCCACCGTCTTCGGCGTGACCTTCTCCTGGGTCGGCGGCGGAATCGCCGCTGCCATCCTGGCCCTCCTCCTGGCCGCCACCTTCCCCGCCCTACTCCGCTACCGCTCCCCCCACTGACCCTCGCTCCAAGATCAACAGATGAAAACTCCCGGGTACGCCCCAAAAAGCGCGACTTGATCAGTTGATCACGCAAATCTGACGCGGCTGCCACCGACTCCACCCGGATCTCAAGATCCACAGGACATTGGGCATGGCATTTCGCCGAAGGGCGTGCCGGATGTCCTGTGGATCTTGGTGTCCGCGAGTGTCTAGTGGTCGCGAACGTAGACGCCAGCGCCGGGGAGGGACTCGGTGAGCCCGTTCATCTTCAGGATCAGGAAGACGCGGTCTGCCACGAATGACGAGACCTGGTACTCCGCACACAGTTCCGCGCGACTGGGCAGTCGGGCACCGGGCGGGAACTCTCCGGACTCAATTCTCCTGGTCAGGTCCTCGGCAACCCGCTGGTAGGCGTACTGCGGCGGCATGACGGTGATCTCCCTACGGTCGGCAGACCGAGTCAATCACCCATGGCCAGTCCCTGACTACCGATGGATACCCATGGCAGGTTGGTCCTTGGTCCCTTACGGTCGGCAACCACAGGGGATCAACCGGTAGCGGTCCGGCTCCGTGACAGCAGGCTCCGGGGCCGGGCTGCCTGGCTCTGGGAGGTCTGCGCATGCCGTTGGACGATGGGCCGGTGACGCCCGCTCTGGTGCTCTGGGTCTCCCGGCGGGTGGTACGGCAGCACACCAACTACAGCGGTGGCCGGTGGGAGCCCGGCCGGTGCGAGCAGTGCGTGGACGACGGGTGCCGACTGCTGGAGTGGGCGCGCGGCAACCTGAAGGCGCACCGGCAGGCGGGCAACAGACCGAACCGCTACATCCGGCGCTCCATCTGAGGCGCCACGCGACCGAAGGTTCCCCGGTCAGCTGGCGTTCTGAGTGCCACGCGACCGAAGGTTCCCCGGTCAGCTGGCGTTCTGAGTGCCACGCGACCGAAGGTTCCCCGGTCAGCTGGCGTTCTGAGTGCCACGCGACCGAAGGTTCCCCGGTCAGCTGGCGTTCTGAGTGCCACGCGACCGAAGGTTCCCCGGTCAGCTGGCGTTCTGAGTGCCACGCGACCCAAGGTGCCCCGGTCAGCTGGCGTTCTGAGGCGCGTCCGGCACCGGAGGTACCGGCGGCCAGGTGGCGTACGGCCTCGACCGTTGCGGTAGCCGCGCGGGTCCGGGTGGTAACCGATATCGTCCGAGCATGACGAACGTCCAGGCCGGCCGTCGGCGGCCCCCTTCAGGTGCACAGTGGATGATCTCGGGCGACGGGCAGGAAGCCGTCGTGGTCGAGATCGGCGGCGGGCTGCGGACCTACCGGGCGGACGGGACCGACTACGTCGACGGCTACGCCGAGGACGAGATCTGCGTCGGCGGCGCCGGCCAGGTGCTGGCCCCGTGGCCGAACCGGATCCGCGACGGGCAGTACACCTTCGGCGGGAAGTCCCTGCAGCTGTCGCTGACCGAGCCGGTCCGCAACACGGCGCTGCACGGCCTGGTCAACTGGCTGCCCTGGCGGTTGGAGTCCCACGAGAAGGACGCGGTGACGGTCACCTGCGACCTGATGCCCCAACCGGGCTACCCGTGGCCGCTGCACCTGCGTACCCGCTGGTCGGTCGGGGTCGGTGGGCTGCGCGCGGAGCACGAGGTGACGAACGTCGGCGACGAGCCGTGCCCGTTCGGGTTCTCCGTCCACCCGTACCTGCAACTGCCCGGGGTGGCCGTGGACGACCTGCTGCTGCGGGTGCCGGCGCGCAGCCGGATACTTGTGGACGGCCGGCTGCTGCCGATCGGCGCGGCGAAGGTATCCGGCGGCGACTTCGACTTCACCGAGCCGCGCCGGATCGGCACCGCGGTGCTGGACCTCGCCTTCGGCGACGTCGACCACGAGCCCGACGGCGGGTCGAGCGTCACGCTGGCCAGCCCGGACGGCTCGGCCAAGGTACGCATCTGGGGCGATGGGTCGTTCGGCTGGTGGCAGGTCTTCACCGGGGACACCCTGACCGGGCAGCGCAACCGGCGGTCGGTGGCGGTGGAGCCGATGACCTGCCCGCCGGACGCCTTCCGGTCCGGCCGCGACCTGATCGTCCTCGAACCCGACCAGACCTGGCGGGCCAGCTGGGGAATCCACCCGGGCGACCAGCAGTGATCCGCTCGCCCGGCGGCCGAGTAGGCGCGATCGGCCCGCCGGGCGGTGCGAGTCGGGTATGACGCGTCGGCCCGGCCGGCCACGCAGGCGCGATCGGCCGAGCGGTGCGAGTCGGGTGTGATGCGTCTGCCGGCGGGCGACCAGGCATGATCGGCGGAGCCGCAGTGGGGCGGCGGATCCGGAGGTCACGGTCATGGAGTTCGCCCAGGTTGTCCGGCGGCGCCGGATGGTCCGCAACTACGATCCGGACCGGCCGGTCCCGCCGGATCTGGTGGACCGGATCCTCGACCACGCGATCCGCGCGCCGTCCGCCGGCTTCTCACAGGGCTGGGGCTTCCTGGTGCTCACCGACCCCGCCGACCGGGCCGCCTTCTGGACCGCGACCACCCCGACCACGGCCGAAGACGACTCGGCCGACGGCGGCCCGCCCAGCGGCGGCTCGTCGAGCGGCGGCTCGTCGAGCGGCGGTGCGCCGAGCGGCGGTGCGCCGAGCGGTGGCTCGTCAAGCGGTGGGGCGGATGCGGCGAAGCCGGTCAGTCGGTGGCTGGCCGGGATGCGGCGGGCGCCGCTTATCGTGGTGCCGCACGCCAACCGGTCCGCCTACCTGGACCGGTATGCCGAGCCCGACAAGGGGTGGACCGACCGCGACGAGGCCCGCTGGCCGGTGCCGTACTGGCACATCGACACCGGCTTCGCGGCCCTGCTGATGCTGCTCACCGCCGTCGACGAAGGGCTCGGCGCCTGCTTCTTCGGGATTCCGCCGGAGCGGACGGCGGCCTTCCGAGAAACGTTCGCGGTGCCGGGGGAGTACACCCCGATCGGTGCGCTCACCATCGGTTACCCTGCCACCGACCACCGGTCACCGTCCCTGAAGCGCGGCCGGCGGCCGGTCGACGAGGTGGTGCACCGGGGACGCTGGACCGCCACGGCAGAGCAGTAACGGAACTGACATCGGGTAACAAACCGCTATCTCGCCACCGGTCGCTAGGCTGGCACGCGTTAACGGCGCGGGGGTCGGCTTGTCGGGGCCGACCGGACCCGGCGGGGTGCCGCGTCGGCTGGCCATGGGGAGGGGAGCTTTCGCGTGATCTTCAAGGCGGTCCGGGACGGGCGTCCCTACCCGGAGCACGGGCTCACGTTGAAGCAGTGGTCAGAGATCCCACCCCGGCCGTTGCGGCTCGACCAGCTCATCACCACCAAGCGGGAGCTGGCCCTCGACAAGTTGCTGGCCGAGGACTCGACCTTCTACGGCGACCTGTTTCCACACGTGGTGCAGTGGAGCGGCGGGCTCTACCTGGAGGACGGGCTGCACCGGGCGCTGCGGGCCGCGCTGCAGCAGCGCAACCAGATCCACGCCCGGGTGCTGGTGCTGCCCGAACCGGTGGGCTGAGCCGATGGACCGGATCGCCCCGTTGGACCTGCTCGAACTCGACGCGCTGCTGTCCGACGAGGAACGACAGATCCGGGACGCCGTACGCCGGTTGCTGGACGCCGAGGTGCGCCCGCAGGTCGCCGACTGGTACGAGCAGGGGCGGATGCCGGCCCGGGAGCTGGCGCTCCAGTTCGGCAAGCTGGGCCTGCTCGGCATGCACCTGACCGGCTACGGCTGCGCCGGTACGTCCGCGGTCAGCTACGGGCTGGCCTGCCTGGAGTTGGAGGCGGCCGACTCCGGTGTCCGTTCGCTCGTCTCGGTGCAGGGCTCACTGGCCATGTACGCCATCTGGAGCTTCGGCAGCGAGGAGCAGAAGCAGCGCTGGCTGCCGCCGATGGCGGCCGGCGAGGCGATCGGCTGCTTCGGGCTGACCGAGCCAGACCACGGCTCCGACCCGGCCTCGATGGCCACCCGGGCCCGGCGCGACGGCACCGACTGGGTGCTCACCGGCACCAAGATGTGGATCACCAATGCCCCGATCGCCGATCTGGCGGTGATCTGGGCGCGGACCGACGACGGCGTACGCGGTTTCGTCGTACCCATGACGAGCCCGGGGGTGACGGCGCGCGAGATCCGGCACAAGATGTCGTTGCGGGCCTCCGCCACCGGCGAGATCGTGCTCGACTCCGTCCGGTTGCCGGCGGACGCCCAGCTGCCGGCCGCGACCGGGCTGAAGGCGCCGCTGAGCTGCCTGACCGAGGCCCGGCACGGGATCGTCTGGGGCGCGCTCGGGGCGGCCCGGGACTGCCTGCACGCGGCCCTGGACTACGCCTGCGAGCGGGTGCAGTTCGGCCGGCCGATCGCCGGCTTCCAGCTCACCCAGGCCAAGCTCGCCGACATGGCGGTCGAGCTGCAGAAGGGCTATCTGCTCGCGCTGCATCTGGCCCGGCTCTCCGACGCCGGGGCGCTGCGCCCGGAGCAGGTCAGCATCGGCAAGCTCAACAACGTACGCGAGGCGCTGGGCATCGCCCGGCAGTGCCGGACCATCCTCGGCGCCAACGGGATCAGCGGGGAGTACCCGGTGATGCGGCACGCCAACAACCTGGAGAGCGTGCTCACCTACGAGGGCACCTCGGAGATCCACCAACTGGTCATCGGGCAGCGGCTGACCGGGATCGCCGCGTTCGCCTGACCGGCCACCGGTCCGGCGGTCGGCCCGCCGTTGTCCCGCCGTGACGGGTTCGAGTCGCGAGTGTCGCACCGGAGCCGTACCGTTTTCCCAAGGACCCATTCCGGGGCCGCCGAGGCGCATCTCGGGTGAGGACGGTGAGGGCGGATGTCCGGACGAGGCGAGGTCAGCCAGCCGACCAGCGAGGTCGGTCAGCCCACAACAGGCGTCAACCACCCGACCAGCGAGTTCCCCGAGTACGCGCGGGGAACGGCCAGCCCGGAGCCGGCCCGCCCGTGGTCGGCGGCGGACGATGACGGCCCCGACGAGCCGGCCGACCCGGGCGCCGGGCAGCCCGCCCCGGAGCGGCGCGGCCGGGGACTGTTCTGGCTGATCGGGCTCATCGGCCTGGTGGTCGTGCTGATCCTCGGTGTGCAGGCCACCACCAGTCTGCTGCCGAGCTGGCGCAACCCGTTCACCCAGGAGACCACCGACCGCAGCCAGCCGGCGTTGCTCAAGTCGATCCAGGACCTCAGCCGCTACGTCGCCGCCGAGGGCAACTTCCAGGTCGTCGTGGACCTGAAGCAGGACCGTAAGTACGTGCCGGATTTCCTGGTCAACCAGCGCACCCTCTTCGTCGGGGCGGGCTCGGTCGACGCGTACGTGGACTTCGGGGCGATCTCCGAGGGCGCGATCGTCGAGTCCGAGGACCGTCGCACGGTGGAGATCACCCTGCCCGCCCCGCAGCTCGGCGAGACCAACCTCGACCTGGAGAACAGCTACGTCTTCGCCGAGGAGCGCGGCCTGCTGAACCGGCTCGGCGAGGTGTTCGACGGTGATCCGAACCGCCAGCAGGAGGTCTACCTGCTCGCGGAGGAGAAGATCACCGCGGCGGCCCGGGACAGCGGGCTGGCCGACCGGGCCCAGGAGAACACCCGCAAGATGCTGGAGGGGCTGCTCCGCTCGCTCGGCTACGAGACCGTGACAATCAACTTCACCGCACCCTGACGGGGGTCGGCCGCGTTGACCCCACGTGACGAGGCCCTCGCCGACCGAATCCACCCCGCCGACCGAATCCACCCCGCAGAACGAAGCCGCCACTCGGACCGGCCCCACCGCGCCGGCTGAGCCGGCCGGGACCACCACCCCGGCTGAGTCAGCCGGCGCGCCGGCCGAGGGGACGGCGGTAGCCGGGGCCGGTGCCTTCCCGGCCGGGGGCGGGTCACCGGCGGGCCGGGCGCGGTGGTTCGGGGCCGGGACCGTGGCGGTGCTGACCTGGCTGGTCAGCCTCCCGGTCGCGTTCTATCTGCCGACCCGGCTGGCCCGGGATCCGTTCGCCACCGGCGCGACGGTGCTGCCGCTGGCGGTGGCCTTCGCCGTGGCCGGCGTCGGGCTGACCGGAGCCGCCCTGGCCCGCCGCCCGGCCGTCGCCGAGGCGGTCGCCGGCGCCACCGCCGGGCTGGCGGCCGGCTGGGTCGCGCTGACGCTGCGGCTGGCCCTCACCGGCACCCCGTTCGGGTTCGGCGGGCTGATCGGCGACATGTCCCGCACCACCGCGTCGGCCACCCGCTACACCACGACGCTGGCCAGCTCCGACACCCTGCTGCCGGAGCTGCCGGCCGAGTACCCGCCGCTGTACACCTGGCTGGTGGGCCGGGCCGCGGTGCTGCTCGACCAGCCGGCCTGGCGGCTGCTGGCCGACTTCGAGGTGCTGTTCATGTCGGCCGCGCTGCTCGCCGGCTTCCTGCTCTGGCGGCGGCTGGTGCCGGCCTGGCTGGCGCTGCTCGTCTCCGGGCTGGCGCTTGTCACCTGGAGCGACCCGCGCAAGGCGTACGAGGTGCTGACGCTGGCGATCTTCGTACCCTGGGTGCTTGAGGTCTTCGGGCGGCCGACCCGGCCCCGGCTGTCGTGGCCGGTGGCCGGGCTGGTCGGCGGCCTGATCGCACTCACCTATCCGGCCTGGCTGGTCTACGCCGCGCCGGGGGTGCTCGTCCTGGCGGTGATCACCTGGCGGCGCGAGCCGGACCGGTGGGCGTACCTGCGCCGGCTGGCCCTGACCGGCGGGGTCGCCCTGGCGGTCGCCAGCTGGTACGTGCTGCCGTACCTCTGGGCGGTGGTGACGATCGGCGGCGAGCAGGTCTCCGACCGGTACGTCTCCGCCTCGATCAACGAGGGCTGGTTCCCGTTCCTGGGCGGGTCGCCGCTGGCCGTGCTGCAGCTCGCCGGCCTGGTCGGCCTGGCCTGGCTGGTCCGCCCGACATCCGGGCGGTCGGTCCCGGCCGCCGGGCGGTCGGTCTGGTGGGCCGGGCCGCTCCTGCTGATCGTGGCCGGTACCTACGCCTACCGGCTGGCCGCCATGGTCCGCTACCTGGCGACCGGCCACACCGGCTTCCTGCACTACACCGCCCGGCTCTACGAGGTGGCGCTCACCATCGCCGGAGTCCTGGTGCTGGCCCACCTCGCCCCGGCCGTCGTACGCCGGCTCCGGCTCGGGGCGCCCCCGCTGGCCGGCGCCGCCACCCTGGCCCTGGCGCTCGCCTGGGCGGCGGACACCTTCGCGGTCACCTGGCTGCCCGAACACGGCAACCGGTACGCGGTCGCCGCGCACACCGAGCCGCTGCCCGACGGTGGATACCCGCGGTACGCCCCGGCCCAGGGCCGGCGCGGGTGGTTTCCGGCCGAACCGGTGGGGCAGGCGGTCGAGGGGGAGCTCGGCCCCGACCCCCGGCCGGTGACGCTCGCCGTCGACGACCGGCTCTTCGCCTATCTGCCCTGGCCCGGCTACCTCGACAACGACCGGACCGCCGGCAGCACGCTGTCGCGGTGGGACGAGCGGTACGCCCAGGTACGGTCGCTCGCCGCCGTCGCCGACCCGGACCGGTTCGCCGCCGAGTCGGCCGGCACCCGGTTCGGGCCGATCGACGTCTTCGTGCTGCGCGCGGCCGAGGACGGCTGGCGCTGGCGCGACCAGCGGTTCAACCCGGCGCAGTTCGCCGCCGAGCACTGGGCCGTGCACTCCGGGCTGCCCGGCGGCATCGTGGTGGCGGTCCGCCGCCAGCCGTAGCGCCAGCGGCAGCCCCGGCCGGGCGGCTCAGCGGTGTATTCGGGCCGGGCGGGTCAGCGGGTGCCCCGGGCCGACGCCCGAAACGGCGGCGGCCGGCGGCACGAGCCGCCGGCCGTGGCCAACCGGCCGGTCCCGCCGGCCGGGTTCCTTCCGGTCAGTGGGCGCTGGCCAGGTAGCGGTCCTCGTTCGGCATGATGATCCAGAGCGCCAGGTAGACGATCACCTGGGTGCCGGGCAGCAGCAGCGAGAGGATGAAGAGCAGCCGGACCAGTCCGGCGGACATGCCGAACCGGCGGGCCAGGCCGGCGCAGACACCGGCGATCATGCGGTTGTCGCGGGGGCGTACCAGCTTCTGTTTCATGTCGTTCGGCTCCTTAGCCTCTGGCGGTGCATTCCACGCTACGGGCGGTGCGGCCGCCCGCCCTCGGTCTCGGGGCGGATCCGGACGCCGGGTACCCGTAGGTACTTACCCGGGCGGGCCGGCGTGAATGCCTGCCGACCGATCGGGGTCGCGGTACCCGCCCGACCGGCCGGGGAGGATGCTGGAGGAGGCCGGAAACTCCGGCGCGGCGAGGTCAGCGGCAGGGGGTGGGACGGTGTCGGCGGGGTCGACCGCAGCCGGGTCGGGCGCTTACCGCGCCCATTTACCGACTGCTAACCTATGGCGCGTCAGCGGCCCGCTCCGGCGATTCCGCCGCCAGCAGGCTTCCCGGTTCGGGCGGCGGCGTACGCGACGCGGGCCGTCGCTGTGCCGGTGGCGTGACCCTTTCCTGAGCTGGAGGCGGTTGTGACATCTGGCGTCGCGGCGATCTGGTCGCACCGCGGTTCGCTGCGCCTGCTGGTCAAGCGCGACTTGGCGGTCAAGTACCAGCAGTCGGTGCTGGGCTACTTCTGGTCGCTGATCGAGCCGCTCGGCATGGGCGCGATCTACTTCTTCGTCTTCGGGCTGCTCTACAAGTCGGCTACCGACCGTCACCTCGGGGACGCGTCCGAGTCGTACCCGCTCTTCCTGATCACCGGCATCTTCGCCTGGATGTGGACCAACTCGGCGATCAGCGAGGCGACGAACGCGCTCACCGGCCAGGCCCGGTTGATCACCACGATGAAGATGCCCCGCGAGGTGTTCCCGATCGGCCGGGTGACCGGCCGGTTCGCCGAGTGGGTGGCCGGCCTGCCGATCCTGGCCGGGCTCGCGATCGTCTACGCGGTGGCCGGCCGGATCGAGTTCGGGATCAACCTGCTGGCTCTGCCGCTGGCGATCCTGGTGCAGGCGATGCTGCTGATCGGCGCCGCGCTGCTGCTCTCCTCGCTCAACGTGCTGCTGCGCGACGTGGAGCGGACCATGCGCCTGGTCACCCGGGTGCTCTTCTACGCCACGCCGATCATCTACCCGCTGAGCCTGGTCCGGAACTCCGGCATGCCCGAGTGGGTGAAGATCGCGTACGAGTTCAACCCGCTGGTCGGCATCTTCCAGCTCCACCACGCCGCCTGGTACCCGGACGAGTTCCCGGACGCCCGGCTGTTGATCATCTCGGTCTCGATCAGCCTCGTGACGTTCCTCGGCGGCTGGTGGGTCTTCCGCCGCCTGGAACCCGCTGTCCTGAAGGAGCTGTAGTGGGCGATCACATCATCGAGGCGGACAACCTCGGTATCCGGTTCGTCCGGAACCGTCGCCGGCAGCTCCGGCTCCGGGAGATGTTCATCCACCGCGGCGGCCGGCAGCCCCGCGCCTCCGACTTCTGGCCGCTGCGGCACGTCTCGTTCCAGATCGAGTCCGGCGAGGCGGTCGGGGTCATCGGCAAGAACGGCACCGGCAAGAGCACCCTGCTGCGGCTGATCGCCGGGGTGCTGATCCCCGACGAGGGCGGCATCAGGGTACGCGGGGCGGTGGCCCCGCTGCTCGAACTGTCGGCCGGCTTCTCCAACGACCTGACCGGTCGGGAGAACGTGCACCTGGTCGGATCGCTGCACGGGTTGAGTGCGGCGTTCCTGAAGCGGACCTTCGACGAGATCGTCGACTTCGCCGGGCCGCAGGTGCGCGACGCCATCGACACGCCGGTGCGGCACTACTCGTCCGGCATGAAGGTCCGGCTCGGCTTCTCGGTGATCTCCCAGCTGCCGCACCCGATCCTGCTGATGGACGAGGTGATGGCGGTCGGCGACGCCGAGTTCCGCAAGAAGTGCTACGCGACCATCGAGCGGATGCTCGCCGAGGGCCGCACCCTGGTCCTGGTCTCGCACAACGAGAACGACCTCACCCGGTTCTGCACCCGCGGTCTCTACTTCGACGCCGGCCAGCTGCGGGTCGACGGGACGGTGCGGGAGGCACTTGACGGTTACAACAACGTGGTGCGTACGTGACGCTTGCCGTCCTGCTCGCCCCCGACCCCTCGTCCCCGCCCGTCCCCGCCACCGCTGATCTCCCACCGGGCCGGCTCGACGAACAGCTCCGGCTGGCCGGCGCCGGGCAGGTGCTGGTGGCCGGTGACCTGACGGAGCTGGCCGGCATCGCCGAGCGGGCCGCCGAACCGCTGCTGGTCTGCGCCCCCGACCTGCTGGCCCATCCCGCCGTGCTGCGCCACCTGGCCACCAACCCGCTGCCCGGCTCCGTCGCGTTGGTGCTCGCCGACCCACCGGGGCCGGGTCAGGCCGCCGTCGCCGAGGAGCGCGGCCAGCTGACCGGCGCCGGCCCCGAGGTCGACCCGGGGACCGCCCCGCTGACCTTCGGCGGCGCGCTGCGGGTGCCGCCGGCCGACCTCCCGGCCCTCGCCGCCGCCGCCCACGCCGCCCACGCCGCCGAAGGCAGGCGGGCCGGGCTGTTCGGGCCGGATCGGCTGGTCGCCGAGCTCACCCGGGGTGACACCACGATCTTCACCCAGCGGGTACGACTGCTCGTGGCGCACCGCCCCACCGACCGCGCCGAGGCGTCCGCCGCGCTGGCCGAGATCGCCGCGGTCGACTCCGACGCCGCCGAGCTGCGGCTGGCGGTCAAGGAACGGGACGACTTCTTCACCACCTACTTCGTCAGCACCTGGTCGCCCCGGGTCACCCGACTGGCGGCCCGGCTCGGCCTCACCCCGACCGGGGTGACCGCCATCTCGGTGCTGATGGCGATCGCGGCCGCCGTGCTCTTCGGCGTCGGCGGCCGGCCGGCGCTGGTGACCGGCGCGGTCCTGCTCTACCTCGGCTTCGTGCTGGACTGCGTCGACGGGCAACTGGCCCGCTACACCCGGCAGTTCAGCCCGTGGGGCGGCTGGCTGGACACCATGGCCGACCGGGCCAAGGAGTACCTCGTCTACGCCGGCCTGGCGGTCGGCGTGGACCGCGCCGACCTGGGCAACGGCTGGACGCTGGCGATCGCGGCGATGGTGCTGCAGACCGCCCGGCACATGACCGACACCTGGTACGGCGCCCTGCACGACGAGGCCGCCCGCCGCCCGGCCGCTCCCGGCGGAACCGCCGGCCCCGGCGGCTCAGCCGGCGGCGGGGTGGGTGACCGACTCGGCCGGGTCTCCAGCCAGGCGCTGGCCCGGCCCGGGTCGCTCGTCTACTGGCTCAAGCGCACGATCGTCTTCCCGATCGGCGAGCGGTGGGCGCTCATCGCCATCACGGTCGCCCTGTTCAACCCGCTGGTGAGCCTGGTCTCGGTGCTGGTCTGGGGCGGGCTCGCGGCCGCGTACACGTTGCTGTTGCGGACCCTGCGGGCGCGCTCGATGCGGGTCGCGGTGCTGCCCGGCGTGGACACCGCCCTGCACCGCGACGACGGCCCGCTGGCCCGCTGGATCGGCGCCGCCACCCGACGGCTGCCCGGCCGGCCCGGCCCGCTGCCGTTCGCGCTGCTCGCCACCGCCGCCGCCGGGACGCTGCTGCTGGCGGCGCTGGCCGGCGTGGCGGGGCTGCGCGGGTGGGTGGTGGCCACGGTGCTGGTGATGCTGCTGGCCGCGCTGCCGTCCGCCGTCGGGCACACCGGCGCGCTGGACTGGCTGGTCCCGGCCGCGTTGCGGGCGGCCGAGTACCTGTTCGTGATCGCCATCGACGTGGCCGCCGGGGTGCCGGGGCCGGTAACCTTCGCCCTGCTGTTCGTGCTGGCCCTGCGCCACTACGACCTCACGGCTAGGTTGGAGAAGCGGGAGCGGGCGCCGCTGCTCGCCGCGGCCGGGCTGGGCTGGGACGGCCGGGTCCTGCTCCTGGCGGTGCCGGTGGTGGCCGGCTGGGCCGCCGCGGGCACCGCCGCCCTGGCCGGCTACCTCTTCGTCATCCTGGCCGTCGGCGCCATCGCCGGGTGGGCGACCCCCGGTCCTGCGGAGGAACGGAACCGATGACCCTGATCAGCTTCGTGGTACCCGCCTACCGGGTGCAGGGCTACCTGCGGGAATGCCTCGACTCCATCCTGAACCAGCCGTTCGCCGACGTCGAGGTGATCGGCGTCGACGACTGCTCCCCGGACAGCAGCGGCGAGATCCTGGCCGAGTACGCGGCCCGGGACTCCCGGGTGCGGGTGCTCGCGCTGGAGCGCAACGTGGGCCTCGGCGAGGCCCGCAATCTCGGCCTGGACCAGGCCACCGGCGAGTATGTCTGGTTCCTGGACAGCGACGACTGGCTGGCCGACGGCTGTCTGCCGGCGGTGGCCGAGCGGCTGCGGCAGGACCGGCCGGACGTGCTGATCGTCGACCACGTCCGGGCGCACTGGGACAACTCGGTCCGGCCCAGCGCCCTCGCCAAGACCTTCCCGACCCCGCCCGGTCCCGGCACCTTCACCCTCCGGGACCGGCCGGAACTCGTCGGCGTTCTGCACACCGCCTGGAACAAGCTGGTCCGGCGGCAGTTCCTGGTCGACCTCGGGCTGCGGTTCGGGCCGGGCTGGTACGAGGACGTCTCCTTCACCTATCCGATCCTGCTCGTCGCCGAGCGGGTCGGCGTACTGGACCTGGTCTGCGTCAACTACCGGCAGCGGCGGGCGGGCGCCATCACCCGCACCCGGGGCGAACGGCACTTCGAGGTCTTCCCGCACTGGCACCGGGTCTTCGAGTTCGCCGACCAGCAGGGACCACGGCTGGACGACCTGCGGCCGGTGCTGTTCCAGCGGATGATCTGGCACTACCTGACCGTGCTGGGCAACGGCGACCGGATTCCCCGGGACCGGCGGCGGGCGTTCTTCCAACAGCTGGTCGAGGACTACCGGCGCTGGCTGCCGCCCGGCGGCTACCCGGTGCCGGGCGGCCCCGAGGGGGTCAAGCACCGGCTGGTGGCGCAGGGCCGGTGGGGCACCTTCTCGCTGCTGCGGGCGGTGCACAAGAGCCGGACCCGGGTACGCGAGACCGCCGGCCGGCTCCGGCAGACGATGCTGCCGCCGGCCCGCCGGTCCGCCCGGCTGGGCCGGGATGCCGCGCTGCGGCTCTACTACCGGGCGCAGCTGCGGCTGCCGATGGACCGTGACCTAGCGCTCTACGCCGCGTACTGGTACCGGGGGTACGCCTGCAACCCGGCGGCCATTTACGAGAAGGCGCGCGAGCTGGCGCCCGGAATCCGGGGCGTCTGGGTGGTCCGGCGGGACCGGGTGGCCAGCCTGCCGGCCGGGGTGCCCTACGTGGTGGCCGGCACGCCCGGCTACTACCGGGCACTGGCCCGGGCGCACTGGCTGGTCAACAACGTCAACTTCCCGGACCACGTGATCAAGCGGCCCGGCTCGGTGCACATCCAGACCCACCACGGCACCCCGGTCAAGGTGATGGGGTTGGACCAGCAGCGCTACCCGATGGGCGCCACCGAGATGAACTTCCCCAAGCTGCTGCGCCGGATCGACCGGTGGGACTACAGCATCAGCTCCAACACCTTCTCCACCCAGATGTGGGAGCGGGCCTACCCGGCCGACTACCAGGCGCTGGAGACCGGCTACCCGCGCAACGACCAGCTCGCCAACGCGTCCACCGAGGACATCGCGGCGGCCCGGTCCCGGCTCGGGCTCGCCGCCGACGACCGGGTGGTGCTCTACGCCCCGACGCACCGCGAGCACCTGCCCGGCTACCAGCCGCCGTTCGACCCGGACGAGTTCGCCGCCACCCTCGGCCCCGGCGGCCGACTGCTGATCCGCAGCCACTACTTCAACGACCGGCGTGGCGGCGCGGATCCGGCCGGCCCGGCGACCGGGCAGGTCCGCGACGTCAGCGGCCACCCGTCGGTGGAGGAGCTCTACCTCGCCGCCGACGTGCTGATCACCGACTACTCGTCCGCGATGTTCGACTACGGCATCCTGGACCGGCCGATCGTGATCTACGCCCCGGACTGGGACGCCTACCGGCTCACCCGGGGTGTCTACTTCGACATCACCGCCGAGCCGCCCGGCGCGGTGGTGACCACCTTCCCTGATCTGCTCGACCTGTTCCGCACCGGCGCGGTGGAGACCGACGCCGCCGGCAAGGCCCGCGCCCAGTTCCGGCGCCGGTTCTGCGCGTTGGACGACGGGGGCGCCGCGGAGCGGGTGGTACGACGTACGATGCTCGGCGGAGTCGGGTGATCGGAGGCGGGGGTTGGGGTCGCTGCTGACCGTGGTGGTGCCCATCTACAACGTGGGTGGCTACCTCGTCGAATGTCTGGCGTCGCTGGCCGGTCAGACCTACCCCGACCTGGAGGTGGTGCTCGTCGATGACGGCTCCACCGACGACAGTGGCCGACTGGCCGGGGACTTCACCCGCACCGACCGCCGGTTCCGGCTGATCCGGCAGGAGAACCAGGGGCTCGGCGCGGCCCGCAACACCGGCATCGACGCGGCCACCGGGGAATACCTGGCGTTTGTGGACAGCGACGACGTGCTGCCGCCGTACGCGTTCGAGGTGCTGGTCGGGGCGTTGGAGCAGACCGGCTCCGACTTCGCCTCCGGCAACGTCGCGCTGCTCACCTCGCGCGGCCTGCGGCAGTCGCCGCTGCACCGGGGCACCCACCGGGTGACCCGGCTGCGGGTCGACCTGGCCGCCCAGCGCAACCTGGTCTACGACCGACTGGCCTGCAACAAGGTGTTCCGGCGCTCGTTCTGGGAGAGCCACGGGCTGCGGTTCCCGGTCGGGGTCCGCTACGAGGACATCCCGGTGACCATTCCGGCGTACGCGCTGGCCCGCTCCGTGGACCTGATCGAGCTGCCGGTCTACTACTGGCGGCAGCGGGAGGCCGGCAGCGAGGCGTCGCTGAGCCAGCGGCAGGGCGAGGTCCGCAACCTGGTGGACCGCTTCGCGGCCGTGGACAGCGCCAGCCGGTCGCTGGCCCGGCTCACCGATCCGAAGATCGGTTCCTGGTACGCCGAGACCGCGCTCTCCAGCGACCTGCGGATGTTCCTGGACCTGCTGCCGGATGTCGACGACGACTACCGGCAGCGCTTCCTCGACCTGGCGGCCGACTTTCTGGCCGGCGTCGACGACCGGGTCCTGGACCGACTCGCGCCGCGGCTGCGGATCGCCTGGCGACTGGCCCGGGCCCGCGCGCTGCCGGAGCTGGTCGAGGTGGTGGCGGCCGGCCGGCACGGCGCCACGCCGCCGGTGGTCCGCCGCGGGGTCGGCCGCTACCTGCGGCTGCCGCTGCTGGACGCGGGACATCCGGCGGTGCCCCGCGAGCTGTACCGGATTCCCGGCGGGATTCGCACCGAGGTGCACGAGGTCTGGTGGAGCGGCGACCAGCTCCGGGTCCGCGGGCTCGCCTACGACACCGAGCGCGGCGCGGACCGGCGGGGCCGTCCGGTCCGGCTGCTGTGGTTGCAGGCCGATGGCACCCGGCGGGTCCTGCCGTTGCCCGCCCGGGCCCGCCGCACCGCCGAGCGGCCCAGCTCGGTGCCGTACGGCTGGTCGGGTTTTCAGGTTTCGGTCGATCCGCGCCGGCTGCGCGACCGGCGGGGCTGGGTGCCGGGGAGCTGGTCGTTCAACGTCGCGGTGCTGCGGTCCGCCGGGCTGCCGCTGCGGCGCCGGCTCGGGACCGGCGAGTCGCGACCGGCGCTGCCGGGCCGGTGGGTGGCCGACGGGGTACGCCTGGTGCCGTACCTGCGTAACGGCCAGTTGCGGCTGCGGGTGGACCGGCCGCGCGGCTGGCTGACCGGCGCCCGGTTCGACGGCGCGGACCTGGTGCTGGAAGGGCGCGCCGAGCGGACCGGCGGGGTGGCGACGCTGCGGCTGAGCCGGGTTCCCGGCGTGGTGTGGCGCTCCTACCCGGTCGAGCTGCCGGCTCCGGCCGGGGAAGCGGGAGCGGTCTCCTGGTCGGCCCGGCTTCCGCTGGCCGACCTGGTGGCCGGGGCGGCGCTGCCTGGCCGGGCGGTCCTGGTGGGCGAGGCCGGCTCCGGCTGGCGGGTGTCCCTGGACGACGGCGTCGACCCGCCGGTGGAGCTGCCGGTGCCGGGTGACTTCGGCGGGACGCGGCGCAGCGAGGGCGGCGTCGATGTGCTCGTCGCCCCGAACGACGAGGAACTGCTCGGCATCTGGGTGCTGCCGTCGGGCCCGCTGGTGTGCGGTGCCGAGTTGACCGAGGGCGCCCTCGCGCTCACCGGCGAGCTGCCGGACGACGGGATGGACTGGCGGGAACTGCGGGTGGTCCTGCGGGCTCGGGAGTCGGCCGTGCCGGGCGGGGCGCCGGATCTGGTGCCGCCGCCGGACCTGGACCTCACGGCGCAGGTGACCGGCGACCGGTGGACCGTCCGAATTCCGCTCACCGGTCCGTCCGGGCCGGCCGACGGCGACTGGACGCCCCTCTACCGGCGGTGCGCCGACGCCCCCGCGAACGACCTGCCGTTCGATGTGTCGGCCCGGCGCCGGCTGCCTCGCGACGTCGCGGTGGCCGACCGCCGGCTGGAGCTGCTGCCCGACCGCCACCGCGAGATCCTGCGGCTGGGCCAGCGACTCGCCGCCGGCTGACCCCTACCCGTTGCCGGGGATGCGGCGGTGGCGGACCCGCTGCTTGACCTCGCGGGCGGCGTCGCTGGCGGCCCGGCGGGCGACGAAGCGGGTGGCGTTGGCGAGCGACCGCAGGCCACCGACGGGGATCGTCTCGACGTCGCCGGTGCCGGCCCAGCCGATGTGCTGGCCCGGCCAGCTGACCCGCCGGGGCCGGGGTGGGACCAGCTCCTCCTCGGTCAGCTGGCGCAGGTCGACCACCCCGAAGTCCCGGCCGCTGAGCCATTGTTCACCGGCCACCTCGGCGACCACCTTGTCCAGCGCCTCGTCGGGGCGGCGGACCCGCGTCGCCCGGCTCACCGCCGAGGTACGCCAGAGCGCCACCGCGTCGTGGCGGGACTTGGCGCCGGTGGGCAGCAGCCGCAACAGACCGATCTGCTTCTGATCGGCCAGGTTGATCATCCGGCGCAGGGTGTCGACGTCGAAGCCGGCGTGTGGCGGCAGGTCGAGCCGGAACGGCGCCGGGAAGACCGACTCCGGTGCGTGCTCGACCAGTTCGATCCGCGGGTCCGGGCCGAAGGTGACACCGACCAGTCGCCGGTCCAGGAACGGGTCGTCGAGCACCGAGCGGCGCTCGTCGGTGCAGGCCGACCAGTCGGCCACCAGCTTGATCCGCAGGTCGGTCAGGTCGCCGGCCAACAGCCGGTCCACGCAGGTGCGGACCACCTCGAAGGTGCCCTCGACCGGAATGGTCACGGTGACCAGCGGCACCGTCCAGTTGCCGCTGGTGCCGCGGCGCAGGTAGCGGGGCTGGGCCATCAGGTCGGCGAGGTGCGGCCGGTTGTAGCGGCGTAGCGGCTTGCCCTTGACCATCATGTGCGACGGACCCATGTGCCAGCTCCTGGCCTGCGGCTCGGGTACGAAGACGGCGCCGGTCTGGGCCAGCCGGTAGCCGAACTCGGTGTCCTCGCCCAGCCGCAACCGGGTGTTGAGCCCGCCGCTGGCCAGGTAGAGGGTGCGGTGCAGCGCCGCGGTCGCGCCCACGTGGGCCAGGAAGTTGAGGTGGGTGCCGCGGCGGAGCTGGTCGGTCTTGTCGATCAGCTCCTCGACGTAGTCGTGCGGCTCGGTGTCGTCGGCCGGGAAGAGCCGATCGATCGTGCCGTCCGCGCAGTGCTCCGAGACCTCCTCGGGGGTTGCCCAGCCGGTGTTGACGAACCGCTTGTAGCCGAGGGTGACCACCTCGTCGGAGACGTGGTGCCAACGGGCCTGGGCGGCGAGGTGCTCGGGGAAGGCCACCATGTCCGCGTCGAGCCAGTGCAGGATCTCGCCGTCGCTGTTGACCGCGCCGACGTGCAGGGCGTTCGACCGGCCCCAACCGTCCGAGTGGTCGGCGACCCGGATGATCCGGGTGTTCTCCGGCCGGATCTTCGGCAGCTCGATCGGTGGCTCGCTGCCGTCGTCGACGACGACCACCTCGGTCAGCTCGGCCGGGTAGGTCTGGTGACTCAGCGCGGCCAGGGTGAGGTTCAGCGACTCCTGGCAGTTGTACGCCGGGATGATCACCGAGAGTGACTTGGTCGCTCGCAATTCGTCCGGTCGAGCCGGGGTCAGCACGCTCCAATCGTTGCGGAACAACCGGGTCCGGGAGGGCGCCGTCGACGCGGCGTGCTCATTTCGGCTCGACACGAGGCCAGTCTAGCGACCCGACCGCGCCGGATATCGTCAGCGTCGACCGGTTCCAGCGGGTCACGACCCTCGTCCGGCAATCATGAATCCGGTTACTTTGGGTACAACCGTCCGGCCCTCGCCGGTCCGCTTCCGGCGGTCCGACCGGGCTGGAGGTCCGTCTGGCTACGGTGGGTCAAGCGCCTAATCTGACATGCGAAACGCTCTCCGGCGGTGACGACGTCCCGCCGGGCCACTGTTGGCAGGGAGGACCCGGGTTGTCGAGCAGGGGCACGGCGAGGAGACTGCGCCGTTGGCGGGTGGTGGCCGGGGACCGGCGGTGGTTGGGTCTGCGACGCTGGCCGGCGTACATGCGGGGGGCCGGGCTGACCCGGGTGTCGGGGCAGGGCGGCCGGGGCGATGCCCCGCCCGGCGCCGATGTGGTGGCGACCCGCACGGTGGTGGTGGCGCAGTCCGCCGAGTGGCTGCGGCAGGTGCTCGGCGATCCGGTGAGCCTGCTCAAGACCCGCAAGGTCCGGCTGGTGGTCGAGGACTGGCGTAACCCGCACCGGTCCTGGTCCGGCCGGCTGGGGCCGCTGCCGCACCTGCTGTCGCACCGGGCCCGGATGCCCCGGGGGGACGTCGGCCGGGTCGTGGTCGAGATCGAGCTGCGGTGGTCGGTGCCGTTGCGCAGGATCATCGCGGCGGTGCTCCCGCTGCTGGTGCCGGTCCGGCCGGTGCCGGCCACCGCCAGTGTCGACGTGACGGCGCAGGACCTCATTCCCGGCTGGCTGGGCACCCGGCCCAACTCGCAGGTGGTCACGGGCGTGCTGCCCGGCAACGACGACATCCGCCCGCACGACGTGGTGCTGGCCACCGCCGGTGCGCCGGCCGCCGTCGACGGCGACGCCGAGCCCGGCCAGACGTACGGCGCGTTGCTGGCCGCGACCCCGGCCGGCGCCGGCCGGGACCGGCCGGAGACCGCGGTCGTCGACATCGAGTACGCCGTGCCGCACCGGCGGTACGGACCGTTCGGCCCAACCGCCGGGCGGGCGGAGCTGACCTTCGACGGCGGGGACGACGACGGCTGGCGGCTGACCGGGCCGGCGGGGGTGCTGGTGGCCGGCCGGTCCGACCAGCCGTGGCTGATCGAGACCGCCACCGAGGCGCTGGCCGAGGTCGGCACGGTGAGCTGCCCCACGCTGCCCGGTCGGCGGCCGCTGGCCGAGGCCGAGCTCCTGCTGCGCCTGGTGCTGGCGGGCGTCCTGGTGCACGCTCCCGCGCTGCCGGCCGCGGTCCGGGAGCACCTGACCGCCGAGGTGGGCGACCTGCTGGGCGCCGCGCTGCCGGACGATCCGGCCGCGGAGCTGGAGTGGGAGGTCCGTACCGTCGCGCAGCGCCGGGCGGTGATGCGCGGCCACGGCACTCCGTTCGCGCTGCCCCGACTGGTCGCGGGCGCCTTCACCGCGCTGCCCGAGCTGCCGCCGGTGAGTGCCCTGCTGGTCACCAAGCGGCTGGAGCACGTGCGGGCGGCGTTCACCGCGATCGAGACGCAGACGTACCCGAACCTGGAGATCGTGCTCTGCCTGCACGGCGTCGAGCCAACGGCCGAACTGCGGAATCTGGTCGCGGCCACCGACCGTCCGGTGGAGCTGCTGAACCTGCCGGCCGGGCATGGCTTCGGCGCGGCGATGGGCGTCGCCACGGCCCGGGCCCGGGGCAGCCTGGTGACGAAGTTCGACGATGATGACACCTACGGGCCGGAGCATGTCTGGGATCTGGTCCTGGCCCGCCACCACTCGGGTGCGGAGCTGGTCGGCAAGGCCGCCGAGTTCGTCTATCTGGAGTCGCTCGACACCACGGTGCGGCGGGACGCCGGCCGGGCCGAGACGTACGCCGCGGTGGTGGCGGGCGGGACGATGCTCATCGGCCGGGGTGACCTGGAGCGGGTCGGCGGCTGGCGGCCGGTGCCGAGGTCCGTCGACCGGGGGCTGCTCGACCGGGTGCGGCAGGCCGGCGGGCTGGTCTACCGGACCCACCCGCTCGGGTACGTCTATCACCGGCGGGCCGGCGGGCACACCTGGGATCCGGGCCTGGAGTACTTCCTGCGGGGCGGCGACCGGCAGTGGCCGGGCCTGCCGGAGCATCCGGAGTTCGGCGCCCGGCGCCCGGTCGACCGGGGCGACGGTCCCCTGCTGTTGACCGGGCGGATCCACCAGCGGGAAAGCGACACGTCCACCGCCGCCGCGGCCTCCGTGTGGGCCGACTGATCTGCGGGTTGCCGCAACTTCCACGGGTAGGACGCAACTGGCAACAGAAATCGATGAACGGCCATCGGGTGGGCCCGGGTGGTCGGTTGCCAGGTGACCGGCCCCGCAAACCGTGAGTAAAAGCGTGCTTTCGGGCGTGTAACGAGACTGTCACACCGCGAACATGGAACGTTTACCCGATGTGCGAATCTGATGATGCTCGCCACAGTCATTCCCTGGGGCCGGACATTCAGCTGCGGGGAGGTGACGGTGACCACCGTCGCACTCAAGGACGTCACCAAGGTTTTTCCTGACGGCACGGTGGCGGTGGACAAGATCAACCTCGACGTCAACGACGGCGAGTTCATGGTGCTGCTCGGCCCATCGGGCTGTGGCAAGTCCACCGTCCTGCGGATGGTCGCGGGATTGGAGGATCCGAGCAGCGGTGCCGTGCTGCTCGACGGTGAGTTGGCCAACGACATTCCGCCGCGGGACCGGCGGATCGCCATGGTCTTCCAGGACTTCGCGCTGTATCCGCACATGACGGTCGGTGACAACATCGCGTTCCCGCTGCGGCTGTCGGGGGTCGAGCCGGTGCCGCGTACCGAGCGGGTGGCCGACGTGGCGAGCGCGCTCGGCATCGGTGACGTGCTCGGCCGCAAACCGAGTCAGCTCTCCGGCGGCCAGCGGCAGCGGGTGGCGATGGGGCGCGCGATCGTCCGGCGACCCGGCCTGTTCCTGATGGATGAGCCGCTGTCCAACCTGGACAGTGGACTCCGGGCCGAGCTGCGGGCGGAGATCTCCGCGCTGGTGCGGGAGTTGGGCGTGAGCACCATCTACGTCACCCACGACCAGGCCGAGGCGCTCACCATGGCGGACCGGGTGGCGATCATGCGCAAGGGGGTGCTGCAGGACGTCGGCACCCCGACCCAGGTCTACGGCCGGCCGGCGACGCTCTACGTCGCGGCCTTTCTCGGCAGCCCCCGGATGAACCTGCTGGAGGCGACGGTCTACGTCCACCTGGACCGCTACATCGCGCTCAACTTCGGCAACCAGTCGCTCTACCTGCCCTGGAACGACATCCGGGCCCGGGCGGTGGCGCACTACCACGGCGAGCGGATCGTGGTCGGGATGCGGGCCGAGGCGCTCACCCCGGTCGCGCCGGACACCCCGGGGGACGTGCTGCAGGGCCGGATCCGCTACTTGGAGCACCACGGCCACGAGTCGCTGGCGTACCTCGACATCGGCGCCACCGCCATCATCGTGGACGACCTGGGCGGCACCGTCGCGGAGCAGGGCACCGGGTCGGGACGGCGGATGCGCCGGCTCGGCCAGGTGATGCAGCGGCTCGCCGGGCGGGCTCCCGAGTCCGCCCCCGGCGCCGAGCACGCCGAGCGCAACGGCCGGTCGAGCAGCGTGCTGAGCGACCCGGGCCGGCACCACCGGCGCCCGGCGGAGCTGGCGGTACGACTCGCGCCGTACCCGGCCGTCACCTCGGGGCACCCGATGGCCATCTCGGTCCGGATGGACGCGCTGCACTTCTTCGACGAGCGCGGCGACCGGATCGACGTCGGCTGGCGCTGACCTCGCCAGGACCGGTTACTGAATAGTAACCTGACGGCCATGGCAATCGACTCGCAACAGGTCGCCGCCGGCCTGCTCCAAGCCGTGCCCTTCGCCCGTACCCTCGGGTTGGTCGTTTCCGAGGTGGCGCCGGACGGAGCCGGCGGAGTCCGGGCGGAGGTCCGGCTGCCCGACTCGCCGGCCAGCCACAACCACGTCGGCGGCCCGCACGCCGGGGCGCTGTTCACGCTCGGCGAGACCGCCTCCGGCGCGGTGGTGCTGGCCGCCTTCGGCGAGCTGCTGGACCGGGCGGTGCCGCTGGCGGTCCGCGCGGACATCGCCTACCACCGGCTCGCGACGGGCGAGGCGCGAGCCGTCGCCCGGTTGGGCCGGCCGGCCGCCGAGGTACGCGCCGAACTCGACGCCGGCGACCGGCCCGAGTTCCCGGTGCTGGTGGAGATCGGCCCCGCCGACGGCGAACCGACCGCCACGATGACGGTCGTCTGGACCCTGCGCCCCCACCGGAACTGAGCCCCGACGCTGCGGCGCGCGGTCGGCACCGGCCCGTCCGGGCCGGGTAGGTTGGGTGCGTGCTGGGCCTACCCAACGACGTGACCGCCTGCCTGTTCGACCTCGACGGCGTGCTGACCCAGACCGCCCGGGTGCACAACGCCGCCTGGGCGGACACCTTCAACGCCTTCCTCCGCCGGTACGCCGAGCGCACCGGCGAGCCGTTCCGCCCGTACGACCCGGGGGACGACTACAACCGCTACGTCGACGGCCGGCCGCGCGCCGACGGGGTCCGCACCTTCCTCGCCTCCCGGGCTATCGAGTTGCCCGAGGGCAATCACGACGACCAGCCCGAGGTCGACACCGTCAACGGCCTCGGCAACCGCAAGAACGTCGAACTGCTGCACCGGATCCACACCGACGGGGTGCTGCCCTACCCGGGGTCGGTGCGCTACCTGCACGAGACGGTCCGGCTGGGGCTGCGCCGGGCGGTCGTCTCGGCCAGCGCCAACTGCCGCGAGGTGGTCACCGCCGCTGGCCTGGCCGACCTGCTGGAGGTACGGGTGGACGGGGTGGTCGCCCGGGCCGAAGGGCTGCGGGGCAAACCGCACCCGGACACCTTCCTGGCCGCCGCGGCGCGGCTCGGCGTACCGCCCGAGCGGTGCGCCGTGTTCGAGGACGCGCTGGCCGGTGTCGAGGCCGGCCGGGCCGGCCGGTTCGGCTACGTGGTCGGCGTCGACCGGGTCGGCCAGGCCGACCAGCTGCGGACCCATGGCGCCGACATCGTGGTCACCGACCTTGCCGAGCTGCTTGCCGAGGAGCCGACATGATCCGGGAACGGGCCTACCCCGTCGAGCCGTGGCACGTCCGGGAGACCCGGCTCGACCCGGAGATTCTGGCCCAGTCGGAGTCGGTCTTCGCGCTCTCCAACGGCCATATCGGACTGCGCGGCAACCTCGACGAGGGTGAGCCGCACGGCCTGCCGGGGACCTACCTGAACTCGTTCTACGAGCTGCGCCCGCTGCCGCACGCGGAGGCCGGCTACGGCTTCCCGGAATCCGGCCAGACCATCGTCAACGTGACGAACGGCAAGCTGGTCCGGCTGCTCGTCGACGACGAGCCGTTCGACGTCCGGTACGGCGAACTCCTCGGCCACGAGCGGGTGCTCGACCTGCGGGCCGGCACCCTGCGCCGCGAGGTGCACTGGCGGTCGCCGGCCGGCAAGGAGATCCGGCTGGCCAGCACCCGGCTGGTCTCCTTCACCCAGCGGGCGGTCGCGGCGATCTGCTTCGAGGTCGAGCCGGTCGACGAGGCCGTCCGGCTGATCGTCCAGTCGGAGCTGGTCGCCAACGAGGAACTGCCGCCGCAGAGCAAGGACCCCCGGGTCGCCGCCGTGCTGGAATCGCCGCTGCAGGCCGAGGAGCACACCGCGCAGGGGACCGGCGCGCTGCTGATCCACCGGACCAAGACCAGCGGACTGCGGATGGCCGCCGCGATGGGGCACGACATCGACGGGCCGGAGCGGACCGGGATCAGCAGCGAGGCGTACCCGGACTGGGCCCGGACCACCGTCACCACCGTGCTGAAGCCGGGGGAGCGGCTGCGGGTGGTGAAGCTGCTGACGTACGGCTGGTCCAGTCGCCGGTCCCGGCCGGCGCTGCGCGACCAGGTCGCGGCGGCGCTGGCCGGCGCCCGCTTCTCCGGCTGGGAAGGGCTCGTCGCCGAGCAGCGGGAATACCTCGACACCTTCTGGGACGCCTCCGACGTGCGGCTGGACGGCGACCCCGAGGTGCAGCAGGCGGTCCGGTTCGGGCTGTACCACGTGCTGCAGGCCGGCGCCCGGGCCGAGGTCCGGCCGATCGCGGCGAAGGGCCTGACCGGCCCCGGCTACGACGGGCACGTCTTCTGGGACACCGAGACGTTCGTGCTTCCGGTGCTCACCTACACCCTGCCCTCGGCGGTCGCCTCGGCGCTGCGCTGGCGGCATTCGACCCTGGATCTCGCGCACGAGCGGGCCAAGACCCTCGACCTGGGCGGCGCCGCCTTCCCCTGGCGGACGATCCGCGGCCAGGAATGCTCGGGCTACTGGCCGGCCGGCACCGCCGCGTTCCACATCGCCGCCGACATCGCCGACGCGGTGCGCCGGTACGTGCAGGCCACCGGCGACCTGGACTTCGAACGGGAGGTCGGGCTGCGGCTGCTGGTCGAGACCGCCCGGCTGTGGCGGTCGCTCGGCCACCACGACCGGCACGGCCGGTTCCACCTGGACGGGGTGACCGGACCGGACGAGTACACCTCGGTCAAGAACGACAACGTCTACACCAACCTGATGGCGCAGCGGAACCTGATCGCGGCGGCCGAGGCGGTAACCCGGCACGGCGACGAGGCCTGGCGGTTGGGGGTGGACGACGAGGAGACCGCGGCCTGGCGGGACGCCGCCGCGGCGATGCACATCCCGTACGACGAGGAACTGGGCGTACACCCGCAGGTGGAGGGGTTCACCCGCTACCAGGAGTGGGACTTCGAGAGCACCCCGCCGGAGCGGTATCCGCTGCTGCTCAACTACCCGTACTTCGACCTGTACCGCAAGCAGGTGGTCAAGCAGGCCGACCTGGTGCTGGCGATGCACTGGCGGGGGGACGCCTTCACCGCCGAGCAGAAGGCCCGCAACTTCGCCTACTACGAGCGCCGCACCGTGCGCGACTCGTCACTGTCGGCGTGCACCCAGGCGGTCATCGCCGCCGAGGTCGGTCACCTGGAGCTCGCCCACGACTACCTGGGCGAGGCGGCGTTGATGGACCTGCACGACATCAACCGCAACACCCGCGACGGGGTGCACGTCGCGTCGCTGGCCGGCGCGTGGATCGCGCTGGTCGCCGGGCTCGGTGGACTGCGTGACCATGACGCGGTGCTCTCGTTCGCGCCCCGGCTGCCCAGCCGGATCAACCGGCTGGAGTTCGCGCTGATGTGGCACGGCCTGCGGCTGCGGGTGGACGTACGCCGCGACGAGAGCACCTACACGCTGCGCAACGGTGGCGCGGAGTCGTCGATCGAGATCCGCCACCACGGCGAGGTGGCGGTGGTCACCGCGGCCGAGCCGGTGACGCTGGCCAACCCGCCCTGCCCGCCGGTGGGACCGGCGCCGGAGCAGCCGCGCGGCCGGGCGCCGGCCCAACGCTTCGCCGACCGGCCCTGACGAAACGCCTACCGGCCCCGGGAACTCCCGGGGCCGGTAGGCGTCTGTCGCTTCTGGACGCTCTCGCCCGCCGGCTACAGCAGGGACAGGTGTACGTGGTTCGTGTGGTCGCTGGACGGGTCGCCGAACGCCGCACTGTACGCCCGCCAACCCGCTGAGGGAGTCCAGATCTGCCGGTACCAGATCACGTAGAGCACCCCGAGCTTGTCGGCGTTGCGGACCAGGAACGCGGTGAGGTTGTTCCCGTAGGTCTTGGCCGCACCTGTCGCGTCCCCGCCGAAACCGCTCCGCTGCGGCGAGAAGTCGCAGGCCCGGCCCTTGGGGTGCTCGAACGGACCGCCCGAGCGGAAGCACGACACGAACCGGTCGAACCCGGCGCGCTTGGTCTCCTTCAGCGCGTGCAGCGTACGCGGGGTGATGCACCCCGAGGTGGTGGGGTCGTTCTGGTTGCAGGACTGCGGCGGCCAGGATCCGTCCCGGTTGCGTGGTGCCTGCCGGGCCACCGGGGAGGTGGCCACCACGAAGCCGCCGGTGACCGCGCCGCCGACCAGAGCGAGCGCCTTCTCGGCTTCCCGCTTCTGCTTCGTCATGATGGCGAGCTGCTTCTTCTCCTCGGCCACCTCGGCGTCGATCGCCGCCTTCGCCCGGG
Organism: Solwaraspora sp. WMMD1047; assembly: GCF_029626155.1. Taxonomy (NCBI): domain Bacteria; kingdom Bacillati; phylum Actinomycetota; class Actinomycetes; order Micromonosporales; family Micromonosporaceae; genus Solwaraspora; species Solwaraspora sp. WMMD1047. The sequence goes on along the minus strand of NZ_JARUBL010000001.1, from coordinate 6,815,861 downwards.
TGGCCTGCTCCAGCGCCTCGTTGAGCTCGCGCAGCTTGCTGTTGTCGCGCATCGCCATCAGGTCGAGGTTCTGGGCCCGCTCCAGGAAGTCGTCCGGTGACGCGCTGTTGAGCAGCAGCATCGCCGGTCCGATGCGACCGGTCTTGTAGGAGTTGCTTGCGACCTGCGCCACCTCGGGTTCGAGGTCCGCGATCCGCTGCTCGACCCGGCGCAGTTCCAGGGTGAGCTTCAGTTGCCGCTCCTGCGACTTGGCCACCGCGTTCTTCGCCTCCACGAAGCCGCGACCGGTGGACTCGAGGACGTCGCGCAGCAGTGGCGTGCCACCTTCGCCGCCCGGTTCGCCGGACTCCTGTGCCGCGGCGTTACCGGGACTGAGTGCGGCGCCGGCCAGCACGCCGATGGCGGCGAGCAGAGCCATGGCCAGCGGGAACCGCTGACGTGTTGATACCGTCATTCACGTTCCTCCCATGCGGCCGCCTACCGAGTTAGCTGACGGGTTCGGGACGGAACAACCCCTACCGCTACTGCGGATTCACCCCACCTACCTGGTTCCCCGGCTCGCCTTGTCGGCGATTAGGCGGCGGTCCCCACCGGCACCGAGGGGCGCCACCGGGCGGAGACCGCGGCCAGCTTACCGGATCTACACGCATTGGCGGGAGAGAACGCAAAGGTGCTGTTTTCGCTGGGGAAACGCGTTACCTGACAACAACTTTGGGTAGCATTCCGGATTGATGTGGTGTCCTTTTGCTACCGACTAACCGCTCAGCGTGAGTCGCCGGTCGACGGCACTCCGGAACGGTCATGCGGGGTTACCCGCCGTGGGTCGTCGGCGGTGCGCGCCTGAGCCGCGTCGTCCGCCCAGTCGTGGTCCGGCTGGTCCTGGCCGGGCCGGTTCCGGCGGTCCTTCCCGTTGCCGGCCGAATCGGTGCCGTCCGGTCGTCCTGCCCTGTCCCGGTGCTGCTTCGGTCCGGTGGAGTTTCGGCGGGTCATGGGACCACCCTCACCTCGTTGCTGGGCCCACGTCGGGGCCGGGGATACCCGGCGCTGCCGGCCGGCCGACCGGTCGGCGCGTCGAGGGCGGACCGATCGGGTCCGGCAGCCGCGTTCCCGCCGACACCGCCCACAAACACCCCCGGACCAGGAATGCCGGCCGGATCGGCACCGGCCGGGCTTGGAACGACACCGGCCGGGTATCCGGGGCGGATGGAAGTGACGGTGACCGGGACGACCGTGCCGGTCGGACCGGACCAGCTCGACGCCGACGTGCGGAGCCCGGAGCCGGCGGTCGGGACGGTGCTCTTCGCGCACGGCAGTGGCAGTTCCCGACGTAGCCCACGCAACCTGGCCGTGGCGCAGGTGTTGAACGGGCGCGGCCTGGCGACCGTCCTGGTGGACCTGTTGACCGAGGAAGAGGCCCGGCAGGACAGCCGGGACGGCCGGCTGCGGTTCGACATCGGGCTGCTCGCCGACCGGTTGACCGGCGTGCTCGACTGGCTGGTGACCGCCGCCGGGCCGACCGTCCCCGGCCCGATCGGGCTCTTCGGCGCCAGCACCGGAGCGGCCGCGGCACTGGTCACCGCGGCGGCCCGGCCGATGACGGTGCCGGCGGTGGTGTCCCGCGGCGGTCGGCCGGATCTGGCGGGTGCGGCCCTGACCGGCGTACGGGCCGCGACCCTGCTGCTGGTCGGCGGGGACGACGAGCAGGTCCGGCAGCTCAACCAGGCGGCGATGCCGATGCTGTCCGGTCCGGTCGAACTGCGCACGATTCCCGGCGCCGGTCATCTGTTCGAGGAGCCGGGCACCCTCGGACAGGTCGCCGACGCCGCCGCCGGCTGGTTCGTCGAACGGCTGCCGGCCAGGGCCTGAGACACCGGAGGTGTGGCATGCGGATCGGCGTCATCGGCGCGGGCCAGGTCGGCGCGGCGCTGGCCCGGCTCTTCGTGGAAGCCGGCCATCAGGTGGGGATCGCCAACTCACGCGGGCCGGAAACACTGCGCTGGTTGGTCGACGAGCTGGGAGAGCTGCTGCACCCGGTGGCCGCCCAGGAGGCCGCCGGCTACGGCGACCTGGTGGTGGTGGCGGTGCCGGTCGGCCGGTACGACGAGCTGCCCACCGGCGGTGTGCCGGGCCGGACCGTCATCGACACCGGGAACTACTACCCGCAACGGGACGGCCACCTTCCGGCGTTGGACGCGGATCGGACCACCTCCAGCGAGCTGCTCCAGGCCCGGTTGCCCGACGCCCGGGTGGTCAAGGCGTTCAACGCCATCCGCGCCCACCACCTGGTCGAGTACGGTCGCCAGTCGTCGGCGATGTGGCGGTACGGGATTCCGGTCTCCGGCGACGACCCGACTGCGAAACGCCGGGTCTTCGACCTGGTCGAGCAGGTCGGCTTCGAACCGGTCGACGCGGGTGGGCTGGCCGACGGCGGTCGGCGGCACCAGCCGGGCTCCCCGGTCTACGGCGTGGACCTGCCCGGGGACGAACTGGCCGCCCGGCTGGCCCGGCCGGTCAGGGCGGCTCCGGCAGGCCGGTGGCCCGACGGCAGTCCGCCACCGTCCTGACCACCTGGTAGACGATCGCGGTGAGCGGTACCGCCACGAAGGCGCCGGGGATGCCGGCGGTGAGGGTGCCCGCCGTCACCGCCACCAGCACGACAACCGGGTGCAGCCGGACCTGGTGTTTCATGATCAGGGGCTCCAGCAGGTTTCCCTCCAGCTGCTGGACGGTGATCACCGCGGCGGCGGTCAGCAGTGCGGTGGTGGGACCGTTCGCGGCGAGTGCGACCAGGACGGCGACGCTGCCGGCCACCGTCGCTCCGATGATCGGGACGAACGCGCCGAGGAAGGTGATCAGGGTCAGCGGTAGGGCCAGCGGGACCCGCAGCAGCACCAGAGCCAGCCCGATGCCGGCGGCGTCGATGGCCGCGATGGCCACCGTCCCCCGGGTGTAGGCGGCCAGCGTCTGCCAGCCGGCCCGGCCGGCGGCCACGAAGACCGGCCGGGACCGGTCCGAGGTCCGGCGTAGCACCCAGCGCCACATCGATCGGCCGTCCTTGAGGAGAAAGAAGAGCAGGACCAGGCCGAGCAGGATGGCGCCGACCGTTTCGGCGGCGGTGCGGGCGCCGGCGACCGGATCCGGTGCGGAGCGGCGCAGTCCGGACCCGGCCTGTTCGATGAGCGCGTCCAGCCGGTCGGCGCTGATCGGCGCCGTTCCGGAGGTGAGGAAGTCGCGGAGCCGGGCCGTGCCCTCGTCGAGCTGGCTCACCAGGTTGGTGAACTGGTCGGCGGTGAGCCACCAGGCCAGTGCCACCGAGCCGACCACCACGACCAGGAAGAGCAGCACCGCGGCGAGGGCGGCGAGACTGGCCGGCCAGCCGTGCCGCCGCAGCCGGACGGTCACCGGGTCCAGCAGGGCGGCGATGAACAACGTGGCGGCCACCGCGATGGTCAACGGTGCCAGCCGGGCGGCGACCAGTCCGAGAACGTAGAGGCCGGCCGCGACGATCAGCAGGCAACCGCTGTAGACGACCGACCAGCGCAGCAGCCAGGGCAGCCGGTCCCAGATCCGCCGGACCCGCTCGCCGCCGCCCACGTCGGCGTCGGCGGCCGCGAACGGCACACCCGCGCTGGCCGGGGCGGCGAGGTCGGGTGAGACCGGCTGCGGATCAGGCACCCCTGGGGGTACCCGTCAGGGCGGCGCTGACACCCGGGATCAGTTTCGCGGACCGCCGCCGGGCTGGGCCGGCACCGGGAAGGTGGGCAGGTGCCGGTCCGCGCGACCGGCGAAGAGGGCGACCTCGTACGCGATCCCGGCCACGTCGGCCTCGCCGGTGAAGCGCACCGCGATGACGGCGCCACCGGGAGTGGCGGTGATGAAGAGAAATGCCCGGTGCATCTGGATGATGATCTGGCGCACGGTGCCGGGGCCGGGCGTGTCGGTGCCCTCGGCGGAGTGCCGGCTGGCGGCCAGCGCCAGGGCCTGGAGTCCGGCGATCACGCTGGCGAGCTGTTCGGCGAGCTCCAGGTTGACCTCCCGGGAGGTCGCCAACATCAGGCCGTCGGGAGAGAGCGCTACGGCGTGTTCCGCCTCTGGGACCCGATCCACCAGGTCGTCCAGCAGTTGGGTCAGCTTCTCCGTCGTGACCACCGGGTGAACCACCTGTTGTCCCCTCGCATAGCTGGTTGGCGAGCCGTCTCGGATCATTATTCGTACTGGAGTTCACTCCGCCGATGGCATCCGAAATCTGTTCGGAAAGGAGGCCGGTCCATTCTACTCAAGATCGTCCTGGCCGCCACGGGGAGTCACCCACCGGATTTCCGACAATCAATCCGCTGGGGGCGATGGGCGACGATGATCAAACACAATGGACAGGTCTCGAACCCGACGAGGGCGAGGGACTCCCGGGTCGCTGTTCCGCGGCAAGCTGTCGCCGGCCGTGGTGATGATGACGACTGGCCGCTCCGGTACCCCCCGGGGTATGTTGGTGGTGGAGGTGGTGGAGCGATGAAGATGCGGCCGGAACTGACCGCTGACGCGCTGACCCGGCTGAAGCGGGCACGGGGGCAGTTGAACGCGGTGATCGAGATGATGGAGGACGGTAGGGACTGTCGGGAGGCGCTGACTCAGCTGGCCGCGGTGTCGAAGGCGCTCGACCGGGCCGGATACAAGATCATCGCCGCCGGCATGCGGCACTGCGGCACGTCACGGGAGCGTGGCGAACAGCCGGAGATAACCGAGGAAGAGCTGGAGAAGCTCTTCCTCGCGCTGGCCTGACCGCGGCGTTGCCGCCCGGGACCGCTGCGCCAGCTCGTTGTGCACTGGGAGAACTCTGTCCGAACCATACCCCCCCGGGTATGACTTCTTTGAGAATCTTGAGATGGGAGTGACGGAAATGACAATCGAGGTATCGGTGATTTCGACCTCCTCGCTGGGTGATCGCAGTTATCTGGCCACCGACGGTGACGTGGCGGTGGTGGTGGACCCACAGCGGGACATCGACCGGGTGCTGGCCCTGGCCGGCCGGTTGGCGGTGCGGATCAGCCACGTCGTCGAGACGCATCTGCACAACGACTACCTGACCGGCGGCCTCGAACTGGCCCGGATCACCGGGGCCGAATACCTGGTCGCCGCCGCGGACCAGGTCGCCTTCGAACGCCGGCCGGTCGGCGACGGCGACCTGGTGGCGATCTCGGACCGGATGCGGCTGCGCGCGATCGGCACCCCCGGACACACGTTCCACCACCTGTCATACGTGCTGGAGGAGAACGAGCCGGCGGAGGGCGAGCCGGCGGAGGGCGAGCCAGCGGAGGGCGGGCCAGCGGAGGGCGGGCCAGCCGGCGGCTGGGCGCCGGTCGGTGTCTTCACCGGCGGGTCCCTGCTCTTCGGCACCACCGGCCGCACCGACCTGCTCGGTGCACAGCATGCCCACCAGTTGGCCCAGCACCAGCACGCCTCCGCCCGGCGCCTCGCCGACCTGCTGCCGGACGGCACCCGGATCTGGCCCACCCACGGCTTCGGCAGCTTCTGCTCCGCCACCCAGGCCGACGCGACCGACTCGACCATCGGCCGCGAGCGGGAGGTGAACCCGGTGCTCCGGCTCAGCGCCGACCGGTTCGTCGAGGAGACGCTCGCCGGACTTGACGCATACCCCGCCTACTACGCCCACATGGGACCGGCGAACGCCGTCGGCCCGGCCCCGGTGGACCTCACCCCGGCCAACCGGGCGGACGCGGCCGAGCTGCGCCGCCGGATCACCGCCGGGCAGTGGCTGGTCGACCTGCGCAACCGCCGGGCGTACGCCGAATCGCACCTGGCCGGCACGGTCAGCCTGGGCCTCGACGGTCCGATGTCGACCTGGCTGGGTTGGCTCGCCGAGTGGGGGGCGCCGGTCACCCTGCTCGCCGAGACCCCGGAGCACATCGCCGAGGCACAGCGGGAACTCGTCCGGATCGGCATCGACCGGCCCGCCGCGGCGGCGGAGGGGCAACCGGACGACTGGGCGGTCGAATCCACCGACCTGCGAGAGCTGCCGGTGGCCGACTTCGCGGCCCTGGCCGCCGCCCGGTCGGATACCGACCGGCCCACCCACGAGACCGGCCCGCCCCCGCCCGACGTGCTCCTCGACGTGCGGCTGGGCAACGAATGGCGGGCCGGGCACCTCGCCGGAGCGGTGCACATTCCGTTGCCCGAGCTGCCCGGTCGACTGGCCGAACTGCCCGACGGCGTGGTCTGGGTGCACTGCGGGTCCGGCTACCGAGCCGCGATCGCCAGTTCCCTACTGGCCAATGCCGGCCGCCGGGTCGTGCTGATCGACGACCAGTTCGACAAGGCCGCGCCGGCCGGCATTCCGCTCGCCGCGGACGCCCCGGCCGAGGGCGGAACAGCATGAGCGGCCCGAACCAGCGACGGGCCATCGACGCCGCCGAGCTGCACACGCTGATCGCCGAGGACCGGTCACCTCGGTTGTTGGATGTCCGGACCCGGGCGGAATTCGAGACGGCCCACATTCCCGGCTCGTACCACGTTCCACTTGACCTGCTCCGGGAGCACCGCGCCGAGCTGCGGGCGCACCTCGACGAGGAGGTCCTCCTGATCTGCCGATCCGGCAACCGGGCCGAGCAGGCCGGACAGGCGTTGGCGGCGGCCGGTCTGCCGAACGTGAGGGTGCTGACCGGCGGGATGCTCGCCTGGGAACGGACCGGCGCAGCGGTGAACCGCGGCCGGGTCCGCTGGGAGCTGGAGCGTCAGGTGCGGCTGGTAGCCGGGTCGATCGTGCTGGCCAGCGTGCTCACCTCGACGGTGGTGCCCGGGCTGGAATGGGTGGCCGCCGGCATCGGCGCCGGGCTGGTGGGGGCCGCGGTCACCAACAGTTGTCTGCTCGGCAACCTGCTCGCCCGGTTGCCGTACAACCGGGGCCCGGACCGCGATCTGACCGAGGTGCTGGCCCAACTGCGGGCCGAACCGGGACCGGCGGCACGACCGTGACCAGCTTCGTCGTCACGGTCGTGCTCGCCGCCGGCATCGGCGCCAGCCTGGGCCTGCTCGGTGGCGGCGGGTCGATCCTCGCGGTTCCGCTGCTGGTCTACGTGACCGGGCTCCCGGCCCGGGTGGCGATCGCCACCTCGCTGCTGGTGGTCGGCGTGACCAGCGCCGTCGCGCTCTGGCCGCACGCCCGCGCCGGCCGGATCCGGTGGCGGACCGGCCTGGTCTTCGGATCGGCGGGCATGGTCGGGGCGTACGCCGGAGGTCGGCTGGCGGCGTACGTGCCGACCCTCCTGCTGATGACCGGGTTCGGGCTGATGATGCTGGCCACCGCCGTCGCGATGATCCGGGACCGGCCGGTGCCGGCGGGTGCCGGCGCCGGGGGCGGCCGGACGGCGCTGCGGATCGTCGTCGACGGACTCGTGGTCGGCCTGGTGACCGGCCTGGTCGGTGCCGGCGGCGGATTTCTCGTCGTGCCGGCCCTGGTGCTGCTCGGCGGGCTTGCCATGCCGGTGGCGGTCGGCACCTCGCTGCTCGTCATCGTGATGAAGTCGTTCGCCGGGCTCGCCGGCTACCTGGCCTCGGTCAGCATCGACTGGCGGCTCGCCGCCGCCGTCACGCTGGCCGCCGTCGCCGGCAGTCTCGCCGGGAGCAGGCTCACCGGCCGCCTCCCCGAGCCCCTGCTGCGCCGGATCTTCGGCGGATTCGTTCTTGTCATGGGCGGGTTCGTGCTCCTGAGTCAAGCCACAGCGTGAGTCGCGTTCCGACGGCTTTCCGACACCCGGCGTGTTCCCGAAATTCGGGCCGTCCGGCAGCCCGCCACCAGTGGCCACGCCGGCAGTTCTCGTTGGTACGGGCACCGGCCAGCGGAGCCACCGACGAGGACGGAGCGTGCCATGCCTGACCTACCGCCGGGCGCGATCGACACCATCGCCGAGATCGGGGGCATCGCCTCGTCCTACCATGACCCACTGCAGCGGGCGGAGGCACTGTTGACGGCCCTGCGCCGGTGTGTGCCCTTCGACGGCGGGGCCGTCACGGTGCTCGACACCGATCGGCAGCTGGCCGTCCCGCTGGCCAGCACCGGCTACCAGCAGTCGATCCTGGACTACCGGGGCACCCCGGCCTACCTGGCCGACCTGGAGCGGATCGGGCTGACCCGGCCGGGGCCGCCGCTGTCCCTGCGGGATCTGCCGGTCCCACCCGCCGAACTACCGATCTGGGCGGACTACCTGGAGCCGGCGGGCTTCCGCAACGGGTTGACGGCCGCCCTGTTCGCGCCGGACGGCCGGCACCTGGGAGTACTCAGTACGCACAGCGAGCGCGCCGACGACGCCGACGACCGGATGCGGTCGTTCCTCCGCCTGGTCAGCCCGGTTATCGCCAACGCCGTCGATCCGATACGCTCGGTCGCCGCCCACGCCCGGCTGGTCGCCGGCGCGGCGGCCGGCGTGGTGCTGACCCGGGCCGGCCACTGCCTTCCGCTGCCCGGGCTCGCCGGGGACCGGCGGCTGACCGAGGGCTCCGAAATCGTGCACACCAGCCGGGTGCTCGCCGCCGACAACACACACGTCTCCTTCGTCTGCCCGGAGGGCAGCCGGTACGTCCGGGTGACGGTGATCACCTGCCGGTCCGCCGCCGCGCCCCACCTGGACGCGGTGGTGCTGCTCTCGCCGGCTGGCGACCTGCGCGGCCTGACGCGTCGCGAACTGGGCATCCTCGGCCTGCTCGTGGAGGGCTGGCCGAATCGGCGGATCGCCGCCGCGCTGGTGGTCGCCGGCCGGACCGTCGACGCGCACGTGGCGCACATCCTGGCCAAACTCGGGGCCGGGTCCCGCACCCAGGCCGCGGTGCGGGCGCTGCGGCTCGGCCTGTACGTGCCGCGACCGCTGAACGGGGTCGCGCGCTGACGCCGGTCAGCCCTTCGGCCGGACCAGACCCACGTCGTACGCGAGGATGGTGGCCTGCACCCGGTCGCGTACCCCCAGCTTGGTGAGCAGGCCGTTGACGTGGGTCTTCACCGTGCCGGTGGCGACCTTGAGCCGCTCGCCGATCTCCTGGTTGGAGAGCCCACCGGCGATCAGCAGCAGCACCTCCCGCTCGCGCGCGGTGAGCGTGTCCACTTCAGACGGCCCGGCTGCCGGTGGCGGGGCGACGCCACCCGAGGCGAAGGCGTCGATCAGCCGGCGGGTGATCGCCGGGGCGAGCATCCCCTCCCCGCCGGCGACCACCCGGACGGCCGCGAGCAGGTCGTCCGGTTCGGCATCCTTGAGCAGGAAACCGGAGGCCCCGACCCGGAGCGCCTCGAAGACGTAGCGGTCCTGGTCGAACGTGGTGAGCACGAGCACCCGCGGCCCGTCGCCGTCGGCGGTGAGCAGCCCGGTGGCGGTCAACCCGTCCATGCCCGGCATCCGGATGTCCATCAACGCCACGTCGGGGCGTAGCCGCCGGGCCAGCTCGACGGCGGCCGCGCCGTCGCCGGCCTCGCCGACCACCGTCAGGTCCGGCTCGGCGTCGATGATGGCCGCGAAGCCGGCCCGGACCACCGGCTGGTCGTCGACGACGATGACGCGTACGGGCATGGGGGTCAGCCTCTCCTAGGGTTCGGTGGGGGCATCCCGCAGGTCCCCGAGCAGGCCGCGCATGCCGGTCAACGCGGCCCGGGCGGACTCCGCGACCTCGTCGATCCGGGCCTGGTCGGCGGCCTCGACGAGCCGGCCGGCGTCGTGCAGCACCGCCGCGCGCAGCCCGGCGGCGACCCGGTCCCGCTCGGCGTGCGCCTCGGCGACCACCCGGGCGGTCGCCTCGGCGAGGGCGGACCGCTCGCGGTCGCGTACCCGATCGTGCCGGCGCCGGACCGCGTAGCCGATGCCCCACGCCACCGCGACCGGCCCGGCCGCCAGCATCCCGATCACGGTCGCGATGAAGAGCCCGGCGAGCAGCACGCTGAACACCACGGTGGGCAGCGGCTGGCCGGCCACCGACTCGTGCAGGCGCGGATCCACCGCCAACGGGGCGGCGGCGATCAGCCCGAGCGCCGCCGCCGAGACCGGGATCACCAGCCAGCTCAGCCCCCGCCGGCGGCCGTAGACGGCCACCGCGTACACCGCCGCCAGCTCCGCCACCGCCCCGAAGGCGAGCGTGACCAGCCCGTCCTCGGGCAACAGCCGGTAGCCGAACACCGGCGTCCAGGACGCCGCGGCGGCGAGGACGCCGGCCAGGGCCAGCCAGGGCGCCCGGCGTCGCCACAGCAGTGGCAGCGCGTGGCCGGTCAGCAGTAGCAGGGTCAGGACGAGATCGGCGCCGTCCATTCCGGCCGGCAGCCCCGGCTCCTCCTCGTTGAGCAGCAGCATGCTGGCCGGCAACGTCAGGCAGCCGATCAGCACGACCAGATCCATCGGCCGCAGCCAGCGGCGCATCCGGTGCGCCCCGACGCCGGCCGCGCCGGTCGCGCTCGTCGGCAGGCTGGCCCGGGTCGGCAGGCTGGCTCGGACCCGCCAGCCGCCGCCCGGCTCGGGGCCCGCCTCGAACGAGCCGCCGAGTTCGGCCGCCCGCTCGGCCGCCCCGGCCAGCCCGCGGCCGGAACCGAGCCGGAAACCCTCCCGGCCGGTGTCGGCTTCGGCCCCGGCGCCGTATCCTGCGTCGGTCCCGGCCACGGTGTTGTCAACGGCCGGTCGGGTCGGGCCGCCGTCGCGGACGTCGACCTCAACCGCCCCGTCCCGCTCGACGATGCCGACCCGGACTCCGGCGCCGGGTGCGTAGCGCAGCGAGTTGGTGAGCGCCTCCCGGACGATCGCGTAGGCGGCCTCGGCGACCGGCTCGACGAGCGGCTCGGCCGGGGGCAGGTCCAGCTCCACGACGACCGGCTGGCCGAGCCGGCCGAAACCGGCGGCGAGCTCCCCGATCCGGTCGGGCAGCGGCGGCCCCACCTCCCGTTCGTCCTGCCGCAGCACCGCGACGAGCTGGCGCAGGGCGGCCAGCGTCTCCCGGCCGGTCCGGGCGGCGAAGGCGAGCGCGTCGGCGGCCAGTTCCGGCCGGCTGGCGGCCAGCCGGCGGGCGGCGCTGACCGTGACCACGATCGCGGTCAACTGGTGGGCGCTGGTGTCGTGCAGCTCCCGGGCCAGCCGGTGGCGTTCGGCGACCGCCGCCTGCCGGCGTCGGGTCTCCGCCTCGGCGAGCTGGTCGGCCGCCGCCCGGCGGGCCAGCCGCCACCGCTGCCGCCCCTGGCCGAGCGCGATCGCCACCAGGTAGGAGACCATCCCGAGGCCCTGGAGGTAGGCGTATTCGAGGTCCACGCCGAACAGGTGGGCGTTGGCCAGGGCCAGCCAGCCGGCGGCGGCCGCGGCGGCGCCGACGGTGGTGCGGACCGGCCGGTGGGCGCCGACCGAATAGAGCGCGATCAGGTCGACGGTCGCGACGACCACCAGGCTGTCCAGCGGGGTGGCCAGCTGCCCGAGGGTCAACCCCACGAGCGCGCCGGCCAGGACGGCGACCGGCGCCCGCCGCCGGGCGACCAGGGCGGCGCCGATCAGGACGGTGGCGGCCAGCCCCACCGCCGCCTCGGTCGGGTCGACCGGTTCGCCGCGCCAGAGCGGCAGCCCCGGCCAGTAGCCGAGCTGAGCCGCGACCAGCAGCGCGGGCAGCACCCAGTCCGACCACGACCGCCGGGGGGCGGGCGGGTCGGCGGTGTGACCGGCGGCGGGCTCCATGACGGGTACGACGATAGAGCGCCGCCCGCCGCCGACCACAACCATCGGTATAGCCGAGGATCGGGCCGGCGGCCGACGTCTTCGCCGCCGACCCCGGCGACCATTTGTGGCATGACCGCTTCTGCAGCCATCGACCCCCCTCGCCCGGCAGGTAACACTGTGGACATTGCGCCCCGGCCCGGACTGATCCACCCCGCCGAACCGGGCACGCCGTACCACCGACTCGGCCGCACCGCCGGGCACCGCTGGTGGCAGCCGCTGGTCGGCACCGCCGTCGTGCTGGGCGGCGCCGTAACCGCGATCGTCGCCCTGCTCTCCGGCTCCGTGGTGGTCGCCTTCGCCACCGGCACGCGGACCTGGGTGGACGGGCTGCCCACCGCCAGCCCGCTCGTCGAGCTGGCTGTCACGTTGGCCTCGCTGGGTCTGATCACCCCGTTCGTGCTGGCCGCCGCCCGGGGTGTGCAGGCCCGGCCGGCGGGCACCGTGTCGTCGGTGCTGGGGCGGCTGCGCTGGGGGTGGCTCGGCCGGTGCCTGCTGCTGGCCGTGCCGACGGTCGGGCTGATGATCGCCGGGATCGCCGCCCTGCTGGTCGCGACCGGTGAACCGCTGGACGACGGCCTCTCGGTCTGGGTGGGGCTGGGGCCGTTCCTGGCCAGCGCGGCGCTGCTGCTGGTGCTGGTGCCGTTCCAGGCCGCCGCCGAGGAGTACGTCTGCCGGGGCTGGCTGCTGCAGGCGGTCGGCTCCTTCCTGCGTACGCCGTGGTTGCCGATCGCCGTCCAGGCGGTCGTCTTCGGGGCGGCGCACGGTTGGGGCACCTGGTGGGGCTTTGCCGACCTGGTCGTCTTCGGCGTGGTGCTGGGCTGGCTGACCATCCGGACCGGCGGGCTGGAGGCCGCGATCGCCCTACACGTGGTCAACAACCTGGTGGCGATGGGTCTGGCGGCGGCGTTCGGTGCCCTGGACAGTACGGAGACGGCCGCCGACGCCCCCTGGCAGATGTTCGTGGTGGACGTTCCGGTGTTCGTCGGTTTCGCGCTGGTGGTGAGTTGGCTGGCCCGCCGGCGCCGGATCGACGCGGTAAGCCCCGATCCGAAAATGATTCGGTAAAAGTAATTCGGTGCCCGCGGGTGTTGCCTCTCTCCGAATGTTCTTCGCGGTTTACCTAGCACGAATAGTGGATGGCGAGGGTCGGGGAAATGGTCGAGACTGGCCACCGTGGATACCCCGACCGCTGTCGCCACGCTCCTGCTCGGCATGGTCTTTGGCCTGGTGGCCGGTATCGCATTCGCGATCGCCCGACGTGCCTGGACGGACTACGGAAAGGCCAAGGCCGCCCTGCCCGGAATGCGGAAAACCGCCTGGCTGCTGACCCGTGTCGCGACCACCCGGATCGGCATCGTCGTCCTGGTCTGTGTCGCCGCCGTGGCCTATGCCGCCGTCGACGGACAGCGGTGAGAAAAGGGTCAACCGGGCGGCCGCCCGGCAAGCAGGCCCTGCCGGCGTACCGACCAGAGCGGCTCCGCCGCCCCGCCGGACCGCCGCAGGATGTGGTTGGCGGCCTCGATGCCGGTGATCGCGGACCGCTCCATCAGCGCGCTGGGCAGGTCGCTGTGGACACCGTCGCCGGCCAGCAGCAGACCGTCCGCGTCGGTGGCGACCGCCGGCCGGTCCCGGTGCGCGCCCGGCCGGAACGACGGCGCCTGCGCCTCCACCCGGGCCCGCGAGTCCCGCACCGCCAGCCCGGCCACCTCCGGCCAGAGCTCGGCCAACTCGGCCCGCATCCGCTCGGCCAGGACGGTGGCGGGCACGTCCGGCTCACAGGCGTACGCGTGCAGTTCGACCACCGCGCCGCCGGTGTCGCCGGCCCACCGCCGGGCCGCCCGCTCCAGCCGGTGGTAGAGCGTCACCGAGTCCAGCGTGGGTTGCCGGGACACTCCGCTGAACACCGGCCGGCGCCGGTCCACGTCCCCGGCCAGCCAGTACCGGGCCACCGCGTACGGCGCACCGGCGCCGAAGCCGGCCGCCCGCCGGGCCAGCTCCGGCGCCGCCCCGGCCAGCTCGGGCGAGGTGGCCAACAGTCCGGTCAGCGCCGGCGGGTCGACCGCCATCACCAGGTACCGCGCCTCGTACCCGGCGCCGGAGGCGGTCGCGACCCGCCAGCCGCCCCCCGCGCGCGGCATGATCCGGACCGCCGCCTCCCCGGTGACCACCTCGGCCCCGCGCGCGCCCAGATAGCCGGCCAACGGCCCCCAGATCGCCGTGTCGTAGTCCGCGTCCGGCGCGTCGAACGCCAGCCCCTCCGGGTTGCCGAGCAGATAGAAGTGGAAGTTCGCCACCATCTCGGCGGCCGACATCTCCCGCTCGTGGTTGAAGAACGAGTGGGAGAAGACCTCGAAGAGCATGGCCCGGGCCCGGTCCGGCAGCCGCAGCGAGTCCAGCAACTCCTCGGCGGTGGTGCCGTCCAGCTCGGCGTAGGTCCGCTCGGGATGGTAGGCCAGCAGCGGCAACGCCGCCTTGCCGTCCATCCCGCGCAGGTCCCGCAACCGCAGGCTGCGGCTGCGGGCGATCAGCGCCAGCAGGTTCACCGGCGGGGCCGGCGGCAGCCGGCCGAACTCCTCCGCCGGCCACCGTGCCGAGATCACCGGGTAGCCCGGCACCGACCGCAGGAAGCCCAGCTCGGGGTCGATCCGGCGCAGGATGTTGCGCCAGTTGTAGTACTGCCGGAAGAACGCGTGGAAGCCGTGGTCGACCGGCTGGACGCTGCCGCCGGCGATCGTCTCCGGCCAGGTCGCGAGCCGGCCACCCAGTGACGGGCGGGCCTCCAGCACGGTGACCCGGACGCCGCGTTCGGCGAGCACCACCGCCGTCGACACCCCGGCGATCCCGCCGCCGACCACCAGCGCGTCGACCGAGCCGGGCACCCGGGCCGCACCACCGCCGCCCGGGTCGGCCTGAATCCGGCGTACGCCGATCAGCGCGCCCACCCCACGAGACAGCCGCATCCAGACCCCTCCATCCGATGGTGGGGTCCAGTCTGCCGGTCGGGTCAGCCCGGCGCCGGCCCCGGCGCGCGGTCCGAGGTGGGCCAGACATACGGCAGGTCCGGCAGGTCACCGAAGAGTGGGCGGTAGTGGTCCGGATCCTTACGCAGCAGCGCCGCCCGGTGACTCAGGTGCAGGTCGGGGCGGCCGAGCCAGGGCGGCAGCTCACCGGCGGCGGCGAGCGCGGCCTGGTCGCGTACCTGGGAGAGACCGCGACCGGCGACGAGGTCGGCGCGCAGGGTCGCGGCGCAGGTGTCGGCGCGGTCGCCGGCCGTCCACCGGGCGCAGATGTCCAGTCCGTAGCGGACCAGCGCCTCCTCGTACCCGATCCACATCTTCACCGCCGGGTGGTGCCGCCAGCCGTACCCCGGACGGGTCAGACCGCGCAGCACCTGCACCGCCTCGACCCGCTGCTTGCCGAGCCGCAGCGGGTCCAGCGTCGCGGCGGTCCGGATGAAATCCGGGTACGGCAGGAAGGTCTGCATGTCAGGCACTACCCGCCGCCGTCGCCGGCATGCCGGCGGACCGCACGTAGTGATCAGGATGGCTACCATCGCGGGCGTGGCGGAGCTCTGGCGCGATCGGGCCCGGCGGGTGGTCGAGACCCGACTGCGCGACGGGCTGCGCACCAACGGCGACGTCAACCGCCCGCACTACCTGGTCTGCGGCCAGGACGCGCTCGTCTTCCACCTGGTGAACGAGCTGTTGGCGGCCGATCCGCAGATCCGGGTGACGGTGATCGTGCCGTACCGGCGGCGGCCCGACGGCCCGGACGTCCGGGCGTTGCGCGGGGTACGCGTGGTCAAGGCCGACCGGCTGGACGAGGAGACCTTCCGGACGGCCGGGGTGGCCGGTGCGGCCGGGCTGGCCCTGCTGCACCAGGACGACGTGGGCAACATCCACGCCGCGCTCTGCGCCCAGGCGGTGGCGCCGGATGTCCGGCTGGTGATCCGGATGTTCAACACCGAGCTGGGCAACGGGGTGCAGCGGCTCTTCGCCGACTGCGCGGTGCTGTCGGACGCGTCGATGGCGGCGCCCGCGTTCGTGGCGGCGGCGCTGGGCGAGGTGGCGCCGACGTACTTCCGGCTCGGCGGCCGGACCTTCTATGTGGCCCGGCGGTCGGAGATCCGGCCCGAGCACCTGGTCTGCGGGTTGGCCGACACCAGCGACCCGAACCGGCCGCTGCTGCTGCCGGCCGACCAGTCCACCGCGGATCTGGTGCTGGCCGAGGCGGCCGGCCAGCAGCCCGGCACCGAGCGGGCCGCCCGCCGGCTGGTCCGGGCCCGCCGCCGGCGCCAGCCGATCCGCACCCTGGGGCGGGCGGCGCGGTCGTTCGCCACCCGCAAGATCGGCATCGCCACCCTGGTGGTGCTCGCCGTGGTGCTGCTCTTCGGGTTCCTGCTGGCGCCGACTGAGCACGTCAACCTGTGGGATTCGATCTACGTCACGCTGATCACCACGGTCAGCGGCGCCGACCCGGAGACCGAGAAGTCGTCGATCGCGCAGATGATGCAGGTGGTGCTGACGCTTGCCGGACTGGCGCTGATTCCGCTGATCACCGCCGCGGTGGTGGACGGCATGGTGAACGCCCGGTTGGCGCTGGAGTCGGGCCGGCTGCAGGTCGACCGCGAGGGGCACGTCGTCGTGGTGGGCCTCGGCAACGTCGGGACCAGGGTGATGGGGCAACTCACCGACCTCGGCATCGAGGTGGTGGCGATCGACAAGGACCCGGCCGCCCGGGGTGCCCGGCTGGCGAACCGGCTGAACGTGCCGATGATCGTCGGCGACGCGGCCCGGGAGGAGATCCTGGCCGCCGCCTCGGTCGGCACCTGCCAGGCGCTGGTGGTGGTCTCCACCGACGACGTGACGAACCTGCAGGCGGCGCTGAACGGCCGGGCGGCCAAGCCGGACCTGCGGGTGGTGCTGCGCCTCTTCGACGGCGACCTCGCCGAGCGCATCCAGCAGGCGTTCAACATCGACATCTCGCGCAGCGTGTCGTACCTGGCGGCACCGTCGTTCGCGGCGGCCCTGCTGAACCGGGCGGTGATCGCCACCATTCCGGTCGACCGGCACGCGCTGCTGGTGGCCGAGGTGCCGGTGGCGGCCGGCTCGGCCCTGGTGGGCCAGCAGCTCGGCGAGATCAGCCGGCCGGCGGGGGTCGAGGTGATCGGGCTGACCCGGGCCGGCCGCACCCGGGTCGAGTGGTCGCCGCCGGACCGCAAGGCGGTGCGGGCCGGGGATCGGCTGACGGTGGTGGTCCGCCGCGCCAACCTCGGCCGCCTGCTCCGCGAGGGGACCCCGCAACCCCCGGCGGCGCCGGTGTCTCCCGTGACTGCGGCGGCCTCCGAGTCCCCGGCGTCCACAGATCAGCCGCCGGGCCGACCGTCTCAGCGTCCGTCAGCGGTACGCCCCCCTCGTCCCCGGCCTCAGCCGGAGCAGCCGCATCCTCCACCTGAATCGGACACGCCGGCCTGATCAGCCAGCGGCGGTGGGCCGGGCCGTGTACCGCCTAAGGACGGGCGACCGGATGGACCTGCACCAGACGCTCCAGCCCTTGGAAGTCGTCCGGCTTTGTGGTGTAGAGGGGCACTCCGTTCACGAGCGCCACCGAAGCGATCATCAGATCGGCGATGCGTCGTCGAGGCTTTCGACCCGATGCCAGCACGGCTGCGGAGACCATCCCGTACGCACGGGCTGCGTCGGCGTCGAATGGAAGTGGATCGAACGTGGACTCCGCGTGTTGGAGAACCGCCATCCGTCGCGCACGTTCGGCCGGCTCGTCGGTGTGATGTGGCCCGGCGGAGAGCTCAGCGAGAGTTACGGCGGATATCACCATCTCGTCCGGGAGGTCGACCGGGTCGAGTGCCGCAAGGTGGATGACGATGTTCGTATCGATCAGGCCCCGGGTGCGCCGTTCACCCGGCACGGTCGAATGGATCCTGGTCCAGCGCCTCGTCGAGGTCGCGGCGGAAGCGTTCCGGGTCGAGGGCCGGGGCCGTGGCGAATGCCGCCAGCACCTCCTCACGCGGCACGAATGTGCGGCGGCGTAGCGGGATCAGCCTGCCGACAGGCGTGCCGTTACGGGTGATCGTGAACGATTCGCCCCGTTCAACCCCACGCATGATCGCTCCGGAATCATTGCGTAGTTCGCGCTGGGTGATCTCCCGAGGAGCAGGTTCAGCCATACCGCGAGTCTAGCCGCATGTGCTACAGCGTGCTACGGCGTTGGTTACGGGCTGGTCAGGCCGGTGACTGCTTCGGTGCAGGTGATCGTGGTGCCGGTGGCGGCTCTGCTGAGCAGGTGGTAGAGCGTTTCGCGTTCGGTGGGGTCGAGGGCGGCGAGCACTTCGTTCTCGGCGGCGGCGAGGGCGCATTCGGCCTCGACGAGCCGCTTGGCGCCGGTTTCGGTCAGCTCGACGACGTGCCGGCGGCGGTCCTGGGGTGAGCGGCGCCGCTCGACAAGTTTGTCGGCCTCCAGTTCGTTGAGCAGGCCGACGATGTTCGTGCTGTCCATCGCCAGAGTGCTGGCCAGCGCCTGCTGGCTGGTCCCGCCCTCGGCGCGCAGCACGGTGAGCGCGACCAGGTGCCGGGGGCGCAGGCCGAGCGGCGCGAGCACCGACTCCGACCGGAGGCGCATCCGCCGGGCCAGGTGGTCGAGCAGCGCGCCGGAGCGGTGCTCCGAGGTGGCGACCGGCTCGACAGACATGTGACCGAGTCTACCCACCACCGCGTACGACTAGCGTGGTATTAATGATTGGTCCAGCACCAACGATCTGTGAGGGATCAGCCATGCCTAGCCTGTTGCACATCGACTCGAGCATCCAGGGGGAGCGCTCGGTCAGCCGCAAGCTCACCGCCCGCGCCGCCGAAGCGTGGCGGGCCGCCCACCCCGACGGCACGGTGACCTACCGCGACCTGGGCGCCGAGCCCCTGCCGCACCTCGACGGCTCGGGCGTCGCGGCCTGGGCGACCCCCGGGGAGCAGCAAACCCCGGCGCAGCGCGCCGCCTGGTCGTTGACCGAGCAACTGGTCGAGGAGGTCAAGCGGGCCGACACCGTCCTGCTCGGGCTCCCGCTCTACAACTACGGCGCACCCAGCAGCGTGAAAGCCTGGGTCGACCACCTGACCGTCCCCGGGCTGGCCTACGACCCCGCGACCCGGGCGGGACTGCTCGGTGACCGCGAGTTCATCGTGCTGGCCAGCCGGGGCGGCGGCTACCTCGGCGACAGCCCGCGCGCCGGCTGGGACCACGCCGAACCCTGGCTGCCGCACGGCCTGTCCCTGACCGGCCTGCAGCCGCGATTCATCACCGCCGAGCTGACCCTGGCCCCGGTCACCCCGGCGATGGCCGAGTTGATCCCCCTGGCGCAGGCGAGCCTGGCGGCGGCCGAACGCGCCATCGACGACCTCTGGGCGCCGGCCATGGTCCGCTGACCCGGTCCCCCTGACCCCGGCGCTCAAGGCGCCGCTCACGGCACAGGGATGTGGAACCCGGGACCGGCCGGGTCGAGGCGGACCCAGCAGTCGGCCGGATCACCGCAGACGCGGCAGGTGCCGTCCGCCGCCGGATCGTGCGCCTTCGCCAATTCGTACGAGTTGATCAGAATGTCGACGGCGGTGTACGGGATCCGCTCCTGCGGCTCCCGGATCCAGCCGACGAACCGGTTGTGCAGCCAGCCGGCGGGAATGTGGCGCAGATCCGCGGCGGCGACGACGAAATACTGTCCGAGATAAAGACCGAGCGAGTACGGGCTGCCGTGGAACTCGGCACGTAGTTCGCGGCGTCGGGTGGGGCAGGGCCACTCGGCGCCGCAGCCGGCGCAGGCCCAGCCCGGCGTCGTCGGGTTGTGCCCGGTCACCGCGCCTCCTCCGGGGAGGGCCAGTGTGCGCGGCTGATCGGGGGGCGGTGCCGGACGCGACACGGCAGTGTGGAGCCGCAGACGCACCGGCCCCGGCACCATAGTGGCCGGTGTCGTCGGGCCAGCGTCATCGCGGTCGCGGCCAGGTACTCGTCGTACGAGATCGTTTTTCGCATCCGACCTCCCTCGGTTATTCTTCTGCCCCTACGATCTGCTCCTGTTCGGCCTTGCGCAATCAATCCGTGCCCACTAATTTGAAGTCATTCCAGCACCACAGGAATGCCAAACGGAATTGTTTCTCCGGGCGGTGCCGAATGTTGCAGGAGGGAATGGCGGGATGTTGCATGTTCGATGAAACACAGGGCTCGACGGTGCCGCGCCGGCAGCTCGGCCGGCTGCTCACCCAGCTCCGCGAGGACGCGGCGGTCACCCTGGAGGCGATGGCCCAGACGCTTGACTGCTCCCGGCAGAAGCTGTGGCGCATCGAGAAGGGGCTGGTCCCGGTCCGGCAGGTCGACGCCCGGGTGATGTGCGACCGCTACCGCGCCTCGCCCGAGACGACCGGCATTGTGCTCGGGCTGGCCAAGGAGTCCAAGGCCAAGGGCTGGTGGCACTCCTACGGCGACGCGGTGCCGTCCTGGTTCTCGCTCTACGTCGGCCTGGAGTCCACCGCCTCCGAGCTGCGCCACTACAACAGCGAGCTGATTCCCGGCCTGCTGCAGACCCGCGAGTACACCACCGAGATGATCCGCCGCAAGTCACCCGGGCTGCCCGAGGCCGACCGGGAGAAGCTGGTGGCCGTCCGGCTGCACCGGCAGGACATCCTGGTCCGCCGCCTGCCAGCCGCGCCGCTGCTCAAGTTCGTGCTCAGCGAGGCGGTGCTGCGCCGTCCCATCCCCAGCCGGCTCGAGATGGCCGACCAGTTGCGGCACCTGATCGCGGTGGCGGCCCTGCCGAACGTCTCGATCCGGATTCTGCCGTTCAGCGCCGGCCCACCACTGGCCGCCGATAGCGGGACGTTCGTCATCCTGGACTTCCCGCCGGCCTTCGGCCGCCGGGTCACCGAACCGACCACCGTCTACATCGAGAACATCACCGGCGCGCTCTACCTCGACAAGCAGGCCGAGGTCGCCGCGTACGCGCACGTCTGGTCCGACCTTGAGGCCCGCGCTCTGGATGAGAGAGAATCGATCGAGCTGATCACCGCGATCCTGGGAGAGTGCTATGGCTGACCTGACCGGTGCGACCTGGCGCAAGTCGACCCGCAGCGGCGGCGGTGGCGGGGACTGCGTGGAGGTCGCAGGCAACCTGCCCGGCCTGGTCGGCGTCCGGGACAGCAAGGCCCCCACCGACCCGGCCCTCACCTTCACCCCCGCAGCCTGGACCACTTTCGTCACCGGCCTTAAGGTCGGGCCGGGCGGCCGGTAGGCCGCCGGCTCGGCGGCTCATACCGGCCGGGTCTACGCCGCCGGGCGGGACGGTCACCGCCAGAGTCGGTCAGGCCGGCCGGGTCTACGCCGAGTCGGTCAGGCCGGTAGGGCGGAGACCGCCGCGCCGAGCACGGCCTGCTCGTCGGGGCGGTGCACCAGCTCGTCGGCGAGGAACGACTGCACCGCCGGAGCCAGCCCGACGTCCCGACCCGCCTGCTCGGAGAGCAGCCACCGGTGCTCGATGATCTGCACGAACAGCTCCGACGGCTCCAGCTTGCCGCGCAGGTGCGCCGGCACCGCCCGGACCACCGGCTCGAACACCTCGGTCAGCCAGCGGTGGGCGGCCTGCTGCTCGTCGGGCAGGTCGCTCTCCGCCCGGTAGGTGTCCAGGTCGTTCAGCAGCCGGCGGGCCTGGTTCTCCTCGGCGTCCAGGCCGGTGAGCCGCAGCAGCCGGCGGGTGTGGTAGCCGGCGTCGACCACCTTCGGCCGGACCAGGTAGCGCCCGTCGTCCACAAGGGACATCGCCACCTCGGCCACGTCGAAGCCCAGCTCGTTGAGGCGCCGGATCCGGCCCTCGATGTCGTGCCGGGCCTCCCGCTCGATCTGCTGCTCGTAGGTGATCTCGTGCCAGAGCCCCTCGTACCGGCGGACCACCTCCTCGCAGACCAGCTCCGGGTCGATCGAGTCGTGCAGCAGCCCGGCCGCCTCTAGGTCCAGCGCCTCACCGAAGATGTTGACCCGGGCGATCTCCAGGTCCTCGCGCCGCTGGCCGTTGGAGAGCTGCCGGTGCAGCGCCCCGGTCTCGGCGTCCACCAGGTACGCCGCGAACGCGCCCGCGTCCCGCCGGAACAGCGTGTTCGACAGCGAGCAGTCGCCCCAGAAGAAGCCGGTCAGGTGCATCCGGACGATCAACGCGGCCAGTGCGTCCAGCAGCCGGGTCATCGTCTCCGGCCGCAGCGTGTGCGAGAAGAGCGCCCGGTACGGCAGCGAGAACTGCAGATGCCGGGTGATCAGCACCGGGTCCAGCGGCTCGCCGTCCGGGGCGTGCCGGTCGGCCACGATCGCCACCGCCTCCACCGCCGGAAAGTCGATCCGCTCCAGGGCGCGCAGCAGGTCGTACTCGCGTTCGGCGACCCGTTCGCCGGTCTCCTTGACCGCGTACACCGTGCCGGCCAGCCGGACGAAGCGGACGACGTGCCGGGAGATGCCCTGCGGCAGCGCCACCAGGTGGTCGGCCGGCCACTGCTCCAGCGGCGTCGACCAGGGCAGGTCGAGCAGCGCCGGATCAACAAGGGCCGAGGTGATACGCACGGCCCCAAGCATGACGCCTCGGCCCCGCCCGGCGCCTCCCATCGTGGCTCGACACACACGTCACGCTTGGTCCGATGCTCGCGCGGTCAGCAGCTCGCGCGGTCCGACGTCGGGCCGGTCCGATGCCAGCCCGGTGGGGTGGCGTCCGGTGGTTGACCGGGCGGTCGACCGGTTGTGGGCCGGTACCGTGGGCGGGTGCGCGAGACGACGACGGTGGCCCGGTCGCGGGTGCGGTTGCGGCAGGTGCGGCCGGCCGGCTGGTGGTTCGACGGGCTGTTGCTGGTGGGCGCGGTCGCGCTGACCGGGGCGCTCGCCGCCGGCTGGCTGCTCGACCTGGACCTGGCGATCCGGGACTGGTGCGACGCGCACCGGCCGCCGGCCGCCTACTGGACGGCGCGGGTGTTCAACTTCCTCGGCCAGGGTGGCTGGCTGCTCACCCCGCTGGCCGGGGTGCTGGCGATCGCGGTCGGCTGGCGGACCAGATCCGTCCGGCCGCTGCTGGTGGTGGCCGCCGCGTTCCTGTTGACCGGGTTCACGATCGGGCCGATGAAGCTGCTGCTGGACCGGGGCTTTCCTCGCAACGAGGAGCTGGCGCATCCGGAGGAGCTGTTCAGCGACCCGGCCGGCGGGATGGCGTACCCGTCGGGTCACGTCGCCAACGCGATCGTCTGGTACGGCGTGATCGCGCTGCTGCTCGCCGCGCTGCTGCGCGCGTACGGCCGGCCGGCCGCGCCGCCCGGCCTCTACCGGGCGATCCGGGTGCTGCCCCCGGCGATCGTCTTCTGCACCACTACCTACCTGAGCTTCCACTGGGTCACCGACTCGGTCGCCGGCCTGCTGCTCGGCCTGCTGCTGGACCGGTTGCTGTTCCGGGTCCCCTGGGACGACCTCCCGCTGCCATCCCTGCCGGCCGGCCTGGACCGCCCTGCCGACCTGGATCGCACCGCCAGTGGGACCAAAACTTTGCCGACGGGCTAAGTATGTGCCATGCTTTGCCGCATGGCTAAGTATTCGGAGGCGTTGGACGACGTCTTCATCGCGCTCGCGGACCCGACCAGGCGGGAGGTGGTCCGCCGGCTGGGCGGCGGCCCGGTGAGCGTCGGTGAGCTGGCACGTCCGTTCCCGATCACCCTGCCGTCGTTCATGAAGCACGTGCGGACCCTGGAATCGAGCGGGCTGATCCAGACGGTGAAGACCGGGCGGGTGCGCACCTGCGCGCTGAACCGGGACCGGCTCGCGTTGCTGGACGACTGGCTCGCCGAGCAGCGGCGCATCTGGGAAGCCCGCACCGACCGACTCGAAAACCTCGTCACCCGACCGGAGGAAACCCCGTGACCGCTCCCGAGATAAACCCCGACTACGACCTCTCGCTGCAACGCCTGATCCGCGCCCCGCGACGGGATCTCTGGCGGGCCTGGACCGACCCCGCGCTGCTGGCCCGCTGGTGGGTCCCCGCGCCGACACTCGCCCGGGTCGACCTGCTCGACGTCCGGCCGGGCGGCGGGTTCGTCACCCGGATGAGCGAGGACGGCCGGGAGTTCGTCCCGCACACCGACTCGGTGTTCCTCGTCGTCGAGGAGGAACGCCGGCTGGTCTTCACCAACGCGGTCACCAGTCAGTGGCGGCCGGTGGGGCCGCAACCGGTGGCCATGACGGCGGAGATCGTGCTCGGCGAGCACCCGGACGGCACCGACTACCGGGCGATCGTCCGGCACGGCGACCCGGACGGCCGGGCCCGCCACGAGAAGCTCGGCTTCTTCGACGGCTGGGGCTCGGTCACCGAGGCGCTCGCCACCCTGGTCGAGAAGGGAGCCGCCCGATGAGGATCGCCATGACCCAGTTCGTCACCCTGGACGGGGTCAGCCAGGGCCCCGGCTCCGCCGAGGAGGACGCCACCGACGGCTTTCAGCGGGGCGGCTGGTTCGTGCCGCACCTGGACGAGACATTTGTGCGGCAGGCGTCGGACTGGCTCGACCTCGCCGACGGGCTGCTGCTGGGCCGCCGGACCTACCAGGCGTTCGCGCGCGACTGGCCGCAGATCACCGACCCCGACGACCCGTTCACCGAGCGGATGAACGGTCTGCCGAAGTACGTGGTGAGCAACACGCTCGCGGCGGGCTCATGGCACCCGACCACCGTACTGCGCGGTGATCCCGTCGAAGCGGTCGGAGCGTTGCGGGCGCGACCCGGGCGGGAGGTGCAGATCCACGGCAGCGCCCGGCTAGCGTCCGCACTGCTGGCCGCCGGGCTTGTCGACACGCTGCGCCTGGCCGTCGCGCCCGCCGTCATCGGGCAGGGGCGACGGCTGCTCGCCCACCCGGACACCGACGTCGCGCTCCGGCTCGTCAAGCACGAAGCCACCCCGTCGGGCCTTCTCCTCCTCGAATACGAGACCGCCGGGTCGGCGCCGCGCGCCGAGTACGCGGGCGTCTGACCAGCGCCGGGGCCGGCCCCGGCCCGGCGTCGAGTTCCGGCGCCGAGGTCGGGGTCGAGGTCCTGCGCCGAGGTCGAGGTCGAGGTCGGGTGAGCGCGCGGCCGGTCAGCTCACCCAGGCGCCGGCGCGCATCACCCGGACGACCTCCAGGTTGTCGTCGAGGACGACCAGGTCGGCCCGCCAGCCCGGCATCAGCGCGCCGACCCGGGCGCCCAGGCCGATCACGTTCGCGGGGGTACCGGAGGCCATCCGGCTGGCGTCCGGCACCGACACCCCGGCCTCGACGGCCCGGCGCAGCGCGGCGTCCATGGTCAGGGTGCTACCGGCGATCGCACCCGGCTCGCCACCCGCGCCGGCCAGCCGGGCGACCCGGTCGGCCACCACGACGGTCTGGCCGCCGAGTTCGTACTCGCCGTCGGCCATCCCGGCGGCGGCCATCGCGTCGGTGATCAGGGCGGCCCGGTCCGGCCCGGTGACCGAGGTGGCGAAGGTGAGCGTCCCCGGGTGCAGGTGCACCCCGTCGGCAACCAGCTCGCAGACCACCTTCGGCGAGTTCAGCAGCGCGAAGACCGGCCCCGGCTCGCGGTGGTGGGGCGACGGCATGCCGTTGAACAGGTGGGTGCCGACGGTCGCGCCGGCCTCGATCGCGGCCAGGGTCTGGTCGTAGGTGGCGTCGGTGTGGCCGATCGCCGCGATCACCCCGCGCGACACCAGCAGCCGGATCGCGTCCAGCGCACCGGGCAGTTCCGGGGCGATGGTGACCATCCGGACCGTGCCGGCGCCCAACTCCAGCAGCTCGCCCAGCTCGTCGAGGGACGGCGCCCGTAGGTGCTCGGGGTTCTGGGCGCCGCAGCGGGCGGCCGACAGGTACGGCCCCTCGTAGTGGACGCCGCCCAGGATTCCCTTCTCGACCAGCGGGGCGAACCCGGCGGTGGCCTTGCGCATCAGCTCGAACGGGGAGCTGACCAGGCTGGCCAGCAGGGTGGTGGTGCCGTGCGCCAGGTGGAACTCGGCGGCGCCGCGGGCGGACTCGGCATCACCGGTGGTGAAGGTGTGCCCGCCGCCGCCGTGGGTGTGCAGGTCGACGAAGCCCGGCACGATCCAGTGGCCGTCCCGGATGGTGGGGTACTCGGCCACCGCGGTGATCCGGTCGCCGTCGGTCTCCACACACCCCTGGCGGATCACGCCGGTCGGGGTTACCACCTTGCCGCTGACGCGTACCGTCACGGTGCCTCCAGGGTGTCGAGGGCGAGAAGTGCGGCGCCGAGACGGCCGGCTTCGTCGCCGAGCGCCGCGGGCACCAACCGCGGTTCACGGTGAAAGGTAAGCCGCTGGCGCAGCGCCGCGTGCAGCGGGTCGAGCAGATGGGCGCCGGCCTCGGCGAGTCCGCCGCCGAGCACGATGGTCTCCGTGTCGTAGAGGGCCTGCCCGATCAGCAGCCCGTCGGCGAGAGCCTCCACGGTCTCCCGCCACACCCGCGCCGCCACCTCGTCACCGGGTCCGCCACGGGCGGCCCGGGCGGCCACGTCGGCGGCGGTGGCCGGCTCGCCGGTCAGTTCCGTGTAGCGGCGCCCGACGGCAGCGGCCGAGGCGACCGCCTCCAGGCAGCCGCGCTGACCGCAGCCGCAGACCGGCCCGTCCGGGCGTACCACGATGTGGCCGATCTCCCCGGCGGCGCCATGGGCGCCGGCGAAGGCCGCGCCGGCCACCACATGGGCGGCGGCGATTCCGGTGCCGATCGCGACGAAGAGGACGTGCCGGCTGCCGCGCGCGGCGCCGAGCCGCGCCTCCGCCAGACCACCCGCGCGTACGTCGTGGCCGAGCGCCGTCGGCAGTCCGAGCCGCGTCCCGACCAGCTCCCGCAGGGGTACGTCGCGGAAGCCGAGGTTGGCCGACCAGACGGCGGTGCCGGTGGCCTCGTCGACGACCCCGGGTACCGCGACGCCGACCGCCACTGGCGTCAGGCCGTCGGCCCGGGCGCGCCCGGCCAGCCCGTCGGCGACCGCGCCGATGGTGGCGACCACCGCGTCCGGTCCCCGGTCGGCGCCGGTGGGATGGCGTTCGGTGTACCGGCTGGTGCCGTCCGTGCCGACGAGCCCGCTCTTGATGCTGGTGCCGCCGACATCCAGCGCCACCACCACCTGTCGCTCATCGGCCGGGCTTGTCATGTCAGCACCACGGACCGGGTGAGATTGCGGGGCTCGTCCGGGTCCAGCCCGCGCCCGGCGGCGAGGGCGACCGCGAAGCGCTGCGCCAGGATCAGGTCGGCCAGCGGGTCGAGGGCGGGGCGGCCGGCGGTCCAGCGGCCGAGCACCCCGTACGCGCCGTTGGTGCGGCTGTGCACGAACGCCGCGCCGGTGTTGGAGACCTCCTCGGCGAGCCGGTCGGGCAGGTCGCCGAACGCCCAGACCATCCGGCCGGGGGCGGCGATGGCGATCGGGCCGTGCCGGTAGTCCATCGCGGGGTACGCCTCGGCCCAGAAGCCGGCCGCTTCGCGGCACTTGAGGGCGGCCTCCTGGGCCAGCCCGACGGTCCAGCCCTGGCCGAGGAAGGTGACCTGTTCGATCGTGCCGGGCGGGACCGGCAGCGGCGCCCGGACGGCCACCTCGGCGTCGGCGGCCAGCGCGGACACGTCGGTGCCGAGGTGGGCGCGGAGCAGTGCCAGCGTGCTGGTGGCGAACCGGGTCTGCACCACCGACCGCTCGTCGGCGAACGGCAGCGCGATCACCGCGTGCCCGGCCAGTTCGGCGGCGGGCCGGGCGGCCGGTGAGTCGGGGTCGCCGACGATGACGGTGGTGGCGGTCGCGGTGGCGGTGCTCGACGCGGTGCCGGTCGGGGTCGCCCGTGTGGCGCGCAGCGCCGCGAGCAGGTCCAGCACCTCGGTGGTGGTGCCGGATCGGGTGATCGCGACGAGCCGGTCGTAGCGGCGCCGGGGTGGGAACTCGGACGCCTGGAAGGCATCGGTCTCGCCCTGTCCGGCGGCTTCCCGCAGCCCGGCGTAGGCCATCGCCATGAACCAGGAGGTGCCGCAGCCGACCACGGCCACCCGCTCGCCGGGTCGGGGCAGGGCGTCGACCACCGCCCCGGTGCCGGCGAGGGCGGCGGCGCTGCGCCAGCAGTCGGGTTGGCTGATGATCTCGTCGTCGACGTACCCCATCGGTCGCTCCTCGCGGCTGCTCAAATCGGTGCGATCTGAGGGTCTTTCGCGCGTCATTCTGCTTGAAATCTCGGGCTTCCGGCAACTGTGCGCAAGATCGCGCAGGTCGAACGCTTTGCGCAGCCCAGTTTCGCGCACTAGTGTGCAGCCAACCACTCACCGTATGTGCAAGGAGGCCGCGGTGGACCGGTACGCACGATGGAATGCCCTGCTCGAACTGCTCACCGACAGCGGCCGGGTCTCCGTCGAGGACGCCGCGCTCCGGCTGGACGTCTCACAGGCCACCATCCGGCGGGACTTCGACCAGCTCGCCCAGCAGCAGATGATCACGCGTACCCGGGGTGGGGCGGTCGCCAACGGCGTCTCCTACGACCTGCCGCTGCGCTACAAGACCGCGAAGCACTCGGCCGAGAAGCAGCGGATCGGCGCCGCCGCGGCGGCGCTTGTCGCGCCCGGCATGGTGGTCGGCCTCAACGGCGGCACCACCACGACCGAGGTGGCCCGCGCGCTGGCGGTCCGGCCGGACCTGAACACCAGCGCCGAGGGCGCCCAGCTCACCGTCGTCACCAACGCGCTGAACATCGCCAACGAGCTGCTGGTCCGGTCCCGGATGAAGGTGGTGGTGGCCGGCGGGGTGGTCCGGCCACAGTCGTTCGAGCTGGTGGGGCCGCTCGGCGGCGCGCTGCTGCGGGAGGTGACCCTGGACGTGGCGCTGCTCGGCGTGGACGCCATCGACGTGCGGCTCGGGGCGGCCGCCCACCACGAGGGCGAGGCGTCCATGAACAACCTCATGGTGGCCCGGGCCAAGCGGGTGGTCATCATCGCCGACTCGTCCAAGCTGGGCGGTCACGCGTTCGCCCGGATCTGCCCGGTGGAGCGGATCGAAACCCTGGTCACCGACTCCGGGGCCGATCCGGACACGCTGAGCGCGTTCCGGGAGGCAGGTGTGGAGGTCATCTGCGCCTGAATTACGGCCTTTCCGGCGGGTGGTGCACCACGCGGCATGCATACCGAGTATGGTGTCCGCTGTCACTCACCCGAGCGGGGAGGCCAGCTTGGCTGCCGTACTGGAAATAGAAGGCTTACGCAAGACCTACCGGAGCCGACGCCGGGGCACCCGGCAGGCCCTGGACGGCTTCGACATGGTGGTCGAGGCCGGTCAGGTGCACGGCTTCCTCGGCCCGAACGGGTCGGGCAAGACCACCACCCTGCGCACGCTGCTCGGCCTGATCCGGCCCAACGGCGGCCGGATGGCGATCCTCGGCCAGGAGGTGCCGGCCGCGCTGCCGGTGGTCGCCGGTCAGGTCGGCGCCATCGTGGAGAGCCCGCAGTTCTTCCCGCACTTCTCCGCGCAGGACACCCTGTCGCTGCTGGCCAGCGCCGGTAACGTGCCGCAGCAGCGGGTGACGGAGGTGCTGGAGCTGGTCGGCCTGCGGGAGCGGGCCAAGGAGCGGGTCAAGACCTACTCGCTCGGCATGAAGCAGCGCCTCGCCGTCGCCTCGGCACTGCTCAAGACGCCGAAGCTGCTGATCCTCGACGAGCCGGCCAACGGGCTCGACCCCGGCGGCATCCGGGAGATGCGGGCGCTGATGCGCAACCTGGCCGAGTCGGGCATGACCGTGGTGCTCTCCAGCCACATCCTCGGCGAGGTCCAGCTCATCTGCGACTCGGTCACCATCATCTCGCTCGGCCGCCGGGTCGCCACCGGACCGGTGAGCGAGGTCATCGCCCAGCACTCCGGCGGCGGCCTGCGGGTCCGGCTGGAGGCGGTGAGCGACCTGCCCGTCGCCGCCGAGACCCTCACCCGCTCCGGGCTCCAGGTCACCACCCACGACGACCACCTGATGGTGCGCGGCGTGGACAAGCCGGCCCTGGTGACCCGCACCCTGGCCGGCCAGGATCTCTACGTCAGCGAGCTGGCGCCGATCACCGTCGACCTGGAGAGCGTCTTCCTGGAGCTGACCGCCACCGCCCCGGTGCCGGGCCAGCACCGCCAGGTCGACGAGTCCGCGCACGTCGGCCCGACCCCGTCGGCGCAGCCGTCCGGGCCCGCCCAGGGAGGTTGGGGAGTATGAGCCTGTTCACCACCGAACTGCGCCGACTGGTCAAGCGGCGCTTCGTCCGCTACATGACGCTGGCCGGCCTGCTGGTGCTGCTCGCGGTCGTCGCCGGCACCTTCCTCACCAACGAGAAGATCGGCCGCGACCAGATCGCCGCCGCGGAACGCACCGCCGAGCAGGAGTACCAGAACAACCTCCGGTACACCGCGGAGGCCCGCCAGGACTGCGAACGGGCCAAGGCCGCCGGCGACCAGACGGACCGGTACCCGGCCGACTGCGCCGACATCAGCGACCCGCCCCGGGAGGCCTTCCAGGCCGAGTGGTACATGCCGGCCACGTTCGAGTTCCGCAAGGAGTTCGGCGAGACCGTGACCACCCTCGCGGCGATCCTGGCCCTGGTCGGCTTCGTCGTCGGCGCCTCCTTCGTCGGCGCCGAGTGGAGCACCGGCGGCATGATGAACCTGCTGCTCTGGCGACCCCGGCGGCTCCAGGTCCTGCTCACCAAGCTGGCCGCCCTGCTGGCCGCCATGCTCGCGCTCACCGTCGTGAGCGCCGCCGCCTGGACCGCCGCGTTCTGGGCGATCGGCACCATGCGCGGCAACACCGACGGCATGACCTCGGGCACCTGGCAGTCGTTCGCGCTCACCGGACTGCGCGGTGCCGTTCTGGTCCTGGCCGCCGCGGCGGTCGGCTTCGCGGTCGCCTCGCTCGGCCGGCACACCGCCCTCGCGCTGGGTGGCGCGATCGGCCTGATCGTGGTGGGCCAGTTCGGTCTGGGCATCCTGCTCTCGATGGCGAACGTCGCGTTCGTCGAGGCCTGGCTGCTGCCGACCTACCTGCTCGCCTGGATGAACAAATCGATCACGCTGGAGAACTGGAACGCCTGCAACTTCAGCATGGGCCAGTGCGAGCCCGACACGCTCGAACTCACCTGGCAGCACAGCTCGGCGCTGATCGGGGTGGCGCTGGTGCTCAGCCTCGGCGCGGCGATGTGGGCGATGCGCAGCCGGGACATCACCTGACCGGGCGGGCGGCCCGGCGATGACCGCTGGCGGCGCGGGGCGCGACGGTGCGCCCCGCGCCGCCAGCCGATGTGCTCTTGCGGCGGTCCAACTACCCTGGTGAGGTAATCGACCGCAGCCGTCCACCGGAGACGGTGCCCGCCGCGTCCACCGCCCCGAGGAGCGCCATGCCGCCGCCCGCCACTCCGGCGGCCGATCCGGGTCCGCCGGGCGGCCCGACCGCCGGCCCCGGCCGGGTCCGCCGGTCCCGCACCGGCGCCCGCCCGGCCCCGACCCAGCGCACCGCGCCCGGCGCCGACCGCCGCACCCACCCCGACGACCTGGCCGACCCCGATGATCTGGTCGACTCCGATGATCTGGTCGACTCCGATGTTCCCGTCGACGGTCCGGCTGGTCCGGTCGGATCGGACGGTGCGATACCGGCCGACGACGATGGCGAGCACGACGGTGTCGGTCCGGGCGGTCGGCGTACCGGCGAGGGCCAGTTCCGGCCCGGTCAGCCGACCGCGCTGACCGAGCGGGAGCTGGCCATCCTCGCCTTCGAACGGCAGTGGTGGAAGCATGCCGGTGCCAAGGAACAGGCGATCCGGGACACCTTCGACCTCTCCGCGACGCGCTACTACCAGATGCTCAACGCGCTGCTCGACAACCCCGCGGCGACCGAGGCCGACGCGATGCTGGTCGGCCGGCTACGCCGGCTGCGGGCGTCCCGGTCGCGAAGCCGGCGCCGCTGACCTGGCTATTTCTCGTACGTGCGCAGCCCGTTGCCGAGGGCGATGAAGGTGGGCGCCCACTCGCCGATGAAGATGCCCCAGCGGTCGGCCCGGTCGGTACCCGCCGATTCGAGCCGCTTGGACAGAATCCAGCTGGCGAACGAGAAGCCGATGCTGGCGATCCCGGCGATGTAGAGGTGTTCGGCCCGCAGGCCGGCGTCGTGCAACTGTCGCAACATGGCGCGATCCCCCCGTCGGGCCCCGTGCACCCCGGGACCTACCTGATCCGACGCTACCGCCCGCCGCGCCTCCCGGTCCGCCGGTTGCGCGAACGGGTCCGCCGGTGTCGGCGTACCGGATGGTTTGTCGGATCCGGCGCTCCGGCCCCGCCCGCCGGCCCGGACGGGTAGAACGGAGTCGTGCCGATGATGTGGACCAGTTCGGCCTCGGAACCGGCGCCCGGCCAGCCGGAGAACGAGGACCACGTCTTCCAGGTCGGTCCACTCGTCGGGGTGCTCGACGGCGCGACGGTGCCGGCGGGATTCGAGACCGGGTGCGCGCACGGGCCGGCCTGGTACGCGCGGCACCTGGCCGCCCGGATCGGGCTGGCGGCGGCGCAGCGGCCGACCGGGTCACTGGCCGGCAACCTCGCGGCCGGGATCCTGGCGGTCCGGGCCGACCACGGCGACCGGTGCGACCTCGATCATCCGGGCACCCCGTCCGCCACCGTCTGCCTGCTACGGCCCACCGGCGACCGGTTGGACTATCTGGTGCTCTGTGACAGCCCGCTCGTGGTCGACCGCGGTGGACCGATCCAGGTGATCGCCGACGACCGGCTGGCCGAGGTGATGGCCGAGGTGCGCCGCCAGCCGGCCGTCCCGGTGGGCGCCGCCGGAGGTCCGGCCGAGATCGACCCGGTCGATCGGTTCCGCCGCTCGGTGACCGCGCAGCGGCGCCTGATGAACCGGACGCCCGGCTACTGGGTCGCGGCGGCCGACCCGGACGCGGCGTTCCACGCGCTGACCGGCTCGCTGCCGTTGACCGGACCGGACCGGGTCCGCCGGGCGGCACTGCTCACCGACGGCGCCAGCCGCGCCGTCGACCCGTTCGGTCTCCTGGACTGGGCCGGCCTGCTGGACGTGCTCACCGGGCGCGGGCCGGCCGAGCTGATCCGGCGGGTCCGCCGGGCCGAGCGCGCGGACGATGACCGGCGCGTCCACCCGCGTACCAAGCGTTACGACGATGCCTCCGTCATCCTCTGCCAATTTGACGGGGAGTGACAGGATGCTCCGTTCTGGGCGGGAAATGCCGGTGAAGTCTCACCACCTGTAACGGCCAGCCGAGGATCTGGTTCAATCTCGCCAGGGATTAGGGCCAACCGTGAGTAATTTTCGACGATCGGTCGCGGCCGGCCGCCGGTAGCGGTCAGGTTGGCTCCCTCACCCGGTCCGGCTTTGTCCGACAGGCTGGACCGACCCCACCGCGGGCCGGGAGACTACGGACCATGTCGGGCAACGTACGGCTCACGCCGGTGGACGAGCAGAACCTCGAGTCGCTGCTCTCCGTCGCCGTGGCGGAGGCCGATCCGGACGAGGTGATGCCGCCGGTGTCGGCCCCGGTCGGCTGGTCCCACGCCCGCCGGGAGGCGTTCCGCGAATTCCACCGGGCGCACTTCGGTGGGCTGGCCGGCCCCACCCGGACCGTGATGTACGCGATCGTCATCGAGCGCGACGTGGTGGGGATGATCCGACTCGCCCGGCACCGCGACCTGCCGGACGTGATGGAGACCGGGATCTGGCTCGGCCGCTCGGCCCGGGAACAGGGCATCGGGCCGGCCGCGCTGCGCGCCGTGCTCACCGAGGCGGCCGCGGTCGACGCCAAGGCGGTGGTCGCCGAGACCACGGCGGGCAACGGCCCGGCGATCGGGCTGCTGCGCCGCTGCGGCGCCGAGCTCAGCCGGACCGGCGACGCGGTCCACGCCGAGATCCGGCTCTGACCGGGCGGACCAGGCAGCGCCGTGGGGCGCTGGCGGAGGCGGGCCGTGCTGGCGGAGGCGGGCCGTGCGGTTACTCGCGGAAGCCGTCCATGAAGCGTCGCAGCAGGCCGCCCTCCCGGGGCAGGGCGGCGGCCGGCGGGACGGCGCGCGCCGCCGGCCGGGCCACCGGCTGGTCGTAGTCGGTACCGGCGATGGCGGCGACGGTCTGCGACTCGTCGAAGTCCTCGGACCCCTCGATCACCGGCACGAACCCGACCAGCACCCCGTTGCGGAGCACCTGGGCCTCCAAACCGGCGGTGCCGTCGGTGTCCCAGAGCGCCTCCCGGCCGTCGGGGAGCGCGACCCGGATCCCGAACTGGGAGAGCCCGGCGCGCGGTCGGGCCAGGTGGGCGGGGACGCCCCGGTCGCGCAGCGAGTCGACCACCCGACGAGCCCGGTTCTCATCCATCCCCCCACGGTAGCCACGCCCGCTATGGAGAACCTGAGGGTCCGCTGGGTGGATCCTGCCGGTCAGCCCGCCGCGCGTTGCTGGGCGTACCGCGCCAGCCACTCGACCTGGACCGGGTCGAGCGAGGGCCGCACCCGCTCGCGGGCGGCGGCGACGTGCTCCGCGGTCACCGTGGACGCCTCCAGCGACTCCCGCATCGCCGCGAGCGCGGCCTCCCGTACCAGGGCGGCGCAGTCCGCCGCCGAGAACCGGTCGAGCGAGCCGGCCAGCGCCGGCAGGTCGACGTCCGGGGCCAGCGGCACCGAACGGGCCGCCGCCCGGAGAATCTCCGCCCTGGCCTCGGCATCCGGCGGCGGTACGTAGACCAGCCGCTCCAGCCGGCCGGGCCGCAGCAGCGCGCTGTCGACCAGGTCCGGCCGGTTGGTGGCGCCCACCACCACGACGTTGCGCAGCGCCTCCACGCCGTCCAGCTCGGTGAGCAGGGCGGCCACCACCCGGTCGGTGGTGCCGCCGTCGGACGCCTGGCCACGGATCGGGGCGAGCGCGTCGACCTCGTCCAGGAAGACAAGCGTCGGCGCCGCGTCCCGGGCCCGGCGGAACAGTTCCCGGACCGCCCGTTCGCTCTCCCCGACCCACTTCGAGAGCAGCTCGGCGCCCTTCACCGACAGCACGTTGGCCCGGCCGGTGCCGGCCAGCGCGGTCACCAGGAAGGTCTTCCCGCAGCCCGGCGGCCCGTACAACAACACCCCCCGGGGCGGCTGCACGCCCAGCCGGGCGAAGGTGTCCGGGTAGGTCAGCGGCCAGAGCACCGACTCGGTGAGCATCTGCTTGACCTCGACCATGTCGCCCACGTCGTCCAGCGTGACCTCGGCGACCTCCAGCGTGGACGTCGACATCGAGGTGGGCCGGACCACCTCCAGCGCGGCCGTGAAGTCGGCCATCGCCACCACCGGCGCCTCGGCCGACTTCTGCCGCAGCGCCGCCCGGACGCCGGCCTCGCGGGCCAGCGCGGCCAGGTCGGCCGCGACGAAACCGGGGGTACGCGCGGCCACCTCGTCGAGCCGGACGTCCTCGGCGAGCGGCATCTCCCGGGTCAGCACGGCGAGCTGCTCGCGGCGCAGCGCGGCGTCCGGCAGCGGTACGGCGATCTCCAGCGACAGCAGCTCCGGGGCGCGCAGCGCCGGATCCACCGACTCCGGCCGGCTGGTCGTACAGACCACGGCCGCCCCCGCCCGGACCGCCTCGGCCAGCACCTGGCGGAACACCGTACCCACCGGGCCGGGCTGGTCCCGCGGGGCGAGCGCCTCGACGTCGGTGATCAGCAGGACGGCGGGTCCGGTGGTCCGCACCGAATCCACAGTGGTCCGCAGCCGGCGGGCCGCCGCGTCGTTGGTCAGGGCCGCCACCTCGGGCGCCCAGAGCACCTCGGTCCGGACCCTGACGACGCCGGCCGCGGCCCGGACCAGGGCCGACTTCCCGGAACCGGCCGGCCCGGTGACCAGCACCCCGAGCGAGACGGTGGTGCCGAGGCGGCCGAGCACCTCGCGGTGGTGGAACCCGAGGTCGAGCAGCTCGATCAGCTCCTGTGCCTGGGTCCGCAGCCCGGGCAGGTCCTCGACGCTCGGTGCCGGCTCCGTTGCGGCCGGGGCCGGGGTGACGCCCGAGGCGGCGGCCGGGCGGACCTCCGTCGCGGTGTCACCGTGGGTGACCTGTCCGTGCAGCCAGCCCACCACCGTGTCCATGGTGACCAGAAACGAACCTGCCGACCCCGCTCCCGGTTCGGCGGTGGCTGCCGGTTCGGCGGTGGTGACGGTGAGCAGAGTGCTGGTCCAGGCGTACCCGACGGTGTTGGAGAGGCTGCGCCGGGCGGCCTCCACCAGGGCCCGGACGGCGGTGTCGGGCAGCACGTCCTGGGGGAGCAGCGACACGTCGTCCCCGGCCGTGACCATCTTGCCGAGCAGGGCCAGCCGCAGCATCTCCGGTGACACCGCCGCGGCGATCTCGGCCGGGCCGGTCAACGTCACCCGACCAGCGGCGACCGCCCGTACCGGTGCGATCGTGACCTGCCCTCCGTCGCGCACCCCGAGGTTGCCGAGGATCAGGTCGTCGGCGTAGAGCAGTGCCCGGCTGGCGGTGCTCTCGGCACGGGCGGCGATCCCCGCCGTCGACCGCCGGCCGGTGAGCCGCACCGGTGCACCCGGGTGCAGGCCCAGCGCGGTCAGCACGTCCGGGTGGAGCCGGACGATGCCGCGCCGGGCGTCCAGGGCACCGGGGCGCAGGCTGGCGGTCAGGGTGAGATCGTGATCCGTCACGCGCCGAGGGTATCCGGCCGCCGCCGCCGGCGACCTGCGGTGGGAGGCGTCGGTACCGCGATCAGGACTCGTCGTCCGGGCTGCCGAGCAGGGACGGGTCGCGCCGGATCAGGTCGGCCAACCGGGCGGCCGGGTCGTCGGCCAATCCGTCGGAGGAGGCGGCCCACGCGGGCACCGTCTTCACCGACATCGGCCAGGAGGGAACGTCGGGGGGGCCGGCCGGGTGGGTGGGGGCGTTCGCCGCCGGGTCGATGGCCGCGGTACTGACCGGGCCGGCGACCGGGATCGCCACCACCTGCCCCTCCGACCAGGTGATGTGCCGGGTGGCGGTGTCCTGACCACGGGCGACCAGGACCGTCACGGTGATATCCGGGTGCCGGGCCACCACCCGCTGCACCGCCTCGGTCACCTCGTCGGTCGGCGACCGGGTCTCGGCGGCCAGCTGCTCGGCCCGGCGGCGCTGCGCCTCCTCACGCCGGGCCAACCGGGCCAGCGTGTCGTCCAGTTCGCCTCGCATCGCGGATCACCCTCTCCCAACCAACCACCGGGCCGGGCCCGGCCACCGCCCGGCGACGGTCACGCGTTTCGTTCCCGGATGGCGCGGTCCAGCGCCCGGTCCAACACGATCAGCAGGGCGTCCCGCACCGACAGCCGGTCCCGGGCGTCGAACTGGATCAGCGGCACGTGGTCGCCGATGGCCAGCGCCCACCGGATCGCGCCCAGGTCGTGCGCGAGACGCCCGTCGAACGCGTTCACCGCCACCACGAAGGGTAACCGGGCTCGTTCGAAGAAATCGATCGCCGGGTAGCAGTCGTCCAGCCGCGCGCTGTCCACCACCACCAGCGCGCCGAGGGCGCCGCGGGCCAGGTCGTCCCACATGAAGCCGAATCGCGACTGGCCCGGCGTGCCGAAGAGGTAGAGCTTCAGGCTGCGGTCGATCGTGACGCAGCCGAAGTCCATCGCCACGGTGGTGGTGGTCTTCGCCGACCGGATTCCCGGGTCGTCGACGCCGATGCCCGCCGAGGTCATCTCCGCCTCGGTGGTCAGCGGCGCGATCTCCGAGATCGCCCCGACCGTGGTCGTCTTGCCGACCCCGAACCCGCCGGCGATCAGGATCTTCACCGGCACCGGCGCCGACGACCCCCGGCCGGTGCGGGCGGCGCTGCCGGCGGGCACCACCTGCGCGGTGCCGGACCGGCGTACCGGTCGGGAGGGCAGGCCGGTGGGCAGGACGTTGCCGACCGGTGGAGCACCGTGGCTGGCCGGGGCGCCGTAGCGGCCCGGGGCACTGTTGGCGGACGGGCCGGTCACCGGGACGGGCGGCCACTCAGGAGATCGCACGGAGTCCATCGATCACTCGCAGAATGATGTCGGGGTCGTGGGCATCCTCGACGTCGCAGAGGTGGACGTCGAGGTGACCGGTGGCCCGGAGGTCACCGACCAGGATCTTGGTCACGCCTAGGTGCAACCGGAGTCGGGCGGAGATCTCCGCCACGGACATCGGCTCGGCGCAGAGTGCGACTATTTCCCGGAGTTCCGGAGCCAGCCGGGAGACCGGCGTACCGATCCACGACGGGCTCTCCTGCCGGGCGGTCACCTGGGTTTCCAGGCCGATCGCCGGATCGATGCTGTCCACCCGGCCGGAGGTGAGCACGAAGGGCCGCAGCCCCTGCGGGACGACCCCCGGGGCATCGTCCGCGCCGGCGTCGGCCTCCGGCTCGGCCTCCGCCCGCGGCGGGGGCGCCTGCAGGTAGGGGCGGATCCGGACGACCGGCTCCGGATCCCGCCCCGCGTCGCCCGCCGGATGGGTCACGACTGGACGGAATTCTTCAGCTCGACGATGAGCCGAGGAGTGAGCGCGCCTCCCGCCCGGCCAGCGAAGAGGGTCATCTCGTAGGCCACCGTGCCCAGGTTCGCCGACCGGTCGGCCACCACCCCGAGCACCGAGCCGCTGCTGATCGCGCTCACCAGCAGGTATCCGTCGGTCATGTCGATGATCACTCGGTTCAGACCGCCGAGCGAGTACCAGTTGGCCGCGCCGCCGGCCAGGCTCGTCATCCCCGACACCACCGCGGCGAGCCGCTCGGCGTTGGACCGGTCCTTGATCGCGGACATCGCCATCAGCAGCCCGTCCGAGGAGACCGCGATGGCCTCCAACACGCCGGCCGTGGTCGAGGTGAACGAGTCGAGCAGCCAGTTGAAGGTGCGCGCCTCGGGGCTTAGCTCCGCGGCCGGCGGGGCGTGCTGATCCCGCTCCATGCTGTCCCGGGTGAAGGGAGTGCTCATTGTGACCGTCCCTCTTCGTGGCGGTGGTCTGGACTGACTTCGGTCAGAGCGCGGGCGACGCCGGTCTCGAACTGCGTGATCAGGTCGCGCACCTCGTCCGGATCCGCCGGCCTGGTCCGGGCCGGCGAGTGGTTCGGTCTGGCGGTGGGGGTCGGGACACTCAGGTTAGCGCCCGGCACCCGCCGGTTGAGTTGGCCGGCTCCCGGCCCGGGGACGGGTCCCGGCGCCGGCGCGGGCGCCGGGACAGCGGCCGGTGGTGCGGCGGCCGGTGGGACAGCACCCGGCGATACGGCGGCCGGTGGGACGGCGGCCCGGGACGGGGCCGCCGGGGGCGTCGGGGAGGACGCTCCGTACTGTCGTTGGGCCCGTTGCACCCCGGCCTCGAACTCTTCGAGCAACGCCCGGACGGCCGCGGGGTCGGCCGGGGTCGAGTCGACGGCCCGGTTGGGCCGGGGGGTCTGCGGGAGCTGTGCCCCCGGCACCCGCTGCCGCAGCGAAGCGCCGCTCTGGGCGGCGGATTCGGTGGTTCGGTTCCGGCCGGAACGGGCCTGCTCGCCGGGCCGGGTCCCGAAGGCGTCCCAGGGCTGGCCGGACTCCAACGATTGGGTGGCGCGGCTGAGCAGGACCGGGTTGAAGACCGGGTCGATGGATTCCGGCGCGGGCGCCGGCTGGTCCCGGCCGGTGGTCCGCGGCTCCGGCTCACCGGGGCCGGCCGGTCCGTCGACGGCGGGCGGGGCCGAGGCCCGGGCGGGCATCGCCGGTACCGGCCCACCGTGTACCGGCGCGGGGGACGTAGGTGCGGCCGGTGCCGGTGCGGCGGGGGCCGGGACCGGTGGTGGTCCGGCGGTGGTGGCCAACAGTTCGGCGCCGAGCCCGGCCATCGGTGCCCGGCCCGGTTCGGGGGCCGCCGCGACGGCCCGACCGGCCACCGCCGGGGCCGCCCCGGCCCGGGCCACGCCGGTGGCCGGCGTGCCGGCCCGGCGTACCACGAGCAGCCGGTCGTCGATGTCGAGCTCGACCGTCACGCCGCCGCCCGGGGTCGGGGAGAGGGCGACCCGCCAGCCGTGCCGGCGGGCGAGCCGGCCGACCACGAAGAGGCCGAGCACCTCGGTCGGGGTCAGGTCGAGCCGTTCGCGCCGGGTCAACCGCGCGTTCTCCTCCGCCATCCGCTCCGCCGGCATGCCGATGCCGTGGTCGATCAGGCTGACCCGGGCACCGCCCGGGATCAGCTCGGCGGAGACGGTGACCCTGGTGTGCGGCGGCGAGAAGGCGGTGCCGTTCTCCATCAGCTCGGCGAGCGCCAGCACCAGGTCGCCGATCACCCCGGGCGTGACCATGACGTCGACCCGGATCTGCACGTCGACCCGGGTGTAGTCCTCGATCTCGCCGAGCGCCAACCGGACCACGTCGCCGAGCGGCATCGGTGCCACGTGCCCGTCGCCGCCGGCCGAGCCGGAGAGGACCACCAGGCTGCTGGCGTTGCGGCGCAGCCGGCTGGAGATGTGGTCGAGCCGGTAGAGGTGCTGCAACCGGGACGGCTCGGTCTCCTGCTGCTCCAGCCGGTCGATCAGGGCGATCTGCCGGCCGACCAGGTTCTGGGTACGGCGACCGACGTGGCCGAACATCTGCGCCACGTTGCGGCGGCTGGCCGCCTGGCGTTCCACCAGCCGGGCCGCGGTGCCCTGCACCCGGTCGAAGGCGCGGGCCAGGTCGCCGATCTCGTCGCGGCCGCTGACGTCGACCGGGTCGAGTCGGATCGGCCGGGCGGATTCGGTCTCGTCGTCGGCGATCCGGACCAGTTCCGCCTCCGCGACCCGGGCCACCCGGTCGGCGGAGTGGGTCAGCCGGGTCAGCGGCCGGGCCACCGTACGGGCGACGGTGAGGCTCAGCAGCACGACCACCAGCAGCACCAGCAGCACCAGGCCGACCACGCCGTACGCCGTGACCAGGGCCTGCCGCTGCTGGTCGGCCACCGCGGCGGTGATGTCGGTGACCAGCTTCTTCTGCACGAACTGGCCGATGGTGATCAGCGAGACCACGCCGGGGAAGGTGGTCTGGACCTCCCGGTCGGCCAGCGCGGCGGTCGGGTCACCGGTCAGGTTGACCACCAGCTCCGGCGGGATCCGGGCCGCGGCGGCCTCGGAGACCAGCGTGTAGAGCGCGTTCTGCTCGGCGGTGGCGAGCGCGGTGAACCGGGCCACGGTGTTCTGCAGGACGAGCATGGCGCCGACGTAGGCGGTGGTGACCTGCTGCAGCGCCCTCGGGTCGGCGTCCTTGGTAGCCACCACGAGCACCAGCAGGGCGGCGCCGTGGCTGATCGCCTCATCGGTGCGCAGCACCGCGTCGAGGGCCAGGGTCTGGCGGCCGGCCGAGGTGCCGGTGTCGATGCGGTCGGTCAGTCGGAGCGAGTCGATGAGCGCCAGGTCGATGGCGCCGAAGGTGGCCATGATCTGGTCGGTGGTGGCCCGGCCGCTGAGGATCCCGGCCCGCAGCTCGTTGAGGGTCTGCACGTTGGCCAGCGCCTCGACCACCGGGGTCGACAGCGCCGGGCCGAGATCGGCCTTCAGGTCGGCGACCCGGTCGGTGACGGTGGTGCTCTGCTGGATGAGGTCCGAGCGCGACACCAACCCCCCCTCCGGGTCGAGCAGGTAGCCGAGCGACAGCAGCCGTTCCTTCTGCAGGTCCTGCACCAGGGTGCCGACCTGGCCGGCGACATCGACCGCCTCGGCGGTGTCGGCGGCCCGGCGGGCCTCAGAGACCCGGTCGACCACCACCGGAACGGCGAGGGCGACCATGCTGAGCAGCGGAATGACGACGAGGACGGCGAGTTTGCCGCGGATCCGGAGCCTATCGAGCATCGGTGCGTCCCCAGCGCGCCGGTTCGTTGTCGCGGCCGAGCAGCCCGACGTCCCGCAGGCCCGACTGCGCGGGCCGGCCGAGACCCTGGCCGGCCGGTACCGGATCGGACCATTCCGCCGGTAGCTCCCAGCCTCTGGCCCGGTCGGGCAGCTCGGCTCTGGGCGGGTCGGGCGCGTCGGCGCGGGCCTGCGGGGCGACCGGCGCGGTCGCCGGCCGGGACCGCCGGCCGGCGAGGCTCAGCGCGATCAACGCCAGGGCGATCAGCAGGGCGGCGATGGCGGCGGCCCCGGCGAGCAGCCGTTCGGTGCGCAGCCCGTCGGCCCGTACGGTGACCAGGTTGTCCAGCTCGGTGAGCATGGTCTGGGAGAGATCGGCGCCGGCGGCCTGGGCGGCGGCGCGCGCCTCGCCCACCTGGTTGGCCCGCGTCGGGGTGCCGAGGTCGGTCGCGGCGGAGGCGGCGGCGAGGGCGTCCACCGCGATCTGGTACGCGTCGAGCTGGCTGAGCAGGTTGCCGCTGAGCTGCTGGCTGTCGGTGTTGTTGACGGCCGCCTGCAGACCCTCCACCAGGTCCTCGACCGGTTCGAGAACGCCGCTGCGGGCACCAGTCGCCTGGATGGCGGTGTTCAGGGCCTGGTCCTCGGCGCGGGTGGTGGCGAGCATGGCGATGTCGCCCAGCCGGCCGGCGGCGATCAGCGCCTCGGGCAGCTCCTCCGCCGCGCTGTCCTGCAGGTGGTACGAGTCGGCGTCCGGGTCCCGGATCAGCCCGGAGGTCTCCCGGACCTTGCCGTACAGGGCGAGCAGCAGGTCACCGGCCTCGCTGTAGGCGGCGTAGGCCTCCTCCGGCGCGCGCAGGTTCTGCTGCGACAGTGATTCGATCTTGGCTCGGGCGCCGGCCCAGCGTTCCCGGGTCCGCAGCTCGTCGCCGAGGCGGGCGTCGACCGAGGAGGCGTTCTCGACGGCGCGGGTCAGTGCCTCGCCCGGCACCGACCGGCCGGCGACCGCCGCCGACTGGGCGTCCACCAGGGCGACCGTGACCCGCTCCAGGGACTGCAGGTACTCGATACCCTGGCGTTCCCGTTCGGCGAAGGTGAGTTTCTCGTCGATGCCCTGCCAGGCCTGGACGGAGAGCACGCCGACGGGCACCAGGAGGAGTCCCGCGAGGAGCAGGCGCAGCACGCCGCCGGACAGGTTCGGCCAGCGACGGAACCGCTGCGCTGGAGGCGTCATCAAATCTCTCCTCGGGGCGACTGTCGGCGGAGTCGGAGGGTGGACAGGGGGGAGCCAGGTCCCGTGCACCGGACCGGAAAACTAGCTGACCCCGTACGGCAGGCGATCCAAGCCGAACAGTCAGTTTCGCGTCACTTCGGCAGATGTTGCTGTAGGTAATCAATCTCGTCACATCAAGTATCAAAAGATGAGCGACATGCGTCGATCAAACCTTCTGTTCCTTTGATGTGAATTCACGTGATCCGAACTCTCCGCACCGCGAGCCCCGTTGACCCGGAGCGGACGACCGTCCCGGCGCGCCGTTCGGGCCAGTCGAACGACCATCCGGGGGATCTCAGCCAACCCACAGGCGGAGCGCCGTACGGTGTGCCCATGCCTTCCCCGCTGCCGGCCCGGCTGCGCCGTGCCCTGCCTCGTGTCCGGCTGACCCGGCGGCGGGCGGTCGCAACGTCCCTGGTGGTGGTGCTGCTGGCCGGCCTGGTCGGCTGGGCGGTCTGGCCGGAGCGGGCGACCTACCGGACCACCGACCGGCTGCTCACCGTCCGCTCCGGGCCGGCCGGTGACCAGCCGGTCGAGTTGGACACCCGGTTCTACCTGCCGGACGTGGCGTCGGCCGGGCGGCCGGTCCCGGCGGTGCTGCTCGCCCACGGCTTCGGCGGGACCAAGGAGTCGGTCCGCACCGACGCCGAGGAGCTCGCCGACCTCGGTTACGCGGTGCTGACCTACACCGCCCGCGGATTCGGGCGCAGCGGCGGCCAGATCCATCTCGACCACCCCGACTACGAGGTACGCGACGCGCAGCGGCTGCTGGACTGGCTGGCCGAGCGACCCGAGGTCCGCACCGACGCGCCCGGCGATCCGCGGGTCGGGGTGGTGGGCGGCTCCTACGGC
The DNA here is from genome assembly GCF_029626155.1 of Solwaraspora sp. WMMD1047. NCBI lineage: Bacteria > Bacillati > Actinomycetota > Actinomycetes > Micromonosporales > Micromonosporaceae > Solwaraspora > Solwaraspora sp. WMMD1047. Next base: position 6,772,122 of record NZ_JARUBL010000001.1, on the reverse strand, counting down.
GGCGCCCTGGCCCTGCTGCTGGCCGCCCAGGACCAGCGCGTCGACGCCATCGTCCCGATGATCACCTGGAACAGCCTGGCCCGCTCGTTCCTGCCCGAGTCGACCGGCCAGGACCCGCTCGCCGGGGTGTTCAAGAAGGGCTGGGCGGGCATCTTCTTCGGCGGCGCCGGCAGCCTCGGCGCCGGCCTCGGCGGCCCCGCCGGCCCCGACGACGAGACCGGCACCGGCCCGGCCGGCGGCGCCCCCGACCCGGCCGACGGCGGTACCGACCCAGCCGCCCCTGGCCCCGACCCGGCCGCCCCAGCCGACCCGGCCGCCCCGGCCGACGGCGGCGCCGATCCCGGCGTACCCGTGCCGGTGCCCGGCGGGTCCGGCGGACCCGGCGGGGACCCCGCGTGCGGACGGTTCGCGGCCGATGTCTGCGCCGCCTACCTGGAGATCGCCACCACCGGGCGGGCCAGCGAGTCGGCGGTCGCCCTGCTGGACCGGTCCAGCCCGGCCGGCGTGCTCGACCGGATCAAGGCACCCACCCTGCTGGTGCAGGGCGAGGCGGACAGCCTCTTCCCGCTCGCCGAGGCGGACGCCAACGCCGCCGGCATCGCCGCCGCCGGCACCCCGGTCCGGGTCGCCTGGTTCACCGGCGGGCACGACGGCGGCTCCGGCCCGCAGACCGACGCCGACCGGGTCAAGTACCTCACCGCGCAGTGGCTCAACCACTACCTCAAGGGCGAAGGCGACCCGCCCGGCGACAGCTTCACCTGGTCGCGGATCGCCGGCTTCGACGCCCTGGACCGCGGCCTGGTCGCCACCGGCTACCGCCGCGACGACTACCCCGGCCTCGCCGGCACCGGCCAGCAGCGGGTGCCGGTCGCCGGCCCGGACCAGCGGATCGCCAACCCACCGGCCGGTACCCCGGCGGCCATCTCGTCGGTGCCGTTCACCGGCGGATTCGCCTCCCTGCTGGACGGGGTGGCCGCCGACCTGCCCGGCCAGCACGCCCGGTTCGACTCCGAGCCGCTGGCCGCCGCCGTGGACGTCACCGGCGCGCCGACCATCTCCATCCGGGCCGCGTCGCCGACCGGCGAGGCGGTGCTCTTCGTCAAGCTCTACGACGTCGGCCCGACCGGCGCCAGCACCCTCCCCAACGGCCTGGTGGCCCCGGTCCGGCTGACCGGGCTACCCACCGACGTGGCGGCCGCCGCGCCGGTCCGGGTCACCCTGCCGGCGATCGTGCACCGGTTCGAGGCCGACCACCGGCTGCGGATCACGATCGCCACCTCCGACCAGGCGTACGCCACCCCGGTCGAGCCGACCGTCTACACCGTCGGCCTCGGCGCCGAACCGCTGACCCTGCCGACGGTGGCCGGCGAGCCGATCGCCACCTCGGCGGCGCTGTGGCGCTGGGTGCTGGTCGGGCTGCTGGCCGCCATCGCGGTCGGGCTCGTCGTGGTCGTCGCCGTGGTCCGCCGCCGGCACCGCCGCCACGACACCTCCGTGCTCCCCGAGTACGCCGACCTCCCGCTCGCCGTCCGCGACCTGCGCAAGGAGTACGCCGACGGCTTCGTCGCCGTCTCCCGGGTCGACTTCGAGGTGCGGCGCGGCCAGGTGGTCGGCCTGCTCGGCCCCAACGGTGCCGGCAAGACCACCACCCTGCGGGTGCTGATGGGGCTGACCCAGCCGACCGCCGGCCAGATCTACGTTTTCGGCCACCGGCTGGTGCCGGGCTCCCCGGTGCTCTCCCGGATCGGCTCGCTTGTCGAGGGGCCGGGGTTCCTGCCGCACCTGAGCGGGCTGGAGAACCTGCGGTCGTACTGGCGGGCGACCGGCCGCCCGGCGGCCGACGCGCACTTCGAGGAGGCGCTGGAGATCGCCGGCCTGGGTGACTCGGTGCACCGCCGGACGAAGAACTACAGCCACGGGATGCGGCAGCGGCTGGCCATCGCGCAGGCCATGCTCGGCCTGCCGGAGCTGCTGGTGCTGGACGAGCCGACCGACGGGCTCGACCCGCCGCAGATCGCCGAGATGCGCCGGGTGCTGCGCCGGTACGCCACCGCCGGCCGGGCGGTGCTGGTCTCCAGCCACCTGCTCGCCGAGGTGGAACAGACCTGCACCCACGCCGTGGTGGTGCACAAGGGCGAGATCGTGGCCTCCGGCCCGGTGGACGACATCGTCGGCGAGTCGCCGAGCGTGCAGTTCGACGTCAGCGACGCGGACGCCGCCCGGGAGGTGCTGGACCGGCTCGACGGGGTGCGGGCGGTGGCCTCGGACGGCAACGGTGGCCTGGTGGTGGACATCAACGGCGCCGCCCGCAGCGAGGTGGTGGCCGAACTGGTCCGGGCCGGCGTCGGAGTGGACCGGGTGGTGCCACGCCGCCGGCTGGAGGACGCCTTCCTCGCCCTGGTCGGCGAGAACTCACGGGGAAGCGGGGACCGTTGATGACCACCTCGACCGGGCAGCAGCCGCCAACCGACGGCCCCGCCGCCGACCGCCCCGCAGACGGCCCCACAGACGGCCTCGTCGGCGGCGTCGACGCGGCGGGGGCGGCGGCCGGCTACCGCCCGCGCCGTACGCTGCCGATCCGGGCCGAGTGGCGCCGGCAGGCCGCCCGCCGCCGGACCCAGCTCGCGCTGGCGTTCATGGTGATCCTGCCGTTGATCATTCTGATCGCCTTCGAGTTCGACAGCCAGGACGACGACAACGGTGGCGGCGAGTTCGGCAGCCTGATCGACCTGGCCACCGCCGGTGGCCTCAACTTCGCTCTCTTCTCGATCTTCGTCTCCGCCTCCTTCCTGCTGGTCGTGGTGGTGGCGCTCTTCTTCGGCGACACGGTGGCGAGCGAGGCCAGCTGGGGCAGCCTGCGGTACCTGCTGGCGGTCCCGGTGCCCCGGGCCCGGCTGCTGGCGGTGAAGCTGATCGTCGCGGCCGCGTACTCGGGGTTGGCCCTGGTCCTGCTGGCCGGCACCGCGCTGCTGGTCGGCACCCTGCGCTACGGCTGGGAACCGCTGCAGAGCACGGTCGCCGCGCAGATCCCGGCCGGCGAGGGGCTGCTCCGGCTGCTCGGCATCCTCGGCTACCTCAGCGTGGTGCTGCTGATCGTGGCGGGGCTGGCGTTCCTGCTCTCGGTGACCACCGACGCGGCGCTCGGCGCGGTCGGCGGGGCGGTGCTGCTCTGGATCCTCTCCAGCATCCTGGACCAGATCACCGCGCTCGGCGTGCTGCGGGACTTCCTGCCGACCCACTACAGCACCGCCTGGCTGGGTCTGCTCTCCACCCCGATGCAGACCGACGATCTGGTCAAGGGCGCCATCTCGGCGCTCAGCTACGCCACCGCCTTCTGGGGCCTGGCCTTCTGGCGCTTCACCCGCAAGGACGTCACCTCGTAGGGCGCACCAGGGGCAGGGTGACTACGGCGTACCCGCTGTTGATCTTTGGGGTTGCTCACAGCGTGGGAAGGGGCGGGGACAGGACCGGAGCGCGCCCGTAGACTTACCGGGCACAACTGAATACCTCATCCAGAGGGGCTGAGGGATACGGCCCGTTGACGCCCCGGCAACCACTTCGCTGTCTCGATGACGAGGCCATAGCGAGGCAGGTGCCAAATCCGTCCCCGCCGCGCCGTGCGGCGCTGGGAAAGATGAGAGGACGGCCTCACATGACGTCGATGATCGACGCGATCCCCACCACCACGACCGACGGCCCGACCCCGGGCGTCCCGGCGAACCCGGCCCGCAACCTGGTCTGTCGCGGCTGCGGCGCGCAGTACCCGTTGGTCGCCCAGCACGCCTGCTACGAGTGTTTCGGCCCGTTGGAGATCAGCTACGACCCGGCGGCGTTGGCCCGGGTCACCCGCGCCGACATCGAAGCCGGGCCGCAGAACATCTGGCGGTACGCCGGCCTGCTCCCCGCCGGCCAGGACCCGGCCACCCGGATCACCCTCGACCCCGGCCTGACCCCGCTGGTCAGCGCCGCCGGCCTCGCCGCCGAGCTGGGCATCCGGGCACCGCTGTGGGTCAAGGACGACAGCGCCAACCCGACCCACTCGTTCAAGGACCGGGTGGTCTCGGTCGCGCTGAGCGCCGCCCGTGGGCTGGGCTTCACCCGGTTCGCCTGCGCGTCGACCGGCAACCTGGCGAACTCGGTCGCCGCGCACGCCGCCCGGGCGGGCGTACCGTCGATCGTCTTCATCCCCGGCGACCTGGAGCAGGGCAAGGTCGTCACCACCGCCGTGTACGGCGGTGACCTGGTCGCCATCGACGGCTCGTACGACGACGTGAACCGGCTCTGCGGCGAGCTGGTGGAGACCGACGAGTTCGAGGACACCGCGTTCGTGAACGTGAACGTCCGGCCGTACTACGCCGAGGGCTCCAAGACGCTCGGCTACGAGGTGGCCGAGCAGCTCGGCTGGCGGATCCCGGCGCAGGTGGTGATCCCGATGGCCAGCGGCGAGCTGCTGACCAAGGTCGACAAGGCGTTCACCGAGCTGGTGGAGATCGGGCTGGTCGAGGCGCCGGCGGGCGGCTGGAAGGTGTTCGGCGCCCAGTCGGCCGGCTGCAACCCGATCGCGACCGCGCTGCGCGCGGGCACCGACACCATCACCCCGGTCCGGCCGACCGGCATCGCCAAGTCGCTGAACATCGGCGATCCGGCCGCCGGCAGTTACGCACTGGAGTCGGTGCGGCGGACCGGCGGCTGGATGGACGACGCCACCGACGACGAGATCCGCGACGCCGTCCGGTTGCTGGCGCGGACCACCGGGGTGTTCGCCGAAACGGCGGGCGGGGTGACGGTCGCGGTGCTGCGCAAGCTGGTGGCCAGCGGGAAGCTCGATCCGGATGCCGAGACGGTGGTCTTCAACACCGGCGAGGGACTCAAGACCATCGACGCGGTCGCCGGTCAGGTGGGCCCGACGTACCGGGTGAAGCCGTCGCTGCGGGCGGTCCGCGACGCCGGTCTGCTCGGCTGACGCCCAATGCGGTCCGTAGTTGCGGGTTTTGCCAGCGGTGACGAATCAGGCCGCTGAGGGCTTGACGTCCGGCCCGGAACGTCGCAAGATGCTCCGTGCGGGAGGGCGAATCGCCGTAGACTTCTGAAGTTCTTACGACCCGACGCCGGAGGCGTTGTGCGATCGCCCTCCCGACCAATTCCCCGAGCCGGACCGCTGTCGGTTTCGCGTCTCAACGCTCGCCGCAGGCGGTAATTCGGTCGCGGTCGGGCCGGCCGGAGCGGCACGCTTCACCACATGGACGTCGCCGTCACCGCCCTGGACCCCACCGACCCGGTAGGCACCGAACACGCCTACAAGATCAAGGCGGCCTGTACGGCTGCCGACATGCCGGATTTCCCGCCGACCTGCCGCGAGTTCTTCTTCGGCAACCTGCGCCACCCGTGGCCCGGCGACCAGCCGAGGTACGCCCTCGCGCACCTCGACGGGGTGCCGGTCGGGTTGCTGGAGATCGAGCTGCCCCAACTGGAGAACACCGACAACGCGCCGATCGACATCTACGTGCTGCCCGAGTTCCAGCGCCGCGGGGTCGGTCGGTTCATGTTCGAGCACGCGCTCGACGTGGTCCGTGGGCTCGGCCGCAAGCGGGTCTTCGGGATGACCGTCACCGCGCTGCCGGACGGCCCGCCCCGACCCGAACCGGGCACCCGGTTCGCCCAGGCGATGGGGATGAAGTCCGCCCTCGTCGACGTGCGCCGACGACTCGACACCACCAGCCTCGACGAGGCCGGGCTGGACCGGCTGCTCACCGCGTCCTGGCAGCATGCCGAGGGCTACTCCGCGGTGCGCTGGTACGGCGCGGCCCCGCAGGAGTACCTCGACGACGTGGCCTACCTGGACAGCCGGCTGCTCTCCGACGCGCCCATGGGCGACCTGGACTGGGAGCCGGACAAGACCGACGCGGCCCGGGTGCGGGCGATCGAGGCGGCCCGCGACGCGCGGGGCCGGCGGGCGTACCACGCCGGGGTGGTGCACGACGCCAGCGGCCGGTTGGTCGCCTGGACCACGATCGACGTCAACGCCAGCCAGCGCTGGCACGCGTTCCAGCAGATCACGCTGGTGGAGCCGACGCACCGGGGGCACCGGCTCGGCACCATCGTCAAGATCGAGAATCTGCGCCACGCGATGGCCGGCGAGCCGGAACTGCGCGCGATCGACACCTGGAACGCGGCCGAGAACCAGCACATGATCGCGATCAACGAGGCGATCGGTTTCCGGGCCCGGGACGGCTGGCACAACTGGCAGCTCAACCTCTGACCGGGGCCGACCGGCGGGCCACCCCTGTTACACCGGGCGTCGGTTACGGCATGATGGCTGTCATGGACGCCAGCGATGTCGTAACCACCCCATCCCCCCTGTACGCCAGGCACGCCAAGACCCTTGAGCGGGCGCTGTCCGCGATCGCCGACCGCGGCTACTGGTCGGCCTACCCGGAGTCGCCGAGCCCTCGCGTCTACGGCGAGACCGCCGCCGCCGAGGGCGAGGCGGCCTTCCGTGGCTACCTCGGCGCGGACTTCCCGCTCGACCAGCCCGGCGCCGGGGACCGGGTGGCCACCGAGGCCAGCCCGTTCGGGATCGACCTCGGGGTGCGCTACCCGCACGCCGACGCCGACACCCTGCTGGCCGCCGCCCGCGCCGCCCTGCCCGGCTGGCGCGCCGCCGGCCCGCCGGCCCGCGTCGGCGTCTGCCTGGAGATCCTGGCCCGCCTGCACGCCCACATCTTCGAACTGGCCAACGCCGTGCACGCCACCAGCGGCCAGGCGTTCGTGATGGCGTTCCAGGCCGGCGGAGCACACGCCCTGGACCGGGCACTGGAGGCGCTGGCCTACTCGTACGCCGAGATGACCCGGCACCCCGGCAGCGCCCGGTGGGAGAAGCCGGCCGGCCGGGGCGAGCCGTTGACGATGACCAAGACGTTCCACGTGGTGCCCCGCGGGGTGGCCCTGGTGGTCGGCTGCAACACCTTCCCGACCTGGAACTCGTACCCGGGGATCTTCGCCTCGCTGGCCACCGGCAACCCGGTGGTGATCAAGCCGCACCCCGGCGCGGTGCTGCCGCTCGCGATCACCGTCCGGTACGCCCGCGAGGTGCTTGCCGAGGCCGGCTTCGACCCCAACCTGGTGCAGCTCGCCGCCGAGGCGCCGGGCGAAGGGCTGGCCTCCACGCTGGCCCTGCGGCCGGAGGTCCGGATCATCGACTTCACCGGCTCCACCGAATACGGCGACTGGCTGGAGGCGAACGCCCGGCAGGCCACCGTCTACACCGAGAAGGCCGGCGTCAACACGATCGTGGTCGACTCGACCGACGACTTCGCCGGTATGTGCCGCAACATCGGCTTCTCGCTGACCCTCTACAGCGGCCAGATGTGCACCACGCCGCAGAACATCCTCATCCCGTCCGGCGGCATCGCCACCGACCAGGGCTGGCGCAGCTTCGACGAGGTGGCCGCCGGGATCGCCGGCGCGGTCGGCAAACTCACCGCCGACCCGGCCCGGGCGGTCGAGTTGACCGGCGCCATCGTCAACGACGGGGTGTCGGCCCGGCTCGACGAGGTGGCCGGGCTGGGCACGGTGCTGCTGGCCTCCCGCGAGCTGGCCCACCCGGCGTACCCGGACGCGGTGGTCCGGACCCCGGCGCTGGTCCGGCTCGGCGCCGCCGACGTCGCCATCTACGGGCGGGAGTGGTTCGGGCCGATCTCGTTCCTGGTCGAAACCGACTCCACGGCGCACAGCCTGGAGATCTTCCGGGAGACGGTGACCGAGCGCGGGGCGCTGACCGCCGCGGTCTACGCCACCGACTCCACGGTGCTCGACGCGGCCGAGGCGGCGGCGGTCGACGCCGGGGTGCACCTGTCCTGCAACCTCACCGGCGGGGTCTTCGTCAACCAGTCGGCGGCGTTCTCCGACTTCCACGCCAGCGGGGCGAACCCGGCGGCGAACGCGGCGCTCACCGACGGGGCGTACGTGGCCGGCCGGTTCCGGATCGTGCAGTCCCGCCGGCCCGGCTGACCGGTCAGGCGTCGGCGGCGCGGCGCATCTGCAGCTCGGTGAGCGCCGGAATCGTCGGATGGGCCACCCGTACGCCGGTGTCGGTGAAGCCGAGCCGGCGGTAGGCGCGCAGCGCCCGGTCGTTGCCGACCAGTACCTCCAGCATCAGCTCCGGGCGCCCGGCCGCGACCGACCACGCCGCCACCGCGTCCACCAGGCCGGCCAGCAGGCCGGTGCCCCGCCAGGCCGGGGTGAGGTAGACGGAGAAGACGACCGTGACGGCGGGCTGGTGGGCCACGGCGTGCCCGCCCGCGTGCCCGATGAACCGGCCGGCCCGGTCGGCGACGAACTGGGCGGCGCGGTCACCGTGGGCGTGGCCGGCGACCCGGGCGGCGTACTCGCGGTGCGGTTGGGCGGCGGCGTCGGCGAGCGTCTCCAGGAAGGCCAGCGGGGAGTCGGCGAGCATCTCCAGCCGCAGCGCCCGCATCCGGGCGGCGTCCGCGGGACGGACCCGCCGGATCGTCGCCCCTGTGGGGGCGTGCCGGGCTGGGGCCTGGTGCGGCGTCGGCGCCGGATCGCTCATCACGGCTACCTGCCTACCCGCAGCATCGGCATCAGGCAACGGTATTCACACTCGACTAATCCGTGGTAAGGGGCTATCTCCGCCTCTTGCGGACGATCTAGATAGCGCCGGGGAGCGACGCTAACCGATGGATTGCTGGACGCCCGGTAAGTCGTCTGCTCTCCGTCAGGTGTCCGTTTACGGGTAGTGCGCGCGTGGCAGACCTCGTGTAGCGTGCGGATTCGGTCGCTCGATTCAACGGCCCCGCTAAGGGTCGTGACTCGACCGACCCCGGCAGGCGTGAGCCGGTGTGGGGTGTCGTGGACCCAGCAGGACAGAAGTGAGGGAAGTGCACCGTGGCACAGGGCACAGTCAAGTGGTTCAACAGCGAAAAGGGCTACGGCTTTATCGCGGTCGACGGCGGGCAGGACGTCTTCGTCCACTTCTCGGCTATCGAGATGGACGGCTACAAGGCGCTCGATGACGGGCAGCGCGTCGAATTCGAGATCGCACAGGGCCAGAAGGGTCCGCAGGCAGAGAAGGTCCGTGTGATCGCCTGATCGCGGTTGATCCGTCCTTGATGCCATCCCATCAGGGAGAATCAACCGGCAGTCGAATAAGATCACAAATGCGGGCGCCGACCGTCTACCTTTCCGGGTAGGGGTCGGCGCCCGACCCCTACCCGCCGCCGGTCCTGGAGCCTCGATGTCGCAGCCGCCCCCGCCCGAACCGCCGTACCCGGGCTGGGACCCGGCGCAGCCGCCTCCTGGCACCGGCCAGTGGGGGCCGCCGGGCTATCCACCGAGCTGGGGCGCGGGACAGCCGCCGGGTTGGGGCGCGGCCCACCCGCCGGGCTGGGGTGGCTGGGTGGATCCGCACGACCCGCTGGTCCCGCCGCCCCATGCCGGCCTCAACGGCTGGTCCGAGCGGTTGATCGGCGTGATCCGCCGTAGCTGGCGCACCCTGCTGCCGATCGTGCTCCTCACCCAGTTCCTGCCGGCCCTGGTGATCGGCGTCGCCAGCCTCGCCGCGCCGACCGTTCCCACCGACCCCGCGGCCGGTCAGGGACTGCCGGACCTCGGCGACCTGTTCGCCTTCGTCGCCGGGCTGATCGTGCTCTCCCTGGCGATCGGTGTGGTGAGCAGCGTCGGTTGGGCGGCCGGCACGTGGGCACTGGCGCGGCAGGCGGCCGGGGAACCGGTCGGTGTGCCGGCGGCCCTGCGCTACGGCCTTTCCCGCGGGGTCGGCCTCTGGGCCTGGACCCTGCTGGTCAGCCTGCTGGTGGTGGCCGGACTCTGCGCCTGCCTGCTGCCCGGGATCTACCTGGCGTTCGCGCTGAGCCTGGTCGGTCCGGTGTACCTCTTCGAGCGGGGCAACCCGATCGGCCGCGCGTTCCAGATCTTCCACGGATCGTTGGGCCTGGTGCTCGGCCGGGTCGCGCTGCTGGCGCTGATCGTGGTCGGCGGCGCGGTCCTGATCGAGCTGGTCACCAGCGGCCTGGGGCTGGCCCTCGGCGTCGGGCAGGGGCTCACCGTCGGGGCGGTTCTGGTCACCATCGTCAGCACGCTCGTCGCGTCGCCGCTCTACCTGGTGCAGCTCGTTGGACTGGTCACCACCTACGCCGAGTGGCGTGGCCGACAGGGGCCGGTCGGTACCGGCCAACTCGTCGCCGAGCTGGGCTGATGCCCGTTGGGCGACCGCCGTTGCCGCCCCGGCGGTGACCCGCCGGACGGCCCGGCTCGCTTGCACTCGACAGGCGAGAGTGCTAAACAAGTGATTGGCACTCGCACAGCGTGAGTGCCAAAGGTCGGGACGGTTAGGGTCCCGGTCGCGCTCCTCCGGAAGCGGTGGTGGGTGGCCGGACCGGTCGTCGCGGGCTGTCCGGCCCGGCCGACGGACGTCACTGCCGCCTGGCATGTGGGTGTCCCGGCGTCTTCCGACGCCGACGACTTCCGCGAGCCAGCGCAGTAGTGCCGTCCGAAGGTGCGTAATCAGGCGGCAGAGCCGGGGCCGACAGGTTCCCGGGGGCCGTGAGTGTCCAGGAGGACAACGCCGTATGGCCAAGATGATCGCGTTCGACGAAGAGGCGCGCCGCGGCCTCGAGCGGGGCATGAACACCCTCGCCGACGCCGTGAAGGTGACGCTGGGCCCCAAGGGCCGCAACGTCGTGCTCGAGAAGAAGTGGGGAGCTCCCACCATCACCAACGATGGTGTGAGCATCGCCAAGGAGATCGAGCTCGAGGACCCCTACGAGAAGATCGGCGCCGAGCTGGTCAAGGAGGTCGCCAAGAAGACCGACGACGTGGCCGGTGACGGCACGACGACGGCGACCGTCCTGGCCCAGGCGCTGGTCCGCGAGGGCCTGCGCAACGTCGCGGCCGGCGCGAACCCGATCGCCCTGAAGCGGGGCATCGAGACCGCCGTCGGTGCCGTGGTCGAGGAGCTGGCCAAGCTCGCGAAGGACGTCGAGACCAAGGAGCAGATCGCCTCCACCGCGTCGATCTCCGCCGGTGACAACACCGTCGGTGAGATCATCGCCGAGGCGATGGACAAGGTCGGCAAGGAAGGCGTCATCACCGTCGAGGAGAGCAACACCTTCGGCCTGGAGCTTGAGCTCACCGAGGGCATGCGCTTCGACAAGGGCTACATCTCGCCCTACTTCTGGACCGACCCGGAGCGGATGGAGGCGGTCCTCGACGACCCCTACATCCTGATCGTCAACAGCAAGATCTCGTCGGTGAAGGACCTGCTGCCGATCCTCGAGAAGATCATGCAGTCGGGCAAGGCGCTGCTGATCATCGCCGAGGACGTCGAGGGCGAGGCCCTGGCCACCCTGATCGTCAACAAGGTGCGCGGCACCTTCAAGTCCGTCGCCGTCAAGGCACCGGGCTTCGGTGACCGCCGCAAGGCCATGCTCACCGACATCGCGATCCTCACCGGCGGCCAGGCCGTCAGCGAGGAGCTCGGCCTCAAGCTGGACGCGGTCACCGTGGACATGCTGGGCCGCGCCCGCAAGGTCGTGGTGACCAAGGACGAGACCACCATCGTCGACGGCTCTGGCGACGCCGACCAGATCCAGGGTCGGGTCAACCAGATCCGCGCCGAGATCGACAAGAGCGACTCCGACTACGACCGCGAGAAGCTGCAGGAGCGGCTGGCCAAGCTGGCCGGCGGCGTTGCGGTGATCAAGGTCGGCGCGGCCACCGAGGTCGAGCTGAAGGAGCGCAAGCACCGCATCGAGGACGCCGTACGCAACGCGAAGGCGGCCGTCGAGGAGGGCATCGTCCCGGGTGGTGGCGTCGCGCTGGTGCAGTCCGGCAAGACCGCCTTCGACAAGCTGGACCTCGTCGGCGACGAGGCGACCGGCGCCCAGATCGTCAAGATCGCGCTGGACGCCCCGCTGCGGCAGATCGCCGTCAACGCCGGCCTCGAGGGTGGCGTCGTGGTCGACCGGGTCCGCAACCTGGACACCGGGCACGGCCTCAACGCGGCCAACGGTGAGTACGTCGACCTGCTCAAGGCCGGCATCATCGACCCGGCCAAGGTGACCCGGTCGGCGCTGCAGAACGCGGCCTCGATCGCGGCCCTGTTCCTCACCACCGAGGCTGTGGTGGCGGACAAGCCGGAGAAGACCCCGGCCGCCCCGGCGGCGCCGGGTGGCGGAGACATGGACTTCTGAGTCCACAGCTCCCCGAGCACGAACGAAGGGCGGACCGCGCGAGCGGTCCGCCCTTCGCCATCAGGTGGATGCTCCTACCCGATCTCAAGCCGAAGGCTCCCCGGTCAGCCGGCGGCCATCGCGGCCCGCGTCGCGGCGTAGCCGTTCACCAGGCCGGCGCCCTCGACGTTTGTCGCCGGCCCGCAGCCGTCGTCGCCGGACGACTCGACGCCCGCGACCGGCGTGGCGGTCTCCCGCAGCAGCGCGCGGGTCCGGTCCAGGTCGCCGACCAGGGCCGGGTTGGCCGACCACATCAGGGCGACCACCCCGGCCACGTGCGGCGCCGCCATGGAGGTGCCGTCCAGGGCGGCGTACCCGCCGCCAGGCATCGCGGAGAGCACTTCCGCGCCGGGCGCCACCACGTCGGGCTTGGCCACGCCGCCGGCCGCCGGTCCGCGGCTGGAGAAGAGGGTCACCCGTCGCTCGCGGTCCACCGCCCCGACGCTGAGCACGTCCGGGTACGGCGCCGGTGGGTCGTCGATCGAGCCGCAGAACGGTCCCGTGTTCCCGGCCGCCGCCACGAAGAAGACCCCGGCGGCGGCGAACGCCCGGGTCGCCGGCTGCAGCGCGGACGCGTCACAGCCCTCGAGCGGCGGGCAGCCCCACGAGTTGGTCAACACGTCCGGCGCCCGTTCCGGACGGCCGTCGGTGAACGGATCACCGCCGGTCGGAAACGGCGCGAACATGAACTGGAGGCAGTCCAGGTAGCGTGCCGGATTGCCGAGATTGCGGTCCAGGTTGACGCAGCCGATCCAGCGGGCGCCCGGCGCCACCCCGACGCCCTCACCCACCGCGCTGCCCAGCGTGTGCGTACCGTGTCCGCCCCGGTCGGTCGGGGTCCGGGTGTCGTTCCACGGGTCGTACCAGGAGTCGTCGCCGCCCCGGAATCCGGCGGCCAGCGCCGGGTGGTCGCCGTCCACGCCGGAGTCGGAGGTGCCGACCACGACGCCGGCGCCGTCGACACCGAGTTCCGACCGGACCCGGTCCGCGCCGATCATCGTGATGTTCCACGGCGGCCCCACCGGCGCGGGATCGTTCCCGCTGCCGGTTGCCGCCTCCGCCGGCAGCGGGCGTACCCGCTGGCTGAGCAGCACCCGGTCGACGTCGGCCCGCCGGCTCAACCAGGCCCGCAGCACCGGACCACCGGCCACCTCGATCCCGTTGACCAGGTAGTACGGGGTGTAGTCGAGGCCGAACCGGTCCAGCTCCCGGCGCAGATCCGCCTGCGAGCGCTCCGCGGTCTCCAACAACCGCCGGTGCACCTCCCGGATCCGGGCGTCCCGGCCGGCCCGACCCGGCTCGCCGACCGCGATCGCGGTCAGGTCGGCCTGCTCCCGCAGCACGACGAAGAGCCGCTCGCCGTACCAGCCGGGCTGGCCCAGCCCGAGGTACACCCCGCCGGTAGCGACCAGCAGAACCGCGACGCAGCCGACCGCCACCGCGCGGCGGGGGACGGCGGCCCGGGGCCGGGCGAACCCGAAGCCGAAACCGAGGGCGAGCAGCAGCGCGCCGGCCAGCCCGACCAGGGCGGCGACGGCGGCCCAGAACGGCAGATCCCGGCCGGTGGCCAGGAGCAGGGTCAGCTCCTCCGGGTCGACGAAGGCCAGCGGACCGAGCACGGTCAGCCCGACCAGCCAACCCACCGACGCGGTCCCGGTGGTCGCGGTGGCGCGGAGCGCGGCCAGGGCGAAACCAAGCCCCGGGAGTACGAGCACGGCGGCCAGTTGTGCGCCGGCCTGTCCCACCCCGGCGGCGACCAGGGCCAGCGCCACCCCGGCCACCAGGCCGCCGACGAGCACCGATGCCGCACCCCGCCCGTGCAGACCTGGGCCGTGCCGGCGGACGGCGAGCTGCTCGTACGGCCGCCAGTGGGCCGCGTCGAGCAGGGCGGCGGCGAACCAGCCGACGGCCGCGGCGGCGGCGCCGGCGAGAACGGTCTCCAACACCCCGCCGAGTGCGCCCAGCCAGACCCACGGGAGCAGCATCACCAGACCGGCCGCGACGGCGAACCAGGTGGCGGCGTCTGCCGCGCCCCACCGGGACCGGCGGGGCGGTGCCGGAACATCGGCTCGATCCGCCGCCGGATCACCTGTTCCCGCCGTCGCCGCATCGATCCCGGCCGCCGGAATGGCAGGGCCCACCGGGCGGGCTCGGCGGGCCAGCCGGCAGAGCAGGGCACCCACCGTGGCAAGGGCCGCCAGCGTGGCCAGGTACAGCTCGTGGTGTGGCAGCGCGATGGCCCGCAGCACCCCGAACCCGGCTAGCACGGCGGCCGCCAGCAGCCAGGCCCGGCCGGCGGTCCGGACGGCCGGCGAGCGGGGCACGGTGGCCAGCAGCGCCGCCGGCAATCCCACCAGCAGCGCGTTACCGAGTGCGGTGGCCGGCCAGAGCCAGCCGGGCAGGTCGAGCCCGGCGACGAGCAGCAACTGCGCGACCGCCCAGCCGACGGTCTGGGTGCCGACGGTCAGCACCACCGCCCAGACGCCCACCAGCGCGGCGGCCACCACCGCTCCGGGCCCGCCCCCCGCCGCCGGTCCGGCCGCCCACGGGGTGCCGGGCGGCGGCGGCCAGCCACCCCCCGGCGCCGGCCATGCCCCGGGCGGCGGCCATGCCCCGGGCGGCGGCCATGCCCCGGGCGGCGGCCCGGGCACGTGGTGGGATGGCGGCGCGGCCGCCGCGCCGGGTGGCGGTGTCGGCGGGGTGCCGGGTGGCGGTGGAAGCGGCGCTCCGGGTGGCGGTGCCGGTGGTGGGCCGGGTGGCGGTGCGGAGGTTCCTGATGGGTCGGGGAGCGGTCCGGGGTCGGCCTGCATGTCCGAAACCCTACGACGCGGCGCGCTGCCCGCACCGTGACCACGCGCCAGCGCCGTGACCAGGCGACGCGGCCGAGGCAGGACGGTGGCCGGCGGTTAACGTGGACGGGTGCGCGATCCAAGGGTCTCCCGCTACACGGCCGGTCAACTGTCACCGGCTCGCCGCGCCGCCGATCTTCGCCGGCTGCGCGGTGAGCGGTTCGACGTGCTCGTGATCGGAGGTGGGGTGACCGGTGCCGGCGCCGCGTTGGATGCCGCCTCCCGGGGCCTCAAGGTGGCCCTGGTCGAGGCCCGCGACTACGCGGCCGGCACCTCCAGCCGGTCCAGCAAGCTGATCCACGGTGGGCTGCGCTACCTGGAGCAGTTGGAGTTCGGGCTGGTGCACGAGGCGCTCACCGAGCGCGGCCTGCTCGCCACCCGGCTCGCCCCGCACCTGGTGCGTCCGGTGCCGATCCTGGTCCCGCTGCCGGCCGGCTCGGGTCCGGCGGGTCTGTTCGCCCGCGCCTGGCGCCGCGGCTACTACGGCGCCGGGGTGGCCGCGTACGACGTCTTCGCGGGGGTGTTCGGGAATGGCCGGGGGATGCCGCTGCACCGGCACCTGTCCCGGGAGAGCGCCCGGCACACCTTCCCCAGCCTGCGGGCCGACGCCATCTCCGGGGCGATCCGCTACCACGACGGGCAGGTCGATGACGCCCGGCTGGTGGTGAACCTGGCCCGGACGGCGGCCAGCCTCGGCGCCGTGGTGGTGACGAGCGCCCGAGCGGTCGGCCTGCTCCGCCAGGCCCGCGAGGTGACCGGGGTGCGGGTGCGCGACATGGAGGCGCGGGCCGGTTCGTCGACCGCCGAGTTCGACGTCAACGCCCGTACCGTGATCGCCGCCACCGGCGTCTGGACCGACGACGTGTCCCGGATGCTCGACCAGGTCGGCGCCCGCCCGGCCGGTATCCCGCCGCGCCCGAACTCGATCGTCGGGCTGCGCCCGGGGCTGCGGGTCCGGGCCTCCAAGGGGGTGCACCTGGTGGTGCCCCGCTCGGCGATCACCGGTGACGCGGGGCTGATCCTGCGGACCGCCACCTCGGTGCTCTTCGTCATCCCCTGGGGCGGGCACTGGATCATCGGCACCACGGACACCGAGTGGCGGCTGGACCGGTCCCATCCGGCGGCCTCCGCGCGGGACATCGAGTACCTGCTGGAACAGGTGAACACCGTGCTCGACCGGCCGCTCACCGGGGCGGACATCGAGGGGGTCTACGCCGGTCTGCGTCCGCTGCTCTCCGGGGAGGCCGATTCGACCTCGAAGCTCTCCCGCGAGCACGCGGTCTTCGAGCCGATGCTGGGGCTGCTGCTGGTGGCGGGGGGCAAGTACACCACCTACCGGGTGATGGCCGCCGACGTGGTGGACCAGGCGGTCCGTCGGCTCGGCGGCGGGCGGCTGCCGTCGCGGACCGCCGACCTGCCGCTGCTCGGCGCGGACGGCTTCGCCGCCATGTGGCGGGACCGGGCCGACCTGGCCCGCCGGCACGCGGTGCCAGCCGGCGTGGTCGAGCACCTGCTGGAGCGGTACGGCACCCTCAGCACCGAACTGCTGGCGATGATCGACGCCGACCCGCTCCTCGGTGTGCCGCTGGCCGGCGCCCCGGAGTACCTGGCCGCCGAGGTGGCGTACGCGGTCCAGGCCGAGGGGGCGCTGCACCTCGACGACGTGCTGACCCGGCGTACCCGGATCTCCTTCGAGACCGCGCACCGGGGGGTCGAGTCCGCCGGCCACGCGGCCGAGGTGATGGGCCGGGTGCTCGGCTGGGACGTCACCGTCCGGGCCCGCGAGGTCGAGCACTACCTGGCCCGGGTGGCGGCGGAGCGGGAGTCGCAGCGGATGCCGGACGACGCCACCGCCGACGCCGCCCGGATGGGCGCCCCCGACGTCCGCGGCTTCGCCGCCGACCGGGGTGCAGAGGCGGAGCCGGGCACCCGGGTCAGCCGGTCCCGCTAGCCCGAGCCGGTCCCGCCGGATCAAGACCAGCCGGCCCGCCAGCCCGGTTCAGAGCACCTTGCCGGGGTTGAGCAGCCCGGCCGGGTCGAGGGCGGCCTTGATCGCCTGGTGGACGCGGACCCCGACCGGTCCGAGCTCCCGGGCCAGCCACTCCCGTTTGAGCAGCCCGACCCCGTGTTCGCCGGTGCAGGTGCCGCCGAGGTCCAGGCCGAGGCGCATGATCGCGTCGAAGGCCCGCCGGCCGCGCGCCAGGCTGGCCGGGTCGGCCCGGTCGACCACGATGTTCGGGTGCATGTTGCCGTCCCCGGCGTGCCCGACCACCCCGATCGCCACCTGGTACTCGGCGGCGATCTTCTCGACGCCGTCCAGCAGCGCCGCCAGCGAACCCCGGGGCACCGCCACGTCGTCGATCACCAGGCCGCCGTTGCCGCCGGGGAACGCCTCGGCCGCGTACCGCTCCATCGCCGGGTGGGCCAGCCGGCGGGCCTGCAGCAGGTCGGCGGCCTCGACCGCGTCGGTGGCCGCGAAGACCTCGTCGGCGCCGGCCGCGGTGCAGACCTCGGCCAGCCGGGCCAGGTCGTCGGCGGCGCGGGGGCCGGTGTCGGCCGCCGCCAACAGCAGCGCACCCGCGTCGGTGCGCAGACCCATCGGCCGGTACGCCTCGATCGCGCCGAGGTGGGTGCGGTCCAGCAGCTCCAGCAGGCTCGGGGTGAGCCCGGCCGCGGAGATGCCGGCCACCGCCGCGCCGGCCGTCGCCGTGTCCGGGAAGACCGCCACCATGGTCAGCGACTCCTCCGGCTGCGGCCGCAGCGCGAGGGTGATCTCGGTGATCACGCCGAGGGTGCCCTCGGAGCCGACGAAGAGCCGGGTCAGGTCGTAACCGGCCACCCCCTTGGCGGTCCGGCGGCCGGTGCGCAACACCTCCCCGGTCCCCAGCACCACCTCCATCCCGATCACATATTCGCTCGTCACGCCGTACTTGACGCAGCACATGCCGCCGGCGTTGGTGGCCACGTTCCCGCCGACGGTGGACGACTCCCACGAGCCCGGGTCCGGCGGGAAACGCAGCCCGTGTTCGGCGACGGCGGCGGCCAGCGCCGCGTTGACCACCCCGGGCTGGACCACCGCCATCCGGTTGACCGGGTCGATCTCCACGATCCGGTTCAGCGCGGCGGTGGAGAGGACCACCGCGCCTTCGACGGCGTTCGCGGCTCCGGCCAGGCCGGTCCTCGCCCCCTGCGGGATCACCGGTACGCCGTGCCGGGCGGCCACCTGCAGTACGGCGACCACCCCGGCGGTGTCCGCCGGCCGGGTCACCGCCACCGGCATCCCCGCCACACAGAGGTCGGCCTCGTCCCGCTGGTGGCCCCGGAGCAGGTCGGGATCGGTGAGCACCGCTGCCGCGCCGAGGGCGTCGCGCAGGTCGTCGAGGAGATCGGGCATGGCTCGGAGGCTATCCGGCGGTCCACCCCGACAGCCACGGTCGGTCGCCGCGGACCGCCGCAACCGGCCGCGGGGATTCGTCCCCGGCGGGAGGATTCGGGGAGTTGCTGGCGGGTAGTTCCCGACATGGCCACGACCAGGGACGCCGAGGACGACCGGCAACCCGTGGCCGACACCCTGGTCCGGCTGCGGCAGCGGTCCAAGGCGACCGTCCGGGAGCGGGTGCACCGGGTGCGGATCAGCCTCATCCTGGCCATGCAGGCGGCGATCGCCGCGGCGCTGGCCTGGGTCATCGCGCACGAGGTGCTCCACAATCCGGAGCCGGTCTTCGCCCCGATCGCCGCGGTGGGCACGCTCGCCTCCTCGGTCGGCCAGCGGCTACGTCGTACGGTGGAACTGGTTTTCGGGGTGGCCCTGGGGATCGCCGTGGGTGACCTGCTGATCCTCGCCCTCGGCACCGGGCCCTGGCAGCTCGGGCTGATCGTGCTGCTGGCGATCATCGTGGCGGTGTTCCTGGGGGCCGGCCCGGGTGGGGTGACGCAGGCCGCCGCGACCGCCGTCCTGATCACCTCGCTCAGCCCGAGCGTCGACGATCTGGAGTTCCCCCGGGTGGTCGACGCCCTGGTGGGCGGCATCGTCGGGTTGCTGGTGGTGGCGCTGCTGCTGCCACTGAACCCGCTGCGGGTCGTCGAACGGGCGGCCCGGCCCGCCCTGGACGCCCTCGCCGACGAGCTCACCGCAACCTCGGAGGCGCTCGCCAGCCGGGACGCCGGCCGGGCGCAGGCGGCGCTGGACCGGCTCCGCGGCATCGAGGAGCGGATGGACCAGCTGCAGGAGGCGCTGGAGGGCGGCCGGGAGACGGCGACCCTGGCCCCGGTCCGCTGGCACCGGCGCAGCGCGCTCACCCAGTACGTGGAGGGTGCCGAGTACATCAACCACGCGGTGCACAACAGCGGCGCCCTGGTCCGCCGGGCGGTCACCGCGCTGGAGGACGACGAACCGGTGCCGAAGCCGTTGCCGAGGGCGGTGGCGCTGCTCGGCGAGGCGGTCCGGCTGCTGCACAACGAGCTCTCCGCCGGCACCGAGGCGGAGGGCGCCCGGGAGCGGGCGCTGCGCGCGGTCAGCGAGGCCGGCCGGGCGTACGACGATGGGGTCGGTTTCTCCGGCAGCGTGGTCGTGGCCCAGGTGCGGACCACCGCCAGCGACCTGATCCGGGCCACCGGGATCGGCCGTACCGACGCGAACCGGATGGTCCGCCGGGCGGTCGGTAGCCATCGCGGTACCGAGACCAAGGCAACGGCCGACCAACCGGCCGACCGGGCCGGCGGATCGGAGAACGGCGGCCGGCCGGCTCGACCCGCTGCCGAGGCCCGTTGACGGGTGGTCGGTGGCTACGCTGACGGGATGGTCGAGAACCCGCCCGGCGAGCCGCGCGAGCCGGCGCCGCCGGTTCCGCCCACCCCGGAGCCGCCGCCGACACCGGACCAGCCCCGGGCAACCGACCAGCCCCGGGCGACCGACCAGCCCCGGGCAACCGACCAGCCGGCCGCCGGCCCGTCGGTGGTGCCGCCCGGCCGCGGCCTGAGCTGGCGGCGCGGCCTGTTGATGGCCGCGGTCATCGTCTTCATCGCCGCCTGCGCCATCTACATCGTCGTCTTCGAGCTGGGCCAGAGCCTGGGGATCGAGGCGCTGATCATCGGGTTGGTGGCGGCCATCCTGCCGGTTCCGGTGCTGGTCGCCTGCTTCCTCTGGCTGGACCGCTACGAGCCGGAGCCGATGAAGTATCTGATCTTCTGTTTCGCCTGGGGCGCGTTCGTCTCCACCTCGGCGTCGCTCAACGTCAACCAGCGGTCGGCCGAGCTGTTCGGGGACTGGGGACTGCCCGACTCGCTGGTGGCGGTGCTGGTCGCGCCCTTCATCGAGGAGCTGACCAAGGCGCTGGGGCCCATCCTGCTGCTGGCCTTCCGGCGTCGCGAGTGGTCGGGCATCACCGACGGAATCGTCTACTGTGGACTTTCTGCGGTCGGCTTCGCGATGGTGGAGAACATCCTCTATCTCGGCGGACACGGGTACGCCGCGGGCGTCGCCGAGTACGGGCCGGCCACCGGCGCGCAGAACGTCTTCGCGATCTTCATCCTGCGGATCCTGCTGACCGGCTTCGCCCACCCGCTCTTCACCTCGATGACCGGTGTCGGGCTCGGCATCGCCGCGCGCAGCGCGGACCGGCGGATCCGGGTCTTCGCCCCGCTGGCCGGGTTGCTGCTGTCGATGATGCTGCACGGCGCCTGGAACCTGATGCCGTCACTGGCGATCGCCACCGGACAGTCCCTGATCCTGCTCTACGGCTACATCAGCGTGATGGTCCCGATCTTCTTCGGCATGGTCGGGTTGGCGATCTGGCTCCGCAGCTGGGAGGGGCGGCTCACCGAACGGCGGCTGCCGGACTACGTGCGGGCCGGTTGGCTGACCCCGCCCGAGGTGGCCGCCCTCGGCAGCCTGGGCCGGCGGCACTCGGCGCGGCGCTGGGCCCGTCGGGTGGCCGGCGAGGACGGGCTCCGGGCGATGCGCGGGTACCAGTTCGCCGCGACCCGGCTCGCCCTGCTCCGGGATTCGATGGTGCGCGGTCTGGACAGCAAGCCGGCGGACCTGGCCCGGACGGCCGGCGAGGAGCGGCGGCTGCTCGACTCCATCGCCGGCTACCGGCGGGTCTTCAGCGGCCGGGATCCGCAGGCTCCGGACGCCGAGTGGGACGGCGAGCGCTACCAGGTCACCTTCCCGGACGGGGTACGCCGCACCATCCCGGCTCCGGACGACCCGGTGGTACCCATCCCGGTGGTCCTCACCGCCGCGCCGCCCCCGGCCTTCAGTCCGCCTCCCGGTTATGGCCCGCCTCCTGGCTATGGCCCGCCTCCTGGCTATGGCCCGCCGCCGGGCTACACCGGTGCGCCGCCCGGTTATGGCCAGCCTCCTGGGTATGGCCCGACTCCTGGCTACGGCCCGCCGCCCGGCTACGGCGGGTTCCCCGGCTCCGGTGGTCCGCCGCCCGGCTACGGTCCGCCGCCCGGCTACGGTCCGCCCCCCGGCTACGGTCGGCCGCCCGAGAGCTGACCGGTTGGCGGCCGGGCCGGAGCCGCCGTACCGGGTTGCCGGTCAGAGATACAGGCCGGTGGAGTCGGTCTCGACCCGTTGCGCCGCCACCGCGTGCACGTCCCGCTCCCGCAGCAGGACGTACTCCCGGCCGTGCAGCTCGACCTCGGAGCGGTCGTCGGGATCGAAGAGCACCCGGTCACCGGTGACGATCGACCGGACGTGCGGACCGACGCCGACCGCCGTGGCCCAGCTCAGCCGCCGTCCCATCGACGCGGTGGCCGGGATGACGATGCCGGCGCTCGATCGCCGTTCGCCCTCGCTGCCGTCCATCCGGACCAGGACGCGATCGTGCAGCAACTGGATGGGCAGTCCGTTGTCGGCCTTCGGGTCGGCGGTCACGTCCCGAAACGCTACCGTGTGGCGCACCGCCGGTCGGCAAAGGTCCGGGCGGCGGGATTATCCGCGACGGTGCCGGGGCAAACTGGGGGAGAATTCAGGGCTCAGCGACGATATTCGGCTTGTTTGGGCCGGTTACGGTACCTGAGAACGTCGGAAGTCCAGCCGGGAGGTGCGCTTGAGCCGCTTCGAGCAGGTGCGGTCCAGGGTCCGTCGGGCGTACGAGTCCGGTCGGGCCTCGGTGCGAGCGGCGCAGTCCGGCGCCGACCGGGACGACCCGCGGACCGACGAGCCCCCGGCGGCGGTCGGGCCCGGGCCCGGTGTGGCCGTGGCCGGCGGCGAACCGTCGGGCAACGGTACGCCGGCCGGGCCGCCGGTTCCGCCGTCCAGTGGCCACACCTCGACGGTGAGCCGCGACGACGCGGACGTGCCGCGCGGGCTGCGGATCGCCGCCGCCTGGTCGTGGCGGTTGTTGGTGATCGGGGCCATCTTCTGGGCGCTGCTGCGGATCATCGGCACCATCCGCATCGTGATCATTCCGCTGGCCATCGCGCTGCTGCTGGCCGCGCTGCTGGCGCCGGCGGTGGGCTGGCTGCTGCGGGCCCGGTTCCCGCGTACGCTGGCCACCGCGGTGGTGTTGGTCACCGGCCTCGCGGGGGTGATCGGCACGCTCACCCTGGTGGTGAACCAGTTCATCGAGGGCGTACCCGAGTTGAGCGCCAACGCCACCCAGGGCATCCGGCAGATCCAGCAGTGGCTGCGGGAAGGCCCGCTGCACATGTCGGACAACCAGCTCGACCAGTACATCGCCCAGGGCCAGCAGTGGGTGGACGAGAACACCCAGGCACTCACCAGCGGGGCGCTCTCCACCGCGTCGACCATCTTCGAGGTGCTCACCGGCGCGCTGCTGGTGATCTTCGCGGTCTTCTTCTTCCTGCGCGACGGCGGGACGATCTGGCGGTTCCTGGTCCGGCTGCTGCCGGTGGCCGCCCGCTGGCGGGTCGACGACGCCGGCAAGGCGTGCTGGGAGACGCTTGTCGCCTACGTCCGGGCGACCGTGCTGGTCGCCTTCATCGACGCCGTCGGCATCGGCATCTTTCTGGTGATCTTCGACATCCCGTTCGCCTTCCCGCTCACCGCGTTGATCTTCCTGGGCGCGTTCATCCCGATCGTCGGTGCCACCCTCTCCGGCGCGGTGGCCGTCCTGGTGGCGCTCGTCGACAGCGGCTGGGTGATCGCGCTTGTCATCCTCGGCGTGGTGGTCGGGGTGCAGCAGCTGGAGGGGAACGTCCTGCAGCCCCTGATCATGGGTCGGGCGGTCGCCCTGCATCCGCTCGCCGTGCTGCTCGCCATCACCGCCGGGGTGGTGCTCGCCGGAATCGTCGGCGCGCTGGTCGCCGTACCGCTGATCGCCGTGCTGAACACCGGCGTACGCCGGCTCTCCCGGCGGCGGTCGCCGGAGGTGCCCCCGGACGCCGTGGTGGTCACCTCGCGGAGCGTGGCCTGAGCTGACGGCCCGGACGGGCCGTCAGCTCAGGTTGAGCCGCTGCAGGGCGCCCCGGGCGACGTCCGGCCGGGTGGTGTACCAGAACGGCGGCAGCGACTGCCGCAGGAAGGCGCCGTAGCCGCGGGCCGTCTCCAGCCGGGAGTCGAGCACCGCCACCACGCCGCGGTCCCCGGTGGACCGGATCAGCCGGCCGACGCCCTGGGCCAGCCGGACCGCGGCGATCGGCACGCTCACCGAGGCGAACCCCGAGCCGCCGGCGGCGTCCACGGCGGCGGCCCGGGCAGCGGCGAGCGGCTCGTCGGGGCGCGGAAACGGCAGCCGGTCGATCACCACGAGCTGGCAGGCGTCGCCCGGCACGTCGACGCCCTGCCAGAGCGACATCACCCCGAACAGTGAGCTGGCCTTCTCCTCCCGGAACCGACGGACCAGCAGCGGCAGCGCCTCCTCGCCCTGCAGCAACACGGTCAGGTCGGTCCGGGCGCGGACCAGCTCGGCGGCCTGCAGCGCCGCCCGCCGGGAGGAGAAGAGCCCGAGGGTACGCCCACCGAGCGCGCCCATCAGGGCGAGCAGCTCCTCGCCGGCCGCGGCCGGCAGGCCGGAGGCGGCCGGTCGGGGCAGGTGTGCGGCCACGTACAGGATGCCCTGCTTGGGGTAGTCGAACGGCGAACCGACGTCCAGCGACCGCCAACCCGGCCCGCCGCTGGCCGGGGTGGCGGCGGCAGCGGCGCCGGCGGCGACAGGGTTGGCGGTGCCGGTCCTGGCGGTGCCGACCGGGGCGGGGCCGTTCCGGTCCGGCGGGGTCGGCAGGTCCAGGCCGAGGGCGCGGGCCACGGTGTCGAACCGGCCGCCGAGCGCGAGGGTGGCCGAGGTGGCGACGACGGTACGGTCGTCGTACAGGTGGGTGGCGAGGGTGCCGGCCACCGAGAGCGGGGCGACCACAAGCGCCCGCCGCTGCTGGCCCGGCCGGTCCTGGCCCGGCCGATCCGGCTTCTCCACCCAGGCCACGTCGTGGTCGGCCTCTTCCAACAGCCGCTGGGCGGTCTTGGAGATCTCGTCGAGCACGGCCTTGGCCTGCTGTTTGCGTACCGGGTCGGGGTCGTCGGCCTTGACGTCACCGATCTTCTCCAGGGCCGCCCGGGTCGCGCCGTCGAGCAGCGTGCACGCCTGCTGGAGCGGGTCGGGCAGCCCGGTGGTGAGCCGGCCGGCCGGCGCCTCGGCCAGCCCGACGGCGAGCAGGTCGCCCGCCTCGATCAGCCGCTCGGCCAGCTCGGGCGGGAGCAGCGGCCGGGCCCGGCGGGCGGCCCGGTCGATCGACTCCGGGGTCAACTCGGCCTGGGCGGCCGAGGAGACCCGGTCGGCCAGCTCGTGCGCCTCGTCCACCACCAGCAGCTTGTGCGGCGGCACGATGTGCCGGCCGGCGAGCATGTCGACGGCGAGCAGGCTGTGGTTGGTCACCACGATGTCCGCCTCCCGGGCCCGGGCCCGGGACGCCTCGGCGAAACACTCCCCGCCGTACGGGCAGCGGTTGGCCCCGACGCACTCGCGGGCCGGCATCGACACCAGCCGCCACGCCTGGTCGTCGACGCCCGGGTCGAGTTCGTCGCGGTCCCCGGTCTCGGTCTCCATCGCCCAGTCGCGCAGCCGCTCGACCTGCTTGCCGAGCCGGCCCGCCTCGCCGAGCCACTTCACCGGCGCGCCGCGCGCCGGTTGGTCGCCGACGTCGAAGAGCGCGTCCTCCGGTTCGTCCTCAGTGGAGTTCTCCAGCCGGGCCAGGCAGAGGTAGTGGTGCCGACCCTTGAGGACAGCGAAGGTCGGTCGGCGGCCGAGCACCGGCTCGACGGCGGTGGCGAGCCGGGGCAGATCGTGCTCGACGAGTTGGGACTGCAGCGCCAGGGTGGCGGTCGAGATCACCACCGGCCCGTCGACCGTCAGCGCCGGGGCCAGGTACGCCAGCGACTTGCCGGTGCCGGTGCCGGCCTGGACGAGCAGGTGGTCGCCGGAGGCGATGCTCGCCGTGATGGCCGACGCCATCGCCTCCTGGCCGGGTCGGGTCGAGCCACCGGGCACCGCGCCGACCGCGGCGGCGAGCAGCCGCTCGGTGCTGACCGCGTCGTCCCGGCCCCGGCCGCCGGCCGCCCGGTCGCCCCGGTCGGGTCCGGCGGTCGGGTCCGGTCCGCTGGTCCGGTGGGGATCGCTGATCGGGGCGGTCTCGGTCGGCGCGGTCACCGTGCGACCGTACCGGGCGGCACCGACCGGGTCGGCCGCGACGCGTCCACGGCGCCGTTTCGTTGGCTGCTGGTAACCGGCGCGAGCCGGTGCGTACCGACGAGTGCCGGGTCGAATCGGTTAGGGTGCGGGCATGCCGAGTGACGTGGTTCGGGTGGTCTACCGCAAGTACGACGGGACCGCACACCGCGACTATCCGGCCCGCCGGCTGACCGAGGACGACCTGGGCATCTGGCTGGGGGTCAGCACCGGCACGGCGTCGGTCTACCACGGTCGGCCGTCGGTCGAGCAGATTCCGTTCGTCCTGCTGGTACCGCACCAGGCATGGTGGACCTGCATGTTCAACCCGCCGCCGCGGACCAGTGAGGTCTACTGCGACATCGCCAGTCCGGCCCGCTGGGACGGCGACACCGTCAACCTGATCGACCTGGACCTGGACGTGGTCCGTCGCCGGGCCACCGGCGCCGTCGAGCTGCGCGACGAGGACGAGTTCGCCGAGCACCGGGTCCGGTTCGGCTACCCGGACGACCTGGTCTCCGCGGCGGAGGCGGCCGCCGGCTGGCTGTTCGGGGCGCTGGGCGACGGCACCGAACCGTTCGCCACCGCGTACCGGAAGTGGTTGGCCCTGGTGGTGTGAGCCGGCGGCTGCCGGCCCCCGGGCCTCGGCTGGCGCGGCGGTCGGTCACCAGGTGGGCGGCCAACCGGAGGCGCCCGGTTCCAGGGCCGGCAGGTGGGCCAGCTTCTCGGGGTTGAGCAGGTTGTAGACGCCGGTGATCCGGCCCTGCGCGGCCGTGATCCACAGGACGGAGCGCAGCCGGCCGGTGGCCCAGCCGCCCTCGGTGCGCAGCCCCGGTTCGCCGTTCACCAGCACCGGCTCGGCACGCCGGTCGGTCAGTTCCCGGGCGAGGCGGCGCACCAGGCCGGCTGTGAACCGCGCCACCTGGACGGCGCCCCGGATCGGTTCCCGGGCCACGGGGAAGTGGCCGCCGCCGTCGCTGACGAAGACCGCGTCCGGGGCGAGTACGCCGACCAGCCGGTCCAGGTCCCCGGATTCGGCGGCGGCCAGAAAGGCGGCCAGCAGGCGGCGCTGCTCGGCCGGGTCGGCGCTGTGCCGGGGCCGCTGTTCGGCGATCGCGCGCCGGCCGCGCGAGGCGAGCTGGCGGGCGGCGGCGACGCTGGTGCCGAGCACCGCCGCGATCTCGGTGAACGGGACGGCGAAGACGTCGTGCAGCACGAAGGCGACGCGCTGTTCCGGGCCGAGCCGCTCCAGGACGACAAGCAGGGCCATGGCCACCTGGTCCGTGCGGGCCGCCCGTTCGGCCGGGTCCGGACCGAACCCCTCGGGGCCGCCCGGGCCGGCCGCGCCGGGCAGCCGGTCGATCACCGGCTCGGGCAGCCACTGTCCCGGGTACGCGGCCCGGCGGACCCGGGCGGAGCGGAGCACGTCGAGGCAGATCCGGGCGACGGCGGTGGTCAACCAGGCCCGCAGGTCGCGGATCTCGGCCCGGTCGGTCGGTTCGGCCAGGGCGGCGGCGTACCGCAGCCAGGTCTCCTGGACGGCGTCCTCGGCCTCGGCGCGGCTGCCGAGCATCCGGTAGGCGACCGCCGTCAGGTGCTTCCGTTCGGCCTCGAACTCGCGGGCCTGATCACTCACCGCTTCCCCTTCCGCCACCCACCGGCCGGCTCGGTTCGATCGAAGTGCTCCGATCCGCGACGTCCCGGCGCGGGCCGGCGGGCGGATCTCACCTTTCCGCCGGACGGGCCCCGGGCCGGGCGAGGGAGCAGAATTCTCCGTGACGGCAGGACGAGACAGGTCGGCCCAGTGTGACGCGGTGCTGCCGCCGGTCACCAGGCGGGCCGGCGACGGGACGGAGTGTGGTGGCGTGATGAGTGGCTCGGTACCAGCGATGCGGGACCTGCTGCGGGTCCACACCGACGGGGTGACCCCGGTGGACCTCGCGGCGGTCGATCCGCGGTCCACCCCCGGCCTGCCGGACCGGCGGGTCACCGGGGACGACCAGAAGGGCTGGGCCCGGGCGCAGGTGGCGGCGATCGGTGCCGAGTTGGGGCGCCAGCAGGAGATGCTGTTCGCCTCGGCCAAGGTCGACCCGGCGCAGGGGCGGCGGTTGCTGCTGGTGCTGCAGGCGATGGACTGCGGTGGCAAGGACGGCACGATCCGGCGGGTGGCCGGCGCGATGGATCCGCTCGGTCTGCACATCAGGTCGTTCGGCACGCCGACCTTCGAGGAGCGCAACCACCACTTCCTGTGGCGGATCCGCAAGGCGCTGCCGGCGCCCGGCTACGTCGGGGTGTTCAACCGTTCGCACTACGAGGACGTGTTGATCGCCCGGGTGGAGTCGCTGGTGTCCGAGCAAATCTGGCGGGGCCGGTACGACGAGATCAACGAGTTCGAACAGGAGTTGGCCGAGGCCGGCGTCACCATGGTCAAGGTGATGCTGCACATCTCCGCCGAGGAGCAGTTGGAGCGGCTGCGCAAGCGGCTCGACGACCCGCGCAAGCACTGGAAGTACCACCCGTCGGATGTCGATTCCCGGGCCCGCTGGGACGACTACCAGGCCGCGTACGCGGACGCGCTGGCCCGGTGCGCCACCCCGGAGCCGTGGTACCTGGTGCCGGCCGACCGGAAGTGGTACCGGGACTGGGCGGTGGCCCGGCTGCTCGCGGAGACGTTCGCCGATCTGCGGCTTTCGTATCCGCCGGCCGATTTCGACATCGAACGGGAACGGCGTCGACTCGACGCCGGCTCGGCGACACCCGCCGGCGTCAGGTGAACGCTAGGTTAACGACGAATGAATGCCAGCTGGCCAGGGGTGGGCCGGCGGGCGAGCCGATTTCGGGTTCCCTAGCATCTTGCAGGGCAGGCGCGTCCCGGCCCGCCGCAGCTTCCGTGCCGCACCGTTCCACCCCGCCGAACGACGAGGTCCTTTGCCGTGAAGTTTTCCTTCCGCCCGACCGAGGGCGCCTTCTACGAGCTCTTCACCAGGGCCGCGCAGAACCTGGTCCGAGGCACCGAGTTGCTCAACGAGCTGGCCCTGCCCGGGGTCGACGTGCAGTCGGTGAGCGAGCGGCTCACCGAGGTCGAGCACGACAGCGACCAGATCACGCACGACCTCTACAAGAAGATCAACTCGACCTTCGTGACGCCGTTCGACCGGGAGGACATCTACCGGCTCGGCTCGCAGCTCGACGACGTGATGGACCACCTGGAGGCGGTCGGCAACCTGCTCTACCTCTACGGGCTGACCAAGCTGCCGTCGCTGCCCCGGGAGATGCACGAACTGGTGAACGTCCTCGACCAGCAGGCGAAGCTGACCGCCGAGGCGATGCCCCGGCTGCGGGCGCTGAAGAACCTCGAGGACTACTGGATCGAGTGCAACCGGCTGGAGAACGACGGTGACCAGGCGTACCGGATGTTGCTGGTGCGGCTCTTCTCCGGCGAGTACGACGCGCTCACGGTGCTGAAGATGAAGGAGGTCGCCGACGAGCTGGAGGCGGCCTGCGACGCGTTCGAGCACGTGGCGAACACCGTCGAGACCATCGCGGTCAAGGAGTCCTGACCGACGTGAGTCCCGAACTCGTCGCCGTCCTCGCGGTGATCGCCGTCGCGATGGTCTTCGACTACACGAACGGCTTCCACGACGCCGCCAACGCGATCGCGACAAGCATCTCCACCCGGGCACTCACGCCGCGGGTGGCGCTGGCCATGGCCGCGGTCGGCAACTTCATCGGCGCGCACTTCGGCGCCGAGGTGGCCAAGACCGTCGGCAGCGGCCTGGTCGACCTGCCGTCCGGGGTGTCCAGCCTCGGCATCGTCTTCGCGGGCGTGATCGGGGCGATCACCTGGAACCTGATCACCTGGTACTTCGGGTTGCCCTCCTCGTCGTCGCACGCCCTGATCGGTGGCCTGGTCGGCTCGACGCTGGCCGCCGCCGGCACGGTGCTGTGGGGCGGCATCGCCTCGGACGTCGTACTGCCGATGATCCTTTCGCCGCTGGTCGGCTTCGGCCTGGGCTTCCTGGTCATGGTGGGCGTCCAGTGGATCTTCCGGCACGGACAGCCGGCGAAGCTCAACCGCGGGTTCCGGTATGCGCAGACCGTATCGGCCGCCGCGATGTCGGTCGGGCACGGCATGCAGGACGCCGCCAAGACCATCGGCATCGTGGTGCTCGCCCTCTACGTCGGCGGTTTCCAGGACAGCGCCGAGACCATCCCGGAGTGGGTCTTCTGGACCTCGGCGACGGTGCTCGCGCTGGGCACCTACGCCGGCGGCTGGCGGATCATCCGCACCCTTGGCCGGAAGATCATCGACCTCGGTCCGCCGGAGGGCTTCGCCGCCGAGACCGTCGCCAGCTCGGTGCTCTACTTCAACGCGCTGGTGCTGGGCGCGCCGATCTCCACCACCCACACCATCACCTCGGCGATCATGGGGGTGGGCGCGACCAAGCGGCTGTCGGCGGTGCGGTGGGGGGTGGCCGGCAACATCGTCGGCGCCTGGATCCTCACCTTCCCGGCGGCCGGCTCGATCGGCGCGGTGATGTACTTCGTCGCCCGACCGTTCTTCTGAGCCGCCCTCAGGTGTAGCTGACGCCGATCTGCTCGCGGATGGTGTCCAGCAGACCCATCACCTCCAGGGTCACCGCGTGCGGCACCAGCGGGCTCTCGGTGAGCCCGGCCGCCAGGCAGCGCTGCACCTCGGCCGCCTCGTACTGGTAGCCGCCGCCGACCATCTCGGCGCGGATCACCTCGGGCTCGGCGCCGGCCCGGTGCAGCGTCAGGTGGTCCGGGCGGAAGAACGGCGCCGGCAGCTCGATCCGGCCGGTGGTCCCGGCCACCGTCGCGGTCACCGACGTCTCGCTGATGATCCCGCAGGTGAGCGCCGCCACCGCCCCCGAGTCGTAGCCGAGCAGCACGCCGGTGTTCTCGTCCACGTCCTCCGGGCTGATCTTCGCCCAGGAGCGCACCTGGTCCGGCGCGCCGAGCAGCAGGTGGGCCAGGCTGATCGGGTAGATCCCGAGGTCCAGCAGGGCCCCGCCGCCGAGCGCGCGAGCCCGCATCCGGCTCTCGGGCGGGAACGGCCCGGGCACCCCGAAATCGGCGCGCACGGTGGTCAGGTCGCCGATCGCGCCGTCTCGGATCAGCTCCACCATCCGGAGTACGAGCGGATTGCAGCGCATCCACATCGCCTCCATCAGGAAGGTCTGCCGGGACCGGGCGAGTTCGATCAGCTCGGCGCTGCTGGCCCGGTCCAGCGTGAACGGCTTCTCGCAGAGCACCGCCTTGCCCGCCGCCAGGCAGACCTTCGTCGCCTCGTGGTGGGCCGAGTGCGGGGTGGCGACGTAGATGACGTCCAGCTCCGGGTCGGCGGCCAACTCGCGCCAGGAGCCGTACGCCCGCGGGATGTCGTGCCGGTCGGCGAAGATCCGGGCGGCGTCGGCCGACCGGGACCCGACGGCGACCACCTCGGCGTCCGGCAGCAGCCGCAGGTCGGTGACGAACTGCTTCGCGATCTGTCCGGTCGCCAGAATGCCCCAACGCGTCATCTGAGGCACGCTAGCGGAGCGGCCCGACCGGCTCGCCGCACGGTCCACCTGACAAGATCCGGCCGACGAAGATCACCGACTAGGCTCGCCGGCATGACGAGTGACGCCGGGGCACCCGGCGGCGGGCTGCGGTTCGCCGTACCCGGGTCGCTGCTGGCGCACGCCCGCCGGTTCCGGGCCGAGGGCCGCCCACCGGTACCGCCGCGGGTGGCGGCCACCGTCCTGCTGTTGCGGCCCGCGCCGGGCACCGGCTTCGAGGGGTATCTGCTGCGCCGGGCCGCCTCGATGACGTTCGGCGGGGTGTACGCCTTCCCCGGCGGCGGGGTCGACCGGACCGACTCGGGCTCCGACCTGGACTGGGCCGGCCCGGACCGGCGCTGGTGGGCCGACCGGCTCGGCCTGTCGCCGGAGGCCGCCCAGGCGGTGGTCTGCGCGGCCGCCCGGGAGGTGTTCGAGGAGGCGGGTGTGCTGCTGGCCGGTCCGGAACCGGGCACGGTCGTCGGGGACGTCAGCGGCGACGACTGGGAGGCGGCCCGGGCGGCGCTTGTCGCCCGCGAACTCGGCTTCGCCGAACTGCTCCGGGGCCGGCGGCTCGCGCTCCGGTCCGACCTGCTGCTGCCGTGGAGCCGGTGGCTCACTCCGGAGTTCGAACCGCGCCGCTTCGACACGTACTTCTTCGTCGCCCTGTTGCCGGCGGGGCAGCGGCCCCGGGACGTTTCCGGGGAGGCCGACCACACGATGTGGATTCCGCCGGCCGAGGCGCTGGCCCGGGCCGAGGCCGGTGAGCTGGCCATGCTGCCGCCGACGGCCGTGACCCTGACCGAGGTGGCAGCCTGCGCCGACCTGGCCGGGTTGCCGGCCGTCTCGGCGGACCGCGAGGTCACGACGCCGGTCACCCCCCGGCTTGAGGAGGCTCCGGACGGTTCGTTCCGGTTCGTGGTCGGCTGATCGGCCGTCCGCGCCACCCCGATAGATGATCTTGCGTTACCGGGCGGTGATACTTTGGCGCCTGCGACCGCACGGCCCGACCACACCGCGTCACCCTGTCGGTCGCGACCCTGCAGCTATCGGACGGCCAACTGCCATCGGACGGGGTAGATGAGTGCACTGCCAGGAATGCCGCCGACCGGGAGGGCCCCGGCGCGGGGGGGCGAACTCGTGCCCCTGGCCGTGCCGGCCGAGTACGTCGATCACATCGCCCGGCTGATCGAGGAGCTCGACAAGCGGCCCCGCCCGCTCGACCCGCCCGCGAGGCGGATCCGACCCACCGTCGTACGGCACGGCAAGGAATGGCCGGTGGAGGAGTTGCGCCGGTTCGCCGAGGGCCGATCCCGGACCCACGAGACGGTCTCCGCGATCCTCGACCTGCTCTCGGCCCGTCCGGGCGAACGGCTGTTGGTCGGCGACATCGCCGCCGAACTGGACAGCCCGGTGGACAAGGTGATCGGCGCGCTCGGCGGCCTCACCCGGATCGTCAAGGCGTACCACGACTACCCGATGCTCGGGCTGCCGCTGGATCGGGTCAGCAAGCCGGTCCCGGGCCGGTCCGCCGGGGTCTACTACAGCGTCGGAGCCGAGCAGGCGCGGCGCTGGCGGCAGGTTCGGGAGTCGGCAGCCGAGTAGTGGCCGGGGGGTTGCGGCCCCATGACCGGCGGATGTCCGCCAGCTGCCGGACCGTCCGGTCGCCGATGCCGGCACCGTCCCGGCCGCGGGGTGCAATTCCCCTGCCAGGGGACGTTTCTCACCGCCCGTTGGCGATGTGGGGGCCGAACGATTGACCTACAGGTTTGGTTCACCTGGTGTTCACCATGCACCGCCCGACCGTTTAGCAACGGCTCGTAGCGTCCACCGCGTTCGAGACGGCGAATCGCTTCAGCCTGTGACCCGGGCCGGATCGCCACCCCGACCTCAGAGAGGCAATATCACTGTGAACCGCAGATCCCTTCGGTTGGCCGCCCTGCCGGTCGCCGTGCTGCTTTCCCTCGGCGTGGCCGCCTGCGGTGGCGACGGCGAGGACACCGGTTCGGAGACGTCCACCGAGGTCAGCGGAGACCTCGCCGGTGCCGGAGCCTCCTCCCAGGGCGCCGCCATGGCGGCCTGGATCGCCGGATTCTCGTCCGTGGCGCCGGACGCCACCGTGACCTACGACCCGATCGGCTCCGGCGGCGGCCGCGAGCAGTTCACCAGCGGCGGCGTGCAGTTCGCCGGCTCCGACGCCTACCTCGACGAGGAGGAGATCGCCGCAGCCGAGGCCACCTGCGGCGAGCGGGGCTTCATCGAGTTCCCGGGCTACATCAGCCCGATCGCCGTCGCCTACAACCTGCCGGGCGTCGAGAAGCTCAACCTGTCGCCCTCGGTGATGGCGCGGATCTTCGACTCCAAGATCACGAAGTGGAACGACCCGGCGATCGCCGAACTCAACCCCGACGCGCAGCTCCCGGACCTGGCCATCACGCCGGTGCACCGGTCGGACGAGTCCGGCACCACCGAGAACTTCGTCGACTACCTGTCCAAGGCGGCGCCGCAGGACTGGACCTACGAGGTCTCCGGTGACTGGCCGGCGTCCGGCGGTGAGGCAGCCGCGCAGACCCAGGGCGTGGCCGCCGCGCTGCGCGGTGGCGAGGGCACCATCGGCTACCTCGACGCCTCCCAGGCCGGTGAGCTCGGGGTCGCGGCCGTCCAGGTCGGCGAGAGCTTCGTCGAGTACTCGGCCGAGGCGGCCGCGGCCGTGGTCGACGCCGCCGAGAAGGTGTCGGGCCGGCCGGAGTTCAGCTACGCCATCGACCTGCCCCGCGACACCAAGGAGGCGGGCGTCTACCCGATCGTGCTGGTCTCCTACCAGCTCGCCTGCGTCAACTACGACAGCGCGGAGACCGCCGAACTGGTCAAGGCGTTCATGAACTACCTGGTCAGCCCCGAGGGCCAGAACGCGGCAGCGGAGAACGCCGGTTCGGCGCCGATCTCCGAGGAACTGCGCACCCAGGCCAAGACCGCCATCGAGGCGATCAGCGCGGCCTGATCCGCGCCGACCGCGGGAAGCTCCGGACGCGGGCCCGGTCGACCGTTCGACGGTCGACCGGTCCCGCTCCCGGCGTCGCAACACCCGTCACCGCACCGGCCTGAGGAGGCGCAAACCGTGACAACGCCCGCCACCGCCATGGGTGGAACCCCGACGGGCGGCGAGGAGGAACCGGGCTGGACCGGCTCCACCCGACGCCTCGGCGATCGGATCTTCTCCGGCACCGCGATCGGGTCGGGGATCCTCATTCTCGTCACCCTGGCCGCGGTCGCGGCCTTCCTGCTCTACGAGGGATTCCCGGCGCTGACCGCCGACGGGGCCGACCTGCCCGGGGGCGAGGGCTTCATCTCCTTCGTCGGGCCGCTGCTCTTCGGCACCGTCCTGGCCGCCGTCATCGCACTGGTGGTCGCCCTGCCGCTGTCGGTCGGGATCGCGCTGTTCATCTCGCACTACGCCCCCCGCCGGGTCGCGGCCGCGCTGGGCTACCTGGTCGACCTGCTGGCCGCGGTGCCCAGCGTGGTCTACGGCCTCTGGGGCATCTACTTCCTCGCCCCGCAGCTCGTCCCGGCCTACCGCTGGCTGGAGGAGAACCTCGGCTTCATCCCGCTGTTCGCCGGACCCACCTCGGCCACCGGCCGGACCATGCTCACCGCCGGCCTGGTGCTGGCGGTGATGATCCTGCCGATCATGACCGCCGTGAACCGGGAGGTCTTCCTGCAGACGCCCCGGTTGCAGGAGGAGGCGTCACTCGCCCTGGGCGCCACCCGGTGGGAGATGATCCGGATGACGGTCCTGCCGTTCGGCCGCTCCGGCATCGTCAGCGGCAGCATGCTCGGCCTCGGCCGGGCACTCGGCGAGACCCTGGCGGTTGCCATGGTGCTCTCCCCGGCAGACGTGATCTCGACGAACCTGATCGGTTCGGTCAACAGCAACACCATCGCCGCCAACATCGCCTTGGACTTCCCCGAGTCGAGCGGCCTCGCCGTGAACGCGCTCATCGCGTCCGGCCTGGTGCTCTTCGCGCTGACCTTCTTGGTCAACTACGCGGCTCGGGCCATCGTCAACCGTCGGCGTGACTTCTCGGGAGCGAACGCATGACCACGACGGCCACCCCCACCGACTCGCCCCCGCAGCCGGTCCTCGACACCGGGATGACCCGGGGCATCCTGCCCAGGTGGGCGGTGCCCGCCGTCGTCGCCGGCGCCGTCGCGGTCGGCCTCGTCGCCTGGCTGGCCGGCGTCGCGGTGCCGATGGCCGTGGTGTGCGCCGTACTGCTGATCGTCCTCGCGCTGCCGCTGCTCTCCTGGCGGGTCGAGGGGGCTCGCCGGGCCAAGGACCGGTTCGTCACGGTGGTGGTCTCCATCGCCTTCAGCCTGGCGATCCTGCCACTGCTGTCGTTGCTCTTCACGGTGGCGTCCAACGGCATCGGCCGGCTGGACGGCGAGTTCCTCACCAGCGACATGAGGGGCGTGCTGGGTCCGGGTGGAGGCGCCCTGCACGCCATCGTCGGCACCCTGCTGATCACCGGTGCGGCCACCGTCATCTCGGTGCCGATCGGCGTGATGTGCGCGGTCTACCTGGTCGAGTACGGCAAGGGCCGGCTGGCTCGGTCGGTCACCCTGCTCGTCGACGTGATGACCGGCATCCCGTCGATCGTCGCCGGCCTGTTCGCCTTCGCGCTCTTCGCGATCTTCTTCGGGCCGAGCATCCGGTTCGGGATCGGCGGCGCGGTAGCGCTCTCCGTCCTGATGATCCCGGTCGTGGTCCGGTCGGTCGAGGAGATGCTGAAGCTGGTCCCGAACGAGCTGCGCGAGGCGTCGTACGCACTCGGCGTGCCGAAGTGGCGGACCGTCATCAAGGTGGTGCTCCGTACCGCGGCGGCCGGCATCGCCACCGGCGTGACGATCGCCATCGCCCGGGTCATCGGCGAGACGGCACCGCTGCTGATCATCGCCGGCAGCACCACCCGGGTCAACAGCGACCTCTTCGACGGCCGGATGTCCTCCCTGCCGATCTTCACGTACTACTCCTACAGCATTCCGGGCGCCCAACCCGAGTTCGGCGTCGACCGGGCCTGGGCCGCGGCGCTCACGCTCTTCATCATCGTGATGGGTCTGAACCTGATCGCCCGGGCCATCTCCCACTACTTCACCATCAAGACCAATCGCTGACCCGGAAAGGACGGACCATCGTGGCCAAGCGCATCGAGGTTTCCGACCTCGACATCTTCTACGGCTCCTTCAAGGCCGTGGAGAACGTCACCATGACGATCGAGCCGGCCTCGATCACGGCCCTGATCGGGCCCTCGGGTTGCGGTAAGTCGACCTTCCTGCGGTCGCTGAACCGGATGCACGAGGTCGTGCCCGGCGGGCGGGTCGAGGGCAAGGTGGCCATGGACGGGCAGGACCTGTACGGCGACGACGTCGACCCGGTCGCCGTACGCCGGCACGTCGGCATGGTCTTCCAGCGCCCCAACCCGTTCCCGACCATGTCGATCTACGACAACGTCGCGGCCGGGGTGAAGCTCAACAGCGGCCGGATGCGCAAGCCGGCCCTGGACGAGCTGGTCGAGAGCACGCTGCGCGGCGCCAACCTCTGGGAGGAGGTAAAGGACCGGCTCAACCGGCCGGGATCGAGCCTGTCGGGCGGTCAGCAGCAGCGGCTCTGCATCGCCCGGGCGATCGCCGTCAAGCCCGACGTGCTGCTGATGGACGAGCCGTGTTCGGCGCTGGACCCGATCTCGACGGTGGCGATCGAGGACCTGATGCACGAGCTCAAGGAGCGGTTCACGATCGTGATCGTGACCCACAACATGCAGCAGGCGGCCCGGGTCAGCGACCGCACCGGCTTCTTCAACATCGCCGGCACCGGCAAGCCGGGCCAGCTCATCGAGATGGACAAGACCCAGCGGATCTTCAGCAACCCGCAGGTCAAGGCCACCGAGGACTACATCACCGGACGCTTCGGCTGAGCCCGGCCCGGCGGGGTCAGCTCCGCTCGTAGTTGACGTCGACGGTCCACGGGGCGAAGCCGAGCCGCCGGTAGAGGGCCGTCGCGGCGGTGTTCGACTCGTCCACGTAGAGGGTCACCGTCCGCAGTCCCTGCTCGCGCAGGTGCCGCAGCCCGGCGACGGTGAGCGCGGAGCCCAGGCCGCCGCCCCGCGCGTCGGCGTCCACCCCGACGACGTACACCTCGCCCACCGGGGTCCGGCCGCCGGGCGCCGGTGGGTGGACCTTGGTCCAGTGGAAGCCGACCAGCCGGTCCGTGCCCTCCTCGACGGCGAGCAGGAAGCCGGCCGGGTCGAACCACGGTTCGGCGAGCCGGTCGGCCAGGTCGGCGGCCGTCCACCGACCCTGCTCGGGATGGCTGGCGAACGCCCGACCGTTGACCGCGAGCCAGGCCTGCTCGTCCTGACCGGGCCGGAAGGCGCGCAGCCGTACCCCGGCCGGCAGGCGCGGCTCGGGCAGCGCCGGGCCCAGGTCGCGGCGCATCTGCCACAGCACCCGGTTCCGGGTGAATCCCAGGTCGAGGGCGAGGGCGGCGGCGGACGGGTGGTCGCCGTGGGCCCACATGCGCAACGCTCCGCCGGACGCCGCGGTCGCGGCCGTCAGCAGTGCCCGTCCCAGGCCCCGCCGCCGCCGCGCCGGGTGGACGACCAGTTCCCCGGTGGCCGGCTGACCGGCGGCGGCCGGTTCCAGGTGCGCGTACCCGAGCACGCCGGCGGTGCCGTCCCGGACCAGCAGATGGATGACCGGCTGGTCACCGCCGTGCCGGATCCGCAGCCGGACGTGTTCGGAGAACGGGACGGTGCCGTCGGCGGTGTCCGCGGCGGTGGTCAGGGCGAGCACGTCGCGGATCTCGGTCGACGTCAGCCGTTCGGCCTGATCGACCGGCGGGCGGGGCGCGGATGCGGCGGTGGTCACCCTGCCACGGTAGCCGGCAGCCGAGCGGCCGATCGGGGGGTCGGCCCCGGCCCGGGAAGGGCCTGGGCCGGTCCGGCCCCGGCGCCGCTGCCGGCGGTGACACCGCCTCCGGTGGGCAGCGCGGTGAGCGCGAACCGGCGGGTGAGGTTGGGCAGGATGGAGCGCAACGCCGAGACGGTGCCCTGCCGGTTGCCGCCCGCGTCGTGCAGCAGCACGATCGCGCCGGGCACGGTCGAGCTGGTGACGGCCGTGGCGATGCTGCTCACCCCGGGCCGGCGCCAGTCCTGCGGGTCCACCGTCCAGTGCAGCGACGTCATGCCGAGCTGTGCGGCCACCGTCACCACCGACGCCGTCCAGTTCCCGCCGGGCTGCCGGAAGTAGGCGATCCGGGCGCCGGGCACGGCGGCCCGCAGCGCCTCGTTGGTGCGTACCAGGTCGGCCACGATCACCGAGCGGGACCGGCTGCCCAGCGCCAGATCGTGCGACCAGGAATGGTTGCACAGGGTGTGCCCGTCGGCGGCGATCGCCCGTACCAGGTGGGGGTACTTGGCGACGTTCGCGCCGACCAGGCAGAACGTCGCCTGTACCCGGTAGCTGCGGAGCATGGCCAGCGCCTGCGGGGTGTAGTTCGGGTCCGGGCCGTCGTCGA
Source organism: Solwaraspora sp. WMMD1047 (assembly GCF_029626155.1). Lineage (NCBI taxonomy): Bacteria > Bacillati > Actinomycetota > Actinomycetes > Micromonosporales > Micromonosporaceae > Solwaraspora > Solwaraspora sp. WMMD1047. The sequence continues at coordinate 6,733,239 of NZ_JARUBL010000001.1, read as the reverse complement.
AGGTGAGCGCCACGGCCGGCGATCCGGTGGTCCGGCGGCTCCCGTACGGTCCGCCGCCGGGCTCGGCCGGCAGTCGGGGCTGCTCGGCCTCGGCGTGCGGGTCGAGCGTCGGTGCGGCTGCCGGACTGCTCGCGGTCGGCGTACCGGTGGGGGTTGTCGGGCCGGCGACGTCGTGCGGCCCGGCGGGTTCGTCGGCGGCCGAGGGGGTGGCGGCCGGTACGCCGGTCAGCAGGCTCGGTCCGGTCGGGCCGCCCACCGCCCGGCCGAGCAGGTAGATGGCGGCCAGGCTGGCGACGGCGACGGCGGCGATGACGGCGAGGGTACGGGTGCTGGGGGAGGCGGTCATCGACTTGCCCGGCCGGGGGTCCGGTGCCGTCGGCGCCTGTCGATCCCGATGTCTGGCGGTCGCACCGCGCCCCCTCCCGGCAGGTCCCTCAGCGCCAGGATACGTACCATCAGCCGGCTAAATAGGGTTTTGCTCCATCGCCGACCGACCTCACCGGGAACGACAGAACGCCACCCGGCACCGGCCGGATGGCGTTCGATCGAAGCGGCGGTACGGGGATCTAGACGGGCATCGGCACCGGCTCGGAGTCAGGCAGCGACCGCGACGGCGGCACGACGAACTTGTAGCCCACCTGGCGGACGGTGCCGATCATCGACTCGTACTCCGAGCCGAGCTTGGCGCGCAGCCGCCGCACGTGCACGTCGACCGTCCGGGTGCCACCGAAGTAGTCGTAACCCCAGACCTCGCGGAGCAACTGGTCCCGGGTGAAGACCCGACCCGGGTGCTGGGCGAGGAACTTCAACAGCTCGAACTCCTTGTACGTCAGATCGAGCGGCCGCCCCTTCAACTTGGCGGCGTAGGTGTCCGGGTCGATGCTCAGCTCCCCGGCCCGGATGCAGCCGCCGGCACCGGCGGCGGCGTTGCTGAGCCGGCCGACCGCGAGCCGCAGCCGCGCCTCGACCTCGGCCGGACCGGCGCTGGCCAGGATCACGTCGTCAACGCCCCAGTCGGCGTTCAGCGCGATCAGGCCCGCCTCGGTCACCACCGCGACCAGCGGCACCCCCAGACCAGTGGCGTGCAGCATGCGGCAGGTCGCCCGGGCCTCGCTCAGCTCGGAGCGGGCATCGACAAGTACGGCGTCCGGGCTCGGGCCGGACACCAGGGTGCGGACATCGCGGGGCGCGGTACGCACCGAGTGGGGGAGCAGGTCGAGCGCGGGCAGCACGGCGGATGGTTCGCCTGCACGCGCGGTCACCAGCAGCAGGATCTCCACACATCACCTCCGTCCCGGCGGCATCAACAGGCCGCGCGGTGGTCAGCGGCGTTACGGTGATGACCGGGTTTGCCGCTGGGACTGGCGTCTTCCCGGCTGCACTGACGGGTGGTTAAGGCCTGAGCCTAACCGATTTCCCGCCCGAAACACTCAGACGGTTGTCTGATCATTTGTGGCCTAGGACATAACGCGATCCCCGGCCGCGTGGCCGCGGTGCGCCCCGGCCACGACCTGCCTCGACGCCGTTGCGAAGCGCGACCCGGCGTTGACGCGTCGCGATGACAGCGGCGCGGGACGGCCGTTCCGGCTCGGGATCTGGCACGATCGGGGCGTGTACCCCTCGACCCCACCCGAGACCGGTCGCGACGCCTGGGCCGACGGCAATCCGGCCGGCCCGGGCCGGACCGGCCGGCCCGGGCACCCGCCCCGCGGCGCTGTGCCGCCACCCGGGCAGACCCGCGGACCCATGCCCCCGGCCGGCCCGGCCCGGGGTGGGGCGGCGGTCGTCCCGCAACCCGGCCCGGGCCGCGGCTACCCACCCGGCCCGGACGGCTACCCGGGTGGCCCCGGCCCGGATCGCGACGGCTATCCCGGCAGACCCGGCCCGGATCGCGACGGCTACCCCGGCGCACCCGGACCGGGGGGCGCTCGGGCGGGCCGGCCGGACGACGACGAGCCGGCGCCGGACCCGGCGCTCCCGGACGACCTGTCAGACGACCCGGACGGTGAAATCTCGGCCGGTCCGGTGCCGGTCCGGCGGCTGCCGTCGCTTATCGTCGCCGGCTTCGCGCTGCTGATCGGCGTCGGCCTGGTCTTCGGCGCGCAGACCTCGGCGCCCGGTGCCCGGCTGCCGTTCGCGCTGGTGGTGCTCGGGGTCCAGCTGCTCTTCGTACTGGCCTGGACGCTGGCGCTGCGCCCACCGGCACTGCTCCTGGTCGCCGGGGTCTCCACCGTGGTGGCGGCGGGCGCGAACGCGGCGGCGGTGCTGCCCGACCTGGCGGCCCTGGCGCCGCTGGGTTACGTGGCCGCCGGCGGGTTCCTGGTCGGCGTCCTCGGTCAGCTGGTGCGGGCGCAGGACCGGGCCCGGGTCACCGAATCGCTCGGGGCGACCCTCTTCATCATTCTCGGCGTGGTGGCGTTCGCCACGCTCATCGTGCTCAGCCGGCGGCTGCTCGGCACCCAGGCGATCTTCGTCTGCCTCACCGCGACCGCGGTGGCACTCGCCGTGGCCCGCCTCACCGACGCCGTGCTGCCCTGGCCCCGGCCCGCCCCGCAGGTGCCGCGTGGCGCCCTCGGCGTGGTGATCGGCGCGATGTGCGGCACGCTGACCGGCGGGATCATCGGCATCTACCTGGTCGGATTCACCCCGACCAGCGGCGCGGTGGTCGGGCTGGTGGCCGGCTCCGCGGCGGTGCTGGCGGACCTGGCCGTCGGCTACATCGAGGCCGGCCGACAGATGGCCGGCGAGGCGCCGACCATGTGGATCGCCCGGCACATGCAGGGCCCACTCGGCGGCTTCGCGCTGGCCGCGCCGGTGGCGTACGGGATGAGTGTGCTGCTGATCTGATCCGCTGCCCGTCCCGGCACGTAAAGCCGATTGGGAATCCGGCGAATCGGGTACTGCACCGACGCGACCGGCGGCGGAGGCCGACCGGCAGCGCGGACAGCGGCAGGAGGCGGCGTGGCAGACAGCTACTCGGCGTACGACGAGACCCACCGGGACCGGCCGCGGCGCCGGCGCGGCCGGAAGGTGTTGATCACCTTCATCGTGCTGCTGGTGGTGCTGGCCGGTCTGCTGGTGGTGGCCGACCGGGTGGCGGCCAGCTTCGCCGAGCGGGCGATCGCCGACCAGATCCGCCAGGAGGTCGCCAAGCAGGAGATCGAGTCCTCCCCGCCGGAGGTGACGGTCGGCGGCTTCCCGTTCCTCACCCAGGTCGTCGCCGGCCGGTACGAGTCGATCTCGATTCTCGTCCGTGACCTGCGGGGCCCGGTGCAGGGCCGGTCGCTGCGGGTGCCCGAGCTGACCGTCGACGCCCGCAACGTGCTCGCCTCGATCGACACCCTGCGCACCGGCGAGGGGGAGGTGATCGCCGAGACCGTCGAGGGCACCGGCACCATCTCCTACGACACGGTGGCCGACTTCATCAACCAGCCCGGCCTGACGCTGCGCGAGGAGCAGGGCCGGCTGCGGGTGAGCGCGCCGCTGACCGTGCTCGGCCAGGAGTTCACCATCAACGGCGCCGCCGAGCTGACCGTGGACGACGAGGGCCGGGTCTTCCTCGGCTTCGACGACCTGTCGGCCGAGGGGCTGCCGGACAACCAGGTGGCCCGGCAGGCGATAAACGCGTACGCCCAGCAGATCTCCGTCGAGCTGCCGGTGCCCGAGATGCCCTTCGCGCTGCAGGTTCGCGACGTACAGACCCTGCCGCAGGGGCTGGCGGTCACCGCCACCGCCCGGGACGTGCCGCTCAATTCGGTCGCCTGACCGCTGCGGTGGGTGCCGACCACCATCCGGGAACGTGACGTCCGACTCTGTAGGGGCCGGCGAAATCGCTGGTAAGCTCCCACCCCATGGGGACGCTCCTCACCAAACGGCGCGCGGTCGACCTGTGCCGCGTGGCCACCTGCCTGTGTCGCCCCGTCATCTGACGGCGGGGCTGCTTCTCCTGCGTACCCTCTGATCGCACGCCCGGCAGCGGCGCCGTCGCACGGAACCCGTGATCCGTCCTATGGGTCCGGCGTGGTGCGACCGAACTTCCGATCTCCACGCCGACTCACTGACCAACGTCCATGCCGCCGGCCACGAATCCCGGCCGGTGGGCAGCTACCAGGGAGTGATCTGATGAGTCGCGACACCGCACTCGTTTCGGCCGACTGGGCCGAGAAGAACCTCGACGCGCCCGGCGTCGTCTTCGTCGAGGTCGACGAGGACACCACCGCCTACGAAGGCGGCCACATCGCCGGTGCGATCAAGCTGAACTGGAAGACCGACCTGCAGGACCCGGTACGCCGGGACTTCGTGAACAAGGCCCAGTTCGAGGCGCTGCTCTCGTCCCGCGGGATCGGCAACGACGACACCGTCATCCTGTACGGCGGCAACAACAACTGGTTCGCCGCGTACGCGTACTGGTACTTCAAGCTCTACGGCCACCGCGACGTGAAGCTGCTCGACGGCGGCCGCAAGAAGTGGGAGCTGGACGCCCGCCCGCTCACCAAGGACGTGGTTTCCCGGCCGGAGACCAGCTACGTGGCCAGCGACCCGGACCTGACCATCCGGGCGTTCCGCGACGAGGCGGTGGCGGCGATCGGCACCAAGAACCTGGTCGACGTCCGCTCGCCCGACGAGTACGCCGGCCGGCTGCTCGCCCCGGCGCACCTGCCGCAGGAGCAGGCGCAGCGCGGCGGCCACATCCCGACCGCGATCAGCGTGCCGTGGTCGAAGGCGGCGAACGAGGACGGCACCTTCAAGTCCGACGACGAGCTGCGCGCCATCTACGGCGACGCCGGCCTGGACGGCGACAAGGACACCATCGCCTACTGCCGGATCGGCGAGCGCTCGTCGCACACCTGGTTCGTGCTCAAGGAGCTGCTCGGCCACCAGAACGTGAAGAACTACGACGGCTCGTGGACCGAGTACGGCTCGCTGGTCGGCGTGCCGGTGGCGCTCGGCGACGAGCCCGGGGAGGCGTGACCGCGATGACCGCTCCCGTTACCGCCGACGGCTGCGCCGCGCCCGACCAGGCCGCGCCGCTGCCCGCCGGGCTGGACCTGGAAAAGGAAACCGTGATCACCGGCGTGGTCAGCGACGGCACCGGCGCCCCGGTCGGCGGCGCCTACGTCCGGCTGCTCGACTCGACCGGCGAGTTCACCGCCGAGGTGGTCACCTCACCGGCCGGCCAGTTCCGCTTCTTCGCCGCACCGGGTTCGTGGACGCTGCGCGCCCTCTCCCGCTCCGGCAACGGAGACGCCAAGGTCACCGCCAACCGCGGCATCAACGAGGTCCCGGTAACCGTCGCCTGACCCGTCTCCCGCATCACGTCGTCGCCGCCCGGGCCACAACTGGCCCGGGCGGCGCCTCCTTTCACGCCGAATCCCCGTCGACCTTGTGGTGTTGAGACGCTGCGTTGTCGTCCCAGTGGCAACGCAGCGTCTCAACACTTGTGGGTTCAGTCAGATGGAGTGGCGGGAGATGCGTTGGCGGGGGCTTTCCGCCAGGCAGGCGGCGGGGTGGTCGGCCGCCAGGAGGCAGCGCCGGCCGGCGTCGAGCAACCGGTCGCAGAAAACCCGATGCTGTACGAGTTGGTCGCACTCCGCGGAGACCGTCGTCTCGGTGCGGGACAGCTCGGGCGCGAATCGCAGCGACCGGGTCAGCTCAATGGCAAGCTGTCGCGCCGCCGCCAGATCAGCGCTGGTCACCATGAGATGAATGACGTACCGTCCGCCGCCGGTTGGGGCGCCGCCGGTTGGGGCGCCGCCGGTTGGGGCGCCGCCGGTTGCGGCGCCGCCGGTTAAGGCGTTTCTGGATGGGCCGGTGTCCGTCGGGCTGCTGTCGGCTGGGCCGGTGCCGGTGGTTGCCGCTGCTGCGGAGTCGCCGGTCATGACCGGGTCCAGTGGCCGCCGGAGTTGTGCGGGCGCCGGGGTGGTGAGTGGCCGGTCCGGGGTCGGGACCGGACTCTGTTGACGAGGCGGCGGAGGAGTCTGCGCACGGTGCATCACCCTTCCTGTCGGCGATGGTGGATGGGCGGCCCGATCCTCGGATAGGGGGAGACGGGACCGGGCCGCCCGGCCCTGCGACCGCAGCCCTGATCGGCGGTACGGCCACGGAGCACACCTGCGGTGCCGGGACGGGTACCCGTCAAACGCGATCCGCCCCGGCTGCGGCGCCGCCACCAGCAGATTTGCCGAACCGCCGGAGCGTGCCAGTCGTCAACCTACCTTAGTAGCTAGGCAAGGTCTAGCCCTCAAGTTAGCTGAGTTTCCCGAGCTATTGCAGTAGCTACAGTAGGTAGGGCATGATCTGAGGTGCCGAACCGACCGGAGACACCTCAATGTCCACAGCGCAACCGCCATTCCGGCGCATCGCCGCCGACATCACCGAGCAGATCAAGAGTGGGGAGCTCGCTCCTGGCGCCAAGCTTCCCTCGACCCGCGAGATCGCCGGGTCCTACAACGTGAGCATGGGCACCGCCTACCGTGCGCTTTCCCTGCTGCACGAACGCGACCTGATCATCGGACACCCCGGGCGAGGCACCTTCGTCGCGGATCACTCCGGCGAGTAGGTCGGGGCGAAGTCGTCGCTCGATCGGTGCCACCTCGCTCGTGGCGCAGCCAGTCGTGATCAGCGCACCCATCTGAATTGTTCAGCGCGACTCGATCGTGGACTCGACACACACGACGGTGTAGGCGTTGTCGTGGGGGAGTGGTGATGATCTGAGCGCTACTGCTGTTACCGGCGGGTTTTAACAGCAGTAGCGCTCAGATCATCAAGGGATCGGGGTGTGGGCGGCCGGGTGGATGGTCGATCTGCGGCTTATGGGTGGGGGACGTCGGCGGCGGAAGTGACCGGGAGGTGGGGCGGTTGTTGTAGTTGCTCTAGTAGGTGCGGCATCATCGATGGGCTGCGCCGACTGGAGGCTCTGATGTCCACAACAAGGCCGTCGTTCCGGCAGATCGTCGACGACTACACCGAACAGATCAAGAGCGGTGAGCTGCCGCCGGGCACCAGGCTGCCCTCCGCGAGTCAGCTCGCCAACACCTACTACGTCAGCCTCGGCACGGTGAGCAGGGCACTGGAGCTGCTACACCACCGCGAACTCATCTCCGCCCACCCCGCCCATGGCCGCTACGTGACCTACCGCACCACCGCATAACCGCCAATCAGCGATCTTGATAGTTTTCGGCCCCTCCGGGGGCCATCCGCTACCAAGATTATTCTCCGGACCCGGGTCAGCGGCGATAGGTGTCACGACGGTGGGCGACGTCGAGGACGTGGATCTCGCGCCGCTTCTCGTCGATGTGATATCGGACGCGGTACTCGCCTCGCCTGGCGTGCCAGAGGCCGTCGAACGGGGCGTTCAGTCGAGCACCCACCCGATGCGGCTTTCGACGGAGTGGTCCGTTGATGAATTCCCACCCGGCGAAGGCGGCACCCGAAGGGAGCCCGTCGGTCAGGGCGCGCCTCGCGCCGGGGGCCAGGATCACCGTGTAGTGCTCGGGCCAGTTCGACTCGCCGGCCGGGTTCTGCTCCTCAGGCGGCCTGTTCACGAGCCCGCCGTTGCGCCATCAGGTGAGCCATCTCCTCGGCGCTGGTGCTCTCGCCCCTGGCGAGCGCCGCTTCGGCCTCCCGAATCCGGGTAAGGGCGGCGGGGTCGGAGAGCAGTTCGATCGTGGCTTCCAGTGACTCAAGGTCCTCGGCGGAGATCAGACATATTCGCGGCCATTACGCGTGATGTGGACGCGGTCGTGGGTGCGGTCGACCTCTTCGGCCACCTCAGAAAGTCTGGCCTTCGCTTCGGACAGCGGCAGCGCTGTCATAGACCAGAATTCTAGTCTGCCGAGAAGTCGCGTCTACGAATCGCAGAAGGGATGTCCCGACCGGACCCCGGGAACTAGCGGTTGGCGTCGTAGTTGGTCTGGGCGGTGAGGATTGTGGGCATCTCGGCCTCGACGAGGTCGATCAGCTCGCGGAGCTTGGTGGCGACTCGCAGGCCGGCTGGGGTGAGGCTGTACTCGACGTGCGGCGGGATGGTGGCCTGCACGGCGCGGCTGACCAGGCCGTCGCGTTCCAGTGCGTGCAGGGTCTGGGAGAGCATCTTCTCGCTGACCCCGTCGACCCGTCGGCGTAGCGCGTTGAACCGGTAGGTGCCCTCGGCGAGGGCGACCAGAGCCAGGATTCCCCACTTGCCGGCCACGTTCTCCAGCGTGCGACGGGACGGGCAGGCGCGGGCGAACACATCGCTGACCAGTTCGTCCGACGGATCGCTCGCGCCGGCGGGGCCGTTCGCAGCTGTGGGGCCAACCGCGGCGGCGTGGTTGCCAGCGGCGTGTTCGAAGTCGACGTCGGTCGCACTGCTCACCACGCCACCATAGCCCTCTCGGCAAGTGCTTTCCAGATGACGGCGCTCACATCAGGATTGTACTTTCGAAAAGTTAGTGCATGCTGGCTGGGGTGCGGGTCATGGGGTCCGCGAAAGAACTCAGGGGAGTTAGCAGATGATCACTGTTACCGCAGCTACCGGTCATCTTGGCCGACTTGTCGTGCGGTCGTTGCTGGACCGGGGTGTGCCGGCCGGGGAGATCGTCGCCGCGGTACGCGACCCGGGCAAGGCCGCCGATCTTGCCGCAGCCGGGGTGCAGGTGCGCGAGGCGGACTACGACCGGCCGGAGACGCTCGCCCCGGCCTTCGTCGGCGCCGACCGGCTGCTCTTCATCTCCGGCAGCGAGGTGGGGCGGCGGGTCGCGCAGCACGCCAACGTGGTGGCGGCGGCGGTGGCCGCCGGGGTCCCGTTCCTCGCGTACACCAGCATCCTCAACGCCGACACCACCGCGATGGAGCTCGCCGCCGAGCACCGCGTCACCGAGAAGCTGATCCGCGACTCCGGCATTCCGTACGTCTTCCTGCGCAACGGGTGGTACATCGAGAACTACACCGACAACCTCGGGCCGGTCTTCGAGCACGGGGTGCTGCTCGGAGCCGCCGGTGACGGCCGGCTGGCCGGCGCCACCCGGGCCGACTACGCCGACGCGGCGGCCGCCGTGCTGCTCGGCGACGGTCCGACCGGCGTCGCCTACGAGCTGGCCGGCGACACCCCGTTCAGCCTCGCCGAACTGGTCGCCGAGGTGGCGGCGCAGAGCGGCCGGACGTTGGCGTACCAGGATCTGCCCGCCGACGCGTACGCCAAGACGCTCGTCGAAGCCGGGCTGCCGGCGGCGGTCGCGCAGACGCTCGCCGACTGCGACCTGGGCATCGCCCGCGGCGAACTGGTCACCGACAGCGGCGACCTGACCGCCCTCATCGGCCGCCCGGCCACCTCGCTCACCGCCGCCGTCGGCGCCGCCCTGAAGACCGACTGACAGCCGGCGGCCGACCGAACGGCGGCTGGGCGGGCCGGTCAACAGCCGTCGTTGGCGGGAGTAGCCGTCGGCTGGCCAGCTGGCAGCCATCCGGTCGGCCGAGCAGCCATCCGGTCGGCCGAGCAGCCGTCGGTCGGCCGAGCAGAATGGCCGGGCCGCTGGCAGCGGCCCCGGACCGGGGTCAGGCGGTGGCGGTCAGGGTCAGCTCGGTGTACTCGGCGACCGGGGTGAAGCCGAGCCGGGCGTAGAGGGCCAGCGCCGGGGTGTTGTCGGCCCGCACGTTGAGGGTGATGTGGTCGACGGTTCGCAGCAGCCGGCGGCAGACGCCCGCCACCAGCGCCGTACCGATGCCCTGGCCGCGCAGCTCCGGATGGGTGGTCACATTGCCCAACGCGCTCACCCGGTACCGCGCCGACCATACGTGTACGCCGGCCACCGCGACCAGCTCGCCGGCCCGCCGCAGCCCCAGGTAGTGACCGGTCGCCAGCATCCGGGGGTCGAACGAGTTGTCCGGGTAGGACAGTCGGTAGAGCCTCTCAAGCTCCGGCAGGTCGGCGGTGGTGAGCGGTTCGCCGGCCGGCTCGACCAGCGGCAGCCGGGCCGGCTCGGTGAGCGCCAGCTTCCGGTGCGGGCCGTGTGACTCGGCCGCGAACTGCCCGGTCAGGGCCGCTTCGGCACCGGGCGACAGGTGGGCGTAGAGGCGCCGGGGCAGCAACGGGGCCAGCCCGGTCAACAGCCCGATCAGCCGGTCCCGCCGCTCGGGCGGCTCGAAGGCGAGCAGGATCGGCGACCCGCCGCCGTGGTACACCAGCGCCACCGAGTCGCCGTCGCGAAACCACGACGTGTACGGCCAGAAGAAGTCGTCCAGATCCCCGAGCTGGTACGCGTGCAGGGCGGGATCGCGCCCCAGCAACCCGGCCAACTCGGCCCGGTCGTGGACAGTACGCGGCGGCGACACCGGGCCATGCTCGCACAGCCCGGCACCATCCAGACCGGCCCGGCAGCTTGGCCGTTGCCGCCCTGGTCCGGCAACCGGGCCACTGCTGGCCCGGTCCGGCGACCGGTCAGCGTGGCAGTCGGGACGACCCGAGTTGCCGTACCGCCGTGGTCGTGGCGATCAGCAGGGCGGACGCGGCGCCGGCGGCGCGACCGGGGTGATCCGCTGCGCGTCGGCCGGCTGCTCGGCCTGCTGGCGGCGGTACGCCTGGGCGGCGAGGCCGGTGGCCACCGGCAGGAGGTAGGGGGTCCAGCGGAACCGCCCGGACTGGGCGGCGAGCGACCAGGCCGCGTTGGCCGAGTACGCCCCCGCCAGCCACCAGCCGCTGCGCCGGTTGGTGGCCGCGACCCGGTTGGCCGGGATCGCCTGCTGGATCGCGTTGGCGGCGCTGGCCGCGAAGATCGGCCCCCAGATCGCGAACGCGTAGTCGGGCGGCGTGATCTCGGTGTCGTACGCCTCGGCGCCCTCCTCGGTGCCGGCGAGCAGCGGTCCCAGGGTCGGCACCAGGATCAGCGCGGCCGTGGAGAGCCCAACCTCCGGAAAAGCCCGCGGGGCCGGACCGAATCCGGCCCGGCCCCGCGGATGAGAAGGATCAGACGCCGCCCAGCCGGTCGGCGCAGGGGGTGGTCGGGGACAGGGTGAAGTCGAGCGACGTCACGAAGCCGGACTGCACCTGGATCCGCTTGGCCTGCGGAATCCAGCCGTCCTTCGCGACGATCACCTGGTACCGGCCGCGCGGCACCCAGTAGGCGTAGCCGCCGCCGTCGGCCGTCAGCGTGTAGCCGACGGTCGGGTCACTGACCAGGCTGAGCCGGACCGTGGCCGGCACCGGCACCGTGCTGCCGCCGCAGGTCTGCCCGGTCACCGAGCCGTGCAGCTTGCCCCAGTTGGCCGGCGGCGAGACGTTCATCTCGACCGGTACGCCCGGCACCGAGTACGGCGTGTCCGAGGCCAGCCCCAGCTCGGCGGTGTACGTGCCCGGCTGGCCGACCCCGAACTCGCCGGTCGCGGTCAGCCGGACCGTCACCTGCCGGGACGCCCCCGGCGCCAGGGTGAAGGTGGTCGGGTCGGTGGTCAGCCACGGCTGGTCGCCACCCTCGTCGCAGGATTCCAGGCCACCGAGGAACTCGGTCTCCGCGGAGCCCACGAACGACGACGGCGAACCACCGATCTTGTACGCCGCGCACGCCGCCCCGCCCCGGTACCGGCTGAACAGCGTGTTCGGCAGGTTCAGCCAGGCCCCGGCGGCCGGGTCGTACGCGACCGTCCGGTTGGTGACCGCGGTGGAGGCGGCGGTGACCCCGCCGGCCAGCACCAGCAGGCCGCCGGCCACCGTCGCCTGGGAGGCCCACAGGTCCAGCGGCAGGTTCGGCAGCGGCGACCAGGCGTCGGCGGCCGGGTCGTAGCCGTAGCCGTTCGAGTACTCGGTCGCCCCGGCGCCGCCGGCGCAGTAGACCTTGCCGCCGATCCCGCCGCAGGACATCCAGGAGACGATCTGCGGGTAGTTCGCCCCGGCCCGGAAGGTGCCGGTGGCCGGGTCGAAGATCACCAGGTTGGCCGAGTCGGTGCAGTTGCTGTCCATGCAGCCACCGACCAGGTAGACCTTGCCGCCGACGACCGCCGTGCCGGCCGCCGACCGGGGGGCCGGGTTGGTCGTCCCGGACAGCGTGCTCCAGGCGCCGGTGGCCGGGTCGAAGACGTCCACCGAGGCGACCGGCGTCCCGCCGGGACCCCAGCCACCGAGCACGTAGAGCTTGCCGCCCACCGCTGCCGCCGATGGCTTCGATCGCGCGTTGGGCAGGTCCGGCAGCGCCGTCCAGGCGGCCGCGCCCGGGTCGTACACCCAGGCCCTGCGCTCCAGTCCGGTGCCGCTGCCGCCGCCGACGGAGTAGACCTTGCCGCCGATGGTGGCCGCGGCGTTGTCGAAGATCGCCGCCGGCAGGTTGGGAAGCCTGGTCCAGGCCTCGTCGATCAGCGGCGCGGCGGCGGTGCCGTCGGTGCCGCCGATGGTGCCGTAGCCGACCCCGGTCCGGGCCTTGCTGATTCCCTTCATCTTGATTTCGTTCAGCTCCGCGCCCTTGCGGGAGAGCAGGTCGAAGCCGCCGCCGCGCTCGACGACATCCACGGTGGCGGGGGCGCTGCCGGTGTTGGTCACCGTCAGCTTCGTCTGGCGGACGCTGCCGTACGGCTGGTGCGACTCGATGGAGCCCGGGCTGACGGTGAGCCGACCGGCGCCGAGCGCGAAGTCCGCCCGGACCGTGCCGTCAGGTTGAACCGTCACCGGCCGGGTGTGGGCGGCGTACGGCGCCTTGCTGGCGGTGAACTCCCGGGTTCCGGTCAGGCTGGAGAAGAGCCAGTAGAAGCCGTCGGGCAGGTTCTGGTCCTCCGGCGTCGCCGCCGAAACGCCCCGGTCCAGCGGCTCCTCCACACTGGACACCGTCACGCCGGTCAGCGGGTCGCCGGTGTTCTGGTCGGTGGTGAAGCCGGTCACCAGGCCACCCGGCACCGGGGTGCAGGACCGGTTGACGACCTCGACGTTGTCCACCTCCCACCACCAGGCGAAGGTGCCGCCGAAGCGGAACCGGATCAGCACCTCTTCCCGCCCGGCGACCAGGGTGAGCGGTACCTCCTCGATCCGGGGGCCGCGCCGGCTGGCGGTCTGGTGCCAGGCGTTCGACCAGTTGGTGCCGCCGTCGACGGAGACGTCGATGTCGGCGAAGTCGCTGACGCCGACCGCCCGCCAGTCACTGTTGAAACGCAGCACCGGCGCGCTCAGGTCGGAGAAGTCCAGCGGCGGCATCCGCAGGTCGGTGTCCTGGGTGTTGCCGCTGCCCAGCGCGTCGCTGTCGATGATCGCGAAGCCACCGGTGCCGCCGGTCTGGTTGCCCCGGTTGCCCAGGTCCTCGAAGGTCCAGCCGCCGTCCTCGGTGCGGTTCACCACCGACCAGCCGGCCGGCGTCTCGGTGGTGTCGAACGACTCCGAGATCAGCGGCTCGCCCAGGCTGGCCCGGTAGCCGGCCGCGGTGCAGGCCGCCGTGACCGGAACCGCGATGTTGACCGTGGGGGCCGTCATGCCGACGTACAGGTCCTGGCTGACAGTCTGGTAGCCGGGGTAGACGGCGGTGGTGGTGATCCGGTACTCGGTGTTGCCCGGCACCGTGAACGAGTACCGGCCGGTCTTCGGGTCGGTGAAGATCGGGCCGCCGGGCCGGCCGGCCACCTCGATCTTCGCGTAGAGCGGCCAACCGTGACCGGAGCCGTCGGTCACCCGGCCGGAGACGGTCGTCTCGGGCGTCTCGACCAGCCCGAAGTCCACCGGCGCGGTGCCGTTCTCGGGGATGGTGACGGTGAGGGTCATGCTCCGGAAGCCGTACGCCGAGGCGGTGATGTCGTGATCGCCGGCCGGCAGGGTCATCCGGTAGGTGCCGTCCGCCGCGGTCCGGACGCTGCGCCCGTTGGCGCTGATGGTGGCGCCCTCCAGCGGCTCGCCGGTGATCGCCTCGATCACCGTGCCGGCGGCCATCCCGACGGGTCCGCGCGGGGCCTGGGTGACCGCCTGGTACGCGTTGAGCCGGCCCTCGCCGAAGTTGTTGTTGTCGTCGACGGTGCCGCCGCAGCCCAGCGAGTCCACATCGGTCGCGGTGTCGTCGAGCAGGGCCTCGGTGGCGGCGATGTCGCCGCGCAGCGCGGCGGACGCCGACCAGACCAGCGCGACGGCCCCGGCCACGTGCGGGGCGGCCATCGAGGTGCCGGTGAAGTTCGCGTAGGTGTTGTCGGGGACGCTGGAGCGCACCGCGCTGCCGGGCGCCGAGATGTTCGGCTTGATGCCGCCGTCCACCAGGGACGCGCCGCGGCTGGAGCTGCTGGCGATGTTGTTGTTGATGTCGTAGTTGCCGACCGCGTACGAGTTGGCGTAGTCGGAGGGGGAGCCGGCGGTGCCGCAGCCCGGACCCTCGTTGCCGGCCGAGAAGACCGGGAACATCCCGGCGGCCCGCCAGGAGTCGACGATCTGCTGGTACCACAGGTCGCCGCCGTCGCCGCCCCAGGAGTTGTTGACGATGTCGGCCCGCAGGTCGGGCCGGGGGTTCTCCCCGTTGAGGTCGGTGGGGGCGAGCACCCACTGGCCGGCGGCGAGCAGCGACGCGTCGGAGCAGCTGCGGGCCTCGCAGCCCTTGGCGGCGATCCAGGTGGCGCCCGGCGCGACACCGATCTGGTTGTCGCCGCCGTCGTCGCCGACGATGGTGCCCATGGTGTGGGTGCCGTGGTCGTTGTTGTCGCAGGGCGCCGGGTCCGCGCAGACGCCGGCCGGGTCGAACCAGTTGTACGCGTGGTCGAAGCCGCTGCCGGTGTTGCCGCGGTAGCTGCCGACCAGCGCCGGGTGGTCGAACTGGACGCCGCTGTCGATGTTGGCCACGACGATGCCCTCGCCGCGTACCCCGTACTCGTCCCAGACCTGCGGGGCGGCCACGTTCGTCACGTTCCAGCCGATGGCCTGGGTGCTGGCCCGGCCGGTCTCGGGCGCGGCCCGCTCCGGCTCGACGAGCGCGTACTCGCGGGACGGGTCGATCCGTTCCACCTCGGGGCGGGCGGCGATCGCGTCCACCAGGGCCCGGTCGCCGGTCACCCGCAACGCGTTGGCGATCCAGTACGCGTCGTAGGGCGCCTTGCGGGCGTCCAGCTCGGCCCGCAGGTCGCGCTGGGTCCGCTCGGCGGTGCCGGTCAGCTCCTGGTAGACCTCGGTGGCCCGGGCGTCGGGGTCGCTGCGCTGCGCCGCGCGGTCCAGTGTGGCGCGTTCCCGCAGGTAGACGACGAAGTCGGTGGTCCCGCCGGCGGCCAGTTCGGCGACCAGTTCACCGCTGACGGTGGCGCCGGCCGAGCCGGCGGGCGGCGCCGCGCCGGCGATGGTGGGCTGCGCCGTGACGCCGATGAGCACGGCGGTCGCCACGGCGAGCGTCCGGAAGGCTCTGCTCCAGCGGGCGGCGTCGCGCCCTCGTGGTTGTTGTGACATTCCCACTCCCCACTCCCTCACGACCCGAGCTGTTCGGGCCGTCGAGCACGCGGCTCCCCTGTGGCCAGTGCCACCGGCGCGTGGGTCGCGAGGTCTTATGGAGAGCGCTCCCCACATCCGCTAGGAGTCATGCTCTGGCTCCTAGTGGTAGTGATCAATGGGCCGGCCAGAGCAGTATCAAGGCAGAATCCGGGCAGAATCCAGGCGCGGGTCAGGTGCCGGACAGCCGCCACCGTCCAATCGGTGTTGACGCGGTAGATCAAACCCGATTGGCTTGGACGGCGTGGAAGGCGCGACAACGGGGGAGGTTGTTGTGGTCAGTGGCGAGATTCCGCTGGTGGTTTGTGTTTCCTCGGACGCGGTGGTGCGGGAACGGCTGGTCCGCCGACTCGACGACTGCGGGACGGTGGTGATCTGCTCGGACCTGTCGGAGCTGCGTTCGATTCTGGGTCCGTCGGCCGCCGAGCGACCGACGGGGCAGCCGTCGACGCCCGTCACGATGGGCGAGCTGTCGGTCGATCCGGCCGGTCACCTGGTCACCTGGCGGGGCGAACCGCTGAGCCTGACCCGACTGGAACGCGAGCTGCTGGCCCGCCTGGTCAGCCCGCCGATCGGGCTGTGGACCTACGAGCGGCTGTTCGCCTCGGTCTGGGGCGGGGCCTACCTCGGCGACACCGCGATCCTGCACTCGGCGGTCAAGCGGCTGCGGCGGAAGTTGAACGCCCTGCCGGACGGCCCCCGGGTGCAGACCGTACGCGGGGTCGGCTACCGGCTGGCCTCGCCGCGCTGACCGGCGGCGCCGTGCCACGATTGGCGGCGTGACCGACCGCGCCGAGCAGACCAGCCCGCCGTCGTACCCGGCTCCACCCGACTGGCCCGGCCCGTCGGACCCGGGTACGCCGGCCGGGCGGCCCTGGGGACGGTGGTTGATCATCGGCACCGTCGTCTGGGCGGTACTGCTGGTCGGGCTCAGCTATCTGTCCATGCGGCGGGACGAGCCGACGGTCCGCGAGCAGCGCACCCTGACCCAGGCGCAGCCGGTGGTGAGCCGGGCGATCGGTGAGCTGGTCCGCGCCGCCGGAACCGAGGCGGTACTCGAACTGGTGGAGCCCCGGCTGACCAGCGGGTGTCGGGTCACCACCTTCCGCGACGGCGCCACCCTGGAACGCGACCTCATCGTGCGGACCACGCCGGACCGGGTGGACCCGCTGCTGGCGACGATCGCCGACCGGCTACCGGCCGGCTACCGCGCCGGGATCCGCCCCGACCGCGACGGCAACGGCAACGGCGGCAACGGCGACGGTGGCAACGGCAACGGCGGCGGCGGCGGTCCGACGTTGCGCGCCGACGCGGGCGACTTCGTCGCGGTCTCCGGCCGGTCGACCGGACCGGGAGTGCTGAGGTTCACGGCGACCACCGGCTGCCGGCCCGTCGAACCCGACCTGGCCCTGGCCGACCTGCTGCCCGGCCTCGGCGTCGACGACCAACCCGGTCAGGTGCTGGCCGCGCTGGGCGCCAGCGAGGTGGCCCCGGCCGGCCGGGTCTCGGTGGCCTGCCCCGGCGGCGGCCAGGCCCACACCGCCCGGGCCACCGGCGTGGCCGCCCCGGCCGCGCCGAGCCCGGCCGAGATCCTGCCGGACCCCGACGGCCCGGTCGCCGCCGCCAACCCCGAGCTGTACGCCTTCCGCGACGGCCCACGCAGCATCGTGATCGAGTCCGTCGACGGCGACCTCCGCGCAGCGGTCACCACCGACTGCGCCTGACCAGCGAGTGCCCAGACCGTCCCTGGCCCGGCCGGATGCAGTCCCCAGCAGTCCGCGCGGTCCAGCGGTCCACGCGGTCCAGCGGTCCACGCGGTCCAGCGGTCCACGCGGTCCAGGGGTCCGCGCGGTCGCCGCCGGTCGCGCGTCCCAGCCGACCGTGGGCCCTCGGCGGTGGTCGCCGGCCGCGCGGTCCTAGCCGACCGTGAGTCCTCGGCGGTCGTCGCCGGCGGCGCTGTCCTAGCCGACCTGGGCGGCTCGTGCCGCCTCGGTGGTCTCCGCCGCCACCTGCAGTTCCTCGCGTGGCTCGACCACCAGCACCGGCACCGCCGCGCCCGGAGCCGAGACCAGACCGTCGGCGGCCAGGTTGCCGGCCACCGGCGGCTCCACCCCGAACAGCCGCAGGCCGGCGCAGACGTCGGCGCGTACCTCCGGTTGATCCCAGCCGATCTCGCCGGTGAAGACCACCGCGTCCAGCCGGTCCAGACTGGTCGCGGCGGCGGCCAGCTCCCGGCGTACCCGATGGGTGTAGACCGCCAGCGCGAGCCGGGCGGCCGGGTCGGAGCCGGCGGCGGCGACCAGGTCCCGGGTGTCGTCGGATCGGCCGCCGGAGAGGCCGAGCAGCCCGGAGCGGCGGTTCAGCCCGTCGGCCAGCTCCGCGCGGTCCAGCCGGCCGTCCAGCAGCCAGAGCAGCATCCCCGGGTCCACCGCGCCGGACCGCTTCGCCATCGGCACCCCGTCCAGCGGGGTGAAGCCCATCGAGGTGTCCACGCTGCGGCCGTCGCGGACCGCGCAGACCGAGGCGCCGCCGCCCAGGTGTGCCATGACCAGGTGCAGCCCGGTTGCCGGCCGGTCGAGCAGCTCGGCGGTGCGGCGCAGGGCGTACGCGTAGGAGATGCCGTGGAAGCCGTACCGGCGCAGCCCCCACCGGTCGCGCCACTGCGCGGGCAGCGGATAGGTCGCCGCCGCGTCGGGCAGCCCGGCGTGGAACGCGGTGTCCGGGCAGACCACCTGGGGTACTGCGGGCAGCTCGGACCGGGTCAGGTCGATCAGGCGCAGGGCGGGCGGCAGGTGCAGCGGCGCGAGGGTGACCAGCTCGGCCAGCTCGGCCCGCAGGTCGTCGTCGAGCAGCCGGGGCCGGTTGACCAGCTCCCCGCCGTGCACCAGCCGGTGGCCGACCGCCGTCGGTGGCTCGTGGTCGGCGACGAACCGCCGCAGCGGCTCGTCGGCGTCGGGCGAGCCGGGCGGGTCGGAGCGGTCCAGCCGGTCGGTCACCTCGCCGTCGCGGACGTACGCGACGTGCAGGCTGGACGATCCGGCGATGACGGTGAGGATGGTCACGCCCGTTGTCATACCCGACCGGACGCGATCCAGTCAGGGAGAGGCGCGACGCAGTCGCGGCCGGCCGGGTCAGTAGACGAGCGCCTGGACCCCGTCGGCCAGGGTCTCCTCGACGAACGCCGCGGCGCCGGCGATCCGTACCCCGGGCAGCACGTCGGCGGCGGTGATCTCCCGGCGGGCGGCGCACTGGGTGCAGACCGTCACCCGGCCGGCGGCGAGCACCGCGTCCAGCAGGTCGGCCAGCGGCGCGGAGTGCGGCAGGTCGAACTCGGCGGCCCGGCCGGGCAGCGCGAACCAGCTCGACTCCCCGGTCAGCCAGAGCGACACGTCGGCGCCGGCCGCGACGGCGGTGGCCGCTACCGTGAACGCCTGCGCACACCGCTCCGGGGCGTCCGAACCGGCGGTGGCCTTGACGACGAGAGTGCGAGCCATCGGGCCAGCATAGGATGACCTTGTCATGGTTACCGAGATTGGGTTCGTCAGCCTGCTGGTGGCGGGATTCGGCGCGCTCGCCGGTGGGCTGGTCTATCTGGCGGTACGGATTTCGAGAGGACGTTGGTGAACCGGTGAGCAACCCGACGGACAGCCCGATCGAGCCGCCACCCTGGCTCAACGCGCCGCCGGTCGACCCGTACCCGTTCGAGGAGACCTACGACCTGCGGGTCGGCCCGGACCTGCACCCGGCGTTGCTCGGCCTGCTGCCCTACATCGGGCAGTGGCGGGGCCGGGGCCAGGGCGGCTACCCGACCATCGACGACTTCGCGTACGCCCAGGAGATCACCATCAGCCACGACGGGCGGCCGTTCCTGCGCTACGAGTCGCGGGCCTGGCTGCTCGACGAGCAGAGCCAGCCGGTGCGGCCGGCGGGCCGGGAGGTCGGCTGGTGGCGGCCGGTGCTGGACGACGGCAAGGCCACCGACGAGTTGGAGGTCATGCTGATGACCCCGACCGGGGTGATGGAGCTCTATCTGGGCCGGGTCACCGGCACCAAGGTCGAGTTGGCCACCGACGCGGTGCTGCGGACCGCCACCGCCAAGGAGGTGACCGCCGGCCATCGGCTGTTCGGGATCATCGACGGCGAGCTGCTCTACGCCCAGGACATGGCGGCGGTGGGGCACCCGCTCACCCCGCACCTCTCCGCCCGCCTGCTCCGGGTCGGCGGCTGACAGTTCCGGCGGCGCACGGGTCCGGTCCGGCCGCCGGACTATGCTCGGAAACGTGTCCGACACATCGCTGGCCGAACTGCTGCGCTCCCGTGGGCTGCGGCTGACCGCCCAGCGCCAGTTGATCCTGGAAGCGGTGCTGGAGCTGCGGCACGCCACCCCGGAGCAGGTGCACACGGCCGTCCGCGAGGTGGCCGCCGGGGTGAACATCACCACCATCTACCGCACCCTGGAACTGCTCGAACGGCTGGGGCTGGTCCGGCACACCCACCTGTCGCACGGTTCGCCGACCTACCACCCGGCCGGCGAGGACCAGCACGTCCACCTGGTCTGCCGGTCCTGCGGGGCGGTGGACGAGTTCGACCCCCGGCTGCTCGAACCGCTCGCCGGCCAACTCGCCGCGGAGCGGGGCTTCCAGGTCGACATCGGGCACGTGGCACTCTTCGGGGACTGCGGCAAGTGCGGGGAGCGGAAATGATCGACATCGCCGGTGCGGTGGCTGTGGAAGCCGTCGACGAGCAGACCCGGGACCGGCCGGAGCCCGAACACGCCGCCGCCGGGGTGCGGTCGGTGGCGGCCCACTACGGCGACCCGATGCGCGAGCAGCGGCAGCTCGCCACCGGCGTCGGCCTGGTCGACCGGTCGCACCGGGGCGTGGTCGCCGTGCCGGGCGAGGAGCGGGCCGGCTGGCTGCACACCCTGACCACCCAGCACCTTTCGGACCTCGCCGCCGGCCAGGGCAGCGAGCTGCTGGTGCTTTCCCCACACGGGCACATCGAACAGCACGCGATGGTCGCCGAGGACGGCACGACCACCTGGCTGGACACCGAACCCGGCGACACCGGCGGGCTGCTCACCTACCTGGAGAAGATGCGCTTCTTCACCCGGGTGGATCCGCGCGACGCGACCGCCGACTGGGCGGTGCTGTCGCTTGTCGGCCCGGAGGCGGTGGCCGCCGCCGGCACCCTCGGCGCGACCGGGCTGGCCGACCCCGACGTGGTCGCGGTGCCGGGACCGAAGTTCACCGCCGGCTCGGTGCCCCCTCGCCCCACCACGCGGTACGCGGTCAGCCCGTTGACCGGCGGCGACTGGGCCCGCCGCGCCGGCCTCGGGGTGGATCTGCTGGTGCCGCGCGCGTCGATGGAGCAGGTGGTGGGGGAGCTGACCGGGGCCGGGGTGCCGGTGGCCGGGCTGTGGGCGTACGAGGCGTTGCGGGTGGCCGCCCGGCGGGCCCGGGTCGGCTTCGAGACCGACCACCGGACGCTGCCGGCGGAGGTGGAGCTGCTCGCCCCGGCGGTGCATCTGGAGAAGGGCTGCTACCGGGGCCAGGAGACGGTGGCCCGGGTGCACAACCTGGGCCGGCCGCCGCGCCGACTGGTGCTGCTGCACCTCGACGGGGTGGGCAGCGACCAGCTCCCGGCGGTGGGTACGCCGGTGGTGCTGGACGGTCGTACGGTCGGCTTCGTTGGCACGGCGGTGCGCCACTTCGAGCTGGGTCAGGTGGCGCTGGCCGTGGTCAAGCGGTCAGTCGCCGACGACGCCCGCCTGCTGGTCGGCGAGCAGGCCGCCGCCATCGACCCGGACTGAGCCGCCATCGACCCGGACTGACCGGCGGGCTCGCGGCGCCGGCCGCGCGCCGACCCGACCCGGCCCGATCAGGCCCGGCCCGGACTTGACGGACGCGCCGCCGGACCGGATGGCCGTCAGGCCGGCACCAGCACCACCTTCCCCACCACGGCCCGGTCGTCGAGCATCCGCAAGGCCCGGGTGGCGTCGGTAAGCGGCAGCCGGGCCGCCACCGCCGGCTTCAGCTCGCCGGTGCGCAGCAGCTCCAGGACGGTGGCCAGGTCCGCGTCGAAGTTCTTGTCCTGCCGGATCCCGTAGAAGCTGGTCCGCCGGCCGTTGGGCAGCGCCCGCCACCAGAGCAGCCGGCCGATCGTCTGCACGTACGGCGTCATCCGCCAGCCCTGGTCGTCCAGGGTCGACGCGCTGCCGTAGACGACGAGCGTCCCGCCCCGCCCCAGCGACCGCCAGGACTCGCGCAGTCCCGGCCCGGCGGCGTGGTCGAAGACAGCGGCCACCCCGTCGGGCGCCAGTTCCCGGACCCGGTCGGCCAGGTTCGGCTCCCGGTAGTCGAGCGGGCTGGCACCCAGCTCGCGGACCCGGTCGTGCTTGCCCGGCGACGCGGTGCCGATCACCCGGGCGCCGGCCCGCAGCGCCAGCCGGACCAGGAGGGTGCCGACCCCGCCGGCCGCGCCGTGCACCAGCACGGTGTCGCCGGCGGCGACCCGGGCCACCCGGTGGACCATCTGGTACGCGGTCACCCCGTTGGTGACCAGCGCGACCGCCTCGGCCGCGTCGACCGACTCGGGCACCGGCACCAGGTGTGTCGCCGGCAGCAGCACGCTCTGCGACCAGGCGCCGGTCCGGGTCATCGCGGCCACCCGCTGCCCGACGGCCAGCCCGTCACCGCCCGACCCGCCCGGTCCGACCGCCTCGATTCGGCCGACCAGGTCGTAGCCGGGTACGAACGGGAACGTCGGCTGGGCGAAGTAGCGGCCGCGCAGCATCTGCACCTCGGCGAAGGAGACGCCGGCCGCCTCGACCCGGACCCGGACCTGACCCGGCCCGGGAGCGGGCAGGTCCCGTTGCTGAACCTTGAGCACCTCGGGACCGCCGACGTGCGGCATGACGATCTCGGTCACCTGCGTCATCGTGATAGCTCCTTACTTGTGTTAGAACCTCTAACTCAAGTTAGAGTATCCCGATGGAGAACGCAACCCGCCGGGAGCGGATCCGGGCCCAGACCCGGGAGGAGGCGAAGGCCGCCGCGCTGCGCCAGATCGCCGCGGCCGGGCCGCAGTCGCTGTCGCTGAACGCCATCGGCAAGGAACTCGGGATGACCGGCCCGGCCCTCTACCGCTACTTCGCCGGCCGCGACGAATTGCTCACCGAGCTGATCAGCGACGGCTACCACGACCTGGCCGACACCATCGAGACCGAGGCCGGCGTCGTCGCCGACCGGCCACCGGCCGACCGGGTACGCGCGCTGGCCCGCGCCTACCGGGCCTGGGCGCTCGCCCAGCCACACCGTTACCTACTGCTCTTCGGCACCCCCGTGCCCGGCTACACCGCCCCCGCGCACACCGTCGCCGCCGCCACCCGGACGCTGCGCACCTTCCTCGACCCGATCGCCGCGCTCGGCGGCGAACCCCGCTATCCGGAGCTGGAGGGCCAGCTCGCCGCCGGGATGGCCGACCGCAACCCGGCCGCGCCCTGGGGCGGCCCGGCGCTGCGGCGCGCGGTGACCGGCTGGACCCGGATGCACGGCACGGTCAGTCTGGAGGTCGAGGGACACTTCGAGCAGATGGGCTTCGACCCCGGCCGGCTCTTCGAGGCCGAGGTCGAGGAGCTGATCCGGGAGGCCGCCGGCGACCCTGGCTAGGATCGCCGGCATGACGACACCGACGTTGATCACGGTCGCCCCCACCGGGGCGGAGTCCGCAAAGACCGAGGTCCCGGCGTTGCCGGTGACCCTCGACGAGCTGCTGCTGACCGCCAAGGAATGCGAAGCGCTCGGTGCCGCCGTGATCCACGTCCACATCCGCGACGAGGGCTCCCGCCCCACCCTCGACCCGGGCCGGCTCCGGGCCACCGTCGCCGCACTGCGGGAGAGCACCGACCTGATCGTGCAGCTCTCCACCGGCGGCGCGGTCACCGACCCGGAGGCCGACCGGCTGGCCGTGCTGGACGCCGGCCCGGAGATGGCCTCCTGCACGATGGGCACGGTCAACTTCGGCGACGGCGTCTTCCTCAACCGGTGGGAGTTCATCGTCGACCTGCACACCCGCATGCAGGAGCGCAACATCCTCCCCGAGTACGAGATCTTCGACCTCGGTCAGCTCACCGCCCTGCAGCGGCTGCTCGGCAAGTACGGTCTGCCGGCCGGCGGGCACGTCCACGTCGACCTGGTGATGGGGGTGCCCGGCGGGATGCCGGGCACCGCCGAGGCGCTGGTCGCCTGCCGGCAGGCGATCCGCGACCTGCCGGCCGGGACCACCTTCTCGGCCACCGGGATCGGCCGCAGCACCATCCCGGTGATGCTCGCCGCGCTGGCCACCGACGGGCACCTGCGGGTCGGCATGGAGGACACCATCAGCTACGCCAAGGGTCGGCCGGTGGAGTCGAACATGCAGCTGGTGGCGCGGGCCGTCGGTCTCGCCCACGTCGCCCAACGCCCCCCGGCCAGCACCGGGCAGGCCCGCGAGCTGCTTGGACTGTCCAGCCGGTCCGCCGCATGACGAAGACGTACCAGGGTGGGGTTCCGCTCGCCGAGGTGGTCCGGTCCGGCTTCGCGGAGAGCGCCCACCGCGGTTCGATCGCGGTCCTGACCGCGACCGGCTCAATGCTGGTGTCGGCCGGCGACATCGAGTCGCCGATCTTCCCCCGGTCGGCAAGCAAGCCGCTGCAGGCGGTCGGCATGCTCCGCAGTGGACTGCGGCTCGCCGACCCGGCCGACCTGGCGCTGGTCTGCGCCAGCCACCACGGAGAACAGCGGCACGTCGCCCGGGTCGCGGCGCTGCTGGCCGGCGCCGGGCTGTCGCCGGCCGCGCTGCGTTGCCCGCCGGACCTCCCGGTCTCCGAGGACGCCCGGACCACCGTGCTGCGGGCCGGCGGCGGCCGGTCCCGGCTCCAGATGAACTGCTCCGGCAAGCACACCGGGATGCTGCTGACCTGCCTGGCCGCCGGCTGGCCGACCGACGGCTACTGGCGGCCGGAACACCCCCTGCAGGAGCGGATCAGTGCCGCGATCGAGGAGTTCACCGGCGAGCCGGCCGTCGCGGTCGGGGTGGACGGCTGCGGTGCGCCGGTGCTGTCCGCGTCGCTGACCGGGCTGGCCACCGCCTACCTGCGGCTGGTCTCGGCCGAGCCCGGCTCGGTGCCGCGGACCGTCGCCGACGCGATGCGCGCCCACCCGACGCTTGTGGCCGGGACCGGCCCGACCGCGTACGACAGCCAGTTCCTGGCCGCCGTGCCGGGGCTGCTGGTCAAGGGGGGTGCCGAGGGGGTGATCGCGGCGGCGCTGCTCGGCGTCGGGGCGGTGGCCGTCAAGGTCGACGACGGCGCCGGCCGGGCCTGCCTGCCCGCGCTGACCGCGGGCCTGCGCCGGCTGGGCGTGACCGCGTCGATTCCGCCCGAACTGGCCGAGCCGGTGGTCTACGGCGGCGGCGAGCCGGTCGGCGCGGTCCGCGCCCTCTGGTGACCGCGCCCGCTGGCGTTTGCGGGTCGTGTCTCCCCGGGACCGGCGGGTTCGGTCCTCGGGACGCCGACGGGTTCGGTCCCGCTGAGACAGCGGTCGGGTGTCGGTGACTCAGGCCAGGAAGTCGAGTAGGGCCTCGTTCACCCGGTCGGGGTGTTCCAGCGGGAGCAGGTGCCCGGCGTCCGGGACGTCCGGAAGGCGGGTGGCGGCCGGCGCCTCGGCGGTGATCTTCGCGGCCAGTCGGCCGATGTCCGGTACGTCGGCCGCGCCAACCTGCACCAGCACCGGCATCCGCAGCTCGCCGAGTCGGCCGACCGCCGGCGGGTCCAGCTCGCCGGTGATCACGTCGCCGAGCGCGGCCTCCGCGGCCAGCGCCCGACGATCCATCTGCTGGGCGAACGCCACCAGATCGGGGTCGACGTCCGCCGGCTCACGGCCGGGTCCGACCACCCAGAACCGGACCTCGGCCGCCGCCATCGCGTCCAGGTCCTCGGCCGGTACGTCGCCGACAAGCGAATCCCACAGATCGCTGGTCTCGGCGGACCACTCGTAGCCGGAGACGGCGGTGCCGAACAACGCCAGGGCGGTGACCCGGTCCGGGTGGGCGAGTGCGGTGTCGATCGCCACCGACCCGCCGAACGAGCAGCCGACCAGCGCGGCCCGCTCGATGCCGAGCGCGTCGAGCAGTCCGACGACGTCGTCGTGGTGGGCGAACGGGGTGCTCGGCAGGTCGGATTCGCCGTACCCCCGCAGGTCCAGCGCGACCACCCGGTGCCGGGCGGCGAGGGCGGCGAGTTGCCCACGCCACATCCGGCGGTCGGCGATCCCGGCGTGCAGGAGGACCACCGGCGAGCCCACACCGGCCTCGTCGTAGGCCAGCGTCGCTCCGTTGACGTCGATGTTCGGCACCAGGCGACGCTAGGGGTCCGGCGACCACGCTGGCAACCGGAATAGCGGCGCGGTCGGGGCGGCCGGGCCGGCACACTTGCGGGGTGACAGGTGTCGGTTCCCGATGGCGCAGCGCCGCGTTGGCGGCGGCGGTCGACCGGCTCGCCGCCGAGGTCGACCAGGCGTGGCGGGCGCTGCTGCGCGAGTACGGGGTGGCCGAGGGCTCTGAAGACGAAGCGGAGCTGGCTCGACTGGTGGTGGCGGACCCGGCCGGTCACGACTGGCGGGTGGTGGACGCCGCCCTCGCCCGGTCGGCGTGCGACGAGTGCGGCGCGCCGTCGACCCAGGGGCCGCCCACCTGCCAGCTCTGCGCGTTCCACCACGGCCAGCGGTTCGGTGCCCGGGAGACCGACCGGCCCGCGGCGCCGCCCGGCAACGAACACGCCAGCCGGGTCGCGTGGGCGGTGGTCCAGGCCCCCGGACGGTACGGCTCCCGGGCCCGGGCGGGCTTCGAGCTGTCCTTGCCCGACCTGCTCGCCGGGCACCTGCCCAGCACGGCGCAGGCGCAGGCAGCCCGGGCTCAGCTCAACCGGCTGACACCCGGGCAGTGTGACCGGGTGACCAGCTTCGCCGAGGTGGAGCGGCTGGCCGCGGCGGCGGTGTCGCCGCCGCACCCGGTCGCGTCGGCGCCCGGCGGGCGGGGTCACCCGGCCGGGTGAGACGTCGCTAACTATCGCAAGCGTTTTGCTTGCAGGAGCTAGCACGACGAACTACCGTCGGTGTCATGCCCACGCCGAAGGATCTGCCCCGCGACGTCGGCGGCTTCATCCGCGACCTGCGCCGCAACGCCAAGATCTCGTTGCGCCAGCTCGCCGAGCAGGCCGGCGTCAGCAACCCCTACCTGAGCCAGATCGAACGCGGGCTGCGCAAGCCGAGCGCCGAGGTGCTCCAGCAACTGGCCAGCGCGCTACGCGTCTCCACCCCGGTGATGTACCTGCGGGCCGGGCTGCTCGACGACCCGGAGGGGCACGGGGTGCTCGCCTCGATCGCGGCCGACCCCGACCTCACCATGGCGCAGAAGCAGTCACTGAGCCAGATCTACGAGACGTTCCGGCGGGAGAACGCCCGCCAGGCCGAGGAGGAACCGACCGGGCCACAACCGTCGGCCCCCGCCCCCACCACACCCACCGAGGCGGTCCTGGAGTCGGTGGCGGTGACCGAGGCCGGCGCCGCCGCGCCCCCACCGACCAGCGGCACCGACCCGACCGCCAGCACCGACCCGACCGAAGACACCAGTAAGCCCGCCCGGAAGGCGGCCCGCCGGGCCGCGTCGCCGGCCAGCAGGACCGCCCCGGCGGTCGAGGAGGAGAACCAGTCATGACCGAGCCGAAGACGACCCGCATCCCGGCCCCGCTCTACGCCGCCGCCGGCGCCGGCGACTACGCGTACGAGCAGCTGCGCAAGCTGCCCGCCGTGGTCAACGGCCTCAGCGGCAAGGCCACCGTCACCACCGCCGAACTGCGCGAGAAGGCGGTCCTGACCACCGCCGAGCTGCGCGAGAAGGCCGCCGCCACGCTGCGCCAGGCCAACACCGGCGCCGTCGCCCTCAAGGAGCGCACGGCCACCGGCGAGCTGGACATGCAGCGGCTGCGCGAGGCGGCCCGCCGCAACGCCGCCGTCGTGGTGGCCGGCGCGCAGGTCGCCCAGGAGCGCGCGCTGGCCGCGTACGCGGCGATGGTCGCCCGCGGCGAGCGGGTGGTCGGCACCGGCGTGGTGCAGGCGGCCGAGACCGTCAACGCCGACATGGAGGCCACCGAGGCGCCGGCCGAGGTGACCGCCACCCCGGCGACCGTCGCCCCGGCGGTCGAGACCAGCCCGGTCGCCCCGACCGGCCACACCGCGACCCGCTCGGCGAAGAGCACCGCGAAGCCGACCGGCCCGGCGAAGAAGGCCACCGGCCCGGCCAAGCGCGGCCGCCCGGCCACCGAGAAGTAGTCAGCGGTCGCCCACTCCGGGTGCGCCACCCCACACGCACCCGGGGTGGGCGACATAAGCTTCACGGCATGGCCACTACCGCGCCGCTCTTCTACCCGGCCGTCGTCTCTGTCATCAACCTGGTCCTGCTGGTGTTCGCGCTCGTGATCCAGGGAGTGGCGCTGGTGCACTGCGTCACCCAGCGCTCGGATGCCTTCCCGGCGATCGGCACGCTGCCCAAGGGCGCCTGGGTCGCGATCCTCGCGGTGTGTCTGGTGTTGACCCTCCTGCTGTATCGGCCGATCAACCTGTTCGCGCTGATCGGGATCGCGGCGGCGCTGATCTATCTGCTCGACGTCCGGGTCGGCCTGCGGGACATGACCGACGGCAAGGGCTTCTGGTGAGAGATTTCCGCTGGCCACCGCCGCCGGACGGCGGGCCACGGACGTACGGACCCGGGCCGAGCGCCCCCCGTACCGGCCGGCCGGCGCTGCCGGAGCCGGCCACCGAGCTGATCGCCACGCCGCACGGCGTACGACTGGAGCGGTTGGTCACCGGCGACGGTGACCCGGTGACGGTCTTCGCGCACGGGCTGGCCAGTGGCATCGCCACCACCCGGCCGCTGGGCAGTGCGGTCGCCGGCCGGAAGGTGTTCTTCCAGTTCCGCGGCCACGGCCGCTCCGACGCGCCGGCCGGCCGGTGGAGCTACGCCGACCTGGCCCGGGACCTGCGGGCCATCGCCGACCTCAGCCAGGCCACCCGCGCGCTCGGAGTGAGCCTCGGCGCGGGCGCGTTGAGCCGGACCCTCTGGGAGAGCCCGGAACGCTTCGAGCGGGTGGTCTTCTTCCTCCCCGCCGTGCTGGACCAGCCGCGCCCGCCGGCCAGCCGGGACCGGCTGGCCGAGTTGCTGGCGGCGATCGCGGCCGGCGACGGGACGGCGGTCGCCGAGGCGGTCTCCGTGGAACTGCCACCGGCCATCCGGGACACCCCGGTGGGCTGGGCCTTCCTGCGCCAGCGGGTCGACCAACTGCTGCGCGACGGGCTCGCCCCGGCGCTGGCCGCGCTGCCCGAGCAGACGGCGATCCGGGACAGCTCCGCGCTGGCCGCGGTCACCGCCCCCGCCCTGGTGATCGGCTGCCTCGGCGACGACCTGCACCCGGTCGCCGTCGCCGAGCGGCTCGCCGCCGCGTTGCCGAAGGCCACCCTGCACGTGTACGACCGGCCGGGGGTGCTCTGGAACCACCGGGTCGACCTGCGGGACCGGATCGCGGGCTTCCTGAACGACGGCTAGCCATCGGGGCGGTACCCGGCGGAGTACGCTGCGCGTTCATGGGCATTTCCCACCATGGCCGCACCGAGCGCCTCGATCTCGTCGATCCTTCCCTGCGGGAGTGGACCTGCCAGGTCGTACACGTCGATCCCGAACGCGGTGTCGTGCTCGACCGGTCCGCCTTCTACCCGGGTGGCGGCGGTCAGCCGCCGGACCGGGGCGTGCTGCTGTGGCAGGGCGTGCAGACCCGGATCGTGGGGACCAACAAGGGCGACGACCTCTACCTGATTCCCGCCGAGGGCGACCCGGTGCCCCCGGTCGGCACCGAGGTGCGCGGCGCGGTCGAAGACGAGCGGCGCAGCATGCTGATGCGTACCCATTCGGGGTTGCACGTGCTCTGCGGGGTGGTGTTCCGGGACTTCGGCGCGCTTGTCACCGGCGGCAACATGGAGCCCGGTGAGGCCCGGATGGACTTCAACCTGCCCGAGGTGCCGCCGGACTTCAAGGCCCGGCTGGAGGAGCTGGTGAACGTCGAGGTCGCGGCGGACCGGTCGGTGGCGGTGAAGGTGCTGCCCCGGGAGGAGGCGCTGGCGCTGCCGGACATCATCCGCACCCAGTCGAACCTGATTCCCGCCGACGAGCGGGAGATCCGGATCGTCGACATCGTCGGGCTCGACGTGCAGGCCGACGGCGGCACCCACGTCGCGTCCACCGCCCAGATCGGCAAGATCCAGGTGGTGAAGGTGGAGAGCAAGGGGCGGGCCAACCGCCGGGTCCGGGTCCGGCTGGCGAACTGACCCCCGGCGGCCTACGCCGCGGCGGTCAGTCCGTAGTGGACCCCGGTCAGCTCCTCGGAGAGCGTCCAGAGCCGTTCGGCGGTACGCGGGTCGGTGGCGGCGGCGCTCGGACGGACCACGACCGGGTGGCCGCGCTGCTCGCCCAGGCCGGCCGGCCCGATGAACTGCCCGCCCTCGGCGCCGGGGGCGGTGGCGGCGTAGAGCTGCGGCAGCGCGCCATCCGCCGCGCTCTGTGCCAGGATCCGGTTGCCGATCGACACCGCCAGTCGGAGCAGGCGGGGACCGGGCCGCACCAGGTTGGTCGCGGCGTACCCGGGGTGGGCGAGGATGCTGCGGACCGGCAGGCCGGCGGCCCGCAGCCGGCGGTCGAGTTCGAGGCCGAACAGTACGTTCGCGAACTTCGACTGGGCGTAGAAGCCGGTCGGCGAGTAGGACCGCTCCCCGGTCAGGTCGTCGAAGTGGATCCGGCCGCGCCGGTGCACCCCTGAGCTGACGGTGACCACCCGGCCGTCCGGCGACCGCCGGATCAGGTCGAGCAGCAGACCGGTCAGGGCGAAGTGACCGAGGTGGTTGGCGGCGAACTGGCTCTCCTGACCCTGCGGGCTCAACGACCGGGGCGGCATCATGATGCCGGCGTTGTTGACCAGCACGTCCGGCCGGACGCCGTCGGCGCGCAGGGCGGCGGCGAAGGCGCGTACCGAGTCCAGGTCGGCCAGGTCGAGGTGGCGCTGTTCCAGGCTGGCGTCGGGCTGGTCGGCCCGCAGCTCCGCGATCGCGCGCTCGCCCTTCGCCGCGTCGCGGACGGCGAGGACGACGTGCCCGCCGTGCCGGGTCAGTTCCCGGGTGGTCGCCAGCCCGAGGCCGCTGTTGGCGCCGGTGACGATGAAGATCCGGCCGCGCTGGTCCGGAATCTGGTCGGCGGTCCACCGCTGCGAGGTCATGGCTCCCAGCATGGCCCGGATGCCAATCGATGTCAGCCCGCCGCCGGCAGCCGGTAGACCGAGACGTGGGAGTCCGATTCCGCGGTGAAGTCGCTCCCCGCCCAGTCGGCGTGCCGGGACTCCAGCTCGAACCCGGCCAGCTGGCCCATCAGGTCCAGCTCGGCCGGCCAGATGTAACGGTGCGGACTGCGGAACAGCCGGGCCTGATCGCTGCCGTCGACGGCGCTGCCGTCGAACCAGAAGTGGTGCGAGACGATGCGCTGCCGCAGCACGTCGAACGTGTCCATCCCGAGGTAGCCCGGCTCGTCCTGGAACACCACCCCGCGCTGACCGGGCGGCAGCTTGCGCAGCTCCGGCACCTCCAGCTCGATCACGAACCGGCCGCCGGGCGCGAGATGGCGGGCCGCGTTGCGGAAACAGGCGACCTGCTCGGCCTGGGTGAGCAGGTTGGAGATCGTGTTGTAGACCAGGTAGACGAGGGAGTACGTCCCCGGCGCGCGCGTCGTCGCCATGTCGCCGATGCGCACCGGGATCGTCGTCTCGTCCGCCTTCGTGCGGAGCTGGCCGACCATCGCGGCGGAGAGTTCGATGCCGGTGACGGGCACCCCCCGCGCGGCGAGCGGAACGGCCACCCGGCCGGTCCCGACGGCGAATTCGAGAGCCTGCCCGCCGCCGGCGAGTTCGGCGAGGCGGTCCACGGTCGGTCCGAGCACCTCGTCGGCGAACATGCCGGACCCCGGGGTGTCGTAGCGCCGGGCGACCTCGGCGGTCCAGATCGCCGCGTTCTCCGCTTCCTCCATCCGGCCAACCTCCACCGGCGTGCCCATCCGTGTCCACCGATTTAGTCCCCTCCGGGACCCAGCTTTGGTCCGCTCCGCCGACCCGGAGGTCGCCCGCTACCGGGACCCTGAGTCCGCGCTGAGCGCCGCCGCGCCGACAGTGGTCGCCTGCTCGCCGGGCGTGTCATGCTGCACGGACGGTGCCCGACGACAGCGGGCGCGACCAGGCGGGCGACCGGCCGGGCGCGACCGGTGGGCGCGGCCGGGCGGCGGGACCGAAGGGGGAGGCGGCCGGTGACGGTTGGCGAGGCGGCTGCGGCCGCACCGGCGAGGCGGTCGCTGCGGGCGCTGCTCTCCGGCCTGACAGTCATCACGATCCTCGGGCTGCTCTTCGGCGTACCGTGGTGGACCCTGACACTGGCCGGCGCCGACTGGCCGGTCGGGGTGGTGGCCGCCGGCAGTGTCGCGTTCGTCACCGCGCTGCTGGCGTTCCCGGTCCTGATGGCCCTCGGGCACGGTGCCCGCCGGCTGGACTGGGCGGCCCGCGCGGGCGACACCCTGCTCGGCGTGATCTGGGTCCTCTTCGTCTGGGCGCTGCTCGGCAACGTGGCGAAGCTGGTGCTGGCCGCCGTCGGGGTGGCCGACCCGACCCGCTCCCGGGCCGTCGCGATCGGCGCGGCCGCCGTCTCGGCCGGGCTCCTGATCTGGGGGTACGCCGAAGCGATGCGGGTGCCGCGGGTCCGGCGGGTGGAGGTGACCCTCGACCGGCTCGGCGCCGGGCTGGACGGGCTGCGGGTGGTGCTGCTCACCGACACCCACTACGGGCCGATCGACCGGGCCCGCTGGTCGGCCCGGGTGGTGGCCGCCGTCAACGACCTCGACGCCGACGTGGTCTGCCACACCGGCGACATCGCCGACGGCACCGTCGCCCAGCGCCTGGCCCAGTCGGCGCCCCTGGGTGACGTGCGGGCCCGGTTCGCCCGCGCCTACGTGACCGGCAACCACGAGTACTACGGCGAGGCCGAGGGCTGGCTGGACCGGATGCGGGAGCTGGGCTGGGAGGCGCTGCACAACCGGCACCTGGTGGTGGAACGCGGCGGTTCCCGGCTGGTGGTGGCGGGCGTGGACGACATCACCGCCGTGCACTCCGGCCGGGCCGGGCACCGCGCCGACCACGCCGCCGCGCTGGCCGGCGCCGACCCGGACGCCCCGGTGCTGCTCCTGGCCCACCAGCCGAAGCAGATCGGTGACGCCGTCGCGCACGGGGTCGACCTGCAGCTCTCCGGGCACACCCACGGCGGTCAGATGTGGCCGTTCCACTACCTGGTCCGGCTGGACCAGCCGACCGTGCAGGGGCTGAGCCGGCACGGCGCCCGGACCCAGCTCTACACCAGCCGGGGTACCGGCTTCTGGGGTCCGCCGTTCCGGATCTTCGCGCCCAGCGAGATCACCCTGCTCACCCTGCGCGCCGGCTGACCGCCCGCAGCCGGTAGCGGTTCGCGCCGAGCGACGCGTGCGGTGGCTGCGTATGCTCGTTGCTCGTGGTGACCCCGCTCGGGGCGTCCCGGGCCGTGACACCGGCCGTGGGCGCCGTCCGCCAGTTCCTCTCCGGTGTCGGGCTGCTCGTCCGGGGGCTCGGCCTCTACGCCCGCAACCCGAAGCTGGTGCTGCTCGGCATCGTGCCGGCGCTGATCACCGGCACCCTCTTCCTCGCCGGGTTCGTCGGATTGATCTACGTGGTCTCCGACCTGGCCGGCTGGCTCACCCCGTTCGCCGACGACTGGTCGACCGGCTGGCGGGATCTGTTCCGGCTGGTCGCCGCGTTCGCCATCCTGGGGGTGGCCGGCCTGATCGGGGTGCTCACCTTCACCGCGGTCACCCTGCTGATCGGGGACCCGTTCTACGAGAAGATCTCGGAGCGGGTGGAGGAGCGCTGCGGGGGCGTACCCGACCAGGTCGACGTGCCGTTCTGGCGGTCGCTGCGGCACAGCCTGGCCGACTCGGTCCGGTTGATCGCGCTGTCGGTGCTGATCGGCATCCCGCTCTTCGTCGCCGGCTTCCTGCCGGTGCTGGGGCAGACGGTGGTGCCGGTGCTGGGCGCCCTGTTCGGTGGCTGGATTCTGGCGCTGGAGCTGGTCGGCGCGCCGTTCTACCGGCGCGGGCGGCGGCTGCCGGACCGGCGCCGGGCGCTGCGCGCCAACCGGCCGACCGCGCTCGGCTTCGGGGTCGCGGTCTTCTGCTGCTTCCTGATCCCGCTCGGCGCGGTGCTGATCATGCCGGCGGCGGTGGCCGGCGCCGCCCTGCTCGCCCGCCGCTCCCTCGGCCTGCCCATCGACCCGCCACCTCCCGGCACCGCGCCGGCGAGCACCGCGCCGGCGAGCACCGCGCCGCTCGGGAGCGCGCCGGTCGGGAGCGCGCCGGCCCGGCCAGAGGACGGGGCCGGGCGCCAGGACATGGCCGAGGTCGAGGTCGAGGAGAGGTGACGGCGATGGAGATCGTCCTGGTCCAGGGGGACATCACCGAGCAGCGGGTGGACGCGATCGTGAATGCGGCCAACTCGTCGCTGCTCGGCGGCGGCGGGGTGGACGGCGCGATCCACCGCAAGGGTGGCCCGGCGATCCTCGCCGAGTGCAAGGAGCTGCGGGCCTCCCGCTACCAGCGTGGGCTGCCGACCGGCCAGGCCGTTGCCACCACCGCCGGCGACCTGCCGGCCCGCTGGGTCGTGCATACCGTCGGCCCGGTCTGGTCCGAACGGGAGGATCGCTCGGCGCTGCTACGCGGTTGCTACACCAACAGCCTCTGGGTCGCCGACGCGCTCGGCGCGACCACCGTGGCGTACCCGCTGATCTCCGCCGGCATCTACGGCTGGCCGATCGAGGACGCGGCGCGGCAGGCGCTGACCGCGTTGCGCGAGGCCACCCCGTCGACGGTAAGCGAGGTGAGGCTGGTGCTGTTCAGCGCTGAGACCTACGCCGCCGCCGAACGGGCCCGCGCGGCCGGCTGAGTCGTGCTGCCCGCTCTGCGCCCTGACTCGGCAAACCCGCGATCGTGGCGCATTGAGCCGTCGAGTTCGGCGGTGTCGTGACGGCTGGGTGGGCCACGATCCTGAGCCGCCCACGCAGCTGCCGTGCACGACCGAGGTACCAGGTTGCCGGACGCTAATCGTGTCCTGCCTGTTGACGGACGAGTTCGGCGAACCGGCGGTTGCGCACCATCTCCCCCAGTGGTACGCCGGCCCGCTCCTCGATCTCGATGGCTCTGGTGATCGCCGGAAGCAGCCCGACGACCAGGCGTTCCGCCGCACCCTCGGGCCACATCACCTCGGTCAGTTTCCGAGCCCAGTCCCGTGCCTGTTTCGGCGCGTTCGGTGGCCGTCCGTCGCCGAGTAGTTGCCGTTTCACCGCCGCCATCAGGTGAAAGCGCGCAGGCCGCAGTCGGGCCGGGATTCGCCGGGTGCGGAACAGCCACTCGACGCGGTAGTGGGTTACGGCGGCGGCGTAGTACACCTCACGGTGCCCGCCCGGCTGGAACAGCTGGGCTCGGTGCCGGTCCGTGAGCGATCTGTAGTGGCCGACCGTCGACGGTTCACCCAGTACGATCGCCGCGTACGCGCGGGTCAGCTGAGCTCGGTTGACGACCCTGGC
The DNA here is from genome assembly GCF_029626155.1 of Solwaraspora sp. WMMD1047. NCBI lineage: Bacteria > Bacillati > Actinomycetota > Actinomycetes > Micromonosporales > Micromonosporaceae > Solwaraspora > Solwaraspora sp. WMMD1047. Next base: position 6,698,064 of record NZ_JARUBL010000001.1, on the reverse strand, counting down.
CTTGTCAAACTCCTGGCGGGCGCTGTACTGCTTGGACCGCCGCTCGTAGTAGAGCCGATGGGCAGGCTCCTGCGCGGCGAAGAAGTCCTCCAGCTCCATGTGGAAGTCCTCGCGTGAGGAGAGCTCCTCCTCGCTCACCGCGGTCTGCCGGTTCGTCGCGGCGATGATCCCGGCAATCACGTCCTCGTCCTCGGAGTGGACAATCCGGACGCTGACCTGCGTCTCGTCGGTGAGCTGGTCCCGTTCGTGGAAGAGCACGTGGCAGGTCTGACAGCCGTTCACGATCTGGAAATCCCGGATCTGGATCCGGTCGCCGACCACGGTCAGCTCCCGGCCGACGATGGTGATGCCGTTGTTGAGGACGGCAAACCTCTCCCGGCGTACGGGATCCCGCAGGGTGTCCCGGATCTGGGTGTTGACGGCGTTGTACCCCTGGAAGTCGCGGACGTTCTCGTGGAACAGCGCCTTACGGATGTTGCCGGTCGGATCGGTCAGCACCTGTTCGACAAGTCGACGGGCCGGGACCAACCCGAACACCGACTGCACCACCCCCGGCATCGTGGGCGGAGACAGTTTCTTCACCATGTCGAAGGTGACCGACACCGCCTGGGTCGCCCGGTGGTACAGCCCGCGCAGCTCCCGCTGAGTCACGCAGCAGACGTCGACCTGGTCGAAGAGTTCGGCCCTGGACAGCAGCCGTTCGGCGGATCGAGCCTTCTCGGCGACCAGCTTCGCCACCTGACTGCCCGTGGTGATGTAGCGGATGTGCAGCTTGGGTAGCTTGCCGGTGAACTTGCCGATGTTGGCGAAGATGGCACGCAGACAGCCACGGATGTTCTCCACGTCCGGGGAGATCGGGTACGGCGGCGGGGCCTCGCCGAACAGGTGGTGCAGGTTGTCGGCCAGGTCGGAGAGCACCTTTCCCTCGAACCCGGCGGTAGTCTTCGCCTGGCCGAGGACGATGCGTACGTCGAGCTGGCGCGCCTGCTCGGTGGCCGCCCTCACCTCGGCCTCGTCGTGCAGCAACTCGCCGTTGATCAGAATGCCGAAGAAGTCGATGCCGAGGTCGTTCCCGCCACCCGTCCGGAACACATCAGGGCTGAACTCGTCCTCGTAGAACGAACTGAGGACGCAGAACCCCGCGAAGGTCTCGAACGCCTCCTCCAGCTTGAGGTCGGTCAGGTCGCGGTCGCGCTGGAACTGCCGGACCAAACCCTCGATAACGATGTCCATCTTCGCCTCCTCCCGCCGAAGGGTCGTTACGCTCGGGCCCGTCTCAGGACCTCTTCGTTGGTCAACGCGCTCTTGGGGTGCGCACTGAGGCACATCGGAGTGGCCACCTTCTGGAAGCCAAGGCCCTCGCCCGCGGCGTAGAACTGGCCGGCGGTCAGTCGGGAGATGTCCAGCACTCCGCTTGCCTTGGCCTGTGCCATCTCCTTGGCGGCGGTGATCTGGGCCTGGCTGTTGAGGAAGCCGTAGAACTGGGTGGCCGCGTTCCCGACGATCCGGTTGTGGATGCCCCGGGGTGCCTGAGTGGCGAAGACCAGGCCGAGTCCGTATTTGCGAGCCTGACTGGCCAGCGCCAGCGTGCTCTCGGTGCAGGCCGTCATGGCACCGGACGGCGCCAGGGTCTGCGCCTCGTCCATCACGAACAACCCGCCGAGCGGGCGGTCGCCGGCCGGATGCTGCTTGATCCAGGCGAAGAGTGCCATCTGCAACTGGTTGGCGAAGCTCTGCCGCTGCTCGTTGCTGGGCAGGCCGATCAGGCTGATCACCGAGACCCGGGCCCGCTTGCCCGCCGCCGGGGTGAACAGCACGCCGGGATCGAGTGGCACCCCGGAACCACCGAAGAGTGGGTCGTTGATCATCGCGGCGGCGAGTGTCTGCGCCATCTCGTGGGCGAGTTCGGCCGCCTTCGACAGCGGTGTCACCTCGTCGGGCAACTCCGCCAGCAGGTCGACGAAGCCGGTCAGCCGGTTACCACCGCGACGGGCGTAGAAGCTGAGCGCTTCCCGCAGCACCGCCCGCCCGCGTTCCATCTTCGCGGTGTTGCCGGCCATCCGGGCGCGGGGCGCGAGCGCCGCTACGGCCGTGTCCAGGGCCAGCTCGAAGTCGTCCGGGTCGTCGAGCACTGCCCCGAAGTCCGGCAGCGGCTGCAGGCTGAGGGGTCGGCCGGACTCCCGGCGCGGAGTCCAGATCACGACGTCCGTGCCGGCCAGGTAGGCGTCGGCCCGGCGGCTGTCCCCGGCGGCCCAGGTAGCGGGGGGCACCGGCCACCGGTCGCCGAGCCGGGCCAGGTCGTTGTTCGGATCCAGCGCGATCGTAGAGACGCCGGCCAGCGCGGACTCCTCGATCAGGCGCCGGATGAGCACGGTCTTGCCGGAACCCGAGCCGGCGAAGATCGCCACATGCTTCCGGAGCGACTCCAGCGCGACTTGGAAGGGAGTGCCGGGACCAAGCACGGTCCCCAACCGGATCGACGCGGCCGGTTCCGCTGGTCCGGCCGGTTCCGCCGGGTCGCCCGCCGGTCCGGCCTGGTCCGAGGCCGGACCTTGTCTCGGTCCATTCGGCGGGTCGGCGACTGGCCGTGCCCCGCCCGGCGGCGGTGGCCCGAAGACGGTTCGGAAGAGGTCGGTGCTGCAGGCCGGGCGGCGCGACTTCAACCACGCAGGAAACGCTTGGTGCTTTTCGTCGAACATCGTGGCCAGCGAGTCGAAGACCTTGAGGTCGTCGACGATCGCCGTGGCGACCGTGCCGCCCAACCGCCTGAACTCCCGCAGCTTCCGCTGGGTGACAGGCCCGCCCGGCCACGGGACGCCAGCCGGGCGCAGCAGGACAGCCCGTCGGCTGGTGATCTCCGGATCGAGATCCGCGATCACCCGAACCCGTTCGATGCGGGCCTGTACGGCCCGGTGGTGCGACCGGGAGATCGCCCGGAACGACCAGTGCGCCTCGTCCTCGATCGTCTCGTCGAGGATCTCCCGCAGCATCGCGTGTACGGTCGGATTGGTGCCGAGCCCCGGCGTGACGACGTAGCGGCCGGCCGGCGCGCCCTGCTCCTCCACCCACGCGTGCAGACCCGCCGACAGGAGCTGCGGCATCCGCTGGTCCTCGGTCGCTGGGTCGAGCGCGGCGCTGACGTCCGCCGACTGGCACAGTCGGGCGAATCGTGCGTCGAGCTCGGCGAGTTCGTCAGGTCGAGCCGGCGTTTCGTCCGGGGCGGTCAGGTCGAGGGTGTCGGCGAAGCTCTCCAGCGGCACCACCCGGTCGCGACGCAGGCAGGACTGGATGTGTGCCTCCACCCGTTGCAGCAGCTGGCGGGGGGTGAAGTCGGGCGCATCCTGGAAGGCGGCCGGTCGTACCGGCCAGGTCGGCCAGGGCGGCTCGAAACCGGCCGCCTGATAGGGCGGGGCCAGGCTGGCGGCGATCAGTTTCCGGCCGACCTCGGGCGAGGCCAGCCTGGTGAGCCGGGTCTCCCGCCGGAACCGGTCCCCGATAGAGGCAAGCGCGTGATCTCTTATCAACTGCCAGGAGGTCGATAGGCAGGCGACCACGGTGACGGTTCGGTGCAGCGTCTCCCGAAGATCCATCAGACCCGTGCCGAGCTCGTCCGCCACCTGGACCCGGTGGTCCGGCTCCGGCCTGTCGCCGGTGGCCCGGACAGTCGTGTGCTGGGCCTGGGCGAAGATCGTGTCGATCTGGTCGGCCGCGATCAGGCTCGGCCCGGTGGTCGCCAACAGCCGGGAGATCTCCTCGGCTACCTCGTGTGGGGTCTGGGGCGCGACCGATACCCCCCACCTGGCCCACTCCTCGGCCTCGCCGTCGGGCTGACAGGCGAGAACAGCCTCGCCGATGTCCTGGAGGTCGACGTCGGCGGCGCCGAGGAGGACCAGCGCCCGGAGTACCTGCCGGGACCGCCGGCCGAGGTTCGGATTGGCCCGGCGGACCGCGGCGACGAAGGCTCCGAGCGACTCGCCGGTCAGTGCTTGTCGACCGGTTACCCGGTCGCGCAGGCCGGCGTCGACGCCGGCGCGGTCGGCCAACCGGTCGAGCAGGGCGACCAGCTGGCTGCGGTCATCCGATCCGGGCTTACGCAGACCGGTGAGGTAGGTCTGCACGATCGTCGACCAGAAGTTCTTGCCCTGGGTTAGGCCGATCAGGAAGAAGTACCCGTTGCGTCGCAGCACCTGGGTGCGCGTCCAGCGCAGCATGTGGGTCTTGCCGACCCCGTGCTGTCCCTCCACGACGACGCCGAGCGGACAGGGACCGGGACTCGCCGCCGCCTCGTCGAAGGCGTCCAGGATGGCCCGCGCGACGTAGTCGTTCAGCCCTTCGACGTGGACACCGGGGGGCTGCCAGACCTGCTCCCGGTTGGGTGCCAGGTCGAACCTCACTTCGCCGAGCGCACGCCGCTCCCACTCGTTCACGAGCGCCCACTCGTGATCAGATGCTTGTCCTCACCACCGATGCTGATCGCGGCCTCCCTGGCCTCCGGTTCGAGCGCCTTGCGGTTGGTCTCCGGTTCGAGATGGATCCGCCGATCCCGGTCCATCGCCTTGAGCGCGGCGTCCAGCACCGGACGCTCGACATCGGCCAGTCGGCGCCGCACTCTGGCCAGGCTCACCAGATCGCCCGGGTTGCCGGCCAGTTCGTGGTAGACGGCCAGCACCCGCTCCTCGACCCCGGCCGGCGCGGCCTGGGTGTCGTCGGTCGCGGGGTGTTCAATCGCGCGCAACGCGTCCTCGAACCGCACACCGGTACGGGCCAGGTGGCGGGAGAACATGTCGACCCAGCCGTAGAGCAACCTGGCGAGCGCGGTCACCTGTGGCGGTAGCGGCTCGGCGGCCACGGTGCCTCCGCGTTCCCAGCCTTTCGGGGTGAGCGTGTGGAAGATCGTGCCGCGGAATCCAGCCCGCCATTCGATCAGTTTGGCGTCTGCCAGTTCATTCCGGACCGATTTCTCGATCTTGAATCGGAAGCGCTCGTGGAGCTGGGGATTCGATGCCTCGTTGACATTGATCATTAGTGCGATGAGGGCCTGTCGAGCGGGCGCGCTCAACTGCTTGTCCGGCATGGTCATGATCTCCGGGGGTGAGCCGACGGACGGGAATCGCCATCATGGCGAAGCGCAACAGGCAACAGGGAGGGGTTGATCGGTGGAAATTTCCCGGCCAGCCTGTCTGGTATTGGACATCGCAGATCCGAAGGCCGGCCATTACTCGGTGCCGATTCCCCGCCAACAGGCCGATTCCCCACCCATCGTTCGGCGCGGATCGGACGGACGGACCGTCCCGGTGAGTCAGGCCGACTCGCGGACGATCAGGTCGGTCGGGAGGATCAGGGCCGGTTCGATCTGTTCGCCGGCCGCCAGCCGGAGCAGTTGCCGGGTCATCTCCCGGCCGATCTGCAGGATCGGCTGGCGCACGGTGGTCAGCGGCGGATCGGTGTAGCGGGCGATCTCGATATCGTCGAAGCCGATCACCGCCACGTCGTCGGGCACCCGCCGGCCGGCCTCGCGCAGCGTGCGCAGCGCGCCGTGCGCCATCAGGTCGGAGGCGACGAAGACCGCGTCCAGCTCCGGGTCGTCGGCGAGCAGTTGCCGCATGGCCAGCGCCCCGGACTCCCGGGTGAAGTCGCCGACCGCCACGATCGACCGGCGGCTGGAGTCCTGCAGCTCGGCCCGGTAACCGGCCAGCCGTTCGATGCCGGCGACCATGTCCTGCGGGCCGGCGATGGTGGCGATCCGCCGCCGCCCCGAGTCGAGCAGGTGCCGGACCGCCCGGGTCACCCCGCCGATGTGGTCGACGTCGATGTACGACACCGGCACCGGGGCCCGGCCGAGCGGGCGGCCACCCACCACGACCGGGATGCCGAGCCGGGCCAGCGTGCCGGGCAGCGGGTCGCTGCCGTGCAGCGAGGCGAAGAGTACGCCGTCGACGTGCCGGCCCATGGCGTACCGCTCGACCCGGTCGTGGCTGGCGGTCGACTCGGCCAGCATCAGCACCAGCTGCTTGTCGGCGGCCTCCAACTCCTGGCTGACGCCGCGGATGATGCCGGGAAACCACTGGTCGTCGGAGAAGACCCGGGTGGCGGCCTCGGGCAGCACCAGCGCCACCGAGTCGGTCCGCTGGGTGACCAGGCTGCGGGCGGCCAGGTTCGGCACGTACCCGAGTTCCTGGACGGCCCGGCGGACCGCCTCCTGGATCGGCTCGGCGACCGTGGTCGAGCCGTTCACCACCCGGGAGACGGTGGCCCGGGACACGCCGGCACGGCGTGCCACCGCCTCCAGCGTGGGTCGCTCCCGTGCCGCCGTCATCCCGCCCCCCATGTCCCGGTCGCCGCCGGCCCTTACAGACCGTTACGGCGTATCACGTCCTGGTACCACAGTGCGCTGTCCTTGGGCACCCGTCGCTGGGTCTGGTAGTCGACGTGGATGATCCCGAACCGCTTGCGGTAGCCCTCGGCCCATTCGAAGTTGTCAAGCAACGACCATACGAGATAGCCGCGCAGGTCGACCCCCCGGGCGATCGCCTCGTGCACGGCCCGCAGGTGGCCGTCGAGGTAGCTGATCCGGTCGGCGTCGGGGACCCGGTCCCGTTCGTCGCCGCCGAACTTGTCGGCGAACGCGGCACCGTTCTCGGTGATCATCAGCGGTACCGGTGGGTAGTCGCGGGCGATCCGTTCCAGCAGCCGGGTCAGCCCGGCCGGCTCGATCATCCAGCCCATGTCGGTGACCGGGCCGGTGGGGGCCTTGAACTCGATCCCCTCGGTGCCCGGGTACGCCCCACCGCCGCCGGCCGCGTCCGGTCGCCCGGCGACGTAGGTCGGCGCGTAGTAGTTGATGCCGAGCAGGTCCAGCGGCTCGTTGATGATCTTCTCGTCGCCGTCCTGCAGAAAGGCGGTGTCGGTGAACCGGTCGATGTGCGCCAGCACGTCCTCGGGGTAGCGGCCGAGCAGCAGCGGGTCGTAGAAGATCCGGTTGTGCAGGCCGTCGACGAGGTGCGCGGCGGCCAGGTCGGCGGCGCTGTCCGGGTCGGCGGGGAAGACCGCCGCCGGGTTGAGCGTGATCCCCAGCGTGTCCACCCCGGCCGCCCGCAGCGCCCGCCCGGCCAGCCCGTGGCCGAGCAGCAGGTGGTGTACGGCGGCGAAGGTGTCCGCCGGGTCCTGCCGGCCGGGCGCGTGCACCCCGTTGCCGTAGCCCAGGTACGCCGAGCACCACGGTTCGTTGAGCGTGGTCCAGGTGCCGACCCGGTCGCCGAGCCGGGCGTGCACCGCGACCGCGTACTCGGCGAACCGTTCGGCGGTCTCCCGGTTGGGCCAGCCGCCCCGGTCCTCCAGGCTCTGCGGCAGGTCCCAGTGGTAGAGCGTGACGATCGGGTCGATGCCGCGGCCGTGCAGCGCGTCCACCAGCCGGTCGTAGAAGTCCAGCCCGCGCGGGTTGACCGGGCCGGCGCCGTCCGGCTGGATCCGGGGCCAGGACACCGAGAACCGGTACGCCTGCAGCCCCAGCTCGGCCATCAGCGCCACGTCCTGCGGGTACCGGTGGTAGTGGTCGCAGGCGACGTCGCCGGTGTGGCCGGCGTGCACCTTTCCCGGCGTACGGCTGAAGGTGTCCCAGATCGACGGGCCGCGACCGTCGTCGTGGGCCGCGCCCTCGATCTGGTACGCGGCGGTGGCCGCGCCCCACAGGAATCCGTCCGGGAACCGCACGCTCGCCTCCAAGTGGCTCACTGTTTGACCGCGCCTTCCATGATGCCGCCGATTATCTGTCGGCCGAAGATGACGAAGACAGCCAGTAGCGGCAGGGTGGCCAGCGCGGTGCCGGTGAAGACCTGCGACATGTCCTGGTAGTAGCCGTTTGACAGGGCCCGCAGGCTCAGTTGCACGGTCGGGTTCTCCGGGTCGTTGAGCACCGCGTACGGCCAGAGGAAGTCGTTCCAGGTGGTCATGAAGGTGAGCAGACCGAGTACGGCGGCGGCCGGCCGCAGCGCCGGCAGCACCACGTGCCAGAAGATCCGGACCGTGCCGCAGCCGTCCATCCTGGCCGCCTCGATCAGCTCGGTGCTGACCGCCTGGCTGGCGTACTGGCGCATCATGAACACCCCGAAGCCGGTGACCAGGGCGGGGACGATGACGGCCTGGAGCTGGTCGTTCCAGTCCAGCCGGGTCATCAGCATGTAGAGCGGGATGACGCCGAGCTGGGTGGGCACCATCATGGTCGCGATGATCACCATCAGCAGCGCGTTGCGGCCCCGGAACCGCAGCTTGGCGAAGGCGAAGCCGGCCAGCGAGGAGAAGAACACCACCGAGATGGTGACCGAGCCGGCCACGATCGCCGAGTTGAGCATGCCGGTGAGGAAGTACGCGTCGGTGTTGGCGAAGAGCCGTTCGATGTTGCCGGGCAGGTTGCCGCCGGGGGTGACCGGCGGCGGCACCTGCCCCATCGTGTCGCTGGACCGGGTGGCGACGACGAACATCCAGTAGATCGGGAAGATCGACAGCACCGCGGCGGCGACCAGGGCGAGGTAGGTCAGCGGGCTGGCCGCCCAGAGGTGGCTGGTGGCGCCGCCGCGCCGGTTGGTGGCGCCGAGCCGGGGCTTGGGCGCGACGGCCGGTGGGGGAGCGGTGAAGGTGGTCAAGGTCGTCACCGGCCTTCGCTGGGGTCGCCGGCGCGTGAGCCGTTGCCGAGCCGGCGGATGATCAGGACGTTGATGATGGCCACGACGACGATCAGCGCGAAGAGCATCCAGGCCACGGCGGAGCCGTACCCGAAGTTGTAGTTCGGGGCGAACGCGTTCTCGAACATGTACATCGTCATGGTCTGCGACTCGCGCAGCGGCCCGCCCCGGATCGGGTTGGTGCCGGAGTTGAACAGCAGCGGCTCGGTGAAGAGTTGCAGGCCGCCGATGGTGGAGATGATGACGCAGAAGATGATCGTCGGCCGCAGCAGCGGCACGGTGATCGACCAGAACTGCCGGGCCCGGGCGGCGCCGTCGATGGCCGCCGACTCGTACAGGTCGCGCGGGATGGCCTGCATCGCGGCGAGGAAGATCAGCGCGTTGTAGCCGGTCCAGCGCCAGTCGACCATGGTGGAGATGGCCACCCAGGAGGCGAACCGGTTGGCCTTCCAGTCGATGGCGTCGACGCCGACCAGGTCGAGCAGCCAGTTGATCATGCCGAACTCGCGGCTGAAGAGCTGGGCGAAGATGATCGCCACGGCGGCGGTGGAGGTGATGTTCGGGATCAGCACCCCCATCCGGAACAGCGTCCGGCCGCGTAGCCGCCGGTTGAGCAGGTTGGCCAGCCAGAGCGCGAGCAGCAGTTGCGGCACCGTGGAGATGACGAAGATGCCGAGGGTGTTGACGACCGCGTTCCAGAAGTCGCCGTCGGCGAGCAGCGTCGAGTAGTTGTCGAGGCCGACGAAGGTGTGTTCGGTCGCCAGCAGGTCCCAGTCGTGCAGTGAGACCCAGAGCGTGTAGCCGAGCGGGTAGGCCCCGAAGATCGCGAAAAGAACGAAGAACGGAGCGATGAACAGGTACGGGGAGAGCTTCACGTCGAGGCGGCTGAACCCGACCCGGGGCGGCTTCTGCGGGGGCGCCGCCGCTCTGGTCCGCGGGCGCAGCTCCTGCTGGACGGTCATGCGCGGTCTTCCTTTCGATCCGGCCGGGGGGCGATCCGGCCGGCCGGCGGCGGCGCCTGCCGTCCCGGGCCCTGTCGGTGGTCCGGGACGGCAGGCGGGACGGGCTACTTCTCGGCGGCCTTCTTGGCGTTGCCGACCGCGTCGGCCCAGCCCTCGTCCGGGCTCCGCTGTCCCAGTTCGACGGTCCGGACGGCGTTCTCCACCTCGGTGCGGACGGCCTGGTTCTTCGGACCCATGTAGACCGGCTTGAGGTTCTTGGCGCCGGAGCCGAAGATCTGCCCCACCGGCGCGTTGTTGAAGTACGCGTTCGTCGAGTCGGCCACCGCCGGGTCGTCGAGCGCTTGCGGCGAGGACGGCAGCGGTCCCTTGGCCTTGAACGCGCCGATCTGCCCTTCGGTGCTGGTCAGGAACTTCGCCAGCGCGGCCGCCTCGGCCTGGTGCTCGCTCTGTTTCGGCACGGCCAGGAACGAGCCGCCCCAGTTGCCGCCGTTGCCGGGCACGGTGGCGATGTCCCACTTGCCGGCCGCGTCGGCGCCCGCGTTGCCCTCGATCACGCCGGTCATCCAGGCCGGGCAGGCGATGGTGGCGAACTTGGCCTGTTTGAAGGCGGCCACCCACTCCTCCGACCAGGCGCCGTACTTGCCGGACAGGCCGGAGTCGATGATGTCCATGGTGATGTCCCAGGCCTGCCGGACGGCCGGGTTGCTGTCGACGACCAGGTTGTCGCTGGTGTCGTAGTAGTGGTAGCCGCCCGCGTTGCCGGCGGTCTGCAGCACGATGGTGTTGAAGGTGTTGGTGGCCGCGTCGAGGAACGACGCGCCGGTGTCGGCGGCCTTGAACCGCTCACCGGTGGCGATGTAGTCGGCCCAGGTCGGCCAGAGCTTGCTGACCTCCTCCCGGTCGGTCGGCAGGCCGGCCTTGGCGAACAGGTCGCTGCGGTAGCACATCGCCATTCCGCCGACGTCGGTGCCGAGCCCGATGAGCTGGCTGCCGTCGGCGGTCAGCCCCTGGTTCCACTTCCACTCCATGAAGTTGCCCTGGAGTTCGGCGGCGCCGTGGTCGAGGAGGTTGACGAAGTTGCCGGGGTTGGCCTTGTACTCGACGAGCAGTCCTTCCTCGATGGCGACGATGTCGCCGGCGCCCTTGCCGGCGGCCAGCCACTGGGTCAGCTTGGGGGAGTACTCGTCCAGGTTGCTGCCGGTGCCCCGCTCGACGATCTTCACGTCGGGGTTGGCGGCCATGTATTCCTTGTAAAGCTCTTCGTAGCCGAACTGGCCGAAGACGTCGACGGTCAGGGTGATCGTGCCGTCCTCGCCGGCATCGTCGCCGCCACCGCAGGCGGTGGCGGCGAGCAGCACGCCGACGGCTGCGACGGCGGTGGCGACGAGTCGGCGACGGCGCGGGTTGACGCCCATCTGGACCCCTCTCAGGTCGTGATGTGGTGGGGTGTTTGTCCGGTTCTGACGGTCCGGAGCGCCCGCCGCATTCGGCTGTGAGAGCGCTCTCAGGAAGCGTGGGACTTGTGTCGAGCGGTGTCAAGAGAGCGCTCTCAGAATGTTGCCGGCGCGTTACCTGAGCCGGGGGAGAGCGTTGACGCGGCCGCTCAGCGGGCGCGCAGGCCGGCCAGCAGGGTGGCGTCGCCGGTCACGTCCAGCACGTCGAAGCCGATCCGGCCCCAGAGCGCCAGCAGCAGATCGCTTGCCGTACCGGTGGCGTGCACCCGGGCGTGGTGGTCGTCGTCGTCCAGGATCGTATCGGTGTCCAGCAGCGCGATGCCCTCGCCGCGCAGCCGCAGATACCACTCCTGGCCGGCGTCGGCCGCGACCAGTTGGACCACTCCGTGCAGCGGCTCCCGGGAGAGTCGCCGGCCGCCCGGCAGCCAGGTGTCGAGCACCTCGCTGACCCCGTCGATGGCCAGCTTCATCTCGACCGGACCGCCCGCTGCGGTGGCCATCTGCGCGTCCCACCGGTGAATCGCCGTCTCGTGGGCCATCCGGCGGTGCCAGAAGATTGCCTTGTTCGGCTGCGGCGCCCAGTTCCACCGGGTCGCTTCCGGGTCCACCGACTCCAGCGCCGCCATCAACGCGTCGAACTCGGTGCGCCACCAGTCGAGGGCGGCCGTCCCGGTCGGCAGGTCGGTCGGCTGGGAGCGCGGTGCGGGTGGCTCGGTGTCGTCTCGGTCCAGCACGCCGCGGACCCAGCCGTACACCGAGCCGAGGTGATGGACCAGGTCGGTCATGGTCCACTCGGGACAGGAGAGGATCGGGGTGTCCGGGGGAGCCTGGGAAACCGCGTCCGCGAAGGCCGGACCCTCGGCGCGGAGCGCGCTGATCCAGAAGTCCTTCGTCCCGTGCGGTCTGCTCATGCGTTCCTCCGTGTCCGACCGGGCGACCAGTGGGTCGCGCGGCTGCCTCTCAGCCTAGGGTGAATGGCGTGCGAGACGTTAGTGCCCAGCCGACAACCGCGACAGACCCGGCCCGCCCGGACCTGTTGGCGAGGTACACCACCCTGCGTCTCGGTGGGGCACCCTACCGACTGGCGGTGGCGAACTACCGGGACGAAATAGTACAAAACATACGGGAAGCGGAGCGTCGGGGTGACCCAATGCTCATTCTCGCGGGTGGCAGCAACGTGGTGATCGGCGACGCCGGCTTCCCCGGCACCGCCCTGCTGATCCGCTCCCGGGGCTCCCAGGTGGTGGCCGAGGACGACACCACGGTCACCCTGCGGGTCGAGGCGGGCGAGCCGTGGGACGACCTGGTGGCGACCACCGTCGAGGCGGGCTGGTCCGGCGTCGAATGCCTCTCCGGCATCCCGGGCTCGGCCGGCGCCACCCCGATCCAGAACGTCGGCGCGTACGGCCAGGAGGTTGCCGAGACGGTCGTCTCGGTGCAGGTCTACGACCGGGTGCACGGCGAGATCGGGCAGCTCCCGGCCGGCGACTGCGGCTTCGCGTACCGGTCCAGCGTCTTCCGGCACAGCGACCGGTGGGCCGTGCTCGCGGTCGACTTCCGGCTGGCCCGCTCCCCGCTCTCCGCCCCGGTCCGCTACGCCGAGCTGGCCCGGGCCCTCGGCGTCGAGGTAGGCGACCGGGTGCCGCTGGCCGACGCCCGGGCCGCCGTCCGCGCCCTGCGGGCCGGCAAGGGCATGGTGCTCGACCCGGCCGACCCGGACACCCGCTCGGTCGGCTCGTTCTTCACCAACCCCGTCCTGGACGAGACGGGCTACCGGTTGCTGCGCGACCGGGCGGCCGACCTCGGCGACCCGCCGCACTGGCCCGGACCCGGCGGCACCGTCAAGATCAGCGCTGCCTGGCTGATCGAGAAGGCGGGTTTCCGCAAGGGTCACCGGGGCGCCGAGGGGGTCGCCATCTCCAGCAAGCACACACTGGCCCTGACCAACCCCGGCACCGGCTCGACCGCCGCCCTGCTCGGGCTGGCCCGGCAGATCCGCGACGGCGTACACGACCGGTTCGGCGTCCCGCTGCATCCGGAGCCGGTCCTGGTGAACTGCACGATCTGACCGGCCGCCCCGCCCGCCCCCGGGCCGTGCCGCCGCGCCGCGTCGCCCTGCCCCCGGCCGTCGCCGGCTGGGCGGGTCAGGTCGGTGGGGCCACCGCTGACCAGGCCACGGTCAGCTCGCCGAGCCGCCAGCGGGCCGGCCGGTCCAGTACCGGCCAGCCGGCCGCGCGGACCGCCGCCACCGCGTGTCGCCACCGCTGCCGGGGGCCGAACGGCGCGTACGGGGCGGCCGCCGCCCACCCGTCGTCCAACGCCCGCAGCAGGGCGTGTACGCCGGTGCCGGGCACGTTGTGGTGGATCAGCGCCTTCGGCAGCCGCTCAGCAAGCGTCGCCGGCCGGTCGAGGGTGGACAGCTTCGCGGCCAGCGTCAGCGACCGGGGACCGTCCCGGTCCAGCAGCAGCCAGCTCGCCAGCCGGCCCAACTCGTCGCAGGTGCCCTCCACGATCAGCCCGCCGGGGGCCAGCGCGGCGGCCATCGTCCGCCAGGCGTCCGGCACCGCCCACTCGTCGTACTGGCGCAGCACGTTGCAGGCCCGCACCAGGGCGGGGCGCAGGCCGGCCAGCTCGAAGCCGCCCCGGCCGAAGGTCAACCAGGGCGGGTCGGCGGCCGGCGCGGCGGCGGCCACCCGTACCGGATCGATCTCCAGGCCGACCACCCGCAGGTCCGGCCGGACCGCGGCGGCCAGCCGGGCGCGCAGCTCGACGGCGGTGATCGGGGTGGCGCCGTAGCCGAGGTCGATCACCAGCGGGTCGGCCGCGTCGCGCAGCGCGGGGCCACACGTCGCCGCGATCCAGTTGTCCACCCGGCGCAGCCGGTTCGGATTCGTGGTGCCCCGGGTCACCGCCCCGACGGGCCGGCCGGCGGGCACCCGGTCACCCGGTGGCCGCCGGGTCGCTGACCCGGTGCACCTTGTGCTGGGCGGCCTGGGCCAGCGGCCGGACCACCAGCCGATCCACGTTCACGTGCTGCGGCCGGGTCGCGCACCAGGCGATGCAGTCGGCCACGTCCTCGGCGACCAGCGGCTCGGCCACCCCGGCGTAGACCGCCGCCGCCCGCTCGGCGTCGCCGTCGAAGCGGACCAGCCCGAACTCGTCGGTCTTCACCATCCCCGGATCGATCTCGATGACCCGCACCGGGCGGCCGCAGAGCTCCAGCCGGAGCGTCTCGGTGAGCGCGGTCTGCGCGTGCTTGGCCGCCGCGTAACCGCCGCCTCCCTCGTAGACGATCAGGCCGGCGGTCGAGCTGACCATCACCACGGTGCCGGCGCCGGAGGACTCCAGCGCCGGCAGCAGCGCCCGGGTCACCCGCAGCGTGCCGAGCACGTTCACGTCGTACATCCACTGCCAGTCGGCGACGTCGCCGGACTCGATCGGGTCCAGGCCGCGTGCCCCGCCCGCGTTGTTGACCAGCAGCGCCACCGGCCCGGCCAGCGTCCCGGCCCGCTCGGCCAGCTCCGCCACCGAGTCGTCCGAGGTGACGTCGCAGACGGCCGCGGTGGCCTGCCCGCCGGCCGCGGTTATCGACTCGACCAGCTCGGCCAGCCGGTCGGCCCGCCGGGCGGCGGCGAGGACATGGAAGCCGTCGGCGGCCAACCGCCGGGCGGTGGCCGCGCCGATTCCGCTGGAGGCGCCGGTGACGATCGCGACGGAGGTCATCGCGACATTGTCCCCCAGCCCGGCGGGGGGGCCGCCGGATGAGGTCGGTCACCTCCGGGGACACCTGGCAGGCATGGGAGATCGCCGATCGGGAAGATGACAGCCGCGGCAGAGGTTGTTCCCTGGGACGCCCGGTGTGTGGGGCACGGCACAGAACCGACGTGACCAAAGGAGCGGATGTGGCGGAGCAGCACACCGGCGTGGCGCGGCAGCGGTGCGCCCAGGCATGGCCGACCCCTCGACGGATCGCGACCCTGTCGGTCCACACCTCGCCGCTGCACCAGCCGGGCACCGGCGACGCCGGCGGCATGAACGTGTACGTCGTGGAGGTGGCCCGGCGGCTGGCCGAGTTCGGCGTGGAGGTGGAGATTTTCACCCGGGCCACCGCCAGCGGCCTGCCGCCAACGGTGGAGATGGCGCCCGGCGTGTCGGTCCGGCACGTCACCGCCGGCCCCTACGAGGGGTTGGCCAAGGAGGAGCTGCCGAGCCAGCTCTGCGCGTTCACCACCGGAGTGCTGCGGGCCGAGGCCGCCCAGCCGCCCGGCTTCTACGACCTGATCCACTCGCACTACTGGCTCTCCGGCCAGGTCGGCTGGCTGGCCAAGGAGCGGTGGGGGGTGCCGCTGGTGCACACCGCGCACACCCTCGCCAAGGTCAAGAACTCCCGGCTCGCCGAGGGCGACCGGCCCGAGCCGAAGGCCCGGGTGATCGGCGAGGAGCAGGTCGTTGCCGAGGCCGACCGGCTGGTGGCGAACACCTCGGTGGAGGCCCGCGACCTGATCGCCCGGTACGCCGCCGACCGGGCCCGGGTCGCGGTGGTCGAGCCCGGCGTCGACCTGGACCGGTTCCGCCCGGCCGCCGCCGGTGGCGAGGCCGCGGCGCGGCGCGCGGCCCGCCGCCGGCTGGGCCTGCCCGAGCGCGGGTACGTGGTGGCGTTCGTCGGCCGGATCCAGCCCCTGAAGGCGCCCGACGTGCTGCTCTACGCCGTCGCCGCGCTGCGCGCCCGGGAACCCCGGCTCGCCGACGAGCTGACCGTGGCCGTGGTGGGCGGTCCGAGCGGCACCGGCCTGGACCGGCCGACCGCGCTGATCGAGCTGGCCGCGTCGCTGGGTATCTCCGACGCGGTCCGGTTCCTGCCGCCGCAGACCGGCGACGATCTGCCCGAGCTGTACCGGGCCGCGGACCTGGTGGCGGTGCCCTCGCACAACGAGTCGTTCGGGCTGGTCGCCCTGGAGTCCCAGGCGTGCGGCACCCCGGTCGTCGCGGCCGCGGTCGGCGGCCTGGTGACCGCGGTACGCGACGGAGTCAGCGGGGTGCTGGTGGACGGCCACGATCCGGTCGACTGGGCGCGGGTGCTGACCGGGCTGCTGCTGGCCCCCGGCCGCCGGGCGGAGCTGTCCCGGGGCGCGGTCCGGCACGCCGAGGACTTCTCCTGGGACCGGACCGCCGCCGGACTGCTCGCCGTCTACCGTGAGGCGGTGGCGGAACATCGCAGCAGGCTGGTGGCCGAACTGGCCGGCGAGGCGGCGGCGCTGACGGCGGGCTGCCGGTGAACGCCCCGGACCGGGCCGGCCTGGCCGCCCTGATCGAGCGGGTCTGCGCCGAGCGGGAGCTGGCCTGCGAGCCGACCGGCGAGTTCTCGTACGCGGTGACGCTGCCCGGCACCCACAAGCTCAAGACGATCTGCAACCTGATCCTCGGCGAGCACGCGCTGCGGGTCGAGGCGTTCGTGATGCGCCAGCCGGACGAGCGGCGTGAGGAGCTCTGGTCCTGGCTGTTGCAGCGCAACTCCCGGATGTACGGGGTGGCGTTCTCGATCGACGCGGTCGGCGACGTGTACCTCACCGGCCGGGTCGGGCTGGCCGGGGTCACCGAGGAGGAGCTGGACCGGTTGCTCGGTTCGGTACTGACGTACTCCGACGAGTCGTTCGACACGATGCTGGAGATCGGGTTCGGCACCGCCATCCGGCGGGAGTGGGAGTGGCGGGTCAAACGCGGCGAGTCGCTGGCGAACCTGCAGGCGTTCGCCCACCTTTTCGAGCCGTCAACCTCCGGTCAGGCGGGTTTGGACCGGCCCTGACGGGTATCGCATCAGTGGTGGCGTGAGTGCGGACAGTGACGCGCTGCCTGTCGATGCCACACCGTCAAGGGAGCGTGGGGGTCATGGCTCAGCGGAACAGTTCCGGCCGCGGCGGGACCGCGACGGCGACGAGGAACAGGCAGTCCACCCGGTCGAAAATGAGCGAGAGCGATATTTCTCGGCTGAAAGCGGACGACATCCGGGCCCAGCTCAGGAGGCGCGGCGTCTCCGGCGTGTCCGGTCTCCGGAAGCCGGAACTGGTCAAGAGCCTGGTGAAGACGATGCGCGGTGAGGGCGTGGGTTCCCCGCCCTCGCGGCGCTCCGGCACGGCGCCACCCAAGAAGAGCACCACGGCCCGCCGCTCCGGCGCCACGAAGAAGACCGCCGCCGCGACCAGCCGCACCAGCACCGCAAAGAAGTCGACCCCGGCCAAGAAGTCGACGGCAGCCAACAAGCCGACGGCAGCCAAGAAGTCGACGGCGGCGAAGAAATCCACGGCCGCGAAGCGCACCACGGCGACGACGCGCACCCCGGCGGCGAAGCGCACCGCGGCAGCGGCAAAGTCGGCCGCGGCGAGGAAGTCGACGGCGGCGAAGAAGTCCACCGCGACCAAGAAGTCGGTGGCAGCGAAGAAGTCGGTGGCGGCGAAGCGGACCACTGCGGCGGCTAGGCCCACCGCGGGCAGGAAGGCTGCGGCGGCCAAGAAGTCCACGGCGGCCAAGAAGTCCACGACGGCCAAGAAGTCCACGACGGCCAAGAAGTCCACGACGGCCAAGAAGTCGACGGCGGCGAAGAAGTCGACGGCGGCCAGGAATGGCTCGGCGGCCGGTAGGTCCGCGCCGGCGGCGAACCCGCCAGCGACGAGCACGATGCCGGCGGGCGATGTTACGGCCCGCTTCGAGCCAGCAGGTGGTGTTGACCGTTTCGAGTCGGCTGGTGGCATGGGCGGGTCTGGGTCGGCTGGTGGCATGGGCGGGTCCGAGGCGGGCGGGGCGGTGCCGGGTGGTATCCGGGAGGGTCAGGGGATGTCCCGGTCGCTGCAGTACGCCCAGGTGATCTCGTCACCAGACGAGCACCCGCAGCGGCCCGGGCGGAGTCTGGTCACCACCAACCACGAGGTGATCCGGCAGTGGGCGGCGGAGCGCCAGGCGTCGCCGGCCACCATCGAGGGGACCGAGCGGGACGGCCGGGCCGGCGTGCTGACGTTCGATTTTCCCGGCTGGCAGGAGGGCGGCCGGTTGCGGCATATCACCTGGGATGAGTGGTTCCAGACTTTCGATGCCCGACGACTGAATTTCATCCATCAGGAGCAGCGTTCCGATGGTCGGCAGAGCAACTTCTTCCGGCTGGAGTCACCCGATCGCGAGGATGCCTGATGGGCCGCGGAATCGGCCGCGACCTGCGATGGTTGTCATGAGCGGGCGGAAACTGACGGCTCCCGGACAATGTGACGGGCAAGACAGATGTTCGGGTTGTGCCGCTCAATAGCCGCCAACTAACGTTGATCAGCAAGCGCCTCATCCGGGAAATCGTTCGGGGGAACGGCAGATCGGCGACGATCTGTTCACCCGATGTAGGCGCGGGGGACGGGTGGCAGGTTTGCCGTTGGGGGACGGCGCCACCTGAGGCCGGCGGCGCGAGCGGGCGACGCTTACGGGGGTGAGTGTTGCCCGCCGCCGCCGAGCCGTCCGTCCCCAACTCCACCCCACAGCATGGTTGATGATCTGAGCACTACTGCTGTTAAAACCCACGGGTAACAGCAGTGGCGCTCAGATCATCAACCGTTTCTAGACGGGGGAGGGCAGCGACTTCGGTGTCGCGGCCCGCCCATCGCCATCGCCATCGCCAGCGGCTGCGGCCGGTGCTGGCTCCGGGTCGCGCAGGTGCCGGGCGCGGCGTTCCCGGGCCGGGCCGGAGAGCAGGTGGCCGACCGCCACCGCCGCGGCCAGCCCGCCGCAGCACAGCCAGAGGGTCGCGTCGCCGAACTGCTGCCGGACGAAGCCGCCCGTGATCGGCGCCGCGAACGCCGCGATCGACCAGGAGAGCGAGAAGACACCCTGGTAGCGGCCGCGCAGCGCGTCCGGTGAGAGCTCGGCGATCAACGTCGAGTTGGAGGGCGAGTTGAGCATCTCGCCGAGCGTCCAGATCAGCACCGTGACGGCGTAGAACCAGGCCACGTCGGCGAAGGCGGTCAGCCCGAACCCGAGGCCGGTGATCGCCGCGGCCAGCGCCAGCACGTGGGTGCGGCTGCGGTGGCGGATCAGCCGGGGCACGAAGAGCTGCCCGGCCACGATCAGTACGCCGTTGAGCGCGATCACCGACCCGTAGGTGGCCGGCGGCAGCCCGTCCTGGTCCATCGCGATCGGCAGCATCGACAGGTGCTGCATGAAGACCAGCGCGAGCAGGATGTTGAGCCCCACGAAGCCGAGGAACACCCGGTCGCCGAGGACGGTGTGCAGACCTGGCGCGAGCCGTCGACGGGCTGTCCGCGTACTCGATGGGGGGTTTGGGCTTGCGGCGCGGGGCCGGCGGGTTTCGCGGACCCGGCCGAAGACGATGCCGGCGGTGACCAGGGTGGCGCCGGCGTTGATCAGGAAGAGCAGCAGGTAGTTGGCCTGGGCTACGAAGCCGGCCAGCACCGCCGAGCAGGCGAAGCCGAGGTTGATCGCCCAATAGTTCAGCGTGAAGGCGCGCAGCCGGTCGGTGGCCGGCACCACGTCGATCATCATGGCGCCGAAGGCGGGTCGGGCCGACTCGGCGAAGAGGCCGAGCAGCAGGGCGCCGGTGGCGATCGCCCAGAACGGTTCGGCGAAGCCCAGGCCGAGCATCGCGGCGGCGGCGCCCAAGTGGGCGGTGAGCAGCGTCGGGCGGCGCCCCCACCGGTCGGCGAGCACCCCGCCGAGCAGGGTGCCGACCGTGCCGCCGGCCCCCCAGAGGCCGAGTACGAAGCCGGCGTCCAGTTCGGAGAAGCCGCGCACGGTGGTCAGGTAGATGGCGAGGAAGATCAACACGAACGAGCCGAGCCGGTTGATCAGGGTGCCGGTCCAGAGGTACCAGAAGGTGGCCGGCAGGCCGCCGGCGGTGTCCCGTAACCAGCCCCGCACCGACCGCACACTGTCCCCCGTTTGGTAATGACCGACAATCTCTGAATGCCTTACAACCTAATCGGCCGGATGTTCGCTGGTCATCCGCTTTTCCACGTGTTGGTCGTCACCGGTGCTCCCCGCGTGTCCGATTGGCGGTTCGGGCAGGATGGGGCGCATGACAGCGAGTACGAGTACGACCGTGGCGAGCGAGGGTGCGACCGTGGGCACGCTGGTGCTGCTGCGTCACGGCGAAAGCGACTGGAACGCCAAGAATCTCTTCACCGGCTGGGTGGACGTGGACCTGACCGCCAAGGGCGAGGCCGAGGCCCGGCGCGGCGGCGAGTTGATGCGCGAACACGGACTGCTCCCCGACGTGGTGCACACCAGCGTGCTGCGGCGGGCGATCCGCACCGCCGAGCTCGGGCTCAACGCCGCCGACCGGCACTGGATCGCGGTCCGCCGGTCCTGGCGGCTCAACGAGCGCCACTACGGCGCCCTGCAGGGCAAGAACAAGAAGCAGACCCTGGACGAGTACGGCGAGGAGCAGTTCATGCTCTGGCGCCGCTCGTACGACACCCCGCCGCCGCCGATCGACGACGCCGACGAGTGGTCACAGGTGGGCGACGACCGGTACGCCCTGCTCCCGCCGGAGCTGATGCCGCGCACCGAGTGCCTCAAAGATGTGGTGCACCGGATGCTGCCCTACTGGTACGACTCGATCGTGCCGGACATCCTGGCCGGCCGGACCGTCCTGGTGGCGGCGCACGGCAACTCGCTGCGGGCGCTGGTCAAGCACCTGGACGGGATCTCCGACGAGGCGATCGCCAAGCTCAACATCCCGACCGGCATCCCGCTGCGCTACGACCTGGACCCGCAGCTGCGGCCGCTGACCACCGGCGGCAGCTACCTCGACCCCGACGCGGCCCGGGAGGCCGCCGCCGCGGTCGCCAACCAGGGCCGCTGACCGTTGCGGCCTGGCCCGGTCCGGCGATCGGGCCAGGCCGCAACGGCGACGCAGGTCGGCCAGGCGGTCCAGCGGGTTGGGGCTGGCGCGGGTCAGGCCGCCGGGTCGGTCGGCTCCGGCGGTGGGAATCCGCCGGCGGCCTCCCGGGCGATCTCCCCGGTGATCAGATAGACGACCCGGCGGCCGGCGTTGACGGCGTGGTCGGCGAAGCGCTCGTAGAAGCGGCCGAGCAGGGCGCCGTCGATGCCGGTTTCCACGCCGTACGGCCAGGCGTCGTCGAGCAGGATCACGAACAACTCGCGGTGCAGGTTGTCCATCGCGTCGTCGTCCTGGTCCAGCTCGGCGGCCAACTGGACGTCCGGCTTCGAGAGCACCACGGCGATCTTCTGGGCGATCCGGTCGGCCACCTCGGCCATGTCGCCGAACGCGCCGCGCAGCTCGGCCGGCACGGCCGGCAGCGGGTGCCGCCGCAGCGCCGTCTTCGCGACGTGGTCGGCGAGGTCACCCATCCGCTCCAGGTCCGCGGCGACGTGCAGCGCGGTCACCACGGTCCGCAGATCGGTGGCGACCGGTGCCTGCCGGGCCAACAGGTCACAGACCAGCTCCTCGACCCGCAGATAGAGCTGGTCCACCACCGCGTCGTCGGCGAGCACCTCCGTGGCGGCGTCCTTGTCTGCGGTGAGCAGTGCGTGGGTCGCCTTACTCATCGCCGCGCGGACCGCCTCCGCCATCTCGACCAGCAGTTGGTTGACGGTATTCAAATCGGCCTGGAACTCGTCCCGCATCATCACGTCCTGTGCTCAGTCGGGCCGCCGCCTGGGGACCAGCGCCGACGCCGGGAGTTGGGCAGGTGCCGGACAACCGTAGGCCGGGGGAGCGGCGGCGAGGTGAACGGCGGTGAACGACGTCGGGCCAGGGGGTGAACAATCCTCGACGTTGGTCTGATTGATCCTGTTCGGTGCGGTGGCCAGGTGAACAATGACCATACGATCGCCTGGTGGACTGGGGCGTCGTGGCCGGCGCGGCCGGCGGGCTCGGGGCCGGACTGGCCGCCGGTGCGCTGATGGTGCGCGCCGCGCGGCGGTCCCGGCCGGCCGAACCGCCCACCCAGCCGGAACCGGGAGACCTCACCCACGGGAGGGCAGCGATCACGGACCATCAGGACCCGCTGGCCGGGCTCGGCCGCAAGAGCCTGGACTCGCTGCGGGTAGGTGTCGTTGTGCTCGATCCGGAGGATGTTCCGGTCCTGGTGAACCCGGCGGCCCGGGCGATGGGGCTGCTGCGGGCCGGGACCTCGCCCGGCACCATCGCCGCGCACCCGTTGATCCGTACCCTGGCCGGGCAGGTCCGGCGCACGGGCGTGCGGCGCGAGGTGGAGCTGAACCTGCCCCGGGGTCGCGAAGGCGGCATGCAGGACTCCCTCGGCGTCCACCTGCGGGCGATGGGGCTGGGTGCCGGCTACATCGCCGTGGAGGCGGCCGACGTGACCGAGTCGCACCGGGTGGCCCGGGTACGCCGGGATTTCGTGGCCAACGTCAGCCATGAGCTGAAGACCCCGATCGGTGCCCTCCAACTGCTGGCCGAGGCGCTGCTGGACGCCACCGAACCGGCGTCACCGGAGGCGGATCGGGACATGTCGGAGGACGTGGTGGCGGCCCGGCGGTTCGCGGTCCGGATCCAGCACGAGTCGATCCGGCTCGGCCGGCTCGTCAACGAACTGCTGGAGCTGACCCGGCTGCAGGGGGCCGAACCGCTGCCGGCGCCGGAGCCGGTCGCGGTCGACTGGGTGATCGCGGAGGTGGTCGACCGGACCCGGACAGCGGCCGCCGCCCGCCGGGTGGTGGTCTCCGTCGAGGGAACCCGCGGCCTGACCGTGTACGGCAGCGACACCCAGGTGGCCACCGCGGTCACCAACCTGGTCGACAATGCGATCGCGTACTCCGCGGAGGAGACCAAGGTCACAATCTGTGCCCGGCTGGACGGCGAGCACGTGGAGATCGCCGTCACCGACCAGGGCATCGGGATCGCCCCGAACGACATGGACCGGATCTTCGAGCGGTTCTACCGGGCCGACCAGGCCCGGTCCCGATCCACCGGCGGCACCGGCCTGGGGCTGGCGATCGTCAAACACATCGCCACGAACCATGGCGGAAGGGTGGTGGTGACGAGCACGCTGGGTGGTGGATCCACGTTCACCCTGCGGTTGCCGGCCCGCCCACCGGACGACGCCCTGCCGCTACCGCCGTCGGTTGGGATCGAGGCGGGTCCGGCCGGGCTGTACCCGGTTTGACCAGGCCGAGCCAGCCTCGGCCGACTGAGGAAAGGAAGATGGGTTGAGCCGCGTTCTCGTGGTCGAGGATGAGGAGTCGTTCTCCGACGCCCTCTCCTACATGCTGCGCAAGGAAGGATTCGAGGTCTCGGTCGCCGCCACCGGCACATCGGCGCTCACCGAGTTCGACCGGACCGGCGCGGACATCGTGCTGCTCGACCTGATGCTGCCCGAGATGTCCGGTACCGAGGTGTGTCGGCAGCTCCGGCAACGCTCACATGTGCCGATCATCATGGTCACCGCCCGGGACAGCGAGATCGACAAGGTGGTCGGGCTGGAGATCGGCGCCGACGACTACGTCACCAAGCCGTACTCGCCCCGGGAACTGGTGGCCCGGATCCGGGCGGTGCTGCGCCGGCAGAGTCCGGAGGCGGTGGACCCGGGCGCCCCGACGCTGAGCGCCGGCCCGGTCCGGATGGACATCGAGCGGCACGTGGTGACGGTCGACGGCGCCGCCGTCCAGTTGCCGCTGAAGGAGTTCGAGCTGCTGGAGCTGCTGCTGCGCAACGCCGGCCGGGTGCTCACCCGGGGCCAGCTCATCGACCGCGTCTGGGGCGCCGACTACGTCGGCGACACCAAGACCCTCGACGTACACGTCAAGCGCCTCCGCTCCAAGGTCGAGCCCGAACCCTCCGCCCCCCGCTACATCGTCACCGTCCGCGGCCTGGGCTACAAATTCGAACCCTGACCGACCCTGCCTCTTCCGGCGTCAGGGGGTGGCGGGGTGGGGGGCGATCTGGCCCTGGTGGGCGCGGGTGGTGCAGAGTTCGGCGAGTTTGGTGTAGGCGGGGCGGCCGATCAGGGCGATCAGCTCGGGGCCGTACGACAGGTACATCGGTTCGGCGCCTACGTGGGCCTCCGGTGAGGAGGTGCACCACCAGTCGAGGTCGTGCCCGCCGGATCCCCAGCCGCGCCGGTCGAACTCGGTGATCGTGGTGACCAGCACCTTCGTGTCGTCCGGTCGCTTCGACCACTCCTGGTCGCGGCGGACCGGCAGCTGCCAGCAGACGTCGGGCTTGTACTCCAGCGGGTGCACGCCGTCGCGCAGCGCCTGGGCGTGCAGGGCACAGCCACCGCCGCCGGGGAAGTCGGCCTCGTTGAGGAAGACGCAGGGCGCCTCGGGGCCGCGGGTGGCGGTGCGGCGGGCCGGGGTCTTGCCGTCCACCGAGTCCATCTCGGTGTAGTTCTTGAAGCCCCGCCGGTAGTGCTGCCAGGTCTGCGGGGTGAGCCGCTTGGCCGCCTGCCGGACCCGCTTCTCGTCGTCGCCGTCGGTGAAGAACGCGCCGTGCGAGCAGCAGCCGTCGGCGGCCCGGCCGGCGATGATGCCGTGGCAGGAGCCGCCGAACACGCAGGTCCAGCGGGACAGCAGCCAGGTCAGGTCGGCCCGGATGACGTGCTCGGCGTCGGCCGGGTCGGTGAACTCGATCCATTCCCGAGGGAAGTCGAGCGCCACCTCGCGGCTGCGTGGATCGGTGGGATCCTCGACCAGGATCCGGAGTTGCTTGCGGGCTGCCACCCGGTCAGCCTACGCCGCTGACCTGCGGTTGGCTGGTTGCCCGCGCGGTGGGGCCGGGTGAGCGCGGGCCGCATAGGGTCAAGGGATGCGACTGGGTGTGCTCGACGTCGGCTCCAACACCGTCCACTTGCTGGTGGTGGACGCGCATCACGGCGCCCATCCGTGGCCGGCGCACTCGGAGAAGGCGGTGCTGCGGCTGGCCGAGCAGATCGGCCCGGACGGCGCGCTCAGCCGGGCCGGGGAGGATGCGCTGGTGGCGGCGGTCGCGGAGGCGAAGCTGGCGGCGGCGCACCGCAACGCCGAGGACGTGCTCGCCTTCGCGACCTCCGCGGTCCGGGAGGCCACCAACGCGGCCCAGGTGCTTTCCCGGGTACGCGAGGAGACCGGCGTACAGCTGCAGGTGCTCTCGGGGGCCGACGAGGCCAGGATGACCTTTCTGGCGGTACGGCGGTGGTTCGGCTGGTCGGCCGGGCGGCTGCTGGTGCTGGACATCGGCGGCGGGTCGCTGGAGGTGGCGGCCGGCATCGACGAGGACCCGGACATGGCGCTGTCGCTGCCGCTGGGCGCCGGCCGGCTGACCCGGGACCGGCTCGGGGTGGCGCCGGGCTCGTCCGCGCCGCCGTCGGCCCAGGCCGTGGAGGAGCTTCGGGAGTACGTCGAATCGGCGCTGGACCCGGTAGCCGAGAAAATGGCACAAATAGGGTGGGATCGGGCGGTAGCCACCTCGAAGACGTTCCGCACGCTGGCCCGGTTGGCCGGCGCGGCGCCCTCCACCAGCGGGCTGTGGATCCGGCGCAGCCTGTCGCACACCGGGCTGCGGCAGGTGCTCGGGTTCATCCGGCACATCGCCCCGGCGAAGGTGGCCGAGCTGGAGGGGGTGAGCGCAAGCCGGGCCCACCAGTTGCTGGCCGGTGCGGTGGTGGCGGAGGCCACCATGCGCCGCCTCAACCTGGAGGTGCTGGACATCTGCCCCTGGGCGCTGCGCGAGGGCGTGATCCTCCGTCGGTTGGATCAGCTGGAACCGGCCTGATTGCGGGGGCGGGGATAGGCTGGCAATCGTGACCACCCGCGTACTGCTGTCCAGTTCTTCGGTTTTTCCCGAGCCGACGGCCGCCGCCTTCGAGCTGGCCGCCGCGCTCGGCTACGACGGTGTCGAGGTGATGGTCTGGACCGACGCGGTCAGCCAGGACGCGGGCGCGCTGCGCGGCCTCGCCGGGCACTACGGGGTGCCGATCGGCGCCATCCACGCCCCGTGCCTGCTGGTCACCCAGCGGGTCTGGAGCCCCGACCCGTGGGAGCGGCTGCGCCGCTCGGCGATCCTGGCCGAGACGCTGGCGGCGCCGACCGTGATCGTCCACCCGCCGTTCACCTGGCAGCGCGACTACGCCCGGACCTTCGCCGACGGGCTGGCCAAGCTGGCCGGCGAGCACCCGGGGGTGCGGTTCGCGGTGGAGAACATGTACCCGGTGAAGATGGCCGGCCGGCAGTTCGTGCCGTACCAGCCGGGCTGGGACCCGGTCGAGGCCGGTCATGACGCGTACACCCTCGATCTTTCCCACTGCGCCGCCTCGCACAGCGACGCGCTGACGATGGCGGACCGGATGGGCGACGGGCTGGCCCACATCCACCTCGGCGACGGCACCGGCGAAGGGCGCGACGAGCACCTGGTCCCCGGGCGCGGCAACCAGCCGTGTGGGGAGCTGCTGGCCTCGCTCGCCGATCGGGGCTTCGCCGGCTCGGTGGCGGTCGAGGTGGCCACCCGGGGGGCCAAGAGCCGCGCCGACCGGGAGGCCGACCTGCGCGCCGCCCTCACCTTCGCCCGCGACCACCTGCCCACCCCCACCCCGGCCCGGTAGCCTGGTCGGCCGGCAAAGGCCGGTCAGCCCGGCCCGGCCCGGCGTGCGCCGGCCAGCCGGCCGGCCCGGGATGGGGCCGCTCGGCGAGCCGGGTCGGGGCCGGTCAGCCCGGGATCGGTAGGGCGGCCCGCTTCCGGGCGCGGTGCGCGGCGACGTGCGAGCGGGTGGCGCAGCGCTCGGAGCAGAACCGGCGGCAGCAGTTCGACGACGTGTCCAGGTAGACGTTGCCGCACCGCTCGTCCGCGCAGACCCCGAACCGGGCGCTGCCGTACTCGCAGAGCCAGACCGACAGGCCCCAGACGGCGCCGGCCAGGAACTCGGCGCTTACCGAGGCGCCCCGGCTGGTGACGTGCATGTGCCAGTCGCTGGAGTCGTGGCCGGAGATCCGCGGCTGCACCGGGAACGCCTCCAGCAGCGCGTTCAACTCGGTCACCGCGTCGGCGTCCCGACCCGTGGTGCCGTAGACGAAGACGTCCCGGAGGCGTTTCTGCGCCCGCCGGAAGATGGCAACGTCCCGCTCGGTGACCTCGTCCCGCATCCAGACCTGGTCGGCGCCGAAAACGGCCCGCAGATCGTCGAGACTGTCGAGCGGCGCGTTGACGAGGTCGACCCCGGTCCGAGCGTACGCGTCGAAGTTCACGCGACAACGGTAGACGAATTCCACCGGTGGAGGGAAAACCCGTAGCAGCGCCGGAACCGGGTGTGACGGCCGGCGTCCAGTTGATCAGTGCACGAAGGTTAGGCTCGGAGCATGCTGCGTTCGGTCATTCTCGCCGCGTCCCGGTCCGCCCGGGTCGAGCGGCTCGTCGAGACGGCCCCGTTCACCAGGGGGGCGGTCCGGCGGTTCGTGGCCGGCACGACCACCGACGACGCGCTGCGGGTCAGCGGGGAGCTGACCGCCGACGGGATGGCGGTCAGCCTCGACCACCTGGGCGAGGACACCGTCACCCCCGAGCAGGCGGGCGCGGTCCGGGCCGAGTACGTCACTCTGCTCGGCGCGCTGGCGGCCGCCGGCTACACCCCGGCCGCCGAGGTCAGCGTCAAGCTGTCGGCGCTCGGCCAGCGTTTCGACGAACAGGTGGCGTACGACCACGCGCGGGCGATCTGCGCGGCGGCGGCCGAGGCCGGCACCACGGTCACCCTCGACATGGAGGACCACACCACCACCGACTCGACCCTGGACATCCTGGCCAAGCTGCGCGGCGACTTCCCGGGCACCGGGGCGGTGCTGCAGGCGTACCTGCGGCGGACCGAGGCGGACTGCCGGGACCTGGCGACCGCCGGTTCCCGGGTACGGCTGTGCAAGGGTGCGTACAAGGAGCCGGAGTCGGTGGCGTACCAGTCCGGCCTGGAGGTGGACCGGTCGTACGTGCGGTGCATGAACGTGCTGCTGGCCGGCGGCGGATATCCGATGCTGGCCACCCACGACCCGAGGTTGATCGCGATCGCCGAGGACCGGGCGCACTGGTTCGACCGGGGCGCGGGCGAGTTCGAGTTCCAGCTGCTCTACGGCGTCCGGCCGGAGGAGCAGGCCCGGCTGCGCGACGAGGGCTACACGGTCCGGGTCTACGTCCCCTACGGCGACGACTGGTACGGCTACCTGATGCGCCGCCTCGCCGAACGCCCCGCGAACCTGGCCTTCTTCGCCCGCGCCCTCACCTCCCGCCGCTGATCCGCCCGGTCACCCGATGGCTCGGGTGAGAGCGGCCAGGTAGCCGTTGCGGTAGCCGGTCGCGTTCGGGTGGAAGGGGCCGTCGGAACCGAGGCCGTTGATCCACGGTGCCGGGTCGCAGAGCCGGTGGCCGTTGAAGTACGGGTCGACCGGGACGTAGACCGGGGTCACCCGGGCCTGGATCTCGGCGACCGCCGTCTTTATCGCGGCGTTCAGGGCCATCGCCACCACGTTGATCAGTTTGCGCTTGGTCGCGTCCATCGGCAGGCCGCGACAGGCGTCGGTCTCCTCGAAGAGCCGCGGATAGCCGAGCACGACGAGCCGGGCGTACGGGGCGGCGGCCAGGATCGCCCGGTAGGTGCCGGTCAGGCTCGTCGGCAGGGTGGTGACGATCGTGTCGATGGCGGTCCCCGCCACCTTGCGGCAGTCGTCGTCGGTGCCTTCGATGCAGATCTTGAGGCCGGCGCTGAAGCCCAGGTCGTCGCCGCCGACGGTGACGGTGACCAGGGCGGTGTCGGGTCCCAGCACACCGAGTTGGGTGGCGCGCACGTCGGCGGTGGTCGCCCCGCTGCAGGCGGCGAAGTCGAACGAGCCGATGCCCTGGTTTTCGGCGTACAGCTCGGGGTAGGAGCCGGCGCTGCGGTCGCAGGGCGGGTCGAGGTAGGGCGCACCGCCGCCGACCCCGGAGGAGTACGAGTCGCCGAGCGCCGCGTACGGGGCATCGGCGCGGGCGGCCTGGGCAGGAACGGTCGTCACCGCGAGGAGGGTGGACACCGCCAACGTGATCACTACGGGAATCTTCCGGACGTGGTAATGCATCGCGACACCTTCCAGGTCAAGTGTTGTGGCAACAGCCTGATCAGGTTCGGACACTAATGCGGACCGATCGATTCGTTGGTCGGAATCCTGATCGATGGTGAATGGCCGACAGTCGGGTGGCTGGCGAAAAAGTGTTGGTCCGACGTCGGTTGACGCCTCTCAGCCATGCCCGGCACCGCGCCGGGTCGGGAAGAGGGTGACGAGATGATCTACACGAAGCGGTCCCGGTGGGTCGGGCGATCGGCCTGGTGGTGGGGAGCGGGCACCGTCGTCGGGGCGGCGGCGCTCGGAGTTCTGCTGTCGGCGACTCTTGTCGCCTGCGGTGGTCGGCCGGGTCAGTCCGGCAACCCCGACCGGCTCGCCGAGGCGCCGACCGCGTCCGCCGTTCCCGCCGGTACGGGGCTCGGCGGGGCGGAGCCGAGCCCCGGCGGTACGCCGGACGCCCCGGCCGGGGGCGACGGGGCGGCCGGGGGCGACCCCCAGGGCGGTGCCGGTGATCCGGCCGATCCGCCGTCGAGCCCGCCGGAGGTCGAGCCGTCGGCCGAGGACTGCGTTTCCTACGACCCGGCGGATCTCACCGTCGAGGCGGTCGGTGACGCCTGGCGGATGCGGTCCGGTTCACACCTGATGAAGGTGTTCGACACGAAGGTCGACGCCGAGGACGGCGTGAAGGTCGCCCGCAACTGGACGCTGATGTGCTTCATCGGCCGGGGCAACGACCGCGCGGACCGGCACCGGTACATCTTCACCTACTGGCGGCAGCCGTCCGGCCTGCCGCTCGGGCCGGCACCCGCCCTCGACTGTGTCCACTACGACCCGACGGAGCTGCGGATCCACGGTCCCGACGGGTCCGGCTGGGGGCTGCGTGCCGGCGGCGGCGTGCCGTTGCTCTTCCTCGACACCGCCCCCGACGCCGAGCGGGCGCGGCTGGTGGCCGCCGGGCACCGGCAGCTCTGCGTCATCGGGCACGGCAACGACCGGCCGGACCCGGCCCGGTACCTGATGCAGCACTGGCGAGGGTGAGGGGCCGCGCGGCGGCCCCCCGCCGTCAGTCCTCGCAGGCGACGCCGTCGCCGTCGCGGTCCAGGCCGTAGATGTCCGAGCCGATGACGTAGACCGGACCCCGGACATACGCGGGTCCGTTGCCGCTGCCGCCGGCGCAGTCCACATCACTGGCGATAGGTACGCAGGCACCGCTGTAGTTCGGGTCGCACTTCGAGGCGGGCTTGGTGCCGACCGCGATCACCTGGGTGACCGGTTGCTTCGTCACCTTGTTGCCGACCAGGCGACGGTCGGTCTCCACGCCGTCGGTGAGGGTCACCTCGTAGGTGAGGGTGCGGACGCCGGGGACGCCCTTGGTGCGTACCGAGGTCTTGCCCTTGGCCAGGTTGGGGTCGTTGACCTTCTTCGTCTTGAAGCCGATCTTCTCGGTCTCGGTGACGGTTTTCGTCTGCACCGAGGCAGCTGGGGTCGCCGTGGCGGACGGTGTCGGACTGTCGGCCGGCGCCACGGTGACCGGTCCGGGCGGTGGCGCGACGCCGTCGGTGGCCGCCGCCGGCCGGTCCTGCTGGTCGGGCGCGGCGATCTCGGTCGGTTGCGGGTCACCGGTGAGGGCGCTGATCGCGCTCACTCCACCGCAGCAGAGCAGCAGCATGAGCACCGGGCCGACGAACAGGACGGTCTTCGAGCCGCGGTTCAGGCCGCCTCGGACGGGAGGGGGCGGCGGCTGCCAGCCGGGTGGTGGTGGGCCGGCCTGGGGACCGACGACCGGCACCTGGCCGGGTGAATACTGTGGATGGTGCGGCGGCGGGTAGGTCACCGGGGAAGTGTCCGCCTCCTGCAAGATCAACCATAGCGGCCGAACGCCGGTTCCGAAGCCGCCGACCGGTACGTCCG
This sequence comes from Solwaraspora sp. WMMD1047, assembly GCF_029626155.1. Classification (NCBI taxonomy): domain Bacteria; kingdom Bacillati; phylum Actinomycetota; class Actinomycetes; order Micromonosporales; family Micromonosporaceae; genus Solwaraspora; species Solwaraspora sp. WMMD1047. The sequence goes on along the minus strand of NZ_JARUBL010000001.1, from coordinate 6,667,029 downwards.
TCCACACTGTTGATCGCCAACGGCCGTCGATCGACCGGGGCAGTCCCGTCAACGGGACGGCGGGCCGCTCCGACCGATCATGGGAAGCCCGCATGATCGTCCGGCCACGCCGGTCGAGTGACCGGGGTCGGGTCGACCGTTCCGTCACCGTGTGGATCATGACGGCAACCCTGGGTTGCGGGGTCCGCTATCCTTTGGCCTCGCCGGGGGTGCCGATGGGGAGGGGCGCGGCTGTGGACGAGCGGCAGATCCGGCGACTGGCGGCCGAGTCGGTCAACTTCGGCTTCCTGCGGCCGTACCCGCTGCTGCTCTTCTACGGCGCGGGCGCGGAAGCACTGGTGCATGTGGACGCGCAGTCGGCGATGTTCAAGGCCCGCGCCTTCGGTGACGTGCTGACCCAGGAGCTGATCCACCGCACCGACGCCAGGAGCGGCACCGGGTCGTTCTTCCACCGGGTGCAGGCGCTCAACGCGGCCGGCCTGCTCACCCGGCGCAACCACCGGCAGATCGAGCGGCTGCGCAATATCGGTAACCAGGCGGTGCACGACCACCTGACCGCGCGGCAGGCAGCGCTGGAACTGGTCGAGGTCTGCTTCGAGCTGGGGCGGTGGTACCACCGGCTGGTCACCGGCGACCGGTCCCCGATCGGGTACCGGGAGCCCCGGCCGGCCGGCGGCCGGCACCGGCGAGACGAAGCCACCGAGCTGGTGGCCCGGCTCGAACCGGACGCCGAGGCGGCCCGTGAGGCGCTGGACGGCACCCGCGGCAAGCGGGTCTCGGCCAGCCAGCGCGACGACCTGATCAGCGCCGCCCGGCGGGCGTCCCGGGAGCCGTTGACCGAGACGCAGACCCGGCGGGAGATCGACCGCCAGCTCGCCGCCGCCGGCTGGGCGGTGCAGGACGAGCGGCAGGTGAACCTCTGCGCCGGCCCGGGGGTGGCGCTACGCGAGGTGGGGCTGGCCGGTGGCCGGGCCGACTACCTGCTCTACGTCGACCGCAAGCTGGTCGGGGTGATCGAGGCGAAGCGGGAGGGGGTGGAGGCGCAACTCGACCGCTACCGGCACGGGCTCAAGCCCGAGCAGCGGTCCGCCGCCTGGCGCCGGGACGAACCACTACCGTTCGGGTACGTCGCCACCGGCACCGAGACCACCTTCGTGAACGGGCTCGACCCGAATCCGCGTACCCGGGAGGTGTTCGCTTTTCACCGGCCGGAGTCGTTGGCGCGCTGGATGCGGGAGGCCGACGAGGAGCCGGCGGCGCCGACGCTGCGGGCCCGGCTGCGCCGGCTGCCGGAGCTGGACACCGAGGGGCTGCGGCCGGCCCAGGCCGAAGCGGTACGCGGACTGGAGCGCTCGCTCGCCGCCGACCACCCGCGGTCGCTGATCCAGATGGCCACCGGCGCCGGCAAGACGTTCACCGCGGTCACCGCCAGCTACCGGCTGCTCAGGCACGCCCGCGCCAACCGGATCCTGTTCCTGGTCGACCGGAACAACCTCGGCAAGCAGACCCTGCGCGAGTACGCCGGCTACCAGACCCCCGACGACCGGCGGAAGTTCACCGAGCTCTACCACGTGGACCGGCTGGCCGGCGCCGGCATGCTCGGCTCCTCCACAGTGGTCATCTCCACCATCCAGCGGCTCTACGCGGTGCTGCGCGGTGAGGACCTGCCGGACGTGGACGCCGACGAGAAGGCGTACGACAGCTACGACCTGGCCGCGATGGCGGAGGCGACCTACCACCCGGCGATCCCGCCGGAGACCTTCGACCTGATCGTGATCGACGAGTGCCACCCGTCGATCTACGGCAGGTGGCGGACGGTGCTGGAGTACTTCGACGCGTTCCTGGTCGGGCTGACCGCCAGCCCGGTCAAGCAGACCGTCGGCTTCTTCCACCAGAACCTGGTCTCGCAGTACACCTACGAGCAGGCGGTCGCCGACCGGGTGAACGTCGACTTCGACGTGTACCGAATCCGCATCCGGCAGACCGAGGCCGGCGACCAGATCGAGGCCGGCACGGTGGTGCCGCTGCGGGACCGGCGGACCCGGGCCGAGCGCTACCAGGAGCTGGCGGACGACTTTCCGTACGAGGGCACGTCGGTGACCTCCAAGGGTCAGCTCAAGCTGGTGCTGGAGACGTTCCGGGACCGGTTGTTCACGGGGATCTTCCCCGGCCGGTCGACGGTGCCGAAGACGCTGATCTTCGCGCGGGACGACAACCACGCCGAGGAGATCGTCAAGATGGTCCGGCAGGTCTTCGCCCGGGGCAACGACTTCGCCGCGAAGATCACGTACGCCTCCCGCCGGGACGGCAACACCCCGGACGCGTTGCTGCAGGCGTTCCGCAACAGCCCGGAGCTGCGGATCGCGGTGACCGTCGACATGATCGCCACCGGCACCGACGTGAAACCGCTGGAGTGCGTCTTCTTCCTGCGCGAGGTGCGCAGCGCCACCCACTTCGAGCAGCTGAAGGGGCGCGGCGCGCGGACCATCGACCCGGCCGACCTCCAGGCGGTCACCCCGGACGCCAAGGTCAAGGACCGGTTCGTGATCGTGGACGCGGTCGGGGTCACCGAGGGCGACCTGGACGAGGCGGTGCCGCTGCAGCGCCACACCGAGCAGCAGGTCAGCCTGCGCGACCTGCTGCGCAGGGCCGACGCCCTGACCGCCAGCCCGGACGAGGTGGCCACCCTGGGCGCCCGGCTGGCCCGGCTGGACAAGGGGCTCACCGACGCGGACCGGGCGGAGCTGGCCGGGCTGGCCGACGGGCAGCCGCTGACCGCCATCGTGCGCGGGCTCACCGACGCGGTCGCACCGGAGCGGCTGAACCCGGCCAAGGAGGCCGGGCCGGACGCCGTACGCGATCTGGCGGCCGACGCGTTGCGTCCGCTGGCCGCAAAGCCGGAGCTGCGCGAACGCATCCTGGAGATCCGGCAGGCGCACCTGATCACCATCGACGAGGTGAACCCCGACCAACTGCTGGCGGCGGCCCGGGTGCCGCCGGAGCAGCGGGTCCGCAGCACCGGCCAGGACTTCCACGCCGACACCGAGGAGCACCGGGACGGGATCACCGCGCTGCAGATCAACTTCGAGATGCGGGGGCGGGCGAACTACACCCAGCTCAACGAGTTGGCGGCCCGGATCGCCCGCCTGACCGGCTGATGGACGCAGGTGGGGGGTGCTGGCAGGATCGCCAGCGTGTCTGACGTGCTGAGAAACCCGCGGCGGGTTGGTGGGGGCGGGACGGTTCCGCGCAAGCCCGGTGCGGTGCCGGCGCCCCAACTGGGTGTCACCGGCGGTCGGCCGGTGGCCGGGCAGGCGCCGTACGCCGCCCAGGTGACCGCCGTGCTGAACCGGCACCTGCCGGCCACCGCACAGACGCTGCAACACCAGGGCTTCCCCGGCGCGGTCGCGCTGGCGCTCGTCGACGGGGAGATGACGGTGTACAGCGTGGTCGGCGAGGCGCTGCGCTACGGCGCCGGCCCGAAGCTGCTGCCGGCCACCGAGCGCATCCCGATGCGCCCCGACTCGATCTTCGACCTGGCGTCGATCACCAAGGTCTACACCTCGATCCTGCTGCTGCAGCAGGTCGAGCGGGGACGGGTGCGGCTGGACGCCCCGGTCCGCGACTATCTGCCCGGCTTCACCGGCACCGGCAAGGCCGCCGTCACGGTCGAGATGCTGCTCACCCACACCAGCGGCCTGCCGGTCGGCGCGACGGTCACCGGGCTGCCGAACAACGACGCCCGCTGGCAGGCGGTGCTGACCACCCCGCTGGTCGCGGGCGCGGTGCCGGGCAACACGTTCCGCTACTCCAGCGTCGGCGTGATGGTGGCCGGCAAGATCGTGGAGGCGGTCACCGGGCAGCGGCTGGACCAGGCGCTGACGGCGAACCTGACCGGGCCGCTCGGCCTGCGCGACACCGGCTTCACCCCGAACACCTGGCTGTCGCGCAGCGCCAAGATCCTGCGGCTGGTCGCCACCGACGCCCGCTCGTCACGCGGCCTGCTCCGCGGGGTGGTGCACGACGACGTCGCCAACCACCTGGGCGGAATCGCCGGTCATGCCGGCATCTTCGCCAGCGCGGCCGACGTCGCCGCGATCGGCCAACTGCTCCTCGACGGCGGCAGCTACCGGGGTCACCGAGTGCTCGCCGCGGAGACGGTGCAGCGGATGCTGACCAACCACAACGCCGGCAAGCCGGCGATCGACCCGGAGCGGCCGAACCGGACCTCGGCGCACGGGCTCGGCGTGGTGCTCGGCCAGCCCTGGTTCATGGGCCGGCTCTCGTCGGCGGCCACCTTCGGCCACACCGGCTTCGCCGGCCCGTCGTTCCTGGTGGACCCGGGCCGCCGGCTGGTGCTCGCCCTGCTCACCAACCGCGCCCACCCCAACTGGAGCTGGTCGAACCCCGACCCGGTCCGGGTCGCCGTCGCCGACGTCCTGGCCGGCGCGGTCAGCCAGTAGCGTCGCACGTCGCCGGGGGACCGGCCTATCCCGCCGGGCCGTTGTGGCCCGCGTCCTCGGCCGGGCGCTGCGGGGTGCACGCCTGGCGTGCGGCCTCGGTGAGCCGGTCGGTGGCGGCCGGGGAGAGGTCGCGCTCGGTGGCGGTCCAGGCGACCCAGGCGTACGCGAGGTCGGGGAAGAGCCGGGCCAGGTCGGGGTCGGCGTCCAGTTCGGCGAGCAGGTCCGGCAGGCCGAGGACCGCCTTGACCCGGCGCGGGCCGATCTGCAGCGGGTGGCAGGCGGCGGCGTCGAGGAACTGGTGGATGAGCAGGTCGAGCGCCCGGCCGGTCGCCTCGCCGGCCGGCAGCCGGGCGGCGGCGGGGGAGGCGAGGAACGACTGCTTCAACAGCTCGATCTCGACGCTGTTGGGCAGGGTTTCCGGCGGGGCCGGCCGGTCGCTCAGCGCGCGGGCGCGAGCCAGGATCAGCGCCCGCATCTTCCGGTACGGCACGGGCACCGGCCGCAGGTTGTATTCCTTGTGCTCGCTCAGCTCGTCGGAGGTGCTTATCGCGTCCTCCAGCAACCGCCGGGCCAGGGCCGGGTCGAGCGGCTCGCTGACCAGTCCGTCCTCGCTCCCGTCGGCCTTGCGGACGATGCTCAGCAGCGAGTCGGGGTTCATGCTGAGCAGGATCTCCCGGACCATCCCGCCGCCGAGCGCGCGGTCGATCATGACGAAGATGGCGTGTTCGTCGGTGCCGTCGTAGGAGAACGCGCAGACCACGACGGCGGTCTCGCCGTACTCGTCGTGGGCCCACCAGCAGTCGTCCACCCGGACCCGGCCGACGGTGTCCACCCAGGGCGGCTCCGGCTGGCCCTGCTGGACGAGCCGGTCGGCGTTGATGCGGGCCAGCTCGCGTTGGGTGTCGATGGTGCTCATCGCCTGGAAGCCGCGCAGCGCGGCCACCGCCGTCGGAGTCGGCCGCCGACCCAGCTCATGAATGATCTTGGCGTCGTCCTCGGCGCAGATCTCCAGCCGGGGCGAGAAGCCCTCGGCGCTCTGGTGGGCGAGCAGCTGGGTCATCCCCTCCTCGACCGACCACGGCGAGGTCTTCATCGTGATGGTGAAGTTCCACTCCAGAAAGTCCGCGCCCGCCTTGACCCGGTCGATGCCGAACGGATTCTCAGTCATGAGCTGATTGTGGCATTCGGTAGCGGAGGAGTCGCACAACGCGTGCGTTCATTCGCCATGGCGGGCCACGAATTCCTGGATCGGCGCGATCTGTTCGGCCGGCACCACGTACGGCCCCACCGTTACCGCCGCGGAAAGGCTCGCCAGCAGTTGGTCGAGATTCCGCAGTACGCCGCGCCGGTCCCGCCGACCGGTCGCCAACTCCCCCTGCACGGCGTAGATGTGGCTGACGGCGTCGTCCGTCTGCGCGGTAGGAGGCTGGGCGACCAACCGGACGAGCAGGTTCGTCAGGTCCCGACGGAGCTTTTCGAGTTCGGCCCAGAACCGCTCGTCCGGCCCGCCGGACCCGCCGTGCCGGGCGGTCGCGCCCCGGCCGGCGGCCACCGCCGAATTGTCGAACGTGCTGTGCTCGATCCGGATGTCATCGCCCACGGTCGGTCGTCCTTTCCGCTCACTTGCTCGCCGACGCGTTGGCGCCGACCGCCACCGCGCTGTTGACGAAGGTGCTGTCGGAGATGGTGGTGTTGTTGTTCTGGATGAAGGCCATCCGGCGGCGGTACTCGGAGGTGTCGATCTGGCGCTCATCGAGATAGTCCAGCAGCGCTTCGGAGACCGCCTTCTCGACGAGCTGCAGGTATTTCTCCGCGTCGAGGGCCTGAAGGAACTTGCGGGGCAGCTCCTCGCTCGCCAGTTCCCGGACGCTGATCCGCGCCCCGTAGTCGTTGATCAGGTTCTCCCGGCTGTCGGTGCGGGCCCGGTTCATCCGGGACTGCAGGGTGGCCATCTGCCACAGCGAGCGGGCCACCCGCAGCGGCGCCTTCACCGTGTCGGGCCAGCTCTTCACCGCCGTCAGCAGCGCCGCGCCGAACCCGGGGGCCGCCGTGGGGCGGAGCCGGTCGGCGACGTGGAACTCCTCCCGGACCGGCGGGAGCAGCATCCCGATGAACTCGGCGTAGAGGCGGCCACCCTCGACCGCGACGTGCACGAAGGCGGAGATGGCGATCTCCTGGCTCTGCGCCGGCAGGACCAGGCTCCCGTCGTCGGCCATCACCTGCTTGCCGTCGACCCCGACGACGAACCGCTGGTAGTAGCGGAGCCCACCCTGCGGGTGCCGGATGATCGCCGTGATCGCCTCCGGTGCGGCGACCGCGTGCGGCCGGTGTTCCCGGTCGAGGAGCGGGTCGCCGTCGCGGCGTTCACCGTCGGCGACGACGTGGTCGGCGATCCGCACCCCCGGCACCCGCTGGTGCTCCGGCAGCGCCGGGTCGGCGAGCGCCAGTACCCGCTCACGCAGCCGCAGGTGGATCTCCTGCGGGTCGACCAGGGTGTGCACGTCGGTGGGCGGCCGGGAACCGCCGTGGGTGGCGTTCGGGTCGGGACGCAGGGTCAGCGCCATCGTCCAGGACGCGCCGCTGACCGGGTTGCCGGCGCCGAGCAGGGGATTGCGGGCGTGCACGGTGACGTTGCCGTACTGCGCGGCGCGTACCCAGGCCATCCGGCGGGCGATCCGGTCGTTCGGCAGCGGCGGGGCGGTGCCGGGCACGGCGGCGCCGAATGACGACAGCATCGCCCGGAACGCGGAGATCCGGTGCACGGCGCTGGTGACGAGGGTGCCCGCCGCGAGCGCCACCGGCAGCATCACGAGCAGGAACACGAGCGCGGTCGCCGAGAACGCGGTCTGCAGGGCCGCCTCCTCCAAGCTGCTGCCGAGTCCTCCGGTATCGCCGCCGTACGGTCCGCCGAAGGGGTCGCTGGCGGAGGAGGTGTCCGAGCCGCCCGGCAGCAGCAGCAGCGGGGTGAAGGCGCCGAGGCAGCAGAGCACGATCAGGGCGGTGACGAAGAGCGCGGTGCTCCGAAGACCGGCAGCGGCTCCCGAGCCGAGGGTCGCGTTCCTGCGCATGGCGAGGATGCCGGCGGCGGTGAGGATCCAGGCCAGCGTGACGAACGGGACCAGGATCAGGCCGGCGAGCAGCAGTCCGGTGAGGACGAGGTCGCGGACGAAGAGCATCTTCCGGGCCCGGTACGAGTGCCGGACCACCGGTTCGAGGTCGAAGTCGGCGCTCGGGGCGACCGCCCGCTGCTCGTTCTCCACCACCTCGTCGATGACCGTGCGGGCAAACCCGTGATCAAGGTACGCCGCACTGCAGAGCAGTCGGGTGGTGGTGCTGAACGACGGCGGTGGCGGGGCCGGTGCTGGTGTGTAGAAGTACGGCGTCGTCCGCTGCCCGTACCCAGCAGGATCTGTCATGTCGGAGCCACTCCTGTCCGCCGCTGCGAATGGAGGGCAAGAGTAGGTTTCGCGGATTGGTCGCGGGGATCGCTTGATCCGTTCCACCGTCGGTCCACCCGGGATGGTCAACCTGACCGAAAAGCCGACGGGGTACCGGGCCGCTCGGCACACGTCGTCGCCGTCGTCCCAGCTCAGGCCGGCCGACGCGGAGTGGCCGGGAACCTGCCGCGCAACCCGCTCCCGCCCTGTTGCCTGTGGCCTCTTGCGGCCCGAGGGCGGTGGACGCGGTGGCGCGGGCCGTCCCGCGAGCATCGGCTGAGCGACAGTTTCCCGGTCCAAAGCCGACACGAAATCGGCTGATCCCTATGTAGCGTGCTGCCTCATCGGGTGCGAGGTGGGGAGGACCGGATGGGGGTACGGCGACACGCGGGCCGGCGGGCGCGGCTGATTGCCGGTCTGTCGGCGGCGCTGCTCGGCCTGGCCGCCGGCACGGCCGGGCTGACGGTGGACCCGGCGGCAGCAGCCCTGCCGCCGGCAGCCCTGGCCGCAGCAGCCCTGCCGCCGGCAGCCCTGGCCGCGTCGACCGGCCACGAGACGGCAACGCGTCCCGGGCCGGCGGCGGTGACGCAGCCCGGGCCGGCGGCCGGGGCGCTGCGGCGGGACCTGGGGATCACCGACGACCAGCTCCGGGCGCGGCGGGCGACCGAGGGGTCCGCGTACCCGATGGAGTCGGTGTTGCGGGCGAAGCTCGGGGCGGGTTTCGCCGGGGTGTGGGTGGCGGCGGACGGGTCGGGCCTGGTCGCCGGGGTGACCGGCGCGGGCGACGGTGCGGTGGTCGAGCGGGCCGGAGTCCGGACGCGGTTGGTGCGCTACCGCGCGGCCCAGCTCGACGAGATGAAGGAGGCGCTGGACCGCAACGCGGCGGCCGTACCCGGATCGGTCTTCGCCTGGTACGTGGATCTGCCCAGCAACAGCGTGACCGTGCACGCCCAGCCGGGCCGGCGGGCCGACGCGGTCGGGTTCGCCGTCGACTCCGGCGTCGACGCGGCGGCCGTGCGGGTCGAGTTCCGGGACGGGCCGATGCAGACGGTGGAGGACCTGCGGGGCGGGGAGGCGTTCCGGTCCTCGCGGGGGCGGTGCTCGGTCGGGTTCGCCGTCGAGGGCGGGTTCCTCACCGCCGGGCACTGCTACGAGGAAGGGGAGGTGAAGTCGCCGCTCGGCGTCAAACTCGGCGAGTGGGCCGGCGTCACCTTCCCGATCCACGACCACGCCTGGGTCCGGACCACCCCGAAGTGGAACAACCTGCCCGAGGTGGTCGGGCTGGGCGCGGTGGCGGGCTCGCAGGAGGCCGCGGTGGGGGCGGCGGTGTGCCGCAGCGGCTTCAAGACCGGCGTGCGGTGCGGCACCGTCGTGGCCAAGGACGTGAGCACCACCACGAAATCGGGTAACTACATCGAAGGGTTGACGCTCACCACCGCGTGCGTGGAGCCGGGCGACTCCGGCGGGCCCTACCTCGCCGGTGACCAGGCGCAGGGGCTGACGTCCGTCGGTCGCGGGGACTGCACCGAGGGCGGGGATTCGATGTTCCAGCCGGTGAACCCGGCCCTGGCCGCCTACGGCCTCACGTTGCGTACCGTGCCGGAGCCGGACCCGGATCCGTGGTGGAACCGGTCGCCGGCCGACAGCGAGCGCGGCAGCCTCCGGGTCGACATCAACCGGGACCACCTCGACGACGTGGTGATGTTCCTCGACAACGGCGCCGGGCAGGTTGAGCTGTGGGTGACGCAGGGCCGGCCGGGGGGCGAGTTCTGGGCGCCCGAGATGGTGTGGGACAGCGGTCGGGGCAACTGGGACCTGAACCGGTCGCGGCTGGTGGCCGGCGACTTCAACGGCGACGAGTACGCCGACGTGGCGGTCTTCTACGACTACGGCGGCGGCCTGGCGCGGCTGCTGGTGTTCGAGTCCGACGGGTTCGGCGGGTTCTACGAGCCGCTGGTCAGATGGGAGAGCGGGGAGGGTAACTGGGATCTGCCCCGGTCCCGGTTCGTCGCGGGCGACTTCACCGGCGACGGGTCCGCCGACATCGGCGCGTTCTACGACTACGGCGACGCGCGTACCCGGTTGTTGGTCTTCGAGGCGGACGGGACCGGTGGCTTCCACGACCCGGTGCAGCGCTGGGACAGCGGGGAGGGTGGCTGGGAGCTGGGGAGTTCCCGGCTGGTGGTGGGCGACTTCACCGACGACCGGATCATCGACATCGGCGCGTTCTACGACTACGGGGGCGGGTTGACCCGGTTGTTCGTGTTCGAGGCGGCCGGCGACGGTCGGTTCGTCGAGCCGGCGGTCCGGTGGGACAGCGGCGACGACGCGTGGGACGCCGGCCGGGCCAGGTATGTGGCCGGGGACTTCACCGCCGACGGGCTCGCCGACGTCGGCGCGTTCTACGATTACGGGGGTGGGTTGACCCGGTTGTTCGTGTTCGAGGCGGTCGGCCGGGGCCGGTTCGCCGCGCCGATGGTGGGCTGGGACAGCGGTCCGGGCAACTGGCACGCAGGCGCCTCCCGGTTCGTGTCCGGCGAGTTCACCGGCGATCACGTGGTGGACATCGCCGCACTCTACGACTACGGCGACTACCGCACCGGCCTCTGGCTCTTCGCGTCACAGTCCACCGGCCGCTTCAACGCCCCGGTCATGAGCTGGGACAGCGGCCAGGGCAACTGGAGCTGCCCCCGCACCGCAACCCTGTGATTTTGTCCGGAATTAAGGAATCTGACGAAAATAGCGGATCGCTTGCGAATCTTTCGAGTTGGTCGACAGGATGTGTCCATGGGGGATGCTCAACGGGTCATGGACGAGCAGACGATTCTTCCGGAGGCGGCCGACACCGGCGTCGTCGTGGACCTGCTCCAGGTGCTCCGACGGCGTGGGCAAGACGTGCCCGAGGCCCGGGCGAAGCTGTTGAGTGCCGACGGCTCCAGCGCCATCGAATTGCCGGACGGGCTGCATGCGGTGCTGGTCAAGGCGCTTGAGGCATTGGCGAGCGGTTACGCGATCACCATCGCGCCGCACCACACGACCCTGACCAGTCAGCAGGCCGCCGACATGCTGGGGGTGTCGCGTCCAACGCTGACGAAGCTGCTCGACGATGGCAAGATCCCATTCGAGCGTCCCAACAGCCATCGTCGCATCAAGCTTGCCGATCTGTTGCGCTATCAGGAGCGGAGAAGGGGCGAGCGGCAGGAGATCCTGCAGGAGTTGACCAACGAGGCAATGGACCTCGGCCTTTACGATCTCTCCGGTTCCGCGTACGACGAGCGCGATTCCGCATCCGGTTAAGGTCAACTTCCGTGGTGAGCAATCGCCGCCTATCCTCGTCCGGTGCCGTTCTCCGCCCTTCTTGACGCGAACGTCCTGGTGCCGAACGTGCTTCGAGACACGCTTCTCCTCGTCGCGGAGTCTGGGCTATATCGTCCACTGTGGAGTGGGGACATTCTCGCGGAGGTGCGCCGGACGGTCCTGCGGCTTCGACCCGACATTCGGCCAGATCGGCTTGACTACACCTTCAGCCGAATGAACGAGGCGTTCGAGGGCGCCTGCGTGACGGGCTACCAGTCGATCATTCCCCACATGTCGAACGACGACGGCGACCGCCACGTGCTCGCGGCTGCCGTCGTGGGCCGCGCGGATCTGATCGTCACCAGGAATCTGAGCGACTTTCCGATCTCTCTCTGGTGCCGTTCGAGTTGGAGGCGCAGGATCCCTACCAGTTCCTCTGTCATCAGTACGATCTGCAACCAAATCTGGTGGCCGACATCATCCGTCGACAGAGCGCGATGACAGGGCGTGCCCCGGGGCACCGACGGCGAACCGTGCCCGAGGTGCTCGACCGGCTCAGCAAATGCGGCGCCGCAACCTTCGCCGACCGCATCAGCGCCCGCCTCGACCTATCAACCGGCTCCGATCTTGGGAGCCAATGGCCCCTATGAGGGCCTATGAGGGCCGTTTCTTGCCAAGATCTGTTGAGTCGAGCGGGGTTGTGAGGCGGGAGCCGGTGGGGTCGAGGCGGGAGGCGACAGGTCGGCCGGGGTGGGTGGCGGCGAGGGTGCGGAGGCGGATCGTCAGGGCGGCGGCGTTGGGGGTGGCGGCGTCGGCGGGAGTGTGCGCGTCCGGTGGAGTGGGTGCGCTGGTGGGAGGGGGTGCGCCGGGGACCGGGATGGGGTGGGTGGGGTCGGTGGGGAGGGTGGAGCGGAGGGCGCCGCCGAGGTAGCGGAGGCAGTGGGCGACCGCTTCGGGGAGTCCGTTGTGGACGGGGAACTCGTCGGCGGTGAGCGGGGCGGACGGGTGGACGACGCGGACGGACCAGCTCACGCCCTGGACCAGATGCGGGTTGCCGGCGTTGAGGCGGTGGTCGACGGCGGTGACGTCCAGCGCCAGGCCGAGGCCGAGCACCAGTCGGGCGAGGTCGTCAAGGGACGGGCCGGCCCAGTCGTTGGCACGCACGAACAGCCGCGCGCCGGGCACTCCGGCGGTGGCGCGGGCCAGGTACAGCGCGACCGGGTCGGCGTCCGGGTCGGTGTGGTGCACGATCCCCTCCCGGAGGAACCAGTCCAGCACCAGCTCGCCGTCGACGCTGGTCAGGTCCTCTGGGCGTACCGCGAAAGTGCTGGCGTGGGCGCCGAGCCGCAGGTGCGCGGGGAGCCGGAGCACCGGGGCGCCCGTGCCGTAGCTGGCGGCCACCGCGGCGCCGGCGCCGTCGTCCGGGCGCAGGTTCACGTGTACGCAGCGGGCGTGCAGATCGGTGACGGTGAGGGTGGAGCCGTGCCGCACGATCCGGGTGCCGCCGCAGTAGGGGCAGTGTGGCCGGCCGGCGCCCGGCTCCGGCGGCGGGCAGTGCGGGCAGTCCGACGACGGGATCGGGTCGCCCTGGTAGGCGGGGGCGGGCGGTTCCCAGCCGCGCACCAGCGGCACCGGCCGGTGCGGGGCGGAGGCGACATCGGGGGCGGACCGCAGGGTGACGTGCCACCAGGTGCGGTCCCGCCAGATGGCCTGCCCGCCGACGCTGTCGTGCGCGTCCCGGAGGATGCGGCGTTCGAGCTGGTCGAGGTCGTGCGCGGCCGGGTACCCGTTGACGCCCACTGACCGGGGCAGGTTCGCTGGATCGTCGGAGGCGAAGTAGTGGGCGGGGGCGGCCGGGTCGGCGTGGGCGAGGGCGGCTGCCGCGCGTACCGGATTGACTGTGGCGACGGCCGTGAGCAGGTCGCGGAGCCGGCGTCGCGGCAGCTCCGGCACGGGCGAGCCGGGCAGCTCGTAGCGGATGTCCCAGCTCGGCTCGGCGCGTACCGGGTCGCGGCGGGCCTCGACGACCAGGTCGACGCGGAGCTGGTCGGCGAGCGCGCAGAGCCGGCCGAGTAGCTTGAGATGGTCGGCCGGCCCGGGCGCGGTGGTGTGGCCGAGCAGGACCAGCCAGCGCAGGCTGGCCTGCTCGGCGAGGGCGGCGCCCTCCAGCTCGTGCCGGCGCGCTTCGGGCAGGTCGGGCCGCCAGTCGGGCGGCAGGGTGATGCCGTCCCGGTCGAGCCCGCCGGGTCGCTCGGGAAAGTCGGGGTCGTAGAGGCTGGCGGGGGCGACCCCGGCCCGGCCGGCGAGGTCGGCCACGATAGGCCGCAGCGGCAGCCACCAGCGCCCGTCCGGGGTGGGGGCAAGATCAAGGGATCCGGGCACGAGGTTCGCGGAGGCGACCTGCCCGGTGTCGAGGTTGCCGACGGTGAGCACCACCTGGGCGCGTCGCCGGCCGCGCCGCTCACAGTCGTGGCAGGGCACGGTGATGATGCCGGTGCCCCGGCAGTCCCGGCAGCCGACCCACGGTCCGCGCAGGTCACGTAGCGGCTTGGCGGTGCCGGGTCGGCCGGTGACGGCGGCGAGCTGCCCGTCCCGGCAGTCGCAGGTGCGCTGCCGCCAGGTCAGCCCGGCACACCAACCGCAGATCACCGTGTACGCGTCAGCCATGCCGGCGCCTCCGGTCGTAGTAGGCGCCCTCGTTCGGCATCCGCCGGACCGGCCGCCGGCCACGCCGGCAGCGGGGAAAGATCAGGTGAAACAGTCGACGCACGCGGGGTACCACCCTTCGGGGTCACGGGATCCGGCCGGGTCGTGCCATGAGCCGTTGGAAGGGCGGCCCGACCCCGGATAGGGGGAGAGCAGGGTCGGGCCACCCGCCCTGCGACCGCAGCCATCACTTCAGCGGTACGACCACAGAGCCGCACGTGGTCGGCCGGGGCGGACCATCCGGACCTACGCAAACACCAAGCCCGCCCCGACCGGGGGTGAGCGCCCCAAGAGCCATCCGGGAGCGTTCGCTTGGAACCTACAACCGGTGGCGATTGTAGGTCAAGGCGATACCTGCAACTGGTTGAGATTGGAGGTCTCGACGTGATCTCATGGGCATGCCATCCGGGGAGCGTGTATGCCCAAGCAGCAGTACCAGGTGCTCGCAGACGAACTGCGGCGGAAGATCGAGTCGGGCGAGTGGCCGGCTGGGACGAAGCTGCCCAGCCGCTCTCAACTCTGCAAGGAGTACGGGGTCTCGGACACCGTGGTCGGCAAGGCGATGATGATCCTTCGCGCCACCGGCCTGACCGAGACCCTCGAAGGAGTCGGCGTCTACGTTGCTGAGCGCCGGTAACTGCCTTGCCGGCAATCCCGGACTACCTCCGGATCGCGAACGCGATCATGGACGACGCCAGAAGTCGTCGGCTGAAGGCGGGAGACAAGCTCCCGTCGATAGACCAGCTCTGCAAGAATTACCACGTCAGTCCTTCGACGATCCGACTCGTCTTCGTCCGCCTCGAAGCCCTCGAAGTGATCGACCGTCACCAGGGCAAGGGCATTTTCGTGACCGACCCGGGCACCTGGCTCCGCAAACCATAGCGGGGATCATCGGATCCAATGGCTGGTCTGAAGTTGGTCCGCCTAGGATCGGAGGGCGGACGTCGTCGTGGCGTCGAAGGTACTGGAGCTCGTAGCGATGATGCGGACAGTCGCCGAGGATGTGCATCGACGTGACGGGTGGGCGATCTGATGCGCTCTGCGTTGCAGAATAGAAGGTGTGGACCTGTGGCGAATGAATGGATCGGACCGATTGTGACGGGTGCTGTCGGGACCGTTGGCATATCAGCGACTGTCTGGCTGGCACATAAGCAATTTCGGATCCAGGAGGAAAGAGCACTGAATACCGACCGGCGGACCGCCTATGGCGCGTTTCTGAAGTACACACAGCAGATGGAAGATTGTGCGGCGAGGCTGCGAGCGGAGTCGTCGTTACCTGAACCGACCGAAGTGAGCATCACAGCATACAAAGATGCCCGATCGGGAGCAACTGCCGCCTTGGCTGAAGTGTCGATTCTCGGCCCCGATGCTGTGTTTGATATTGCAGAAGCTTACCTCTCGACACTTGTGCGAAACGGGCTACAGAGCGACAGGGATGAGATTGTTGCTTACAAAGCCGCCGTCCTCCAAGTGATGCGCGCAGAGTTGGTTGGAAAGAAGAGTTCAAGCCCTCATTAACATCCTGCCATCTCTTGTTCCTTTACGTTTCGGACGTGGCGATTCGGCGCCGCATCTGGCATGATCTCCACCTCTGCTCGCTCGAGTTTCTGTGTCATTTCTCCTGCGCGTAAGAACGTTCGCTCCTGTAGGCCTCGAATAACCGTATTGCCGGCCACCACTGTATCCATGCCCTTCATCTCAACGGTGTCGGGCTCGTCCTCTCGAGCTATAGCGATGCTCTGGCCAGTGACTCTCTGCGCCGGAATTGGAGTGTGTCGCAGTCGTAGCCAGAGTCGGAGCACCCGCTTCAACATCTTGAAGCCAGGTACCGCAAACCATCCCAGCACGGATCCCCACCTCAAGTGGCTAACCGTCGCCGCTCGAATCTCTTGAAGATATAGGGCAAGCTTCTCGACATCGGCCGGAGGAATTTCTGCATATATCTCGCGGAAGATTGACGTTTCTCCGTCAACCTCAAAGATGGCGATCGCGAGGATGGTGTCCTTTAGCGTATGCCTACCTGCAACTTGTATCTGCTTCTCTAGAAGGTGGTAAATGGTTTCGGCGGCGGTGCTTCGTGAAACTCCTCCGGTCCTTATGTCGTCGGCGAGCCGGTCGCGAACCAGCCATAGTCGGTTGCGGTATGAGCTATGGGCGAGTCTGGTCAGCTGCATTGCCAGGATCAACGGGGCGAATGCGATGAATGTAACCATTCCGAACAAAATGATGGGATCGAGATTCACTTCGCGCTCACCCCCGGTTCCTGCGTAGATCGTCCAGCTCGCGTTCCAACCGTTCCAGCCGCTCGCGCTGGCTCTTGATCTTGCGCTTGCGCAGCCGACTCTGCACGCCGACAACACCCAAGACTACTACGACAGCGAGAGCGAACGCAATCGATATGTATGTATCGGTACGGATGGCTGTCGGACTTGCGATCAAACGCGTGATTACGCCCTCGGCTGCGGTAAGGGGGAAATATGCAACAGCGACAATTGCGGCATAGGTTGCGCCGTTGATTCCGCGGCTCCACAGTTGGTACCGCGTGTAGCGCTGCTTCGCAAGGTTGTCATCGCGGGCTCTGGTGAGGTCTGCCTCAAGATCCTTGATTCGAAGCATCGCCTCAGCAGTGCGTAGTTCTGCGCGGTCGGCCCGAAGCTCGGCTTGTTCTGCACGCAGCACGGCGATCTCGATACGAGGCGTGCCGGGCTGGATGTCCTTGGCCATGACGCGCATCATAGTAGCTGATAAAAACTCACCTTCGGCACCTCCCATGTGCCGTCGTGGTTTCTTGATCAAGATGTAGCTTGATCAAGAGGTCTTGGCCTCCGCATGGTCGATCGTTCGGATCTGCCGGATGTGTAGTTATCCCGTCGAAGACTTGAGGTTCCACAGGTCCTGTTCCTACACTTTCCTTCTTACCCGAGACAGTTGAGGACCCAGGCCTTCGTGTGTATGTGTGCGCGTTCGGCGACATGGCTCCTCGTTCTCTAGGGGTTCGCTTGATCGTCAAGCCCGACCGGATCTTTGACCGCGACTTCGAGTGGCGGCCGCTTGCGGTGTTCGTTGAGCGGGCGGGGCCGCAACTGGGGGTGGTCAGCGGGCGGCGACGGCAGGGCAAGACGTACCTGTTGGAGGCCCTGACCCGGGAGACCGGTGGGCTCTACTTCGGGGCCACCCAGGCCACGGCGGCGGAGTCGTTGCGGCTCTTTCACCCAGGCGCTCACTTCCTGGCTGGGCGTTACGGCGCCCGTCCGGTTCGGCGACTGGGACGAGGCGATCACCTACCTGTGTGCGCCGCACGAGCGGCCCGGCCCGATCGTGCTGGACGAGTTTCCCTACCTCAGCAAGGTTGAGCCGGCGCTGCCTTCGATCCTGCAACGGGAGATCGATCGGGCGGTGTCGGCCGAGCGGTCACTGTCCCTGCTGCTCTGCGGGTCGGCGATGTCCGTCATGGGCGGGCTGCTTGCCGGGTCGGCGCCGCTGCGGGGGCGGGCCAGCCTGGAACTCGTCATCCGGCCGTTCGACTATCTGCTCACCGCCCAGTTCTGGGGGCTGACCGATCCACGGTTGGCCGTACTGCATCACGCCGTGGTTGGGGGCACTCCGGCGTACCGGCGATTTGTGGGTGACGACGCGCCGGGCGACCTGGGCGACTTCGACGACTGGCTCATTCGAACCGTGCTCAGCCCGGCCACGGCGTTGTTCCGGGAGGCGCTGCACCTGTTGGCGGAGGAGGCTGACGTCCGGGACACCGCGCTGTATCACTCGGTGCTGGCCGCCGTTGCCGCCGGGAACAACACCAGGGGCGGGATCGCCGGCTACATCGGGCGTAAGGCGGCCGACATCGGCCATCACCTCAACGTCCTGGAGGACAGTTGCCTGCTGGTGCGGGAGCCGGACGTGTTCCGGTCCGGGCGGGCGGTGTACCGGATTGCGGAGCCGCTGATCACCTTCTATCAGGTGGTGATGCGACCGCAGTGGGGGCAGTTGGAGAGCGGGCGGGCCGAGCTGGTGTGGCGGGACGCGCGGTCGCGGTTCGCGGCGCAGGTTGTCGGGCCGCACTTCGAGCGGCTGTGCCGGGAGTACGCGCTGAACGCGCCGCCGGAGCTGTTCGGGGCGTTGCCGGGTGAGGTTGGGGCGGGGGTGGTGGCCGATCCGCAGCGGCGGCGTCAGATCGAGGTGGATGTCGCGGTGTTCGCGCCGGCGGTACCGGGGGAGCGGCGGCGGCTGCTCTCACTCGGCGAGGTGAAGTGGGGCGAGGTGATGGGGGCGCGGCACGTCGACCGGCTACGGCGGGCTCGCGACCTGCTCGCCGGCCGCGGCTACGACACCCGCGACACCGTGTTGACCTGCTACAGCGGCGCCGGCTTTGAGCCCGGTCTCCTTGGTGGCGGGGAACGGGTACGGACGGTAGGGCTCGACGACCTTTATGGAGCGGCGCCTTGATCAAGGCACGGAAGCTGAGAATCGCTTCCCCCACGGCCACGGCTATCTGGGTCAGGTGTTGTTGCGGTAGTCGCGGGGTGGGATGCCGGTGTGGCGCTGGAAGGCGCGGCTGAATTCGGCGGGGCGGCTGAAGCCCCAGCGGCGGGCGATGGTGGCGATGGTGAGGTGGTCGAGACGGCGGTCGGCCAGGTCACGGCCGGCCCGCTCCAGGCGACGGGTGCGGATGTGGGTGGCGACGCTGACCAGGTGGTGCTGCTGGAAGATGCGGTGCAGGTAGCGCAGGGAGATGCGGTGGGCAGCGGCGACCATGGTGGGACGGAGCTGCGGCCGGTGCAGGTTCTCCTCAATGAAGGCGATGATGCGCAGGTAGAGGGTGTGCGTGGCAGAGCGCAGCGGGGGATTCTTGCGTTCCAGGTGGTGGGCGAGTACCGCGGTGGTGAGGTCCACCATGATGGTCTCCAGGCGCAGCGCATCACGGTCGGTGCAGTGGGTCCGGCAGGCGGCCAGAGAGGCGAGGAAGGCTGCTAACGGGCGGCCGACGACTTCGGCTCCGGGTAGCAGCGAAGTAGCGCACAGGTCGGCGACCTGATGAGCGGGCAGCGGAAGCATCCTCTTGGGGAAGTGCAGTTGCACGGTCTCCGCCGGTGAGGTTGCATCGAACATCGTCCTGAGGGGCCGGGAGCTGTCGTAGAGGACCAGGTCCCCGCCGGCCAGCACGGAGCTGTTGTCGTTCTGTTCGATAATCTGGCAACCAGCCCGGACGAGAGCGAGTTGGTAGTACTCCGGGTCTGACCTGCGAATATCCCTTGGCGATCGTCGTGATGACAATGACGTGTACGCCATGGAGGCCAGCTGCGCGTCGCCGAACGGCATGACGCGGAGCTGCGCGGTGAACGCCTCCGGCTTCGGGCTGTCGACGGCCGTCGGTATCAGGAAGGTGCTGGTGATGTCACGCCAGGCATCCAAGCGTTCTCGTGCGGCGATCGTGGCGCCGTCGAACACAGTGATCATGGCCCCCGCTTCCCTCGGTGCGGCTACAGCATAGCGAGAGATCCGTCGATGTGCGCCGCAGGAGTACAACCGTGCGCTCTGTGCTAACGACAGGCCGGGTCTGTGGACCGAGAATTGTTGCTCGGGACAACGGTCCGAGATATTTCGCGTCCAGGAGGGAAGTTCGACGATGAAATGGCAGCGCATCGTAGCCAACACGACAGCGTTCGTAGTGGCAGCGGGGGCAGCGCTGACGGCCGTGGCCACTCCTGCTCAGGCCGCGGCCGGCGTATGCAACGAGCAGGGGAACTACGAGGTCTGTTCCATCTTCGGCGGCGCCGCAGAGGACACGCTGATCGCCCGAAAGATGATCGCGAAAATCAACGCGACTGCCAACGCGGCGCAGAGCGGTGACTACATCCGGGTCGCGATGTTCGCCTGGCGGAAGTCCGGCCACGGTGAGGAGGTCGCTGATGCGCTGGTCCGCGCCAAGCAGAAGGGCGTCAGCGTTCGCATCGTCATGGGCACGGAACATGTCGATTCGGGGATCGTGGCGAAGTTCGAAGATAAAGACGTCGACATCGACCTCGTCCAGTGTAGAGATTCTTGCATGCCGCCCGAGCGGGGTGCCATGCACAACAAGTTCATCGCGATCAAGAAGGGCGACACCAGGCTGGTGTTGCAGACCTCGTCGAACCTGGACGCCAACCAGGCGATGCATGCGCAGAACATGCTGATCGTCCGCGACGACACCGAGTTGTTCTCGGCCTATGTCAACTACTGGCGCCGGCTGTACGCCAGGAGCTGGACCTGGGAAGGAGTAAGTTGGAACGACGACGACGCCAAGAACCACTATGGCAGCAACGGCAACTCCCGGGCCTACTTCTTCCCGCAACCCACCAAACAGCCGCTGCCAGGCGTCCTTCGCAACGTCACCGAATGTACGAGCGGAAACAACCGGGTCTGGGTGCAGGCGAGCCACATCGACGAATCGTCGTTCTCCCAGAACGTGTTCATCGAACTGGGGCGGCTGCGCGCACTCGGGTGTGACGTCAGGATCATCGTCCAGAAGACCAGTCAGATGTACATCGTGTCGAGGTACGCGTTGCCCGCTCGTTGCGACGGCTACAACCACAACAAGCTGGTCCTCATCGACGCGAAGTATGCGGGAGAGTGGCGGAAGGCGGTGTTCGTCGGCTCATACAACCTGAGCGAGAACTCAAACGACCGAGCCAACGACGCGATGTTGCGAATCATCAACGGATGGGTCACCAACCGGTACATCGACCAGTTCAACCAACAGTGGAACTCCCCGGGGCAATGTGATGCCGATTAGTGCTGCTCCGGGAATCTAGAAGCAAGCTCTACCTAGAAGGATCACAAAGGCGAACCCCGAAGGGAAGACTGGAGATGAAATGGCAGCGTATTGTAGCCAAAGCGACGGCCGTCGTAGTAGCGGTGGGAGCAACGCTGATGGCTGTGTCCACTCCTGCTCAGGCCGCGGAGACCGCCACGATCTCCCGGTCGATCTATCTTGCGCCTCAGTCGACAGGCAACGCGCCCCTGCCAGTCAGCGCACCCCGGCGCATCTACTTGGCATCCGGCACCTACCTGTGGGATGCGACAATCTCACTCTCGGGGAGCAGCGTTGGCCCTGAAAGGACGATCTATCTGGCGGCCGGTTGGTACAACTGGCGCTGCCACATCAATGGCACTGGCAATCCCGGTATAGGCGACAGTAACTACTACACGTACTGCTACCTTGACCCGGAAAATACGAACTATCAAACTGTCTACGTACCCTCATCGGGGCTCTACTACTTCGCGCTTCCGCTCGGCGGGACGGTCAACTGGGTCAGTCGGCTCGACCCGCAATTCTGACCCCATGCCCCAGCGACGGTAGGTCAGTAGGTTCCTGCAAGGCGACTCTCCGATGAGTGCTCACCTTGTGTGACGTGATCGAACCATCTCGAGCAGGCTGGTCAGCGTCGGCCTGGACACGACCAGGACTCGCGCGACTTCGCTCGCAAGCCGCCGCCACAGTCCAGGACGGCGCTGACCAGCCACAGTCGACTACCCGCCGGATCTGGTGGGCGAACGATATTCTCCGATCCTATGATGCCGCCCAGTCCATCTGGCTCGCGTGGTCCTGCCATGGCTGCGGCGGGCTGGCGGCTGGGCGTTGACTTCGGGACCTCTCACACGGTCGCGGCACTTCGAGGACCCGTCCGCTGATTCCCGGCTGTCCGGCGTGACGCAGCGCTGGGACGCCTGACGGTTCAGCGTCTGCCGGCCGGATCCGCGTCCAGCCGGAGTCCAGTTTCTGTCCAACGAGGACTGAGAGCCTGCCCTGACCGACACCAGGGATGGAGCAGGCATGAGACGGACGAGAACCGCCCGGATGGTCAGCCGGGCATTGGCGTCGACGGTGGCGACCGCGGTGGTGCTGCTCGGGGCGGTCGGTACCGCCCTGCCGGCGCACGCCCAGGCACCGGCGGACCCGGGGGCGGCCCCGGCCCCGCCGAGCCGGACGGCCGTCAAGGTGGACGGCCTCACCGCCACGAAGGCGGACGGCGCCAAGCGGCCCGCAGGTCCGCGATCGACAATGAACAAGGGCGACACCGCCGTGCTGGAGCTGGACGCGGGGTCCGCGGTGCGCATGGTCGCCGCCGCGCCCCAGGCCGCCGGATGCACGCCCTACATCAGCGGGTACGTGAGCAAGAGCGGCCTGATGGTGCGGATTGACTACCTGGCCGAGATCGTCTGCAACTTCTACCTCGCCGGAGCGGGTCAGGCGTACCTGCTCGAACGGACCGCCGGCTCCCCGTACGACGGTCAGGTCGTCTCCGTCGCCACTCCCTTCACCTTCTACAACGGCTACTACGGATACAGCCTCGGGGCGGTGCTGATCGATGGCGCCGTCTACGACGGCGGTGCCGTCATGGAGGTCGGGTTCGACATCGGCCTGCAGACCCTCAACGGCGCGACCTGGGCCGGCTGCTTCGCGTTGCCGGCCGGGCACCGCTACCTGAGCCCCTGCTACGGCGTCGGCACCACCTACGTGTCGGTGGCGGTCGGCACCGGCGGGTTCGCCACCGGCCTCGCCCCGGGCCGGCTGGACCTGCTGGCGAGCTGGACGCAGATCAGCGAGAGCAGCTCCCAGGCGTTCCACTCGGCCCGGCAGAACCAGGCCGCGTACGCGGCTTACCAGTTCGACTGGTCCCACGACTACTGCACCTGGGCGCCGGACAACCCGCTCGGCTTCTCCTTCGAACGCTCCTGCATCCGCCACGACTTCGGCTACCGCAACTACAAGGCGGCCCAGCGGTTCCCGGAGAACAAGCCCCGCCTCGACTCCGCCTTCTACGAGGACCTGAAGCGGGTCTGCGCCGGGTACGAGGCGGCACTCCAGCCGCCCTGCTACGCCCTGGCCTGGCTCTACTACGAGGCCACCGTCATCTTCGGCCGCGTGCAGGTCACCGACGAACAAATCGCCGAGGCCGCCAAACTCATGCCGGACTCCGCTGCCGCCAAGACCCAGTCAGCCTGACCCACAACCCCACCCTTCCCAACGACCCCCGGTGCACGACGAGGCCGCGCCCGGCCCCACCCGTGCACCGGGGCGTCGCTGATCACGGAACCACCAGCTGGCGAGGTGTTGAGACGCTGCGTTGTCGCTGGGACGACGACAGAACGTCTCAACACCCTTGGCTACTGCGGGGGGCGCCAGCCGGCGGCTAGGAGGGCGGTGCGGATCTGGGTGATGACGTAGTCGGGGCGGTTGCGGACGTCGAAGGCGGTGAAGCGCAGGATGCGGTCGCCGGTCAGCCAGACCTCGTTCTGCCGCTGCAGGTCGGCGGCCCACTGGCGGGCGTCCATGTGGTGCGCGCCGTCGATCTCGACGTGCAGCCGCCACTGGCGCCAGTACGCGTCCAGGTAGCGGTTCCTGCCCTGCCCGTCCTTGCGGCGTTCCTGCCGGCTGGGCTCGGGGAGCCCGTGGCGGCGGCAGAGCCGGATGAAGTCGATCTCGGAAAGCGCGTGCGCTCCGCCGGCGATGTCCTCGACCGTCCGCCTGATCAGCGTCCGGCGGGGAATCTGCGGCATCCGGTCCAGCACCTGCGTTATCTCGTCCGGTGTGACCTTGCGCTGCTGGCAGCCCGCCGCCAACATTCCCTGCGCATCGCGGTCACTCTCGGCCCACTGCGCGGCGTCGACAAGCGCGCGGGCCATCGTCGTGCGCATCGGGCGCGCGAACTGCAGGTCGCTGTCGGGCAGGTGCCTGGTGCGGCGCACCTTCACCGCCGGCAGCTCGAAAGAGAAGGTACGCGGCAGCCGGCTCGCGTGCCGGGGATAGGGAACGAGGACGTCGATCACCTGCCGCCGCCAGTAGCCCTTGAGCCCTCCGGCGAGCGCGGCGGTCAGGCCCGCCAGCACGGCCCTCTCACCCGCGGCGAGCACAGCCACCCACCACTGTGCATCCTGGGTCAGCGGTCCCGTTCCGCTGGCCAGCACGCCTCGGCAGAGACGTTGCCAGCGGCCGGTGGCGAGCAGGTGCCGCACCCGCGACGGCCCCAACTCGGCCACCGCCTGCCCCCACGTCACCACCCCCGCCTGCTCGAACAGCAGCCAGTCCAGAGCGCTCGCATCATCCCGCGGCAACCGCACCCGCCGATAAAACCACCCCACCACCCCCCGCCGCCGCCCCGTCACTCACCGTTTGTTCCTGTTGAGACGCGCCGTTGTCATCCCAGCGCAATGCCAGGAAGTTAAGTGCTTTCCGGGCCGGGTTTGGTGAGGTTGGTGGTGTAGGTGGCTGTGGTTGATGCTGGTTCGGTTCGTTTCTTGCCGCGGTAGGGCGAGGTAGGGCGTTTGACCGCTCGGGGGCTGGAGCGTGACCGGCGTGGGCCGGTCTGATCGTCTAGGAGTTCGTCAGCGACCGTGATCAGTGCGCTGGTGAGGTCCCGGCTGGTGGTGATCGCGGTGTTGATGACGTGTCGACGTGCCAGGCGTAGGCAGGTCAGGAACGGTAGTCGGTCGGGGTCGAGGTGATGCTCGGCGGCGGTCGTGGTGATCAGGTCCCGTAACGCTTGGTAGACGATGAGATGAGCCCACATCTCCTGCCGGACACCGGTGGGATCGTGGGAACGTAGTACGACCTTCGACCCTCGCTGGTGGGTCTTGAGGTTCTGGTAGCTGTTCTCTGTTTCCCAGCGTTGGTGGTAGCAGTCGATCAGCTGTCCCGCGGTGATGTCCTGCGGGCAGAGTAGGTTGGTGACCAGCCGGTACCGCTCGGTCCGGCATGCCGTCACGCCGTGTCGGTTGGTGGTGGCGACCGTGACGGTGTACTCGATCACCCGGACGGTGATGACCGGTTCGGTGCCCCGCCGCCGCCCTGGTGGGGGTTTGATGACTGATATCCAAGATCCATCTGGCAGTGCCCTTACCACGGGCAGGTGGCGGTTGGACTTCATCCGCCAGAGCAGTCCTGCGCCGGTGGCCTCCGCTGCCCGCCACAGGTCATAGCCGTGAAAGTTCCGGTCAGCGACGAGCAGCATGTCTTCCCGTAGCAGGGGAAGCAGGGCGCGGGCCTGGACCATTTCCGCTTCGCGGCCGAACGACGCACCGATGACCGCATGCGTGCCACACTCGATCAACGTCAACAGCCACAGCCGTGGGTAGCCCGCCGTGTTGCCACCGCCACCCGCATCACGACCAAAAGCGGCCTCATTGGCGGGACTGTCGGCCGTCTGCAGCTTGGTGCCGTCCCAGGCCACGACCCGCCGTCCGGCCACGAACACGCCGGGCATGCCCGGCTCGCCCCGCGCCCCGGCCACCCGCTCGAACAGATATCTCAGAGGCGCCTCCCCCAACCGCTGACGGGCCTGAGAAAACGCCGAGGTGGTAGGGGTGATCCTGGCCAACGCGGGCCAGCCCGAAACCAGCAACCGCCACACCTGCCGGTAGCCGTCCGTACTGAACAGGCACATCGCCAACACAAACAACACCACCACCCGAGCCGGCAGCAGACGTACCCGCCGCTGAGTGACTCCGGTCGCCGCTACCGCCTCATCGATGAGCTCTCGCGGCACCGACTGTGACAGCACGCCCAGCCCGATGTGTTGCCACGCGGCGCCCGCACCAAGCCGCGGCAACGCATCCATGGAAGAATCCCCGGACAACGAAGCTCCTGTATGAATTTAGATCTTGGTCGATCCACGTTCTACAGGAGCTTCGTCTTATTCAGGCACGTGACACACCCTTAACTTCCTGGCATTGCATCCCAGCGACAACAGCCCTTCACAACAGGGGTGCTAATCGGGGGTGGGAGACTGCGTGGCGTGATGTCGATGGCGGAGTTGGAGCGGCGAGCCGGTGGTACGGAAGCCCTGCCGCTGATCAGCGTGACGGAGTTCTTCGACGGCAACGACAACGAAGAGTCCATCGCCCCCAACCAGTGGGAGTTCGGGCGGCCGCCGCTGGCCGAGTTGGCGAAACGGTTCCACGAGATCGACCAGCGCGACGACGTTGCCTGGGTGCGGGTGCAGTTGCACCCGGAGACCTGGGAGTTCGAGGAGCTCGCCGGCGAGGCGGTCGCCATCTGCACCTCGGCCGACGAGGCCACCTGCGATGCGTGGATCGACGGGCTGGAGTCCAGCGGGGTCATCGAGGGCCTGGTCGACGAGTATGTCGGCGTGCCGCCGGTCCCGGACGGCCTGACGATCTGGTCCGTGACCTGGGACTGAGGTCGAGCCGCCGCGCGCCCCGCGAGGGCGCGGGTGTTCAGGCGTCATCCGTGCCTTCGGACTCGCATGTTCCTCCGGATTGGCGCGACTACCGCAACCACGAACCGATCGACCTGCCACCCGGGCATTCGATCCGGATGAACGCCCGCGGCCACATCGCCCAGCATCGGCCTCGACGAGATGGACCTGGCCAGCTGGCTGTGGCGGCCCAGCGGGGTGACCGAGCTGCGGTGGCCCGAGCGGGTGGTCTGGATGCGGGCCAACCTCACCATATAGCGGACGGGGGGTCTTGCGGCAAGGCCGGGGTGCTGCCGCAGAATTGCCGGCCGAGGCCAGAAGCTGCGGAAACAGGTCCGGGGCGGCAGTCATCGGGGGGCTTTCGTGTTTGACGTGATCGTGGCCGGGGGTGGGCCGACCGGGTTGATGCTCGCCGGCGAGCTGCGGCTGCACGGGGTGCGGGTGGTCGTACTCGAAAAGGAGCCGGAGCCGACCAGGTACGTCCGCGCGCTCGGGCTGCACGCCCGCAGCATCGAGGTGCTCGACCAGCGCGGGCTGCTGGACCGGTTCCTCGCACTCGGCCGGCAGTTCCCGGTCGCCGGCTTCTTCGCCGGCATCGCCAAGCCGGCGCCGGACCGGCTGGACACCGCGCATCCGTACGTCCTCGGCATCCCGCAGACGATCACCGATCGGCTGTTGGCCGAGCGCGCCGCCGAGGTCGGCGCCCGGATCCGGCGCGGCTGCGCGGTGGTCGGGCTGGACCAGGACGGCGACGGGGTGACGGTCGAGCTGGCCGACGGTACGCGGCTGCGCGCGCGGTACCTGGTCGGCTGCGACGGCGGCCGCAGCACGGTACGCAGACTGCTCGGCGTCGGCTTCCCCGGCGAACCCACCCGGGTCGACACGCTGCTGGGCGAGGTGGCGGTGACCGCGCCGCCGGAGCAGGTCGCCGAGATCGTGGCCGAGGTCCGCCGGACCCACCTGCGGTTCGGCCTCGGGCCGATGGGCGACGGGGTGTACCGGGTGGTCGTGCCCGCCGAGGGGGTGGCCGAGGACCGCGCGGTGCCGCCGACCCTCGACGAGGTGAAGCGGCAACTGCGGGCGTACGCCGGCACCGACTTCGGCGTGCACTCGCCGCGCTGGCTGTCCCGGTTCGGCGACGCCACCCGGCAGGCCGACCGCTACCGGGTGGGTCGGGTGCTGCTGGCCGGCGACGCGGCGCACATCCACCCGCCGATGGGTGGACAGGGCCTCAATCTGGGCATCCAGGACGCCTTCAACCTGGGGTGGAAGCTGGCCGCCGAGGTCAACGGCTGGGCGCCGGCCGGGCTGCTGGACAGCTACCACACCGAACGGCATCCGGTCGCCGCCGACGTGCTGGACAACACCCGCGCGCAGGCCGAGCTGATAACGCCCGAGCCGGGTCCGTTGGCGGTACGCCGACTGCTGTCCGATCTGATGGACTTCGACGAGGTCAACCGGTACCTGATCGAGAAGATCACCGCGATCGGGGTGCATTACGACCTCGGCGACGGGCACGAACTGATCGGCCGGCGACTGCCCGACGTGGAGCTGACCCGGGGCCGCCTCTATGGGCTGCTGCACCGTGGTCGCGGGCTCCTGCTCGACCGGACCGGCGGGCTCTCGGTGAGCGGGTGGGCGGATCGGGTCGACCACGTCGTGGACGGCGGCGACGAGCTGGCCGCGCCGGGCGTGCTGTTGCGGCCGGACGGCCATGTGGCCTGGGCCGGGGACGACCAGACAGAGCTGCTCCGCCACCTGCCGAGATGGTTCGGCGCGCCGGTCGGCTGAGCGCCGGGGCGGCTCGGAGGGGCCGTATACGGGGCGTGACAAATTGATGCCAGCGATTGCCATGCATCGACGCCCTTGCTTGCCTGTGTGAGCGGTCACATGATAGCTTCCCCAAGGAGCTACCGGGCAGCTCCACGTCAGCCTATCGGGGCCCCATGCGGCCCCTGAATGATGCGTATCGCGGTGTCTTGCCGCGCCCATTCCACCACCAAGTTCGCCGTCCCCTGCCCGCCAATCGGCCCCAATTGGCGGGCGACCTCACGACATTCGTCGTCCGAAAAAAAGTGGAGTTCAAATGCGCGTTCGTACGAGATGGTTGGCCGCCCTGAGCGTCGCGCTGCTGGGGGCAGCCGGCCTGACCGTGGTCCAGACGATCTCCGCGCCGAAGCCGGCCCTGGCGTTGGAGAACGGGGTGGGTCGTACCCCGCCGATGGGCTGGAACAGCTGGAACACGTTCTACTGCAACATCAACGAGACGCTGATCCGGCAGATGACCGACGCCATCGTCAGCTCGGGCATGCGGGACGCCGGCTACGAGTACGTCGTCGTCGACGACTGCTGGATGAACCCCAACCGCGACTCGGCCGGCAACCTGCAGGCCGACCCGGGGCGGTTCCCCAGCGGCATGAAGGCCCTCGGTGACTACATCCACGCCCGTGGCCTCAAGTTCGGCATCTACCAGGCGCCGCTGGACCAGACCTGCGCCCAGTACTTCGACTCCTACCCCGGCGCCACCGGTGCTATCGGCCGCGAATATCAGGACGCCCGCCAGTTCGCCGCCTGGGGCGTGGACTACCTCAAGTACGACTGGTGCTCGCCGACCGGCACCATCAACGACCAGGTCAACCGGTTCGCCATCATGCGCGACGCGCTCGCCGCCACCGGCCGCCCCATTCTCTACAGCATCAACTCCAACAGCATCCACGAGAAGACCGGCCCGATGCGCAACTGGGGTGACGTCGCCAACATCTGGCGCACCACAGAGGACATTACGAACGCCTGGGACACCGGCCAGACAAACGGCTACCCGATGGGTATCCAGAACATCATCAACGTGACCGTTCCGCTGGCCGGTTACGCGCGGCCGGGTGCGTTCAACGACCCGGACATGATGGAGGTCGGCCGGGGCGGCATGAACGACACCGAAATGCGCAGCCACTTCGCGATGTGGGCGATCATGGCGTCACCCCTGATCGCCGGCAACGACATCCGCAACATGAACGAGGCCACCCGGACGATCCTCACCAACCCGCGACTCATCGCGATCAACCAGGACAGCCTCGGTCTGCAGGGCGTGCAGGTCTCCTTCGACGGGACCCGCCGGGTGCTGGCCAAGCGGCTCGCCAACGGTGACGTCGCGGTGGCCCTGTTCAACCAGGGCAACTCCACCACCACCATCTCCACCACCGCGGCGGCGATCGGCAAGTCGGGCAGCTCGTTCACCCTCACCGACGCCTGGACCAACGGGACCTCCACCACCAGCGGCAGCATCTCGGCCAGCGTCCCGGCGCACGGCACGGTCGTCTACCGGGTCAGCGGCGGTGGCACCGTCACCCCGCCGCCCACCACCACGCCCCCGCCGAGCAGCACGTTCCGGCTCCGCAGCGAGTCCAGCGGCCGATGCCTGGACGTCGACAACAACAACTCGGCGAACGGTACGGGGATGCTGATCTGGGACTGCCACTCCAACGCCAACCAGCGGTTCACCCAGGTCGGCCAGACCCTCCAGGTGCTCGGCAAGTGCCTGGACCTGCCGACCAACGCGGTCGCCGGCACCCGGGCGCAGATCTGGGACTGCAACGGCGGCACCAACCAGCAGTGGACCTTCAACAGCAACGGGACCATCAGCAACGGACGGTTCCCGTCGCTCTGCCTGGACGTCAACAACGCCGGTACGGCGAACGGCACCACGGTGCTCGTCTGGAACTGCCACTCCAACGCGAACCAGCGGTGGAGCCGGGCCTGACACCCTGATCGACCCGGCGCCCGGGATGGCACCGTCAGCGGACGGTCCGCCATCCCGGGCGCCGGCCCGTGTCGCGGCCGGCCGATAGGCTGCCGGACATGTCTTCCCCCTTCATGATCGCGTTGCGCGGCTACGACATCAAAGAGGTCGACGGAGTCCTGGCGCAGGCTGACGAGGCGCTGGCGTCGGGCAGCGAGAGCCTGCGCGCGTCGGCCCGCGAGGCGTTGCAGTCGGCCGCTTTCCGGACGCGGCTGCGCGGCTACGATCGCCGCGAGGTCGACGACGCGATGCGGGATCGGTTGAACCGGTTGGGCCGGTGAGCCTCTCCTGGCGCGGGTGAACCTGGGCAGGCTCGACGAAGGCCGGGTTCGGAGCGGCGGCTGATATAGTCAGCCGTCGAAGTCCGGAATCGTTTCTACGGATCCGTGGACGCTTGTCGAGGGCGAGCCGCACCGGCATGCCGGGTCGCGGTACCGACGGGCCTGACCCGCCGCGTGCTCGTACCTCTGAGGAGACCCAGTCATGTTCACCAGACGACACCGTCTTGCCGTCTTCGCCAGCGCCACCGCCGCGATCATGGCCGGCGGCGTGCTCACCGCCACCGTCGCCCAGGCGGCGACCGCCTGCCGCGTCGACTACGCCGTCACCAGCCAGTGGCAGGGCGGCTTCGGTGCCAGCGTGACCATCAACAACCTCGCCGACCCGGTCAATGGATGGACATTGACCTGGACCTTCTCGGCGGGGCAGACCGTCACCCAGATGTGGAACGCCAGCCACAGCCAGTCCGGCGGTCAGGTGTCGGCGACGAACGTCGGCTACAACGGCAGCATCGCGACCGGCGGCAGCGTCTCGTTCGGGTTCAACGGGTCGTCGAACGGCACCACGAACCCGGTCCCGACCAGCTTCGCCATGAACGGGGTTACCTGCAACGGCGGCACCGCGCCGACCACCGCGCCGCCGCCGAACCCGACCACCCCGCCGCCGAACCCCACGACACCCCCGCCGAACCCGACGACGCCGCCGCCGACGACCGGTTGTGGTAGTGGTGCGTTCAATGCCGAGGTGACGGTGTCGGGGGGTACCTGGACGGCCCGTAATGGTGGGAGCACGGTCTACACCGGTGGCGGGATGCTTGAGGCGATGCAGGCGGCGGTGAACAGTTTGTCGGCTGGTCGGTCGTCGAAGCAGCGGGTGGTGGTGCGGGGGTCGGGGTCGATGTCGGCGGGTTCGCGGTTGTCGTTGCCGTCGTACACGACTCTTGCGGTGTGCGGGACGATCAACGTGACCGGTTCGGGGTCGGGTGACTACGCGCCGGTGTACTCGCGGGGGGCCACGGATGTGGAGGTGCAGAACCTGACCCTGACGGGTTCGCCGTTGTATGGGATCTTCGCCCGCAACGTGAACAATTTGACGTTGGGGCAGATCGACATGCGGCTGTCGAGCGGGTTGGGGGTGCGGATCGACAACCACGGTGGGGACCGGGCGGTGAAGGTCCGCAACGTGCGCATCGACAACGTGTACGTCTCGGGTACGGGTGCGCACGGGGTGGAGACCTACGGTGTCGACGGGTTGACGATCGGGACGGTGACGGCTCGGAACACCGGCTATTCGGGGTTGCTGCTCAACGACACGATCAACGCGACGGTGGGGACGGTGGACGCGCAGAACGCCGGCGCGGGGACGGGGTACGCGGCGTTTCGGATGGCCAACCGTAACGGCCGGGTCGGCAGTGGTTATCCGACGAACATCCGGGTGGGTAACGTGATCGCCTCCGGTGGTGGTCGGGGGATCTTCTGCGTGTCGGAGTCCGGCGGCGCGGTCATCGACCGGGTGACGATTACGAACACGGGCAACAACGCGATCCTGATCGAGAACTGCTACAACGTGACCATCGCCGGGATCTCCGGCACGGTCACCGGTGGTGGTGAGGTCCGCATCGCCTCCCGTACCGAGTTCCCGATCTCGTCGGGGATCCGTTTCCAGAACCTGACCGTGACCAACACCAACATCCGCCAGAACCCCTGCGGCGGCGCGAACAACACGATCAGCAACGTCAACCGGGTCAACTCCACCCTCTACTGGTGCTGAGCCGCTAGCCACCTTGGTCCGCCGGCTCCGGGTCAGACCCGGAGCCGGCGGACCGCCTGCATGATCAGGAGGCCGACCGCACCTCCTGCACCGTGCGAGACAGGAGGCAGAACTCGTTGCCCTCCGGGTCGGCCAGCACCGTCCAGGTGGCGTCCGCCGGCTGACCCACGTCCACCAGGCGGGCGCCCAGCTTCACCAGCCGGGCGATCTCCTCGTCGGTCGACGAGCCGTCGGCCCGCAGGTCGAGGTGGAGTCGGTTGTGGCCGGTCTTCGGCTCGGAGACCGGCAGCACGTCGATGGTCGGCCAGGACGCGTCGGCCGGGGCGATGCTCACCCCGGCGGCGTCCTGCTCGACCACCCGCCAACCGAGCGCGGCGGCCCAGAACTCGGCCACCCGGGGCGGGTCGATGGCATTTATGGCGACGACGGCGATGCGGCTGGTCATGTCCCGGAGTTTCCCGTAATTCGCCGGCGGACACCACAACCGGCCGGCCTTCCCGTATCTTGGTCCTGCTCCGTCGTGACAGGTACGTCACGGAGCGCTGATGTCGGCGCGGCGAACGAGGTCGGAGGGCGGCATGCAACCGCGAGACGGGCGCGAGGGACGACCGACGTTGGCCAGTTTGGACTTCTTCGGCGAGCCGGACCGGCTGTCGACCGACCCGCCCGCGCGGGCCGGCGTGCTCCCCCGCGGCGGCCCGGGCGGCGCTGGCCGGTGGGGGTCGACGAGCATCGAGAACTCCGGTCACCAGTACGGCGCCGACCGGTCCAACGCGGTCCGGGTGCAGGTCGACGCGCGCGGGCGGGTCGAGACCGTCGACATCGACCACCACTGGCGGGAGCGGGTCGCGGTGGCCGGCTTCGCCGCCGCCGTCTTCGAGGCGTACGCCGAGGCGCTGCGCAAGACGTACCAGCTCGCCGCCCGGACGGCCCTGCGCACCGATCGGCCCGCGACAAGCGGGCGCCCGACGGTGATCGGGCAGCGATCCCCTGTGGAGGACCCGGCGCCCCGGGAATGGGCGCGGCGGACCCGGGCCACCCTCGACGAACTCGGCGCCGAGCTGGACCACCTGGCCGGCCGTCGCCCCACCGCCGGCACGCCGGAACGGACGGTCGCCAGCCCGCGCGGCTGCCTCACCCTGCGGCTGCGGGGCCAGCAGTTGACCGCCGTCGACGGCGACCCGCGGCGGATCGGCGCCGCCGGGCCGGAACAGCTCCGGCTCGACCTGCTCGCCGCGTTCCGGGCCGCCGAGTTGACCACCCGCACCTGAGCCGACCGTCCACCCACCGCCACACCGCCGCCGCAAAGGGAGCGACCCATGGCCCAGATCACCGCCGTCACCGAACCACTGCGCGCCGAGGCGCGGAAATGGCGCGGCCTGGCCGACCAGGCCGGCGCGGCGAGCCGCGCGGCCGGGCGGCTCACCCTGCACCCGGCTGCGTTCTTCATCGGCGACGGCAACATGACCACCCACGCCGAGGCGTATGAGACGTTCCGGTCCTTCATGACGGTGGTGCTCGATGCCGCGACAACCGAGTTCGAGCAGCTCGGCGCGGCCGTCGACCGGATCGCGGACGCGTACGACCAGGCCGACGCGATGGTCGCGGTCGACCTGGACCGGATCTACCGGCGGTGAGCGCCGCGGGCCGGGCCGACCTGGCTGGTGCCGAAGCAGAGCGGAGAGGCCGACGATGAGCCAGCCGGAGCTTCCGGAGATCGACTACTCGGAGCCGTTGAACCGGGCCTTCGCACAGATCGACGCGGGGGTCGAGCTGGCCATCGTCACCTTCAACGACATCGTCGACCAGGTCCGGCGCTGGTTCTTCAGCGTCGCCCCGCCGGTGCTGCTCTGGGTCCGGCGGCGACTGGGCGAGGTACGCGAGGCGCTGCGCGAGGTGGTCGACCGGGTCGAGCGGGCCGCCGAACACCAGACCCCGGTGCTGGCCCTGATCTCCACCAGCTTCGCCTGGCTGGAGCAGGTGCGGATGCCGGTCTCCGGGTGCGTGTCGGCGATCGGCGAGCCGGCCGACGACCGCTTCGCCGCCTGGACCGGCGACGCCGCGACGGCGTACGCGGCAAAGGTCGACCGGCAGCGGGCCGCCGCGGCCGAGGTGGCGGACCGGGCGGACTTCATCAGCCGCTGGCTGTTCGAGATCGCCCGGGCCAACGTCGACTACGCGATCGAGCTCGCTCGGATCGTGACCGCGCTGGCCGGCAAGCTGGTGGAGGCCGCGATCGAGATCGGCACCGTCATCGACATCCCGTGGGCGATCGAGGCGCTGGCCGAGGCGACCGGTGACCTGGTCCGGGCCGGCCTGGACAACCTGCTGCGGATCGGCGAACGGTTCGTGGACGCGATCGGCAATGTCCGCGACGTGCAGGCCAGGCTCAGCGACCACTCCCGGTTGCCCGGCGGCGAATGGCCGCAGGCGGTCCGCGGCTGACCGGCGGATTGATTTGCCAGAAAAAGGGAGAATTGTCCGATCGGGTGGGCGTGTTGACTTGACTGGACGAGATCAACTGCCCGAAGGGATCGCGCGGGTCACAGCGGTCCCGCTACCGTACTGGTAACACGCGCGTCGCTACGGTCCGGAAGCGTCCCGCCGGTGGCACGCGCCGAACTGTGATGGGTTGGTGAGCCATGTCCGGATCACCACAGTCCGACGGCCGGCTGTCGGAGGTGAAGTTCCTGACCGTCGCCGAGGTGGCGACGCTCATGCGGGTCTCCAAGATGACGGTGTATCGACTGGTGCACTCCGGCGACCTCACCGCCGTGCGGGTCGGCCGGTCGTTCCGGGTGCCCGAGCACGCGGTGCACGACTATCTGCGGGGAGCGTTCCAGGCATCGGCCTGACCGCGGTTCCGGTCGGCCGCGACCGGGGGCGCTGTGGTTCGGTCGGCCGGCGGAGGCTACCCTTGACAACGACCGTGACCCCACCTCGGTGCGTTCCACACCCGCCCGGCGGGTCCGGTCCGTTGTCAGTTCGGTTACCGGCGGCGCCTCAGGGTGGCTCCCGGTCCGACCCGCTCGCCGCACTGGAGAGGCTTTCGTATGGGCTCGGTGGTCAAGAAGCGCCGCAAGCGCATGGCAAAGAAGAAGCACCGCAAGCTGCTGCGCAAGACCCGCGTCCAGCGTCGCCGTCTCGGCAAGTGACCACGGCCGGGCTCCGGCCCGGCCCGTGGCAGCACCGTCGATCTGCCGATCTTCGACAGGCCCAGGTGATGACGTGGCGGCAGGCCGGCACCGACCCGCGCCTGCCGGTCGGGAGCGCACCGTGACCTCCGGCCGGTCCACCCGGGCCCCGGGGGTCGTTGTGGTGACCGGCGTCAGCCGGTTCCTCGGCGCGCACGTCGCCGCGCGCCTGGTCGCCGACCCCCGGGTCGGCCGCGTCGTCGGCCTCGACCCGTCCGACCCCGTCGACGAGCTGGTTCCGCTGCTCACCGGCGTGGAACGGGTCC
Source organism: Solwaraspora sp. WMMD1047 (assembly GCF_029626155.1). Taxonomy (NCBI): domain Bacteria; kingdom Bacillati; phylum Actinomycetota; class Actinomycetes; order Micromonosporales; family Micromonosporaceae; genus Solwaraspora; species Solwaraspora sp. WMMD1047. Next base: position 6,631,624 of record NZ_JARUBL010000001.1, on the reverse strand, counting down.
GGGCCGACCCCGGCTCGGTCGGCAGCATCATCGCCGACCTGCACGCCGACGCGGTCGTACACCTGGCCCTGGCCACCGCGCCCGACAAGCAGAACGGCGGCCGGGCCGCGATGAAGGAGCAGAACGTCATCGGCACCATGCAGCTGCTGGCCGCCTGCCAACGGGCGCCCGGGCTGCGCAAGCTGGTCGTCCGCTCCTCCACCGCCGCCTACGGCGCCTCGTTCCGCGACCCGGCGGTCTTCACCGAGGACACCGAACCGCGGGCGGTACCCCGCGGGGGATTCGCCCGGGACATCCTTGACATCGAGGGGTACGTCCGGGGCTTCCGCCGGCGCCGGCCGGACGTGACCGCGACCGTGTTGCGGTTCGCCCCCTTCATCGGCTCGATCGCCGAAACCACGCTGACCCGCTACTTCGCCCAGCCGGTCGTGCCGACCGTGCTCGGCCGCGACCCCCGGCTGCAGTTCGTGCACTTCGACGACGCCTTGGAGGTGCTGCACCGGTCGGTGGTGGGAGAACACCCCGGCACCTTCAACGTCGCCGGACCGGGCGTGCTCGCCCTCTCCCAGGCGATCCGTCGGGCCGGCCGGATCGCCGTACCGGTGCTGGAGCCCGGCCTGTCCGGGGCCGCCGGCGTCGCCCGCCTGCTCGGCTTCGGGCGCTACAGCCTCGACCAGGTCGACCTCTTCGTGCACGGCCGGGTGGTGGACATCACCAGGCTGACCAACGAGTACGGCTTCACGCCCCGGTCCACGGCCGCCGCCTTCGACGACTTCATCGCCGGCCACCCCGACCGGACGGTGCTCGGGCCGACCCAACTCGCCCTGGCCGAGCAGGCGATCCTGGACGGCATCCGGCAGGTCCGCGCCACCGTACGGGAGCGGTCATGACCGCCGAACCGAACGGCGGCCCGCCCCCGGTCAGCCCCAACGGCGGCCCGCCCGCGGCCAGCCCGAACGGCAGCGCCCCGGGGATGACCGGCCGGTCCGGCGCCGGAAGGCTGCCCGGCGGCTCCGGCGCCGGACCGGTGCCCGGTGGCTCCGACGTCGTACCGGTCGGTGGCTCAGCCGCCGGCGGCCCGGCGGTTGGTCAGCGCGGTGACGTCTGGGACCGGCGGGTCGCGGCCGGGCTGGCCTTCCTGCGCCGCCGCCTCTCCGGGCAGTACGAGGTGGACGAGTTCGGCTTTGACCCGGAACTGACCGACCAGGTCTTCCACCCGATCCTGCGGATGCTCTACCGCGACTGGTTCCGCACCGAGGTGACCGGGCTGGAGAACCTGCCCCGCACCGGCGCCGGTCTGGTGGTCGGCAACCACTCCGGCACCGTGGCGCTGGATGCGCTCATCCTCTCGGCGGTGCTGCGCGATCAGCACCCGGCCCGCCGCTACCTCCGGCTGCTCGGCGCCGACCTGGTGTTCCGGGTGCCGGTGCTGTCGGAGCTGGCCCGCAAGACCGGCGGCACGATGGCCTGCAACTCCGACGCGGAACGGCTGCTCGCCGGCGGCGAACTGGTCGGCGTCTTCCCGGAGGGGTTCAAGGGCGTCGGGAAGCTCTACGCCGACCGCTACAAGCTGCAGCGGTTCGGGCGGGGCGGGTTCGTCTCGGCCGCCCTGCGGACCGGAAAGCCGATCATCCCGGCCGCCATCGTCGGCGCCGAGGAGACCTATCCGATGCTCGCCGACGTCAAGCCGCTGGCCCGGCTGCTCAAGCTGCCGTACTTCCCGCTGACCCCGACGTTCCCGTGGCTGGGTCCGCTGGGCATGGTGCCGCTGCCCAGCAAGTGGCTCATCGAGTTCTGCCCGCCGATCTCCACCGAGGGCCTGGCCGACCACGCGGACGACCCGCTCGTCGTGTTCAACCTCGCCGACCAGGTCCGGGAGACCATCCAGCAGACCCTGCACAAGCTGCTGGAGCGGCGGCCCGATCCGTTCGGGCCGTGAGCGCGCCCGCTGGTCGGTAGCTCAGTCCAGGCTGCGCAGGTCCAGCCCGCTCCAGCCGGTGATCTCGGAGCCGCCGGTGGACCACCAGAGCCGGCCGCTCCGGTACAGCACCGAGCCGATGCCCTCGGCCACCGTCACCGTCCGCTCCTCGCGCAGGTCGTAGAGGAGCAGCTGCTGGGTGCCGGTGGCGGTGCGCTGCGCATCGGAGAGGGACAGCACCTCGAACCGGTCCAGCACCGCCACGTCGATGATCGAGGCGGTCGCGGTGCCGGCCGCCACCTCCCGGCGGTCGGCGCCATCCGGGCGCATCAGGTCGATCCGGCCCGGCCCGTCGCTGCCCAGCACCAGCACCCGGCACCAGGCCGGGCTGCAGCTCACCAGCTCGGTGCCGGCCGCATCCACCTCGATGATCTTGCGAGCTTCCAGGTCACGCAGCTGGATCGGCCCGCTCTCGCCGGTGCCCGCGCTGACCAGCCAGGGCCAGGCCGACCGCGCCCAGGCGCCCGGCTCGGTGCGGATCTCGACGGTGCCGCCGGCCAGCGGCACCGACCGCAGCTCGGTGGCGGTCTCCTCGCCGGGCGCGACCGCCACCCAGTGCAGCCGCTCGGAGTGCAGCAGCAGGTCGTACTCGGAATTGAAGAAGACGACGTCGCCGGCGTCGGCGGTGAGCTGGCGGGCCGGCTGGTCCGCGGCCAACCCGGCCAGCCAGAGCGTGGTGCGGCCCAGGCCGTCCGGATCGTTCGTGGTCTCGGCCCAGGCGATCCGGTCACCCGCGACGGTGACCCCGCTGTACTGCGGCGCGATGTCGGTGGGCAGCCGGCGCAGCTCGCGCACCTCGCCGGCGGCGGTGTGCACCAGCAGCCGTAACGCGTCCCCGCTCGGGCTGGGGGCGGTGCCCACCGCGGCCCCGCCGTCGAGCAGGTAGACCGGATTGAACGCCGGGCCGTCGGGCAGCGACGCCGGGATCTCCACCCGCTGGGCGTCCGGCCAGGCCTGCTCGACGGTGAACACCGCCTGCTCGGCGGGCTCCGAGCCGGCCGACGGAAGCACCAGCAGCACGGTCGCGGCGACCAACGCCACCGCCAGCCCGATCAGGCCGGACCGGGAACTGGCAAGCCTCATCGGACCTGCCACCTCCGCCGGGCGGCCAGCCCCGCGGTGACCGCGCCGGCCACCAGCCCGGCAGCCACCGTCGAGGGTACGGCGATCCGCGCGGCCCGCCGCCCGGAGCGGAAGTCGTGCACGGTCCAGCCGCGCAGCCGGGCCTGCTGCAGCAGCGCGCCGTCCGGGTTGACCGCGACCGGCCGCCCGACGGCGGAGAGCATCGGGATGTCGTTCGCCGAGTCGCTGTACGCCGCGCAGCGGCGCAGATCGAGCCCTTCCACCTCGGCGAGCTGCCGGACCGCGTCGGCCTTGGCCGGGCCGTGCATCAGGTCGCCCACCAGCCGCCCGGTGTAGGCGCCGCCGCGGATCTCGGCCACCGTGCCGATGGCGCCGGTCAGGCCGAGCCGGGCGGCGATCACCCGGCCGATCTCGACCGGGGCGGCGCTGACCAGCCAGACCCGCTCCCCGGCGGCCAGGTGCAGCTCGGCCAGGGCGCGGCTGCCCGGCCAGATCCGGCTGGCCATCAGCTCGTCGAAGATCTCCAGGGTGAGGCGCTCCAGCTCGTCCACCCGCCAGCCCTCGACGAACGCGAGCGCGGCCTGCCGGGCGTGCGACATGTCACCGGGGTGCTCGGTGGCGAGCAGCCGGAACCGGGCCTGCCGCCAGGCGAACCGGGCCAGGTCCCCGGCGGTGAAGTAGTTGCGGGCGGCCAGCCCGCGGGCGAACCAGTAGAGGGAGGCGCCCTGCAGCATCGTGTTGTCGATGTCGAAGAACCCGGCGGCGGCGCGCTCCGGGCCCGGCGCGGACGGCGGCGGCTCGGCGAGCCCGGTCGTGCCCCAACCGGCGATGTGTCCGTGCGCGTCGGCGCTGACGGTCACCTTCGGGGTGCGGGCCACCCGATGCTCTCCCTCCGCTCGATGGACGGCACGCGCCGCGGCGGCGAGGCGTGCCTCCAGCGAGGGTAGCCGCAGTCGCCGCCGGTGCGTGGGCGGAGGCGACTCAGTCGACGGACTTGCGGTCCGTCCGGTCGATCAGGTCCTCCGGCTTCGGCTGGACCTCGGCGGAGTCGTCGTCCGCCGGCTGGTCGGTGTCCGGCCCGGCCGGGGCCTTCCGCTCCGCGCGGGGCGTCTCCGGTGACCGGACCTCACCGGCGCCCTCGTCGGTCGGCGCGGACGGTTGGTCACCGATCGGCGCCCGGCTGATCGGGCACTGCTGCGGCAGCGGGCCGAGCGAGTCCGGCCGGCCGGCCACCGGCTCGGCACCGCAGAGCAGTGCCATCCGCAGGCCGTCGGCCCGCGCCTTGATCTGGTCCAGCAGGGCGAGCGACTGGCCGGCCCGGCGCCGTTCGGCCGCGGTGGCGCCCTCGCGCAGGGTGGCCACCTGGCGGTGCTGGGAGGTCAGGAAGGTGACGATGGTGTCGAGCGCCCCCGCGTCCCGCCGGTCGACGGCTGCGGTGGTCAGCAACCGGACACCCTGCCTGGTGTCGTCGTCCATGTCGTCGAGGACCGCGTCGAAGCCGTACACGTCGCCCTGGACCGCCTCCGCCTCGGCCAGCCGGGTCCGGGCGAACTCCAGGAAGAGTTGGCCGCGGCTCAGGTCCGAGCTGGTCAGGGCGAGCTGGGCGCGTTCGGTGGATCGCTTCATCCCGTACAGGGCGTCGCCGGGCAGGGCGCCTTCGCTGGCCGCGGACATCCCCGACACGGCGATCGCCCCGGCGGCGACGGTGACCACGATGGTGCGGCGCGCCCGACGTCGGGTCTGCTGGGCGCGGGCGGCTGGCGACAGCCCGGCCGCGTTCTGACGCCAGAAGGGCCGGCTGGCGGGCTCCTCGATGGCGGTGCTGCCGATGCCGTCCCGCTCGGCCGTGGCCATCAGGCTGGCGCGCAGGGCGGACCGGAACTCCGGGTCGAGCGGCGCGGCCGGCGAGGTGTCACAGACCCGTTTGCCGAAGGCGACCAGGCTGGTCAGCTCGTCGTCGTGGCGGGACCGGACATGGTGGCGGCGACCGCCGTTGGCTTCGTCAAGAAGTTGCGCGAAGCGCTCGGCGCGCCGGCGGTCGAACATTTCTCTGCTGCTACCCACCGCCGGCACCTCCCTTCGCTGTTCACGGCCCCGTGCGATCGGCCGTCATCGCTGGCCGGAGCGACTGCGGCGGCGGACCGGTCGCGGTGGTCCGAGCCCGGTCAGCTGGCTGAGCCGGTGGTCCGCAGCGGTGCGGAATGAACCGCCGGTCGCACCCGGACAAACGGTTGTCGGGGTGGGACGGTTACGGCCACGCGGCGGCGGATATCACGAAGAGTGAGGGGCGTCGCTGACCGCGCGGTGGACCGGCTCACGGTTGGAACCCGTCCGGCAGCAACCGGGCCAGCGCCCGGACCGCGCGGTACTGCAGGGCCTTGATGGCGCCCTCGTTCTTCCCCATCGCCTGGGCGGTCTCCGCGACTGAGAAGCCCTGTAGGAAGCGGAGCACGATGCACTCCTGCTGTTCGGGGTTGAGCTGCTTGACCGCGGTCAACAGGGCGACGTTCGTGATGTGCTCCACGACGGCGGCCTCGGGGCTGCCCTCCGGGCCGCGATCCTCGCGGTCCGCATCCAGAACGTCACCCGTAGTAACTTCCAGTCGGTACCGACCGGACTTGAAGTGGTCGGCGACGAGGTTGCGGGCGATGGTGACCAGCCACGCGCCCAGGTCCCGGCCCTGCCAGGTGAAGCTGCCGATCCGCTTGAGCGCCCGCAGGAAGGTGTCGGAGGTCAGATCCTCCGCGAGTTGCCGGTTGCCCACCCGGAAGTAGACGAACCGGAAGACCGTGTCCACGTACCGGTCGTAGATCAGACCGAACGCCTCCGACTCGCCGGCCTGGGCGCGTTCCACCAGCGACCAGACCACGTTCGCCGGGTCGGAGGGATCCGGCCGGTCCGGGTAGCCGGTCGGGCTGCCGCCGGCCGGCCGCGGGGTGTCCTGGGCCGGCACCACCGGCAGCAGGGCGGTCTCCGCCTCGGCCGTGGTCGCCCGCCCGCCGCCGTCCGGCGCCGCCGGTTGCCCGGGAGGCTGCTGCCCCGGCGTCGGTTGCCCCGGTGTCTGCTGGCCGGGGGTCTGCTGCCCCGGGCCGGGCTGGTTCGGCATCGCCGGTCGCGGTGGGGTGGCCACCCGGCCGCCGATCGGCTTGGCGTTGCTCCCGGGCGGCGCGTGCCGGGCCGGGGTCTCGTTCGGATGCGGCCGGTTCCGGGTGCGTTTCGGGGTGCCGTCCCCCCGGACCGCCAGGCTCAGCATGTCGTCCATGGACAGCCGGAGCGCGGTCAGCCCTTCGGCGAGGGCGCGTCGCGCGCCGCTCACCTCCCGGCTGGCCGGCCTGCCCGGATGACCACCGGAACCCTGCCAGTGCCCGCGTCCGTTCGCGTACCCGTATGTGCTCACTTGGCCTCCCCGACAGCCCGCGCCGGCACGGAAGCGGGGCGGCACGGGGCGGCCGCGGCCACGGGGTTCGCGCGGCGCGGTGCGCGACCCCGGATCGTGCGGGCCGGGCGCGCCGTGGGGCGGCACGCGCCGGTGAGGTGCTGGTGCGGTGCTCTTACAGGCACGGCGGCCTCCTCGGGCTGAGGGGTGTCGACTCACGGCAAAAGGGGTGAGCCGACCCGAGTGATGATAGGGCCAACGTCACCCGTGTGTGGCGAGTCCATTACAGAGGTGCCGAAGTATTTCGCCGATCAGCCCATGCCGGCCGCACGTACTGTCCGCTGTCGGATCGGTGACAGGCCGTTGAAGAGGGCTCTGACCAGGCAAGACAGCCGGACATGCCGAAGGCCGGCACGGGCTTGCCGTGCCGGTGATGGTCTTGCTAAAGATGCCGGCCGGACCGGGCCGGCGAGCCCGGCAAGGTGATCGGGCCGCTTCCGTGGAAGGTACCGCCCCGGCGAGCGGTAGTCGAGGCGTGGCGATCGGGATCACGGCTGTGCCAGACTCAGCGACCGTGCAGGAAGGACTGGGCGCCACTCTCGCCGACCGGATCCGGCTCACCGCCCAGGATCGGCCCGACCGACCAGCGCTGCTCGCCGACGACCGGATCGTCACCTGGGCCGACCTGGACACCGCTGTGGACCGGACCGCCGCCGCCCTGGCCCGGACCGTCCAACCCGACCCCACCCGGCCGCCCACCGGAGCCGGCACCGCGGCCGGGCCGGCGGCCCGGGTGGCCATCGCGCTCGGCAACGGGGTGGACTTCGTGGTGGCGTACTTCGCCACGCTGCGAGCCGGGCTGGTCGCGGTGCCGGTGAACCCCGACTACACGGCCCCCGAACTGCGGCACGTGCTCGCCGACTCGGGCGCCAAGGTGCTGATCGGCACCGCCCCGGTGCGGGAACTGGTGGCCGGGCTCGGGGCCGAGCTGCCGGCGCTGGCCCGGTCCCTGCCCGCGCCGCCGACCGCCGAGCCCGACACCGGCGCGGGCGGGTCGCCGGGTGGGGCCGGGTTGGACGACCTCGCCGTGCTGCTCTACACCTCCGGCACCACCGGCCGGGCCAAGGGCGCCATGCTGTCGCACCGCGCCCTGCTCGCCAACCATGAGCAGCTCGGCCGGATCGAGCCGCCGGTACTCGGGCCGGACGACGTGGTGCTGCTCGCCCTGCCGCTGTTCCACGCCTACGGGCTGAACTCCGCGCTCGGCGCCGTCGTCCACCACGGGGCGTGTGGCGTACTCGTCGACCGGTTCGAACCGGCGGAAGGGCTGGCGCTGATCGCCCGGCACCGGGTGAGCGTGCTGGTCGGCGTACCGTCGATGTTCGCCGGTTGGGCGGCCGCCGGCGCCGACCGGCCGGCGTCCGCCGGGGAGCTGGCCGCCGTCCGGCTCGCGGTGTGTGGCGCCGCGCCGCTGGACCCGGCCGTCGCGACGCGCTGCGCCGCCCTGTTCGGCACGCCCGTGCAGATCGGGTACGGCCTGACCGAGACCGCTCCGGTGCTGACCTCGACGCTCCCCGTCGACCGGCCCAAGCCCGGCTCGATCGGCCGCCCCATCCCCGGCGTCGAGGTGCGGCTGGTCTCCGCCGCCGGGGACGAGTTCTGGCGCGCGCAAGGCCGGGCCACCCGGGCGAGCACCGACGGCGCCGGGCCGGACGGCACCGGGCCCGGCGACGACGGGCCGGAGTTGGATCTGCCCTCGGCCGGCACGGACCCGGGCCAGCTCGTGGTCCGGGGGGACAACCTCTTCGCCGGCTACTGGCCGGACGGGCGGGACGGCCCGGACCCGGACGGCTGGTGGCCGACCGGCGACGTCGGCTACGCGGACGCCGACGGTGATCTGTTCCTGGTGGACCGGCTCGGCGAGCTGATCCTGGTCAACGGCTTCAACGTCTACCCACGCGAGGTGGAGCTGGTGCTCGAGGCGCATCCGCAGGTGCGGGAGTCGGCCGCGGTGGCGGTGCCGGACCCGCGCACCGGCCAGGCCGTCGAGGCGTACGTGGTCCGCACGCCGGGCAGCTCGCTCACCGCCGACGAGGTGCTGGCCCACTGCGCGACCAGCCTGGCCCGGTTCAAGCGGCCGACCCGGGTGCGGTTCGTCGACACGCTGCCCCGGTCGGTGATCGGCAAGGTTCGCAAGACCCAGCTCAGATCGGAGTACGGCGATGCGTGAGGCCCGGTTGACCCTGATCACCCGGTCCGGCTGCCACCTCTGCGAGGTGGCCAAGGAGGCGATCGAACGGGTCACCGCGGTGACCGGGGACCGCTGGGTCGAGGTGGAGCTCAACGGCGACCCGGAGCTGGAGGGCGAGTACGGCGACCGGGTGCCGGTGGTGCTGCTGGACGGCCGGGAACACGGCTACTGGCGGGTGGAGGAGGACCGGCTGCTGCGGGACCTGACCGCACCCCGACCGTGAGCGCGGGCACCCGCCCGCGCGGTGCGGGTGTCGGTGCCGGGTCGTATCGTGCCGGGGTGGACCTCGCGCGCAGCCACCTGGTCTGGGACTGGAACGGCACCCTGCTCAACGACATCGACCTCGTCGTCGCCTCGACGAACGCCGCCTTCGCCACCGTCGCCGGGCCGGTGGTCTCCGCCGACGAGCACCGGCGGCGGTTCCGCCGCCCGATCGCGGAGTACTACGCCGAGGTGCTGGGCCGGCTCGTCGACGCCGACGAGTACGGGCGGCTGGACCGGATCTTCCACGACGCGTACCGGGTCGGGCTGACCAACTGCGAGCTGGCGGCCGACGCCGCCGCGGCGATGCGGGCCTGGGCCGGTTCGCAGTCGCTGCTGTCCATGTGGTTCCACGACGAGCTGGTGCCGACCGTCGAGACCTACGGGTTGACCGGCGTCTTCGCGCGGGTCGACGGCCTGCGGTCCGCGGTCGGCGGCGGGCCGAAGGCCGGGCATCTGGCCGAGCACCTGACCGAGCTCGGCCTGGACGGCGGGTCGGTGGTGCTGATCGGGGACTCGATCGACGACGCCGAGGCGGCCGAGTCGGTCGGCGCCCGCTGCGTGCTCTACACCGGCGGCTTCACCGACCCGGATCGGGTGCGCCGCTCCGGGCGGCCGTTCGCCGACACGCTCACCGAGGCGGTCGAGATCGCCGCCGGCCTGGACTGAGGGCCGGGGCGGTGGTCAGCCGCGCAGGTAGGTCAGCACCGCGAGGACCCGGCGGTGCTGCTCCTCGTCGGGCGGCAACTGCAGCTTGGTGAAGATGTTGCGCACGTGCTTCTCCACCGCGCCGTCGCTGACCACCATCGCCCGGGCGATCGCGGTGTTGGAGCGGCCCTCGGCCATCAGCCCGAGCACCTCCCGTTCCCGGGGGGTCAGCTCGCGTAGTGGGTCGTCGCGGCGGCGCCGGACCAGCAGCTGCCCGACCACCTCGGGGTCCAGGACGGTGCCGCCGGCGGCCACCCGGTTCAGCGCGTCGAGGAACTCGTCGATCGCGGCCACCCGGTCCTTGAGCAGGTAGCCGATGCCGCCGCCGGAGCCGACCCCGCCGACCGGTTTGACGGTGGCCAGCAGGTCGTCGGCGTAGGAGACCTCGACGTACTGGGAGAGGACCAGGATCGGGGTACGGGGCACCCGGCGGCGGGCCTCGACCGCGGCCCGGAGCCCTTCGTCGGTGTGTGTGGGCGGCATCCGGACGTCGACGATCGAGACGTCGGGCTGGTGTTCGACGACCGCCTCGACCAGGGCGTCGCCGTCGCCCACCGCCGCCACCACCTGGTGGCCGTGCTCGGTGAGCAGCCGGACCAGCCCCTCCCGGAGCAGTACGGCGTCGTCGGCGATCACCAGGCGCATGGAGCCTCCCCTCCGGGCTTGGACGGGATCAGCATGGCAGCCGGGCGTGGATCTCGGTGGGGCCGCCCGGCGGGCTGGTCACGGTGAGCGTCCCACCGGTCGCCCGGGTCCGGTCGGCGATGCCGGCCAGGCCGTGCCCCTTGGAGAGGTGGGCGCCGCCCTCGCCGTCGTCGATCACCACGATGTCCAGTCCGTGTTCGGTCCGGGTGACGGTCAGCCAGCACTCGGTGGCCCGGCTGTGCTTGGCGACGTTGGTGAGCGCCTCGGCGACCACGAAGTAGGCGGTGCTCTCCACCGCCGGCTCCAGCCGACCCTCGGGGGTGCCGAGCCGGGGGTCGACGGTCAGCTCGATCGGGATCACCCCCCGGCCGGCGAGCGCCGCCAGCGCACTGGGCAGGCCCCGGTCCACCAGGATCGGTGGCGCGATGCCCCGGGAGAGGGCCCGCAGCTCGGCCAGCGTGTCCCGGGTCTGGGTGAGCGCCTCGTCGATGGTCCGGCCGGCCGCCTCCGGATCGGTGGCGAGCTGTTGGCGGGCCCGGCTGAGGTCCATGGCCAGCCGCACCAGCCGTTGCTGCGGCCCGTCGTGGATGTCGCGTTCCAGCCGGCGCAGGGCGGTCGCCTCGGCCGACACGGCGGCCCGCTTCTGCTCCTCCAGCACGGTGATCCGGTTGCGCATCTCGGCCACCCCGGTCAGCAGCGCCCGGGCGAAGCCGGCCTGCATCAGCGCGCAGCCGCGTACCACGATCGGGAGGGTGATCAGGAAGAACAGGCCCATCGCGGTGTAGAGGCCGATCCGGGCCGCCGCGGAGTCGCCGAGCCCGAGCAGCTGGTGCAGCCCGTCCCCCTCGGGATACGGCGGGATGGTCCAGTCGTACGCCCAGTAGAACGAGCCGGCGATGGCGGCGACCCACCAGGCGACCGTGATCACGAAGGTGGCCGAAGCAATGGCGATCTTGAGGCAGCCGTGCGCCAGGTCGAGCCAGGACTGGGCGTCGGCGATCGGTACGAAGATCCGCCGCCAGGCGTTCGCGCCCGGCTCGGCGATCCGGTAGTGCGGTCGGATCCGGGGTTGCCGGAGCACCGCGGGCAGCCGGAGCCGTTCGATGTCGGCCCAGCCGCGGGCGGCGTAGAGGGTGCCGGCGAGGATCGGCAGGCCGATCACGGAGACCGCGAGCGAGACGCCGGCCACCAGGCCGGCCAGCAGCACGATGAAGCTGGCCAGTCCGAGCGGGAGGCCGAGGAGCACGTAGCCCGAGTCGATGCCGAGTTGCCGGAGCATGCTTGGTGGGCCGGGCTCGACACCGGCGGACAGGGGTTGGGACGCGCTCATGTCGTCGACGCTAGGCAGCACGGCCGGCCACTCCCATCCCATCGGCCGGTCTTTTCCTGGTAGGGCTGGCCCCACCGGCCGGCGTGGCGGCCGGTACGACTGGGCGGAGAAGTCTGAATTGCGCCATAATCGCCGCACCACCGCCCCGCACCCCGTTTATCCGATCTTGAGAACGGAGGACCTGATGAACCGCGGTCGCGGTCTTACAAGATCGCGATTTGTGCACGTCTTCACAAGCGCCTACTCTGTTACACCGACGAGCCCTGCTAGCACAGCCGGTCACAGTGGCCGCCAGCGGGAGCCCCATAGTGACCGGTCGGTCGGGCCGGTCGACGATCGCACCGCACGGAGTCGCATGAGCCAGGACCGTCCCGCCGGCGTCGCGGGCCGCACCGGTGCCGTTCCGGCGCTGCCGGACCTGCCCGAGGCCACGGTGGCCCGGCTCCCCGAGTACCTCCGCGCGCTGCACCACCTCGCGGAGGCCGGCAACGACACCATCTCCAGCGAGGGCCTGGCCGCGGCGGCGGGGGTGAACTCGGCGAAGCTCCGCAAGGACCTCTCCCACCTCGGCTCGTACGGCACCCGCGGGGTCGGCTACGACGTCGCGTTGCTCGTCGACCAGATCGAGTACGTGCTCGGACTCACCCAGCGGCGGGCGGTCGCGCTGGTCGGCGTGGGTAATCTCGGTCACGCTCTCTCCGGGTACGCCGGCTTCGCCACCCGGGGTTTCCGGATCGCGGCGCTCTTCGACGCCGACCCGGCCCGGGTCGGCGAACGGATCAACGGGGTGCTGGTCCGGCACATCGACGACCTGGAACGGACGGTCGCCGAGGAGGCGATCACGATCGGCGTCATCGCCACCCCCGCGACCGCCGCGCAGCAGGTGGCGGCGCAGCTGGTGGCCGCCGGGGTCACCAGCATCCTCAACTTCGCGCCGTGCGTGCTCTCGGTCCCCGACGGCGTCGACGTCCGCAAGGTGGATCTCGCGATCGAGCTGCAGATCCTGTCGTTCCACGAGCACCGCAAGTCCTCGCTCACCTCGCTGCCGGCGACGGCGGGCGCCGGCCTGGCCGCCGTGTCGGCCGGGCTGGCCGCCACCGGCACCACCGACGCGGCCCCGGGCGCGCACCGCCGGCCGTCGTCGCACCCGGACGCCCCGCCGCCCCGGATTCGCCGGGCGGCGCCGGACGCCCCGCCGGCCGGGGTACGCCGACCGGCAGACCCTGATGCAGAGGCGGTCGGTACGTGAACCTGCTCGTCGTCGGCGCCTCCTACCGCACCGCTCCGGTCGGCACCCTGGAGCGGCTGGCGGTCGCCCCCGCCGACCTCCCGGACTTCCTCGGCCGGCTGCTCGCGCTGCCGTACGTCGGCGAGGCCGTGGTGGTCTCCACCTGCAACCGGGTCGAGGTGTACGCCGCGGTCTCCGGGTTCCACGGTGGCCTCGGCGACATCTGCTCGGTGCTGGCGGCCAAGGCCGGCTGCCCACCAGCGGCGCTCGCCAACCACCTCTACGTGCACTACGACTCCGCCGCCGTCGAACACGCGTTCCGGGTCGCGGCCGGGCTCGACTCGATGGTCGTCGGCGAGGCGCAGATCCTCGGCCAGCTGCGGGACGCCTACCACGCGGCGAGCGAGTCCGACAGCGCCGGCCGGTTGCTGCACGAGCTGATGCAGCAGGCCCTGCGGGTGGGCAAGCGGGCGCACACCGAGACCGGCATCGACCGGGCCGGCCAGAACGTGGTCACCGCCGCGCTGGGGCTCGCAGCCGGGCACTTCGCCGACGGCCTCGCCGGCCGCCCGGCGCTTGTCGTCGGCGCCGGCTCGATGGGCGCACTCGCGGTGGCGACGCTCTCCCGGCTCGGCGCCGGGTCGCTGACCGTCACCAACCGGGGGGCCGACCGGGCCGCCCGGCTGGCCGGGGCGTACGGCGCGCACGCCGTCCCGATCGCCGACCTGGCCGCCATCTTGTCCACTGTAGACATCGTAGTGGCCGCCACGGCGTCCACGGAAGCGGTCCTCACCCGCGACCTGGTCGCCCCGGCGGTGGCCGCCCGGCGATCCGCCGGCCGGTCCACCCTGGTCCTGCTCGATCTCGCGGTGCCCCGCGACATCGAACCGACCGTCGCGGACCTGCCCGGCGTCGAGGTGATCGACATCGACTCGCTGGCGGCCGGGCTGCCGGACGGACCGGCCGCCACCGAGACCACCGCCGTGGCGCAGATCGTCGCCGCCGAGGTGGAGGCGTTCCTGAGCTGGCTGCGCGGCGCGGACGTGGCGCCGACCGTGGCGGCCCTGCGGACCCGCGCCGACGAGGTGGTCGCCGCCGAGCTGGGGCGACTCGCGCAGCGCCGCCCCGACCTCACCGACGACCAGCGGGCCGACGTCGCCCACACCGTGCACCGGGTGGTGCAACGCCTGCTGCACTCGCCGACCGTACGGGTCCGCCAACTCGCCGCCGAGCCCGGCGGCGACCAGTACACCGCGCTGCTGCGCGAACTGTTCGACCTGGAGGTGCCGCGCACCGGCCAGGTGGACCGGATCCCGGACATCGGGTACTCCGGCACCGGAACGGGAGATGGTCGATGACCGCACTGCGACTCGGCACCAGGGGCAGCACGCTGGCGATGGCCCAGGCCGGGCAGATCGCCACCGCGCTGCGGGACGCCACCGGCCGCGAGGTCGAACTGGTCGAGGTGACCACCGCCGGCGACCGGTCCAGCGCCCCGGTGCAGCGGCTCGGCGTCGGGGTCTTCGTCTCCGCGCTGCGCGACGCGCTGGAGGCCAAGGAGATCGACTTCGCCGTCCACTCGTACAAGGACCTGCCCACGGCGGCCCACCCCGGCCTGCACATCGCGGCCGTACCGCCCCGGGAGGACCCACGCGACGCGCTGGTGGCCCGGGACGGGCGTACCCTCGCCGAGCTCGCGCCCGGCGCCACGGTCGGCACCGGTGCGCCCCGCCGGATCGCCCAGCTGCACGCCCTCGGCCTGCAACTGACGGTCACCCCGATCCGCGGCAACATCGACACCCGGCTCGGCCGGGTGCTCGGCCCGGACGCCGACCTCGACGCGGTGGTGCTGGCCCGGGCCGGGCTGGCCCGGATCGGTCGGACCGCCGAGATCACCGAGACGCTCGATCCGATGCTGATGCTGCCCGCGCCCGCCCAGGGCGCGCTCGCGGTGGAGTGTCGGCTCGACGACCCGGACCTGATCGAGCTGCTCGCCCGGCTCGACCACGCACCGACCCGGGCCGCGATCACCGCGGAACGGACCTTCCTGGCCACCCTGGAGGCCGGCTGCAGTGCGCCGGTCGCCGCGTTCGCGGTCATCGCCGAAGGCGAACCGGACGACTCCGGCGGGGCCACCGATGAGATCTACCTGCGCGGGGCGGTGATCAGCCCGGACGGTGACCGCGACCTGCGGCTGTCCCGCACCGGTACGCCCGCCGAGGCGGCGGAGGTCGGCAAGGCCCTCGCCACCGAACTGCTCGACCTCGGCGCCGACACGATCCTCGGCACGCCCAACTCCACCGGCGCGAGGACTCAGGAATCTGGAGCTACAGGATGACCCGCACCCGTAAGCCCGCAGGCCAGATCGCCTTCGTCGGGGCCGGCCCCGGCGACCCGGGCCTGCTGACCCGCCGGGCGCACGACGCCCTGGTCGACGCCGACCAGGTGATCTTCGACCGGAGCGTGCCCGACTCGCTGCTGGCCGCCATCCGCGCCGAGGCCAAGGAGGACGCCCAGTTCACCCCGGCCGAGGGCGCCCCCGGCGACGTGGCGAAGGTGCTGATCTCGGCGGCCCGGTCCGGCCTCGCCGCCGTGCACCTGGTCGCCGG
Source organism: Solwaraspora sp. WMMD1047 (assembly GCF_029626155.1). Lineage (NCBI taxonomy): Bacteria > Bacillati > Actinomycetota > Actinomycetes > Micromonosporales > Micromonosporaceae > Solwaraspora > Solwaraspora sp. WMMD1047. Next base: position 6,616,155 of record NZ_JARUBL010000001.1, on the reverse strand, counting down.
CGACCCGTTCGGGCACGACTCGGTGGTCAAGGAGGTGCAGGCGGTGGCGCGTACCGCCGTGCACTTCGAGGTGGTGCCCGGGGTCAGCCAGGCCGAGGGGGTGGCGACCTACGCGGGCGTACCGCTGCCCGGCGTACGGACCGCGGCCGACGTCGACGACGTCGGCGCGCTCGACTTCGAGGCGCTGGCCGCCGCGATCGGCCGGGGCTCGCTCGCGCTGGCGGTCGACGCCGGCGACCTGGCCGCCATCCGGGACGGCCTGCTCGCCGCCGGCGTGGACGGCACCACCGCCGTCGGGGTGACCGGCGACGGCACCGGCGAGACGCAGTACACCACCACCTCGACGGTGGACAGCTTCGTGGCCGCCGCGCTCGGCTTCACCGGCCGGGTGGTGCTCACCCTGGGCGCCGGGGTCGGCCAGCGCGACAAGCTGAGCTGGTGGGAGAACCGGCCGCTGTACGGCTGGAAGGTGCTGGTGCCCCGGACCAAGGAGCAGGCCGGCGTGATGAGCGCCCGGTTGCGGGCGTACGGGGCGATCCCGTGCGAGGTGCCGACCATCGCCGTCGAGCCGCCGCGCACCCCGGCCCAGATGGAGCGGGCCGTCAAGGGCCTGGTCGACGGCAGGTACGCCTGGGTGATCTTCACCTCGGTCAACGCCGTCCGGGCGGTCTGGGAGAAGTTCGCCGAGCACGGCCTCGACGCCCGGCACTTCGGCGGCGTCAAGATTGCCTGCATCGGGGAGGCCACCGCGGACGCGGTCCGGGCGTTCGGCATCCGGCCGGAGCTGATCCCGAGCGGGGAGCAGTCCTCCGAAGGACTGCTCGCCGAGTTCTCCCCGCACGACGAGGTGCTCGACCCGGTCGGCCGGGTGCTGCTGCCGCGGGCCGACATCGCCACCGAGACCCTCGCCGCCGGGCTCACCGAGCGGGGCTGGGAGGTGGACGACGTGACCGCGTACCGGACGGTGCGGGCCGCGCCGCCGCCCGCCGAGATCCGCGACGCGATCAAGTCGGGTGGTTTCGACGCGGTGCTCTTCACCTCCTCGTCCACGGTGCGGAACCTGGTGGGTATCGCCGGCAAGCCGCACGCGCGTACCGTGGTTGCGGTGATTGGTCCGAAAACGGCGGAGACGGCGACGGAGTTCGGCCTGCGGGTCGACGCCCAGCCCGCGCACGCGTCAGTGCCCGACCTGGTCGAGGCCCTCGCCGCGTACGCGGTGGAGCTGCGCGAGAAGCTGGCGGCGATGCCGGCCAAGCAGCGCCGCGGCTCCAAGGTGCAGGGGCCGACGGCACTGCGGTTCCGGTAACCGCCGCGCCGCCCGACACGGCCGCCCCCCGCGGCCGGTAAGAAAGGGTCGAGCCATGCCTTACCCCGACATCCGGCCGCGCCGGCTGCGGCGCACGCCCGCGCTCCGGCGGCTGGTGGCGGAGAGCCGCCCCGCCCCGGCCGAGCTGGTACTGCCGATGTTCGTCAAGGAAGGGCTGACCGAGCCGCGGCCGGTCGGCTCGCTGCCCGGGGTGCTGCAGCACTCCCGGGACTCGCTGCGCAAGGCCGCCGTCGAGGCGGTCCAGGCCGGGGTCGGCGGCATCATGCTCTTCGGCGTACCGGCTCGCCGGGACGAGACCGGCTCCGGCGGGATCGACCCGGACGGCATCCTCAACGTGGCGCTGCGCGACCTGACCGCCGAACTCGGCGACAGCACGGTGCTGATGAGCGACCTCTGCCTGGACGAGTTCACCTCGCACGGACACTGCGGCCTGCTGACCCCGGACGGCCGGGTGGACAACGACGCCACCCTGGCCGCGTACGCCGAGATGGCGGTCGCGCAGGCCGCCGCCGGGACGGCGGTGGTCGGCCCGTCCGGGATGATGGACGGCCAGGTGGCGGCCGTTCGGCGGGCGCTGGACGCCGCCGGCCACCAGGACACCACGATCCTGGCGTACGCGGTGAAGTACGCCTCGGCCTTCTTCGGCCCGTTCCGGGACGCGGTCGAGTCGGCGTTGCAGGGCGACCGGCGCAGCTACCAGCAGGACCCGGCGAACCTGCGGGAGTCGCTGCGCGAGGTGGAGCTGGACGTGGCCGAGGGCGCCGACCTGGTGATGGTGAAGCCTGCCCTGCCGTACCTGGACGTGATCGCCGCGGTCCGCGACCGGGTCGACGTCCCGGTCGCCGCCTACCAGGTCTCCGGCGAGTACGCCACGGTCGAGGCCGCCGCCGCCAACGGGTGGGTGGACCGGGAGCAGGTCATCCTGGAGACGCTGACGTCGATCCGGCGGGCCGGCGCGCAGATCATCCTCACCTACTGGGCGGTCGAGGCGGCTCGGCTGCTGCGCGAACGCTACTAGCCCGCGGGCCGGCCGCCTCGCGCGGGCGGCCGGTCCGCGGGTCAGCGGGGGTTGGCGTCCAGCCGGTGCACCAGCTCGGCCACGTCGACGCCGTACTCCAGCCAGTCGCGGTCCGGTTGGAAGCCGAGCTCGGCGTTGACCTTGAGCATCGGCTCGTTGACCTGCGCGTTCCAGGTCTGCACCTCGGTCAGGTTCGGCTCGGCGGTGCGGAGTTCGAGCAGCATCCGGGCCTTGATCGCCCGGTCGATCCCCTGGCCGACGTGGGCCCGCGTGACGATCGTGTCGTACTGGTCGGCGCGGGTCGGGCGCTGGGCCGGCACCACCACCTCGGTCAGGCCGGCCACCTCGCCGCTGGCCTCGTGGATCGCCAGCACGATGTACGGCTTCATGCCCCGGTTGTTCAGGCAGGCGAGGCTGTCCCGCAGCTGCTGCGGGTCGTGCGAGCTGGGCCGCAGGTTGAGGTCGCCGTCGTCGATGTCGCGGGTCTCGGCCTTCGCCCGGGCGTACGGCTCGATCAGCTCATCCGGCGGGCTGCCGGGGTGGAACTCCAACCGGTAGCCCGGCGCGGCGCTCTCGGCCATCCCGCCCAGGGCGCTCCAGTCCACCGTCGGCAGGCGCAGCACGCTGCGGGTCTCGATGTACTCCTTGGCGAAGCCGAGGGCCTCGAAGAACGCCACCGCCGGGGTGTCGCCGACGACCTCCGCGCCGAGGGCGGAGAAGCCCTCCTGGTAGGTCCGCCGGGCGGCCGTGATCATCAGCTCCCGGCCCAGGCCGCGTCGGCGGGCCCGGGGATGCACCAGCACCTCCACCACGCCCATGTTGCCGAGCAGGAGCACGTGGATGTGCCCGAGGATCGGCCCGGGTTGGCCGTCCTCGGTCGGGTCGTCCTGGGCGACCCAGGATATTCGTCGCGCACCGGGCATGACCTCCGTGAGGTACTCCCGCAACGAACTGTTCTGCCACTGGGGATCCTCCGGCTGGTCGGTCGCCAAGCCCGCGTTGACAGCGTCCAGCAGCGACTCGATCTCGGCGGACGACGCGGTTCGGGGATCCCACTCGCGCACCATCACCCGTCTAGCTTGCCGCTTATAGCAGCCAGGCGAAAGTGCCTAGTTCTTCAATGTGCCGAGCTCGTCACTCTATGTGCGACTTTCTGTGCCGTACCTGTTAGCCGCCTCGAACACCGCTTGGGCGTAAGGCCGCACGTCGTTATAGGAGAGGATGGCATTCCACCAGTCCTGGGCGGTGGACAAATTCCGGCCGCCCTTGCACAGATAGTTACCAGCGGCAAGTGCCGCGTCGTCGATGTCGTGGGGGTTTTTCACCCCGTCGTTGTCGGCGTCGGCGCCGTTTTCGTCCCAGGTGGTCGGGATGAACTGCATCGGTCCGACCGCCCGGTCGTAGACCGGGTCGCCGTCCATCGCGCCGTCGTCGGTGTCGGCGATGAGTTGCCGGTCGCCCTTGCCGTCCAGCGGCAGGCCGATGATGTGTGGCGAGGCGAGCCCGTCGGACTGCAGGGTGGCGCCGTTGGCCCGGCCGTGGTTCGACTCGACCAGCCCGATCGCGGCCAGCGTGGTCCAGGTGAGCTGGCAGCCGGGCGTGGTCCGGGCCAGCACGAGTTCGGCGTAGCCGTACGCCCGCATCGCCACCTCGGAGATCACCACCCGCTGGCCGACCTGGGTGGCCCAGTCGGTGAGCACCTCGCCGGGGGCGCCGCCGATCGGATCGGCGGTGGGTTGGCCGAGCGGCGGGAGCGCGCCCGGCAGGTCCGGGGTGGGCACTCCGGGGCCGGGGGTGACCGCGGACGGCGGCAGGCTGGTCTCGGGGGTGGCGGTGGCGCCGGTGGCCTGCGGTCCGCGGCCGGCGGCCGGCACGAGAACCGCCCCGGCCACCCCGGTCGCCAGCACCACCAGCAGCAGCGACAGCCCGGGTACGGCGAGCCTGCCGGCCGGTCGCCGGGACCAGTCCCGGGTGGCCCGGACCGAGCTGGCGGCGAGCCGCCGAGGGTTCGGAATCCGCCGCCGCCCCGCTGCCGCCGGTGCGGCGGCAGCGGCCGCACCGACCGCGCCCGGCGCGCCGACCTGCGTGGCGGGGTCCGTGGGTGTCGCGGGGTCCGTGGGTGTCGCGGCGTCGGCGGGGGTGGTCGGGTCGGTGGGTGTTGAAGCGTCGGCGGGTGACGCGGCGCCGGTGGGTGTTGAAGCGCCGGCGGGTGTCGCGGCGTCGGCGGAGGTGGCCGGGTCGCCGGGTGTCGCGGCGTCCGGGTCCGTGGCGGGGTCGGTCGGCGTGGGCGGGAGGGTTGCGGAGGGCTCCGCCGGTGCTGCCGGGGTCCCCGGCGCCGCTCCCGTCGGCTCGGGATCGGGGCGGGGCTGTGCCTCCGGGGCGTCCGGACTCGTCGGTGGTCCGGCGGGGTCGGGTGGCGCGGGTGCGGGCGCATCGGTCCCGGCGCGCTGCGCGGGAATCGAGGTGGGCGGTGCGACATCCGGCGCGGGTCCGGCCGGTCGGGCCGACTCGGGGGCGGCGCCGGAGGAGGCCAGCGGTCCGTCGAATGTGGGCGCGGCGCGCCGCAGCGGCCGAGCCGTCGGGGTTTCGTCGCCGTCCGCCACGCGTTCGAGTATTACCCATTGACCGGCAAATGACAGGTGCGGCCGTAGGCTGTCGGCATGCCCCGGTACGAATACCGTTGCCGAGCCTGTGGCGACACCTTCGAGATGAACCGGCCGATGGCCGAGGCCTCCGCGCCGGCGTCCTGTCCGAGCGGTCACGACGACACGGTCAAACTTCTCTCCACCGTCGCGGTGACCGGTCGCGGCGGCCCGGCCGCCGCCCCGGCGGCGGGCGGGGGAGGCGGCTGTTGCGGTGGCGGCTGCGGCTGCTGACCGAGTCCGGCTGATCGCGGGTGGACCGGCACGATCGCCGATGTCCGAGATGTCTTTTTTGCTGATTAGTCGGCGGTTAGCACCTTGGGGCGGGCTCGTCCCGTCCGTTCCTACGATGCGCCGGCCCGACGATTTGCGGCAGCATGAACCCGACTTCCAGGGGGCGGGAGGTTCCACGCATGTCGGCACGGACCCATCTGCCGAGCGGGCTGGTCACGTTCATGTTCACCGACATCGAGGGCTCCACCCGACTCGCCCAGATGCTCGGCTCGGGCTACCGACCGGTCCTCAGTGAGCACCGGCGGCTGCTCCGCGCCACCCTGGCCGCCAGCGACGGCACCGAGCTGTTCACCGAGGGCGACTCGTTCTTCATCGCCTTCGCCGAGGCGGCCGCCGCCCTGGACGCCTGCCTGGCCGCGCAGCGGGCGCTGGCCAGCCACGACTGGCCGACCCCGGAAGCCGCCCCCCGGGTCCGGATGGGGCTGCACACCGGACACGCCGTACCCCTGGCCGGCGAGTACGCCAGCGCCGAGGTGCACCGGGCGGCCCGGATCGCCGCCGCCGCCCACGGCGGCCAGGTGCTCTGCTCCGGCGCCACCGCCCGGCACGCCGCGCCGCTGCCGCCCGGCATGTCCCTGCTCGACCTCGGGCTGCACCGGCTGCGGGGCTTCGACGACCGGGAACGGCTGTTCCAGTTGATCGCGCCGGGGCTGGAACGCCAGTTCCCGCGCCCCCGGACCGCCGACGCCGTCCCGCACAACCTGCCGACCCAGGTGACCTCCTTCGTCGGCCGCCGCACCGAGCACGCCGAACTGGGCCGACTGGTGAGCGAGCACCGGCTGGTCAACGTGGTCGGGGCGGGCGGTGCCGGCAAGACCCGGCTCGCCGTGGAGCTGGCCGGCGGCGTGGTCGAGTCGTACCCGGACGGGGTCTGGTTCGTCGACGTCGCCACCGTGACCGATCCGGGGCTGGTGGCGTTCGCGATCGCGGCGGTGCTCGGGCTGCGGCCCGAACCGGGTCGCCCGATACTCGAGACGCTCGTCGAGTTCGCGGCCCCCCGGCGGATGCTGCTGGTGCTGGACACCTGCGACGCCCAGCCGCGCGCCTGCGCCGAGGTGCTCTCCCGGCTGCTCACCGGCGGCGCCGGGGTCCGGGTACTGGTCACCAGCCGGGAATCGCTCGGCCTGCCCGGCGAGGTGGTCTGGCGGATCCCGCCGCTGTCGGTGGAACCCGGGCCGGACGGCGGACCCAGCGACGCGATCGCCCTGTTGCTCGACCGGACCGTCGCGGCCCGCGGCGGGCAGCGCGCCACCGACGCGGAGTACGCGGCACTGCAGCGGGTGGTCACCCGGCTCGATGGGCTGCCGCTGGCGATCGAACTGGCCGCCGCCCGGCTGCGGGTCCTGTCGGCCAGCCAGCTCGCCGAGCGCCTCGACGACGTGCTCGGCGCGCTGGACGCCGGCCGGGAGGCACCCGACCAGGCGCCCGCCGGCCGGCGCTGGGTCGCCAACCAGCACGACACCGTGGACCTGGCCGCCGCCGCCCTCGGCACGGTCCGGACGCCGCCCGGCGCCCGGGCGGTCCAGCGATCCGCCCTGCAACGGCACGTGACCATGCAGGCCACGGTCACCTGGTCCTACCGCACCCTCGGCCCCCGCGCGGCCCGGCTGCTGCGCTGGCTGGCCGTCTTCTCCGGGCCGGTCGACCTGGCCACGGTGGAGTGGCTGCTCGACGACGACCCGCTCGACCCGCTCTCCGTGCTCGTCGACAAGTCGATGATCCAGGCCGAACCGAACGCCTCCGGCAGCACCTACCGGATGCTCGACCCGATCCGGGCGTACGCCGCCCGCCGGCTGGTCGACGCGGGCGAGGAACGCGGCGCCCGGGATCGACACGTCGCCTGGTCGCTGCACGCCCTGCAGCGGGCCTACCTCGGTCCGGACGAGCGGCCGGTGACGCTCTCGCTGTACGCCCTCGACCCGCTCGCCGACGAGGCCCGCGCCGCGCTGCGCTGGACGGCCACCGGCGGCAGCGCCCGGCGCGGGCTGCAGCTGGCCAGCGGCCTGGACGAGTGGTGGCGGGAGCGCGGGCTGGCCCGGGAGGGGCGGCTCTGGCTGTTCCGGCTCTACGGCCGGATCGCCGAGACCGGTGAGTCGATCCCGGAGGCGGAGCTGGCGGCGGCGTACCACATGCATTCGCTGCATGCCGGCGCGGACGGTGAGTTCGCCGAGGAGCTGCGGTTCTCCCAGCGGGCGGAGTCAGCGGCCCGGCAGGCCGGCGACGCCGGCCTGCTGGCCCGGGTGCTCGCCGGCCGGGCCGCGCCGCTCATCGACATGGGGCAGTTCGTCGAGGCCGAGCGGGTCTGCCGGGAGGTGATCGACTGGGCCCGGGAGAACCGGGTCGCCAGCGAGGCGCTGCTGGCCGTCTACAGCCTCGCCGAGCTGCTCTGGCGGCGGGGTGCGCTGGACGAGGCGGCGGACCTGCTCGGCGCGGCCCGTCCGGTGGAGGCGGCCCGCCCCACCGACCGGGGCAAACGGTCGGTGGACATGCTGCTCGGCATGGTCGCGCTGGCCCGCGGGGATCTGGTCGCCGCGCACGACCACCTGGTGGTCGCGCTGCGGTCCCGGATGAGCCACGGCTTCCACGGCCGGGCCTGTGACACGGTGAACGCGATCGCGGTGCGCTGCGCCCTCGGCGGCGATCCGGTCACCGCCACCCGGCTGTTCGGCGCCGCGCAGCTCACCCGCTCGGCGATGCGCTGTACGCCGGGTATGTTCGGCAGCTACTGGCTGGAGCAGCAGGCCGAGCTGCGGGCCACCCTGGGCGACGCCGCCTTCGACACCGCGTACGCCGAGGGTGCCGAGCTGAACCTGGAGGAGGCCGCGGCGGTGGCCCTCGGCGTGGAGCACCCCGACCTGGCGGCCGGCTCGATCCGGTTCGCCGCGGTCGACACCCCGACCCAGCGGTCCCGGGACCGGCGCGGCCCGGTCGACGAGACTGCGACGGTCGAGCTGCCCCGGCCGGTGATCTCCGACGCGCAGCGGGAGGCGCTCGACGGCTGGGAGCGGTCCTGACCGTGGCCCGGACCGCCCCCGCCGTGGTGGATCAACGTGCGGCGGCCGCCCGTCGTTCGGCGTCGGCCTTCATCTTGGCGGCGCGGTCCAGGTCGGCCTGGCTGACCGTCAGGTTTCCGAAGATGCGGACCGCCTGGTAGTAGGTCCAGGCCAGGCTGAGACAGGCCGGCCGGACCACCGCGTTGTAGGTGGCGCAGGCCCGCTTGAGGTCCTCGTAGAAGGCGCTGTCCAGGCGGGGCTTGTTGGCGGAGAACCGGCTCATCTCCTTGTAGTTGCGGTACCCGAAGTCGTGCCGGTAGCAGGAGAGGGTGAAGTTGAACCCGAGCGGGTTGTCGGGGCTCGACGAGCAGTAGTCCGTCGACCAGTTGAAGTTGTACTCGGCCCAGGGGCCGCGGTTGGTGCGGGCCGCGTTCCAGGAGTTGTAGCTGCTGGCACTGGTCTGGGTCCAGCTCGACAGGACGGAGAGCTTCTGGGCCGTGGTCACCGCGGCGGCCGGGGTGGCGACGCCGAGAACGGTGATCAGGGCGAGCGCGGCGGCCGCCAGCAGGGTGGAGAGTCGACGGGGCACGGGTGGTTCACCTCCGAGACGGACTGACGACCGTTGTGCGGGCATCAGCCGGAAAAGCGATGGTTACCGGTGGGTACCGGAATGGTCACCAGTCTCGGGGAATCGGTGGGCAACGATCTCTAGTGAGCGTTAACTTTTGCCGACCTCCGTCGAAACAGGCGAATGCCCTTGCCCCGGCCGCCGGGTTGGCGGCCGGGGCCCGGAGTGGTCAGCGGACCGGTCGGGGCAGGCTCGGCGGACCCTCGTTGGCCAGCCGGTCCAGGCCGGTCACCAGGTAGGTGTAGCGGCGGCCCGGCACCGCCGAGGAGTCCAGGAACGAGCCACCGTCGCCCGTCCCGGCGACGGTGCCGACCAGATACCGGGCGTCGACGAGCAGGCAGCCGCCCGGCGGGTGGGCGCCGTCGACCCGGTACACCGCGTACCCGGTCGCGACGGCTGACGGCGGCGCCGGCCGGCGCCAGCTCAACCGGATGCCGTCGGCCTGCCGGGTGGCACCGAGCCGGGTCGGCATCAGCATCGGCAGGCGCGGCAGGTGCGGCATCGCGGGCACCAGGGCCGGCCGCGAATAGTGCGCCGCGGCGTACCGGTCCACCGCCCCGAGCCGGTTGGCGCGCACCTGCACGGCGCTGAAGTGCACGTTGCCGGCGACGGCGGGATGGGACCGGTTCAGGGCCAGGTGGCGGGACATCTCCTCCGGGTCCTGCCACTGCGCCGGCTGGGCGGGGTCACCGATCTTGTAGTCGGCCTGCCCGATGTAGAGCTGCACCCGGGTGCCGGCCACCACCTGCGCCCACCAGGGCACCAGGACGGCGTAGTCGGCGGTCGCGAAGCCGATGTGCCAGTACACCTGCGGCACGACGTAGTCGATCCACTGGTTGCGTACCCAGGACCGGGTGTCGGCGAAGTTCGCGTCCCACGACTGCAGGCCGCTGGTGGCCGAGCCGAGCGGGTCGGCGGACCGGTTGCGCCAGATGCCGAACGGACTGACCCCGAACTTCACCCACGGCTTGGCGGCCTTGATCCGGGCACCCAGCTCCTGGATGAGCAGGTCGACGTTGTGCCGCCGCCAGTCGGCCCGGCTGCCGAAACCGGCGCCGTACCGCGCGAACGCTTCCTGGTCGGGGAAGTCCTGGCCGGCCGCCGGGTAGGGGTAGAAGTAGTCGTCGAAGTGCACGCCGTCGATGTCGTAGCGGGTGACCGCGTCCATGATCGCGTTCTGCACGAACTGCCGGGCCGCCGGCACTCCCGGGTTGTAGTAGAGCCGCGATCCGGCGGCGTTGACCGGGTAGACCACCGCCCAGTCCGGGTTGGCCCGCAGCGGATGCCCGGGGGCCAGCAGGTTCAGGTTCGGCCCGGCGCCGTCCGGCATCGAGGCCCGGTACGGGTTGAACCAGGCGTGGAACTCCAGGCCGCGTTCGTGCGCGGCGTCGACCAGGTAGCCGAGCGGATCCCAGCCCGGGTGCTGCCCCCGGACCCCGGTGAGGTACTCCGACCAGGGCTCGTAGGACGACGCCCAGAAGGCGTCCGCGGTCGGTCGGACCTGCACGATCACCGCGTTGTGGTTGCGCCGCCGGGCCAGGTCCAGCCAGCCCCGGTACTCGGCCTGCTGGACGGCGATCCGATCCGGCGCGGTCAGGGAGGAGCGGCTCGGCCAGTCGATGTTGACCACCGAGGCGATCCACATCGCGCGAAACTGGCGTTTCGGCACGGCCGGGTCGGCGGCTGGACAGGCGACGGAGGCCACCGGCAGCGCGAACGGGACAGCGACCAGCAGGAGTACGACCATCAGGAAGGCGGAGCCGAGTCGATGAGTCCTCATCAGCGGCGTCCCTTCAGCAGACCCCCGGGGGACGGGGTGGGCGCGCGACGCGATGCGGGCGGATCCGCACCGGTAGGTCGACGGTCCACTACTAATCGTTACACTCCGACCGTCTCGGTCGCGTCATCCGAGCCGGCGGTCAACGTCCCCGGACAGCAGGGGCTATGTTGAGCACGTGCAGGTGGGCGAGATGGTGGAGCGTGACCCAGCGTGATTCATTTTCCCGCCGTACACCGGGGTCCGGCCCGGGCCCTGAGCCTGCGCCTCGCCGCCGCGCTGGGCCTGATCTTCTTCATCGTCGCGGTGGTCTACCTCGACCGGGAGGGCTACCGGGACAACAACGGTGACGGGCTCACCCTGCTGGACTGCTTCTACTACACGGTGGTCTCCCTCTCCACCACCGGCTACGGCGACATCGCGCCGGTGTCGGAGAACGCCCGGTTGGTGAACGTCCTGGTGATCACCCCGGCCCGGGTGCTGTTCCTGATCATCCTGGTCGGCACCACCCTCGAAGTCCTGACCGAGCAGTACCGGACCAACCTCCGCTTGACGCGGTGGAGGAAAACTGTGAAGGACCACGTCATCATCTGCGGCTACGGCACCAAGGGCCGCAGCGCCGTCTCCGCCCTGCTGGAGACCGGCTTCGACAAGTCCCGGATCCTCGTCGTCGAGCGGTCGGCGGCCGGGGTCCGGCAGGCGACCTCGGCCGGCCTCGTCGCGGTGGAGGGCTCGGCCACCCGCTCCTCGGTGCTCAACGAGGCCCACGTCCGCAACGCCAAGGCGGTGATCATCGCCACCGACAGCGACGAGGTCTCGGTCCTGGTCACCCTCACCGTCCGGCAGCTCACCGCCGGCAAGGTACGGATCATCGCCGCCGCCCGGGAGGCGGAGAACGCGCCGCTGCTCAAGCAGAGCGGCGCCCATCACGTCATCGTCTCGTCGGCCACCGCGGGCCGGCTGCTCGGGGTGTCGACGTCCGCGCCGCCGCTCATCGACGTGGTCGAGGATCTGCTCACTCCCGGACAGGGGATGGCGCTGGCGATGCGGTCGGCCGAGCGGCACGAGGTGGGGCTCTCGCCGCGCAAGCTGGAGACGCTGGTGATCGCCCTGGTCCGGCGCGGCAAGGTGGTCTCGCTGTCGGAGCCGTCGGCGGTCCGGATCGAGACCGGCGACATGCTGGTCTACGTCCGCGACGATCGGTCCCCGACCCCGGCCTCCGCCTGACGGGACGGAGGGCCTGGTGTCTCTGCTCACCCACCTGCGTCGGTTGCCGACCCAGGCCCGGCGCACCCCGCCCGGCGGCGCCGCCGTCGCGGGTGCGGCCGCCCCGGACGGGGCGGCCGGGGGCGATGGCGGCGCGGTAGACGCCGTCCCGGGCGGTGCCGGCGGTCGGCCGCGGCGGCGTCGACCGGTCGGGTCGACCGTGCTCGACGTGCTGGCCGGGCTGCTGGTCCTGCTCGTGTTCGTCACACCGAACCGGATCGACAGTCTGACCCCGTGGGCGTTCCTGCGGATTCCGGTGGACGGGCTGCTGCTCGTCGCCCTGCTGCTGATCCTGTCGGCGCGGCCGCGCCGGGTCGCGTCCGCCGTCATCGGTGTCGGCCTCGGCGTGCTCGGCATCGTGAAGATCGTCGACATGGGCTTCTACACGGTGCTCGACCGGCCGTTCGACCCGGTGCTGGACTGGATCCTCTTCGGCGCCGGTGCGGAGTTCCTCACCGGTTCGATCGGCCGGACCGGCACCGTCGGCGTGGCCGTCGCCGCCCTGCTGCTCGCCGTCGCGGTACTCGTTCTCGTGACGCTGTCGGTGCTGCGGCTGACCGGACTGCTGGTCCGGCACGAGCGGACGACCGCCCGCACCGTGGCGGTGTTCGCGGTGGTGAGCGTCGTGACCGCGGTGTTCGGCGTACCGGTCCTGCCGGAGGCTCCGGTCGGTGTGCTCGCCGTCGACCGGGCGTACGGGGTGTACGACGGGCTGCGGGACCGGGAGCGGTTCGCCGCGGAGGTGAAGATCGACGCCTTCCGGGACACCCCGGGCGACGAGTTGCTGACCGCCCTGCGCGGCAAGGACGTCATCATCGCCTTCGTGGAGAGCTACGGGCGGGACGCGGTGAGCGACCCGGAGTACGCCCCCCAGGTCGGCGCGGTGCTGGCGGACGGCGACCGCCGGCTGGCCGAGGCCGGATTCACCGGCCGCAGCGGCTTCCTCACCTCGCCGACCGCCGGCGGCAACAGTTGGCTCGCCCACGCCACGCTGATGTCCGGACTGTGGATCAACAACCAGCAGCGGTACGACAACCTGGTGGTAAGCGACCGGCTCACCCTCAACAGCGCCTTCCGGCGCGCCGACTGGCGGACCGTCGGCGTCATGCCGGGCATCACCCGGGCCTGGCCGGAGGGGGACTTCTACGGCTACCACCAGGTGTACGACTCCCGCAACCTCGGTTACCGCGGCCCCCGGTTCAACTTCTCGTCCATGCCCGACCAGTACACCCTCGCTGGTTTCCGGCAGGCCGAGTACACCGGGCCGGGAAAACCCCCGCTGATGGCGGAGATCGCGCTGCTCTCCAGCCACACGCCGTGGGCGCCGCTGCCCGAACTGATCGACTGGGCCGACGTCGGCGACGGCTCGGCGTTCGAGGGCATGCCGGAGACCGGCCGGTCGGTCGAGGAGGTCTGGTCGGACACCGCACAGGTACGCACCGAGTACCGCCGGGCCGTCGAGTACACCCTGCGCACCCTGATCTCGTACGTCGAGACCTACGGCGACGACGACCTGGTCCTGGTCTTCCTCGGCGACCACCAGCCGGCCCCGCTCATCACCGGCCCGCGGGCCAGTCGGGACGTGCCGATCAGCATCGTCGCGCGCGACCCGGCGGTGCTGGCGCGGACCGCCGGGTGGGGCTGGCAGGACGGCCTGATGCCGGGTCCGCAGGCACCGGTCTGGCGGATGGACACCTTCCGGGACCGGTTCCTGACCACGTTCTCCTGACCGGCTCCCGCCGGCGAGACAGCTACAGGATCGTCCAGGTGTCGCCGGAGTTGAGCAGGCCGGCGAGCTGCTCCTCCGGCGTACCGGTGGACTTGGCCTTGGCGGCGTCGAGCTGCGCCTGGATGGCGCTGTCGTAGGACGGCCGGTCGACTGACCGGAACACCCCGATCGGGGTGTTGCGCAGGTCGAAGCCGGGCAGCCGGGACAGCGCGAAGGCGTACGCGGGCTCGCTGACCGTCGCGTCGTGCACGACGATCTCCTCGGGCCGCACCGACGCGGTCTCCCGGACCTCCAGGCCGAAGCCGCCCGGCGGGTGGACCACGCAGAACTGCCCGTCCCGGCCGCCGACCTGGCTGTTCGGGTGGCCGGTCGCGCCGAAGACGATCGGCTCCCCGTGCTCCAACCGGATCAGGTAGTCGTCGCGGGTCTGCGGGTCCTTGAGCTGCTCGAACGCGCCGTCGTTGAAGATGTTGCAGTTCTGGTAGATCTCCACGAACGCGGAGCCCTCGTGCTCGGCGGCGGCCCGCAGCACCGACTGCAGGTGCTTGCGGTCGGAGTCGATGGTCCGGGCGACGAAGGTCGCCTCGGCGCCCAGCGCCAGCGAGAGCGGGTTGAACGGAGCGTCCGCCGAGCCGACCGGAGTCGACTTGGTGATCTTGCCGACCTCGGAGGTGGGGGAGTACTGCCCCTTGGTCAGACCGTAGATCCGGTTGTTGAAGAGCAGGATCTTGAAGTTGACGTTGCGGCGCAGCGCGTGGATCAGGTGGTTGCCGCCGATCGAGAGCGCGTCGCCGTCACCGGTGACCACCCAGACCGACAGGTCCGGCCGGGAGACCGACAGGCCGGTGGCGATCGCCGGGGCGCGGCCGTGGATCGAGTGCAGCCCGTAGGTGTTCATGTAGTACGGGAACCGCGACGAGCAGCCGATGCCGGAGACGAAGACGATCCGCTCCCGGGGGATCTGCAGCTCCGGCATGAAGGACTGCACCGCCGCGAGGATGGCGTAGTCGCCACAACCGGGGCACCAGCGCACCTCCTGGTCGGACTTGAAGTCCTTCGCGGTGAGCTTGACGGCGACGGGCTCAGGCATTCTTGACGACCTCTTCCAGCATGGTCTCCAGCTCCGCGGCGGTGAACGGCAGGCCGCGGACCTGGTTGTATCCGATCGCGTCGACCAGGTAGCGGGCCCGGATGACGTGGCCGAGCTGACCGAGGTTCATCTCCGGGATCACCACCTTGTCGTAGGAGGCGAGCACCTCGCCGAGGTTGGCCGGCAGCGGCGCCAGGTGGCGCAGGTGCGCCTGGGCCACCGGCAGGCCACGCTGGCGCAACCCCCGGCAGGCGGCGCCGATCGGGCCGTAGGTGGAGCCCCAACCGAGCACCAGCAGCCGGGCGTCCCCGTCGGGATCCTCGACCTCGACGTCGGGCACCGGGATCGACTCGATCCGGGCCGCCCGGGTCCGCACCATGAAATCGTGGTTCGCCGGGTCGTACGAGATGTCGCCGGTCTTGTCGGCCTTCTCCAGGCCGCCGATCCGGTGCTCCAGGCCGGCGGTGCCGGGGATCGCCCACGGCCGGGCCAGCGTCTGCGGGTCGCGAAGGTACGGCAGGAAGGTGCTGCCGTCCTCGCTGTTGGGCGCGGTGGCGAACTCGACCCGCAGGTCCGGCAGGGAGTCGACCTCCGGCAGCAGCCACGGCTCGGAGCCGTTGGCCACGTAGTTGTCCGACAGCAGCAGCACCGGCGTGCGGTAGGTGAGCGCGATCCGGGCCGCCTCGATGGCGGCGTGGAAGCAGTCCGACGGCGAGCGGGGTGCCACCACCGCCACCGGCGCCTCCCCGTGCCGGCCGAACAGCGCCATGTTCAGGTCGGCCTGCTCGGTCTTGGTCGGCATCCCGGTGGACGGGCCGGCCCGCTGCACGTCGACGATGACCAGCGGCAGCTCCAGCGCGACGGCCAGCGAGATGGTCTCGCCCTTGAGCGCGACCCCCGGTCCGCTGGTGGTGGTCACCCCCAGCGCGCCGCCGTACGCCGCGCCCAGCGCCGCGCCGATCGCGGCGATCTCGTCCTCGGCCTGCATGGTGGTCACGCCGAACCGCTTGTGCTTGCTCAGTTCGTGCAGGATGTCCGAGGCCGGCGTGATCGGGTACGCGCCCAGGAAGACCGGCAGCCGCGACCGTACCCCGGCGGCCACCAACCCGAGCGAGAGCGCGGCGTTGCCGGTGATGTTGCGGTAGGTGCCGGCCGGCATCTTGGCCGGCTTGACCTCGTACCGGACGCCGAAGTCCTCGGTCGTCTCGCCGAAGTTCCAGCCCGCCTTGAAGGCGGCCGTGTTGGCGGCGACCAGCTCCGGCCGGGTGGCGAACTTGCGCTCCAGGAACCGGATCGTCGAGCCGTACGGGCGGGAGTACATCCAGGAGAGCAGGCCGAGGGCGAACATGTTCTTGGCCCGCTCGGCGTCCTTCTTCGACACCGCGAACTCGGCGAGCGCGCCCACCGTCATCGAGGTCAGCGCGACCGGGTGCAGGACGTAGCCGTCCAGCGAACCGTCCTCCAGCGGGCTCACCTGGTAGCCCACCTTGGCCAGGTTGCGCCGGGTGAACTCGTCGGTGTTGACGATGATGTCGGCGCCGCGCGGCAGGTCCGCCAGGTTCGCCTTCAGTGCGGCCGGGTTCATCGCCACCAGGACGTTCGGTGCGTCGCCCGGGGTGAGGATGTCGTAGTCGGCGAAGTGCACCTGGAAGCTGGAGACCCCGGGCAGGGTGCCGGCCGGCGCCCTGATCTCCGCGGGGAAGTTCGGCAGGGTCGAGATGTCGTTGCCGAGCTGTGCGGTTTCCGAGGTGAACCGATCACCGGTGAGCTGCATGCCGTCGCCGGAGTCACCAGCGAACCGGATTACCACCCGATCCAGCTGCCGGACCTGCTTGGTCACGCCCATACCTCGCTTCGCTGCGCTCCGTAGGACCAGCTCCGTAGGGCCCGCTGCGTCCGATCTCAGTCATTCACCAAGAGCCTACGTCGAATCCTTAGGTAATCCTTCCCCGACGTCCGCCCGATGGGACGCTGAATCATCCGGTTTCAGCATTACTTATGGGCACAAATCCTGCTGAGGTAAGCGAGATCACGGTGCCGTCCCGACCGGGCGGCCGGGCCGGTTCACCGCGACCGGACGGGTAGGCTCCGGCCATGAGCGGGTACCTGGGGTCGTACGCGACACTCGGCCTGCTGCTGATCGTCAGCGTGCTCTTCTTCGTGGTGGCCTTCACCGCCAACCGGCTGCTCCGGCCGGCCCGGCCGGCCGACCCGGTGGGCAAACGGGCCAGCTACGAGTGCGGGCTCGATCCGGTCGGCGGCGACTGGGCGCAGGCGCAGATCCGGTACTACGTCTACGCCTACCTCTACGTGCTCTTCGCGGTCGAGGCGGTCTTCCTGTTCCCGTGGGCGGTGGTGTTCGACCGGCCCGGCTTCGGGATCGTGACGGTCGTCGAGATGGCGATCTTCGTGGCCGTGCTCGCGCTCGGCATCCTCTACGCCTGGCGCAAGAACATCCTGCGCTGGACCGGCTGACGGTCCCGCCGCGACCGCTGCCGGCCGGCGTCCGCGGCGGCTCAGGCCAGCGCCCGCCGGGACACGGCGGGCGGCCGGTCGCCCCGGATCGAGGCGACCATGTCCAGCGCCTGCCGGGTCTGCCGGACCTGGTGCGCCCGGAAGACCCGGGCGCCCAGCCAGGCCGAGACGGCGGTGGTGGCCAGCGTGCCCGGCAGCCGTTCGCCGACCGGCAGATCCAGCGTCTCGCCGATGAAATCCTTGTTCGACACGGCCACCAGCACCGGCCAACCCGTCGCGACCAGCTCACCGAGCCGGCGGGTGAGCTCCAGCGAATGCCGGGTGTTCTTGCCGAAGTCGTGCGTCGGATCGACCAGAATGCCGTCCGGGCGTACCCCGAGGCGCACCGCCCGCTCGGCGAGCCCGGTGACGGTTTCCACCACGTCGACCACCACGTCGTCGAAGGCGGCCCGGTGCGGCCGGGTACGCGGCCGCAGGCCGCCGGTGTGCGCGCAGACCAGCCCGGCGCCGGTCCGCGCGGCGACCGCCGCCAGCTCCGGGTCGGCGCCGCTCCAGGTGTCGTTGATCAGGTCGGCGCCGGCCGCGACGGCCTCGACGGCGACCGCCGCCCGCCAGGTGTCGATCGAGATCACCACCTCCGGGAAGGCGGCCCGGACCGCGGCGATGGTGGGCACCGTCCGGCGGATCTCCTCGGCGGCGTCCACCGGGTCGCCGGGACCGGCCTTGACCCCGCCGATGTCGATGATGTCGGCACCGTCGGCGACGGCGGTCTCGACCGCCCGCAGCGCGCTGTCGGCGGCGAACGTCGCACCCCGGTCGAAGAACGAGTCGGGGGTCCGGTTGACGATCGCCATCAGCGCCGGTTCGCCGGGCGCGAAGCCGCGCCGGCCCAGTCGCAGCTCTCCGGCCATCGCCACCCCTCCCGCCTGTCGGGAACCGACGCTAGCCGGCCGGGGCCGGGACCGGCCCGGAGGGAGCCGACCGGGGTGGCGGGGTCGCCCGCCGGCGTCCGCCATGCCACGATCGGTCTATGGGTCAGTTTCTGCTACTCCTGGTCGTGGCGTTGACCGTCGCGGCGGTCGTGTTCGGTGTGACGGTGCTGGCGACCGGCAACGATCCGGGCCTGGCGCCCGCCGAGCCGGACGGACGTGCGGTGCCGTTGCCGGTCACCCGGCCACTGGTCGAGGCCGATGTCTCCCAGGTCCGGTTCGACACGACGGTACGGGGGTATCGAATGGCCCAGGTCGACCAGGCGCTGCGCCGCGCCGCGTACGACATCGGGTACAAGGACGAGCTGATCGGCGTACTGGAGGCGGAGGTCACCGCGTTGCGGGAGGGACGTCCGGCCGACGCGGACGCGTTGCGCCGGGCCAGGCAGGCGGCCCTGGTGCCGGCGGCGACGGCCGCCGGCCCGGAGTCCGCCGGTCCGGCTGACCCCGGCCCGGAGTCCGCTGGTCCGGCCGGCGCTGACGCCGGCTCGGCGGACCCTGGTCCGGCCGGCGCTGCTCGGGACCGGTCGGGCGACGTCGCGGCGACGGCCGACCCGAACGGGGCCGAGCCGGCCGACCCGGGCACGGCGAGCCCGGCCGGGCCGGTGGCCGGCGGCGAGGACGCCGTCGACCCGCGAGCCGCCGCCCCAGGGACCGGCGGCTCCGCGGCACCGACCGCCTCGCCCGGCGCCGATCAGGCCGGGAACGCGGTCGAGCCGAGCGCCGACAGGCAACCGGCCGCCGAGGCGAGCCAGCCGGACCAGTCCGACCAGGCGCGGGGCCCGGTCCCGTCGGAGCGAGCATGAGCGACCCCGGATCCGGCTGGACCGGTGAGCCCGGCGCCGGCCGGTCCGACGCCACGGCCGAGGGCCGGGGCGGGGAGCGGCTGCGGGCGGCGGCCCAGCCAGGGGCCGGCGAGGTCACCGCGACGGTGATCGTCAACGCCGCCGCCGACCGGGTGTTCGCCGGCTTCACCGCCTGGGAACGGCAGGGGGAGTGGATTCCGTTCACCCGGGTCCGGGTGGTCCAGGGCGACGGCGGCGAGGGCAGCCTGGTCGAGGCCGTCACGGCGGTCGGACCGGCGGTGCTCCGCGACGAGATGCGGGTGGTCCGGCTGGACCCGCCGTACGAGGTGCGGGTGGTGCACTGCGGTTCGGTGCTGCGCGGTCCGGGGGTGCTGCGCTGCACCCAGATGGACCGGGAGCGGACGCAGGTGGTCTGGCACGAGTGGTTCCACCTGCCCGGTGGCGCGGCCGGACGGGTCGCCTGGCCGGTGCTCTGGCCCGGCTCGAAGTTCAGCCTCACCCAGGCGCTGAAGCGGTTCGCCCGGCTGGTCGAGCGGGGCCGACTGCCCTGATCCGTCCGGCCCGGCCGGGTTGTCGGTGGGCTGGCCTAGCGTGTGGGTCGTGACGGACCTGGTGATCGGCGCCGACGGGTTGTCCCGGTGCGCCTGGGGGGCGAGCACTCCCGACTACGCGGCCTACCACGACGAGGAGTGGGGCCGGCCGCTGCACGGCGACGACGCCCTGTTCGAGCGGCTCACCCTGGAGGCGTTCCAGTCCGGCCTCTCCTGGCTGACCATCCTGCGCAAGCGACCGGCCTTCCGGGTGGCGTTCGACCAGTTCCGGATCCCGACCGTGGCCGGCTACCGGGAGGCGGAGGTGGCCCGGCTGATGGCCGACGCCGGCATCGTCCGCAACCGCGCCAAGATCGAAGCCGCGATCGCGAACGCGCGCGCCGCGCTGGAACTGCCGGGCGGGCTGGCCGCCCTGCTCTGGAGCTTCGCCCCGCCGCCGCGGGCGACCCGGTTGCCGGACTTCGCCGCGGTACCGGCCAGCACCGTCGAGTCGACGGCGATGGCCAAGGCGCTCAAGCGGCACGGTTTCCGCTTCGTGGGCCCCACCACCGCGTACGCGTTGATGCAGGCGACCGGGATGGTCGACGACCACCTGGCCGGGTGCCACGTGCCGCCGCCGGCCACCGCGTCGCGGCCGGCGGCCGGGGTCGTGATGGGATAGCCCCATGAATGGTTCGGGGCGGACAGCAGCGTCCGGGCGGGTTGTGGAGGACCGGGCGTGAGCGCGTGGGCGGTGGTCATCCCGAGTGGGCGGTTCGAGGCGGAACGGCTGTTCCACCACGACAACCTGGAGCTGACCGGGATCTCCGACCGGCACCGGCCGGCGCCCGGGGACGAGGTCCTGGTGGTCCGCGACGACCAGGAGCGACCGCTCGTGGTCGCGTTGGGCCGGGTGGGTGCGGGCGTACCGCAGCGGGCCGGCGCGGCACCCGGGTCGGTCCGGGACCAGCTGGTGGTGACCTACACCCGCCGGGCGTTCGACGAGCCGGCGCCCGCCGACGCGCTCGCCCTCGACGGGCCGGTGACGCCGGTCGACCCGGCCACCTACCGCGAGCTGGCCGGCCGGGTCGGACCCCCCGCCGACCGGCGGACCTACCTGGTCAGCCTCGACCTGCCGATCGAGGCGTCGTCCCGGGCCGAGGCGGTCCGGCTCTTCTGGTCGTACGTCCGCGAGCTGGGTCCGCGGGAGCTGCCCACCTACGTCTGGCCGAGCGGGGACGAGCTGGCCATGCAGGCGTTCGTGCTGGGCGCCGAGGCGAACCAGGACCCCGAAGAGGACGACGACTGAGCCGTCAACGGCCCTCGAAGACCGCCTTCCGCTTGGCCACGAACGCCTCCGTCGCGGCCCGGTGATCGGCGGTGGCGCCGCAGATGCGCTGCGCGTGCGCCTCCGCGGCCAGCGCGTCGGCGAGGGTGCCGGCGGCGCCGATGGACAACTGGCGCTTGATCGCGCCGTACGCCACCGTCGGCCCGGCGGCCAGCCGGGCGGCCAGCGCCTGGGCTGCCGGCAGCACCTCCTCGTCGTCGTCGAGCAGCTGGTTGAGCAGGCCGAGCCGGTGCGCCTCGGCGGCCGGCACCGGCTCGGCGAGCAGCAGCAGCTCGATCGCCTTGGCGTGCCCGACCAGCCGGGGCAGCGTCCAGGAGGCCCCGGTGTCGGCGGCCAGTCCGACCTTGGCGAAGGCCATCAGGAAGCTGGTCTTCGGCCCGCCGATCCGCAGGTCGGCGAGGAGGGCCAGCGAGGCGCCGGCACCGGCGGCCATGCCGCGGACGGCCGCGACCACCGGCATGGGCAGGTGCGCCAACCGGGCGGCGATCGGGTTGTAGTGGTCGCGGACGGTGGCCAGCGGATCGCTGTCGCCGGTCGCCAGCGTGCGTACGTGCTCCTGGAGGTCCTGGCCGGCGCAGAAGGCCCGGCCGGCCCCGGTCAGCACCACGGCCCGGCAGGAGCGGTCGGTCTCCAGGCCGGCCAGGGCGTCCCGCAGCGCCTCCTTGAGGGCCACGTCGAGCGAGTTCATCGACTCCGGCCGGTTGAGGGTCAGGGTGACCACGGGTCCGGTGCGGTCGACGAGCAGTGGCTCGGTCACGGTTGGCCCTTCTGTCGTACGGCGGCTTTGGTGCCGGCCTCCAGGCACTGCTCGACGTAGCGGTCGGCGGCCGGCCGGAGTCGGGCGGCGTGCCGGTCGAAGAAGGCCGCCGCGGCGGTACCCGGCCACCGTTCGGGCAGCAGCGCCGGCGGGAGCTGTGGATCCTGGAACAGGAATGTCCGCCAGGCGTGCACCAGCCGGAACCGGGCGGCGTAGGCCGCCTCGTCCCCGCTGCGCACCGTGATGCCGGACAGCAGCGGCCGCTGCTCGCTGACGAACCGCTCGTAGGCCTGGCCGATGGCGTCCAGATCCCAGGCCCGGCGGACCACCGCCATCGCGCCCGGGGTGCCGGCGGCGTGGGTGGCGGTGAATCGCTCGTAGCGTACGCCGGCCTCGGTGAGCAGGGAGTCGATCTCCTCACCCGGCCGGGTGGCGACCCAGGTCTGCTCGTCCAACGTCCCATAGCCGAGGAAGGCGAGGTTTGCGGCGAGACGTTGGCGTTCGCGGCGGTTGCCGGCTGCCTCCAGTACGATCAGATCGAACCTGCCGTCCCACCCGATCTTGCCCGTTCGGTAGATTCTGGCTGCCGCCTCGTCCAGCCTGCGGGCGGCTTTAGGGGTGAGCAGATAGCCCGGTCCGCTGTTCAGCCGGAGTGGGTGCAACCACCCCTGGCGGACCATCCGGGAGACCGCGGTGCGCACCGCCGGAGGCGCGATCCCGAGCGGAGAAAGCAGTTTGACCAGGGCAGCCACCGGCGCGCGACCACCCCGGGACCGGAGGTGGTCGCCGAAGAGGTCGAAGAGGGCCGACCGTGCCTGCATGACCGCACATTGTGACAGCCCTTCTCAAGATATGCTAGATGCTGTTACATCAATACTGGTTCGGTTTGGGTCCGGCGGTGTTCATCAGGGAAAATCGTGGGTCGGCACCGCGAGCCTGCGCGGTGAGTGGCGAATTTGGATGTGGGGCAACCCACCGACCCTGGTGAGTCTGAGGGGAGACAAGATGGCGGCGATGAAGCCGCGGACGGGCGACGGTCCGCTGGAAGTCACCAAGGAGGGCCGGGGCATCGTCATGCGGGTTCCGCTGGAAGGTGGTGGCCGGCTCGTCGTTGAGATGACTCCCGACGAGGCCAACGCGCTCGGTGACGCGCTGAAGGCCGCCGCCGGCTGAGTGGTTGACGAGTTCCGACGGCTGGTCGCTTCCGGATCGTCCGTCAGACCTGGGCCATCGGCATCGCCGATGGCCCAGGTTCGTCGCCGCGCACCCGGCCGGCCCACGAGCGGCACCTCCCGCGCCACCGGCCGGTCCACGGACACCTGCCGCGTCAGCGGCCGGCCGCCGCACGAGAACCGCCCCCACCGGACCACCCCGCACACCGCGGGGCGGCCCGCCGACAAACCCCTGGAGGTACGGTCCCGGTGCTGGACATCCGCCTGGTAACCGGGCCCATCGACGACACCGCCGCGCTCGCGCTCCCGGTCCGACCCGCCGGTCCCGCCGCTGCGACCGATCCCGCGGCCGGGGCCGACGCTGCAGACGGCTCCGCGTCGGAGGCCGATGCCGCGGCCGGCCGGGGCGACGGCCGGCTGGTCCCGACCGCGCTGGCGGTCCCGGCCGAGCTGTTGGCCGAGGCGGGCGCGCTGGTGCCGCTCGTGCCGCACCACGGCACCGCCGGTAAGGTCCATCTGGCGCTGCGGCCGGCGAGCGAGCCGAACCGGCTGCTGCTGTTCGGCATCGGGGCCGGCGACGAGGCCGGTTGGCGGGCGGCCGGCGCCGGCCTGGCCCGGGCCGCCGCCCGGGAGATCTCGATCACTATCGGCCTGCCGGCCGACCCGCCCGCCGAGGCGGTCCGGGGCCTGGCGGAAGGGCTCTGGCTGGCGTCGTACCGGTTCCGGGCGCCGGCCGGCCCCGGCGACCCGGCGGCGGCCGGCGAAGCCGAGCCGGCATCCGGCCGGCTGGCCGAGGTGGCGTTGGTGGTGGCCGACCCGGCGGCACACGGCCCGGCGCTGGCCGAGGCGCGGGCGGTGACCGAGGCCACCCGGTTCGCCCGCGACCTGACGAACACCCCATCGTCGGTGAAGACACCGGCCTGGCTGGCCGAGCAGATCGTGACCGCCGCGGCCGGCCGGGACGGCCTGACCGTCACCGTCCGGGGGCCGGACGAGCTGGCCGAGGCGGGCTTCGGCGGCATGCTCGCGGTCGGCGGCGGCTCGGCGCACGGTCCCCGCCTGGTCGAGTGCGGATGGTCGCCGGCCGATGCCCGGACCCACGTGGTGCTGGTCGGCAAGGGCATCACCTTCGACACCGGCGGCATCTCGATCAAGCCCACCGGTGCGATGAAGCTGATGCGCAAGGACATGGGCGGCGCCGCCGCGGTGCTGGCCGCGACGATCGGCGCCGCCGCGCTGCGGCTACCGGTCCGGATCACCGCCCTGGCGCCGCTGGCCGAGAACATGGTCAGCGGCTCGGCGTACCGGCCGGGCGACGTGATCCGCCACTACGGCGGCCTGACCAGCGAGAGCACCAACACCGACGCGGAGGGGCGGCTGGTGCTGGCCGACGCCCTCGCGTACGCGGTCGACCGCCTGGCGCCGGACCTGCTGGTCGACCTGGCCACCCTCACCGGCGCCAACGCGGTCGCCCTCGGCAAGCGCACCGCCGCCCTCTACGCCGAGAACGACGACCTGGCCGCCGCCCTGCTGGCCGCCGCCGCCAGCACCGGCGAACGCGCCTGGCGGCTGCCGCTCCCCGGCGACTACGTGGAATACCTCGGCAGCGAGGTGGCCGACCTCTACAGCGCGCCGAACCAGGGCGGCGGATCGATCCTGGCCGCGCTCTACCTGCGGGAGTTCGCCGGCGACCTGCGGGACCGGTGGGCGCACATCGACATGTCGGCGCCGTCCTGGGCCGACGGCGACGACGCCGAACTGGTCAAGGGCGCCACCGGCTGGGGCGTACGCATCCTGCTCCGCTGGCTGGCGACCCTCTGAGCCGGCGTGGCCCGCTGAGCCGGCGTGGTGCCTGGGGCTGGCGCTTCCGCGCCGGCCTGGCGTCCCTGGCCGGCCGTCAGCGTTTGACGGCGGCCAGCAACCCGTCGCCGGCCGGCAACAGCGCCGGGATCCACTCGTCCGCCTCGCGGATCGCCTTGACCACCTCGCGGACGGCGACGGTCTCCACGTCCCGGGCGGCCGGATCGGCGATCCGGCCGTGCGCCAGCGCACCGCCGACCGCGAGCACCCCGCCCGGCCGCAGCAGCCGCTGGGCGGCGTCCACGCAGCCCCGGTACTCGGTCACGTCGGAATCGACGAAGATCATGTCGTACACCCCGTCGGCCAACCGGGGGAGCACGTCGAGCGCCCGGCCGGTGATGATCCGGGTCCGACCGGCCGGAAATCCGGCCTGCTGGAAGATCCGGCGGGCGATCCGCTGATGCTCGGACTCCACGTCGATGCTGGTGAGTACGCCGTCCGGCCGCATCCCCCGGAGCAGCCACAGCCCGCTGACGCCCGTCCCGGTGCCGATCTCCACCACCGCCCGGGCGCTGCCGGCGGCGGCCAGCAGCCGCAGCGCGGCCCCGGCCGCGGGCGTCACCGCGTCCAGGCCCACCTCGATGGCGAGGGCCCGCGCGGTACGCAGCACCACATCCTCGGCTACGTACGCCTCGGCGAACTGGAGTGCCTGGGCCGTCATCGGGCTGACTGGCCGGGCGACCGTGGCGATGGGACACCTCCGGATGAGCGACGGGGGACCACTGGTGGCTATGAGCCTAGATGCGCCCACCACCGATCGGCAGGGGCGTACCCCCGGGGGCCGGCGGGGGTGCCGCCGGTTGCCAGCGGGCCAACGGCTGTTTGCTCCGGACATCCGTGCAATCCTGGATGTGGATACCCGGACGCCCCGGCCGGAGGTTTGTCACCGCCGTCGGCGCAGCGGCGCCGGCTTCCGGGACGGACTGGGAGGCACCGAACGTGACGGACGGCTGGAACTGGCGCCAGCCCGACGGGACCCCGACCGCGGCTTCGCCGCCGTCGGTGGGACCGGCGGCGCGGACCCCGATCGGGTCCGACGACCGGACCCCCTCACCCTGGTGGTCCGACGCGTTGCGCGACCCGTGGCGAGACCCCCGTACGCCGATGGCGGTCGTGGTGCAGGCCCCGCCGCCCGCCGACCGGGTCGGCCCCGAGCCGGTCGTCGATCCGGACTCCGTGCCGAGCCGCGGTCTGACCCCGCTCCTGCTGGTCTCGCTGATCAGCGCCCTGCTCGCCGGTGCGTTGGGCGGCGCCCTCGGGTACGCCTTCGCGGTCAACAGCCCGGGCGGCGGGACCCTGCTCGGCCAGTCCGGCGGCGAGGTGCCGGCGGTGGCGCAGCGGCCGGCCGACTCGCTGGCCGGCGTGGCCGAACGCCTGCTGCCGAGTGTCGTGACGGTGCGGGTGCCCGGTGGCGGCGGCGGTGGTTCGAGCATCGGCTCCGGCTTCGTGGCCACCTCGGACGGCTACGTGATCACCAACGACCACGTGGTGGAGGCCAGTTCCGGCTCGGCCACGGTGGTCTTCAACGACGGGTCCAGCGCCGCCGCGACGCTCGTCGGCAAGGATCCCGAGTCGGACATCGCGGTCATCAAGGTCGCCCGGACCGGACTGGTGCCGGTCGAGTTCGGCGATTCCGACACGATCGCGGTGGGCGACCCGGTGCTGGCGTTCGGCACCCCGCTCGCGCTCGCCAACACGGTCACCTCCGGCATCGTCAGCGCGCTGGACCGGACCATCCGGGTGGGTGAGCCGGGCGGCCAGGTGCGCTACTACGCGGCGATCCAGACCGACGCCGCCGTCAACCAGGGCAACTCCGGTGGTCCGCTCGTCGACGGCGCCGGCCGGGTGGTCGGCGTCAACTCGGTGATCCAGTCGCTGGCCGCGGACGAGGAGACGGCCGGCAACATCGGGCTGGCCTTCGCCATCCCGATCAACCACGCCAAACGGGTCACCCAGGAGATCATCGACACCGGCAAGGCCCGGCGTACGGTGATCGGCGCCCAGGTCGGCGGTCCCGGCAGCGGCACCACCGGCGGGGTCCGGCTCGCCACCGTCGAACCGGACGGCCCGGCCGAGGGTGGCGGCCTGCGGGCCGGTGACGTGGTGCTGCGGCTCGACGGCCGGCAACTGGAGCAGCCGAGCGACCTGATCGCCCTGGTCCGCAAGTATGCGCCCGGTTCGGTGGTGACGGTGGAGTACCGCCGGGGTGCGGCCACCCAGACCGCCTCGGTCACCCTCGCCGCCGACGCGCAGTGATCTGACTCACTGCCGCCGGCCGGGTCCGCCGATCGCCCCCTCCCGCCGGGGCGGCCCGGGTGCGTACTCTTGCCGAGGAAGAGGGCGAGGAGGCAACCGGTGTTCGAGAACCTCAACTGGTGGGAGATCGGCGCGCTGCTGCTCCTCGCGCTGCTGATCTTCGGCGATCGGCTGCCGAACGTGATCAACGACGGGCTGCGGATGGTTCGCAACCTGCGCAACATGGCCCGCAACGCCACCGGTGACCTCAGCCGTGAGCTGGGCACCGACATTCAGCTCGAGGACCTGCACCCGAAGGCGTTCATCCGCAAGCACCTGCTCAGCGAGGAGGACGAGGAGGCGCTGCGCAAACCGCTCCGGGGCGCGTACGAGGACCTGCGCTCGGACCTCACGGGCGTGCACAACGAGCTGAAGGACGTCGCCTCGGCCGCGGACGTGCGGACGGCGGCCCGCCCGAGCGGCACCGGAACGACGACCACGCCCGGCAACGCCAGCCCCGCCCCGGCCCAGCGCTCGGTCGACTTCGACGCCACCTGACCGCCGCCCGAGGTTGGGGGGTCGGCCCTCAGCGGCCGGCGGGACGCAGGCCGAGCGGCTTGCCGAGCAGTGACTCGCGCCGGATGGCCAGCCGGTCGGCGACCGCGATCAGGGCCTGGGCGGCCGGTGTCCGCGGCGCGGCGAGCACGATCGGCGTGCCGGCGTCGCCCGCCTCCCGGACCCCGGTGTCGAGCGGGACCTGGCCCAGCAGCGGCACCTGGGCGCCGACCGTGCGGGTCAGCGACTCGGCGACCGTGGCGCCGCCCCCGGCGCCGAAGATCTCCATCCGGTTGCCGTCGGGCAGCTCCAGCCAGGACATGTTCTCCACCACGCCGACCAGCCGCTGATGGGTCTGCAGGGCGATCCCGCCGGCCCGCTCGGCGACCTCGGCGGCGGCGGCCTGCGGGGTGGTGACCACCAGGATCTCCGCGTTCGGCAGCAGCTGGGCCAGGGAGATCGCCACATCGCCGGTGCCGGGCGGCAGGTCGAGCAGGAGGACGTCGAGCTCCCCCCAGTACACGTCGGCCAGGAACTGCTGCAGGGCACGGTGCAGCATCGGGCCGCGCCAGACCACGGCGGCGTTCCCGGCGGTGAACATCCCGATCGAGATCACCTTCACGCCGTGCGCCTGCGGCGGCATGATCATCTCTTCGACCCGGGTCGGCCGGGCCTCGGTGCCCAGCATCCGGGGCACCGAGTGGCCGTAGATGTCGGCGTCCACCACGCCCACCGACAGGCCCTTCGCGGCCAGCGCGGCGGCCAGGTTGACCGTGACGCTCGACTTGCCCACCCCGCCCTTGCCGCTGGCCACCGCGTACACCCGGGTCCGGGAGCCGGGTTGGGCGAACGGGATGACCGGCTCGGCGCTGGCGCCGCCACCGCGCAGGCTCGCCTGCAGTGACTGGCGCTGCTCCTGGGTCATCACCCCGAACTCGATCTCGACGGCGGTGACGCCCGGCACGGCCCCGACCGCGGCGGTGATGTCGGTGCGCAGTTTGTCCTTCAGTGGGCAGCCCGCGACGGTGAGCAGCAGCTCCACCCGGACCGTGCCGTTGGCGGCGAGCACCGCGGACCGGACCATGCCGAGTTCCGTGACCGGCCGGCGGATCTCCGGGTCGTCGACGGTGGCCAGCGCCGCCTGGATGGCGTCCTCGGTGGCGCTGGCGGAGGCGGCTTCGCGAACGGGTGGAGCAGACATGGTGGCCATGCTACGTCGCGTGCCGGGTGCGCCGGGTGACGGCGGCGGCGGGTGTGAGCCAGTCGCCCTTCACCTCAGTCCCCGTCGACCTCGTCCCGGGGTTCCTCGTCGCCCGGTCGGGCGCCGGGGTGACCGTCGGCGGCCGAGCCCGGCCGGGCGGGCTGCAGGGTCCGCTCGATCTCCCGGCGGTAGTCCCGGCGGTCCAGGCGCTGCCGGCGTTGGGCCTGCTCGTCCAGCTCCTCCACCAACCGGGCCAGCTCGTTGCGGACGAAGTCGCGAGTGGCCACGTCGCCGAGCGCGATCCGCAGGGCGGCGATCTCCCGGGCCAGGTACTCGGTGTCGGCCTTCTGCATGGTGGCCCGCCGGCGGTCCTCCTCCATGGCGAGCCGGTCCCGGTCGGCCTGCCGGTTCTGGGCGAGCAGGATCAGCGGCGCGGCGTAGGACGCCTGCAGGGACAGCACCAGGGTGAGGAAGGTGAAGGTATAGGGGTCGAACTGCATCGACGGCGGCGCGAGCGAGTTCCAGCCCAGCCAGAGCGCGATGAGCACGGTCATGTAGACGAGGAACTTGGCCGTGCCCATGTAACGGGCGATCCCTTCGGACCACCGGCCGAAGGCCTCCGGGTCGAACCGGGGCAGCCGGATCCGCTGCGGTTCGCGCGGCTGGTCCAGGCGGGGGACGCGACGCGGCTCAGCCATCTGTGCTCCCCACCGGTGCGTCGCGGTCCCGCCAGTCGGCGGGAAGCGTTTGGTCCAGCACGTCGTCGACGGTGACCGCGCCGAGCAGCCGGTTCGTGGCGTCCACCACCGGCATCGCCACCAGGTCGTAGGTGGCCATCCGGCGGGTGATCTCCGGCAGCGGGGTGCCCGGCTGCAGCGGGTCGATGTCGTTCACGACCACCCCGCCGACCAGCTCCGCCGGGGGTTCGCGCAGCAGCCGCTGGAAGTGCACCATGCCGAGGTAGCGGCCGGTCGGGGTGGCCAGCGGCGCCCGCGCCACGAAGACCTGGGCGGCCACCGCCGGGGAGAGCTGCGGCTCCCGGATGCGGGCCAACGCCTCGGCCACCGTGGCGTCCGGCGGCAGGATGATCGGCTCGCTGGTCATCACGCTGCCGGCCGTGCCGGGCTTGTACTTGAGCAGTTGCCGGACCGGGTCCGCCTCGTCCGGCTCCATCAGGTCCAGCAGCACCTCCTGCTCCGGTGGCGGGAGCTCGCTGAGCAGGTCGGCCGCGTCGTCCGGGTCCATCTCCTCCAGGACGTCGGCGGCCCGTTCCCGGCCGAGCGCGGTGAGGATCTCCACCTGGTCGCGCTCCGGCAACTCGCCCAGCACGTCTGCGAGCCGTTCGTCGTCGAGCGCGGCGGCCACCTCGTCCCGCCGCCGGTCGGGCAGGTCCTGCAGGGCGTTGGCCAGGTCCGCCGCCCGCATCCCCTCCAGCACCGCGAGCAGGTTCGCCGTACCCCGGGTCTCGGAGAGGCCGATCAGGCCGCGGGCCTTCTCCCACTCCAGCTGGTGGAGGTGGCCCCGCCGGCTGAGCCGGCCGGTCTGCTCGCGGACCGCGACCCGGGTCAGCGTCCACTCACCGTTGCGGTTGGTCTCCATCGCGACGTCCACCACCGTGCCCGGCCGGCCGTTCGACTCGATCTGGACCCGGCGGTCGAGCAGGTCGGCCAGGACCAGCAGCTCGTTGGGCCGCTTCTCGAACCGGCGCAGGTTGAGCGTGCCGGTGCCGAGCACCACCGACTCGGCGTCGATCGAGGTGATCCGGTTGATGGACAGGAAGATCCGCCGGCGCATCGGCATCTCGGCCACCAGCCCGACCACCTGCGGTGGCCGGGTGACCGTGGTACGCAGCCGGGCCACCGCGTCGCGAACCCGGCCGACCTGGTCACCGTTGGGGTCGAAGACGGTGAGCCCGGCGAGGCGGGCGATGTAGACCCGGTTCGGAGTCGTCACCGGCCCAGCCTATGCGGCCCGGCAGCGCCGGTAGGCAACCGTCGGGCCGCCCGGTCCGGCGCGAGGTGAGGCAGGATACGAGGGGTGACCGACGAGGTAGCCGAGAGCACGCCCGCCCCGCTGGTGGCCGAGGCGATGAAGAAGGCGGCGATCGCCTGGGTGGCGGTCGCCGACGGACCGGCCGTCGGCCTGTGGTGCGTACCGCTGGACGGGGCGCTCTACGTGGCCAGTGGCCCGGGTGAGCAGGCCGCGCCGGGACTGGCCGAGGCGAGCACCGCGACCGTGACGCTGCGCGGGGACCATGGCGGCCGGATCGTCACCTGGCGGGCGGAGGTCCGTCGGGTGGAGCCCGGCAGCCAGCTGTGGACCGAGGCGGCCCCGCTGGTCGCGGCCAAGCGCCTGAACGCGCCCGGGTCCGCGGCCGAGCTGGTCGAGCGGTGGGCCGCGGAGTGCGTACTCAGTCGGTTGGTGCCGGTGGACGCGCCGCTGGCCGCCGGTGCCACGCTGCCCGACGACTCGCTCGCGGAACCGCCCCGACCGACCGGTGCGGTCCGCCGGCCCCGCAACCCGTTCCGGCTGCACCGGGTCCGCCGGCGGTGACCGGCCGACCCGGGTCAGCCCTGGACTGACGTCCCGGTCGCGGCCGGTGCTCGGCCGTCCCCGGTGGCCGGGTCGTCGCCCGTCGCCAGCGCCACCACCTCGGCCAGGGACCGCACCAGCGGACCCGACCAGGCCAGATCCGGATCGAAGACCAGATGACCGGCAAGGTCCGGGGCGGCCAGCCGGACCGCGGACAGGCCAGCCCGGATCGCCCCGGTCAGCTCCCGGCCACCACCGTCGCCGACGTAGAGGCAGTCCGGCGGCGCCACCGCGAGCCGGGCGCAGGCGGCCAGGTAGAGCGCCGGGTCGGGCTTGCACCTGCCCTCCTCGACCGACAGGACCCGGATGTCCAGCAGCGGAAAGACCGGCAGGTCGGGCAGGATGACCGGCAACTCGTGGGTGCAGTCGCTGATCAGGCCGGTCCGCAGCCCGCCGCGGCGCAGCGCCCGCAGCGTTTCGACCGCGTCCGCCCGCAGCCGGATGTCGGCCCGGACGGCGTCCAGCCGGGCCGCCAGCGCGGCGTCCAGCGCGGCGTCGGTCGGCCTGGTCCCGAGCCGCCGGCAGAGCCACCGCAGGCTGGCCCGCGCGTCCCCGAGCTGACCGCTGGCCCGGACCGGAAAAGACCGATCGAGTACGTGGATGAGCGCCTGCCGGTCACAGCCGAGCAGGTCGGCGACCACGTCGTGCCGCCTTCCCCGCTCGACGGCGTGACTGAGGGTTCCGAAAAAGTCGAAGATCACCGCGCGGAAGTGGGGCACGCGAACCAACCTCCGGACGTGGAGTGTGTGGATGAGCGCGGATCGTGAGGAATCGTAACGTCTCGTCTATCGAAAAGTCACCCGTTGTTACGTGTGACGATTTCTTCGTGCCGACCGCGTCCCCCGGGCCGGCCGGAGCCGACGAGCCGGTCCGGCCGGCCAGCCACCCGCTCTCCGGCGCCGCGGTGCTGCTCGCACTGCTCGCCGTCTCCTCCTCAGCCCCGCTGATCGCCTTCGCGGCGGCCCCTGCCCTGGCCCTCGCGTTCTGGCGCAACATCCTCGCGGCGGCGGTGCTCGGCCCGTTCGCGCTGCTCCGACGCCGGGCCGAGCTCCGGCTGCTGGCCACCGCGGCCGGACGCCGGACCGCGGGCTACTGCGTACTGGCCGGGCTGGCCCTCGCGGCCCACTTCGCCACCTGGATGCCGAGCGCCCAGCTCACCTCGGTGGCCGCGGCCGCCGCCCTGGTCGGCACCCAGCCGATCTGGCAGGGACTCATCGCGCTCGGCCAGGGCCGGCGGCTGCCGGTCGCGGCCTGGATCGGGATCGTGGTGGCGGTGCTCGGCGCCGGCTGGGCGACCGGCGCCGACTTCGGCACCTCCGGCCGGGCGTTCGCCGGTGATCTGCTGGCGGTGCTCGGCGGCCTCGCGGCAGCGGTCTACACCGCCCTCGGCGAGCGGGCCCGGGTCACCCTCAGCACCACCACCTACACCACCATCTGCTACGGGGTCTGCGCGTTCGCGCTGCTGGTGGGCTGCCTGCTCGGCGGGGTGCGGCTGACCGGATTCGACGGCCCCACCTGGCTGGCCATCCTCGGCCTGGTGGTCGGCGCCCAACTGCTCGGCCATTCGATGTTCAGCTACGCGCTGCGCCGGATCTCGGCCACCACGATCAGCGTCCTGATCCTGCTGGAGGCACCCGGGGCCGCGTTGATCGCCTGGGTCTGGCTGGGTCAGCTGCCCCGGGCGGCTGCGCTCCCCGGACTGGGCCTGCTGCTGGTCGGCGTCGCCATCGTGGTGCTCTCCGGCGCCCGCCCCGCCCGCCGGGCGGTGCCACCGGAGGCCGGGCCCCTGCCGTCCTGATCGGACTGCGGCACCTGGACCAGCCGGGTCGGACCGGTTTCGCGGGGCCGACCGCGGTCAGTGCCGTCTCGGCAAGACCTCCAACGGGAACTAACATCGGTGCAGATAAATGACGTCGGGGCGGCAAGGGCGCGGCTCCTGTCGGTGCCCGCTGCCGGCCGGCTCGCCCTTACCGGCTGCGGTACACCGCGAGCTCCCCCGCCTGGCCGGCGCGGCACCGCCTCGGTCGAGGAGCTGACGTAAGCGTCGAATCGCGTGCGGAAGGTTCCTGACGATGGCATCCGAGGCAATGGCTCAGGCGTCGGTCCCGACGACGTTCCGGCTCGGCGATTCGTGGGCGACGGACGCGCATGAATGTTGAGCTGTACCGGTTGTCCCATTCCCAGTTCCTCAGCATTGCGTCGGGCCACGGGCGGCCCGACGCCATCGAGGTTCTCGCCGCGAGTCAGCGCTCCAAACGGCGCCTGCTGTTGCTGGCGATCATCCAGTGTGTGGCCGGTTCCGAGCTTGCGGCGACGGTCGGGGCCGCGGTCGAGTTGTTGGTCGAGGCCGAGCACGTCCGAAAAGACGTGGTCCGGGCGGTCCTCGCGTATCCCTTCTTCGACAACTGGGCGAGTTCCTGGCTGAACCGGCTCGCTCAGGCCGGGGCGGCGGCCACCACGAACGCGGCCCTGCGCGACGATCTGAGCCACCTGACCACCCTCGCCGTCGCCGCCGCCGTCCAGGCCGGAATTCCGGTCGAGTTGACCGTGCCCAGCCGGGACGGGGTGGTGGTACTGCCCACCTTGGGAGCCGCCGTCGGCCTTGGCGCGGGGGAGGTCCGGATCATCGTTGATCGCTCCCGCGTCGTCTTCACCGGCAGCCACGGTGCCGTGGTGGTGCCGCGCCCCGTCGACGAACCGGCGCCGGGCTGGGAGCCGGTCCGCTCGGTGCGGGTCGAAGGCGCCTCCGACGGACATGTCCTGGCGATCGAGGACCTGGATCCGAACCGGGACTGCTATCAGTGGCAGGTGGCGCAGCGGCTGGACGAGGAGAATGCCGAACGGTTCGCCGACCACTGCCGCCGGGCCTGGGCACTGATCGTGGCGCACCACCCGGAGCACGCGGCGGGCATGCGGAGGGCGCTGAAGTCCCTGACCCCACTGGCGCAGACGGCCGCGGGAACCAGCCAGGGCGCGACCTCGTTCCGCGCCTTCGGGTCGTTGGCGGTCTCGATGGCAGCGCATCCGGAGAACCTGGCGATGTCGATGATTCACGAGTTTCAGCACATGAAGCTCTCCGCCGTCGAGGAGATCCACGGCCTCTACCGGTCGCGCAGCGGCTCCTACTTCGCACCGTGGCGGCTCGACCCGCGACCGATCCATGCGCTCATGCACGGGGCGTACGCGCACACCGGGGTCTGTGATTTCTGGCGACGCCGACGGACGGTGCTGGTCGAGCGGCCGGCGGTCCGCACCGCCCACTACGAGTTCGCGCTCTGGCGCCGGCTGACGATGCTCGCGGCCGACAGTCTGCTCGCCGCCCCGGAACTTACCGCTCGCGGTCGCCAGTTCGCCGGCCAGCTGCGCGCCACCCTGATCCGCTGGGGCCGGGAGCCGGTGCCGACGGAGATCGACCGGGCGACCGCCGATGCCGCCCTGGCGTACGAGGTGCGGTGGCGGCTCGTACACGGCAGGCCGGAGCCCGAGGATCTGGCCCGACTGGCGCGAGCGCCGAAGCCCCGATGGCTGCGGGTCGATCCGGCGGCGGTGGTACGGGTGGACCGGCCACCGCCGGCGGCCGTCGCCGTAGGTCCCGCGGAGCCGGCGTTCGCCCGCATGATCCGGGTCGGCACCATCGGCGCGGCGCCGGCCGGGCAGCCCGATCCGGCGGCGGCAGGCGCCGGCCCGCCCGAGCCCGGCACCGATCTGCCCTTCGAGCCAGCACTTCGCGACGGCGACCGGGCCTACCTTGCGGGTCGGTTCCGCGATGCCCGGGCGGCCTATGCGGCGGCGATCGACGGCGGCTGCCACTCCGGCTGGGTCGGCTTCGCCGTCGCGACGGCGAGGTCGGCGCGGGTGGGCCAGCGGTGGGCCCGGCAGATCGACCTCCTCCGGCAGGTGCACGCCGCGGGACAGGGCCGGGTGGGCGCGGCCGAGGTGGCGCGGTGGTGGCTTGACTCTGGCCGTCGTTCGCGCCACGCCCGGTAGCTGCCGGCCGGCCTAGTGCGGCTCCGGCTCGATGTCGGAGTTGATGCGTTCGCCGTTGCGGATCGCCAGCGTATTCGGGTGGTCGTCGCCAAGTACCTGCCGGGAGAGCCGGAGCGCCTCCTGTAGTTGGCGCCGGGCGTCCTGGGGAGCGCCGGTGTCGCGAAGGCTGACGGCGAGGTTCGAAGCGGCGGCGATCACCGTCGGGTGCTCCGGCCCGAGCGGCGCCAGCCGGCTGTAGCTGAGCTCGTCGAGGCGTCTGGCCTCCGTCAGATCGCCGGTGGCGTGCAGGGCGTTCGCCAGGTTGAGCCGGCAGACCAGGGTGTGCGGATGTTCCCCGCCGAGGGTGGTGGCGAGCCTGCCGGCTGCCTCCGCCAGGATCGGGCGCGCGGACCAGCCGTCGCCGGCCCGCATCAGGAAGATGCCGAGGTCGTTCTCGGCGGCCAGGGTGTGCGGGTTCGCCGGACCGTAGCTGTCCCGGTAGAACCGCTGCACCTGTCGCGCCAGCTCCTGCGCCCCGCTGTGGTCGCCCATCGCGGAACGTAGGCAGGCGATCTCCAGGGTGCAGGAGACGGTGTCCCGGACGCCGGGGCCGAGCACGGTGCGGGACCGCTTCTGGGTGTCCGCACCCAACTCGTTGGCTTCGGGCAGGTGGCCCATCCGTCGGAGCGTGACGGTGAGGCTCTTCGCGACCAGCAGGGTGAGTGGGTGATCCTCGCCGAGTCGGGCGCGGCAGGAGGCGAGGGCTTCCTCGAGCAACTCTCGGGATGCCGGATAGTTTCCGAGGTCACGATGGTCGCGGCCGTAGTTCATCGCGGAGAACAGCGTCCAGTAGTCGCGTTCGCCAAGGGTCTTGCGGCGGCGCCGCAGCGTTTCCGCGTCTATCTTGGCGGCCGCCGGAAAGTTGCCGTTGAGCCGCTCCGCCAGGGCGACGTTGTTCGCGGCGCTGAGGGTACGGGGGAAGTCGTCACCGAACGCCCCGCGCCACCGGTTCCAGATCTCATGGTTGAGTTGGAGGGCCTCGGCGTATCGGCCGGCGGAGAGCATGTCGGCCGCCAACCCGCTGGCCCCCTCGAGCCGGTACGGATGATCGGGGCCGAGCAGCGTGTCCAGCAGCGGTAGCACCGCCTCGCTGATGCGCAGCGACTCGGAATCGCGACCCGCCGCCCGGAGAGCGTTCGCGAGCTGGACCCGCATCCGCAGACTGAGGGCGTCCTCGTCGGCGTGGAGCTGGGACCAGCGCGAGTCGGCCCGGACGGCCAGCTCCTCCGCGCCGGCGGGGTCGCCGCTGAGGGTCAGATAGCGCACCATGTCGACGACGAACTGCCGGACCGCGTCGTCCCGGGAGTCCAGCGTCCCGGACGGCACCAGATGCGGGCGCAGCTCCTCAAAGGTCGACCAGTTGTCCCGGTCGTCCGGACCGCCCTGCCGCGCCGCCCCGGCCGCGGCGAGGATCTCCTGAACCTGCACCCGCGTCTCCGCCCTCGCCTCGACGCTCATGGCGTCCCTGATCACCTGTTGTACCAGCCGATGTACCCGGATCGAGTTGATTGCCGGATCGACCCGGGCCAGGGCGTAGCGTCCGATATCCTGGATCAGCGAACCGTGCAGCATCGGGTCTCGCATGCCCCGGTCGACCGCCACCAGATCCTCGACCATCCGCGGCGTGGAGAGCAGCCAGGTCGGGATCGGCTCCGGCGAGAAGAACGAGAAGAGCTCCAACAGCCGGGCGGCGGCGGGCCGGTTCTGCCGCAGCCGCTCCAGCGACAGGCTCCAGGTCGCCGCCGCCGAGTTCGGGTACCCCGGCGGTGGGCGCTCGGCCAGCACCTCGGAGAGCCGGGTGTCGAGCAGGTCCAGGTAGCTGCGTACCGGCATCGCGGTGGTGGCCAGCCAGGCGGCCGCCTGCTCCACGACCAGCGGCAGGTCGCCCAGTCGCTCGGCGACCGCGGCTGCGTCGGTCGACGGCAACGCCGCGACCCGGCGGGAGATGAGCTCCACGCTCTCGGCGCGTTCGAAGACGCCGACCTCGATGGCGTCCCCGACCTGGGCCCAGCTGGGATTGCGGGTGGTGATGATGACGTCGCCGGGACCGTCCGGGAGGAAGTCGCGCAGCTCTTCGGGGCTCTCCGGGTTGTCGAAAATGATCAGCCAGCGCGGCGAGCGGGTGCCCTGACGCAGGGCCTGCAGCACGGCGTCCACCTGTTCGTTGGTGGTCGAGCCGACGGGGATTCGCAGTGGTCCGGCGAGCTTGGCCAACTCGGCCCGGACGATCGGCGGCTGATCCGCCGATATCCACCAGACGATGTCGTAGTGGGCGGCGAACCGGTGGGCGTACTCCAGCGCGACCTGGGTCTTGCCGACGCCGCCGAGACCCAGCAGGACCACAGGTACGGCGGTGGTGTGCCGGAACAGCCGGACCCGAAGCTCCTCCAGCACCGCCTCCCGGCCGGTGAAGGCCGGGTTGCGGCCGGAGATTTTGCAGATCGGCGGTGGGAGTGCCGGGAACCGCGGCCAGGACGGCGACTCGCCACCGGTCGACAGCAGGTCGTGCAGACCGAGGGCGGCCAGGAGGACTTCTCGCGCCCGGGCCGCCGACACGCTGTGCAGGTCGACGATCTCGCGCTCCTCGAACGGCGCCGGCACCGCGGTGCTGTCCAGCCGGACCGGCACCAGGAACCGACCGCCGGGGAACTCCCGGTCCCGCCCACGCCGCCAGAGCTGCTCCGCGACCGGGGACCGGACGGACTCCTGGGAGATCAGCACGAGCATCCGGTCGACGTGCTCGACCGCGGCCACCGAGGCGCGCTGCTCCATCAGCCGGCTGGGCTGGCTGACCCGGCGCAGCTCCGAGCCGATCCACTCGGCCCAGATCCGGTCCCGAGCCGCGTAGCTGATCACCAGGTCGCGCTGGGTGACCGGGTCCCGCTGCTCGAACTCGGCCAGCCAGCGCTGCCGCTGCGGCTCCGCCAGGGTCGCCGGCAACTCGCACGGGGCGTCAATGATCATGCTGGTCAGCCGCTCGTACGCGGCCAGCAGGGAACCCTCCTGGCGGGGCCGGTCACCGAACGCCGAAAGGATCTCCTCGTACGCGTAGTAGGGCTTGTACGGGATCTCCACGGAACCCCAGTACTTGTCGTCGTCCTGCCGGTCCAGGGCGCGCACGAACTCTTCGAACTGCCGCCGGGCGTGGGTGCGGCTGCGTTCGAGCTTGGTCTGCTCACCGTCCTCGACCCGGGTCGGCACCGGCAGGATGCGGATCGGCCGCCGGCGCAGGTTGCGGATCGAGCGGGCCACCGCGACCGCGCCCTGGATGCTCTGGGTGCTCATCGTGAAGCAGTTGATCAACATGTCGGGGAGCACCACGGTGCAGATCCCCGCCGTGTCGCTGAGTCCGGTGCGGCTGTCGATGAGGATGAAGTCGTAGTGCCCGCGCAGGTCGTCGCGGAGCCGGGTCAGGAAGGCCGCCCCGCCGAGCCGGTCGTAGAAGTCGTCCCAGTTGAAGGTGCTGACCCGGGCCGAGTACTCCGGCCCCTGCCGGCCGGCCGGCACCAGGTCGATGCCGCCGTTGCCGGGGAACGGGAAGTCCAGCGAGCTGGCGTACCGCTGAATCCGGGCCAGCCGGGTGAGCTCGGCCCGGTCGAGCAGACCGGAATCGCCGTCGGTCGGCCGGGTGGCGGCGCGGGCGTACTCCCGGACGAGATCGATGACGCCGTGCGAGTCGCGCAGGTCCTTGTCCACCAGGAACGGATGGAAGTAGCGGTGCAGGCCGGGGGATTCCAGGTCCCAGTCGACCGTCAGCACCCGGTACCCGTTGCTGGCGAGCAGCCAGGCCACATTGGCCAGCGCCATCGTCCGGCCGGTCCCACCCTTGTACGAGTAGAACGTGATGATCGTGCCGGAGCGCTCCTGACCGTGAGGGCCGGTCATCGCCACTGTTGCACCGTCCCGCACTGTGGAGGACATTTGCGAGCCGGGCCCAGTATATGAAGGGGGCGCCATCAGGGCCCCTGCAGGATCGGCCGGTCCGGCGGCTCGTCCCCGGCCGGTCGGCGAAACACCCGGCCATGGCTGAAGATGCGATTCTGCGCCTCTTCGAGAGCGGTCACCAGGTCGATCTCAAATGATTCGGGACTGTCGATCTCGATCCGGACCAGTTGGTCACCCCGGTTGAGGTTGTGCGGGAACGTCCGGCCCAACTGGGCGCGCAACTCGCCCCGGTGCCGGACCGTCTCCGGATCGGTGCTGCTCGCCGGTGCCAGTACCGCCACCCCCGATTCGCCCCGCCCGTCGAACTCGGCGAGCATCCGCTGATAGCCGGCGAGCCGAGTCACCCAACTGTCCACCAGCAACACGACGATCTCGTTGTTCCGGCGGGCCTGGTCGACCCGATGGGCCAGTTGATCGAGATCACTGACGTCCGAACCGAAAAGCCGCTCACCGGCCAGGGCGCGGGCGTGGGCCACCAGCGGTTCGGCCAGCGTCGGATGATAGGCCGCCCAGTCCCGTCCGCGCTCGCCGTAGAAGCGGAGATCGTTGCGGACCTCGTCCATCTCGGACCGGGACCCGGCCGCCACCACGAAGTGCACCCGCTGGGTCGGCGCCTCGGCGAAGGCCAGCGCCTCCGGCGTCTCGGTCGTGGCGTCAGCTCCGCCGAGGTCGAACGCGTTCGGTATCCGGTCGGGGTCGAAGTCCGGTTCGGACTCCGGTAGCGGGTGCGTCTCCGCGCATGTCATGATCCGCCCCGCCAACTCGGCGAGGTAGGTCTCGTACTGTGGGCGTCGGCTGCGTAGCCGGATGAGCTGCC
Source organism: Solwaraspora sp. WMMD1047 (assembly GCF_029626155.1). Classification (NCBI taxonomy): domain Bacteria; kingdom Bacillati; phylum Actinomycetota; class Actinomycetes; order Micromonosporales; family Micromonosporaceae; genus Solwaraspora; species Solwaraspora sp. WMMD1047. The sequence continues at coordinate 6,576,083 of NZ_JARUBL010000001.1, read as the reverse complement.
GGATCGGCTCGTTACCGAGTTCGCCCCGCCGGTCCCCGCCGCCTGGGTGCTCGGCCTCCCCGGCGCTGGACCAGAGAACCGGGATCAGCGCCGGTGGCCGCTGCCCGGTCGCCCGTTCGTAGCGACGGATCCGGTCGGCGAAGATCCACCACTGCCGCCCGTTTCGCTCACTGAGAAAATAGCGGGGTGAGCACAACGCGACAAACGTCCGGCAGGAGGTCAAAGCGTCCCGCGCGGCGATCGACCATGGCGCCCGGCCACCCGCGTCCGAGGCCTCGACGAAGCCGACGTCGCCAGCCACGTCGGCGATCTCTCTGATCGTGGCCGACAGGTCACGGAAGAACCGGAGTGCGTAGCTGTCGTCATCGCCAGCCGCACGACTCAGGAAGAACCGCAGCAACTGCTCCTCCCAAGGCGAGTCGTGCTCGTGTGCGCGCTCCTACTCTGGCTTGCCGAATTCCGCCATCGACACACTGCGCGGCCCATTCTGGACGGACCGGCCACGCATCCGCAAGACCCTGATCGGTCAACGGCGGACGTCGATCGGTCGGGTCGCTCCGGTGCCGCCGTGGTCCGCTCGCCCGACCTGCGCCAGTGGCGTGGTCGGGGCGATAGATCAGGTTCGACCAGCGGTAGGCAACAGGCATCAGGGTCGCGGGCGCGGCATGCCGATCCCCTTCAATCCGCTACCGCGCCGGCGAATCGACGTCAAGTCGCGTCCTGGCAGGACGGACGTCGAGAGTATTCCGGTGATACGGCCATTACCCAATCGAGACCGGACCGTGCATCATGGCTCTGCGGGATGTCTCGATCGCCAGCCGTGACGCCCGCTGGTCCTTCTTCCGCCATCTCGACGGGGGGTCCGACGTGCCCGCGCAGCATCCCGGTCAGATGCCCGGGTCGGCCGACGACGCTCGGCCCCGGCTCTTCTTCTTCCTCAGCTACGCGCGCAGCGACGACGATCCGTACGTCGAGCAGTTCTACCGGGACCTCTGTGGTGAGGTCCGGGTCCGGGCCGGGTTGGCCAGCAGCGAGGAGGTCGGCTTCTTCGACACGCACAGCATCGGCATCGGGGCGACCTGGTCGTCCGAGCTGGTGGACGCGTTGGCCGAGTCCGGTACGTTCCTCGCGCTCTGCTCACCGCGGTACTTCGTCAGTGAGGCGTGCGGTCGGGAGTGGCAGATCTTCACCGAGCGGGTCGAGCGGCAGCAGCGGGCCACCGGTACGCGGTCGCGGACCATCATCCCGGCGTTCTGGCTGCCGCCGCGGCAGGTGCCGGCGGCGGTGCAGCGGCTGCAGTACGACAGTGCCGCGTTCGGGCCGGGGTACCGCCGGGACGGGTTGCGGCAGTTGCTGCGGTTGCGTCGTAACCAGGACGAGTACCTCGACCTGCTGGCGGTGCTCGCCGACCAGATCGTGGAGAACGCCAGCACCGATCCGCTGCCGGCGATCCCGCCGCCGGAGCGGGTGGAGTTCGTGCGGGCGCCGAGTGCTTTCCACCCCGCCAACCACCGGGCTGAGCCGACCCCGTGGCAATCCGCGGCGGCGCGTACCGACCATGTGCACTTCGTGATCGCGGCGCCGAATCGGGAGGAGGCGAGCGCCGTGCGGCGCGACGTCGACTACTACGGCGAGTTCCCGGTCGAGTGGGCGCCGTACCTGCCGACGATGGCGGACTCACTTGCCGACTTCGCCCGGGCGGTGGCCGCCAAGCGCGGGCTCACCTCAGAGGTGTCGGCGCTGTCCGGGTCCGGTCTGGAGACCGCCGGTGGACGGATCGTGGTGTTGCTCGTCGACGCCTGGGCGACCCAGATCGACGAGCTGCGGCGCGCCCTGGTGGAGCGGGAGATCCGGGCGGCGCCCGCCGAGACGGCGATGGTGCCACGCAACCATGAGGACCAGGAGACGCACGAGAACTGGCGGCTGCTCTCCGACGGGCTGCGCAGTGTGTTCCTGCGGCGGGTCGCGGCCGGTGAGGCGTTCGCCTTCCGGCCGGACATTCTCAGCCACCGGGCCTTCGACGAGGACCTGCAGGTGGTGCTCGAAGTGGCCCGCAACCGGGTCTTCTCGCAGGGTCGCGGGCCGGCAGACGAGCCGCCCGGACCCGGGCGATCCCGTCCCATTCTGGAAGGACCCTGAGGAGGGGCAGTGACGGCAGATCCACCCCAGGCGCGTCGACGGCCGGGCCAGATCATCACCTTCTACTCGTACAAGGGCGGCACCGGGCGGACGATGGCGCTGGCCAACGTCGCCTGGATCCTGGCCAGTAACGGGTACCGGGTGTTGGCGGTGGACTGGGACCTGGAGTCGCCCGGCCTGCACCGGTTCTTCCACCCGCTGCTGGCCGACCCGGAACTGCACACCTCCGACGGTGTGATCGACCTGGTCCGGGAACTCGCCGAGGCGGCCGTCCAGCATCAGCAGACGGTCCCCAACGGGACACCGGCGGAGCCGGTCCGCCCCGACGTCCGCCGGTACGCGGTCTCGCTGGACTGGCGGTTCGCCGACGGCGGCGAGTTGGACCTGCTGCCCGCCGGCCGGCAGGGGCCGGCCTACTCGGCGACCGTGAGCACCTTCGACTGGCCCAGCTTCTACGACCGGCTCGGTGGCGCCGCCTTCCTCACCGACCTGCGCCAGAACCTGCGGGACAGCTACGACATCGTCCTGATCGACAGCCGGACCGGGCTCAGCGACAGCGCCGGGATCTGCACGGTGATGCTGCCCGACACCGTGGTGAACTGCTTCACCCTGAGCACCCAGAGCATCGACGGCGCGGTGGCGGTGGCCCGCTCGATCCGCAACCTGCGGGTCGACGAACCGATCCGGGTGCTGCCGGTGCCGATGCGGGTCGAGGAGGGGGAGAAGAACAAGCTCGACGCCGGTCGCGAATACGCCTGGCTGCGGTTCGCGTCGCTGCTGGAGCACCTCGACCCGGAGGCCAGGGCGCGCTACTGGGCCGAGGTCGAGATTCCCTACAAGGTCTACTACGCGTACGAGGAGATCCTGGCCGCCTTCGGCGACCGGCCCCGGCAGCCGAGCACCCTGCTGGCCGCGTACGAGCGGCTGGCCGGGGTGATCGGCGGCGACCTGGAGCGGCTCGCCCCGTTCGACGATCCGGTGCGGCGGTACTGGCTGTCGAAGTTCGAACGCACCCGGCCGCGGGCGATGACCCGGGTCCTGATCAGCTACGCCGCCGAGGACCGGATGTGGGCGGAGTGGATCGCCGGGGCGCTCAGCGAGGTGGGGCTGCCGGCGGTGCTGCGTGACGTGGCGGCCGCCACCGAGGCGGAGCCCGGGTCGGACCAGGCCGGGGCCGAGGCCGACCAGCCCGGCCCGGAGGCGTGGGCGGACGCGGACCTGGCCGCGGTGGTGCTCTCCGCGGCGTACCGGGTGCCGCCCGAGATCGTCGCCTGGCCGCAGCGGCAGCTCGGGTCGGCGCCCGGGCAGCGCCGGTCGAACCTGCTGACCATCTCGGTGGACGGGACGACACCCCCGGCCGAGCTGGCGGAGTTCGGGGCGCTGGAGCTGTCGGGAATGTCCGCCGAGCGGGCCCGGGGGGCGCTGCTGGCCGCGCTCAACCGGCCGACCGCCGAGCCGCCGGTCGGCGGCGAGAGTCCGGACCCGCCCCGGTTTCCGGCCGACCCGCCCCGGGTCTTCTGGCTGCCACTGCGCAACTCCAGCTTCACCGGCCGCCGCCGGCTGCTGGCCGCCATCCGTGACCACCTGTCGGCCCGCTCCGGTGCCGGCTCGGTGTTGGCGTTGGCCGGCCTCGGCGGCGTCGGCAAGACCCAGATCGCCACCGAGTACGCCCACCGGTTCGCCGCCGACTACGACCTGGTCTGGTGGATCTCGTCGAGCCAGAGCAGCATGGTGCGGGCCGGCCTGGTGGACCTCGCCGACAAGCTGCGGATTCCGAAGACGGACACCACGGCCGAGCGGATCCGGCTGCTGAGCGAGGCGTTGAGCCAGGGCCGGCCGTACCGGCGCTGGTTGTTGATCTTCGATAGCGCCGGCGAACCGGCGGACCTCGCGGACGTGCTGCCCGGCGGGCGGGGACACGTGCTTGTCACCTCGCGCAGCCCGGCGTGGGCCAGCGCCGGTGAGCTGATCGAGGTCCGGCCGTTCGGCCGGCGGGAGAGCATCGAGCTGCTCCGGCTCCGCCGGCCGGCGCTCACGGTCGACGAAGCCGACCGGGTCGCCGAGCGGCTCGGCGACCTGCCGCTGGCGATCGAGGTGGCCGGCTCCTGGCTGGCGGCCACCGGCATCCCGGTGGACCGCTACCTCGCCCTGGTCGAGCACCAGCTCTCCCGGCTGCTGACCGAGAACCCGCCGGCCGGCTACGAGCGGGCCGGCGAGGTGACCTGGCTGCTCTCGCTGGACCGGCTCCGCCAGGAGAGCCCGGCGTCGGCCCGGCTGGTGGAGTTGCTGGCCTTCTTCGGGCCGGAGCCGATCCCCTCGTCGCTGCTCTACAGCCGGGCCTTCATCGCGGCGGTGGCGGGCGACGACCCGGAGCTGCGAGACGACGCCAACTACGGCCGACTCATCGCACAGGCCCGCAAGTACGCGCTGGTCAGCCTCGACGAGGGGCAGGGCAGCCTGCAGATGCACCGGTTGGTGCAGGCGGTGATCCGGGAGAGCCTGCCGTCGGAGACGGCGGAGTCCTACCGCGATCAGGTGCACCAGATCCTGGTCGCCGGTTATCCGGGCAGTTCGGAACGGCCGGAACACTGGCCCGGGTTCGCGAACCTCTGGCCGCACCTCGTCCCGTCCCGGGCGCTGCGCTCCACCGACGAGGAGGTGCGTCGCCTCGTCCTGGAGGTGGCCCGCTACCTCTACCTGCGCAGCGACACCGCGAGCAGCGCCGACCTGCTGCGGGCCGCGCTCGACGCCTGGTCCGCCCGCTGGCCCGCCGACGACCAGAAGATTCTCAAGGCCAAGATGTTCCTGGGCAACGCCCTCCGTCCCGAGGCGGATTTCAACTCGGCCCGGCGGTATGACGAGGAGGCGTACGCGGGACTGATGGCGACGGTCGGACCGCGGCACCAGGACACCATCATGTGCATGTCCGGCCTCGCCGCCGACCTGTGGGTCACGATGGAGTTGCGCCGGGCCCGCGAGCTCACCGAGGAGGCACTGCGCCAGTCGACGGACCTGCTCGGTGCGGACCATAGGCAGACGCTGCGGGCCACCAACAACGTCGCGGTCAGCCTGGAACAACTCGGCGAGTACCGGGAGGCCCGGCGGCTGCACCAGACCGCGTACGACGGCCGACGACGCACCCTGGGCGAGCGGTTTCCGGACACCCTCTACTCGGCGAACAGCCTGGGCCGGGTGCTGCGGCTCACGGGCGACCTGCGCGGCTCCCGCCGGCTGCTGGAGACCGGCCTCGCCGTGCACCGGGACGTACACGGGGACAGCCACGCGGACACCCTCCGCACCGCCGTCGAACTGTCCGCCACCCTCCGCCGGCTCTGGGACCTCGACCCGGCGTACGCCCTGGCCCGGGAGACCTACGCCGCCTACGAGGCGACCCGTTCCGCGCACAGTCTCGACCGGCTGGCCTGCGCCAACACCCTGGCACTGACGCTCTCGGCCCTCGGCAACCAGGTGGAGGCCGTCCGACTCGGCCGGGAATGCAGGGACCGCTACCGGGAGGCGATCGGGGTGAACCACATCTGGTCGCTGGGGGTCGCCGGCAACCTGGTGGCCTACCTGCGCCGGCTGGGCGAGGTGGACGAGGCGCGGCAACTGGCCGACGAGGTGGTCGACGGTCTGGACGCGGTGGTCGGGCCGGACCACCCGTACACGTTGCAGTGCCGGATCATCGCGGCACACGCCCGGTTCGTGGTCGGCGAGGTCGAGCAGGCGCGGGAGATCGAAGGTCGGGTGTTCGCGGTGATGACCAAACGGTTCGGCGAGACCCACCCGGACCGGCTGGTCGCCGGTTGCAACCTGATCTCCAGCCGGGAGGAGTTGGGCGACACCGACGGGTTGGCCGAGTTCCGGGCCAGTCTGCTGGCGGTCGCCTCCCGGGCGCTGGGCCGCGAGCACCAGATCGTCGAGGCGATCGCCCGGGGTGAACGGGAGGAGTGCGAGATCGACCCGGGCCAGGTCTAGGCAGGTGGTCGGGCGCCCGCCGGTTCGGGTCGAGACGGGCGCAGGTCTGCGCTGAGCCGGGTGTGCACGTGCCGGATCAGCGCGGCCAGGTCCGGGCAGTAGACCGACGGGTTGTCGAAGCCGTTGTCGGCCCGGTAGCGGTGGGCGTAGAGGCCGCCGCCGCAGACCCGCACCAGCGGACAGGCCCGGCAGGTGGCGGCCAGTCCGGCCAGCCCGGACTGCCGGGCCCGGAACTCCGGCAGGGCGAGCACGTCGTCGAAGCCGGCCGACCGCAGGTGCAGGCCGGTCGCGGCCATCCCGTCCTCGGTGGTCTTCAGCGTGTCGCCGTGCTCGATCGTGCCGTCGGTCTCGATCGTGAGCAGGTCGACCGGACCCAGTCCGACCGCCTCGCTGCGGCTCGCTCCGCCGAGCAGCAGGTCGATAAGCGCCTCGAAGAGCCGGATGCCGGTGCGCTGCGGCCGGGTCGCGTACCACCGGTCGAAGATCGGGATCAGCCAGTCGGCGTACGGTGTCGTGCCGTCGTTCGGCGGCCGGCCGGGTGGCGCCGCGGTCCAGTTGCCGTGCGGGAGGAGGAAGTCCAGCCGGGGCGGGTCGAACTCCAACAGGCTGCGGTACACCTCGATCGGGTCGTTGAGCAGATCGATGGTGCTGAGCACGCCGCCGTAGAGGTGCCGGCGGTCGGGGCCGGCGAGCAGCCGCAGCGCCCGGGCGACGCTGCGGTAGCTGCCCCGGCCGCTGGGGAAGATCCGGTGCCGGTCGTTGCCGGTCTCGCCGGCGTCCAGGCTGACGCCGACCCGGATGTCGTGCCGGTCGAACAGGTCCAGAAAGTCGTCGTCGAGGAGTACGCCGTTGGTCTGCAGCCGCAGATCCACGCGGGTGCCGGCGGGCGCCGCCGACCGGAGGACCTGGGCGGCGTACCCGATCAGGGTTTTCCGGGCCAGCAGCGGTTCACCGCCGTGGAAGATGACGGTGACAGCCGGGAGGTGGTGTCGTGCGGCGTGTTCGGCGATCCGGGCGGCGGCCAGCTCCACGACCGGCTCCGCCATGGTGACCGGCTGGTTCCGCCAGCTCTGGTCCACGTTCTGGTAGACGTAGCAGTAGTCGCAGGCGAGGTTGCACCTACTGTGGATCTTCAACAACACCTGCCGGATCGGGGACCCGGAAGGCGGCTCAGATGTAGTTGTTGAACGCCGCCACGGTGTCCTGGGGCTGCCGCTGGGCCGCATCGATGACCCTCCGGATCGAGTTGGCCAGGACAGAGTCATTCTCGTCCAGGTCCAGCACCTGAGCCAGCGGAATCAAGTCGAGGTCGACCAGGTGCCCCTCGACGTCGGGACCCAATGCTTCCATGCCGCCCTCGTCCTCCGCGCATGCTCCGCTGCGAAACGTTAGGGCAGAGGTTACAGGTCAGGAGCGAGCGGTGGGGCGGGTACTGGCGGTAGTGGATTGTACCTGCCAATCCATCAGAAGTGGCTCACCCGACGACCGGTTCGCCCGTGTCGAACCAGATGTTGCTCGGCCGGTCCCACTCGACTCCCGGCTGGTCGGGGCGGGCGATCACGCCGTACCGGTAGTCCCGGCCGAAGGTGTTGGCCCGGATCACGATGCCGGATCCGGTCAGGTCGGCGCGGACCCCGATCGAGTAGTTGCCGCCGGTGCAGTAGTTGCCCTCCACGAGCACGTTCCGGACCGCCGACCGGGGCTTCGAGCCGATCATGAGGCAGGCGTTCATCGGGTCTGCTGTGTCGGGTCGATAGGCGTCCAACCGGTTGCGGCGGACCACGATGTCGCTGCCGCCGACGGCCTGGACGGCATCGTTGTGGGTGTTGGCGGTCCGGACCAGCCGATGGACCCAGGAGTCGACGACCGTGCTGCGCGAGCCGACCCGCGGGCCGTCGACGCTGCTGTGGATGTCCGCCCGGCGCACCGTGTAGCCGACACAGCAGATCGCCGCGGCGGTACGCCCACCGCCGTCGATCTCGACATCGGTCACCAGCAGGTTGTCCGCGGTGCCGAGCATCCGGATGGCGAAGGCCGGGCCATGGCAGGTGATCCGGGTGTTGCGGATGGTGACGTTGCTGGCCCGGACGAGCACGCAGCCCTCGACGTCCAGGCCGTCGACCACCTGACCGTCGTGGCGCAGATCCAGCGGCCCGGATCTGGTCAGCACGGTGCCGGCGGGAACCCCGGTGGAGTCCGGGCCGGGCCAGGACCCGAGCGGAGTCGGCGCCGAGGCGGCCACCCGCCGAGGGGTGACCGCCGGCCCCTCCACCGCGCCGACGTCGGCCGGATCGGCGGCGACGGTGATGCTGCCCGGCACGGTCTCGGTGTACGGCTCGCCGTCGACGGAGGAGTCCAGGATGGTGGCCGGCGCGTCCAGGGTGCGGGCGAAGGGCCGGCCACAGCCGTGGGTCCGGACCCGCACCGCGGTGTACTCGCCGGGCCCGACGGCAACGGCGTCGCCGGTGGCGCCGACACAGTGGATCTCGCTCTCCTCGATCACGGTGTCCAGCACCCCCGGCCGGATCGTGACGGCCGAGGCGCCGTCCACCACGATCAGCACCCGCCGCAGGGTCACCCCGTCCGCCGCGATCTCGATCGGGCGGCTGATCGTCGATCCGGTCACGGTGGCGTTGGCCTCGCTGACGACGAGCGGGCCGGCCTCGGTCGGCCCGGGCCAGGCGACGATCAGCCAGAGACTGGCGCCGAGCACGGTCAGGCAGACCGCGAGGACGGCCAGCGGCCGCCACGGACGGGCGGTGGACGGGGTGTCGCCGCCACCCCGGAGAGCGGCGGGTGGGAAGGGGTCGACATTGTTCATGCGGAGTCCTCGGGTGCGCAGCCAGCAGCGGAGGCTCCAGAACGAACGTTACTCCCGGTAAAGGAGTCCTGCCCGGCGCTGCGCTGGCGGATTCTCGACAGGGGAGTTGTCAGCCGAGGTCGAGAAGGCGCCGGCTGGCCTCCCAGAGCCGCCCGGCCAGCTCCGGATCGGTGGTGCCCGGCCACGGTCGACGCAGTCGCCGCCGCCGGTAGTAGCCGCCGTTGGTGAGCGCCGCCCGGTCGGCGTGGGCCAACCAGACCAGCGTCCGGGCGCCCCGGGCCGGCGATGGCAGGAACGGCAGGACCCGGATCCCGAGCGCGGTGATCGGGTTGGCGTCGACGATCCGGGTCCGCACCGGGCCCGGGTGGTACGCCGCGGAGAACACCTCCGGCCAGCGCCGGGCCGCTTCGGCCGCGAACAGGACGTTCGCCTGCTTGCTGGTGGCGTAGGCCCGGAAGGGCCGGTATCCGCGCAGCTCGGCGTTGAGGTCGTCGGGATCCAGCGCGCCGAGCCCGTGCGCCCCGGAGGCGGTGCCGACGATCCGCCCGGTCCGGTCGCGGAGCAGCTGGCTGAGGAGGAAGGGCGCCAGGTGGTTGGTCTGCATGGTGAGCTCGAAGCCGTCGACGGTCACCGTCGGCTCGGCCACGATGGTGCCGGCGTTGTTGGCGAGCAGGTCGATCCGGTGGTAGCGGTCGCGCAGTTGGCCGGCGAGGCGGCGGACGTCGTCGAGCCGCGCGAAGTCGGCCCGGAAGGTGGCCGGCGGGGCGCCGGCGACCTCGCGTACCCGGTCGGCGGCCGATCCCAGGCGGGCCGGGTCGCGCCCGACCAGGACGACCTCGTCGCCGCGGCGGGCCAGCTCGACGGCGGCGGCCAGACCGATGCCCGAGCTGGCCCCGGTGATCACCGCGAGTCGGGCCGGTGGCGTCGCGGGCGACGGCGGAGGGCCGGGTCGCCGCCGCCCGACCCGCACCTCCGCCTGCCCTGCCCGCCGGGACCGACCCGGCCGGTCAGTAGCCGCTGTTCTGGTCCGCGTTGATCGCGAGGGCGATGCCGATGCCGATCGCGATGGTCGCCAGCACCGCGATACCGGTCGCGATCCAGCCCATGATGATGCCGGCGAGCGCCATCCCGTCGCCGCCCTCGCCGCTTTCCCGGATCCGCTTCTTGGCGGCGTGCCCGAGCAGCGCGCCGACCACGCCGATGTAGCCGCCGAGCCCGTAACCGCAGAGCCCGAGTAGACCGATGATCGACACCACCATCGACGCGATGGCGAGCCCGTTGGTGGGCTGGGCGGCGGCCGGGTATCCGTATCCCGGGTACGCCTGGCCGGGGTAGCCGCCCTGGGCCGGATAGCCGCCGGCCGGCGGGTAGCCGCCAGGCGCCGGGTATCCGTCCGGGCCGACCGGCTGTCCGCTCACCGGCTGCCCGCCGATGGGGTGGCCGCTGATCGGCTGCCCGCTGACCGGCTGGCCCGGTGGTGGCGGGTAGCCCGGCTCGGGGTAGCCCGGCGGGGGGTAGCTGGCGCCACTCGGGTCCTGGTACGCGGGTTGGTAGGTGGGGTCCTGATAGCCCGCCGGCTCCCCGCTGACCGGGTGACTCTGCTCCGAGCCGGACGACGGTCCGGACGACTGCCCGGACGATTGTCCGGGCGGCCAGGACGGGTCGCTCCAGTTGCCGGGTTGCTGGGGATTGGTCATGAGGTCTTCTCCGTAGGCAGGGGATGCGCGCCGTCAGGGTAGTCCTCGCCGGCCAGCTTCGTCGCTCCGGCGCTGCGACGTTGCCCGGGTCGGCCGGACCGGGCAGGATCTCGGCATGGCATTCGACGCGCGCGCCGGGGACAGATCGGCGAACCGGCCCAGGCGGGACGCCACGCGTCCGGCGCTGGGCCGCCGGAACCGGACCGTCTCGCTCGGCAGCGGACTGGCTGACCCGCCGTCAGGCACGATCGACGGGGCCGGCCCCGACCTGGACGGTCCGGCCCGGCAGCCGGAGCCCGAACCGGTCACCGAACGGCTCGACGGCCGGGTCGCCCTGGTCACCGGCGCCGGCAGCGTCGACGGCATCGGGTACGCGACCGCCCGCCGGCTGCGCGTGCTCGGCGCCCGGGTGGCGATCGTCTCCACCACCCGCCGCATCCACGACCGGGCCGGCGAGCTCGGCGCCACCGGCTTCGTCGCCGACCTCACCGACGAGGCGGAGGTGGGCGCGCTGGCCGACGCCATCGCCGAGCAGCTCGGCGAGGTGGAGGTCCTGGTCAACAACGCCGGGTTGGCCAGTCGGGCCAGTCCGGAGGTGCTCCGGCCGGTCGCCCAGCTCAGCTTCGACGAGTGGCACGGCGAGATCGACCGCAACCTGACCACGGCCTTCCTGTGCAGCCGGGCCTTCATCGGCGGGATGGCCGAACGCGGCTGGGGCCGGATCGTCAACCTGGCCGCGACGGCCGGACCGGTGAACGCGCTGCCGACCGAGGCGGCCTACGCGGCGGCCAAGGCCGGCGTGGTGGGGCTGACCCGGGCGCTGGCGATGGAGATGGTCGCCGACGGGGTGACCGTGAACGCGGTGGCGCCGGGGACGATCTACACCGCGGCCTCCACCGCCGCCGAGGTCAAACAGGGCATGGGTACGCCGGTCGGCCGGCCCGGCACGCCGGACGAGGTGGCGGCGGCCATCGCCTTCCTCTGCTCGCCCGCGGCGTCGTACATCACCGGGCAGATGCTGGTGGTGGACGGCGGCAACAGCGTGCGCGAGGCGCAGTTCCGGTAGGCGCGGCTCAGCGGTGGGCGGCCGGTAGCCCGGGCGGGACGTAGAGGCCGAGCCGGCAGGCCCGCAGGATGGCCACCTCCCTGGTCGGCGCGGCGAGCCTGGCCGTGATGAGCGCGACGCGGTCGGCGACGCCGGCCGGCGACGTCCGGAGTGCGGTGGCGATCCGCCGGTCCGGCCAGTCCTCGGCCAGCAGGCCGAGGATCTCCAGCTCGTGGCGGCTCAGGCCGTGCTGGTCACCGGGCGGGGAGAGGGTGACCACCGCGACCAGGTCCGGGGTCGGGCTGGCCGCGGCCAGCGCGGTGACCCGGAGCAGCCGCTGGTCGGCCGGATCGGCGCCGACCGGGCAGCGGAACGACAGGTGGGTCTCGCCGTCGGTGAACCGTCGTCCGACGACGGTGAGCGGGCCGGCCCCGCTGGCCAGCAGTGGATGCCCGGCCAGGCCGGGCAGCGGCAGCGGCTCGAATTCCCGGGTCAGAGCGACGCCGGCGGTGGCGTCCCGGACGATTCCGGCCAGGTCGGCGAGGGAGCGCAGCGGGTCGAGCGCGGCGGCGATCCTGGGGGCGAGGCGGCCGACGAGATCGAGCGCCTCGTCGGTCGGGTGGTCGGCGGTGTCCAGGTGTAGCAGGAGAATGCCGAGGTAGCGGCCGTCCGGGGTGAAGAGCCCGGTGCCGAGACCCTCCTTGAAGCCGGCCGGCCGCAGGTGCAGGTCCCAGGCCGGCAGCGCCGACTCCGGCACCGGCGAGGTACGCAGACAGAGCGCCCCGGGGCTCCGGTTGACGCCGGTCAGCTCGATCTGTTCGAACGTCTCCGAGCCGGCGAGGTAGTGGCGGAACCGCTGCTCGTGGCCATGGTTGAGCAGTTCGGTATGACCGAGATGTCCCATCGCGAGCAGGCCGATCCAGGCGGCTTGGAACGGCACGATCCGGCTGAGCGGGCAGAGCAGCGCCGCCGCGCGGTCCCTTATCGACATCGGGGTGGCTGCGATCCGTGCCACCTCACTGGCGACATCCAGGCTGGCACGAGCGAACTTGGTCACCTTGACCTCGACGGATTGTGGATTCCAGAAATTGTGGCCGGTCGTGATCGGCCAGTCGGGGTGGTTCGTCATTCTTGGCGGTGCCGGTGCTGATGCGGGACGTAGAGACCGAGTCGGAGCGCGCGCACCGCCGCCACGGTCCGGGTCGGAGCGGCCAGCTTGGTCATTATGTGCTCCACATGGGCCGCGACTGTTCGTGTCGCGATGTGCAGCTTTTCCGCGATTCGCGAATTGGGCCATCCGTCGACCACGAGGCTGAGCACGTCGACCTCCCGTGAGGTCAGGCCGCGCAGGTCCACGGTGGCACAGATCAGCACGATCGCCGCGAGGTGGTCCGGTGCCTCGGTGGGCGCGGCCAGGGTGGCGATCCGAAGGTGCCGGGGATGTTCGGCCGCCGGGTCGGGCCAGAGGAAGGAGGCGTACGGCTGTCCGCCGGCCAACTGGTCCCGGACCGCGGCGAACAGCGGCGAGCCGGCCCGCAGGACCGGGTGGTCGGGCAGTCCGGCCAGCGCGAGCGGGATGCCACCCCGGGTGAGTACGACCCCGGCGCTGGCGTCACCGACCATCCTGGCCAGCGGGGTGAGTGTCCGCATCGGATCGATGGCCTGGGTGATTGTCGCGCCGAGCGTGCCGACGAAGTCCCGGGCCTGGTCGGTGGGGTGCTCCTCGGTGCTGGTGAAGACGGTGAGGACCCCGAGGTGCCGCTGGCCGGGGGTGAACAGGCTGAGGCCGAGGGCCTCCCGGAAACCCTGCGGGGTCAGATGTTCGGCCCAGGTGGAGAGGTCGCTGGCCGGGACGGGCGAGTCGCGCAGGCACATCGGGCCGCGCGGCGAGGCGAGGCCGACCAGCTCGATCTCGGCGTAGAACTCGGACCCCGTCAGGTGGGTACGGGTGCTTTCGGTGTGACCGTCGACGGCGAGTGTCACGAGCTTCAGCCGGTCGGGATCGAGGAGTGCGACGAAGTAGCCCTCGAACGGAATCAGGCGGCGTAACGGCTCGCAAATCGCGCTGGCCCGTTCTTCGATGGTGGCGGGCTGGGCCGCGATCCACCGGAGTTCGGCGGCGACCTCGGCGGCGCCGGCCGGCAGGTCAGCCAATCAGATCATCGGTACTCATGGGAGCGCGACCTCCGCTGAATCGGTAATCCTGCCAATCGACAGCACCGACGCATGCTGGTGCGATCGCAGTAGGAAGCAAACTGCGATCGTGCGCCGTGGGGAAGCGACCGTCGCAAAGAGCCTGCCACACGGGGGCGGCCGGGTGCTCGCGGCGGACCGCCTAATCAGGATTCACCCGACCGGGTGAATCCACCAGATCTGCGACCCTGCGGACCGGTTTCGCATCGACCTGGCCGATGTCGACGGGTCGCGGCGTTACGCCCGGTCGCGGTAGGCGTGGGGGGCGCGCTTGGCTCCGGCGCGCTCCCCACCCCGGCTCGGGTCGGGGCCGGTGTCGGGTAGGTCAGTAGGTTCCGCTGTCGGCACCGGCCCAGACCACCAGCGCCAGCCAGGCGCAGCAGCCGATCAGGTAGAGGCCGGTGAAGATGTAGCTCAGCACGAGCCCGGCGGTGGCCAGGCCGCTGCCCTGCTCGCCGGTCTGCCGGATCTGCCGCCGGGCGAGGTGGCCGAGGACGATGCCGACCGGGGCGAAGATGAACGCGAACACCAGGGAGAGGATCGCCATCACGTTGGTCCCGGCCGGTTGCCCACCGCCGGGCCCGTGGCCACCGCCGGGCCCGTAACCGCTGTACGGGGGTTGCTGGGGATCTGGGGGTTCGCCAGGTGGTGGATAGCTCATCCGATTTGCCCTCCTTGTCCCGAGATTACCCGGCCGGACGAGACTTTTCCTCGCGGTTCCGGCTACTGCCCGACCCGGGCGGCCGGATGAGCCCGGCCGGCTCGTCGGGTCAGGGCTGGTCGAGCCGGGTGAGGTTGCCGGCGGCCCGCTCCACCGCCATGCAGTGGTCCTCCACGTAGTCGATGCCCGCCTCGGTGGCGATCTTCCGAGCCTCGGCGGAGACGATGCCGAGCTGCAGCCAGACGGCCGGGGCGCCGATCGCGACCGCCGCGCGTACCACCTCCGGGGCCTCCTCGGCCGGCCGGAACACGTCGACCAGGTCGACCGGGTGTGGGATGTCGGCGAGGGTGGGGTAGACCTTCTCGCCGAAGAGTTCACCACCGGCCGGGCTGACCGGGATGATCCGCCAGCCGTTGCGGCGCATCTGCAGCGGCACCCGGTGGGCTGCCTTGAGCGGGTCACGGGAGGCGCCGACCACGGCGATCACCGCGGAGTCGGCCAGGATTTGCTGGGGATCGCGCATCTGGTGACTGTAGCCCCGATCGGCGCGTTCGCCAGCCACGCCGCTCAGAGCAGGGTGAGCTGCTCCGTGTCGACCGGCGCGGGGCCGGCTCCGTCAGCCGGCTGGCGGGCCCGGGCCGGGTCGGTGCGGTCCAGGCCGTATCGGCGGGCCGCCAGCCGGACCCGGGCGACCAACTCCCGCTGGTAGTCCTTCGGCAGGTAGGAGCCGCGGCCGTACAGTTCCCGGTAGCGGGGCAGCAGAGCGGGGTGTTCGCGGGCGAGCCAGGCCGCGTACCACTCGCGGGCGCCCGGACGCAGGTGCAGCGGGAGCGGCGTCACACTGGCCGCGCCGGCGGCGGCGATCGCCGCCACGGTGGCCTCGATCGACTCGTCGGTGTCGGTGAGGCCCGGCAGGATCGGCGCCATCAGGACGCTGACGTCGAAGCCGGCCTCGGTCAGGGTGCGGACCGCGTCCAGCCGGCGGGCCGGGCTGGGGGTGCCGGACTCCACCGAGCGCCACATCGCCTCGTCCACGAACCCGACCGAGAATGCCACCCCGACCCGGGTCACCTCGGCGGCCTGCCGCAGCAGCGCCAGGTCGCGCAGGATGAGTGTGCCCTTGGTGAGGATCGAGAACGGGTTGGCGAAGTCGCGCAGCGCGGCCAGGATGCCGGGCATCAGCCGGTAACGGCCCTCGGCCCGCTGGTAGCAGTCGACGTTGGTGCCCATCGCGAGGTGCGCCCGGCGCCAGCGTGGGGCGGCCAGCTCCCGGCGGACCACCTCGGCCGCGTTGACCTTCACCACCACCTTGCTGTCGAAGTCCCGGCCGGCGTCCAGGTCGAGATAGGTGTGGGTGTTGCGGGCGAAGCAGTTGTGGCTGACCACGCCGTTGGCGATGAAGTCGCCGGTGCCGGTGGTGATGTCGTAGAGCGTCCGGTCGGCGCCGAGCGGCTCGATCGACCGCACCCGCCGGGCCACCCGGCGATCGAGCGCGACTCCGGCGGCCACGTCGTCGTCGATCGCGAGCAACCGGTCACTTGTCGTCAGGTAGGGGCGGGGCGGGCCGTCGCCTATGGTGGGGCCGGTGACGTGTTTCCAGCCGCGCTCGGTCAGAAACCGGTGGTCGCCGCTCGCGGTCAGCTCGCCCCCGCCGTCGAGGAGGAGCCGGTACGCCGGCTTGACCGTGGACCAGTGCGCCAGCACCTCGGTGACGACCAGGCGGCGGTGGTTGTCGGTCGACCGGGTGCCGTAGATCTTGTCGCCCGGGGTCAGTTCGGCGAGCGGCCGGGAACCACCGTCGGCCAGCAGGATCTCGGTGTCGCCGGCGAGGCAGTAGCTGCAGGCGTGCCCGCAGCCCCGGTAGGGGTTGATGGTCCACTCGAACGGCACCCGGGAGGTGCCGGGCACCCGGTTGAGCATCGACTTCGCCCGGACCTCGTAGAAGGTCATCCCGGCGAAGCCGGGGGTGTCGAAGGTCCGGACGACCGCGCCGGGCAGCGCCAGCGGCAGTGGTGCTGCCGCTGGCGCCGTCTCCCCGCCCCTGGCCGGGGCCCCCGCGTCGTGGGGAGCCGACGTGAGGTTGGCCCAGCGCATGGCGAGTATTCGAACATACGTGCGAGCCGAGCGCAAGCGCGCGCCGCGCCGGTCGGCGGCGGTCAGGACGCGGGCGGCGGCGCGGTGCTCTCCCGGCGGACCAGTTCGGCGGAGACGTGTTCGATGTGTGGCGAGTGCATCGGGTCGGCCGGTTGCAGAGCGAGGGTCATCGCCCGGGCGCCCATGTCGGCCAACGGGAGCCGGATGGTGGTCAGGGTCGGCGTCACGTCCCTGGCCACCGGCATGTCGTCGAAGCCGACCAGGCTCATCTGCTCGGGCACCCGGATGCCCCGGCTGCGGAGCAGGGCGAGGGCGCCGATCGCCATCGAGTCGTTGAGGGCCGCGATCGCGGTCAGCTGCGGGTGGGCGTCGAGCAGGCTGGCGGCCGCGGCGGCGCCGCCGGAGCGGTCGAAGTCGGCGTACGCGATCTGCCGGGTGGGCAGCTTCTGGCCGTGTTCCCGGGCGGCCCGCCGCAGGCCGGTGAGTCGGTCGGTGGTGGTGGTCAGGTGCTTCGGCCCGGCGATCACGCCCAGCTGGGTGTGGCCGAGGGCGAAGAGCTCGGCGCCCATCAGATAACCGCCGGTCTCGTTCGCCGGGATCACCGCGTGGCCGGTGTGCTCGTGCCGGCCGATGACCGCGACGTGCCCGCCGGTGGCCTGGTAGACCCGGAGCTTCGCGTCGAGGGAGTTGGTGAACTGCTCGTCGTGGTAGCCCGAGCCGGCGAGGATGATCGCGGCGGCCTGGTGGGCCCGGAGCAGTTCGACGTACTCCAGCTCCTTCTGTGGGTCGCGGTAGGTGTTGCAGATGATCACCAGCCGGCCGTCGGCGGTGGCGACCCGCTGCAGCCCGCGGGTGATCTCGGCGAAGTACGGGTCCGAGACGTCGTGCACGATCACCCCGACCGCGCTGCGGTGGTTGCGGGCCAGTAGTTGGGCGTGCGCGTTCGGGACGTACTGCAGCTCCTCGACGGCGGCCAGCACCCGCTCGCGCAGGGCCTCGGTGACCGGTTTGGAGCTGCCGTTGATGATCCGGGAGGCGGTGGCCGGGGAGACGCCCGCCCGCCGTGCGACATCCGCCAGAGTGGCCATCGCCCCCAGTCCTTCCCGGGCGGCCCGGATCGCCCGACGCGAGTGAGGATAGCGTGCCCCGCGTACGCTGGTAGGAAAGCCCTTGCCGAAGTGCGGCCGAAGCCAGTAGCGTGCCCAGGAAAGCGCTTCCCTGGCGGACGATCACGTTCGGCGCAAGCGAGCAGCCTGAGGAGGCGGAGGAATGGCCCGTACCACGATCGGGATCGTGCTCAACGGCGTCACCGGCCGGATGGGTTACCGGCAGCACCTGGTGCGTTCGTTGCTGGCGATCAGGGAACAGGGCGGCCTGCCGCTGCGCGACGGCACCCGCCTCTGGCCCGAGCCACTGCTGGTCGGCCGGAGCGAGACCAAGCTGGCCGAGATCGCCGGGCGGCACGGGCTCACCGAATGGACCACCGATCTCGCCGCCGCACTGGCCCGGCCGGACATGCAGGTCTACTTCGACGCCCAGGTCACCGCCCAGCGGGAGAAGGCGCTCCGGCTGGCGATCGAGGCGGGCAAGCACATCTACACCGAGAAGCCCACGGCGGAGGACCTCGCCAGCGCGGTCGAGCTGGCCCGGCTGGCCGACGCGGCCGGCATCAAGCACGGCGTGGTGCAGGACAAGCTCTTCCTGCCCGGTCTGCGCAAATTGGACCGGCTGGTCAAGGGCGGCTTCTTCGGCCGCATCCTCTCGGTGCGCGGCGAGTTCGGCTACTGGGTCTTCGAGGGCGACTGGCAACCGGCCCAGCGTCCGTCGTGGAACTACCGGGCGGCCGACGGCGGCGGCATCGTGGTCGACATGTTCCCGCACTGGCACTACGTGCTGGAGCAGATCTTCGGTCCGGTGACCGCGGTGACCGCCCGGACCGCCACCCACATCCCGACCCGGTGGGACGAGGCCGGCCAGCCCTACCCGGCGACCGCCGACGACGCCGCGTACGGCATCTTCGAGATCGCCTCGCCGGCCGGCGGAATCGTCGCCGCCATCAACTCCTCCTGGACGGTCCGGGTCTACCGCGACGAGCTGGTCGAGTTCCAGGTGGACGGCACCGAGGGCAGCGCCGTGGCCGGCCTGCGCAACTGCCGGATCCAGCACCGCTCCACCACCCCGAAGCCGGTCTGGAACCCGGACCTGCCGGTCACCGAGGACTTCCGGTCACAGTGGCAGGTGGTGCCGGACAACGAGGAGTACGACAACGGCTTCAAGGCCCAGTGGGAGCTGTTCCTGCGGCACGTCGCGCAGGACGAGCCGTACAGCTGGGATCTGTGGGCCGGTGCCCGCGGGGTGCAGCTCGCCGAACTGGGGCTGCGGTCGGCCCGCGAGGGCCGCCGGATCGAGATTCCCGAGCTGACCGTGCCGGGCGGCCCGGCGTGACCCCGACCGCGCCGGCCCGGTTCGCGCTGAACCAGGCCACCACCAAGTACTGGCCGCTGCCGGATCTCGTCGCCGGCTGCGTCGACGCCGGCGTCACCGGCGTCGGCCTGTGGCGGGAGGAGACCGCCGCCTACGGCCTGGACAAGACCGCGGCGCTCGTGCGCGACGCCGGGCTCGCGGTCACCTCACTGTGCCGGGGTGGTTTCTTCAACACCCCCGACTGGTACGACGAGAACCGGCGCGCCATCGACGAGGCGGCCACCCTCGGCGCGCCGGTCCTGGTGCTGGTCTCCGGCGGGCTGCCGGCCGGCAGCCGGGACGTCGACGCCGCCCGGGCACACGTCGGCGAGGCGATCGGCGCCCTGGTGCCGTACGCCCGGCAGGCCGGGGTGCGGCTGGCGATCGAGCCGCTGCACCCGATGTTCTGCGCCGACCGCTGTGTGGTGGCCAGCCTGGGGCAGGCGCTGGACCTGGCCGCGCCCCACCCGGCCGAGACGGTCGGCGTGGTGGTGGACACCTACCACCTCTGGTGGGACGACCAGGTCTGGGACCAACTGGCGCGGGCCGGCCGGGAGGAGCGGATCGCCTGCTTCCAGGTCGCCGACTGGGTGACCCCGCTGCCGGCGGGGGTGCTGCTCGGACGCGGCCTGCCCGGCGACGGCTGCGTGGACCTGCGCCGGTTCCGGGCGGCCGTCGACGCGGCCGGCTACCGGGGGCCGGTCGAGGTCGAGGTCTTCCACGCCGACGTCTGGGCCCGGCCGGGCCGGGATGTGTTGAACGCCGCTCTCGCCGGCTACCTGGCACACGTGGCCTAGTCGATCGGGCAGGATGGAGACATGCTCCAGTCAACCTTCGTGTACGACGGAGACTGCGCCTTCTGCACCTCCTGCGCCCGGTTCGCCGAGCGTTGGATTCCGACCCCGGCCCGGCTGGTGCCCTGGCAGTTCGCCGACCTCGACGCGCTCGGCCTGACCGTAGCCGAGTGTGAGGAGGCGGTGCAGTGGGTCGGCCGGGACGGCGTGCGCGCCGCCGGACCGGACGCCATCGCCCGGCTGCTGGGGGAGAGCCACCTGGGCTGGCGGCTACCCGGCCGGCTGCTGCTGCTGCCGCCGGTGCGGGCGGTGGCCTGGCCGCTCTACCGCTGGGTGGCCCGCAACCGTCACCGGATGCCCGGCGGCACGGCCGCCTGCGCCGTCCCCAGGCCACCGGCGGCCGGCTGAGTCTCGGCACCGACCGGCTCGCTCGGCTCGACGGGTTGATGGCTCGGCTCGGCCGCGTGGCTCGGTGGTGGCTTCCGTTCGGCGACCGCCTGCGCCGGGACCGGCTGGTGCCGCCCGGTAGGCCGGATCCGTCGGCGCAGCCAGTGGATCGGGCGGATCCGCTCCAGCCTGAGGAACGCCGTCATCGCCACCAGGTGCGGAGCGAAGGAGATCGTGATGGTGGCGAAGGTGACCAGGTGGAACGAGTAGAAGAAGCCGATCACCGCCCGCCGCCACCGCCCGGTCAGGACGAAGACGATCGGACTGAGCAACTCGAAGGCGACGATGCCGAGCTGGGCCGCGATGAGCAAGTAGGGCACCTGGGCGATCAGGTCGGCCAGCTCGGTGCCCCGCCGGATGATCGCCCGGGCCAGCACCGAACCGGTGAGCCACTCGATCCCGCCGAACCGCAGTTTCGCCCAGGCGGCGAGGAAGTAGGTGCAGACCACCGCGATCTGGGTGACCCGCAGCGCCCAGCCGCCTGCCTCGGTTCGGACCGGATCGCCGTGCCGGGCCCGTCCGGCGGTCGGCAGCACCGCGAGGGCGACCAGGAACGCGAACCGGTCGTGGTCCACCTTCCCGTAGCTCATCGCGATGATCATCCACTCGAAGTACAGGACGAAGACCGGCCAGCCGAGGGCTCGGGGCGCGCGGCCGGTGGCGGCCACCAGTGACAACCCGAGCAGCGCCCAGAAGATCACCGAGAGCAGCAGCGGAGTGGGCGTCGGCAGCGGCAGCAGGCGCCCGACGAACAGCGGCTGGTACAGCTCACCGGAGAGCCGGGCCGGGTCGCGTACCCAGGGGGTGAACAGCAGCAGGTCGGCGGCGACGAAGAGGTAGATCAGGGTGCGGAAGGCGGCGATCCGGCCGCGCGGTACCGGCCGGGTCAGCCAGCCGGTCGCGGCGGTCAGGGCGCGCGCCACTGCACGACCGTCTCGTCGACCGCGGTGCCGGTCGGTCGACCGTCGCGGATGCCGTGCCAGCGGATCACGATCCGGACCTCGACCAGGCCGGGCGCCTCCGGGTGGCGCTCGGCGTACGCCTCGGCGACCGTGCGCAGCAGGTCGGGTTCGGACTGGTAGCGGCTCTGCTGGCCCTCGATCTCGGCCCGCCGGATGCCGGTGTTCTGCTGGCCCAGGTCGACGACGGCGCCGGTGACGTCGACCCCCTCGACCCGGGTGTCCGGGGCGGGCTCGTTCGGCGGGTTCGAGCCGGCGTACATCCGGAACGGGCCGAACGGGAAGTGGTCGTCCTGTCCCCACAGCGTGCCGGCGAGCAGGAGCGCACCGGCGACGACGGTGCAGACGATCCGGCCCGTCCGGCCGTGGCGGCTGAGGGTGTCCATGGCGTGCTCACCATACGCCGCGCACGCCACCGTCAGGGGGCCTCGCCGGGTGCCCGTCGCCCGACCGGCCGCCATCGGGGACACGGCGGGGCCGGGTCCGACGGATCGGACCCGGCCCCGCAGTTACGCCGGTCAGGTCAGTGCGTGTGCCCGGCCAGCTGGGCGCGTACCTCGGCCATGTCGAGGGCCTGCACCTGCTCGATCAGTGACTCGACCGCCGACTCGGGCAGCGCGCCGGGCTGCGAGAAGACGATGACGCCGTCCCGGATCGCCATGATGGTCGGGATCGAGCGGATGTCGAACTTGGCGGCCAGTTCCGGCTGGGCCTCGGTGTCGACCTTGCCGAACACCGCGTCCGGGTGCTTCGCCGACACCCGCTCGTACACGGGTGCGAAGCGCTTGCACGGACCGCACCAGTCCGCCCAGAAGTCGACCAGGACGATCCCGTCCTTGCCGGTCACCTCGTCGAAGTTGGCCGTTGTCAGCTCAACGGTCGCCATTGCACTCTCCGATCCACCGGGATTCGCCTACGTCTGCCACAACCTGCTGACCGGCTTGGGAATTCCCGCCGGATCGATGTCGAAACGGCTCGGCGTGGCACTGCTCACCCGGCTCGAAACATCGATGAGCATGCCATGTCGTCCGGCTTCCGACACGGTCGCAAGGCCGACGGGCGCCGGCTACCCCAAGTGATGGGAGCGATTCCAAGGGTATCTATCGATGGAACTTCCAGTGAGCGCTAACCCAAGTGCTGACAAGCGGAAACCGTTCGGATGACGCGGCGTGGCGAAGGTGCCTACTCTGACGGACAGTAAGGTCACAAATAGATAACTGTGACGCCCGTCTCCTGTTGGGGTCTTCTGTGTGGCGTGCGTCTCGGGCAGAATCTTTCTCATCAGAGCGTGGGCGGCGGGTGCCGGGGAGGGCCCCGCCGCTCATTGCGTCCGGGGTCAGTTTTCACCTTCGATGGACGCCACCAAATCCCCGCACCGGCCCGGCCCCCCATCATCGCCTTAACCATCACTAAGGCGGTCGTGCGCCGCCGGGCGCGCCCTCGGCCGTTCCGGCCCGGACCGTCTCCGGCCCGGACCGTCGATCCTTCACCCGACCGGCTGACTTCCCGCGTCGACCGGCCGATCCGCCGGCATATGCTGACCGCGGAGGTCCCCATGAGCCACTCCGCGCCTGGGCATCCGCCCCCCGTCGGCGGACCCGTCAGCGGCCGCCTCGCCGCCTCGGCCTACTCGGCCGCCGAATGGCGACTGCTGATCCGGCTCCCCGGCCGGGTGGCCGTCGCGGCCACCCCGGTCGACCCGCGCCGGCCGGTGCGGGGCGTGCTCGCCGGGCTGGCCGGACTGGACGGCCTCGCCGCCGGCCGGGCCTTCGACAGCGACCTGGTCCGGGCGGTGGTCGCGGCGATCTACGCGGAGCCGGATCACGGCCCGCCACCGACCGGGGCCGGCCGCCCCGGCGACGAACCGGCCGAACTCTTCGCGGCCTGCCGGGCGGCCACCGAGCTGCTGGCCGCGCGGGCCGACCCGGCGGACTCCGCCGCGTACCGGCAGTGGGTGCAGACCATCGCGGTCCGTGCGGGGCGGGCGGCGGCGGAGTCCTTCGGACCGCCGCCGATGGCGGCCGAGTTCCGCGGCGGCCGCGGGTCCGCCATCGGCAAGCAGTGGTTCGCCGAGCCGCCGGCGGCCCGGCGGGGCGCCGAGGCCCGCGAGCGGGCGGCGCAGCTGGCGTTCCTGGCCGACCTCGGCCGGGCCCTCGGCCTCGCCCGGGGACGCTGATCCACCGGCCCGTACGCTCTGCAGATCGTGGAGCCCGACCGGATCGACGCCGCCGACGTGGTTGGCGACGGTGGTGCGGTCGAGGTGGGGGTGGGTCCCTGGCCGGGTGAGCCGCCGACCGATCCGCGCTACGACCCGGAACTGCTGGCCCACGGCGACCGGCGCAACGTGGTGGACCGGTACCGCTACTGGCGGCGGGAGGCGGTCGTCGCCGACCTGGACCGGCGCCGGCACACCTTCCACGTGGCGATCGAGAACTGGCAGCACGACCTCAACATCGGAACCGTGGTCCGCAACGCCAACGCCTTTCTCGCCGCCGAGGTGCACGTGGTGGGGCGCCGGCGGTGGAACCGGCGCGGGGCGATGGTCACCGACCGCTACCAGCACGTCCGACACCACGAGACGATCGAGGCGTTCCTGACCTGGGCCGCCGCCGCTGAGCTGCCGATCGTCGGGATCGACAACCTGCCCGGATCCCGCCCCATCGAGAGGGCGGTCCTGCCGGCCCGCTGCGTGCTGTTCTTCGGCCAGGAAGGTCCAGGTTTGTCCGAACCGGCGCGGCGGGCCTGCGCGGCGGTCCTGTCCATCGCCCAGTACGGCTCGACCCGCTCCATCAACGCCGGCGTGGCCAGCGGCATCGCGATGCACACCTGGATCCGCACCCACGCCGGACCGCCCCCGGACGCCCCCGACCGGGATGAGTGGCGCTCTGGCGGGACGAATGGTGTCTGCACGTGATGAATGGTGTCTCGGCGGGATAAATGGTCCGCTGGCGGATGAACGTCCCCGCCGACGGGTGAATGGCTCTCGCCGGATGAATGACAGGTCGAATGACGGATGAGTGAACCTGTCGCCGGATGACCGAAAAGGCCGGTTCGCTTGACTCCGCCGGACGAGCCGGGGGACTGTGGTGGGGTGGGTATCGCGGTGAGTTGTCCTCGCTGTGGCGGAGCGGTCCGGGAGCCGGACCTGATGCACAGCGACTGGCGGTGTGCCGACTGCGGCCCGGTGTTCCCGCTGCACGTGGCGGAGCACGTCGGGCCCGAGATCGTGGCCAGCGTGGCGGCCCGGATCACCGACCCGGCCGGCGGGGACCGACCCCCGGTGCCGCTCTGGTGTCCGTGGCCGCTGCCGGCGGGTTGGACGGTGACCGGCGTCGCCTGGGCCGGGGACGAGGCCGGTGGCGCGCGCGCCACGGCGGTCGCCTGCAGCGGCCCGGCGCCGCTCGGCGGCGGGCCGGCTGACCTGGTCTTCGTCGCCGAGGAGCCGGGCATCGGGCTCGGCACCCGGTACGCCGGCATCCCCGGTCCGGACCCCGGCGAGCAGCTGGCCGACCTGATCGCCGACGCCACGCCGGAGCGTCCCGAGACCGCCCCGCATGCCAAGATCAGGGTGGCCGGGCACCCCACTCCACTGTGGTCGGTAAAATCTCCGACAGACCGCGCGGCGTACGCGGGTGAAGCTCGGGGGATGTGGCTGTATGCGATAGCCTGGCCATCGAGCGCGGGCTACCTCCTCGCGGCGGAGGTCGTCCTCCATGACCTGGCCGAGTGGCTGCCGCCCGAACTCGTGTACGGCGCGCCATCGCCGTACCTGCACGGGAAGGTCTGACGCCTGACCGCAAGGGTGCGAAAAGGCGTGTGGTTGATTCACGGTACGACATCTGACTGATACTCTGGGTACTGCTGCGGTACTGGAACCAGGCGCCGCGCGGAGGGGATGGCCCGCCATGGCTAAGAAGTTCCTCACCTGGGGCGGAATCGCCTTTTTGATTTTCTTCATTGCGTTCCGACCCAACTCCGCCGCCGACGTCTTCAAGTCGCTGGGCGGCGGCATCGTCGACATCGCGCAGGGCTTCGGCGACTTCTTCACCAGCCTCGTCGCCTAGCCGTCAATGGGTAACCCCTCAGGCGAACCGCCCGAGCCCGACGACGCCGAGCGACGCCGACGCGAGCGCGACACCGAGCCGATCCCCCGCGTCCGCCCGGACGACGGCCCGGGCTTCGGGGACGGCCCGGCGTACGCCGACGGGCCTTCCTATTCGGACGGCCCCTCCTAC
Organism: Solwaraspora sp. WMMD1047; assembly: GCF_029626155.1. Taxonomy (NCBI): domain Bacteria; kingdom Bacillati; phylum Actinomycetota; class Actinomycetes; order Micromonosporales; family Micromonosporaceae; genus Solwaraspora; species Solwaraspora sp. WMMD1047. Next base: position 6,550,557 of record NZ_JARUBL010000001.1, on the reverse strand, counting down.
TCCGGCGACGCCGGATACGCCACCGGCCGGGCCCGGTCGGGGCGGACCTGGGAAGCCGACCCCGACGCCTTCGAGCGCCCGGAGATCTCCGAAGAGGAGCTGGCCGGCCTGCGGGTCGACGCCTCCGGGATGCCGCTGGGCCCGCGCCGGGTGCTGCCCCTTGAGGACGAGCCGACCCCGCTGGTCGCCCGCTACCTCTTCCCCACCGAGCGTTACCGTGGTGAGTGGAAGCGGCACAAGATCTCGCTGGCCACGCCGTTGCTGGTCGGCCTCGCGGCGACCTTCATCCTCGGCTACCTCTCCGGCTTCCTGGCCCTGCAGGGCGGCGGTGGGCTCACCACGGTCGCCGTCCTGGTCTGGGTCGGGATCATGGGCTGGACGGCCTGGAAGGTCGCCGACTGGTTCTTCGACCGGTTCATCCTCACCAACAAGCGGGTGATGGTGGTCAACGGCATCATCACCCGGCGGGTCGCGATGATGCCGCTGCTGCGGGTCACCGACATGAAGTACGAGCAGTCCCCGCTGGGCCGCACCCTCAACTACGGGACGTTCGTGCTGGAGTCGGCGGGTCAGGAGCAGGCCCTGCGCGAGGTCAAGTACCTCCCCAACCCCAACGAGCTCTACCTGCGCGTGGTCGAGGAGATGTACGAGCCGCAGGCCGTCGAGGCCCGGCTCGGCAAGGAGGAGGACGAGGCGAAGGCCGACGACGGAGCCTGACCCACCCACGGCCCCCGTCGATCCGCCTCACCCGTCAGTCCGGTATCCGTCGGCCTGGTGGTCGTCGATGTCGCCCCGGTCGGTGTTTATTACCCGGCCGTAATCGACCCCGGCCACCATCTGTGGCAGCCTTTCGGGAGACGCGGCAACGGGAGGGCGGCGACAGGTGGTGGCCAGGCACACCCTGGAGGAGGAGTTCCGCGAATTCGTCGCGGCCCGTTCGCCGGCCCTGTTACGCACCGCGTACCTCCTGGTCGGAGACTGGGGCACCGCCGAGGACCTGCTCCAGACCGCGTTGACGAAGACCTACCTGGCCTGGAAGCGCCTCGGCCGGATCGAGGCGGTCGAGCCGTACACCCGGCGGGTGCTGGTCAACACGGCGACGAGCTGGTGGCGGCGCCGGTGGCACGGCGAACGCCCGACCGAGGTGCTGCCCGAGCGGGCCGCGCCCGACCAGATCGAGGAGCAGCTGGAGCGGGACGCGCTCTGGAAGCACCTCCGGGCGCTGCCGGCCCGGCAGCGGGCGGTGCTGGTGCTGCGCTACTACGAGGACCTCACCGAGGCGCAGACCGCCGCCATGCTCAACATCTCGACCGGCACGGTCAAGAGCCAGACCTTCCGCGCCCTCAACACCCTCCGCCAGCGGCTCGGCAACCAGGCGGACCTGCTGCCCGGCGTCGCCGTACCCGTGGAGCGCCCGCCGGCCGAGCCAACCGGCCGGTTGTCGGCGCCGTGCGCACCGCCCGCGTCGACGCCGCCGGCTCACACCCCGGCGCCCACCGCGGCGCCGGCCCGCCCCGCGGTGGCCGGCGGGGCGGCGGTACCGGCCGTGACGGTGCCGGCGGTCGTCGGGGAGAGCCGATGACCAGGATCGAGGATTCGCTGCGGGAGCTGCTCGCCGCCCGGGCCGAGTCGACACCACCGGTCGGCGATCCGGCCGGCGCGGCGATCCGACGCGGCCGGGCGATCCAGCGGCGCCGGTCGGTCGGCTCGGCGCTGGCCGTGGCGATGGCCCTCGTCCTGACGGTGGGTGGGATCAGCTCGATCGGCGGCTGGTGGCGCCCCGGCCACGGCACACCGTCCGGCACGCTCATCGACTTCGGCCCGGCGCAGACCACCGCCGCCACCGTCCCCACGGCGGGTCCGGCGGGCGACACCGGCATCGGGCTCGACGTCCGGGTCGGTGACCGGCTCTGGACCACGGACGGCCGGCAGTTGCTGCTGACCGGGGTCGGCGAGGTGACCCGGATCATCCGGGTTCCGGACGGCTGGGTCTACGCGGGTGCCTCCGGTGTCCGGTTCCTGCGAACCGACGGCACCTCCGTCGCGCTCAGCGGCGAGGACGACCGGTGGGTGCTCAGCCCGGGTGGCGACCGGATCGCCTTCGTCATCGAACAGGTGCTCTATGTGGCGCGGCTGCGGCCGTCCGGGCTGGCCGTCCTCGCCAGCGTGGAGGTACCGCCGGCCACCGCCCCGATCGCGCTGCTGGGCGACCGGGTCGTCATCCAGGTCGAGGGCCGCGGCTTCGACACGCTCGATCCGGCCCGGGCCTACCAGCCCGCCTGGAACGACGAGGTCACCGCCGTCTTCGGGGTCCGCGGCGACTCGCTCGCGGCACTTGTCCGCGACGCGGGCGGGCAGGCACCCTGCCTGGCCGAGCTGCGGTCGACCGGCGCCGGCCTGGAGGTGATCCGGACCGGCGGATGCGGCCTCGACCTGCGGCTCGACGGCGCCGACGGGCGCCTGGCTCCGGGTGGCGGCTGGCTGGCCGAACCCACCGCGACCCAGGTCGCGCTGGTGGACTGGGACCGGGCCGTCGCCAACCCGACCGGCACCGGGGCGGAGCAGTTGCTGAGCTGCCCGATCCGGGCCTCGGTCACGCCCACCTGGGCGGACGACCAGACCGTACTGAGCGCGGACGCCCACGGGGTGGTGCGGTGCCGCACCGACGGCAGCCAACAGGCGGTCGCGCTACCGGAAGGGGTGGGCGCGGGCTGGCAGTTCGTGCCCAGGGTCGCGACCGCGCCGACCCGGACCGGATAGCGTGGCGGTGCGATAGCCGTGGCGACCCGGATCGACCTGCACGCGCACACGACCGCCAGCGACGGCACCTGCACCCCGCCGGAGCTGGTACGCGCGGCGGTCGAGGCGAAGCTTGACGTGCTGGCGATCACCGACCACGACACCACCGCCGGGTGGGCGGCGGCGACCGCCGCCCTGCCCGCCGGCCTCACGCTGGTCCGCGGCGCCGAACTCTCCTGCCGCTGGTACGGGGGGCAGCCGTCGATCCCGCTGCACCTGCTCGGGTACCTGTTCGATCCGGACGAGCCCGAACTCGCGGCCGAGCTGGCCCGGGTCCGCCAGGCCCGGACGGTGCGGGGCGAGCGGACGGTGGCGCTGCTGCGGGCGGACGGAATCGACGTGAGCTGGCCGGACATCCAGGCCAGGGCGGCCGGTGGCACGGTCGGCCGGCCACACATCGCACAGGCGCTGATCAGGGCCGGGCTGGTGCGGACGACCACCGAGGCGTTCGCGCCGCGGTGGCTGGGCGAGCGCTACCGGCTGCCCAAGGACGACATCGACGTGTTCCACGCCGTCCGGTTGATCCGCGCCGCCGGTGGGGTCGCCGTCTTCGCGCACCCGCGGGCCAGCCGGCGGGGCCGGATCGTGCCGGACTCGCTGATCGCCGAGCTGGCGGTCGCCGGACTCGCCGGACTGGAGGCCGACCACCAGGACCACTCGCCGGCGGAACGGGTCCACGTCCGCGCCCTGGCGGCCGAGCTGGGCCTGCTGGTCACCGGATCCTCCGACTTCCACGGTACGCACAAGACGGTCGCCCTCGGCGCGCACACCACCGCGCCGGAGGCGTACCAGCGGATCGTCGCGGCGGCCGGCGCCGCGACCCCGGTCGTGTCGGGCTGAACCGGGTCCGACCAGGCCCGGACCGGGCCGGCGCCCGGTCGACCGCGGAATGTCGGCCGGGGGCAATGCCAGGAAGTTAAGTGCTTTCCGGGCCGGGTTTGGTGAGGTTGGTGGTGTAGGTGGCTGTGGTTGATGCTGGTTCGGTTCGTTTCTTGCCGCGGTAGGGCGAGGTAGGGCGTTTGACCGCTCGGGGGCTGGAGCGTGACCGGCGTGGGCCGGTCTGATCGTCTAGGAGTTCGTCAGCGACCGTGATCAGTGCGCTGGTGAGGTCCCGGCTGGTGGTGATCGCGGTGTTGATGACGTGTCGACGTGCCAGGCGTAGGCAGGTCAGGAACGGTAGTCGGTCGGGGTCGAGGTGATGCTCGGCGGCGGTCGTGGTGATCAGGTCCCGTAACGCTTGGTAGACGATGAGATGAGCCCACATCTCCTGCCGGACACCGGTGGGATCGTGGGAACGTAGTACGACCTTCGACCCTCGCTGGTGGGTCTTGAGGTTCTGGTAGCTGTTCTCTGTTTCCCAGCGTTGGTGGTAGCAGTCGATCAGCTGTCCCGCGGTGATGTCCTGCGGGCAGAGTAGGTTGGTGACCAGCCGGTACCGCTCGGTCCGGCATGCCGTCACGCCGTGTCGGTTGGTGGTGGCGACCGTGACGGTGTACTCGATCACCCGGACGGTGATGACCGGTTCGGTGCCCCGCCGCCGCCCTGGTGGGGGTTTGATGACTGATATCCAAGATCCATCTGGCAGTGCCCTTACCACGGGCAGGTGGCGGTTGGACTTCATCCGCCAGAGCAGTCCTGCGCCGGTGGCCTCCGCTGCCCGCCACAGGTCATAGCCGTGAAAGTTCCGGTCAGCGACGAGCAGCATGTCTTCCCGTAGCAGGGGAAGCAGGGCGCGGGCCTGGACCATTTCCGCTTCGCGGCCGAACGACGCACCGATGACCGCATGCGTGCCACACTCGATCAACGTCAACAGCCACAGCCGTGGGTAGCCCGCCGTGTTGCCACCGCCACCCGCATCACGACCAAAAGCGGCCTCATTGGCGGGACTGTCGGCCGTCTGCAGCTTGGTGCCGTCCCAGGCCACGACCCGCCGTCCGGCCACGAACACGCCGGGCATGCCCGGCTCGCCCCGCGCCCCGGCCACCCGCTCGAACAGATATCTCAGAGGCGCCTCCCCCAACCGCTGACGGGCCTGAGAAAACGCCGAGGTGGTAGGGGTGATCCTGGCCAACGCGGGCCAGCCCGAAACCAGCAACCGCCACACCTGCCGGTAGCCGTCCGTACTGAACAGGCACATCGCCAACACAAACAACACCACCACCCGAGCCGGCAGCAGACGTACCCGCCGCTGAGTGACTCCGGTCGCCGCTACCGCCTCATCGATGAGCTCTCGCGGCACCGACTGTGACAGCACGCCCAGCCCGATGTGTTGCCACGCGGCGCCCGCACCAAGCCGCGGCAACGCATCCATGGAAGAATCCCCGGACAACGAAGCTCCTGTATGAATTTAGATCTTGGTCGATCCACGTTCTACAGGAGCTTCGTCTTATTCAGGCACGTGACACACCCTTAACTTCCTGGCATTGCGGCCGGGGGTGAAAGGATCGTGCGGTGCGAAGGCCATCCCGACCCGGTAACCGGGCCCCCCGCCCCCGCGACGGCCAGCCGGAGCAGCTCGGCTTCGAGGGGATGCCGGAGCGGTTGTTCGTCTGCACCCCGAGCAAGCTCGGCGCCTACACCGACTGTCCGCGCCGCTACCGGTACTCCTACCTAGACCGGCCGGCACCGGCCAAGGGACCGGCCTGGGCACACAACTCGCTCGGCGCGAGCGTCCACACCGCCCTGCGTAACTGGTACGCCCTGCCGGCCGACCGACGCCGCCCGGAGGCGCTGCCCAGCCTGCTCAAGGGCACCTGGGTACGGGACGGCTACCGCGACGACGAGCAGGAGCGGGCGGCGTACCGGCGGGCGCTCGGCTGGCTGGAGTCCTACGTCGACACGCTGGATCCGGCCGACGACCCGCTCGGCGTGGAGCGCGTGGTGGCGGTCAAGACCGCGGTGCTCGCCTTCAACGGCCGGGCGGACCGGATCGACTCGCGGCCCGGCCCGGAGGGTCCGGAGCTGGTGATCGTCGACTACAAGACCGGCCGGACCGGATTGGACAGCGACGACGCGCGCGGCTCGACCGCGCTGGCGCTCTACGCGTACGCCGCGGAGCGGGTCTTCCGCCGGCCCTGCCGGCGGGTGGAGCTGCACCACCTGCCGACCGGCACGGTGGCCGCCCACGAGCACACCGCGGAGTCGATCGCGCGGCAGGTCGGCCGGGCCGAGGAGACCGCCCGGGACATCCTCGACGCGGAACGGTCGGTGGCCGACGGCGGCGACCCGGACGAGGCGTTCCCGGTCGCGCCCGGACCCCGGTGCGCCTGGTGCGACTACCGGCGGAGCTGCCCGGCCGGGGCGCAGGCGCCGGGGAAGGAACCGTGGGCAGCGGTCGAACGGACCCTCCTGCCGACCGACGACGCGAGCTGACCTGGACCTGAACCGCCGGGACCCGGGGCGGGCGGGTCGTGGATCTGGGCGGGTCGTGGATCGGGCCGGGGCTCAGCCGGTGGCCGGGGCGAGCCGGGCCGCCCTGGCCTTCGCCTCCTGGTAGAGCGGTCCCTCGACGTACCGGCGGGGAATGGCGTTCAGGGCCAGCCGCAGCGTCCGGACCGAGAGCGCGGCGGAGAGGTCGGTGGTGGGTAGCCCGGGGGCGCCGTACCGGCGGCGGGCCCAGGCCGGCAGCAGCCCGAACGCGGTGCCGGCGATGCCGAGGTACGCCAGCCGGGCCGGCCCGAGGCTGAGGCCGAGCTTGAGCGGGCGGCTCATCCGCCACGGCACCGGGGGAGCGGTCAGGAAGAAGGCCGTTTCGGCCGCCTCCCGGGTCATCCGCAGCTCGGGCCGCACCGCCCGGTAGTACTCCGCCACCTCGGCGAGGCTGCCCGGCACCGTCGCCGGGTCGAGGCCGACCAGCGCGGCGGCGGCCCGCTGCTCGGCGTAGTAGCGGTCCACCTCGTCGTCGGTGAGCGGCAGGCCGGCCCGCCGAGCGGTGCTGACGAACGACTCCACCTCGGTCACGTGCACCCAGCGCAGCAAATCGGGGGAGTCGACCCGAAACTCCTCGCCGGTGAGGAGGTCCCGGCCGCGCAGCCGGGCGTGCCGGGCGCGCAGCCGGCGGCCGGCCGCCTCGGCCTGGGCGGTCGTGCCGTAGATGGTGGTCGCCACGTACTGCGCGGTGCGCACCAGCCGCCCCCACGGGTCGGAGCGGAAGTCGCTGTTCTGGGCCACCCCGGCCATCGCCCGGGGATGCAGTGCCTGCAGATAGAGCGAGCGCAGGCCGGCGAGGATCAGGATCGGCTCCTCGTGCACCTTCCAGGTCACCGAACCGGGCCCGAAGAGGCCGAGGTCGTCGTCGGGCGACCGGGCCGGCCGCCCGGGCGTGACCGTGGTGCTCATCGCTCCGCCTCTCGGCGGGTCTGGCAGGCCGGGCAGAGGCCCCAGAAGGTCACCTCGGCCTCGTCGACCTCGAAGCCGTACGCGTTCGTGGTCTCCGGGTCGAGGCAGGGCGCGGCGCCGACCGCGCAGTCGACGTCCGAGATCTCACCGCAGGCCCGGCAGACGATGTGATGGTGGTTGTCCCCGACCCGGGCCTCGTACCGGGCCGGGCTGCCGGCCGGTTCGATGCGCCGGGACAGGCCGGCCCTGGCCAGCGCGCCGAGCACGTCGTACACGGCCTGGGTGGAGACCGAGTCGAGCCGCTCCCGGACCCGGCGGGTGATCTCGTCGACCTCCAGGTGGCCGCCGCCGGCGAGCACCTCCAGCACGGCGAGGCGCGGCCGGGTGACCCGCAGGCCCCTCGACCGGAGCAGTTCCTCACCGCCGGGCATTACCCCATCACAGCACGGCGTTCAACTGGCGACAACCCGTTGGTCAATCGATGGTGGTCGGCGCCACAGCCGGCTGACCAGCGCCCGGGGCGGCGCAGGTGCGCTGTCGGCCGCGTTCAGAACAGCACTCGGGAGCAGAGCAGACACATCACCACCAGGAGTACCGCCGTGGTGAGCATTCCGATGCCGTAGGTGAGGGTGCGGGCGCTGCCCTCGGCGGCGTCCAGGGCGGGTAGGTCCTGCGGCGGCAGCCGGCCCGGTGGCGGCGGCTGCACGTGCACCGGCGGCCGCCAGCCGGCCGGTGGGGGAGTGCTGGGGGGCGGCCCTGGATAGCTGGGCCGGCCGACCGGACCGGCCGCTTCCGGTGCCGGCTGGTCGGGTCGCCGCAGCCCGTCCGGCTGGCCGGGCGGCCGGCGCCAGAAGCCCTCGTCGGCAGGATCGCCGTTGCCGGTCGTCACAGGCCTGACGCTACCAACGCCGGCCGGCCGCCGGCCCCGCGGCAGTGCCGGAGAGCCGCCTGGCTGGGTAGGCTCCCGGTCGTGAAGCGCGCCGATGAACCACCGGTGCCCCGCGCGTCCGGGGACGACGACCGGGAGGTCGATCTCAGCGAGGACTTCGTCGTGCTGCCCGAGCAGACGGCGGACGACACCGACCGGGGGTGGGGCGAGTACGCCCGGTCCAACGACGACCGGTTGCTCGCCGAACGCCCGCCGCACTGGGACTGACCGGCGCCGGGCAGCCGGCACGGGTGGCCAGCACGGGCTGCCGGCACGGGTGGCCAGCCCGGGCAGCCGGCACGGGTGGCCAGCACGGGCTGCCGGCACGGGTGGCGGATGGGCCTGATCGGTGCGCTGGGCGGTCAGGGCAGGACCGCGAGGGCGAAGCGGGCGTCGGGCGGCATGCCGATCGTCCGTCGCGCCTGCTCCGGGTCCAGCGCCAGGTAGACGGCGGCCGAGCCGTCGGTTGCCGCCGGGCGCAGCACGGCCAGGACCGGCACCCGCTCGGCCAGCAGCACCGGCTCGACGGTCGCGCCCGGACGGCGGGCGGGCAGCGCGGCCAGCAGGTTGACCCGGGTGCCGGGCCGGACGACGGCCAGTACCGCCGGCTCCGCCAGTGGAACCGGAACGCCGACCGCCCCGGCCGGCAGGGGCAACCCGCCCGGCAGTTCGCTGCCAGGCTGCCCGTCCGCGTCGGCCGGGTCATCGGCGGCGTCGTCCGCGTCGGCGGCCGGCCGGCCGGCAGCCTGGGCGGCCGGACCGGGGTCGGGATGATCCGTGGAAACCGGCCCGCTCGCTGGCCCGGCCGAACGGCCGGCACCGCAGCCGTCGCCGCCCGCACCCCGGCCGTCAACCGGCGTGCTGGCGACCGGCTCGCAGCCGGTCGCCGGCGGGACCGCGTACAGCGCTCCGGCGGCCAGGGCCAGGAACGTCGCCACCAGCCCGGCTCGGAGCACGGTGGTCCGCCGGGGCGGTCCCGGCCAGCGGGTCGGCCGCAGGGCCGGCTCCGTCGCCATCCGTCGCCTCCCTTCCCCGGGGCACCGGTCGGTGTCCGGGACGTCAGGAGGCTAGGCGCCCGGCGAGTCGGCTCGCCGATGGAAAGCGCCAGGCTGTGGAGAACCTGGCCGGCTGTGGACAAGCCCCCGCCCGGGCGCCACTCGTGCTACGAAGCGGCCCGGAGCGCGGGCCGGTCGTCAGGCGCCGGTCTTGGTGGCGGTGCTCGTCGAGCCGCCGCCGGACGAGGTGCCGCCGGTGGAACCCGCCTTGGCCTTGGCGCTGTCCGAACCGCCGCTCTTGGTGGCACTGTCGGTGCTGCCCGAGCCCTGGGACCCGCCGTTGGCCGAGCCGCCGCCAGCGGTGGCGCCGCCGTTCGAGCCGGAGTCCCCGGAACCGCTGGTCGCGGCCTTGGTCGCGGAGTCACCGCTCTCCGACCCCTTGCGGGAGCCGTTCGAGGATTCCCGGGAGTCGTTGCGGTAGAAGCCGGACCCCTTGAAGACGATGCCGACGGAGCCGAACAACTTGCGGAGCCGACCCTGACACGCCGGACACTCGGTGAGCGGCTCGTCGGTGAAGGACTGGACCGCCTCAAGTTGATCACCGCACGCGGTACAGGCGTACTGGTAGGTGGGCACGGTTCCCCTCCGGATCTTGCTCGGGCTGTTGGCACTCGTCGTGTCCGAGTGCCAATGGTGCTTCATCGGACCCGATTTCGTCCACCCGGCCCGGCCACCAGGTCACCCCGGCCGCCCGGCGGCCTCACCCGGGCGGCCCGCCGCCCCGGTCGCCGAGTGACCTGAAGCCGCCGGTCGGGGTGACCACCGCGTGCACCGGGCGGTCGTGTGGATGGGCCGGAAGCCGATCGACCAGTTCGCCGTCGTGCAGCGCCGCCACGATCAACGCACCCGGTGCCACCCGGGCGAGCGCGCGGTCGTACGAGCCGCCGCCGCGGCCCAGCCGGATGCCGGCCCGGTCCACGGCCAGCGCCGGTACGACCACCAGCCCGGCCCCGGCGATAGCCGCCCGGCCCAGCCGGGCGCCGTCCGGCTCCCGCATCCCTCGACCGGCCGCCACCAGACCGCCTGGTCCGGTGTAGCGACCCCAGTCCAGATCCAGATCGGTGCGCAGCACCGGCAGCAGCAGCCGGCCGCCGCCGGTCTCGACCGCCCGGGACAGCACCTCGGGCAGCTCCGGCCCGCCCGGTTCGGCCCCGACCGGCGCGTACCCGGTCATGGTGGTCGGGCGCAGTCGACGTACCAGGTCGGCCAGCTGGTGCTGGACGGCGCCGGCGGCGTCGGCCCGGGTCGGAGCCGGCAGCGCCCGGCGGCGGGCGAGCAGGTCGTGGCGCAGCTCCCGCTTCACCCGGTCGATCGCATCCGCTTCGTCCGAAGAATCCGACACGTAACACTCCTGCCGTGACCCGCGTTAAGTAAGTGGTTTGTCGCAGCATCGCAGCATCGGGTGCGGAGCTTCCGGAGGGAAGAGTGACGCTGCGCGGAAGGTTGACAAGCGCCTTTCTCGCCGTGGTGCTCGGCCCGGTGCTACTCGGCGCCGGCTTCGTCGGCGTCACGGCGGCCACCGTCGGTCACCAGCGGTCCGAGGACCGGCTGAGCCTCGCCGCAACCACGGTACGCAACACGATCACCGCGCTGTGCCAACAGCTCTACTCCGCCGCCGCCGCGGTCGCCGTGGCCACCGACCGGTCCGGGCTCGCCACCGAGTTCGTCACCCAGGGCCTGGCCAGCGCGGTCCTGGTGACCGCTGCGAACGGCACGCCGGTGTTGATCACGCCCGACCCGCCGGCCGGACCGTGGGCCGACTGCGGCGGCGACCGGTCGACCGCGGTGGCGCCGCGGGCGATCGCCGCCCGGGTCGAGCTCCGGGACACCGCCGGAACCCCGAGCGGCAGCGTGCACGCCGCCCAGGTGCTGGACACCGCCTTCGTCACCCGGCTCGCCGCCGCCACCGGTACCGCCGTCACCCTGCTGCCGGCCAAGCCGGCCGCCACCGGCCCGGCGGGTCCGGCCAGTCCGACCGGCGGGCCGGAGGCCACTGCCGGACCGGTCACCGACGGATCGGCCGCCGAGGGACCGGCCGCCGAGGGACCGGCCACCGACGGATCGGCCGCCGACGGATCGGTGGCCGAGGGGTCGGCGCCCGGGGGGTCGGCCACCAGGGAATCGATCGACGGCGGCCCGCCGGCGGTCGACCCGGACGCCGACGGCGGTCCGAGCACCGAACCCAGCGGCACCCGGGAATCGGTGTTCGCCGCCGCCGAGCGGATCACCGGCGACGGAATCGTCGAAACCCGCGGCGGCCGGTACGTCAAACGGATCGGCCCCGCCCCGGGCCAGCCCCTACCGCTGATCCTGTCGGTGGCCCGCGAACCGTCGCGGACCCTGCACGCCCTGCTGGCGGGGGCGGTCGGAGTGGCCGGCGTCCTCGCGCTGCTGGCCGCCCGCCGGCTGGCCCGCTCGACCACCCGCCCGCTGGTCGAGCTGGCCCGGGCGGCGGCCCGGATGGCCGGCGGCGACCTGACCGCCCGGCTCCCGGTCCGGGCGCCCGACGAGGTCGGCCGGCTCGCCAGCACCTTCAACCGGATCACCCGCGAGACCCAGACCTACGCCCAGGCCCTCACCGTCAGCCGGGACCAGCTCCGCGGCCACCTGGCGATCCTCGGCGACACCCTGGCCAGCACCCACGACCTGCCGCGGATCCTGCGGGTGATCCTGCGGACCGCCGTCACCGCCACCGGCGCCCGCGCCGGCCTCGTCCTGCTCTTCGACCCGGCCACCGGCACCCTGGTCTGCCGCTGCGCCGAAGGACTCAGCCCGACGGCCGGCGCCGACGACGGCCCGATCCGGTTCGGCGCCGGGCTGCTCGGCGCGGTGGCGGCCACCGGCGAGCCGCGCCGCGGCCGGGTGGACCGGGACGGGCCGGCGCTGGCCGAACACGAACCCCGGTGCCACACCTACGTCGCCGTGCCGTTCACCGCCGCCGGGCAACCCCACCAGCCGGGCCTGCCGCTGCCGGCGACGGTTGCCGGTCGGCCGGACGCCATCGGGGTGCTGGCCCTCTACGACCGGCACGGCGGCGACGAGTTCGACGACGCCGACCTGGCCACCCTGCGCACCTTCGCCCGGCACGCCTCGGTGGCGGTGGAGAACGTCCGGATCCACGAGGAGGCGCAGCGGCTCTCCCTCACCGACCCGCTCACCGGGCTGTGGAACTACCGGTACCTGACCGAGTCGGTCCGCCGGGAGGTCGAACGGGCCAGCCGGTTCGGCCGGATGCTCAGCGTGCTCGCGCTGGACCTCGACCGGTTCAAAGGGGTGAACGACTCCTACGGCCACGCCGCCGGGGACGCGGTGCTGGCCGAGTTCGCCCGCCGGATCCGCAACCTGGTACGCGAGGTGGACCTCGCCTTCCGCCGCGGCGGGGAGGAGTTCGTGGTGCTGCTGCCCGAGACCGACGCCCCGGGGGCGGCCACCGTCGCCGAGCGGCTCGGCGCCACCATCCGGGACACCCCGATAACCGTCGACGCCGAGGTCGGCCCGGCCGGCGAACGCCGGCGGATCTCGGTGACCGTGTCGATCGGCATCGCCGTCTATCCGGACCACGCGTTCACCGGACCGCACCTGCTCGAAGCGGCCGACCAGGCGCTCTACGCCGCCAAGTCCGCCGGCCGCGACACCTACCGGATCGCCGTACCCAGGATCGGGCCGCCGGTCGCGGAGCTGGCGGTGGCCGGCGGCGCCGTGCCGCCGGCCGACGACCTGCCCCGGGCCGGCCGGGCGCCCCGGCCGGCCGACGCGACGGACGGTGAGGTGGGTCGCCCCGGCGGCGCGTCTTCCGGGGCACACCCGCCGCTACAGACCCGTGGCCGATAGTCTCGCGACATGCCGGAGCATGCAGCGACCTCAGCGACGAACTCCTCCTCGACCCCCACGACCCCAGCGCCGACCGGGCGACGAGCGGTGAAGGCGGTCATCCCCGCCGCCGGTCTGGCCACCCGGTTCCTGCCCGCCACCAAGGCGGTGCCGAAGGAGCTGCTGCCGGTGGTCGACCGGCCCGTCCTGCAGTACATCGTGGAGGAGGCCGCCGCGGCCGGCATCGGCGACGTACTGCTGATCACCGGCCGGGGCAAGACGTCGATGGTCGACCACTTCGACCGCCAGCCCTACCTGGAGCAGCGCCTGGAGGAGAAGGGCGACGCCGCGCGGCTCGCCGCCGTCCGCCGCCCCGCCGAGCTGGCCGAGATCTACACCTGCCGGCAGGGCGAGCCGCTCGGCCTCGGCCACGCCGTCTCGTACGCCGAGTCGCACGTCGGTGACGAGCCGTTCGCGGTGCTGCTCGGCGACGAGTTCGGCGACCCTGCCGACCCGCTGCTCCCCCCCATGCTGGAGCTGCAGTCCCGCACCGGCGGCATCGTCCTCGCCTTCGGCGAGGTGCCCTGGGAGGAGACCAAGCGGTACGGCATCGCGTCGGTCACCGAGGCCGAATCCGAACTGACCGACCTCGGCGAGGTGGTGAAGGTGACCGGCCTGGTGGAGAAGCCGGACCCCGCCGACGCCCCGAGCAACCTGGCCGTACTCGGCCGCTACATCCTGCCCGGCCACATCTTCGACGCGATCCGGCGGACCGGCCCCGGCAGCGGCGGCGAGATCCAGCTCACCGACGCGATGGCCACCCTGCTCAAGGAGGGGACACCGGTGCACGCCATCGTCTACCGCGGCACCCGCTACGACACCGGCATGCCGCTGGGCTACCTGCAGGCGGTGGTGCAGCTGGCCTGCCAGAACGACGACCTCGGCGCCGAGTTCCGGCAGTGGCTCGGGGAGTTCGTCGGCACGTTCGCCGGGCGCAGCACATGACCGGGGTGACAGTGTGACAGCCACGGCCGACGCCGAGGCGGCCGCCAACGAGCTGACGCCGCTCGCCGACTACCTGGGCAGCGTACTGCGCAGGTTACGCGCGCTGCCCCCGCTCGACCTCGACCTGACCCAGGCGTACGGGAACGTGCTCGCCGAGAACGTCACCGCGCCGCACTCCTTCCCGGCGTTCGACCAGGCCGCCATCGACGGGTACGCGGCCCGCTGGGAGGACATCTCCGGAGCCGGCCGGGGCGGCGGCTTCCCGCCGGCGGGTGGCCTCGGCCCCGGCCCGGCCCGGCTCGGCGACCCCCGGCCGGTCCGGCTCAACGTCGTCGGCGACCTCGGCGCGGCGAGCTGGCGGCCGGTCCGCCTCACGCCGGGATCCTGCTTCTCGGTCGCCGCCGGCTCGCCGCTGCCGCTCGCCGCCGACGTCGTCGTCCCGGTCGAATGGACCGACCAGGGCATGGCCGCGGTGGAGATCTTCCGCACCCCCAAGCGGGGGTACGGCCTGCGCCGGGCCGGCGAGGAGATCGCCGCCGGCACCCTGCTGGCCCGGTCCGGCAGCTACATCTCGCCGGCCCTGGTCGCCGTCCTCGCCGCCACCGGCATCGGCCACGTGGTGGTCCGGCCGAGCCCCCGGGTGGTGATCGTGGCCACCGGTGACGAACTTGTCGACGTCGGCCGGGGCAGCCAGCCCGGCCAGGTCGTCGACGCCAACTCGCACGCCCTCACCGCGGCCGCCGCCGAGGTCGGCGCGGTCGCCTACCGGGTCGGCATCTGCGACGACGACCCCGAAGGGCTGCGCGGCCTGCTGGAGGACCAGACCCTGCGGGCCGACCTGATCATCACCACCGGCGGCACCGGCACCGGGCCGGGCGACATGGTCCGGCGGATCATGTCCCGCCGCGACGGCGGGCGACCCGGCCCGGTCGTCTTCACCGACGTCGCGCTCTACCCCGGCGCCGCCCTCGGCTTCGGCACGGTCGGCGCCGAGGAGGTGCCGGTGGTCTGCCTGCCCGGCGACCCGGGCGCCGCGCTGATCGGCTTCGAGGTGCTGGCCCGGCCCGCCATCCAACTGCTCGCCGGCGCCGAACCGGTGTTCCGGCCGAGCGTGCGCGCCCACCTGCTGGAAACGCTGTCGTCCCCGGCCGGGCTGCGCGAGTTCCGCCCCGCCCACGTCGCCGAGCGGCGCGGCGGCGGCTACACCGTGCAACCGCTGCTCGGTGGGCCGTACACCCTCTCCGGGCTGGCCGAGGCGAACGGTCTGCTGGTTCTCGGCGAGCGGGTGACCACCGCGGCGGCCGGCTCCACCGTGGACGTGCTGCTGCTGGACCGGCGCCGATGAACCTCTCCGCGCCCGGCTGGCCCGTGGTGCTGCGGGACGGCCCGGTCGTGCTCCGCCCGTACCGGCGCTCCGACGCCGCCGCCTGGTCCGAGGTGCGCCGCGCCAACCAGCGCTGGCTGGCACCCTGGGAGTCCTCCCCACCCGGCCGCTGGGACGAGCTGAACTCCCCGTCCGCGTTCCGCTACGTGCACCGCGACCAGCGGCGCTCCGCCCGCCGGGGCGAGGGCATGCCGTTCGCGGTCTGCCTGCGGGAGAACGGCCGGGAACGGCTGGTCGGCCACCTCAACCTGGGCAACATCGTGCGGCGCGCGTTCTGCTCGGCGTACGCCGGTTACTGGGTGGACGCCCGGGCGGCCGGGCGGGGGGTGATCCCGACCGCGATGGCGCTCGCCGTCGACCACGCCTTCGGCCCCGGCGGCCTGCACCGGATCGAGGTCAACATCCGGCCGGAGAACGCCCCCTCCCGTCGGGTGGTCGAGAAGCTCGGCTTCCGCGAGGAGGCGTACCACCCGCGCTACATGCACATCGACGGCGCCTGGCGAGACCACATCGGGTACGCCATGACCAGCGAAGAAGTGGCCGCCGAGGGTGGTCTGCTGGCCCGCTGGCACCGGCTGCGCGCCGCCGCCTCCTGAGCCGGGTGCCCGGCGCGGCGTACGAATATCCTGGTGGGAGCCCCGTAACCTGAAGTAACTGGGACGTGCGGCAACCCCGGACCGGCCCTGTCGATCCTGCCGATCGAGGGCCACGGCGCGACAGTTCTCGCGCCCGCCGGGGTTGCCCGACAAGGGTGACGGGAGGGGTGAGGGTGCCGGCGTCGGTGCTCCTCGCCGTCCTCGCCGCCGCTGGTCTGCTCGCTCTCGCGCCGGCGCTGGTGCGCCGGTACGACGCCACCGAGCGGCTGGTGGCGGAGCGGGCGCAGTCGACGGCGCGGGTGATCGAGCGCCGCCGGCGGCGTCGTACTGTCCCGGGCCGCCGGCCGGTCAACCCGTCCCGGGTGCTGGTGGTCACGCTCCGGGCCGGCGTACCGCCGCAGGGGCAGGCCTCCGGCCCACCGGCGGGTCAGGTGTCCGCGCCGCCGGCCGACAACGGCGGCGGTCGGCGCAGCGGCCGGCTACGGTCGGTACCCCGGTCCGGGCCGAGGCCGCGTCGCCCCGACCGGCGGCACACCCCGGCGGTCTACCGCCGCCGCCGGGTCTTCGCCGCGCTGATCCTGCTCAACCTGGTCGAACTGGTGGGTGTGGTGCTGGTCAGCCCCGGTTTCTGGATCAGCTTCGCGGTCACCGCCGCCCTGCTGGGCGCGTACGTGGTGCACCTGCGCAACCGGGCGGTGGCCGAGCGCCGCCGCCGTCGGGCGCGGGCCCGGGAGGCGGCCTGGCTGGCCGCCCGGCAGGCCGAGGTACGCCGGGAGCAGGCGCGCCGGGCGGCGGCCCGCCGGGAGGCGCAGCGGCGGCTGGCGGCCCAGCGGGAGGCGGTCCGGCGTACCGCGATGGGTCTTGACCTGCCGGCCGAGCTGCCGGCGGCGGCCGGTGGTGGCCGGCCCGGGTCGGTCTCCTACCGGCGGTCGGGCGGGTTGCGCGGCCGCGCCTACGAGGCCGGCCGAGGCTCGCACTCCGCGTGACCGTAGGGCGCTGGGGCAGTTTCACGGCGGGTCGGGGGAACTGTTAGCCTTGTCCTCGGCCCGCCGGGTTTTCCCGGTCGGCGGGCCGGGGGGCTGTGGCGCAGACCGGTAGCGCACCTCGTTCGCATCGAGGGGGTCAGGGGTTCAAATCCCCTCAGCTCCACACCATTAAGGCTCTGACCAGGAGAAACGTTGGTCGGGGCCTTAAGTTTACCTATGTGATTTTGAATCACCCCCCGAAAACCTGAGCGCCCCACCAGACCGCCTGCGCCACCTCGACAAAGGGGGCCACGGCAGCCGGACGCGGGCAGGCTGCTCAGCGCGCCCGCCCTACAACTGCGGGTGGGTGTCCAACGGACCACACCCAGGGCAAACACGGAAATCTACCCAGTCCTCCCACTCCCGGTCGACCGGCTACCCGCCTGCGGCGGTAGGCGCTGCGGATCCGCGGGGGTGGGCGTCCGGGCTGAGCTTGCGGCCGTTCGTGAGCCTGATGTTGTCGAAGTGGACCTCGACGGGTCGGGCGTAGCGACGGCCGTTCACGGGGTCGTGGCGCATACCGGAGTGCCGTCGCGGCTGAGTTCCAGGTGTACGTCGAGGCCGGGGACGAAGCGTCCGTCGACGGCGTCGGCGACGGCGACCTCGAGGTGGGCGTTGGCGTCGTCGTCGGCCTCGCGCCAGACGAGGCTGTCGCCGTCGAGGGCGTACATGCCTTCGGCCTCTTCGTGGACGAAGCCGACGAGGTAGTCGTCGACCTGGGCGGTGTGGGCTCCCTCCTCCTCAGCCATGGCCTGCATGGCCTGGTGGTAGACGTTGCCCTGACTTCGGGCGACGTCGAGTTGTTCGCTGGTGGCCTCGTTGCTGGGTGCCATCGGTGGGTTGGTCTGCCTCATCGTCGCGTTCCTCCTCCTGCGTGACGGTGGAGCCGGGCCGGTTACGTGCGGCGTGCCTTTGTGCTTGCCAGCGCGGCGGAGCCGACACGGACGATCTGCGCCACCAACAGACCGTCGCGATCGACCAGCTGGTACGCCATGAGATGGATCCAGGTCAGGGTCGAGACTGCCGATCGGCGTTCCTGGGCCAGATCTTGGCGCCGACGGCACCCCCGGCGGCAGCCGCCACGACTGTCAGGCCGAGAACGAGCAGCGCGACCAGTGCGGCGTCCTGCGCCGCATCGGTGATGGCGGCAGGCAGCTCCTGTCCGGTCCCGACACGGCCGGTGCCGAACAGTTGACCGAACGCGCCGAAGCCGATACCGGCACCCACCGCGGACAACACCAGCAGCGCCACCATCGTGAGTGCCCACACCGTCACCCCCAGCAGCAACCCGTCGCGCGGACCTTGCCAACGTGACGCGGCACCGGCCGTTAGACCCCCGACGAACAAGGCGACAACGGCGGCCAGCAGGGACCACCACCAGGCGCTTTGGTCAGGGGCAGGATCGGGTCCGGCGGTCACCCCGGTCAGGGTCAGGGCGACCAGCAGCACCTCGAGCGTGATCCAGCTGGCGAGCGCGACGACGAAACCACCCCAGACCGGGCCACCGGTTATCCGGTCTCCCGCGCTACGTCGCATCGTAGGTGCGTCGATCTCAACGGCAGCCGGGACCGGCGCCGTTCTCGGAAAACGTCCCGTCTCGGCCATCAGTGACCGTTCCTCTGTTGCCATGCCAGCTTCCATCCCTTCCCGAGAAGGCCCGGTGTGACAACCGCGCCTCGTTGACCAGCGGAGGCATCGGTTTCCCCGCAACCGGCCAAAGTCACCTCGACCGCCGAACGAGACTGCTCGCGTTTTCGCGCCGCCGATGGCGAGCGGGGTGGCTCAGGGTCACCAGCCCTTGCCGGGCGCCGATGTGGGCGCTGGTGGCCGGGAATGCGGGGGCCGAAGTGGTCAGGGGCGTTCCCAGAAGTCGGGGCCGATGGGGTCTTTGTAGTCGGAGGAGGCAACGAAGAAGCCCTCGTCGTCGACCTCGATCGGTAGTTGGGGCAACGGCCGGCTGGCGGGACCGAAGACGGGTTTGGCGTTCTCGGTGATCAGGAACTGTGACTGGTGGCAGGGGCACAGCAGCCGGTTTGTCTGCTGCTCGTAGAGGCTGGCGGGGCAGCCGGCATGGGTACAGATTTTCGAGTAGGCGATGTAGTTGCCCCACATCCAGTCGGTCTTGCCGGCCTCCTCATTGTTTTCGCGAGCCTTGAGCGCGTCCTCCGGTCGTAGGTGGATGAGCAGGGTGACCGAATCGGCGTACTCGTTGCTCGTCCCGCGCGGGATGCCGGGAAAGACGGTGACCTGCCCACCGGGCAGTAGGTCCGCCGGACGCACGGCGCGCCCGTCTTCCCGCACGAGACGGATGCTGGTGATCGCGCCCTGGTCGTCGGCGGGGGCGAAGCCGGTCTGGTAGAGCTCCCGGTCGGTGTGTGGGTTACGGATGAGGCCGCCGATCAGGGGGGTGGCGGCGACCACACCGACCGGGACGAGCCCGGCGAGCAGGGACACGCCGAGCAGCGGCCGCCGTTTGATGCCGAGTTCGTCGGCCATGTGCAGCATGGTCTGCCCGGTGATCCGCCGCTCCTCGGGGGAGACAGCACCCTCGTGGCGGTCCTGGATGGAGACCTCCTTGGGCAGCAGCTTCTTGCCCCACACGAGAATGCCGAACCCGACGCCGAGCAGCGCGATGCCCAGCGTCACCCCCAGCAGGGGGGTGTAGTACTCCTCGACGTCGGCGACCAGACGGTAGCGCCACGGCCACCAGATGAACACCGCCAGGAACGCCAGCGAGGACAATCCGGCGACGGCGAACAGCGCCGCGACGGTACGTGTCAACCGGCGCTCGGCCTTCGAGCCTGGCACCACCTGTGGTTCGTAGTGGACGATCTCGACATCGTCCCGGCGGGCGCCCTCCCGGACGATGTCGAAGCGCGTCATCGAGGGATCGTTGACGTCGAGGGGTTCCCGGCTCTGCTGGGCAGCATGCACGCTCACGACTTGCCCGCGATCCAGAGGCTGGCGAAGACCAGCGCGACGATGCCGACCAGGAACACCGCCAAGCCCTCGGTCGACGGGCCGTAACGGCCCAGGTTGAACCCACCCGGGTCGTGGTCGGACTGGATCACCTGCTGGATGTAGGCGATGATGTCCGCCTTCTCCTGCGGGGTCAGGGTGTTGTCACCGAAGACCGGCATGTTCTGCGGGCCGCTGAGCATCGCCGCGTAGATGATCCGGTCGCTGGCCGGGTAGAGGCTCGGCGCATACTTGCCCGACGACAGCGCCCCGCCACCTCCGCCGAACGCGTGGCACTGCGAGCAGTTGATCCGGAACAGCTCACCCCCACGGGCCAGGTCGGCGTCCTCGACCAGGCCGTCCACGTCGTCCGGCACCACCGGACCGACCCCGAGCGAGTCGATGTACGCCGCCAGTTGCCGTACCTCCTCGTCGGAGTACTGCGGCGGCTTGCGCGCCGCCTGCGCCTCCTGCCGAGCCAGCGGCATCCGGCCCGTGCCGACCTGGAACTCCACCGAGGCGCCCCCGACATTGATCAGACTCGGACCTCGTCCCTCCACCCCGCCGGCACTGCGGCCGTGGCAGGTGATGCAACCGACCTCGAACAACGCCTCACCCGCAACGGCAGCAGCGCTCAGCCCCGGTTCCTCCTGCGCCCGGGAGGCCGGCGCGAAGAACGCGTACACACCCCCGGCCAACAGCAGCGCCACCACCAGCCGAACGCTCGCGTTGAACCGCCGGCGGGCCTGCCCTGTCAGCCACGGGCGTTTCCAGGCCCGGCGAGGGCCTGGGCGCGGGGCCTTTCCCATGCCGTCCTGCCTCCCAATGCGAATTAGGGCGAAAGATCTGGTTAAGCCAGTTTAGGTATCTCTGCTGCTACGCGCCGGTGAAACCGCAGGCCGCGTTGCATGTGAGGGCCCGGCCGGCGCGGTCCGCAGGGCCGGCCCCGGCGGTGGTGGCGCCTCGCGGGCGGACCACTCCGGCAGGTGACATCCCGCAGTTCGGCGTGTGGGCGAGGCTCCGGCACAACTAGCCTTGAACGGCGGTGTGTGCGGACACGGCCCCCTCGACTGGTGGACGGAATCGGGCGAGACCAGGAGGAGGAGACCGACGTGATGCGCTCGATCAGGCATTCCCGGTGGGTGGCTCTGCTTGTTGGTGGCGTGGCGACAACGGCCGGTCTGATGCTGTCCGGATGTAGCGCTGGCCAGATCGCCGAGACCGCCAACAAGGTGCCGTCGGCCCAGGGTGTCAACGCCGAGACCGCCAACGGCGAGTACGCCATCCGCGGCCTGCTGCTCGCCTTCCCTGGCCTGGACGGCTACGAGGCCGGCGACAACGCGATCATGAACGTGGTCATCTACAACGACTCGCCCAGCCCCGTCACGGTCACTGTCACCAGCCAGGACGCGCGCGAGGTCGTCATCGCCAACGCCGAGCCGGCCGCCGGAACAGCCGTGTCGCCGACCGAGATCCCGTTGACCACGCCGCCGCCTGCCGGCACCGACTCGCCGCGCCCGGATGCCCGCCCGACCGGCAGTCCATCGCCCTCCCCGTCGGCTCGCCCGGCACGCGTGCAGATCCCGCCGCTGGGTCATGTGCAGCTCAACACGGAGGCTGAGCAGGTGCTGCAACTCGTCGGGCTGGACGAGTCGCTGCGCTCTGGGCAGAACGCCTTCGTCACGTTCGACTTCGGTAACGGCTACACGGTCACCGCTCCGGCGCCGGTTGCCGTGCCACTGAGCCCGGCGGGTCCCCCTTCCCAGATCATCGAGCGCGAAGACGGCTCTCCTTGAACCGGGGCGTCGCCGCAGATGATCAAGGACGACCTTTATCGGCGCTCTCGGGGGCACCGCCAACGCCGAGCGGGGCGGCGGCCAGACCCAGAAGGACCCCCGTCCCAGGGGCGTCAGCCCGCAGGATTACAGAAGGTGCCCGGCAACCAGACCTCGTCCCGATACTTTCAGCGTCGGGGCGAAAGGCCGGTGGAGTAGCTGCATGCGGCGGCTGGTACGGCCCCGTCCGGCTGGGAGCCGAGCCGGCGTGAGGGCCGGTCTGGGTGCCCGGGAGCCGGTGCCGGTAGACGGGTGGTGACAGGTTCAGTGGCAGTCGATACCGGTGCAGGTGAGAAGCGTCGCGCCGATTTCCTTGAGCTGTTCTTTGACCTGGTGCTGGTCTTCTCACTGTCGGGAGTCGTTTCGCGGGTCGCGCCGGACCTGTCCGCCGAGACGTTCATCCGACGGTGGGCAGCACTGCTGTACGTCCTGGTGCTGGTTGTGCCGATCATGTGGCTGTGGACGACCACCGCTCACATCACCAGCCGATTCGACCCGCGCCGGCGGGCGGTCCAGGCGATGGTGCTGCTCACCGCGTTCGGCGCGGTGTTCATGGCGTCGGCACTCCCGTACGCGTTCCACTCCCGCGGCTGGGCGTTCGCCGTACCGTACGTGATCCTCCAGGTGGGGCGACCGCTGGTTCTCACCCGGCTGGTGCAGCACCCGGCACTACGAGGTCTCTACGCCCGGTCGGCGATCTGGTTCACCGTCTCGGCCGTGCCGTGGCTGGGGGGCATGCTGGTCCAGGACGCAGCCCGGCTCGGCCTGTGGTCACTGGCCATCACGATCGACCTCGTGTCCGCGCGCTACTCCTGGCCGGTGCCCGGGATGAGCCGGGAACTGAACGACGCGTGGGATCCCACCAAGACCCATCACCTCGCCGACCGGTACGAGCAGCTGTTGCTGATCGCGCTCGGTGAGAGCGTGCTGGCCCTGGGACTCACCTACACCGACACCCCGGTGTCGCTGGCCACGACGCTGGCACTCGTGGTCGGCTTCGCCACCACGGTCCTGCTGTGGCGGATCTACTACTACCGTGCGGGACAGGTTCTCCCCGAAGCCGTCGACACGGCTCAGGACCGCGTCCTAGCCGGCCGACAGCTAGGACGCGCTCACATCATCATGGTGCTGGGAATCGTGTACGTGGCCGTCGGCTACGAAATCGTCGTGACCCACTCCGTCGACCACGTACGCCCGGCCTGGCTGGTGCCCGTCCTGGGCGGGCCGATTCTCTATCTCGCCGGCCGGATCGGGCTGGAACGGGTGGTCTTCGACCGGGTCGCCCGGCGCCGGCTCGTCGGCATCGCCGCCCTGGCCGCCGCCGCACTCCCGCTGGCCTTCACCACACCGCTGATCGCGGCCACCGGCGTCCTGACCGTTCTGCTCGGCGTGGCCCTGGCCGACGCTCGACACGCCCGGGGCCGACCACCGGAACCTCCGTCACCACCCACCGCCCGGACGACGCGGACCTGAGCCGGCGCGAGCGCGGCACCACCCGGCGTGACCAGCATCCCGGAGGTCCGGCTCCTTAGGTGTCCAAGCAGCCAGCGGGGCCGCATCGATCACGACGGCGGGGGTAAGCAGCCCGAATGGTACGAGCCCCCTCTCCTGAGGAGATTTACGACAGCTCCCGCGCCGAGGGCGAGCGCCGGCTGTCCATGGGCGCGCTGGAGCAGGCATCCACCGGCTTCATCGCCGGGGTCACCATCGTGTTCGGGATCGTCGCGCTGGGCGTGTCCCGGGAACTGGCGGCACCCGATTTCGCCTCCGGGGTGGGGCAGTTGGTGGGAGCGCTGGCGTTCGGCATCGGTTTGGTCTTCGTGGTGGTCGGGCGCACCGAGTTGTTCACCGAGAACTTCTTCGACCCGGTCGCCGCCGCGGTGGCCCGTCGGCGGCTCGCCGCCCTGTGGCCCCTGGTGCGGCTGTGGCTGCTGGTGCTCGTCCTCAATTTCGTGGGTGGTGCGGTGATGGCCGCCGTGTTCTCCGTACACGGGACGCTGCCCGGTCGGGCGCACCACACCCTCGCGCTCGTCGCCGAGGAGATCGCCGCCAAGGGAGGGCTGGCTACCTTCACCCGGGGCATCGCGGCCGGGACCCTGCTGACGCTGCTGTCGTACCTGCTGCACGCGGTGAACTCGGTAGGCAGCCGGATCGCCCTGGCGTACGTGGTGGGGTTCTTCCTCGCCCTCGGCCCGTTCGATCACGTGGTCGTCTCCGGGCTGCACCTGCTGTTCGGTATCTGGCTCGGCGCCCCCGTCTCCTACGCCGACCTGGGGCTCAACGTCGTCCTCTCCGGCGCCGGGAACCTGCTGGGTGGACTGCTGCTGATGACGTTGACGCACGCCGTGCAGGTCAAGGGCAGCTCCTAGACCCACCGAGGCCCACAACGATCGGACCGACGCCTGGCGGTAGCCGGGCGTGCCTCTCCGGAGCCGACGATGCAGGTCCAGCCCACCGGGACCGGTCCTGGGCCGCCCGGTTCAGGCGCAAGGACGGGCGCATCAGCGGTCCCGGCCCGCCAGCTCGAGCACGGGCACCCGGGAGACCCGGTACGCGGGCCACGCCGCGGCGACGACGCCGGCTGCGACCGCAACGGCGAGCGTCACTGCGAGGCGGGACCACGGTACGACGACGAATGGGATCTCCGCGCCACCGGTGACGTCGATCAGCGCCCAGCCGAAGCCGACCGCGACGGCGATACCGATCGATGCTGCCACGAACGACAGGAGTGCCACCTCGAGCCGCACGATTCGACGCAGCTCCCGGCGAGTCGCGCCGACCGCTCGCAGCAGCCCGAGCTCTCCAGAGCGTTCATTGATCGCGAGCGCCGTGGTGTTGGCGACTCCGAGGAGCGCGATGAAGCTCGCGAGGATGAGCATCCCGTCGATGAAGTTCCGGAACGCGGCGATTTCGCTCCCGCTGTTGGCGACGTGTTCTGCCCGGGTCTCGAAGAACGACCCGGGCGTGGCTCGGACCAGCGCCCGCACGTCTTCCGCTGCGTCCGCGGCCGCTCCGTCGGCGAGGTCGACGAACAACAGAGCGTCGAGCAGACTACCGACCGAGGCGTCGAGTGTCGCACGGTCGAGGAAGTACAGAGGGGCTTCGAAACCGCCGGTGCTCCTCGCTACCACGGCAACGATCGGCGCCTCGAGTGTCGAGCGTTCGAACTCGATCGCGAGCGTGCCGCCGAGCAGCGTCGGGTCGTCGCCGACCACGGCCACGCCCCCCTCGCTCAGGTCGGCGAGGTCGCCGGCGATCGGGTCGAGGTCGAACATGGTGGGCAGTGCCGTCGGGTCGATGCCGCCGATCGCCTCGGCTTTCCCGGCCACGATCCCTTCGGCGATCGACAGCGCGGCGACTGCGTCGACGTCGGGCAGCGTTGCGATCCGGCCGGCCAGAGCGGGGTCGATCGTCGGGAAGTCGGCGGTCGCCGACGTGACCACCAGGTCCGCCCGCAGCCCGTCACGAACGTCCGTCCCGACCGCGCTCGTCAGTGAGCTCGCGAAGATCGCGAACATCGTCACCAGCGCGGTGCCGAGCATGAGCGCGAGCGCCGTCGACGCCGATCGACGAGGGCTCGCAGCCAGGTTGCCCGCCGCGATCGAGCCACCCACGCCGGCGGCGCGGCGGGCCACCCGAGCGCTCCCACGCGCTGCGGCGGTCACGATAGCCGGACCGCACAGCACGAGCGCCGGGACGATGGCAGCGACGAGCACGACCCACGTCGCGCTCGAGCGCACCACAGCCACGGCTCCGCCAGCGATCGCCACCGCCGCGAGCACGAGCCCGCTCGCAGTTCGTGCCGGGCTCACGACCCGGGGTTCCGCCGCGCTCTCGCGCAGCGCCTCGATCGGCGGTGTCGCCGCGGCGCGGCGAGCCGGGATCCATGCCGACAGGATCGTTGCGCCGATACCGACGGCCGCGGCGACCGCGATCGAGGTCGTGCTCACGATCGACGGGCCGGTGAGCAACGTGATCCCGGCGAGTCCGACGAGCCAGCGCAGCGCGCCCACTCCCGCGACCCCGCACACGAGGCCGGCGAGCGTGGCGATCGTCCCGACGAGCGCCGCCTCGATCACCACTCCGCCGAGCAGTTGACGTCGTTCCGCACCGATCGCCCGCAGCAGCCCCGACTCCCGCCTGCGGCGGGCGACGGTGAGCGCGAACGTGTTGAAGATGATCGTCACACCGATCAGCACCGCGACCACGGCGAAGGCCAGGAGGAACACGGTCAGAAACTGCAGTGGGGACGTCGCGGCGTTCTGCATCGTCCGGATGTGGTCGGACCCGTCGATGACCTCGGCATCGGTCAGCGTCGACAGTCGGCCGAGCACCTCGGCGCGGTCGGCGTCGTCCGCGACGTCGACGAGCACCTCCGTCGGTGCCGCAGTGTCGAGCCAGGCGGACACCGCTGCGTCGGGCAACAGAACCGTTCGCTGCAGCGGTGCCGCGTCCGCCGACGCGAACGTCGCGACGCCGGTGATGGTCGCGTCGTGCATCCCCGTCGTGGTCAGGACCTGTACGACGTCGCCAGGAGCCAAGCCCGCGTCACCGGCGAGCGATCGGTCGATCACGATCTCGCCCATCTCGGTCGGTGGTCGTCCGCTCGCGAGCCGGAACGGATTGAGCTGCGGGTCGGCGACCCAGTTGCGACCGACGTCGCTCGCCGTGCCGGTTCCGACCGACGATCCGTCGACGACCAGCTTCGCGAAGCCGACCCATTGCGAGGCGGCGCCGTCGACGCCATCGACCGTAGCCACGCGCTCGGTGATGTCGGGATCCAGTGATCGCCGAACCGACCTTTCCGGATCTCCCGGCCCTCCGCCGGGCTCGCCGAGGCCGACGCCCTGCACCACGGCATCCGTCCCGGCCAACGCTTCGGCGATGTCACCGGCCGCTCGACCACGCATCGAGTCGGACAGCACCAGCGTCGCGACGAGGAACGCCACCGACAACATGATCGCCGTGCCCGTCAGCACGAACCTACCCCGACTCGCGACCACGCTGCGAGCCGCACTCCGCATCATCTGGCTCATCGCCCCAGACCCTTCATCACGTCGATCACCGAATCGGCCGACGGGTGGTCCATCACGCCGTGGACTCGGCCGTCGACGACGAACACGACGTGGTCCGCCCAGGCAGCGGCGTTGGGATCGTGCGTGACCATCACGATCGACTGGTGGTGCAGATCGACAGCTGATCGCAGGAATCCGAGGATCTCCTGTCCGGACCGGGTGTCGAGGTTGCCGGTGGGCTCGTCGGCGAAAACCACCTGCGGCTGGGCGACCAGCGCCCGGGCGACGGCAACTCGCTGTTGCTGGCCACCCGAGAGCTCCGTCGGCCGATGATGCATGCGATCACCGAGGCGTAGCAGCGACACGACCTGATCGAGCACCGCGATGCTCGGCCGGCGCCCCGACAACGTCATCGGCAGGCAGATGTTCTCCTCGGCCGTGAGCGTCGCCACGAGATTGAATGCCTGGAAAACGAATCCGATCCGTTCTCGGCGCAACCTGGTCAACTCGCGATCGTTGAGCGTCGACAGATCGGTGTTACCGACGAATGCGCGGCCCGACGTCAGTTGATCCAACCCCGCGGCACAGTGCATCATCGTCGACTTACCCGAACCCGATGGGCCCATCACAGCCGTGAACTTCCCTGTGGGGAACGCGATGGTGACGTCGTCGAGCGCGACGACGGCCGACCGGTCGGAGCCGTATCGCTTCACGGCGCCGACGAGCATGGCCGCGGCGTGGTCAGCGTTGGCTGACAGCGCGCTCCCGGACTGCCGATCGACGACCGTGGAACCTGGACGTGCGGACACGAGACCTCCGATGAGTTGCTGGGCAGGTTTGGGTGAGGGATTCCGTCGCTTCTCTCAGGCCTACTCATACCGAGCGAACCTGAGGCGACCGTTAATGCGGCGCTCAGGCCGGTTGGCCGATCCAGGAGCCCAGCGCACACCAACGGGGTGACGTCGAGGCCCTACCCGGCATGTGGGAGTACGACGTCGGCGGCCTGCGCACCGTACGTCACTGGTTCTAACCGTCGTCTCAGGTTCGCTCGGTATGAAGTGGACATCGTCGGGCGACACGGGCCTCGGCCTCGCCGGCATGGCCGAATGCGCCGCGCTCTACGGCGGCACGGTCAGCGCCGGCCCGCACCGGACGGTGGCTGGACCGTACACGCGACCCTGAAAGGCAGCCATTCATGATCACTGTGCTCGTGGTGGACGCCCAGCCGCTGCAGCGCTTCGGGTTTCGCATGCTGCTGGAGAGCACCGCAGACACCGAGATTGTCGGCGAGGCCGAGAACGGCGCCGAGGCCGTTCGGCGGACCACCGAGCTGCATCCCGACGTGGTGGTGATGGGCATCCGCATGCCGGGCATCGACGGGATCGAGGCCACCCGGCGCATCGTCGCCGCCGGCGGGCGTTCGCGGATCCTGGTGCTGACGTCCGACGTGGACCGGTCCGCGCTCGCCGCACTGCGGGCCGGGGCAAGCGGCTTCCTGCTCAGGGACACCCGACCGGAGGAGCTGCTCGCCGGCATCCGGGCCGTCGCCGCCGGGGACGCGGTGATCGCGCCGGCCCTGACCCGGCGGCTGCTCGACGCGATCGCCGACCGGCTCGACGATGATCTCTGCGGGGCCGTCCGGCAGGACCCCCGGCTGGACTCCCTGACCGACCGCGAGCGGGAGATCCTCGTCGCCATCGGCCACGGCCTCACCAACGGCGAGATCGCGCAACGGTTCACGCTGTCGGAGTCGACGGTGAAGACCCACGTCGGGCGGGTCCTCGCCAAGACCGGCGCACGGGACCGGATCCAGGCCGTCACCCTCGCCTACGATCTGAGACTCACCCGGCCGGCCGATGTGGCGCTTTCGTCGGGGGCGCGACCGTAGTTCCCAGCCGCACCGCTGCGGGCCGATCCGCTCGGCGGGATCGACCGCTCCGCTGCCGGTCCGCCTGCAGCCGCCCGCGTCGCCGCCGTACGTGTGTGAGCTCAGACCTGCGCTTCGGCTTGTTGACCTCAGTGAGCTCACACACGTTCGACGTTTCGTCAGGACTTGCGGGGGGAGACCGTCATGATGCCGATGCACATCTCGTCGCCGGTGCCGTCGCCCCACACCACGTAGCGCGGTGGCAGCTTCTTCAGCTGCGGCAGCTGTTTGCGCAGCCCCACGTCGTGCGTACACGTCACCCGCAGCGTGTCCCCCGGGCCGACCTCCACCGGCGACGGCAGCTTCACCATCCGCTGGTTGTCGAAGTCGAACTGCGGCACGTCCAGCAGGACCTTGGCCTTCGGCGTGCCCGGGTTGAGTTCGACCTTCAAGGACCGCCCGAGCATGTGCATGTGTCCGAAACCGGCGAACACCGTCACCGGCTCCTCCACCTCGTGGTCGCAGGACTGGGTGTCACCGGGCTTCGGCACGCCGCCCTCGTTGCACTCCTCCGCCTGACGGTCCGCGAACTCGCCGACCTCCGGCCCGAACCGCTTCGTCACGTCCGCGATCGAGGCCGCCCGGTCACAGAGCGGACCCGACTCGTCGGCGGCACAGGGCAGGTCGGTCGGCGCGTCGAGCGACCAGGTCTCGAGTTCCCGGGTCTGCGGCGTGCCGTCCGTCAGCCGCAGCCGCACCGCCGAGCGGTCCGACCCGCCCGGGTTGCCGTCGGTCGCGAGCAGGTTGTAGTGCATCTGGAGGACGACCAGGCTGCCCGGCTCCAGCTTGAAGCCGGCGTCCTGGTCGAGCAGCGTCTCCGTGGCGCCCGGCGCCCAGGTGTCCACCCACGCCGCGCCCGGGTCGGCGCCCTCGTCGTCGCCCTCCACGTCGGCGCCGTCCACACCGGTTCCGCCGAAACACTGCCAGCCGGGACCGGGAGTCTTCGCGTCCTGCTCGCGCACCGCGGCAGCGCCGCCCGGCGGCACCGCGTACACGATGCCGTGGTGCGCGATGGCGACATTCTCCGGCATGACCTGGGTCCCGGTCAGAAACGCCACCTTGGTGAGGCCCGGATCGAGCACCTGGCACCGGTACTCGTCCAAGCCGCCCTCCGTCGGTGCGGGCGTGTAGGCCTCGGGCATCTTCAGGTCGACGAACCGCTCGCCGGCGCGCAGCGGCTGCGGGGGAGCCGACGACGTGCCCGCATGCGCGCTGTGCGGGCCGGACGCGGCGGGCGCCGCACTCTTGTCGGCATCTGACCCGCAGGCTGCGACGGCAGCGATCGCCGTCACCAGCGCCATGGTGGCCGTTCCAAACCTCCACCGTGGACTTCCAGAATTTCTCATGGCCTGAAAGCTAGGACCGATCCCGTCCTGTTTCGTCGTGCCGCGGTCGTCAATCCCGAGAGGGGATGCGGTACCGCGGTACTACGTCACCTTCACCGCCCGCACGTCCATTAATCGTCGTCTCAGATTCGCTCGGTACGAAGTCGGCATCGAACAGGCGATAGGGGCTGTTGATGGCCGTCAAAGCAACGCCGTCCGGAGCGGCGCCGCCCGGCCGGTCGGCGCCGCCGCTGGTGGTCGTCGCGGTCGGGCTCGGGTTCGGGCTGCTGGTGCTCCTTGTCCGGCTGCACCTCGAACCGGTGATGAGCGTCGACCGCGGTGTCGCCCGGGAGCTCAACGAGGTCGTGTCGCCCCGGTCGTATCTGGTGAACGCGCTCAACGGGATAACCCGGCTGGGCGGACGGCCGATCATGCTCTGGCTGGTCGGCGTCGCCGCGGTGCTGCTGCTGGTGCGCCGGCGGCTCCGCCTCGCGGTCTACCTGCTGGCCAGCGTCGCCGGTGGGCTGCTGCTCGACCCGTCGGTGAAGTCGCTGGTCGGCCGGCTGCGCCCGGTGGTGGAGGTGCCGGTGGCGGCCGCGTCCGGCAACAGCTTCCCGAGCGGGCACGCGCTCGGCTCGATGGTCGTCTACGGCGCCGTGCTGCTGGTGTTCCTGCCGGCTGTCCGACACCGCAAGCTGTTCATCTCGGCGATCGGGCTGATCGTGTTCGCCATCGGCGTCACCCGGATCGCGCTGGGCGTGCACTACCTGACCGACGTGCTGGCCGGCTGGCTGCTCGGCGCGCTGTGGCTGAGTGTCACGGCGTACGCGTTCCGGGTGTGGCGGCGGGAAGCGGGACGCCCGGTGGCGCCGCTCGACGAGGGCCTGGAGCCCGAGGCCGCCGAGGCGATCAACCGGGTGCCTGATTCCAGTCGCCCGATCCCGCACCGGTGGGTCACGGCGACCGAGATCCTGACCGGCTGGGTGTTCACGTTCGGCATCCTGTACGTCGTCGGCTACCTGCTGAAGAACCACACCGAGGGCACCTGGCTGGGGCGTTTCGACGACGGTGTGGTCCGGTGGCTGCAGACGTTCCGTGCGCCCACCCTGGACGACGTGAGCTGGGTGTGGAGCAAGGCCGGCGACACCCACGCCATGCTGGCCATCTCGCTGGTCTTCTGCCCCATCGCGCTGGCTGTGTGGCGGCAGTGGCGACCGGTGGTGTTCGTAGCGCTCGCCATGGTCGGCGAGCTGACCCTGTTCCTGTGCACCGCGGCCGCCATCCAGCGGGACCGCCCGCCGGTGGCGCAGCTCGACGGCCCGATGTCCACGTCGTCGTTCCCGTCCGGGATCGCCGCCACGATGTGCATCTGGGCGGCGATCGCGGTCCTGATCATGGGCCGGGTGCGCAGCCGGTGGCGCTGGGTCGCCGTGGTGCTCGCGGTGGTCATGCCGGCCGGCGTCGCGCTGTCCCGGATGTACCGCGGCATGCACCACCCGACCGACCTGTTCGGCGCCGCGATCCTGACCGCGCTCTGGGTCGGCCTGCTGTGGTGGGTGCTGCGGCCCAACGTGCGCGCGGCGCCGGCCGAGGTGCGCAGGTGACGCTGCCCTTCGTCACCTGGAACAAGACCGGCGAGCTGGCGCGTGCGCCGGGCACCTGGTTCGGCCACCCGGTCTGAGCGGCGCATTAACGGTCGCCTCAGGTTCGCTCGGTTGAGTAGGCCTCAGACAAGCGACGTAAACCCGTACGTAGGGGGCTAGTGATGGCAGTCAACGCAGTGCCGCCCGGGGAGGCGCCGGTCGGCCGGTTGGCAGGCTGGTGGGTGCCGTGGCTGGTGATCGGAACCCGCACCACGGAGCTTGCTCGGTCGGCCCGGCGTGGGGACGACCGGTGCGAAACCTCCGGCCGGGGCGTTTCGGCATGAACCTGACCCAGGCCGTGCTCGAGCACCCCTACCTGGTGCTCGGTCTATTCGTGCTCATCGAGGGGCCGGCCGCGACGATCACCGCGGGCACCCTGGTCGGCGCCGGCGCTGCGGCGTTCTGGCCGATCTGGGTGATCGTCGCGCTGGCCGAGGTGGTGGGCGACAGCCTGCTCTACCTCGTCGGCCGGTCGGCCCGGCGGCCCTGGGTGGCATCCCTGCTGAGCAGGCTCAAGGCGACGGCGCTGCTCGACCGGCTGGCCGGGATGTCACTGCCTCGGCTGGTGGTCACCGCCAAGATCGTCGATGTCTTCGCAGTCCCGGCATTCGTGTCGTTGGGGCTCGCCGGGCTTCCGTACCGGAGATTCGCCGCCTGGGTGGGTGCCACCGCCGCCGCACGCGGCCTGGTGCTGATCGGTCTCGGCGCTCTGTTCGGTAGCCAGCTGTCCGGCCTGCTCGCACTGCCCGGCGGCATCTTCCTGCTCACCGCGGCCGTCGCCGTGCCGGTCGCTCTCTTCCACCTCGTCATGAAGCGCTTCCACCTACGAAAGATGGCGCTTCCACCTCAGAAAGGTCGTTGTCCCATGCGCATCCTCATCGGCGCCGACACCTACGCCCCGCACGTCAACGGGGCGGCCTACTTCGCCCAGCGGCTGGCCGTGGCACTGACCGCCCGGCACGAGGTCCACGTGGTCGCGCCGTCGACGGACACCCGCAGCCATGCCGGCACGTCCGGCGACGGCGTCGTCGAGCACCGCGTGCGCTCCTTGCCGGTGCCGGGTCATTCACCTTTCCGGTTCTGCCCGCCACCGGGACTGCGCGCGGCGGCCCGCCGGATCCTCGACGAGGTCCAGCCCGACGTGGTGCACGTGCAGAGCCACTTCCCGCTGTGCCGGGCGCTGGTCGACACGGCGCACGAGCGCGGCCTGTTCGTCATCGCCACCAACCACTTCATGCCCGAGAACCTGATCCACTACCTGCCCATCGGCAACGCCGGCCGGACGAGGGCGCACGAGTGGGCGTGGCGCGACGCCGCCCGGGTGTTCGCCAGGGCGGACGTCGTCACGGCCCCGACCCCGTACGCCGCCGCGCTCGCCATGTTCTCCGGTGTGTCCGGGCCGGTCCTGCCCATCTCGTGCGGCATCGACCTCACCCGCTTCCGCGAGCAGGCGCCCGCGGCCGAGTTCCGACGGGCCTACCGCCTCGCGCAGAAGCCCACCATCACGTACGTGGGCCGGCTCGACGCCGAGAAGAACCTCGACGTCGTGATACGGGCGTTCGCGCTGGTGCGGGGCTCCCTCGACGTCCAGTTGCTCCTGGTCGGCACCGGGTCCGAGGACCGGACGCTGCGGTCGCTCGCCGGGGAACTGGGCGTCGCCGAGCATGTCACGTTCACCGGCTTCATCCCCGACGAGGACCTTCCCTCCGCATACGCGGCGTCGGCGGTCTTCGTCAACGCGGGCACCGCCGAGCTGCAGAGCCTGGTCACGCTCGAGGCGATGGCCAGTGGCAGGCCCGTGATCGGCGCCGACGCCGCAGCCCTACCCCACCTCGTACAGGACGAGGAGACCGGCTACCTGTTCCCGCCCGGCGACGTTGCCATGCTCGCCGAGCGACTGCTCACCGTGCTCTGGGACCCGAAGCACGCGGAAGAGCTGGGGCGCCGGGCTCGTGCCGTGGCCGAGCAGCACGACCAGACCCGCACGGTGTCCGCGTTCGAGCAGCTCTACCGGATCCGTCCGGCCCGTGAGGCGCCCGCGCCCGCCGAGGTCGCCGAGGTCGCCGCATGACAGCAACGGTCGTCCGCGCGGGCACCTCCCGCTGGTATCGCAACGTCCAGCTGAGCCTGGGCATGGGCACGGCGGCCGGGGCGGGCCTGCTGCTGGTCGGCGATGTCGACCCAATGGACGAGATGGTCAGCGAATCGATCCGGACCGTGCCGGGCACCGTCCTGCTGGCCCTGGCGGCGGGTGGGCTCGCGGCAGCCGGCGCCTGGCTCCTGGCCGGCGTCCGGCGGGTGCTGCCACCGTCCGGGCCACTCAC
The DNA here is from genome assembly GCF_029626155.1 of Solwaraspora sp. WMMD1047. Taxonomy (NCBI): domain Bacteria; kingdom Bacillati; phylum Actinomycetota; class Actinomycetes; order Micromonosporales; family Micromonosporaceae; genus Solwaraspora; species Solwaraspora sp. WMMD1047. The sequence goes on along the minus strand of NZ_JARUBL010000001.1, from coordinate 6,516,590 downwards.
CGCGCTGCTGTCGGTGTGGTGTGTGTCCCTGGTCGCGGTGGTGGCGTTCCCCACGAACCTGCCGGGGACCGAACCGGGCGTCGCCGCCGGGGTGCATCGCTTCGGCGCGGCGCTGATGGCGGCGCTGCCACCGCTCTTCGCACTGCTCATCGCCAGGCGTACTGGGCGCGGGGCAGACCCGGCCCGGGTCCGCTGGCTGCGCGCGGCCGGGTGGTCCGCGGTCGCCGCATGCGTCGCGTTCGCGGCGGTGAACGGGCCGGCGGTGCTGCTCGGCCAGGGCCCTCTCCCGTTCGCGGGCCTGGCCGAACGGGTTCTGCTGGCGCTCGTGCTCGTCGTGGTCGGGCTCTGCGCCTGGGTGCTCGAAGGGGAGGAGCGGACCCGATGGACCTGATGGCCATGATCGAGAATGCGATGACCTCTCCGGTCATCTATCTGGCGATCCTCGCGCTGGCGACCCTCGACGCGTTCCTGCCGTTCCTCCCGTCGGAGTCGGTCGTCATCGCCGCGGCGGTCTTCGCCGTGTCGGGCATCCCGTCGCTTCCGCTGATCATCGTGTTCGCCGCGCTGGGCGCCTTCGTCGGTGATCACATCGGCTACCTCATCGGGCGCCTGTTGCGCGCGCGCCCTCCGGGCGGCCGCCTGATCCGCGCCGCCGACAGGATCACCCCGCACCTGCACCGCCGGGGCGGCGCCCTGATCATCGCGGGCCGGTTCGTCCCCGGCGGCCGCACCGCGATCGTGACGGCCAGCGGTGCCACCGGCTACCCGCTTGCCCGTTTCACCCTGTTCACCGCCATCGCCGCCGTCACCTGGGCCGGCTATTCCGGCCTGATCGGCTACCTCGGCGGCGCCGCCTTCGAATCCAACCCGACGCTTGGCCTGGCGGTCGGCCTCGGGCTCGCCCTGTCCATCACCGCGCTCGGCGAACTGGGCCGCTTCGTGTTGCGCCGCCGCCGATTCTTGAGTCGGTAGCTGGGTCCGTTGATCCCGAGGACGTTGGGCGTGGGTAACTCCAGCCACCGCTCCGACCGCAAGATCATCGCTATCCTTCACCCGAGCGCATACCAGGCGAAATCTAACTCATCGGACACCCGGCCAGGCCGCCGCCACGCCGTGACCTGGCCAGGTCAGCTGTACCTACCTGGAGAACCAAACCCGTACGCCCGCCACGCGCCAGGGCCGAGGTCAGCGCACCGCGGTGTCCTTACCAGCGGTGAGCCGCGCGATCGGGGCGGGCGGGGTCGCGGCCGGAAGTTCGACCCGAAGTAGCGCGCCACCGCGTGCGGAGCGGGCGACGGTGGCCCGGCCGCCGTGGGCCTCGACGACCCGCCGCACGATCGACAGCCCGAGCCCGGATCCGGGCAGCGCCCGGGCGCTGTCGGCACGGTAGAACCGGTCGAACACCCGCGGCACGTCGGCGGCGTCGATGCCCGGCCCGGCGTCGTCGACCTCCAGCACCGCCGACGCGCCGTCGGCACGACGCGCGCCCTCGGCGCGGAGCCGAACCTGGACCGGCTGGTCCGCGGGGGACCACTTGCCGGCGTTGTCGATGAGGTTGAGCACCGCCCGCTGGAGCGCAGCGGGGCGCCCGCTCACCCACACTGAGGTCACGTCGAGCGCGACCTCGATGTCGGGCAGGCGGGATCGCGCCCGGGTCGCGGCGGCCACCACCACGTCGGCGAGGTCGAGCAGCTCAGTGCTCTCGTCGCTGACGTCACCGCGAGCTACCTCGGTCAGCTCGGCGGCAAGGGTGCTCAACTCGGCCACCTGGGCGCCGAGATCATGGAGCAGCCGGGTCCGGCTCTCCGCCGGCAGTGCGCTGTCCAGGGTGCCGCGCCGATCGAGCCGGATCAGCAGCTCGACGTTGAGGCGCAGGCTGGTGAGCGGGGTCTTGAGCTCGTGGGCGGCGTCCTCGGCGAGCAGCCGCTGGGCCCGCCGGGAGTCCCGGAGCGCGGCGAGCATGTCGTTGATCGACTTGACCAGCCGCCCGATCTCCCCACCGCCCTCGTCCGGGATGTCGGCGTCGAGATCCCGGGTGTGCGCGACACGCACCGCGGCGGCGCTCAGCCGGTCGATCGGCGCCAGCCCGGTCCGCGCCACGGTCCGCCCGACAAGGGCGCCGCCGACCACGCAGAGCAGCCCGATCAGCAGCATGCCGAACCCGAACTGGTTGATCGGGCTGTCGTCGACGACGCGGGCCACCTGCACCGCGCCGTCGCCCGCCCGCAGCGTGTAGATGAGATAGCCCTCCTCGCTGTCATTCGACTCCATCAGGTCGGCCGACGCGCCCTGCGCCACGCGCCCGGCGTGCTCACTGACCGGGGGCAGCGCGGGCTGACCGGCCGGCGTCCGGGTCGAGCCGTCGGGCAGGATGACCCGCACCAGCCGACCGGATCCGGGATACGGCGGTAGCTCGACCTGCGTCAGACCGGCGCGCTCCGCGGTCGTCGCCAGGACGCGGGAGTCGGCGCGCAGCTGATTCTCGGCGTCGTTCCGCAGCTCCAGGGCCAGCAGTTCGCTTGCCACCTGGAAGGCCATGAACACGCTGACGGCGATGGCCGTCGCCGCGATCACCGTCAGCCTGGTCCGCAAGGACCGCCGGCGCCACCATCGGGTCAGCCGGCGCGGTTCCCGACCGGTGGGCCTGCTCACGGAGGAGTCTCCCGCAGTGTGTATCCCAGGCCGCGCAGTGTGTAGATCAATCGTGGCTCACCCTCGGCCTCCATCTTGCGGCGCAGGTAGCTCACGTACACCTGGAGGTTGTTGGCGGTGGCGCTCATGTCGAAGCCCCAGATCGCTTCGAACAGCGCGTCGCGGGTCAACACCCGGGTCGCGTTGCGCACGAGGACCTCCAGGAGGGAGAACTCGGTCCGGGTCAGGCGCAGCGGCCGCGCACCCCGCCATGCCTCGAACCTGTCGGGATCGAGCCGGACATCGGCGAACGACAGGACCTGCGACTCGCCGTCGCCCGGCGTGCGCCGGCGCAGCAGGGCGCGCACCCGGGCCAGCAATTCCTCGGTGGCGAACGGCTTGGGCAGATAGTCGTCGGCGCCCGCGTCCAGCCCCGCGACCCGGTCGGAAACCTGGTCACGGGCGGTCAGCATCAGCACCGGCAGATCCTGGCCCGCGGCCCGCAACCGCCGGCAGGTCTCCAACCCGCCGAGGCGGGGCATCATCACGTCGAGGATCAGCAGATCCAGCGTGTCACCGCCGGCCCCACCGACCCCGTCGAGCACGGCGAGACCGTTGGCGACCGTGCTGGTGTCATAACCCTCGACCTGGAGCACCCGCTCCAACGACTCACGGATGGCCGCGTCATCATCTGCGATCATGATCCGCACGCCGGCCCGCCCCCTTCCAGTTGATGCTCTGCCGCCCATTTTCCCCGACCAACCTGAGACCAGGGTTAGCGCGTCGCCGGGGTCCGCGCTCTTAGGGATATCTGAGTGCCGGTGAGATAGGGAACTGGTGGCACCGGAATTCGCCTCCGGAGTGGGGCAACTGATCGGGGCGTTGCCACCAGGACGGACTTGCGACCTTCCTCACCCGGGCATCGCGGACGGGACCCTGCTGACCCTGCTGTCGTACCTGCACGTGGTGGTCTCCGGCCTGCACCTCTTGTTCGGCATCTGGCTCGGCGCTCAGGTCTCCTATGCTGATCTGGGACTCAACGTCGTTTCCGGTAACCCGCTGAGGGCCGCCATTTCCGTCCGCCAACTCGTCAACGGCGTCGGGTTCAAACCCCTGAGGCCGGCGGGCCGGCACCACCGCCGCGTGGTGGCCGGCGAGTCGCGGTTGCCGCGGATGCAGATGTACGGCGCGCGGACCGTATGGCAGCGACTATTCGTCGCTCCTGGATCCGGGGTGAGCACACGTCCTGGTTCCACGGAGGTCAGGACTGCTGCGGCTGCGCCGAGCGTTACCGCTCATCGGGAGCGACCAGTCGGTTCGTCGGCCCCCGCCGTCATCGTCCTGTCCGGGATGCAGGATCAGGTAGCTGGCGGTCAGCCACAGCCCGGTCAGCAGGATGCTGCCGGCGATGTCAGTCGGGTGGTGCACACCGCGGTAGAGTCGGGCCACCGCGACGAGTGCGGGTATCACCAGTGCGCCGGTCACCGCGACGGTCCGCCACAGCGTCGACCTGGTGGCCTGCCAGACGAGGATCGCAGTGGCGCCGTACAGGCACAGCGCTCCGGCGACGTGACCCGATGGGAAGCTCGCCGTGGGTGGTAGATCCGGTTGCAGCGGTTGGACCAGTGGCCGGGCCCGGGTCACCACTGTGGCGGTGATGAGGAAGAGGATCACCTCGCCCACCATGACGGTCCAGAGGAAGACGACCGGTCGCCAGCGGCGGAACAGGGCCAGGGCGATGCCGCTCGCACCGAGGGTCCAGGTGATGATCCAGTAGGTCCTGCCCAGGTTGTTCGCCGCCGTCAGGACTGTCGTCCAGGGATCGGTGCGTTGGGTGGCGAACCACTGCACCGCGGCCAGGTCCGCCTCGGCGAGCGCGGTGCCGTCGAGGACCGTGGTGACCAGTACGCCGGCGCCGAAGGCCGCCCCCACGGTCAGGACCGCGGCGACCAGCAGCTTGGTGGCGATCAGCAGCGGGTGCGCCGGCCCGGAAGGTCGGCCGTCGGTGGGGCGTAGCGCGGCCGCGGCTCCCGAGGTCGGTCCTTCCCCGGCCGGTGTGGCGGTCCGACCAGTCTCGATCTGCCAACGGCGGAATGCGGCGGAGGTGACACCGAGCCATGCCACGCCGAGCGCCCATCCGCCGACGACATCACTGACGTAGTGCACGCCGAGGGCGACCCGGGTCAGCCCGATGAGGGCCACCAGCGTGGCCACCCCGGCGCCGACCAGGCGCCGGCGCCGTGGCGGCACGGCCGGGAGGAAGACCAGCAGCAGGACACCGTACGAGACCAGCGAGCCGAGGGCGTGTCCACTGGGAAAGCTGGGCCCGGGGGCGGTAACCACCGGATCCGCCACCTCGGGTCGGATCCGCTCCACCAGCAGCTTGACGACAGGATCGAGGATGAGCGCGCCGAGCGACGAGATCACCACGTACACCGCCAGCCGGGGTTGGCGGCGGATCAGCAGGTAACCGGTCGCGGCCACCAGCACGACCGTGAGCATGCCTCGACCGCCGAAGTCGGTCACCCCGCGCAGGACGACGACCACGATGTCGCTGCCCGCGACGGCGCTGTTGAACCAGTCCGCGACGGCGCTGTCCACGTTCTGTAGTGGCGCCCATGCTGTGCGTACGAGACTCAACAGCACAGCGAACAGCACCCCTGCCGCCCCGACACCCACCAACCCGGCCGAGGCTCGCCCCGCGAAGCGCTCCAACGGACGTGGCTCCAACCGTCCGAACTCGTCAAGCATGGCTATTGCACTTCCCCCTCCAGTCCCGGCTACTCAACTGCTCGGGATGAGCCGGCCTTTGGCGAGCGGTCGAGAGACTTGTGGTACCGACTTCCGGCCCGTCGGCTGGGGTCTGATTCATGAGATGTATTGCCTGTGGCAAGGCCGGACAGCCTGGAGTGCCTCCCCGACCTCTGGTCCGATTTTTCCCATGACTAGCCGTTGACGTCACGCGATCGAGACGCCTAACGTCTGATGTCTCGGCCGCTTGAGCAACCACCACCACCCGCGCCATCCGTGTCTGGAGGGCTCGCCACGTTTCCGTCGCCGCTCCAGCTCGATCACCGGGCAAGCAGTGGGGCTGGCCGGAGGCAGGGGGCCATCAACGCGGTCTGACCCGCACCGCCCGACTTCCCACCTGGAGGAACGACGATGAAGCGCAGAGCTCTGCTGGGCGTGGGGCTGACCATGGTGTTGACGGCGTCGGCGACCCTCGCCGCCGGCTGCGGCGACGACCCGACCGGCGAGGGCGGCAACGCCGAACCGCTGGTCGGGGTGGACTACCCGCGGTCCGACACGGACTTCTGGAACTCGTACATCGAGTACGTCCCACAGTTCGGCGACGAGCTGGGCATCGAGCTCAAGACCACCAACTCACAGAACGACATCGCCAACCTCATCTCGAACACCCAGACCTTCATCAGCCAGGGGGTCGAGGGGGTGGTGATGGCGCCGCAGGACACCGCCGCCATCGCGCCGACGCTGGCCCAGCTCGACAGCCGCAAGATCCCGGTGGTCACCATCGACACCCGGCCGGACACCGGCAACGTCTTCATGGTCGTCCGCGCCGACAACCGCGCGTACGGCGTCAAGGCGTGCCAGTTCCTCGGTACGAAGCTCGGCGGCCGGGGCAAGGTCGTCATGCTCCAGGGTGGCCTCGACTCGATCAACGGCCGGGACCGCACCGAGGCGTTCAACGAGTGCATGCGGACCGAGTTCCCGGAGATCACCGTCTTCGGTGAGGCCACCGACTGGAAGGCGGACGTGGCGGCGGCGAAGCTGCAGACCAGGTTCGCCTCCGACCCGGACATCAAGGGTGTCTACATGCAGTCCTCGTTCGCGTTGTCGGGCACCCTGCAGATCCTCAAGCAGCGCGGCCTGCAGGTGCCGCCGACCGACCCGAAGCACGTCTTCGTGGTCTCCAACGACGGGATTCCCGAGGAGCTGAAGAACATCGGTGCGGGTCTGATCGACGCCACCGTCAGCCAGCCGGCCGACCTGTACGCGAAGTACGGGCTGGAGTACGTGAAGGCGGCGATCGCGGGCACCACGTTCCAGCCCGGTCCGACCGAGCACGGCAGCAACATCATCCAGGTGCGGGAGGGCCTGCTGGAGGACCAGCTTCCGGCGCCGCTGGTGACGCTGGACGGGGCGCCGATCGCGGGTGAGCCCACGCTGAAGTTCGACGACCCGTCCCTGTGGGGCAACAACGCATGAGTACGCCCGCGCAGCGCCGGACCGACGGATCGGCCGGCGACGGCCGACCCGTCGTCGAGGCCGTCGACATCACCAAACGGTTCGGCTCGACGGTCGCCCTGTCCGGGGTCGACCTGGTGGTCCGGCCGGGTGAGACGCACGCCCTGGTCGGACGCAACGGCGCCGGCAAGTCGACGCTTGTCGGCATTCTCACCGGGCTGCTCGCCGCCGACCACGGCACGGTGACCTTCGACGGGCGGCCGGCGCCGCCGTTGGGGGATCGCGACGCCTGGCGGCAGCGGGTGGCCTGCGTCTACCAGCGGTCGACGATCATCCCCACCCTCACCGTGGCGGAGAACCTGTTCCTCAACCGGCACGCCCGGGGCGCGGGCGGACTGATCCACTGGTCCCGGCTGCGCCGGGAGGCGGCGCGGCTGCTGGCGGCGTGGTCGGTCGATGTCGACGTCCGGCAGCCCGCCTCCACCCTCACCGTCGAGCAGCGGCAGTTCGTGGAGATCGCCCGGGCGCTCTCCTTCGGCGCCCGGTTCATCATCCTCGACGAGCCGACCGCCCAGCTCGACGGCGCCGGCATCAACCGGCTCTTCACCCGGATCCGGGACCTGCGGTCCCAGGGGGTGACGTTCCTGTTCATCAGCCACCATCTGCAGGAGATCTACGAGATCTGCGACCAGGTGACCGTCTTCCGCGACGCCCGGCACATCCTCACCGCTCCGGTGGCGCAGCTGAGCCGGCCGGCGCTGGTCACCGCGATGACCGGCGAGGACGTGTCGATGCCGGAGTCCGACCGCCGGTTGATGCCCGCCGACGCGCCGGTGCTGCTGTCGGTGCGTGACCTGGTCACCGCATCCGGCGCCGAGCTGTCGCTGGCGGCCCGGGCCGGCGAGGTGGTCGGCCTCGCGGGCGGGGGCGGCAGCGGCAAGGTCGAGGTCGCGGAGGCGATCACCGGGCTGGCCCGGCCCGCCCGGGGCACGGTCGCCGTCGACGGCCGGGTGCTCCGGCCGGGCAGTGTGCCCGACGCCCTCGACGCCGGCATCGGGCTGGTGCCGCAGGACCGGCACCGGGAGGGCCTGGTGCCGTTGCTCTCCATCGCCGAGAACGTGACGATGACCGTGCCGGATCGAATCGGCCGGCGGGGCCTCATCTCGTCCGCCCGCCGCGACGCCCTGGCCCGCGACACCATCGCCGCGCTGACGATCAAGGCGGCCGGGCCGGGCGTGCCGGTCGCCGAGCTGTCCGGTGGCAACCAGCAGAAGGTGGTCATGGGCCGGGCGTTGGCCAGCGACCCGAAGGTGCTGGTGCTGATCACGCCGACCGCCGGCGTCGACGTGCGGTCCAAGCAGACCCTCCTGGGCGTCGTCGAGGAGGTCCGCCGACGTGGCACGGCCGTGCTCGTCGTCTCCGACGAACTCGACGACCTGCGGATCTGTGACCGGGTGCTGGTGATGTTCCAGGGCCGGGTCGTCGACGAGATGACGCACGGCTGGCGTGACAACGATCTGGTCGCCGCCATGGAAGGGGTGGATCTGCACCATGTCTGAGACGCTCTCCACCGCCCCGCCACCGTCGTCGGCGTCGCCACCGCCGGGTCGACCGCCCGCCTCGTCCCGGAGTCTGGCCATTGCCCGGCTGCGCGACCTGGCGCTGGTGCCGGCGATCATCGCGGTCGCGATCGTGGGGTCGATCGTCAGCCCGGTCTTCCTGCGGTCCGACAACATCATCAACGTGCTGCAGAGCATGTCGGAGATCGCCATCCTGGTTCTGGCCCAGACGATCGTGCTGATCACCGGCAAGATGGACCTGTCGCTGGAGTCCACCTTCGGTCTCGCGCCCGGGGTCGCGGCGTGGCTGGTCATCGATCCGGCGCTGACCCGGGGTCTCGGCCTGAACGCGCTGCCGGACGGCTGGGCGGTCCCGGTCGTCCTGCTCGTCGGTGCCCTGGTCGGCGCCTTCAACGGGCTGCTCATCGTCCGCTTCGGCCTCAACGGCTTCATCGTGACGCTGGGCATGCTGATCGTGCTGCGCGGACTGCTCACCGGCATCTCCGGTGGACAGACCTTTTTCGCGTTGCCGGAGTCGATGACCTACCTCGGCTCCACCAGTTGGCTGGGGATTCCGGCCTCGATCTGGCTGTCGCTGCTGCTGTTCGCCGGGGGGATCGTCATCCTCGGCTACACCCGCGCCGGTCGGTCGCTCTACGCGATCGGCGGTAACGCCGACGCGGCCCGGGCGGCCGGGATCCGGACCGATCGGGTGCTGTGGATCGCGTTGATCGTGGCCAGTGTGCTCGCGGCGCTCGCCGGCCTGCTGATCAGCGGCCGGCTGGCGGCGGTACCGGCCGCCCAGGGCAGTGGCGCCATCTTCCAGGTCTTCGCGGCTGCGGTGATCGGCGGCGTCAGCCTCAACGGCGGCAAGGGCAGCGTCTTCGGCGCCTTCACCGGCGTACTCCTTTTATTTATGATTATCAATGTTTTGACCCTGGCCGGGGTGCCCGCGCAGTGGACGAACTTCCTGAACGGCACCGTCATCCTGGTGGCCCTGGTGGTCTCCCGCATCACCGGAGGCAAGGCACAGACCTGAGGCGACCGGCCCGCCGACCGGGCGATCGCGAGCCATAACCACGGGGCCGAGAGCGGCCGCCGATCTACCTCCAGGAGTCCCGGTGACTGAACGCATCTCGGCCGTAGAAACCATCGACGTACGGTTCCCCACCTCCCGGCACCGCGACGGATCGGACGCGATGAACCCGTTCCCGGACTACTCCGCGGCGTACGTCATCCTGCGGACCTCGACGGGGGCGCAGGGCCACGGCCTGGTCTTCACCGTCGGCCGGGGCACCGAGATCCAGGTCGCGGCGGTACGGTCGCTCGCCCCGATGGTGGTCGGCCAGCCGGTCGACGAACTGCTCGCCGATCCGGGGGCGCTGGCCCGGCGGCTCGTCGGCGACAGCCAGATCAGGTGGCTCGGCCCGGAGAAGGGCGTCGTGCACATGGCCGCCGGTGGGCTGGTCAACGCGGTGTGGGACCTCGCCGGCCGGCGGGCCGGCAAGCCGCTCTGGAAGCTGCTCGCCGATCTCACCCCGGAGCAGCTCGTGGCGCAGGTCGACTTCCGCTACCTGCGCGACGCCCTCACCGAGGAGGAGGCGCTGGCGCTGCTGCGCGCCGCCGCCGCGGGCCGGGCCGAGCGCGAGCACCGGCTGCGGGCGGAGGGCTACCCCGCCTACACCACCACCCCCGGCTGGCTGGGCTACGACGACGAGAAGCTGGCCCGGCTCTGCAAGGAGGCGGTCGGGGCGGGCTACCGGCTGATCAAACTCAAGGTCGGTGGCAACCTGGCCGACGACGTCCGCCGGATGACCATCGCCCGGCAGGCGGTCGGGCCGGACGTCGCGATCGCCGTCGACGCCAACCAGATCTGGGGCGTACCCGAGGCGATCCGGTGGATGCGCGAGTTGGCGCCGTACGACCCGTACTGGATCGAGGAGCCGACCTCCCCGGACGACGTGCTCGGGCACGCCGAGGTGCGCAAGGCGCTCGCCCCGGTCAAGGTGGCGACCGGCGAACACGTGCACAACGCGGTGATGTTCAAGCAGTTGCTGCGGGCCGACGCGGTCGACGTGGTGCAGATCGACGCCTGCCGGGTCGCCGGGGTCAACGAGAACCTGGCGATCCTGCTGCTCGCCGCGAAGTTCGGGGTGCCGGTCTGCCCGCACGCCGGCGGGGTGGGGCTCTGCGAACTCGTGCAGCACCTGGCGATGTTCGACTTCGTCGCGGTCAGCGGCAGCACCTCCGACCGGGCGATCGAGTACATCGACCACCTGCACGAACACTTCGTCGATCCGGTACGCGTCCGCGACGGACGGTATCTCGCGCCGACCGCCGCCGGCATGAGCGCGGAGATCGTCGCCGCCACCCTGGCCGACTACCGGTTCCCCGACGGTCCGCAATGGACCTCGACGCCGACCGGGGAGGTCGCATGATCATCGACGCGCACCATCACCTGTGGCGGCCGGAACGCGGCTACCCCTGGCTCGACGAACCCGGGCTGACCGCCATCCGCCGGCCGTTCACCCCGGCCGACCTGACCGCCGAGCTCACCGCGACGGGCGTGCACGGCACCGTGCTCGTGGAGGGCGGCCGCTGCCACCCCGACGAGGCGGCCGAGTTCCTCGGCTACGCCGCCGACACGGCGCCCATCCTCGGGGTGGTGGCCTGGCTGGATGTCGCGGCCGGGAACGTCTCCGGCACCATCGACGGCTACCGCCGGCTGCGTGGGGGTGAGCTGCTGGTCGGCGTACGGTCGCAGGTGCAGGGCGACCCGGACCCCGACTACCTGGACCGGGTCGACGTGCGGCGCGGCCTCGCCGACGTCGCCGCCGCCGGGCTCGCCTTCGACCTGGTGATCCGGGCCGACCAGCTGCCGGCGGCGGCCCGGGCGGCGCGGGCCCTGCCGCAGCTCCGGTTCGTCCTCGACCACCTGGGAAAACCCCGGATCGACCAGGGTGCGGCGGGCCTGTCGAGCTGGCGGGGGCCAGTCGCCGAGCTGGCCGCCAACGCCAACGTCACCGGCAAGCTCTCCGGACTGGTCACCGAGGCCCGGCCGGACTGGTCGCCGGACGAGCTGCGCCCGTTCGTCGAGGTGGCGATCGAGGAGTTCGGGGCCGATCGTCTGATGTTTGGCTCGGACTGGCCGGTGTGCCTGCTCAGGTCCGACTACCCGGGGGTGCGGCGGGCGCTGGAGGTCGCGCTGCCGCCGCTGTCGACGCGGCAGCGGCGCGACATCTTCGCCGGCACCGCCATCCGCACCTACGGCCTGACCCTCCCGGCCGACGGGATCGACCCCGACGCGCCGTCGGCATGATCCGCGCCGACCGCGGGTCAGGCGTCCGTCGCCTTGGCGGCGAGCACCGTACGCAGCCACGCCTCGGAGGTGTTGACGTGGATGAGCGCGCTGGCGTGGGCGAGCAGTTGGTCGCGCGAGCGCAGCGCGAGGTAGATCGCGTGGTGCTCGTCGATCGTCTTGTGCGCCGCGTTGCCCTCGATCAGCCCTCGCCACACCCGGGCCCGCAGGGTGCGGCTGGAGAGCCCGTCCAGCAGCGAGGTGAGCGTCTCGTTGCCGGCGGCGGCGACGACGGTGTGGTGGAAGGCGGTGTCGAACTGGATCAGCTTCTCCGCGTCGTCGGCCGCCCCCCGCATGTCGTCGAGAATCTGGCTGAGCTCGTCCAGTTGGGTGCCGGTCATCCGCAGCGCGGCCAGGCCGGTCGCCACCGGCTCCAGCATCCGGCGTACCTCCATCACCTCCAGCAGGGTGTCGTCGCGCAGCAGTTCGACCGCGACGCCCAGGCCCTCCAGCAGCAGCCGGGGCGCGAGGCTCGTGACGTAGGTGCCGTCACCGCGGCGTACGTCGAGCACCCGGGCCGATTCGAGCACCTTCACGGCCTCCCGGACCCCGCTGCGCGACAGCCCCATCTGCGCGGCCAACTGCGGCTCCGGCGGCAGCCGCGCACCCGGCGGCAGCTCGCCGCTCTGGATCATGCTGCGGATCTTGGCGATCGCGTCGTCGGTAAGTGCCATCCACGCCCCCTCGGATCGGCCCTTCCCACTATAGATACATCGGACGTTTGGGTCCGTCGTGGCCCACGGAAGGACAGATGATCATATGCAGTACCGTCCCCTCGGTCGGACCGGCCTGACCGTGTCGATGCTCGGCTACGGTGCCTCGCCGCTCGGCGGGGTCTTCGGCCAGATCGACGAGCAGGCCGGCATCCGCGCCGTCCGCACCGCGCTCGACCTGGGCGTGAACATCATCGACGTGGCGCCGTACTACGGCGCCACCGTGGCCGAGCAGGTGCTCGGCCGGGCGCTGCGCGGCGTCGACCGGGACACCTACCTCCTCGCCTCCAAGGTCGGCCGGTACGGCGACTCGGCGTTCGACTTCTCCGCCGCGCGCGTCACGGCCAGCGTCGAGGAGAGCCTGGGCCGGCTCGGCACCGACCACCTCGACCTCGTCCAGTGCCACGACATCGAATTCGGCGATCTCGACCAGATCATCGACGAGACGCTGCCGACCCTGGCCGGGCTGCGGGCGGCGGGGAAGGTCCGCTTCCTCGGCATCACCGGCTACCCGCTGCCCGCGCTGGCCCGGGTGGCGGCCGCGGTGCCGGTGGACACCGTCCTCTCCTACTGCCGCTACACGCTGCTGGACCGTACGCTGGCCGCCGCGGCGCCCGGATTCGCCACCGCCGGCGCCGCGGTGATGAACGCGTCGCCGCTGGCGATGGGGCTGCTGACGCGCCGCGGAGCGCCCGACTGGCACCCGGCGCCACCCGAGGTACGGCGGGCCGCGGCCGCCGTCGCGGACCGCTGCGCCGCGCGGGGCGTCGACATCGCCCAGGTGGCGCTGAGCTTCGCCGCCGCGCCGGTCGAGTTCGCCACCACCTTCGTCGGCTCGGCAAACGCCGACAACATGGCCGACAACGTGCGCTGGGCGCTCTCGGACATCGACCCCGACCTGCTCCAGGAGATCGAGAAGGTGGTCGCGCCGGTGCTCAATTACGCCTGGTCCACCGGCCGGCCGGAGAACAACAATCCCGGGGAGGCGGCATGAACCGCAGCGCACACTACGTCGGCGAACGGACCTTCGTCGTCGAGGAGACCGCGGCGGTGCCACCCGGCCCCGGCCAGGTACGCCTCGACGTCGCGTACACCGGGATCTGCGGCACCGACCTGCACATCGCGCACGGCGCGATGGACCAGCGGGTCCGGGTACCGGCGGTGATCGGACACGAGATGTCGGGCCGCGTCGCCGAGGTCGGCCCGGGCGTCGCGGACCACCGGGTGGGTGACCCGGTGACCGTGCTGCCGCTGGACTGGTGCGGCGAGTGTCCGGCCTGCCGCGCCGGCCACACCCACATCTGTCACCGGCTCAACTTCGTCGGCATCGACTCCCCGGGCTCGATGCAGCGCTCCTGGACGGTACCGGCGCGGCTGCTGGTGCCGCTGCCGGACGGGCTGCCCCTGGCGACGGCCACGCTCGTCGAGCCGACCGCGGTGGCCGTGCACGACGTACGGCGCTCCCGGCTCGTCGCCGGCGAACACGCGGTCGTCATCGGCGCCGGCCCGGTCGGTCTGCTGATCGGCGCCGTCGCCCGGGCGGCCGGGGCCGCGGTGACCATGCTGGAGCTCGACCCGCGGCGCCGCCAACTCGCCACCGATCTGGACCTGCCCGCCGTCGATCCGGCGACCGTCGATGTCGCGCGGCACGTCCAGGCGGCGACCGGTGGGGCGGGGGCGGACGTGGTGTTCGAGGTCTCCGGCTCGGCGGCCGGCGTCCGCACCGCGACCGACCTGCTCGCCGTACGCGGGCGGCTGGTCGTGGTGGCGATCCATCCCACCCCGCGCGAGGTGGATCTGCACCGGGTCTTCTGGCGCGAACTGGAGCTGATCGGCGTGCGGGTGTACGAGCAGGAGGACTACGCCGAGGCGGTCCGGCTGGTGCACGGCGGCCAGGTGCCCGCCGACCGGCTCATCTCCCGCATCGTCCCGCTGGCCGAGGTGGCGCAGGCGTTCGAGGCGCTCGCCGCCGGTGGCGACGTGAAGGTGCTGGTGGACTGTGGAGGCGACGCGTGAATCCGTTCGACCTGACCGGCCGGCTGGCCGTGGTGACCGGCTGCCGCCGCGGGATCGGCCTGGCGATGGCCGAGGCGTTGGCGGCGGCCGGCGCCGACGTGCTCGGCGTGAGCGCCGGCCTGGAGGAGACCGGCAGCGAGGTGGCCGAGCGGGTGGCGGCCCATGGGCGCTCGTTCGAGCCGTACCGGGTCGACCTCGCCGAGCGGACCGCGGTCCGGGCCCTCGCCGAACGGCTCGGCCAGCGGGACCGACCGATCGACATTCTCGTCAACAACGCCGGCACCATCCGGCGGGCGCCGGCCGCCGAGCACACCGACGAGGACTGGGACCACGTGCTGGAGGTGGACCTCTCCGCCGCGTTCGTGCTCGCCCGCGAGATCGGCCGGGACATGCTCCGGCACGGCAGCGGGAAGATCATCTTCACCGCGTCGATGCTGAGCTTCCAGGGCGGCGTCACGGTGCCCGGCTACGCGGCCGCGAAGTCCGGGATCGCCGGTCTGACCCGGGCGCTGGCCAACGAGTGGGCGGGCCGGGGGGTGAACGTCAACGCGATCGCGCCCGGCTACATCAGCACCGACAACACCCAGGCGCTGCGGGAGCAGCCGGAGCGGAACCGGGCGATCCTGGAGCGGATCCCGGCCGGCCGGTGGGGCCGGCCCGACGATCTCGCGGGCGTCACCGTCTTCCTCGCCTCCGACGCCGCCGCCTACGTGCACGGCGCGGTGATCCCGGTCGACGGGGGCTGGCTCGCCCGCTGACGACGTCATCCGCCCACCCGGCCCAGGGGCGGCTGTCCGCCCGCCCCGCCCGGGGGTGGCTGTCCGTCGGCAGCCACCCCCGGACATCAACTCAGGCCACCTGGACCAGCCGCCAGCGGTTGTCGGCGCTGCCGTTGTCCGAGTCCTGGACGACCTGCGTACCCCAGGCGGTGTTGCCGTTGAGCACGCCGAGGAGCTTGCCGCTGTGGACGTTGCGGATCCGGTAGGTGCCGTCGCCGTTGTTGACCAGAATCCAGCGGTGGTCGGCGGTGCCGTTGTCCGCCCACTGCAGGACACGGGCGTTGTCGGCGCCGGACATGTTCTCCACGCCGAGCACCTTGCCGCTGTTGACGTTGCGGAACCGCACCGCGTCGCCGTCGGTGATCATGACCCAGCGGTGGTCGGCGGTCCCGGTGTCGCCCCACATCACGGCCAGCCCGCCGTCCGCGGTGGACATGTTCTGCACCCCGAGCACCAGGCCGGAGGCCGCGTTGGTCAGCTTGTAGGTGCCGCCGCCGGGGTTGCTGCCCGAGCCGGTGTTCCAGTAGACGACATAGTTGAAGCCCTGGGCGTCGTGGAACGGCCCGAGGTTGACCGTCGACCCGTTGGCGGACGCGGTGAACGCCAGCGAGCTGGTGCTGGTCCGGGTGATCGACGAGACGTTCAGCGACGGGGCAGAGCTGACCGTGGAGTTGCCGTAGTTGCCGCAGAGCACCGCCGGACCGTAGGTGACCGCCTGGAGGTTGGCGTTGTCGTTGGCCGCCTGCATGGTGACCCGCATCGGCAGCCGGACGGTGATGGTGTCGCCGGCGGCCCAGGTCCGGGTGACGGTGGCGTAGCTGCCGGGCGTGGTCGCCACGTCCTGCGCCTGGCCGTTGACGCTTATCGTCGCGCCGGTGGTCCAGCCGGGGATCCGGACCCGGATGCTCCACGAACCGCTCATCGTGCCGGCCAGCGTCAGCGTGCTGGTGTCGCTCACCGGATAGTTGGTGCTCTGGGTGACCGTGATGCCCCGCTGCGACCAGGTCAACACCGACGGCACGAACAGGTTCACCGTCAGCGTGGTGTCGTTGTAGAAGTAGATGGAGTCCATCAGCTTCGTGTTCGTCTCGATCCCGGTGCCCTGGCAGCACCAGAACGAGTTGTAGTCGGTGCTCCAGGTGCCGCCGCCCCAGGCCGGCCCCACGCCCCGGCGTCCGCCGGGCCGCAGCGGCGTGAAGTAGGTGATGTGCCCGTGGTTGTCGGCCGGGTTCTGCGCGCCGACCAGGTGGTTGAGCAGCGCCCGCTCGTAGTAGTCGAAGTAGGCCACCCGGTTCGGGTCGAGCAGCCACAGTTCCCGGGTCAGCTTGAGCATGTTGTAGGTGTTGCAGTGCTCGCAGGTGTCGTTGCTCAGGTAGCCCGCGATCGCGTTCGGCGGCCGGAAGTGCTCGGCCTGGCTGTTGCCGCCGATCGCGTAGGTGTGCGCGTTGACGGTCATGTTCCAGGCGTTGCCGGCGATGTCGCGGTAGCGGGTGGTGCCGGTGGCCTTGTACTCCCGGGCGGCGCCGACCCACTTGGGCACCTGGGTGTTGGCGTGCAGCCCGTTGAGCTGGTCCTGGTTGGCCGCGAGCGGGTTGAACACGGCGGCGTGGTCGAAGCGCTGGGCGGTGGTCAGCCAGCGGGCGTCACCGGTCTGCTGGTAGATGTCGGTGAGGACGGCGTTCATGCCACCGAACTCGGTGCCCAGCATCGCCTGCATCTGGTTGTAGGTCAGCCGCGCCGTCCGGGTGTCCACCCAGCCGGCGAGCGCGAGCAGGACGGTGCGGGCCTGGGTGTTGCCGAGGTAGCGCCAGGCGTCCAGCAGCCCCATGAGCGTCTTGTCGATGCAGTAGTAGGGGACGTTGCCGTTGTTGAGGGTGCGCTGTTCGACGGCGGTGAAGTCGGACTCCGGGAAGCCGGAGAGGTAGCCCGCGCTGAATCCGGCGGCACCGTTGTTCGCCTGGCACTTGGCCAGCTCGGCGACCATGTAGTTGGCCTTGTCCCGGCACGTCGTGTCACCGAGCACCGCGTACATCTGGGACCAGGCGGTCAGGAAGTGTCCCTGCATGTGGGTGCGGAACGGGAACGAGGGGGCGTCCCAGCCGCCGTTGTTCGCGGCGCCGTTGGTCGACAGCCGGTGGTTGGCCCGGAAGTTGCGGAGCAGCCGGTCCACGTCGACGAAGCGCAGGTAGTTCAGGGTGCGGTTCTGGTTGTCCATGAGCCGGCCGGCGGTGAGCCGGACCTGACCCAACGGGAACGGGTACGCCGAGACGCCGATGTCCGCGCGGGCCGGCGGGACCACGGCAGCCGCCGCCGGGCGTGCCCCCAGCAGCCCCGCGCCGGTCATCGAGACGAGTGCCCCGCCGGCGGCGGTCTGCAGCAGCCGGCGCCGGTTGATAGGCAGGTCGGACATTGATTCCTCCAGGATGTCTGGCAGGAGCGGCCGGTGGTCGGTGCCGGCTCCAGTCGTGACGAGGTCTGGTGCGGGTCGCACCGTCGATGTGAGCGATCACATATCGACGGGCTGCTATTCCAAGCCTCGACTGTTATCGATAACATAGCCGTTCGTCAAGATGTAACAGTGAGGTTTCCGTCTGACGTGTGACGTCTACCGGCTTCCCGCAGCGGTGGTGCGGCGCCCCGAGGGGCGCCGCACCACCCGGTCAGTTCTCCACCGCCAACGCGGCCACCGGGCTGACCCGGGCGGCGCGCCGGGCCGGCAGCAGGCCGGCCAGCGCGGTCGCCACCGCCAGCGCCAGCACCACCAGGGCGAGCTGCCCGGCGGGGAACCGGACCGGCGTGTCCGCGCCGAGCGCCCCGACCGCCAGCCACGCGTACGGCAGGGCGAGCAGCAGGCCCAGCGCGGCCCCGATGAGGCCGTAGAGCCCGGCCTCCACGGTCAGCATCATCCGCAGCCGGGGCCGGGACATGCCGATGGCCCGCAACAGGCCGGACTCCCGCACCCGTTCCACCACCGACAGGGCCGTGGTGGTGGCCACCCCGACCACCGCCACCAGCACCGTCAGTCCGAGCAGGCAGAGCAGCACCACCAGCACCGTGTTCAGCGAGCTGACCGTGTCGTCCCGCAGGTCCGCCAGGACCACGACCTCCAGGCCGGGGCCGCCGATGGCCCGCACCGCCCGCACCGCGGCCGACCGGGCCTGCTCACCGTCGTCCGCGACGTCGGCCAGTAGGCCGGTCGGTGCCGGCGCGACGCCGAGCCGGTCCAGGTCCGCCGGGTCGAGCAGCAGGCCGGCGCCGATCGGAGTGTTGTCCAGTACGCCGGTCAGCCGCAGGTCGATCGACAGCTCACCGCTGGTCACCGTGACCGTATCGCCCGGGCGCAGGCCGGCCTCCTCGGCGAGGAACCGCAGCAGCACCACCCGACCCGGGCCGGGATCGACGGTGCCGGCGCTGGCGGTGAAGTCCTCCCAGGTCGCGAGCTTGCGCAGGTCCAGGTCCGTTCCCGGCAGCCCGCCGACGTCCAGGCCGGCCACCTTGACCGCGTCACTGCTGCGGTACGTCACCACCCGGGCCACCTCGCCGGTGGCCCGGACCCGGTCGGCGAACCCCGCCGGCAGCGCCCCGTTGCGGCTGTCGGCGGTCAGCACCTGCAGGTCAGCCGGTGCCTGCCCGGCCAGCTCCCGGCTGGTCAGTTCCCGCAGCGAGGCGCCGCCGACCAGCGCGCCCGCGACCAGCGTGACGCCGAGCGCGACCACCACGCTGACGGCAGCCGCCCGGCGCGGGGCACCGCCCACCCCGCCGACCGCCAGCCGGCCGAGTGGACCGAGTCGCCGCAGCGGCCAGCCCACCGCGGCCAGCACCGGCCGCACCAGCAGCGGGCCGAGCGCCACCAGCGCGGCGTACGCCAGCGCTCCGGACGCCACGATCGTCAGCAGCGTGTTGGAGGCGTTGTAGTTCTGCGCATCCGGTCCGGGCAGCATCAGGTACGCCAGCAGCCCGACGCCCAGTGCCGCGACGGCGAGCAGGAACCCCGCCACCGCGCGGACCAGGTTGATGCCGCGCTGGCCGGCCGAGACACTGGCGGTGCGCAGCGCCTCCAGTGGCGCCACCCGGGCGGCGGTCACCGCCGGCGCGAGCACCGCCAGGACGGTGACCATCCCCGTGCCGAGCACCACGCCCACCGCCCAGCCGGTCGGATAGTCGGGAGTGGCGACATCGGGACCGAGGCTCCGCAGCACCGGCGGCAGCAGGAGACCGAGCGCGGAGGCGGCCAGTACCCCGATGGTGCCGGCGACCAGCCCGGTGATCGCCCCCTCGGCGACCAGGGCCCGGAGCAGCCCACCCCGGCCGGCGCCGACGGCCCGCAGCAGGGCGAGCTGCCGCATCCGCTGCGCGAACACGATCCGGAAGGTGGAGGTGGCGACCATGGCGGCGGCCACCACGGCGATCGCCACGAACATCCCGATCAGGGCGAACAGGTCCTTGACGCGGTCGCTGACCTGGAGGACCTCCGCGTACCGGATCTCCGCGCCGGAGCTGACCGCCACCGGTCCAGCGTCGGCCGGTACGGTGCCCTCCGCCGCCCGCGCCAGCGCCGCCATCGCGGAGTCCACGTCCACGCCGGGCGCCAGCCGCACGTCGATGCGCGGCAACCACTCCTCCCCGGTGAGCCGCAACGCCAACTCGTCGGTGGTGTACGCCGAGTCGCCGAAGTCCTCGGCCGCGTCGACCACGCCGACCACCGACAGCGGGATCGGCGTCGCCGGCACCGGTCGCGCGTCGGGGTCGTCGGCGTTGTCGAACCTGACCGGCTCGATCGACACCTGGTCACCCACCGAGAGACCGAGCCGGTCGGCGGTACGTTCGGTGACCGCCACCTCGTTCACGGCGTCCGGGTAGGCGCCGCGTATCAGGCTCACCTTTGCCAGCGGCCCGGTGCCGGGGTCGGAGACCACCGTGAGGTCGATGCCGCCCTGGCTGCCGGAGGTGAAGCCGGTGCTGATCCGGGCGACCGCCTCGGCCACCTCCGGCAGCTCCCGGACGGCGGCCAGGGTGCGGGTGGTCGCGCCGGTGCCCTCCCCGAGTACGACGTCCACCGCCGCCGGGGTACCGCTGAAGGCGTTCAGCGCGGTCTGCTCGGTGCTGTTGCTCGCCAGTGCGGTGCCGAACGTGACGAACGCCGCGATGATCATCGCGACCGACATCAGCAGCACCCGCGCGGGACGGCGGGCGGCGTCGACCAGCTGCGAGTGCAGCACACCCGTGCGCCGGCTCATCGGGCCGCCGCCAGATCCTGCAGCGCCCCGGTGATGGTGGCCCGGTCGGGCCGGTCGAGGTCGCCGGCGATCCGGCCGTCGGCGAGCAGCACCACCCGGTCCGCGTACCCGGCGGCCACCGGGTCGTGGGTCACCATCACCACCGTCTGCCCCAACGTCTGGACACAGGTACGCAGAAAGTCGAGCATCTCGGCCCCCGACCGGGAATCGAGGTTGCCGGTCGGCTCGTCGGCGAAGACCACCTCCGGCTGGGAGATCAACGCCCGGGCCAGCGCGATCCGCTGCTGCTGCCCGCCGGAGAGCTCGCTCGGCCGGTGCGCCAGCCGATTGCGGACATCGAGCACGTCCACCACCTGGTCGAACAGCGACCGGTCGACGTCCCGGCCGGCCAGGTCGAGCGGCAGCCGGATGTTCTGCTCGGCGGTGAGCTGGGGGAGCAGGTTGAACGACTGGAAGACGAACCCGATCCGCTCCCGCCTGACCTTGGTGAGCACCGCGTCGGACTGGCGGGTCAGGTCGGTCCCGCCGAGCAGCACCCGGCCGCTGGTGGCGGTGTCCAGCCCGGCCAGGCAGTGCATCAGGGTCGACTTCCCGGACCCGGACGGGCCCATGATCGCGGTGAACCCGGCCCGGCGCAGGCCGACCGTGACGCCGTCCAGGGCGCGGACCGAGGTGTCCCCCTTGCCGTACACCTTGACCAGGTCGACGGCCGCGACGGCCGCCATCGGCGTCGGCGGGTCGGACAGGACGGACTGTTGCATGATCGGCACCTTCCGATAGGCACTTTCGGGAACGGAAGAAGCGTCGGCGACCGGGCACCTGCCACACATCGGTCCGGCGGCAGGTTCACCCCGGGCCGGGTCTGACTTTCGGCTGATTCGGCCTGCTCATCGGGTTGGCTACCGTTGGCAGGCGATGACGGAGACCCTGAATGCCTGGTGGAGGCGAGCGGGCAAGGCCCTCGCCCTGGTCGGCATGGCGTTGCTCGGCCTGATCGACGTCGGGTTCGGCAGCATCTTCGCCGCCCCCGGCGACTTCCGGCTGCCGGTGGTCCTCCTGCAGGTCGCCCTGGCCGTGGCCACCGCGGCGGTCTGGCTCCCGGCCCGCCGGTTGGGGCCGGGACGGCTGCCGGTGGCTGCCTTCGTGGTGGCGGTCTGGTCGTTGGCGACGACCGCCGGGCACATCGCCAGCGCGGTCGGTCTGATCGGCGAGCGTTCCGGCCTGCGCGGACCCTTCTGGGGGCTGGCCGAGTCGTGCGGCCTGCTCGGCATCGTCTTCGTGCTGGCCCGGCTGGCGCGGCCGGGGCCGGCGCTGCTCACCATCGCCGTCACCGGCCTGGCCGTGGCCGCCCTGCCGCTGCGGGTCGACCTCGGCAACGGTCACCGGGTGATCGGGATGCTCTACGCGCTGCTCGCGGCGGGGGCGGCCGCCGCCGGCATGTACTTCCGGCTGATCGCCACCGGCCGGGAGCGGCAGCTCGCCGCGATCCGCGCCGAACAGCGCGCCGAGTTCGCCCGCGACCTGCACGACTTCATCGCCCACCACGTCACCGGGATCGTGGTGCAGGCGCAGGGCGCCCGCTACATCGCCGAACAGGACCCGCAGCGGGCGTTGGCCGTCCTCGAACAGATCGAACAGGCCGGGGCGGAGACCATGACGGTGATGCGCCGGATGGTCGGCGTACTGCGCGGGCACGAGGCTGAGCCGGACGCGCCGCTGGCGCCGCTGGCCCTGCTGACCGACGTGCCGGAGCTGGTCCGCGGCTTCTCCGACGCCGGTCCGGTGACGGCCCGGCTGCACACCGAGGGGCGCATCGACGACCTGCCGGCCGACGTGACCTCCTCGGCGTACCGGGTGGTGATGGAGGCGCTGACGAACGTCCGGCAGCACGCCACCGGGGCGCGGCAGGTGGAGGTGTGGATCAGTCGTACCGCCGACTGGTTGTTGGTGCGGGTGACGGACGACGGCCGGCCGCAGCGCGGGGGCCAGCGGCCGGGTCGACCGGGCTTCGGCCTGGCCGGGCTCACCGAGCGGGTCGGCGCGCTGGCGGGCCGGCTGCGGGCCGGGCCGGGCATCGACGGCGGCTGGGTGGTGGACATGGCCCTGCCCCTGACCGGGAAGGACGCCCGATGATCCGGGTGATGATCGCCGACGACCAGGCGATGGTGCGGACCGGATTCGGCATGATCATCGGCGCCCAGCCCGACATGGAGCTGGTCGGCGAGGCGGGCGACGGGGTGGAGGCGGTGGAGCTGGCCCGCCGGCTCCGCCCGGATGTCGCCCTGCTCGACATCCGGATGCCCCGGCTGGACGGCCTGGCGGCGCTACGGCTGATGGCCGGTCCCGGTGTCACCAACCCGGTCCGGGTGGTGGTGGTCACCACCTTCGACCTGGACGAGTACGTGCACGCCGCGCTCCGCAACGGCGCCTGCGGCTTCCTGCTGAAGGACTCCGGCCCGGCGTTGCTGGTGGAGGCGGTCCGGGCCGCCGTCAGCGGCGACGCCCTGATCAGCCCGTCGATCACCGTACGGCTGCTGGCACACCTCAACCCGCCGACGCCCACCGGGCCGCCGGAGACCGGGCTGTCCCCCCGGGAACTGGAGGTGGTGAAGCTGGTGGCCCGCGGCGCGACGAACGCCGAGATCGCCGCCGGGCTCTACATCTCCGTCGGCACGGTCAAGTCCCACCTCGGCAGCGTGCAGACGAAGCTGGGCGCCCGCAACCGGGTGGAGATCGCCGCCTGGGCCTGGGAACGCCACCTGGTCAGCTGACGATCGAGGGTGGACCCCGACCGTCGGTGCGGCTCAGAGTGGGCCGCGGTCGACCAGGCTGAAGGTGGTGTCGATCGGGGCGTCGCCAAGGAACTCGACGTAGATTTTCGACCGGCTCCGGCTCCACTGCACAAAACCGTACGTGTCGTTGTAGATCTGGTAGGTCGGGCGGCCCTTGTCGTCCGTGCCGTCCACCGGCGAGATCTCGAACAGCGTTGCGGCGGTCGGATAGCACTCGGCGGCCACCAGCGCGGCCGACTCCTCCGGGAGCACCTTGACCCCGAGACACGGCCGGTGGTCCACCTCCGGGTTGAGCGACTTGATCATGTAGTCCACGCCGATCGGGACGAGCGCGAAGAGCGCGTCCGGGCCGGTGCCATCGGAAACGTGCGTCACCCCGTCGAACGGCATGGAGAGATCTCGGTCGATCTCGGCGATGTGCAGGAGGGCGCGTCGCTGTCCGGTCAGGATGGCCCGGGTGGTGTCGGCGGCGCCGGACGGTGCGGCACCGGAGGTCGCGGCACCGGAGGATGGCGCACCGGTGGGCGCGGCGGTCCCGGTCGCTGGGCTGCCGGACGCGCTCCCGGTCGGGACAGCCGGGGCGCCGCTGTCGGGCTCGGCCAGCAGTTGCCGGCCGAACAGCGCGCCAGGGACCAGGACCGCGAGTACGGCGGTGGCAACCCCGAGCCCGATCAGCCAGCGACGGCGACCACGGGCCGGCGCTCCATTCCCGCCCCCGGCCGCCACCGCGCCGGCCGCCACCGCGCCGTCCGCCGCCCCGGCTGGCGGGCCGTCCGCCGTCCCGGCCGGCTGAGCCGGCTGATCCGAAGCGGCACGCAGCGTCGGCAGGGCCTGGGCCGGCGCGGCCGCGCCGGCCGGCTGCCCGGCGGCGGTGAGCAGCTCATCGAGCAGTTCCCGGGCGGTGGGGCGGTCGCCCGGCTCCTTCGCCAGCGCCCGCTCGACCAGACCGCGCAGTGGTCCGGTGAGCCCGGTCAGGTCCGGCGGCTGGGTGAGAATCCGCATCGCGGTGGCGGGCGGCGAGTCCGCCGCGAACGGGGTGCGCCCGGTCGCCGCGTAGCCGACCACCGCGCCCCAGGCGAAGATGTCCGCGGCCGGACCGACGGTGTGGGAGCTCTCGGCGTCGAACCGCTCGGGCGCCATGTACGAGACCGTGCCCACCACCTGGTCGGTACGGGTGTGCTGGCTGGTGGCCTCGAACGCCCGCGCGATCCCGAAGTCGATCACCTTGACCCCGCCGAGCGCGAACAGCACGTTGCCCGGCTTGAGGTCCCGGTGGATCACCCCGGCCCCGTGGATCGCGGTGAGCGCGGTGGCGATCCCGACGGCCATGCTGTGCAGCCCGGCCGGGCTCAGTGGTCCCTGCCGGCGGACCACCTCGGCCAGGCTCGGCCCGTCGACGTATTCGACGACCAGGAACGGCGGGTCGTGGTCGGGCTCGGCGTCCAGCACCTCGGCCGTGCAGAACGGCGGCACCTGCCGAGCCCGGTTGACCTCGCTGCGGAACCGGCCGCGGAACTCGTCGTCATGGGAGAGGTCCGGCCGGACCACCTTTATCGCGACCTGCCTGCCCTGCGGATCGCGAGCCAGGAAGACGTTGCCCATGCCGCCCTCACCGAGGCGGCCGACCAACTCGTAGCGGCCGAGCCGGGGCGGGTCGCCGGGGCGCAGCGGCGCGGTCACGTCGGGTTCGCCCGGGCCGCGCGGAACCCACCGTCCGTACTCCCCATCACCGTTCCCCCAGGCCCGCTCGGATGCCGACCCGCACCTTACCGCCCGTGGGGTGGGCGGTCGTCGGCGCTGGCAGGTCAGACCCGCGTGACCGGCGACTCGGCGGTCCCGCCGAAGTTGCTCCGTACGACGATCTGGGTCGGCGCGCTGGTCCGCCAGCCGCGCTGGTCGGAACACCGGCCGCCGCCGTTGTTGCTGAGCTGGAACAGGAACGAGCCGCTGGGCAGGTGGACGCTCAGGATCACGTTCGGGTCGCTGCCGGTCGCCTCGATGGTGAGATCCGGGACCGGTGGCCGGAATTGATCCACAGTGGCGGGAGCGCTGCTCCTGGCCGGCCGGTTGCCCCCGGCCGGCCAGGACGCTGCGAGCGGATCGCCCGCCCCGGCCGGCGTTCCCACGCCGCCGACCTGGTTGGCATCCGCCCGGCTCGCGGTGCCGAAGACATCGTGACGCCCGTAGATGTCAGGCTTATTAGGGCCGTCGGTCGCGGTGATGAAGTCCGCCGCACCGCCGCCGGCGAGGAGGGTCAGGCGCGGGAGCGGGCGAGGAGGTAGACGAAGTAGGGGGCGCCGATCAGGGCGACCGCCAGGCCGGCCGGGATCTGCGCCGGGGCGACCACGGTCCGGCCGAACGCGTCGGCCAGTCCGACCAGGACGGCGCCGAGCAGGACGGCGACCGGCAGCGTCCGGGCGTGCCGGCCGCCGACCAGCGCGCGGGCCGCGTGCGGGGCGACCAGGCCGACGAAGCCGATCACGCCGACCGCGGCGACGCTCACCGCCGCGAGTACGGCGGCGACCGTCAGCACCAGCAGCCGGACCCGTTCCAGGCCCACCCCGACCAGCCGGGGAGTGTCCTCGTCGAGGGCGAGCAGGTCGAGTTCCCGCCGCACCACGAGCGCGACCGGGAACGCCGCCAGCAGCAGCACCGCCACCGGCAGCACCTGCTCCCAGGTGCGGCCGTAGGTGGTGCCGGAGAGCCAGGTGAAGATCCTGGGGGTGTCCCACGGGTTCGACCGGATCAGCAGGAACGTCGTCATGGCCAGTGAGCCGTACCAGACGCCGATGCCGACCAGCACCAGCCGGTCGGCGTCCAGCCCGCGCCGCCAGGCCAGGCCGTAGACCAGGGCGAAGGCGACAAGCGCACCGGCGGTGGCCGCCACCAGCAGACTGGCGTTGCCGCCGCCCCCGCCGCCCGTCACCACGATCACCGCGCCGAGGCCGGCGCCGCCGGTGATGCCGAGGATGCCCGGTTCGGCGAGCGGGTTGCGGCAGGTGGCCTGGACCAGCGCCCCGGACAGCGCCAGCGCCGCCCCCGCCGCCAGCGCGGCCGCCACCCGGGGCGCGCGTTCGTCGAGCGCGAACCGGATCATCGGGGAGCCGTCCCCGGAGAGCCAGAGCATGATGTCGCCGGTGAGCAGCCAGGTGTTGCCGGCGAGCAGGCCGAGCAGCAGGGTGCCGGCGGCGGCCGCCGCGCTCACCACGAGCACCACCTGGAACCGCAGCCGGCTGCGGACCCCCATCCCGGTGCCCGGCGGTCGCCGGGTCGGACCGGAGTCGCGGCTCTGCCGGGCCAGCGCGATGAGCACCACCACGCCGAACAGGGTCGTGGCCACCCCGGTCGGGATCATGATCGCCTCGTCGGCGCCGAGCAGCGCCCGGATCACCGCATCGGCCAGCACCACCACCAGCGCGCCGACCAGCCCGGCGGCCGGGATCAGGATCACGTGCCGGCGCAGCGCCGGCACCACCCGGGACAGCAGCCGGGCGATCACCGGGGCGCAGAGGCCGACGAAGCCGATCGGCCCGGCCAGCGTCACCGCGGCGGCGGTGAGCAGCACCGCGAGCACCACCCCGACCGCCCGGGTGGCCCGGATCGGCACCCCGAGTACGCCGGCCGTGTCGTCGCCGAGGCCGAGCAGGTCGAGCCGGCGGGAGATCAGCAGGCCGCCCAGGGTGGCCAGCAGCACCACCGGGGCGGCCTGCTGGAACGCCGAGAGGCCGAGCTGGCTGAGCGAGCCGCTGCCCCACGCGTACAGGCCGGTGGTTTCCTGTTCGAAGATGATGAGCAGCGCCGACGTGCCGGCCTGCAACGCCATCGCCACCGCCGAACCGGCCAGCACCAGCCGGGTGGTGGAGGTGCCGGCGCCGCCGGCCAGGCCCAGCACCAGCCCGGCGGCCAGCAGCCCACCGACGAACGCGACCGCACCCGAGGCCCAGATCGGGATGCCCAGCCCGAAGACCGCGACAAGCGTGACCGCCAGGTACGCCCCGCCGGTCACCGCCAGGGTGTCCGGGGAGGCCAGCGCGTTGCGGGCCAGCGACTGGAACAGCGCCCCGGCCACCCCGAGGGCGAACCCGACGGCGATCCCGGCGGCCAGCCGGGGGAGCCGGGAACCGATGAGCACGTCCCGGGTCGCCTGGTTGGCCGCCGAGTCCGCACCGAGAGCGAGGTCGAGCAGGTCGGCCAGCCCCATCCCGGAGGTGCCCTGGGTGAGATGCCAGCCGGAGGTGAGCAGGAGCAGGATGGCCAGCCCCAGCAGGGCGCCGGTCGCGCCGAGCAGGCCGGCCGCGCCGGTGGTGCCCGGCACCGGGGGCGGCGGACCGCCCCCGGTGGCCGGGTTGTCGGGTTCTGCTGTCACCAGCGGCGACGACCGGCGCTCGGTCACTTGGTCAGAAGATCGACGTACGCGTCGAGCACCTGCTGCGAGGAGCGCGGCCCGCCGAAGGTCCAGATACCCGGCGGGAAGGCGTGCACCCGGCCCTCGCTGACCGCCGGCAGCGACTTCCACGCCTGGTTCTTGTCCAGCTCGGTCAGCACATCGCCGGCCGGGTCGACGGTGCCGGTGTGGAAGAAGGTGGCGCTGCCGACCGCCCGTACCCCTTCGATGTCGGTCTGGCCCAGGCCGTAGACGGGGTCGACCTCGCCGGTCCAGGCGTTTGTCAGGCCCAGCTCCTCGCCCAGCTCGCCGACGAGCGAACCCTGACCGAACGGCCGCAGCGCGACGTTGCCGCCCTGGATCCAGCCGTCGAAGTAGATGAACTCCTTGACCGGGATGTCGGCCCCGCTGACGGTCTCCTTCGCCTCGGCCAGGCTGGCCTTGAAGTCGTCGACGACAAGCGCCGCGCGCTCCTCCCGGCCGGTGGCCTTGGCGATGAGCGTGAAGGTGTCCAGCATGTTCTGCACCGGGTCGGCGGCGTCGGCGCCCTTGGTGGCGAGCACCGGTACGTCGTACTCGGAAAGCTGCTTGAGGACCGCGTCGTCGGCGGCGGCCGCCTCGATGATGACCAGGTCGGGGTTGGCGGCGAAGAGGGCGTCGAGGTTCGGCTCGCCGCGGGTGCCGACGTCGGCGACGCCGGACGGCAGGGCCTCCGCGGTGTTCCAGGTGGTGTAGCCCTTGGCGTCGGAGACGGCGACCGGGGTCAGGCAGAGGGTGAGGGCGTCCTCGATCTGCTGCCATTCGAGGACGGCGACCCGCTTGGCGGGTTCGGGCAGCTCGACGGTGCGGCCGAGGGCGTCGTTGACGGTGACCGGGCCGGTGGCGGTCGCGGTGGTGTCGTCGGCGCAGTCCACCGAGGCGTTGGCGGCCGGCGCCTCCGCCGAACCGGTGTCGGGTTCCGTGGTACCGCACGCGCCCAGCAGCAGCGGCACCAGCGCCGCCGAGGTCAGGGCAGCCGCGATCGATCGTCTGTTCATGGGGTTCCTCACTCGGTTGTGACCGGTTGTGACGTCAGCGGCTCAGGCTGGTTGGCGCAGGCGCCTGGCCTGTGGTTCCACCCGGACCTGGCCGGTCTCCGGGTCGGTGGTGGCGTGGATCGGCAGTCCGTAGACCTCCGACAGGTGCTCCGCGGTGAGCACGTCGGTGGGGGTGCCGGTCGCGTGCACCCGGCCGAGGTGCAGCAGGACGACCTGGTCGGCCACGGTCGCGGCGTGGTTGAGGTCGTGCAACACGACCCCGAGCGCGGTGCCGTGGTCGTCGGCCAGGTCGCGGATCAGATCGAGGGTCTCGACCTGGTAGCGCAGGTCGAGGTGATTCGTCGGTTCGTCCAGCAGCAGGACACCGGTGTCCTGGGCCAGGCAGGTGGCCAGCCAGACCCGCTGCAGTTCGCCGCCGGAGAGCTGGTCGACCGAGCGCTGGGCCATCGCGGTGACGCCGGTCAGCGTCATGGCGTGTTCGATGGCGGTCCGGTCGGCGTCGCACAGCGGGGCGAACCGGCGGCGGTGCGGGTGCCGCCCGAAGGCCACCACGTCGCGTACGGCGAGCCCGGACGGGTGCGGCCGAGACTGGGACAGCAGGGTGACCCGGCGGGCGAACTCGCGGGCCGACAACGGTGCGACATCCCTGGCGTCGCCGTCGCCCTGGTCGAGGCTGACCCGTCCGGACTCGACCTTGTGCAGCCGGGCCAGCGAACGCAGCACAGTGGACTTACCGCTGCCGTTCGGGCCGATCAGGGCGGTCACGGCCCCGGGCCGCAGTCGGACGGAGACGCCATGCACAACGGTGGCACGCTGGTAGCCGAGCACCAGGTCGTCCCCGTGCAGCGCAGTAGCGATCATGTTAGGGAAGGCTACCCTAAAGCGCTGGCCTGGCAATACCCAGGTGCCAGCCTGTGACCTCGCCCGCTCCCTCGGCCATCTCCCGCTGCCAGGGCGCCGAACGGCAACGAGGTGAACACCTGTTACCCTACGACCGCGTTTTAGGGTAACTGGCGTTCACCTCGTGGGGTCTGCGCCTACCGGTGGGACTGGTCGCGGAAGCGGACGAACGAGTTCTCCTTGTTCGCCATGTACTGCCATGGCCACTCGGTCATCAGGTCGCCGATGACGTCGAACTGCTCCCGGGCCGCCGACCAGTCCCCGTTCAGCGAGAACGCCATGGCGAACGAGTTGTGCACCGTGGGCCAGTGCGCCCGTCGTACGAAGTCGGGGTGTCGCACCGAGCGGTCGGCGGCGGCGTTCAGGTCCGCGCGGACCTCGGCTGTCGTGAGGTAGCCCTCGTCCTCGCCCTCGGGCAGGTCGAGCCAGTGTTCGAGGTGGGCGGCCGGGGTCAACTGACCCAGCAGCGAGCCGGCGGGCATCGCCGCCAGGGTTTCGGCGGCGAACCCGTGCATCAGCTCGTGCGAGCCACCCCACTTCCGGCAGAGCTGTTGCAGCATCTGTTCGTGTGCCTCGACGTGCCACGGGTGGCGACGGCGCACCTTGTCGAAGCGGCGGCGGGTCTCGTCGATGCCGAGCTGTCGCGCCCGGCCGAGGACAACCAGGAAGGCCCAGGCGGTGGCCGAGTCGGAATCACGGTCGGTCACGTCGTCCAGGCAGTCCTCGGCGACCTTGAGCCGCTTGAAGAAGATCTTGTACGCCGCCTCGCCGACCGTGTTCGCCCGCCCGCTGCCGCGCGCCTCCCACGCCCAGGAGATCGCGTGCGCACCCTTGACCAGCAGCGGCAGGGTCGAGCGAGGCTCGGCGGCCACCCAGTCGTCGACCCATTCCTGCACCCCCGTGGTGAATGCCGCCTCGCGTACCCGGAAGTAGTGGTCGTCGGGATGCTCGGCGGCCGACACCAGCTCGGCGATGGTCCGCCAGTCGCCGGCCTTCGCCGCCGCCCGCAGGCGTGCCACCACCGGATCACCCATGCTGGGGTCGATCGTCAGTGGCTTCTTGTCTGATCTGCGCCTGCAAGGCCACATCGGACCTGATCCCTTCCCACGTCAACGGTGGCACGACTATAGGGGTCTGGTGTACGGTCCCGTACTCGCCGGGGCGCTCCTGCTCTGGCGGCGGCGTACGGGGAGAAACCATGCCGGTCGCGCTTCGCGCTCTCATCTCGGTGGCCATGCTCGCCGGGTTCTACGTGCTCGCCGTCGTCCAGTTCGCCGCCGGGATCGCGCTGGCGGTCTGGGTCGCCTCGGTCGCGACCGGCTTCCTCGCCGCGAAGATCGGCATCGCGGTCTTCGGTGCCACCGTCTGGGCGGTCGGATACGGCACCTGGAAGGCGATCCGCACCAAGCCCGCCGAGCCGCACGGACTGCCGCTGGACCGGGCCACCGCGCCGCACCTGTGGGCGACCGTCGACGAGCTGGCGGCGGTGGTCGGCACCCGGGCGCCGGACGAGATCTACCTGGTGCCCGACGTGAACGCCGCGGTCATGGAGCGCACCCGGCTGATGGGTCTGGTCGGCGGTCGGCGCTACCTCTACATCGGAATGCCGCTGCTGCAGGCGTTCACCGTCGCGCAGTTGCGCTCGGTGCTGGCGCACGAGCTGGGCCACTACTCGGGCCGGCACACCCGGCTCGGCGCGGTGTCGTACCGGGGCCGGATCGCGTTGCGGCGCACCATCGGCCACATCGGCTCGGGCAACATCGCCGGCTGGGTGTTCAAGGGCTACGGCCGGCTCTACATCATGGTGGAGAACTCGGTCAGCCGCCGCCAGGAGCTGGAGGCCGACCTGGCGTCGGTGCGGGTCGCCGGCCGCAACGCCGCCGGCAGCGCGCTACGCGAGGTGCAGGTGTTGGCCGCCGCGTTCAACTTCTACATGAACAGGTACGTCGGCCCCGGCCTGGAGGCGGGCTATATGCCGGACGACCTGTTCGCCGGCTTCGGCGAGATGCTGCACGCCCGCGCCGACGAGATCGCCGAGATCCGGGCCAGCGAGCCCGACGACGAGCCGTCGGTCTGGGACACCCACCCGCCGCTGGGCGTGCGGCTCGCCGGCATCACGGCGGCGCCGGAGTCGCCGGTGGCGGTCGACGAGCGGCCCGCCGCCATCCTCATCCCCTACCCGGATCAGGCCGGGCGCGCCCTGCAGGCGCGGGTGCTCGACACCGCGAAGCTGACCTCCCTGCCGTGGGACCAGTTCACCACCGCCGCCGCCAGCACCGAACTGCAGGAGAACATGGACGGACTGCTGCGGGTCCTCGCCCGCGCGGTCAACCAGCCGGTGCCGCACGTCGGGGTGGTGCTCGACCTGATCGAGGCGGGCCGCCTCGACGAGATGGCCGCGCCGGTCTTCCCGGACGCGACCCGCCGCGAGGCCCGTACCCTGTTCGCCAAGCCGGTCGCCGCGCTGCTCAGCCTCGCGGCGGTCCGCTCCGGGGTGGCCCGCTGGCAGCACTCCTGGACCGGCCCGGTCACGCTCGTCGACCAGGACGGCGCACCCCTGGAGTTGAAGGACGTCGCGGAGCTGGCGGTCGACCCGGCGTCGCTGCCGGAGGCCCGGCAGCGGCTCGCCCAACGCGGCATCGACGTGGCCAGCGCGCAGCACGTCCAGCAGCGGGCCACCGCGGACAAGGCCGAGTTCTACGGCGGCATCGTGAACATGGTGGTGGACAAGGAGCGGACCGACGTGCTGGTCCTCAGCCACGGCCTGCTGCTGGTCCCGGGCGTTCCCCGGCTGAAGATGCGGACCGCCAAGCGCCGGCTGGCCAACTGGATCTCCGACGGCAACCCCCGGGAGCTGGCCGCCGACGCCGCAAACCGCTTCATCCCGTACGAGGAGATCGTCGCCGCCCCGCTGACCCGCAAGTTCCCGCTCAAGTACGAGCTCCAACTGCACGACGGCCAACGCATGGAGATCCGCTGGGGCACCGAGACCGAGGAACTCGGCAACAGCTCCCAGATCCTCGGCCAGGCGCTCGCCTCCGCCACCGACACCTGACCGCGCAACCCCACGAGGTGAACACCAGTTACCCTACGTCGCAGTTTTAGGGTAACTGGTGTTCACCTCGTGAGGCAGCCTGCGACCAGGTCGGTTGGGCGCTGCTGCGGTCAGGTCGGGCCGATCGCGTGGAAGGCGCCGGCCCGGGTGCCGACGTAGAGGACGCCGCCCCAGACCGCCGGGGTGGACTCGACGCAGCCGCCGAGCTTGAGCCGCCACAGCCGGCGGGGCGCGGCGGTGGTGTCGGCGACGTCGTAGGCGTTCAGGAAGCCGGCGCAGTCGCCGATCAGCAGCACGTCGTCGACGACCACCGGGGACTGCCAGGTCGGGCCGGGCAACCGGAACCGCCAGCGTACGGCGCCGGTGGTCCGGTCGATGCCGAGCACCTCGCCGCCGTTGGTGTCGAAGATGGCCAGGTCGCGGTGCAACGCCGGGGTGCCCCAGACGCCGGCCGGGTTCGACCCCCGGTCGTCGACCTTCCAGACCAGCGGGTCGTCCGGCCGGGCCGGGTCGAGCTTGACCATCTGGCCGACCGTCTTGGAGCGGGCGGTGCCGCGTTCGTACTCGGCGCCGACGTAGAGCGCGCCGGCCTCGTCCACCACCACGGTGGCGTCGGTGTCGTCGCCCATCCAGTACCGGAACACCCGCTTCGGCTGGCGGCCGTCCTTCAGGCCGCCGATGTCCCAGCCCTGGACCAGGCCGCCGGAGTTCGCGAAGTAGACGGTGTCGCCGTACACCGCCACCGAACTTTCGATGGAGACCATCCGGTCGCCGATGTCGCGCAGCAGTTGGGCGTCCCAGCCGGGCGCGTGGAACACCAGCTTCGGGGCCACCGTTACCCGCCCCTTGGCGTCGTAGCCCCGGTTGAGCCTGACGATGTGGAACTGGCTGTTCTCGCCGCCGAGGAAGAGGTGATCGTCGAGGATCAGGCCGGCGCCGTCCCAGTCGTCGTTCCACAGGGTGGGGGAGACCGCGTCGGCGGAGAGCCGCCACAACTCGGTGGACTTGCCCCGGTCGATCGCCAGGATCCGGTAGTGGTTGTCCCGGGAGCCGGAGTAGACGAGCGGGAAGCCGTCCGGGTCGACGGTCACCGAGCCCTTGATGATGTCGCCGGTGGGGAAGTCCGGCAGGATCCGCTCGCCGGTCGCCGCGTCCAGGAAATGGATCTTCCGGTCGTACGCCCCGAAGACCACCCAGGTCCGGCCGTCCCGCTCGAAGACCGCCGGCTGCCCGGTCCAGCCCGAGCCGCACCACTGCCGGGTGCCCTTGTCGTCGGTCGACTCCGAGCAGAGCCCGCCGCTGCGCGGGAAGCGCCACCGCTCGCCGGGCGTGGTGCGCGGCACCGGCCCGGTGCCGTAGTAGGTGCGGGTCGGGTTGCCGCGGAAGGTCAGCAGCCCGGCGACGGTGTCGCCGTACGGGCGACCGACGCCGGCCGGGTCGGACCAGCCGGCGAAGGGCGTCGGCGCCGCCGGCGTGCTCGCGTCGCTGCCGCCGCCGGTCGCCGAGGGGGAGACCCGGGCCGACCCGGGCGTGGTCTGCCGGTCGCTGCCGCACGCCGCGGCGGCGACAAGCAGACCGAGTACGGCGACGAGCGCGGCGCCGCGGCGGCCGGCTCGCCCGCGCCTGCGGCGGGCCATCGGCACAGTCTGCCCAGCGACGGACGCGAGCGGTAGTCATCTTTCCGGTCGGGGTCGGGCACCCGGGACGCCGGCCCGGTGGATGGACCGGCACTTGCGGCACCTCGTACCGTCGATGGCGTGACAACCGGTGTGGTGGTGCGGCTGGGCGTCGACTTCGGTACGTCGAACACGGTCGCGGTGGTCGCGGTCGACGGGCGGGAGCCCCGGCCGCTGCTCTTCGACGGGTCGCCGTTGCTGCCGTCCGCGGTCTGCGCCGAAGTGGACGGTCGGCTGCTGGTCGGCCGGGACGCCCGGCACACCGGGCTGACCTACCCCGGGGCGTTCGAGCCCTACCCGAAACGGTGCATCGACGACGAGACAGTGCTGCTGGGCGAGGTGGAACTGCCCGCCGAGCGGCTGATCGCGGCGGTGCTGCGCCGGGTGGCCGAGGAGGCCGAGCGGGCCGCCGGCACGCCGGTGACCGAGACGGTGCTGACCTGCCCGGCGGCCTGGGGCGCCCAGCGGCGCGGCGTACTGCTCGGTGCCGCCCGGGACGCGCTGCCCGGCACCGTCCGGCTGGCGGCCGAGCCGGTCGCGGCGGCGGCCCGGCTGATCGAGGCGGCCGGCGACCGGTTCGCCCCCGGGGCGCACGCCCTGGTCTACGACTTCGGCGCCGGCACCTTCGACGCCTCGGTGGTACGCCGCACCGCCGGGGGAATCGAGGTGCTGGCCACGAAAGGGCTGACCGATTCGGGCGGCCTGGACGTCGACGCGGCGATCGTCGCCTACGCCGGCACCGCCCTGGCGGATCGGGACCCGGCGCTGTGGGCGCGGTTGATCACGCCGGAGACGCTCGCCGACCGGCGGGCCAGCCGGCAACTGTGGGAGAACGTCCGCACCGGCAAGGAAATGCTGGCCCGCAGCTCCACCACCGTCATCCACATGCCGCTGCTCGACGCCGACGTGCCACTCGGGCGGGAGGAGCTCGACCGGCTGGCCGGGCCGGTGCTGGACCGGACCGTCGAGGCGTCCCGGGCCGCGCTGCGTACCGCCGGGATCGAGCCCGCCGAGCTGACCGCCATCATGCTGGCCGGTGGCTCGTCCCGGATGCCGGCGGTGTCGACGGCGCTGCACCGGGCCTTCGGCAGCGTCCCGGTTGCCGTGGACCAGCCTGAGCTGGTGGTGGCCGAGGGCAGCCTGCGGGTGGACGCGGCGTCCGGGGCACCGGTCACCGCGGAACCGGCAACCGGTGAGTCCTGGCCGACCGCCCAGCTCCCAACCGACGAATCCGCACCGATTTCCGGACCGGCGCCGATGCCCGGGGCGGCGCCGACGGACGGGCCGGCATCGGCGCCGGTCGGGTCGGTCCGGTCCCGTCGACGCCTGCTGGTGTTGGCGGCAGCGGCGGCGGTGGCGGTGGCCGTCGCGGTGCCGGCCGTGCTGGTGGCCATGTCCGGGTCCGATCCGTCGGATGAGGTGGCAGACGGCGGTGAACGGGTGGCGGCCGGGGTGTCGCAGACAGCCACCCCGGAGCCGACGGCCAGTCCGACGCCGAGCGTGCGGGCCGGGTTGGACCCCTGCCTGATCGGCACCTGGCGCCGGGTCTCCAGCGAGCGGACGCTGACCATCGACGGCAAGCCGGTCCAGTTCACCGGCAAGGTCGACGTCGTCGAGACCTACCGGGCGGACGGCACGCTACGGATCACCTTCGGCGCGGAACCACCCGGAGTGGCCTGGGTCAACGGCGTCAAGTGGGCCGAACACACCGAGGGCAGCGGGACGGTGAGTTGGCGGGTCACAAACGACGGCCACATCCTGTTCAGCAACCCGAAGGTGAAGGGCAACTGGAAGCTGACCCGCAACGGGAAATACAACAACGGCGGAAAGCTCACACTCAGCGTCAAGCCGGTGCAGTACGTCTGCAGCGAGGACACCTATGTCGCGGTCAGCGACTTCTACTCGATCCAGGCCAAGCGGGTCGTCGAATCTCCTTGACGGGGCGCGGATGGCGGTTGACCCGCAACGGCCGCGCCAACAACAGCGGCTCTTTCAACATCAACCTGACCCCGGCCGACTACGTCTGCTCGGAGGACACCCTGGTCGAGGTGGGAGAAACGTACTCCAACGAGTCGAGACGGGTGCCGCCGCCATCCCCGACTCCGGCGCCGCCGAGCCCGGAGCCGTGACGCGGATGGCAGGTACCCCGCCTGGCCGGCGGGTGGGGCGCCGGCCAGGGGTGAGCGGGGTCAGAAGGCGTGCGTCACCGTGAGGGTGACGTTCGAGCAGGAGTTGGCGCGGCTGGTCAGGGTGCTCTTCTCGGCGCTGTCGACGGTGAGCCGCCAGCGGGTCTTCACCGCCACCCACTCCTGGATGTAGCGGCAGACGTTGAGGCTGGGCAGCCACGCGGCCGGGTCCCGGTCGCCCTTGGCCTGGTTGACGTTGTCGGTGACCGCGACCAGCGACCGGGCGTCGCCGAGGTCGTTGGCGAACTGCTGCCGGCGGGAGGTGGTCCAGCTGCGGGCCCCGGAGTCCCACGCCTCGGCCAGCGCCACCATGTGGTCGATGTCCAGGTCGGCCGGGACGGTCCAGTAGGCGCCGTCGTAGTAGGAGTACCAGCGTCCGCCGCTCAGTGAGCAACCCGAACCGACGCTGGGCCGGGTCACCGCCTCGGCGATCAGCACCTCGTAGCGGGTGTTGCAGCCGTCCGAGTCGGCGTCGATCCAGTGCGGGAAGAGGTCCCGGTTGTAGCCGGTGCGGACCTCGGTGGCGACGGGGAGGTTGGCCACCATCGTGCGCAGCGGCTGCGAGATCGTCGCGGCCTGCGCGGGTGCCGCCACCGTGACGGTGGCGAGGGTGACGCTGGCCAGCAGGGTGGCTGCCCAGCGGAGGGTACGGGTCATGACGGCTCCATCCACAGCAGGAAGGCGGAATGCCTGCCCTAGATATAGACAGAGCCGACTTGCTGCGGCAGATACCAGATAGTTAATACCGGGTGACGGCGTCGCTAAAGGAGGCTCAGCCGCTCACCGTGGCCTGGCCGGTCCGGTGCAGCTTGTGCCAGCCCAGCCGGGAGCCGGTCAGCGCGGTGATCGTCGACTGGATCAGGACCAGATACATCAGCTGTCGGTAGGCGAACTGCTGCAACGGCAGCGCCCAGAGCGCGCGCCGGCTCTCCCGGTCCAGCCGGAACGCCACCACCGCCGTGACCAGCTGCAACAGCAGCATCGCCAGCCAGGCGGCGGCCGTTTCGACCCGGGTGGAGAAGAGCAGGCCGTAGACGGCCATCAGGTCGATCAGCGGGGCGAGCAGCGGCAACAGCACCCCGAACAGCGCCAGGAACGGCAACCCGCGCCGCCCGAACCGGCCGGACGGGCCGTGCTCCGTGATGGCGTGCCGGTGCTTCCACATCGCCTGCATGGTGCCGTAGCTCCACCGGTAGCGCTGCTTCCAGAGCTGGCTCAACGTCTCCGGCGCCTCGGTCCAGGCCCGCGCCGTCTCCTCGTACACGACCTTCCAGCCGGCCCGGACGATGGCCATGGTGAGGTCGGTGTCCTCGGCCAGGGTGTCGTCGGTCATGCCGCCGACGCCGACCACCGCCTGCCGGCGGAACGCCCCGATCGCGCCCGGCACGGTCGGCATGCAGCGCAGCGTCTCGTAGAGCCGGCGGTCCAGGTTGAAGCCGATGACGTACTCGATGTGCTGCCAGCGGGCGACCAGCCCGCCCCGGTTGCCGACCTTGACGTTGCCGGCCACCGCGCCGACGGCCGGATCGCCGAACGGCTGCACCAGCCGGCGGATCGAGTCCGGCTCGAAGATGGTGTCCCCGTCCACCATCACGATCAGGTCGTGACTGGCCAGTGCGAGCCCCAGATTCAGGGCGCTCGGCTTGCCGCCGTTGATCTTGCGGATGACCCGGACGTTCGGCAGGCCGAGGGCGTCGGCCAGGTCGGCGGTGCCGTCGGTCGAGCCGTCGTCGACGACGATCACCTCGATCTCCGGGTGGTCCCCGGTGGCCAGCGACCGCACCGCCAGCTCGATCCCGGCCCGCTCGTTGTAGGCGGGCACGATCACCGAGACCGGCTCGGTCACCGGTGGACCCCACGCCCAGTCCCGCGCGCGCCGGCGCCGGGCGTGCCGCCCGGCCAGCACGAAGAGCAGCAGCGTACGCCCGACGGTGAGCACGCCGACCGCGATGAACAGCACCCAGAGCAGGTCGACCGTGCCGTCGGCGATGTGCACCGCCCAGACCAGCGCCCGACCCCGCCACCGGTCGTCGGGTGGCGCGAGGGTCTGGTCGCTGAGCGCGGTGGCCCCGGCCGGCACCGACCCGTCCTCGGCCGCCGGGCCGGCCAGCGTCTGCCCGAGACCCTCCGAGACGGTGGTGAACCGGTAGCCGCGTTCCTGCATCTGCGGGATGAAGCTGTCGATGGCGGCGACCGTCTGCTCCCGGTCGCCACCCGCGTCGTGCAGCAGGACGACCGCACCGGCCCCGCCGGCCGGGGTCATGTTGTTGATGATCTCCTGCGGGCCGGGTCGGGCCCAGTCCCGCGCGTCCAGGTCGTTGACCACGGTCAGGTAGCCGAGGTCACCGGCCTGGCGGACCAGCGTCCAGGTCCGGTCGTCGATGGCGTCCGGCCGCGACGAGTACGGGAACCGCAGCAGCGAGGTGGAGACTCCGGCGGCGTGCGCGATGGCGAGCTGCGTCTGCGAATACTCCAGCTCGCGGCGCCACTGCGGCAACGCCGCCAGGTCCGGGTGGGTGAAGGTGTGTACGCCGAGCTCGTGCCCGTCGTTGACGATCTGCCGGGCGACGTCCGGGTGGCGGGCCACCTGTGAGCCGACGACGAAGAAGGTTGCCCGGGCGTCGTACCTGCGCAGGGTGGCGAGGATCCGGGAGGTCCACCACGGGTCGGGTCCGTCGTCGAAGGTGAGCGCGATGGTCTTCTCCGGCAGCCGGAACGAGCGCGGCTGTTCGCCCGACGCGTTGATGATCGGGCCCCCGGAGCGGATGTCTTCCGGCACGGACTGCTGCCCGCCGGTCTCGGTCACCGAGTCCGGGGTGAACTCGGCGTTCACGAAGGCGGCGAAGACCAGCACGCTGACGAAAACCGTGAAGAGTACGCCGGTGAGCAGCCAGTGCGGTCGGGGAGTGACGCGTCGACTGCGGGACCGGCCGGGAGCCGGGGCTGGGCCGACGGGGGTGGTGGGCCCGGTCATACGGCCGGTGCTGGCGGTTCGCTCGGGTCCGGTGGGACCGGCGTACCGGTGGGCTCCGGCGGGGTGGTCGGCTCGACCGGCGTGGTCGTCTCGGTGTCGGTCGGCGCGGGGGTGGCCGGGCTCGGCACCCGGGTCGCCGGTCGGGTCGTCGTCGGGGACGGTCTCGGCGTCCCGGTTGCGGTCGTCCGGGGAGCGACGGGCGCGGCGCCGTTGACGGCCCCGCCGAGCGCCGAACCCACCGACCGGCCGGGGCTCGGCGCGATTGTGGTCGCCGGGACGGTCGGGCTCGGTTGGTCGGGCGTCGGCCGGCTCTCCTCCTGGACCTCGTTGATCAGGTCCGG
The DNA here is from genome assembly GCF_029626155.1 of Solwaraspora sp. WMMD1047. NCBI lineage: Bacteria > Bacillati > Actinomycetota > Actinomycetes > Micromonosporales > Micromonosporaceae > Solwaraspora > Solwaraspora sp. WMMD1047. The sequence goes on along the minus strand of NZ_JARUBL010000001.1, from coordinate 6,476,746 downwards.
GAACGGCAGCAGGGCGTTCGGGGTGGCGGAGCCACCGGCGATGCTGACCCCGACCAGCACCAGGTAAGCGATGCCGGCGGCCCCGAGTCCGTAGGCGACCAGCCGCAACCGTCGCCGGCGGCGCCCGGTTCCGTCCACGAAGACCGGTGGCTGGTCGGTCTGGGGCGGCGCGGCGAATCGCATGTCGATCGGTTCGGTCGGCCCATCGGATTGGTCGGGAGGAGTGTTTTCCGAGGTCACGGCCCCAACAGTAAGATCAGGTAGCAGGCTCTGCACGGGGTCGCCGGGGTGCCGGGCGGGCCGTTCCGGCGGCTGGGGCCGAGCGCGAGGTTCGTCGCCGGCTGGGCGACCTCAAGGCCGGAGTCCGTTCCGTCCTGCACATCAGGTCATCGGATGAGGACCTGCGGTGAAGTCTGGTTGACACGCTGCTGGCGCACGTTCACCCAGGGTCGGATTCGCCGGCTACCCGAGACTGGTTCAGGGTGGTTGCTCGGCCGGAGGTGGCCGCTGTGAATCGCGTCATCTTTTGGTCCCGTACACGGGACTGAGGCCTTCTGCGGTAAGTGATACCCGTCACAGTAGAAGTGCCTGATCTGTCCGATCTGCTGGACGATGCGTCGGTCGCGAATCTGACCGAACGCGACCTGTTGTGCCGGTGATCCCGGGTGGTTAAGCTCATCTTGCGCGCCCCAATCGCCCGCTTCCCCCGTGGCAGGCGATCGGGGCGCGCCCTATTTGTTGGGCCGGCAACCGCCAGCAAGCCGTTGCCGGCCGTGCTAGATCCAGCGACTGCCCAGCCACATGCGCGCTGACCAGTCCGCGTAGTCCATCAACTGCCCGACGAAGATCGGGTAGAAGTAGCCGAAGCAGATCGCGACCAGCAGCACGTACGCACCGACGATCACCGCGCCGACCAGCCGCCGGTCGCTCTCCTGGGCGGCCCGGGCGGCCGCCGGCCCGGTGCCCTCACCGGCAGCCGGGCCGGCCCTGTCGGACCCGCTGGCACCGTCCGATCCGTCGGACCCGCTGGCGCCGTCCGATCCGTCGGACCCGCTGGCACCGTCCGATCCGTCGGACCCGCTGGCGCCGCCGGACCCGACGGCGGCCGGGACCGGCGTTCGGGCCGGGCCGAGGATCGCCCCGAGGACGTACGTCACCGCGAGCACCAGGAAGGGCAGGGCGGGCGCGGCGTAGAAGGAGAACATGGTGCGGTCGTCGAGTGCGAAGTAGAACCACGGCCCGAGGCCGGCGGCCACCATCAGCCAGATGGTGCCGGCCCGCCAGTCCCGCCGGGCGATGCCCAGCCAGGCCAGGGCCGCCAGCGCCGGCAGGAACGACCACCACAGGATGGGCGTACCGAGGAGCAGGATCTCCTCGGCGCAGCTCGCCGCGCCGCAGGCGCCCTCGGTGGTCCAGTGGAAGGCCACCGGCCGGGCGAGCAGCAGCCACTGCCACGGCCAGGACTGGTAGGTGTGCTCGGTGTCCAGAGTGGTGTGGAAGCCGAGCGCCGCGCTGTGGTACTCGTACAGGTTCCACAGCGCCCCGATCACCGGCGGCTCGCTCAGCCCCTGGTCGGCCCGGAAGTGCCGGTAGTAGCCGACATCGGTGAAGAGCCAGCCGGACCAGGTCATGATGTAGGTCGCCAGCATCAGCACGCCGGCCAGCACGAGCCAGCCGGTCTCGGCGCGCAGGGTCGCCCACCAGGGCCGGGGAACCCCGGCCGACCGCCGGGCGCCGACCTCCCAGATGATCACCAGCAGCGCGAACACCGGAATGAAGAACGCCGCGCTCCACTTGACCCCGATCGCGCAGCCGAGCAGCACGGCGGTGGCCAGCCGCCACCACGGCACCCAGTCGGCGAACCGGACGGCGATCCGGCCCTCCCGCCCCGGCCGGGTCGGGTCGAGGCCGGCCTCCAGGGCGCGCAGCCAGCGCCGCCGCCGGGCGTCCCGGTCGAGCACCAGCGCGCCGAACGCGGCCAGCACGAAGAACATGACGAAGATGTCGAGCAACGCGGTCCGGGACAGCACCAGGTGGAAGCCGTCCAGGGCGAGCAGCAGACCGGCGGTGCAGCCGAGCACGGTGGAGCGGAACATCCGGCGGGCGATCCGGATGAGCAGCAGGACGGAGATGGTGCCGGCCATCGCGGCGCCGAACCGCCAGCCCAGCTCGTTGTAGCCGAACAGCTGCTCGCCGAGCGCGATCATCCACTTGCCCAGCGGCGGGTGCACCACGTACGCCGGGCCGGTGTTCTCCTGGTTCCACTCCACACCGTGGATGAGCAGGTTGTGCGCGTCGGTGGCGTAGTAGACCTCGTCGAAGATCTTGCCCTTGGGATGGGTGATGCCGACCAGCCGCAGGATGGCGGCGATCGCCACGATCACGCCGGTGGCGAGCCAGGACCACGGGTCGAGCCGGCTGTCGATCGGGGCCAGCCGGCGCCGGACGGCCGCCGGAAGCAGGCCCGGCTCGCGGACCTCGCCGTCCGGGCTGGTCGGGGGCTCGCCCGGCCCGCCGTCGGCGCGGTGCACGGATGTCCCGGGGCTTTCGGTCTGCGCTGTCGACGCCAGAGTCACCCCGCGATCGTAGGCTGCCATCGGGGCGTCCGGGGTCCTACGGGCGGCCTAACGTGCTCACAGTCGTCGATGGAAGGGTGGCTCGGTGGGTAATATTTCCGAGTTTGGGCGTCTAGTCCTACTTGGTGTACCGCTGGGTAACCCCGGTGACGCCTCCGACCGGCTCCGCGAAACCCTCGCCACCGCCGACGTGGTCGCCGCCGAGGACACCCGCCGGCTCGCCCGGCTGGCCCGCGATCTCGAGATCACGATTCCCGGCCGGATCATCTCCTACTTCGAGGGCAACGAGGAGCGTCGTACCCCGGATCTGGTCGACGCGTTGCGGTCCGGCGCCGTGGTCGCGTTGGCCACCGACGGCGGCATGCCGAGCGTCTCCGACCCCGGCTACCGGCTGGTCCGCGCGGCGCTGGACGCCGGCGTACCGGTCACGGCGGCCCCCGGACCCAGCGCGGTGACCACCGCGTTGGCGCTGTCCGGCCTGCCCACCGACCGGTTCTGCTTCGAGGGCTTCCCGCCCCGCTCGGGCGGAGCGCGCCGGTCCCGATTCCGGGTGCTCGCCGCCGAGGAACGCACGCTCGTCTTCTTCGAGGCCCCGCACCGGATCGCCGCGACCCTGGCCGACCTGGCCGACGCGTTCGGCGCCGGCCGGCCGGCCGCCGTCTGCCGCGAGCTGACCAAGACGTACGAGGAGATCGTGCGCCGGCCGCTGGGCGAGCTGGCGGCCTGGGCCGCGGACGGGGAGCCGCGCGGGGAGATCACCCTGGTCGTGGCCGGCGCCGACCCGGCCGCGGCGCCCCGGCCCTCCGACGAGGTGCTACGGGCGGCGGTGACCGAGCGGGAGACGGCCGGCAGCTCCCGGCGGGACGCGATCACCGCCGTCGCCACCGAGTACGGGCTGCGACGCCGGGACCTCTACGCGGTCATCCACCCGCCCACCGCGCCGCCGGCCTGAGTCACCGCCCACCGCGCCGATGGCGTGAGCCACCGCCCACCGCGCCGATGGCGTGAGCCACCGCCCATTGAGCCCGTCGGCCTGAGTCAGCCGGCCGCCGGCCGGTCACGGTGACCGCCAGCCACAGTGGGATCGCCGCTCACGGAGACCGGGAGCTCCAGTAGACGGCGGTCACGAAGCCCGCGGCGAGCAGGATCGGGGCCGCCACGCCGGCCAGCAGCGCGGTCCGACGCGGCCACCCGGCGGGCAGCCGCAGGGCGCCGGTGGCGAGACCGATTCCGACCCCGGTCAGCAGCACCATCGCCATCCCGACCGACCAGCGCAGGTGCAGCGGGCCGGTGCCCGTACCGAGGTAGGCGGTCCCGCTGCTGGCGCCGACCATCCGGGCCGGCGCCCGGGTTCCCGGTTCCCGGCCCTCGGGACCGACCCCGGCCAGCCGGATGTCCCAGGCGGTGAACGAGTCGCCGTCGGCGGTGAAGTCGCCCCGGCACTGCTGGCCGAGGCCGCTACCGGTGCAGCCGAGCACCGTGGCGGTGCCCCGGTCGCCGTGCCCGAGGGCCAGCCAGAACGGTTCCGCGCTGACCCAGGCGAAGAAGCTGCCGAGCAGGGCGAGCAGCAGCAGACCGGTCAGGCCGACCGCCGGGTGGCGCTGCGCCCGGTGCCGACGGCGGGTCCGCCGGGCGGCGGCGGCCGAGGGGTCCCGGCGGAACCACCGGCGTGGGGTCGGGGTGACCGGGGTGCCGTCCCAGTGCACCTCCTCGATCGGCAGCCAGAAGTCCTCTTCCTCCTCGTCGGCGGCCGACCCGCCGGCCGGATCCGCCTGAGCCGGCGCGCTGCCGGGTGCGACCGGCACCGGCCAGCCGGCGGGGGCCGGGGCGGGTGGGCCGTCCGCGCCCGCCGATCCGCCCCGCCCGGCCGGGACCGGGTCCGTCAATCCGGGGCCGATGGTGCGGGCGGTCCCGTCCGCGCCGACCCGGGCAACCCCGGTGGCCGGCAGGTCCGGCACGCCGACCTGCGGCGCCCGCTGCGGAAACGCGGTAAGCGGCGCGCCGGTGGTCGCCTCGATCACCGTCTGGGTGGCAAGTACCTCGTCCCGGTCCGGCCTGGCCCCGGGCGCGGTTCCGCCAGGCTCGCCGACTGGTTCACCCGTCACCACCACATTTGACAACGAGTGACGAGAATGGCAACGCAGCGCGATGGCGTGTCGGGCGGGAAATCGTCCGGATGATCGGATGGGGGCTATTGCGTCGCAGGCTCCCGGCCACGGTCACTAGGCTTGCTCTCCATGAGTCACGTTCTCGCGGCGGTCGCCTGGCCGTACGCCAACGGTCCGCGCCACATCGGCCACGTCTCCGGCTTCGGAGTGCCCGCCGACGTTTTCAGCCGCTACATGCGGATGGCCGGCCACGACGTGCTCATGGTCTCCGGCACCGACGAGCACGGCACTCCCATCCAGGTGCAGGCCGACAAGGAAGGGCTCAAGCCGCGCGAGCTGGCCGACCGGTACAACCGGGTGATCGTCGAGGACCTGCACGGGCTCGGCCTCTCGTACGACCTCTTCACCCGGACCACCACCGGCAACCACTACCGGGTGGTGCAGGAGCTGTTCGAGGGGATGTACCGCAACGGCTACATCGTGCCGAAGGTGACAATGGGCGCGATCTCCCCGTCCACCGGGCGCACCCTGCCCGACCGCTACATCGAGGGCACCTGCCCGATCTGCGGGTACGACAGCGCCCGCGGCGACCAGTGCGACAACTGCGGCAACCAGCTCGACCCGATCGACCTGATCAACCCCCGGTCGAAGATCAACGGTGAGACCCCGAAGTTCGTCGAGACCGAACACTTCTTTCTGGACCTGCCCGCCCTGGCCGGCGCCCTACGGACCTGGCTGGACAGTCGGCAGGGCTGGCGACCCAACGTGCTGCGGTTCTCGAAGAACCTCCTCGACGACCTGCAGCCCCGGGCCATCACCCGGGACCTGGACTGGGGGGTGCCGATCCCGCTCGACGGCTGGGTGGAGCGGCCCGACAAGCGGATCTACGTCTGGTTCGACGCGGTGATCGGCTACCTCTCCGCCTCCATCGAGTGGGCCCGCCGCTCCGGCGACCCGGAGGCCTGGCGGCGCTGGTGGGCGGCGGACGCCGAGGGCAAGGACGCCCCGGGCTTCTACTTCATGGGCAAGGACAACATCGTCTTCCACTCGGTGATCTGGCCCGCCCTGCTGCTCGGCTACTCGGGCGAGGGCGACCACGACGGCCAGCCCGGCGACCTCGGCCGGTTGAACCTGCCGACCGAGGTGGTCTCCAGCGAGTTCCTCACCATGGAGGGACGCAAGTTCTCCTCCTCCCGGCAGGTGGTGATCTACGTCCGGGACTTCCTCTCCCGGTACGACGCCGACGCGCTGCGCTACTTCATCGCCGTCGCCGGCCCGGAGAACCAGGACACCGACTTCACCTGGGCCGAGTTCCTGCGCCGCAACAACGACGAACTGGTCGCCGGCTGGGGCAACCTGGTCAACCGGTCGATCTCGATGGCCGCGAAGAACTTCGGCGCGATCCCGCCGATCGACCCCGCCGGCCTGACCGAGGCGGACCAGGCGCTGCTGGCCACCGCCCGGGCCGGCTTCGGCGCGGTCGGCGAGCTGATCGAGAAGCACCGGCAGAAGCAGGCGATCGGGGAGGCGATGCGGGTGGTGGCCGAGGCCAACCGCTACCTGTCCGACCAGGCGCCGTGGAAGCTCAAGGACGCGGCCGACAAGCCCCGGATGGGCACCATCCTGCACGTCGCCCTGCAGGTGGTCAGCGACGCGAACACGCTGCTGACCCCGTTCCTGCCGCACTCCGCGCAGAAGGTCCACGAGCTGCTCGGCGGGACCGGCGTACACGCTCCGATGCCGTCGATCGTGGAGGTGGACGACCTGGACGCCGGACCGTCCTATCCGGTGCTGACCGGCGACTACACGCTCGGGGCGCGCTGGGAGTCGGTGCCGATCGTGGCCGGTACGGCGCTGGCCCCGCCGAAGCCGGTCTTCCGCAAGCTCGACCCGTCGATCGTCGAGGAGGAGCTGGCCCGCCTGGCGGGCTAAGCCCGTACGTGCACGTGCGGGTGGTGCCGGCCGGGGCGGGAATGCGTCGCTGACCTTCGGACCGGCCGTGTGGTCTGCGTCCCCTTGGAGGGCAGCGGTAGCCCTACCCGACCGACAGCGACCGGGTGCGTGGCCGGTGTCGCGCGTCGAGCCGTTGATGATCTGAGCACTACTGCTGTTATCGGTGACGTTTAACAGCAGTAGTGCTCAGATCATCGAGGGGATCGCGGCGTTTACACGTCCGGGTCGTCCGGGTCTTCGGACCGGTGGTCGAGGGTTAGCTCGAAGAGTGCCCGTTGCGCCCGCCGGCCGTACCAGCACAGCCCGGTCTCCTCGCCGAGGAGTAGGCCGCACTGGCAAGTGTTCTCGTCGCGTGGCTCGTGCAACTGGAGCAACTGCCGGAGCGTGTCCGCCTGCGCACCCGGCGGGATCGCGTTCGGCATGACGGCCGGCCCGTTGTCCGGCCCCACGGGGGGCGCCGGCCGATCCGGGTTGATGTAGTCGGGGATTATCCGGGGCGTCTCGTTCCCGGACTCCAGACAGCCGCCCAAACCCATCGGCGGACCCCAACCGCCGGACAGGGTCCCGGTCGGAAACGGGGGAATCCTCCACCGGTACAGGTCCGCGTCTTCCGGGGTGACTTCGATCCCGGCGCCGCTCCCGGTGTCGATCCATTCGAGGCGGGGTCGCCCCGGGGTGTCGAAGTGGCCACCGATGCGCCGGCCGTTGATCGGTGTCCAGGGCCGTCGCCGGCCCCGCTCGGGGCCGGGGCTTGGTTCGTCGTCCGTCGTTCCCATGTGCGGCTACCTCCCGGTCGGGGTCGGTGGGTCGCGGTCCGTGGTCGGGAGACCCGGCGCCCGGGGTAGGGGGGTCGGTTGGCGATATGACAAACCCCGGGCACCGGGCGCCCCTCGGGGGGCAGCGTGTTCACTCGCTGCCCTTCGGGGCTCCCCTCACTGCACCAGAGGTGACCCCGGGAGCGCGGCGATCACGGTTGCGCCCCGCCCCAGGGCTTTCCTCGGCCCCGGTTCCCGCCGAGACGTGGCGACGGGTTCCGAGTGGCGCGACGGTTCTCACGACCGATCGCATCCTGTGGTTGATCGGCCGCGCCGGGACCCCCTTCACGAATCCCTCGCCGTGCGCCTGAGATCCACCCTGGACGACGGGACGGGGGAAGCGAAAGATGAACACAGTTGAGAGTGCGGACACCAAATTCACCAGGGGGGATAAACGTGAATGACCTTCCCGGCGAGCTACGCAGACTACGGCTCGTTCGTAGGTGGAATCAGCAACAGCTTGCGAAAGCCGTCGGTGTCTCCAAGTCCTTGATCACCAGCTTCGAAACGGCCCGACTGGTGCCACAAGACGAAACCGCTAAGGCGCTCGATCTGGCCCTCGGGTCCGGTGACCAGATACAAAAGCTGTCGGCGGAGATGCGAGGCGACCGCCGGCCGTGGTTGCGCTCATGGCGCGATCACGAGCGCCGGGCCGTACTGCTGCGTTCATGGGAACCGCTCGTGGTTCCCGGGCTGCTGCAGACCGAGGAGTACGCGCGCGCCATCTTCGAAGCCACACCAGCGAACGCGCAAAAAGTGGATGACCTCGTGTCCACACGAATGGCCAGGCAAGCAGCAGTGCTTGAGCGAGACCCGCCGGCCACGATTGCAGCCGTGATGGCTGAGGCTGCCCTGGACATGGGCGCACGCGAAATCATGAAGCCGATGCTCGGGCGCCTGGCTGATCTCGGTCACCGGCCGAACGTTCAGTTACGGGTCTTGCCTCGGAGCGTTGGCTTTCACGCTGGTCTCGCCGGACCCATCAGCATGGCCACCCTGCCTGACGGTCGACGGGTGGCCTACCTGGATGATCAGCTCAGGGGGCGCACGGCCGTTGACGCCGCGGAGACGGGCGAGCTAGAGCTAGCCTTGACCGCTATCGAAGGCTGCGCGCTCAACATCCCGCAGTCCCGCGACCTGATCTTAAGGATGATCGATGAACGCGAATGAGCCGACGTGGCGGAAGTCGTCCCGATCCAACGGAGCAAGCGGCAACTGTGTTGAGGTTGCTGACAACGTCCCGGGTCGCGTGCTGGTCCGCGACAGCAAGGACCAGACCGGTCCGGCGCTGACCTTCGGGCCGGCCGCGTGGTCCGCGTTCGTCCAGGCCGTCAAGTAGCCCCAGGGTCACCAGGAACCCGGGCCGTCGTGGTCCGGGTTCCGTCGTTCAGGGCCGCTGTCGGCAACTTCTGGGGTGAAGGCGCGGATGGCTCCGGGCAAACGTGCATGGCGAGCGCTGGATGAAACTACGCGGCGCGTTGGGTGTGCGACGCTGTCGCTGGTCCTACGGCTCGACCAGGTGGACGGCGTACCGCTGGTCCGGGTCGTAGTCCTGGCCGGTGATCTCCCGGATCACCGACCAGACGAAGTTCTCGTCGTGCCCCCAGCTCGGCACCTCGATCGACGACTCGAACGGCAGCGGCTCGCCGACCTCGTCGATCGGCTCGCCGTGCTGGAAGATGGCCCGCCGGACCAGTTCGCCGTCGTCGTGCACCCAGAATCCGTAGATGCTGGCGACGCTGCTGAAGACCACCGCCAACAGGCGGCTGCCGTCGAGCCGGCGCGGACCCTCCTCCACCACCTTCTCGGTGCCCGGCACGAACCGCAGGTCCGGGTCCCAGAGCTGACTCCAGTAGTCCCCGTCGGCGAGGTAGATCCGGCCGCCGGGCAGGTTCGCCGTCGCCTGGTCGGCCGGGACCTCCTCGTCGGTCGGCACGCAGAGCACGTCGTCGGGGAGCAACCGCAGCAGATCCGAGGCCGGCCGCTCGCTCACGAACAGCGCCGAGGTGTTCCAACCCATGCCAGCATGATCCCCCGGCGCTGGTTCCGTCGCACGGACCGAGGTGGTTCTCGATCACCCGGGTCCGGGCAGGGACGGACTTCCAGCCCGGCCTCGGTATGGACCGGCTGACCCGCTACTCCTCCGGGTCCGTGTCTAGATCGATCAGCTGGGCGAGCTCGTGAGCGGTCATCCGCTGGGCTGCTGATGCCTGTCCCCACTCGTCGAATCGGATCCCTTCGGACTCCAGAACCAGCCGGGGGTCCTCGGTGCGCTGCGGATCGGGCCACCGGAAGTCCGGCGACACGGTTCCGTGGATCTTGAGTACCCGGTGCCCGTTCGGCATCGTGACAGACGCCAGACGCCCCGCCACAGCCCGATGGTGGGTTCCGATGACCTCGGCCACGTCCGAGTAGCTGGTCCAGCGGCCGGATGGAATCGAGGCCAGGACCTGAGTCATGATCGCCCATCTGGGTGAGACGGGCAGCGCCCGGGCGTTTTCGTCCGGACCCGGCCAGATCCGTACGATCCGGTCAGCCAGCTCGCGGCCCCTCCGATGGATCTCCAAGCGACTCCATTGCGGCGCAGCGGCGATCTCCCGATTCATCGCCAGCCCGCTGTCCGCCAGGATCTTCTGCTTGGCGACGAACCCGTCGTTCGCCAGCTTCGCGTTGTAGGCGGTGAGGCTTAGATTGCCGAGTGTGTGTACCAGCGAACTGTGCACGTCTTCCGGAGTCTCGTCGGGTTCGAGGTCCAGTTCGAGCATGGCGAGCCACTCCGGGGTGGGTGACTGCGGTAGGACGTGCTCGATGGTTAGTTTCGACTGCGCGAAGTCGAGTGGCTCGCCGTGCCGGTAGTCCTCCTCAAGGCAGCGCAGGACGTACGAACGCTGGGGACCCCGGCCGGTCCAGTAGAACGGGTTGGTGAGGACGGCATCCCGGACGAGCTGATCTGTCGGAAAGCGCCGCCGGGGACCGGACAGCACCCGGGTGATCGCCTGCGCCGACGGTACGGCGCTGCCGAGCTCCTTCACCAGAGACATCAGGACCCGGTTGCTCCCGGTGCTGGCGATGCCCACGATCATGCGTCTCACCAGGTAGCTCTCGACGACCCGCAGTGAGGCCGCGGCCTCACCGGCGGTCAACCGACCACTGTCCTGGGCCAGCAGGACGTGCAGCGCGATGGGATGGACGACGTTCGCACCCCATCTGTCCAGTCGGTCGAGCGCAACGCGGAGCGAGCCGTCTGGCTCCGACTGCGGCTGCACGATCCGGCGGAACAGCCGAGCCTTGAGATGCAGATCGACGATCCACTGCTCTATCTCCGCCTCCTCCCGGAACTGCTGGAGACGTTGCTGTTGGGCGTGGTAGATCGACTCCTGTGTTGCCCTGTCGTCGCCTCGCAGCACGAGGTCGAGCCAGATCAGCTGTTCGAGCTGCTTGTCCGTCAGTAGTTCCTGCAGCGGCAACCACTGGAACTGGTAGACATGCTCGGCTCGGCTCGTCAGCCGCATGAAGAGGTAGTTCCGTAGCAGGTCGGCCTGGGTCAGGCGCAGGCCGGTGTGATTCAGCGACTCGAAGATGCGGTAGACGTTGTCGTCGATGTGGGCGGCGATCTCGACGATGCTCAGTCGGGCGGCGATGGCCTGCTCGATCCGGGCGATATCGTGCGGGTCCTCCGGGTCGTCAGCCTGAATCAGCGCCGACCGGAAGAAGCGGTACGCCTCGCCAATGCGGTCCTCGCCACCTGCTTCGGGCGCGGACTCGACGAGAGAGATCCATGATGTACGGTCGGCCTGGGTCGGCAGTAATGTGTAACGTTCATCCGCCGGTGCGTACTTGTTGATCAGGTACAGATCATCGATCCGGGCGGCTGCCTGAGGGTCACTCTCTCGCACATGGTCCCGGATGGCGCACAACAGGATGCTCAACGTGGTCAACCGTTGCTGGCCATCGACGACAAGCCAGCGCTGGACACCCGCGGGAGTGTTCGTCGGGTTGGGAGCCAGGACGACCGAGCCGAGGAAATGGGTGGACGAGCCCGGGGTATCGACCAGGCCGGTGAGGTCGCTCCACAGTTGCCGGAGATGCTGCTTCTGCCAGCTGTAACGCCGCTGGTACAGCGGTACGACGTACTGGCGCTCCCCCTGAAGGAGGCTCTTCAGAGTCGTTTCGCTGGCTTTCACGGCGCTCCCCAGATCGGCCCGAGTGGACGCTGAACCCTGTCAAGCCGTCCACCTGGACGGGAGTATCGAGTCGCCAAGCTGACAGTACTGGTCGTTGGTGGGCCGACGGGTGGAGCGGGACCGACTAGATCCGGTAGTTCACGTCCAGCCAGCGGTCGTCGGCCACCTCGTTGCCGGGCGCCCACACCTCGTACACGCCGCGTTCGAGGCACTGCGCGCCGAGATCGGTGACGCTGTCCGGGTCCGGGCGGCGCAGCCGCAGCCGCAGCCAGCCCGACTCCTCGCGCAGCACCAGGCAGTCGGCCCCCCGCCAGGTCACGTACCGGGCGCGTCGGCTGAGGGTCTCGACCGGGTATCGGGCCGCCCTTGTCATCGCCAGCACCCGGAAGCCGTCGGGTGGGTCGGCGAGCGCCTCGTACTCCTGGCCTTGATAGCCGCCGACCAGCCGGGTGGTGCTGCCGCGGGTCCCGATCGGGACGTACTCCTGGTCGCGGGCGATGCCCGGCACCGCGTCCAGCAGGTGGCGCCAGCGGGGGCCGACCATCCGCAGCCAGCCCCGCTGCTCGGCCTGGTAGCTGAAGAGCAGGACCTCCTCGCCGTCCGGCGGGTACGCCAGCAGGGCCGCGTTCGTCGGCATCGGCAGGTCGGCCAGGTCGCGGGTGACGAACTCGGGGATCAGGTGCCGGCCGCTCGGGGTGAACCCGGTGCCGAGCACCGGCGGGCCGATCCGGTAGTGCGGCGGCATCGCCATCAGGCCGCGGTAGCGGTCGCCGATCGGCGCGTCGTAGTCGACCGGGTCGATCGCGCGCCAGCGCAGCACGAAGGTCACCTCCGGCACGCCCCGGTTGGCGTCCACGTCGGTCCGCAGCACCGCCAGGTCGGCCGGGGTACGCAGGTGGGCCACGTCGTGTTCGCGGTAGCAGAAGCCGGCCGGCAGCCAGCCCTCCAGATGGCCGGCGAACTGCCGGGCGGAGAGGACCTTGACCAGTTGGGTGCCCCGGGCGATGACCGCCGACCGCCGGACCGTGGTCAGGACCGGGTCCCCGGCGTTCACCGGGCTCTGGCTGAGCTGGTGGATGTCGGCCCAGGTCCGGGTCCGGCTGAGCGGAGCCATCAGCGGGGCGTCGCCGTCCGCCGGGCCGCTGGCCCCGGCCGGTAGGTGCACGGCGCCGATCTCGCTGGCGTGCACGAAGCGGTGCCACGGGTAGCGGGCGCCGGGCCGGGTGTCCGGCAGGAAGCCGTCCTGCTGCCGGTCACTGAAGATCTCGTACGCGGACCCGCGGGCGATCTCCTCCGCCGGGTGGGTGACGCCGTCGTACGTCACGTGCAGCCCGGCTGACGCCTCGGACACGCCGCGGGCCTGCGGGGCAACGCTCACCGGGATCACGATAGGGACGTTCGATTCCGCCCGGGTGAACGGCGGGTTACCGACTGGCAGCGGTACGCGTCGCCTCGGCGGATATCCCGTCCCGGCCGGTGATCAGATGTGTGATGCTGTCGGGCGATGACTGAGCAGACCGGGTCCCGCCGGGAGCGCGCCGCGCGCCGGGCGGGCCAGTTCCCACCGTTGCCCGAGCCGCTTCCGCTGCCGGTGCTCGACAGCCACACCCACCTCGACCTGACCATCTCCGAGACCGGCGGCGCCGAACTGGGTGGCGATTCCGGCCTGGACGTACCGGCCGACCCGGTGGCCGCGGCGGTCGAGCTGGCCGCCCGGGCGGGCGTGGACCGGCTGGTCCAGGTCGGGGTGGACCTGGACTCGTCCCGGTGGGGCGCGGAGCTGGCCGGCCGGGAGCCGGCGGTGCTGGCCACCGTCGCGCTGCATCCGAACGAGGCGCCGCGCCTGGCCGACCTGGACGAGGCGCTGCGGGAGATCGAGGCGTTGGCCGGCGCGGACCGGGTCCGCGGCATCGGCGAGACCGGGATGGACTTCTTCCGCACCGGTGAGCAGGGGCGGGCCGCTCAGGAGGCGAGTTTCCGCGCGCACATCGCGATCGCCAAGCGGTACGGCAAGGCGCTCGTCATCCACGACCGGGACGCGCACGCCGAGGTGCTGCGGATCCTCGACGAGGAGGGTGCCCCGGAGACGGTGGTGCTGCACTGCTTCTCCGGCGACGAGGTGTTCGCCGCCGAGTGCGTACGCCGGGGTTATCTGCTCAGTTTCGCCGGCACGGTGACCTTCGGCAACGCCGGTGCCCTGCGGGCGGCGGCCCGGGTGACCCCGCCAGAGCAGCTGCTCGTCGAGACGGACGCGCCCTACCTGACCCCGATGCCGCACCGGGGCCGGCCGAACGCCTCGTACCTGATCCCGCTGACCGTCCGGTCGCTGGCCGAGACGACCGGTACCGACCTGGCGACTCTCTGCGCGGCGATCTCCGCGAACGGCGACCGCGCCTTCGGCCCCTGGTGATCACGGGCCGGTGACCACCTGGGCCGCCCATGGGGTGATCACGAAGCCCCGCTTGACGGTGAGCAGTTCGACGCTCGCGGTCCAGGCCCGGATTCCCTCGATGCCGCCGAGGGTCTGGGTGGTGAACCGGAACAGGTCGGCGTAGGTCGGCAGGATCACCTCGCACATCAGCGACTCCTGGCCGAGGGTGGCCGCCACCTGGCGTACGCCGTCCAGTTCGGCCAGTTCCCGGGCGACCGTGTCCAGCCGGGCCGGCGCCACCGAGAGCCAGAACAGGATCTCCGCCTCGAAACCGAGCGCGGCGGCCGGGACCAGCGTGACCACCTGGAGGCAGCCGCCGTGGTGCAGCGATTCGAACCGGCGTCGGACGGTGCTCTCGCTGACCCCGAGGCCGTGCGCGACGCCCTGGAAGCTGGCCCGGCCGTCCTGGCGGAGCGCGGCGACGATGCGTTCGTCCATCTTGTCCAGGTGCACCGAGGGGCAGTCGTGCACCGGCGGCGGTGTGGTCGGCCGGCCGCCGGGGCCGAGCAGGTGCCGGCTCCACTCGCGGGTGGACTTGTAGGTGTGCAGTCCGAGGTCGGCCACGCTGCCGCGTACCCCGGGGATGCTCTGCAAGCCGCTGAGCAGCACGCTGTGCAGGCCGGCCCGTTTCGGCACCAGCACCTCGGCGACCAGGTCGCAGCCGCCGGTCACCAGGGCGACGAACCGGACCTCCGGCATGGCCGCCAGCGCGCGGGCGGCCGGCAGTTGGCCGCCGGGTACGCATCGGATCCGGACGATGAGCAGTTCGGCCACGCCGCCGCCGGGCTGCGGGGCGACGGCGACCTTGACCCGCCCGTCGGCGAGCAGTTGCTGGGCCCGCCGGGCGACCGTGGTCACCGAGGTGCCGGTGAGCTGGGCGATCTCGGTCCAGCTCGCCCGGCCGTTGACCTGGAGCGCGGCGACGATGCGCCGGTCGGTCGTATCCAACGGGTACGCGACGGCGTGGCGACTCACGGTGATCAGGGTGGAGCACGAGGTGTCAGGCGGCAAGGGCCTTATCTACCAGTAGGACTGATTAGCGGCAAAGGCCAAGTTTCGCGTGCCCTACCGGTAACCGCCACCCCTGACCCGTTCGCCCAGGTTGGCCCCGGTGCAGAACGATCATCGATCTCGTTCGGCGCCAGACGAATTTGAGAGTTGCCCGGCCGGGCAGCCGGAGATGGTCGGTGTGGGTGGGGTTCGAGGTGGCCGTACGCTCTGGGGCGTGACCGGACTGCTCGGCCCGGCGGAGATCCGGGAGCTGGCCGCCCGGCTGGGCGTGACGCCGACCAAGAAGCTCGGCCAGAACTTCGTCCACGATCCGAACACCGTGCGCCGGATCGTGGCGACCGCCGGCCTGACGGCCGACGATGTCGTGCTGGAGGTCGGCCCGGGGCTCGGCTCGCTGACCCTGGGGCTGCTGTCGGCCGCGGCCCACGTGCACGCCGTCGAGATCGATCCGGTGCTGGCCGGGACGCTGCCGGAGACGGCGAAGGCGGCCGGCGCGGACCCCGGCCGGCTGACCGTGCACCAGGCCGACGCGCTCCGCGTCACCGCCGCCGAGGTCGGCGCGCCGGGGCCGACCGCGCTGGTGGCCAACCTGCCCTACAACGTCGCCGTACCCGTGGTGTTGCACCTGCTCGCCGAGCTGCCGGGCCTGCGGCACGGCCTGGTGATGGTGCAGAAGGAGGTCGCCGACCGGCTGGTCGCGGGGCCGGGCTCCAAGACGTACGGCATTCCGTCGGTGAAGCTGGCCTGGTACGCCGCCGCCCGCAGCGCCGGACGGGTGCCGCCCAATGTGTTCTGGCCGGTCCCGAACGTCGACTCCGGGCTGGTCGCGTTCACCCGCCGGGAGCCGCCCCGCGGCGACGTCGACCGGCGGCGGGTCTTCGCGGTGGTCGACGCCGCCTTCGCGCAGCGCCGCAAGACGCTGCGCGCCGCGCTGGCCGGCTGGGCCGGCGGCGCCGACCGGGCCGCCGCCGCGCTCGTCGCTGCCGGCGTCGACCCGGGCGCCCGGGGGGAGTCGCTGACCGTGCAGCAGTTCGCGGCCATCGCCGCGTCGGCCACGATGGGTACGCCGGCCGCCGAGTAGGCTGACGCCGTGCCGGCGGCGAGCCCGCCGGCGGGGAATCCGCCGACCCGAAGGTTGCCGGCGGGAAGATCGCCGGCAGGGAGGTTGCCAGGATGAGCGCGGAGCCGGTTCCGGCCGCTCCGGCCGGCTGGTCCGGGCCGGACCTGCGGCGTCAGCGGCTGGCCAACCACACCGTGGAGGACGTGCTGGCGCTGCCCCCTGACGCCCCCCGGGTGGAGCTGCGTGATGGAGTGATGATCGTGGTTCCGTCACCGACCTTCGGGCACCAGAGGATCAGCACGTTGCTCTGGTCCTGGCTGCGGCAGCACGCCCCACGCAATCTCGAACCGAGCATCGCCATGGGCGTGCTCGTCGGGCCCGGGCAGACCTTCGAGCCCGATGTCCTGCTGCTGGTCGCCGAGACGGTGCACCTGAACAGCCACTATGCGACCGCCGACCAGGTGGTCCTGGTGGTGGAGGTGGTCTCGCCCGGGACCCGGCGCCGCGACCGGCTGGAGAAACCCGCCGGGTACGCCGCGGCGGGCATCCGGCACTACTGGCGGATCGAGCAGGACCCGCTGCACGTCCACGCGTACGAGCTCCGGGGCGATCGGTACGAGCTGGTCGCCGACTCGACCGAGGAGCTGGTGCTGGCGAAGCCGTTCGAGATCCGGCTGCGAGTTCGGGACCTCGCCGCGTGACCGAAGCCTGGTGGCCGGAGGAGGACGACGACCGGCCGGGACGAGGGCTGTCCGGCCCGGTGAAGGTCCGCGTCCCCGCGAAGATCAACCTGCATCTCGGCGTCGGGCCGCTGCGCCCCGACGGCTACCACGAACTGAGCACCGTCTATCACGCGATCGCCCTGCACGACGAGCTGACCGCCCGGCGCGGTGACACCCTCACCCTGACCATGGAGGGCGAGGGCGCCGGCGAGCTGGCCCTGGACGAGTCGAACCTGGTGCTGCGGGCGGCCCGCGCGCTGGCCGCGTACGCCGGCCGGCCCGCCCACGCCCGGCTGCACCTACGCAAGCAGATCCCGCTCGCCGCCGGGCTGGCCGGCGGCAGCGCCGACGCGGCGGCCACCCTGGTGGCCTGCGACGCGCTCTGGGGCACCGAGCTGTCCCGCGACGAGCTGGCCGCGATCGCCGCCCGGCTCGGCTCCGACGTGCCCTTCCTGGTGTACGGCGGAACCGCGCTCGGCACCGGCCGGGGCGAGACGGTGAGCCCGGTGCTGGCCCGGCCCACCACCTGGCACTGGGTGGTGGCGGTGGCCGACGGCGGCATCGCCACGCCGGCCGCGTACGCGGAACTGGACCGGTTGCGGGCCGGCTACGCGGCGCCGGAGCCGCTGGCGGCGCCGGACGGCCTGCTGGCCGCGCTGCGCCAGCGGAACCCGCGGGTGCTCGCCGCCAGCCTCGGCAACGACCTGCAGGCGGCGGCGCTGTCGCTGCGCCCCGCCCTGGCCGACACGCTGGCCGCCGGGACGGCCGCGGGGGCGCTGGCGGGGATGGTCTCCGGTTCCGGGCCGACCTGCGTCTTCCTGGCCGCCGACGCGGCCCACGCCGACCAGGTGGCGGACTCGCTGGCGGCCTCCGGCCACTGCCGCGCGGCGTGGCCGGCCACCGGCCCGGTCGCCGGCGCCCGGGTGGTCTGAATCCGACCGCCCGGTCTGTAGCCGGCCCCGGTCTCAAGCCGGCCGCCCGGTCTGGGGCTGGCCGCCGGTCTGGGGCTGGCCGCCCGGTCTGGGGCCGGCCGTCCGGGTGGGGTGGGCCGGCCGCGCAGCCCGTCCGCGTACCCTTGAATTCTCCAGGCGTCCTTTCCGTGCCGGCCCGCCGGCGGATCGGGACGCCTTCACCATGAAGGGTGGTGGCGTGGCCAACATCGTCAACCTGGACCGGGTGTCCAAGGGCTACGGCGCGGTCGGGCAGTTGCTCACCGACGTGTCGCTCGGCCTCGACGACGCGGACCGGATCGGTGTGGTCGGGCTCAACGGCGCCGGCAAGTCGACGCTGCTGCGGCTGCTCGCCAAGCTGGAGGAGCCGGACGCCGGCCGGGTCACCCACCGCCGCGACCTGCGGGTCGCCTGGCTGCCGCAGAACCTCACCCTGGCCGCCGAGGCGACCGTCCGGGACGTGGTGCTCGGCACCGCCTGGCTCGACGAGGGCTTCGGCGCCGAGCACGAGTGGGCCGGCGACGCGGGAGTGCGGGCCATCCTGGCCGGGCTGGGCATGCCGTACCTCGGGCTGGACCAGCCGGTCGGGCCGATGTCTGGTGGTGAGCGGCGGCGGGTCGCGCTGGCCGCGCTGCTGGTCCGGCCGGCCGACCTGATCATCCTCGACGAGCCGACCAACCACCTCGACGTGGCCGGCGTGGACTGGCTGGCCAAACACCTGGTCAGCCGGTCGGCGGGCCGGGGCCGGTCCGGCGGCGGGCAGCTCGGCGCGCTGGTGGTGGTCACCCACGACCGGTGGTTCCTGGACGAGGTCTGCACCACCACCTGGGAGGTCGGCGACGCGACGGTGCGCGCGTACGAGGGCGGGTTCGCGGCCTGGACGCTGGCCCGCGCGGAGCGGGAGCGGGTGGCCGCCGCGACCGAGGCCCGCCGGCAGAACCTGCTCCGTAAGGAGATTGCCTGGCTGCGCCGGGGTCCACCGGCCCGCACCTCCAAGCCCCGGTTCCGCATCGACGCCGCGAACGCGCTGATCGCCGACGTGCCGCCGCCGCGGGACACGGTCTCGCTGCAGAAGCTGGCCACCGCCCGGCTCGGCAAGCAGGTGTACGACCTGGCCGACGTCACCCTCTACGCCGGGCCGAAGCTGATCCTGGACGATCTCACCTGGCAGGTCGGCCCCGGCGACCGGATCGCCATCGTCGGTGCCAACGGGGCCGGCAAGACCACCCTGCTGCGGTTGCTGGCCGGGGTGACCGAGCCGGACCAGGGCCGGCTGACCACCGGTTCGACGGTCCGGCCAGCGTTCCTCTCCCAGGAGCTGGGGGAGCTCCCCGGCCACCTGCGGCTGCTGGAGGCCGTGGAGGAGGTCGCCCGGCGGGTCACCCTCGGCGACCGGGAGCTGAACGCCGCCCAGCTCGCGGAGTTGTTCGGCTTCGGCGACAAGCGGCTCTGGACCCCGGTCAGCGACCTGTCCGGTGGCGAGCGGCGTCGGCTGCAGATGCTGCGGCTGCTGGCCGCCGAGCCGAACGTGCTGATCTTCGACGAGCCCACCAACGACCTGGACACCGACACCCTGGCCGCGTTGGAGGACCTGCTCGACTCCTGGCCCGGGACGCTCGTGGTGGCCAGCCACGACCGCTACCTGATCGAGCGGGTCACCGACGTGGTCTACGGGATGTTCGGCGACGGGCGGCTGGTGCACCTGCCCGGCGGCGTCGACGAGTACCTGGCCCGCCAGGAGCCGGGCACCGCCGGATCCGCCGGAACCGGGTCGGCCGCGCCGGGGGCGGCCGGGACCGGATCGCGGGGGGCCGACTCGGCCGGAGCAGGCTCGGCCGGGACCGGCTCGGCCGGGACCGACTCGGCCGGAAGCGGCGGCGCGGCGATGTCGGCCGCCGAGGCCCGGCTCGCCCGCAAGGAGCTGACCCGGCTGGAACGGCAGATCGGCAAGCTCGAACAGCGGGAGGGCGCGCTACACGAGGAGTTGGCCGCGCACGCCACCGACTACGGCCGGGTCGCCGAGTTGGACGGCCAACTGCGGCAGGTGCGGGCCGAGCGGGAAAAGATCGAACAGGACTGGCTGGAACTGGCCGAGCAGGTCCCGGAGAGCTGACAACGGTCGGGCCGCTGCCGGGCCTCGGCGCAGGGGCACGCCGCCCGGCTGCGGGCGCTGACCGGGGGTCTGCGGCAGGCCCGCCGGCCCGATGCGGGAGAATCACCGGTGACCCCCACCGGAACGGCGTTGGAGACTGACGACTATGCACAACCCGGTCAACCACCCCGCGCAGCCGATCTACCGGGCGATCGGCGGCCTGATCGGCATCTACCTGGTCATCTTCGGGGTGCTGGGGGTGGTCGAGACCGGCGGCGGGGAACTCTTCGCGCAGGACGACACCGCGGTGCTCGGGCAGGGCAGCAACTTCGGCTTCTCGATCATCTCGGTGCTGCTCGGCGTGCTGCTGCTGGTCGCCGCCGGCATCGGCCGCAACATCGACGTCGCGGTCAACACCTGGCTCGGGTACGGACTGATGGCGCTCGGCCTGCTCGCGTTGGCCTTCCTGCGAACCGACGTCAACTACCTGAACTTCAGCATCGCCACCGTCGTGGTCGTCATGATCCTCGGCCAGGTGCTGCTGGTCGCCGGGATGTACGGCCGGGTCGGCTCGGACGACGAGAGCCGGGCCTGGCAGGACGGCCGGCTGCGCGCCTGACCGGAGGCTTTCCTGGTCGTTCCGGTGACCGGGTCGGTCCCGTCGGGCGACAATTCGGGATGATTGCCGCCCGCACCGAGGAGGGGCCGTGGCCCACATCCCCGTCAACCATCCCGCCCGACCGCTCTTCCGCGCCTTCGCCGGCCTGATCGGCCTCTACGTGCTGGTCTTCGGGGTGGTGGGGGTGGCGGTCACCTGGGGTGAGCCGCTCTTCGACCGGGGCGACCACCAGGTGCTCGGCCTGCGGGCGAATCTGGCGTTCGCGCTGGTCTCCGTCGTCTTCGGCATGATCATCCTGGTTGGCGCCGTGCACCGGGGCAACCTGGGGCACTACCTGAATCTCACCGTCGGAGTGGTCTTCATGGTCACCGCGCTGGCGATGATGACCGTCCTGCAGACCGAGCTGAACTTTCTCAACTTCTCCATGTCGACGGTGATCGTCTCGATGCTCTTCGGGCTGACCTTCCTCGCCACCGGGCTCTACGACAAGGTCGGCCCGGTGGAGCACGCCGAGTCCGTCGACCGGGTCCGGCGGGGCCAGGCGGCCTGATCGGGCCGTCGCCGGGGCCGGGTGCCGGCCGGTCTCCCGCGGGCCGGGCTCGCGACCTCAGCGGGGCCGGTGGGTCAGCAGGGTGGGCTTGGCCTCCAGGTGGGACAGCCCGTTCCAGGCCAGGTTCACCAGGTGGGCGGCGACCGTCTCCTTGCGGGGCTTGCGCACCTCCAGCCACCAGCGGCCGGTGAGCGCCACCATCCCCACCAGCGACTGCGAATACAGCTCAGCCAGCTTGGGGTCGTACGCCCGGCTCTTGAACTCGGCGCCGAGGATGTGTTCCACCTGGTGCGCCACGTCGTTCATCACGCTGCTGAAGTTGCCGGTCGCGGAGAGCACCGGCGACTCGCGGACCAGCACCCGGAAGCCGCTGGTCTCCTCCTCGATGTAGGTGAGCAGCGCCAGCGCGGCCTGTTCCAGCAGCTCCCGGGGGTGGCCGGCGGTCAGTGCGGTGGTGATCCGGTCCAGCAGGGCCAGCACCTCGCGGTCGACGACGACCGCGTAGAGCCCCTCCTTGCCGCCGAAGTGCTCGTAGACCACCGGCTTGGAGACCTTCGCGCGGGACGCCACCTCCTCGATGGAGGTGGCGTCGAAACCGCGCTCGGCGAAGAGCTGACGGCCGATGGCGATCAGCTGTTCGCGACGTTGGGCCGCTGACATGCGTACCCGGGAACTGGTCTTGGTCGCCGCTGGCGGCGGCGCTGGCGGCCGGTCGCGCCCGACGCCACCGTTCGTGCTCGGGCTGTCTGTCACCCGGCCATCCTGCCAGGTACCGGTCTGGTGCGGGTTGACCGGGACGATCCGCTCAGGTCGAGCTGCCGGGTTTCACCAGCTTCGCGGCGATCCGGTCGGTCTTCGGCCAGCGCACGTTGTACGCCCAGCCGAGCTTCTCGAAGACCCAGATGGTCCGGGCCGAGATGTCGATCTGGCCGCGCAGCACGCCGTGCCGGGCGCTGGTGGGGTCGGCGTGGTGCAGGTTGTGCCAGCTCTCGCCGAACGAGATGATCGCCAGCGGCCAGAAGTTGGAGGCCTTGTCACCCTGGCGCACCTCGAACGGGCGCTCACCGTAGACGTGGCAGACCGAGTTGATCGACCAGGTCACGTGGTGCAGCAGCGCGATGCGGACCAGCCCGGCCCAGAAGAAGGCGGTGAGTGCGCCCTGCCAGGACCAGGTGAGCAGGCCGCCGGCGACGGCCGGGGCCAGCGCGGTGAAGATGACGATGGCCGGGAAGAGCCGGTCGATCCGGCTGATGTCCCGGTCGGCGAGCAGGTCGGGGGCGAACCGCTCCCGGTTGGACAGTTCGCGGTGGAACAACCAGCCGACGTGCGCGTAGAACAGGCCCTTGGTCAGGCCCCAGACGCTGGTGCCGAACCGCCACGGCGAGTGCGGGTCGCCCTCGACGTCGGAGAAGGCGTGGTGCCGGCGGTGGTCGGCGACCCACTGGGTGATGTTGCCCTCGATGGCGAGCGAGCCGGCCACCGCGAGGGTGATCCGCAGCCACCGCTTGGCCTTGAATGAGCCGTGCGTGAAGTAGCGGTGGAAGCCGACCGTGATGCCGAGCCCGGCCACCAGGTAGAACGGCACGGCGATGGCCACGTCGGTCCAGCCGAGCCAGCCACCCCAGGCGACCGGGACGGCGGCGATCAGGGCCAGGAACGGGATGACGACGAAGCCCCAGAGGGCGACCAGGATGCCGGGGGACTGCGGCCCTTCGGTGAGCGGTTTCGGGCCGGTGGGCGGGGTGACGGGCGACTGATCGAGTACGGCGGTAGACATGGCACCTCGCTGGGGGTAGATCACTAACTTACGCCTACGTCACCGTAACCTACGGAAGCGTAAGTTGCTATGGACGCGATCCCGGCCGGGGCGCCGGACGTCGGGTGATCCAGACATCGGCGGTAGGCGTTAGGCTGTGAAGCAGAGCGATCGGCCGTGGTGTAATTGGCAACACGTCGGGTTTTGGTCCCGGTATTCTAGGTTCGAGTCCTAGCGGCCGAGCTGTCCCCAGAAGTCCGAATCTGGGGTCGTTCAGGGGAAGTGCCGACCATCCCTCCCCACGCGGTTAGCATGATGCCGCGACCTGCCGGCCGTCCTGACGGGAGCATTCTCGTGTCCCAGCCCCGGATCCGCACCGCCGTCATCCTCGCCGCCGGCGAGGGCAAACGGATGAGGTCCGCGCTGCCCAAGGTGTTGCACCCGCTGCTCGGCCGCACCCTGCTCGGGCACGTGCTGGCCGCCGCCGAACCGCTCGCCGCGCACCGCACCCTGGTCGTGGTCGGACACGGCGCCGACCAGGTCACCGCCCACCTCGCCGAGATCGCCCCGGACGCCGCCACCGTCCTGCAGGCCGAACAGCGCGGCACCGGGCACGCCGTCCGGATCGCGCTCGACGCACTCACCGACCTGACCGGCACCGTCGTGGTGATGAACGGTGACGTGCCGCTGCTGCGCCCGGAGACCGTCGGCGCGCTGATCGCCGACCACGAGTCGACCGGGGTCGCGGCCACCGTGCTGGCGGCCGAGGTGGCCGACCCGACCGGGCTCGGCCGGATCGTGCGCGACCAGGCCGGCCGGCTGGAGCAGATCGTCGAGGAGCGGGACGCGACCGAGGACCAGCGGCGCATCCGCGAGGTGAACGCCGGCATCTACGCCTTCGACGCGGTGCTGCTGCGCGAGCTGCTCGGCAAGCTCTCCACCGACAACGACCAGGGCGAGGAATACCTCACCGACGTCTTCGGGCTGCTGGCCGGCGCGGGCGATCCGGTCGGCGTGCACCTCGCCGGGGACCCGGTGGAGACCCTCGGCTGCAACGACCGGGTCGAGTTGGCGACGCTGCGCGGGCTGCTGCGCGACCGGGTCAACGAGAGCTGGATGCGCTCCGGCGTCACCCTCCTCGACCCGGCCTCCACCTGGATCGACGTCACCGTGATGCTCGGCCGGGACGCGGTGGTCGACCAGAACACCCAGCTGCGCGGCGCCACCGTGGTCGGCGCCGAGGCGCTCGTCGGGCCGGACGTGACGGTCGTCGACAGCAGCGTCGGGGCCGGCGCCACCGTGCTGCGCAGCCACGTCGTCGGCGCCGAGATCGGCCCCCGGGCCAGCGTCGGCCCCTACGCCTACCTGCGGCCGGAGGCCGTGCTGCGCGAACGCGCCAAGGCCGGGACCTTCGTGGAGGTGAAGAAGTCCGAGCTCGGCGAGGGCGCCAAGGTGCCGCACCTGAGCTACGTCGGGGACGCCACCATCGGCCCGAAGGCGAACATCGGCGCCGGGACGATCTTCGCCAACTACGACGGGGTACGCAAACACCACACCACCGTCGGCGAGGCCGCCTTCATCGGCTGCGACACCACCCTGGTGGCACCCGTCGAGGTGGGGGCCGGGGCGTACGTGGCGGCCGGCAGCGCGATCACCACGAGCGTGCCGTCCGGCGCGCTCGGCGTGACCCGCGCCCAGCAGCGCGACATCGAGGGCTGGGTGGCCCGCCGCCGGCCCGGCACCACCTCGGCGGAGGCCGCCGACCGCGCCCGGCGGGAGGCGGCCGGCACCGACGAGGGTGAGTCATCGCACGAGCCGCCGCGCGGCGGTGGCGACGGCGCCGAAGCCAGGCATACTGCAACCGAATAGTCCCTGGTCCCACTGGGAACGACAGAACCAGTGGGCCACCAGTTCCGGACCGGGCCGGCAATCCTCGGCCGGAACACCGAGTAACGGGAGCAGAGCGAGCCGATGGGCAGCATCGTCGCCGAAAACCGCAAGAGCCTGATGCTCTTCTCCGGCCGGGGCTTTCCCGAGCTGGCCAGTGAGATCGGCGAGGTGCTCGGCGTGGCGCCGACGCCGACCGACTCGTACGAGTTCGCCAACGGCGAGATCTTCGTCCGGTTCAAGGAGTCGGTCCGCGGCTCCGACGCCTTCGTCGTCCAGTCGGTCACCCACGGCGTCAACAAGTGGGTGATGGAGACGCTGATCATGGTCGACGCGCTGAAGCGCGGATCGGCCAAGCGGATCACCGTGGTCCTGCCGTTCTACCCGTACGCCCGGCAGGACAAGAAGCACCGGGGGCGCGAGCCGATCTCCGCCCGGCTCGTGGCCGACCTGCTCAAGAAGGCCGGCGCCAACCGGATCCTCACCGTCGACCTGCACACCGCCCAGATCCAGGGCTTCTTCAACGGCCCGGTGGACCACCTGTTCGCGATGGACATCCTGGCCGCCTACGTCGAAAAGCGGTACGCCGGCCGGCCGATGACGGTGGTGGCGCCGGACTCCGGCCGGGTCCGGGTCGCCGAGCGCTGGACCGACCGGCTCGGCGGCTGTCCGCTGGCCTTCATCCACAAGACCCGGGACCCGCTCAAGCCGAACCAGGTGGTCGCCAACCGGGTGGTCGGCGAGGTCGAGGGGCGGGTCTGCCTGATCGTCGACGACATGATCGACACCGGCGGCACCATCTGCAAGGCGGCCGAGATCCTGGACCAGGCCGGCGCGGCCGAGGTGCTGGTCGCCGCCACCCACGCGCTGCTCTCCGACCCGGCCACCGAGCGGTTGAAGAACAGCCGGATCAGCGAGGTGGTGGTCACCAACACCCTCCCGCTGCCACCGGAGAAGCAGCTCGACAAGATCACCGTGCTGTCGATCGCCCCGCTGCTGGCCCGGGCGATCCGGGAGGTCTTCGACGACGGTTCGGTGACCACCCTCTTCGGCGGGCTGAGCTGACCCCACCCGGACGCGCGGCCGGTCCCCTGACCCAGGAGGGGACCGGCTGAATGCCTCGCCGCGCCTCGGGTAGACTGGTGCGGTTGCCACGGCGAGGGTGCCCTGCGGGCCGCTGAGGAAGCGCCTAACGGACGCACCGTCATCGACGCGGTGCTCCGGGCAGTGTTCACACGCAAGAGCCCCAGCGAGCCCCTCGCCCCAGCACCGCCAACGACGTACCGCCGCAGCGACCGTATCAGGAGTCTTCCCGTGTCCGAGGTAAAGATCAGCGCCGAGCCCCGTACCGAGTTCGGCAAGGGTGGTGCCCGTCGTACCCGCCGGGCCGGCAAGGTGCCCGCCGTGCTGTACGGCCACGGCGAGAAGCCCAAGCACATCGCGCTGCCCGCGCGCGAGTTCGCCGCCGCGATCCGGCACGGCGGCGCCAACCAGCTCTTCGCCATCGAGATCAGCGACGGCACCCAGGCCCTCGCCCTGCCGAAGGCGATCCAGCGCGACCCGATCAAGGACAGCTTCGAGCACATCGACCTCCTCCTCGTCCGGCGCGGCGAGAAGGTCACCGTCGAGGTGCCGGTCCAGCTGGTCGGCGAGCCGGCCCGCGACACCCTGGTCATGCACGAGCACGACACCCTCTCCGTGACCGCGGATGCCACCCGGCTCCCCGACCACCTGGAGACCTCGATCGACGGCCTGGAGCCCGGCTCGCAGGTCACCGCCGCCGACGTCCGGCTGCCGCAGGGCGTCGAGCTCGCCGTCGACCCGGAGCTGGTGGTGGTCGTGATCACCGCCGCACCGACCGCCGAGCAGCTGGCCGCCGAGACCGGCGAGGTCGGCGAGCCGGCCGAGGCCGAGGAGGCCGCCGAGGCGCCGGCCGAGGCCGCCGAGGGCGAGGCCGCGCCGGCCCAGGCCAACGCCGAGGCCTGACCGAACGCATGATGTGGGGGCGCCTCCGGGGAAACCGACCGGGGGCGCCCGCGCAGCATGAGGAGAGGGACATCGTGGACGAGGCGCGGCCGTGGCTGGTGGTCGGCCTGGGCAACCCCGGCCGGGAGTACGCCCGCCACCGGCACAACGTCGGCTTCCTGGTGGCCGACCTGCTGGCCGACCGGACCGGCGGCAAGTTCAGCCGGCACCGGCGGGCGGTCGCCGACGTCGCCGAGGGCCGGCTCGGCTTCGGCGGGCCGAAGCTGATCCTGGCCAAGCCGCTCACCTACATGAACCTCGCCGGCGGACCGGCGGCCGCGCTGGCCCAGTTCTTCAAGGTGCCGCCGGGGCAGGTGATCGCGGCCCACGACGAGCTGGACCTGCCGTACGGCACGGTGCGGGTGAAGTGCGGCGGCGGCGAGGGCGGCCACAACGGGCTGCGCTCGATGTCCAAGTCGCTCGGCACCAAGGAGTACGTCCGGGTCCGGGTCGGCATCGGCCGCCCGCCCGGCCGGCAGGACCCGGCCGACTACGTGCTCTCCGACTTCTCCGCCGTGCAGCGCAAGGAGCTGGACTTCATCGTGGACCGGGCCGCCGACGTGGTCGAGTCGGTGGTCAGCGAGGGCGTGGAACGGACCCAGAACGCGTACCACGGGGGGTAGCTGCGGCCGCGTTTATGGGCCGCCCGCCCGGACGCCCGGTAGGGTTTCCGGCAGTAAGGAGGCGGAAACAATCATGACACGTACGGTGAGCCCGGTGCGTGCGCCCGGCGGAGCCCGCTGATGGCCGCGCCACCGGCCAACGACGGCGCCTTCGCGAGCTGGCTGGCCGGCCGGGCCGGCCGGGCCCTGCTCGACCTGCGCGCCGAGATCGGGCACGCCGACCCGGGCGCGCTCAAGGCCGCCGGTGACAAGGTCTCCCACGATCTGCTCCGCACCGAACTGGCCCGCTGGCGGCCCGGCGACGCGGTCCTCTCCGAGGAGGACGAGGGCTCCCGGCTGGCCTGGGCCGCCGACACCGAACCCGCCGCCGCCCCCCGGCTCACCGCAGACCGGGTCTGGATCATCGACCCGCTCGACGGCACCCGCGAGTTCTCCGAGGAGGGCCGGGCGGACTGGGCGGTGCACGTGGCGCTCTGGGCGCGTACCGCGGCCACCCGGCACGGCCTGGTCGCCGGGGCGGTGGCGCTGCCCGCCCAGCACCGGGTGATCGACACCGAGAACCCGCCCTCCTACCCGCCGATGGCCGTTCGTCCGCCGGCCGGGCCGACGATGCGGCTCGCGGCCAGCCGCAGCCGCCCCCCGGTCTTCCTCACCGACCTCGCCGCCGGCCTCGGGGCCGAGCTGGTGCCGATGGGCTCGGCCGGCGCCAAGATCGCCGCGGTGGTGGCCGGCGACGTCGACGCCTACGTGCACGCCGGCGGCCAGTACGAGTGGGATTCCGCCGCGCCGGTGGCTGTGGCGACGGCCACCGGGCTGCACGCTTCCCGAATCGACGGATCCGCGTTGCAATACAACGGGGCCGATCCGCGCCTGCCCGACCTGGTGGTCTGCCGGAAGGACCTCGCCGCCCGGCTGCTCGCCGCCCTGCACCGGCACCTCCCGACCGCCTGACCGGCGCCGGGACGGAGCCGGAGAACCGAACGGAAGAGTCTGGAGAGATCGCATGACCGAGCGAAGGAGGCCCGCGACATGAGCCCGACGGCCGCGTACCGGGTGTCGCACCTCGCGGCGCTCGAAGCCGAGAGCATCTTCGTCATCCGCGAGGTGGTGGCGGAGCTGGAACGTCCGGTGTTGCTCTTCTCCGGCGGCAAGGACTCGATCGTGATGCTCCGGCTCGCCGAGAAGGCGTTCGCGCCGGCCCGGATTCCGTTCCCGGTGATGCACGTCGACACCGGGCACAACTTCCCGGAGGTGCTGGCGTTCCGGGACCGCCGGGTCGCCGAGCTCGGGCTGCACCTGGTGGTGGCGAGCGTGCCGGAGGCCCTGCAGGCCGGCCTGGTCCGCGAGTCCGCCGACGGCATGCGCAACCGGATCCAGACCCCGGTGCTGCTGGCGGCGGTCGAGAAGTACCGGTTCGACGCCCTGTTCGGCGGCGCCCGCCGGGACGAGGAGAAGGCCCGGGCCAAGGAGCGGGTGTTCAGCTTCCGGGACGACTTCGGCCAGTGGGACCCGAAGAACCAGCGTCCCGAACTCTGGTCGCTCTACAACGGCCGGCACCACCCGGGCGAGTCGATCCGGGTCTTCCCGCTCTCCAACTGGACCGAGCTGGACGTCTGGCACTACATCGCCCGGGAGAACCTCGCCCTGCCGTCGATCTACTACGCGCACGACCGCGAGGTGATCGAGCGGGACGGGATGCTCTACGCGGTGAACGAGTTCCTGCCGGCCCGCGACGGCGAGACCCCCTTCGTCGAACGGGTCCGCTACCGGACCGTCGGCGACGCCTCCTGCACGGCCGCCGTCCGCTCCGACGCCGACACCGTGCAGACGGTGATCGACGAGGTGGCCGCCACCCGGATCACCGAGCGGGGTGCCACCCGGGGCGACGACCGGGTCAGCGAGGCCGCCATGGAAGACCGCAAGCGGGAAGGTTACTTCTGATGACCGCGACGGTGCCGCACACCGCCACCGAGCCGGAGCTCCGCGCCATGGACCTGCTGCGGTTCGCCACCGCCGGCAGCGTCGACGACGGCAAGTCGACGCTCATCGGCCGGCTGCTATACGACACCAAGTCGCTCTTCACCGACCAGCTCGCCGCCGTCGAGGCGGTCAGCTCGGCCCGGGGCGACGAATACACCAATCTGGCGCTGCTCACCGACGGCCTGCGGGCCGAGCGGGAGCAGGGCATCACCATCGACGTGGCGTACCGCTACTTCGCCACCCCGCGGCGGAAGTTCATCATCGCCGACACCCCGGGGCACATCCAGTACACCCGCAACATGGTCACCGGCGCCTCCACCGCCGACCTGGCGCTGATCCTGGTGGACGCCCGCAAGGGCCTGGTCGAGCAGTCCCGCCGGCACGCGTTCCTCTGCTCCCTGCTGCGGGTGCCGCACCTGGTCCTCTGCGTCAACAAGATGGACCTGGTGGACTGGTCCCAGGAGGTCTTCGAGCGGATCGCCGACGAGTTCACCTCGTTCGCGGCCAAGCTGGAGGCGCCCGACCTGACCGTGGTGCCGATCTCCGCGCTGCACGGCGACAACATCGTCACCCGCTCCGAGAAGACCCCCTGGTACGAGGGGCCGTCGCTGCTGCACCACCTGGAGCACGTGCACATCGCCTCGGACCGCAACCTGGTCGACGTGCGGTTCCCGGTCCAGTACGTGATCCGGCCGCAGTCGACCACCGTCACCGACTACCGCGGCTACGCCGGCCAGGTCGCCTCCGGGGTGCTCAAGCCCGGCGACGAGGTGATGGTGCTGCCGTCCGGCTTCACCACCCGGATCGCCGCGATCGAGACCGCCGACGGGCCGGTGACCGAGGCGTTCCCGCCGATGTCGGTGACCGTCCGGCTCGCCGACGAACTGGACGTCTCCCGGGGTGATCTGATCTGCCGGCCGAACAACGCGCCGGCGGTCGCCCAGGACCTGGAGGCGATGGTCTGCTGGATGGACGAGTCGCAGCCGCTGCGGGTGGGCGCGAAGTACACCATCAAGCACACCACCCGGACCGCGCGGGCGGTGGTGCGCGGGCTGCACTACCGGCTCGACGTCAACTCGCTGCACCGCGACGAGTCGGCGGCCGAGCTGGCGCTCAACGAGATCGGCCGGATCCGGCTCCGGACCACCGTGCCGCTGCTCGCCGACGACTACCGGCGCAACCGCACCACCGGCGGGTTCATCATCATCGACGAGGGCACCAACCGGACGGTCGGCGCCGGGATGATCGTCGAGACCTCCTGACGGTCATCCCGCCAGCCGCCGCGCCCCCGGGCCGGCGACGGCGGGGAAGGCGACCGGGGCGGTGAAACCCCGATCCGCGTACGCGGCGGCCACCGCGCCGGCCACCCGGTCCGCGTCGGCCGCGTCGACGAGCGCCAGTACGCAGCCGCCGAACCCGCCGCCGGTCATCCGGGCCCCGTACGCCCCGGCGGCCAGCGCGGCCTCGACGGCGGTGTCCACCTCCGGCACCGTGATCTCGAAGTCGTCCCGCATCGAGGCGTGCGAGGCGGTCAGCAACGGCCCGATCTCGGTGACCCGGCCCGCCTTGAGCAGGGCGACGGTGTCGAGCACCCGCTGGTTCTCGGTGACCACGTGCCGGACCCGGCGCCGGTGCACCGGGTCGTCGAGCCGGCCCAGCGCCGCGTCCAGCGCGTCGACCCCGACGTCGCGCAGCGCCGGCACGCCGAGCCGGTCGGCGGCCGCCTCGCAGGCCCGGCGGCGGGCGGCGTACTCGCCGGTGACGTGCCGGTGCGGGGCGCGGCTGTCGATGACCAGCAGGGCCAGGCCGGCGTCGGCCAGGTCGAACGGGATCTGCTCGACCTCCAGCGACCGGCAGTCCAGGAAGAGCGCGTGCCGGTCCCGGCAGCGGATGGACGCCGACTGGTCCATGATCCCGCAGGGCATCCCGGCGTAGTCGTTCTCGGCGCGCTGGGCCAGGCCCGGCCGGTCGTCCACCGGCAGGTCCAGCCCGCCGAGGTCGGCCAGGGCGGTCAGCACGGCGGACTCCAACGCGGCCGACGACGACAGGCCGGCGCCGAGCGGCACGTCGGAGGCGATCGCGAGCCGGGCCGGCGGCACGTCGAAGCCGGCCGCCCGCAGCACCCAGACCACCCCGGCGACGTACCCGCCCCAGCCGGTGACCCGGCCGGGGGCGTCGGCGTCGGCGGCGGTGAAGGTGATCCGCTCCCCGGACTGCTCCGACCAGACCGTCCACTCCGGCCCGGCTGCGCCCGCCTGACCAGGCCCGGCCGGATCGGACCTGGCCGGGCTGGCTGGCCCGGCTGGATCGGACCCGGCTGGGCCGGCTGGGCGGGCGGCGACCACCGTGCTGTGTGGCAGCGCGAACGGCAGCACAAAGCCGTCGTTGTAGTCGGTGTGCTCGCCGATCAGGTTCACCCGCCCGGGGGCAGCCCAGACGCCGGCCGGGTGGTCGGCGTACCAGGTGTGGAAGCCGTCGGTGGCGCGGCGGGCGACGGCGTCGACGAGGCCGGCCTGCTGCTCGGTCGCGCTCATCTGTCCTGCCTCCGGTAGAAGTCCCAGGCGTCGCCGACCATCTCGGCCAGCGTCGGCTTCTCCGGCACCCAGCCCAGCTCGTCGCGGGCCAGCCGCGCCGAGGCGACGAGCGTGGCCGGGTCACCCTCGCGGCGGGGCGCGGTCTCCACGGGTACGGGGTGCCCGGTCACCTCGCGGACCACCTGCACCACCTGCCGGTTGGAGAAGCCGTTGCCGTTGCCGAGGTTGTAGATCCGGTGTTCGCCCGGCACGGCCGCGGTCAGCGTGAGGAGGTGGGCGCGGGCCAGGTCCGTCACGTGCAGGTAGTCGCGGACGCAGGTGCCGTCGGGGGTGGGGTAGTCGTCGCCGAAGAGGGTGAGCTTGTCGCGCCGGCCGGCGGCGACCTGCAGGGCGATCGGGATCAGGTGGGTCTCCGGGTCGTGCCGTTCGCCGAGCGCGACGCCGGGCGCCAGGTGGGCGCCGGCCACGTTGAAGTAGCGCAGCGACACCGCGGCCAGCCCGTGCGCGTACGCCTCGCCGGTGAGCGCCATGTCGACGGCCAGCTTGGTGGCGCCGTAGGTGCTGGTCGGTGCCGTGACCGCGGTCTCCGGGATGGGGATCTCGACCGGGTTGCCGTAGACGGCGGCGGTGGAGGAGAAGACCAGGCGGGGCACCCGGGCGGCCCGCACGGCGTCCAGCAGGGCCAGCGAGCCGACCGTGTTGTTGGCCCAGTAGCGCTCGGGGGCGGTCATCGACTCGCCGGCGGCGATCAGCGCGGCGAAGTGCAGTACGCCGTCGAAGCCGGCGTCTGCGGTGAGTACCGCGGCGGCGTCGTGTACCCGGCCCCGGACGACTGTCGCGTCGGGAGCCAGCGCCTCGGCGTGCCCGGTGCGCAGATCGTCGAGGACGACCACCTGGTGCCCGGCGTCGAGCAGCAGCCGGGTGACGATGCTGCCGATGTAGCCGGCGCCGCCGGTGACCAGAAGTTTCACGCCGCTCCCTCCGCGCCGGTGGCCGCCTAGCATTCCACCATATTCCGTCAGGCATCAACAGAGTCGAACATCGTCGGCTCCGCCCGGACCCGCCCGGAACGGGCCGTTGGTGTCTACCATCTCTGGCATGCGGGAATCCGGCGGAACCGGGATCCGGCGACGGCCGAACCGGAGCCCACAGCGGCAGCCCGGCCCGCTGGCCCGCGTACTCGCCCGGCTGGTGGTCCGGACCTCGGACGCCGCCACCCGGGCGGTCACCGCCCTGCTCGGCGCCAGCCCCACCGCCGGCCGGGAACAGATCAGCGAGGCCGAGCTGCGCGACCTGGTCGCCGCGAACACCGTGCTCGACCCGGTCGAACGGCGGATCATCGACGAGGTGCTGGAGGCCGGCGCCACCCCGGTCCGCGAGGTGATGATGCCCCGCACCGAGGTGGTCTTCCTCGCCGCCGGGCTGTCGCTGGCCGAGGCCGCCGACCTGGTACGCGCCGAGACGCACACCCGGTACCCGGTGATCGACGGCACCCACGACGACGTGGTCGGCTTCGTCCACCTGCGCGACGTGCTGCTGCGCCCCGACGGCGACCCGCGCACCACGATCGGCGAGCTGACCCGGGAGGTCAAGCAGCTACCCGGCAGCAAACGGGTGCTCGCCGCCCTGACCGAGATGCGCCGCGAGCGGCACCACCTGGCCGTGGTGGTCGACGAGTACGGCGGCACCGCCGGCATCGTCACCCTGGAGGACCTGATCGAGGAGCTGGTCGGGGAGATCCACGACGAGTACGACGACGCGCCCGACCCGGCCCCGGCCGGCGCGCCGGCCGAGGTGGACGGCCGGCTCAACCTGGCCGACTTCGCCGAGCAGACCGGCCTGCTGCTACCCACCGGCCCGTACGAGACGGTCGGCGGCTTCGTGATGTGCGCGCTCGGCCGGCTCCCGGTCGACGGCGACGAGGTGCCGGTCGACCCGGTCGACCCGGACCGCGCCGATCGGGCTGATCGCGCCGACGGCGCCGGACCGGCCGGCGGTGGCTCGGGCTGGCTGCTGCGGGTGGCGGCCCTGGACGGGCGGCGGGTGGCCCGGGTCGCCGTGGTGCCGGTCGGCGGTCAGTTGATCTGGAGCTTGCGCCAGGTCGCCCCGTCCGGCGAGTACGCCGCCCAGCCGGAGCCGAACAGGTCGTAGGCCACGTAGCCGGCGAGCGTGCGGGCCAGCCGCCCGACCGCCGGTAGGGTGCCCTCGGCCCGGGTGAACGTCCGCCCGTCGTCGGCGCTGACGTACCACCGCTGGTCGGTGTCGGTGGCGAGCAGCCGACCGTCCAGCAACGGCACCAGCTCACCCGCCGCCCCGATCGTCGTCCCGGCGTCGCCGGTCCGGGTGAACGACCGTCCACCGTCGGCCGAGTGGAAGATGGCGAGCAGGAACCGATCGGGGCCGAGCACAGTGGCGTAGACGTGCCTGCCGAGGCTCGTGACCTCTACCGACGGGAGTTCCTCGGCCGGCAGCCCGTCGGTGCCCACCGGTGGCGTCAGGGCGACCGGTTGCCAACTCGTACCACCGTCGCGGGTGACCGCCACCGTGGCGGTGCCGTCGCGTACCCCGCCGACCCACCAGGCGCCGTCGGCGGCGGCAGTGGGCGCCACCCAGCAGACGCCGAAACCGGGCTGCCGGAGGAGGGGCCGCCGGGCGGGCTGTTTGGCCCGGAGGCGATCGGGCTGCCATACCTCGACGGTGCCGGCACACCGCTGGCCGCCGGGACGGAGTCCGAGCAGGTCGTCCGGACCGGCCGGGACTCCCGGCAGGTCCGGTTCGGGCGCCGGAGCCGGGAACCAGGTCCGGCCGCCGTCGGCCGAGGCGTACCCGTCTTCGGCCGGACCTGGGTGGGCGGCGAGCGTGCCGTCGGGGAAGGCGAGGAGTTCCGCGTGCGGCCAGCCGGCGGTGTCGGCGGGCAGCTCCACCTGCCGCCAGCTGGCGCCGCCGTCGGCGGTGCTGGCGGCGGTGACCGGGCACGGGTTGCCGGTCAGGCACGCGGAGAGCAGGTGGCCGTGTTCCGGATCCACGAACTCGACGTCGGTGATCACCCCTGGCGGCCTCGGGACGTCGGTCTCGACCAGGCCGTTGATGATGATGCCGGCGTCGGAGTAGACCGGGCCGGCGGGCGGGGCGTCGGCTGGCGCCGGCGGCGCGTGCGGGTCCGACCAGTTCCACATCGGCAGGGCCACGGCGACCGCCACGGCGAGCAACGCCGCCCCGCCGGCGGTCCGGCGCCGCCGTCTACGACTCACCGCCCGCCGCCGGATCCGGGCCAGCGGCGGCTGCTCGATGCTGTCCAGCACGACGGTCCGGGCGTCCCCCAACCGGGCGTCGAGCCTCGGCTGGGCGTCGGGCGTCGGTTGGGCGTCGGGCGTTGGGCGCATGTCGGGGCCGGTCACCGGCGGTGGCTCAGGCATGGCTGTTGACCTCCGTGGTGCCGGTGGCCCTCGGGGTGCCCGGTCCGTCCGGCCGCGACCGGGACCGCTCCGGGTGCGGCTGGTCCGGATGCGGCTGGTCCGGGCTCGGCGGAATGTCCTCGCGGTAGTCGCCGAGCCGGGCGGCGAGCGCTGCCCGGCCCCGGGACAGCCGGGACTTGACCGTC
The DNA here is from genome assembly GCF_029626155.1 of Solwaraspora sp. WMMD1047. Classification (NCBI taxonomy): domain Bacteria; kingdom Bacillati; phylum Actinomycetota; class Actinomycetes; order Micromonosporales; family Micromonosporaceae; genus Solwaraspora; species Solwaraspora sp. WMMD1047. The sequence continues at coordinate 6,441,269 of NZ_JARUBL010000001.1, read as the reverse complement.
CCGGACGGCAGGTCGAGCAGCTCGGCGATCTCCTCCACCGGCAGGTCGGCGAAGTAGTGCAGCACGATGACCTCCCGGTAGCCGGTCGGCAGCCCGGCCAGCGCCGTCCGCAGGTCGGTCCGCTCCGGCCCGGGGGCTGCCTCGACCAGCCGGGCCACCGGCCGGTCCCGCAGCAGGATCGCGTCGAGCAGCTGCCGGCGGCGCCACCGCCGGCGTACGACGTTCATGGCGACCGTGCGCAGCCACGCCTCCGGGTTGTCGACGTCGGTCAAACCGGCCGGCCGGGCCAACGCCCGGGCGAACGCCTCCTGCACCACGTCCTGCGCCTCCGTCAGGTCCGGAGTGAAGGCGTAGAGCTGCGCGACCAGGCGGCGGTAGCAGGCGTGGTACAGCTCGCCCATCGCCTCGTCCACCGCGGCCCGCCCGCGTCCGCCCTGCCGGCGTCCCAATCGCCTTCCCTCCCGCTTCTGAGGGTATGGAGCCACGACCCGGCCGTCAGGTTCCCGCGTTCGGGTGCGGGGTCGTCGCCGACTTCTGCCGGGCATGCTGTCAGAATTGCCGGCATGCCCGACGTGTCTCCCCGGCCCCGAGTGCTCTCCGGGATCCAACCCACCGCCGACTCGTTCCACCTGGGCAACTACCTGGGAGCGGTCCGCAACTGGGTGGCGATGCAGGAGACCCACGACACCTTCTACTGTGTCGTCGACCTGCACGCGATCACCGCTGGACACGACCCGGTGACCTTGCGGCAGCGGACCCGGGTGGCGGCGGCGCAGCTGCTGGCGGCCGGGCTGGACCCGGAGCGGTGCACCCTGTTCGTGCAGTCGCAGGTGCCCGAGCACCCGCAGCTGGCCTGGGTGCTCGGCTGCATCACCGGGTTCGGCGAGGCGAGCCGGATGACCCAGTTCAAGGACAAGTCCGCCCGGCAGGGCGCCGAGCGCTCCACCATCGGGCTCTTCACCTACCCGATCCTGCAGGCGGCGGACATCCTGCTCTACCAGGCGGACGCCGTACCGGTCGGCGAGGACCAGCGCCAGCACCTGGAGCTGACCCGGGACCTGGCCCAGCGGTTCAACACGGTGTTCGGGCCGACCTTCACCATCCCCGCGCCGTACATCGTCAAGGACACCGCGAAGATCACCGACCTGCAGGAGCCGACCGCGAAGATGTCGAAGTCGGCGTCGTCGGCGGCCGGCATCATCGACCTGCTCGACGACCCGGCCAAGTCGGCGAAGAAGATCAAGTCTGCGGTCACCGACACCGGCCGCGAGATCATCTTCGACCCGGCCGGCAAGCCGGGGGTGTCGAACCTGCTCACCATCTACGCGGCGCTCACCGGCCGGACCATCGACGACCTGGTCGGGGCGTACGACGGTCGGGGTTACGGCGATCTCAAGAAGGACCTGGCCGAGGTGGTGGCGGAGTTCGTCCGGCCGATCCAGGAGCGCACCCGCGGCTACCTGGACGACCCGGCGCAGCTGGACAAGCTGCTCGCGATCGGGGCCGAGAAGGCCCGGACCGTCGCGGCGGCCACGCTGCGGTCGGCGTACGACCGGGTGGGGTTCCTGCCGGCGGGGAGGAACGGTTAACCCGATCGGACGGGGAGAACGCTACGAGCCGGAGGTCGAGGGCGCGTCGACCCGGGTCGGTGTCGCCGTGGACATCCCTGAGCCGTGGGGCAGCTTCCTGACCCGCCGCCGGGCCGAGGCCGGTGACCCGCAGGCCGCGTACGTGCCGGCGCATCTGACCCTGCTCGGCCCGACGGAGATCCCGTTGGCCAGCCTGCCGGCGGTGGAGGCGCACCTGGCGCTGGTGGCCGCCGCCCATCCGCCGTTCACCCTGCACCTGCGGGGCACCGGCACGTTCCGGCCGGTGACCGAGGTGGTCTTCGTCGCGGTGGCGTCCGGCATCGGCGAGTGCGAACTGCTCGCCGAGGCGATCAGGGCGGCGCCGGAGTTGCGCCGGGAGACCCGCTTTCCGTACCACCCGCACGTCACGGTGGCCCACGACGTCGAGCCGGCGGCGCTGGACCGCGCGTACGAGGATCTGGCTGATTTCTCCGCCGTCTTCGACGTCGACCGGTTCACCCTCTTCTCCCACAACGGCGAGGCGCGTTGGCAACCGCGGCGGGACTATCCGCTGCGGCAACGGCCGGCGTCCGCCGGCCCGACCGCCTGACCGCTACCCCTTCCAGTCGGGGTCGCGACCGGCGAGCGCCAGCACCCGGTCGAAGAGCGGCGCGTCCGGGTCGGGGCGCAGTTGGGGGCCGAACAGTCCCGGGGTGCCGTCGTCGCTGGCCTGGTGCGAGACCAGCCCGTGCACCGCTTCGACGGTGCGCGGGTCCGGCTCGAACGGCTGATCGGTGCCGCGGGCCAGATCCCAGCCGTGCAGCGTCAGCTCGTTGAGGGCGACCACCCCCATGATGGCGCCGGGCAGGTTGGCCCCGCCGACCGCGGTCTCGCCGGTCCAGGCGGCCGGGTCGCGCCAGGCGGCCACCAGCGCGTCGAGCCGTTCCGAGAGGTCCTCGCGCCAGCTGGCGGGGAGGTTGACGGCGGAGGGTTCGGCGGGGCCGCCCGGGGCCGGGTCGGGTGCCTTCGCCGCGGCCATCCGGAACGCGACGGTCAGCCCCAGCAGGTGGTCGAGCAGATCACCGACCGTCCATCCGGCACACGGTGTCGGGTTGGTGAGCCTGTCGTCGGTCACTGCGGGCAGCAACCCGCGCAGCGCGCGGGCCGCCGGTTCCAGGTCCGCAGTGGAGGCGGTGTCGGCCATCTGGACTCTCCTTCGCTTGCCGGCTGGTTTCCCGATGTCGGGCATCCGCACGGTATCGAAGGGGGCCGACAATCCGGCACCCGTGCCGGCTCACCTCGAACCCGCTTGCCCGCCTCATGGCGGTCGGCCGGAAATCCACGCGAGACGACGGATACGAGTGGCTATGGTGGATCGAGTGTCCCTCCGGTTGCCGCACTCCGATCCCGGGACGCCGGACACCCGGGGGCCGCTGCTCTACATCTGGTGGCTGGTGCGCAGCCAGCCGTGGCGGGTGCTGCGCGGCGCCGCGATCGGCACGATCTGGATGGTCGGCCTGGCGCTGCGGCCGTACCTGATCGCCCGCGCCATCGACGACGGCCTGCGGACCGGCGACCACCGGGCGCTGCTGTTCTGGGTCGCCGCGATCGTCGTCGCCGGGCTGCTACTGGCCTACGCGGGCATCATGCGACACCGCACGATGACCTTCGTACGCGAGGACGCCAGCGCCCGCTCGGCGGCCGTGCTGCTGCGCCAGCTCACCCGGATCGGCGCTGTGCTGCCCCGCAAACTCGCCGCCGGTGAGGTCGCCACCGTCGGCGGCTCCGACATCGTGCACACCTCGCAGGTGCTGACCATGACCGGCCCGGGGGTCGGGGCGGTGATCGCGTACGCGGTGGTCGCCGTGCTGCTCTGGTCGGTGTCGCCGACGCTGGCGCTCTGCATCCTGGTGGGTGTGCCGGCGGTCGGGCTGGCGGTCGGCCCGCTGCTGCGCCGGCTGGAGCGGGTCGAGTCCGCCTACCGGCGCGAGCAGGGCGAGCTCACCACCCGGGCCGGCGACATCGTGGCCGGGCTGCGGGTGCTGGCCGGCGTCGGCGGTCGCGGCCTCTTCGCCCGCCGGTACGCCACCCGGTCGCAGGCACTGCTGGCCAAGGGCTACCGGGTCGGTGCGGTGGGCAGCTGGGTGCAGGCGCTCACCCTGGTGATCCCCGGCCTGTTCCTGGCCGCGGTGGTCTGGCTGGCCGCCCGGCTGGCCGCCGAGGGCACCATCACCATCGGCCAACTGGTCGCCGCCTACGGGTATGTGGCGGTGCTGATGGTGCCGGTCTGGTTCCTGCTGGAGGGCACCCGCCAGACCATCCGAGGCCGGGTCTCGGCCCGCCGGATCGTCGCTCTGCTCAACCTCACCCCCGACCCGGTCGACGGCTCGACCGCCGAAGCCGACAGCCCTGGCAGGGCGGTCGCCGGCTCGACTGGCGGGGCCGGCTCGTCCGCCGAGGCTGGCGGGGGCGGCTCGTCCGCCGAGGCTGGCGGGAGCGGCTGGGTCGGTGGGGAGCCCTGGCCGGCTCCGGATCGGGCGGCCGAGCTGCGGGATCCGGCCACCGGGCTGACCGTGCCGGCCGGTCGGCTGGTCGGGGTGGCCGCCGCCGATCCGGCCGAGGCCGGCGCGCTGGCCGACCGGCTCGCCCGGTTCGCGCCCAGCGACGTGAGCTGGGGCGGGGTGCCGTTGACGGCGATCGAGCTGGCCGAGGTGCGGGCCCGGGTGCTGCTCGCCGACCACGAGTCGTACCTGTTCGCCGGGACGTTGCGGGACGTGCTGCGGGCCGGCCGGACGACGGGCGGCGACGCCGAGATCCGGGCCGCGCTGCGGACGGCCGCCGCCGAGGACGTCGCCGACGCCCTGCCGTCCGGGCTGGACAGCGAGGTCGGCGCGCGGGCCCGCACCCTCTCCGGCGGCCAACGGCAACGGGTACGCCTGGCGCGGGCCCTGCTCGCCGAGCCGGAGGTGCTGATCCTGGTCGACCCGACGTCGGCGGTGGACGCCCACACCGAGGCCCGGATCGCCGACCGGCTGCGCACGGCCCGGTCCGGCCGGACCACGGTGCTGCTCGCCACCTCCCCGCTGCTGCTGGAGCGGGCCGACACCGTGGCGTACCTGCGCGACGGTCGGGTGGTCGCCACCGGCAGCCACGCCGAGCTGCTCGCCCGGGAGCCCGGCTACCGGGCGCTGGTGGCCCGCGACACCGAGGAGGTACGGCGGTGACCGGGTTGCCGGTGGCGGACCGGCCGGCGGCCCGCCGGGCGGCGTGGCAGCTGTTGGCGGCGGACCGGCGGGCGATCGGGGTGGTCCTCGCGCTGCACCTGGCCGCCGCGGTCACCGCCCTGGTCCCGCCCTGGCTGATCGGTGTCATCGTCGACGAGGTGACCGGCGGGGCCGGGGTCTCCACGGTGGACCGGCTGGCGCTGGCGATCTGCGGGTCCGCGCTGCTGCAGGCCCTGCTCACCCGGTACGCCCACTACGCGAGCCACCGACTCGGGGAGCGGGCGAACTCCCGGCTGCGGGAGGACTTCGTGCACCGTACGCTCGCGCTGCCGGTCGCCGCGGTCGAGCGGGCCGGCACCGGGGACCTGGCCACCCGCAGTTCGATGGACGTGGCGACGGTCGGCACCATGGTCCGCGACGTGGTGCCCGTGGTGATCATCGCCTCGGCGCAGCTGTCGCTGCTGTTCGGCGCGGTCTTCCTGCTGCACCCGCTGCTCGGTCTGGCGGCGCTGGCCGGGCTGCCGACGATCTACCTGGCCACCCGCTGGTACCTGCGCCGGGCCCGGGACCGCTACCTGGCGGAGGGGGCGGCGACCGCCGCGCTCACCGACGCGCTGACCACCACCGCAGAGGGTGCCCGCACCGTGGAGGCGCTCGGCCTCGGTGCCGAGCGGGAGCGGTACGGCCGGGAGCGGATCGGCCAGGTGTGGACGACCCGCCGGGCGACTCTGGCGTTGCGGTCGGTGTTCTTCCCGGCCGTGGAGGGCAGCTACCCGCTGCCGGTGGCCGCGGTGCTGCTGATCGGCGGCTACCTACTCAGCCGGGACATGGTGACCATCGGCGCCGTGGTCGCCGCCGCCCTCTACCTGCAGCAGGCGATTGCGCCGCTGGACTGGTTGCTCCAGTGGCTGGAGCAGGCCCAGCGTGGCCTCGCCTCGTTCGCCCGGGTGCTGGGCGTCGGCCAGGTTCCGCCGGAGCCGCGCGGGGTGACCACGGTGCCGGCCGACCGGCGGCTGGTCGTACGCGGGGCGCGGTTCGCCTATGGCGACGGCCCGGAGGTGCTGCACGGCATCGACCTGGCGGTGCGGCCCGGCGAACGGCTCGCCATCGTCGGCCCGTCGGGCGCCGGCAAGTCGACGCTGGCCCGGCTGTTGGCCGGGATCGATGCGCCGAGCGCCGGGGAGGTGAGCATCGGCGGCTGCCCGGTCACCGCCCTGGACCCGGCCGAACGCCGCCGCCGGATCGCGCTGATCACCCAGGAGCACCACGTCTTCATCGGGTCGCTGCGCGACAATCTGACCTTCGCCGCCCCGGGGGCCTCCGACGACCAGGTGCGGTCCGCGCTTGTCGTCGTCGGGGCCGACTGGTACGCCGACCTGCCCGCCGGCCTCGACACCGAACTCGGCGACGGGGCGCGTGAGTTGACCGCCGCCGAGGCGCAGCAGCTCGCGCTGGCCCGGCTGGTGCTGGCCGACCCGCACATCCTGATCCTGGACGAGGCGACGGCCGCGTTGGACCCGACGACGGCCCGCCGCACCGAGCGGGCGCTGGCCGCCGTGCTGACCGGCCGGACGGTGATCGCCATCGCCCACCGCCTGAACACCGCGCACGACGCCGACCGGGTGGCGGTCCTCGCCGACGGCCGCATCACCGAACTCGGCACCCACGACGACCTGGTCCGCGCCGCCGGCCCCTACGCCGCCCTCTGGCACTCCTGGCACGGCTGATGCTCCCACCGTTCCTTGATCAAATGATGAGAACGGTCGTGACAGGCGCCTGGTAGCGCCCCTTTTCATCATCTGATCAAGGTGAACCGGGTGGGACCGGGCAGGTGGACATCGGATGTTCATGTGTGGTGGGTCGGGGGGAGGTGGGTGTCGATCTAGCGTGAGCGGCATGGCCGGGGGGACGCGTTCCGTGCGGTGGTGGTGGCTGGGCGTGGAGTATCTGCTGGTCTTCTTCGTGCTGGTCGGCGGGTATGTGCTCGTTGCGGTTCCCGGGGGGCCGGTTCCGCTGCTCGTCGTCGCCGGGGTGGCGGTGGTCTGGTATCTGCGTCGTCAGCCTGGCTTCGATCGGCGGGATCTGCTGCGGGGCGGTGCGCTGCGGGCCGCGTTGCCGGCCGTCGTCGGCCTGTGGGCGGTGGCGACCGTGCTGGCCGTGGTGGGTGTGGCGGGCTACGACGAGGGCCGGCTGTTCGACCTGCCGCGGCAGGATCCGCTGCTCTGGTCGGCGGTGGTGGTGCTCTACCCGCTCTTCTCGGTGTATCCGCAGGAGCTGCTGTTCCGGGCGTTTCTGCTGCACCGCTACGCGCCGGTGTTCGGCACGGGCCGGGGTGCCGCCGCCGCGAGCGCCGCCGCGTTCGGCTTCGCCCACCTGATCTTCGGCAACCTGTTCGCCGTGCTGGTCACGCTGGTCGGCGGCTGGTTGTTCGCCCGCCGTTACCAGCGCACCCGGTCGCTGCTGACGGTCTCGGTCGAGCACGCCCTCTACGGCGTCATGGTCTTCACTGTCGGGCTCGGCGAGTTCTTCTACCACGGCGCGGCCGGGCGATGACCGACTACGTCGACGCCTACTGCGAGCGGATCGACCCCGGCCGGTGGGGGGAGCCGGCGAACGCGGTGAGCAACCTCGCCTTCCTGCTCGCCGCCGCGCTGCTCGGCTGGCTGCAGGCCGGGCAGCGGCACCGGGCACCGGTGAGCGTCCGGCTGCTGCCGGCGCTGCTGGCCGTCGTGGGGCTGGCCAGCCTGGCGTTCCACACCGCGGCCACCCGGCTGACCGGCGCGCTGGACTCGCTGGCGATCATCGCGTTCATCCTGACCGCCGTGGTGGTGCTGGCGCGGTGGACCTGGGGCATCCGGTGGCGGTGGGCCTGGCTGGCCGCCCCGGCCTACCTCGGGTTCGCCGTCGGCGTGAACGCGGCGCTGGCCGCCGTCGGTGGCACCGACGCGACGCTCGGCGGCTACCTGCCGGCGCTGCTCGGGCTGGTGGGCCTCGGGGTGGCGGTCCGCTACACGGCCCGGCCACCCGCGCCGAGGGTCGCCGGGCTGCTGCTGCGGGCGGCGGCCGTGTTCGCGCTGTCGCTGACGCTGCGGACCCTGGACGAGCCGCTCTGCGGGCAGTTCCCGGTCGGCTCCCACTTCCTCTGGCACATCCTGAACGCGGTGGTCCTCTTCCTGGTCGGCTACGCGATCACCCAGCGCCAACAGCAGGTCGGCAGGGGCGGTTGATCGAGGGCTGAACGACGCGGCGCGGGTGACGGCGTAGCCCATCAGGATGTGGTGTTGGCGTGAACCCTGACGTCGTAGATGAGCCGGACGGGGGCACCGTTTGTGGTGCCGACGAAGACCGGGTCGGCGGCGGGGGTGTGACCCCGGCGCCAGACCTCGTCGCGGGCGGCGTCCCGGGATTCGCGGTGCACCTTCCCGGCCTGGTGTAGCTCCAGCACGCGGCGGGCGGTGGACCGGTCGCAGTCCACCAGAATCCGCACCAGTGGCATCGCGCTTCCTCCTTACCGGTGCTCAGGTGACTTAACAACGTTAAATCACCTGAGCACCGTACTAGGATCGGTCGGGTGAGTGCGACCGGATTCAGCGATCCCCGAGGGCCGCGTCCGGCCCGTACCGTCTGGCTCCGGGCCGAGCCGGACCGCCCGCGCCGGGCGACCCCGCTGACCCGGCAGCGCATCGTCGAGGCGGCGGTCGCGCTGCTCGACGAGCAGCGCGACGAGGACCTGACGATGCGCCGCCTGGCCCAACGTCTCGCGGTCACCCCGACCGCGCTCTACTGGCACGTCAGCGCCAAGGAGGACCTTCTCGACCTGGCGCTCGACCAGATCTTCGGCGAGGTCCGGGTGCCGGACGCCGGCGGCAACTGGCGGGATGAGATACGGGAGCTGACCCGCGCCTGGCGGGCGGTGATGCTCCGGCATCCCTGGGCGCCCGGCCTGATCGGACGGCCGATGCTGGGTCCCAACGTCCTGGCCCGCACCGAAGCACTGCAGTCCGCGCTCGTCCGGGGCGGCTTCACCGGCGTGCAACTCGCCGTCGTCACCCGGACCCTTGCCAACTACGTGATCGGCGCGGCGCTTACCGAGAGCACCTGGCGTCGCAGCCAGGACCCAGGGGCGCGCGCCGAGGCCCGCCGGCACATCGCGGCGAACCGCGACGCCTATCCCACCCTCACCGCCTCCGGACACCTCGACGACGACCGGTGGAACGACGACGACCTTTTCGTACGCGGCATCGACGCGATTCTGGCGATTCCTAGCTCCGGCGGTTGACGACCGTGAAGGCGATCGCGCCGACCGCGATCTCGGCCAGGAGCAGCAGGGCGAGCATCATCTCCACCGAGGCGCCGAGCCCGATCGCGATCCCGGCGACACCGGTGAGCGGGACCGCGAGCAGGCCGAGCACCGCCAGGGATCGGGTCAGCACGGCGTCGTCACGTTCGTCGCCGGTCTGGGTCCAGGCCCGCTCGAAGGTGGTGGTCCGGTCCGGCCGCCTGGACAACCGCCACGCCCCGACCGCGACACCGACCAACCCGATGGCTGCTCCCACCAGGAAGCCGGTACCCATGTTTCCCGGCGCGTTGGCACGCAGCAGCAGGCCGGTGGCGACCACCACCGCCAGGATCGTCAGGAAGATCCCGAGGAAGACGGCGGTCTGCCTGCTCTCCCGCCCCCGGGTCCCGGTTTGCTGCCTCTCAGTCGACATGAAAGATCTCCTCAACGGTGCGATTGAAGTGGCGGGCGATGGCGATCGCCAGCGGGAGGGACGGGTCGTAGCGGCCGGTCTCGATCGAGTTGACGGTCTGCCGCGAAACGTTCAGCGCCAGCCCCAACTCCCGCTGGGACAACCCCGCCGCCGTCCGAAGCTCTCGCAGGTCGTTCCTCATGACCATCCAGATGTGTCAAGCAACCTTGTCTGGTCAAGTCTGCTTGACTCCGAGTGTCATGTCAAGCTCGCTTGTCACTGTCCGTCGATGCGACGAGGGCGGGCCTGCCGGAGGTGCTGATTGCTGACATTGATGAGGATGTCAGTGCCTTCTAGGCTTGACGGCGGATTGGTGAGCCGAAGCAGCCGGGGGACAGCCCATGGTCGGGAGAAATTTTGCCGGCGCCGAGCAATGGATCACTGACTGGCAAGAAACGATCGAGGAGAGGGCACGCCGAGCGTCCGACGTGTCCGACCAGATGCGGGACCTGACCGCGTACGGCGAGGCCGAGTCCGGGGCGGTCCGCGTCACCGTCGACCGGCGCGGCAACCTGATGGATCTGAAACTGGGGGATCAGGTGGATGGTTGGTCGAGGGAGCAGATCGTCCGTGCGGTACTCGCCGCGAATAGCGCGGCCCGGACGGAGCTCGCGGACCGGGTCCGGCGGACGCTGATCGCGGCCGGGTTCGACGGCGACGTTCGATGAACCCTGTCGCGGGTGTCGGCCTGACACCAGAACAGATTCGCGCCCACGCCGGGACGGTGGAAGATCTGGCCGAGCGGCTTGACCACGCGGCCGGAGCGGCCCGCACGGTGATGTTGGATCGTGCTGCCTACGGGCAGCTGTGTGCCGTCTGGCCCATGATCCTGGAGCCGATCCAGCAGCGCATCGTAGCTGCTTCACAGACTGCGGCCGAGTCACTGGACCGGGCTGGGATGGCGCTTCGCGCGGCCGCAAACAGCTACGTCGAAAGTGACGACGGGAACGCCATCGAGCTGGACACGACCTACAGCAGCGGCAGGTGAACACGCCCAACCCGCTCATCGCAGAACGGGTCGATTCGACCACTTGGTACTCCGGGATCGGCATCCTCGAGACCCTCGACATGACGCTGGACGGCATCAACAGCCAGTCCTGGGTCGACGTCAGCCTTGGCGCTGTCAGCACGGCCGCCGAGACAGCGGTATGGGTTGTCGATCCGGTTGGTGCTCTGGTCGCCGCCGGATTCGGCTTCGCGGTCGAGCACATCAAGCCGCTGTCGGATGCGTTGGACTGGTTGGCCGGTGACCCGGATCAGGTCGACGCCAACGCGCAGACGTGGCGCAATGTGGCGAAGTCGCACGGCACGACCGTGGACCTGTACGTGAAAGCAAAACTGACCGAGATGCCGGACTGGTGGGGGCGGGCAGCGGACGCGTACCGGTTCCGGGCGGACCAGGATGTCGACCTGGTCCGAGGGCTGGCCAGGGCCGCAGATGGGATGGCCTCGATGGTGGCGATCACCGGCAGCCTGGTTGCGACCGCTCGCACGCTCGTGCGCGACCTCATCGCCGAGTGCGTCTCGGTTCTGCTGGTGCGGCTACCCCTCTGGACAGCGGAGGAGGTCCTCACTCTCGGCATCGCGACGCCGTACGTAGGCTCACAGATCAGCGCATTGGTGGCCAAGTGGGCCGCGCGAATCGCTCGCGTCCTGCGGGCGGTCATTCGCAGCCTCGACAACCTGTCGCCGCTGGCCAGGCAACTCGACGAGATTGTCGGCCACATCGCGAACCTGCTGCGACGTCGTACCACCGATACCGGCCCGGTCCGGGCGATTCCGGCTGGTGACCCGTCTCTGGCCGGTGCGGGCGGCAACTGGCGCACCATCGACGAGGCGCCGGGAGGTGCCATAGCGCAGCAGAATGATGCGTCCTGCGTGTCCGCGACCGGCGCGATGTTGTCGGGGCGATCGCAGGACGAACTGCTCGACTCGCTCGGAGCGCCAGCGCCGATCGACCGACTGCCCGAAGCGCTCGGCCCCGGATGGCGCGGAGGCTACGTCGGGCCGGACGCGCTCGACCTTCTCAACCAGCGAGCACCCTGGGGCGCGGAGCTGAAAGATCCAACTAACTCGATCGGCCATGCGGTGGTGGTCGACGGGGTGCGGCCAGACGGTCGGATCGCGATCCGGGACCCGTGGGGCGGGGGATCGACATATGCTATGGATCTCGACGAATTCCTGGAGTACTGGAACGGAAACGCGGTGTTCAAGCAGTGACGGATGACCTCCCTCCCGCTCGCTGGCGGGTGACCGGTGTGACGGTCACGGGTGAGGCGACCTACAGCGTCTGCGTCGTCGGCGATGCGGGCGAGCGCAGGGACTACGAGTTCACCGCCGAGAACGTCGAGATCGCCGACGGTTCCGTCCTGATGGTTCGCAGTGTGCAACTCGGCGACGACACCATCTGGGACCGGGAGGGAGCCGTCGCGGTTTCGGAGGCGGTCAGGGCCTTTCACCTCGCCCATCAACGAGTTCTCAGGCTGGGTCGACCGTCGTAGTTAGCCCGACTCTGATGTTAGTGTCAAGCCTGCTTGTCGCTGGACGATGGGCGGCGCGCCGCCTGACCTGCGCGTCAGTCGTGTTCGATGCGGGTGACCGGGGCGATGACGATGTCGTGCACGCGCCAGTCGAAGTCGCGGGTGAATGCCGACAGGTGTTCGAGTCGTTGTACCAGCGAGTCGGTGTCGGCGCGGGGAACGACGAGGAGTTCCCCGACGAAGACGTGGCCCTCTTCACGGATGCGCAGCCACGCGTCGGTGATCCAGTCGTGGTCGCGAACGGCGGCCAGCAGTTGCTCGGGCACCGGGTGGGGTCGGCTGCCGTCGACCATCGTGGGTCGCTCGTCCATCAGGTCGGCCACGGCGCTGCGGGTGGTGCGTACCCCGTCGCGGACGATGTCACCACCGATGATCAGGGCAGCGACCGCGTCGGCCCACCAGAGCCCGGCGCCGATGCCGAGCACACCGAGAATCGCGGCGGCAGCGGTGAGCCAGTCGGCCCGGTTCATCTCCGCGTCGGCGTAGAGCACCTTGTCGTGCAGTTCGCGGGCGAGTTTCAGCTTGGCCCGGCCGAGCAGAACCGCCGGCACCATCGTGACGAACAGCACCGCCACCATCAGCCAGCCCAGCCAGAACTGGTGGCCGAGCACCTCGATGAGACCGATCGGTGCCCGTTCCCGGGCGATCAGCCGGCTGGCCGAGTCGTAGACGACGTAGCCGCCGAGGCCGAGAAGCGCGACGGAGCCGGCCAGGAACGCGACGCTGACCGAGCGGTGGTAGCCGTACGGGAATCGTTCGGTGGGTTTGCGGTTGCGGTAGCGGGCGGCGATCAGGAACACGGTCGGCGGCACCAGCCCCAACATGTCCTCGATCCACGCCGCCTTCATCGCCTGTGACTGGCCCAGCGTCAATGCCAACAGCGCGACCGCGGCGACGAAGAAGGCGATGGTCCACCACTCAAGCCGGATCGCCCGGTGATGCAGCGCGGCGCGATCCGGGGGCAACTCGAACCGGTCGTACACCTTCATCCGGCGGTCTCCTGCCGGTCCGCCTCGACCAGCAGTCGGGTGACCTCGTCGTGCGACAGGTCGAGCAGGAACCGCTCCACCGCCACCTGCCACCCGTTCTCGCCGGGCGGCACCGCCCATACGTGTTTCTGCTGGTCAAGCTCATGGTCGCTAGGGAGTAGATCCAACCGCGTCAGCTGCCATTCGTCGACGACGGCTGGCGTCCCCTCCTGACCGGTCACCGTCTCGACCGGGGTGACGACGGCCCCCGCCGCGGCCACTGCCGCGACCTGCGCCGTGCCGGCCTCGACCGTCACGGGTATCCCGTCCAGGTCGGCCGGCACCGGCACCCCGGGCGCGGCGGCCACGACGGTTCGCATCGTGACATAGGGGCGGGTGAAGGACGCCGCTTCGGTCCACGGAGCCTGCTCCGTCAAGCCGCCGATCACCAGGGCGAGCACCCGATCCTTGAGCGCGGCCATCAGCGTCGACTCCGAACCGGGATACCACTCCACCCGAGCGTCGAGTCGATCGGCGAGCCGCTGGACCAACACCACCTCGGCGCCGCGCGGCTCGCCGTCGTCGGGGAGTACGGACCAGGGCGGGTTCTCCGTCACCCCCACCCGCAACACGCCACCCTCGACCTCGACCAGGGTGGTACCGGTGTCCGCCGGCCAACCGCAACCGGCGGCCGCCAAGAGGACACTGGTCAACAATGCGGCAACACGCCGGCCACCCCCGCTGCCGTGTGCCATCCACCGCATGGGGAACTTCCTACCCCGCGGCGGGGGAGTCCACCCCTGCGCCGGCGTGGCGACGTGTCGGTCGACCCACGCGGGGTCCCCCGCTGTTCGCCCAGGGCTGGGGGCTCAGCTGGCGGGGTAGGGCTGGTCGGCGAGCAGGTGTGCCAGGTGCGCCGCGTTGGTGGCGAGGGTCTTCGTCGCCTTGCCGGTGGTGTCCGGCTTCGGTCCCGCGTCGCGGTAGTCAACGCCGCCCATCGCCTCGCCGACCCAGTAGGTCGAGGCGGCGGCCGGAATGGTGAACCCGACGTCGGTCAGGGCCTGGAGTACCTCGGCCGTGACGTGGTGCGCGCCGTCCTCGTTGCCGACCACGGCGACCGTGGCGACCTTGCCGAAGGTCAGTAGTCGGCCCTGGTCGTCGGTCTCCGACAGTTCGGCGTCGAGGCGCTCCAACACCATCTTGCAGACGCTCGACGGTTGGCCGAGCCAGATGGGCGTCGCCACCACCAGGATCTGCGCCGCCATCACCCGTTCCCGGATGGCCGGCCACTCGTCGCCGTCACCCTCGTCGGTCGACACACCGAACTTCACCTGATGGTCCACCACCCGTACCAGGTCGCCGTCGACGTCGTGGTCAGCGAGCGCGGCGAGCACCTCCCGACCCAACTGTTCCGCGCTGGACGGCGCGGGAGAAGGCTTCAACGTGCAGCACAACACGAGTGCGCGTACGGTTCCCACGGGTCTGCTCTCCTGCTCGGTTCGGGATCACTGACCCTGGTCCTCCTACCCGCACCCGGCCGTCCGAACCGGGCCGAGCCCAAGCAGCAGCGGCAGCGGTCAGTCGGGCCTGGTGGGGCCTCGTCCGTGGGCTCCCGACGCTATGAAGGCGAACCGTGCGACGACGACTGCGGCGGCGGCGAGCCACACCCACGGGTGCGGTGCTTGCTTCAGCGCGAAGGCGCCGAACAGCACGAGCCCAGGACCAGCGGGCCGACCAGCGCCACATCCCGCAGTGCTGGAACGAGCTTCATGGTCAACCTCCTGACGGGCGGTCGGCTACCACCTCAGCGACCACGCAGGTCGCCGACGAAGGCGCGCCAGGGCGCGGGGTCGAAGGTGAGGGTCGGGCCGGTGCGGTCCTTGGAGTCGCGGACCAGTACCCGGCCGGGCAGGTTGTCGGCCACCTCGACGCAGGACCCGCCGTTGGTGGAGGAGCGGGTGGCGGTGCGCCAGCGGGCGCCGGTCATTTCCATGACTCCACGGCCTCCTTGATCAGATCGAGGGACTGTCTGCGAGTGAGAGCATCGCCTCCGATGTCGTCCCACGCACCGGTCAGGCTAGCAACGTCCTTGGGTAGCACGGTGATGTCGGCGCCCACTTGAGTGTCGATATGTCCAGCACCGGTACCGTCGGGCATACCGGCGATGATGAACGCTCCTGCGAGTCCGGGATAGATCCCCACCTCCTTCGGCACAACCCGCACCTTGACGCGGGGGCGCAATGCCA
Source organism: Solwaraspora sp. WMMD1047 (assembly GCF_029626155.1). NCBI lineage: Bacteria > Bacillati > Actinomycetota > Actinomycetes > Micromonosporales > Micromonosporaceae > Solwaraspora > Solwaraspora sp. WMMD1047. The sequence continues at coordinate 6,425,972 of NZ_JARUBL010000001.1, read as the reverse complement.
GGAAGTTAAGTGCTTTCCGGGCCGGGTTTGGTGAGGTTGGTGGTGTAGGTGGCTGTGGTTGATGCTGGTTCGGTTCGTTTCTTGCCGCGGTAGGGCGAGGTAGGGCGTTTGACCGCTCGGGGGCTGGAGCGTGACCGGCGTGGGCCGGTCTGATCGTCTAGGAGTTCGTCAGCGACCGTGATCAGTGCGCTGGTGAGGTCCCGGCTGGTGGTGATCGCGGTGTTGATGACGTGTCGACGTGCCAGGCGTAGGCAGGTCAGGAACGGTAGTCGGTCGGGGTCGAGGTGATGCTCGGCGGCGGTCGTGGTGATCAGGTCCCGTAACGCTTGGTAGACGATGAGATGAGCCCACATCTCCTGCCGGACACCGGTGGGATCGTGGGAACGTAGTACGACCTTCGACCCTCGCTGGTGGGTCTTGAGGTTCTGGTAGCTGTTCTCTGTTTCCCAGCGTTGGTGGTAGCAGTCGATCAGCTGTCCCGCGGTGATGTCCTGCGGGCAGAGTAGGTTGGTGACCAGCCGGTACCGCTCGGTCCGGCATGCCGTCACGCCGTGTCGGTTGGTGGTGGCGACCGTGACGGTGTACTCGATCACCCGGACGGTGATGACCGGTTCGGTGCCCCGCCGCCGCCCTGGTGGGGGTTTGATGACTGATATCCAAGATCCATCTGGCAGTGCCCTTACCACGGGCAGGTGGCGGTTGGACTTCATCCGCCAGAGCAGTCCTGCGCCGGTGGCCTCCGCTGCCCGCCACAGGTCATAGCCGTGAAAGTTCCGGTCAGCGACGAGCAGCATGTCTTCCCGTAGCAGGGGAAGCAGGGCGCGGGCCTGGACCATTTCCGCTTCGCGGCCGAACGACGCACCGATGACCGCATGCGTGCCACACTCGATCAACGTCAACAGCCACAGCCGTGGGTAGCCCGCCGTGTTGCCACCGCCACCCGCATCACGACCAAAAGCGGCCTCATTGGCGGGACTGTCGGCCGTCTGCAGCTTGGTGCCGTCCCAGGCCACGACCCGCCGTCCGGCCACGAACACGCCGGGCATGCCCGGCTCGCCCCGCGCCCCGGCCACCCGCTCGAACAGATATCTCAGAGGCGCCTCCCCCAACCGCTGACGGGCCTGAGAAAACGCCGAGGTGGTAGGGGTGATCCTGGCCAACGCGGGCCAGCCCGAAACCAGCAACCGCCACACCTGCCGGTAGCCGTCCGTACTGAACAGGCACATCGCCAACACAAACAACACCACCACCCGAGCCGGCAGCAGACGTACCCGCCGCTGAGTGACTCCGGTCGCCGCTACCGCCTCATCGATGAGCTCTCGCGGCACCGACTGTGACAGCACGCCCAGCCCGATGTGTTGCCACGCGGCGCCCGCACCAAGCCGCGGCAACGCATCCATGGAAGAATCCCCGGACAACGAAGCTCCTGTATGAATTTAGATCTTGGTCGATCCACGTTCTACAGGAGCTTCGTCTTATTCAGGCACGTGACACACCCTTAACTTCCTGGCATTGCGCGGGGGCGACTGGCGATCTCCACGATGTGTTCGAGTTGGCGCTGCATGAGGCCGTGGTCGTCGGCGACGGTCCGGCGCAGCACCGCCTCATCGAGCAGGACAGAGAACTCGGGTGGCTCCTCGCGGTCGAGGATCGACTGCCTGTCCATCCTGGACGCCACTCGACGTGCCACCTCCTCGGTCGAGAAGTGCCGGCGGGTGCTGAGGGTGGCTTGGGCGTACTCCTCGGTTTGCAGTAGGCCAGGGACGAAGGCCGGCTCGTACCAGCGGAGATAGATTGCTTGGCGCTCGAACTCGATCCACTCGCGTAGCCATACCGGGTCGGCCCAGTCCTTGACCAGTTCCTCCCAGAGGGTCTCGAAGAAGCCGCCGGTGGGGATGGCGGCGTCGACCAGTTGCAGGTGCTTGAGCGTCGGCGGCTTGGTGCCGGTTTCGATGGCGCTGATGTGGGTGTCCGAGCAGAAGCAGAGCTTGCCCAGCTCGACCTGGGTCAGGCCGGCGGCTACCCGGCGGCGGCGCAGTTCCCTGAGCAGGTACTCCGAAGGTGTGATTCCCACGCGTTCCCAACCTTCCCCGATCTCGATCGCTGGTCCCTGGTAGGCGCTGGTCCGTCGCGACGTTCCCGCAATGGCGGTGCCGGCACTTCCGGCCAAGGCGTCATCCACATCAGAGTGTCACCAACGGGATCGTTTCTGTCACGCCCCGACTTCGATCCTGTGGATAACTCGGAGCCTGTGGACAAAGGGAGACGCCATGTGGTGGTTACGACGCATTCCACCGACGCCACCGATCCGGCCGCGCCGCCGGCCGGTGGACCGGACGCCGAATCAGGGGCCGCGATACCCCGATGATCGGCGGCCGGCTCAGCCGCCGACGCGCGATGGCGGGCCGCATGTGCCGCACCGGCCGCTCTGGCTCTGCCGGTCCTGCTCCCACCCGTGGCCGTGCGGCCTGGCCAAGCTGCGGATGATCGCCGAGTACGCCGGGGACCGGGTGGCGCTGCGGGTCCATCTGGCGAGCCGGATGCACGAGGCGATCGCCGACCTGCTCACCCTCGACCCGCACGGCGCGCCGACCGCCGCCGAGTTCTTCGACCGGTTTCTCGGCTGGGCCACCCCGGGTCCGGACGGATGACGGCACCACGCGGGTTGCTGGCTGCTGTGCGGGCCCCGATAGGCAAGGATGACCGCGTGAACGTCTTCGAACGGGCGATCGGTGGTATCGAGGGCCGGCTGAACGCCGCCCGCCGCCGGTCGCGCGGATTCGACCACTTCGCCCGCGCGCTCGGTCGCTACATGGACGTGCTCGGCGGGCGGCTGGCCGCCGGGATCGCGTACTACGGGTTCTTCGCGGTCTTCGCGCTGGCGCTGGTGGCGTACTCGGTCTTCGGCGCGGTGCTGGACGCGAGCGCGGGGGTGCGCGACGCGGTCGCCGACTTCCTGGAGCTGAACCTGCCGTTCCTGGTGCCCGAGCAGATCCAGCAGAGCAGCGGCCGGGTCGGGGTGATCGGCCTGATCCTGCTGGCGATCACCGGCATCGGCTGGGTCGAGTCGATCCGCTCGTCCCAGCGGTTGATCTACAAACTGAACCAGCAGCCCGGCTACATCGTGCTGCGGCAACTCGTCGATCTGGCCGTGCTGGTCGGGGTGTTCCTGCTGCTCGGGCTCTCGGTCGGCGCGGTGGACGCGCTCTCCTCCCTGCTCGTCTGGGCCTTCGGCGAACGGTCGCTGACCTCGGAGGTCTCCGGCTGGGTGCTGGCCGTGGTGGTCAATATGGTGCTCGCCTCGGCGCTGCTGGTGGCGGTACCGAGGCTGCGGATGACCCCCCGCCGGCTGCTCTCCCCGGTGATCATCGTGGCGGTGGGGATCACCCTGCTGAACACGCTCGGGCGGTTCTACGTGGGGCGGATGGAGCGCAACCCGGCGTACACGGTGGTCGCCGGTGCGGTCGGCTTGTTGATCTACCTGTACCTGTTCAACCAGCTGCTGCTGTTCGGGGCGGCATTCGCGGCCACCAGCCGGCACGGCCGGGTGATCGACCTGGCCACCGGCGCGGACGTGCCGGACCAGAGCGGCGCCACCGGAGGCTTCAGCGCGGTCGCCACCGGCCGTGAACGCGAAACGTATTAACCGTCAAAAAGGGCAAAAGCCATTGGTACGCGGGGCGCGCCCGCGATGATGTTCGGCGTGGGCGCACTCGTGACACTGGACCTGCCGGCGGACTCGCCGCTGCGTGACCTGCCGTGGATCATCACCTTCGGTCCGCTCGGCGACGAAGACGAGTGGGAACCGATCGTCTGCGGCCCGTACGAGCGGGCGCACGCGCTGGCGCTGGCCGAGGCGGTGGTCGCCGACGAGGACCTGATGGGCGTGGTCGAACCGCTGCTGCCGAGCCTGTCGGTCGACGAGATCCAAGGTGAGATCGCCGCCGCGCGGCTGGCCGCCGAGGAGGACGCCACCGAGGCCCGGGGCGACCTCGACGAGTACGATGCGCTCACCGACCCCGATGCGCTCACCGACCCCGATGCGCTCACCGACCCCGATGCGCTCACCGACCCCGATGCGCTCACCGACCCCGATGCGCTCACCGACCCCGATGCGCTCACCGACCCCGATGCGCTCACCGACCCCGATGCGCTCACCGACCCCGATGCGCTCACCGACCCCGATGCGCTCACCGACCCCGATGCGCTCACCGACCCGGATGTGCTGGTGCCCGACGGCCCTGAGTTGGACGAGCCGCTACCGCCCCCCAGCACCGACGAGCTACGCGCCGGCTTCGCCCGAATCGCCACCCTCCTGACCTCTCGCCGCTAATCACACCGGCCCGGCCGCCCGTTGGCGCGAAGCACGACGGACGACCGGGTCTGCGGCGGTTACCCGGCACTGCGGGGTTCGAACCAGGCGGCCGCATCGACCGGCAACGTGACCGACGCAGCGAGCTGCACCTTTGGCGATGCCTGCTGGGGAAGCTGCGGCGGGAGGTGGGGGGCGGAGACCAGGAGCGGGGTGCCGTACCCCTCGATGGTGACCGGGGCGCCGCTCAGGTTGACCACGCAGGTCAGGCTCGGCGAGCCGGGCTGCCCTTCGCGGGTGAAGGCGAGCACCCCGGGCTCGGTGTCCAGCCAGGCGAGCCCAGCGGCGGGCAGGTCGGTGGCGAGCGCGGGGTGGCTGCGGCGGATGCGCAGCGCCGCGCGGTACAGCTCCAGGGTCGAGGTCGGGTCGCCGGTCTGGGCGGCCACCGACAGGGCACGCCAGGCGTCGGGCGCCGGCAGCCAGCTCGGCGCGGCGCCGGCCGGGCCGAAGTCGTACGGCGGCAGGTCGCCGCTCCACGGCAGCGGCACCCGGCAGCCGTCCCGGCTCTCGCCGGTGCGGAGGAAGGCCGGGTCCTGGCGCAGCTCGTCGGGAAGGTCCAGCACCTCGGGCAGGCCCAGCTCCTCGCCCTGGTAGAGGTAGACGCAGCCGGGCAGGGCGAGCATCAGCAGGGCGGCGGCGCGGGCCCGGCGCAGCCCGACCTCGCCGTCGCCGTACCGGGTGACGTGCCGCTGCTTGTCGTGGTTGGAGAGCACCCAGGTGGTCGGCGCGCCCACGATCGTGGACTCCGCCAGCGCCGTGTCGATCACCTTGCGGAACGAGTCGGCCGACCAGGTGGCGTCCAGGAAGTCGAAGTTGAACGCCTGGTGCAGCTCGTCCGGGCCGATGTAGCGGGCCAGCCGCTGCGGGGTCTCGGCCCACGCCTCGGCGACCGCCATCCGGCCGCCCGGGTAGCTGTCCAGGATCGGCCGCCAGGCGCGGTAGATGTCGTGCACCCCGTCCTGGTCGAAGTAGGGCAGTCGGGCCCGGCCCAGCAGTTCGACCTGCCGGCCGCCGGCGGTAGGCCCCACGTCCGGTAGTCCGTCCGCCTTGATCATCCCGTGCGCCACGTCGATCCGGAAGCCGTCGACGCCGCGGTCCAGCCAGAACCGCAGGATGTCCTCGAACTCCGCGCGCACCTCGGGGTGGTGCCAGTTGAGGTCGGGCTGGGCCGGGTCGAACAGGTGCAGGTACCACTGGCCGTCCGGCAGTCGGGTCCAGGCCGGGCCGCCGAAGATGGACTCCCAGTCGTTCGGCGGCAGTTCGCCGTCGGCTCCCCGCCCGTCCCGGAACAGATAGCGCTCGCGGGCGGCCGAGCCGGGGGCGGCGGCCCGCGCCTCGACGAACCACGGGTGCTGGCTGGAGGTGTGGTTCGGCACGATGTCGACGATGATCCGCAGGCCGAGCGCGTGCGCGGTGGTGATCATCTCGTCGAAGTCGGCGAGGGTGCCGAACATCGGGTCGACGTCCCGGTAGTCGGCCACGTCGTACCCGCCGTCGATCATCGGGGAGCGGTAGAACGGGGTGAGCCAGAGCGCGTCGACCCCCAGGTCGCGCAGGTACGGCAGGCGGTCGTGGACGCCGCGCAGGTCACCGTCGCCGTCACCGTTTCCATCGGCGAAACTGCGTACGTAGACCTGGTAGACGACGGCGGCCCGCCACCAGTCCCGGTCGGTGGACGGGTCGGGGCGCAACATGGGGTGGCTGGTCATCTGAGCAGGATGCCGGCCCGCTCTTGCAAGAGTCAAGCAACTCTTGCGAAAGAAGGCGCGATCGCGGTCGAGCCGCGGACCACCAGCTCGGGGCGGAAGACGTATTCGGAGTGTGGGGCCGGGTGGCCGTGGATCTCGTCCACCAGTGCCCGGACCGCCGCCACCGCCATCGCGATCACCGGCTGCCGCATGGTGGTCAGCGGCGGATCGGTGAAGGCGATCAGCGGCGAGTCGTCGTAGCCGACCACGGAGAGCTGGTCCGGGACCGAGATTTCGCGCTGCCGGGCGGCCCGGATCGCGCCGAGCGCCATCAGGTCCGAACCGCAGACCAGGCCGGTGACGCCGCGGTCGAGCAGCCGGCCGGCGGCGGCCTCGCCGCCCTCCACTCCGAACAGCGACAGCTCGGCGAGCTCGGCCAACTCCGCGTCGCCGGTGCCGAGCAGCCGCTGCATCGCGGACCGGAAGCCGGCCAGCTTGCGGCGTACCGGAATGAAGCGGTCCGGGCCGCTGACCAGGCCGATCCGGCGGTGGCCGAGCGCGACCAGGTGGGCCACGGCCAGCTCGCCGGCCTCCCGGTCGTCGCAGGAGACGAAGGGCGCCGCGATGTCCGGGGCGTGGCCGTTGATCATCACGATCGGCAGTGGCCGGGCGAGCAGCTTGCGGTACCGGTCGTGGTCGGCCGAGGTGTCGGCGTGCAGCCCGGAGACGAAGACGATGCCGGAGACCTGCCGGTCCAGCAGCATCTCCACGTACTCGTCCTCGGTGACTCCGCCGGGGGTCTGCGTGCACAGCACCGGGGTGTAGCCGGCCTGGGCCAGATTCGACTCGATGACCTGGGCGAACGCCGGGAAGATCGGGTTGTCCAGCTCGGGCACCACCAGGCCGACCAGGCCGGCACTGCGTTTGCGCAGCCGGGCCGGTCGTTCGTAGCCGAGCACGTCGAGCGCGGTCAGGACGGCCTGCCGGGTCTCCGGCGCGACGCCGGGCCGGTCGTTGAGGACCCGCGACACCGTGGCCTCGCTCACCTCGGCCTGCTGGGCGATGTCGGAGAGTCGTGCGCGCATGGCCGCACTGTAGCCCAACAGACAGTTCTTGCGCAGGTTCCTGCAAGCTCTTCCATTCCATGCAACGCCTTGCTAACGTCCCGGCAACACGCGACAGCAGTGGCGCCGGAATCGGGCGTCTGATGCAAGAACTTTCGAACCTTTACCGGCCGGGCCGCCCCTCGGCTGCTTCGGCACGACCGACCGACAGGAGTTCCCCATGCGCATCCGTACCGCGGGTGTGGTGACCGCGCTGACCCTCGCGCTGGTCGGCGCCGGCTGCGGCGGCGACGAGCCGGCCACCTCCGCCGCCCCGGAGGCCGCGACCGGCAAGCTGGTCATCTGGGCCGACGACAAGCGCACCGCCGCTCTCCAACCGTTCGCCGAGAAGTTCGGCGAGGCAAACGGCGTCACCGTCGAGGTCCAGGCCGTCTCCAAGGACCTGCAGACCACCTTCGTCACCGCCGCCCAGCAGGGCAGCGGCCCGGACGTGGTGATCGGCGCCCACGACTGGATCGGCAACCTGGTCCGCAACGGCGCGATCGAACCGGTCCAGCTCTCCGCCGCCCAGCAGGACGGCTTCAACGAGATCGCGGTCAAGGCCACCACCTTCAACGGCCAGCTCTACGGCGTGCCGTACGCGATGGAGAACCTCGCGCTGATCCGCAACACCGAACTCGCCCCGCAGGCCCCGACCACCGTCGAGGAACTGGTCACCGCCGCCAAGAAGCTGCAGGCCGAGAAGAAGACCACCGAACTGCTCTGCCTGCAGGTCGGCCAGAACGGCGACGCCTACCACCTGTACCCGTTCTACAGCTCGGCCGGCGGCTACCTCTTCGGCACCACCGCCGGCGGCGACTACGACCCGGCCGACCTCGGCGTCGGCAAACCCGGGTCGATCGCCGCGTTCGAGAAGATCAGCGCGCTCGGCGAGAAGGGCGCCGGCCTGCTCAAGCGCTCCATCACCCCGGAGAACTCGATCGCCACCTTCACCAGCCGCAAGTGCGCCTTCCTGGTCTCCGGCCCGTGGGCGGTCACCGACGCCAAGAAGGCCGGCATCGCGTACGACATCTCGCCCGTCCCCGGCTTCGCCGGCGGCCAGGCCGCGGCGCCGTTCGTCGGCGTGCAGGCCTTCTACGTGGCGGCCAAGGGCGCCAACAAGGCCCTCGCCCAGGAGTTCGTCGCCAACTACACCACCACCCCCGAACTGGCGGTGGCGCTCTACCAGGCGGAGCCCCGCCCGCCGGCGCTCACCGCCGCGCTCGACCAGGTCTCCGGCGCCGACCCGGACCTGGCCAAGTTCCAGGAGGCCGGCCGCAACGGCCAGGTGCTGCCCGCGATCCCGGAGATGGCCGCGATCTGGGACCCGTTCGGCAAGGCCGAGGCGGCGATCGTCGGCGGCGCCGACGTGACCGCCACGGTCACCGCCGCCGGCCAGACCATCGCGGGGCAGATCAAGTAATGCGCCCGTCGGATTCGACCCCGGGGCCGGCCGGCGCGCCGGCCCCGGGCCGCCCGCCCCGAGGCCACCGGAGCGCGGCGCCGGGCGCCGCCGGCCCGGTCACCGCGCACGGGCTGGCTATCAAGGTGATCCTGCTCGGCCTCACCGCCGGGATCGCGATCTGGGCGGCCTTCCCGCTGGCCGAGGCGCGCGCCTGGCCCGGCCTGGCGCTGCTGGCCGCCACCACCGCCGGCCTCGGCTACCTCTACCTGACCCGCCGGCACATCCCGGCCAAGTACCTGATCCCCGGCACCCTCTTCCTGATCGCGTTCCAGGTCTTCCCGGTGCTCTTCACGGTCAGCACCGCGTTCAGCAACTTCGGCGACGGGCACCGGGGCGGCAAGGACGACGCGATCGTGGCGATCCAGAGCGCGTCGGTGGTCCAGGTCCCCGGCTCCACCGAGTACGCCCTCACCGTCGCGACCACCGGCGATCCGGGCAACGGCCCGCTGGTCTTCCTGGTCACCGACCCGGCCACCGGCGCCGTCTCGGCCGGCGACGCGGACGGCCTGCGCCAGCTCGCCGCCGCCGAGGTCACCGTCACCGACGCCGGCAAGGTCACCGCCGCCGACGGCTACACGCTGCTCACCGTCGGCCAGGCCAGCGCCCGCAGCCAGGAGATCACCGAGTTCACCGTGCCCACGGCCGGCGGCGCCATCCGCTCCGCCGGGCTGTCCCGCGCCTACGAGGGCCGGGCGGTGCGGGCGTACGACGCCGGCTGCGACTGCGTACGCGACAGCGCGAGCGGCAAGGTCTGGACCGCCGACGACGCGCTCGGCTCGTTCGTGGCCGGCGACGGCGAGCGGCTGATCCAGGGCTGGCGGGTCAACGTCGGGCTGGACAACTTCGCCCGGGTGCTCACCGACCGGAACATCTCCGGGCCGTTCCTCGGCTCGCTGCTCTGGAACGTCGCCTTCGCGGTCGGCTCCACCGGCGGCACCTTCGTGCTCGGCCTGCTCTGCGCGATCGCCCTGCACTCGCCCCGGGTCCGCGGGCGCAACCTCTACCGGGTGCTGCTGATCCTGCCGTACGCGATGCCGTCGTTCGCGATGCTGCTGGTCTGGCGGGACCTGTTCAACGCCGACTTCGGCCTGATCAACAACCTGTTCGGGCTGGACGTGGACTGGTTCGGCCAGGCGTGGTCGGCCCGGACCGCGGTGATCGCCGTGCAGCTGTGGCTGGGCTACCCGTACATGTTCCTGGTCGCCACCGGCGCGCTGCAGGCCATTCCCCGGGAGCTGACCGAGGCCACCTCGGTGGACGGCGCGTCGCCCTGGCAGTCGTTCCGGCAGGTCACCCTGCCGCTGCTGCTCGTGGCGCTGTCGCCGCTGCTGATCGCCTCGTTCGCGTTCAACTTCAACAACTTCAACGCGATCTACCTGACCTCCGACGGGGCGCCGTTTCCGGCGGACAACCCGACGGTGGGCGCCACCGACCTGCTGATCACCTACACCTACCGGCTGGCGTTCGGCGGGCAGGGCGCCGAGTACGGCTTCGCCGCCGCCATCTCGATCTTCATCTTCGCGCTGGTCGCGATCATCTCGGCGGTGAGCTTCCGGCGCACCCGCAAGCAGGAGGAGGTGTACTCGTGACCGGCCGATGGTTCGCGCGGGTGGGCTGGCGGCACCTGGTGGCGCTGCTCGCCCTGGCCTTCTCGCTCTTCCCGATCCTGTTCGTGGTCTCGGCGGCGGTGAACCCGCTCGGCACGCTCTCGTCGTCCGGGCTGGTGCCGGCCGGGGTGTCCGGGGAGAACTTCGCCGACCTCTTCGCCGACACCGCGTTCGGCCGCTGGTTCGCCAACTCGCTGCTGATCGCCGGGCTGGCCTCGGTGCTGTCGGTCTTCCTGTCGGCGCTGGCCGCGTACGCGTTCAGCCGGATGCGGTTCGCGGGCCGGCGGGTCGGCCTGCTGTCGCTGCTGCTGATCCAGATGTTCCCGCAGTTCCTGGCGATCGTGGCGATCTTCCTGATCTTCACCACGGTCACCGACCACTGGCCGGCGCTCGGCTTCAACACCCCGTGGGGGCTGATCCTGCTCTATCTCGGCGGGGCGCTCGGGGTGAACACCTGGCTGATGAAGGGCTTCTACGACACCCTGCCCCGGGAGATCGACGAGTCGGCCACCATGGACGGCGCCAGCCACGCCCAGGTCTTCTTCCGGATCATGCTGCCGCTGGTCTCGCCGATCCTCGCGGTGACCGGGCTGCTGGCGTTCATCAACACCATCAACGAGTTCCTGATCGCCAGCGTCTTCCTCACCGACACCGACGCGAAGACCCTGGCCGTGGGCATGTTCGGCCTGGTGGCGGGGGAGCGGGACAGCAACTTCGGCAGCTTCGCGGCCGGCACCCTGCTGACCGCGATCCCGACCGTGCTGGTCTTCCAGTTCCTGCAGCGCTACATCGTCTCCGGACTCACCTCGGGAGCGGTGAAGGGTTGAGCAGGGCGGGGTGATCGACACTGCGACCTTTCGCGCGGCCCGCCAAACGTCGTAGTCTGTCGATGGAAGCGCTCCCACGCCTGGTGAGCTGCTGGCGGCGAGTCCCCGTCCCGGATCGGACCGCCGCGCGACGACAAGGAGTCAAGGAACGTGTCACATAGACGTGTCTGGTGGGCCGCCACAGCGCTGGCCTGCCTTCTCGCCGGGGTGGCCGCGGTGTCCGGACCAGCCACGGCAACCGTCACACCGAGGACGGCCACCCAGCTCGCGCAGGCCGCGCCGACGAGCGACTGGCTGCACACCGACGGCAACCGGATCGTGGACGAGGCGGGCAACCAGGTCTGGCTCACCGGGGCCAACTGGTTCGGATTCAACGCCACCGAACGGGTCTTCCACGGCCTCTGGGCGGCCAACATCGAGACGGTCACCCGGCAGCTGGCGGAGCGCGGCATCAACCTCGTGCGGGTGCCCGTCTCGACCCAGCTCCTGCTGGAGTGGAAGGCCGGCCAGACCGTGAGCCCCAACGTCAACCTGGCGGTCAACCCCGAACTCTCGGGGATGAACAACCTGCAGGTGTTCGACCACTGGCTGCAGCTCTGCGAGCGGTACGGGCTGAAGGTCATGCTCGACGTGCACAGCGCGGAGGCCGACAACTCGGGCCACGTCTATCCCGTCTGGTGGAAGGGCGCGATCACCTCGGAGCTGTTCTACCAGGGCTGGGAGTGGGTCACCACGCGCTACCGCACCAACGACACCATCGTCGCGATGGACATCAAGAACGAGCCGCACGGCACCCCGAACGACCAGCAACGGGCCAAGTGGGACTCGTCGACCGATCAGGACAACTTCAAGCACGCCTGTGAGACGGCCGGCCGGCGAATCCTGGCGATCAACCCGAACCTGCTGATCCTCTGCGAGGGGATCGAGGTGTACCCGCGGGCGGGTGCCACCTGGAACTCTCCCAACACCAATCCGGACCGGAGCCCCAACTACCACTACAACTGGTGGGGCGGCAATCTGCGCGGAGTCGCGGAGCACCCGGTGAACCTCGGCGCCAACCAGGACCAACTGGTGTACTCCCCGCACGACTACGGCCCGCTGGTCTTCGAGCAGCCATGGTTCCAGGGGGAGTTCGACAAGGCGTCACTCACCGATGACGTGTGGCGGCCCAACTGGCTCTACATCCACGAGAACGACACCGCGCCGCTGCTGATCGGCGAATGGGGAGGGCGGTACGGACAGGACGCCCGGCAGGACAAGTGGCTGCACGCCCTGCGCGACCTGATGATCGAACACGGCATCCACCACACGTTCTGGAGCCTCAACCCCAACTCGGGTGACACCGGTGGCCTGCTGCGCGACGACTGGACCAGCTGGGACGAGACGAAGTACAACGAGGTCCTCAAGCCGGCGCTCTGGCAGCACAACGGCAAGTTCGTCGGCCTCGACCACCAGGTCCGCCTGGGCGGGGCGACCTCGACGACCGGCATCAGCCTCGCCGAGCGCTACGCCGACGGCGGCGAGGACGACGACACCGCGCCGACCGCGCCGGGCCAGCCGGCCGCGGGTGAGGTCACCGCGAACTCGGTGACGCTCAGCTGGGCACCGTCCACCGACAACGTCGGCGTCACCTCGTACGAGGTGCTCCGGTCGGCCGGCTCCGGGCCGGCGACCGTCGTCGGCACCGTCTCGGCGGCCACCTACCGGGTGGTCGGCCTCTCCCCGGCGACGGCGTACACCTTCACCGTCCGGGCCCGGGACGCGGCCGGGAACGTCTCCGCGCCCTCGCCGGCGCGCACCGTGACCACGGCGACCGACGGCGGCGGCGAGACCGGCGGCTGCTCCGCGACATACACGGTGACCGGTAGCTGGCAGGGCGGCTTCCAGGGACAGGTCGTGGTCCGCAACACCGGCACCGCCGCCATCAGCGGCTGGGTCGTCACCTGGACCAACCCGAGTGGGGTAGCGGTGACCTCGCTGTGGAACGGCCGGCTGACCACGTCCGGCGGGGTGAACACGGTACGCAACGAGCCGTACAACGGCGCTCTGCCGCCCGCCGGCAGTACTGCCGTCGGGTTGGTCGGCACCGGCAGCAGTGCGGTTCCGACCGGTCTGAGCTGCTCCGCCTCCTGACCGAGCGGTAACGGACGAACCATGTCCGGACGCGGTGGTCTGCCTGGTCACCAGCCAACTGACCAGGCAGACCACCGCGCCGTCACCGGCCGGTCCGGCTCCGGCGGGTCATGGCTCGCGGACCGGGACGGGGAGCAGGGTGCGGATCCCGGCCAGAAAGGTCTTCCGGTCCGGCTGTCCGACGAGTACCTGCTGCAGGGCGTACCCGGGGATCATTCCGAAGAGCACGCTGCCGACCGCGTCCACGTCGGCGTCCGCCGGGAGTTCTCCGGCGTCGCGGGCCTGCCGGGCGATCCGGTTGAAGGTCTCCCGCAGCATCGCGTACTTGCCGGCCACCATCTCGGCCAGCGTGACGTCCCGGACGGTCTCGGCCCAGACCTGCAGGGCCAGCCGGAACATGCCGTCCGGGCCGGTCTGCGCGTCGATGACGGTCAACACCCGGTCCATCGACTCGACAAGCGGGTACGGCGGGCGGTGGTCGGCGATCTCGGCCAGCGCCAGGTTGATGCCGTCGACCGTCTCGCCGGCGATGGCGCTGACGATCTCGTGCTTGCTCTTGAAGTAGCGGTACACCGCGCCCACCGACAGGTCCGCCTCGGCGATCACGTCCTGCATCGAGGTGGCGTGAAAGCCGCTGCGCAGGAAGCAGCGCCGGGCGGCGGCGAGGATCTGCTGGCGGCGGGCGGCGAGATGTTCGTCGGAGACGCGTGGCACGGAGCACATTCTAAAACGAACGCTCGTTCTTGACGACCCACGCGCCGGAGTGGGACGCTTCGATCGATTAAGAAGAACGAGCGTTCGTTTTTAGGAGCGGATGATGAGCCGAGTTCCCACCCGTACCGGATCGCCCCTGGTCCTGGCGGTGCTGCTCGCCGGGCTGGCGGTGCTGGCCCAGGCGTTGCTCGTACCACTGTTCGCGGCCCCGGCCGCGCACCTGGCGCCGCGCGACCTGCCGGTCGCGGTCGCCGGCCCGACGCCCGCCACCGCCGAGATCGCCGCCCGGATCGGCGCCGCCGACCAGGGCGCCTTCGAGATCACCCGGCTGCCCGACGCGGCCGCCGCCGACGCCGCCCTGCGCAACCGGGAGGTGTACGCCGCCTTCGTGGTCGGCCCGGCCGGTGTCGAACTGCACACCGCCCCGGCCGCCAGTCCCGCGGTCAGCAACCTGCTCATCCAGGCCGCCAGCGGTCTCGCCGGCGGGCAGCCGCCCCGGGTGGTCGAGGTGGTGCCGGCCGACCCTGACGACCCGCGCGGCGCCGGGTTCGCCGCCGGCTTCCTGCCGCTGGTGATGACCAGCCTGCTCGCCGGTGCGCTGCTGGTGCTGCTGGTCGCCGGCCGCCGCGCCCGGCTGGTCGGGCTGGCCGGCTACGGGCTGCTCGCCGGCCTGGCCGGGGCCGGCCTGCTGCAGGGTTGGCTCGGCGTGCTGCCCGGTGACCATCTGACGAACGCGGGGGCGATCGGCCTCTTCGCCCTCGCCACGGCGGCCACCGTGGCCGGGCTCGGGTCGGTGCTCGGCCGGGCCGGGATCGGTCTCGGCGCGCTGCTGGTCTTCCTGGTCGGCAACGCGCTCTCGGCGGTCGGTTCGGCGCCGGAGCTGCTGCCGCAGCCCTGGGGGGCGCTGGGCCAGTGGCTGCCGGTCGGCGCCGGCGGCAGCCTGCTCCGCTCGACGGCCTTCTTCGACGGGGCCGGCGCGGCCACGCCGCTGGCGATCCTCGCCGGCTACGCCCTGTTCGGGCTGGTCCTGGTCGGGGTCGGTCGACGACCCCGACGCGAGGTGCCGGCGGCCCCGGCGACTGTCGCCCCGACCCGGGCACCGGTTCGCCCGGCGGGCGGGTAGGGGAGGATGTCCGGGTGGAAGCTCTTCGACTCGT
This sequence comes from Solwaraspora sp. WMMD1047, assembly GCF_029626155.1. NCBI lineage: Bacteria > Bacillati > Actinomycetota > Actinomycetes > Micromonosporales > Micromonosporaceae > Solwaraspora > Solwaraspora sp. WMMD1047. The sequence goes on along the minus strand of NZ_JARUBL010000001.1, from coordinate 6,410,906 downwards.
ACTTCTCTATCTGCATCTGATCGGGTTCGCGCTGCTGCTCGGCGGCGCGTTGACCCAGTACTTCACCGGCAAACTGCGGATCAACCCGGCGATGCTCTGGGGCGCCGTCATCCAGGTGGTGACCGGGCTGGGTCTGGCCGCGCCGCTGCGGGACGGCGACGAACCCGCCCCCGCCAAGCTCGCCGTCAAGCTGCTGCTCGGGCTGGCGATCTTCGCGATGGTCTTCTTCTCCCGCAAGCGCGAAGCGGTCAACTCGGGACATTTTCTCGCGATCATCGGTCTGACCCTGGTCAACGCCGCCGTCGCGGTCTTCTGGCGCTGACCTGCCGCGGAAAAGCCCTGAATGGGGGGTTCCGCTTGGGTAGCGTCCCATTCCGGGGACCCCGTTCCAGGTGATCTCCCGCGCTCGACAGTTACGTGAGGATAACGAGCGTTCAACAGTCGTGCACGATCATCGGCCGGTGGACGGACGCGGGCGTACGCTCGGCGTCCGTAACGTGGGACGCCGGCGGGCAGCCGCAGGCCGGCTTAGGGCTGCCACCGCGCGTGTGCGGTGTGCAATGGGAAGGAGACCGTCTTGCGCGCAGTGCGTGGGATGCGATTCGTTTCGCTGGTCGCAGTGGGTGGGCTCGCGCTGGGCGCCGCCGCCTGTGGTGAGGCGCCGGAAGAGGAAGAGGGCGGCACCGCCGCCGAGCAGTACAGCGCCTGCATGGTGACCGACGTCGGCGGTATCGACGACAAGTCGTTCAACACCTCGGCCTGGCAGGGCCTGGAGGCGGCGAAGGCCGAGAACGACAACATCGACATCAAGTTCGTCGCCTCGGACGCCGAGGCGGACTACGAGCCGAACCTGACCCAGTACGTCAACCAGGACTGCGACTTCATCCTGGCCGTCGGCGGGCTGATGGCCGAGGCGACCGGCAAGGTGGCCGCCGCCAACCCCGACCAGCAGTTCGCGATCGTCGACGCCAAGCTGGAGCAGACGAACGTCTTCCCGATGCAGTTCGACACCGCGCAGGCCGCGTTCCTGGCCGGCTACGTCGCCGCCGGGATGTCGGAGACCAAGAAGGTCGCCACCTACGGCGGCATGAAGATCGCCCCGGTGACCATCTTCATGGACGGCTTCGCCGACGGGGTCGCCTACTACAACCAGGCCAAGGGCGAGAACGTCCAGGTGCTCGGCTGGGACAAGGCCAGCCAGAACGGGTCGTTCACCAACGACTTCGTCAAGCAGGACGAGGGCAAGAAGGTCAGCGACACCCTGGTCGCCCAGGGCGCCGACATCGTGATGCCGGTCGCCGGTGGCGCCGGGCTCGGCACCACCGCCGCCGCCCAGGCCTCCGGCGGCAAGTACTCCGCGATCTGGGTCGACGTCGACGGCTGCGAGAGCACACCGAACTGCCCGGCCCTGATCACCACCGTGGTCAAGAACATCACCGACGCGGTGAAGGACGCCGTGCTGCGGGCGGCCGACGGCGAGAAGCTCACCGCCGACCAGGGCACCATCGGCACGCTGGAGAACAACGGCGTCTCGATCGCCCCGTACCACGAGTTCGAGGACAAGGTGCCGGCCGAGCTGAAGTCCGAGGTCGACAAGCTCAAGGCCGACATCATCGCCGGCACGGTGACCGTCACCTCCGCGGCACAGCCGACGAAGTAAGCAGGGAGCAAACGGGTCGGGCCGCCGGGTGTTTCCCCGGCGGCCCGGTCCGCGTACCCGCCGGTGGCCTAGGCTGCCGGACATCCGCCCGCACCCGAGGAGGTCGCGCTGAGACTCGAACTGCGGGGCATCACCAAACGGTTCGGTGAGCTGGTCGCCAACGACCGGATCGACCTGACGGTGGAGCCCGGAGAGATCCACGCGCTGCTCGGCGAGAACGGCGCCGGCAAGTCCACCCTGATGAACGTCCTCTACGGGCTGCTGCAGCCGGACGAGGGCGAGATCCTGGTCGACGGCGTACCGCTGCGGATCAAGGGTCCGTCGGACGCCATCGCGGCCGGCATCGGCATGGTGCACCAGCACTTCATGCTGGTGCCCGTCTTCACCGTCGCCGAGAACGTGATGCTCGGCGCCGAACAGATCCGCGGCGGGCCGCTCGGCGTGCTGGACCGGCGCCGCGCCCGCCGGCAGGTCGCCGAGGTCTCCGAGCGTTACAACCTGCGGGTCGACCCGAACGCGGTGATCGAGGACCTGCCGGTCGGCGTGCAGCAGCGGGTGGAGATCGTCAAGGCGCTCACCCGCGACGTCGACCTGCTCATCCTGGACGAGCCGACCGCCGTGCTCACCCCGCAGGAGACCGACGAGCTGCTCACCGTGATGCGCTCGCTGCGCGACGCCGGCAAGTCGATCGTCTTCATCACCCACAAGCTCAAAGAGGTGAAGGCCATCGCCGACCGGATCACCGTCATCCGGCGGGGCCGGACCGTGGGCACCGCGGCCCCCAGCGCCAGCGAGGACGAGTTGGCCGCGCTGATGGTCGGCCGCAGCGTCATCCTGCGGGTCGACAAGGAACCGGCCCGGCCCGGCGAGCCGGTACTGCGGGTCGACCGGCTGGTCGTGGACGACGAGCGGGACTGCCGCGCGGTCGACGGCGTCGATCTGACCGTCCGGGCCGGCGAGGTGCTCGGGATCGCGGGCGTGCAGGGCAACGGCCAGACCGAGCTGATCGAGGCGATCATGGGGCTGCGGCCGGTGCTGGCCGGCACGGTCTCGCTGGCCGGCCGCCGCATCGACGGCTGGTCCACCAAGAAGGTGCTCCGCGCCGGGGTCGGCTACGTCCCCGAGGACCGCAGCGTCGACGGCCTGGTCAAGGAGTTCAGCATCGCGGAGAACCTGGTGCTGGACATCTACGACCGGCCGCCGTTCGGGTCCGGCCTGGTGCTGCGCCCGGACGCGATCGCCGAATCGGCCCGGGAGCGGATCGAACAGTTCGACGTGCGTACCCCGTCCGCCGAGGCCACCGTCGGCACCCTCTCCGGCGGCAACCAGCAGAAGGTGATCGTGGCCCGGGAGCTGTCCCGGCCGCTGAAGCTCTTCGTGGCCGCCCAGCCCACCCGGGGCGTGGACGTCGGCTCGATCGAGTTCATCCACCGCCGGATCGTGCACGAGCGGGACGCCGGCACCGCCGTCCTGCTGGTCTCCAGCGAGCTGGACGAGGTGATCGGCCTGGCCGACCGGATCGCGGTGATGTACCGCGGCCGGATCATCGGCGTGGTCGGCCCGGACACCCCACGCGAGGAGATCGGCCTGCTGATGGCCGGCGTCACCCCGGACCAGGCCGCCGAGGCGACCCCGGCCGCCGGCAGCGAGGACCAGGAGCGATGACCGAGCAACCCGAGACCGGCGCCACCGCGCCGTCGCCCGACAAGGACCCCGCCACGGGTACGCAGACCACCCGCGCCGCCGCGGCCGACAACCCGGCCGACGGCTCCGCGGGCGGCGGGTCCTTCCTGCAGCACTTCCTGCACAACCTCTGGGCGGCCAACACCTTCACCGTCACCGTGCTGGCGATCGTGCTGGCAATGCTGATCGGCGCCGTGCTGATCATCGTCTCCGACCCGGACGTGCTGGCCACCTACGGCTACCTCACCTCCCGCCCGTCGGATGCCGTCAACTCCAGCTGGACGGCGGTCAGCGAGGCGTACGCCAACCTGTTCAAGGGCGCCGTCTTCGACCCGGCGGCGATCTCCGCCTGGGCGGACGGATCGGGCAGCTGGCAGGCGGTCTTCGCGCCCATCTCGGAGACCCTCACCTACACCGCGCCGCTGGTCTTCACCGGCCTGTCGGTGGCGCTCGCCTTCCGCGGCGGGCTGTTCAACATCGGCGCCCAGGGCCAGGCCACCATCGGCGTGATCCTGGCCGCGCTGGCCGGCTTCCTGCTGCCGCTGCCGCCGGTCGTGCACCTGGTCGTGGCGGTGCTGGCCGGTGCGCTCGGCGGCGCCATCTGGGGCTTCATCCCCGGCTTCCTGAAGGCCCGCACCGGCGCCCACGAAGTGATCAACACGATCATGCTCAACTACGTGGCGGTCTACTTCCTGGCCTGGCTGGTGGTCCAGCAGGGCATCCAGGCGGAGGGCCGGACCGACGCGATCAGCCGGTCGGTGGACTCCTCGGCCCAGCTGCCCCGGCTGCTCGGTGACGACCTGCGGGTGCACGCCGGCATCCTGCTCGCGGTCGCCGTCACCTGGGCGGTCGGCTGGCTGCTCAACCGCTCCACCCTCGGCTTCGAACTGCGCGCCGTGGGAGCCAACCCGGACGCGGCCCGGACCGCCGGCATCAGCGTCACCCGGACCTACGTACTGATCATGGTGATCGCCGGCGCGCTGGCCGGGCTCGGCGGCGCCAACATGGTGGTCGGCACCACCGCCGCGGCGCTCACCCCGCTGGTCATCGCCCAGATCGGCTTCGACGGCATCCTGGTCGCGCTGCTCGGCCGGGTCCAACCGTGGGGCGTGCTGCTCGCCGCCCTGCTCTTCGGCGCGCTGCAGGCCGGCGGCAACCGGATGCAGTCGTACGCCGGGATCTCGTTGGAGCTGGTGACCGTGCTGCAGGCGCTGATCGTGATCTTCATCGCCGCGCCGGCCCTGGTGAAGGCGATCTTCCGGCTCCGCGCCGCGCGGGCCGCCCGGTTGCAGACGAGCCTGGCGAAGGGCTGGTGAGCGGCATGTCCACCACGGCTGTCGAAGAGGTCGCCGTCGCCCCCGTACGCCAGGGCTTCTGGACCCGCGACCGGAAGGTCGGCGCGGGGCTGGTCGGCGTCGGCCTGCTCGCGGCGGTGCTCTTCGGGGCGCTCGCCACCGACCAACGGGCCCGCTTCACCCTCAGCGAGGACGCCGCCGGTGCCGCGTTGTCCATCAACGGCACCTTCGGCGCGGTCCTGTTCGGGCTGGTCGCGGCGGCCGTCGGCGGCGCGCTGCTGGCCGGCGTGCCGCCCCGCTGGTTCCCGCTGCTGCTCGGCGCCGGCATCGTCGGCGTGGTGCTGTCGTTCCTGTGCTGGCAGGTCTCCGCCGCGCCGACCGGGCAGAACTTCATGCCCATGGTCAACATCCTGCGGGGCACCTTCATCCTCGCCCTGCCGCTGATCTTCGGCGCGCTCGCCGGGGTGCTCTGCGAACGCTCCGGCGTGGTGAACGTCGCCATCGAGGGCCAACTGCTGATGGGCGCCTTCGCCGGGGCGCTCTTCGGCAGCCTCACCGGCAGCGCCTGGGTCGGCCTGGTCGCCGCCGCCATCGGCGGGGCGTTCATCTCCCTGCTGCTGGCGATCTTCACCATCCGGTACCTGGTCGACCAGGTGGTGATGGGGATCGTGCTGAACCTGTTCGCGCTGGGCCTGACCGGCTTCCTCTACGAGCGGCTGATGCAGACCGACGCGCAGCGCTACAACCAGCCGCCGCGCTTCGACTCCTGGGAGATCCCGCTGCTGTCGGACCTCCCGGTGCTCGGGCCGGCGCTGTTCCGGGGCAACATCTTCCTCTACCTGGCGCTGATCCTGGTGCTTGTCGTACACGTCGGGCTGTTCCGCACCCGGTGGGGGCTGCGCACCCGGTCGGTCGGCGAACACCCCACCGCCGCCGACACCCTGGGCGTGCGGGTGCTGGCGCTGCGGTACCGCAACGTGATCATGGCCGGGCTGGTGGCCGGCATCGGCGGCGCCTCCTACACCCTGGCCCTCTACACCTTCACCAAGAACATGATCGGTGGGAAGGGCTTCATCGCGCTCGCGGCGCTGATCTTCGGCCGGTGGAGCCCGACCGGGGCGCTGCTCGCCGCGCTCTTCTTCGGCTTCGCCGACCAGCTCGGCACCTACCTCGGCGCGATCAACAGCATCATCCCGAGCCAGTTCCTGGCGATGCTGCCCTACCTCGCCACCATCCTGGCGGTCGCCGGGCTGGTCGGAAAGGTGCGGGCACCGGCCGCCGACGGCAAGCCCTACATCAAGGGCTGACCGGCGACGGGCAGGATGGAGACGTGACGATCGAGATCGACTGGGCGGGGCTGCGGGCCGCCGCCACCGAGGCCATGCGGCACGCGTACGCGCCGTACTCGAAGTTCCCGGTCGGCGCCGCCGGGCTCGTCGACGACGGCCGGGTGGTGGTCGGCTGCAACGTCGAGAACGCCGCGTACGGCGTGACGCTCTGCGCCGAGTGCGGGGTGGTCTCCGCCCTGCACGCCTCCGGCGGCGGCCGGCTGCTGGCGCTCTCCTGCGTCGACGCGACCGGTGAGCCGCTGATGCCCTGCGGCCGCTGCCGCCAACTGCTCTGGGAACACGGCGGCCCGGACTGCCTGGTCGAGGCCGTGCCGGCGCCGCTGACCATGAGCCAACTGCTGCCGTACGCGTTCGACGTGGACGACCTGGAGGCGGTCGTCGCCGACCCGGCGGTGCCGGCGGTGCCGGAACGGCTGGCCGCCTGGCGCGGCCGGGGCACCGTCTTCCTGCACCCGGACCTCTCCGGCGGTCGGCAGGTCTGGACCGGCTACTGGGAACGGTCCGCCGGCGACGACGGTTCACCCACCGGCGTCCTCGAGGAGGCGCCGAGCTGGGGCACCCCGCAGGAGGGCATCACCTGGGGGCTGGCCCGCACTCCCCGGGTGGTGGTCGTCGACGCCGACGGCGTGATGTTCTGGGCCGGCGAGGGCGAGCCGCCGCTGGAGATCCCGACCCGCTGGCCCGGCTCGGCGCCGTCATGACGGCCGGCGGGTTCGCCGCGGTCGAGGTGATCCGCACCAAGCGCGACGGCGGGACGCTCAGCGACGGGCAGATCGACTGGGTGATCGACGCGTACACCCGCGGGCTGGTGGCCGACGAGCAGATGTCGGCGCTGGCGATGGCGATCCTGCTGCGCGGGATGACGCCCGCGGAGGTGGCCCGCTGGACCGCCGCGATGATCGCCAGCGGGGAGCGGCTGGCGCTGGGTGACGTCGGGCGGCCCACCGTGGACAAGCACTCCACCGGCGGCGTCGGCGACAAGATCACCCTGCCGCTGACCCCGCTCGTCGCCGCCTGCGGCGCGGCCGTGCCGCAACTGTCCGGCCGCGGCCTCGGCCACACCGGCGGCACCCTGGACAAGCTGGAGTCGATCCCCGGCTGGCGGGCCGGCCTGACCAACGACGAGTTCATCCGGCAGCTGCGCGACGTCGGCGCGGTGATCTGCGCCGCCGGTGACCAGCTCGCCCCGGCGGACCGCAAGCTCTACGCGCTGCGCGACGTGACCGGCACGGTCGAGGCGATCCCGCTGATCGCCAGCTCGATCATGAGCAAGAAGATCGCCGAGGGCACCGCCGCCCTGGTGCTGGACGTCAAGGTCGGCACCGGCGCCTTCATGAAATCCCTCGACGACGCCCGGGAACTGGCCGCCACCATGGTCGGCCTCGGTGCCGCCCACGGAGTCCGCACCGTCGCCCTGCTCACCGAGATGTCCACCCCGCTCGGCCTCGCCGTCGGCAACGCCGTCGAGGTGACCGAGTCGGTCGAGGTGCTGGCCGGCGGCGGCCCACCGGACGTGGTGGAGCTGACCCTGGCGCTGGCCCGGGAGATGCTCGCCGCCGCCGGTCTGGCCGACGCCGACCCCGAGCGGGCGCTGCGCGACGGCCGCGCGATGGACCGGTGGCGGGCCATGATCAGCGCCCAGGGCGGCGACCCGGACGCACCGGCGCCGGTCGCGGCGGAGACCGAGCACGTCCGCGCCGGGCGGGACGGGTACGTCGCCGCCGTCGACGCGTACGGGATCGGGGTGGCGGCGTGGCGGCTCGGCGCCGGCCGGGCGCGCAAGGAGGACCGGGTCAGCGCCGCCGCCGGCGTGCTGCTGCACCGCCGGCCCGGCGATCGGGTCCAGGCCGGTGACGTGCTCTACGAACTGCGCGCCGACGACGCGGCCCGGATTCCGGCCGCCCGGGCGGCCGCGGAATCCTCGGTGCGGATCGCCGACGATCGGCCCACGGTGGCGCCGCTGGTCATCGACCGGGTCGGCTGACCGCGGCGGGGGAGCGTGGTGTCCGGCACCGGGAAGGGCTATCCTCCGTCGCCAGGGGGGACCACCCGGCCTTCGGGCCGACGTCGATTAGCAGGGAACGCTGCCGTGACCGTACCCGCTCCCGACCCCCGGGCCGTCCGGGCCGCCAATGTCGACGAGATGCGCCGGCTGCGGCTCCCGCTGCCGCCCGCGCAGTTCCCGCTGGTCTGGGAGCCGGGCGACGAGGTCGAGCTGCGGCCGACGGCCGACATCGAGGCCCGCACGGCGGTGCTGCACCTGGTGCTGGCCCGCTGCTTCGGGATGCCCGCCCAGGCGGGCATGAGCTGGCTGCTCAGCTCCCACCTGGTGGCCGCGGTCACCCCGCCCGAGTGGCAGTTCGTCGCCGGTAGCCGGGGCGACCACCGCTCGTTCGTGCTGCACCACGACGCGGTCTTCGCGCTCTCCTGGGTGCTCGGACTCACCAAGCACCTGGACCCGGAGGCGCCCACCGACGAGCGGCTGATGGAGGTGCTGCCCAACCTGCCGGCCGGCGAGACCTTCAGCCAGTGGCGGTCCCGCACCCTGGCCGCCCCCCGCGACGCGGCGGAGGCAGCCGCCCTGCTCGACCTCTACTACTGCCTCGACTGGGGATACCTGGAGGTCGAGCGGCGCGGGGAGGCCCGGCCGGGCTTCCTGGACGCCAACGCCATCGGGCAGCGCCGGTGGGCGCTGGAGTGGGCGATCATCTTCCACGGGCCCTACCACGACCCCCCCGCCGGTTGGGAGGAGATCGACCTGTCCACCTGAGACCGGCGGCGCCCCCGGCCCCCGCCGGCTCCACGGTCAGCGCGGCCGGTAGACGGCCAACCGGATCGAGGCGGTCGCGACAACCGGCTCCGGCAGTCCGGCCAGCCGGTCGGAAAGCCGGTCCGGGTCGGCGTGCCAGGCGCTCGGACCCATCCCGACCAGCGTCCGCACCTCCGCCCGGGACAGCGCGAGCCGCCGCCGGTACGCCCCGAAGCTGGCCAGCTCGAACCGCCCGGCCAGGCTGTCGGCGACCCGGGCGGCCTTGGCCGGATCGACCCGGAGCAACTCCAACGGCCCGACCAGCTCGCCGAGGTGGTCGGCGGCCGGGGTGACCACCAGCAGCGCCCCGTCCGGCCGGAGCACCCGGTGGAACTCCGGGCCGTTGCGCGGGGCGAAGACGTTCAACACCAGCCCGGCCGAGGCGTCCGCGAGCGGCAACCGGGCCCAGGTGTCGCCGCGTACCGCCGAGGCGCGGGGGTGGCTGCGGGCGGCCCGGCGCAGCGCCGGCTTGGCGACGTCCACGGCCAGCCCGACCGCGGCCGGCAGCGCGTCGAGGACGGCGGCCAGGTGCCGACCGGTGCCCGCCCCGGTGTCGACCACGAACGCCCCGGTCGGCGGGATCATCACGGTGGCGGCGCGGGCGAGCACGGCGGAGATGAAGTCGTAGTGACCGGCGTCGAGGAACTCCGTCCGGGCGGCCACCATCTCGGCGCTGTCGCCGGGCGGAACGGCACGGCCGGCGGTGAGGTCGGCGTACCCCTGCCTGGCCCGGTCGAAGCTGTGCCCGCGCGGACAGCGCAGCGGCCCGGCGGCCGGAACCGACGGCCCGGCGCCCGGCCCGGGCGTGGTCAGTGGACCCGCGCAGACCGGGCAGCGCAGATGCCGCAGCACCTCTGCCCGCACCATGACCTGAATACTGGCACGCCCGCCGGACCGGCGCCGATGCCGCCCCGGCCGGCGTCGACCGCCGGGCACTACTGTGCTGGACATGGTGGCAATCGGATACGACGAGATCGTCAGGGCGCCCAAGGCGTTGCTGCACGACCATCTGGACGGTGGGCTGCGGCCCGCGACAATAGTCGAACTCGCCGCCGAGGTGGGCCACGAACTGCCCGCCACCGACGCCGACGGACTGGGCCGGTGGTTCGTGGCCGCGGCCGACTCCGGGTCGCTGGAACGGTACCTGGAAACCTTCCGGCACACGGTGGCGGTCATGCAGACCCCGGGCGGGCTACGCCGGGTGGCCGCCGAGTGCGCGCGCGACCTGGCCGACGACGGGGTGGTCTACGCGGAGGTGCGGTTCGCGCCCGAACAGCACCTGGAGAAGGGCCTCACCCTCGACCAGGTGGTCGAGGCGGTGCTCGCCGGGTTCGCCGACGGGGCGGCCGAGGCGGCCCGCGCCGGCCGCCCGATCCGGATCGGCACCCTGCTCACCGCGATGCGGCACGCCGCCCGCTCGCAGGAGATCGCCGAGCTGGCCGTCCGGCACCGCGACGTCGGGGTGGTCGGCTTCGACATCGCCGGCGCCGAGGCCGGTTTCCCGCCGACCCGGCACCTGGACGCCTTCGAGTACCTGCAGCGGGAAAACTTCCACTTCACCATCCACGCCGGGGAGGCGTTCGGGCTGCCCTCGATCTGGCAGGCGATCCAGTGGTGCGGCGCCGACCGGCTCGGGCACGGGGTGCGGATCGTCGACGACATCACCCCGGGCAGCCCGCCGACGCTCGGCCGGCTGGCCGCGTACGTGCGGGACAAGCGGATCCCGCTGGAGCTCTGCCCGTCGTCGAACGTGCAGACCGGGGCCGCCGCCTCGATCGCCGAGCATCCGATCGGGCTGCTGCGGGACCTGCGCTTCCGGGCCACCGTGAACACCGACAACCGGTTGATGAGCGGCACCTCGATGTCCCGGGAGATGGCCCTGCTGGTGGCGGCGTTCGGGTACGGCTGGGCGGAGCTGCAGTGGTTCACGATCAACGCCATGAAGAGCGCCTTCATCCCGTTCGACGAGCGGCTGGCCATCATCAACGAGGTGATCAAGCCAGCGTACGCCAAGCTGATGGCCTGAGCCGGCGACAACGGATCGTGATCGGCGCGCCACCGGTACGGCCACGATCGGGCGCCTGTTCGGCGCCGGAAAACTGGCGATCCGGTCAGCTGCGCGCCGTCCGCACGTCCATTTGCCGGTTCGCGCCGATTCGAGGTCGAGTGGGATCGCGGTCGCGTCCAGGTCGCGCGGTGGTCTCGGTACGGCCGCGCCGGGCCTGTCGCCTGGTCCGAAAACGGCGCCCACCGGTCCGCATGAAACGCGTAAACCGGCACTTCGCCCTTGCCGTCCCGTTCCGGTGCGGCAACGGATCCAGGCCCCGGACGGTCGCCGCTGTCAGCGGTCGGACACCTGGCGGTCGCATCCGCCGGACCGGAGGGCGTAGGGTCGTCGGCAGCCTCGGGAAAGACTCCGGGGTGCGCCTGCGGAAAGATCGGTCGGCACCGCTGCGACCGGCGTCCGGGGCGCTGGCGGGCTCGGTCGGTTGAGCAAACCCAGACAGGTCGTGTCGACACGGTGAGTAACTTCGGGCAGACGGATTGCTATCAAATTGCATCATCAACCCGCCACACTCCCGGCAACGGACAACCTGGGCTTTCTCTTTGTGGTGAGGCGTGATGGAATCTCGGAGGTCCGACCCGCCCGGGTCGGTCGATGAGCGGTGCCCACGGCATGTGGCCGGGCGCCGACAGGGAAGGCGGTGACGTGAGCAAGCGGCCGAAGACGGCGAACACTTTCCTGTCGCGTCTCCGCCGGCCATTCGGCCGGCTCCGCGACATGCCGATCTGGTCGAAGCTCGGTCTCATCATGATCGTGCCGACCCTCGCCACCGTCGTGGTCGGCACGACCGGGCTCATCGACCACCTGGAGACCGCGGGTGACGCAGACCGCGCCCGCACCCTCGCCAACCTCTCCGCCGTCTCCGGCGAACTGGTGCACGACCTGCAGGACGAGCGGGCCGCCGCGGTGCTCCTGCTGGGCGCCCAGAGCGAGGCGAACAAGGAGAAGTACCTCGACGTCTACAGCAAGCTGCACCCGGTCGTCGACGAGGCGAAGGGGCCGTACTCCCAGCAGCGCAGCGCGCTCACCGACCTACCGGCCAACTTCGACGCCCTGCTCACCCGGATCGACCAGAGCCTGGCCGACCTGCCGGGCACCCGCAGCCAGGTCGTCAACGCCCGGCTCAAGCTCACCGACGCGGCCCAGTCGTACGAGGGCCTGATCAGCGACCTGCTCGACATCCGGGACTCCGCCACCCAGCTCGCCGGCGACACCGGCCTGAGTGAGCGGATGCGTGCCGCCGCGGCGACCGCGCGGGCCAAGGAGTTCCTTTCGGTCCGCCGGATCGTCGTGCACCGGGCCCTGATCCAGAACGCGCTGACCCCGGTCCTGCGGACCGACTACATCGCCACCGAGACCGGCCAGCAGCAGGCGCTGCAGACCTTCCAGGCGGTGGCGAGCCGGTCCGAGGCCGAGTTCTACGAGCAGACCGTGGCCGGCTCCGACCAGCGGGAGGCCGACAACTACAGCGGCTGGATCCGGGGCCGGACGACCGAGAGCATGGCCGACGCGCCGTTCGACGCGGACGCCTGGGACGCCGCCATGGTCGGCAACGCCGCGCTGATCCGGGCCGTCGAGTCCCGGCTCGACTCGGACGTGGTCGACCAGGCCGCCGCGCTGCGCAACGACGTACGCCAGCAGGTCTTCGTCGAGACCGGCCTGCTGCTGAGCATGCTGCTGCTGGCGATCCTGCTCGCCTACCTGGTCGCCCGGTCGATGGCCCGCTCGCTGCGGGAGCTGCGCCAGGGCGCGCTCTCCATCGCCCAGTACGGCCTGCCGCACGCGGTGTCCCGGCTGCGCGATCCCGCGCTGACCGCGCACATGTCGCCGGTCCAGGCCGCGAACCAGATCGCCGAACCGCTACCGGTCCGGAGCCGGGACGAGTTCGGCCAGGTCACCGAGGCGTTCAACGCGGTCCACCTGGAGGCCGTCCGGACCGCCGCCGAGCAGGCCGCGCTGCGCTCCTCGGTCGCGACGATGTTCGTCAACCTGGCCCGCCGGTCGCAGATCCTGGTCGACCGCCTGATCGGCCACCTCGACCGGCTGGAGCGCGGCGAGGAGGACCCGGACCGGCTGGGCGAGCTGTTCCAGCTCGACCACCTCGCCACCCGGATGCGCCGCAACGACGAGAACCTGCTGGTGCTCGCCGGGGCGGACTCCACCCGGGTGCAGCGCGAGCCGGCCGCCCTGATCGACGTGCTGCGGGCTGCCCAGTCCGAGGTCGAGCACTACACCCGGATCGAGTTCGGGGTGGTCGACCGCGACATCGAGGTCGCCGCGCACGCCGTCAACGACCTGGTGCACCTGGTCGCCGAGCTGTTCGACAACGCCACCGCGTTCTCCCCGCCGGACTCGCAGGTCATGGTCGAGGCCCGGCGGGTGGGAGACCGGGCGGTGCTCTACGTCGAGGACCGCGGCATCGGTATCTCGCCCGACCAGCTCAGTGACCTCAACGAACGGCTCGCCACGCCCCCGCAGGTCGACGTGGCGGTGTCCCGGATGATGGGTCTCGTGGTGGTCGCCCGGCTCGCCGCCCGGCACGGCGTCAAGGTCGAGCTGCGCCCCGGATCCGACCGCGGCACGGTCGCCGACGTCACGCTGCCGACCTCGGTGCTGGTGCCCCGGGCCCTCGCCGGTCGTGGTCAGCCCGGCGCCTTCGCCGGCGCGAACGGTGGTCAGCCCGGCGCCAACGGTGGTCAGCAGGCCCCACCGCCGCAGCGCCCCGCCTTCCCCGCGCCGCTGGCGCTGGAGAGCGGGCCGGCGGCACGGGACCCGGAACCGGCCCCGGCGGCCCGCCCGTTCGAGTTCGACGCCCCGCTCAACGGCGGCGGGCTCTCCCGCAGCGGTCCACCCAGCCGATCCATGCCGGCCTGGTCGGACCTGACCGGGGCGCGGTCCGGCATGAACGGCGGCAGCGCCTTCACCCCGAGGCCGGCCTCGAACGGCCGGGGTGCCGAGCCCCTGCCACAGCGCCGGGCCATCGAGGAGGAACCGGCCGAGGGCGACGCCACCACCGGCGGCCCCGTCGGCGGCATCCCCCGCCAGATGCCGAGCAACCCCGAGGCCCGCTCCGGCCTGGAATCGATGGCCCCACCGGTGCCGTCCGCGCCGCCGGCCCGCCCGGTGTCGGCCCCGCCCGTCCGGTCGGCGCCACCGACGCAGGGCCAGCCGGGCGCCGCGCCGCCGGCCTGGCCCCCGGTCAGCGCCCCGGAGCGGGACCAGTCCACCCCGGCGGTGCCGGAACGGCTGGCCGCCGCCCTGGACATGACCGCCGAACTGCCCCGGGTGGCCCGGCCCGCCCCGGCGACCCCGGTCACCGCACCGCCGCCCGCCCCGGCGACGGCCGCCCAGGGTCGGTTCGCGGACGAGACGATGGAGCTGCCGATCTTCCGGGAGCTGGAGTCGGCCTGGTTCCGGACCCGCCGGCCGGCGTCGGAAGAGGCGGCCGGTCCGGGCGCACCCAAGCCCGTCGCCGCCAGCGAGTCGACGGCTCAGTTCGTCACCGCCGACGCCACCAGCGGAGCCGGGCAGCCGGTCCCCGCCTCGGCGGCCAGCCGGCCCGCGGCCACGCCGACGCTCACCGGCCCGGCGGCCGGGTCGGGCATCGGCAACGGCGCCGCCGGCCGACGCGGCGAGGCGACGTCGAGCGACTGGCAGACGGCGGCCGACGACGGCTGGCGGGCGGCCAGCGCGGCCGCTGACGCCCGCGCCGCCGAAACCACCAACACCGGGCTACCCAAGCGGGTACCGATGGCACAGTTGGTGCCCGGCGGGGTGGAGAAGCCGAACAACTCGGTGCAGCGCCGTACCCCGGAGGCGGTGCGCGGGCTACTCTCCGCGTACCACCGTGGGGTTCAGCGCGGCCGTAGTCACCCCTCGGACGAACACCCGACCAACCCGGAGGCAACTCCGGCAGGGCAGCAATCCTCGCAGGCCGACTCGGGCCGCGCGGCCGGGAGCAGCCAGAAGGAGCATGAAGGATGACCACTACGCAGGATCTTGGTTGGCTGCTTGCCAACTTCGCCGACCGGGTACCCGGGGTCGCGCACGCGATCGCCGTCTCGGCCGACGGTCTGCTCCTCGCGTCGTCGCGAGACCTTCCACGCGACCGGGCCGACCAACTCGCGGCGATCTCGTCGGGGCTGGTCAGCCTGACCCAGGGCGCGGCCCGCTGCTTCGAGGGTGGGGCGGTGTTGCAGACGGTGGTCGAGATGGACAATGGGTTCCTGTTCCTGATGTCCATCTCGGATGGTTCGTCATTCGCAGTCCTGGCTGCCCGCAGTTGCGACGTGGGGCAGGTCGGGTATGAGATGGCATTGCTCGTCGACCGGGTGGGTGACGCGTTGACGCCAGCGCCCCGGGCCGCCGCGGGAATGCTGGGCTGACCGGCGCCGGTTGGTGGGACAGCCAGCCAGTGCCGACGCAACTGACATAGCGACGAGTTCGATGGCTTCGATGTTCGAGCAGGACGAGGAGGGGGTGAACGGCGATGATGGCTGACCGCGATGAGCCGACCGGTGCGCTGGTCCGGCCATACGCCGTCACCCGTGGCCGTACCCGCCCGAGGCTCGATATCGCCATGGAGGCGCTCGTCGAAACGACGGTGCGCGGTCGGTCCGCCGGAAACGGTAACGGCGGACAGGGTCGTGAGCATCAATACATCGCCGCGCTGTGTGACGGTCGGCTGCAGTCGCTCGCGGAGATCGCGGCGCGGATGCAGCTGCCCCTCGGCGTCGCCCGGGTTCTGATCGCCGACATGGCCGCCGATGGCCTGGTGGCGGTGCACGAACCGACAATCCTGGACGACGCCGACGATGCGGTGGGCACTGAACTGCTGGAGAGGGTGCTGAGTGGACTTCGCAGGCTCTGACATGTCTCACCGCCCGAGTGGTGGGCGCGTGACCTCGGCGAAGATTGTCATCGCCGGTGGGTTCGGCGTCGGCAAGACGACGCTGGTCGGCTCGGTCTCGGAGATTACGCCGCTGACCACCGAGGCGATCATGACCTCGGCCGGCGTCGGGGTCGACGACACCCGCCAGGTGCCGGGCAAGACGACAACGACCGTGGCCATGGACTTCGGTCGTATCTCGATCGACCGGGACCTGATCCTCTACCTGTTCGGCACGCCTGGCCAGACGCGGTTCTGGTTCATGTGGGACGAACTGGTGCGGGGGGCGATCGGTGCCGTCGTGCTCGTCGACACCCGCCGGTTGGCCGACTGCTTCGCGGCCATCGACTTCTTCGAGCATCGGCGACTGCCGTACCTGGTCGCGATCAACTGCT
The DNA here is from genome assembly GCF_029626155.1 of Solwaraspora sp. WMMD1047. Lineage (NCBI taxonomy): Bacteria > Bacillati > Actinomycetota > Actinomycetes > Micromonosporales > Micromonosporaceae > Solwaraspora > Solwaraspora sp. WMMD1047. The sequence continues at coordinate 6,394,762 of NZ_JARUBL010000001.1, read as the reverse complement.
TCGACGGCATGCAGTACCACGACCCGCAGGACGTCCGGGACGCGCTGGCGATCTCCGCCGACGTTCCGGTGGTGGCGTGCGACGCCCGCAACCGGGAGTCGACGAAGCACGTTCTCATCTCGCTCGTCGAGTACGTGCTGACCATGCGCCGCTCCCGGGCCGTGGCGCCGGCCTGACAGCTGTCGACAGCGCCGGGCGGGGCAACCCCGTCCGGCGCTTCGTCGTGTCCGCAGTGGAGAAACGGGACCGCTCAACGGGCCGCTGAGCCGATGCGTGCCCGCCTCCTGCGGGAAGCAGCGAGCCGGGGCGGTCAGCCGTCTCGGGCGAACTCAGGGCGGACGGAGTGGCCACCCGCGTAGACAGCCGACGACGCACCGCCCCGATCGGACGGTGCGTCGTCGGTCAGCTGTGGTAGCCGGTTAGGAGCGGTAGCTGGCCGGCCGGAACTCGAAGTCGCGGTCGTCCCGCTCGATCGGGTCGCGGCTGAAGTCCCAGCCGCCGGCGGCCTCCCGGCCCGGCCGACCGCCGACCGCGTAGCCGCCGATCTCCTGGCCGCGCCGCCAGCCCCGGAAGTAGCCGGTGGTGTGCTCGGCGATCCGCGCCGCGTCGCGCACGATCCGCAGCGGTCGCTCGTCGCGCAGCGGCGAGCCGGGAACCAGGTTCGCCTGCGGCACCCGCTTCGGCAGCCCGGCCTCGGTCTCCGCGCCGACGGCCGGTTGGGCAGCCTGCTCGGCGGCCCGCCAGCCGGTGTCGGCGGCGGTCGACGACCAGTCGAGCTCGCTCTCCTCGGCGTGCCCGGTGAACCAGGCGGACCGGGTCGCCGCGAAGATCAGCAGGTCGCCGTCGCCCTCACTGGAGACGGGAGCCGACGGCGGATCGCCGATCTCGGCGGCCCGCCGGGATCGACCGGAGCGGCCACCCCGATCGGTCGACTCCTGGTCGACGAGCCGCAACGGCGGGGCGTCGAATCGGGGTTCCTCGCGCTGGGCGAGCCCACCGACCGGTGACCGTTCGGGCAGCCGCCCACCGTCGAGCGCGTCCCGGCGCGACCGGCCTCCGTCGAGCGGGTCGCGGCGCGACCGGTCGCCGTCGAGCGCGTCGCGGCCGGCCCGGTCAGCGGCGTGGCGGCGGTCCCCGTCGAGCACCCGTTCGCCTCGGCGGGAGCGTTCCTCGCCGAGCCGTTCTTCGGTCGGCGGTTCCACCAGGCGCAGCGTCGGCGGCTCCGGCGGGAGGTCGTCGGCAAGCCACGGCGGGGTGACCCGGCCCTCGGCGGCGGCTCCGGTCCGCCGCTGAAGCTCGGCGGGCGGGTCACCGAAGGTGAACGGGCGGTCCTGGGCGGCCGGTGCGTCCGGACGGTCGCCCGAGTTCACCAGGGGCCAGTTGGCGCGTGAACCGGGGGCCGGAGCGTTGTCCGGGCGCGGCGCCGGCATCGGCAGGGTCAGGTCGGTGGCGCCGAAACCGCCCGTCGGCGGCCGCGACTCCCCGTTGGTCTTGGGTCGCGGGGTGATCGGGGTCGGTCGCCGTTCGCTGCGGGCGCTGTTGATCGCCGCCGTGGTGAGGGTGGCCCGGAAGGGCTCGCCCGCGTCCGCCGGCGGCACCGGACCGCGGGCGGCCGGCGAGATCGGGGTGATGCCGGGCGGCGGCGGAGGTGGCGCGGAGATCGGCCGGTTGGCCGGCGGATCCGACCGGCGTCCCGGGCCGGGCGGCGCGGAGGTGGGCGCGGGCGCGGCCGAGACGGGGGCGGCGTGCGCTGCCGCCGGAGCCACCGGCCGAGGGGCCACCGGAGGCGGCGCGACAGGTGCCGGAGCGACCGGTGGTGGGGCCACCGGACGGGGCGGCAGCGGCAGGCTGGTGGCCGGCTCGGGTCGGCTGCGCCGGCCGCCGCTCGGCACCGGCTCGTGGGCCGGCCGGCCGTTCGGCCGGTTCTCGGTCGCCACCCGCCCGGCCAGGACGGCGGGCTCGGGTGCGCCGCGGTCGTCGTAGGCCGCGCGTCGGTCGGACCCGGACCGGGCGGGCGCGAGGGCCGCCGGTGCCTCGGGCGCCGCCCGGCGGACGGTCCGTCGGCCCGAGACCGGAGCCGGGGTGGTGACCCGGGCGTCGAGGGTCGCCACGAGCGCGTCGCAGGCGGCGTCGCAGGCACGGACGGCGGCGACCGCCTGCCGTACCGTCTCGGCCACCGCTGAGGTGAGGGCCTGGTTCGCCGGTGCCCGGCGGGGCGTCTCCGCTATCGCCACCCGCAGCGCCGTGACGGCGTCGGTGATGGCCGCCGCGTCGGCGACGCCGTCCGCGGCGAGGTGGGCCGCGATCGCGTCGGTGGCCACCGACGTGTCCCGGCCGCGGGCGCTGGTGCCGCCGAGCAGGCCCGGCTCCGGCAGGGCGTCGAGGACGGCGAGCGAGACCGGCTCCGCCGGATCCGGGTACGCCCGCAGCGCCGCCGGATACAGCTCACGCAGTACCTCGCGCAGTGCGACGGCGGCGCCGTGCCGACCGTTCGCCAGTGCGGCGTGGGCGGCGAGCACCGGCTTGAAGCCGGCCAGGTCCCGGGGAGCGGGCAGGGTGGTGGCGGAGAGGGCGCCGGCCTGTAACGCCCGGGCCAGCCCCACCGCGCGCCGCTGGGCGGGCGGGGATTCCATCTCCTCCACCGACTCGTCGTCGGCGAACCGCTCGGCGAAGTCGTCGACCAGGTCGTCGTCGACGATCGCCAGGGGGCGGCCGGCGGCGCTCAGCAGGGAGGTGACGACGTGATCGTCGCTGTCCGCGGCGATCGCGGCGCCGCTCGGTCCGCTGGACCGTTCGACGAGCAGCGACCCGAGCTGTGCGTAGCCGGCCGGATCGTCGCCGATCTCGCAGACATGCAGCAACCGGCCCGCGTCGTCCACCACGGCGGCCGTCAGCGTCGAGCCGGCCGAGACCGGTCGACCAGCTGAATCCGCCGAGGCCAGACCGCAGTACACCCGCACGAGCGCCACGGCGTCGTCCTCCTCCCGGGACACAGGTGGTGTGCCAAAGACTGATGCTCCCTGGTGAGTGGTCAGTCGCGCCAGTCCACGGCGGCAGAGATCTTGCCGATAATTGTCCGCCAACCCAAACTTGCCGTTTGTGCCCCGATTTTGCGCAACCTGCGCCGACCCATGAAGCCGCCGATCCCGCCACCGGCCGCGGCCCGCAGTGCCTCGTCCAGGTCATCCAGGCTGGACCCGGTGGAGAGCATATCCAGCACCGCCGGCAGCCGCAGCGCGTACGCCAGGTCGCGGGCCACCTCGCCGGCCTCGATCAGCAGGGTGGCGTCCCAGGTGTCGTGGCCACCGCGCAGGTTCTCCACCACCAGGTCGAGCTCGTAGGAGTCCTCGTCCAACGGCACCACGTCGGCGGGCTGAAGCCGGTCGACGAGCTGGTCCCAGGTGTCCAGCTGGGCGAGGTCGTTCGGCGCGCCGGAGCGGACGAAGCTGACGAGCGATTCCGGGCTCTTGAACAGCAGCAGCTTGCCGCCGTGGCTGAGGAAGATCGGCACCTCCTCGGCGGCCGGCTCCTCCTCGTCCTTGTCGTCCTCGTCGGCCGCCGCACTCTCGGCGTCGCTGTCGACTGCGTCACTGTCGGCCTCGTCGTCGGCGGCGTCGTCCTCGTCGTCGGAGTCGGTACGCCGACCGCGGGCCTTCCGGTCGCGCGGGTCGTCGGTCTCCTCGTCGGTGTCGAACTGGTCGCCGAACTCCTCGTCGAGGATCACGACCGTCTCGTCGTCGTCCGCGTCCTCCTCGGCCCGTCGGGACCGGGCGGCGAAGAGGTCGTCGTCCTCGCGTTGGCCGATGTCGGTCGGGGTCAGCTCGGTCGACAGCCGGTACGCCCGGAGCGTGAAGCCGGCGCCGGCCGGCAGCGCGATCTCGACCGGCTCGATCCGGACGTCCTCCCAGAGAGAACGGTCGATGTCGCCGCCGGCCGCGTCGTCGGCTGTCGAGTCCGCGTCGATGTCGGTCTCGGCGGCTGGCTCATCGACATCGGTCTCCGCGTGGGGGTCGTCGATGTCGTCGAGTGCCGTGCTCTTGCTGTCGAGCTCTTCGCCGGGCTCGTCGGCGTCCGGCCGGTTGGGCGACTGGCGGGCCACGCTGACCTCCGTTGAACTCTGGTTCGGCACCCTGCCGGGCGTGGAGGGTCCGGCAGACGGGTGACTCTGCGCACACACCCTAATGGGTGGCCGGTCCGTTCGGATGCCGGCACCCCATTGGAGATCGGTCGGCGGACTAGTAGCCTTGCTACTTATGAAGGCCCAGGCGCTGCACGGACACCTCGACGCACTCCTGCTCGCGGTGCTGGAAGGGGGCGCGCTGCACGGCTACGCGATCATCGAGGAGCTCCGGGCCCGCAGCGGCGGCACCCTCAACCTGCCGACCGGCACGATCTATCCGGCCCTGCGTCGCCTGGAGCGGGCCGGCCTGGTGGAGAGTGACTGGAGCACGGTCAACGGCCGGGAGCGGCGCACCTACCGGCTGACCGGGGCCGGTCACCGGGCACTGGCCGGGGAGCGGGTGAGCTGGGGCGAGTTCAGCGCGACCGTGGGCCGGTTCCTCGGCGCCGGCGCGCCGCCGCAGGCGTTGTCCTGACCGGTCGGGCCGCGCACTGTGGACCGCGGTCAGCGGGCGGCGGTGAGGCAGGACCGGACGGCGCCGCCGAGCCAGGCGTAGGCCCCGGCCAGCACGACCATGCCGATGAGCATCGGTGGCCAGGTCCGGGCGGCGTCCCAGAGCACCAGCGACCAGACGAAGAGCCCGACCCCGGCCAACCCGCCCAGCGTGAGCGACCCGGCGAGCGCCCGCCCGACGGCCCGCACCCGGGGCACCGAACCCGGCTGCCCGCGGCGCGCGCTCCAGATCAACCAGAGATACCCGCCGGCCGCCAGCAGCCCCGAGCAGACCCACAGCCAGGTCACCGAACCGGAGAGCAACAGGTAGCTCGACGACGGACGCGGGCCCGACCAGGGCGCGCCTCGCCAGGTCAGGTCGGCACCGGCGACCAGCAGCAGCCAGACCAGGACCACCCGGCCGGTCAACGAGCGGGTCGCCGTGGCCGCCAGTTCGGCCTGGTAATCGTCGGCGAGCTGGCCCACCGTGCCGAACTCCGCCACCGCCCGGCGCTCGGCCTCCGCCGCCGGCAGGCCATCGTTCTGGTACGCCTCCGCCGAGTCGATCAGGCTGTGCCGAGCCTCGGTCAGCACCTCGCGCTTGAGCCGGCGGGGACCGTGCAGCGCCCGGTCGAGGCGGTGCACGTACTCGTCGATCATGCCGGCACCGGCCGGACCCGGGTGGCGACGACGCCGCGCACCGCCCACCGCACCATCAGCGCGAACATGGTGTTGAGCAGCACCCAGGCCGCGATCATCGGCGGCCAGGTGAGCGCCCGCGAATCCTCGGCGACGGCGTGCACCGCGGCGAACGTCCCCAGTGTCCAGACGAAGCCGGCGGTGCCGAGGGTGAGCACGGCGAGGGACCGGACCACCAGCCGTGGGTCGACCGGGCGGCGCCGGCTCGCGGAGCCGAGCAGCAGGAAGGCCAGCAGGGCCGCCGCGCCGGCCAGGTAGGAGGTCCAGTCGAGCGTCTCCACCAGGATCAGGAACCGCGTCGGGGGCCGTTCCGCAGCACCGCCCGGCGGCTGCCACCACAGCAGGTCGGAGGTGAGCATCCCGGCCGGCAGCAGCGCGACCAGCAGCGCCAGTCGGCGGCCCTGACCGGCGGTCAGCTCGGTCTGGTAGAGGCGGGCGAGCTCGGCCGGGGCGCCGAACTCGGCCACCGCCCGGCGCCGCGCGGCCCGCGGGTCGAGACCATCCCGGGTGTACGCCAGCGCGGCGTCCTCCAGGCCACCGCGTGCCTCGGTGAGCAGGTCCCTCTTGAGTCGGCGCGGGCCGGACAGCTCACCGGCGAGCTGGCGCAGATAGTCGTCGATCTCGGTGTTGGTGGGCGCCTGCATGCCGCCAGCCTGCCACGGTCGACGGGCGGACGCGTCGGGACTTTCCCGGGTCCGCCCCGGAGAACCACCCGGGGGCATCCCCGACGACCGTCCGGGTGCCCGCCGGTCCGTTCGGGTGTCCGCCGGTCCGTTCGGGTGTCCGCCGGTCCGTTCGGGTTCAGTCCGGGCCGGGGGTCTGTCCGGGGCCGGACAGCGCCAGGTAGCCGCGCTCGGCCACCTCCTGGCGCAGCCACTGGTCGCGGTACCAGCCGTCGGCCGCGACCAGGTCGTCGTGCGGACCACGCTGGACGACGCGGCCCTCGTCGAGCACGACGATCTCGTCGTACCGGTCCAGGCCGCGCAGCCGGTGGGTGACGAGCACCACCGAGCGGTCCGCCGGCAGGGATTCGATGATCGAGTCGAGCACCCGGTCGGCGGCCGGCGGGTCCAGCCCTTCGGTCGGCTCGTCGAGCAGCAGGATGGCGGGGGCGGCGAGCAGCGCCCGGGCCAGGGCGAGCCGCTGTCGCTGACCGCCGGAGAGCTGGCCGCCGTCCGCGCCGACGATGGTTTCCCAACCGTCCGGCTGGTCCCGTACCCAGTCGAGCAGGCCGGCCGTCCGGGCCGCGGCGGCGAGGTCGTCGTCGTCGGCTCCGGCGCGACCGACCAGCAGGTTCTCCCGGACCGTGGCGTGGAAGACGTGCGCCTCGGCGAGCAGCCCGCTGACCGCCCGGGGCAGCCGCCGAGCCGGGTAGTCGGCCAGGTCGACGCCGGCCAGCGTGACCCGCCCGGCGGTCGGGCGGACCGCCCCGGTCAGCACACCGAGCAGGGTGCTCTTGCCCGCGCCGCTCGGCCCGACGACGGCGACCCGCCGGCCCGGGGGCAGCGCCAGGTCGACCCGGTCGAGCGCGGGCGGCGCCCCGGCCCGGTACCGGACACTCGTCCCGATCAATCGGGCGTCGACCGCTGCGCCGCCGCCGGTCGAGTGGCCGGGAACCGGGGTGCCGCCGTCGCCGCTGAGGTCGCCGGATGCCGTCCTGCCGCTGCCAGTGGGGTGGCCGGCCGGGATGGCGTCGGCGGCGGGTAGCAGGGCCACCACCCGGGTGAGTCCGGCTCGCAGTTGGGTCCACTGGCGGGCCGCGCCGACCAGCGCCAGGGTCGCCTCCACCGCCGCGAGGGTGCCGACGCCGAGGACCCCGACGAGTACGCCGTCCACCCCGCCACGCACCGCCACCGCGACGACGGCCGCACTTGTGGCTCCGGCGACCAGCAGGCCCAGCCCGTCGAGCGCCCAACCGGCGGCCGCTAACCGGCCCTCCAACCGGGCCAGTTCCCGAGCGCGTTGGTCGGCCCGGGCCAACGCGGTCCCGGTGGCGCCGAAGGCGGCCAGGTCGGCGGCGCCCTGGGTCAGGTCGATGGCGTCGGTGGCGAGCGCACCACGCAGCGGGGCGACCCGGTCGGCGGTCCGCCGGGTCAGGGCGGTGGCCGCGCCCGGCAGCGCGACGGCGGCGACCAGCAGCCCTCCGGCGAGGACCGCCGCCGCGACCGGCGAGATGGTCGCCGCACCGGCGACCGCCAGCAGCCCGACGACGCCGGCTGCGGCGGCCGGCACCAGCACCCGCAACAGCAGATCCTGAACAGCCTCCACATCGGAGACCAGCCGACTCAGCGCATCCCCGGACACCGGCCCCGCGTCCCCACCGACCGCGTCGGCGGCGCCGCCGCCGGCCCCGCCGCCGTCTTCGACCCCGCTGCCATCCACGTCGGCGCTGACGCCCGCCGCCGGGCTGCTGTCGGGGGCGGTCGTGCGGACGGTGCGACCGGGGCCTCCGGCGGCCAGCGAGGCGAAGATCCCCGCGCGTACGTCGGTGATGATCCGCAGCACCGCGTCGTGGCCGGCGAGTCGCTCGGTGTAGCGCAACACCCCTCGGCTGATGGCCAGTGCCCGGACCGCGACGATGGCGACGGTGAGCGCGTCCAGCGGCGGCCGGCCGGCGGCCGTGATCAACAGCCAGGTGGCGGTGGCCATCAGGGCCAGCCCGGCCAGCTCCGTGCCGGCGGCGAGCAGGCCGGCGCCGACCAGCCGGCCCAGGTACGGGCGGGCGAGCCGGAGCACGGCCCGTTCGGGTGTCAGCATCACGCCACCACCTCCCGGGCGGTGCCCGCCGCCGCGCCGGGCGGCCCTTCGGGGTCGGCGGGCGGGTGGTGCCCGGCCGTGGGACGGCTCGGGGTGACGTCGGTGACCCGGCCGGCCTCGACCCGCAGCACCCGGTCCGCCTCGTCGAGCAGCGCCGGGCGGTGGGCCACCAGCAGGGCGGTCCGGCCGGCGACCAGCCGGCGGGTCGCGTCCAGTACGGCCGCCTCCGAGGCGGCGTCCAGCCGGGCGGTGGGCTCGTCGAGCAGCACCAGCGGCGCGTCCCGCAGGAACGCGCGGGCCAGCGCCACCCGTTGCCGCTGCCCGCTGGAGAGGCCGTGTCCGCGCTCACCGAGCAGGGTGTCCAGCCCGGCCGGGAGCCGGCGTACCGACTCGTCGAGGGCGGCGGCGTCGACGGCCCGGTGGACGGCCTCGATGGGAGTGTCGGGGGCGCCGAGCCGGATGTTGTCGGCGACCGAGGCGGCGAAGAGATGGGGGCGTTGCGGGACCCAGGCGACCTGCCGCCGCCACCGGTCGAGGTCGACCGTGTCGAGGTCGATCCCGTCCACCAGCACCCGACCCTCGGTCGGTACGGCGAAGCCGAGCAGCAGCGCGAGCAGGGTGCTCTTGCCGGCCCCGCTGGGGCCGACCACGGCGGTCCGCTCGCCGGGCCGGAGGGTGAGCGTCACCTCGCGCAGGGCCGTGGTGCGCGGGTACCGCACCGTGACCCCCTCGAACCTGATCTCCCCGGTGCCGGCCGGAGCAGGGCCGCGGCCCGGGTTCAGCTCCGGGTCGCCCACCGACCTCCGCGCCGGCTCGGTCCGGGCACCGCCGGGCAGCGCACCGCCGGGCAACACACCGCCGGACTGGTCGGCGCCGGGCCGGTCGGCTGGCGGGGCGGCCAGCACGGTGAGCGCCTCGTCCAGCGCGGTCAGCCCTTCCATGCTGGCGTGGAACCGGCTGCCGGCGGCCCGCAGCGGCAGGTACGCCTCGGGCGCGAGCAGCAGCACCAGCAGCGCCGTCTGCAGGGCCAGTCCGCCGCCGAGCAGCCGGAGCCCGATCGGCACCGCCACCAGCGCCACCGAGAGGGTGGCCACCAGCTCCAGGACCAGGGCGGAGAGGAATGCGATCCGCAGCGTCTTCATGGTGGCGACCCGATGGCCGTCGGCCATCCGGCGGACCACCTCGACCTGGTCGCGGGCCCGGCCGAACACCCGCAGGGTGGGCAGCCCGGCCACCATGTCCAGGAAGTGGCCGCCGAGCAGGCTGAGCCGGCGCCACTGCCGTTCGGTCGCCGCCTGCGCCTGCCAGCCGAGCAGCGCCCCGAAGATCGGAATCAGCGGCAGGGTGACCGCGATGATCAGCGCCGAGCTCCAGTCGGCGAAGGTCACCCGGGCGAGTACCGCCACCGGCACGGTGACGCTCAGCAGGAGCTGGGGCAGGTAGCCGGTGAAGTAGCCGTCGAGCGCGTCCAACCCGCGACCGGCGAGGGTGGCGAGCCGGCCGGTCTGCTGCCCGGCCAGCCACTGCGGGCCGCGCCGGCCGACCGCGGCGAGCAGGTCGGTGCGCAGCGCGGCCTTGACCGTCGCGGCCAGCCGGGCCGCCACGGTGCCCTGCGCCCAGAGCAGGAGCGCGCGGCCGGCCACGGCGGCCAGGAAGCCGATCAGGGCCGGCCGGTCCAGTCGCCCGCCCGCGGCGGCGGCGAGCAGGGCGGCCAGGGCGGTCGCCTGGGCGATGACCAGCAGCGCCGTCAGGACACCGAGGGCGCCGAGCGTGGCGAGCGGGCGCCGGGCCGCCGGAACCCGGCGCACCAGACGCGGGTCGAAGGGGCGGCGACTCACCAGTACACCGGCGCCCTTTCGTCGATCCGTCCGCGGAACACCCACCAAGACATCAACTGGAAGCCTAGTAGGGCCGGCAGGAGCGGCACCAGCAGCCAGGTCAGCACCCGCAGGGTGGGCTCGCTGGCCGCCGCCTCGGCGACCGTCAGGCTGGCCGCCGGGTCGGCGGTCGAGACCAGCGCGTAGGGCCAGTTGGCGGCCCCGACCAGCAGCACCGGCAGGGCCACCGCCGTCGCGGTCAGGGCGAAGGCCACCCCGGTCCGCCGCCGGCCGAGCGCGCGGCCGGCCGCCAGCACCGTCGCCGCCAGCAACACCACTCCGAGTACGCCGACCGCCGGCTGCCGCACGCTCTGTCGTACCGGACCGGAAAGGCCGGCCAGGACGGCGGCGGCGCCGAGCGCGGCGAGGGTGACCGGCACCAGCCGGCGTCCCACCGCGACGTGCTGGTCGGCGGCCCCCGGCGGCAGCCGGAGCGCGAGGAAGGCGGCGCCGTGCAGGGTCACCAGTGCGCTCAGGGCGAGCGCGGCGGCGGCGACGAACGGGGTGAAGAGGTGGCCGATCCCGTCGAGGTGGCCGTCCGCGCGCACCGGTACGCCCTGCAGCAGGCCGGCGAGGGCCGCCCCCCAGCCACCCGCGGCGAGTACGCTGCCGACGACGATGATCCGGTCCCACCGGGTCCGGGCGCGCTGGCCGGCGGGCCGGCTCCGTAGCCCGACGGCGGCGATGACCGTGATCACCCCGGCCAGCGCCACCGCGATCGCCGGGTAGAGGCCGGCGAGCAGTTCCCCCTCCAGCAGCGGGAACGCTCCGAAGAGGATGCCCACGGCGGCGACCAGCCAGACCTCGTTGCCGAGGAGGAACGGGCCGAGTGCGGTCAGCGCGGCTCGGCGCGGGTCGGCCGACCCGGTGGCGGGGGTCCGGGCCAACAGGATGCCGACGCCGTAGTCGAACCCGCCGAGCACCAGGTAGCCGGCGAAGAAGAGGCCGAGTAGGCCGTACCAGAGGATCTCCACGGGGTTTCTCTTCTCAGACGAGGGCCGGTTCGGGGCGGTCGTCGGCCGGTTGTGCGGTTGGCGGGCGGCCGAGTGCCGGGTCGGCGGCGCCCCGGCCGGCGTGCCGGACCAGCAGCGTCCAGTTCGCCACCGCCAGCGCGCCGAGCAGCAGGGTGAAACCGAGGTACGAGGCGAGTAGCACCTCGGCGTCGATCGGGCTGACCGCGTCGGAGACCGGCAGCAGTCCGTAGACCGCCCACGGTTGGCGGCCGACCTCGCGGGCCAGCCAGCCGAGGATGGCGGCGATGAACGGCAGTGGCAGGGCGAGCAGGATGAGGTAGAGCGGGAACCGCAGCCGGATGATCCAGTCCCGCCAGAGCAGGGGCAGCAGCAGGTAGCTCCAGGCCAGCGTGAAGCCGATCAGGATCATGAAGCCGAGCGACGCGGCGGCGAGCGTCGGCGGTTGGTAGTCGCCCGGCCCGAACCGCGCGGTCCACTCGGCGATCTGGTCCTGCCCGGCCGCGGCGTCGCCGTACTTGATCGGCTGGACCTGGCTGAGCGGGGCGAACTGGGTGAAGCCGAAGCCCATCACGAAGGTGATGCCGAGCACGGTGGTGACCAGGCCGATCCGCAGCGAGGTGCGGAACAGGGCGTAGTCGTTGGTGCGCCGGATCAGGTGCCAGGCGCTGACGGCCGACATCAGCATGCCGCCGGTGAGGACGGCGGCGGCCACCACGTGGCCGAGCGCGAAGCCGAGCATCGGGTTGCCGAGCAGGGCGGTGAAGTCGGTGAGGTGGGCCACCCCGTCGCGGATCTCGTAGCCGACCGGGTTCTGCAGCCAGGAGTTGGCGACCAGGACCCAGAACGCCGACGCGTACGCGGTGAGCGCCACCCCCCACAGCAGCGCGAGGTGTACGCCGCGCCGCAGCCGGTGCCAACCGAAGATCCACATGCCGAGGAAGGTGGATTCCAGGAAGAACGCGACGAGCGTCTCCATTGCCAACGGGGCGCCGAAGACGTTACCGACGTAGCGGGAGAGGCCGCTCCAGTTCAGTCCGAACTGGAATTCCAGTACCACGCCGGTGGCGATGCCGAGGACGTAGTTGATCACGTAGAGGGTGCCCCAGAACCGGGTCAGCCGCTCGTAGACCGGTTTGCGGGTGATGAACCAGGCGGTCTGCAGATACACCAGCAGGGTGACCAGGCCGAGGGTGACGAGCACGAAGAGGAAGTGGAACGAGGTGGTCGTGGCGAACTGCAGGCGGGCGATGAGCAACGGGTCCATGGCCACCCCAACGTGTCGGCTGACATTTCATAGACAGCCTACACGTAGGCGTACTACCTATTCCTACTACGACCTGTCGTAGCTCATGGTACGACGAGGCGTAGTAGTTGCGCTGGGTGGGGCCGGATCAGGCCAGGAAGAGCGAGAGCGGCAGGGCCAGCAGCAGGCCGGCGATCCCGAGCGCCACGGCGCCGCGTACCGGGGCCGGCCGGGCGGGGCCGAGCAACCGCTGCAGCCGGGCCTCAAGCTGGTCGTCGGTGAAGCCGAGGGCGCCGGCCGGCGCGACCCGGGGCCCGGCCGTGGCGAACCGCTGCAACGCCGCCACCAGTGGCCCGGCGGACGCCGCCCGGCGGGCCCGGTCGTCCGCGCGCATCTCCACCAGCAGCGCCACCATCTGGCGCGCGGCCCGCACCCAGCACACCCCGGGCAGCGCCCGACACAGCGCGGTGAACGGCAGCAGCACCAGATCGTGCCGCTCGGTAGCGTGCGCCCGCTCGTGATCGAGCACCGCCGCCAGCTGCGCCGGCTCCAACAGGCTCAGGGTGCCGGCGCTCACCACCACCCGGGGCCGCACCCCCGGCAGGCAGTACGCGGCGGCACTCGGATGGTCGAGCACCAGCGCGCCGGGCGCGGCCGGATCCTGCCGCGCCACCAGGGCGAGCAGGTCACGATGCCGGCGCTGGGCGCGCAGCGTACCGGCCACGCTGCGTACCGTCGCCCCGAGCAGCAGCGTCGCCACCGCCGTGGCGAGCCCGACGAGGCCGAGGTGCACCGGCCCGAGCCCGGCCGGCAGCGTGTCGCCCACCGGCGCCCCGGCCGCCAGCGCGGCCAGGTCCGCGGCGAACTCCCGCGCCGCCGTGCCGGTGCCGACCGCGTACGGGGCCAGCCCGAGCGCCAGCGGCAGCCCGATCGCGCAGAGGCCGACCGCCAGCCCGATCGCCTGCCAGCAGACGATGGCCAGCCGAGGGTGCTGCCAGGCCCACCCCTGCCGCAGCCACCGCGCCCGGATCAGCACCTGGACGGCCAGGTAACAGGCCACCAGCGCGCCGCCGAAGTGCAGGGCCTGGACCACCGGTCAGCCTCGCCGTGGTTCCGGTGCGGTGCTCGGGGCATCGGTCCCGTCGCCCCGGGCCGGGTCCGCCTCGGCGGCGAGCGCGGCGCGCAGCACCTCGGCCTCGGTGCCCGACACCGAGCGGGCGAACCGCACCAGCGCGGCGTCCCGGCTGCCGGCCAGGTCGAGCGCGTCCAGCATCAGCCCGGCGATGTGCGCCTCCCGGCTGGCGGCCGGCCGATAGCTCCAGGCCCGGCCGGCCCGTTCCCGCTCCACCATGCCCTTGCCGGCCAGCCGGTCCAGCACCGTCATCACGGTGGTGTACGCCAACTCCCGGCCCGGCAACGCCTCGGCGACCTCGCGAACCGTGACACCCGCCCCGGTCCCGGCGGGCCAGTCCCAGAGCACGTCCATCACCGCGCGTTCGAGGTCACCCAGTCGCGTCACGCCCCCAGCCTACCGCCCGTAGTACGACCTCCCGTCGTCCTGCGTCCGCTGACCGGCGCCCGCCCGGCTTGCCCGAGATCGTAAGGACATTGAGCACGCCATTCGCCGTCAGTGCGTGCAACTTGTCCTGTGGATCTTGATTCCACCCTGGTCGACACCTGCGGAGAGGCCGATCAGGTGCCCTTGGGGTGCCAGACGGTCTTGGTCTCCAGCAGGGCGGTCATCCGGGCGAGGCCGGGGTCGGCGGTCCAGTCCGGTTCATCAGTCGGTGGGCGCAGCACCCGTTTGAGGTTGCCGGCTGCTGCCCGTTCCAGCTCGACGGCGAGTTCCGGGTCGGCGACGCCGGTGAGGTCCAGCGCGTTGACGTCGAGGTGGGCGGCCAGCCACGGTGCGGTCTCCGCCGGCCGGCCGGTGAGGAGGTTCACCACTCCGCCGGGCAGGTCGGAGGTGGCCAGCACCTCGGCCAGGGTCACCGCCGGCAGCGGTGCTTCTTCGGCGACCAGCACCAGGACGGTGTTGCCGGTGACGATGGCCGGGGCGATCACCGACACCAGCCCCAGCAGCGCCGGCCGGGCCGGGGCGACCACTCCGACCACACCGGTCGGCTCCGGGGCGGAGAGGTTGAAGTACGGACCGGCGACCGGGTTCGCCCCGCCGTACACCTGGGCGATCTTGTCGGCCCAGCCGGCGTACCAGACCCAGCGGTCGATGGCGGTGTCGACCTCGTCGGTGGGAACGCCCAGCCCGACGAACTGGTCGCGGCGGCCTTCCAGCATCTCGGCGATCCGGTAGAGGATCTGACCCCGGTTGTAGGCGGTCGCGCCGGACCACCCCTTGACCGCCGCACGGGCCGCAGTCACGGCATCCCGGACGTCCTTGCGGGAGGCGAGCGCCACGTTGGTGTTCTGCACGGGATAGGACCGCCCCGACTCGCTGCGCGGGAACTTCCCGCCGATGAAGAGCTTGTACGTCTTACGCACGGCCACCCGGTCAGACATCGAGGTACGCCTCCAGCCCGTGCCGGCCACCCTCGCGGCCGTAGCCCGACTCCTTGTACCCGCCGAACGGGGAGGTGGGGTCGAACTTGTTGAAGGTGTTGGCCCAGACCACCCCGGCGCGCAGCCGGTCGGCCAGCCAGAGGATCCGGGAGCCCTTCTCCGTCCAGATCCCGGCCGACAGCCCGTAGGGGGTGTTGTTGGCCTTCTCGACCGCCTCGGCGGGGGTGCGGAAGGTGAGCACCGACAGCACCGGCCCGAAGATCTCCTCGCGGGCGATCCGGTGCGCCTGACTGACCCCGGTGAAGATGGTCGGGGCGAACCAGAACCCCCGGTCCGGCAGGTCACACGGCGGTGACCAGCGCTGCGCGCCCTCCTCAGTACCGACATCGGAGAGGGTGCGGATGCGGTCGAGTTGGGCGGCGGAGTTGATCGCCCCGACGTCGGTGTTCTTGTCCAGCGGGTCACCGACGCGCAGCCGGGCCATCCGCCGCTTGAGCGAGGCCAACACCGGCTCGTACGCGGATTCCTGGACCAGCAGTCGGGACCCCGCGCAGCAGACGTGGCCCTGGTTGAAGAAGATCCCGTTGACGATCCCCTCGACGGCCTGGTCGATCGGGGCGTCGTCGAAGACGATGTTGGCGGCCTTGCCGCCCAACTCCAGGGTGAGCTTCTTGCGGCTGCCGGCCACCGCGCGGGCGATGGCCCGCCCGACCTCGGTGGAGCCGGTGAACGCGACCTTGTCGACGCCGGGGTGCTCGACCAGCGCCCGACCGGTCTCACCGGCCCCGGTGATGATGTTCACCACCCCAGGCGGCAGGTCGGCCTGCTGACAGATCTGCGCGAACAACAACGCCGTCAACGGGGTGGTCTCGGCCGGCTTGAGCACCACCGTGTTCCCGGCCGCCAGCGCCGGGGCGATCTTCCACGCCAGCATCAGCAGCGGGAAGTTCCACGGGATCACCTGCCCGGCCACCCCCACCGGCCGCGGGTCCGCGCCGAACCCGGCGTGGCCGAGCTTGTCGGCCCAGCCCGCATAGTAGAAGAAGTGCGCGGCGACCAGCGGAATGTCGACATCGCGGGACTCCCGGATCGGCTTGCCGTTGTCCAGCGACTCCAGCACCGCCAACTCCCGGCCGCGCTCGGCCACGATCCGCGCGATCCGGTACAGGTACTTGGCCCGGTCCCGCCCCGGCATCGGCCCCCACACCCGCTCGAACGCGGCCCGCGCCGCCGCCACCGCCCGATCCACATCCGCCGACCCGGCCTCGGCGACCTCGGCCAGCACCTCCTCCGACGCCGGGTTGATCGACTTGAACATCCCCCCGTCACCCGGTTCGACGAACTCACCGCCGATGAACAGCCCGTACGACGGCGCGATGTCGACGACCGAGCGGGATTCGGGCGCGGGCGCGTACTCGAAAGCCATGATCAGTCCAGGGTGACGTAGTCGGGACCGGAGTACACGCCGGTGGCCAGCTTCGCCCGCTGCATCAGCAGGTCGTTGAGCAACGTCGAGGCGCCGAACCGGAACCAGTCCGGGTGCAGCCAGTCCTCGCCGACGGTCTCGTTCACCGCGACCAGATACCTGATCGCGTCCTTGCTGGTGCGGATCCCGCCGGCCGGCTTGACGCCGACCTGCCGGCCGGTGGTGTCCCGGAAGTCGCGAACCGCCTCCAGCATCACCAGGGTGACCGGGAGCGTCGCGGCCACCGGCACCTTGCCGGTCGAGGTCTTGATGAAGTCGGCGCCGGCCAGCATCGCCAGCCAGGAGGCCCGCCGGACGCTGTCGTAGCCACCCAACTCCCCGGTCTCCAGGATCACCTTCAGGTGGGCGTCGCCGCAGGCGTCCTTGACCGCCACGATCTCGTCGTACACCCGCTGGTGGTCCCCGGCCAGGAACGCACCCCGGCTGATCACCATGTCGATCTCGTCGGCGCCGGCCGCCACCGCGGACCGGGTGTCGGCCAGTTTCACCTCAAGCGGCGCCTGCCCCGACGGGAACGCCGTCGCCACGCTGGCCAGGTGCACCCCGGAGCCGCGCAGCACCTCGGCGGCGACCGGCACCATCGACGGATACACGCACACCGCCGCCACGCTCGGACACGGCCCGGGACCACCCTCGGTGTCGGTCGCACCGGCCGGATCCGGCCGGATCGCCTTCACCGACAGCGCCCGGACCTTGCCGGGGGTGTCAGCCCCCTCCAGGGTGGTCAGGTCGACCATCCGGATCGCCAGATCGATCGCCCACGCCTTCGCGCTGGTCTTGATCGACCGGGTACCCAGCATCGCGGCCCGCTGCTCCACGCCGACCTGGTCCACGCCCGGCAGGCCGTGCAGGAACGCCCGTAGCGCCGGCCCGGAACGGCCCAGCTCGGACAGGTCGGAGCGCGTCGACGTCGGTGTCGCGGTCATGCCGACGAGTCTACGCACCACCCCGCTGGATGATCTTGTGAGCGGGCGGCGATGCCGGTCCCGGCTCTGCCCGGTAGGTTGGGCGACCGTGGACGTACTCGTCGTTGACCACCCGGTGGCGCAGACCCGGCTGACCGTGATGCGCGACACTCGCACCGATCCGGCGGCGTTCCGCGCCGCGCTGCGCGAACTCACCACCCTGCTGGTGTACGAGGCCGCGCGCTCCTTCCCGGTCGAGCGCTACCAGGTGCGGACGCCGGTCGCACCGACCGAGGGGATCCGGCTGGCCAACCCGCCGCTGCTGGTGCCCGTCCTGCGGGCCGGGCTCGGGATGGCCGACGCCGCGCTGGCGCTGTTGCCGGAGTCCTCGATGGGCTTTGTCGGGTTGGCCCGGGACGAGGAGACCTTCGAGCCCCGGGCGTACATGGAGTCGCTGCCCACCGACCTGACCGGGCTGCCGGTGCTGGTGCTGGACCCGATGCTGGCCACCGGCGGGTCGCTGGAGCACTGCTGCCGGCTGCTCGCCGATCGGGGCTGCACCGAGATCGTCGTGCTCTGCGTCCTGGCCGCGCCGGCCGGGATCGAGCGGCTGGAGCGGTCCGGGCTGCCACTGCGGCTGGTGACCGCCGCGATCGACGAGCGGTTGAACGAGAAGATGTTCATCGTGCCCGGTCTCGGCGACGCCGGTGACCGACAGTTCGGCGGGATGCCCCGGTTCTGACAGCAGGCATGCGCGACGTGCGCGGAGCGGCTACCGTCTCGGGCCATGACCACCGATGTTGCGCTCGCCGAGGAACTGCTGCTGCTCGGGTACGACGACAAGTCCGGCAAGGCCACCGGCTCCCGGATCGGCCTGGATCTGGGCATGGCGGCGGCGGTCCTGGTCGAGTTGGCGCTGGCCGGCCGGGTCGCCTTCTCCGAGGGCTCGATGGTGGTGGTCGACCCGACGCCGACCGGTAACCCGATCGACGACGAGGTGCTGGCCCGGATGGCCGCCGACACCCCGCACACCCCGGCGTCCTGGCTGCAACGGCTCCGGCACGGGCTGCGCTCCCGGGTACTTGCCGACCTGGTGGAGCGGGACATCGTCTGCGACATCGACGAGACGGCGATGGACGGCTACGTCCACGTGCACCGCTACCCGTCGGTGGACTCCACGGTCGAGGCCGGGATCCGGCAGCGGCTGGCGACCGCGCTCACCGGCGACGAGGTGCCCGACGAGCGGACGGCGGCGCTGGCGACCCTGGTGGCGGCGGTCCGGATGGAACCGGCGCTGGGCCTGACCGGCGCGGCCGTCCAGGACGCCCACCGGCGGCTGGAGGAGATCGCCGGCGGCGCCGGCTTCTCCGGCACCGTGAGCCTGGACTCCTCGACCGTGCGCCCCTCGGTGGCCCTTGTCGTCGCCGCCCTGACCCGCGCCATCGACGCCGCCCTCGGCGCCCGCGCCTGACCACCCCGCCCCGTCCGGCTCGGCCGCGACACCCATGATCATGGCGCGCGGAGCCGTGGAACACCTCGGCTGAGCAACGGCTGGGTGCGCCACGACGCCGCGCCACGGCGCGACGCGGCGTGGACCGGCTCGGTCGCTGAGGTTCGAGGAACCGGGTCCGGCGGACAGCCGCCGGTTCGCGGTCAGCTGAGGCCGAGCACGGCGGCGGTCTCGGCGCGCAGGTCGGCCAGCGCGGCCGCCGCCCGCCCATGCGCCGCCGGCAGCTCACCCGCCGCGCCCACCGGCTCCACCACCTCCAGGTACGCCTTCAGCTTCGGCTCGGTGCCCGACGGCCGGATCACCACCCGGGCGGCGGCCGTGCGCAGGATCAGCACGTCGGCGTCGGGGGCCAGATCCTCGACCCCGGTCAGCGCGACGCCGAGCAGTTCGGCCGGCGGCCGCGCCCGGACCCGGGCCATCGCCGAGGTGATCTCGGCCAGGTCGTCCACCCGGACCGAGAGCTGGTCGGTCAGGTGCAGCCCGAACTCGACCGCCAGCTCGTCCAGCCGGTCGGCGAGCGTCCGCCCCTGGGCCTTCAGCCCGGCGGCCAGCTCGGCGACGGTGAGCGCGGCGGTGATGCCGTCCTTGTCGCGGACCAGGTCCGGCGCCACGCAGTAGCCGAGCGCCTCCTCGTAGCCGTAGACCAGCGGGGCGTCGCCCGCCGTCGCCCGCACGATCCACTTGAAGCCGGTGAGCGTCTCGGCGTAGGGCAGGCCGCGGGCCCGGCAGATCCGGCCCAGCAGCGCCGAGGAGACGATGGTGGTGGCATACAGGCCGTGGACGCCGCGCCGCATCAGGTGGTCGGCGAGCAGCACCCCCACCTCGTCGCCGCGCAGCATCCGCCAACCGCCGCCCGCCCCCGGGTCGGGCACCACGACCGCGCACCGGTCGGCATCCGGATCGTTGGCGATGGCCAGGTCGGCGCCGATGCCGCCGGCCACCTTCACCAGCCGGTCGACCGCGCCGGGCTCCTCCGGGTTCGGGAACGCGACGGTGGGGAAGTCCGGGTCCGGCTCGACCTGGTCGGCCACCAGCCCGGGTACGGCGAAGCCAGCCCTGGCGAACGCCGCCGTGAGCACCGCCGCCCCGACCCCGTGCAGCGCCGTGTACGCCACCACCAACTCCCGCGCCCCACCGCCGTCAGCGCCGCCGCCCGTGCCACCGCCGTCAGCGCCGCCGTCCGTGCCACCGCCGCCCGTGCCGCCCGTGCCGTCGTCCGTGCCGCCGCCGGTAGTGCCGACGTCGGTTCCGGCACGGAGCAGGCCGGTGGCGGCGGCGACGTAGTCGGCGGTCACCCGGTCGTCGAGTGTCCCGCCGGCCGGACCGAGGGGCACCTCCAGTAGCGGACCGACGGCCCGGATCGCCGCCTCGATCTCGGCGTCGACCGGGGTGACGATCTGGGCGCCCGCTCCGCGCGGGCCGCCGAGCGCGGCCCCGAGATAGACCTTGTAGCCGTTGTCCCGTGGCGGGTTGTGACTGGCGGTCACCATCACGCCAGCCACCCCGTCGAGGGCGCGCACCGCGTACGCGAGGATCGGGGTGGGCAGCGGTCGGGGCAGCAGCAGCGCCGGCCGGCCGGCGCCGGTGGCGACCTGCGCGGTGCGCTCGGCGAACGTCCGCGAACCGTGCCTGGCGTCGTACCCGATGATCAGTGGACCCGGCGCTTCGCGGGCGGCGAGCCAGCCGACCAGGCCGGCCGCCGCCCGGGTCACCACGGCGAGGTTCATCCCGTTGGGGCCGGCGCGCAGCGGGCCGCGCAGCCCGGCGGTGCCGAACGCGAGCGTGCCGGCGAACCGGTCGGCCAACTCGGCGCGGCTGCCGGGCAGCCCGTCGAGCAGGTTCTGCAGCTCGGTACGGCTGGCCGGGTCGGGGTCGTCGGCGAGCCAGCGCTCCGCGCGGGCGCGCAGCTCGTCGAGGTCCCCGGTGCCGGCCGTCATGCCCGGGTCAGCCGGCGGCGCTGAACTGGAACGAGCGGACCATCTCGTCGTAGATGACCTTGCTCTCCTCGAACCGGCCGTCGGTGGTGGTCAGGTAGAACGAGTACGCCTTGCCGTCCTGCGGGACCATCCGCCACACCCCGTGCCGCATGTTGTCGCCGGAGCCGCAGGTGTACTCGAACTCGGCGCCGGCCCGGCCGGCCAGCTCCGCCTCGGTCATCGAGATCTGGTTGTACGGCTTCGCGCAGGTCCGGCTGCGGCTCTCCAGGCCGTTCTCGGCGACCTCCGCCCAGCGCAGCGCCTGGGTGCCGCCGAAGGGCTCGACGATGATGCGGACCCGGCGGCCGCTGTCGTCGGGGTCGGTGAAGTCGACGTACGACCCGCCGGTGGCCCGCTTCCAGCCCGCCGGCACGTTCACCGACAGGCCCTTCTCGGCGTACGTCTGGGTCTCGAAGGAGGCGCCGACCGGGGCGGGCGTGGTCGGTGCGGCCTGCGGTGGCGGGGTGGGCTGCTGGTCGGAGCCGTTGAACAGCAGCACCGCGCCGAGCAGCAGCACCACGGCCAGCCCGCTGGCCGCGGCAAGCTGCAGGTTGCGCGGCCAGCCCTTGACGGTCTCGACCGCGGTGCCGCCGGTGCGCTTCGCGCCGACCAGCGCCCGGTCCAGCAGCGCCTTACCGCCCGCGGCGGCGCCGACCGGCCGGACCCCGGTGCCGGGCCCACCGGCCTCGGTGCCCGGCCCGCCGGCGGGTGGGGCGGCACCCCAGCCGGCCCGGGTGGGCTGGTCCCAGGGCTTGCCGGGCATCGCACCGGTGGCGCCGGTGAGCGCGCCGGTCGGGGCGTTGACCGCCGGGACCGGCGGCTGGGTCGGGTTGGTGTCGGCCAGGCCGGCCGCGGCGTACTGGGCCGGGGTGGGCATCTGGTGACCGGCGCGCTGCAGCTCGGCCAGCCGGTCGGTGAGCGACTCGCCGGGGGCGAGCATCGCCCGGCCGCCGATCTGGCCGGTCGGCTGCGGCTGCGGCTGGGCGGCCGGCGGCTGCCACGGCGAGCGCTGCGGCGGGACGACCGAGTACGGGTCGGTGGTCAGGTGGCCGGGCGCCTTGCTGGCCAGCGGGCCGGCCAGCAGCTCCCGGAGCATGCCGCGGGCGGTGGGCACGTCGAACCGGCGGGCCGGGTCCTTCTCCAGCAGCCCCATCAG
Source organism: Solwaraspora sp. WMMD1047 (assembly GCF_029626155.1). Taxonomy (NCBI): domain Bacteria; kingdom Bacillati; phylum Actinomycetota; class Actinomycetes; order Micromonosporales; family Micromonosporaceae; genus Solwaraspora; species Solwaraspora sp. WMMD1047. The sequence goes on along the minus strand of NZ_JARUBL010000001.1, from coordinate 6,373,050 downwards.
CACCCCGGTCAGCGGCCCGGAGCGGCTCGGCGGCGCGGGCGGGTCCTCGACCACCGCGTGCATCGTCTCGATCGGGTCGCCCTTGTCGAACGGAGGTCGGCCCTCGACCGCGGTGTAGAGCGTCACGCCGAGCGAGAAGAGGTCGCTGGGCGGCCCGAACTCCTGCCCCATCGCCCGCTCGGGGGAGATGAAGTGCGGCGAGCCGAGCACCATGCCGGGGGTGGTGAGCTGGACGTCGGTGGGCATCCGGGCCACCCCGAAGTCGGTGAGCACACAGCGCCCGTCGTTGCAGATCAGCACGTTCGCCGGTTTCACGTCCCGGTGCAGGACGCCGATCGCGTGGGCGACCTCCAGTGCGCCGAGCAGCGCGATGCCGATCTTGGCGACGGCGCGCGGGGCCACCGGCCCGTCCTCGATCACCATGTCGGCGAGGCTCCGCGCGTCCAGCAGCTCCATCACGATCCACGGGCGGCCGGCCTCGGTCACCACGTCGTACACCTGCACGACGGCGGGGTGCTGCAGGGCGGCGGCGGCGCGCGCCTCGCGCAGGGTGCGTTCGTACATGGCGTCGCGGTCGCTGGGCGCCAGGCCCGGCGGCAGCACGACCTCCTTGACCGCCACGTCGCGGCGCAGCAGCGTGTCGGCGGCCCGCCAGACGGTGCCCATCCCGCCGTGGCCGACCGCGGCGCGCAGCGAGTACCGGCCGCCGATGGTGGCGCCGGGCGCCGCGCGTCCATTGGTGGGGTTGACTGGTCCGCCGCTCCACGTCGGGATCTGAGTCACAGGTAAGGCCACCGGGAAATCGAGAGGGGCACGGGACACAACCCCCCTATATTGCGGGTTCGGTACCCCCGAGGGAAAGGCGACGGGCGGGGGTTCTCCGGAACTGACTTTCCGTACCGGTGAACTCACCTCGGGTATGCCGGCTCGGACGCGCTGTGCGCAATACCTCACCCGGCCTCCCACCAGCACGTCCTACCATCCGGAGATGAGTGAGTCTCGGTTGAGCGAGTCCGGATTCCCGATCAGGGCCGTCTACGACGCCGGCGATCTGCCCGCGGACCCGGCGGGTCGGATCGGGGCGCCGGGGGAGTTTCCGTACACCCGCGGGGTGTACCCCACGATGTACACCTCCCGGCCGTGGACGATGCGGCAGTACGCGGGCTTCGGCACCGCCACCGAGTCCAACGCCCGCTACCACCAGCTGCTCGCGGCCGGCACGATGGGCCTGTCGGTCGCCTTCGACCTGCCCACCCAGATGGGCTACGACTCGGACGACCCGGTCGCGCACGGCGAGGTCGGCAAGGTGGGGGTGGCGATCGACTCCATCCAGGACATGCGGCTGCTCTTCGACCGGATCCCACTGGACCAGGTCTCCACCTCGATGACGATCAACGCGCCCGGGTCGGTGCTGCTGCTGCTCTACCAACTCGTCGCCGAGGAGTCCGGGGTGCCCGGCGCCGCCCTCAAGGGGACCATCCAGAACGACATCCTCAAGGAGTACATCGCCCGGGGCACCTACATCTTCCCGCCCAAGCCGTCGCTGCGGCTGGTCGCCGACACCTTCGCGTACTGCCGCAAGGAGGTGCCGAAGTGGAACACCATCTCCATCTCCGGCTACCACATGGCCGAGGCGGGAGCCACGCCCGTGCAGGAGATCGCGTTCACGCTCTCCAACGGACTGGCCTATGTGCGCGCCGCGCTCGACGCCGGGCTGGCGGTGGACGACTTCGCGCCCCGGCTGTCGTTCTTCTTCGTGGCCCGGACCACCCTGCTGGAGGAGGTGGCGAAGTTCCGGGCCGCCCGGCGGATCTGGGCCCGGCTGATGCGCGACGAGTTCGGCGCGGTGGACCCGAAGTCCTGGATGCTGCGCTTCCACACCCAGACCGCCGGGGTGCAGTTGACCGCCCAGCAGCCCGAGGTGAACCTGGTCCGGGTCGCGGTGCAGGGGATCGGCGCGGTGCTCGGCGGCACCCAGTCGCTGCACACCAACAGCTTCGACGAGGCGATCGCGCTGCCGACCGAGAAGGCCGCCCGGCTGGCGCTGCGGACCCAGCAGGTGCTCGCCCACGAGACGGACCTGACGGCCACCGTCGACCCGTTCGCCGGCTCCTACGTCGTGGAGGCGATGACCGACCGGATCGAGGAGGAGGTCGACGCGTTGATGGCGCGGGTGGCCGAGCACGGGTCGGCGGTGGAGGCGATCGAGGCGGGCTTCCAGAAGCGGGAGATCGAGACCTCGGCGTACCGGACCGCCCAGGAGATCGACTCGGGGGACCGGGTGGTGGTCGGGGTGAACCGCTTCACCGTCGACGCCGAGGAGGCGTACGAGCCGCTGCGGGTCGACCCGACCATCGAGGCCGCGCAGGCCCGCCGGCTGGCCGAGCTGCGGGCCGCGCGGGACGCCGGCGCCGTCGAGCGCGCCCTCGCCGCCCTGCGCGAGGCGGCCGCCGGTACGACGAACGTGCTCTATCCGATGAAGGAGGCGCTGCGGGCGCAGGCGACCGTCGGTGAGGTCTGCGGCACGCTGCGCCAGGTCTGGGGGATCTACCGGCCGACCGACCGGTTCTGAGCGCCCCGGTTCGGCGCGATTTTCCGAACCGTCCGCCGGATTTTCCGGGCCGGTTCCAGGACTTTCCGGGCGCGTCGAGCGGTTCGCGGTCGACCGGGTGGCCCGACGCCTTTTGCCCCGGGTGATTCGGGGTAAGAGCCGGGCGTGTTCGTCGCGGTGGCCGGGGTGTCGCGGGGCGGTGGCCGGCTGCCGCGGGGCGGCCCGGCCGGCCCGCCGGGTTTGACGGACGCGCGGTGCGCACCGCCTCCGACCTGGTGTGCGAGCTTGATCAAGGGGGTCGTCCGGGGTGCCCGGGGCCGGTCGCGGACCGGTCGGGGACCGCCGTCGGTTCCGGCGAATCGGACACCAGAAGATTGCGGATCGTGACCGGCAATATCGTCACGCGTTGTAGGAGGTGTGACACTAATGTCGGTGAACGGCGTCGATCCGTACGGCCGTCTTGGCGTTTTTGGCCGCTCTCACCAGGCACTTTGTGACGCTGCGCGGTCCGATCGCTACCAAAACGACGTTGCGCAGAGTTACCTTCGGCGGTCTAGGCTGTCCCCTGTTGGTCCAGATCCATCCACCTCTAGTGATCGAGACATCGACGTGACGAGTGTGTTGACAATGCCGACAGGCAGTGGGCTGGCTTCATCCTGGCCGGAGACGCCTGCCGGGGCGGAGCCCCTCCCAGCCGGGCTGGACGAGTTGCTGGCCTTCCGGCTGCCGGACCTGATCGCGACCCGCCGGCACCTGCACGCCCACCCCGAACTTTCCGGGCAGGAGTACGACTCCGCCGCCCTGATCGCCCGGGAACTCTCGCTCGCCGGCCTCAACCCCCGGCTGCTGCCCAAGGGGAACGGGGTGATCTGCGACATCGGCAGCCGCAGCACCGGGCCGGTGATCGCCTTCCGGGCCGACCTCGACGCGCTGCCGCTCACCGACACCAAGGACGTGCCCTACCGATCCACTGTGGATGGTGCCTGCCACGCCTGCGGGCACGACGTGCACACCACCGTCCTGCTCGGCCTGGGCCTGCTGCTGGCCCGGCTCGCCGAGCGGGGCAAGCTCACCGGCCGGGTCCGGCTGATCTTCCAGCCGGCCGAGGAGATCCTGCCCTGCGGCTCGCTGGAGGTGATCGAGGCGGGCGGTCTGGACGAGGTCGCCCAGATCTTCGCCCTGCACTGCGACCCGAGCCTGCCGGTCGGGCAGGTCGGCCTGCGGATCGGGCCGATCACCGCCGCGGCCGACAACATCACCGTCCGGCTGACCGGGCCGGGCGGCCACACCGCCCGACCGCACCTGACCGTGGACCTGGTCGACGCGCTGGGCCGGCTGGTCACCGAGGTGCCGGCACTCGTCAGCCGCCGGGTCGCCGCCAACAGCGGACTGCTGCTGGTCTTCGGGCAGGCGTCGGCCGGCACCCAGTACAACGTCATCCCGGACGAGGCGATGGCCGCCGGCACCCTGCGGGTGCTCGACCGGGACACCTGGGACGCCGCCCCGAAGATCGTCGCCCAGGTGGTCCGGGACGTGATCGCGCCGACCGGCGCCACCGTTGACCTGGAGTACCTGCGCGGCCGCCCGCCGGTGGTGAACGACGCCCGGGCGATCCGGCTGCTGACCGCCGCCACCAAGGCCACCGCCGGCCCCACCGCGGTCGCCGAGACGCCGCAGAGCATGGGCGGCGAGGACTTCTCCTGGTACCTCGAGTACGTTCCCGGCGCGCTGGCCCGGCTCGGCGTGGGCCGGCTGTCACCAAACGCCGACCTGCACCGGCCCACCTTCGACGTGGACGAACGGGCGATCGGGGTGGGGGTCCGGCTGCTGGTGCACACCGCGACCCGGGCGCTGGCCGCCATCGCCTGATCCGGCGTCTCCGGGCCGACCCGGGGGCGCCGGCATCGCCCCGCGTCCGGCCTCCGCCCCGCGTCCAGCCCGCCCCCTACCCGCGCCGCGACGCGTCGGCCCCGGCAAGCCGCCGGGGCCGACGCGCGTCGTACCGGATCAGCCCGGTGGTGGTGGCGGGGACCCGGCGGCGGCGGTCGGCGCCGCACCCCCAGCCGGCCGGGACCGCCGACCCAGCCGCCGGACCAACCAGAGCACCGCGAACGCCGGTACGCCGAGCGCGACCAGCCAGGGCAGCAGCGCACCCAGGACGGTCAGCAGCACCCCCATCGAGGCGAGGAACGCCGTCCAGCCCGCGCCCAGGCCGACCAGGAAGCCGGTGTCAGGTCCGTCGTCGGTGTCGTCCGGCGCGTCCGGCCCGAGCAGGGTCACCGTGATGGTGGAGAGCGCGACCAGATCGGCCAGCCGGCGCTTCTTCGCCTCCAGCGAGGCGAGGTCCGCCTCCCGACTGGCCAACTCCCGCTCCAGCATCACCAGGTCGCTGAGGCTGTCCGCCTCGGCCAGCAACCGCCGGCCGCTGGCCACCCGGGCCTGCTGGGTGGTGATCCGGGCGTCCAGGTCCAGGGACTCCTCGGTGACGTCCTCCGTCTTGATGTCGCGGTGCTGCTGCTCACCGAGTTCGGCGATGCCGTCCACCACCCGGGCGAACTGGTCGGCCGGCACCCGCAGCGTGAGCGACGCCTCACTGGACGAGTCGTTGCTGGTCCGCTGGTCCCCGCCGACGAACCCGCCGGCGCCGGTCACCAGCGCGACCGCGCGGGCCGCCTTCGCCTCGACGTCGTCGACCCGGACGGTCATCGAGCCGGTGTAGACGATCTGCCGTTGGTCGACCCGCAGGTCGGCGGCGGCCCCCGCCCCGGCGTCGGCCTCGTTGCCGTCCTCGGCGCCCCGGTCCGCGCCCGCCGGCGGCGCGCCCTCCCGCTGGGCCGGCGCGTCGGCCGCCGATCCGGTCTCGACCCCGGCCGAGTCTTCCGCCGCGCCGCAGCCGCCCAGGATCAGGGCCGCCGCCAACCCCGCCACGCCGACCAGCGCGGCCATCCGGCGCTGTACGTTCCTCCCCATGTCTCCTCCGCTCCGCAACCCCCCGTGTCGGGGTGTTCCGTGAGACGCGCGGCGGTCGCGGTCCGGTTCCGGCAGACTGCCGGGAAGGACATCACGATTCGGTTGTGAGGGAGTCACGGTGCGATTGACCAAGTTCGGCCATTCCTGCGTACGCGTCGAGCATGATGGTGCGGTGCTGGTCATCGACCCCGGTGCCTTCACCGAGCGGGCCGCGCTCGACGGTGTGGACGCGGTGCTGGTGACCCACGAGCACGCCGACCACCTGGACGTGGACGCCCTCGCCGACGCGCTCGGCAAGCGCCCGGCCGTCACGGTGCACACCCACCCGGCGGTGGTGTCCAAACTGGACGCCCTGGCCGGGGTGGTGACGGCGGTGGAGTCCGGCGACGAGTTCACCGCCGCCGGCATCGACGTCCGGGCCTACGGCGGTTGGCACGCGGAAATCCATCCGGACATTCCCCGGGTGCCCAATCTCGGGTTCCTCCTCAACGACGAGATCTACCACCCGGGCGACTCGTTCGACGTGCCGGCGGGCGTTCAGGTCGACACCCTCTTCGTGCCGGTCTCGGCGCCCTGGCTGCGGCTGGCCGAGTCCGTCGACTTCGTCCGCGCGGTCGCCCCCCGGCGCGCCTTCGCCCTGCACGACGGCCTGCTCAACGACGCCGGCCACAGCGTCACCGACGGCCTGATGAGCCGCCTCGCCGGCTGCGACTACGCCCGCCTGGAATCCGGCTCGCAGGTCAACTGAACCTCGATGGTGGAGAAGATGGCAGCGGTCTCCCGGGAACTCGTCGACCGGCTCTACACCGCGCCCCCGGACGGGTTCGTCGCCGCCCGCGCCGAGGCGGTGGCCGCCGCCCGCGCCGCCGGTGACACCGCCGCCGCCCGCGAGATCGGCCGGCTCCGCAAGCCCACCGTGGCCGCCTGGCTGGTGAACCTGCTGGCGCTGCGCCGGCCGCAACTCGTCGCCGACCTGGTCGACCTCTCGGCCGCGCTGCGGTCGGCGCAGCGGGAACTGGCCGGACCCCGGCTCCGCGAGCTGTCCGGGCAGCGCCGGGGGGCGGTGAACGCGCTGGTCGCCGAAGTGCGCGCCCTCGCCCGGGAGGCCGATCCGGCGCTGTCGGCCGGGAAGCTCCCGCTGGCCGAGGTGGAGGCGACCCTGAACGCGGCGCTGTCGGACGAGACCGTCGCCGAGCAGGTACGGACCGGGCGGCTGCTCCGGGCGACCAGCTACGCCGGCTTCGGCGAGGTGCCCAGACCGCAGCTCCGGCTGGTCACCGGCGGCGCGGGCGAACTCGACGAGGCCGCCGTCCGGCCGGCCGGGTCCGGCCGCGACCCGGGTGTACCGGGCCGGCCCCGGCCGGCCGGATCGCCGCCGGCCGAACGCGCCGACTCGGCGGCGGCACTGCGGGTGCGGCGGCGCGCGCTGCGGCGCGAACTCGACGGCGCCCGCGACCGACAGGCGCAGGCCGAGGCGGAGCTGACCGAGTCGGTGGCGGCCGAACGCGACGGCGCCGACGCCTTGGCCGGCATTGAGGCGGAACTGGCCGCCCTGGAACGCGCCCGGGCCGCCGCCGAGGCCGAGTTGAGCCGGCGGCGGTTGGCCCGTAAGGCCGCCGAACGGTCCGTGGTGGCCGCCCGCCGACACGTCGGCGAGGCACAGGCCGCCGCCGAGGCCCTCCCGGACGACGACCAGACGCCCTGACCGGGCTGGTCGGGACGGCCGGGACGGACAGCGGGTGAGGGATTGGCCGCTTCGGGGTGTCCGGGGGGCGGTTCGAACGGGCAGACTTTCTCATGAAGTCGGAAAGCGCCCAACCGACCCGGCGGGCGCCAGCTGCGGAGAGGGCGGCGTCGTTGACCCCTGAACAGGCCGCCAGCGCCGCGAAGCCCTGGGTGCTGGAGCTCGGCGGCGCGTTCATCGAGTGCCCGCACACGCTGCGCCGAGCCCGGTTGATGGGGCTGTCCGGGTGGGCCTTCCACATCGCCGGCCGGGCCGGTGCCCTCGGCGACGTGCGGACCGAGACCGTCGCCGCGACGATGGGCTTCATCGCGCCGGAGGCGGTCGCCGACGGCTGGGAGGCCGCCCGGCGGGTGGCGATGCCCGGCGAGGTGGCCGTGATCAGCCTCACCGAGTGCTGCCGGTGGGGAGCCGAACACCTGGCCCACTCGCCGGGCGTACGCCGGCTCGCCGAGCTGACCGAGCGGGTGGTCGCAGCCGCCGACCCCACCGGCATGCCGCTCTTCGCCGCCTGGCGGGCGATGCCGATTCCGGACGACGCGCCCGGGGCCCGGCTGGCGGTCCTGCTGCACCTGCTCCGCGAACACTTCGCCGCGGCCCACCTGCTCGCCGTGCGGGCCAGCGGGATGAGCCCGCTGGAGGCCATCATCGCCGGGCCGGAGGGCGAACCGGGCGCGGTGGCCTACGGCTGGCAACCGCCGTACCCGCCGGTCGGTCCGCTGCTGCGCCGGTGGCACTGGGCGGAGGCGGTTACCGACGGGATCGCCGGCCGGGCCTTCGCCGTACTCGATCCGGACGAGCGGATGGAGCTGGCCCAGCTGCTGGTCAAGGCCGCCGAGGCCGACCGGGTGGTGCCGGTCGGGGACTGAGCGCGATATTGGGAGGCGGCCCGGCGCGCGCCGGGGTTCAATGCACGGCGTGGAGCTTCCCGCTGGCTGGACCGCGCGCCGGCCGAGACCGACCGACATCCCCCAGATCCTGGCCGTGGTGCACGCCAGCGACATCGCGGCCGTGGGCGAGCCGGACTTCAGCATCGAGGAGGTACGGGAGGTCCTCGCCGCACCGAACTTCGACCCGGACCGCGACTCGTGGTTGGCGGTGGACCCGGCCGGTGAGGTGGTCGGCTGGGCCTATCTGGACAAACCCGGCCGGGGCGACCAGGAGTTCGTCGAGGTGTACGCGCATCCGGAGCGCGGCCACCCGGCGCTGGCCCCGCTGCTGGCCGGACAGCTCGCCCGGGTGGCCGAGCGGGCCGCCCAGGCCGGGCTCGACCGGCTGACCGTGCGGGCCGGGGCGGTCCCGACCGAGCAGCGGTGGATCGACACCCTGCGGGCGGCGGGGTTCGCCTTCGTCAAGCGGTACGCCCGGATGCGCCGGTCGCTGGCCGGGGTGTCGGCCGAGCCGCCGGCACCCCCGGCCGGGGTGCGGATCCGGCCGGTCCGGCCGGCCGACGAGGAGGATCTGCGGACCTTCCACCGGGTCTACGACACGGCGTTCCGGGACACCCCGGACTATCCGCCGCGAAGCTACCCGCGGTGGCGGGCGGAGATCGCGGCCCTGCCGAGCGTGCCCTGGGACGAGTGGTACGTGGCCGAGGTGGACGGTGAGCCAGCCGGAGTGCTGCAGTCCTCGGACCAGTCGCTGGACGCCAACGAGGGTTGGGTCCGCAACCTCGCGGTCCTGGCCGGGCACCGGCGGCGCGGGGTGGGCGCGGCGCTGCTCCGGCACGCGTTCGCCGGCTATGCCGCGCGGGGACGCGCCTACGCCGGGCTCGGCGTGGATCTGAGCAATCCGACCGAGGCGGTCCACCTGTACCGGGCCGTCGGGATGACCCCGCAGTACGAGGCGGACATCTTCGAGCGGTCGGTCCAGGCCGCCCACTGACGCGGGCCGACGACGGCGGGACCGGTCCGCCGTCGTCGCGCAGGGGTCAGGCGGAGGCGGTCCGGGTCGGCCGGGACCGCAGCTCGGCGACGTAGTCGTCCGGTGCGCCGGCCTTCTCGGCCGCGTTGGCGATCTCGGAGAGGTACCACGCGGTGGGCAGCCCGCCCTCGTACCCGGTGAAGACGAAGACCCAGGCGGTGACCTCACCGTCCAGGGTGACCACCCGGACGTGGAGCTTGCGGTAGGTGCCCGCGACCACCCCCTCGACCTCGTCGAGTTGCGCGGCGTCCCACGGGTGCACGTCGTAGAGTGCGACGAAGACCCGGTCGCCCGGCGACTCGACGATTGTGGTGACCGCCCCCTCCCAGCCGATGACTTCCTCACCGGCGAAGGTGAGCCGCCAGCCTTCCAGCCAGCCGGTGCCCACCATCGGTGAATGCGGACAGTAGGCACGCATCCGGGCGGGATCGAGGTTTGAGCCGTACGCGGCGTAATGACGCACGGCGATGACGATAGCCCGACACGGGGGTGGGGGAGAATACGACGGTGCGTGTCGGACAGCTGAGAAGAAGAAAGTCACTGTGAGCATCGAGGAGGGGCGAGAACTGTGAGCCGGATCGTGATCATCGGCGGCGGGCCGGCCGGCTACGAGGCGGCCCTGGTGGCCGCCCAGTTGGACGCCGAGGTGACCGTCGTGGAGGCCGAGGGCGCCGGCGGCGCCTGCGTGCTCCAGGACTGTGTGCCCTCGAAGACCTTCATCGCCAGTTCGGAGGTGATGACCGGATGCCGGGACACCGAGGAGTTCGGGGTGCGCTCGGCCGGGCTGACGTCGGTGAGCGTCGACGCGGCGGCGGTGCACGGCCGGGTCAAGCGGCTCGCGCTGGCCCAGTCCGCCGACATCCACGCCAAGTTGATCAAAGCGGGGGTGACCTTCGTGCCGGGGCGGGCCCGGCTCGGGGACGACACGCTCGGTCATACCCATCGCGTCGTCATCACCCCGACCGATGGTCACTCTGAGTACTCGATCGACGCGTCCACGGTCCTCTTCGCCACCGGCGCGACCCCCCGGGTGCTGCCGACGGCCGTCCCGGACGGGGAGCGGATCCTGGACTGGCGCCAGGTCTACGACCTGCCCGAACTGCCCGAGCACCTGATCGTGATCGGTTCCGGGGTGACCGGCGCCGAGTTCGCCAGCGCGTACCTGGCGATGGGGGTGCAGGTGACGCTGGTCTCCAGCCGGGACCGGGTGATGCCGCACGAGGACGTCGACGCGGCGACCGCGATCGAGCGGGTGTTCCGCACCCGCGGCATGAGCATCCTGAACAACTCCCGGGCCAACTCGGTCCGGCGGACCGCCGACGGGGTCGAGGTCGAGCTCGCCGACGGGCGGGTCGTCACCGGCACCCATGCGCTGATGGCGGTCGGCTCGGTGCCCAACACCGAAGGGCTGGGCCTGACCGAGTACGGCGTCGAGGTGGCCCCGGGTGGCTACCTCACCGTGGACCGGGTCTCCCGCACCAACGTGCCGGGCATCTACGCGGCCGGTGACTGCACCGGCGTGCTGCCGCTGGCCAGCGTCGCCGCGATGCAGGGCCGGATCGCGATGTGGCACGCCCTCGGCGAGGCCGTCCAGCCGCTGCGGCTGCGCACCGTCGCGGCGAACGTCTTCACCGATCCGGAGCTGGCCACCGTCGGGGTGTCCCAGGACGAGGCGGATTCGGGCCGGACGCCGGCCCGGCCGATCATGCTGCCGCTGGCCGGCAACGCGCGGGCCAAGATGGCCGATCTGCACGACGGCTTCGTGAAGCTGTTCTGCCGGCCGGCGACCGGCCAGATCGTCGGCGGCGTGGTGGTGGCGCCGAACGCCAGCGAGCTGATCCTGCCGATCACCATGGCGGTGGAGAACAACCTCACGGTCAACCACCTCGCCCAGACCATCACCATCTATCCGTCGCTGTCCGGTTCGATCACCGAGGCCGCCCGGCAACTGATGCTCCACGAACTTCAGTGAGTTTCCCCACCCGCCGCATATATCGACGACAATCACTGGAATGCATCCGGTCGCGGTCGGCCGCGCCCCGTCCGCCGCGCCGGCTGACCGCGCTCCAGTCAGGAGGAACCCGTCGTCGTGACCAGACCCCGCCCGACCCCCCGGATCCGCCCGAACCCCCATCGCCATCCGGACCCTCGTTCCTGGTGGCGGCACCGGTTGGCCGCCGTCGCCGCGATCGCCGTCACCGCCGCGGTGGTGGTCGCGGCCCCCGGCTCGGCGGCCGCCGCCGAGCCGCCCGCGCCGCTGCTGTCGGCCAGTGGCACCGCGATCCCCGGCAGCTATCTCGTCGTACTCGAAGGCACGCCGGACCGGGCGCGGACCCGGACGGCCGCCACCCGCGCGGCGAGGATCGGCGCGCAGGTCACCCACCGGTACGGCCACGCGCTCAACGGCTACGCCGCCACCCTGACCCCCGACCAGGTCGAGACGCTGCGTAACGACCCCGCGGTGGCCTACCTCGTCCCGGACCAGCGGGTCGGCCTGGCGGCCAGCCAGTACCCGGTGACCTGGGGCCTGGACCGGATCGACCAGCGGAACCTGCCGCTGGACAACAGCTACCACTACGACCAGACCGGCGCCGAGGTCACCGTCTACGTCATCGACAGCGGCATCCGCGCCGGCCATCGGGACTTCGGCGGCCGGGTCGCCGCCGGGTACGACGCGACCGGCGGACGCGACACCACCGACTGCATCGGTCACGGCACCCACGTCGCCGGCACGATCGGGTCGGCCACCTACGGCGTGGCAAAAGAGGTGAAACTGGTGCCGGTACGGGTCTTCGGCTGCTCCTCGTTCACCACCATGGGCAGCGTGGTGGCCGGCGTGGACTGGGTCACCGCCAACGCCGCCGGCCCGGCGGTGGCGAACATGAGCCTCGGCGGGGTGGCCGACCCGGTCCTGGACGCGGCGATCTCCAAGTCCATCGCCACCGGCGTCAGCTACGTGGTGGCGGCGGGGAACTACGGCACCGACGCGTGCCGCTTCTCGCCGGCCCGGCTGCCGGCCGCCGTCACCGTCGCCGCCGTCGACCGCGCGGACTCCCGGGCCTACTTCTCGAACCGGGGCGGCTGCGTGGACCTGTTCGCGCCGGGCGTCGACATCACCTCGCTCAGCAACGGCTCCGACACCGGCACTCTGGTCGCGAGCGGCACCTCGATGGCCGCCCCGCACGTGGCCGGGGTGGCCGCCCTGCACCTGGCGGCCCACCCCACCGACACCCCCGACCAGGTCACGGCCGCGCTGCTCGGCAACGCCACTCCGGACCTGGTGACCGACCCGCAGGGTGCACCGAACCTGCTGCTGTACGCGAACCAGCGGGCAGCCGCTGATTGATCCGGAGGCAGGGTCCCGGCCGGAGCTGACTGCTCGTCATGCCGCCGGCCGGGGCTCCGCCGAGCGGCGGGATCGTCGCCCCGGCACGGTCTGTGACCGGCGCCACATCGACTTCCCGCGGGTGTTCCGCCCCCGGCGGACGGGGTACGACCCCGTCGCATGATCGCACTCACCGAGCTCCCACCCGCCACCCCGCGGACGGTCCGTGACCAGGTGGGTGCGCTCCGATGACGGCCGGCACCTGGCCGCTGCTGCCGAGCCTGCTGGCCCTTCTCGTGGCGCTCGTCGCGATCGTCTTCGCCGGCAGGGCCCTGGCCGGCACGGCCGACGAACTCGCCGACCGGACCGGCATGGGCGAGGCGGTTGCCGGCGCGCTGCTGCTCGGCGCGGTGACGTCGCTGCCGGGCATCGGCACCACGATCGTCGGCGGTCTCCAGGGTGACGCCGAGTTCGCGTTGGCCAACCCGATCGGCGGGATCGCCGTCCAGACGGTGTGGCTGGCGATCGCGGACCTGCTCTACCGGCGGTCGAACATCGAGCACGCGGCCGCGTCGCTGGAGAACGTCATGCAGGCGCTGGTGCTGGTGGCGCTGCTCTGCCTGCCGGTCGTCGCGTACGCGACGCCGACCCTGCGGATCCTCTGGGTGCACCCGGCGAGCCTGCTGATCCCGGTCATCTACCTCTACGGTCTCTTCCTGCTACGTCGGTTGCGGCAGGAACCGATGTGGCTGGCCCGGCAGACCGAGGACACCCGGGAGGACGTCCCCGCCGACGACTCGCCGAGCGGGGCCAGCACCACCCGGCTGTGGCTGCGGCTGGCGGCGCTCGCCGCGGTGGTCGCCGGCACCGGCTACCTGATCGGCCAGGGCGGCCTGGGACTCGTCGCGGCGACCGGCCTGCCGAGTGGATTCGTCGGATTCACCGTGACCACCGCGATCACCTCGCTGCCGGAGCTGGTCACCCTGATCGCGGCGGTCCGGATCGGCGCGCTGACCCTGGGGATCGGCAACATCCTCGGCGGAAACGCGTTCGACTCTCTGATGATCTTCCTGGCGGACGCCGCGTACCGCCCCGGGTCGATCTACTCCGACGCGGCGTCGGCGGGACTGTTGCTCACCGGCTCCACCACGCTGCTGACGGCGACGCTGGCGGCCGGTCTGATCCTGCGGGAACGTCGTGGCATCGGCTTCGAAGGGGTGGCCATCCCGCTGATCTACCTCGGCACCGTCGCGCTACTGCTGATCCGGGGAGTTTGATCGGTGCCGACCCGTGGACCGCGTACCGTTGTCGGCGGCGCGAGCCGTGAACCGTAGGGTCCCCCGTTCCCGGCGGTGCCGGTTCGCCGCCGGACCGCCGGGAGGTCCCGTCCCGGCGGTCCACCACCTCGCCCGCCCGGCAGATCCTTCGATGTCGATGCGAAGCCGCGGTGGCCTGCGGGATCGGCGGGGGACAGGTGATCAACAGGTGGTTGTCCGTTACCCGCCGGCAACGGAATCGGCGTAACGTCAGGCCATGGCGGACTTGTTCGAGGACTACCGCCTCGGCCCCGGGTGGGACGAGATGTTCGGCGAGGCCGGCATGCCGCGGGAGACGTACGAAGCGCTCTACGCGACGCTGCAGCCGCTCTCCAGCGCCGAGCTGGGCATCCGGGCCGAGGTGCTGGCCAGCGCCTTCCTCGACCAGGGCATCACCTTCGCGCTCAAGGGCGTCGAGCGGCCGTTCCCGCTCGACATCGTGCCGCGCATCATCGCCGCCGACCAGTGGCGCACCGTGGAGGCCGGGGTCGCCCAGCGGGTCCGCACCCTGGAGGCGTTCCTGGCCGACATCTACGGCGCCGGCCAGGTCCTCGCCGACGGGGTGGTGCCCCGCCGGCTCGTGGTCACCAGCGCGCACTTCCACCGCGCGGCCGCCGGCATCAACCCCCACAACGGGGTACGCGTGCACGTCGCCGGGGTCGATCTGGTCCGCGACGAGCAGGGCGCCTTCCGGGTGCTGGAGGACAACGTCCGGGTGCCGTCCGGGGTCAGCTACGTGATGGAGAACCGGCGCGCGATGGCGCACGTGCTGCCCGAGGTCTTCGCCGCCACCCGGATCCAGCCCGTCGAGTCGTACCCGGCGCAGTTGCTGCGGGCGCTGCGGGCCGCGGCGCCGGTCGGGGTCGCGGACCCCACGGTGGTGGTGTTGACCCCCGGCGTGCACAACTCGGCCTACTTCGAGCACGCCCTGCTGGCCCGGGAGATGGGCGTCGAGCTGGTCGAGGGTCGGGACCTGGTCTGCGTGGGTAACGAGGTCGCCATGCGGACCACGGGCGGCGAGCAGCGGGTGGACGTGATCTACCGGCGCATCGACGACGACTTCCTCGACCCGGTGCACTTCCGGGCCGACTCGGTGATCGGGGTGGCCGGCCTGCTCAACGCCGCCCGCGCCGGCCGGGTCACCATCGCCAACGCGGTCGGCAACGGGGTCGCCGACGACAAGCTGCTCTACACCTACGTGCCGGAGCTGGTCCGCTACTACCTGAACGAGGAGCCGATCCTGCCGAACGTCGAGACCTACCGGCTGGAGGACCCGGACGCCCTGGAATACGCGCTGGCGCACTGCCACGAGCTGGTGCTCAAGCCGGTGGACGGCTCCGGCGGCGCCGGCATCGTGATCGGCTCCCAGGCCGGCGAGGAGGAGCTGGACCGGCTCCGGGAGCGGGTCCGGGCCGACCCGCGCGGCTGGATCGCGCAGCGCGAGGTGGCGCTGTCGATGGTGCCGACGCTGGTCGGCAACCGGCTGCGGGCCCGGCACGTGGACCTGCGGCCGTTCGCGGTCAACGACGGCGAACGGGTCACCGTGCTGCCCGGCGGCCTGACCCGGGTGGCGCTGCCGGAGGGCGCCCTGGTGGTCAACTCCAGCCAGGGGGGCGGCTCGAAGGACACCTGGATCCTGGCCGCCGCGCCGGCCCCGGCCGAGCCGATCGACCTGGCGCCGGTGGGCGAGCGCGCCGACGACCTGGCCGACCTGGCCATCGGCCCCGACCCGGACCAGCGGGGCGCCGTCCCGGTGCCCGCCCCGCGCAGCCCCGATCCCGGGCCGGGTGCCGGCACCGAGACCGCCCAGCAGCAGCAACAGCAGCAGGCCGCCCGGCTGGGGGAGGGGCGCGGATGCTGAGCCGGATCGCCGAGTCGCTCTACTGGATCGGCCGGTACGTCGAGCGGGCCGAGGACACCGCCCGCATCCTCGACGTGCACCTGCACCGGATGCTCGCCGACCCGTGGGTGGACGAGGAGACCGCCTGCCGGTCGCTGCTCGCCGTGATGGGGGTGCCGCCGCCGGAGCGGCCCGTCTCGGCGGCCCGGGTGGTCGGGCTGCTCGCCCTCGACGAGGCCAACCCCAGCTCGGTGGTCGGTTCGCTGCGGGCCGCCCGGGAGAACGCCCGGGGCGCCCGGGAGACCGTTTCCGCGGAGATGTGGGAGTGCCTGAACTCCACCTGGCACGGCCTGCCACACGCCCGGCGCCGGGTCGAACAGCAGGGCGTACACGCGTTCTTCCGGTGGGTGCGGGAGCGCTGCGCGGTGCTGGCCGGGCTCGCCGACGCCACCATGAGCCGGGACGAGGGCTGGCTCTTCCTGGTGCTGGGCCGCAGCGTGGAGCGGGTCGACATGACCGCCCGGCTGCTCTCCACCCACGTGCGCGCCGGCGGCAGCATCCCGTCCTGGCTGACCCTGCTGCGCTCCTGCGGCGCCTGGGAGACCTTCCTGCGCACCTACCGGGGGTCGCTGGACGACCGGCACGCGGCCGAGTTCCTGCTGCTGGACCGGCTCTTCCCGCGGTCGGTGTTCGCGGCGCTGTCCCGGGCCGAGAGCTGCCTGGCCGAGCTGGAGCCGCCCACCGGCCCGGCCCAGTCCGGTGGCCGGGCCGGGGTGGCCACCGACGCCCAGCGGATCGTCGGCCGGGCCCGGACCAGTCTGGAGTTCCGGGGCGCCGACGAACTCCTCGACGACCTCGGCGCGGTGCTGACCAGCCTGGAGCGGACCTGCTCCCAGGTGAACGACGCGGTGTCGCGCCGCTACTTTCGGCAGACCAAGGCGGTCGCCTGGCTTCCGGAGGCGGTCGCGTGAGCGTGTCGAGTTGGCGGTTGAAGATCAAACACCAGACCGGCTTCACGTACGGGGGCAAGGTCGCCTCCTCGTACAACGAGGCCCGGATGTCGCCCCGCAACGAGGCCCGCCAGGCGGTGCTGGAGGCCCGGGTGGAGGTGTGGCCGCCGGCCCGCACCTACCGGTACGAGGACTACTGGGGCACCGTGGTCACCGCTTTCGACCTGCACAGCCCGCACGAGGAGCTGCAGGTGACGGCGGCCGCTACGGTGGAGACGCTGCCGGCCGGCGATCTGCTCGGCCCGTCGGAGGGGGCGGGCTGGTCAGATCTTGCCGTGCCGGACAACGTCGACCGCTGGCACGAACTGCTGCTGCCCACCTCCCGGACCGCCCTGGACGACGAGCTGACCGAGCTGGCCGGGCAGCTGAAGGGCGGCCACCCGACCCCGCACGCGGCCGCGATGGCGACCTGCCAGCGGGTCCGCGAGGAGGTGACCTACGCGTCGGGCTCCACCGGCGTGCAGACCGACGCGGTGCACGCCTGGCGCCAGCGCAAGGGGGTCTGCCAGGACATCAGCCACCTGGTGGTGGGGCTGCTGCGGACGATGGGCATCCCGGCCCGGTACGTCTCCGGTTACCTGCATCCGCGGCCGTCGGCCGAGATCGGCGAGAGCATCGTCGGGCAGAGCCACGCCTGGGTGGAGTGGTGGGTCGGCCGCTGGACCGCGTTCGACCCGACGAACGGGGTCCCGGTCGGCGAGCGGCACGTGGTGGTCGGCCGGGGAAGGGAGTACGGCGACGTCCCGCCGCTGAAGGGGGTCTATGCCGGCCCGAAGAACACCGGCCAGGGCGTCGAGGTGGCCATCACCAGGCTGCGCTGAGCGGGGGCGGGGCTCACCAGCTCGTCGGCAGTGGCCGGCCCTCGGTGTAGCCGGCCGGGGTCTGCACCCCGACCACGGCCCGCTCCTGGAACTGCCGCAGGTCGGCCGCCCCGGCGTAGGTGCAGGCGCTGCGTACCCCGGCGACGATCTCGTCGAGCAGGTCCTCCACCCCGGGCCGGTCCGGGTCCAGGTACATCCGGGCCGACGAGATGCCCTCCTCGAAGACCGCCTTGCGGGCCCGGTCGAACGGGCTGTCCTCGGCGGTGCGGGCGCTCACCGCCCGGGACGACGCCATCCCGAAGCTCTCCTTGTAGCGGCGCCCGTCGGCGTCGGTGTAGAGGTCGCCGGGCGACTCGTAGGTGCCGGCGAACCACGAGCCGATCATGACGTTCGCGGCGCCGGCGGCGAGCGCGAGCGCGATGTCGCGCGGGTGCCGGACCCCGCCGTCGGCCCAGATCCGTCCGCCGGCCCGGGTGGCGGCGCGGGCGCAGTCCAGGACGGCGGAGAACTGCGGCCGGCCCACCCCGGTCATCATCCGGGTGGTGCACATCGCGCCGGGTCCGACGCCGACCTTGACGATGTCCGCGCCGGCCGTGATCAGATCGTGTACGCCCTCGGCGGTGACCACGTTGCCGGCGGCGACCGGCACCGGCGGGTCCAGCGCCCGGACCGCCCGCAACGCGTTGATCATCCGTTCCTGGTGGCCGTGCGCGGTGTCCACCACCAGGGTGTCGACGCCGGCCTCCAGCAGGGCGGACGCCTTCGCGGCCACGTCGCCGTTGATGCCGATGGCGGCGGCCACCCGCAGCCGCCCCTTGTCGTCCACCGCCGGCCGGTAGAGGGTGGCCCGCAACGCCGCCTGCCGGGTGAGTACGCCCACCAGCCGCCCCTCGACGTCCACCGCCGGCGCCATCCGCCGCCGGCCGTGCGCCAGCAGGTCGAAGCCGGTCCGCGGGTCGGCCTCGGCGGGCACCGTCTGCGGTTCGGTGGACATCACGTGCCGGAGCTGGGTGAACCGGTCGACCCGCTGGCAGTCCGCCTCGGTGACCACCCCGAGCGGGCGGCCGTCCGGATCGACCACCACCAGCGCGCCGTGCGAGCGCTTCGGCAGCAGGTTGATGGCGTCGCCGACGGTATCGGTCGGGCCGAGCGTGATGGCGGTGTCGTGCACCAGGTGCCGCCGCTTCACCCAGCCGACCACCTCGGCGACCACGTCGATCGGAATGTCCTGGGGAAGCACCGTCAGGGCACCCCGCCGGGCGACGGTCTCGGCCATCCGGCGGCCGGCCACCGCGGTCATGTTGGCGACCACGATCGGGATCGTGGTGCCGGTGCCGTCGCTGGTGGTCAGGTCGACGTCGAGCCGGGAGGTGACCGCGGAGCGGCTCGGCGTCAGGAAGACGTCGCTGTAGGTCAGGTCGTGCGCGGGGGCCGCGCCTGTCAGAAACCGCACCGGGCCATCATGCCCGCTGGTAGATCGTCCGGCAGGGCTCTCAACTGATCGTGCAGATGGCGGAACCGGCGGTGATCACGGCGCCGACCTCGGCGGCCAGCCCGGTCACCGTGCCGGCCTTGTGGGCGTGCAGCGGCTGCTCCATCTTCATCGCCTCCAGCACCACCACCAGGTCACCCTCGGCCACCTGGTCACCGTCGGCGACCGCGATCTTGACGATGGTGCCCTGCATCGGGGAGGCGAGCGTGTCGCCGCCGGCCGCCGCGCCGCCGCCCCGGGCGCCGCCGCTGCGCCGCCCCGGTCGGCGGGCGGTCTGGCCGGCCCCGGGGGAGGCGGTGTGCGTACCCGCGAGGAAGCCGGCGGGGAGGCTGACCTCCAGCCGCTTGCCGTCCACCTCGACCACGACGGACTCGCGCCCGGCCGGCGCGTCAGCGCCGGCGGCCGCTGCGGTGAACGGCGGCACGGTGTTGTCGAACTCGGTTTCGATCCAGCGGGTGTGCACGGTGAACGGCTCGGCGGTGAAGGCCGGGTCGTCGACCACCAGCCGGTGGAAGGGGAGCGCGGTGGCCATCCCGTCGACCACCATCTCGGCCAGCGCGCGGCGGGCCCGCTGCAACGCCTCGGTCCGGGTCTCGCCGGTGACGATCACCTTGGCCAGCAGGGAGTCGAAGTTGCCGCCGATCACGTCGCCGGCCGAGATGCCGGTGTCGACCCGTACCCCGGGGCCGGTGGGCAGCCGCAGCGCGGTGATGGTGCCGGGGGCGGGCAGGAAGCCGCGGCCGGGGTCCTCGCCGTTGATCCGGAACTCGATGGCGTGGCCGCGCGGTGTCGGGTCGGCGGTCAGCCGCAGCTTCTCCCCGTCGGCGATCCGGAACTGCTCGCGGACCAGGTCGATGCCGGCGGTCTCCTCGGTGACCGGGTGCTCGACCTGCAACCGGGTGTTGACCTCCAGAAAGGAGATGGTCCCGTCGGCGCCGACCAGGTATTCCACCGTGCCGGCGCCGTGGTAGCCGGCCTCCCGGCAGATCGCCTTGGCGCTGTCGTGGAGCTTGGCGCGCTGCGCGTCGGTGAGGAACGGCGCGGGCGCCTCCTCGACGAGCTTCTGGTGCCGGCGCTGCAGCGAGCAGTCCCGGGTGCCGACGACGATCACGTTGCCGTGCTGGTCGGCCAGGACCTGAGCCTCGACGTGCCGGGGCCGGTCGAGGTAACGCTCCACGAAGCACTCGCCGCGGCCGAAGGCGGCGACCGCCTCCCGGGTGGCCGACTCGAACTGCGCCGGGATCTCCTCCATCGTGCGGGCCACCTTGAGGCCGCGCCCGCCGCCGCCGAAGGCGGCCTTGATCGCCACCGGCAGGCCGTGGTCGATGGCGAAGGCGAGCACCTCGTCCGGGCCGCCGACCGGGTCTGGGGTGCCGGGCACCAGCGGGGCACCGGCGCGGGCGGCGATGTGCCGGGCGGTCACCTTGTCGCCCAGGTCGCGGATCGCCTGCGGGCTGGGGCCGATCCAGGTCAGGCCCGCGTCGATGACGGCGGCGGCGAAGTCGGCGTTCTCCGAGAGAAACCCATAACCCGGGTGTACGGCGTCAGCGCCGGCCCGGGCGGCCACGTCGATCAGCTTGTCGATCCGCAGGTAGGTGTCGGCGGCCGTGTCGCCACCCAGCGCGTACGCCTCGTCGGCGAGCTGGGCGTGCACGGCGTCCCGGTCGGAGTCGGCGTAGACGGCGACGCTGCCCAGGCCGGCGTCGCGGCAGGCCCGGATGACCCGGACCGCGATCTCGCCCCGGTTGGCGATGAGTACCTTGCGCACGTTGCTCCCTCCCCAACAGGGCGGGCCAAGTCTATCGGCGAGCCCTGGTGACCTGGTCTTTTGCCGGCTGTGGGATGCCGCACTCAGCGTGTCCGGGCCTACTCAAACTTGCTTATAGGCTGGCGAACATGTCGGCGACCCGCATGATGATCCTCGGCCTGGTCAAGTGGATGCAACCGGTGCACGGCTATGACGTGCGGCGGGAGTTGCTGAGCTGGGGTGCCGACCGGTGGGCCAACGTCGCGCCCGGTTCGATCTACCACGCGCTGCGCAAGCTCGCCGACGAGGGCCTGCTGCGGACGGTCTCGACCGAACAGGTGGGGTCCCGGCCGGCGCGGACCAGCTACGAGATCACCCCGACCGGGGTGGACGAGTTCGAGACGCTGCTGCGGCAGGTCTGGTGGGAGCTTCGCCAGCCGGCCGATCCGTTCGCCGCGGCGATCTCGTTCCTGCCGGCGCTGCCGCGTGAGGAGGCCGCCGCCGCGCTGCGCAACCGGTCCCGGCTGCTGCGGGCGCAGGCCGACTCCATGCGCGCGACCGTCGACTCGGAGTGGATGCGGGCCAAGCCGGTGCACGTCACCTGGTTCATCGAGCTGTCGGCGGCCCGCGCCGAGGTCGAGATCGACTGGTGCGAGCGGACCGCCGAGCGGGTCGAGTCGGGAGTGTCGTACCTGCCTGCTGGGATGGCTCCCGGAGACGGCTGGGCGGGTTTTCCGACCGCTGATGCTCAAGATGGCACTAATCAAGTTTGACTAACCCGTCCGGGCGGCGCTAGCCTTCGGCGAGATGCGGGGATGGGCGAGTCACGCCTGGTCCCGGGGGGATCCGTGGTCGGCTGTTTCCCTGTCGACCGAGACTGACCAGGAGCGGCGATGATCGAGACCAAGGGCCTGCGGAAGTCGTTCAGCTCCCGGCAGGGCAAGGAGAAGAAGACCGTCGAGGCGGTACGCGGCGTCGACCTCGTCGTCTCGGCCGGCGAGATCTTCGGCTTCCTCGGTCCGAACGGCGCCGGCAAGACCACCACCCTGCGGATGCTCGCCACCCTCATCGAGCCCGACGACGGGGTGGCCATGGTGGCCGGCGTCGACCTGCGCACCGACCCGGCCGAGGTCCGCCGCCGGATCGGCTACGTGGCCCAGGGCGGCAGCACCTGGGACGAGTCCACCGCCCGCGAGGAGCTGGTGCTGCAGGCCCGGATGTACGGCATGAGCAAGGCCGAGGCGCAACGCCGGGCCACCGCCGCCCTGGCCGCCTTCGAACTCACCGAGTACGCCGACCGCAAGTGCAAGACCTACTCCGGCGGCCAGCGCCGCCGGGTCGACATCGCGCTCGGCATCATCCACGAGCCGAAGATCGTCTTCCTGGACGAGCCGACCACCGGCCTCGACCCGCAGAGCCGCGCCCACATGTGGGACGAGGTCCGGCGGCTGCGCGCCGACGGGATGACCGTCTTCATCACCACCCACTACCTCGACGAGGCCGACGCTCTCTGCGACCGGATCGCGATCATGGACCACGGCGAGGTCGTCGCCGAGGGCACCCCCGCCGAGCTGAAGCGCGAGATCTCCGGCGACGTGGTGCTGGTCGGCATCGACGGCGCCACCGCCGGCGCCGCCCAGGCGCTCGACGCCCAGGCGTACGTCACCAAGCTGGAGACTCCCGAGGATGGCGGGCTGCGACTCTTCGTCGACGACGGCGCCCGCGCCATCCCGCAGATCCTGCGCACCCTCGACACCGCCGGGGTCACCCTCAGCTCGATCGAGCTGCACCGCCCCAGCCTCGACGACGTCTTCCTCACCAAGACCGGCCGCTCGCTGCGCGAGTCCTGAGCCCTTGATCAGGAGAATCCAATGAAACTCGCCCGGGACACCTGGCTGATCTTCCAGCGGCAGCTCCTGCTGCTCTGGCGCAACCCCATCTGGGTCTTCGTCGGCATCTTCCAGCCGGTGATGTACCTGCTGCTCTTCGCGCCCCTGCTCAAGCCCGCCCTAGCCCCGCTGGGCGCCACCACGAACGCCGAGACCTACCGGATCTTCGTGCCCGGCCTGCTGGTGCTGCTGGCCATCTTCGGCGGCCTGTTCCAGGGCTTCGGCCTGATCGCCGAACTGCGGGCCGGCGTCATCGAACGGGCCCGGGTCACCCCGATCAGCCGGCTGGCGCTGCTGCTCGGCCGGGCCCTGCGCGACGTGGTCTCGCTGCTCGTCCAGGCCGTCATCATCACCGGGCTCGGGCTCTTCTTCGGGCTCCGGGTCCAGGTCGGCTACCTGCTGCTGGCGTACCTGCTGCTGGCCCTGATCGCGATGATGACCTCCGCCCTGTCGTACGGGGTCGCGCTGGTGGTCAAGAGCGAGGACGCCCTCGCCCCGGTGATGAACACCGTCGCCCAGCCGGTCCTGCTGCTCTCCGGCATCCTGCTGCCGCTGGCGTTCGCGCCGGTCTGGCTGCGGCGGGTCGCCGACTGGAACCCGTTCGCCTGGACGGTCGACGCCGCCCGGGCACTCTTCGACGGCAACGTCGGAGCGGACGTCGTCTGGCAGGGGCTGCTGATCACCACGGTGCTCGCGGTGGTCTCGGTCATCTGGGCCGGCCGGCTCTTCGCCCGCAGCGTCCGCTGACGCTGTTTGCTCTCGCCGGCTGCCGCCGCTGCCTGCGGTGGCAGCCGGTGGCTCGGCTTCTCGCGGTGGTTCGGCTTCTTGCGGTGCCAGCCGGGCTCAGCGGCGCCGGGCGAGCGTCACGCCGTCGCCGATCGGCAGCAGCACCAGGTCCACCCGCTCGTCGTCGAGGACCCGGTCGTTGAACGCCACCACCGCCCGGTCGTCCTCGCTGACCGGGGCGAGCACCCGGCCGTACCAGAGGGTGTTGTCGACGAGCACCACCCCGCCCGGCCGCAGCCTCGGCACCAACTCGTCCCAGTACAGCGGGTAGCTGGTCTTGTCCGCGTCGATGAACGCCAGATCGAGGTGCGGCTCGGTGGGCAGCTTCCGCAGCTCGTCGAGTGCCTGACCGATCCGCAGGTCGATCCGGTCGGCCACCCCGGCCCGCTGCCAGTAACGGCGGGCGATCGCGGTGTACTCGTCCGAGATGTCCAGACAGATCAGCCGCCCCTCGGGCGCCATCCCCCGGGCGATGGCCAGCGAGGACAGTCCGGTGAAGGTGCCCACCTCCACCGCCTGCCGCACCCCCACCATCTGCGTCACCATGGTCAGGAAAGCCGCCTGTTCCGGGGCGATCTGCATGTTCACCACGTCGGGCAGGACGGCCTCGGTCTCCTCGATCAGCTCCCGCGCGATCTCGTCCGGCGTCGACCCGTGGGCAACGAGGTAATCGTGCAGTTCGTCGGTCAGCGGCAGCAGCGACTTCGTCATACCCCGAACGCTAACCCGACCCCCCCGCTCCCCGGCTCTTGGCTCCCCGACTCCCCGCTCCCCGGCTCTTCGATCCGTGATCGTGGCGCATCGAGCCGTTGCGTGCGGGCTGTTCGTGAGGGCTGGATGCGCCACGATCATCGCCCAGGACGTTGTCGATCCCCCTGAACCGGGTACCGCGGTTCAGCGGCGTCGGAGTCCCGGCTAGGCGTCGGAGTCCCGGCTAGGCCGGCGTTCCGGACCAGAGGTCGGTGATGGTGAACCCCAGCTCGGCGAGGAGCAGCCGCAGCCGGGGCAGGGATACCCCGACCACCGTTCCGTGGTCGCCCTCGATCCGGTCGACGAACGGGCCGCCGATCCCGTCGATGGTGAACGCCCCCGCCACCTGCATCGGCTCGCCGCTGGCGACGTAGGCGGCGACCTCCGCGTCGGTGACCTCGGCGAAGTGCACCACCGTCGTGGTGGCGGCATCGGCCCGCTGCCCGGCGGACACGTCGACGAGGCTGTGCCCGGTGTGCAGGACCCCACTACGCCCACGCATCCGCTGCCAACGCCGGGCGGCATCCGCCGCGCTCGCCGGCTTGCCCAGCACCTCGCCGTCGAACTCAAGCACCGAATCGCACCCGAGCACCAGCGTGCCGGGACCACTCGCCGCCCCGACCCGATCGACAACCGCATCCGCCTTCAGCCGCGCCAGGGTGAGGCACAACTCGTCGGCCCGCTCGACGGTGATCGCCTCTTCGTCCACGCCGCTGACGATGACATCGGGCTGGATACCAGCGGACCGGAGGAGCTTGAGCCGGGCCGGACTCGCCGAGGCCAAAATCAGTTTGGGTCGTTCCGTCGTACGCACGCCGACCCACGCTACCCGCGCCCCCCACCGAGCACGCACTCCCACCTAGCGCACTCCGCCCTAGCGCGGCCCGACGTCGCGCGGTCCGACCTCGCGCGGTCCCGCACTCAGTTCTCCTGCCTCGCGCTCGGTCTTCACGGGCACCGCACCAGGCACCACCTGCGATAACCACTCGCTCGCTTGAGGCGCTTCGTAGTTATCTGGGAGCTACCCAACCCACCACCGGGCGACCAGACCCATAAGTGCCCCATCAACCCTGCCCGCACCCTCGATGCTTCCCAGCAAGGTGTTGAGACGATCTGTGGTCGCCCTAGCGCAATGCCAGGAAGTTAAGGGTGTGTCACGTGCCTGAATAAGACGAAGCTCCTGTAGAACGTGGATCGACCAAGATCTAAATTCATACAGGAGCTTCGTTGTCCGGGGATTCTTCCATGGATGCGTTGCCGCGGCTTGGTGCGGGCGCCGCGTGGCAACACATCGGGCTGGGCGTGCTGTCACAGTCGGTGCCGCGAGAGCTCATCGATGAGGCGGTAGCGGCGACCGGAGTCACTCAGCGGCGGGTACGTCTGCTGCCGGCTCGGGTGGTGGTGTTGTTTGTGTTGGCGATGTGCCTGTTCAGTACGGACGGCTACCGGCAGGTGTGGCGGTTGCTGGTTTCGGGCTGGCCCGCGTTGGCCAGGATCACCCCTACCACCTCGGCGTTTTCTCAGGCCCGTCAGCGGTTGGGGGAGGCGCCTCTGAGATATCTGTTCGAGCGGGTGGCCGGGGCGCGGGGCGAGCCGGGCATGCCCGGCGTGTTCGTGGCCGGACGGCGGGTCGTGGCCTGGGACGGCACCAAGCTGCAGACGGCCGACAGTCCCGCCAATGAGGCCGCTTTTGGTCGTGATGCGGGTGGCGGTGGCAACACGGCGGGCTACCCACGGCTGTGGCTGTTGACGTTGATCGAGTGTGGCACGCATGCGGTCATCGGTGCGTCGTTCGGCCGCGAAGCGGAAATGGTCCAGGCCCGCGCCCTGCTTCCCCTGCTACGGGAAGACATGCTGCTCGTCGCTGACCGGAACTTTCACGGCTATGACCTGTGGCGGGCAGCGGAGGCCACCGGCGCAGGACTGCTCTGGCGGATGAAGTCCAACCGCCACCTGCCCGTGGTAAGGGCACTGCCAGATGGATCTTGGATATCAGTCATCAAACCCCCACCAGGGCGGCGGCGGGGCACCGAACCGGTCATCACCGTCCGGGTGATCGAGTACACCGTCACGGTCGCCACCACCAACCGACACGGCGTGACGGCATGCCGGACCGAGCGGTACCGGCTGGTCACCAACCTACTCTGCCCGCAGGACATCACCGCGGGACAGCTGATCGACTGCTACCACCAACGCTGGGAAACAGAGAACAGCTACCAGAACCTCAAGACCCACCAGCGAGGGTCGAAGGTCGTACTACGTTCCCACGATCCCACCGGTGTCCGGCAGGAGATGTGGGCTCATCTCATCGTCTACCAAGCGTTACGGGACCTGATCACCACGACCGCCGCCGAGCATCACCTCGACCCCGACCGACTACCGTTCCTGACCTGCCTACGCCTGGCACGTCGACACGTCATCAACACCGCGATCACCACCAGCCGGGACCTCACCAGCGCACTGATCACGGTCGCTGACGAACTCCTAGACGATCAGACCGGCCCACGCCGGTCACGCTCCAGCCCCCGAGCGGTCAAACGCCCTACCTCGCCCTACCGCGGCAAGAAACGAACCGAACCAGCATCAACCACAGCCACCTACACCACCAACCTCACCAAACCCGGCCCGGAAAGCACTTAACTTCCTGGCATTGCGCCCTAGCGACAACGCAGCGTCTCAACGTCGGCGTTCCGTGGGCTGCTCGATCCTGAGCGCTGCGCCAAGCGGATTGAGGCGATAGACCTGGTAAGCAATATTCCACCGAGTCATAATTATGACCCGATGGTATATAGCTTGAGCAGCATATTGCTCTGGGGGCGTGCTCGTTACTTTGCGGCAGATCTGCGTGAACTACCAGATTGGCAGCATGTGGGCTCAGGCTAGGGGCTTTGGCTTCCTCGGCTGTCGCCGGACCTACCTATTTCGCAGTCTTCCTCCGCCTGCCCGCGTGGCTCAGTCGTTCACAGCGGGTTGCGGCGACGGTGGCGACGGTAGCCGAGAACCAGCAACCCGACTGCCAGACCGACACCGAGGAGCGAGACGAGAACAGACCGGACCGCGTCGCCCGGTTCCTCCTTGGGTTGCGCCGAATCAGCTGGCGTCGAAGGAGGGGTGGCCCGAGGCGTGGCGGTGCCATTTAGTGGCGGCACATCGGCCGTCAGAGCCGCCACGAGATTGAGCACGCCGTGCCCGTACTCGTCATCCCGACCCGGCGCTCCCTTATCGACGGCTGTATAGGTAAGCCGGTGCACCACCTCCTGAGCCGACAACTCAGGAAACCGACTACGCACAAGCGCAGCCGCCCCAGCAACAATAGCAGCAGCGGGCGAGGTGCCAGTGCCTTCGGCGTAGCCACCATTCTTTCTTGTGCTGAATATTTCCACCCCGGGTGCTGATATATCTAGTTCCCGTCCCGAAACGGATATTGTGGCCCGTAGGCCGTTTCTGTCGACTGCCCCAACTGCCACAACGCCGTCAATGGCGGCAGGGAATCCGATTAGATAGTGTGCCGGCTTGTTGCCTGCGCTCGCAATCACAACGGTGTCAGCCTTGATCGCACTTTCTATTGCGCTGCGGAGCGCGGGGCTCGAAGTCCCGCTCGACGATATGCTAATTATGGCTGCGTTTTTGGAGACTGCCCACTCAATCCCTTTTGCTAAATCGTCCGGCGATCCCTCCTCTCGTTGGCGCGAGTCGCGAATGGGCAGTATTGCCGCTTCCGGTGCGATTCCTAAAGTGCCGTCCCCAGGCGCGGTTCCATGTGAAGCTATTAGTCCGGCCATGGCTGTGCCGTGTCCATTGGGGTCTCCGTCAATTCGCCCGTCACCGGTTCCGCCCTTATAAACGTCGGTTCCTGGTTGCAGATTTCCCACCAGGTCTGGGTGTGGATCAACGCCGGTGTCTATTACGGCGACAAGAACTCCTTGCCCCCGGCTGATCTTATGGGCATCGGTGACGGCAAGGCTGTTTAAGTGCCACTGTTGTTCACGAACTTCGTTAGACTTTAGAACCCCTGGACTGGGCAAGAGTAGTGCCGCCGTCAGAGGTAATATATTGATGGCTAGAAAAAGTCGACGCCTCATGAATCTGCGCCAATTACCGGTCCCGGATTTACTTGTCTCGACTCTTTGGGTGGTAGGACTACGGGATCAACTCCCGGACTGACTCCCCAGGGATCGTGTGAGTCCCAGCCGGGGCAATTCTCCTGTTCATGCAACTGTCTTGGGCGCTGAAGATCTTCAGGGCTGTGCCCGGAACCCCGGCCCGGCCTCATGCTGGATTGGGCCTGGTACTCAATTCTTGTGGGAAAACCTCCCGGATCGCTGCTGATGACACCTCCTACCGGGTTAACTCGCTGTCCTGCCTGGGGGCCTCTCGCGGCTTGTCCAAACGTGGGGACTCCGCCGATTAGTCCGCCTGCCAAGGGTGTTCTGGTGGGAGCGCTTTGTCCGGACTTCTGAATTCCGTCGTGCGGGTCGCCTAGCGGAGTTGAGCTACGCCTGATGACAGTGCCGTCATGTCGTCCAGATCCGATGGCGCCTGGCATCCGAGTTCCGCCGATTATGTCGGTTCGCGTCGTGCGTGCTGGCGAGCCGGTGACCTCTGGTGCCCCGATGGGCCGCGGATTAGGGACAGCGGAACTACTTCCAAGGACTGGTCCAGGTTTATGGACCTTTAGGGATGCTGAAGACCGAGTCTGGAGTGCTTTGGTCGTCGATGGACCTGAATGCTGTCCTCTTGAGGACAGCGGGACGATCGGTGGCAGCAGCGGCGGTCCGGAGTCGGACTGTCCTCCGGCTGTTGGAGCCGAGGGTTCTTCAACGTATGGCCGCTGCTTGTACGCAGGTGGTTGTTGGATGCGGACCTGGGCTAGGGAGAGTTCGTTGCTGAGGCGGGACATGACGGTTTGGGCGTTTCGGTTCAGGGCGGCGAGATCCTGGTCGGTGACCGGGGGGCGATCGGTGCCTCGGGCCGCCGGATTGGCCGCCAACCGCGCGTCATGTTCGTGCTTGATGCGCTCCGTCGCGACGTACCTGTCGTAGATGTCCTTCAGTTCGCGGCGCGAGGCGCCGATCGCGAGCGTCGCGGCCCGGAACGTCTCGTAGTTGGCTACCGCGGTGTCGTGTGTCCGTTGGACGGTGTCGATGAGGAAGTCGAGCCGTTCGACATACGTCCGGGAGGCGGCGCTGCGCTCCGGTGGCCAGGCTGCGACCAGGCCCTCACGGTAGCGCTTCATTCGGGCCAGGTGCTGCGCCGTCAGCTCGTACGCCTTCCGCCAGCCGGCGACGTGTCGCCAGTGGGCGTCGGTGCCCTGGTTCTCCAGCATCGGCCAGAGTCCCTTGACGTTCTGCCTGGACCAGTGGCCGCCGTAGCCGCCGCCGTCGGCCGTACGCATCAGTGTTCTCCGGCCGGTGGTCGGGCGGCCTTGGTTTCGTCGAGGGCCGCCTCGATCTCCGCCGCTTGGGCGGCCGCGAAGGCGTCGGCTTCGCCGTAGGCGGCGCTGACCTTCTGGGCGGCGTACGCGAATCCGCCGGTCGCGTCGGCGACGGTGTAGACGATGTCGGAGGTGCTCTGTTGGGCGACCTGGTGGGTCTGCAGGAACGTGTAGAGCTCGGGGAAGGTGTCCAGCGGAGGCGGAAGCTCGACGAGCATGTCTTCCTGCACTAGTTGCATGTGCGGGATGTAGCGGTTCTTGACCTCGGCGTCGAGGGCGGCGGCGAACTCCTCCATCCGCGTGATGTCGGCTTCGATGCTGCCGCCGTACTCCGTCAGCCAGGCCGGTGCTCGGTCTTCCGCAGGAACAGCCATCGACATCTCCCCAGGTGTCACAGCGCGCTTCCCCACAGTGAGGTTAGTGGGTCGCAGCCACCACCCGCAGCCCCGCAACCACGGGCTGTGGATGGTCGCTCAGCGTGGCAGTCCCGACGACCGCCAGGCGTCGGGGCACGCCCGGGCGGGCATCCTCGACCAGCCGGGGCGGGCCGAGCGTGCCCAGGTGGAGACGGCAGGGGGCGCGGTCCGAGCGGTGGGACGCCGCGTTCCGAGTACGCCGACGAGCGCCGCCAGTTCCTGCGCCGTCGGTACGCCCCGGACCACGCGAAACACCGGTTCCTGTTCAGCTGGCATGTGACGAGAGTACGACGGTGTCGCTTGACGGACGTCTCACAATGGCGTGCCGCGAGTGTGACCATGGTCCACTCCGGGTACGGTCCACGGGATGTCTGAGGGCCTCCCCAACCTTGTCGCGGACCGATACCGGCTCATGGAGCCGCTCGGTCAGGGCGGCATGGGTCGGGTATGGAAGGCCCGCGACGAGGTGCTGCACCGCGACGTGGCGATCAAGGAACTGGTGCCGCCGCCGGGGTTGACCACCGACGAGCGCCGGGAGATGCGCGAGCGTTCGTTGCGTGAGGCGCGGGCCATCGCCCGGTTGAACAACATCAATGTCGTACGCATCTTCGATGTGCTCCGGACGCACGCCGATCCGTGGATCGTCATGGAGTACGTGCCGTCCCGTTCGTTGCAGGACACGCTGGCCACCGACGGGCCGGTCTCCTCGACCCGGGCGGCCGAGATCGGCCTCGGCGTGCTCGGTGCGCTGAAGGCGGCGCACCGGTCCGGGGTGATGCACCGCGACGTGAAGCCGGGCAACGTGCTGCTCGGCGAGGACGGCCGGGTGGTGTTGACGGACTTCGGCCTGGCCACCGTGCCGGGCGACCCGAACGTCACCCGGACCGGCCTGGTGCTCGGCTCGCCCGCGTACATCGCGCCGGAGCGGGCCCGGGACGGCACGGCCGGCCCGGAGGGGGATCTCTGGTCGCTGGGCGCGACGCTCTACGCGGCCGTCGAGGGGCAGTCCCCGTTCGCCCGGTCGTCGGCGATCGCCACGCTGGCGGCGCTCGCCACCGAGCAGGTGCCGCCGTCGAAGCGCGCCGGACCGCTCAAGGCCGTCCTGAACGGCCTGCTGCGCAAGGATCCGGCGAGCCGGATCGACGCCGCGACCGCCGAGCGGCTCCTTCGCCGCGCGGCGGGTCGCCGCTCGCGTCCAGGGCTGTCACTTCTCGACGGGGTACGCCGCCCAAGCCCGCACGGTCCACGACCGGAGCGTACGAAGATCGTGCCGCTCCCCGCCCAACGTCCGCCCCAGGACCGCGCCTCGGCTCCTCCCGTGCCGCCGCCCGTACCTCCGGCGCCTCCCGCACCTTCGGCGCCGTCCACCGACGTGACAGAGTTGGTGACGCCCGCCCCGCCCCGCTCCTCGTCAGCCGCGGCCCCGCCCGCCCCGCCCCGCTCCTCGTCAGCCGCGGCCCCGCCCGCCCCGCCCCGCTCCTCGTCAGCCGCGGCCCCGCCCGCCCCGCCCCGCTCCTCGTCAGCCGCGGCCCCGCCAGCCGCTGAGCCGTCGGTGCAGGTCCCGGAGCAGCCGGGTGCCCCGGCACCCGAGAACGCTCCAACCCGGTCGTCGGCTACGGCATCGCCGCCGATCGAGGAGTCCTCGGCCGAACAGTCCGTAGCGCCGCCGCCAGCCGACGAGGCTCCGGATGATCAGGGACCGACCGAGCAGGAGCCGGCAGACCAGGAACCGGCCGCGCGGTCCGCCTGTCCGGTGCCGCGACCGACAGACCAGGAACCGGTCGAGCCGGAATCTGCTGAGCAGGCGTCGGCTGAGCGAGACGCGGTCGAGGAGTCTGCGGCCGGGTCCGAGGCGGTTTCGGAGACGCCGGACCAGCAGGATGCCGGTGCCGCGGCTGTTGCGGAGGCCGAGGCTGCCGAGCGGCCGGAGGAGGAACACGCCGCCGACACCGAGCGGCGGACCGGGCAACCGGAGGATTTCGGACGGACGAGCGGGACCGACGTCGCTGCGGCTGCCGTCCCGGCGCTGCCCATGGTGCCGGCGGTGGTGGTGCCCGGTCCGACGACCGGCCCGATCCCGGGGACCACCTCCTCACCCCCCGGGGCGACCGAGGCGGGTGCGGAACCGCCGACCCTGGTGGAGCCGGCGGTAGGCACCGGGCCGACCGGCAACGCGGGCACGCCGGGACAGGGCGTCGCGGGAGAGGGCGTCGCGGGAGAGGGCGAGCCCGGCCGGCCGGCCGGGGTGGCCCGGGGGGCCGCGTTGCTCACCGCCATGCTGCCCGGCACCCGGCGGTCCGACGGTGACGACGACTGGCGGGCGAGGCTGGCCGCCGTACCCCGTCGGGTCTGGTTGATCGGCGCGGTGATCGTGCTGCTCCTGCTGGCGTTGGTCGTGGTGGTGCCGTTGGCCGACCGGGACGAGCCGGGTGGGACGACGGGGAGCGAGCCGACGGCGGGGCCGACCAGCGAGCCGGCGGCGCCGCCGGCACCGACGGGCGAGCCGAGCCCGACGGCGACCGCCGCCCCCACCGAGCCCGCGCCCCCACCGGCGACCGGCCGGCCGGACCCGGTGGCCCCGGCCGGCTGGGAGCTGCACCGGGACCCGACCGGGTTCGTCGTGCCGCACCCGAAAGGTTGGAACATCGACCGGGATGATGCGGGCAACGTGTACTTCCGGGAGCCGAACGGCCGGCGGTGGTTCCTGATCGCCCAGACGCGTACCCCCGAGGACGATCCGGTGGCCGACTGGGAGAGCAAGGAGGACCACCGGCGCCGCACCTCCTCCGGATATCGGCGCGAGGGGCGGATCCGGGCGGTGGACTACTTCCTCAAGGCCGCGGACTGGGAGTGGACCTACAACTCCGACAACGGCAACCGGCGGCACACCCGCAACCGGGGCTTCGTCACGGCCAGCGACCAGGCGTACGCGATCCGGTGGGACACTCTGGCCGGTGAGTGGGAGGAGAACCTGGCGAACTTCCAGATCATCGCCGACAACTTCCGGCCGGTGCGCGGCTGATCGGCGTACGCCGGGTCGGTGTGGAACTTTCAGGCATGACCTTCCCCGTGCCGGGGTATCTGTGACGGCACGACGGAAGGAGGTACGGCGGATGAGTTACCGACACCGTGCGACGAAGCCCAGCAGCGTGCTGTGGATGCTGATCGTCCTCGGCAACGTCGCCCTGATCGTTGCCAGCGCCGGCGTACTGGCGGTTGTCGCATTCGGGAGCATCCTGACCGTGGCCGTCGCCGCGGTGGGCGGAGCGCTGCTACTTCGGCGTGGCGCCGCGACCCAGCCCATGTCCCTGCCGGTGGCCGCTCGCCGACGGGCCTGACCGGCAAGCACCGGGACGAGAGGGCAGTACCGAACGTAGCGGTGGCAGGACCAGCTATCGACCCCGAAGTTCAGGGGTGATAACCGATCCCGCCACCGCTACGACTGGTTCTGCGACGGGTCCGGTGTGGACGGGTTGCGGTCGATGGCGGACCAGCGGTTGTTCCGGTGTACCAGCGCCGCCACTCCCAGCCGGTCGTTGGAGACCAGGGCGTAGCGGGCGTCGAGGTAGCAGGCGCAGGGCCAGGCGCGCCGGCAGGAGGCGCATCGGCGTACGAGCAGCAGCCGCCACAGGGTCGCGGGTTGATGCCGCTCGATGGCGGCCATGGCACGGTCACGGTCCACGGTTCACCCTCCGCAAGGGAGTTGGGGTGCGCGGCGGCCCACGATGCTAGGGGGAGAGCGCGAACCGCCGCGCGATTACACCGACCCAACCGGCTGCGGACCAGGAAGCATCGGCATCGTCCAACCTAATGCATCTTGATGGAGTGGGTAAGAGCATGCCGCGCTCGACCGCTGACAGCGCGTGAGATCTTGCTGCATCCTGTTACCTCCTCCTGCTTGTGGCTGCTCTGGCCGCGTGATCAAATGAGATCGCGGACCAGGGAGTGTCAGTTGACTACTTCGAAGACCCAGAAGCTCATCGACGACATCACGGCGAAGATCGCGTCCGGCGAGTTGGCGCCCGGTGATCGGATTCCGAGCGCGTCGGAGTTGAAGGCGCAGCACGGCGTGTCGATCACCGTCGTGCGCGACGCCGTCAACTGGTTGAAGGCGACCGGAGTCGTCAAGGGCGTACCCGGCGTGGGGGTTTTCGTCACCGAGGAGAAGTAGCGGTGTTTGGTCGTTGACCGGTGGGTATGGGGTGACCCATACCGCCACACCGGGAGGGCAGCATGCGCATCGGGTACTTCCTGTCTACCGAGGAATACACTCCGGCCGAACTGTTGGAGCAGGCCAAGGGCGCCGAGCGGGCCGGGTTCGAGGCGCTGTGGATCTCCGACCACTATCACCCCTGGGTGGACGCGCAGGGGCAGAGCGCCTTCGTCTGGTCGATGATCGGCGCGCTCAGCCAGGTCTGCCGGTTGCCGGTCACCACTGCGGTCACCTGCCCGACCGTGCGGATCCACCCGGCCGTCGTCGCCCAGGCGGTGGCGACCAGCGCCGTACTGCACGAGGGCCGGTTCGTGCTCGGCGTGGGCACCGGCGAGGCGCTCAACGAGCACATCTTCGGCGACGCGTGGCCGAGCGCCGGCGTCCGGCTGGAGATGCTTGAGGAAGCCGTCGAGGTGATGCGCAAGCTCTGGCAGGGCGGCTTCGTCGTGCACCACGGCAAGCACTACACGGTGGAGAACGCCCGCATCTACACGCTGCCGGAGCAGCCGCCCGCGATCTACGTCTCCGGGTTCGGCCCGAAGGCGGTGGACCTGGCGGCCCGGATCGGGGACGGCTACGTCAGCACCATGCCGGACGGCGACCTGGTCAGCCGGTTCCGGTCCGGCGGCGGGGGCGACAAGCCGTGCCAGGCCGGATTCAAGGCGGCCTTCGCGGACACCGCCGAGGAGGGCGCCCGGCTGGCGTACGAACGCTGGCCGAACGCCGGCGTCCCCGGCGAACTGTCCCAGGTCCTGCCGTCGCCCCGCCACTTCGAGCAGGCATCCGAGCTGGTCACCCAGGAGATGGTGGCCGAGTCGTTCGTCTGCGGCAACGACCCGCAGGCGCACCTGGAGATGATCGACAAGTACGCCAAGGCCGGCTTCGACGAGGTCTACGTCGCCAACACCGGCCCCCACTACCAGGGCCTCTTCGACCTGTATGCCAACCACGTCCTGCCCGAACTTCGCTGACCGCACACCGGGGCCGGGGGGATATCCCCCGGCCCCGGGTCGCCAATGGTGTGGCGTTCAGTCGCCCTCGACGGCACGTCCGCGCGGTTCCGCCGACTTACCTTCCGTCTGGCCGTCGTTCGGGCCGTACGGCGACTGC
Organism: Solwaraspora sp. WMMD1047; assembly: GCF_029626155.1. Lineage (NCBI taxonomy): Bacteria > Bacillati > Actinomycetota > Actinomycetes > Micromonosporales > Micromonosporaceae > Solwaraspora > Solwaraspora sp. WMMD1047. The sequence continues at coordinate 6,337,716 of NZ_JARUBL010000001.1, read as the reverse complement.
TGGTCCGGGGGCACATTGCGGTGCTCCCGGCGGGAACCACCGGGGCCGCCGGGATCCGGACCGTCGCTGTCCTGTACCAGCCGCGTTTCGCCACTGCGTCGCATCTCGGGCTGCTGCACGTTCGCCATCTCGACTCCTTCCACTACCGGCCGGGCTGAGCGGGCGTGCACACCACGACCCGGCTCTGGTGTTCCTATCCGGTTGCCCGATGGCCGGCGTCGGAAACAAACCTCCCGCCACTAACGCCCGCCACCTCACGAGGTGAACGCCAGTTACCCTAAAACCGCCGGGTAGGGTAACTGGCGTTCACCTCGTGAGGGCGCTGCCTCGCAGGGGTGAGCGCGGACGGCGGTGTTATGGCATGTTGCTGCCGTTTTGGGTTACTTGAGCAGGGTGGCGGGGTTGAGGCTGAGCCGGACCGGCTCGGTGATCTGCAGGGTCTCGCCGGACTTCGCGACCGCGTGCTCGACGTAGTGGTCTCCGTCGAGCCGGAACAGCCGCAGGGTGAGCGTCCGACCATCCTGCTCGACGAGCAGATACCACCCAATGCCGGCGTCCGCGTAGAGCCGCATCTTGATGAGCCGGTCCTGGGCGGCGCTGGTCGGCGAGACGATCTCGCAGATCAGGCGAACCTCGTCCGCCTCGACGACTGCTCCCTCGTCGTCCGTCTCGGCGACCACCAGGTCGGGGATCTTGATGCGCTCGGGCCGGAGTCGGACATTCACCGCCTCGAACACCGTGAGCCTGGACGGCCCGGCGGCGTCGTCGATCGCGTTGGCGAGCCGGCGGGAGATCGTCTGGTGTCGTTTGCTGGGGGCAGGGCTCGCGATGAGGTTTCCGTCGAGGAGTTCAATCCGCTGAGTGGTCTCGCCTAGGGCAAAGTACTCCTGCTCGGTCCACGGGCCGTAATGCGGCTCCAGGGGGGCCACGCTCATCGTGCCCGCACCTCCGATCATCCGAACCATCGCCGTACCCCTCGAGTTATCCGCACCCCGCGGTTGACCACTTTCCCTCGAGTCGGTACCCCTCGAGTCTTTCACAGGGTGGGCTAGGCTCGCGGGCTGTGTCGACCCAAGCGCTGACCGACCTGTGGGACCACCTCTTCGGCGCCCAGCCGGACCCGCCGCCGCTGCTCGTCCTGATCACGGGGGTGCTCGCGCTGGCTGTGGTGCTGACCCGGGTGCCCTGGCGGATCGGCCGCAACGCCATCACCATTGCCCACGAGGGTGGGCACGCGTTGGCCGCCGTGCTGACCGGGCGGAAGCTGCGCGGCATTCGGCTCCACTCGGACACCTCCGGGCTGACCCTGTCGGCCGGCCGACCCAGCGGCCCCGGGATGATTTTCACCCTGCTCGCCGGCTACGTCGCTCCCTCGCTGATCGGGCTGGGTGGCGCCTGGCTGCTGGCCGGCAACCGCATCACCCTGCTGCTGTGGATCGCGGTCGCCCTGCTGATGGCGATGCTGGTGATGATCCGCAACGTCTTCGGCATCGTGTCGATCGTGGTCACCGGCGGGGTGGTCTTCGCCGTCTCCTGGTTCGCGCCGCCGGAGGTGCAGGCCGCTTTCGCGTACCTCGGGGTGTGGTTCTTGCTGATCGGCGGGGTGCGGCCGGTGATCGAGTTGCAGAGCCTGCGGTCGCGGGGGCGGATGCCGCAGTCCGACGCCGACCAGCTCGCCGGGGTCACCGGCCTGCCGGCCCTGCTCTGGGTGGGGCTCTTCGGCCTGGCCAATGTCGCCCTGCTCGGCCTCGGCCTCGGGCTGCTGGCGGTGCCGATGCTCAACGGCGCGGGCCCGTTCGCCGGCTGACCCCGGCCAGCCGGAGCCGCTCATCTCGCCGCCGAAGTGCACGAGGTGCTTGCCAAGACGCGTAACGCAGTGGTTACATGTCGGCCATGGATGCCGCCGCGAACGCCATCGCCGACCCGGTGCGGCGGCGCGTGCTGGAGGCCCTCGCCGAGCAGCCCCTGACGGCCGGCGAGATCGCCGCGCTGTTCCCGATCAGCCGACCGGCCGTGAGCCGACACCTGCGGGTGCTGCGGGAGAGCGGACTCGTCACCGACCAGGTGGTCGGCCGACACCGCCGGTACGCGATCGAGCCGAGCGTGCTGCGTCCGCTCGCCCGGTGGATCGCCGCCCTCGACCGGGCCACCCGGTGGGAGCCGAACCTGGACGCCCTGGAGACCGAAGTGCACCGCACCCGCCGCGACCGCCAACGCGCGACCACCGAACCGTCCCGGCGGTCGGCCATCGAGTCCGCGCGGCCGTCAGCGGCGCAATCCCCGCCGAAGCCGGCGGCGCAATCACCGCGGCGACCGGCCGTGGAATCCGTGCGGCCGTCGGCCGTGGAAGCCCAGAGCCAGGAGAAGAGCGCATGAGCCCCAACCCGACCGGCCGGATCACCGCCACCAGCGACGGCTACGACCTCGTGCTGACCCGGCGTTTCCGGGCACCCGCCGACGATGTCTGGGCCAGCATCGTCGAGCCGGAACGGACCGCGCGCTGGTTCGGCACCTGGCGCGGCGAGGGGGCGCCTGGTCGGACCATCCAGGTACAGATGGGGTTCGAGGAGGGCACCCCCTGGTCCGACATGCGTATCGACGCGTGTGAGGCCCCGCACCGGCTGGCCGTCTCCACCGTCGACGAGGCCGGCGAGTGGCTGATGGAGGTACGGCTCACCGAGCAGGACGGCTGGACCCAGCTCGAACTCGTCCAGCACCTCACCGACCCCGGCATCGCCGAGCACACCGGGCCGGGCTGGGAGTACTACCTCGACATGCTGGTGGCCGCCCGCGAGGACCGGCCGCTGCCCGACTTCGCCGACTACTACCCCGCCCAGGCGGAGTACTTCCTCACCCGGGCGAAGGACGCCGCCGCGGAGCACCCCGCCGGCTGATTCACGCTCGCCCGGGTGGCTCGGCTTTCGTCCTGGCTGCTCAGGCGACAGGATGGGCGGATGCGATACGTGATCATCGGGGCCGGGGCGGTCGGCGGCACGATCGGCGTACGGCTCAGCCAGGCCGGCCACGACGTGACGCTGGTGGCCCGGGGAGCACACCTCGCGGCGATCCAGGAGCGCGGCCTGACCCTGGCGGCCCCGGACGGTGAGTACACCGCCAGGCTGCCGGCGGTCGCCGACCCGGCCGGGCTCACCCTGGAGCCGGACACCGCCCTGGTGCTCGCGGTGAAGTCGCAGGACACCGACGCCGCGTTGGCCACCTGGGCCGACACCCCGGTACGCGGCGGCGGCACCGCCGCGCAGCGACTGCCGCTGCTGACCGCCCAGAACGGCGTCTCGAACGAGCCGGCCGCGCTGCGCTTCTTCGCCCACGTCATCGGGGTCTGCGTGTGGCTGCCGGCGGTGTTCCTGCGGCCCGGCGAGATCGAGGCGAACGCGGCCCCGTACACCGGGATTCTGCACCTGGGCCGCTATCCGGAGGGGCCGGCGGACGACCGGGTGCACAAGATCTCGGCCGAGTTGGCGGCGAGCTCGTTCCTCGCCCCGGTCCGCGTGGACGTGCTGCGCTGGAAGTACGGCAAGCTGCTCAGAAACCTGAACAACGGCCCACAGGCGCTGTTCGGAGACGCGGTCGACCCGGAGCTGTCCCGGCGGATCTCGGCCGAGGGGATGGCGGTGCTGGACGCCGCCGGGATCGCGTACGCCAGCGAGGCCGAGGACCGGGCCGAGCGGGGCGACCGGATGCGGCATCGGCCGATCGCCGGCCGGGAGCGTTCCGGCAACTCCACCTGGCAGAGCCTGGCCCGCGGTGCCGGCTCGGTCGAGACCGACCACCTCAACGGCGAGATCGTCCTGCTCGGCCGGCAGCACGGGGTCCCCACCCCGGTCAACGAAGCCGTCCAGCGGGCCGTCCGGCGGGCGGTCCGGGACCGGATTCCGGCCGGCGAGTTCCCCCGGTCCGAGCTCCTGCCGGACCTGACCGACGGGTAAACCGCGCTACGCTGCCGGCTGCACCGACGGATAGGGCGTGCTGCGTTGCCGGCCCCACCAGGGCGGGTAAGTGCCCCAGGCCGTGCGGCATCGCCGGCCGCACCAGCGGGTCAGGTGTCGCCCCGGTCGGGCGCCGCGGGTCAGGCGTCCGACGTGAACGACGCGAGCCCGGTCCGGTCGGCGACCACGATGCCGCGTGGGGTCAACCGGACGACACCGGCACCGGCGAGCCGCGCCAGCGACCGGTTGACGGTCACCCGGCTCAGCCCGAGCATCCGCGCCAACTGGTCCTGGGACCCGCGCCAGGCGACCTGGTCCGCCGCGTCCTGCGCCACCAGCCACGCGGCGACCCGCGCCACCGCCGGCAGCGTGACCGCCTGGGCGAGTTGGCGCTGCCCGCTGAGCACATCCCGGGCGAGCTGGCCGAGCACGTGTTGACGTACCGATGGTTCGGTGGCGAGCAGGCGCAGGAACGGCTGCCGGGGCAGCAGCCGGGCGGTGACGGCGGTCGTCGCCACCAGCGCGGTCGACGACCGGCCGCCGGCCAGCACGGCGGCCTTGTCGACGAGCGCCGGGCCGACCCACCGCTCGGGCCACACCTCGACGCCCGAGGAGGCGGCGTGTGCGGCGACGACCGAGCCGGCGAGCAGCAGTACGACCCCGTCGGCCCGCGTACCGGCCGGGCGCAGCACCGCTCCGGCGGGCAGCCGGACCGGTCGCGCCTGACGGGAGACCGTGGCCAGCGCGGTCCCGGAGAGCGACCGCAGCGCGGGGATGGCGTCCAGCGAGACCATCCGTCAAGTGATACCGCAAGCCGGCTATCGGGCGATACAGCGTCCGGCGGTTCCGGCGACCTACCGTGCCGTCATGTGGATCATCGAACTCGCCTTCACCGACGAGCCGGAACGCCTCGATGCCCGCCCGGCTCACCGCACCCGGTTGACGGAACTGCACCGTGCGGGCATGGTCGCGATGGCCGGTCCGTACGCCGACGAGTCCGGCGCGCTGATCATCGCCGACCTGCCCGACCGCGCAGCGGTCTCCGACCTGCTCGCCACCGACCCGTACTTCTCCACTCCCGGCGTCCGGGTCGCCCAGGTCCGGCAGTGGCGACCCTTCCTGCGATAGGAGCCCTACAGCGGGATGTTGCCGTGCTTCTTCGGTGGCAGGGTCTCCCGCTTGGTGCGCAGCATCCGCAGCCCGCGCACGATCTGGGCGCGGGTCTGTGACGGGGCGATCACCGAGTCGACGTAGCCGCGTTCGGCTGCCACGTACGGGTTGGCGAGCGTGTCCTCGTACTCCTGGATCTTCTGGGCGCGCACGGCGGCCGGATCGTCGGCGGCGGCCAGCTCGGCGCGGTAGAGGATGTTCACCGCGCCCTGCGCGCCCATCACCGCGATCTGCGCGGTCGGCCAGGCGAAGTTCAGGTCGGCGCCGAGGTGCTTGGAGCCCATCACGTCGTACGCCCCGCCGTAGGCCTTCCGGATGATCACGGTGAGCTTCGGGACGGTGGCCTCCGCGTACGCGTAGATCAGCTTGGCGCCGCGCCGGATGATGCCGTCCCACTCCTGGTCGGTGCCGGGCAGGAAGCCGGGCACGTCCACGAAGGTGAGCACCGGGATGTTGAAGGCGTCGCAGGTGCGGACGAACCGGGCGGCCTTCTCCGAGGCGCCGATGTCCAGGCAGCCGGCGAAGTGCATCGGCTGGTTCGCCACCACGCCGACCGGCCGGCCCTCGACCCGGCCGAAGCCGATCACGATGTTCTGCGCGTAGAGCGGCTGCACCTCCAGGAACTCGCCGTCGTCGAGGACGTGCTCGATCACCCGGTGGATGTCGTACGGCTGGTTCGCCGAGTCGGGGATCAGGGTGTCCAGCTCCCGGTCGGTGTCGGTGACCGTCAGATCGGCCTCGACCGGGACGGCCGGCGGCTCGTCCATGTTGTTCGCCGGCAGGTACGCCAGCAGCGCCTTGACGTAGTCGACCGCGTCGTCCTCGTCGGCGGCAAGGTAGTGCGCGTTGCCGCTCTTGGTGTTGTGGGTGCGTGCCCCGCCCAGCTCCTCCATCGCCACGTCCTCGCCGGTCACCGTCCGGATGACGTCCGGTCCGGTGATGAACATGTGCGAGGTCTGGTCGACCATCACGGTGAAGTCGGTCACCGCGGGGGAGTAGACCGCCCCGCCGGCGCATGGCCCCATCACCAGCGAGATCTGCGGGATCACCCCGGAGGCGCGGACGTTGCGGAAGAAGATGTCGCCGTAGAGGCCAAGGCTCACCACGCCCTCCTGGATGCGCGCGCCGCCGGAGTCGTTGATGCCGACCACCGGGCAGCCGATCTTCATGGCCAGCTCCATCACCTTGACGATCTTCTGCCCGAAGACCTCGCCGAGGGAGCCGCCGAAGACGGTGAAGTCCTGGGCGAAGACGCAGACCTGCCGGCCGTCGACGGTGCCGTAGCCGGTGACCACCCCGTCGCCGTACGGCCGGGTCTTCGCCAGGCCGAAGTTGGTGGACCGGTGCCGGGCCAGCTCGTCCAGCTCGACGAAGGAGCCCGGGTCGAGCAGCATCTCGATCCGCTCCCGCGCGGTCCGCTTGCCCCGCGCGTGCTGTTTCTCCACCGCCCGCGCCGAGCCGGCGTGCACCGCCTCCTCGACCCGGTGTTCCAGGTCGGCCAGCTTGCCGGCGGTGGTGTGGATGTCGATCTCGGTGGAACTGCGCTGACCAGTCACATCTCGGATCGTAACGATGGTGGGGTCCGTGCCTGGTCAGCGGGCCGTAGGCTGTCCGGATGCCGGCGTCGCCGTACACCGATCTGGACCGCCCGCCGCTTGATGTCCGGCGGCTGCGGCGGGCGCTGCTCACCCCGGACGGCCCGTGGACCCGGCTGGAGCTGCGCGCCGAGACCGGTTCCACGAACGCCGACGTGGCCGCGGCGGCCCGGGCCGGCGAGCCGGAAGGGCTGGTGGTGGTCGCGGAGCGGCAGACCGCCGGCCGGGGCCGGCGGGGCCGGTCGTGGGAGTCGCCGCCGCGGGCGGGCATCGCGACGAGCGTCCTGCTCCGGCCGGGAGCGGCCGAGCCGGGTCGCGGCTGGCCGCCGGCACCACCTTCCGGGTACGGCTGGCTGCCGCTGCTCGCCGGCGTGGCGCTGGTGCAGACCGTGCACCGGCTGGCCGAGCTGGACGCGGTGTTGAAGTGGCCGAACGACCTGCTGCTGCCGGCCGGGCCGCGCCGCCCGGACGGGGGCGCGTCGGGGGAGGCGAAGTGTGCGGGCATCCTGGCCGAGGCGGTACCGGCCGGTGACCCGGGCGATCCGCCGGCGATCGTGCTGGGGGTCGGCCTGAACGTCACGGTGCGCTCGGCCGAGCTGCCGGCCAACCCGACCGGCCTGCCGGCCACCTCGCTGCTGCTGGCGGGTGCGCCGGTGACCGACCGGGACCCGCTGGTGCGGGCGCTGCTGCGCGGGATCGGCACCTGGTACGGCCGCTGGCGGGCCGCCGGTGGGGACGCCGGCGGGTGCGGGCTGCGGGCGGCGTACCTGGAGCACTGTGTGACGGTCGGCCGCCAGGTGCGGGTGTCGTTGCCGGACGGCAGCGACCTGACCGGCACGGCGACCACGGTCGACGACGACGGCCGGTTGGTGGTGCGCTCCGCCGACGGCGAGCGTCGGGTCTCGGCCGGGGACGTCCGGCACGTCCGCTGACCGGTCGGGTGAGACCGCCACGAGCGTCCAACCGCTACGGTCAGCGCGAACGTTCCTGTGATCGAGGAGGTTGGGGTGGCATTCCCCGAGGACGTGCTCACGTCGGACGAGCACGTCGTTTCGCACCTGCACCCGCACTGGAAGGCGGTGATCCGGCCGGTGCTGATCCTGGTGCTGGCCATCGCGGCGACGGTCGCGGCGTTCGTGTTCCTGTCGGGCTCCGGTGCCGGCACGGCCGGCGCGCTTGTCGTCGCGGCGGTCGCCGGGCTGGTGCTGCTGCGCTTCACCGTCTGGCCGTTCCTGGTCTGGCGGACCACCCACTACCTCTTCACCAACGAGCGGGTGCTGCTGCAGCACGGGGTCTTCTCCCGGGAACGCCGGGACATTCCGCTCGGCCGGATCAACGACCATTCGATGAGCCAGAGCTTCGCCGAGCGGATGCTCGGCTGCGGCACGCTCACCATCGAGTCGGCCGGCGAGCGCGGCCAGTCGGTGCTCACCGACATTCCCGGCGTCGAGCGGGTGCAGACCATGCTCTACGAGCTGGTCGAGGCCGACCACGACAAGCGGTCGCTGGATGACGGCGAGATGCGCGACATCCTGCAGGAGACGCAGGACGGCAAGCCGCTGCGTCAGTCGCCCTCGTAGGCCGCCAGCGGCACCGAGCTGGCGCGGGTCAGCCCGGCGCTGGTCCGGTCAGCCCGGCGCCGGAGCGGGGCGCATGGTGAACCAGCCGCGGAACCTGGTCCGTAGCACCTCGCGTTCGGGCTGTTCGTCGGCGTCGAGTCGGGTCATGGTGCCGTTCAGGGTGACCGTGCCCAGCCCGGGGCGGGCGGTGGAGGGCTTGCTGCCGACCACGTCCAGCCGGACGGCGAGCCGGTCACCGGCCCGGACCGGGGCCAGCCAGCGCAGCTCCTCCAGGCCGGGTGAGGCGTCGGCGGCGGCGTACGCGAGCACGTGGTCGACGTAGGCCCGCATGAAGAGGCTGACGGTGAAGAAGCCGCTGGCGAGCAGGCCGCCGTGGTGGCTGCGTCGGGCCAGCGCGTCGTCGACGTGGTACCACTGCGGGTCGAACCGGCGGGCGAAGGCCACCATTTCGGCACCGTCCACGACGGTGACTCCGAGGTCGAACGACCGGCCGGGCGTCAGGTCCTCGAAGAACAGTTCGACGGGGCCGCCCGTGCCGGATCGCACCGGCGGGCTGCTCAGCGGGCCGCCGGACGCTGGCTCGCGGCCTTCAACTGGGCCGCGAGTTCGGCCTCCAGCTCCACGTCGATGGTCTCGGCGAACTGGTCCTCCAGGGTGGGCCGCTGGTCGTCGCGGGTGCGCTGCCGGCCGGCGAGTTCGGCCACCGGGTCCAGCTCCACGACGACCTCGCCGTTCTCGACCCGCAACTCACCCTCGGGCCGTTCCGCGGCCGGTGTCGCCTCGTCGGCCTGCGTCGCGGCCTGGTCGGCCGGTGCTGCCTGGTCGGCCGGTTCGGGCTGGTCGGCCGGTTCGGGCTGGTCGGCCTGCGTCGGCTCGGGCTTGGCGAGGCGGAAGACGAAGGTGCGGTAGGACCAGAACCGGAAGACCGTGGCCAGACCCACCCCGGCGGTCTTGGCGATGTTCAGGGCCAGCAGCCCGGTGAAGCCGAGGCCGTACTTGGCCAGCGCCAGCACGCCCAGCTCGATGAGGAGCCCGGTGGCGTTGAAGAGGAAGAAGAGGGCGTATTCCCGGCGAAGGGTTGACTTGGGGCGATCCCGGTACGTCCAGTGCCGATTCATCAGGTACGACGTGAACGTCGCCACGACGGTCGCCACCACCGCCGCCTTGAGCTGGCCGTCGGCGAAGATCGTCAGCGCGAGGGCGTTGAAGACCGCGTAGTTGATGACCGTGTTGATGCCACCGACCACGCCGAACTTCAACGCCTCGTTGATGAACTTCTGCCAGCGCTCCGGCAACAGGCGGACAAAACGCATTGGATCACCTTAGGGCAGTCAGGCGGTCGGGCAGCTCCGACCGGCGTGGGTGGCGGGCGCCTAGTGACTCTTCGTCAGCACTTCCGGGGCGTCCTGGGCCGCGGGTCCGACGAAGACGAACCGCCGGTAGGACCAGAACCTGAAGGTGGTCCCCATGGCTGTACCCACCAGGTTCGCCGAGATGTTGTCGGCCAGCAGAGTTTTGAAGACACCGGGCCAGATGCTGCCCAGCCCGTAGTGGCTGATCGCCAGGCAGGCCAGGCCGATGCCCAGCCCCACCGCGTTGAAGAAGAAGTAGAGGAGGTACTCGCGGGCCAGCCCCGAGCGTTCCCGGTGACGCCACGTCCAGAACCTGTTACCGAGAAACGCGATGGTGGCGGCGATCGCGGTGGCGATGGCCTTCGCGGTGAGGCTCTCCATGCCGAGCGCCTTGATGAAGACATTGAACAGCGCGATGTCGACGACGAAGGCGATGCCGCCCACCGTGCCGAACTTGCCCAGCTCGCGGACAAGGTGGCCGAAGCGGTCGAGCAGCGCACGGATCGGTCCCGGCCGGGTTCCCGCGGGCGGGGTCTGCTGCCCGGTGACGGTGGTTGACACCAGCCGAGCGTACCGGCTCGATGCCGTCGATACCTGCCGCCGTTACGAGTCGTGACCTTTGCTTACGTCGTCACGAGTGGTGACGGATGGGCGCCCACGGCGACTTCGTCACTTTCCGTCGTGGAACGGGGACTCAGTGGCGTGGTCCGAAGAATGTGCGCGAAGTTGCTCGTGGGAGCGTGAAAAAACTCGCATCAAGGCAGCGCGGCGGGAGCTTGTGCAGTTCTTCACAACCGGTATGGCTGTCCTGAACGGTTGATCGGTTTACGCTGAGGGCAATCCCAGGCAATCCTGCGGCGAGGCGGTATCCGCCGGGCCGGATACCGCGCACCCCTCATCTCAGGTCAGCGTCGACCAAAGGAGATACGCCATGTCCGCTCCGGCAACCATCCGTGGGCTCGATCAGGCTCCGACCACCCATTCCAAGCTGCTCGCCTGGGTGAAGGAGGTGGCCGAGCTGACCACCCCGGAGCAGGTGGTGTGGGTGGACGGGTCGGATGAGGAGTGGCGGCGGCTCACCGACGAACTGGTCGACGCCGGCACTCTGGTGCGGCTGAATCCGGACCGGAAACCGAACTCGTTCTGGGCGCGTACAGATCCGTCCGATGTGGCGCGGGTCGAGGAGCGCACATTCATCTGTTCCGTCGACGAGTCGGACGCGGGGCCCACCAACAACTGGATGGACCCGGCCGAGATGAAGCGGACAATGACGGATCTGTACCGCGGGTCAATGCGCGGTCGCACGATGTACGTCATTCCGTTCTGTATGGGGCCGCTGGAGGCGGAAGACCCCATGTTCGGCGTGGAAATCACCGACAGTGCGTACGTCGTCGCATCGATGCGCATCATGACCCGGATGGGCACCTCGGTGCTCGACCGGATGGGCATCGCCGCGCCCTTCGTACGGGCGTTGCACTCACTCGGCGCGCCGCTCGCGCCCGGCCAGGCCGACGAGATCTGGCCGTGCAACCAGACCAAGTACATCTCGCACTTCCCGGAGACCCGGGAGATCTGGTCCTACGGCTCCGGCTACGGCGGCAACTCGCTGCTCGGCAAGAAGTGCTACTCGCTGCGGATCGCCAGCGTGATGGCCCGCGACGAGGGCTGGCTGGCCGAACACATGCTGATCATGAAGGTGACCTCGCCCGAGGGGAAGGTGCACTACATCGCCGGCGCGTTCCCGTCCGCCTGCGGCAAGACCAACCTGGCCATGCTGGAGCCCACCATCCCCGGCTGGAAGGTCGAGACGATCGGCGACGACATCGCCTGGATGCGGTTCGGCAACGACGGCCGGCTCTACGCGCTGAACCCGGAGTACGGGCTCTTCGGCGTGGCCCCGGGCACCGACTGGAAGACCAACGCCAACGCCATGCGCACCCTGGACCGGGGCAACTCCATCTTCACCAACGTCGGGTTGACCGACGACGGGGACGTCTGGTGGGAGGGGATGGGCGACCCGCCGGCCCACCTGACCGACTGGAAGGGCAACGACTGGACGCCGGAGAGCGGAGAGCTCAGCTCGCACGCCAACAGCCGGTTCTGCACCCCGCTGCAGCAGTGCCCGATCGTGGCCGACGAGTTCAACGACCCGGACGGGGTCCCGATCGACGCCATCCTCTTCGGCGGCCGGCGTCGCGACACCGTCCCGCTGGTGACCGAGGCCCGGGACTGGGTGCACGGCGTCTATCTGGGAGCGACCCTCTCCTCCGAGACCACCGCCGCCGCCTCCGGCGAGGTCGGGGTGGTGCGGCGCGACCCGATGGCGATGCTGCCGTTCATCGGCTACCACGCGGGCGACTACTTCCGGCACTGGATCGAGGTCGGCAAGGGCGCTGACGGCGACGAGGCGAAGCTGCCGAAGGTCTACTACGTCAACTGGTTCCGCAAGGACGCCGAGGGTGACTTCGTCTGGCCGGGGTTCGGTGAGAACTCCCGGGTGATCAAGTGGATCGTCGAGCGGCTGGAGGGCCGGGCCGACGCGGTGGAGACCCCGATCGGCATGGTCCCCACCGCGGACGCACTGGACGTCGAGGGCCTCGACATGACCGCCGACGAGGTCCGGATCGCGCTCAAGGTCGATCCCGACGAGTGGCGCGACGAGCTCCCCATGATCACCGAGTGGTTCGAGAAGTTCGGTGACAAGCTGCCGGCCGTGCTCTGGGCCGAACTCGACGCGCTGCGGGCCCGGCTGGAGACCGAACCCGGCCGGTAGCCGGTTCGGTGGGTGTCAGTCTGGCGCCCGCCGGGCATCATCATCGGTATGACGACGGCCGCCGCGACCCCGGTCCGGCGGCCGCCGGCCGTCCGGGCGCTGACCGGCCTGCTGGCCGTGACCGCCGCCACCACCGTCGCGGTCGACCTGCTCAACTGGTGGTACGCCCCGGAGCAGGGTTTCGGGCTGGCTGTCCGGTCCGGCTGGGCGCTGCTGCGGTCGCTGGGGTTCCTGCTGCTGATCTGGCACGTCCGGCGGGGCCGGGCCGGCGCCCGGCCGTTCGGCCTGATCCTCGCGATCACCACCGTCTTCGCGGTGGGCCGGCTGCTGGTGCCGCGCGCCGGGATGCCGCCGCTGCCCGGGGTGCTCGGCTTCGCCGTCCTGACCAGCCTCTGCGTCGCCGTGGTCTGGCTGCTCTACCGGGCACCCAGCGTGCAGGCGGTCCTGGTCCGGCACCCGGCCAAGCTGACCGTCGACCGCCGGGGGATCAGCTTCCGGGAGGCCCCACCGCGCCGGCCGCCGGTGACCGCCTGGCTGCTCACCGCCCGGGTGGCCGCCTTCACCTACAGCCCGCTGATGCTGGTGCCCAGCCTGGTGGCGGTCGGCACCATCCTCGACGGCCGGTTGTCGGCCGCACCGACCGTCGCGTTCTGGTTCGTCGCCGGGGTGGCGGTCAGCTACGCGGTGCTCTTCTGCACCTTCTTCCTGCTGCGGGGCAAGCGGTGGGCACGCGGGCTGCTGGTCGCGGTGACCCTCGTCGTGCTCGGCATCGACCTGCCGCTGTGCTGGGCGCTGTTGGGCGTGGACGGGCTGGTCCGCGACGGCGCGCCACTGGTCGCGGCGGCCGCGGTCACCGGTTGGGGACTGTGGCGGGCCGACCGGCTCGACCGGGCCGGTCCGGAGGCCGGCCGGCCGCGGGCGGCCGCCGGCGAAGCGGCGGCGGCCCGGTGACCGGGGTGCGGCGCTGGGACGTCGCGGTGGTGGGCGCCGGCCCGGCGGGCGCCGCCGCGGCGCTGGCCGCCCGCCGGGCCGGCGCCAGCGTGCTGCTGCTCGACCGGGCCGACTTCCCCCGGGACAAGCCGTGCGGGGACGGGATCGCCGCGCACGCGCTGGACGTGCTCGCCGGGCTCGGCGTGCCCGACCCGGTCGCCGGGTTCCCGCCGGTACCGGCGCTGCGCCTGGTCGCCCCCGGCGGCGGGCAGGTGGCGCAGCCGCTGCCGCGGCCCGCGTACACGGTGCCCCGGGCGGTGTTCGACGCCGGGCTGGTGGTGGCGGCGGTGGCCGCCGGCGCACAGTTCCGCCGGCACCCGGTCCGCCGGATCGAGCCCCGGGCCGGCGAGGTGCTGCTCGACGGCACGCTCGCCGCCGAGGTGGTGATCGGTGCCGACGGGGCCGGCTCGGTGGTCCGCCGGGCGCTCGGCTTCCCGGCGAACCCGCCCGGCCACCTGGCGCTGGCGATCCGGGGGTACGCGCCCGCCCCGGCCGGCCCGCCCGAACAGCGGATCGTGACCACGGGCGAGGGCTGGCCGGCGTACGCATGGTCGTTCCCCATCGGTGACGGCCGGGCGAACGTCGGGTACGGCGAGGTGCTGCGCGGGCGGCCGGTCAGCCGGGCGCACCTGATCCGGCGGCTCGGCGCCCTGCTGCCCGAGCTCGACCCGACCGGGGTGACCGGGCTGCGGGCGCACCACCTGCCGCTCTCCACCCACCGGCCACCGGTCGGCCGGGGCCGGGTGCTGCTGGCCGGCGACGCGCTGTCGTTGATCAACCCGTTCACCGGCGAGGGGATCTTCTACGCCGTGCTCTCCGGCGCACTCGCCGGCGCGGCGGCTGCCGACCGGTCCGGCGCGCCCGGCGCCGGGCCGGCGGGTGCGGCCGCGCGGTATTCGGCGGCGTTGGGCCGGCGGCTCGGCGGGCACCTGCGGCACAGTTCGGCGGCCGCGCGGCTGGGGCGACACCAGCGGATCGTGGCGGCGGCGGTGCGGGCGGCGGAGCGGGACCGGCGGGTCTTCGTCACCCTGGTGGAGCTGGGGCTGGGCGACGGACTGCTGGACACCCGTACGCTCGCCAGAATTATTGCTGGAATCGCGGTCCCACAACGGTGACCGACCCCTTCCGCGCCGGCCGCTGATCGGTACGCTGCAGGGGATGACTCTGCGGGACCTCCTCTACTCCGTGTACGAGCGGCGGCTGACGGCCCGGCTGGCCGGTAAGCCGGTGCCGGGGCACGTCGGTGTGATGTGCGACGGCAACCGCAGGTGGGCCCGCGAGATGGGCTACGTGGACCCGAACGACGGCCACCGGGTCGGTGCCGCCAAGATCAAGCACGTCCTCGACTGGTGCGACCGGGCCGGCATCGGGCACGTCACCCTCTACCTGCTGGCCACCGACAACCTGCGCCGACCGGCCAGCGAGCTGGACCCGCTGCTGCAGATCATCGAGGACCTGGTGGTGGAGCTGGCCGAGCAGGGCAACCCGTGGCGGCTGCGGATGGTCGGCGCGCTGGACCTGCTCCCCGCCCAGACCGCCACCGCGCTCAAGGCGGCCGAGGAACGCACCCGGGACCGGCTCGGCGGCGCCCAGGTCAACATCGCGGTCGGGTACGGCGGGCGGCGGGAGATCGTCGACGCGGTCCGGTCCCTGATGCAGGAGCACGCGGCGGCCGGCGGGACGCTTGAGGAGCTGGCCGAGACGATCGACATCGAGCACATCTCCGAGCACCTCTACACCCGGGGTCAGCCCGATCCGGACCTGGTCATCCGGACCAGCGGCGAGCAGCGGCTCTCCGGCTTCATGCTCTGGCAGTCGGCGCAGGCGGAGTTCTACTTCTGCGAGGTCAACTGGCCGGACTTCCGCTACGTGGACTTCCTGCGCGCCCTGCGCTCGTACGCCAACCGACAGCGCCGCTACGGCGCCTGACCGGTTCAGGCGGCGCTGTCGGGCGCCGGCTCGGTGAGCCGGTGCACGGCGGCGGTCAGGAAGTCGCCGAGCGCCTCGGGCGACTCGATGGTCAGGTCGGCGGCGTCGGAGACCTCCTGGCCGGTCTCCGGGTTGGCCACCGCCACACACACGCCGAAGAAGTCGGGGTCGGTCTGCTCGCGGGCGCGGAGCGCGGCGAACGCCTTGATGTCGGAGACGTCGTCGCCGAAATACCAGGCGCAGCCGGCCGACCGGACCGCCTCGTCGATCACCATGCCCTTGTCCCGGTCCACCGGCGGTTTCAGCTCCAGCACCATCCGGCCGACCTGCACCCGCAACCCGAGCCGCTCGGCGCTGGCCCGGCCCCAGTCCTCCACGACCTGCGCCAGGTGCGGCGCGGTGCGGTAGTGCAGCGCCACCGAAAGCCGCTTGTACTCCACCAGGGTGCCCTCGGGCAGCTCGGCCCGGGCCTGGTCGGCGAGGGTGCCCATGGTCGGCACCCAGGGCAGCGCGG
Source organism: Solwaraspora sp. WMMD1047 (assembly GCF_029626155.1). Taxonomy (NCBI): domain Bacteria; kingdom Bacillati; phylum Actinomycetota; class Actinomycetes; order Micromonosporales; family Micromonosporaceae; genus Solwaraspora; species Solwaraspora sp. WMMD1047. Next base: position 6,321,866 of record NZ_JARUBL010000001.1, on the reverse strand, counting down.
CCTCCTCGGTGACGGTCTCCCCGGAGCCGTGGCTGTGTTCCAGGCCGTAGAGGCCGTAGAGGTCGACGTCGGTGAGGATCGCGAACCGGTCGCGCAGGAACTCCACCGGCCGCGCCGAGACGATCGCCACCCGGCGCACCACGCCGGTGAGGGCGTTTATGGCGTCCAGCACCTTCGGCGCCGGCTGCACCGCCGTCGGGTCGTCGTTCATCGGGGCGAGGGTGCCGTCGAAGTCGAAGAAGAGCACGCACTCGGCGGCCCGGTCGGTGGTTACCCGCCACGCCTGTTCCGCGGTGAGGGGACGAGTCGGGCGCTGACTGCCCGCGTTGATCGGCCGCACGCGCGTCAGCGTACCCCGGCGATCAGCGTCGCAGTGGCCGTGAGACGGAACGCTCAGTTCACGTGAATGGCCCGCCGGCAGTCACGCCGGCGGGCCGTCGGTCGGTCACCTCATTCGTCGCCGCCGAGCGTGCTCCGGCGGCCGGCGAGCCGCTGGCCGATCGGCACCACCGCCGGGTCGTTACGGTGCTGGAGCAGGTAGCCCTCGACGAACCCGGCGTTGCGGTCGCCACTGCGGGCGTCGAGTTCGTTCAGCCGGGCGATGAGGAACTCGGTGAGGGCGGTCATCCGGTCGTCCAGCCGATCGTGCAGCGCGGCGACCACGGCCAGCACGACCGCGCCGCTGGCGACGCTGACGCTCACCAGGTTGACGATGTCGGGGACGGTCCCGCCGTAGAACGGGCCGGCGACGATGTTCGCGGTGGCGCAGAGCGTCCCGGCGACCGCCGCGACCACGACCGCCATCCATTTCAGGGTCATCGGGCAGACCCTCCTTCTGTCCCGCAGGGCTGAGTCCGGCCTTGTCTCGCCCCCCGCCGACGCGAGCCCAAGCAGTACGGGCAGGGACGTTAGTCGGCCCGGTCAGCCGCCGGAGCGGATTACCGACCCGGGTGGCCGAAGGTGCGCCATCTGAGGAACTAGCCGGCCTTCCTGGGGCTTTTGCCGGGATCCGCCGGCAGCACCGGGCGGTAGGCCAGATAGCGGATCGTCTCCCGGATGTGGAACTTCTCCAGCTCGGAGACGTTCGGATCGACCAGCCGCCGGAGCAACGCCTCCACGTCCGGGTCCATCGGCGGCGCGCTGGGGGTCGGCCGGGGCGGCGTCGTGCGGTCCCACCCGAGTACGCCGAACGCGGTGGTCGGGTTCAGGCCGAGCCCTTCGCAGAAGGCCACCACCCGCTCCGCCTCCGGGTCGCTGGCCCACTCGCCGCGTACCCAGCGGTTGATGGTCTGCCGGGAGACCCCGGTCCGGCGGGACACCTCGGTGCCGGTCCAGGCCCGGGTGGTCCGGGCGTCGTCGAGCGCCTTCCGCACGAAGGCGGCAAAGGCGATCTTGCGCCCGGTGGAGGGGTCCGGCACGCCGCGACGGTACGACCAGTGCCGCGACTGCGGGGGGATCGTGGGGGTTGTGTACTGCGTGCGTGACAAGGGCTCATGTTTCCCCGTACCCGACTTATCGCTTGTGTTGAGGGGTATCACGCCGCCACAATAGATGTGCGCGGAGCTGGGGGTAATCAGACGAAAAGCTGATACTGTAACGTGTATGGGACAATCTACGGTGTGTCTCGTGCTTGAGACGCCTGGTGCTCATGAGGGTCACTTGTCCGTGACAGAGGTGGCCCGGTGACCGAACTCGCGACCCGCGCCCAGGCCTTCGGCCTGGTCGCCACCGGAGTCGCCTCCGGTCTCAGTGCTCCGTGGCGTCTCTACCTGGCCCGGGGCTGCCGGTATCTCTCCCTGACCGTGGGCGACCGGTCCGAGTGGGACGCCTGGCGCATCCACCTCGGCTGTCCCGAGCTCAGCGTGCGGGTCTACGACGCCGGCGGCGAGATCCGGCGGGCCTCGGTGGCCGAGGTGGTCCTGGACGGCTGCCGGATCAGTGTCGAACTGGTCGAGGAGGTGGGCACCGACGATCTCGACCGGCTGCTCACCTCCGACCCGACCTCGTTCGACTCGGAGGAGAAATGAGCGGGCACGGCGAGGTGCAGGGGTGAGTCCATTCTTCGCGGTCTTTCTGGTGCTGCTGCTGGGCTCGTCGAGCTATGCGGCCGGCCGGCTGCACGGCCAGCTCAGCTACCGGATCGGCTACCGGTTCGGCTACCGGCAGGGCTACTTCGACGGCGACCGGGGTGCCTGGCACCGCCGGCGCCGCGACGGCCAGTTGGCGATGGCCGCCATGCTGGCGGATCCACCGGCCGGTGCCGGGTCCACCGACGGCGGGCCGTCCGGCCCGGTACTGGCCGGCGGCGGGCGGGTTCCGGTGTCCGCCGAGTTGCCGCCGGGCGGGCCCGGCGAGCCGCCGCCCGGCGTGGGTGAGCCGGCCGGGCTGTTCTCCGCCGGTGGGCAGGGAACGACGTACACGGGCGCTTCCTTCGCGGGGGCCGCGACCAACGGCGGACGGCACTCCACCGACGTGCTGACGGGCGGAAACGCCTGACAGTGCCCGCGGGAGGTGAGTGGTCACCCGCGACTCGCGGTGCGTGGTCCGCGGCGGACGCGCACCGCAGGGGATCACGTCAGACCGGTGACGGTGATCCCACCGGCCGGGATGCGCGCAGGGGGCAAGCATCCCGGCCGGTCCACCCGTCGGGACGACCGGCACCCGGTCGGCGCCGGCGTGGTCCGCGTGGGTCGGAGCCACGCTGGCCCTAGCCCAAGCCGCCATCTGCCGGCTAGCGTCTAGGCATGGCGAGGGGTCGTCCCGAGCCAGCCGGCCGGCCCGGCCTTGCGACTCCAGTCACGGGGACCGCATCCGACCCGTGGCGCCGGGCACCGGACGAGGCGGAACGCGGGTGGACCGGGTGCGCGCCCGCCGGAGCAGGCCTGTGACGACTCGCCGTACCAATCCCCGAGCCAGCCAGGATCCCCCCGCCACCGACGCGACGGGCCGGCCCAGGGCGCGCCGGCGCCCCACCGGGTCCACCGCGCCGGCTGCCGACCGTGCGGAGCCCGCCCCAGCGGGGCAGGCATTCGTCCTGGACACCTCGGTCCTGCTGTCCGACCCAGCGGCCTTCCACCGGTTCGCCGAGCACGAGGTGGTGCTGCCGCTGGTCGTCATCTCCGAATTGGAGGGCAAGCGGCATCATCCGGAGCTGGGCTGGTTCGCCCGGCAGTCGCTGCGGATGCTCGACGAACTGCGCATCCGGCACGGCCGGCTGGACCAGCCGGTGCCGGCCAACGACCAGGGCGGCACCCTGCGGGTCGAGCTGAACCACGCCGACGACGGCGTGCTGCCGCCCGGCTTCCGCAACGAGTCCAACGACACCCGGATCCTCTCGGTCGCCCTCAACCTGGCCGCCGAGGGTCGCAACGTCACGCTGGTCAGCAAGGACATGCCGCTGCGGGTGAAGGCGGCCTCGGTGGGGCTGACCGCCGACGAGTACCGGCACGGGCAGGCCAGCGACCCGACCTGGACGGGAATGGCCGAGCTGGAGCTGGGTGAGGAGCAGATCGGCCAGCTCTACGCCGGTGACGCGCTCGACCTGGACGCGGCGGCCGGGCTGCCCTGCCACACCGGGCTGGTGCTGCACTCGGCGCGCGGATCGGCGTTGGGTCGGGTGCTCCCGGACAAGACCGTCCGGCTGGTCCGCGGCGACCGGGAGGCGTTCGGACTGCGCGGCCGGTCGGCCGAGCAGCGGGTCGCCCTCGACCTGCTGCTGGACGAGTCGATCGGGATCGTCTCGCTGGGCGGCCGGGCCGGCACCGGAAAGTCGGCGCTGGCGCTCTGCGCCGGGCTGGAGGCGGTGATGGAGCGCCGCCGGCACAAGAAGGTGATCGTCTTCCGCCCGCTGTACGCCGTCGGCGGCCAGGAGCTCGGCTATCTGCCCGGCTCCGAGGCGGAGAAGATGTCCCCCTGGGCACAGGCGGTCTTCGACACCCTCGGCGCGGTGGTGCACGAGAACGTGATGGAGGAGGTCATGGGGCGCGGCATGCTCGAGGTGCTGCCGCTGACCCACATCCGGGGTCGCAGCCTGCACGACGCCTTCGTCATCGTCGACGAGGCGCAGTCGTTGGAGCGGGGAGTGCTGCTCACGGTCCTGTCCCGGGTCGGGCAGGGCTCGCGGGTGGTGCTCACCCACGATGTCGCCCAGCGCGACAACCTGCGGGTCGGCCGGCACGACGGCGTCACCGCCGTGATCGAGGCGCTGAAGGGGCACCCGCTCTTCGCGCACGTCACGCTCTCCCGGTCGGAGCGGTCACCGATCGCCGAGGTGGTCACGGACCTGCTGGAGGACATCCCGCTGTAAAGCATCAATAGGCGCCAGTTGCGTCCTGATATGGTGGGATTAGTTCCGTGACCGGGATCACAATAGGCGGCGGGCATTTCCCAACCGGCTCACCGTGCGCGATGGTGTCCTGCGAGCGTCGACGCGTCGGCGGCGGCCCCGGAAAGGGCCGTCCGCCGGTCGCGGACGGCACCGGCGGCCACAAGTCGACCGGGTCACGATCCGTACGGATCGGGTCGCTCGCGGCGTGGCGGCGTGGTCGCAGGACCCCGCCCCGCGCCGTGTCCTTGCCCCCGACGAAGGGACCACTTCGTGAGTCGGCTGTGGAGCCGGTTCGGAGTCCGGGCACTGGCCGTCGCGTTGCTTCTCTCTGGCGTCGCTGGTGGCTACTACCTGGGCGAAGACCGGGAAACCCAGCAACAAGGGATCGACGCCCAGCTCACGGCCGAGGTCGCGCAGGCCGAGATCGAGCTGCTGCGGGAACGGCACGCCGCGCACCTGCGGGCCACCGCGGCCAAGCGGAAGGCCGAGCAGGAGGCGGCTCGCAAGGCCGCCGCCGAGGCGAAGGCCGCCGCCGAGCGGGCCAAGAAGGCCGAGCAGGAGGCGAGCCGCAAGAAGGCCCGGGAGGAAGCCGCCCGGAAGGCCGCCCAGCAGGGCACCCCGGCCTTCACCGGCCCGATCCCCGAGTCGTGCAACGAGTACAGCGGCAACCGGAAGATCGGTTGCGCGCTGCTCATCGACGCCGGCTTCGACCTGGACCAGATGCCCTGCCTGGACAAGCTCTGGACGCACGAGAGCGGCTGGAACCACAAGGCCCAGAACCCGTCCTCGGGCGCGTACGGCATCCCGCAGTCGTACCCCGGCGACAAGATGGCGAGCATCGCGTCGGACTGGCGGACCAACCCGGCCACCCAGATCAAGTGGGGGCTGGGCTACATCAAGGGGCGGTACGACACGCCGTGCGGGGCGTGGAATTACTTCCAGAACAACGGGTCCTACTGACCTGAGCGCCGCCGCGGCGGGGTGCGGACCCACGTCCGTGCCCCGCCGCCGGCCCGGCACCGTCCGGCCGGTCTTCACCCACTCAGGTGGCGCCGGGCGGGCGGACCTGATACTCACTTGTGGGTGACCTTCGACGCGCGGACCGGTGCGAACGACCCGGACCGGTTCGGGACCGAGTCGTTCTACGCCGCCCTCGGCCGGGCCTTCGTCGCGATGTGCGCGGTCGTGCCGGTGCTCTTCCTGATCGAGGCGATGGACGTCTGGCTGCAGGCCGGGTTCGACCCGGCGGCCGGCATCATCCCGCGCCGGATCGAAGGGCTGGACGGGGTCTTCTTCGGCCCCTTCCTGCACCACGACTTCGACCACCTCTACAGCAACAGCATCCCGCTGATCCTGCTCGGCACGTTCGTGCTGGCCGCCGGCGCGCGGCGGTTCCTCTACTCCACCCTCGTGATCATCTTCGTGAGCGGCCTGGGGGTCTGGTTCACCGGCTCGCCGAACACCATCGTGGTGGGCGCCAGCGGCGTGATCTTCGGCTACCTGGGGCTGCTGCTGATGCGCGGCATCGTCGAGCGGAGCTGGTGGAACTTCGCGGTCGTGCTGCTGGTCTTCCTGCTGTACGGCTGGCAACTGCTCGGCGTGCTGCCGACCGACGAGCCGATCTCCTGGCAGGGGCACCTGTTCGGGCTGGTCGGCGGCCTGCTCGCCGCGATCATCTTCCGGCGCCGCCCACGCAGCGACGACCCGTACTACTCCGACACGGCGCCGGGGCTCTACTGATCCCGGCCGCCGGTCCGGTGGCCGGAACACGCCGGGCGTGGCGAATGGGACGTGTCTTGCCGGCCGCCGGGCCGGCGCCTACGGTCGGTTGACCAGCGTCGGTGCGGAGTCGAAGGTGACGGTGCGGACATGCGCGAGGTCGATGTCGCGATAATCGGCGCCGGTCCGACCGGCCTCTTCGCCGCCTACTACGCCGGCTTCCGGGGCCTGTCGGTCGCCGTCATCGACTCGCTGCCGGAGGCGGGCGGTCAGGTCACCGCCATGTACCCGGAGAAAATGATCTTCGACGTGGCCGGCTTCCCGGCGATCAAGGGCCGGGACCTGGTGGCCAACCTGGTCCAGCAGGCCGACTCCTTCGGCCCGGAATACCTGCTCGGCACCCAGGCCGAGAAGCTGTCGTACCTCGACGATCGGCCGGTGCTCAGCCTGGCCGGCGGCGAGTCGCTGCACTGCGGCGCCGTCGTCGTCACCGCCGGGCTGGGCAGCTTCGCGCCCCGGCCGCTGCCGGCGGCGGAGAACTTCGTCGGCAGCGGCATCCTCTTCTTCGTCCCGCACCTGGCCGATCTGGTCGGCCACGACGTGCTCATCGTCGGCGGCGGCGACTCGGCCTTCGACTGGGCGCTCGCGCTGCAACCGCTGGCCCGCTCGGTCACCCTGGTGCACCGCCGGGAGAAGTTCCGGGCCCACGCCGCCACCGTCGACCGGGTCCGTGCCCTGCCGGTCCGGATCGTCGTCAACGCCGAGGTGACCCGCCTGCACGGCGACGGGGCGGTGACCGGCGCCGACATCGTGGTCAAGGGCGGCGAGGTGCAGACCGTCCCGGTGGACACCGTGGTCGCGGCGCTCGGCTTCACCGCCGACCTCGGCCCGCTCACCGAGTGGGGGCTGGCACTGGACCGGCGGCACATCCTGGTGGACAGCGCCATGGCCACCAACCAGCCCCGGGTCTTCGCGGCCGGCGACATCACCGAATACCGGGGCAAGGTGCGCCTGATCGCCACCGGCTTCGGTGAGGCCGCCACCGCGATCAACAACGCGGCCGTGGTGATCAACCCCGACGCGCACCTCTTCCCGGGGCACTCCTCCGACGTCGGCTGAACCGGCCGCCTAGCCCTGCTCGGCCAGGGGACGGCCGTCGAAGTCGATGGTCGAGTAGAGCGCCAGCTTCTCCAGCCGGTGGTACGAGTCGATCACCCGGATCGTCCCGCTCTTGGAGCGCATCACGATCGACTGGGTGTACGCCCCGCCGGCCCGGTAGCTGACCCCCTTGAGCAGGTCACCGGAGGTGACCCCGGTGGCCACGAAGAAGCAGTTGTCCCCGGTCACCAGATCGTCGGTGCCGAGCACCCGGTCCAGGTCCAGACCGGCGGCGAGCGCCTTCTCCCGCTCCGCGGCGTCCTGCGGCCAGAGCTTCGCCTGCATCGACCCGCCCATGCACTTGAGCGCGCAGGCCGCCGTGATGCCCTCCGGCGTACCGCCGATGCCCATCAGCACGTCGACGCCGGACTCGCCGCGGGCGGCGGCGATCGCACCGGCGATGTCGCCGTCGCTGATGAACCGGATCGGGGCGCCGGCCCGGCGGATCTGCTGCACCAGGTCGGCGTGGCGGGGCCGGTCCAGCACGCAGACGGTCACCTCGGAGACATCGGTCCCCTTGACCTTGGCGATCCGGTGCAGGTTCTCCGCCACCCCGGCGTCGATGTCGATCACATCGGCGTACGCCGGGCCGACCGCGAGCTTCTCCATGTAGAAGACGGCGCTCGGGTCGAACATCGCCCCCCGCTCGGCGACCGCCAGCACGGCCAGGGCGTTCGGCATGCCCTTGCTCATCAGCGTGGTCCCGTCGATCGGATCGACCGCCACGTCCACCTCGGGTCCGGTGCCGTCGCCGACCTGCTCACCGTTGAACAGCATCGGCGCGTTGTCCTTCTCGCCCTCGCCGATCACCACCACGCCGCGCATCGGGATCGAGTTGATCAACTTGCGCATCGCGTCGACGGCCGCCCCGTCGCCGCCCTCCTTGTCGCCCCGCCCCACCCAGCGGCCGGCGGCCATCGCCGCCGCCTCGGTCACCCGGACCAGGTCGAGGGCGAGGTTGCGGTCCAGGTTCTGGGGAATCCGGGTCCGGGTCGTCGTGGTCATCGGCGGCTCCTCCTCGCGTCGTTGCGGCGGGGTCCGGGTTCGGCGCGGGCGCCGACCACCGGCATGTCTGATCCTGACACGTCTACCTGATCCACGTCGGCGCAGGCCGGGGATGGTCCAGATGGCGGCCCGGCGCCGCCGGGCCGCCCCGGCGGCCGGGATGTCAGGATGGGTGGGTGGACGCGACGGGACAGGAAACCGGCCGTCCGGCTTCAGCGCCGGACGCGGTGGACCGGGCCGAGCCAGGGCTGGTGGCGTCGGACGACGACGCCGAGCCCGTGCCGGCGGGATCGGGGGACCGCGCCAAGCCGGTGCCGGCGGCGCGGGGCGATCGCCGGCCCCGGGACATGGCGATCTCGCTGCTGGTCCTGCTGCTGCCGATCGCCGCGCTGTTCGTACTGCATCGGACCTTCCTCGGTGGCGACCAGCCGGCGGTGGTCGACACCGCGCCCACCATCGCCCTGGCCCGTTCGGCCGGGGCGTTCCCGGTCGCCGAGCCGGCCGTCGGGCCGGCCGAGGGCTGGCGCCCGATCCGGGCCGACTTCCGGCGCGCCGACGACGGCGCCACCCTGCGGATCGGGTATGTCAGCCCGGGCGACGGCGGGGTGCAACTCGTGCAGACCAGCGCCCCGGCCGAACGGTTTCTGCCGGCCGAGCTGACCGGCGCCGCCCGGCCGGCGGAACCGGCCGGGATAGCCGGGCGGGACTGGCGCTGGTATTCGACCCGCCCCGGCGAACAGGCCCTGGTGCTGCTCGAACCGGACCGGACCGTCGTGATCGTCGGCGACGCCTCCCGCGCGGAGCTGACCGAGTTGGCCGCCAGCCTGCGCTAGCCCGCCGACCAGCCGACTGCGGCGAACCGGGCCTTTCGTGCGCCCGCCGACACTAAGCTCAGGTGGGCGGGTGACCGGAGGGGCAGGGTGGCGGATCAGGTCGATCTGTTCTTCTCCGGGTTGGCCGAGTCCTCGCCGGGGCGTCTTCCGCCGGTCCTGCGCGGGGTGATCCGCTTCGACCTGCTGCGCCCCACCGGCACCCGGAGCTGGTCGGTGACGTACGCCGACGGCGCCGCCGCCGCCCGGCCCGAGTGGCGCGAGGCGGACTGCGTCGTCACCATCGCGGCCGAGGTCTTCGCCCGGCTGCTCGCCGGCCACGACCACGTGGTGGCGCTGCTCTACCGGGAGTGTGCCTCGGTCGCCGGCGACCTGCCGCTCCTCCTGGCGTTCCGCCGGCTGCTGCCGGAGCCGGCCGACAGCGGTGGACGGATCGGCCCGCCCGGCCCGCCGGTGACCGGTCCGGCCGGTCCCGGCGATGCCGAATCCGGCTCCGGACGGGGACCGCGACTGGCCGGGCTGGTCAGCATCCTGCACGGCAACCTCTTCGTGATCAGTGACGAGCGGGGCGACGTGGCGGGCTCGTCGGCCGCGCCGCTCGGCCTGTTCTTCTTCGACACCCGGTTCCTGTCGGTCTGGCGGTTGACCATCGACGGCGGCCGGCTGCAGCAGCTCTCCGTCAACGTGCCGAACTACTTCGAGTCGACGTTCTTCCTGGCCCCGGGGGAGCCGACGCACTACGTCGACTCGCCCGTCTCGGTCTTCCGGCACCGGTGGGTCGCCGACGCCCTACAGGAGCGGGTGACCGTGCTGAACCACACCGGGCAGCAGATCGAACTGACGCTCCGGCTGGACATCGAGGCCGACTTCGCGGAGGTGCTGGAGGTCAAGAACGGCCACCGGCGGGACCGCCGCACCGAAACTCAGATCGACGAGGTCTCGCTGCGGGTCCGCTACCAGCGGGCGACCTTCGTCCGGGAGACGATCGTGGTGGCCAGCGCCCCGGCCGGCATCGACGAGGGTGGAATGACCTTCGCCGTACGGATTTCACCGCACGGCCAGTGGCACACCGACCTGTGGGTGGCGACCCTGGTGCGCGGCCGCGGCGGGGACGACCTGCGGCAGCGGCTGCGCAGCTACACGGTGCGCTCCAAACCGCAGGTACGCGCCCAGTTGGAGCAGTGGGTGCGCGAGGCGCCCCGGCTGCGGGCCGACTACGAGCCGCTGGCCACCGCGTACGAGCGCAGCATCGTCGATCTGGCCGCGCTGCGGTACCGGGGGCTCAACTACGCCGAGACACTGCCGGCCGCCGGGATGCCCTGGTTCATGACGCTGTTCGGACGCGACGGCCTGATCAGCTGCCTGCAGGCGGTGCCGTTCCTGCCGCAGGCGAGCGTGCCCGCGTTGCGGATCCTGGCCCTGACCCAGGGCACCCGGTACGACCCGTTCCGGGGGGAGGAGCCGGGCAAGATCTCTCAGGAGGCCCGGTACAGCGAGTCGGCCGCCTTCAACGAGTTGCCGCACGCCGCCAACTACACCGCCGCCGACGTCAACCCGCTCTTCGTCATCCTGCTCGACGAGTACGAACGGTGGACCGGCGACGTCGACCTGGTCCGGGAGCTGGAGTTCCAGGCCCGGGCGGCGCTGGACTGGATCGACCGGCAGGCCGAACTGGGCGGCGACGGGTACCTCTGGTACCAGCCCCGGCCGTCGGTGGAGGGGGCGGTCAACCAGGGCTGGAAGGGCTCAGCCGGGTCGATCTGCTTCCGGGACGGCCGCCCGGCCAGCTACCCGCAGGCCACCTGCGAACTGCAGGGCTACGTGTACGACGCCAAGCGGCGCGCCGCCCGGCTGGCCCGGGCGTGCTGGGGCGACCCCGGGTACGCCGACCGGCTGGCAGCCGAGGCAACCGATCTGCGGACCAGGTTCAACCGGGACTTCTGGATCGCCGAACGCGGCTACTACGCGCTGGCCCGGCAGGCCGACGGCCGGCAGGTCGACGCGCTCGCCTCGAACCTCGGGCACCTGCTGTGGAGCGGCATCGTCGAACCGGACCGGGCCGGGCGGGTGGTCGAACACCTGATGGGTCCGGACCTCTTCTCCGGTTGGGGCATCCGGACCCTGGACTGCACCCAGAGCCGGTACAACCCGCTCGGCTACCACACCGGCACCGTCTGGCCCTTCGACAACTCGCTGATCGCCTGGGGCCTGCGACGGTACGGCTTCGACGAGGAGGCGGCGACCATCGCCCGGTCGATCATCGACGCCACCGACTACTTCGGCGGGCGGCTGCCGGAGGCGATCGCGGGCTACCGCCGGGACCTGACGAAGTACCCGGTGCTGTACGCCTCGGCGAGCATGCCGCACGCCACCTCGGCCGGCGCGGTGCTGCTGCTGCTGCGTACCCTGCTCGGCCTGGAGCCGTGCGGCGACCTTCTGACGACGGATCCGGTGGTGCCGGCCGGGATGGGCCGGATCGAGCTCTTCGACGTCCCGGGCCGGTGGGGCCGGACCGACGCCCTCGGCCGGAGCCGACCTGACCCCCGGTAGCCGATCCGGCATCGCAACCGCGAGCTACTTGGCAGAGTGATCGTATGGCGGACCGCGGCCCGGCGGATCCAGCGGCCGTGGCGACCGACCGGCCGCCCGGCCTGGTCGTGCCGGTCACCGGATCCCCCGGGGTGCACCGGCTGGAGCTCTTCCTCGATCTGGTGTTCGTGTACGCCTTCCTGAACGTCAGCGAACTGCTGATGGCCGATCACAGCGCCAGTGGGCTGCTCCAGGCGATTCTGATCGTGCTGTTGATCTGGCGATCCTGGACGGCCTGCGCCTGGCTCGGCAATATCGTCCGGCTGGACCGGGGGATCATGCCGATGGTCGTCTTCGCGATCGTGGTGCTGGTTCTGCTGCTCGGCGTGGCGGGTCCGGCGGCGTTCGCCGATGGGCTGGTCGGCCCCCTGGTGTTCGTCGTCGGGTTCATTCTGGTGCGCGCCAGCGCGTTGGTGTTCACGGTGCATGTCCGCGGCGACGGCGCGGCCGACCGGCGGCAGGTCTGGCGGGCGGCCTGGCCGCTGGTCGGTAGTGCGGCGCTGCTGCTCGGCGGCGTGCTCCTGCCGCCCGACCCGGTGGCCGGCCTGGCGCAGCACGATCTGCGGGTCGTCCTGTTCTGCCTGGCGATCGTCGTCGATTTCGCCGGGCTGCGGGCCCTCGGCACCGGCATCTGGCAGATCGTTTCGGCCCGGCACTGGGCCGAGCGGCACAGCCTGATCATCCTGGTGGCGTTCGGCGAGACGATCCTGTCGGTGGGGATCAGCAACGGCCTGAACGGCTCGGCACCGATCACCTGGCCGGTGGTGGCCGGATCGCTGTTGAGCATGGTGGTCGTGGTCGTGCTCTGGTGGACCTACTTCGACATCGCCAGACCCGCCGCCGAGCCGGCCCTGGAGAGCGCCGAGGGCGCGGTCCGATCGGTGTTGGGCCGGGACGCCTACAGCCTGGCCCACCTGCCCATGATCGGCGGGTTGATCCTGCTGGCGTTCGGGCTGAAACACGCGCTGATGACGATCGGCGATGTGACCGATCACCCGTGGGAGGACTCCACCGCCGCCCTGCTCTTCCTCGGGGTGGCGCTCTATCTGGTTGGGCTGATCGGGTTCGAGTGGCGAACCATCCGGCTGTTGGGGCGCGGACCGCTGCTCGGTGTCGCGCTCATGCTGGTCCTGACGCCGGTGGCCGGTCGCGTCTCGGCCCTCGGCGCCCTGATCATGTTGGCCGCCAGCGTGTCGGTCCTGATGATCTCCGACCTGACCGTGTTCCGCCGTCGGCACGGCGAGTTGCACGAGGTGGTGGCGCGGCTCGGCCAAGCCGGTGGGGTGACACCCCGGGAACTCTTCGTCGACCTGGTCTTCGTTTACGCGTTCATTCAGGTCACGGTCCTGATGATCCGGGAGTCGTCGGTGCTCGGAGTGGGCCAGGGACTCGCCGTGCTGGCGCTGCTCTGGTGGGCCTGGTGCGGCTACACCAGGTCGGCCAACGCGTACGGGGTCCAGGCCGACCCGGTGCGGGCCACGGTGCTCGGCATCGTGGCGTTCACGCTGGTGATGAGCATCGCCATCCCGCAGTCCTTCGGCCTGGTCGAGGGCGGTCTGCCCGGCCCGGTCGTGGTGGTGACCTGTTACGGGTCGATCCGCGTGTTGCAGGTGGGGCTGATGTGGCGGGCCGCCCGGCTCGACCCCGAGCGCCGGCGCCCCACCCGGGTAGCGGTGGTGTCCGGCGTGGCCGTGCTGCTGCTGGCCGCGTCGGCCGCGGTCACCGTGCGGACCGGAGGTTCGGCGCGGGCCGAGGCAGCCGCCACCTGTCTGTGGATCGCCGCGGTAGTGGTCGAGCTCACCGGCAGCTACCCCAACCGGGTCTGGAGCTGGCGGATTCGCTCGGTCGAACACTGGACCGACCGGTACGCGCTGATCATGCTGATCGCCCTCGGCGAGGTGATCATCGCAACCGGGGTCTCGGTGGTCGACCAACCGCTGACCGGGCGACTGATCCTGGCGATTCTGGCGAGCACCGTGGCGCTCTGTTCGCTGTGGTGGTCGTACTTCGACTCGGACCTGCACATCGCGGACCGGGCGGTGCGGTCCTGCGTCGGCGCCGACCGGTACGCGATGGCCCGGGACGCCTACACCTACCTGCACCTGCCGATGGTCGCCGGGCTGATGGTCTTCGCGTTCGGTCTGCGGGAGACCCTGTCGGTGATCCACGAGGGGCCGAACGTCTCCGCGCCGACGCTCGGCCACTTCGCGCTCTACCTCGGGGTGGTCGGCTATTTCCTGGCCAACCAGGTGTTCTGGCGGCGGACCCGCCGCAAGGTGGGCTGGTACCGGGTGAGCAGCGCCCTGCTGCTCGCCGTCCTGACGCCGTTCACCACCTGGCTGCCGGCCACCTGGGCGATTGTCCTGCTGGCCGTCCTGGGCGCCGGCTTCGCGACGCTGGAGACGCTGCGTTCGGCGGACCGCCGCAGCGTGCACCGGTTCTCGACGGTCTGACGGCCGGCCCCGGTTATCCGGTGGGCGCCGTCAGCGGTGATCCGAGTGGCCCAGGCTCATCTCGGGTGCGACCCGGTCGCGTATCAGCCGCTTCAGCTCCGCGAGGTCGGGGAAGCCGCGCTCCTTGCGGGACCAGATCCGCTCGCCGTCGAGCCGCAGCTCGAAGACCCCGCCGATGCCGGGCACCAGCGCCACCTCGCCGAGCTTGAGCCCGAAGGTGGTGAGCATCTCCTGTGCGGTCCAGGCCGCCCGCAGCAGCCAGCGGCACTGGGTGCAGTACTCGATCTCCAACCGGGGCTGTCTCGTCGACATAGCAAGAAGTATGCCGGTGCCGAGGGCTGCTCCTGACGGGGCGTTCGGCTGCGGGTGGCAGACTCAGTCAGGTGAGCGACGTGGCCGCATCCTCGGTTGACGGTGAGCTGGAGAGCTTCAGCCTCGTGGAACTCGCCGTGTCGCGGCTGAGTCGGGACATCCTCAGTGGCAAGAGCGATCCGGGGGAGCGGCTGGTCGAGGAGCAGCTCACCCGCCGGCTGGGGATCAGCCGGGCCCCGCTGCGGGAGGCGCTGCGGTTGCTCGCCCAGCAGGGGCTCGTCGAGCACGTACCGCGGCGCGGCGTCCGGGTGGCGACACTGTCCGACCGCGACGTCCAGGAGCTGTACGCCCTGCGGGATCTGCTGGAACGACACGCGGTCGAGAACGCGTTGCCGGTCCGGCGGGGCAGCGACCTGGCCGGGTTGAAGGACGCGCTGGCGGAGATGCGGGAGGCGACCAGGGTCGCCGACCGGCTGCGGGTGGCGGAGGCGCACCGGGCCTTCCACGTCGCGCTGGTCGGGCTCGCCGGCAACCGTCAGCTCTCCGCCGTGTACGACTCGATCCTGGTCAAGCTGCAGCTCTACATGGCGATCAACCTGCGCCGGGAGGCGGAGGCGGCCCAGCCGCTGGACGGTGTGCACCGGCACGAGCGCCTCTTCGAGGCGGTCACCACGAACAACCCGGAAGCGGTCCTGGCCGCCCTGGCCAGCCACGGCGCCCGCTCGTATCTCCCCTGACGCCGGGCTGCCCGCGGGGGCGGCGTCATCTTGTCGTTACAGAGCGGCCGACTGGGCGAAACAGAACGGTCGACAATCTACTGTATGCCAGAACTGATCGGCTCGGCGGCGCAACTGCGGGCGGCGTACGCGGACGGGTGCTCGACCCCCGCGGGCCTCGCCGAACAGGTGCTCGCCCGGCTGACCGCGCGGGGCGCCACCGACCCGACCTGGATCAGCCTGGTGCCGGCCGCCGAGCTGCGGGCCCGGGCCGCCGAGCTGACGACGCGCCGCGACCGGCTGGCCGACCTGCCGCTGTACGGCATCCCGTTCGCGGTCAAGGACAACATCGACGTGGCGGGCCTGCCGACCACCGCCGCCTGCCCCGCCTTCGGATACCACCCCAGCCGGGACGCGCCGGTGGTGCGCCGGCTGCTCGACGCGGGCGCGATGCTGGTCGGCAAGACGAACCTCGACCAGTTCGCCACCGGCCTGACCGGGACGCGGTCGCCGTACGGCAGCTGTGAGTCGGTCTTCGGCGGCGGTCTCATCGCCGGCGGCTCCAGCTCCGGGTCGGCGGTCGCGGTCGCCGCCGGGCTGGTCACCTTCGCCCTCGGCACCGACACCGCCGGTTCCGGCCGGGTGCCGGCCGCGCTCAACGGCATCGTCGGCCTCAAACCCAGCCGGGGACTGCTCAGCACCGCCGGCGTGGTGCCGGCCTGCCGCTCGCTGGACTGCGTGTCGGTCTTCGCCGGTGACGTCGCCGACGCGCTCACCGTGCTGCACGCCACCCGTGGGGTCACCGCGACCGACCCGTGGGGCCGGCCGCTGCCGGCCGAGCGGGTCGCCCCCCGCATGCCGGCGACGCTACGCCTCGGCGTGCCCCGGGCAGAAGACCTGGAATTCTTCGGTGACCTCGGCCAACAGGCCAGCTTCGCCGCCGGCCGGGACCGGGTGGCCGCCGTCGTCGCCGGCACCGAGCCGGTCGGGCTCGGCCCGCTGTACGAGGCCGGTGACCTGCTCTACCAGGGGCCATGGGTGGCCGAACGCCTCACCGGGCTGGACGGCTTCCTCCGCGAGCACCCGGACGCGGTGCTGCCGGTCACCCGCACCGTGCTGGAAAGCGGGCGGCGCTACGACGCGATCGACGCGTTCCGCGCCCAGCACCGGCTGCGTGAGCTGCGGGCCTGGGCGGACCGGCTCTGGGAACGGGTCGACGCGCTGGTCCTGCCCACGGTCGGCACCACCTTCACCACCGCCGAGGTGGCCGAGGACCCGATCGGGCGCAACACGATGCTCGGCCGCTACACCCAGTTCGCCAACCTGCTCGACCTGGCCGCCGTCACCGTGCCGAACGGCTTCACCGCCGACGGCCGCCCGGCCAGCCTCACCCTGCTCGGACCGGCCTTCAGCGACACCACCCTGGCCGCACTCGCGGCGGCCGCCACCCCGGCCGCGCCCGCGGCGCCGGCCACTGCAGCCGTGCTGGCGGCGCCGGCCACTCCGGCCTTGCTCGCGGCGGTCGTCCCCGCCGGGTCCGCGGCCGCTCCCGCCGTGCACGCGACCGCCGCCGCCGAGGTGGGCGATCGGATGCTGATCGCGGTGGTCGGGCGGCACCTGAGCGGCGAGACCCGCAACGGCGAACTGCTCGCCCGGGGCGCGACCCTGGCCGAGGTGGCCACCACCGCGCCGCTGTACCGCCTCTACCGGCTACCCGCCGACGACGGGATCGGCCTGCCCGGCCTGGTCCGGGTCGCCACGGGCGACGACGCCGAACCACCGCGACCCGGGGGGTCGGCCGAACCACCGCGACCCGGGGGGTCGATCGAGGTCGAGCTCTGGTCGCTGCCGGTCACCGCGCTCGGCGGGCTGCTCACCGGCGTACCGGCGCCGCTGTCGTTCGGATGGCTGCGGCTGGCCGACGGCCGCGACGTCATCGGCTTCCTCTGCGAGGCGTACGCGGTCGGCCCGGACGCCGAGGACATCAGCGCCACCGGCGGCTGGCGCGCCTGGCGCCAGACCGCCGCCACCGGATGAGCACCAGAAGGAGGACGAGGTGACCCAGATCGGGCCCGTCACGGCGAACCCCTACCCCTGGCCGTACGACGGCGCGGCCGACGCCGCGCGTACCGCCCTGCTCTGCATCGACTGGCAGACCGACTTCTGCGGCCCCGGCGGATACGTCGACAGCATGGGCTACGACATCGGGCTGACCCGGGCCGGCCTGCCGGCCACCGCCCGGATGCTCGCGCTGGCCCGGTCGATCGGCATGCTCGTCGTGCACACCCGCGAGGGCCACGACCCGGACCTGACCGACCTGCCGGCCAACAAGCGGTGGCGGTCGGCCCGGATCGGTGCCGAGATCGGCGCGGCCGGACCCTGCGGCCGGATCCTGGTCAAGGGCGAGCCGGGCTGGGAGATCGTCCGAGAGGTCGCCCCGGCACCCGGCGAAGTGATCATCGACAAGCCCGGCAAGGGCGCCTTCTACGCCACGAACCTCGACCTGGTGCTGCGCACCCGGGGCATCACCCACCTGATCCTCACCGGCATCACCACCGACGTCTGCGTCCACACCACGATGCGGGAGGCGAACGATCGCGGCTACGAGTGCCTGATCCTCGCCGACTGCACCGGCGCCACGGACAAGGGCAACCACGACGCCGCCCTGCACATGGTGACCATGCAGGGCGGGGTCTTCGGATGCGTCGCCACCTCCGACGACGTCATCGCCGCCACAACCCCGTGAGGTAACCGATGTTGACCGTTGCGGCCCGACCCTCCCCGTACACCTTCGACCCCGCGACCACCGCGCTGCTCGTCATCGACATGCAGCGCGACTTCCTGGAGCCCGGCGGCTTCGGCGAGAGCCTGGGCAACGACGTCTCGCAGCTGCGCCGCACCATCGAACCGCTCGCCGCGCTGCTGGCCGGCGCCCGGGCGGCCGGACTGACCATCGTGCACACCCGCGAGGGGCACCTGCCCGACCTGACCGACTGTCCGCCGGCCAAGCTGACCCGGGGCCAGCCCAGCAAGCGGATCGGCGACCCCGGACCGAAGGGCCGGATCCTGATCCGGGGCGAGTACGGCCACGACATCATCGACGAACTCGCGCCGCTGGCCGGCGAACCGGTGATCGACAAGCCGGGCAAGGGCGCCTTCTACGCCACCGAACTGGACACCCTGCTCTCCGAGCGGGAGATCCGCAGCCTCCTGGTGACCGGGGTGACCACCGAGGTGTGCGTACACACCACGGTCCGGGAGGCCAACGACCGCGGGTACGAGTGTCTCGTGCTCGCCGACTGCGTCGGGTCCTACTTTCCCGAGTTCCAGCGGGTCGGACTCGACATGATCGCCGCCCAGGGCGGGATCTTCGGCTGGGTCGCCGACTCCGGTGACCTGCTCGCCGTGCTGCCTGCCACCGCCGTGTTGCAACCCTCCTCCTGACCGGGAGCAGTAATGGTCGACACCCAGAAACCCCCCGCGCCGCTGCCCTACTGGGTACGCGGCGACACCAACGCCTTCTTCGGCTTCGGCGTCAACGTGCTGGTGAACGTGCTCACCCTCACCGGGCTCTGCCTGGTCGTGGTGAACCTGTCGGAGGAGAGCGTCTTCGGCACCATCCTGCCGGCGTTGGGCATCGCCCTGGTCGCCGGGAACGTCTACTACACCTTCCTGGCCCGCCGGCTGGCCCGCCGGGAGAACCGCACCGACGTGACGGCGCTGCCGTACGGCCCCAGCGTGCCGCACATGTTCATCGTCATCTTCGTCATCATGCTGCCGATCTACCTGCGCACGTCCGACCCGACGGCGGCCTGGCAGGCCGGCGTCGCGTGGGCCTTCATCATCGGCGTGATCGTGCTGATCGGCGCGTTCGTGGGGCCGTACATCCGTAGGTACACCCCCCGGGCGGCGCTGCTCGGCACGCTCGCGGGAATCTCGATCACCTTCATCTCGATGAACCCGGCCGGGCAGATGTGGCGGCTGGCGTGGATCGCCCTGCCGGTCTTCGCGCTGCTGCTGATCGGTCTGCTCACCGACGTGAAGCTGCCGTTCAACTTCCCGATCGGGCTGGCCGCCCTGCTGCTCGGCACGGCGATCGGCTGGGCCGGTGGGGCGATGTCGGTGCCGGACGTGACGGCGGCGGCGCGGGACATCGCGATCGCGTTCCCCACCTTCCAGTTCGATCTGCTCTTCAGTGGACTGTCCGACATGGCGCCCCTGTTGGCCACCGCCATCCCGCTCGGGGTCTACAACTTCACCGAGGCGATGACGAACGTGGAGAGCGCGGCCACCGCCGGGGACAACTACAACCTGCGCAGCGTGCTGCTCGCCGACGGCGCCGGTGCGGTGATCGGCGCCGCTCTCGGCTCGCCGTTCCCGCCGGCGGTCTACGTCGGGCACCCGGGCTGGAAGGCCGCCGGTGGGCGTACCGGATATTCGATGGCGACCGGTGTGATCATCGCGTTGCTCTGCTTCCTCGGGATGTTCTCCCTGCTCGGGGCGATCTTCCCGACGGCGGCGATCGTGCCGATCCTGCTCTACATCGGCTTCCTGATCGGCGCGCAGGCGTTCCAGGCCACCCCCCGGGCGCACGCCGCGGCGGTGGTGGCGGCGCTGATCCCGAACATCGCCGCCTGGGCGACGGGGCAGATGAACAATGCCCTGGCCGCGGCCGGCACCACGGCCGCCGAGGTCGGTGACGAGGCGCTGGCCGGCGCCGGAGTCGTCTACGACGGCCTGCGGATCCTCGGCGAGGGGGCCATTCTCGCCGGGCTGGTCCTCGGCGCGATCGTCGCGTTCATCATCGACAAGCGGTTCGTCCAGGCGGCGATCTTCGCCGGGTCGGCCGCGGTGCTCTCCTTCATCGGCCTGATCCACGGCGAGGAGATCCAGTGGAACGCCAACGGGCAGGTGGCGCTCGGCTACCTCTTCGTGGCGGTGCTCTGCGCGATCTTCGCGCTCGGCAAGCACCCGCCCCGGGTCCCGGATCCGGACGAGGTCGAACTGGACCGGGCACACGGCGGCGGCGCCAGCCCCGACCCGGCGGTCGCCACCGCGCCGGTGTCGCCGGCGCCAGCGGTGTCGCCGGAGCAACCGGCCGACACGCCGGAGCCGCCGCCCAGCGAGAAGCGGGAGCCGGCGGTCAGCGGCTGACCGGGGACCCGCCCGGTCGCCGACCGGCACCCGGCGACCGGGCGGTCCCCAACCAGACGACGAGCGAGGCAGCAGCGGAGGAGGCGGGCGAACAGATGGAGGTGGACCGGCCGGAGGTGGTCGCCGAGGTGACCGCGGCCTTCACCGGATACGAGCGGGCCCTGGTGGACGGGGACGCGGACCGGATCTGCGGGTACTTCTGGGACTCGGCACGGACCGTGCGGTTCGGCATCGCCGACCACCAGTACGGTCTCGACGAACAGCGGGTCTGGCGCTGGGCGCAGCCGCCGCTGCCGGCCGGCCGGACGCTGCGCGACACCCGGGTCACCACCTTCGGCACCGACCTGGCCGTGGTCACCACCCGGTTCGGCTATCCGGGCGGTGGGGCCACCGGCCGGCAGTCGCAGACCTGGGTGCGGTTCCCCGCCGGCTGGCGGATCGTCAGTGCCCACGTCTCCGAGCCGACCACAGTCGACACAACGACAGTTATCGATGCGACGGCGCAGGGGGTGACCGGCTAAGCTCCGTCGCGCAACCACCGGCGGTGACTCACCCGCCGGTCAGCTGGACGGGGGACCACAATGACTCTGCGACGGCGAGGCGTGCCGGGCCTGCTCGCGGCCGTTCTGCTCGCGCCCGGACTGGCGGCCTGCGGCACCGCGACCACTACGGACAGTGGCCCCGGCCCCGGCGCGCTGGCGGACCCGAAGCAGGCGCTGCTCGCCGCCACCGAGGCGATCGGGGACGGCAACTTCACGTTCACGATGACCGGCGGCGAGCTGACCGCCGACGGCAGCATGCACGCACCCAGCCGCAGCGCCCGGATCACCATGAAGTCCGCCGGCGACCCCGCCGCCGAGATCTCGGTCGCCATCGACGTGATCTACGTCGAGCCGGAGACCTGGGTCAGGACCGACCTCTCCGGCCTCGATGAGCTGCGCGCCGGGCTGACCGAGCTGGGCGGAGCCCCCACCCCGAACCCGAACACCGGCAAGTACCAGCACCTGGACCGGAGCCGGCTCAAGGGGATCGAGGACCTGGAGATCGACTTCCAGGACATCGACCCGGCCGGCAGCGCCATCCTGGCCGAGGCGGTGACCGGGGTGCAGAAGGTGGACGGCGGCTTCGCCGGCACCATCGACCTCGCCCGGGCCACCGGGGCCGGGCTGACCGACGAGGAGGTCGTCCGGACCCTCGGCACCGGGGCGACCGTGCCGTTCACCGCCGAGGTCGACCAGGAGAACCGGCTCACCGAACTGGCACTGCAGATCCCCGCCGCCGGCGGGAGCGAGGCCCGCGAGTTGAAGGTCACCTACGGGTACGACGAGGCGGCGCCGGCCCAGGCGCCGCCGGCCAGCGAGGTCGTCGAGGCGACCGACGACATGTACGAGATGTTCGAGTAGCCGCGAGCGCGGGCTGGCCGGGCAGGTCAGCCCGCCGAAGATCGGTCGCGCGCCTGCCGGGCCGCGTCGAGGCGGTCGCGGGCGCCGTCCAGCCAGCCCTGGCAGATCTCGGCCAGCCGCTCGCCGCGTTCCCACAGCGCCAGCGACTCCTCCAGTGACGTACCGCCGGCCTCCAGCCGCTCGACCACCGACGCCAGCTCGGCCCGGGCCTGCTCGTAGCTGGGCCGCTCGTCGTCCGGTCCGGCACCGTTGCGCTTGTCAGTCATAGCCTCTCGCCACTCGTCGGGGTTTCATCTCAGCACACCGCAGCGGCCCGCCCGTGCGGGCCCGCCGGGCGGCGGTCGCGGGCCGTCGCCAGCCGGCTGCTGACCGCCGGCGGACGATCAGCCGTCCACCGTGACAGAGATCTCGCCGGCGCCGAGGCGTACCCGCAGCGGGTCGCCGCCGCCCACCTCGTCGGCCGCCCGCACCACGTGGCCGTCGGCGCGCCGCACGATGGCGTACCCGCGGTCCAGGGTCGCGGCCGGCGACAGCGCGCGGAGCCGGGCCACCGTGTGGCGCAGCTCACCGGCGGCGGTGGCCAGCCGGTGGTCCAGGCAGCGGGTGGCCCGGTCCCGCAGTGCCACCAGGTCGGAGGCCCGCTGGTCGAGCATCACCTCGGGGCGGGCCAGCACCGGACGGGACCGGATCGCGTCGATCCGGTGGGACTCGCGGTCGAGCAGGCCGAGCACCGCCCGGTCGAGCCGGTGCCGGGCCTGCCGGATCAGCTGGATCTCCTCGGCCAGATCCGGCACGATCCGCTTGGCCGCGTCGGTCGGGGTGGAGGCGCGCAGGTCGGCCACGTAGTCGACGAGCGGCGCGTCGGTCTCGTGCCCGATCGCGCTCACCACCGGCGTACGGCAGGCGAAGACCGCCCGGCACAGCGCCTCGTCGGAGAAGGGCAGCAGGTCCTCGATGCCGCCGCCGCCGCGGGCCAGCACGATCACGTCGACCGCCGGGTCGGCGTCCAGCACCTTCAACGCGTCGATGATCTGGGGTACGGCGGTCGGCCCCTGCACGGCGACGTTCACCGTCCGGAAGTCGACCGCCGGCCAGCGGCGCCGGGCGTTGGTGAGCACATCCCGCTCGGCCGCCGACGCCCGGCCGGTGATCAGGCCGACCCGGTTCGGCAGGAACGGCGGGCGGCGCTTGCGCGCCCGGTCGAACAACCCCTCGGCGGCGAGCAGCTTCTTGAGCTTCTCCAGCCGGGCCAGCAGCTCGCCGAGCCCGACCTGCCGGATCTCGTCCGCGCGCAGGCTCAGCGTGCCCCGGGCCGGATAGAACTCGGGCTTCGCGCGGACCACCACCCGGGCCCCCTCGGCCAACTCCGGAGCCCCGAGGTCCAGCACGTCACGGTTGGTGGTGACGGTGAGGCTCAGGTCGGCGGACGGGTCACGCAGAGTGAGAAAGACGGTGGCCGCGCCGGGGCGACGGCTGATCTGGGCCACCTGGCCGTCCACCCAGACCCAGCCGAGCTTGGCGATCCAGGCGCTGATCTTCCGGCTGACCACCCGCACCGGCCACGGCTCGTCCGAGCTGCTCCGCTGCCCTTCCACCCCTGCCTCGGCCACCCGCACACCCTATGGCCTGCCGGGGCGCGACGTAGACTGGCCGGGTGATCGAGGCTGAGGCGACAACCCCGACCCGTAAGCGCGTACTGCTGGCGAATCCCCGTGGCTACTGCGCCGGTGTGGACCGCGCCGTGCAGACCGTGGAGGAGGCGCTCAAGCTCTACGGCTCGCCGATCTACGTGCGCAAGCAGATCGTGCACAACAAGCACGTGGTGTCGACGCTGGAACGGCGGGGCGCGATCTTCGTCGAGGAGAACGAGGAGGTGCCCGAGGGGGCCACCGTGGTCTTCTCGGCGCACGGCGTCGCGCCGGAGGTCCACGAGCAGGCCCGCGAGCGGTCGCTGCGGGCCATCGACGCCACCTGCCCGCTGGTCACCAAGGTGCATCACGAGGCGCGCCGGTTCGCCGCCGACGACTACGACATCCTGCTCATCGGCCACGAGGGCCACGAGGAGGTGATCGGCACCTCCGGTGAGGCGCCGGCCCACATCCAACTGGTGGACGGGCCGGAGGACGCCGACAGGGTGACCGTCCGGGACCCGTCGAAGGTGGTGTGGTTGTCGCAGACCACGCTCTCGGTCGACGAGACGATGGAGACCGTGGCGCGGCTCAAGCGCCGGCTGCCGCTGCTGCAGTCGCCGCCGAGCGACGACATCTGCTACGCCACCCAGAACCGCCAGCACGTGGTCAAGGAGATCGCCCCCGACTGCGACGTGGTGCTCGTCGTCGGCTCGCGCAACTCGTCCAACTCGGTGCGCCTGGTCGAGGTGGCGCTCGACGCCGGAGCGCGCGCCGGTTACCTGATCGACTACGCCTCGGAGATCGCCGACGAGTGGCTGGAAGGTGCCACCACGGTCGGGCTGACCTCCGGCGCGAGCGTCCCCGACGACCTGGTGACCGAGGTGCTCGACCACCTCGCCGCGCGCGGGTTCGCCGACGTCAACGTGATCACCACCGCCGACGAGAAGCTCACCTTCGCGCTGCCGCCGGAGCTGCGGCGCGACATGAAGGCCGCCGTGGCGGCCGGGAACGGCTCGGCCGGCCCTCGCGTCGAAGGAGTATGAGAAAGTTCCGGATCGCCGCCGCGACCCTGCTCACCTGCCTGGCCCTGGCCGGCTGCGGAGCGCGGGACGCCGGCCAGGAGCCGGACGAGCCGGGAGGAACCGTGACGTCGCCCGCCGAACCGACCAATCCCTCCGTTCCCGGCGTCCCGACCGCTCCCGGTGACCCGCCGGTCGTGCCGCCCACGGCGGGGCCCGGCAAGTCGCTGACCCCCGGTCCACCCGGCGCGGTCAGGCCCAGCGGCACCATCACGATCAGCGGCACCATCGTCGCCGGAGTCGAGGTCGGCTGCCTGCTGCTCAACGACTACCTGCTGGTCGGCGGCGACAAGACGCTGCTGCGCTCCGGCGCCCGGGTGACCGTCACCGGCGAGCTCCAGCCGGACCTGATGACCACCTGCCAGCAGGGCACCCCGCTCCTGGTACGCAGCGCCCGACCCGCCTGAGTCCCCCACGACCGGAGCCCGCCCCCCGAAGGGGACGGGCTCCGCCTGTTCTCACTGCTCAGTGGGCTTCAGCCCACCGAGCCCGTTTCAGCTCACCGAACCGATCAGGACGTTGCCGCGGCCGACGATCGCGCCCTCGTCGGTCACGACGACCATCTCGCCGAAGAGCTGCCGGCCGGCGGCCGGTGCGGCCTCGGCGGTGACCGAGCCGCTGACGGTGGCGGTGGCCCCGTTGGCGAGCGTCACCGACGTAGCCGGGACCGAGACCGAGCCGAGCGCCGCCGAGTAGAACACGTCCCGGTAGTCGTACTCGGTGGTGCCGGCCGGCACGGAGTAGCCGTCCACCTCGATGGTGTAGACGCCCGGCACCGGGTTGACAAGCGAGACCGACTCCTCCGAGTCGCCGTCGGCGGACTGCCCGACCAGCACGCCGCTGCGCCGGACGAAGAGGTCCAGGTCGGCGGCGAGGTCGCTGGTGTTGCCGATCGCGACGTCCAGCCTGGTGGCACCCTCCGGCACGGTCACCTCGTAGGTCTGCACCTCGTGGTTGCCGATCGTCGGCCGGTCCACCGCCGCGCTGCCGAGCGGACCGCCCTGCCCGGTGACGGTGACCGGACCGAAGGTGTTGGTCAGCTTCCAGGTGACCGGGGTGGGTTCACCCGCGGTGACGCTGGGCAGCTCCACCACGGCCGGCTCGACCTTGACGCCCTGCACCCGGGCGGTCAACTCGAACGGGTTCCCCAACGCCGGCGAGGTACGCCGCGACTCCACCTGGATCTCCCAGACCCCGGGCAGCGGGTTCTGGTAGTCCCGCTCCTGCGGCTTGCAGCCGGCCGGGTCGGAGAAGTTGGTGTAGCAGACCAGGCTGGAGGTGCTCTCCATCGGAACGCCGTACGGGTTGTAGGCGATGAACCGGGTGTGCGAGCCGGTGGCGATGCCGGAGAGGTTGACCTGCAACGCCGAGGCGCCCTCGGGCACCGTGACGAAGAAGGACTTGAACGAGTTGCGGTCCACGTTGCCGGTGGTGCTGAACGCGTACCCCGGGGCCTTGGCGTCGGTGGAGACGATGACCGTGTTCAGGAACTCGAAGTCGACCGCCGGGGTGTTCGGGTCGTCCACCCGCAGGATCGCGCTGTGCACGCCCGCGTCCGCCCGGACCTTCACCGGCACGGTGACGGTCTCGTTGAGCTGCAGGCCGACCTGCTGCCGGATCGAGGTGAAGGCGCCGTCGTTGCCGACCAACTCCAGGTCGTGGATGATCCGGCCGGCCGGGCCGCTGGTCCGGGTCAGCTTGACCTGGTAGGTCTTCGCCTGCCCGGCCCGCTGGCCGCCCTCGGCCGCCGGGCACCGGTTGTAGACGCCGGTACCCCGGTTGGGGGTGGCGAGGAACTCGGAGATCGCGGTGCAGACCGGCGCGTCGACCGTGTAGGCGCGGGTCTCCACCCCGACGCGCAGCAGCTGCCAGGCGCCGTTGACGTTGAAACGGCCGTTGCCCTGGCCGTGCGCGGGCACGCCGTCGATCCACCGGGCCGAGCTGTAGATGGCCCGGCGCAGTGCGGCCGGCGAGACGCCCCGGTCGGTGGCCTTGGCCGCCGAGAGCAGCAGCGCGGCCGCCCCGGTCGCCTGCGGCGAGGACATCGAGGTGCCGTTCTGCATCTGGTAGCCGGGCGCCAGCGGGTAGCCGGCCTCGGGAACCGGGTTGCCCGCCATCCACAGCGGCGTGGTCGAGATGGCGGCACCCGGAGCCGTGATGTTCGGCTTGAAGCCGCCGTCCTCGCGCGGCCCCCGGGACGAGAAGTTGAACAGGTTGTAGCGCTCCCGCACCGTCGAGCCGTAGTTGGCCTGCCAGGTGTCCTTGCTGACCGCGGCGGCGACGCTGACCACGTCGGAGGCGACCGACGGGTCACCGACGGAGTTGACACCCGGACCGGAGTTGCCGGCCGAGATGAACAGCTGTACGCCGTAGTCGTTGATCAGCCGGTTGTAGAGCTGGGCGCGGGCGTTGTTGCCGTCGTTCAGGGCCGGCAGGCCGCCGATCGACATGTTCACCACGTCGACGCCGCGGTTGACGACCAGCTCGACCATGCCGTCGGTGAGCGCGGCGGCGGTGCAGCCGCCGCCCCACGAGCAGGCGCGGGCGGAGACCAGCTTGGCACCCGGCGCGGCGCCGTCGAAGACGCTGTTGCCGAACATGTCGTTGGCGGCGGTGATGCCGGCGACGTGCGAGCCGTGCGCGCTCTCCACGATGCCGATGTTGACGAAGTCGGCGGTCTGCCCGACGTACTGCCCGCCGTACGGGCTCAGGTCCACGTCCTCGCGGTACTCGACGACGAACGGCATCTGCTCGCGTACGGCGGTGGCGGTGTTGTCGGTGCCGAAGTGGCCCACGTCGAAGCGCTCGCCGTACGGGCGCATGACGGCGTCGTCGGTGAAGTCGCGGTTGAGGTTGGCGTCCACCCGGATGTCACCGTTGGCCGGGTTGTAGAGGATGCCGAACCGGTCGGTGGTGTCACCGTCCCGGTTGACGTCGCCGCTGGGCGCACTGGCCCCGGTGATGGACTCGGAGAACTGGTTGACCCGCCAGGTGCCGGCCGGGGCGGTCCAGGTGGCGCCGGAGTACGTGAAGGTGGGGCCGGTGACCTCGGTGAGCATCGCCCGCCAGGTGCCGTCGTTGTCGAAGATCGGGTCGGTGGCGGTGAACCAGTCGACGATCTTGCGCTCACCGGTGGTGGTGGTCTGCAGCGCCGGGTGGTCCAGGTCGACGCCGGAGTCCATGATGCCGATCGTCACGCCCCGGCCGTCCCACTCGGGGTGGGCCGTCTTGAAGGCGACCGCCCCGGTCTCGTGCGTCGGCAGGTACGGGTTGACGGCCGGGGTGTCCGGGCCGGGCGCGGCCGCGGCGGCGGTGGAGCGGGCGGCGCCGGTCGACTCCGGCTCGGGGTCCGGCAGCGGGATCGACTCGTCCAGGTCGATCGCGGCCACGCCGGGCAGCTTGGCGGCCCGGACGACGGACCCGGTCGGCACCTGGGCGCGGACGTAACCGACCTCGTTCACCTGCCGGGCGATCTGGCCACCCAGCTTGCGCAGCTCGGCGGCGACGTCGGCGGTCTCGCCCTTGTCGGTGGCGACGATGAGCATGACCTCCTTCTCGCCCTCGGCCTCGGCCTCGGCGAGCAGTTCGAGGTCGTGCGAGCCCAACGTGTCGGCAGGGGTCTCCTTGAGCACGTCGGCCTCGGTCGACGGGTTGGCGCTCGCGGTGGCGCCGCCCGTCACGGTCATGGCGCCGGCCGCCACGACGGACGCGAGGAGCGCGGCGGAGGTACGCCGGCTCCAGATGCGGGGTCTACTCACGTTCTCGTCCTCCGAGAGAACAGGGCCCTGGTGGTAGGGCACGGTGATCGGAATCCTTCGCGTTACGAATGAGGCTGTCGATACCGAAGTGGCCCTTGTGACCTGCCCGTGACCTGGCGGCGCCCGTCTCCCGCCCGTCTTCTGCCCGTTTTCCGCCGGCTCCGGTCAGGAACCGGCTGCCGGCGAGCCGGTGACCGGCGGCGGATCGGTGGGTGCGAGCAGCTCGGGTGCCTGCGGCTGGCGGGGGGCCAGCTCCACCTGGGCGGGCGCCGGCAGCTCGTCGTCGGAGACCCCCAGCTCGGCGAGGCGCCGGGCGCTGACCAGCACCCGGGCCTCCAGCGAGCCGACCGCCCGGTTGTACGCGGTGACCGCCGCGCCGAGCGATCCACCCAGCTTGGAGACGTGGTCCCCGAGGGTGGCCAGCCGGCCGTACAGCTCCCGGGCCAGCTCGTGCACGGCCAGCGCGTTGCGGGCCAGCGCCTCCTGCCGCCACGCGTACGCGACGGTGCGCAGCAGGGCAACCAGGGTGGCCGGGGTGGCCAGCACGATGTTGCGGGCGAAGGCGTACTCCAGCAGCGTCGGGTCGCGCTGCAACGCCACGTCGAGGAACGGGTCGGCGGGCACGAAGAGCACCACGAACTCCGGCGTCTGCGCGAACGCCGACCAGTACGACTTGGCGGCCAGCCCGTCCACATGGGCGCGCAGGTGCCGGGCGTGCGCGTCCAGATGACCGTCCCGGGTCCGCTCGTCGCGGGCCTCCATCGCGGTCAGGTAGGCGTCGAACGGCGCCTTCGCGTCGACCACCACCGTCCGCCCGCCCTGCAGCCGCACCACCAGGTCGGGCCGGACGGTCTGCCGGTCGGTGGCGGCGGTGACCTGCTCGTCGAAGTCGCAGTGCTCCAGCATGCCGGCGGCCTCGATGATGCGGCGCAGCTGGTGCTCGCCCCACCGTCCCCGAACCTGCGGCGCCCGCAGCGCGGCCACCAGTTGCTTGGTCTCGGTACGCAGCTCGCCGGAGACCGCGCTCATCGAACGGACCTGCTCGCGCAGCTCGGCGTACGCGTCCACCCGGTCGTGTTCCAGCTCGGCCACCCGCTGCTCGTAGCGGCGCAGCGTCTCGTGCAGCGGGGCCACCGCGCGGGCCACCGCCTCCTGGGACTGGGCCGTCGCCTCGTAGCTCAGCGCCCGCATCGACTGCTCCAGCCGGCCCTCGCCGTCCCGGGTGGCGGTGAGCGTCGCGTCCAGCCGGGCGATCTCGGCCGCCGCCCGGGCGCGGGCGGCGAGCCACCCCACCGCGCCGCCGGCGACCAGGCAGACGACCACCACGGCCAGCGTCGCGACATCCATCCCGGCAGCATGCCAAACGGGTACCCGAGCCAGGGGTGGGTACCGTTCGTGTCATGAGAGGGATTTGGTTTCTGCTGCTCGTGGCGCTGCTGATCGCCGGCTTCGTCTGGTGGCGGCGGGAGAGCGCGGCCCGGCGCGAGCGCGAACTGGCCGACGCCCGGGCCGAGGCCACCCGCTGGTACGAGCGGCTCGGCGGCCAGGTGATGAACCTGCACGGCGACGAGCCGGCGGTCCGGCAGGCGCTCGCCGACGCGGGGGAGCGGTACACCGCGGCCGGCAGCCAGCTGGAACAGGCCCGCACCGCGAAGCAGTACGAACTGGCCCGGGAGACCGCCCTGGAAGGGCTGACCTACATCCGGGCGGCCCGCACGGCGCTCGGCATCGACCCCGGTCCCGAGCTGCCGCAGCTCGCCGCCGCCCGGGGAGCCGGCGCGTTGACCATGGAACGCGAGGTGAACGTCCAGGGGCAGACCTTCCGGGCCGGCCCGCAGCCGGGCGCCGGCACGCCCTACTACTACCCCGGTGGCCGGATGCAGGGCCGGCCGGTGCCGGCCGGCTGGTATTCCACGCCCTGGTGGAAGACCGGCCTGGCGGCCGGCGCCGGGGTGATCGGCGGGATGCTGATCGCCGACGCTCTCTTCTCCCCGGCGTTCGGCGACCCCGGCTACGACGCCGGCTACGCCGACGGAATGGACGCGGGCGACGGCGGTGCCGACGGCTTCGACGACGGCGGCGGTGACTTTGGCGGGGGCGATTTCGGCGGCGGCGATTTCGGGGGCGGCGACTTCTGATCTGGGGAACCCGGCGGGCTGGCGAGGGCTTCCTACCCTTCAAGGCATGCCAGCGGAATTGATAATTGTCGTCATCATCGGCCTGGTGCTCGTGAGCGTGCTGTTCGGAGTCCGGGTGAGTCGACGCAACCGCCGCCGGGGCCGTCGCGGCAGTGGGTACCCGGGTTCGGGCGGCGACTCGGGCGGCGGCTTCTGGGGCGGCGGCGACAGCGACGGTGGGGACGGCGGCGGTGGCGGCGGCGACTGAGTTGGCTGTCGGCCCTGCGCGCCGGCCGGACGCCCGGGCGACCGGGCCAGCCGTCGCCGGGGGCACCCGCCGTCGCCCGGTTCGGGGCGTACGGCATGCTGTCCGCGCGTCCGGTTACCCGGAAGGGCGACGGTAGGGCTGGCGGGATGGTCGGCCGCGGCCGCACGGGGCAGAGTCTGGGGAGTGAGCACGGAGACGGCGTGGTGAGCACCGACCTTGGCCGGCTGCCCCCGGGCGGGCTCGGCACCGGCACCGCCTGGCTGGGCAGCGTCGCGGTCGCCGGCCTGGCGGTCGCCGCCATCACCATCACCGCCCAGTCGGTCGACCGGTTCCACTGGTGGGCCGGGTTCGTCCTGGTCCCCGGCGCCCTGATCGCGGCCAGCGGCGGGCCGCTGCTGGTCCGCGGCGGCGGCCGGGCCTTCGCCGGGTACGTGGTGGCCTGCCTCGGCGGACTCGTCTTCGCCGTGGGCGCGCTGCTGATGTTCGGGGCGATGGCCTGGGGCTGGCCGTTCATGATCACGCTGCCGGCCCTGGCGGTGGCCGGCACCTACCTGTGGCACCTGGCCCATCCGCTCGTCCGCGGCCTGCACCGGACCATCGCCATGCTGGCCCTGAGCGGCGCCGCCCTCGGCGTGACGCTGCAGCTGATCAACGCCGACTGGCTCGACTTCGGCGAGGTGGCCTGGTGGGGCGGGTTCATGATGCTCGCCGGAGTCATCGTCTTCGGCAACGCGGTCGAGCTGACCCGGCACCGCATCGCCTACCGGCTGCAGGCGATCACCCTGCTGCTCGGACCCGCCGTGATCACCTTCCTGATCGGCCTGCGCTTCCTGCGCGGCGACTGGCCGTACTGAGGGCGGCCCGGGCTCCTCGTTCTCCATCTACTGGGTGCCGTTGGTCGGGCGGACCACCTCGATCTGGAAGGCGTAGCGGTCGCCCCGGTAGGTCGAGGTGGCCCGTTCCACCGGCCGGTCCCGTTGGTCGTAGGTCGTCCGCTCGACCAGCAGGGCCGGACTGAACGGGGGCACCTGCAGCAGGCCGGCCGTCTCCTCCTCCAGGACCGTGGCCCGAATGGACTGTTCGGCCCGCACGAGTCGAATGTGGTAGAGGTCCCGGAGCAGGTCGTAGAGCGAGCCGTCGAACGGCTGGTCCAGCAGCCCCGGAACGACGGCGGCGGACAGGTAGGTGTGCTCGACGCACATCGGCACCCCGTCGGCGGTGCGGACCCGCTCCAGGTGCACGACCTCGTGTGATGGGCTAAGCCCCAGCGCGAAGCCGACGCTCGCGCCGGCCGGCACCGACTCGGCGGTGCGCAGGTGGGACCCGGGCTGCAGGCCGCGACGGCGCATGTCGTCGCTGAACGAGGTGAGCTCGATGCTCTTCGTGATGGCGGGTCGAGCAACGAAGGTGCCCGCGCCGCGCACCCGGTAGACCAGCCGCTCGTTTTCCAGGCGTTCGAGTGCCTGGCGCACGGTCATCCGACTCACGCCGAACTCCTGGGCCAGATCGCGCTCGGTGGGCAACCGCTCGTGCGGGGCGAGCTGCCGCTCGATGAGGTTCTGCAGATGGCTGCGGAGCTGTTCGTGCTTGGTCGCGGTCATCTGAGGTGTCAGCTCCAGAGGGGTCGCTGGTCTAAACCAAAATGATACTAGCGCTCCTTCGTCTGCCGATCTACGCTACCGGGACCAACAATTGGACTAGACCAAAGATGATCTTTGGAGGTGCATGTGAGACGGGAAGCTTTCCGGCGGGTGGCCGCCGCGGCCATGGCCGGCGCGCTCGCCACGGTGCTCGGCGCCTGTAGCGGGTCGGACAGCGGGGACGACAAGGTCGAGGTGGTCTTCTCCTACCTGTGGGCCGGCGAGGAGGCGGCCGCGCTGGAGCGGGTCATCGCGGACTTCAACGCCAGCCAGGACGAGATCAGGGTCCGGGGTGTCTCCAACCCTGACTTCCAGAAGCAGCTGACGTCGATGTCCGGCGCGGAGGGCAGCTTCGACATCTCCGACCACTTCGGCAACGGCGTCGGGGCCTGGGCCAGCAAGGGCATCCTCGCCCCGCTGGACGACTTCATCGCCGCCGACGGGTTCGACACCGCCGACTTCGTCCCCGCGGCGATGTCCCAGATGAGGTACGAGGGCAAGACGTACTCGATGCCGATCGCGCTGCACGCGCAGATGCTGCTGTACAACAAGAAGCTCTACGCCGAGGCCGGTCTCGACGGGCCGCCGGTCACCACCGAGGAGTGGGCGGAGCAGATCGCCAAGCTCACCAAGCGTGGTGCCGACGGCACGATCACCCAGCTCGGCTACGCCAACGCCGAGATCAACACCTCGTTCACCACGCTCGGCTTCATGTTCGGCGGTGCCTGGGACGACCAGTCCGGCCGACCCACCCCAGCCGACCCCGGCAACGTCGCCGGTCTGGAGTTCTACACCGACAACATCCCCGGCGAGTACGGCGTGGAGGAGGTCCGCAAGTTCACCTCGGGCTTCGGCGAGTACGCCTCCGCACAGAACCCGTTCTACGTCGACAAGGTCGCCACGATGATCGACGGCGAGTGGCAGTCGGTGTTCATCGACAAGTTCGCGCCCAACCTGGAGTGGGGCGTGGCGCCGTTGCCGTACCCGTCGGACCGGCCGGGCCTCGCCGGCACGACCCAGGTGACCACCAGCACGCTGTTCATCCCGCGCAACGCCAAGCACCCCGAGGAGGCGTGGGAGTTCATGAAGTACCTGCTGTCCGAGGATGCCATGGTCCAGTTCACCCTGGCGCTGGGCAACCTGCCGGCCCGTACGTCGTTGCTCGACGACTCGCGGTACAACTCGCTCCCGCAGTTCTCGACCTGGCTCGACGCACTCCGTAGCCCGAACGCCAAGTCGCTGGCCAGCATGCCGTGGTCCGCCGAGTACACCAGCGACCTCGGTCAGGCGTTCGACGACATCGCCGAGCAACGCTCGTCGCCCGCCCAGGGCCTCGCCGCCGTGGCAGAGAAGGCGACCTCTTATGCACCGTAGGTCCACCAGCTCGCGACGCCAGCTCCGGCTGGGGCTGGCGTTCGCGAGTCCATGGCTGCTGGGCTTCGCCGCACTGGTCCTCGGGCCGATCGTCGCGTCGGGGTACTACAGCTTCACCGACTTCAACCTGTTCCAGTCGCCGACCTACGTCGGCATCGACAACTACCGGGCACTGGCCGCTGACGACAGGTTCGCCACGGCACTGTTCAACACGCTGTACCTGACCGTCGTCGGCGTGCCGCTGGCGCTGGGGCTGTCGTTGGTGTTCGCGCTGGCGCTGAACACCCGGGTACGCGGACTGCCGTTGTACCGCGCCATCGTCTACCTGCCGACGATCGTCCCGATCGTGGTCAGCGTGTACGTCTGGCGCTGGCTGCTCAACGCGCAGTACGGGTACTTCAACCGGATCCTCGGCCTGTTGCACCTACCGCAGCCGAGCTGGCTGGAGGACCCGGCGTTCACCAAGCCCGCGGTCGTGCTCATCGGGCTGTG
The DNA here is from genome assembly GCF_029626155.1 of Solwaraspora sp. WMMD1047. Classification (NCBI taxonomy): domain Bacteria; kingdom Bacillati; phylum Actinomycetota; class Actinomycetes; order Micromonosporales; family Micromonosporaceae; genus Solwaraspora; species Solwaraspora sp. WMMD1047. Next base: position 6,287,841 of record NZ_JARUBL010000001.1, on the reverse strand, counting down.
GATGGTCGGCGGCACGACCGTCATCTACCTGGCCGCGCTCAAGGACGTGCCGAGCGAGACCTACGAGGCGGCGCTCGTCGACGGGGCGGGGCCGTGGCAGCGGTTCCGCGCGGTGACCTGGCCGGCGATCAGCCCGGTGACGCTGTTCCAGCTCATCGTCGGGCTCATCACCAGCCTGCAGCTGTTCACCCAGCCCTACCTGCTGGCGCAGACCCGACTCAACGCCGCCGCCGGCGGTCCCGACGACTCACTGCTGACCTACGGGATGTACGTGTACCAGAACGCCTTCGTGTTCCTGAAGATGGGCTACGCCTCGGCCCTGGCCTGGGTGCTGTTCCTGATCACGCTCGCCTTCACGGCGGTGCTGATGCTCACCTCCCGCCGGTGGGTGCACTATGGATAGACAGGCCCGCGCTGCCGGCCGCTACGCCCTCGTCTGGGCGATCGCGCTCGGCATGCTGTTCCCGTTCATGATCATGCTGGGCACCGCCCTGAAACCACCGGACGAGGTGTTCTCGCTGCCGCCCCGGGTGCTGCCCGAGCAGTGGGAGTTCGGCAACTTCGAGGCGGCCCTGTCGGCGATGCCGTTCTGGCGCTACCTCGGCAACACCCTGCTGGTGTCCGGGCTCTGCGTGCTCGGCAGCCTGATCTCGTGTCCGCTGGTGGCGTACTCGTTGGCGAAGCTGCACTGGCCCGGCCGCAACCTCCTGTTGGCGCTCGTCCTCGGCTCGATGATGCTGCCCCCACAGGTGACCCTCGTCCCGCTGTACCTGCTGTGGAACAAGATCGGTCTGGTCGGCACCTACTTCCCGCTCATCGTGCCCAGCTTCCTCGGCACCCCCTTCCTCATCTTCATGCTCCGCCAGTTCCTCGTCGGGATCCCGGACGCGCTGCTCGACGCCGCCCGGATCGACGGCGCCTCGGAGCTTCGGGTGTACTGGCGGATCGTCCTCCCGCTGGCCCGGCCCGCGCTCGCCACCGTGGCGGTGTTCCAGTTCGTGTGGACCTGGACGGATTTCCTCAACCCGCTCATCTACCTGAGCGACAGCAGCCAGTACACGCTCTCGATCGGGTTGTACGCGTTCTTCTCCGAGCGCGGCGTCGACTGGGGTCCGCTGATGGCGGCCAGCGTCATGTTCACGCTGCCCGCACTGATCATCTTCCTGCTCGGCCAGCGTTACTTCGTCGAGGGCATCGCGACGAAGGGCCTGAAGTGACAGGAATCCTGCAAACCGCGAAAGGAACGTCCATGCCGTACCAGGCGATCAGCGGCACCTTCCTCGACGAGATAAGCGTCGACATTCCGTCCCAGAACTGGGGCGAACGGGAGTGGGCCCGCGAGTTCGACACGTTCGTCGCCGCCGGGATCGACACCGTCGTGCTGATCCGGCTCGGCCTGGGCGAGCGGCTGGCCTGCCCGAGCCGGGCGGTCAGCGACCGGATGCCCGCGCTGCCCGTCCACGTCGACCTGGTCCGGCTCTTCCTCGACCTCGCCGCCGAACGGAACATCGACTTTTTCCTCGGCCTCTACGACTCGCACCATCACTGGTACCGCTACGACTGGCAGACCGAGGTCGAGGTCAACCTCGCCGTCATCGACGAGGTGTGGGACCGCTACGGCGGGTCCCCGGCGCTGCGCGGCTGGTACCTGCCGCACGAGACGACCGACACCAGCCTGCGCATCCTCGACATCAACACCACCCTCGCGGCCCGGCTGCGCGAGGTCAGCGACCTGCCGATCCTCGTCTCGCCGTTCTTCCACGGCCGCGCCGACATGGCCACCAGCACCGACCCCCGCCAGCGGCCCCGCTCGCCCGAGGAGCACGTGCGGATCTGGGAGGAGATCTTCCAGCGGTACGCCGGGCTCGTCGACTTCTGCGCCTTCCAGGACGGCACCGTGGAGCTGGCCCGGTCGGCCGAGTACTTCGCCGCCACCGCGGAGGCCGCGAGCCGGCACGGGATCGTCTCGTGGGCCAACATCGAGACCTTCGACCGGGACATGCCGATCCGGTTCCCCCCGACCGACTGGCGCAAGCTCGCCCACAAGCTGGACGCCGTCCAGCCGTACGTCGAGAAAATCATCACCTTCGAGTTCTCCCACTTTCTCAGCCCCAACTCGGTGTGGCCGGCGGCCCGCAACCTCTACGACCGCTACGGCGAGTTCCTGACCAGCAGGGGTGCCCGATGAGTGCGCCGGCTGGCGCCGTGACCGCGATCGCCGGCGGCCTGGTGGTCTCCTGTCAGGCGCCCGAGGGGCATCCGCTGCGGACGCCGGCGGTCATCGCCCGGCTCGCCGCCTGCGCGGCCCTCGGCGGTGCCGCCGCGGTGCGCGTCAACCACCCTGACGACGTGCGCGCCGTGAAGTCCGCCGTGGCCCTGCCGGTGATCGGGCTGCACAAGGTACGGGCCGCCGACCGCGACCTCATCACCCCACGCTGGGATCTCGCCGCGGATCTCGCCGCGGCCGGCGCCGACATCGTCGCCGTCGAGGCCACCGGCCGGGGTGAACTGCCGATCGGCGAGTTCGTCGCGCGCATCCACGGGCAGCTCGGACTGCCCGTCATGGCGGACGTGGCGACCCTCGTCCAGGGCACCGCGGCCTGGGCGGCCGGAGCTGATCTGGTGGCCACGACGCTGTCCGGGTACACCGAGGACAGCCCGCGTCAGTCGGCACCGGACCTCGCCCTCGTCGCGGCGCTCACCGCCGCCGGTGTTCGGACCGTCGCCGAGGGGCGGCTCGGCACCGCCGACCAGGTGCGCGCCGCGTTCGCCTCCGGCGCGTTCGCGGCCGTGGTGGGAACGGCGATCACCGATCCGGTCGCGCTGACCCGCGGCCTCGCCGCGGCCGTCCCGCGCGCCGTCAGCCCGGTCGGGCAGGGCTGATGGACGGTGCCACGATCGGCCTCGACATCGGGGGGACGAAGATCGCCGCCGCGCTCGTCGGCGCCGACGGCACCGTCGGGCCGGTGCGTCGCGCGCCGACCCCGGCCACCCGGGGCCCGGACGCGGTGGTCGCCGCAGCCGTCGACCTGGCGGACCGGGTGCGGCGGGAGGCGGCGGAGGCACCGGTGGCGTGCGGGGTGGGTACCGCCGGCGCCGTCGATGCGACCGGCCGCATCACGCACGCCACCGACACCCTGCCCGGCTGGCCGGGCACCGAACTGCGGGCCGTGCTCGCCGCCGCGCTCGACCTGCCGGTGGTGGTGGCCAACGACGTGCAGGCGATGGCGGCCGGCGAGGCGTGGCACGGCGCCGCCGCCGAGGCGCGCGACGCGCTCGTCGTCGCCGCCGGCACCGGCATCGGCGGCGCGATCGTGATCGGCGGCGAGGTGATCGTGGGCCGGCACGGCTTCGCCGGCAGCGTCGGCCACCTGCCGGCCACCCGGCGCCTCGGCCGGCGCTGCGGCTGCGGCGCCACCGACCACGTCGAGGCGTACGCGGCCGGACCGGCGATCGCCGCCGAGTACGCGGCCCGGACGGGCCGTGCCGCGGCCCCACCGCTGGAGGCGGTCGCGGCGGCGGCCGCCGCCGGCGACCAGGTGGCGGTGCAGGTGATCGACGCGGCGGCCCGGGTACTGGGCGACGGCCTGGCCGCCGCCGCGAACCTGCTCGATCCCGAGGTGGTGGTCCTCGGCGGCGGCGTCCTCGGGCTCGGTGAACCGTTCGTCACCGCGGTCGGCGCCGCACTGCGCGCGGCGGCGCTGCCCGGGGTGGACGGGTTGCCGGTGCGCACCGCCCGGCTCGGCGCCGCCGCCGTGCTGGCCGGCGCCGCACTGCTCGCGCGCCGCGCCGTGGCGGGCGCCGGGTGACGTACGCTGGGATCGAGGTCAGCCCGCGGAGCCGGACCCGCGAGGTTCACCTGGCCATGATCAGAAAATGGCGTTGAGGACGAGCTCGGCGGCGGGGTCGGCGGTGCGGTTTCAGCCGCGCGGCGGCGGGGGGAGCCGGGGCGGGCTGGTGGCCAGCTTCAGGTCGAGCGCGCCCCCGGTACGCGAGTTGGCCCGGTCGAGGATCGCCGAGACCGGCACGTACTGGTTCTGCTCGGCGGCGTTGGTGCAGGCCCCGGAGCCGGGGTCACCGTTGGAGAGGATGCCCAGCGCCTTGCCGTCGGCCTCGGTGAACAGCGGCCCGCCGCTGTCGCCGAACCGGGCGCAGATCCGCACGTTGATGGTGCTGGTGACGCTGTTGACGGTGCCGCAGCGGGTGCCGGGGGTGTAGCCGGCGCCGGCGCCGGAGTCGATGTACTGCTCACCGGCGGCCGGGGTGTAGCCGGAGCCGGTGGCGCAGACCACCCAGCCGACCTGCACCTGGGCCGGCGGCACCAGCCCGGTGATCCGGATGGTCTTGCCGCGGGTCGCACCCGGCGGCCAGTAGTTGACCGTCGCGTCCGACCAGGTCGGCTTCCGGCCCGGCGTGGTCGGGAACCAGAAGCCCTCCGCGCCGGCCTGGAACGGCATGATCGCGTAGTCGTTCGGGAACGCGTTCTCGGCGAGGCCGGCGTTGGTGTCCTCGATCGTCACCGGCCGCCGTGGGCCGAGGTACTGGTGCCACAGCTCGTTGCGGTGGGTGTGCCGGGCGCCGATCACGCAGTGTCCGGCGGTGAGCAGGTAGCGGGCGCCGGTGCTGCCGGAGCGGAGGTTGAAGCCGCTGGTGCAGCCGCCGACGGTGCCGTCGTTGCGGGGGACGTCGAGCCGGATCCCGCCGCGCATCGGCGGCTGATCGCAGTAGCGCGGGTCGCACGCCTTCGGCACCGCACCGGCGGCCACCCGGGGCCGGGTCGTCACCGGCACCCCGGCGGCGGCGATGGCGCCGGCCAGCCGGGCGTCCCCGGCCGGCACCGCGTCGCCGGTGAGCACCACCAGGGTGTTGCCGGGCTGGTCCACCACCACGTCGGTGCCGGCCAGCGCACCCAGGGTCGCCGCCAGCTCGGTCGCCGCGGAGTTGAGCCGGCTCAGCGGGTGGGTCACCGGCACCACCCGGAGGTGGTCGGCGTCGGGCAGGTCGGCGAGCGCCGGCCGGATCCGCTCCGCGTCGGTCGCCGCGATGGTGAGCACACCGCCGGCGGTCTGGTCCAGCCACATGCCGCCGTACTCGGCGGGGAACTGCCGGGCCAGCCGGTCGGCCAGCTCACCGGCGGTCTGCTGCAGGGCGAGTCGGCGGGCGGCCTCGTCGGCCGGCACCCCGTACCGCTGGCGCAGGTGGGTGATCGAGGCCGGGGCGGCGGCGGCCACCTCGGCCGGGTCCGGGGCGGCCAGCGGTTCGACGCGGGCCGGTTCGCCGGCCGGTGGCGCGGGCGCCGGGGTGTCCGCCCCGGCGGCCGGGTCGCCGGCCGGGTCGGCGGTTGACGCGCCGGCCAGCGACCCGCTGGCGCCGGTGAAGGTGGCCACCGGCGTCTCCGGCCGGTCGGCGGCGGCGGCGTACACCGTCACCCCGAGTACGCAGGCGGCGGCGGTCAGGCCGGCGATCAGGATGCGACGTCTTCTGGGCACGTCATGTCCTCCCCGTGAGGCGAAGCGGCGGGTGGTCCGGGACCGGACCGGCTTCCATCGACCGCCGCCGACGGAGTCTAGACCAGCGAGTCCCGCCACTGTTGATGCAGCGCCGCGTACCGGCCGCCCGCGCTGGTCAGGGCCGCGGGGGTGCCGTCCTCGACGATTCGGCCACCGTCGAGCACCAGCACCCGGTCCGCGATCTCCACCGTGGAGAGCCGGTGCGCGATGACGAGCGCGGTCCGGTCGGCCAGGATGGTCCGCAGCGCCCGCTGCACCAGCCGTTCGCTCGGAATGTCCAGGGACGAGGTCGCCTCGTCGAGAATCAGCACCGTCGGGTCGGCCAGGAACGCCCGCGCGAACGCCACCAGTTGGCGCTGGCCGGCCGAGAGCCGGCAGCCGCGTCGGTGCACGTCGGTCCCGTATCCCTCGGGCAGGGCGTCGATGAAATCGTGCGCGCCGATGGCGCGGGCGGCGGCCACCACCTCGGCGTCGGTGGCGTCCGGGCGGCCGAACCGGATGTTGTCGGCGACGGTGCCGCTGAAGAGGTGGTTCTCCTGGGTCACCACCACCACCGCGCGGCGCAGCTCCGGGTCGGCGACCCGCCGCAGGTCCACCCCACCGAGCGTGACCGCCCCGGCCGTCGGGTCGTAGAAGCGGGCGACCAGCTTGGCCAGCGTCGACTTGCCGGCCCCGGTCGCGCCGACCAGCGCCACCGTCTGCCCGGCCGGGATCCGCAGGTCGAGGCCGGGCAGCACCACGGTGCCGTCCCGGTAGCCGAAGCTGACCGAGCGGAACTCGACGGTGCCGCGGTCCGACCCGTCGGGCAGCGGCGTGGGCCGCTCCGGCTCCGCCACCGAAGGCCGCTCGTCGAGTACGCCGGTGAGCTTCTCCAACGCCGCGGTGGCCGACTGCAGCGCGTTGTAGAACTGGCTCAGATCCTGCATCGGCTCGAAGAACCGCCGCAGGTAGAGCAGGAACGCGGCCAGCACGCCGACCTCGGCGTGCCCGTCCAGCACCCGCAGGCCGCCGTAGGTGAGCACCACCGCGATCGTCACGTTGCCGATCACCTTGATCGCCGGCGAGTAGACGGCGATCAGCCGGAACGCCCGCAGGTTGGCCCGCCGGTAGTCGTCGTTCACCGCGTTGAAGATCTGCTGGTTGCGCCGTTCCCGCCGGAACGCCTGCACCGCGCGGATGCCGCCCAGCGACTCCACGAAGTGGACGATCACCAGCGAGACCGCCTCCCGGGTCCGGCGGTAGGCGTACCCGGAGGCGCGGGCGAACCAGCGCGACAACAGCAGCAGGAACGGGAACGCCAGCAGGGTCACCAGGGCCAGCGGCGGGTCCAGCCAGAGCAGGATGCCGGCCACCGAGGCGATGGAGAGCACCGCCAGCACCAGGTCGTCCAGGCCGCCGTCGACCAGTTCGGCGATCGAGTCCATGTCGCTGGTGAGCCGGGCCACCACCCGGCCGGAGGTGTAACGCTCGTGGAAGCCGACGGAGAGTCGCAGGAAGTGCTGGTAGACCCGCTGCCGCAGGTCGAACAGGATCGCCTGGCCGATCCGGCTGGAGAGGGTGAGGAAGCCGCGTTTGCCGGCGTACTCCAGCAGCGTGGCGCCGGCGAAGGCGGCGCCGATGCCGATCAGCAGGGTCGGGTCGCCGGCCGCCAGCGGCTCGATCGCCCGGTCGATGCCGAGCATGACCAGGTACGGGCCGGCCATCCCGGCCGCGTTCTGCAGCAGCAGCAGGGCCACGGCCACCGCGAGCAGCCGGCGGTGCGGCCGGACCAGCGAGCCGAGCAGCCCTCGGCTGCGGGTCCGCAGCCGGGCGATGGCGGCCAGCGTCTCGCTCTCCGCGGCGGTGCGGTCGGCCTCCGGGTCGACCGCCCGCCCGCGCCAGCGGGCCAGGTCGAGCGCGCTCGGTGGCGGCCGGGTCATCAGGACCGGACCAGGCCGAGACCGGGCGCGGCGTCGACGCCGGCCGCCGGCTCGGTCGCGGTGGCGGCCAGAATCATCCGGTACGCGGGCACCGTCGCCAGCAGTTCGGAGTGGGTGCCGACGGCGGTCACCCGGCCGCCGTCGAGCAGCGCGACCCGATCGGCGAGTGCGACCGTCGACGGCCGGTGCACCACCACCAGCGCGGTGGTTCCGCGCAGCACCCGGGCCAGCGCGCGCTCCACAAGCGCCTCGGTGTGTACGTCGAGGGCCGACAGCGGGTCGTCGAGGACCAGCAGCCGGGGCCGGCCGAGCACCGCCCGGGCCAGGGCGAGCCGCTGCCGCTGGCCGCCGGAGAGGGAGAGCCCCTGTTCCCCGATCCGGGTGGCGAGCCCCCAGGGCAGGTCGTGCACGAAGTCGGCCTGCGCGACGGTGAGGGCGGCCCGGACGTCCTGTTCGTCGGCGTCCGGCCGGCCCAGGGTCAGGTTCTCCCAGACCGACATGGAGAAGAGGGTGGGTTCCTCGAACGCCACGCCGACCACCTGCCGCAGCGAGGCCAGTTGCAGGTCGCGGATGTCCTGGCCGTCGAGGGTGACCCGCCCGCCGGTGACGTCGTGCAGCCGGGGGACCAGCGAGAGCAGGCTGGTCTTGCCGCTGCCGGTGGCGCCGACCACCGCCATCGTCTCGCCGGGCCGCAGCTCCAGGTCGACGCCGCGCAGCACCGGGGTGGGGGATCCCGGATAGCTGAAGGTGACCCCCTCGAACCGTAGGTGTCCCCGGACCGCCGACCGGCACACCGGGACGGCGCCGGGTCGATCCATGATGGACGGCTCGGTGTCGAGCACCTCGTAGATCCGGTCGGCGGCCGTCTTCGCCTCCTGGGCGTGGGCGATGATCCAGCCCAGCGACTCGATCGGCCAGATCAGCATCAGCTGCAGCGTCACGAACGCCACCAGCTCGCCGATGGTGAGCGCGCCCCGGGCGGCGGCGACCGTGCCGGCCACCAGCACGGCCACCAGGGTCAGGTTCGGCACCAGGTCGAACTGGGCCGACGCCCCGGCCAGCAGCCGGCCCTTGCCGACCGCCGTGTCGTGCAGCCGGCGGGTGCCGGCCCGGAAGCTGGTCGCCATCAACGGCTGCCGGCCGTACGCCTTGACCGTCCGCACCCCGCGCGCCGACTCCTCCACCAGCGTGGCCACGTCACCCTGCTCGTCCTGGACCCGCCGCGAGACGGCCAGGTACGCGCGGGTGAACCGGCGGCTGACCAGGAACAGCGGCAACGAGCTGGCCGCCACCAGCAGCCCGAGCTGCCAGTGCAGCCCGATCAGCAGGGCGATCACCGCCAGGTAGGTGGCGAGGTTGACGATCAGGAACATCAGCCCGAACGACAGGAACCGGCGCAGCACCGACAGGTCACTCGTCACCCGGGAGAGCAGTTGACCGGACTGCCAGCGGTCGTGGAAGGAGACCGGCAGCTGCTGCAGGTGGGCGTAGAGGTCCTCCCGGATGCTGGCCTCCAGCCCGACCGCCGAGGACGACTGGACCCAGCGCCGGACGAAGATAAGTGCCGCCTCGGCGAGGCCGAGCAGCAGCGCGAGCCCGCCGAGGCGGAGCAGCCCGCCCGGGTCACGGTTCGCGACCGGCCCGTCGACCACCTCCCGGATGACCATCGGCACGGCGAGGCCGGCGCCGGTGGCGGCGAACGCGGCGGCCAGCAGCCAGGCGAGCTGGCCGGCGTACGGCCGGACGTAACGGCGCAGCCGCCAGAGACTGTTGCCGGCCCGCCGGTCGGGTCGGTGCCGGTCGGTTCCCGGGCGGGGGGCGTCGACACCGTCCGGGGGCACTACTCGAAGGTATCGGCAAATCTTGATACGGGAAGAGTCGGCTTCCCGTCACCTGCCGGTCACCGGCGTTCGTGTCCGAGAAGCCATTTCTTCACCTCCAGCCCCCACCGGTAGCCGCCGAGCCCGCCGTCGGTGCGGACCACCCGGTGGCAGGGGACGAAGAGCGCCACGGCGTTGCGGGCGCACGCCGCGGCGGCGGCCCGGATCGCGGCGGGCCGGCCGGCCAGCTCGGCGAAGCCGGTGTAGGTGACGGGTTCGCCCGCCTTCACCCCGCGCAGCACCTGCCAGGCGTGCGGCAGGAACACGCCCCCGGTGCGCTGGGCGACCGGGACCTCGTCGATGGCGGCCAGGTCGCCGTCGAGGTAGCGCCGGACGGCGTCGCTGACCGGACCCAACTCCGGCCGGGTCCGCACCGGCCCGCGCAGGTCCGGGTGGACCAGGGTCAGCAGCGGCTCCACCTCGGCGGTGAAACCGGCGGCCCGGACCGCCCCGTCCGGGCCGGCGACCACGGTCAGCGGGCCGGCGGGCGTATCTGTGGTGCTGGCGTAGAGGGTGTCGGTCACCGGTTTCTCCATCTGTTTCGGCGGGTCGGGTCGTTCTCGTGGGTCGGGTCGGTCTCGTGCGTCGGGTCGTTCTCGTGGGTCGGGTCGGTCTCGTGCGTCGGGTCGGTCTGGTGCCCCGGGTCGGTTTCGTGCGCAGTGGCGGGTGGCGCCCCCGCCGTCCAGAGCCGGATCACCGCGTACGAGCGCCAGGGGCGCCAGCGGGCGGCGTATCCGGTCAGGGCCGCCGGGTCGTCGGGCAGGCCGAGCGCCGCCGCCCCCCGGCGCACCGCTAGGTCGGTGCCGAGGAACACGTCCGGGTCGCCGGCTCCGCGCATCGCCACGTAACCGGCCGTCCAGGCGCCGATCCCGGGCAGTGCCGTGAGCCGGCGGACCAGCTCCTGCCGGTCGGTGCCCGGGTCCAGGTCGAGCGAGCCGTCGGCGACCGCGCGGGCCAGCGCCCGCAGCGTCTCCCGCCGGGCGACCGGCATCCCGAACGCCTCGTCCGGCAACCCGAGCAGGTCGTCGGCCGACGGAAACGCCCGCAGCCCGCCGGCAGCCGGCCCGGGGCACGGCGCGCCGTCGGCGTCGCCGGGCGGGTCGGTTGCGGCGGCGAGGCGGGACAGGACGGTGCGGGCGGCGGAGACCGAGATCTGCTGGCCGACCACGGCCCGGACCGCCATCTCGAAGCCGTCGACCGCGCGCGGGACGCGTACCCCCGGGTCTTTGGCGACCGGGACGGCGAGTGCCGGGTCGGCGGCGAGGGTGGCGTCGATGGCCTCGGGGTCGGCGTCCAGGTCCAGCAGTCGGCGGCTGCGGGCCACCGCCGGCGCCAGGTCGCGCAGGTCGGTCAGGTGCAGCGTCGCGGCGACGTGGCCGGGCAGCGGGGTGAGCGTGATCTCGGCCGGCCCGTGCGGCAGCCGCAGCCCGCGCCGGTAGGTGCCGCCGTCGACCTGCTCGACGCCGGGTATGGCCCGCAGCGCCAGGAAGTCCAGCAGCGCGCCGGTGTGCAGCGGCGGCCGGTAGGCGAGCCGGAGGCTCACCACGCCCGCGCCGACTGGCCGGTCCGCGCGGCGGTGCGCGGCCGCGCGCAGCTCGGACGGGGTGGTCGCGAAGACCTCGCGGAGCGTGTCGTTGAACTGTCGGACGCTGCCGAACCCGGCCGCGAACGCGATCTCCGCCAGCCCCAGCTCGGTCGTCTCCACCAGGATCCGGGCGGTCTGCGCCCGCTGGGCCCGGGCCAGCGCGAGCGGACCCGCGCCGAGCTGCGCGGTGAGCATCCGGTGCAGGTGCCGTTCGGTGTAACCCAGCCGGGCGGCCAGCCCGGGCACCCCGTCGCGGTCCACCACCCCGTCGGCGATCAGCCGCATCGCCCGGCCGACCGCGTCGGCCCGCACGTCCCAGTCCGGCGACCCGGGTGCGGCGTCCGGTCGGCACCGCCGGCAGGCCCGCAGCCCGGCGCGCTGGGCGGCGGCCGCCGACGGGAAGAACCGGACATTGGCCCGCTTCGGGGTCAACGCCGGACAGGACGGCCGGCAGTAGATCCCGGTCGAGGTCACGCCGGTGTAGAACTGGCCGTCGAACCGTTGGTCCCGGCTGTCGACGGCCCGGTAGCACCGCTCGAAATCTAACTCCACGGGTTCGATGGTGCCCCCTGCGCCGCCGATTGACTGGCGGAAATCGGACCTCGCCGCCCGGCGCGTAAGCTGGCCTCCCGTGAGCCTTTCCATCGGCATCGTCGGCCTGCCCAACGTCGGCAAGAGCACCCTGTTCAACGCGCTGACCAAGAACCAGGTGCTCGCCGCGAACTATCCGTTCGCCACCATCGAGCCCAACGTCGGGGTGGTCGGCCTGCCGGACGAGCGGCTGCACAAACTCGCCGAGATCTTCGACTCGCAGAAGGTGCTGCCGGCGCCGGTCTCGTTCGTCGACATCGCCGGCCTGGTCCGGGGCGCCTCCAAGGGCCAGGGCCGGGGCAACGCGTTCCTGGCCAACATCCGCGACGCGGCCGCCATCTGCCAGGTGGTGCGGGCCTTCTCCGACCCGAATGTGGTGCACGTCGACGGCAAGGTGTCCCCGGCCGACGACATCGAGACGATCAACACCGAGCTGATCCTGGCCGACCTGCAGACCGTCGAGAAGGCGCTGCCCCGGCTGGAGAAGGAGGCCAAGCTTCGCAAGGACCGGGCCCCCGTCGTCACCGCCGCCAAGGCCGCCGGCGAGCTGCTGAACACCGGCGTCACCCTGTACGCCGGAGCGGCCGCCGCCGGCATCGAGCTGGCCGACCTGCGCGAGCTGCACCTGCTCACCACCAAACCCTTCCTCTACGTCTTCAACGTCGACGAGGACGAGCTGGCCAACCCCGATTTCCTCGACGAGCTGCGGGCCCTGGTCGCCCCGGCCGAGGCGGTCTTCATGGACGCCAAGGTCGAGTCCGAGCTGATCGATCTGCCCGCCGACGAGGCCCGGGAGCTGCTGGAGTCGATCGGGCAGGCCGAGCCGGGGCTGGACCAGTTGATCCGGGTCGGGTTCCGCACCCTCGGGCTGCAGACGTACCTGACCGCCGGGCCGAAGGAGGCGCGGGCCTGGACCATTCCGGTCGGGGCGACCGCCCCGGAGGCCGCCGGGGTGATCCACTCCGACTTCCAGCGCGGCTTCATCAAGGCCGAGATCGTCTCGTACGACGACCTGGTCGCGGCCGGCTCGATGGCGGCGGCCAAGGCGGCCGGCCGGGTCCGCATCGAGGGCAAGGACTACGTGATGCGCGACGGCGACGTGGTGGAGTTCAGATTCAACGTCTGATCCGGCGGGACCGACGAGGCGGAGCCGGCGGCGGAGCCCTTGAGCGTGTCGCGCAAGGGCTCCGCCGCGCCTACCAGATGAATGGGTCAGTCCTGGCAGTCGTTCGATTCGTACACATACAGCGCCGTCGAACCTTCTCCCCGGTCAAGATCGGAGAGGGTCAGCCGCCGCACGGGAACCGTCAGCCGTTGTCCGGTCCAGCCGCTACCGGCGTCAAACCACACCTCGACTGTTTCCGTTCTTGGCAGCTCACGCGGACCGACCGCGAGGACCGTCACGAGGCACACCTCCCGTTCGCGGCAGTGGTACCCGTGCTGGGCGGGTGGAGCGCCAACAGCCGGCTGGGCGCCGGCTTGTCCGGTGGGACAGGGAAACTGTTCATCGGGTCGGACCTCCCATGTCCGATCAAGGCCCCGGGTTGGCGTGTCCGCGCCGCTCGGGGCCGCCATCTAGCCCGACATTACCGCCGACCGGCCTAGGTTGCCTAGGGTGCCCTGGGTGCCGTTATTGCCGTAGGTGCTCGTTCTGCATCCGATGATGAAGCCATGACGGCAGAGATCGACCCGATGTCGCCGGTACCGCGGTACCGGCAGCTCTCGGCGATCCTGCGTGCGGCGATCGAGGCCGGGGAGTACCCGCCGGGTAGCCGGCTCCCGTCCGAGAAGACCCTCACTCAGACCCACGGAGTAGCCAGGGAGACCGCCTCGAAAGCGATGGACGCGCTGGCGGCCGACGGCTTGGCGGTCATGGTGCCCGGCATCGGGTGGCACGTCCCGCTTGAAAGTTCTTGACTAGCGTGGACAGCAGGCCGTGCTGGTTGAGAGTTCGATGGCATGATCGACCCGTGGTCGCCGCGCTCATTCGCTGAACAGTTGGCCGACGCGCGTTGACGGTCAGCGTTTGCGGGCCGGAAGCAGCCTGTTCAGGTCGAGCTTGATCGCGAACGGTGTAGGACTGCGCAGCTCGTGGCGGTGGATCCCGGCGGGCGCATACAACCGGGTGGGGCCGTCGAGTTCATAGGTGTGGACGACCGGCAGCCCGTCCTCTTCCTCGACGCGCCAGTAGTTCGCGATTCCGGCCTCAGCGTACTTGCGTAGCTTGACTGCCCGATCGCGGTGCGCCGACTCCGGCGAGACCACTTCGACAACCATGAGCACCTGGTCGGGCGTGTAGTAGGTGCGGTCCGGAGCGTAGGGCGCCGTGGTGACAAGAAGGTCTGGCTCGGGACGATTTCGATTGTCCAGTCGGATCGTCATCTCCCGCTCGACTTCAATGCCTGCCGGCGCCTGTTCCGAGAGGGAGAGCACCAGTGCGGTGACGAGCCGGGCATGCCAGGCCCGCTGGGGGGACATCATGAAGACGAGGGCTCCATCGATCAACTCGGTGTGACGCGGCGCTTCGGGAAGGTGGTCGAGGTCGTCGGCGAACCACCCCTCAACGCGGGGCGGGTGCATCCACTCGGGCACCGCGGTCATGTTGTCACCGTAGCATTGAGTAAACGTTGGCCTGGACCATCGCGCTGCCGGGGAAGCGAAGATCAAATGATGAAAACGGCTGTGGTGGAGGGCTATGGCGGCCCTTTTCATCATTTGATCTTGGAGATCTGCGCTCAGGTGGTGGCGAGGCGGTCGGCCAGGTCGGCGGCGAAGGCGTGGACCTGTTCGTCGGAGCTGTCCTGTAGCGGGTAGACCACGACGCCTACCACCAGGTTGCTCACCCGGAAGAAGACGTCCCGGTTGCGGACGTACGCCTCCTCGCCGATGCCCGGCAGCGGCTGGAAGCTGGTCCCGAGGTCCTTGAGTAGGCGGCTGGCCGCATCCGGCGCGTCCTCGCGCCGCGGCGTCGCGACGTACAACTGGATGTTGATCTTCGGGTGTGGGATGTAGTCCGGGTGGTCCGGCGGATACAACAACTCGCAGTTGTTGGCCCCGGTCTGCTTGGCGTCGTAGTCCGTCCCGAGCAGCGGCAGGCTGGCCTCCACGGTCGCGCAGGCCGGCGGCTCGGCGGCGAACCGGCCGTCCTCGTGGAAGCCCCCGGCCAGATAGGTGACCGCCACCGCCGTCAGCAGGACGAACAGCAGCGCGGCCGCGATCAGGATCGGCATCCGGCGCCGCCGACGGCGGGCCGGGGTCGACCCGCTGACCTCGGCAGGTAGGTCGGAGACTCGCGCCTGACTCCGGGAATCCATGGCCGTGAACTATAGCCCGCCGGATGGCTCCCGGATCCCGGTGACTCGTCACGGATTGGCCATGGTGGTACTCACACTCCGTACGCAACAGATACCGGTTCCGGTCTGCGGCATGCGAGCATTGACACCGTTACGTGAGTGCGTGCGTCGGGGTGGTTGGGGGAGCATGCCCACAGGTCAGGTGCAGCGTGACCAGTTCGGAGATCTACTCAGGACCCTCCGGTTGGAGCGGAGGCTGACCCAGGAGGAGCTTGCCGAAGCGGCCGGCTCCAGCGTCCGCGGCATCCGGGAAATGGAACGGGGACGGGTACGCAGCCCGCAACGGCGCACCGTGGCACTGCTCGCCGACGCCCTGCGGTTGGTCGGGGCAGACCGCGACCGCTTCGTCGAACTGGCCCGGGTGGACCGGGACCGCTCCATAGAACCGGCCAGGGCGGACCGGGACCGCGCCGAGTCGACCAGCGGGGACCGGCAACCGAACGACCGGGCGGCTGTCGCCGTACCCGGGGAACTGCCGGCCGCCGTCCCGGACCTGGCGGGGCGGTCGGAGATCCTGGAACTGCTCGCCACGCTGGCCGCGAAGATCACGGCCGGGCGGACCGACACCGCCTCGGTGGTGGTGCTGCACGGCCCGCCCGGGATCGGCAAGACCAGCCTCGCCGTCACGGCCGGACAGCGGGTCAGCCCGGCCTTCACCGGCGGGCAGCTCTTCGTCGACCTGCAGGGTGCCGCGCCGGACGGACCCCTCGACCCGGCCGAGGCGCTGGCCGCGATGCTGCGGTCGCTCGGGGTCCCGGAGAACCGGATACCGGTGTCGCCGGCCGACCGGGGCGGCCTGTTCCGCACCCTGACCCGGGACCGGTCGCTGCTGGTGGTGCTGGACAACGCCGCCGACGAGGCCCAGATCCGCCCGCTGCTGCCGGCCGGGCGGGGCTGCCTGGCGCTCGTCACCAGCCGGCGCCCACTCGCCGGACTCGCCGGTACGGTCCGCCAACAGCTCGACCTGCTCACCCCGGCGGCCGGACGGCTGCTGCTGGCCGCGATCGTCGGGACCGACCGGGTCACCGCCGAACCGGCCGCCGCCGACCAGATCGTCAAGCTCTGCGGCCGGCTGCCGCTGGCCGTCCGGATCGCCGGCAACCGGCTCGCCAGCCGGCCACAGTGGTCGGTCCAGTGGCTGGCGGACCTGCTGCGCGACCAGCGTCGCCGGCTCACCGTGCTGACCGCCGGAGACCTGGGGGTGCGGGCCGCGTTCGAGGTGTCGTACCGGCAGTTGGAGCCGGTGGCCGCCGGGGTGTTCCGGCGGGCCTCGCTGATTCCCGGCACCGACTTCGAACCCGCGCTGGTCGCCGCCGTCGCCGGCACCGACACCGAGACCGCCGCGGCGGCTCTGGAGGAGCTGGTCGAGGCCGGCATCCTGCTCACCCTGGGGGACCGGTACCAGTTCCACGACCTGGTCCGGCTCTACGCCCAGGAACGCCTCGACGTCGAGGAACAACCGGCCTGCCGGGCGGTGGCGCACGACCAGATGGTCGGCTGGCTGCTGCGGCGTACCCGGCAGGCCGGGGCGATGTTCGAACCGGTCGCCTGCCGGGCCGACTGCCCGTTCGACGACGACCGGGCGGCGGCACACTGGCTGGACCGGGAATCGGCCAACTGGTTGGCGGCGCTTCGCGACGCGGCCCGACGCGGCCGGCACGCCGAGGTCGTCGCGGTCGCCCGCGCCCTGCACTGGTACTCCGACGCGAACACCCACCGGCACTCCTGGGACGAGATCTTCTCGCTGGGGGTGTCCGCCGCGCAGGCCGTCGGCAGCCCGCGCGACGAAGCCGTACTCCTGAATTTTCTGGGTTGGGCCCGGTATTTCTGCCGGGACCGCAACGCCGACGGGCTGGCCGCACTGGACCGGGCGCTGGAGCTGGCCCGGCGGATCGGGGACCGCCGGGAGGAGGCGTGGGCGCTCACCTACTCCGCCGCGATCCTCATCCGGACCGGCCGCGCCGGCTCCGCCATCGACCACTGCCGCCGGGCCGTGGGGCTCTTCCGCGAGATCGGGTACGCCCTCGGCGAGTACGGCGCGGTGAGCATGCAGGGCGGCGCGCTCGCCGCGCTCGGGCGGTTCGCCGAGGCGGCCGAACTGCACCGTGAGGTGTTGGCGTTCTACTGCCGAGGCAACGGCCTCAGCCGCACCGGCGCGGCGGTGGCCCAGGCCGGCGCGATGATGTCGCTCGGCGCCGCCCTGGCCGGGCTGGGCCGCTGGCGGGAAGCCGCCGACGAGTACACCCGCGCCCGGCTGATCTTCAACCGGTGCGGCGCGACGTTCAGCGAGGCAACCGCAACCCACCGGTACGGCCTCGCACTGCAGGCGTTGGGCGAGGCCGGCGCGGCGGCCGAGGCGCTGCGCGAGGCGCTGGCGTTGTTCTCCGCACTCTCCTGCCCGTGGTGGGAGGCGCAGACCCTGCACGGGCTCGCCGCGCTGGCCGGCGCGGATCCGGGCCGGGTGACCGACGCCCGGCTGCTGCTCCGGCAGGCGCTCGACCGGTGCGGCGAGCTGGACGCCCCGGAGGTCCGGACGCTGCGGGCCACCCTCTGGCGGGAACTCGCCGAGTCCTGACCGGACAGACCGGGCCCCGTCGCAGACGCGAGGGACCCGGTGCGGGTGGAGAGGGTCAGTTGCAGACGGTGCCGTTGAGGGTGAACGGTGCCGGCGAAGCCGGGGAGCCGTTCGCCGTGAAGCCGAAGCTGACGGCGCCGCCGGTCGGGATGGCGGCGTTGTAGTTCTCGTTGCCGACGGTCACCGCCGAGCCGGTCTGCTGGAATACCCCGTTCCAGTGGCCCTGGATGGTCTGACCGCCAGGGAAGGCCCAACCCAGCGACCAGCCGTTGATGGCCGGGCCGTCGTTGTAGACGGTGACACTTGCGGTGTAGCCGGTGCTCCACGAGTCGGTCACCACGAAGGAGACCCGGCAGGAGCTGGCGATCGCCGTCGCCGGCACGATGTCGCCGTAGTCGTCGCGGGCGGTGGCGAAGTCCTGGAACCCGAAGCCCGGGCCGAGTGAGCGGGTGGTGGTGCCGGCCGCGAGCACGGTGCCGTCGGCGTTGACGGCGTAGACCGGGCCGCCGCTGTCGCCGCCCCGGGCCGACTCATCGCCGTCGAGCTGGGTGGCCTCGACCAGGTCCTCGAAGTCGGTGTAGTGGTAGTCGACCCGCAGGTTGCAGATCGGGCCGCCGAGCACGCCGGCCGAGGTGTAGCCGGACTGGCACAGCAGCTGGCCGGGGTAGACCTCGGTCCAGCCGACCACCTGGGCGCGGACCTCGTCGTGCTGACCGCCGACGTAGATGTGGTCGCCGGGCGCCGACGTGCCGATGAGCATCGTGTCGTGGTCGTCGTTGCTGGCGACCGCGTACCCGACGAGCGTCCCGCTGTTGGTTGTCGAGTTCCAGCCGACGTGCCAGGGCGAGCCGACCGCCCCGCAGTGCTCGGCGGTGAGAACGTAGCCCGCGCCGGTGCTCAGGTTGCGGACGCCGAAGCCGGCGGTGCAGCCGGGAGTGGTGAAACCGATCCCCGACCCGCCGTCGAACGGCGCCGCGTCGTCGGCCCGCGACCGCTCGACCATCCGGTCGCTCTCGACGATCGTGGTACGCACAGCGGTGGCCGGCAGCTTCGGCAGCTTCGCGCCGGCGGTGTCGTCGACGGCGACCTCGATCCCGGCGCCGTCGGTGCGCAGCCGGACCGCGTGGCTGGCGTCCGCCGGGTCGGCGTCCACCAGCGGGCTGAGCTTGGCCGCCGCCCTGCGCAGCTCGGCGCGGGAGTAGGTCGCCTCGGCCACCTCGACGGGCGCGGTGCGCCGGGCGGCGTTCACGGCCGCGGCGATGTCGGCGGGCAGTGCACCCTTCCACCAGAGGGTGACGTGGTCATCGACCAGACCGATGCCGGCATAGCCGCGGACCGGCGCGCTGTCCACGGCGGTGCGGATGACGTTCGCCGCGTCGACCAAGGGGACCTGGGCGACCATCTGCTCCACGGTCGGCGCCGGGATGACGTCGAGGATGGACCCGGCAGCCTCCGGTTGCGCGGATTCCGCGTACGCCGGAGCGGGGCCGACGAACGCCATCGAGCCGACCAGGCCGCCCGCGACCATCGCACGGCTGATCACTTTCCAGAGTGGTGTCATGGCTATGAGTCAAGCGACGGCGGAGTTGCGGGGACAGGCAGGACGTCCGGCAGGAGTCATTCTGCCGGCGGTCCTGCCGGCCGGCGGCCTGCGTGGGTTAGGTTCGCCCGATGTCCGCTGTGGAGATGGCCGTTACCGGCATCGGCGTGGCGCTGTTGTCCGGCGCGTGCTTTCACCGGGGCACCGGCCTGCGGCCGGTGCCGCTGGCGACCTGGGCGGCACCGCTTCCCCTGCTGGTGTACGCCCCCAGAGCATCGTGGCAGCTGGCGGTCGGAGTGGCGGCGGTCGCGTGGCTGGTCGGCCAGCTCGGCCTCTGGTCGTACTTCACCAAGGACCTGCGCGTTCCGCGCCCACTGGTCGCCGCCCACATCTCGGGTGGGGCGCTGCTGGTCGCCGCCGTCGTCGGCCTGACCCGGGTCCACCTGGTCGACGGCCAGTTGCTGGCGGCAGCGTGGGCGCTGCCGCTGGCCTGGGCGGCGATGGAGTTCCTGGTGTCGGTGAAGTCGCCGCACGGCGCCTGGTGGAGCATCGCCTACTCGCAGGCCGACCGGCCGGGGGTGGTCGGTGTCGCCGCGTTGACCGGAGTGTGGGGCGTGTCCGCGCTTGTCGTAACGCCGGCCGCGGCGGTGGCCGCCGCCATCGCACCGGTCGGCACGTTCGGTCAACGGCTCGCCGCGCTACTGGTCGGGACGATTCTGCCGTTGGTGGCGTACGGGTACGGGCGGACGCGACGAGCCCGCGTCGGTGCCGGTGCTCCGGTGCGGGTCGGGCTGGCGGTCGTCCCGCAGGCCGGGCTGCCGGTGCCGATCGAGTCGGCCGAGGGCGCGGCACTGCTCACCGGCTACGTCGGGCTGGTGCGCCGGCTGGCCGGTCGGGGCGTGCAGGCTGTCGTCCTGCCCGAGGCGGTCTTCGTCATCGCGGAGTCCGGGTTCACCGACGGGCTCCGGCCGCTCGGTGCGGTGGCGGCGGAACTTGGCGTACCGGTGGTGGTCGGGGCGGTCCGGCACGGTGGCCCGGACGGTTCGGCGAACGTCGCCGCGGTCCTGCGGGACGCGGGAGGTCCGCCCGAGTGCTACGCGAAGCGGCATCTGCTGCCGGGCCTGGAGGCGGCGTACCGGCCGGGGCGCAAATCGCTGTTCGTGTCGGTCGGTGCCGCCCGGGCCGGCGTCGCCGTCTGCAAGGACCTCGACTTCGCTCCGCTGGTCCGGTCGTACCGGCGGGGCGGGGCGGGGCTACTGCTTGCGCCGGCCTGGGATTTCGAGAGAGACGATTGGCTGCACAGCCGGATGGCCGTGCTGCGCGGCGTCGAGTCGGGCATCCCGGTGGCCCGCGCGGCGCGCGGTGGTCGGGCCACCGTCAGCGACGCCTTCGGCCGGATCGTCGCGGAGGTCTCCACCGTGCCGGCCGATGCCGATGCCGGAGAGGGTGTCGCCATCGACGCGGCGGTGACACCGGCCGCCGGCCAGACCAACTACGCGCGATTCGGCGACTGGTTCGCCTGGTCCTGCCTGGTCGCGACAATCCTGCTGGCCGTCCCGATAGACAGAATCACAACCTGAGGTACGCCGGAGTCCGCCTGCCGTCTGGTTGCCGAACGAGCTCAGGTCAGATGCGCCGCACCACCGGGTCCAGAACCTCGACCAGAAGCTTCGTGTCGGCGGTCAACAGATTAGCCCGGCAGGCCCGGATGTTGTCCTCCTGGCTGAGCTCTGACCAGTCGAGATGGAATCCGGCTGCGGCGGCGAGCTGTCGGAGGAACGCGCGCAGGGTCCTGCCGTTCCCCTCGCGAAACGGGTGTCTGGCGTTCAGCTCCCCGTAGTAGTAGGCGAGCGACTGGACGAAGGCGGATCGGTTATATCCGATAAGCCGGCCGTCGTTGGCGAGCCCGGTCAGGACGGCGCTCGCCTCGTCGTCGACAAAGCGCCAGTGGCAGAGCGGGATCCTGGCTTGGAAATGTCCACCCGCCGGGTCTCACCTGCCCAGTCGTAGACATCCCCGAACAGGGCGCCGTGGAAGGACTTGAGGTGTTGCAGGTTGTAGTCGCCTGGGATGGTCTCTCGCGAGACCTCCACCTCACGGACGCTGACGATCCTCGCTTCGAGGGCGGCAAGCCGCTCCGGCTCGCGGATACCTAGCTTGTTGCGCAGGCAGTCGGTGCCCGGCCAGGAGTAGGGGTCAGACACCGTTGGAGCGAGCGATTTCGTCGGCGATCAACTGGTCGGCGCTGATGACGCCCGAGGCGACGTCTCTGAGGCGGTCCTGCCACTCGACGTCCAGATCGACGCCTTCCAGGGCTGCGCTAGCCGTGGCCAGTGTGACAGCCGACTCCGCGCCGACACGCTGGCGGGAGTAGTACGTGGCCATGATGTCCCGGCGGATCTCGTTGGTCGAGTTGGCGCTGTCCGGCAGGTCGGCGCGGGCCGCACGCCACGGCAACTCATGGTGCGTCATGTCGGAGAGTTCGGTGGCGGAGTAGGCGCCGTACTTCGTGGCCACCCATTCGACGGTCGCTCGGGCCTCGTCGTTGAGTCGGGACGCCTGGCCGTTCGGCCATGCGGCGATCTTGTACTGCTGGCGATGCAGACGGTACAGCGCGGGCACGACGGGTCCCTCCCGCCACGCTTGGATCTGTTCGTCGTAGAGGACATGCTCAAATTTGACGAGATGCCAACACTGGCAGTAGTACACGAGCTTCTCCAGCTTCATCGCCGTCATCTCGCCCAGCCGATCGATCAGCGCGGCGGCGACATCGTGCACCGAAACCATCTGGCACCCCCTCTCCAGTCACTCTAGATCCGCATCGTCGACCTGCCGTGCGGTTGCCCCTGGCGTGACGTGGCGGTTTGCTGCCCATCCTAGCGGATCCGGAAGAAGCAATCGAACTTATGTTCGATTGCTGACTTCGGTGGCGTTCACGAGATGTAGTGGAGGATGACGTTATGTACGTGGTGGCTCTTCTGGTCGCCGCGGAACTCGACCTCGTAGGTGTGGGTGCCGACGTGGATGGCGATGGCGCCGGTGGAGAAGAACGAGCCGCCCCACGACTTGTTGCTGACCACGCTCACGCTGGTGATCTTCGAGTACGGGATGCTGGTGATGGCGAACTTCTTGCCGACGAACGACTTGTCCTGGATGA
The DNA here is from genome assembly GCF_029626155.1 of Solwaraspora sp. WMMD1047. NCBI lineage: Bacteria > Bacillati > Actinomycetota > Actinomycetes > Micromonosporales > Micromonosporaceae > Solwaraspora > Solwaraspora sp. WMMD1047. The sequence goes on along the minus strand of NZ_JARUBL010000001.1, from coordinate 6,265,731 downwards.
TCACCCGGCGGTTGGTGAGGCCGATGAAGCCGGTGCCGGTGCCGATCGCGTCGTAGACCGCGATCACCTGCTCGCCGTCGAGCAGACCGCTCTGGATCTGCTGGTACTGCTCCCGCCGGTCGTACGTGACGTTGTTGGCCATGATCCCGAGGGTAGAGAGTGCCCGCTACCGGCGCCCGGTCACTGGGCGCCGGTGACCGCGCGGTACGCGTCCTCGATCCGGGCGGCAAGGGTGACCTCGCGCTCCGTGATCCCGGTGCCGTCCCGACAGCCGACCCGGACCTGGGTGTGCCCGTCAAGGCGGCGGATCTCGGGTCGCAGATGCAACGCATCAGCGACGACCTTGATACGTTCCGTGAGTGCGGCGTGCTGGGAGTCGTCCAGGGTGAGCGTGCGCTTTATCTGGGGCCCCTCGCGGGTCCAGCCAGACAGTAGGGTGAGTGCATCGCTCAGGTAGTCGCGCTCTGCTCGGCTGCGCCAGAGAGCACGCATCGGCACACCTCCCAGGCGTCGTTGCCGGCTTGTGGCCAAATCGTCGCCGTCCCGTGTCTTAGTTGGTGCCCCTAGTCTGTCGCTGGATGGCTGGTGTGTCCACGTCCACATTTCCGTCTTCTGGTGTACGACGGGACGGCTCAGGCACCCGAATTACCGATTGATCTGGCACCCTGGACGCCCGTGCAGACCGAACGGGCAGATCGGAGCCGCGAGATCAAGATTATCGTGGGCGCGGCCATCGTGATGGCCGGTCGGGTGTTGGCCTGCGCCCGATCCGCCCCGCCCGAGCTCGCCGGCCGGTGGGAGTTTCCCGGCGGCAAGGTCGAGCCCGGCGAGAGCGAGGTGGCGGCGCTGGTTCGCGAGTGCGCCGAGGAGCTGGGCGTCCGGGTGGAGATCGGCGACCGGATCGGCCGGAATGTCCGGATGGCGCATGGGCGTTCCGTACTGAAGATCTACCTGGCCCGACTGGTCGGCCACGACGAGCCGCGGGCGCTGGAGCACTCCGAGCTTCGCTGGTTGGCGGCCGACGAGCTGGACAGCGTGGAGTGGCTGCCGGCCGACGCCCCGATCGTGGCGGCCCTGCGGCCGCTGCTGGCCGCCGCTACGGCGACGGGGGCGCCACCGGAACGCCGGTGACACCCCCGCCGCCTGGGCCTCAGTGCTTGTCGCGTTCCGGGTCGGGCTGGTCCTGCTTCGGGTGGGCGTAGTTCAGCTCGTCCGGCGGCAGCGGGAAGGTCACGTCGTCGCCGAACGGTGACGGCGCGGCCGGGCGGTCGAAGGTGAGCTCGCTGAGCGGCAGCTTGCCGCGCTCGTCCACCGGTGCACCCTGGGGCTGCGGCACCTGCCGGTGCCAGTTGACACCCCGCTCGGCCTCCGCCTCGGCGGCCGGGTCGCCGGAGCCACCGGCGTGCGAGTGCACCACGCCCAGGGTCGGGTCGGGGGCGGCCTGGTCACCCTGGCCGCGCCGGAAAATCTTGCTACCGAGCCACACCAGGGGATCGTACCGCCGGTCGACGACGCGTTCCTTCATCGGGATGATCGCGTTGTCGGTGATCTTGATGTGCTCGGGGCAGACCTCGGTGCAGCACTTGGTGATGTTGCAGAAGCCGAGGCCCTGCGACGCCTGCGCGTACTCCTTGCGGTCGGTCCTGTCGTCGAGCGGGTGCATGTCCAGCTCGGCGGCGCGGATGAAGTAGCGCGGGCCGGAGAACGCCTTCTTGTTGTCCTCGTGGTCGCGGACCACGTGGCAGACGTTCTGGCACAGGAAGCACTCGATGCACTTGCGGAACTCCTGGGACCGCTCCACGTCCACCTGCTGCATCCGGTACTCGCCCGGGGCGAGGTCCGGCGGCGGCGCGAAGGCCGGCGTCTCCCGGGCCTTTTCGTAGTTGAACGAGACGTCCGTGACCAGGTCCCGGATGATCGGGAACGTCCGCAGCGGGGTGACGCTGACGGTCTCGTCCTCCTCGAAGGTCGACATCCGGGTCATGCAGCTCAGCCGCGGCTTGCCGTTGATCTCCATCGAGCAGGAGCCGCACTTGCCGGCCTTGCAGTTCCACCGGCAGGCCAGGTCGGGGGCCTCGGTGGCCTGCAGCCGGTGCAGCACGTCGAGGACCACCTCGCCCTCGTTCACCTCGATCTGGTAATCCTGCAGGTCGCCGCCGTCGGCGTCGCCCCGCCAGACCTTGAAGTGGCGGGTCGAGCCGGCCTTGCCGGCCTCGCCGGGCGAGTTCTGCCTGCCCATTACCTCTCCGTCCTTTCAGCGTCGCCGGCGAGGGCGTCGAAGTCCGCCATCTCCTCGTCGGTCAGGTACTTGCCCAGCTCGGCGCGGTCGAAGAGCTGGATCAGCTCGCCGCGCATCTTCGGCACCGGCTTGTGCTCCAGCCGCACCTTGTCGCCGTCCAGCGAGCAGACCAGGTTCACCGTGCGCCACTGGGGCGCCATGGTCGGGAAGTCCTCGCGGGTGTGCCCGCCGCGGGACTCCTCCCGCTCCAGCGCCGCCTTCGCGGTGCACTCCGAGACGACGAGCATGTTGCGCAGGTCCAGCGCCAGATGCCAGCCCGGGTTGTAGCGCCGGCCGCCGGCCGCGCTCACCTTCGCCACCCGCTCCCGCAGCTCCGCCAGCCGGACCAGCGACTCCTCCAGCTCACCCTTGCGGCGGATGATGCCGACCAGGTCGCCCATCACCGCCTGCAGGTCCTGCTGCAGGGTGTACGGGTTCTCGCCGGTGTCCCGGGACAGCGGGGCCAGCGCCTCCTCGACCGCCTCCTGCACCGCCACCGTGGCGACCTTCGGCCGGGCCGGCAGCGCGTCGACGTACTCGGCCGCGTGCTGGCCGGCCCGCTTGCCGAAGACCAGCAGGTCCGACAGGGAGTTGCCGCCCAGCCGGTTCGAGCCGTGCATGCCGCCGGAGACCTCACCGGCCGCGAAGAGCCCGCGGACGTGACCGACCGCCGCGCCGCTGTCCGGGTCGACCTCGACGCCGCCCATCACGTAGTGGCAGGTCGGACCGACCTCCATCGGCTGCTTCGTGATGTCGACGTCGGCCAGCTCCTTGAACTGGTGGTACATCGACGGCAGCCGCTTACGGATCTCCTCGGCCGGCAGCCGGCTCGCGATGTCCAGGAAGACCCCGCCGGCCGGCGTACCGCGACCGGCCTTGACCTCGCTGTTGATCGCGCGCGCGACCTCGTCGCGGGGCAGCAGCTCCGGCGGGCGCCGGTTGTTGTCCGGGTCGGTGTACCAGCGGTCCGCCTCCTCCTCGGTCTCGGCGTACTGCTTGCGGAACACGTCCGGGACGTAGTCGAACATGAACCGCTTGCCGTCGGAGTTCTTCAGCACCCCGCCGTCACCGCGGACCGACTCGGTGACCAGGATGCCCTTCACCGACGGCGGCCAGACCATCCCGGTCGGGTGGAACTGCAGGAACTCCATGTTGATCAGGTTGGCGCCCGACCGCAGCGCCAGCGCGTGCCCGTCGCCGGTGTACTCCCAGGAGTTCGAGGTCACCTTGTACGACTTGCCGACCCCGCCGGTGGCCAGCACCACGGCCGGCGCCTCGAAGAGCACGAACCCGCCGGACTCCCGGTAGTAGCCGAACGCCCCGGCGACCCGGTCGCCGTCTTCGAGCAGCTCGGTGATGGTGGTCTCGGCGAAGACCTTGATCCGGGCCTCGAAGTCGCCGTACTCCCGCTTGTCCTCCTGCTGCAGCGAGACGATCTTCTGCTGCAGGGTCCGGATCAGCTCCAGGCCGGTCCGGTCGCCGACGTGCGCCAGCCGGGGGTACTCGTGGCCGCCGAAGTTGCGCTGCGAGATCTTCCCGTCCTTGGTGCGGTCGAAGAGCGCCCCGTAGGTCTCCAGCTCCCAGATCCGCTGCGGCGACTCCTTGGCGTGCAGCTCGGCCATCCGGAAGTTGTTCAGGAACTTGCCGCCGCGCATGGTGTCGCGGAAGTGCACCATCCAGCTGTCGCGGCTGTTCACGTTCCCCATCGCGGCCGCCGCGCCGCCCTCGGCCATCACCGTGTGCGCCTTGCCGAACAGCGACTTGGAGATGATCGCGGTCCGCTTGCCGGCCAGCCGGGCCTCGATCGCCGCCCGCAGCCCCGCGCCGCCGGCCCCGATGACCACGACGTCGTAGTGGTGTCGTTCGATTCGCTCAGTCATGTCAGGCCCTCAGTTGATGAACCGCAGGTCGCCGAACCAGCCGGCCGACAGCGCCATGATGTAGAAGTCGGTGAACGCCAGGGTGCCCAGCGTGATCCAGGCGAGCTGCATGTGCCGGCCGTTGAGCGCCGAGACGAACCCCCAGGCCCGGTACCGGACCGGGTGCTTGGAGAAGTGCTTGAGCCGGCCGCCGACGATGTGCCGGCAGGAGTGGCAGGAGATCGTGTACGCCCAGAGCGCCACCACGTTGCCGAGCAGGATCAGGTTGCCCAGCCCGAGGCCGAAGCCGTTCTCCCCGTTGAAGGCCAGGATGGCGTCCCAGGAGTTGATCAGCGAGATGACGACCGCGGCGTAGAAGGTGTAGCGGTGGGCGTTCTGGAACAGCAGCGGGAAGCGGGTCTCGCCGGAGTAGCTCTGGTGGCCGTCCGGAACCGCGCAGGCCGGCGGCGACAGCCAGAACGACCGGTAGTACGCCTTCCGGTAGTAGTAGCAGGTCAGCCGGAACAGCAGCAGGAACGGCAGGGTCAGGGCGGCGTCCGGGATGATCCACCAGCCCGGCAGGATACGGCCGAAGTGGGCCGCCTCCGGAATACACGCCTGGGTGACGCACGGCGAATAGAACGGGGTCAGGTAGTGGTACTCCTGCACCCAGTAGAAGTCGTGCATGAAGACCCGGACGGTGGCGTAGGTGACCCACGCGCCGAGACCGATGACCGTGATCACCGGAGCGAACCACCAGCGATCCGTACGCAACGTCTTGGCCGCGATCGCGGCGCGCTCCCGCGCACCGCCCGCCGGTCTTGGGGCCGTGGTAGTGGCCGACCTCGTTGTCATGAACCTATGTCTCCCTGACGGGGCCCGGTCTGGCTGACGGGCGCGAATGGTGTTCCGGCCGAGCGCGCGGGGGCAGGAGAGGACCGCCGCGCCAGCGGTACCTGCCGAACCCGCGCCCGGGGGTGCCCGGCGCAGTTCGGTGCACACGTTACGCCGCGCGTACTCCGCCACATGCGCAAGGGAGTCTCGCGTGTGTCCCGCCGGTTACGAAAGTCCTGCCGGCGGATCTGCCGGCGGATGTGCACAACTTCACTGGCCGGCGGCCTGTTTGCCGGCGGCCGGGGTCACAGGTCGGGTGCGGCCAGCCGCCGGGCCGGGCCGGCACACTCGTGCGGCCCGCGTTCCAGCCGGTCCAGCAGCGGCCGGCCGCGCCGGTCCTGCGGGGCGATGAAGAACGCCGGTTCACCGTTCGTCACCTGCCGGTCGAGCGCGTCGGCGTAGCTGGTCCGCGCGTTCACCAGCTCCCGCCAGCCGTCGGCCCAGCCCCGGCCGGTTCCGATCCGGTCGCCGTCGTCCTCGTCGTCGAGCCAGTGGCCGCGCAACTGGTCGACCTCGGACAGGAACGGCTGCACCGCGGCGTTCTCGTCCCGGATCGCCGCCGCCCGCCGGCCCGGGTCGCCGGCCGAACCGGGCGGGGCCAGACGGTTCAGCCGCCGCTCCAGGGCCAGGCAGGCCGCCTCGGCCCGACTCTGTGCCTGCTTGGCGTCGTCGGCGTGCCGGACCAGCCGTCCGACCCCGGCGGCCAGCGCGCCGAAGCCGGTGCAGACCACCAGGACGACGACCGCAGCCACGGCCAACCCGATCCACAGCAACCGCCGTCGCCGCGCCCGCCGCTCCGGCTCATTCGCCGGCGCGCCGGTCTCGGCCTCGGCCTGCCGGGGGTGGTCCTCGCCGTCGGGGGTGTGCGCGTGGTCGGTCACGTCACCTAGTCAAACACCGATCTGTCGATGTCGGCGACCCGGCGGTCAGCCGGACGCGCCGCCGGTGAAGTTCCAGGACGCCAGCCGCAGGGCCGGCCCGGTCCACCAGGCACCGGCCCAGCCGTCCGGCTGTCGGACCGGGAACCGGCCCACCCCCAGCACCGACCCCGGCGCGAGGGCCTGCGGGTAGGACTGGGTGAAGCGCAGGTTCCGGACCGCGGTGGTGATCTCGCCGTCTTCGATCAGCCACACTCCGTTGCGGGTCAGACCGGTCAGCACCAGGCTCTTCGGGTCGAGCACCCGGGTGTACCAGAGGTCGGTGACGAGCAGGCCGTGTCGGACCTGGGCCACCAGGGCGGCGGTGTCGGAGTCCACGATCGGGCCGGCCACCTCGGTCGGCCCGGCCGCATCCGCCGCACCGGGGCCGGGAGCGAAGCCGAGACTTGTCGGCATCGGCCCCCAGGTGGCGCTGTTCGTCGTGCCGTGCCCGGTGGACGACGACCCGGCCTCGGCGGCGGTCCGCCGATCGTGCGCCACGCCCCGGGTCACCCCGGCGTCCACCAGGGTCAGCCGCCGCCGCGGGGTGCCCTCCACGTCGAACGGCAGCGCCGGCACCGCCCGCGGGTCGTCGACCAGGGTGATGGCCGGGTCGAACTGCGCCGACCCGGGTTCGACGAACGACCGCCGCTCGTTGTACGCCTTGCCGTTGAAGCCGTACATCGCCAGGTTGCTGAGCAGGTCGGCCACCGCGGTCGGCTCCAGCACCACCTCGTACGGCCGGGGTGGCACCTCGACCGGGGCGGCGCCGGCACGGGCCTTGACCGCCGCCCGGTGGCCCAGGACCGCGCCGTCCAGGTCGCCGAGCCGGTCGGCGGCGACCCGGGCCATCCCGTCCGCGCCGTCGACCCGGGCGATGCCGTCCATCGCCGCCTCCGCGCTCTCGCCCTCGACCGACTGCCCGGCGGTGTTGGCGAAGCTGCCCGAGTAGTAGGTCGTGCGGCAGTAGCCGGCGGTCTCCAACCCGTCGGCCGCCTCGACGAAGGCCCGGATCCGCCCGGCCCGCTCGGCCGGGGTGGCCTGCGCGGTCGGCTCGTCGCAGCGGCCGGTGCCGACGGTCGGCGCGGGTGGGGCCAACCCCGGCCAGTGCGGGTCCGGCGGGCAGTGCCGGGCCGCCGCCACCGTCCGCTCGACGAGCGCCCGCAGCCCGTCGCCGCCGGTCACGGTGGTCGAACCGGCGGCGGTACGGCCGTCCAGGTGCAGCCGGAGCCGGACCGTGGTGGTCGCCTCGGCGACGTTCTGGTGGATGAACGAGTTGGCGAACCTGGTGAGCGCGAGCGCCTGGTGGGTCGCCGACACCTCCGCCTGCGCCCGCGGACCGGCCACCTGCCGGACCAGCTCGACGACCCGGCCGGCGAGATCGATGTTCGAGGTCACCCGCGTACTCCTACCCGGACGTTGCGGAACCGGGCCGGGGCGGCCGGGTGCCCGGTGTGCCCGATCTGGCCCGGCTGGCCCTTGCCACAGTTGGGGGTGCCCCACGCGACGCTCTCGCCGGAGAGCATGTCCATGGAACGCCAGAAGAGCGGCCCGATCCCGGTGTAGGTCGGGTTGCGCAGCATCCGCCCCCGCCGGCCGTTCTTGACCTCCCAGCCGACCTCGCAGCCGAACTGGAAGTTGAGCCGCTGGTCGTCGATGGACCAGGACCGGTTGATGTCCATCAGCACGCCGTCGTCGGTGGCGTCGATGATCTCGTCGAGGGTGTGCGGTCCGGGCTCCAGGCCGACGTTCGTCATCCGCACCATCGGCAACCGGGCCCAGCCGTCGGACCGGACGCTGCCGGCGTAGTCCAGGCCGGCCACCGCGGCCGAGTCGCGGCCGGCGAGCACCCCGACCCAGCGCCCCTCCCGGACCGCGTCGCGTTTCCGCGCCGGGGTGCCCTCGTCGTCGAAGCCGAAGCTGCCGAGCGCGCCGGGGATGGTCGGGTCGATGGTGATGTTCATCAGTTCGGAGCCGTACTGCAGGCTGCCGAGCTGGTCCAGGTCGAGCCAGGAGGTGCCGGCGAAGGCGGCCTCCCAGCCGAGGATCCGGTCCAGCTCGATGGCGTGCCCGACCGACTCGTGGATCTGCAGGGCGAGCTGCTCGCCGCCGAGGATCAGGGTGGTCTCGCCGGCCGGGCAGAGCGGCGCGGTGACCAGCTGCCGGGCCTCCTCGGCGATCCGCGCCGCGTGGGCGGTCAGGTCGAGCGATTCGACCAGCTCCCAGCCCTGGGTGCCGTACTGCCCCCGGTAGCTGGGGTAGGAGCGGCGCTGGGTCTCGTCGTCGCCGACCACGGTGGCGGAGATGCCGCCGCCGCACTCGCGGATGTGCTGGTCGATGCGGTGACCCTCGCTGGAGACGAACCACTTGCGGGTGTCCCAGATCTGGTAGAGCCCTTCGGCCAGGTCCGCGCCGTGGTCGCGGGCGGTGGCGGTGGCGGTGGCCAGCAGGTCTCCCTTGTCGGAGAGCCCCACCGAGAGCGGGTCGATCAGGCAGGTCGAGGCCCAGGAGGCGGTGCCGGCACCGACCGGCACCAGGGCCGCCTCGCCCGCCGTCCCCCGGCGGCCGGCACCGACCCGGTTGGGGACCAGGGCGCTGGCCGCCGCGATGCCCGCGGCCCGCTGCCCGACCGCCCGCGCCGCGGCCGGCGAAAGATCGGGTACGGCGTAGAAGCCCCACCCCGAGCCGACCAGCGCCCGGACGCCGATGCCGGCGTTCTCGTCCTGGGTCAGCTCTTCGACCGCACCGTTGCGGGCCGACATCGACTCGTAGCGGCGGTGCATCACCCGCGCGTCGGCGTAGCGGGCGCCCGCGTCGAGCGCCGCCTGCACCGCGGCGGTCGCCGCCTCGAAGTGGGTCATGACGCCGACCCTAATCGAGGCCGCCGACGGTTTTCGAGATCCGGCCGGCTGGCCGGGCGGCCAGCGGAAGGCTGTTGTAGGTTCCAACCGGGGAGGAGGGCCGGCGAGCGGACGGCGCGGACGGCACTGTGGACGACGCGGAACCGCCCTACCTGCGGGTCCGCGATCTGATGGTGCGGTTCGACACCTCTGCCGGGGCGCTGCCCGCGGTCGACGGGGTCTCCTTCTCCGCCCGGCGCGGCCGGATTCTCGGGCTGGTGGGCGAGTCGGGCTCCGGCAAGAGCGCCACCGGGCTGGCGTTGCTCGGCCTGCACGATCCACAGCGGAGCACGGTCACCGGCCGGATCGAGGTCGGCGGCCGCGACCTGGTGGGTCGGCCCGAGGCGCAGCTGCGCCGGCTACGCGGCCGGGAGCTGTCGATGATCTTCCAGGATCCGCTCGCCGCGCTGCACCCGCACCACCGGGTCGGACGACAGGTCGCCGAGGCTTACCGGGTGCACCATCCCGGTGCCGGCCGGCGGGCCGCCCGGCGGCGCGCGGTCGAGATGCTCGGGCGGGTCGGGGTGCCGCAGCCCGCCCGGCGGGCCGACCAGTATCCGCACGAACTCTCCGGTGGTCTGCGGCAGCGGGTGATGATCGCGATGGCCCTGGTCAACGGTCCCGGGCTGCTGGTCGCCGACGAGCCGACCAGCGCCCTGGACGTCACCGTGCAGGCCCGGGTGCTGGAGCTGCTCGCCGAGCTGCGCGCCGAACTGGCCATGACGGTGGTGCTGATCAGCCACGACCTCGGGGCGGTCAGCCAGGTCGCCGACGACGTGGTGGTGATGTACGCCGGTCGGGTGGTGGAAAGCGGCGGCGTCGACCAGGTGCTGCGGCGTGCCCGGCACCCGTACACCTGGGGGTTGTTGGCCAGCGCGCCGTCGCTGGCCGGGCCGGCGGAGGGTGACCTGGTGCCGATCCCGGGCAACCCGCCGAACCCGTTCGACCGGCCGGCCGGCTGCGCGTTCCGGCCGCGCTGCCGGTACGCGCACCTGGCCGGCCCGGAGACCGCCCGGCAGGCGCCCCGGTTGCTGCCGGCGACCGGCCCCGGCCACCTGGTCGCCTGCCACCTGCCCGAGGCCGAGCGGCGGCGCATCCACGCCGCGCTGCCCGACGAGCCGGGAGCGCCCCGGTGACCGGGGGCGGGCCGCTGCTGCGGGTGACCGGACTGACCCGGGACTTTCCGGCGCTCCGCCGGTTCGGCGCCGGCCGCCGGGGCGCGGTGGTGCGGGCCGTCGACGGGCTCGACTTCGAGGTCCGGGCCGGCGAGGCGTTCGGCCTGGTGGGGGAGTCGGGCTGCGGCAAGACCACCACCGGCCGGCTGCTGGTGCGGCTGCTGGAGCCGACCGCCGGCCGGATCGTCTTCGACGGGCGGGACATCACCCGGTTGTCCCGCCGGGACCTGCGGCCGCTGCGCCGGGACCTGCAGATCGTCTTCCAGGATCCGTCCGCGGCGCTGAATCCCCGGCACAGCGTGGGCCGGATCGTCGGGTTGCCGCTGCGGGCCAACCGGATCCGCCCGCCGGGTGGCGTCGAGGCCCGGGTGCGGGAGCTGCTGGAACTGGTCGGGCTCGGACCCGAGCACTACCACCGCTACCCGCACGAGTTCTCCGGCGGCCAGCGGCAGCGGATCGGCATCGCCCGCGCCCTCGCCGCCAACCCCCGCCTGATCGTCGCGGACGAACCACTCTCGGCGCTGGACGTGTCGATCCAGGCCCAGCTGGTCAACCTGCTCCGCGATCTGCGGCGCGACCTGGGGGTGGCGCTGGTCTTCATCGCCCACGACCTGGCCGTGGTGCGGCAGGTGTGCCAGCGGGTCGCGGTTATGTACCTCGGTCGGATCGTCGAGCTCGGCGACCGGGACGACATCTACCGCCGCCCCCGCCACCCCTACACCCGGGCGCTGCTCTCGGCGGTGCCGGACCTGCGGCGTCCGGGCGGCGGCGCCGGCCGGATCCGGCTGACCGGCGAGCCGGCCGACCCGCTCGATCCGCCGTCCGGCTGCCGGTTCCGGACCCGCTGCTGGAAGGCCCGCGAGATCTGCGTGGCCGAGGAGCCGACATTGACCCACCGGCCCGGCACCACCCACGCCGCAGCCTGCCACTTCCCGGAGCAGGACGAGGTGCCGGCCGGATGACCGGGCTGGGCGGGACCGGGGCGGAACCGGCGGGCGCGGAACGGGCGGGCGCGGAACGGGCGGGCGCGGGCGGCGGGTACCTGGCCCGGGCTGGTGCGGGCCGGTCGCCGGGTCGGCTGGCCTGGGGGCGGCTGCGGCGGGACCGGCTGGCCCTGGTCAGCGCCGCCACGCTGGCCTTCCTCGCCCTGCTGGCGGCCGCCGCGCCGCTGGTGGCCCGGCTGTACGGGACGGGTCCGACGGACCGGTTCCCGGAGCGCCTGGACCGCAACGGTTTCCCGCTCGGGTACGCCGGCGTCGACGGCGCCCACTGGTTCGGCATCCAGCCCGGCAACGGCCGCGACGTCTTCATCCAGGTGGTGTACGGGCTGCGTACCTCGCTCGTGATCGCCGTCACCGCGGCGGTGCTGGCGGTCGCCCTCGGCGCGGCCGTCGGCCTCCTGGCCGGGTACGCCGGCGGCTGGCTGGACGCGGTGGTGACCTGGCTGATCGACCTCGCCCTCGCCTTCCCGTTCTACCTCTTCTGCCTCGCCCTGGTGCCGATCGCCGTGCACCGGTTCTACGGCGTACGCGACGAGGAGGCGACCTGGTTCCGGCCGCTCCTGCTGGTGTTGATCTTCGTGTTGTTCAACTGGCCGGGGGTGGCCCGACTGGTCCGGGGCCAGGTGCTCTCGCTGCGGGAGCGGGAGTTCGTGGCGGCGGCGCGGGCCGCCGGGGCCGGCCCCGGCCACATCCTCTTCCGCGAGCTGCTGCCCAACCTCTGGGCGCCGATCCTGGTCGCCCTCTCGCTGACCGTGCCGGTCCTGATCACCGCCGAGGCGGCCCTGTCCTTCCTCGGCCTGGGGGTGCTGGAACCCACCCCGGACCTGGGCCGGCTGCTCAACGAGAGCATCCGCTACCTGCGCGACGTGCCCAGCTTCACGATCATCGGCGGCGGCACGCTGTTCCTGCTGGTGCTCGCCAGCAACCTGCTCGGTGACGCGGTACGCGACGCCCTCGATCCGCGGTCCGGCGGGTGACGCCGCCATGCTGCGGTTCGTGGTCCGGAAGCTGCTGCTCGCGGCGAGCACCCTGCTCGCGGTGAGCGTGCTCACCTTCGGGCTCTTCTTCGTGCTGCCGAGCAACCCGGCCGAGCTGATGTGCGGGGAGAGCAAGACCGTCTGCGGGCCGGAGCGGATCGCCATGATCGAGTCCCGGATGGGGCTGGACCGACCCATCCCGCACCAGTACGCCGACTTCATGCGCGGCCTGTTCGCCGGTCGGACGATCGGCACCGGATTGACCGCCCGGGACTGCCCGGCGCCCTGCCTGGGCTACTCGTTCCGCACCGACGAACCGGTCACCGACATCGTCGCCCGGACGTTGCCGGTGACCGTGAGCATCGTCGCCGGGGGTGCGGTGTTCTGGCTGTTGGCCGGCGTCGCGGTCGGCGCCCTGGCGGCGCTGCGCCGGGGCACGCTCGTCGACCGGCTGGCGGTGGGCGCCTCGCTGGTCGGTGCCGCGATGCCGATGCTGCTGCTCGGGCCGCTGCTGCTGCTCGGGCTGGTCTACCAGACCGGCCTGCTGAGCTACCCGCGCTATACGCCGCTGACCGAGGACCCGCTGGCCTGGGCGTCCGCGCTGATCCTGCCCTGGCTGGCGCTGGGTCTGGTGAACGCCGCGACCTACGCCCGGTTGACCCGGGCGCAGCTGCTGGAGACGCTCGGCGAGGACTTCGTCCGCACCGCCCGGGCCAAGGGCCTGCCGCGCCGGGCGGTTCACGGCCGGCACGCGCTGCGCGCCGCGATCACCCCGGTGCTCACCATGGCCGGCCTCGACGTCGGCGCCCACCTCGGGGGTGTGGTGGTCACCGAGACCGTGTTCGGCTTCACCGGGCTGGGCCGGACCGCGTTGACCGCCGCGGTCAACCTGGACATGCCGATCGTGCTGGCGACCGTCCTGCTCGGCGCGGTCTTCGTGGTCACCGCCAACCTGCTGGTGGACGTCGGCTACGCCGTGATCGACCCGAGAATCCGGCTCGGCTGAGCCGGCCGGGACGCGGACCACCCGCACCAGAACCACACCGGATCATCCGGACCAGACCAGGAGGAGCGATGCGAACGAGGCTCAGGGCCGCAGTGCCGGCGGGTCGGCTGGCGGCCGGGGTGACCCTCACCCTGACGGCCGGGGTGCTGACCGGCTGCACCGAGAACACCGGCGGATTCGGCGGACCGACCGGCGAGGCCCGGCAGTTCACCAGCGCCATCGCCACCGACCCGGCCGACTCGCAGGGCCCGGCGGAACCGGTCTCCGGCGCCGAGCCCGGCGGCACCCTGCGCCTGATCACCCAGGCCGACTTCGAGCACCTGGACCCGCAGCGGACGTACACCTTCGCGGCGATGGCGCTGCAGCAGACCTTCCTGCGTACGCTCACCGTCTTCGCCGAGGACGGGGCGGGCAAGGTGCTGCTCGTCGGCGACCTGGCCGAGAACCCCGGGGTGGACGTCGACGGCGACTGCCGCACCTGGGAGTACCGGCTCAAGGACGGGGTCCGGTTCGCCGACGGCACCCCGATCCGGGCCGCCGACGTCGCGTACGGGATCGCCCGGTCGTTCGAGGAGACCATCGACGGTGGGCCGACCTACCTGCAGGAGTGGCTGGCCGACGACCCGGCCTACAACAGCCGCTACTCCGGCCCGTACACCTCGGGCTCCGACACCGTCCCCGGCCTGACCGTGCGCGACGAGCGCACGCTGGTCTTCAGCTTCGCGCGGCCGCGCTGCGACCTGCCGTACGCGCTCTCGCTGCCCACCTCCGTCCCGGTGCCGAAGGCGGCGGACACCCGGACCGGGTACGACCGGTCGGTGGTCGCCTCCGGCCCGTACCGGATCCGGGAGTACCTCCGGGACAGCCGGCTGGTGCTGGAGCGCAACCCGCACTGGGACCCGGCCACCGACCCGCTGCGGCACGCCTACCCCGACTCGATCGAGGTGGAGATCGGCCCGGACAACCTGGCCGCCACCGAGCGGGTGCTGGCCGGTGCCGGCCCCGACGCCGCCGCGCTGGCCTGGGACGGCGTGCCGCAGCCGCTGGTCAACCGGGTGCTCGGCGACCCCGGGCTGGGCGGGCGGGTGCTGCACCGGGAGGCGCCGTCGCAGTGGTACCTGAGCATCAACAACGAGCGGATCACCGACGTCGACGTGCGGCGGGCCATCGCGTACGCCGTCGACCGGCAGGGGCTGCTGGCCACCCAGGGCGGGGAGGCCGCCGGGCGGCCCACCCACACCCTGCTGGCGAACACCACGATCGGCTGGACCGACTATCCCAACCCGTACGACGGCGGCCCCACCGGTGACCCGGAGGCCGCGCGGGAACTGCTCGGCGGTGAGCGGGTCCGACTGGTTTACCTGTCCCGGTCCACCGCGTTCGGCCAAGCCACCGCGCCGGTCGTCGAGCAGAGCCTGGAACGGGCCGGGTTCGACGTCACCGTGCGCTACGTCGACGACCACAACCCGACCGTCCGGACCAGGGGCAACGAGTACGACATCTACCTGTCCAACTGGGCGGCGGACTGGCCCAGCGCGGTGTCGACCATCCCGGTGCTCTGGGACGGCCGCAAGCTCGGCCCGCTGGGCAACTCCAACGTCTCGTACTTCAACGCCGACGACGTCAACGCGGAGATCGACCGGATCAGCGCCCTACCGGCCGCCGAGGCCGGGCCGCAGTGGGCGAAGTTGGATCAGATGATCATGGAGAGGTACTGCCCGGTGGTGCCGATCTACCAGGACAGGACCTTCGTGGTCGGCGGCGACCGGGTCGCCGGCGTCTTCATCTCCGAGCAGTTCGGTACCCCGGTCTTCTACCGCGCCCACCTGCGGTGACGGCAGGCCGCTAGGCCAGATTGCGGCGGATGAAGTCGAGCTCGAGCCGGAGCAGGCGTTCGGCGATGCCGCCGGCGGCCATGTGGGTGGCGCCGGTCAGCGGGATCACCGAGTGCGGCCGGCCGGCGGCCAGCAGCGCGGCGGAGAACCGCAGGGTGTGCGCCACCACCACGTTGTCGTCGGCCAGCCCGTGGATCAGCAGCAGCGGACGGGCCTGGTCCGGGTCGGTGACCGGCTCACCGGCCAGCTCCACCAGCGAGTGGTGGGCGTACACCTCGGCGCCCTCCTCGGGCAGCCCGAGATACCGCTCGGTGTACGCGGTGTCGTAGAGCGTCCAGTCGGTCACCGGCGCCCCGACCACCGCGCACCGGAACAGCTCCGGCCGGCGCAGCGCCGCCAGCCCGGCCAGCCAGCCGCCGAACGACCAGCCCCGCACCGCCACCCGATCCAGGTCCAGGTCCGGGTGCTTGCCGGCCAGCGCGGTCAGCGCGTCGACCTGGTCGCCGAGGATCACGTCGGCGAACCGGCGGTGGATCACCTTCTCGAACGACGGCGCCACGCCCGGCGTACCCCGGTTGTCGATCGTCACCACCGCGAAGCCGGCGTCGGCCCACCACTGCCGCTCCAACCACATCGAGCGGGCGGCCAGCACCTCCTGGTGCCCGGGGCCGCCGTAGATGTCCACCAGCACCGGCAGCCGGCGGCCGGTGACGTGCTCGCGCGGGTACAGCACCGCGGCCGGCAGCCGGCGGTCGGTGACCCGGTCCAGCGCCGGGCGCGGCGCGTACGGCGGGGTCGCCGCCAGCGACTCGATGGTGGCCACCTCGCGGTCGCCCTGCCGCACCGACCACCGGGTGCCGGCGTGATCCAGCGAGGCGCTGCCGATCACCAGCACGTCCCCGCCGACCGCGCCGACGTGCCAGCCGGGGTCCGGGGTCAGCCGGCGGGCGTCCACCCCGCCACCGCCGATCGCGGTCCGGACCCGGTAGAGATGCTGCTGGCTCGGCTCGCCGTCGCTGGCCTCGACGATCAGCTCCGGCGGCCCGGAGCCGCCCGGCAACTGGCCGAGCACCCGGCGCACGTAGAGCGACGGCGGGGTGAGCAGGGTGCCGTCGGCGAAGAGGCAGCGGGCGTCGTACCCGTCGTGGGCCAGTTCGCCGCCGACCAGCACCCGGCCGTCGGGCAGGTGCCGGGGGGTGCCGGCGATCGGTTCCACCCAGCGCGGGTCGGCCAGCTCGGCGTGCACCTGGGTCTCCCCGGTGCGCGGGTCGACGGCGAGCACCAGGCCGTGCTGCTGCAACCGGCGCAGCACGGTGATCAGCGGACCGGCCTCGCCCCAGTGCACCGAGACCAGGTACGGGTAGGTCTCCCGGTCCCAGTGCACGTCGACCCAGCCGCCGTCGAGATCCAGCAGATGCAGGCTGACCTCGGCGTTCGGGCCACCGGCCCGGGGATAGCCGACCGGCTGGCTGGCGGTGGCCGGATCACCGGCGTCGTGCAGGTGCCAGCGCGGCAGCCGGGAGTCGTCCACCCGGGCGGCCAGGATCGACCGGCCGTCCGGCGCCCACCAGTAGCCCCGGTGCCGGTCGAACTCCTCGGCGGCGATGAACTCGGCCAGCCCCCAGGTCACCCCGGCGTCCTCGCCGGCCAGCAGCGAGTCGGTGCCGTCGATGTCGACCACCCGCAGCTCACCGCGACGGCGTTCGCCGCCGGATCGGGTGCCGCCGGCCTGGGTGCCGTCCGCGTCGGTGATGTACGCCAGCCGCCGGCCGGTCGGGTCGGGCTGGGGGTCGATCACCGGCCCGGTCCCGGGCACCTCGACCACGTCGCCGTGCTCCAGGTCGGCCCGGAACAGCCGGCCACCGAGGGCGAAGACCGCCACCCGGGCGAGCGGGTCGGTGGCGTACCCGCCGATCCCGCCGGCGCTGAGCCGGCGCCGCTCCCGGGCGGCGCGTTCCCCCGGGGCGAGCGGGCCGGTCTCCGCGCCGACCAGGTTGGCCGGGTCGGCGACCAGGCGTTCGGTGCCCGACGCGACGTCGAGCAGCCAGAGCGCGTCGCAGGGGTCCTCCGGCCCGGTCGAGCGCAGGAAGACCACCCGCGAGCCGTCGCCGGCCACCGTCACCGCCCGCGGCGCTCCGCACCGGAAGCGGCGGGTCCGGGCGGCGAGATCGGGATAGTCCACCTTCGGATCGTAGATCGGCTCGCGCGGCGATGGGGCCGAGCCGGACATCGGGTATCCGTCCGTGGTCCCTGGCATCCGCCGGTGGCCCCGGGCATCCGTACGTGGCCCCGGGTCCGGTCGGCGGTTGGGACGGAGCGGGCCGCGGCCGGCGGGAATGATCAGTCCGGCCGCGTAGAGTGACCGGCGTGACGAAGCTGCCCGTTCCCGCCGGCCCCCGGCCCGGAGACCAGGACCGCGCCGCGCCGCCACCCGGCCGCCGGCTGCTGCTGGTGCACGCCCACCCCGACGACGAGGCGATCGGCACCGGCGCGACGATGGCGCACTACGCCGCCGAGGGCGCGCAGGTGACGCTGGTGACCTGCACGCTCGGCGAGGAGGGCGAGATCCACCGGCCGGAGCTGGCCCAGCTCGCCGCCGCCGAGGCGGACCAGCTCGGCGGCTACCGGATCGGTGAGCTGGCCGCCGCCTGCGCGGCCCTCGGCGTGACCGACCACCGGTTTCTCGGCGGCGCCGGCCGGTACCGCGACTCCGGGATGATGGGGCTGCCCACCAACGACCATCCGCGGGCGTTCTGGCGGGCCGACCTGGACGAGGCCGCCGGGCACCTGGTGGAGATCATGCGCGAGGTCCGCCCGCAGGTCCTGATCACCTACGACCCGAACGGCTTCTACGGGCACCCCGACCACATCCAGGCGCACCGGGTCGCGATGCGCGCGGCGGAGCTGGCCACCGCGGCGGGCTTCGGACCGGCCAAGATCTACTGGACGGCGATCCCGAAGAGCGTGCTGGCGGGCGGGCTGACCGCCTTCGTCGACGCGCCGGACAACCCGTTCGACGGCATCGACAGCGTCGACCAGTTGCCGTTCGGCACCCCCGACGACCAGATCGCCGCCCGCATCGACGGCACCGACCGGCACGCCGCGAAGGAGGCGGCCCTGCGCGCCCACGCCACCCAGATCCCGGCCGACTCCTGGCTCTACTCGATCGCGGGCAACTTCGGCGGCGAGTTCATGGGCATGGAGTACTACACCCTCGCCGCCGGCACCCAGGGACCCGGCTCGGGCCGGTACGGCTGGGAGGACGACCTCTTCGCCGGCCTCGCCGCGCCGGTCGCCGGGGCGCCCGCGGAGGCCGGCGCCCGGTGACGCTGCCGAGTCCGCCCGTGCCGAGCCCGCCCGATCCGCTACCGAGGACGCCCGGTCCCGGTGATCCGCCAGTCCTGTCGGATCCGGCGGCCGCCCCCGGGTCCGGAATGCCGGGCGAGCGCACGGGTGAGGCGTCGGGCTGGCGTCGGCTGGCCGACTCGCCGGGTTGGCGCCGGCTGGCCGGCCCGGTGGACCTGGCGCTGCGGATCACCGGCGGGGTGCTCGCCGTGCTCGCCGCCGCGCTGACCGCGGTCCTGGAACTGCTGCTCGCCACGCTGCGGGTGGGCGGTCACCTGATCGGCGTCTCCGCCCTGCTCGCGGTCGTCGCGAACGTCGCGCTGAGCTGGTTCGCCCGGCGGGCGGTCGGCCGCGGCTGGGCGGTCGCGCTGCCCGCGGTCACCTGGTTCGCGTTCATGGTGGTCGCCGCCGGCGGGACGACCGAGGGCGACATCCTGCTGGCCGGCAACAACTGGGTCGGGCTGGCCATGATCGTCGCCGGGTCGATGGCGTTCGCGGTGATGGCATTCCGGATCATCGTCGCGCCGCGTCCCGGACCAGGCCCCGGGATCCGCTGACGGTACATTCGGCCGCCACCGCCCGCCCGGCGTGGGATGGAAACTCCCAGGTACGGATGGTAAGTAGATGGGACTGGCTGAAAAGTGCCGTAAATGGCTGACATGATTCGGGAGGAACACGCGATGAGGGATCGTTGGCTGCCGGTCGGTGTGCTCGCGGGCGTGCTGTTCGCGGTCAATGTGGTGGCCCGGCTCGTCACCAGATTCGGCTTCGACGGCGACACCGAAATGTCGGACCGGATCTCGCTGGGCATGTTCGCCGTCATCGGTGTGATCCTCGCGGTCGTCGCCTTCGTCTGGGGGCGGCCCCACCCGGCCGCCCGCTGGGGCGGGGACGTCGCGGTGGCCATCCTGGTCGCGATGGCGCTCACCATCTTCGTCGGCCCGTTCATCAGCGGCAGCCACCCGTTCGCCGAGGGCGCCGGCTCGTTCTTCGCCCAGATCTGGCTCTACGGCGGCTTCGCCGCCGGCGGCACCCTGGTCGGCTACCTGGTGCTCATCGCGACCGGCCTGGACTACCGGTCGCAGTCGCTCAAGCGGTACGCCGAGACCAGGCAGGCCA
Organism: Solwaraspora sp. WMMD1047; assembly: GCF_029626155.1. NCBI lineage: Bacteria > Bacillati > Actinomycetota > Actinomycetes > Micromonosporales > Micromonosporaceae > Solwaraspora > Solwaraspora sp. WMMD1047. Next base: position 6,246,425 of record NZ_JARUBL010000001.1, on the reverse strand, counting down.
AGCCGCGCCGGGTCGTGCGCCGCTGACGCGCGCGTCGGTGGCCGGTCACCGGTGGCCGGGCGCCACCCGGGTCAGGTAGGTGTGGTGGGTCCGGAAGCCCAGCTTCCGGTAGAGCGCGACGGCGCCCGTGTTGCGCTCCTCGACCTGCAGGAAGGCGTCCGTCGCGCCCCGTTCGGCGGCCCACTCGGCGAGCGCCCGGATCAGCAGCCCGGCCAGTCCGCGGCGCCGGGCCGCGGGCTCCACCTCGATCAGCGAGATCCCCAGCCACCGGCCGGCGCCGGTGACCGTACCCCGGGCGATGGCCAGCAACTCGCCTCCGCCGGACCGGGGACCGCGCTCGGCGTACAGGTGGGCGAAGCGGACCGTGCCCACGGCGGTGAGCACGTGTCGGGCGGTGGCCGGCAGCGTCCGGTCCTCCCGCCCGCTGCTGCGGGCCGCCTTCCCGGCACCGGCCAGCGCCAGCCACCCGGGACTCGGCTCGGCCGCCAACTCGGGCACCCCGACCTGCAGTGCGGCGCCGGCTGGTGCGGTGGTCAGCAGCGTGGTCAGTGGGGCGGTCTGCACCAGGGTCAGCGGCCGGGCGCCCCAACCGCGCTCGTCGAGCGCCACCCCGACCGGTGCCGCCAACGGCAGCGGTACGTTGATCATGGCGGGCTGGCCGTGCTCGGCGTACCAGGCGACCACCGCGTCGATCGCGGCTTCCAGCGGCCGGTCCGGGTCGCCGATCGGCAGCGCGGAGTTGGCCCGGCCGGTCCAGCCGCCGGCCGTCCGCAGCAGCCAGCCACCCATCCGCTCCTGAACCGGCGCCGGCCACGACTCGTTGGCGGCCCGCTCCAGCTCCACCACCGCCGACGCCATCGGCCGCCGGGCCGGCGGGACCCGCTTCGCGCGGTGCACCTCGGTGAGCGGGACCTGGACCACACCGCGGGCGGTGGCGATGGTGAGATGGGTCTCGGTCAACTCGACCAGCTCGCCGAGCGCGTCGGAGAACAGGGTGCGACCGTACCGAACCCCCACAATCCGGCGTACCACAATTCGGTGTCCCACATCCTGCTGTCGGAGCACGATCAACCCCCTCTCCGGCGAGATACTAGGCTCTTACCGTCGCGGGTGATCGCGGCGTGGATTGCGGAGGAGAAGAGTCGGTGACCTACATCATCGCCGAGCCGTGCGTTGATCTGCTCGACAAGGCGTGCATCGAGGAGTGCCCGGTCGACTGCATCTACGAGGGCAACCGGATGCTCTACATCCACCCCGACGAGTGCGTCGACTGCGGGGCGTGTGAGCCCGTCTGCCCGGTGGAAGCGATCTTCTACGAGGACGACGTGCCGGAGCAGTGGAAGGACTACACCACGGCCAACTACGAATTCTTCGAGGACCTCGGGTCGCCGGGCGGGGCCTCCAAGATCGGTAAGGTCGAGAAGGACACCCCCTTCGTCGCGGCCCAGCCGCCCCGCGCGGCCGAACACTGACCGCGATGGTGGCCGGCGGGCTGCCCGACTTCCCGTGGGACCTGCTGGAGCCGGCCAAAGTCGCCGCCGCCCGGCACCCCGACGGCATCGTCGACCTCTCCGTCGGCACCCCGGTCGACCCGGTTCCGGAGTCGATCCGGGCGGCGCTGGGCGCGGCGACGGACACGCCGGGCTACCCGCTCACCGCCGGCACGGCCGCCCTGCGTACGGCGCTGGCCGGGTGGGTCGGTCGGGCCTGCGGCGCTGACCCGGCCACCGTCGGGGTGCTGCCGACGATCGGCTCGAAGGAGCTGGTCGCCTGGCTGCCCACCCTGCTCGGCATCGGCCCCGGGGACGTGGTGGTCATCCCGCAGGTCTGCTACCCCACCTACGAGGTGGGCGCCCGGCTTGCCGGGGCGACCGTGGTCCGGGCCGACTCGCTCACCGCCGTCGGCCCGACCTCCCGGGTCAAGCTGGTCTGGGTCAACTCGCCGGGCAACCCGACCGGCCGGGTGCTGCCCGCCGCCCACCTGCGCAAGGTGGTCGACTGGGCACGGGAACGCGGTGCGGTGGTCGCCAGCGACGAGTGCTACCTCTCGCTCGGCTGGGAGGAGTCCCCCGTCTCGGTCCTGCACCCCGAGGTCTGCGACGGCTCGTACGCCGGCCTGCTCGCCGTGCACTCGCTCTCCAAACGGTCGAACCTGGCCGGCTACCGGGCCGGCTTCGTGGCCGGTGACCCGGAGCTGGTCGACGCGTTGCTGACGGTCCGCAAACACGCCGGGATGATCATGCCGGCGCCGGTCCAGGCGGCGATGGTCGCGGCGCTCGGCGACGAGTCCCACGTGCGGGCGCAACGTGACCGGTACGCCGCCCGCCGGACGGCGCTGCGGGCCGCGCTGCAGGCCACCGGCTTCGAGATCGTCGACTCCGGCGCCGGGCTCTACCTCTGGGCCACCCGCGACGAGGACTGCTGGGCCACCGTCGGCTGGTTCGCCGAACGCGGCATCCTGGTCGCACCGGGCGCCTTCTACGGCCCCGCCGGACAGCGGCACGTCCGGGTCGCGCTCACCGCCACCGACGAACGGGTCGCGGCGGCGGTCGACCGCCTCGCCGCCTGACCTACCGGCCGATAGGGTGGCCGCATGGTCGATGCTCCGATCGTCGCCGTCCGGGGCGAGGTCGTCCGGGAGGTGCCGCCGGAGATCGCGCGGTTCTCGGTCACCGTCGCCGCCCGTCAGGGTGACCGGCCGGCGACCCTGGCCCGGCTCACCGAACGGGCGGAGGCGATCCGTGGCCTGCTCGACCGCTACGGGCCTGCGATCGAACGCCGCGACACCGCCGACCTGTCGGTCCGGCCCGAGGTCAAGGGCTCCCGGGAGCGGGTCGTGGCGTACCACGGCCGGGTCACCACCACCGTCACCGTGACCGACTTCGAGGTGCTCGGCGAGCTGATGCTCCGGCTCGCCGACCAGGACCAGACCAGCGTCTCGGGCCCCTGGTGGGCGCTGCGGCCCGGCAGCCCGGTCCACCGGGACGCCCGCCGGGACGCGATCGCCGAGGCGGTCGGCCGGGCCCGGGAGTACGCCGGCGCCCTCGGTGCCCGGGTGCTCTCGCTGGTCGAGCTGGCCGACACCGGGATGACGGCCCAACCGGTGACGATGACCCGGATGTCGTACGGGATGGCCAGACACGACGCCGGCGGCGCCGGGCCGGAGCTGGACCTCGATCCGCAGCCGCAGACCGTGCACGCCAGCGTCGAGGCGCGGTTCACGATCAGCGAGCCGGAACTCTGAGCGCGGACCCCCGCGCGCTGACGCTGGCTCAGCTGGTGGCCCGGGCCCGCAACCTCGCCGACACCGGACCGCGCCGGCTGCTCGGCATCGCCGGGGCGCCCGGTGCCGGCAAGTCCACCCTGGCCGCGTCGCTGGTGGCCGAGCTCGGGCCGACCGCGGCACTGGTGCCGATGGACGGTTTCCACCTGGCCGAGGTCGAGCTGCGCCGACTCGGCCGGCGCGACCGCAAGGGCGCACCGGACACCTTCGACGCGGCCGGCTACGTCGCGCTGCTGCACCGGCTGCGCAACCCCGGACCGCTGCCGGTGTACGCGCCCGAGTTCCACCGCGACATCGAGGAACCGGTCGCCGGCGCGATCCCGGTACCGCCCGACGTCCGGCTGGTGGTGACCGAGGGGAACTACCTGCTGATGCCGGAGCACCCCTGGGGCGAGCTGCGGGACCTGTTCGACGAGGTCTGGTACCTCGACCTCGACCAGCGGGAGCGGCTGCGCCGGCTCACCGACCGGCACATCGCGTACGGCCGCGACCCGGTCGAGGCGGCCGCCCGCGCCCGCGGCACCGACCAGGTGAACGCGGAACTGATCGCCGCCACCGCCGGCCGGGCCGACCTGATGGTGCGGCTGTCCGCATCGGACCACCGGTGCGACCACAGTCGTTGATCGTCCGCATCGGCACCCGGCGAGGCGATAGCGAAGCGCATCGGATACTGGTAAACCGGCGACAAGCACTTTCGCGACGGCGGCTACCGGCATCGGGTACGGCCATAGTGGCAATTGACGGGAGACGGGTGTCAGTTCGACGGGTGATGGCCGGCTACACCGCGGGAATGACGGTGCTGATCGGCTGCTTCTACGCCGCGCCGGGCCAGCGCGTCCCGGTGACCGCCGCGATCGGGCTGCTCAGCGTCGCCGCCCTCGGCTACGGCATCCGTCGGCACCGGCCGCACCGGGGGTACGCGTGGTGGCTGCTCGCCGCCGGGGTGCTGGCCTTCTCGATCGGCGACGTGCTCTATCTCGCCGTCGTAGCCGGCTCGGCCGACCAGTACGACTCCGCCGCCGGGTCCGCTTCCGACGTCTTCTATCTGCTGATGTTTCCGCTCATCGGGGCCGGCCTGCTCGGATTGACCAGGGCCAACGCCGGTGCCCGGGACCGCTCCGGGCTGCTCGACTTCCTCGTATTCAGCACCGCCGCGCTGTTTCTGCTCTGGGTTTTCCTGATCCACCCCTTCGTGGTGACTCCCGGACCCGCCTCCTTCGAACGGTCGGCGCTCTCCGCGTACACGCTGGCGGACGCGCTGGTGGTCGCGGCCACCGTGCGGCTGCTGCTGACCGACCGCCGCAACCCGGCCGCGATGCTGCTGGTGGCCGGCGCGACCGGGATGCTCGCGGCCGACCTGACCTACAGCGTCGCGGTGCTCAACGACTACTGGCAGGCCGGCGGCGTGGTCGAGCTGGGCTGGTTCCTGTTCTACTTCGGCTGGAGCGCCGCCGCGCTGCACCCCGGGATGGCCGCGCTCACCGAGCGCGCCGACCCGCCGCAGCGCGAGGTCGGTCGGACCAGGCTGGTGCTGCTCGGGTTCGCGGCGCTGCTGGCCCCGGCGGTGCTGCTGCTGCAGGCGCTGCTGGGCGACGTCCGCGACGGCGCGGTGATCGCGGTCGCCTCCGGCATCTCGTTCGTGCTGGTGCTGCACCGGCTCTCGGACGCGGCCGACGCGCACCGGGTGGCGGTGGCGCGGGAACGCACCCTGCGGGTAGCCGGCGCGGCGCTGGTGGCGGCCCGGGACGCCCGGGAGGTCGAGCGGGCGACCCGGACCGCGATCGGCCAACTGCTGCCGGGCACCCCGCACCGGGTGGTCTTCTCGGTGAACCGGACCGCCGGCGTGCCGGCCGCCGCGACGAGCATCTGGGGGCCGGCCGTCGCGGCACCCTCGGCCTACTATCCGCCGCCGACCGTGGCCGCGGCCCGCCGAACCCGGCTGTTGCGGGTCGGCACCCTCCAACCGGCGCTGGCCGAGCAGTTGCGCGCGTTCGAGAGCGCGATGCTCTGCCCGCTGGTCCTCGACGAGCGCGCGACCGGCGTACCCCGGGTCGGTGCGCTGCTGGTTGGCGCGGACCCGAAGGTGCTGCGTCCGATGCGCGACTCGCTGGAGGTGCTGGCCGCCCAGGTAGCCCTCACCCTGGAGCGGATCAGCCTGAACGAGGAGATCAGCCGCCGGGTCAGCGAGGAGTACTTCCGGAGCCTGGTGCAGCACACCGCCGACGTGATCCTGATCGTCGGGGACGACCACCGGATCCGGTACGCCAGTCCGTCGGTCGCCGCGGTGCTCGGCGTCGAACCGGCCGACTGCGGCGACCTGCCGTCGGTCGTACATCCCGACGACGTACCCGGGCTGCGCGCTCTCCTGACCGCCGAGCTGCCGCTCGCTGGCGCGGGGGCTGCCGAGCGGTCGGTTGCCGGTGTGCTGGCTGCCGATGTGCTGGCTGCCGGACCACCGGGATCGGGCGGGGGGCAGTGGCGCGAGTGGAGTCCGCGGCGCTGTGACGGGACGCGTGTGCACCTGGAGGTGAGCTGCCGGGATCTGCGCCGGGACCGGGCGGTCGGGGGCTTCGTCCTCACCATGCGCGATGTCACCGAGCGGCGCCGGTTGCAGCGGGAGCTGAGTCACCAGGCGGTTCGGGACGCGCTGACCGGGCTGGCGAACCGGGCTTCCTACCAGGACCAGGTGCACGAGGCGGTGCAACGGGCCAGGGTCGGCGGTGGAACGGTCGGCGCGCTCTCGATCGATCTCGACGAGTTCACCACGATCAACGACAGCCATGGCCAGGCGGTCGGCGACGCGCTGCTGGTCGCGGCCGGCCAGCGCCTCTGCGAGCTGGTCGGCGGCGAGCCGGATGACCCGGATGGCGCGGTGGTGGCCCGGCTGGGCGGCGACGAGTTCGCCGTCCTGGTGCCGACCGCGGCCGGCCCCGAGCAGGTCGAGCGGATCGCCGAGCGGATCGTCACCGCCTTCGCCGAACCACTCACCGTGACCGTCGACGCGACCGGCTCGGCTGGTGTGGCCGGCTCGGCCGACGCCGTGGACCCGGTCGACGAGGTGTTGATCACCGGGTCGGTGAGTGTCGGCGTGGCGACCAGCGCCGACGCGACCGGGGCCGGGGAGCTGCTACAACGCGCCGACCTGGCGCTCTACGTGGCCAAGCGGGCCGGCAAGGGACGCTGGTGCCGGTACGAGTCCGAGCTGCACGCCGCGATCATTGAGCGGCTGGAGCTGCGGACCGCGCTGGTGGACGCGGTCCGCCGGCTCAGCTTCACCGTCGAGTACCAGCCGATCGTCGACCTGCGGCTCGGCACGGCGGTCGGCTTCGAGGCGCTGGTGCGGTGGCAGCACCCGGCCCGGGGCGCCGTGCCGCCGGAGCAGTTCATCGCGCTCGCCGAGGAGGCCGGCCTGATCGAGCCGCTCGGTGAGTGGGTGCTGCGGGAGGCGCTGGCCGCGGCGGCCCGCTGGCAGTCGGCGGCGGGCAACGGCGCCGCGCCGTACGTGAGCGTCAACGTCTCGGCCCGGCAACTGCGCATCGCCGGTTTCGTCGCGAAGGTGCGTGCGGCCATCGACGACGCCGGACTGCCGCCGGCCCGGGTGATGTTGGAGATCACCGAGAGCCTGCTGCTGCGTGATCAGGAACCGGTCTGGGCGGAGCTGAACGAGTTGCGGGCGCTCGGGCTGCGGGTGGCGATCGACGACTTCGGCACCGGCTTCTCGTCGCTGAGCTACCTGCAGCAGACGCCGGCCGACGTGATCAAACTGGACCGTTCGTTCGCCGAGACGGTGGCCACCTCCCGGCGGCAGCGGCTGCTGGTCGAGGGGGTGCTCCGGCTGGCCGCCACCCTCGGCTTGGAGATCATCGCCGAGGGGGTGGAGACCGAGGTGGAGCGGGCCGTGCTGATGGACATGGGTTGTGCGTACGCCCAGGGTTATCTCTTCTCCCGCCCGGTGCGGGAGCCGGAACTTGCGTCCTGGCTGCCCGACCAGCGACAGCCCGAGCCGATCGCCCGGCTACGCGGGTGAGCGGGCCGCCTGCCGGTCAGCCGGGCATTTCAGGACCTGCGCAACGATCAGGGCGCCGGCGTGCGTGTGCCAGCCGAGGGGTGCTGCGTCAGATCAGATGGCGGCGCGGCCGCCATCGGTGGCAATCGTCGCGCCGGTCATGAAGCTCGCCTTGTCGCTGGCGACGAACGCAACGACCTCGGCGACCTCGGACGGGTCGGCCGAGCGGCGCATCGGCACCGCCTGCCCCAGGCCGCCGAGGTCCGGGCCCAGCGCGCCGACCAGCTTGGAGGTGTGCATCGGGCCGGGCCGGACGGCATTGACCCGCACGTTCCCTCCGACGAACTCGGCTGCCCAGGCACGCGTCAAGGCCTCTATGGCGGCCTTCGTCGCGCTGTAGACGGTCATGCCGGGCTCGGCCTTCGCAGCGGCGGTCGACGAGATGTTGACGATGCTGCCGCCGCCGTTCGCGACCATCTTCGGGGCCAGTGTGGCGGTGAGCACGAACGGCGCCCGGACGTTGACGGCGAACGCCGCGTCGTACTCGTCGAGGTCCTGCTCCACCGTTGGCGCCATCGTGTAAGCCACCGCGTTGTTGACCAGAATGTCGACCGGGCCGGCTTCGTCTGCCAAGCGGCGCACCTCGTCGATGCTACTCAGATCGACCGTCAGGAAGCGGGCGTCTCCGCCGAGGTCGGCGACGACCTCGGCGCCGCGCGCCCGGTCGACCCCGGTGAGGATGACGGTGGCGCCGCGGGCGACGAATATCTTCGCGATCGCGTGGCCGAGGCCGCCGATCGCGCCGGATCCGGTGACCATGGCGGTCTTGCCGATGAAGTCCATCCGTGGCTCGCTCTCCTAGGTGATGGGACCCTGGTCCTATCACCGTAACACATGATCGGACCGGGGTCCCATCACCTAGGATGACGTCCATGGGCAGATGGGAACCGGACACTCGCGAACGCCTGCAGAATGCTGCCCTGGAACTGTTCGAGCGCGGCTACGACAACACCACGGCGGCGGAGATCGCCGAGCGCGCCGGCACGGCGAAAAGCACGTTCTTCCGGCACTTCGCCGACAAGCGAGAGGTACTGTTCGCTGGCACTGGCTTGATCGCCGACCGGGCCGTGGCTGCGATCGCCGACGCCCCGCCCGCCACCACGCCCCTCGGCCTGGTCGACGAGGTCCTGCGCGGGATCCTGCCGATCTTCGACCCGGCCAAGCGGCTGTGGTACGCGCGGCGTCAGGCAGTCGTCGCCGACAACCCCGAACTGCGCGAGCGCGACCTGCTCAAACAGCAGGCCCAGACTGCGGCGATCACCGACGCCCTGCGCGAGCGGGGGCTGACCGGCCTGACCGCGGACCTGGTCGCCGCGCTGATCGGGCTAGCCTTCCACGTGACCTACACCCGCTGGCTCGAGGCCACCGCCGACGACCAGGACGTCGCCACCCTGGCCGCCGACGTGCTCGCCGAGTTGCGCACCGCCGCAACCGCACTGACCTAACTGGAATCTGGGCGTCGAGCCGGGTCAGGGGGCTGCGTTGTGCAGGTAGGTCGCGGCGGCTCGTAGGCTCCAGCAGCGCGGGGTGAGGCAGAGCTGGCAGCTGCCGTTGGTGCCGGGCCAGTGGACGTGCACCGCTGTCCGGGCCTGTCCCACCAACCAGCGCTGCAGGCCGGCGGGGGAGAGCAGCAGCGGATCGACGGGTACGGCGAGCCACCGCTCGACCCAGCCGGTGAACCGCTCGGTCAGCTCGGCTTCGGGAATACCAGCGACCGGGGTCGCCTGGACGAGTAGCCGCCCCATCAGATCGGCCAGCCCGAGCGGATCACCCGCGTACGCCTCGGTCAGTTCGATCCGGGCCGGCGGACACGGCCAGGGCGCCGCGCACTGTGAGCAGTCCCAGCGGTACCGGTCGAGTTGGTGCCGGCAGTGCCGGGCCGGATCGGTCGACCAGGGCAGGAACCGGTGCCGGAGCGCATCGGGCGGCACGCCGACATCGGCGGCGGCCTGCCGGAGCAGCCGCTCGAACGTCTGCTCCGTCCACTTCGGATCGCGGCGAAATTCGGCCTCGATCTCCTCGGCGAGAGCGATGCACGGCCAGGGCTGACCACAGCCGCATCGCCACGACGGCGGCTCGGGCGCGTGCTCGGCGCCACCCTCACCGTCCGCCCCAATCGACCGCCGCCGCCAGCCCGGCCGCGGCTGCTGCTCGGCAGGTTGGATCGGCTGTTCGGGGTCGTCGCCGGGCTCGTCCGGGCTGGGCGGCGGTGCTGGTTCCGAATGCGGCTGGTCGTCGACCGATTCGCCGTCGGGCGTCGGCCCGTGAGGCGTCGGACCGTGCGCCGCTGGCCGCGCCTGGTAAGGACGTTGGTTGTAAGTATTCAGCTCACGTTTGGTCCGGCTCTCCCTGTGCTCCGCGTTCATCTGCGGCCACCTCTCGCCGTGGATGGATCACGTCAAGTAGCATGTGTGCACAGTGGCAGGTTGTCACATAGACAAGCTAGATCACAAGCGAGTGTGCCGCCGACCTCGCGTACGGCATTAGTGGTGGCTAGCCGGAAAGGCTCAGAGCCGGCACCGTCGTCGGTGGCCGGCCCTGGTAACGGTTCGGTCGGTTGGTCGATCAGTCGATGTGCAGGGCGCTCCGGCGAGCACCGTCGATGAAGCGCGTCCACTGTTTCAGCGAGAACGCCAGCATCGGTCCGGATCTGTCCTTCGTGTCCCGCACCGCGACTCGTCCGGTACCGAGCCCCGCAGCCACCTCGACGCAGTTCTCGCCGCCATCCGAGCGCGACGACTTGCGCCACTCGACGAACTCCTCGGACACCTGATGCCTCCCGCTTCAGACCTCGGTGGACAGCTGCTTGGCTGTCCGCTTGATGAGCTCGATGCTGTCCCGCTCGGAAAGGGCCGCCCGCCGCAGCCGGTCGAACATCAACACGTAGCGCTCGGACTCAGCAGGGTCGGCCATGATCAGATCGGTGGTCACGGTGTCCGCCGCCACGATGGTCGGATCGTCCTCGTCGGGGTAGGCATAGATGGCGAACGGCGACCGGGGCACCCGACCGTCAACAAGGCGAGCATCGACAGGCAGGACGCGGACGGAGACGTTTGGCCTGCCGGCCAGGATGAGTAGGTGGCGGAGCTGGTCCGCCATGACCGCCACCGGCACCACCACCCGGCGGACTGCCGGCTCATCGAGGACGAGGTCGTAAGCGCAGTTGTCCGGCTGGTCGATCTGCTGTTGACGGCGCATCCTCGCCCGGACGGTGGCTTCCGGGTCGAAGGTTGCCCCGTCGGCGAGCGCGATCAGTCCGCGGTGGTGCGCGAAGTCCGCGGTCTGGACGAGTCCGGGCAGCATCGACGGCTGGTACTCCCGGATCGACACCGCCCCGCACTCCAGGTCGGCTGTCCGAGCCTGCCGTTCACCCATCCCGGCGTACTCGGTGGTCTCCCACCAACCACGCTCCGCCGCGTCCCGCGCAATGCGGACAATGGCTCGGTAGCGCTCGTCGGTTTCCGCGACCGGGAGCGCGTCGAGGAGCTTCAGCACGGTGTTCAGGTTCGGGCGGCGGTCACCCGTCTCCAGCTTCGACACCATGGTGCGGTCGACACCGGCCTTGACCGCGAGCTGCGTCCCGCTGAGACCAGCCTCGTCCCGCAACCGCCGAAGGCAGTTCGCCAGCCGGGTGCGCCGCGCGTACGGGCTGATCACTGGTGTTCCCACCTCCGAGGGTGAAGGCGTGCGCCTTCATGATGACCAGTTGCGAGGGTACGCGTCTCCCACCCGCCGGCCCGATCTCGGTCGCGGGGCTTCGTGTGGAGGCCGTCAGGCTTATGGCTTAGAGCTTCATCACCAATGCTCGGCCCTGGCAGAGTGCAGACAGGTCCACCGGGTCCGAGGTGAGGACCGTCACCGGCTTCTCTGCCGCCAGGGCGGTCGCGGCCAGCGTCGCATCCAGCGCGTGCCGGTGCCCGTGCATGCCAGCGTCTGCGAGCAGTTCGGTCGCATGACGGGCGATGGACTCTGTGACGGGCTCGACGACGAGCCGCGACAGGGTCCAGGCGAGCGCCGGACGGGATATTCGTGGGTGAACGACCTCCACCAGTGTCGCGGCACTGGTTACTACCCGGATGTCGTCAGCTCGGGCGAGCGCCAGCCAGGTATTGACATCGCGATCGCGTTGGACCGCCAAGGCGAGTCCCTCGCTGTCGAGAACGAGCGTGCCGCCGGTCAACGTGGCCTGCCCGATCACGCGGCGTTGCCGGAGCGGTCGCTCTGCTCGTGCCGCGCGCGGCGCAGGATCTCCCGCTTTCGCTGGATCTGTTCGTCGGTGACCGGGCCGTGCTCGGCTTCTCCGACTGCGATCAACTCGGCGAGGTTGTCCCGCTCGACCTGCCTCGCCACCGCGGCCGACACGTAGGAAGACAGGCCCGAGCGTCCGCTGCGCGCCCGCGCGGCTTCAGCGAGATCTCGGGGCATCGAGATCGAGTACTTCTGGGTGGGCTCACTCATGACACAAATGCTACCGGCTATGCCACTGGTCGCGGGTGATGGCGTACTCGACCTCGCCGTGCTCGCTGCCGGGCAGCGGGTCGTCGAAGTCCAGGTGGAAGGTGCGTACGTAGGTCAGCCCGACCGAGGCCATCGTGGCCCGGGACGCCAGGTTCACCGCCATCGTCTCCGCGAAGATGCGACGCAGGCCCAGGTCCTCGAAGCCGTGCCGGAGCAGTTCGCGGGCGCCCTCGCTGGCCAGTCCCCGACGCCAGTACCGCCGCAGCAGCCGGTAGCCCAGCTCCGCCTGGCCGTCGACCGGACCCTGGTCGGCCCGCTCCGGGGGTTCCAGAATCCACCAGCCGACGAACGAGCCGTCGACCAGCCCGGCCCAGAAACCGAGCCCGGGAACCCGGGCGGCTGCGGCCAGCCGCTGCCGGTGCGCCCGCTCCACCTGCGCCCGCTGGCGCGGCCGGCCCAGATAGCGCATGACCTCCGGGTCCGCGTCGAGCTCGACCTCCCCCTCAAGATGGTCGTCGGACAACGGCACGAGCTGGATTCGCGCGGTTCGCAGCGTCGCCTGGGCCACGACCGGCATGCTCCCCGAGACCGGTATGCCGCCTCAACCGATTTCGGGACTACGGGTCGCGCGGCTCGTCCGGCACGACCTGGCGGACGGGCCGCGCCGGGTTGCCGACCGCCAGGACCCCGGGGGGAAGGTCGCGGGTGACCACCGCGCCCGCCCCGACCACCGTGTCGGCGCCGATCGTCACCCCGGGCAGCACGATCGCGCCGCCGCCGAGCCAGACGTTGTCGCCGATGACGATCGGCTTCGCCGCCTCCCACTTGGCCCGGCGCGGTTCCGGCTCGACCGGGTGGGTGGGGGTCAGCAGTTGCACGTTGGGGCCGATCTGCACGTCCGCGCCGATGGTGATCGGGGCGACGTCGAGCAGCACCGCCCCGTAGTTGACGAACGTGCCGGCACCGACGCTGACGTGATAGCCGTAGTCGACGTAGACCGGCGGCCGGACCACCACCCCGGCGCCGACCGCGCCGAACAGCTCGCGCAGCAGCCGGTCCCGGGCGTCCCCGTCCGCCACCGAGCTGGCGTTGTACCGCTCCATCAGCAGGGCGGCCCGGAGCAGGTCCGCGGCGAGTTCCGGGTCGTCGGCCTGGTACGGCTCGCCGGCGAGCATCCGCTCCTTCTGCGAGGACTGCGGCGAGGACCGCTGGGAGGACATCGCCGGCTCAGTCGTTCGCGTGCAGGGCCGCGTTCAGCTCGATGCCCTTGCCGGTGCGCGGCCGGGCCTCCAGCGCGCCCGTCACCGAGTTGCGCCAGAACAGCAACCCGTCGACCCCGGACAGCTCCCGCGCCTTCACCACCCGCCCGTCCGGCAGGCTGATCTTGGAACCGGCGGTGATGTAGCAGCCGGCCTCGACGACGCAGTCGTCACCGAGCGAGATGCCGATCCCGGCGTTCGCGCCGAGCAGGCTCCGCTCGCCGATGCGTACCTTCTCCTTGCCGCCGCCGGAGAGGGTGCCCATGATCGACGCGCCGGCGCCGACGTCCGAGCCGTCGCCGACCACCACGCCGGCCACGATCCGGCCCTCGACCATGGAGGCGCCAAGCGTGCCGGCGTTGAAGTTGCAGAATCCCTCGTGCATGACGGTGGTGCCGGCGGCCAGGTGCGCGCCGAGCCGGACCCGGTCGGCGTCGGCGATCCGCACCCCGGACGGCACCACGTAGTCGGTCATCCGGGGAAACTTGTCCACCCCGTAGACGGCCAGGTGCCGGCCGGCGGCCCGTTCCAGCACCCGCAGCTCGTCCACCCGCTCCGGTGGGCACGGCCCGGCGGAGGTCCAGGCCACGTTCGCCAGAACCCCGAAGATGCCGTCCAGGTTGAGCTCGTTGGGCCGCACCAGGCGGTGGGAGAGCAAATGCAACCGGAGGTACGCGTCGGAGGCGTCCTTGATCGGGTCGGCCAGCGACCCGATCTCGGTCACCACCACCGTGGTACGCAGACCAGGCAGCGACCGTTCGCCGAGCGCGGTTGGCGGCAGGTCGAGCACGTCCGCCTGCTCCTCGCCGGGGACCAGCGGCAGTTCGCCGAGACCCAGTTTCCCGGTCGGATACCAGGTGTCGAGCACCTGTCCGTCGGCGGTGCCGGTGGCCAGTCCGATGCCCCAGGCGGGCTGCGTGTTCGTCACCGGCTCACCATATCGCCCACCACAGTTCGGCCCGGTAGCGTCTGCGGGCATGGTGAACCCGCTTACCCCCGAGGTGCTGGCCGATCCGGTGGCGCTGACGCGCGCCTTGGTCGACATCGAATCCGTCTCACTGAATGAGAAGGAGATCACCGACTGCGTCGAGGAGGTGCTGCGGGCGGCGCCGCACCTGTCCGTGCGGCGGTTCGGCAACACGGTGATGGCCCGGACCGAGCTGGGCCGGGCGCAGCGGGTGGTGCTCGCCGGCCATCTGGACACCGTGCCGCTCAACAACAACTTCCCGTCCAGCCAGCGCGGCGACGAGCTCTGGGGCTGCGGCACCTCGGACATGAAGTCCGGCGTCGCGTACGCGCTCCAACTCGCGGTGAGCCTGCCCGATCCCCGGTACGACATCACCTACTTCTTCTACGAGGCGGAGGAGATCGAGTCCCGCTACAACGGTCTGTTCCTGGTGTCGCAGGCGCACCCGGAGTGGCTGCGGGCCGACTTCGCGGTGCTGCTCGAACCGACCCACGGGGTGGTCGAGGCCGGTTGTCAGGGGACCATGCGGGCGACCGTGACGACGACCGGCCGCCGCGCCCACTCGGCCCGGTCCTGGCACGGGGTGAACGCCATCCACGCGGCCGCCGAGGTGCTGCGCCGGTTGGCGACCTACCAGGGCCGCACGGTCGTGCTGGACGGCTGCACGTACCGGGAGGGGTTGAACGCGGTCCGGATCAACGGCGGGGTGGCCGGCAACGTGGTGCCGGACCGCTGCGAGGTGCAGGTGAACTACCGGTTCGCGCCGGACCGGTCGCCGGAGCTGGCCCAGGCGCATGTCGAGGAGGTATTCGCCGGGTTCGAGGTGACCGTGACGGACCTGGCGCCGGGCGCGCTGCCGAGCCTGACCGCCCCGCCGGCCCGTGAGTTCCTTGCGGCGGTCGGGTCGGCACCGGTCGGCAAGCTGGGCTGGACGGATGTGGCGAGGTTCGCGGCGCTGGGCATCCCGGCGCTGAACTTCGGGCCGGGCGACCCGAATCTGGCCCACGCCCAGGACGAGCGGGTGGAGATCGGCAAACTGCTCGACGGCGCCCGGACGCTGCGCCGCTGGCTGACCACCCCCTGACCCGGCCGGCCCCTGACCCGGCCGGGCAGCGCCGAACCGGCGGCCCCGGCGGCGGTCACCCCCTGATCGCCGCCGGGGCACTACTGCCGGATCAGCCCCCGATCAGAGCCCCCTCGCTCTGCTGCGACGCGTGTTGCGGCGTCGCTCCCGCCGGTTCCCCGGCGGTGATCTGGTGCTGCCGGGCGAGCCGCCGCTCGGCGACGACCTCCCGGATCCGCAGGTGCATCTGACGCCGGAGCCGGACGATCTCGTTGCTGGTCATCACGACTTCCCCTCCCCCCGAAGGCCCGGTGCATTGGGCCGGGCCTCCTACATACGCGGTATGTGAATAGTAAGACGCCCGGGCGACACTTTTGGTTGCATCACGGCCGGCGCTCTTTTCCGACAGGTCCGGGTGCACGCTCCGGCGGCCTGCGGCAGCACTACCGTGGGGTTCATGACCCAGAGCAACGGCCGCACCCAGGGCGACCGCCGCGACGGCGGTCGGGCCCCCGGACCGGAACGGCACCGGGGCGCGGTCACCCTGCGCCGGGAGGCCATCCCGGCCAGCACGGCCGACCAGCGTCTGCTCGACTCCCGCAGCCGAGGCGACTGGAAGACCAAGGACGCGTGGCGGGCGTTGCGGATCCTCTCCGAGTTCGTCGAGGGCTTCGACACCCTGGCCGACCTGCCGCCCGCGGTGAGCGTCTTCGGCTCCGCCCGCAGCACGCCGGACAGCCCCGAGTGCCGGTTGGCCGAGGAGTTGGGCGCCGCGCTGGCCCGGGCCGGCTACGCGGTGATCACCGGGGGTGGACCGGGCGTGATGGAGGCGACGAACCGTGGCGCCACCGACGCGGGCGGCCTCTCCGTCGGGCTCGGCATCGAGCTGCCGTTCGAACAGGGCATCAACGACTGGGTCGACCTGGCGATCGACTTCCGGTACTTCTTCGCCCGCAAGACCATGTTCGTCAAGTACGCGCAGGCGTTCGTCGTGCTGCCCGGCGGCTTCGGCACCCTCGACGAGCTCTTCGAGGCGCTGACCCTGGTGCAGACCGGCAAGGTCACCCGCTTCCCGGTGGTGCTGATGGGCGCCGACTACTGGCGCGGACTGCTGGACTGGCTGCGGGACACGCTGGCCGCGGATGGCAAGATCGGGCCGGCGGATCTCGACCTGATCTGCGTCACCGACGACGTGGCGTCCGCGGTGGCGCACATCGTGGACGCCGACGCGGCGCTCGCCGCCGAGCAGGAGGCCCTGCTGGAGACCGCGGCGGCCCAGTCAGCGGCGGCGGCCCAGTCAACGGGGACGGTCCAGTCAACGGGGCAGCCGGCGGGCGAGGGCGAGGCCCGAGGGCGTCCGGCCGGGCGCCGCGGGGCGGATTGAACTGCGGGGAGGTGTTGAGCCGATGGCGGCCATCTGTGTGTTCTGCGCGTCGTCCAACTCGCTGGAGCGGCGCTGGCTGGAGCTGGCCACCGAGACCGGCCGGGCGATCGCCAACCGTGGTCACACGCTCGTCTCCGGCGGCGGCTGCGTCGGCATGATGGGCGCGCTGGCCGACGGCGCCCGGTCCGCCGCCGGCCACACCTTCGGCGTGATCCCGCAGTCGCTGGTCGACCTGGAGGTCGCCGACGTGCACTCCGACGAGCTGGTGATCACCGACGGGATGGCCAGCCGCAAAACCGTCATGATTGACAAGTCGGACGCCTTCCTGACCCTGCCGGGCGGACTCGGCACTCTGGACGAACTCTTCGAGGTGTGGACCACCGCCACCCTGGCGCTGCACCGCAAGCCGATCGTGCTGGTCGACGTGGACGGCTTCTACCAGGGACTCATCGCCTGGCTGGCCGGCCTGGGCGACACCGAGTTCGTCCGCCGCCCGGCGCTGGACCTGCTGATCGTGGCCGACTCGGTCGACGCCGCGCTCGACGAGATCGAGGCCCGGCTGGGCTGACCCGACCGGCGCCGGCCGTACCGGCCGTGTTGATCCGAGGAGTCCGACGGCCGTACCGACCGTGCTGATCTGGCTCGTCCGACGGGCGTACCGTCCGTCGGTCGGCGGCGCGGGCATGGTGAGATGATCCGCGTGCAGGCGTACCGGCTGGTCCGTCGGCCGGCGCAGCAGTCGCCGGCCCGGCTCACCGACCCCGCCCAGTCGGCCGTCGTGTCGCACACCGACGGGCCGTTGCTGGTCCTCGGCGGACCCGGCACCGGCAAGACCGCCACCCTTGTGGAGGCCGTCGCGGCCCGGGTGGCCGAGGGCATCGACCCGGAGCGCATCCTGGTGCTCACCTTCGGTCGGCGGGCCGCCACCGCGCTGCGGCACCGGATCGAGGCCCGGATCGCCGGTGCGGACCGCCGGGTGGTGCACGAACCTCTGGTCAGGACCTTTCCCGGGTACGCCTTCGGGCTGCTGCGCCGGGCCGCCGCGGAACGCGGTGAGCCGTCGCCCCGGCTGCTCACCGGCCCGGAGCAGGATCTCATCATCCGCGAGCTGCTGGGCACCATCGGCGAGGAGGACGCCGACGCGTCCCGGGTCACCGGCCCGGGTGGCGACTCCCCGGACGCCGCCGCCGACCAGATCGGCTGGCCGGCCGATCTGCGACCGGCGCTGCGTACCCGGGCATTCGCCGCCCAGCTGCGCGACCTGCTGTTGCGGGCCGCCGAGCGCGGCGTCGGACCGGTCGAGTTGGCCAGGCTGGGCGAGCGGCTCGGCCGGGCGGACTGGCCCGCCGCCGCCCGCTTCCTCCGCGAGTACGTCGCGGTCCTCGCGCTGCGCGACGCCACCGGCCGGGGCGCCGTCGCCTACGACAACGCCGAACTGGTCCGGGCGGCGGCCGGGCTGCTCACCGACGACCCCGACCTGCTGGCCGCGGAGCGCCGCCGACTGGCCTTCGTGTACGTCGACGAGCTGGCCGACACCGACCCGGCCCAACTCGACCTGCTCGCCCTGGTGGCCGGCGGCGGCACCCCGCTGGTGAGCTTCGCCGACCCGGACTCGTCGACGTTCGCCTTCCGGGGCGCCGACCCGGCCGGGGTCGCCACCTTCCCGCACCGGTTCCGCACCGTCTCCGGGGCGGTGGCCCGCACCATCACCCTGCGTACGTCGTACCGGACCGGGGCCGGCCTGCTCGCGGCCACCGGCCGGGTGGCCCGCCGGTTGCGCGGCCCGGTGGCCCACCGCGACCTGCGCCCGCTGCCCGACGCCGAACCCGGGACCGTGCAGGTACGCACCTTCCGGTCGGGCACCAGCGAGGCGGCCTACCTGGCGCACGCGCTGCGGTCCGCGCACCTGCTCGACGGGGTGCCCTGGTCGCGGATGGCGGTCGTGGTCCGCTCCACGGCGCTGCAGCTGCCGCCGCTGCAGCGGGCCCTGCACACCACCGGGGTACCGACCGTGGTGCACGCCGAGGACCTGCCGCTGCACCTGCAGCCGGCCGTGGCGCCGCTGCTGCTCCTGCTGCGCTGCGCGCTGGAACCGGACCGGCTGGACGAGGAGGCGGCCGTCGCGCTGTTGCACTCGCCGCTCGGCGGGGCGGACCCGCTGGCCGAGCGGCGGCTCCGGCAGGGGCTGCGGGCGCTGGCGCTGGCCGGCGGTGACCGACGACCCTCCGGCGACCTGCTGGCCGACGCGCTGCGCGATCCGGCCGAGCTGGCCGCGGTGGAGCGGCGCTGGGCGGCGCCGGCCCAGTCGGTGGCCCGGCTGCTCGCCACCGCCCGGGAGGCGGCGGCACGTCCCGGCGCCACCGTGGAGGATGTGCTCTGGGCGGTCTGGCGGGCCAGCGGCCTGGCCGAGCGGTGGGCCGGCGCGATCACCAGGCCGGGCGTGGCAGCGGGCGGCGACAGCGGCCAACGGTGGCGGGCGGTGGCCGCCGACCGGGACCTGGACGCGGTGGTGGTGCTCTTCGACGCCGCGGCCCGGTTCGTCGACCGGCTGCCGGGCGCCCGAACCGAGGTCTTCCTCGACCACGTGCTGGGCCAGCAGTTGCCGGCCGACACCCTGGCACCCAGCGCCGACCGGGGGGAGGCGGTCCGACTGCTCACCGCGCACGCGGCCAAGGGCCTGGAGTGGGACGTGGTCGCGGTGGCCGGCGTACAGGAGGGGATCTGGCCGGACCTGCGGCTGCGCGGCAGCCTGCTCGGCTCGGAGCGGCTGGTGGACGTGCTGGCCGGCCGGGGGGAGGGCGCCGGCCGGGTGGCCACGCTCGTCGGCCAGACCTCGGCGCTGCTCGACGAGGAACGCCGGCTCTTCTACGTGGCCGCCACCCGGGCCCGGCACCGGCTGCTGGTCAGCGCGGTCGCCTCCGCCGCGGTCGGCGGCACCGACCACGAGGAGCAGCCGAGCCGCTTCCTGCACGAAATAGCCGGCCCGGCCCGGAACCCGGAACCGCCGGCAGCGCCGCCCCCGACCGGCCCGGACGGTACGGACCCGGACGACCCTGGCCCGGATGGCTCCAGCTCCGATGGCTCCCGCCTGAACGGTCCCGCCCCGGACGATGCCGGCCCGGATGGTCCCGCCCCGGACGATGCCGCCCCGGACGATGCCGCCCCGGACGATGCCGGCCCGGATGGTCCTGGTCCGGATGGTGTCGGCTCGGACTCGGCCGTCCCGGACGCGGCCGTCCCGGACCGGGCCGCCCTGGCCGATGCTGGGTCTGATGATGCCCCGCTGGACGGGGACGGGCTGGCTGACGTCGGGGCGGACGGGGACGGGCTCGGGGAGCTGCCGGTCGGGCGGCCGCCGCGGGCGCTCACCCTGTCGGCGCTGGTGGCGGAGCTGCGTACCGCCGTGGCCGACCCGGAGGCGGAGCTCGACCGGCGGCGCGCCGCGGCGGCCGAGCTGGCCCGGCTCGCCGCCGCCGGGGTGCCCGGCGCGCACCCGGACGAGTGGTGGGGGCTGCGCGGCCTCTCCGACGACCGGCCGCTCGTCGACGAGGGCGAGCCGGTGAAGGTCACCCCGTCCAGCATGGAGAGCGCCCTGCGGTGCAGCCTGCGCTGGCTGCTGGAGCGGCACGGCGGGGCGGCG
Organism: Solwaraspora sp. WMMD1047; assembly: GCF_029626155.1. Classification (NCBI taxonomy): domain Bacteria; kingdom Bacillati; phylum Actinomycetota; class Actinomycetes; order Micromonosporales; family Micromonosporaceae; genus Solwaraspora; species Solwaraspora sp. WMMD1047. The sequence continues at coordinate 6,226,305 of NZ_JARUBL010000001.1, read as the reverse complement.
CCGGCCAGCGCCGCGCAGGGGGTCGGCAACCTGGTGCACGCGGCGGCGATGCTCGCCGAGGACGCCAACGCCGACCGGACCCGACTGCTGGAGTACGTCGCCGGGCGGTTCGACGTGATCGAACTCGCCGCCCGCTGGATGGCCGGGCCGGAACAGGAACGCGCCCAGGCGATGGTCGACAAGCTGCTGCGCTGGCTGGCCGGCAACCCGCGCCGGCTGCTCGCCATCGAGCACGAGTTCGCGGTCCGGCTGGACGATCCGGTCCACCCGGTCGAGCTGACCGGGCGGGTGGACCGGTTGGAGGTGGACGCCGACGGCCGGCTCGTCGTCGTCGACCTGAAGACCGGCAAGTCGACCACCGTCACCTCGGCCGAGGTGGCCGAGCATCCGCAGCTCGGGGCCTACCAGGCGGCGGTCGAGGCGGGCGCGTTCGCCGACTACGGCGACGAGTCCGGCGGCGCCGCGCTGGTGCAGCTCGGCACCACCGCCAAGGACGCCAAGGAGCAGAACCAGCCGCCGGTCGGCACCGGCGAGGAGGCCGGCTGGGCCCGCGCGATGGTACGCCGCACCGCCGAGACGATGGCCGCCTCGACCTTCGCCGCGGTGGCCAACTCGAAGTGCCGGGTCTGCCCGGTCCGGACCAGCTGCCCGATCTCCGGCAAGGGCCGCCAGGTGGTGGAGCCGCCCACCATGCTCGAACCGCCGGCCGTGCTCGAACCGCCGGCCGTGCTCGAACCGCCGACCGTGCTGGAGCCGCCGGCGGGGTCGGGTCCGGCGGCCGGGCCGGGTTCGACGCGGAGCGGGCCGCCGGCCCAGCGGCAGACCCCGGAGGACGGATGACGCAGACCCAGCCCTCCCTGTTCGCCGAGGAGACCAGGCCCCGGCGCGCGGCCGACGCCGGCCCCCGCTACACCCCGATCGAGCTGGCCAAGCTGCTCCGGCTGCCCGCCCCCACCCTGGAACAGGCCGCGATCGTCGCCGCGCCGGTGGAACCGCTGCTGGTGGTGGCCGGCGCCGGCTCCGGCAAGACCGAGACGATGGCCGCCCGGGTGGTCTGGCTGGTCGCCAACGGCTACGCCCGACCCGAACAGATCCTCGGCCTCACCTTCACCCGCAAGGCCGCCGGGGAGCTGGGGCACCGGATCCGGACCCGGCTGGACCAACTCGTCCGGCGGCTCGGCCGGGACGGCCGGGACCCGCTCGGCGACCTGCTCAGCGGCGAACCCACCGTGCTGACCTACCACTCGTACGCCGGCCGGGTCGTCACCGAGCACGGGCTGCGGGCCGGCTACGAACCCTCCACCCGGCTGCTCACCGAGGCGGCCCGCTGGCAGATCGTCGACCTGCTGGTACGCAACTACGACGGCGACATGTCCGGGGTGGACCGGATGCCCAGCACGGTCACCGACGCGGTGCTGGCGCTCGCCGCCGAGCTGGCCGAGCACCTGGTCGAGCCGGACGACCTGGCAGCCTGGACCGGCCGGTTCTTCGCCGCCGTGCAGTCCCGGCCCGGCAAGGTCTACGCCGACGTCCGCAAGGTGCTCGGCATCCAGCACGGCCGGCTCCGGCTGCTGCCCCTGGTCCGCGCCTACGACCAGCGCAAACACGACTTCGAGGCGATGGACTTCGGCGACCAGGTGGCCCGCGCCGCCCGGGTCGCCCGCGACCACCCGGAGGTCGGCGCGATCGAACGGGCCCGCTACCGGGTGATCCTGCTCGACGAGTACCAGGACACCAGCCACGCCCAGGCGGTCCTGCTGCGCGCGCTCTACGGCGACGGGCATCCGGTCACCGCGGTCGGCGACCCGTGCCAGTCCATCTACGGCTGGCGGGGCGCCAGCGCCGGCACCCTGGACCGCTTCCCCGGCCAGTTCACCCGCTCCCCGACCGAGCCGGCCCCGGTACTGACCCTCACCACCAGCTGGCGCAACCGGCCGGAGATCCTGGGGGTGGCCAACCGGCTCTCCGCCCCGCTGCGAGCAGCCGGTGCCCAGGTCGCCGAACTCGCCGCCGCGTTCCGGGTGGCCGACCCGATCCCGGGCCGGACCCCGGGCGGGTCGGCCGCCGGCACCGTGCACTGCGCCCTGCTGCCCACGTACGCCGACGAGGCGGGGTGGATCGCGCAGAGCATGCTCAGCGGGTGGCGGGGCGCGGCCGGCATGCCCGACGCGCTGCCCGAACAGATTCCGCTGGAACGCCGCCCGACCAGCGCCGTGCTGGTCCGGCTGCGCAGCCAGATCCCGGCCATCGAGGCGGCCCTGCGGGCGCGCGGGCTGCCGGTCGAGGTGGTCGGCCTCGGCGGGCTGCTGGACACCCCGGAGGTCCGGGACGTGGTCTGCACCCTGCGGGTGCTGGCCGACCCGACCGACGGCGCCTCGCTGCTGCGGTTGCTGACCGGCGCCCGGTGGCGGATCGGCCCCCGGGACCTGGTGGCCCTGCACAGGCGGGCGGTGGCGATCGCCCGGGCCCGCCGGGAACTGCCCCGCTCCGCCGACGGCGACGACGAACCGGAGATCGCCCCCGACGTGCTCGACGAGGCGACCCTGGTCGAGGCGCTGGCTGACCTCGGCGCGGCGCAGGCGTACTCGGCCGAGGGTTATGCCCGGCTGCGCGCGTACGGCCGGGAACTCGGCCTGCTGCGGCACCGGCTGGACCAGCCGCTGCCGGACCTGGTCGCGGACGTCGAGCGGACCACCGGGCTGGACGTCGAGGTGGCGGTACGCGCCGGTCGGGACGGCCGGGGCGGCGACGGCGGTCTCGCCCGGGGCCACCTGGACGCGCTCGGCGACGTGGCCGCCCGGTTCGCCAACGAGTCGGGCAGCGCCTCGCTCGCCAGCTTCCTGGCCTTCCTGGCCGCCGCCGAGGACGAGGAACGCGGCCTGACCCCGGGCGAGGTCGAGGTGGTCGAGGGCGCGGTGCAGGTGCTGACCGCGCACGCCGCCAAGGGGCTGGAGTGGGACGTGGTGGCGGTGGCCGGGCTGACCCGCGGGGTGTGGCCGGGGCTGGTTCGGGGCTCGGACCACTACCTGCAGGGGCTCGGCGTGCTGCCGTTCCCGCTGCGCGGCGACGCCGCCGGGCTGCCGGTGCTCGATCTGGACCCGGCGGACGACCAGAAGGGGGTGGCCCGCGCGCTGGCCGCCTTCACCGGCCAGTGGCGGGCCCACGACGAGCGGGAGGAGCGGCGGCTGGCGTACGTGGCGGTGACCCGGCCCCGGCGGCTGCTGCTCTGCTCCGGCTACTGGTGGGGCGACGGGGTGAAGCAGCCGCGCGGCCCCTCGGTCTTCCTGCGCGAGATCTACGACCACTGCCTCGCCGCCACGCCGACCGGCGGGTCCGGCCAGCCGGCCGGCCTGGTGATCGACGTCTGGGCGTCCGAACCGGCCGGGGACACCGGCAATCCGATGGCGCAGCTGGTGCCGCGCGCCGAGTGGCCGGCGGACCCGCTGGGTCCCCGCCGACCGGTGATGGCCGAGGCGGCGGCCCTGGTCCGCCAGGCGATCGCCGACGTCCCGGCGGTCCCGGACCCACCCGCGACAACGGGGGATGCCTGGCGGTGGCGGCGGGAGGCGGAGCTGCTGCTCGCGGAGCGGGAGCGGCAGGGCCGACCCGCCGGCCCGGTCGAGGTGGCCCTGCCCGGCCAGCTCTCCGTCTCGCAGCTGGTCGCGCTGCGGCGTGACCCGGTCGGGCTCGCCCGGACGCTGCGCCGCCCGCTGCCGGCCCGCCCGGACCCGTACGCCCGCCGTGGCACCGCCTTCCACGCCTGGTTGGAGCAGCGGTTCGGCGCCGGCCGGCTGCTCGACGTGGACGAGCTGCCCGGCGCCGCCGACGAGAACGCCGCGCCGGACGACACCCTCGCCGAGCTGCAGGAGCGGTTCCTGGCCAGCGAGTGGGCCGACCGGGTGCCGGTGGAGGTGGAGGTGCCGTTCGCCACGATGGTGGCCGGGGTGGTGGTGCGGGGCCGGATGGACGCGGTGTTCGCCGGCCCGGCCGGCCGCTACGACGTGGTCGACTGGAAGACCGGTCGGCGGCCCGCCGGTGACGAGGCGAGCGCCGCCGCGGTGCAGCTCGCCGCGTACCGGCTGGCCTGGGCGGAGCTCGCCGGGGTGCCGGTCGAGCAGGTCCGGGCCGCCTTCCACTACGTGCGGGAGGGGGCCACCGTCCGGCCGGCCGACCTGCTCGACGCCGACGGGCTGGCCGCGCTGGTGGCCGGTCTGCCCGAGGCCGCGACGGACTGAGTCGACCGGTACGAGATCAGCTGTGCTATGGTTGCCGCGTTGCAGTTTTGGTTCCCAGGGACAGTTTTGCTTCCCAGACACTCTGTGTGCGCCTGTGGGATTGTGACCACAGGCGCTCTTTGTTGTGTCCGGAGTTCTCCGGGCGGGGCGACCAGGGCGACACCGATCCGCGGAAACCCGCGGAGAGATTTTCGGTCCGCAGCAGGTGCGGGTCCGAGCGTTCCGTCAAGGAGACGAAACACATGGCAATTGGCACCGTGAAGTGGTTCAACGCCGACAAGGGCTTCGGCTTCATCACCCCGGACGGCGGCGGCGCTGACGTCTTCGCCCACTTCTCCGCGATCCAGTCCTCCGGCTACCGCAGCCTGGACGAGAACCAGCGGGTCGAGTTCGAGGTGACCCAGGGCCAGAAGGGCCCGCAGGCGGAGAACATCCGCCCGCTCTGATTCCACCCCACGCCCGTCGGGCGTGGCGACGCGGTCGGCCCGCGCCGCAGCAGCGGCGCGGGCCGACGCCCGCGTACTTCTTCCGGTCCGTGCTTGCGACCGCCGGCGGCAACCCGCCCGCGGCAGCGCCGCCGGTGGCCACTGGCCGCCGGGCGCCTTCCTCGACACGTGCCGCTGGCGAGGAAAGGCACCACCCGTGACCCGTGCCCGTAGCTCCACCGTTTCCCGGACTCCCGGTTCCCGGACTCCCGGCGCGCCGCCGATCGAGTCGTTCGCCGACGCGCCGCTCGCCCCCGGCCTGCACGCCGCGTTGGCGGCCAACGGGATCAGCGCGCCGTTCCCGATCCAGGCGGCCACCCTGCCGGACTCGCTCGCCGGGCGGGACGTGCTGGGCCGCGGGAGGACCGGCTCCGGCAAGACGCTCGCCTTCGGCCTGCCGCTGCTGTCCCGCACCGCCGGCCAGCGCGGCCGACCGGGTCGGCCGCTGGCCCTGGTGCTGGTCCCGACCCGGGAACTGGCCCAGCAGGTGACAAGCGCGCTCGCCCCGTACGCCCGGGCGGTGAACCTGCGCTGCGCAACCGTCGTCGGCGGTCTCTCGCTGCAGCGGCAGGCGGACGCCCTGCGGGCCGGCGCCGAGGTGGTGGTCGCCACCCCGGGCCGGCTGCACGATCTGATCAACCGGGGCGACTGCCGGCTGGACCAGGTGGCCGTGACCGTGCTGGACGAGGCCGACCAGATGGCCGACATGGGTTTCCTGCCGCAGGTCACCACCCTGCTGGAGCAGGTGGCGGCGGGCGGGCAGCGGATGCTCTTCTCGGCCACTCTGGACCGTGGGGTCGATCGGCTGGTCCGGCGGTTCCTGACCGACCCGGTGTCGCACTCGGTCGACCCGACCACCGCCACGGTGACCGCCATGACCCACCACGTGTTGCATGTGGAGGCGGCCGACAAGCCGGCCGCGCTGACCCAGATCGCGGCCCGCGACGGCCGGACCATCCTGTTCATGGGCACCAAGCACCGGGCCGACCGGCTGGCCCGCCAACTGCTCGCCAGCGGGGTACGCGCGGCGGCCCTGCACGGCGGCAAGTCGCAGCCGCAGCGGTCCCGGATCCTGGAGCAGTTCCGCACCGGGCAGGTGACCGCCCTGGTCGCCACCGACGTGGCGGCCCGGGGCATCCACGTGGACGGCCTCGACATGGTGGTCAACGTCGACCCGCCGACCGAGGCGAAGGACTACCTGCACCGGGGCGGCCGGACCGCCCGAGCCGGCGAGGCCGGTGCGGTGGTCACCCTGGTCCTGCCCGACCAGCGGCGGGACGTCGCCCGGCTGATGCGGATCGCCGGGATCGAGCCGGAACTCGCCCGGGTCCGCCCGGGCGACGAGGAACTGGTCCGGATGACCGGTGCCCGGGTGCCGTCCGGCGTGCCGGTGACGGTCGCCGCCCCGGCGCCGCCGGCCGCCGGCCGGCCGGCCCACCGGGCCTCCGGGCGGCCGCGCCGCCCGCGCCGGCCCCGCCGGCAGCCGGCCTGATCGCCGTAGCTGACTCGCCGCCGCGCCGTCGCCCCGACCGGGGCGACGGCGCGGTCTCGTTTGCCGACCGGCGGCGAGCCGACCCGGCGGTCGGGCGTCGTCAGTGCGTGCGCTGGATGAGCAGGAGCAGCCCTTCGCCGTACGCCTCCGCCGGGCTGGCCGCGGTGGTCTCGGCCGGGCCGTCGGGCAGGTGGAGCAGCAGCCGGTAGCCGTCCCGGTGGCGTTCCAGCCGCTGGAAGGTGCCACCGAGCAGGGTGCGTAGCTGATCCTCCCGGGGCAGCCAGAGCGCCTCCTCCTGAGCGAGGTCGTCGAGCGCCCACTCGGTGGTGCCGTTGAAGCCGAGTACCGGGCCGTCCGGCAGGTCGTGCAGCTCGACTGTCATGTCGCTGAGCACGAACACGTCGTCCAGGTCCCGGTCCGGGACGGTGAACTGGTCGCCGGAGGCCGGCTTCCAGACCAGGCCGGCGTCGCGGAGCCGGCTGGCCAGGTCGCGGGAGATCACCCGTCCATGGTGCCGGCCGGCGCGGCGGGCCACCAGTCGAACGGGGCCACCGGTCGATATCTGGACCGGTGGCCGGGCCGACGCAACGACCCGCCGGCTGTGCGGCCCATGAGTCGCAGCCATCAGTTCACCTCATTGGGTCCGAAGGGCGACTGTGTCGGGACCGGCGGTGCGGAATCCTTATACCGCCGGGACCGGTGGGGGGAACCCCGGGCCCGGCGGGGGTACCGCGATCGATGAAGGTTGCGGTAAATCGGGGCCGACGGCCGGCGTACGGCCGATGGCGGTTGGGGGAGGTCGGCATGGTGGTTCGCGCTGCCCCGGGGACGGCGCGGGAGCTCCTGGTGGTGCTCGCCCTGGCCGCCACCGGCCTGCTGCTGGCCCTGATCGCGGTCTTCGCCCCCTGGTACGACGGCACCGCCGAGCCGCGCCGGCCGACGGTGCTGGAGATGCGCGCCCCGGTGCCCGAGCCGCCCGTCGGCGAGCCGGTCTCGACCGGTAGCTGACCGCTCGCCGACCGCGGCGGTGGTGTTCACTGGTGGGGATGTCCGAGTCATTGCCGCCCCCGCGATCCCGGCCCACGGCCGGGTCGGCGTGGGCGGCCGGGCCGGTCACCAGGTTGACCACCCCCGAACCGGCGCCGACCGGCCACCCCGGTCCGCCGCCGCCGCCACCGCCGCCGGACCGGTCGGCGCGGGATCGGCGGCTGCTGTGGTGGTTCGGTGGCGCGGCCGGGGCGCTGCTCGCCGCCGGGCTGGTAGTGGTTCTCGCGCTGGTGCTCGGTGGTGACGTCGACCCGTTCCGCGACCGTCCCGACCGGCCGGTCGACGTCCGGCCGCCACTGGCCCGGCTGTGCCCGCCGCCGAACACCCCGCCGGGGGCACCCGCACCTGACCGAACCGCGCCGGCCCCGCCCCGGTCCGGGCCGGTGCCGCCGGCCGGATCCCGGACCGTGGACGCCGAGGCGGGCATCTCCTACGCCGCGTACGGCCCGCCCTGGCAGGACTGGAACCGGGTCTGGAACGCCGGCAGCCTGCAGGTGCCGTACAAGGTGGGGCAGCACTTCGTCACCGAGGCCGCCTACAACGGGTACAGCGACTACCACGCCTCGATCCTGTCGGCGGCTGTGCCGGCCGCCACCAACGACGCGTTCGTGCTGGACCTGGAGTGCGTCGGTCGCCGGGTCGCCGGCGACGTGCGCGGCGAGTACTACCCGCAGCCGAACCGGATGGACCTGCTCCGCGACGAGTTGACCACACTGGCCGGTCGGCCGGCCTGGGTGACCGTCTTCCGGCTGCACTTCAGCCTGCCGGGGTTGCGAGCCACCAGCGAGCTGGCCGGGGTCGCCTGCATCGACATGGGCGGCCCGAACGCGGCGATCCTCTACATCTCGATCCCGGACACCCACGGCCACCTCGACCACCTCGTCGCGGACACCCTCGCCTCGGTCCGTCCGGCCTGACCGGATGGCTGGGGCGGATGGTGAATCCGCAGGCCGCAGTCTCGCGGGGTGGCACCGGGGATGCGGCGACGCGCTAGGGTCGTCACCGTGGCGGCCCGGAGATCCAGAATTCCAGCGACCAAGTACGCGGTCGAACGGTTCACCCTCGACAACGGCCTACGGGTGGTCCTGACACCCGATCGCAGTGCCCCGGTCATCGGGGTGGCCGTCGTCTACGACGTCGGCATCCGCTCGGAACCGGAGGGGCGCACCGGCTTCGCGCACCTCTTCGAGCACCTGATGTTCCAGGGCTCGGAGAACCTGGAGAAGCTGGCCCACTTCCGGTACGTGCAGGGGGCCGGCGGGACCTTCAACGGCTCCACCCACCTGGACTACACCGACTACTTCGAGACGCTGCCGAGCAACGCCCTGGAGCGGGCGCTGTTCCTGGAGGCGGACCGGATGCGCGGCCCCCGGCTGACCGAGGAGAACCTGCGCAACCAGGTCGACGTGGTCAAGGAGGAGATCCGGGTGAACGTGCTCAACCGCCCGTACGGCGGGTTCCCCTGGCTGAACCTGCCACCGGTGCTCTTCGGCACCTTCCCGAACGCGCACGACGGGTACGGCTCCTTCGACGACCTGGAAGGCGCCACGGTGGCGGACGCCACCGACTTCTTCGACCGCTACTACGCCTGCGGCAACGCGGTGTTGTCGGTCGGCGGCGACCTCGACGTGGCCGGCACGATGGCGCTCATCGAGCGGCACTTCGGTGACGTGCCGGCCCGACCGGCGCCGGCCCGGCCCGACTTCGCCGAGCCCGACCTGACCACCGAACGCCGGGCGACGATCACCGACCGGCTGGCGCCGCTGCCGGCCGTGGCCAGCGCCTGGCGGGTGCCGGACCCGATCGGCGCGTTCGCGGACTACCTGCCGTACGTGGTGCTGGCCGAGGTGCTCACCGACGGCGAGGCGTCCCGGCTGGTCGAGCGCCTGGTGCAGCGGGACCGGGTGGTGACGAGCATCGGCGGGTACGTCGGCTTCATGGGCGACCCGTTCGACGTGCGGGACCCGACCGCCCTGCTCCTGCAGGCGCATCTGCCGCCGGGCGGCGACGCGGAGAAGGTGCTCGGCACGGTCGCCGAGGAGCTGGACCGGCTCGCCACCGAGGGGCTCACCGAGGGTGAGCTGGCCCGGACCCAGGCCCGGATGGCGACCCACCTGCTGCGCGACACCGACGCGGTGCTCGGCCGGGTCCTGCAGATGGCGGTCCTGGAACAGCAGCGCGGCGAACCAGGACTGATCAACGAGCTGCCCCGGCTGGTCGGTGAGGTAACCGAGGCGCAGATCCGGGCCGCCGCGGCGACGCTGCTGCCCCACCGCCGGGCCGCCGTCGAGATCATCCCGGGAGGCGCCCGATGAGCACGGCAACCCTGCCCGACAACCGGGTGCTGCCTCCGCTGGGGCCGAACAAGAAGGTCAAGCCGCCGAAGGAGGCGGAGCGGACGCTTGCCAACGGGTTGACCGTGATCGCGGTCCGCCGGCCGGCCGTGCCGCTCGTCGAGATCCGGCTCTGGATGCCGTTCGCCCGCGCCCACCTGGCCCGGGCCGCGTTGCTGTCGCAGACCATCCTGGCCGGCACCGCCACCATGTCGAGCGTGACGATCGCCGCCGAGCTGCAGAAGGTGGGTGGTGGACTGGCCGCCGCCACCGACCCGGACCGGCTGTTGATCTCCGGCAACGGGCTGGTCAGCGGGTTGGAGCGGATTCTGGAGCTGCTCGCCTCGGTGCTCACCGACGCCGCGTACCCGAACGAGGAGGTCGGCACCGAACGGGACCGGCTGGTCGACCGGATCCAGGTGGCGCAGAGCCAGCCGGGCCACCTGGCCCGGGCGGCGCTGCTGCGCCAGATGTACGGCCGGCACCCGTACGCGGTGCAGACCCCGACCGCCGAGCAGGTCCGGGGCGTCCGCCCGGCCCAGCTGCGGGCGCTGCACGCCGAGCGGGTGCACCCGGCCGGCGCCTGTCTGGTCCTGGTCGGCGACGTGCAGCCGGCCAAGGCGCTGGACCTGGCCGAGCGGGCGCTCGGCGACTGGCGGGGCGCCGGTCGGCAGCTCGAACTGCCGGCGGTGCCGCCGCTGCCGGACGAGCCGCTGCTGCTTGTCGACCGGCCGGAGTCGGTGCAGTCCTCGCTGCGGATGGCGCTGCCGGCGGTCGGCCGCCGGCATCCCGACCACGCCGCCCTGCAGCTGGCCAACATGCTCTTCGGGGGCTACTTCTCGTCCCGCTGGGTGGAGAACATCCGGGAGGACAAGGGCTACACCTATGGGCCGCACTCGGGGGTGGAGCACTCGGTCGCCGGGTCCGCCCTGGTGGTCGCCGCCGACGTCGCCACCGAGGTGACCGGCCCGGCGCTGCTGGAGACGATCTACGAGCTGGGCCGGCTGGCGTCCCTGCCGCCCAAGCCCGACGAGCTGGAGCAGGCCCGGCAGTACGCCCTGGGCACGCTGCAGCTCGGCGCCTCCACCCAGTCCGGGCTGGCGGCGCTGGCCAGCGCGTACGCCGGGTCGGGGCTGCGGTTGGACTTCCTCGGTGAGTACTCGGCGCAGCTCGCCGCCGTGACCCGGGACGACGTCGCGGCGGCCGCGGCCACCTACCTGGCGCCGACCCGGGCGGTGACCGTGGTGCTCGGCGATGCCGACCGGATCGAGGGGCAGCTGACCCCGCTGACCCCGGTGCGGCGTGCGGCGCCGGCACCATGACCGGGCCGGGTAGGCCCGCTCCGCCGCTGGCCCGCTCCACCCTCGATCGGGCCGCGCACCGGCGGGCCGACCGGGAGTGGCTGGACGCCGCCTGGCCGACCGCGCGGGTGCTGGTGGTCGACGTGGCCGGTGGGGGGCGGGCCCTGGTCACCACCGCGCCGGACCACCCCCGGCTGGTGTTGCTGGAGCCCAAGGTGGCGCCGGACACCACGGCGGACCGGCGGCTGTTTCTCGGGGTCGAGCCGGACGGGGTGGCGGTCTTCGCGGTGGACGCCCCGCTGCCGGAGGTCCCGGACACCCGGGGCGCCAACCTGCGCCAGGTCGGCCATCTGCTCTCCGACCGGGACGCCGGGCTGCTCACCACCGCCGTGGCGCTGGCCAACTGGCACGCGCTGCACGCGTACTCGTCGCTGAACGGATTGCCCACGACGGTGAGCGACGGCGGGTGGACCCGGTTGGACGACGGCGGCCGGCAGGTCTGGCCGCGCACCGACCCGGCGATGATCGTGCTGCTCAACGACGGCGTGCCGGGGCCGGACGGGCGGTGCCTGCTGGCCAACAACGCGGCCTGGCCGCCGGCTGGCGATGGTCGGCGGTTCTCCTGCCTGGCCGGTTACGTCGAGCCGGGGGAGTCGGCCGAGGCGGCCGTGATCCGCGAGGTGGACGAGGAGGTCGGGCTGCCGGTCAGCGGGATCGAGTATCAGGGCAGCCAGGCGTGGCCGTTCCCCGGGTCGTTGATGCTCGGCTTCCACGCCCGCGCCGATCCGGCCAGGGCGATGCGGCTGGACCCGGCGGAGATCGCGGCGGCGCGTTGGTTCACCCGGCCGGAGATCGCGGCCGTGTTGGCCGGGGAGCAGGTGTCCGTCGGCGACGGCCGGCTGGTGCTGCCGCCCCCGTCGTCGATCGCCTACTTCCTGGTGCGGCGCTGGCTGGACGGAACCAATCTTGGCCCGTGACCGTCGTTGCCGCGATCGGTCACGGGCCAAGATCTCAATCCGTCGTCGCCGGCTGAGGCGGGTGCCTGGCGGGGGAGCCGGTCCGGCGCGACGGGGGTCTGGCGGGGCGTAGCGGTCGCTAACGGAACCCCGGGCGGTTGCGGCGGCCTGGTTCGTCGATCGGGAGCACCTTGACCCGTTGCCGACCGGACCGCACGGCGCCCACTGTGGACAGTGCCCGGGCCAGCAGCAGCGCGGCGTCCCGGTCCTCGGCGCGGACGATCTGCCGGCGCTCCTCCGGGGCGATCTGTTCATCCCGGAGCCAGCCCCGGTCGGCCCAGGCCGCAGCCAGATCGGCATCGGCGGCGGTGCGGATGTCGGTGCGGACGATCAGGAACCGCATGGCTGTCTCCGGAGTGAACCGTGACTGATAATGATCGCTTAGTTACCTTGTGAAGTCTGAGTGTGGAACTTCCACGAAAGTTCCCTTGTCATATTCGCCCATTGATGGGTGCATCGGCAAGGGAAACGCGTTGATCGTCCCGCGGAGTCGCCCGTTCGGGTGACGAGTGCTGGTTGGTCCGCTTCCCGCGGACCCGCGGATCAGGCCGGACCCGGCCGGCCGCGGAATTCGCCCAGTTTGGCGCCAGCCAGGAAACCGAGCCAGCCGGGCCGGTCGAAGACCAGGATCGGGCCGCCGCGGTCCTTGCTGTCCCGCAGCGCCACCGGGCCGGATCGGGCGTCGCCGAGCCGGGCGACCTCCACGCAGTTGGAGGTCTGGCTGCGCGAGCTGGACCGCCAGCCGGTGCCGGGCGCCGGATGCGCGGCCTGGGGGCGGGGCCGGCTCACGGTTCCGTCAGACGTCCGGTCCGGGGGGTGCGTTGGGAAGGTGGCATCACCGGGCCGCGGCCACCCGCGACCGGCGCGGCCACCGGCGGCGCCGGTCGCGTCGGGGACACCGGTTGCGCCGGCCCGCCCGGTGGGCGGATCCGGCCCGCGTCGGCCAGCCAGGAGAGGGTCTCCTCCGGGGAGAGCGCCGCCGTCTGCAACCACTCGAACAGGATCGTGTACCGCCTGAGCTCATCCCGGTCGGTCAGCACCAGATTCGTGGAGAGTCCCTCGATCGCCAGGGTCTCCGGGTCCTGCGGATCGGCGAACCGGTAGATCGAGAAGGCGGTGTGCGGGAGATACCAGTTCGCGATCGTGGTCTCCCGGGGCAGCACCTGGATCGTGACGTTGGGCAGGACGGCCAGCTTGCGCAACTGGGCGAGCTGGCCACGCAGCACGTCCGGCGGCCCGGCCCGGCCGGCGAGCGTCGCCTCCTCCAGCACCGCGGTGTAGCGGGGCGGCTCGACCTCCCGGGTGAGCAGCGACTGGCGCGCCAACCGCGCCGCGACCTCGGTCTCCGGATCCTCGGTGGTGGCCCGCTCGGGGGCCTGCGGGTCGGTCATCAGCGGTCGCGACGACACGATCCGGACCCGGGCGTACCCCGGGGTCTGCAGCAGACCGGGCACGATCACCGGGCTGTACTCCCGGATGTCGGCGCACCCGGCCTCCAACTCCGCGTAGGCGCGCTGGTGCTGGGTCATCACCGGGTACGACCGCAGCCAGCCCCGCATGTCGCCGGCCTCGCCGGTGATCGCGGTCAGCTCGTCCCGCTGCGCCCCGGTCACCTGATAGACGTCCAGCAGATCGAGCACGTCGCGCAGGTCCGGCCGGCTACGGCCGTTCTCCAGTCGGGACAGCTTCGACGCCGAGGCCCAACCGACCCGCTCGATCACCTGGTCGCCGGTCAGACCGGCGGCCTCGCGTAGCCGGCGAAGCTCGGCGCCGAGTCGGCGGCGCCTGAAGATGGGGCTGGGCTGCGCAGGAGGCACCTGGTCCTCTCTCTCGATCGGGTCCGGCGTCGCCGCACGTGACTGTTCTGGAACTGGTCCCCCACGGTGAGTATGCCGTCCGGTTTCCACCCTCGCCGCCCCGTTAGGCGGTGTGTCATACAAAAGATTGCTTTCGAAATTTACTCTGCAGCTATGCGCACGATCCTGCGCCGCCCGGATTTTCTTCTTCTCTTCAGCGGTCTGGTCGCCAGCAGGATCGCCGAATCGGTCATGCTGCTCGCCCTGGCCATCTGGGTGAAGGACCTGACCGGCTCGAACGCGATGGCCGGCGCCACCATCTTCGCGATGGCGGCCCCGATGCTCGTCGCACCGGTCATCGGTTGGCTTGTCGACCGGTTCCGCCGCCGGCCGTTCTTCATCGTCGCGAACCTGCTGACGGCGCTGTTCCTCACCCCGCTCTACGCGGTGCGCGACCGGTCCGACGTGTGGATCATCTACCTGGTCGGCATCCTGTACGGGGTTGCCTACATCGCCCTCGGCGGTGCCGTGAACGGGCTGCTCAAACAGATCGTCCCCGGCGAGTTGCTGGCCGAGGCGAACGGTGCAGTGCAGACGGTGAAGCAGGGGCTGCGGCTGGTCGGCCCACTGGCCGGCGCGGCGCTCTACGCCGCCGTCGGCGGCTGGCCGCTGGCCACCGTCGGGGTGCTCGGTTTCACCACCGCGGCCCTGGCCGCGGCCGCGATGCGGGTCCGGGAGTCCGCGCCCGAACCGGCGGGGCTGCGTTGGGCGACCGAGGTCAGCGCCGGCGTACGGCACCTGGTGGGGGAGCCGGCGCTGCGCCGGGTCGCGCTGGGGGCCGGCCTGGCGGTCCTGGTGATGGGCTTCACCGAGGCGCTGATCTTCGCGTACGTCGACCAGGGGCTCGGCCAGCCACCGGCCTTCGTCGGGGTGCTGGTGACCGTGCAGGGCGTCGGCGGGCTGGTCGGCGGGCTGGTCTCCGCGGCCGTGGTGCGCCGACTCGGCGAGATCGGCGCGCTGGCCACCGCGATCGCGGCCTTCGCCCCGGCCGCGCTCGCGCTGGCCCACCCCGACCTCCGGCTCGGCTTCGCGGCGATGATCTGCGCCGGCTTCGGCCTGCCGATCATCTTCGTGTCGCTGCACACCCTGATCCAGCGACGTACCCCGGCCCGGCTGCTGGGGCGGGTGGTCGCCGCCTCGGACGCGTTGATCAGCGGACCGCAGGCGGTCTCCATCGGGGCCGGGGCGGTGCTGGTCGGCGTCGTCGACTACCGGCTGCTCTTCGTGGCGATGGGGGTGGTGACCCTGGCGGCGGCCGGCTACCTGTGGCGGGGCCGGCGGCTCTCGCCACCGACCCCGCCCGGACCGCCGCCGATCACATCCGGGCCGGCGGTCCGGGTGCCGGCGCCGCGTCGGCCGCTCGACCCGGTGCCGGCCGCCGTCGAGGCGCCGCCGGTCAGCCCTGGGCGAGTGCCGCCAGGCGCTGCTTGACCTGGACGATCGACGGATTGGTCAAGGCCGTCCCGTCCGGAAAGCGCACCGTCGGGACGGTCTGGTTCCCGCCGTTGACGCTCATCACGTACTCGGCCGCCGCCAGATCCTGCTCGATGTCCACCACCTGGTAGCCGATGCCTTCCCGGTCGAACTGCGACTTGAGGCGGTGGCAGTAGCCGCACCACGGCGTCGAGTACATCGTCAGCATCGTCAGGTCCTCCGGTTCGGGGCGGGTGGGGTGCCGGGGCAGTCTGTTCGGACACGCTAGCCCGTGCAACGTCGGGGGATGCTGCCATGATTCCTGCTGTGGTGGCTGACTCAACCGGCCGGACCGGGGCCGGCTCGCCGGGCGGTGTCCTGGCCGGGCTCGATCCCGAACAGCTCAGCGCCGTGACCGCCCCCGCCGGCCCGGTCTGCGTGCTGGCCGGTGCCGGCACCGGCAAGACCCGGGCCATCACCCACCGGATCGCGCACCGGGTCGGCACCGGCGAGATCGCCGCCCGGCACGTGCTGGCGGTGACCTTCACCGCGCGGGCCGCCGCCGAGCTGCGTGCCCGGCTGGCCGGGCTCGGGGCCGGCGGGGTGCAGGCCCGCACCTTCCACGCCGCCGCGCTGCGCCAGGTCCGCTATTTCGCGCCCCGGCTGCTGGCCGGACGGGCGATGCCCGAACTGCTGGACAGCAAGGTCCGGCTGGTCACCCTCGCCGCCGCCCGGGTCGGGCTGCGCACCGACCGGGCCGCCGCCCGGGACCTGGCCGGCGAGATCGAGTGGGCCAAGTCCAGCCTGGTCGAGCCGGGCGAGTACCTGGTCGCGGCGGCGAAGGCCGCCCGCGACACCCCGCACGAGGCGGCGAAGGTGGCCGAGGTGTTCGCCGCGTACGAGCAGCTCAAGCGCGGCAACGGGGTGATCGACTTCGAGGACCTGCTGCGGGCCGCGGTCTGGGGCATCGAGGAGCACCCGGACGTCGGCGACCAGGTACGCGCCCAGTACCGGCACTTCGTGGTCGACGAGTACCAGGACGTCAACCCGCTGCAGCAGCGCCTGCTGGAGGCCTGGCTGGGCGGCCGGGACGACCTGACCGTGGTCGGCGACGCCAGCCAGACGATCTACTCGTTCACCGGGGCGACCTCGGCGTACCTGATCGACTTTCCGCGTCAGCGGCCCGGCGCGGTGGTGGTCCGGCTGGTGCGCGACTACCGGTCCACCCCCCAGGTGGTCGGGCTGGCCAACGCGGTCATCGGGCAGGCCCGGGGGAGCGCCGCCCGGCTCCGGCTGGAGCTGGTCGGGCAGCGGCCGGCCGGCGCCGAACCGGACCTGCGGATCTTCGCCGACGAGCCGGCCGAGGCGGCGGCCGTGGCGGCCCGCTGCCGGCAGCTGATCGCGGCCGGCACCCCGGCCCGCGAGATCGCCGTGCTGTTCCGGACCAACGCCCAGTCCGAGGCGTACGAGAAGGCGCTGGCCGAGGCGGAGGTGCCGTACGTGGTGCAGGGCGCCGAGCGGTTCTTCGAGCGCCCCGAGGTCCGGCAGGCCGTGCTGACCCTCCGGGCGGCCACCCGCTCCACCCCGGGGGAGACGCCGCTGGTGCCGGCCGTGGTGGAGGCGCTCACGGCGGTGGGCTGGTCGCCGGCCGGCGCCCCGCCCGGCGGCGCCGCCCGGGAGCGCTGGGAGGCGTTGGCGGCGCTGGTCCAGCTCGCCGAGGAGTTCGCCGCCGAGCCGCGGATGCTGCCGATCGGCGACGCCGCGACCGTCGAGCGGGCGCCGTCGCTTGCCGACTTCTGCGCCGAGCTGGCGCGGCGCGCCGCGCAGCAGCACGTACCGACCCTGGAAGGGGTGACGCTGGCCTCGCTGCACTCGGCCAAGGGGCTGGAGTGGGACGCGGTGTTCCTGGTCGGCCTCTCCGACGGCACGTTGCCGACCGGCTACGCCCGATCGGCCGAGCAGATCGAGGAGGAGCGCCGGCTGCTCTACGTCGGGGTGACCCGGGCCCGGGAATGGCTCTGGCTGTCGTACGCCGCCGCCCGGTCGCCCGGCGGACGGGCCCGCCGGCCGTGCCGGTTCCTGCCGCAGTTCGAGCGGGGCGGCGGGCAGCGGTCCGCCCCCGCCGCCGGCGGCGGTGCGGCGGGTCGGAAACCCGACCGGGTCCGGACCCGGACGATCTCCTGCCGGATCTGCGGGACCACCCTGCTGGCCGGCGCGGACCGCAAGCTGGGGCGGTGCCAGGACTGCCCGTCGGACCTGGACGAGGAGCTGTACGAGCGGCTGATCCAGTGGCGGGTCCGGGTCGCCGGCGCACAGAAAGTGCCTGCGTACGTCGTGTTCACCGATGCCACCCTGGTGGCGTTGGCGGAGCGGCGGCCGACCCGGCCGGCCGACCTGCTGGCGATCGCCGGGATCGGCCCGCGCAAGGTCGGCCTCTACGGCGACGCGGTGCTGGCTCTGGTGGGTGGCGCGGCGGTCGATGATCTGGCCCCGGAAAAAACTTCTGAAAGAGAGCCGAAAAACCGTTTGCCCTCCCGCCCAGGAGAGGCATAGCCTCAGGACACACCTCGCGAGCGGCGCTCTTCGCGCTGTTCAACAGGGGCGAGACCAACATTGGTGACGAGTGTGAGACAGGAGGTGGCACCGATGGAGATCTATCTGACTGAGCGACCGGGGGCGCCGCTTGCTGCCCTCGCTCCGATGCCGGTCGTCCGGGTGATCCCGGGCGCTGGCGTTCCGTCGCGTCCGCAGGCGCACCAGGTCACGGTCCAGGCCGAGCTGGTCCGGGTGCCCGCCTCCGCCGGAAACGACGGGACCAATGGGTTCGCGGGCAAGGACGTCCTGACCAGCACGAAGCAGCGGATGGACGTCCGCGGTGTTCCACCTCGAGGTAGACCGGTCTGACAGACAGACCAGCCGGCTCACCTCGAGGCCGCGGAACCCGCAAACCGGGATCCGCGGCCTCAGTTTTTTGTACCGCCACTTGGCGGCGCCGAAGTGGCTCCGCCGAATGTTCGCCGGAAGCGATCTACGAGATCGATGTGAGAGAGAGGTGACCGGGTGATGAGTCTGTCGTTGGCTCCACTCGACCGGGGCTTGGAAAGTCCCGACCGGCAGGAGGTTGAGGCGAACCTGCCCTGCCGGAAGTTCGACCCCGACCTGTGGTTCGCCGACTCGCCCACCGACCTGGAACTGGCCAAGTCGCTCTGCGGGGACTGCCCGCTGCGCGTCGAGTGCCTGGCCGGTGCGGTGGATCGGGCCGAGCCCTGGGGCGTCTGGGGCGGCGAGATCTTCGAGCGTGGCGCGGTGGTTCCGCGGAAGCGGCCCCGTGGCCGTCCACGCAAGGCCGACCTCGCCCGGGACGCGATCCTGCGGGTCGAGGCCGAGGCCCGGTTGGTGGCCGACGGGCTGGCCGAGTCGCGAGCCGCGGTTCGGCTGGTGGCCTGACATGAACCCGATCCGACTGTCCGCCGGAGTCGTTCCGGCACCCGAACCCGAGGTACCAGCGGCGTCGCTGACGCGCTGGAACGCCGTACTGCCCGCTCTGAACGGAGTCAGCAAGATGTATCTCATCCACGAAGTGTTGTCCCGGGCGCGAATGCGATCGCCTCAGGCCGGTCGTACCACCACGCGCACTGAGGCACCCCGATCCGCCCGTACCGTAGCTGCAGAGGCCCGCCGCCGGGCAGCCCGCGAGGCCGGCCTCCCGTAATACGGCGCACCGATCGAGGCAGGGACCTGTCGTCGCCGACAGGTCCCTGCCTCGCGTGTCCGGCCCGTCAGGCGACGGGGGCGAAGCCGGGTAGCCAGCGTTCCAGGATGCTCCGGTACGCGGCCCGCGCCTCCAACTGGCAGAGCACCCCGATCGAGCCGAGGGTGACCCGGTGGATCAGCAGGTAGGACGGCGGCAGGTTGAGCTGCCGGCTCAGTTGGAACGCGGGTGACCTGGGGCTGCCCAGCCGGGCGGCCTCGGCCCGCAGCCAGGCCCGGGTGAACTGGAATTCGGGCACCGCGATGGGCTCCAGCATGGGCAGCAGGAATTCGAGTACGGCCGGCGCGTCGATCGGTTCGTCCGGCTTGATGAAGCCCTCAGCCCGCAGCCCGGCCACCACCTCGTCGGCGTCGCCAGCCAGGGCCAACCGGACCAGCCGGCCGATCGGCTCCGGGTGGCCGCCCGGCAGCCGGGCCACGGCCCCGAAGTCGATCACGCCGAGCCGGCCGTCCGGCAGCAGCCGGAAGTTGCCCGGATGCGGATCGGCGTGCAGCAGCCCGGCCCGGGTGGGCGCAGAGAAGTGCAGGGTCGCCATCAGCCGCCCGGCCCGGTCCCGCTCCTCCGCCGTGCCGCCGCTGATGATCTCGGAGAGCGGCTTGCCCTCGATCCACTCGGTGATCAACACCCGGGGCGCGGCGGCGACCACCTCGGGCACCAGGATGTCCGGGTCACCGGCGTACGCGGCCGCGAAGGTCCGCTGGGTCTCGGCCTCCAGCTCGTAGTCGAGCTCCTCGGTGATCCGGGCCCGCAGCTCGGCCAGTAGTGGCTTGATGTCCAGGCCGGGCTGGATCGCCCGGAACATCCCGCCCAGCCGGGAGAGCTGTTTGAGGTCGCTGAGCAGGGCGTCCCCGGCGCCCGGGTACTGGATCTTGACAGCCACGGGCCGGCCGGCTTTCGTCGTCCGGCGGCGGCGGGTGCCGGCGGGTGTGGTCCTCCAGATCGCCCGATGCACCTGGCCGATGCTCGCGGCGGCGGCGGGCTTGTCGTCGAACTCGTCGAACAGCTCCCGCCAGTCGGGGCCGAGCTGTTCTTCGAGCACCTTGTGCACGCTGGCCGCGGGGAGCGGCGGGGCCGCCTCCTGGAGCTTGGTCAGCGCCTGCCGGTACGGCGCGGCGACCTCTTCGGGCAGGGCCGCCTCGAATACCGACAGGGCCTGCCCGAACTTCATCGCGCCGCCCTTGAGCTGCCCGAGGACGCTGAAGAGCTGCTCGGCGGTGCGTTGTTGGATCTCGGCGGAGATGACATCCGACGCCAGCCCGGTGACGCGCTTGCCGACGCCGAGTACGGTCCGCCCGGCGAAGCCGAGCGGCAGTGCGGCGAGCTTGGCGGTCCGGGACACGGCCCGGCGCGGGATGTCGGTCACCCGATCATTGTTACCGACCTGCGCCGATCCTGACTGCTGTGCCGGGGTGGCCCAGGCCACGTCCGCTCCATTAGCTGGCTGGTCAACCCGCTGGCGGCGAGGACCGGCGATACCCCTGCCGGGTAATTTCCGGTCAGATCCGCCCGACCGGTGAGCAGCTGCGAACGGGGCGATCTGCCGCCTCAGGCGGCGGTTGGGGTTGTTCGGGGACGGCGTCGGCGACGACCGCACGGACAACCGGGGTGCGGTGGCCAGCTCCGGCGGCGCAGCTGTCCCGGGGCGCTGATCTCGGTGGCGCCGCCGACGGTCTCCGGCGTCCCGCCGTCGAGGAAGGTGAGCACCTCGGCCGCGGCGTAGCCGGCGGCGGCGATCAGGGTCGGTGCCGCGCACGGCTCTGGCGGGCCGCCGGCCGCCAGTTGCGCGGCGATCGCGGGCCAACCCGGATCCCGGTCCTGCCGGTGCAGGTCGAGGCAGTTCAGGCAGGGCACGCCGGGACCGGACACGAGCGGACCGACGACGGCGGTACCGTCCCGCAGGCCGACCAGCAGGTGGGCCTGGCGGCGCTCGGCGTAGCCGGCGGCGAGCAGGCCGGCTGGCCGGTCCATGCCGACCTGGACCACGAGGCTGGCCAGTTGACGGGCGATCGGTCGGGTCCGGGTGCCCGGCGCGCTCCGGGTGATGGCGTCCGCCACCGCGGCGGCCCGGGGTCGGCCCAGGTCGGCCGGGGCGAGCCAGGAACCGACCACGTCGACCGGGGACACCTCGCCGGTCAGGTCGGGAACCACGTGTCCGACGCCGGCCTGGGCGAGGGTGACCGCCACCGGGGCGGCGAGCCGCCCCTGCCCGGTCACGACCACCCGGGCGGCCCAGCGCCGTCGGAGCACCTGGGCGGGGCTGGCCGGCGCCTCCGCTCCCCGCAGCGCGATCGCGGCCGCCTCGGCGGCGAGCCGGCGCCGGGCCGGCTCGGGTAGCTCGCCGGGGAACAGGCTCTGCGCGCCGACCACCAGACCGGCGTCGCGCAGGATGTCGAGCAGCTCGCGGGCGTCGTCCCTGGCGACGGCGATCCGGCTGGCGTGCTCCAGCACGGCCCGTTCGCTGCGGGTGCCGTCGAGCAGGTCGAGCAGCCGGACGGCGGCCGGGTCCGCGACTTCGAGGACGACCGCGCGGGCCGGGTCGAGCCCCAGCTGCAGGGTGTGCCGGGTGCGCCAGAGTCGGGCCAGGCCGGGCAGCAGGGTCGGCCGGGGCAGCGCCGAGCCGCTCCGGACGCGGCCGGGCTGAGAAATCTTCGCCATGGGCGACAGGCTGTCATCAACCGGCCGCCGTCCGTCGAGGATATCCACAGGCGGGCCAAGCGATGCACTGGTCTATCCACAGAATCCGTCGAGTTATCAACAACTGGCCGGTAGTAATCGGGGTGCCGTTCCGGGAACGCGGGAAGGGGCGGCCGGATGGCCGCCCCTTCCCGCGTTGTGCGGACCGGATCCCGTCAGACCTTCGCCTTACCCAGGATCCGGTTGACTGTTGTTCCACACACGGGACACTTGCCCTTGGCCATGTTCATGCCCGTCTTGGACACCTCGACCCTGCCCTCGAAATCACGCTTCTCCTTGCACTTCACGCAGTAACCGTTGTAGGTCTGTGCCTGATCGGCCACGGTGCCCTCCTCGTTCTCGTTCGCCAGGGTCCCGAGACTCCGACGTGCGCCCGGCGGCGGGCCACGAGGGCGCCGGCGCTGGGGTTTCTCCGCGGCCACCGCTGTGACCGCCGGTCCGCGGACCCTACCCAGGTACGGGCGGTTCCATGTCAGTAATGCGTCGACACTGTGAGGAAGCCGACGACGAGAGTGTGCATGCCGGAATAGGTCGGATAAGTCAGTTTCGCAGGGACACGCCGGATGAACCCGCTCAGAGTGCCCCGGAAACCGGTCAGCGGCGTGGTTTCGGGGGCGTCGCGCCGCGCCTGCCCCGCGGCGTCGCGCTCGGGCGGGGGGCGGCGCAGGCCCGAGCTGAGCGTGCTGCCAAGATCGGCTCGGGCCTCGTGGTCCGGCTGCTGGTCGCGGGTCGCCCGGGCGGTGATCCGCGTTCGTGACAGTGGGCGCGCGGAACCGATTACCATGATCGGGTCAAGAATTTTCCGGACGGGCCGGCCTCAATCATCATTTTTCCGGCGCGTGTCGCTGCGTTGACTCTTGCGGTCCCCTGGTCAGTACGCATTAGTTTGCCATCGTGACCGAAATTCGGGGCTGCGCGAGCCGCTAATGGCTGGCGTACGCAAGCCCGTCGTCGAGGTGCGGCGCAGTCAGCGCCGACGCCGGACGGTGTCCGCCTACCGGGACGGTGAGCGGGTGGTTGTGCTCATCCCCGACCAGTTCTCCCGGGCCGAGGAGAGCGAGTGGGTCGACCGGATGCTGGCCCGGCTCGCCGCCCGGGAGGGCCGCTGTGAACGCTCCGACGCCGAACTGCTGGCCCGGGCCCGCAACCTGATCGGCCGGTACCTCAGCGAGCACGACCGGGTCGCGGTGCCGGCCAGCGTCCGCTGGGTCACCAACCAGAACGGCCGCTGGGGCTCCTGCACCCCGGCGGACCGGACGATCCGCATCTCCCACCGGATCCAGGAGATGCCGGACTGGGTGATCGACTACGTCCTGCTGCACGAGTTGGCCCACCTCGTGGTGCCGAGTCACAACGCCCGGTTCTGGGCGCTCGTCGGGCGGTACCCCAAGGCCGAACGCGCCCGCGGCTACCTGGAGGGTGTCGCCGCCGCGTCCGCCGCCCCGGGCTGAGCACCCCGGGCAGCGGGCGGTTAGGGTTCCCGAGTGGCGAAACGCGTGCTGGTGGCCCTGCTCGGCCCGGTTCCGTGGGCACCGCCCGGCACCGATCCGGAGAGCTGGCGGGCCGCGCTCGCCGAGGATGTCGTCGACCTGATCGCCACCCTCAGCGAGGTGGAACCCGCCATCGCGGCGACCGCCGACGACCTGCCGCTGGCCGAGGCGGTGGCCTGGCCGGGCATGCCGATCTACCGGCTGCCGACCCGGAGCGTCGGCGCGGCGCTGGCCGCCGCCCAGGCCGACGGATACGACCAGGCGGCCGTCATCGCCGCCGACGCTCCGGACGTACCAGGTCTGATCCTGGGCAAACTGCTCCGCCCGCTGACCACCCGGCCGGTCGCGGTGGCGCCCGGCGCCCCCGGCGGCGGATTGCTCGGGGTGGCCGCGCGGTTGCCCGCCCCGGACTGGCTGCCCGAGATCGACCTCGACACCGCGGCCGCGCCGGCGATCCGCGCCGCCGCGCCGCAGCCTGGCGAGGTCTCGATCACCCCGGCCTGGCGGCGGCTGCGCGGCCCCGCCGACCTGGCGACCCTCGACCCGGCCGTGGAGGGCTGGGACACCACCCGGGTCCTCCTCGGCGGCTGAGGTCAGTCCCGGTCGGGCCCGGCGGAGCCATCGGCCGGCGGTCCGTCCGCTGACGGTCCGTCCGCCGGCGGGGCGTCGAAATCGAACCCCTCCAGCTCCCCGGCGTCGAACTGGGAGCGGGCGTACGCCTGCGGGTCGGCGAAGTCCTCGTCGGAGGGGAGCAGGTCCGGGTGGCCCCACAGCGCGTCCCGCCCGGCGATGCCCCGGTGCTCGGTGAGCGCGGCCCACAGCGCCGCCGCCTCCCGCAGCCGCCGGGGCCGCAGTTCCAGCCCGACCAGGGCCGCGAAGGTCTGCTCGGCCGGCCCACCGGCCGCCCGACGACGGCGGAACGCCTCCCCGAGCCGGACCACGTTCGGCAGCCGGTCCGCGGCCGCCGAATCGACCACGTGGCAGACCCACCCCTCGACCAGCGCCAGGGCGGTCTCCAGCCGGGCCAGCGACGCCTTCTGGGCCGGGGTGTCGTCCGGGGTGAAGATCCCCTCCAGGGCGATCGCCTGCATCGACTCCGGGTTGCCCGGATCGATCCGGCCCATCGCCTCCTCGATCGCCTCCCGGTTCACCGTGATCCCCGAGGCGTACATCTCCACCGCGGTCAGGATGTGCCCGCGCAGCCACGGTACGTGCTCGAAGAGCCGCTGGTGGGCGGCCTCCCGCAGCGCCACGTAGAGGCGTACCTCGTCCTCCGGCAGCTCCAGGCCCTCGCCGTACGCCCGGATGTTGGCCGGCACCAACGCGGCCGTGCCGGCCGGTCCGAGCGGAAGCCCGATGTCGCCGGCCGAGAGCACCTCGGCGGCGAGCGAGCCGAGCGCCTGCCCGAGCTGGCCGCCGAAGAGCGCGCCACCGAGCGTGGTCACCATCGACTGCATCGGGCCCAGCTGGGCCCGGGCCTCCGGCGGCACCAGGTCACCCATCGCGTTGACCATCCGCCCGGCGACCGGGTCGCAGAGCTTGCGCCACACGTCGAGGGTCCGGTAGATCCACTCGTTGCGGTTCCACGCGACCGAGGACCGGATCCCGGAGGGCAGCGCGCTGGCCGGCTCCAGCCAGAGGTCGGCCAGCCGGAGCGCCTCCTCCACCGCGTTGCGCTCGAACGGGCTGACGGCGGGGTCGCCGGCCGAGGCGAGTTGACTGGCCGCCACCTGGCGGGCGAGGTCCCAGTTGACCGGGCCGCTGGTCGGACCGGCCAGCAGCTGCTGCAGCTGCACCATGAACTGCTGCATCTGCTGCGGGTCGTTGGGGTCGGGCGGCTGGCCACCCGGAAGCGCGAAGCCGAACGGAATATCAGGCACGGGTCCACGGTACGCGCGCGGCGGTACCGGATGCCGCCGCCGGCGTTGCGCCCAGCGAGAACTCAGCGAACTGCCAGGAACGCCGACGCCGCGAAACCGGGCTGGGACGGCGGGTCGGCGAGCGCCGCTCGGTACGCTCTGGCCCATGAGACGTCGCGGTGTCACGGTTCTGCTCGGCGCGCTGATCACCGCACTGCTCAGCGTCGGTGTCCTTGCCGCCCCGATTCCGTACGTGGTGCTGGGCCCGGGACCGACCGTCAACACGTTGGGCGAGGAGGACGGGACCGAGGTGATCCAGATCTCCGGCCGGGAGACCTCGACCTCGGCCGGGCAGCTCCGCCTGACCACCGTCGGGGTGCAGCCCGACGTGAAGCTGCTCTCCGCCATCGCCGGCTGGTTCTCCGACGACCAGGCCGTGGTGCCGTACGAGCTGATCTACCCGCCGGGGCAGTCCGAGGAGCAGGTCGACGAGCGCAACGCCGAGGACTTCGCCGCCTCGCAGACCAGCGCGGAGACGGCCGCGCTGCGCAAGCTCGGCTACCCGGTGCAGGTGGTGGTGAAGGCGGTCCGACCGGACGGGCCGGCGGCCGGGGTGCTGCAGGTCGGCGACGTGATCACCTCGGTCGACGGGGCACCGCTGCCGACCGCCGGCAAGCTGACCGAGCTGATCCGGGCCGAGCCGGCCGGGACGGCGCTGACCATCGGCTACACCCGGGCGGGCGCCGCCGCCACCGCCGAGATCACCAGCCGCGAATCCGACGGGGTGCCGAGGATCGGGGTGGAGATCGAGCAGCAGCAGCCAAAACCCTTCGAGTTGAAGATCGACCTGAACGACATCGGCGGGCCGAGTGCCGGTCTGATGTTCGCGCTCGGCATCATCGACAAGATCGAACCCGACGACCTGACCGGCGGGAAGATCATCGCCGGCACCGGCACCATCGACGAGGAGGGGCGGGTCGGCCCGATCGGCGGCATTCCGCAGAAGCTCGTCGGAGCCAAGGCCGCCGACGCGGTCGCGTTTCTGGTCCCGGCGGACAACTGCGCCGAGGCGGTGCGCAACGCCCAGCCCGACCTGCCGCTGGTCCGGGTCGGCACCCTCGACGAGGCGCTGACCGCCCTGGAAACGCTCCGCGCCGGCGGTGACCCGGTCCGCTGCTGACCGGCCGGGCGGCCGGCCCGGCGGGACTATTCGGCAACGGTTCAGAGGTGGGCCGATTACGTTCAGGATCACCCCGTAGTGTAGGTGCCTGGTCGGACCGGCGGCATCTGAGCGTGCGGAGAGTCAACAGTGGTCATGAGAAGCGGTCCCCTGCCGAGGATGAGTCGGCGCGGGCGCGTCACGGTCGGCGTACTCCTCGGGGTCTTCCTGCTCTTCACACTGCTGGGCTGGGGCGTCCAGGCGTGGACGGACTGGCTCTGGTTCGGTGAGGTCGACTACACCCAGGTCTTCACCGGCGTGCTGACGACCAGACTGCTGCTCTTCGTCGCCGGGGCGGTCGCGATGGCCGCGGTGATCGGCGGCAACCTGTGGCTGGCCTACCGGCTGCGGCCGATGCTGCGGCCGCACTCGCCGGAGCAGGCGACGCTGGACCGCTACAGGATGCTGCTGGCGCCGCGGATCGGTGCCTGGATCGCCGCCGTGGCGATCGTCGTCGGGTTCTTCGCCGGGCTCTCCGCGCAGGGCCGGTGGAGCCAGTGGCTGCTGTTCCGCAACGCCCAGGACTTCGGAGTGGACGACCCGGAGTTCGGCATCGACATCGGCTTCTACGTCTTCCAGTTCCCGTTCTGGCGCTACCTGCTCGGGCTCGGCTTCACCGCCGTCGTGCTCGCCGTGATCGGCGCGCTGGCCGTGCACTACATCTTCGGCGGGGTGCGGCTGCAGGGCGTCGGCGACCGGATGACCACCGCCGCGCGGGCACACCTGACCAGCCTGGTGGCCGTCTTCGTGCTCCTCAAGGCGGTTGCGTACGTGCTGGACCGGCGGGCCATGCTGCTGGAGTTCAACGACGGGGTCAATCTCTACGGCGCCGGGTACACCGGCATCAACGCGCTGCTGCCGGCGAAGGAGATCCTGGCCTACATCTCGATCGTGGTGGCGCTGGCGATCATCATCTTCTCCAACGCGGTGATGCGGAACCTGGTCTGGCCGGGCATCTCGCTGGCCCTGTTGGGGATCTCCGCGGTGGCCATCGGTGGCATCTACCCGTGGGCCGTGCAGACCTTCGAGGTACGCCCCAGCGTGCTGAGCAAGGAAGCGCCGTACATCGAACGCAGCATCAATGCGACCCGGGCGGCGTTCGGGCTGGCCGACAGCAAGACGACGCCGTATCCGGCCAGCAACCTGCGACCGCCGGAGAGCCTCGCCACCGACGAGGCGGTGGTCCCGAACATCCGGCTGCTCGACCCGCAACTGGTCTCCGAGACCTACACCCAGCTCCAGCAGGTGCGTGGCTTCTACGACTTCGGTCCCAAGCTGGACATCGACCGGTACACCGTCGGGGCCGAGACCCAGGACTACGTGGTCGGCATGCGGGAGATCAACTACGGCGAGCTCACCACCCAGCAGAGCAACTGGATCAACCGCCACACCGTCTTCACCCACGGGTACGGGATGGTCAGCGCCCCCGCGAACCAGGTGGTCTGCGGCGGCCAGCCGTTCTTCGTCTCGGGCTTCCTCGGCGACCAGGCCGCCCAGGAGGCGTGCTCGTCGTCGACCGAGGAGATCCCGGCCGAGCAGCCGCGGATCTACTTCGGCGAGCAGATGGACGGCAGCGACTACGTGATCGTGGGGCAGTCCGACCCGGAGCGCAACGTCGAGTTCGACCGGCCGACCGCGGCCGGCGGCGAGCAGTACTACACCTACACCGGCTCGGGTGGTGTCGAGGTCGGCTCGTTCCCGCGCCGGCTGGTCTACGCCATCAAGGAGCAGGAGCCGAACTTCCTGCTCTCCGACGCGCTGAACGACGCCTCCAAGCTGCTCTACGTGCGTAACCCCCGGGACCGGGTGGAGAAGATCGCCCCGTTCCTGACCCTGGACGGCGACCCGTACCCGGCGATCGTCGACGGCCGGATCCAGTGGATCGTGGACGGCTACACCACCGCCGCGACCTACCCCTACGCCGAGCAGGTCAACCTGCAGGAGCAGACCGCCGACGAGCTGACCGGGCTGGGCACCTTCCAGCTCGCCCGGGAGAACGTGAACTACATCCGCAACTCGGTGAAGGCCACCGTCGACGCGTACGACGGCACTGTGAAGCTCTACGAGTTCGACGAGACCGACCCGGTGCTCAAGGCGTGGAACAAGGCGTTCGGCGGCGACCTGGTGGTGCCGAAGGCCGAGACCCCGGCCAGCCTGGTGGCGCACTTCCGCTACCCGGCCGACCTGTTCAAGGTGCAGCGCAACCTGCTGTCCCGGTTCCACGTCACCGATCCGTCGGAGTTCTTCTCCGGGCAGGACTTCTGGGAGGTGCCGAACGTTCCGGACGCGCCGGACAGCGGCACCAAGCAGCCGCCGTACTACCTCTACACCCAGCTCCCCGAGCAGTCCGAGCCGCGCTTCCAGCTCACCTCGGCGGTGACCCCGGCCGGTCGGCAGAACCTCGCCGCCCTGATCAGCGGGTCGTATGTGGACGGACGTCCACAGTTGCAGGTGCTGGAGCTGCCGGACGAGACCGCGGTGGCCGGTCCGGTGCAGGTCCACCAACGGATGACGAACACCAACGCGACGATCCGGCAGCAGCTGAACCTGCTCTCCTCGAACCAGGCCCAGGTGCAGTACGGCAACCTGCTGTCGCTGCCGTTCGAAGACGGCATGCTCTACGTCGAGCCGGTGTACGTGAAGAGCAACCAGACAAACGCCTATCCGCTGCTGCAGCGGGTGCTGCTCTCCTACGGCGACGGCGGCGAGTACGTGGTGCTCGCCAACACCATCGAGGAGGGCATCGCCGAACTGGTCAGGCAGGGCCAGGAGGGTGGTACCGGCACCCCGGCACCACCGCCGGATCCCGGTGGCGAGGAGCCACCGCCGTCGGCCACCCCGGAGCCGTCGCCAACCGTGACGGCGCCGCCGGCCGTCCCCGGCGACCTCGCCGCCGCGGCGGAGAAGGTGCGGCTGGCGATCGAGGAGGTCAAGGCGGCCCAGGCCTCCGGCGACTTCGAGCGGTACGGCCGGGCGCTGCAGGCGCTGGACGTGGCGATGGACGAGTTCCAGGCCGCCCAGCGGGCGGCTCCCGGGGCGGCGCCACCGCCGCAGACCCCGGCACCCACGCCGGGCGGCTAGCGGGGCGGCTGGCGGATGCTGACCGGGGCGGCGGATCGGACGACGATCCGCCGCCCCGCCGCATTCCCGCCGTGAACCCGACTTCCCAGCTCAGGGGTGATGTTCCGGGGCGTAGGCCCCCCGTTTTGCGGGTCGGCGGGCGGGTGCGCTAGTGTTAACGAGTCAACGCGGGGTGGAGCAGCTCGGTAGCTCGCTGGGCTCATAACCCAGAGGTCGCAGGTTCAAATCCTGTCCCCGCTACCACCGAAAAGGCCCGCCAGATAATTATCTGGCGGGCCTTTTCACCTGCCGGCCCGACTGGCGTTCCGCTGATCGACAAGTATTGTGGCGACTGGTGAAGCGGTCCCCACCGCCCGGCCCCGGGTATCCGGAGTCGGGCATTCGGTGGATCTGGTTTCGCCGTCGACCATGGCACGCTCACGGGCGGAACTACGACGACGTTGTTCCTGTGGATGGCAACCGGAGGTCCGCGGTGAGCAGTGCTCATCAGGATGGCGGTTCGATAGGCGGGCCGACGGTCCGCAGGATGCAGCTGGGCGCCCGGCTGCGCCGGTTGCGGGAGGCCAACCAGGTCACCCGCGAGACGGCCGGCTACCTGATCCGGGCCTCCGAGTCCAAGATCAGCCGGATGGAGCTGGGCCGGGTCGGCTTCAAGGAGCGCGACGTCGCCGACCTGCTCAAGCTCTACGGAGTCACCGATGAGGCGGAGCGTTCGGAGCTGCTCTCCGTCGTCCGCGAGGCCAACCAGCCCGGCTGGTGGCACCGCTTCGGCGACCTGCTGCCCACCTGGTTCCAGTACTACCTGGACCTGGAGGCCGCGGCCAGCCTGATCCGTACCTACGAGGTCCAGTTCGTCCCCGGCCTGCTGCAGACCGAGGAGTACGCCCGCAGCGTCATCATGCTCGGCTACGGCGAATCCGGTGGCGAGGAGGTGGACCGTCGGGTCGAGCTCCGGATGATCCGCAAGCAGGTGCTGGACCGGTCCGACAACTCCCGGCTGTGGGCGGTGGTCGACGAGGCGGTGCTCCGCCGGCCGATCGGCGGTCGCAAGGTGATGCGTGGCCAGTTGGAGTCGTTGCTGGAGGCCACCGAGCTACCCGGCGTACGGCTGCAGGTGATCCCGTTCACCGCCGGTGGACACGCGGCCGCCGGTGGCGCGTTCACCATCCTGCGCTTCCCCGACGAGGAACTGCCGGATGTCGTCTACTTCGAGTACCTGACCAACGCCCTCTACATCGAGAAGCGCGACGAGGTGGACCGGTACGCGGCGGCGGTGAGCCGACTGTTCATCGAGGCGGAGCCGCCGACCAGCACGCCGGACATCCTGCGCCGCATGCTGCGCGAGCTCTAGCGCCGTCGATGATCGGCCGCCTACCGGTGTGGCGACCGGCCGGGGTTGCGCCCGACTAGCACCATGTAGCCATGGCATTTCTACGACGATGGGGCGCCCGGCTGGGCGCGATCCTGACCGCGGTGTCGCTGGCGGTCTTCGTACCGGTGGCGGCGTGGGCGGCGTCCGGTCCCGGCGAACTGGCGGTGGAGGCGGCCCGCCGCCGGCCGCGAGGCGGTTTCGGCATCTTCGGGGCGCTCTGCTGCCTGGTGGTGATCGGGGTGATAGTCCTGATCGTGTTGCTGATCATGCGCGGTCGGCGGTCCGGTCGGCGGTAGCCCCGAGCCGGGCTCGGGAAGGGTTCATCCGGCGGTGAGCGCGGCGTTGGCCTGGGCGATGAACCGGGCCGCCGCGTCCCGGGTGGTGGCCCGGCCGAACTGGGCGTCCTCGGCCGCGGTCAGCAGCAGGGCGCGGACCCGGGCGTGCCCCTTGGGCGGCGGCACCGGAGCGGGACCGAACCGCTCGGCCATCCCGGTCTCGAAGACCGCGGAGCGTCGCATGCTCTCGTCGGTGAGCGACTCCTGGACCGCGGCCCGCACGTCGAGGTTCGCGCTCAGCCCGCGTTCCGTACCGAGGATCCGACCGGCCGCCACATCGTTGGTCAGAAAGTTGATCACGTCAATGACGATCTCGGGATGCCGGGTGCCCCGGAACGCGGCCCAGTACATCGAGGCCCGCGCCCACTGGGCCTCCGGTGCCCCCGGGTAGGTGACGACGGCGAGCTCGTCCTCGGTCAGCTTCTGCAGCTCGGGTAGCTGGTTGGACCACATGAACGACGTCGCGGCCTGCCCGGTGGCGACCAGTTGCCGGGTCACGTCACCGCTGTTCGCCTGGGTGATGACGGCCGGTTCGGGGGTGGCCTGCGCCGCGCGGGCGCGCTGCCACAGGTCGAACCAGCGGGTCAGGTCCTCGACCGTGAAGCCGACCTGCCGGCCCTGATAGAGCTCCTTGCCCTCCGACCGCAGCCAGAGCCAGAGCGCCTTGTAGTCGGCGGACGGGTCCATCGTGCCGGCGGTCTCACCGTCGGTGCGCTCGGTCACGGCGACCGCCCAGTCGATGAACTCCTCGTACGTCATGCCGATCCGCGGTTCGGGCAGGCCGAGCCGCTCCAACAGCGACTTGTTGTAGATCATGCCGGGGGTGTTCTCGGCGGCGGCCACCCCCATCGTGCGGCCACCGATCTGGCCGTACTGGGCGAGGCTGCTCGGCAGGTTCGTCAGGTTGAGGCGGTTGTCGTTGACGTAGTCGGTCAGGTCCAGGGTGATGCCGCGTTCGGCGTACTCGGTGAGGTAGTTGTCGTCGATCTGGAACAGGTCGGGGGCGTTGCCGCTGGCCGCCTCGGTGGAGAGCCGGTCGTAGTAACCGGTGTTGCCCTGCCAGGTGACCCGGAAGGTGACCTCGGGGTGCCGTTCGGTGTAGAGGTTCAGCGCCTGCTCGGTCAGCTCGGCCCGGCGCTCCGCGCCCCACCAGAAGATCGAGAGCTGGACCCGCTCGTCGACCGGCCCGTCGTCCTCGCCGCCGCAGGCGGTGAGGACGGTCAACGCGAGCAGGGCGGCGAGCGCGGCACCGAACAGGCGCCGGGCACCGGGCCGGCGCGGCGCCGGGGAGGGCAGGCAAGGGGGCACGACAGCTCCTGACGGCACCGGTCAACTCAGCGGTGATCGGGACTATTTACACAGGTCACGCGGCCGGGTGTCAACGTCCGTCCGGTCCGTCCCGGCGGTTGTCGCGGCACATGGTCTACTGGGCCGGTGGAACTGCTGCATTCCGGCAAGGTCCGGGACGTGTACGCCGACGGCGACGACCTGATCCTGGTCGCCTCGGACCGGATCTCGGTCTACGACGTGGTGCTGCCCACCCCGATCCCGGACAAGGGCCGGCTGCTCACCGCGCTGTCGCTGTGGTGGTTCGACCAGCTCGCCGACCTGGTGCCCAACCACGTCATCTCCGCCACCGACGTGCCGGCCGAGTTCGCCGGCCGGGCGGTGCGCTGCCGCCGGCTGGAGATGGTCCCGGTCGAGTGCATCGCGCGCGGCTACCTGACCGGGCTGGGCCTGCGGGAGTACCAGCGCGACGGTGCCGTCTCCGGGGTCGAGCTGCCGCGCGGCCTGGTGGAGGCGTCGATCCTGCCGGCACCGATCTTCACCCCGACCACCAAGGCACCGGTGGGCGAGCACGATGAGTTCATGACCTTCGCCGAGGTGGCGGCGAAGGTGGGGGCCGAGACCGCCGAGCGACTGCGGGAGACGACCCTGGCGGTCTACCGGCGGGGCGCCGAGCTGGCCGCCGAGCGGGGGATTCTGGTGGCCGACACCAAGCTGGAGTTCGGCTGGGCGCCGGACGGCATGCTGCTGCTCGCCGACGAGGTGCTCACCTCGGACTCGTCCCGGTTCTGGCCGGCGGACGCGTACCAGCCGGGCCGGACCCAGTTCTCCTTCGACAAGCAGTACGTGCGGGACTGGGCGGCCGGCAGCGGCTGGGACAAGACCCCACCCGCGCCGCAGGTGCCGGCCGAGGTCGTCGAGGCGACCCGGTCCCGCTACGTCGAGGTGTACGAGCGCCTCACCGGCCACACCTGGTGACCCGCCGGTCCCCAGCTTGACGACGCTGGCCCGACAGTCCGGTGGAGAAACTGCCGGCTCAGCCTCCGGCCCGCAACTCGGCGACGCTGACGCCGAGACCAGATCGTTCGAGGCGGTCCAGCACATCCTCGACGCTGCCCGGTGGATTCCGCCATGAATTGGCGATCTGCTGGACAGCGGCGTACACCGTGCTGCGATCCAGGCTTATCTGATCGCGGACGAACTCGTCCGGGGACACTGCCTCAATGTCCCAGGACCGCAGTTCATCGGCGGGAAAGTGACGGAGGTTGGAGGTGACGATGATCTGGGCGCGTGCGCGGATGGCGGCGGCGAGCACATGCCGGTCGTCGGGATCGGGCAGCTTCAGAGAGTCGATGAGGCGCTCATGGCCGCTGACCCGCCAGTCTCGCGCGGCGGTGCCCATGAGCGCGCGGGTGCGGGCCAGCTTGGCGGTGTCGAGATCGGGCCGTTATCGACGCAGCGCGGAGAACACTTCGTCGAGTATCTGCTCGGTCCACTTGGCGTCCACGAGGCCGGACTGGGCGATTCGGAGTAGAAGGTCACGCAGGGTGCTCGGGTAGAGAACGCTGGCGTCGTAGACGGCTACGAAGGTCATGGCGTCAGGTCAGATCCATCTCTTGCGCGAGCTGCGTCAGTTCGTCGGCCGCTGCGCGACGTCGTGCGTCGTCCTGGTGCTTGTAGGCCAGGAGCGAACCGGCCATGACACGTCGATGGGTACCGACCTTCCGGTATTCGATCTCGCCGGCGTCCAATAAGCCGATCAGGTATGGCCGGGAGACGTTGAGCAGCTCTGCGGCCTGCTGGGTGGTCAGCTCGGCGTGTGCCGGCACGACTGAAACGCTGTGCCCGTTGGCCATATGCGCGAGCACCCGGGCGAGCAGCTCAACGGCGCCACGGGGGACCACGAGCTGACCGCCGTCCTCATCGTCGATCAGCCGGACGGTGGCTGAACTGTCCTGGTGGGTTCGGAGGTACGCCTGGACGCGAGGAAGCGCCTCGGCCGCGACCGCAACCGACTGTGGGTCGGGTGCGACCGGGCTTACTGCCAGAGCCATGACCACCACCTCATCTGCCATCCGCATTATTCGAAGCAAGTGTAACAAGCGAAACGCCCGCCGTCCTGTCCGTCGTGGTACGCGGTCACGTGTCCCCACCGGGGCGCCGAGCGGGGCATTCTGATGGCCGACACGAAGCTGGAGTTCGGGTGGGCGCCGGACGGCATGCTGCTGCTCGCCGACGAGGTGCTCACCTCGGACTCGTCCCGGTTCTGGCCGGCGGACGCGTACCAGCCGGGCCGGACCCAGTTCTCCTTCGACAAGCAGTACGTGCGGGACTGGGCGGCCGGCAGCGGCTGGGACAAGACCCCGCCCGCGCCGCAGGTGCCGGCCGAGGTCGTCGAGGCGACCCGGTCCCGCTACGTCGAGGTGTACGAGCGCCTCACCGGCCACACCTGGTGACCCGCCGGTCCCCAGCTTGACGACGCTGGCCCGACAGTCCGGTGGAGAAACTGCCGGCTCAGCCTCCGGCCCGCAACTCGGCGACGCTGACGCCGAGACCAGATCGTTCGAGGCGGTCCAGCACATCCTCGACGCTGCCCGGTGGATTCCGCCATGAATTGGCGATCTGCTGGACAGCGGCGTACACCGTGCTGCGATCCAGGCTTATCTGATCGCGGACGAACTCGTCCGGGGACACTGCCTCAATGTCCCAGGACCGCAGCTCATCTCGTGCACGTCCTGCGCGCCGCAGGCCAGATCGCCGATGATCCCGTCGTCGACACCCCGGGTCAGGCAGCGCCTCGAGCGCTGGATCGGCATGTACACCCGGTAGAGGAACAACGGCAGCAGCGTTGCTACGGCTGCCTACCGCCCATGGTGTCGGGCGGCTGACTCGTCGTGCCCATCGCTTGCCCACTGGCCGCCCAGGGGTCTCCCGCAGGGTGTTGGTTGCCGGTCCGCCACCGCGGCCCGGCGACACCAACCAACACCCACTGGAGGAACCCGCGATGCGACGTACCGTTCGCGTCCTGCTCACCACGGCGCTGGCCGCCGGTCTGAGTTTGCTCACCGCCGGCCCGGCACTGGCCGCGCCCGCCGGCGACGTCGGGGCGGCGGCGACCGCACCCGAGTACGGCTTCGTCTTCGCCGACCAGCCGACCAACCCGTCGTACACCCCGAACCCCCGGATGTCGGCGAACTCGAAGGGCTTCACCAACACCGTCACCCGGCACGGCACCGGCCGCTACACAGTCCGGATGCCGCTGCTCGGCCTCTTCGTCGGCGGCAACGTCCAGGTGACCGCGTACGGCGAGCACAGCAACCGCTGCAAGTCGGACACCTTCGAGGTGAACGGCGGCGACGCACACGTCGGGGTGCGCTGCACCACGGCCGGCGGCGCGCTCGTCGACAGCCAGTTCGTGGCCCAGTACCACCGGGCCGGCTCGGCCAACCCGCACCAGAGCGCGTACCTCTTCGCCGACCGGCCGGGCACCTCGTCCTACACCGCCGACCCCGACCACTCGTACAACTCGAAGGGCGGCACCAACGGGATCACCCGGACCTCGGTCGGGGTCTACCGGGTCTCCTTCGGCGGGTTCAGCCAGCTCGGCGGGCTGGTGCACGTGACCGCCGCCGGCTTCAACGGCAACCACTGCAACGTGCGGGGCTGGGCGGCGAGCACCGCCGACGTGCGCTGCTACACGCCGGCCGGCCAGCTGGTGGACGAGAAGTGGTGGCTGCGCTACCACGACCAGCACGTCGCCAACGACGGCGTCGAGCACGGCGGGTACGTCTGGGCCGACGACTTCGACGCGCCGCTGGGCACCGACTACGAGCCGAACGCGCTGCACTCGTTCAACTCGCAGTTCGAGACCAACGAGGTTCGCCGGATCGCGACCGGCCGCTACCAGGTCAGGCTGACCCGGGTACCGGCCTTCGACGCCGGCTCGCCGATGGCGACCGCGCACCACACCCCCGGGGTCGCCTGCAAGGTGACCGAGCTCTTCTCCAGCGGCTCCGGGTCCCGGGTGGACGTCGACTGCCGCAACTCCGCGGGCGCCCTGGTGAACGCCCGGTTCACGGTGAGCCAGACCACCAACCGCTGACCGCCGGTCGGCACCGCCGACCCGGCGCCCGCGATCCCGGGCGCCGGGTCGGCCCGTCGGCTCAGCCGGCGACCCGGTCCAGGGCGAGCACCGGGATGGTCCGGATGCCCCGCGTCTTCTCGGCGTACTCGCCGAAGTTCGGGAACCGGCTGGCCTGCTCGGCGTAGACCCGGTCGCGTTCCTCGCCGGTCAGCTCGGTGACGGTGACCGGGAACGTCTCGGTGCCGACCTCGACTGTCGACCTGCCGGCGGCCACCAGGTTGGCGTACCACTGGGGGTGGACCGGGGCGCCGGCGAACGATGCGAAGACGTGGATCCGGCCGTCGTCGCCGGGCAGGTACACCGCCGGCGTCACATACTGTTTGCCGCTGCGGCGGCCGGTGTGGTGCATCAGCACCATCGGGGCGCCCTCGAAGATGCCGCCGACCTTCCCTCCGTTCGCCCGGAACTCCGCGATCACCTTGTCGTTCCACGACCCGGCTTCTGCCATGGTTCCTCCTGCTCTCGTTGCTACCGTCCCAAATGGAACTGAACCCGGTCCGGCGGTCCGGCATTCCCGCTACCGGGGCCGGCCCGCGCTTCCAGCGGTGGGGCCAACCCCCAACCCCGGGCCAGCAGGTCGTCGCAGGCCGCGAGCGCGGCCGCCAGCCGGGTCCGCGGCCGACCGGTCACTTCCCGCACGGGTACGCCGGCAGCGCCCAACACCTCGCGGAACCGTCCGGTCATCCACTCTCGCAGGTGTTCCCCGTCGCGCAACCCGTCGTCGTCGAACGGCACGCCCGCATGGTCGGTGAGCAGGTACAGGTCGGGCAGTCGGGCGGCGGCGACCGTGGCCGGCGAGGCGGCGCCCAGATAGCGTTCCTGCCAGACCTGGGTGACCCGGGAGTCGGTGTCGCAGACCAGGATCGGGGCGCCGTCGCGCGCCGCGTCGTCCTCGGCCCGGTTCTGGGCGCGCGCGACCGCGACGAAGTCCTCCGGTGACCACTCGACGTCGGAGACCGTCGCCGCCGGGTCGACGGCCCGCAGCGCGGCCAGCTTCTGCGCGGTCAACTCCCGGCCGTACTCCGGAACCCAGCGGGTGTTCGACCAGACCCCGCCGCGGCGGCGCAGCGCGGCGGCCAGGTCGCGGGCCAGCGTGGTGGTGCCGGTGGACTCGGCGCCGGCCACCACGACCCGGCGGGTGAACCAGGCCCGGACCGGCGGGGCCAGGTGCGGCCAGTGCGCGACCGGGTCGGCGCGGATGGCGGTCCCGGAGACCGGCACGGTGGCCCGGTCCGGGTCGACGCAGACGTGCACGGCCGAGAACCGCCGGGCCAACTCGTCGCCGTACGCCTCGGAGCTGTAGACGGCGTCGACCGGGTCGCCGGCGGCGGACCGGAACAGCGCGCAGTGCGCGTCCCAGATCGCCGGGTCGTGGTAGTCGACCGGGGTGTCGTCGAGCACCCCGACGAACCGTACCCAGGGCGTCGCCGCGTGCGTCTCGCGCAGCCAGGCCAGCCGCAGCTCCAGTGGGATCGACTCCACCCGGGACGGGGCCACCACCACGGTCACCCGTTCGCAGCCGGCCGCCGCCGCGTCGATCAGCCGGTGGTGACCGGCGTGCGGCGGATAGAACTTGCCGACCACCATTCCGTGCGGGTATCGACGCGGCATGGCTCAGGCGGGGACCGGGGCGGGGACCGGGGTCGACCCGGTCGGGTTGCGCAGCTCGGCCCGCCAGGCCCGCAGACCCAGCACGCACAGCGCCAGGAAGGCGAGGTACAGGATCGCGGTCAGCCACAGGTCCTTGTAGCCGTAGAGCGGGATGTAGATCAGGTCGGCGGTGATCCAGAGCCACCAGCTCTGCACCAGCTTGCGGGCCTGGCCGTAGGTGGCCAACAGCGACAGCGCCGTGGTGAGGGCGTCCGGCAGCGGCACCGTGGAGCCGGTGTGGTGCGCCAGCACGTACCAGATCGCCCCGGTCAGGGCGAGCCCGGCGGCGGCCAGGCCGACCCACTCGCGCCCGGTGGTGGAGCGCACCCGCAGGGTCGAGCGGTTCGCCCCGCCGTACGCCCACTGCCACCAGCCGTAGCCGCCGAGCAGCACGTAGACGACCTGCAGCCAGGCGTCGGCGTAGAGGCCGGCGGTCCAGAAGACCACCATCAGCAGCAGCACGTTCAGGATGCCTATCGGCCAGTTGGCGATGTGTTGCCGCACGACGAGCGCCACGCAGAGCAGGCCGGTGCCGAAGCCGAGCAGCTCCGCCCAGCTGGTCGGGGTGCCGAAGGCGGTCACCGCCGTGGAGTTGAGCCAGTCCAGCACCGCGCCGCCCACCCGTCAGTCCTCGTCGACCCAGTCGAGCGAGCGTTGCACGGCCTTGCGCCACTGGCGCAGCTCCCGGTCGCGGTGCGCCGGCTCCATCGCCGGTTGCCACTGCGCGTCCGAGCGCCACTTGGCCCGCAGCGTCTGCTGGTCCGGCCAGAACCCGACCGCCAGGCCGGCCGCGTACGCGGCGCCGAGGCAGGTCGTCTCGGCCACCGTCGGGCGGACCACCGGTACGTCGAGCACGTCGGCGAGGAACTGCATGAGCAGCTCGTTGGCGGTCATTCCGCCGTCCACCCGCAGCCGGCGCAGCGCCACGTCGGAGTCGGCGTTCATCGCGTCGACCACCTCGCGGGTCTGCCATGCCGACGCCTCCAGCGCCGCCCGGGCCAGGTGGCCCTTGGTGATGTAGCCGGTCAGGCCGGCGATCACCCCTCGGGCGTCGCCGCGCCAGTGCGGCGCGAACAACCCGGAGAACGCCGGTACGAAGTAGCAGCCGCCGTTGTCGTCGACGGTGCGGGCCAGCTCCTCCACCTCGGCGGCCGTCGCGATCAGGCCGAGGTTGTCGCGCAGCCACTGCACCAGCGACCCGGTGACCGCGATCGCCCCCTCCAACGCGTACGCGGGCGGCTGGTCGCCGATCCGGTAGCCGACGGTGGTGAGCAGCCCGTGTTCCGAGGTGACCGGGGTGGCGCCGGTGTTCATCAGCAGGAAGCTGCCGGTGCCGTAGGTGCACTTCGCCTCGCCGGGCTGGAAGCAGGTCTGGCCGAACAGCGCCGCCTGCTGGTCACCGAGGGCGCTGGCCACCGGTACGCCGGACAGCGCCCCGCGGGCCGGGCCGTACACCTCGGCCGAGGACCTGATCTCGGGCAGCATCGCCGCCGGGATGCCCATCGCGGCCAGCAGCTCCGGATCCCAGTCGAGCGTGCCGAGGTCCATCAGCAGGGTCCGGCTGGCGTTCGTCACGTCGGTGACGTGCCGGCCGGTGAGGTTCCAGATCAGCCAGGAGTCCATGGTGCCGAAGAGCACCTCGCCGCGTTCGGCCCTGGCCCGCAGTCCGTCGACGGTTGCCAGCATCCACTGGAGCTTCGGACCGGCGAAGTAGGTGGCCAGCGGCAGCCCGGTGGTCCGGCGGAACCGCTGCTCGCCGAGGTCGCGGTCCAGTTCCCGCAGCAGCCCGGTGGTGCGGGTGTCCTGCCAGACGATCGCGTTGCCGACCGGCTCGCCGGTGGCCCGGTCCCAGACGACGGTGGTCTCCCGCTGGTTGGTGATGCCGACCGCGGCGAGCTGCGCCGGCTCGATGGACGCGGCGGCCAGCGCCTCGCCGACCACGGCCTGGACGGCGGCCCAGATCTCGGCCGCGTCGTGCTCGACCCAGCCGGGCCGGGGGAAGATCTGCCGGTGTTCCCGCTGGGCCACCGACACGACGCCGCCGTCGGCGTCGAAGACGATGCACCGGGAGGAGGTGGTGCCCTGATCGATCGCGGCGACGTGGTGACCGGTCATCGGAGCACCGTACCGTGACCCGGGCCTCAGTCCACCTGCTCCGTGGCCGGGCTGGGCGCGACGCGGCCGAGCGCGGCGCTGACCCGTACCGTCGTCCCGGCCGGTCCGGTCCGGACCGCCATCTCGTCGGCGAGGTTGCGGGCCAGCCAGAGACCCCAGCCACCGGCGGTGCCGGGGGTGGGTCGGTCCCGGTCGGCGAGCCGATCGGCCGCAATGCCCGCGCCGTCGTCGGAGACCTCGCAGACCACCTCCCGCGGCTCCTGCCACATCCGCAGGTGTCCGCGCCCCCCGCCGTGCCGGACGGCATTGGTGATCAACTCGTTGACGGCGAGCACGAAGTCGTCCAGCCGCTGGCCGGCCAGACCCGTCGCCGCGGCGCAGGAGGTGACCGAGTGGCGCAGCTCGGTGACCTGGCCCCGGTTGAAGGTCTGGGTGAGAAGGGGGGAGACGTCGATGGGCACAACCGTACGCGGTGCGATGTCGTCTGCGTCGGTCATGGTCCGCCCCGCCACTGATCGTCGGTGATTCGCGGCTTTCTCACCCTACGTCAGGAAATGCGGCTACGCACCACCGCGGTCGTCCCGGCCGGTGGTGTCGGCGCCACCGGCCCGGTGTGGCAGGGTCGGCGGGTGCCACCGTCGTCGTCGGGTCCGGGCCGGACCGGGGACCCGCCGGGCAGCTTCCAACTGCCGCTCTGGCGGGCCATCGCCGTCTTCCGGTTCGCCGCGCTCGGCTACGTCGTCGTCCTCGCCGTCCGCAACCTGTCCCAGTTCGCCCGGCCCGGGGCGGCCGCCGTCGTACTGGTGGCGATGGCCGGCTGGACGGTGCTCACGGCGTACGCCTACGCCCGGCCCGACCGGCGACGGTGGCCGCTGCTCAGCGCGGACCTGGCCGTCGCCCTGGCCGCCCTGCTGGTCTCGCCCTGGGTCATCGGCCGGTCGGCGCTGGCCGCCGGGGTGCCGACGCTCGGCGTGGCCTGGCTGGCCGCACCGGTGCTGACCTGGGCGGTCTCCGGAGGGCGGCGGCGCGGCCTGGCCGCCGCGCTGGTACTCGCCGCCGCAGACCTGGCGGTCCGGGTCCGGATCACCGGGTCGAGCTTCACCGGCGGCATCCTGATGGTGCTGGCGGGATTCACCGTCGGCCACGTGACCCGGCTGGCCGCGTCCGCGGAAGAACGCCTGCAGCGGGCCGTCGAGCTGGAGGCCGCGACCCGGGAGCGGGAGCGGCTCGCCCGGGGCATCCACGACTCGGTGCTGCAGGTCCTCGC
Source organism: Solwaraspora sp. WMMD1047 (assembly GCF_029626155.1). NCBI lineage: Bacteria > Bacillati > Actinomycetota > Actinomycetes > Micromonosporales > Micromonosporaceae > Solwaraspora > Solwaraspora sp. WMMD1047. Next base: position 6,184,842 of record NZ_JARUBL010000001.1, on the reverse strand, counting down.
GATGGTCCAGCGACGCGGTGCCCAGCTCGGCGGGGAGGCGGGCGAGCTGGCCCGGCTGGCCGGCGAGCAGGAGGCCGCGCTGCGCTCCCTGATCGCCACCGGGCCGGCCCAACCCGCCGAGCGCACGACCGGCGGGCCGGCCGGCGCCGGGCGGACCGGGGGGCCGGCGGGTGGGGACGAACTCGATCTGCGGGTGCTGCTCGGCGGCTACTCCTCGCCGACGGTGTCGATGGCGATGCCGGCGACCCCGATCCGGCTGCCCGCCCCGGTGGCCCGGGAACTCGCGGCGGCCGTCAAGGCAGCCCTGGACAACGCCGCGCAGCACGGCGGCGGGCGGGCCTGGGTGCTGGTCGAGGAGGAGGACGAGGCGGTGACCGTGTCGATCCGCGACGACGGGCCGGGCATCCCGCCCGGCCGGCTGGAGGCGGCGGCCGGGCAGGGCCGGCTGGGCGTCGCCCAGTCGATCCAGGGGCGGATCACCGACCTGGGCGGTTCGGCGAAGATCAGCTCGGCGCCGGGGGAGGGGACCGAGGTCGAGCTCCGGCTACCCCGACGATGACCGGCCACCCGGCCGGCGACCTAGGGTGGACCGCGGACGACCTGGGGCGGGCAGCGGACGACCAGGACGCACCGCGAGGACGATGCTGGGGAGGGCAGGCGTGTCGATCCGGGTGATGGTGGTCGACGACCATCCGATGTGGCGGGAGGGCGTCGCCCGTGACCTGACCGAGGCCGGGCACACCGTGGTCGCCGCCGTCGGCGAGGGCCGCCAGGCGGTCCGGGTGGCCGCCGCCGCCCGACCGGAGGTGGTCGTACTCGATCTGCAGTTGCCCGACATCTCCGGGGTGGAGGTGATCCGCGGCCTGCGCGAGGTGCTCCCCGGCGTCCGGGTCCTGATGCTCTCCGCCAGCGGTGAGCAGCAGAGCGTGCTCGACGCCGTGAAGGCGGGCGCGGCCGGCTACCTGGTCAAGTCGGCCGGCCCGGCGGAGTTCCTGGCGGCGGTGCGGCGGACCGCCGCCGGGGAGGCGGTCTTCACCCCCGGGCTGGCCGGCCTGGTGCTGGGCGAGTACCGGCGCCTGGCCACCGAACCGGCCGGCGGCGGTGCCGAGGATCAGCCGCGACTCACCGATCGCGAGACCGAGGTGTTGCGGCTGGTGGCCAAGGGGCTGTCGTACAAGCAGATCGCGGCCCGGCTGGGGCTGTCGCACCGGACGGTGCAGAACCACGTCCAGAACACGCTGGGCAAGCTGCAACTGCACAACCGGGTGGAGCTCACCCGGTACGCGATCGAACGCGGACTCGACGAGTGAGCCCGCCCGCTCAGTCGGGCAGCGGGGTGTTACCGGTCGAGTCCGGGGGCGGGGTCTCGTTCACGGCCAGCTCCTCGGCGCTGGCGCCGCCGCCGGCCGGGCCGGCGTCGAAGGCCACCGAGTCGGTCTGGTCGTCGTACCGGGCACCCTCGTCCGGCTCCACGATGCGGCCCACCGGATCGCCGGTCGAGCCGTCCAGGTTGCCGTGGTCGTAGATCGACACCGGCGAGTCCGGATCCGAGGTGGGACCCGGGTCGAGCACGTCGGCGTCGAGCTGGGCCTCGGCCGCGGCCTCGTCGCTGTCCGCCTCCAACCCCAACCGGTGGTCGGCGGGCGCGGAAAGCGGGTCGTTCACCGGAACGTCGGACCGTTCCCGATCGATCTTGTAGTCCAGGGGTTCGCCGTCGAGCTGCTCCTCCGGGGTGGTGCCGAACCGGTCCACCGCCACCGGCCGGTCAGCCGGCAGGGGCGCGGGGTCGTATCCGTCCGCCTCCCGACCGCTCTCGGCCGGATCGTCGGCGCTGGTGTCGTCGTCCGCGGTGTCGGGTAGCCCTTCGGCCTCGGGGTCGGACACCGGCGTCGGGTACTCGTGATCGCGCATGACTCGTCACTACCCACTGCCTCCCGGCAGTAACCGGTTACCCGAGGGCGGGCTCGTCCTGCGGGTACAGGACCGCCCAGACGACCTTTCCGTCGGTCAGGCCGGTGGCACCCCAGCGGCGTACCGCGCTCTCGATCAGGAGCAGCCCACGGCCGCCCGGCGAGGTCGGGGGGGCCGGTCCGACCGGGTTCGGGTGCCGGGTCGAGTAGTCCCGGACCGCGAGGCGCAGGGCGCCGGCCCGCCAGGCCAGCCGGACGGTCATCCGGGTCCGGGCGTGGACCACCACGTTGTTCACCAGCTCGGTCACCGCCAGGCAGGCCGAGTCGGTGAGTTGCCGCAACCCCCAGCGCGTGCAACCCTCCGTGATCAGCTCCCGGGCGGCCCGGGCGGCGCCCACCACCGGCGCCAGCTCGGCACTGAGTCGCCGGGCCGGCGGGAGGTCGGCGCCGAGCCGGGCGAGGTCCCGGTCGCCGACCGGACGGTACGACAGCAGCGGCCGGCCGGTCGGCCACTCCGCCGCCTCCTCGACCACCTCGGCGAAGAGGCCGAGCACGGCCGGCTCGGCGACCCGCAGGCCGGAGATGTCGATCGCGACCGCGGTCGGTTGGTCAGCCAGCTGGGTCAACAGCTCGTCACGTACGGTAGCCGTCGCCGGTTGGTCGAGGACCCCGATGAGGCGGAGCAGGGTGTGTAGTTCGTCCCTTTCCACCGTAAAACGTACGTCGGTCGACATGATCGTTCCATTGTGCCCTCGTCTCCGCCCGTCCGCATCCGGCCGGTCTGTCGGAAGATCCGCCCCGGCCGGCCGTCCGGCGCCGTGGCAGTTGACACGTTTCGGCTCGGCGCGGGCGGGTTAATGGGAGCCTCTGATCGGAAGACCTTTCCCCGCCGGAGTCAGCCGCCCCGGAGGGCAGCCGCTCTCCCCGGAGGGAAAGCACCCGCTCGTCGACCCAGCCGGAGGTGGTCCATGCGCGTCGGCCTGGTCTGTGCTCACACCGGAGCGCTCGGACACCTCGGGTCGGACCCCGCCGACCAGCATGATCCTGCGACCGACCAGCATGATCGTCGGTCCGATCGGCGGCGCGGCGGCGGCCGGCCGGCCGAGCAGGTCGGCACCCACCAGCACATCGCCCAGGTCGCCGCCGAGCTGACCGCCCGCGGCCACGACGTACGGGTGTACGAACGCCGCGACCACCCGGACCTGTCACCGGCCACCGAGGTCGCCGGCTACCGGGTGGAACGGGTTCCGGTCGGCCCGGCCGACCGCATCCCCACCGGGGAACTGGTGCCCTACGTGCCGGAGATCGGCCGCTGGCTCACCGACCGGTGGGCCGGCGAGTGGGCCCCGGAGGTGGTGCACGGGCACTTCTGGGTCGGCGGCCTGGCGGCGGCCAACGCCGTCCGCGAGACCGACATCCCGGTGGTGCAGACCTTCCACTCCCTCGGCGTCGAACAGCTCCGCCACCTCGGCGACGCGTACTCGGGCCCGGGGGAGCGGATCCCGCTGGAACTCGCGCTGACCCGGGCGGTCGACATGGCGGTCGCCCAGTGCACCGACGAGGTGGACGAGTTGACCCGGATGGGCCTGCAACGCGCCGCCGTGGCCGTGGTGCCGGCCGGCGTCGACACCGCCCGGTTCACCCCCGAGGGGGAGGCCGAGGAGCGCGGCCGGCGACCCCGCATCCTCTCCGTCGGCGGGCTCGCCCCCGGCCACGGCCAGGACGACCTGATCCGCGCGATGCGGCTGGTCAGCGACGCCGAGCTGGTGATCGCGGGCGGCCCGGCCGAGGCCAGCCTGGCCGACCACGCCGAGGCGCGGCGGCTCCGCCAGCTCGCCGACCGGGCCGGGGTGGCCGGCCAGGTCCGGATCGTCGGCGGCGTCCCACACGATCAACTGCCCTCCTGGTACCGCTCGGCCGACCTGGTCGCCTGCACCCCCCGGTACGCCTCGGCCGGCCGGATCCCGCTGGAGGCGATGGCCTGCGGCGTACCGGTGGTCGGCTACTCGCTCGGCGGGATCACCGACACCGTCGTGGACGAGGTGACCGGGCGGCTGGTCCCGCCGGGCGACGTGCACGGCCTCGGGGTGACCCTGCGCCGGCTGCTGGCCAACGACGCGGAGCGGTTCGCGTACGGGCACGCGGCCGTGGACCGGGTCCGGTGCAGCTACACCTGGGACCGGACGGCCGGCGCATTGGAGCGGCTGTACGAGCGGGTGGTGCGCCGCCGCCGGCCGGTGGAGGTCTGACCGGCCGGTACCAGCGCCGGATCGGCCGGCGTCGGTTCGGCCGCTGTCGGATCGGCCGCTGTCGGTCGGGGGCCGGCGGCGGGTTGGTGCTGCGGCGCGGCGTACCTGGTCAGACCGAGCACGGCGGCCAGGGTGACCAGGAAGCCCACCGCGGCCAGCCACTCCCGGCCGGGCCAGATCTTGTCGTTGAGCAGGAGCAGGCCGACGATCGCCGCGGGCACCGCGCCGGCGGCGTCCATGGCCGCCACCGCGGCCGTCGTCGAGCCGCGCTGCATCGCCAGCCCGAGCAGGAGCTGACCCACCAGGGAGTGGGCGATCAGCAGGTAGAGCAGCGGGTCGCGCAGGAACGCGTCGAACGAGGGCGCCGAGGCGAGCGGGCGGGCGGCCACCGCCGCGGCGGAGAAGGCCAGGCCGGCCAGCGCGCCGAGGGCGACCGAGCCGGGCGCGCCGTGCAGGCGTACCGCGAAGGCGCCGGCGGCGCCGATCACCGCGAGCGTCCCGGTCAGCGCCACCAGACCGGCGGTGCCGAGCTGCGCGGCGGCCGCCGGCCGGGCGGCCAGCACCAGCGCGGTGACGCCGACCAGCAGCAGGATCAGCAGGGCCACCTCGGCCGCCGGCAGCCGCCACTTGAGCACCACCACGCCGAGCACGGCGGTCACCCCGAGCCCGGCCGCCACGCTGGCCTGGACCAGGAACAGCGGCAGGTCCCGGCGGGCCAGGAAGGCGAGCCCGAAGCCGAGCACCTGACAGGCCACCCCGACCAGGTAGCTACGGTGTCCGGCCAGCCGCAGCAGCAGCCCGGGGTCGAACGTGTGGTGTACCCAGGTGCGGGTCGCGGCGACCGACTGGAGCAGATTGGCTACCCCGTAGGCGACGATCATCGCCGCCAGGAAGCACCAACTCGTCGACACCACCCGGCGAGGATAGAGGTTGCCCGGGCCGGCCGCGCGCGATGGTCATCCGAGCCGGTGCAGCAGCTCCTCCTGCAGCCTGCCGTTGCTGGCCACGGCGCTGCCGCCGCCCGGTCCGGGCCGCCCGGCCAGGTCGGTGAAGGCGCCGCCGGCCTCGGTGACGATGGGGATCAGCGCGGCCATGTCCCACAGGGACAGTTCCGGTTCGACCATCATGTCCACCGCGCCCTCGGCGACCAGCATGTAGCCGTAGAAGTCGCCGTACGCCCGGCTGCGCCAGCACTGCCGGATGAGGTCCAGGACCGCCGGCAGCCGGCCGTTCTCCTCCCAACCGGTGAGCGAGGAGTAGCAGAAGCTCGCGTCGCCGAGCCGGCTCACCCCGGAGACCCGGATCGGGGTGGCGGCGGCGGTGTGCCGGCCGGCGTATGCGCCGTGGCCGGTCGCGGCCCACCAGCGGCGGCCGAGCGCGGGCGCCGACACCAGGCCGACCACCGGCTGGTCGTCCTCGAGCAGCGCGATCAGGGTGGCCCAGATCGGCACCCCGCGGACGAAGTTCTTGGTGCCGTCGATCGGGTCGACCACCCACTGCCGGCCACCCCGGCCGGCCGCCGCCTCGGCGGCGCCGAACTCCTCGCCGAGCACCCCGTCGCGGGGGCGGGTCCGGGCCAGGGTGGCCCGGATGGCCCGCTCGACGGCGGTGTCCGCGTCGGAGACCGGGGTCAGGTCCGGCTTGGCCTCGACCCGCAGGTCGGTGGCCCGGAAGCGGGTCATCGAGATCGAGTCGGCCGTGTCGGCCAGCACGTGCGCGAGGGAGAGGTCGTCGGCGTAGCGGGCCATGGCGGAAACGTAACGGATCGCCGCGTCCCCGGTCCGCGACGGGGGGTCACTGCGCTTCCGTGTCGCCGGCCCGGGAGGCCAGCAGCCGCCGGTACGACTCCAGCCGACGCTGGTCGGCGTTGCCGGCGGCCACCCAGGCACTCAGCGCGCAGTCGTCCTCCCCGGTGGTGTGCTCGCAGTTGGGCGGGCACTCAAGCGTCCCCTCGACGAGGTCGGGGAAGCCGTGCAGCAGGCTGTCGGCCGAGACGTGGGCGAGCCCGAAACTGCGTACCCCCGGGGTGTCGATGATCCACCCCGGACCGCCGTCGGCCGCCCGGTCCGCGGGCAGCGGCAGCGCGACGACGCTTGTCGAGGTGTGCCGGCCCCGGCCGATCGCGCTGACCACCCCGACTGCCCGGTCGGCGTCCGGCACCAGCCGGTTGACCAGCGTCGACTTGCCCACCCCGGAGTGCCCGACCAGGACCGAGACCCGGCCGGTGAGGATGGCCCGCAGGTCGGTCAGGTCGGCGTCCGGGCCGACCAGCACGTGCCGCAGGTCCAACTCGGCGTAGTAGCCCAGGACCTGCTCCGGCCCGGCCAGATCGGACTTGGTCAGGCAGAGCAGCGGCTCGATCCCGGCGTCGTACGCGGCCACCAGGCAGCGGTCGATGAACCCGGTCCGGGGCGGCGGGTCGGCCAGCGAGTTGACGATGACGAGCTGGTCGGCGTTGGCCACCACCACCCGTTCCAGCCGTCCCTCCGGGGTGCTGTCGTCGTCGTCGGCGGTGCGGCGCAGCACCGAGCTGCGTTCGGCGATCCGGACGATCCGGGCCAGCGCGCCGCTGGCCCCGGAGGTGTCGCCGACCAGCCAGACCCGGTCACCCACCACCACGGACCTGCGCCCGAGTTCGCGGGCCCGCATCGCGGTGACCGGCTCGTCCGCGGCGTCGGCCGGCAGCAGCACGCAGGTGTAGCGGCCCCGGTCGACGGCGATGACGAAGCCCTCGACCGCGTCGGCGTGCCGGGGCCGGGTCCGGGTACGCGGCCGGGACGACCGGCCGGGCCGGACCCGTACGTCGTCCTCGTCGTACTCGCGTCGCCTGCCGGCCAGCTCGGCTCCCTCTAGTCCGGGGAGCGGCCGGTGGTGCCACGTAGCCGCGGCACTACCGGTGATCGCTCCCGCCGGTCACCATCGCTGACCATAGTGCCGGGAACTCGGGCAGGGTCTTCGAGGTACACGCCACGTCGGTCAGGCTGATTCCGGGCACGGCCAGCCCGAGGACCGCGCCGGCGTGCGCCATCCGGTGGTCGTCGTAGGTGGCGAACTGCCCGCCGTGCAGCGGTCGGGGCCGGATCTCCAGCCCGTCCGGCGACTCGATGACCTCGGCGCCGAGGCCGGTCAGCTCGCGGGTGAGGGCGGCCAGCCGGTCGGTCTCGTGGCCCCGGATGTGGGCCACCCCGCGCAGCCGGGACGGCGAGTCGGCCAGCGCCGCGAGGGCCGCCAGCACCGGGGTCAGCTCACTGACGTCGGAGAGGTCGGCGTCCAGCCCGTGTACGACGCCGGTGCCGCGTACCGTCAGCCCCTCGGTGTCCAGAGACAGCTCCCCGCCGAGCTGGCCGAGCAGCTCACGCAGCCGGTCGACGGGTTGCAGGCTGCTGGGCGGCCAGCCGGCCAGGGTCACCCGGCCGCCGGTGACCAGCGCCGCGGCGAAGAACGGCAGCGCGCCGGAGAGGTCCGGTTCGATGTCCCAGCCGCGGCCGGTGAGCCGGCCCGGCTCCACCACCCAGACGTCCGGGGTGGTGTCGTCGATGCCGGCGCCGGCCGCCCGCAGCATCTGGACGGTCATCCGCAGGTGCGGCGCGGACGGCACCGGCGGGCCGACGTGCCGCAGCACGACGCCCCGCTCGAACCGGGGCGCGGCCAGCAGCAGCGCGGAGACGAACTGGCTGGAGCCCGAGGCGTCGATGACGACCTCGCCGCCGGTGACCCGGCCGGTGCCCCGGACGGTGAGCGGCAGGCTGCCGGCGCCCGGCGCGTCGATCCGTACCCCGATCGAGCGCAGCGCGGCGATCAGCGGGCCGAGCGGGCGGGTCCGGGCGACGGGGTCGCCGTCGAAGGTGACCGGCCCGTCGGCGAGGCCGGCGATCGGCGGTACGAAACGCATCACGGTGCCGGCGAGGCCGACGTCGACGTGGCTCGGCCCGCGCAGCGGGTGCGGCCGCAGCAGCCAGCGTTCGTCGTCCACGATGGAGACGTGGGCACCCATGGCGCGCAGGCCGCCGGCCATCAGTTCGGTGTCCCGGGCGCGCAGCGGGCGGCGCAGGGTGGACGGGCCGGTGGCGATCGCGCTGAGGATCAGGGCCCGGGCCGTCATCGACTTGGAGCCCGGCAGGCGCAGCGTGGTGCCGACCGGGTCGGACGCGGTCGGCGCCTGCCACGGTTGCGGTGGGCGGGTCGCGGTGAGGTTCGCCACCGGACCAGTCTGCCGGTCCCGGTCGGCGTCCGGGCGGTGCGGTCGGCGGCTCCCGCTTCGCGGGACGCGGGCTGTCGGTCCCCCGCGCTAGCGTTGCCCCATGTGCGGCCGGTACGCGACCACCAGGAGCGCGGTGGACCTGAGCGCGCTCTTCGAGGCGTACGACGACACCGGCGGCCGGTTGACCGCCGACTACAACGTCGCGCCGACCGATCCGGTGCCGATCGTGCGGGTCTCCGCCCGGTTGGGCGGTTCGGCGCTGTCGGTGGCCCGCTGGGGGCTGCTGCCGTCCTGGGCGCGGGACGCCCGGGGCGCCGCCCGGATGATCAACGCGCGGGCCGAGACGGTCGCCACCACGGCCGGCTACGCCCGGTCGTTCGCGCGGCGCCGGTGCCTGGTGCCGGCCGACGGCTGGTACGAGTGGGTCCGCCGGGACGGCGCCGCCAAACAGCCGTACTTCATGACCCGTGCCGACGGCGGGGTGCTCGCCTTCGCCGGTCTCTGGTCGGTCTGGAGCGGTGCCGGCGAGCCGGTCCTGACCTGCAGCGTGGTGACCACCGAGGCGGTCGGGGACCTGGCCCTGGTGCACGACCGGATGCCGCTGGTGCTGCCGCCCCGGCACTGGGCCGGCTGGCTCGGTGACTCCGCCGCCGAGCTGCTCGCGCCGCCGGAGCCGGCGGACCTCACCGGGATCGAGCTGCGCCCGGTCGGCCCGGCCGTGGGGGACGTCCGCAACGACGGTCCGGGTCTGGTCGCCCGGGTGGCCGCCGCGCCACTCGGGGCGCCGCCCGAGGAGCCCGCGGAGCTGACGCTTTTCTGAGCCGGCGGGCATTGGCGCGTACTAATTTGTCGGCTTTGGAGCTGAATCGCCACCAAGACTTTTCGGCAGCTTCGTGAAGCCTCTTGTCTCCGGGCCGGTTTCTGCGATAGAACACAGCGCCGGCAGTGGGTGTCGATTCGCACCGTGCGGACGAGTCCCACTGATGTTGCCGGCCCCACGGGGGAGGTGGGTTGATGACACGGGCGCGGATGCCACGCCCGCACGAGGTTGCCGCGGCACGGCGGGACCCGAGGTTGGTTCGGGCCCTCAGCGAGCGGCATCTCGACGATGCCTGGCGCACCCGGGGCGTGTGCCAGAACGTGGACCCGGAGACGTTCTTCCCGGCGCCCAGCGAGCCGGCGGATGCCGCGGTCGCGCTCTGCCGGACCTGCGACGTTGCGGGACCCTGCCTGGCCTGGGCGTTGGAGGTGGGGGACTGCCACGGGGTCTGGGGCGGCACCACCCCGCGCGAGCGGCGGGCGATGCTCGTCGCCTGGCGCGGACAGGTCCGGCGGGATCCGGAGGCCGGCGACGACGCCGGTCCGCCGGTGCGGGACCGGCTGCTCACCCTGGTGCCGTTGCGGGCCGACGCCTGACGCCGGTTCCGGCCGCGCCCGGTCATTACCCGACCGCCGGCCGTAATCGGGGCCGTGCGGTTGGTCATCGCTCGATTCCGCGCGGTCGCCAATCGTCGGACGCCGTCGGCCGGCACAATTGTCGAATGCGCCGGACCAGCGAGATCAGCACGCCGAGGGGACCTGCCCGGGTCACGTACGACCGGCCCGACGGTGACCCGGTCAGCCTGTTGGTGCTCGGTCACGGGGCCGGCGGCGACGTGGACGCGCCCGATCTGGTCGCGGTGCGGGACGCGGCGATTGCGGCCGGCGTGGCGGTCGCCCGGGTGACCCAGCCCTACCGGGTGGCCGGGCGGCGAGCGCCGGCACCGGCCGGACAGCTCGACGAGGCATGGGCGGCCGTCCTCGCCGCGCTGCGGGCCGACGTCGCCGGTCCGTTGGTGGTCGGTGGACGTTCCAGCGGCGCCCGGGTGGCCTGCCGGACCGCGTCGGCGGTCGGCGCCGTCGGGATCGTCGCGCTGGCCTTCCCGCTGCATCCGCCGGGCCGTCCGGAACGGTCCCGGGCCGCCGAGCTGGCCACCGGGCTGCCCACCCTGGTGGTCAACGGGGACCGGGACCCGTTCGGGTTGCCGCCCGGCGGCGGGCCGGTCCAGGTGGTCGTCCGCCCCGGCGAGCGGCACGACCTGCGGCGGGACCCGGCGGGGGTGGCGGCGGTCGTGGTGGGCTGGCTGTGCGGGCACGGCTGGGCGGATCGCGGCCCGTGTCCACCGGCGTAGGCGGTCGTTGCATTTCTTGATGCCGGACGGCTTGCCGGGTCCGTGCCGGGCCCGGCGGGAGCGGCGTCATCCTCCCAGGCCCTTCCTGGTCCCAGCGGTGGGCTCGCCCATGGCCGGGGCCAGGTTGGGGCGGGACCGCCGGAATTCTCCGGCCGTCGCGCAGCGTTACAACCTCCGGAAGCTCACGATGGCGAGGGGGTTGGCCGGTGCCGACGCAGACGAGGAGTCCAGATCGGGGCGGTCGACGACCGTGGCCGGCCGGCCCGGTGGCCGGTCCCGCCTGGCCGCCGACCGGCTGGGCCGGCGCGACCGGAGCATCACCCGGGGTGACCGGTCTGCCCTGGGTGAGTGGCGGCACAGCCCCCGGAACGTCCGGTACCGCGTCCACTTTCCGCGTATCCTCGGCGGGACAGTCCACCGGTTTTCTGGCGTCGACGACGCCGGCGGATCCGGTGGCGCGCTCCGCGGGCCGCCGGGTTGCCGGCGGGCCGTCGACCGGGGCGCGATCGAGCCGAGGGGACGTGCGGTTGACCCGACCGGAGAGAACGGAGGACCGGCGCGCGCGTTTCGAACGTGACGCGTTGCCCTTCGTCGACCAGCTGTACGCGGCGGGCCTGCGGATGACCCGCAACCCCGCCGACGCCGAGGACCTGGTGCAGGAGACCTTCCTGAAGGCGTTCGCCGCCTTCCACCAGTTCGAGGAGGGCACGAACCTCAAGGCGTGGCTCTACCGCATCCTGACCAACACCTACATCAACTCCTACCGGCGGCGGCAGCGGCAACCCGTCCAGGCGCCGACCGAGGAGATCACCGACTGGCAGCTGGCCGAGGCGGAGTCGCACACCTCCAGCGGGCTGCGCTCGGCCGAGACCGAGGCCTTGGACCGGCTGCCGGACAGCGACGTGAAGGCCGCGTTGCAGCAGCTGCCGGAGGACTTCCGGCTCGCCGTCTACCTCGCCGATGTCGAGGGCTTCTCCTACAAGGAGGTGGCCGACATCATGGGGACGCCGATCGGCACGGTCATGTCGCGGTTGCACCGCGGCCGGCGGAACCTACGCAAGCTGCTGGAGCGCTACGCTGCCGAGCGGGGTTTCAGGTCCACCCCGTCGCCGTCGACCAAGTCCGCCGCAGCCGGCCGGGAGGTGTGAGGCACCATGAGTTGCGGTGAACCCCACGAGACGGACTGCCGCGAGGTACTGGCTGAGGTCTACCTCTACCTCGACCTGGAGTGCGCCGACGAACGCCGGTTCCTGATCCGCCACCACCTCGACGAGTGCTCGCCGTGTCTGCGTGAGTACGGCATCGAGCGGGAGGTCAAGGAGCTGGTCGCCCGCTGCTGCGGCAACGAGACCGCACCGGTCGAGCTGCGCGAGCGACTGCGGGCCCGCCTCACCGAACTGGTCTTCGAGACCGACTCCCGGGAGTACCTGCCGGACTGACCCGGCCCGGCCGACGGCCGGGTCCGGGCGGGTCCGCGACCGGTGGACCGGTCAGGAGTTGGGGCGCTTGCCGTGGTTGGCGGCGCTCTTCTTCCGGGCCTTCTTCTTGCGCGACTTCTTCGCCATGGCTGGCTGCCTCCCGTTCGGACACGTTCTCCCTCGGTCGGGAGTTGACCCGATGATGCTAGTCCGTCGGGTGCGCACACCGGACGGGCCGCCACGTGGTTGGATACCGTCGCAGGGCACACGCGTCGACGAGGGAGGGCGGGATCGTGGCCGACGAGATCCGGGCCGAGATGGTGGCGAACGTCTGGAAGGTCGTCGTCTCGACCGGTGACTCCGTCTCCGAGGGCGACACGCTTGTCATCCTCGAGTCGATGAAGATGGAGATCCCGGTTGTCGCCGAGTCGGACGGCGTGGTCGAGCGGCTGGCGGTGAACGAGGGGGACGTGGTCTCCGACGGCGACCTGATCGCCGTCATCGGGTGACCACCGGCCACCGGCTTCGGGTCCGCCCCGCCGAGCCGGCGGACCACGCCGCGATCGCCCGGCTCACCGTGGCCGCGTACGAGGCCGACGGGCAGCTGCGGGGCGAGCACGGTTACGCCGCCGTGCTGGCGGACGTGCCGGCCCGGGCGGCGGCCGGCGAGGTGCTGGTGGCCGTCGACGAGCCGACCGGCGAACTGCTCGGCTCGGTGACGTTCGTGCTGCCCGGTTCGGCGTACGCGGAGCTGTCCAGGGCGGGTGAGGCGGAGTTCCGGATGCTCGCGGTGGACCCGGCGGCGCAGGGCCGGGGAGCCGGCGAGGCGCTGGTCCGGGCCTGCGTCGACCGCGCGGTGGGCCTGGGCTGCCGGGCCCTGGTGATCTCCGCCCGGAGTTTCTCCGCGCCGGCGCACCGGCTCTACGCCCGGCTCGGCTTCCGGCGGGTCCCCGAGCTGGACTGGTCACCGGCGCCCGGCGTGGAGTTGGTCGCGCTGCGGCTCGAGCTGGCTAGCGCGGCGGATCGGGGACCCGGTCGAGCAGTTCGTCCCCGATCTCCAGGGCGATCCGCCGCCGCTCCGCCAGGCTGACCGCCGAGTCGCGGATCGCGAACAGCGAGCTGTGCACGGCGAAGATGGCCATCGCCGCGCGGACCTGGGCGGTGGGTGCGGCGTCCGGACCGGCCAGCAGGCTGGCGATCCGCATCAACCGCTCCCGCATCATCTGTCCGGCGGCCAGGCTCTTGAGCACGGTCTGGTTCTGCTCGAAGAACTGCATCACCGTGTGGTGTTCGTCGCCGAACAGCTCGTCGGCGTAGCGGCGCAGCACCGCCCGCCGGCCGGCGGCGTCCAGCGGCTGGTCCTCGGCCCACTTGACCAGCTCGTCCAGCCGGCTGATCCGGTCCGAGACGAAGCTGTTGACGATGTCGTCCTTGCTCTTGAAGTGGTAGTAGAGCGCGGCCTTGGTCACCCCCAGCCGCTCGGCGATCTCCCGGAGCGAGGTCTTCTCGTACCCCTGCTCGGTGAAGAGCTCCAGCGCGATGGCCTGGATGCGCGACCTGGTGTTGCCGGGTGTGCCGCTGGTCACCGTCCCCACTCCCCAATTCCGCTTGACGTCCGCCGACCGCAAGCTTACCGTCCGGCTAGTAAGTAGACTAGCCGGACGGCAAGTAAGTGGGTCACAGCTCAGGGGGAGCCTACCGATGACCGATACCCAGCGGGCGGCGGCGCCGCCGAACATCAGGGTGGTGCTGGCCGGCCTGATGATCGCCATGATGCTGGCGATGCTCGACAACATGATCGTCAGCACCGCGCTGCCCCGGATCGTCGGCGAGTTCGGGGGACTGAACCACTTCACCTGGGTGGTCACCGCCTACGTGCTCGGCACCACGGTGTCGACCCCGATCTGGGGCAAGCTCGGCGACCTGTACGGCCGCAAGGCGGTCTTCCTCACCTCGATCGGGATCTTCCTGCTCGGATCGGCGCTGTGCGGCATGGCCGGCTCGGAGCTGCTCGGCGGACCCGGCGACGGCATGATCCAGCTGATCGCGTTCCGGGCGCTGCAAGGCCTCGGCGCCGGCGGTCTGATGGTCGGCGTCATGGCGATCATCGGCGACCTGGTGCCGCCCCGCGAGCGCGGGCGCTACCAGGGCATGATCGCCGGAATCATGGCCATCGCCATGGTCGCCGGACCGCTGACCGGCGGCTTCATCACCGACAACCTCTCCTGGCGCTGGGCGTTCTACATCAACCTGCCGCTCGGCGGGGCGGCGCTGGTGCTGCTGGCCACGAGGATGCACCTGCCGCGCTACCGCACCGAGCACCGCATCGACTGGCTCGGGGCGAGCCTGCTCTCCACCGCCATCACCGCGCTCGTGCTGATCACCACCTGGGGCGGCAACGAGTACGCCTGGGCGTCGGCACAGATCTTCGGCCTGGTCGCGCTGACCGTGCTCAGCACGGGCGCGTTCGTCCTGGTCGAGCGGCGGGCACCCGAACCCATCCTGCCGTTGGGCCTGTTCGCCAACCGCAACTTCGCGGTCATCTCGGCGGTCGGCTTCCTGCTCGGCTTCGCGATGTTCGGCGCGATGAACTTCCTGCCGCTGTTCCAGCAGACCGTGCAGGGCGCCACCGCCACCGAGAGCGGGCTGCTGCTGCTGCCACTGATGTTCGGGATGCTGGCCACGTCGATCGTCGCCGGCCGGACGATCACCCGCACCGGCCGCTACCGGATCTTCCCGATCATCGGCGGCGTGTTCCTGACCGCCGGCATGGTCCTGTTCACGCTGCTGGACGCCGGGACCAGTCGGGTCGAGTCGGCGCTCTACATGATCGTGCTCGGCGTCGGGATGGGCTTCCTGATGCAGACCTCGATGCTGATCGCGCAGAACAGCGTGGAGCAGCGCGACCTCGGGGCGGCCAGCGGCGCGGCCACCTTCTTCCGGTCGATCGGCGGCTCGCTCGGCATCTCGCTGTTCGGCGCGGTCTTCAACAGCCGCCTGCAGTCCTCGCCCGCCGGCGAGTACATCGCCGGCGGTGGCGGCGAGACCGGCGTCGATCCGGCCGCGCTGCGGGAACTGCCCGCGCAACTGCGGGAGACCGTGCTGGGCGGGTTGGCCGGCTCGATCGCCGGGGTCTTCGTGTGGGCGGTGCTGTTCGCGGTCGCGGTCCCGGTGCTCGCCTGGTTCATCAAGGAAATCCCGCTGCGGTCGACGAACAACGTGCCGACCGACCGCCAGACGCCGGAGGAGCAGGCCGAGGTGGCGCTCAGCAAGGCCCCGGTGGCCTGACTGGCGTGGGTCGGTCAGCGGTGCGCCGTCGACCGACCACGCCGGCGACCGGTCAGCCAGTTGACCAACCGGGTGAACCAGCCGGCGCGACCGGCCGGTGGGTCGGTCGCGGCCAGCAACTGCCGGGCCGCATCCCTCGCCGCGTCGGACATCCCCGGGGTGGCCAGCGCGAGCTGGGCCACCGACCGGGCGATCGAGACCGGCCGGTGCCGGGCCACCTCGGCCGCGTCGGCCAGCCGCTCGGCGACGATCCCCGCCACGTCCGACCGGGCCGCCGGGTCGACCCAGCCGGCGGTCACCAGTGCGAAGAGGGCGGCTTCCGTGGTCCAGTCCTCGATCCCCCAGACCAGGTCGAGCAGCACCCGCCGCCGGGTCGAGTCGGGCCACGGCTCGTCGGCCCGGTGATGCAGCAGGCCGAGGCACGCCCAGACCTGCACCGACCGCACCCAGAGGGTGGGATCGTGCTCGGTGAGCGTCCGACCCAGCGGGGTGGCCGGCGGCTCCGGCGGGTGCACCAGCAGGCCGAGCAGATCGTCCAGGTCGACGGTGGCGAGCCCCACCGCGGCGTCGTACACGGCCGGCGGGTGCGGCCAGGCGGGGTGGGCGAGCTGCCGGATCCGCTCGACGGCCGACGCGGACGGTACCGGCGCCGCCGGCACAGCGGTGGTGCCGTGGTACCGCCACAGCCGGCGCACCGGGGACCGGCGCGGTTCCCGCAGGTCCGGTTCGGCGACCTCGGCGACGGTGACGGCCAGGTCGGGGAAGGTGGCCGCCAGCGCGCGCATCGCGCTCGGCGGCTCCAGCCCGGTCAACCGCAGCCGTCCGCCGGCCGGTGAGGCGTCGGTGGCGAGCACCCGACGCAGCACCGCCACCACCGCCTCGCTGGCCGCCGGAAGCTGGCTGAGCCACGGTTGCCCGTGGCAGCACTCGGCCAGGTCGCTGTGCTCGTGCGAGTCGTCCGGGTGGTCGCGCTGGAAGTCGGCGAGCGCGACCAGGTGCGCCAGCGCGCCGTCCCGCCGGTACCGCAGCCGGTGCGCGGTGTGCACCGCACAGTCGAACGTCGGGTTGCGGGCCAACGCCCGGTCGGTCCAGCGCAGCGCCTCGTCGAGTCGGCCGTTGTCGGCGAGCGTGCCGGCGATGTCGGCGTACACGGAGAGGTCGTCGGGGTCGTGCTCGACGGCGCGGTGCAGGGCGGCGAGCGCCTCACCGGTCCGGCCCGCACTGCGGTACGCGTACCCGAGCCAGACCTCGGCGAGCTTCGACGGCCAGTGCCGCACCCCCCGCCGCGCCCAGTCCACGGCGACGTCGATCTCACCGGCCCGACGGGCCAGCGCGGAACCGGCGCCGAGCAGCAGGCCGCTGTGCGGGTACGCCTCGATCGCGTGCTCGGCCAGCCGCAGGTAGGGCCGCAGCGGACCCCGGTCGGACTCCGGCACCGGATCGGGCACCCCGGCGCAGATCTGCATCAGCACCCGGGCCAGCCGCTCCGGGTCCAGCCGGCCCGGCAGGTCCGGCGCACCCACCCACGGCACCCCGGCCCAGTCCGCGACCGGGGCGTGGCCGGTGGCGGCGGCCAGCAGCTCCAGGCCCTCGGCGGGCTGGCCGGCGGCGGCCAGCAGGTGGGCGCGGGCCACCACGGTGCCGATGAACGGGTGGTGGTCGAGCGGGAAGAGGTCCAGGCCGCCGCCGGTGCGGGCGGCGAGCTGGGCGAGCACCTCGTGCACCTCGGGCATGGTCGGGGCGTACGCGATCGCGCCGGAGAGGTGGCCGGCGGCGTGGGTCAGGTCGCCCTCGTCCAGCGCCAGCCGGGCCAGCGCCAGCTCCCCTTCGGCCGACAGTCGTGGATCGTCCATTCCCTCGGACACGATGTCGACCTTTCACGAAGTTCCCTGGGTTGCGCAGCCTAGAGCACGTGGATCGGGCCGCCTAGAGCGGTTGGGTCGGAGGTCGCCACCCGCGCGGGTCGCCGGTCCCGCCCGGGGCCGGAACGTGGCAGGCTTGCCGGGTGTCCACGCTGCGCGATCTCGCCGAGGAGCACACCCGGCTGCGTCCGG
Organism: Solwaraspora sp. WMMD1047; assembly: GCF_029626155.1. Lineage (NCBI taxonomy): Bacteria > Bacillati > Actinomycetota > Actinomycetes > Micromonosporales > Micromonosporaceae > Solwaraspora > Solwaraspora sp. WMMD1047. The sequence goes on along the minus strand of NZ_JARUBL010000001.1, from coordinate 6,167,551 downwards.
TCGACATCGACCACCTGCACCGGGTGGCCGGCGACTGGCAACTCCTCTCCGACCTCTCCTTCGCCGACCTGCTGCTCTGGGTGCCGGTCAGCGGCGACGAGTCGTTCGTCTGCGTGGCCCAGGTGCGGCCGACCACCGCGCCGACGGCGTACCAGGACGACCAGGTCGGCCGGATCTTCGGCGGGCCGGAGGTGGCGCACCTGACCATCGCGTACCACCAGGGCCGGATCTGGCGGGAGGGCGACCCGGTCTGGTATGGCGACACGCCGGCCCGGCACGAGGCGATCCCGGTCCGGTTGCGGGCCGCCGGCGGGGAGCCCGGCGAGGTGATCGCGGTGGTCGGCCGGGACACCAACCTCTCCACCGCGCGGACCCCGAGCCAGCTCGAACTCAACTATCTGACCACCGCCGACGACCTGGCCCAGATGGTCGCCGACGGCACCTTCCCGCCGCTGCGGCATCCCGGCGAGACCACCAGCGCGCCCCGGGTCGGCGACGGGCTGATCCGGCTGGACGCGAACGGCAAGGTCACCTATGCCAGCCCGAACGCGCAGTCGGCGTACCGCCGGCTCGGCTTCGCCGCGCACCTGGTCGGCGAGGACCTCGCCGCGCTCAACGGCCGGCTCGCCGCCGACCCGCTGGAGGGGACCGAGGCCGCCAACCGGGTGCTGGCCGCGCTGCGCGGTGAGGCGCCGCCGCGCCGGGAGATCGAGGCCCGCGGGGCGATCGTGCTGACCCGGGCGCTGCCGTTGATGCCGGCGGGGGTGCCGATCGGCGCGCTGGTGCTGGTCCGGGACATGACCGAGGTGCGCCGCCGGGACCGCGCGCTGATCACCAAGGACGCCACCATCCGGGAGATCCACCACCGGGTGAAGAACAACCTGCAGACGGTGGCCGCCCTGCTGCGGCTGCAGGCCCGTCGGGTCGGCATCCCGGCGGCCCGGTCGGCGCTGGAGGAGTCGGTCCGCCGGGTCGCCTCGATCGCGCTGGTCCACGAGACGCTCTCGATGTCCTCCGACGAGGCGGTCGAGTTCGACGGGATCGTGGACCGGGTGGCGGTGGCGGCGGCCGAGGTGTCGGTGGCCGACGCGACGATCCGGATGCGCCGGCAGGGCAGCTTCGGGGTGCTGCCGGCCGAGATCGCCACCTCGCTGGTGATGGTCCTCAACGAGCTGCTGCTCAACGCCGTCGAGCACGGCTTCCCGCCGGTGGAGGAGGACGACCCGGCGACCGCGGACGGTGGTGCCGCCGAGAACGGCCGGGTGGCCGGCTCGCCGGAGGTGGTGGTGACGGCCCGCCGGCTGCGCAAGCAGTTGCAGGTGGTGGTCGCCGACAACGGCCGGGGCCTGCCGTCGGAGTTCGACGCGGAGAGCGGCGGCCGGCTCGGCCTGCAGATCGTCCGGGCGCTCGCCACCGGCGAACTGCGCGGCACAATCGAGCTGCGCAACCGTGCCGAGGGCGGCACCGAGGCGGTGCTGTCGGTGCCGCTGGAGCGCCGCTGACAGCGGCAACCGGCGGCCGGCGGGGTGCCGGCGGCCGGCGGGGTGCCGGCGGGATCAGCGGGTAAGCAGCGCGACGGTCAGCCCGGGCACGGTCCAGACCCGGTCCACGCCGAAGCCGTCCCGTAACGCGGCGGCCTGCGCCGCCGGCAGGACGGCGAGCGGGTCGGACCGTTCGCCGGTGACCAGCAGCCAGACCCGGTCGGTGCCGGCCAGACAGCGGGCCGGCTCCTTGCAGGGGGTCACCCAGAAGTCCGCCCGGTCGCGCTGGTCGCGTACCGCCAGCAGGTCGCGGGGTTGGTCGCCGCGCAGGTGGTACGCCGTGGCGACGTCGAGCAGGGCCCAGCCGTCGCGGGGGGCGTAGACGATGCCGTCGTCGGGCTGGCGGTGCGCGCCGATGATCCGCGCGGCGGCCGGGTGGTCGATCGGCGCCGACCGGGGTGATTCGTGGGTCCGCCGCAGGGCCGCCTGGTCCGGCGCGCCGAGCAGGCCGACGAGCGCCACGATCGGCAGGGCGGCCGCCGTCCGGAGCCGGCCGAGCGCCGCGGCGGCCAGCAGGCATCCGAACGGTACGACGAAGATCAGGTAGCGGGGCACCCACAGCGGGGTGAGCAGCCCACCGGCGAACAGCAGCGCCGCCGGCAGTAGGACGCACCCGGCCAGCGCCGCGCCGCGCCGGCCCCGGGTGGCGGCACCGAGCGCGGCCAGCCCGAGCAGCAGCCCGCCGACCGGCCCGGACTGGGCGACGGCGCCGGGCAGCGTGGCGAGGTCCAGCAGGGTCGGCGGGTCGACCCAGGCCAGTTGCCGGTCCTGCTGGGCCCGGCCCAGCGCGGCCAGCGGGGCGAGCAGCAGGGCGGCCGGCAGCAGGGCGAGCGGCCAGCGCAGCAGCCGGCGGTCCCGGCCGGCCCGCCAGCCGAGCAGGACCGCCACCGCGTGGCCGGCCAGCAGGGTCAGCGCGACCAGATGGGCCAGCCCGAGCCCGACCACCGTGGCGGCGTAGTCCAGCCAGCGCCGGCCGGTGGGCCGGTCCAGGACCCGCCGCAGCGCCAGGGTGGCGAGCAGGGCGAAGAGGGTGGCCAGCGCGTACGGGCGGGCCTCCTGGCCGTACCGGGAGGTGCTCGGCACCAGGGCGAAGAGCAGTCCGGCGAGCAGGCCGGTGCGGGGGTCGAAGAGCCGGCTGCCGAGCAGGGCGGTCAGCCCGGCGGCGGCCGCCATGCAGAGCGCGGCCGGCAGCCGCAGGGCCGGTGCCGAGTCGCCGAACAGCCGGATCCAACCGTGCATGAGCAGGTAGTACGCCGCGGCCACGCCGTCGATGTTGCCGGCCATCCGGAGCAGGTCGGCCGGTGGTCGGCTGGCGGCGCTCCAGGTGGCCAGTTCGTCGCGCCACAGCGGGGCCCGGCCGAGCTGGTGGCCGGTGATCAGGAGGGTGAGCAGGGCCGGTGCCAGCACGACCAGCGGACCGGGCCAGGCCCGGCGTACCCTGAATGCGGGATTAACAACGATAAAGGGATTAGTCCGAATAATGACGATGCTAGCGTGAGCCCGGGCACAGCGGGTCCGTCATGCGGGATCAGCGCCGATGACTGTGGTCCGGGGCGGGTCGGTGTGGGAACATTGCTGACATGACCGCCGCCGAGCGCCGCTTCGTGACCGTGGGACTCACGTCCCGCCGGCACGTCGACTACGGCCGCGTCCGCAGCGCGATCTGTCCGGCCCACTGACGCCCCAGGGACCCTTCCGTCCCGGGCGCGCGCCGCGCCGGCTCTCCGACATCGACGTCTCCGAGCCCCGATGAACCCGGGGCCGCCGCCGCGCCCCGCGCCTCCCGCCGAAGCAGCTCGTCACCGCAGCCGCTCGTCTGAGCAGACAACGGAGGAACGCCGACATGGCGGTCAGCAGCACCCAGCCCGGAGCCCGGCCGGCCCGCCGTCCGCGCGGTGAGGGCCAGTGGGCGCTCGGGCACCGTGAGCCGCTCAACCCGAACGAGCGGACCAAGCGGGACGACAATCCGCTCAACGTCCGGGCCCGGATCGAGAACATCTACGCCCACCGCGGCTTCGCCTCCATCGACCCGGCCGACCTGCGCGGGCGGTTCCGCTGGTGGGGGCTCTACACCCAGCGCAAGGCCGGCATCGACGGTGGCCGTACCGCCGTCCTCGAACCGCACGAGCTCGAAGACGAGTACTTCATGCTCCGGGTCCGGGTCGACGGCGGGCAGCTCAACCTGGCCCAGCTGCGGGCCATCGCCGACATCTCGCAGCGCTACGCCCGCGACACCGCCGACGTCACCGACCGGCAGAACATCCAGCTGCACTGGATCCGGGTCGAGGACATGCCGGCCATCTGGCGGCAGTTGGAGGACGTCGGGCTGTACACCACCGAGGCGTGCGGCGACTGCCCCCGGATCATCCTCGGCAGCCCGGTCGCCGGGGTCGCCGGGACCGAGAAGATCGACGCCACGCCGGCGATCGACGAGATCGTCCGTCGCTACATCGGCATTCCGGAGCTGTCCAACCTGCCCCGCAAGTTCAAGTCCTCGATCTCCTGGCTGGCCGACACACCGTACGAGGCGAACGACATCTCCTTCCTCGGCGTCGAGCACCCCGACTACGGCCCCGGCTTCGACGTCTGGGTTGGCGGCGGGCTGAGCACCAACCCCATGCTCGCCAAGCGGCTCGGGGTCTGGGTGCCGCTGGACGAGGTACCGGACGTCTGGGCCGGGGTGGTCTCCATCTTCCGCGACTACGGCTACCGCCGGCTGCGCAACCGCGCCCGGCTGAAGTTCCTGGTCGCCGACTGGGGGGTGGAGAAGTTCCGGGAGGTGCTGGAGAAGGAGTACCTCGGCCGCACCCTGCTCGACGGGCCGCCGCCGCAGCTGCCGGAGAAGCCGATCGACCACATCGGCGTGCACCCGCAGCTGGACGGGCGTAACTACGTCGGGGTGGCGCCGGTGGTCGGCCGGGTCTCCGGCAGCCAGCTCGGCGCGCTCGCCGACGCGGCCCAGGCACACGGCAGCGATCGGGTGCGGCTCACCCCGTACCAGAAGCTGTTGGTTCTGGACGTGCCGCCGGAGCGGACCGGATCGCTCGTCACCGCGCTGCGCGGGATCGGGCTGGAGGCCGAGCCGTCGAGCTGGCGACGCGGCACGATGGCCTGCACCGGCATCGAGTTCTGCAAGCTGGCCATCGTCGAGACGAAGGCCCGGGGCGAGGAGCTGGTTGCCCGGCTGGAGGAGCGGCTGCGCGAGTTCGACGCGGACATCTCGATCCACATCAACGGCTGCCCGAACGCCTGCGCCCGCACCCAGACCGCCGACATCGGACTCAAGGGCCAGCTCGTGATGGGACCGGACGGGCGCCAGGTGGAGGGTTTCCAGGTGCACCTCGGCGGCGGCCTGGGGATGGCCCAGGGCCAGACCGCCGGTTTCGGCCGCAAGCTGCGCGGCCTCAAGACCACAGCAGAGGAACTTCCCGAGTACGTCGAGCGGCTGGCCCGCCGATACCTGGCCGGTCGGACCGAGGGCGAGCCGTTCGCCCAGTGGGTCATCAGGGTTGACGAGGAGGAACTGCGATGAGCGAGAACCGCGCCGCACCTCTGTACTGCCCCTATTGCGGGGAAGAGGACCTGCGGCCCAACGAGCAGGCGCACGGCGCCTGGGAGTGCCACGCCTGTGCCCGCGTCTTCACCGTCAAGTTCACCGGCCTGCTGTCCCGGGCGGTGACCCGATGAGCCCGGTCTCCGCCGCCGGCCTCAACCTGGTCCGGCTCGGCCCCGAACCGACGATCACCACCACGATCGCGCCGGGCCGGCGAAGTCCGGAGCAGCTGCGGGCGCTCGCCGAGGAGGCCGGTCGCGAGCTGGAAGGCGCGCCGGCGCACGAGATCGCGGCCTGGGCCGCTCGGACCTTCGGCGACCGGTTCTGCGTCACCAGCTCGATGGCCGACGGCGTACTGGCGCACGTGGTTTCCCGGGTGGCGCCCGGGGTCGACGTGGTCTTCCTCGACACCGGGCTGCACTTCCCGGAGACCCTGCGGGTGCGCGACACGGTGGCCCGGACGCTGCCGGTGAACGTCCGGTCCATCCGCCCCCGGCAGACGGTCGGCCAGCAGGACGGCGAGTACGGTCCCCGGCTCTTCTCGAAGGCGCCGGACGAGTGCTGCGCGCTGCGCAAGGTCGAGCCGCTGGAACGGGCGCTCGCCGACTACGACGCGTGGGCGGCCGGGCTGCGCCGGGACGAGTCGCCGACCCGGGCCAACACGCCGGTGGTCAGCTTCGACCCGCGCCGCGGCAAGGTCAAGGTGAACCCGATCGCGGCCTGGACCCAGGCCGATGTGGACGCCTACATCTCCCGGTGGAACGTGCCGGTGAACGAGCTGTTCAAGCAGGGCTACACGTCGATCGGTTGCTGGCCGTGCACGCGGCGGACCAAGGCCGGCGAGGACCCCCGGGCCGGGCGCTGGGCGATGTTCGAGAAGACCGAGTGCGGCCTGCACGTGTGACGGCTGCCCCGGCGCCGACCGGCGCCGGGGCGACGCCGCCGATCGTGCTGGTGGCGCACGGCAGCCGCGATCCGCGGGCCGCCGCCGCCACCCGGGCGCTGACCCGCGCGGTGGCGGCGGCCGGTTCGGGTACGCCGGTCTTCGCCAGCTATCTCGACCACAGCGCCCCGCACCCGGGGCAGGTGCTGCGGGCCGTTGCGGACGGCGGCCACCGGTCCGTGGTCGTGGTGCCGCTGCTGCTCACCGCCGCGTACCACCGGCGGGTCGATCTGCCCGAGGTGATCGCCGACGCCCGGGCGGCCGGGCTGCGGATTCCGGTGCGGCTGACCGAGGTGCTCGGTCCAGCCGGGGGAGTCGTCGACGACCTGCTCCTGGCCGGCCTGCGCCGCCGGCTGGACGAGGCCGCCTGGCGGCCCGACGCGGTGGTGCTGGCCGCCGCCGGGACCCGGGACGCCCGGGCTCGGTTGACCGTGGACGAGGTCGCCGACGCGCTCGGTGCCTCGCTGGGGGTTCCGTGTCTGACCGCGTACGCCTCGGCGGCCGGGCCGGACGCGGGGACCGCGGTGGCGACGCTGCGGGCCGGGGGCGCCCGGCGGGTCGCGGTGGCGTCCTACTTCCTCGCTCCCGGCCGGCTCTACGAGACGGCGGTACACGCGGCCCGCCGGGCGGGTGCGGTGGCGGTGGCCGCACCACTGTGGGCCGCGCCGGAGCTGGCCGCCCTCGTGCTACGCCGCGCCGTGGAACCCACGGTCGAGTCCGCCGCGGTGACCGGCGCCGGGCCGGCCGGAAACTCCCAGGCCGCCTGACCACTCCGCCGCCCGGTGGCGGGTTCTTCGGCGCGGTGTCCGGTCGGGCGGTGTTCGGGTGGTCCGTAACAGCGGAACGCCCCGGGGCGGTGCCCCGGGGCGTTGACGCTTGTCGGTTGTGCGGGTGGGTCAGGCAGAGTGAGCGCGCAGGACCCGCAGGCCGCCGCGACGCTTGACGGCACGCCGTTCTTCCTCGCTCATTCCACCCCAGACGCCGGCATCCTGACCGGATTCGAGCGCCCACTGCAGGCACTCATCGGTCACGGAGCAGCGCCGGCAGACGGCCTTGGCCTGCTCGACCTGCAGCAACGCCGGCCCGGACGTCCCGATCGGGAAGAACAGCTCCGGGTCCTCGTCGCGGCAGGCAGCATGGTGACGCCAGTCCATGGCGGCAACACTCCTCAATCTGGGTGGGTGGTCGTGCTTGCTTGGTGCTATTTCCCTATATGCGTCCGCGGTGTCGGTCGTGATGGTGTACACCCATCGGTCCGACAGCGCGTGAGCAGGCTGTGACCCGCGGAACCTGCCCCACCCTGCCGCTCGCGGGGCAGTTCGGGGCAATGTTCCGGTAACTCAAGTTCGCTTGTGAATACTTTCACGAACTCCCGCGATGTCAAGGGTAGCCGTCGGAAAAAGTCTGAGCGGGTGAGCTAGCTCACGACCCTTTTGTCCCGGTTCGGCGGCCTGCTTGCACCCCGGGTGCCACAGCCACGGATCAATATAGTACTGCGCGCGGGATATTGCTGACATTTCCGGCACCTGTTCCCTCGTCGGCTCGTCCAGCGATCGCCGTCGGGAACGCTGTACCCCCAGGGTCAGCAGATTACTCTAAGTGCGGCAGTTACGGATGTGAAACGCACCTTCTCTCGCGGGCCGAGATAGTCGCCGTCGAGCTGGAACGCCTGCGGACGCTCCGACACCAGGGTGAACTCCGCAACGTCATGGAGTCGTAGCACTTGGCGTCCACGTGGATCGGGGCGGCGGGACAGGATCTGGGTGACCGTGCGTGTTGTGCTAGGGACGCGCAGTCTACGCAGTGCCAGCACATCCAGACCCAGGTCGAACGACGCCTCCGGATTCGGGTTCACCGGGCGCTCGCCCAGGTACGTCCAGGGCGCCGTGTTCTGGATGATCACGGTGGCCAGCTCGTCCTCGGTCAGCTCGCCGGGCCGCTCCAGCGCGATCGCCGGGTGGCTCCGGTCGCTGCCGAGGAAGTACTGGCTCAGCGTGGCCCGAAGATAGAGGGACGGGGTGGAGACCCGGCCCTTCCGGCGGGCCCGCTCGACCCGGTCGATCACGGCGGCGTCCAGGCCGAAGCCGGCGCAGAAGGTGAAGTAGCGGTCGTCGGCCAGCCCCAGGCCCACCGTGCGGGTCCGACCGAGGCGCAGCGCCTCCAGGATCACGCTGGTGCCCTCGGGCCACTCCCGCGGCAGCCCGAGCGCGCGCGCGAAGACGTTCGTCGACCCCCCGGGCACCACCGCGAGGGCCGGCAACCGGTCGGCCGGCGGCTGTGCCGGATCGAGGGTCGGTGACTCGGCCGTCATCAGACCGTTCACCACCTCGTTCACCGTGCCGTCGCCACCGAGGGTCACCACCAGCTCGAAGCCCTCGGCGACGGCGGTGCGGGCCAGCGCCACCGCGTGGCCGCGCCGGCGGGTGTACGCCACGGTGAGGTCGACCTCGCTGCGCAACGCGCGGACGAGCACGTCCCGGCTGCGCTGGCTGGTGGTGGTGGCCTTCGGGTTGACCACCAGGATGGCCCGCATGGGCGGCACTGTACCGCGACCCGGCGCGGGTATCGTGTCGCCCGTGACCGACGTCCCGCCACCACCGTCGGGGCCGGCGCCCGGCCCGCTGCGCGCCGCGATCTGGCTGCTGTGGGCGCAGGCGGCAGCCCTCGGCCTGCTCGCCGCGTACCTGGTCTATCAGGATTTCACCGCGACCGCGACGGACCTGGCCTCGGCGCTTGTCGTCACCGCGTTCGCGCTGGGTGGCGCCGTGCTGCTCTGGGGGCTGGGCGCGGCCCTGCGCCGGCGTCGGGCCGGCGCGCGGGCGCCGGCGATCGTCCTGCAGCTCATGCTGCTGCCGATCGGCTACTACATGGTGCAGGGCGGATTGGGCTGGCTCGGCGTACCGCTGGCGGCTCTGGGTCTGCTGGTCTGCGCCCTGCTGGTCAGCCCGCCCACCACCCGGGCGCTCGGGGTGGGCTGACGGGCCGGTCGGTCAGGCCGCCCCGGCGCGGCGGGTGAGCAGCGCGATGGTCGCCCGCCCGTCGGCGAGCGTGGCGGAGGCCGACGTGGTGAGCGCGGTGAGCACCTTCCAGGCGAACGACGACTCGGCCGGCAGTCGCGCGCCGGCCACCGTCGGCACGGTCACCCGGACGGTGAGGGCGTCGTCGGTGACGGTGAACTGGCACTCCACCTCGGCGCTCGGCACGGCCACCGCGAGCAGCATGGCGCACGCCTCGTCGACGGCGATCCGCAGGTCCTCGATCTCGTCCAGGGCGAAGTGCAGCCGGGCGGCGAGCCCGGCCGTCGCGGTGCGCAGCACGCCGAGATAGCCGCCGTCGGCGGGCACCGTCAGCAGGACGACATCGTCCTCGGTCGTCGGTCCGGTTGTCGCATGAGTCACCGTCGGCACCCCCGGCGCGGACTCTACCGGCCGGCGGTGGCCCGACGCGGGGGAGGGCTGGGCGGATCCACGGATCCGCCCAGCCCTCGCGTGGTGAGCTCAGGCCTGCTTGGTCTCCCAGAAGATCTTCGCGATCTCGTCGATCTTCTGCAGCAGCTCGTCGGCCTTGGCCGGATCGGTGGAGGCCTTGGTGCCGCCACCGCCACCGGCGAGCTTGGTGGCCTCGTTGAAGAGCTGGTGGAGCTGGGGGTACTTCTCGAAGTGCGGGGGCTTGAAGTAGTCGGTCCAGAGCACCCAGAGGTGGTGCTTGACCAGCTCGGCGCGCTGCTCCTTGATGAGCAGCGCCCGGGTGCGGAACTCCGGGTCGGTGTTGGCCTGGTACTTCTCGGCGATCGCCTTGACCGACTCGGCCTCGATCCGGGCCTGGGCCGGGTCGTAGACGCCGCACGGCAGGTCGCAATGGGCGTGGGCGACCAGGCGCGGCGTGAGAATACGTGGAAGTCGCATCAGGACCCTCCGTGAATGTTTGCGATGATCCGGGTTGACACTACTCCTGGAAGACGTCCCCGACGGGGCGGAGGTGAAACCTGGTGCCCGTTCGGTGGCGCCACCGCAACGGTGGTCGGGCGGGGCGGTGGCTGTTCGCCGTACTCGTGTCGGGGCCGTCGATGGCGCCGACCCTGCGCCACGGCGACGCGTTGCTGGTGCGCGGGACGGGCCGGGCGGTCCGCCCGGGCGACCTGGTGGTGGCGACCTTCCGGAGCCGGCCGGGCCTGCTGGTCGTCAAGCGCGCGGTCCGACCCTGCGACGGCGGCTGGTGGGTACGCGGCGACAACGACCTGGCCACCGACGACTCCCGCAGCTACGGGGTGGCCGAGGTCCGGGGCCGGGTGGTGCTGCGGTACTGGCCGGCGCCGAGGTGGTTCGGTTACCGGCGGGTATGACCCTGCTCACATCCTGGACCGCAAGCCGGCACTATGCTCGAAGTCCGTGCTCGGGTGACCCCCGCACCGTACCGCCGGCAATCGATGATCTCGCGTCAGGCCGGCTGGTCCATCTGCTTCACGCATCCTGGAGTCACCAAATGTCTGCGTCTATTGTGGATCCTGGCGATCCTGTTTTTGATCTTCATCGGGGCGGCAAGCTGGCCGTCGTCTCGACCGTCCCGCTGACCAGCCGCGAGGACCTCTCCCTGGCCTACACGCCCGGCGTCGCGCAGGTCTGCGAGGCGATCGCCGCCGATCCCGCGCTGCTCGGCGACTACACCTGGACCTCGCACACCGTCGCCGTGGTCACCGACGGTAGCGCCGTGCTCGGGCTGGGCAACATCGGCCCCCGCGCCGCGATGCCGGTGATGGAGGGCAAGGCGGTGCTCTTCAAACAGTTCGGCGGTGTCGACGCCGTGCCGATCTGCCTCGACACCCAGGACACCGAGGAGATCATCTCGGTGGTCACCGCGCTGGCCCCGTCGTTCGGCGGGATCAACCTGGAGGACATCAGCGCGCCGCGCTGCTTCGAGATCGAACGCCGGCTGGCCGACGCGCTGCCGATCCCGGTCTTCCACGACGACCAGCACGGTACGGCGATCGTGGTGCTGGCCGCCCTGCGCAACGCCGCCGCCCTGCTCGACCGGAAGCTCGGCGACCTGCGGGTGGTGGTCAGCGGGGCCGGCGCGGCCGGGGTCGCGGTGACCCGGATGCTGGTGGCCGGCGGGGTCGACCCGGCCGAGGTGCTGGTCTGCGACTCCCGCGGCATCCTGCACCCGGACCGCCCCGACCTGACCGCCACCAAGGCGGAACTGGCCGCGCTGACGAACGCCGCCGGGCTGACCGGCGGTGTGGTCGAGGCGCTGCGCGGTGCCGATGTGCTGATCGGCGTCTCCGGCGGCCAGATCGCCGCGGACGCGGTGGCCGCCATGGCACCCGACGGGGTGATCTTCGCGCTCGCGAACCCGACGCCGGAGGTGCATCCGCAGGTGGCCGCCCGGCACGCGGCGGTCGTCGCCACCGGACGCAGCGACTTCCCGAACCAGATCAACAACGTGCTCGCGTTCCCGGGGATCTTCCGCGGCGCGCTGGACGCCCGCGCGGTGCGGATCACCGACGGCATGAAGGTCGCCGCCGCCGACGCGATCTCGGCGGTGGTCGCCGACTCGCTCACCGCCGACGCGATCGTGCCGTCGCCGCTCGACCCCCGGGTCGCCCCGGCGGTGGCCGAGGCGGTCGCCGAGGCCGCCCGGCGCGACGGCGTGGCCCGCGGCTGAGCCGATGGTGGGGCCGGCTTCCGCTGTCCGGGCCGGTCCCGCCGCCGGGTCCGCCGCCGGGTCCGGTGGTCGCCGTTGCCGGGTCCGGCGGTTCCGCTGGTCGGGCCGGTCCCGCTGGTCGGTCGGGGGACGCTGTTAGCGTCGGTTCATGGATGCCGCCTACGCCGCCGGAATCGACCCCGACAACCCGCTCGCCGCACTCGTCGTCGGTGACCGGCCCGAGCCGGTCCACCCGAACGAGGACTGGGTGACCGTCGAGGTCCGGGCCAGCTCGTTGAACCATCACGACCTGTGGTCGCTGCGCGGGGTGGGACTGGCGCCGGACCGGCTGCCGATGATCCTCGGCTGCGACGCCGCCGGGGTCGACCCGGACGGCAACGAGGTGGTGCTCTACCCGGTGGTCGCCGACCCGGCCGACCCGCGCGGCGTCTCCATCCTCTCCGAACACCACCAGGGGACCTTCGCCGAACGGGTGGCGGTGCCCCGGGCCAACCTCATCCGCAAGCCGGCGGACCTCTCCTTCGCCGACGCGGCCTGCCTGCCGACGGCCTGGCTGACCGCGTACCGGATGCTGACCGCCCGGGGGCGGGTGGCGGAGGCCGACTCGGTGCTGGTCCAGGGCGCCGGGGGCGGGGTGGCCACCGCCGCCGTGGTGCTCGCCGTCTCGCTCGGCAAGCGGGTGTACGCGACCAGCCGGGATCCGGTCAAGCGGGAGCGGATCGCCGAGCTCGGCGCGACCGCGGTCGAGCCGGGCGCCCGGCTCCCGGAGCGCGTCGACGTGGTGATCGAGACCGTCGGGGCGGCGACCTTCGACCATTCGCTGAAGGTGGCCGCTCCCGGCGCGCGGATCGTGGTCTCCGGGGCGACCAGCGGGCATCTGCCGACCGTCAACCTGCGTCGGGTCTTCGCCATGCACCTGGAGATCCTGGGCACCTCGATGGGGACCGCCGACGAACTCGCCGAGCTGATGGAGCTCTGCGTGGCCCGGCGGATCCGGCCGGTGGTGGACGGAGTGCACAGCTTCTCCGCCGTCCGGGGGGCGTTCGAGCGGCTGGCGTCGGGCGAGGTCTTCGGCAAGCTGGTGCTCGACCACACCCGCTGAGGAGCTGGTAGCAGGCTGCGGTTGTACGAACACGCTGAGTCCGCATACTGAAAATCCGGACTTTTCTCCGTCGGGAAACGGACACTCGGGCAGCTTGGGTATGACAACGAATGCCCGACACAGTCGACGCAAAGGTGTACTTCAAGAAAACCACAGGTTCCGTTCGGTACCGTTCCGGCGTCGAACTACGACCCTCCCATCGACCGCTACAGTCATGCCGTCCTGCATCGCTGATTGTGGACAGTCGTGGTAAGAAAGGGTCCGATCTTGAGTTTCCTGGCGGCCTATAAAGGCAATCGACGGGCACCGCGAATCGTACGGGTGGGTCACGGAAAGCGGCGCAGCCTGCCGCGTACTCTGCTCGTCGTGCTGACGAGCCTGGGTATGGTCGGGGTGGGGATCAGTACCGCCATGGCCGACGGTTCGGCCGGTTCGGTCACCGTGACCAGGGACGGGACGGTGCTGGACGGTCGACACGTCAATGGCTACATACACATCAAGGCAAACAACGTCACGGTCAGGAACCTCACCGTCCGATATCACGGGGACTACTCGATCCGGGTCTTCGACGGCTTTTCCGGTGCCCTCATCGAGAACACCCGCATCTACTGCACCGCGGCCAAGACAAACGGCATCGTGTTCGGCAACTACACCGCCCGCGGCGTACACCTCTTTGGTTGTGTCAAGGGTTTCATCTATTCGGATGAAGCGCCGGCAACAATTGTCGGGTCCTCCTGGAACGGCCGGCCGGTGACATTCCGGCCGCCGGTCGCCGAGGCGCCGGCCGACGAGCGCGAGGCCGAACCGGAACCGGAAGCGGAACCGGTCGCCGAGGCCGACGCACCCCCGGCCGGATCGGCGACCGACGTCGACGCGTCCGCGGTGCCCAGTGGTTTCCCCGGCCCGGGCAACACCGGTGTGCCGGCCGGAACCCGGCTGCGGGCGGCCGGCTCGGTGAACGTGACCACCGACGGCCAGGTGCTCGACGGCCTGGACATCAACGGGTGTGTCCTGGTCAGCGCCGCGAACGTGGTGATCCGCAACACCCGGATCAGGTGCGGCGTGACCTACGGCATCCGGACGCTGAACGCCCGGAACCTGCTCGTCGAGGACTCCGAGGTCGATGGGATGGGCCGCATCCAGGTGGCGGTCTGCTGCGGTGACTACACCCTGCGCCGGGTGGAGATCACGAACGCCATCGACGGCCCCCGGCTGGGCACCAACACGGTGGTGGAGGACTCCTGGATCCACCACCTCAAGCGGCTGCCCGGGTCGCACAACGACACGCTGCAGACCACCGGGGCGTCGAACATCGTGGTCCGCGGCAACACGCTGGAGTCGTACAACCCGGCCACCCGCGACCCGATGAACGCCTGCCTCATGATCGGTTCGACCACCGGCCCGATCGTGTCGAACCTGCTCTTCGAGCGGAACTACTGCAACGGCGGCAACTACTCGATCGGCATCCGGACCGACCTCAACGCGGCCGGCATCAGAATCCGGGGGAACGTCTTCGGCCGCGACCACCGGTACGGCGTGGTCGCCCGGGTGACCCAGTCCGGCATCACCTGGGACAAACCGACGAACGTGTACGCGGACAGCCTTCAACCAGTGGTCAACTAGCCCGCCCACCCCGCCCCGGCCAGGGCGGGCCGGCTGATCACGGGACCGTCGCCCGGAGAGACCTCCGGGCGACGGTTCCCGTTCGGGCCCAGGTCAGAGGTTGTCGTCCAGGGTTGCCAGGCCACCCCGGGCGGCGGCGGCCGGCAGCCGGCCCTTCGCCGCCGGGTCGCCGTAGAGCGACCAGCGGAGGAACTCGACAGTGGTCTCGGCCACCACCCGCAGCGCCGGGTCGCCGGACCGGGAGAGCGACCCGCCGTGGTCGCCGTCCGGCAGGCTCAGCATCGCCTTCGGCCAGGGAACCCGGTCGTACGCCGCCAGCCCCGACTGGTACGACACCACCTCGTCCAGTTCGCCGTGGATGAACAGCTGCGGCGCCGACGCCCCGCTGAACGCGGTACCCACCCCGAGCGCGCTGCCGGCCAGCACGATGCCGGCGTCCAGCCGGTCGTCGCGGCCGGCGGTGAAGAGCCCGATGGTGGTCACCCCGCCGGCCGAATGCCCGGCGGCGGCCACCCGCTCCGGGTCCAGATGGCCCTGGAACGGGTCGCCGGCCCGATCGTCGAGGGCCAGCAGCCCGGTCAGCACGTGGGACGCGTCGGCCGGCTGGTTGATCACATCCAGGAGCTGGAAGTCGGCGACGCCCCGGCTGGTGTGCGGGTAGCTTGGCGCGGCCACCACGAAGCCGGCCGCCGCCCAGCCGCTCAGCAGCGTCCGGTAGTCGGCGGGCCGACCGCCCAGGCCGTGACTGAACAGCACCACCGGGAAGCGACCGCGGGCCACGTCGCCGCCGACGCCGACCGGGTACCAGACGGTGACGTCCAGCGGACGGTTCTCGCCGCGGGTGAACTCGAGCTGCCGGGTCGCCGTGTCGAAGCGTTCCGCCGGTGCGCGGCCGGCCGGCGGGGTGGCCGGGCCGGTCGACGGGGTGGCCGGACCGGCGGTGCCGGTCGGTGCGGCGGTGGTCGGGCCGGTGCCGTTCGGCGACCGGTCCGGGGCCGGCGAACAGCCCGCGACCGCCAGGCCGAGGGCGATCAGGGCTGCCGCCGCCACGGCGGTGGGGTGTCGGCGCATCACCCGATTGTGCCTCGCCGACCAGGCCGGGAGTGCGGGACAGCCGCGCCGGGAGGCTTTCGCTAAGGTCTTGCGCATGTCTGACGAGTACCGGGACACGAGCGGCAACACCGAGGCATTTCGGGTGTTCGCCCAGAAACCCGATCCGGCCGCCAATCAGGCGCCGTCGCGGCTGCCGTTGCTGATCGGCGCGGCCGTCGCCGCTGTCGTCGTGGTCGCCCTGATCGCCTGGGTCGCCCTCGGCTGACCCGGCGCCGCCGACCGACCCAGCGCCGCCCGGCCCCGCCCAGCGCCGCCGACCGGCTCAGTCGGGTTGAGCTGATCCGCCTGACCGGCGGATCAACAGCCGCGTCTGGCGGGCGATCTCGGCTTCCTCGTCGGTGCCGACCACCCAGACCGTGACCTCGCCCCCCGGCGGGGAGATCGGCCGGTCGCCACCGGCCGCCTCGTTGCGCCCCGGATCGACCACGATGCCCAGCCGCGCCAACCCGCTCAACGCGGCGGCCCGGACCGGGGCGGCGTGTTCGCCGACCCCGGCGGTGAAGGTGATCGCGTCCAGCCGGCCCAGGATCGCGTAGTAGGCGCCGACGTAGGACCGGATCCGCCGGCAGTAGACGTCGAAGGCGAGCGTCGCGGCCGGGTCGCCGGCGGCCCGGCGGCGCAGCACCTCGCGCATGTCGTTCGCCCCGCAGAGCCCGCGCAGGCCGCCGCGCTGGTTGAGCAGCCGGTCGATGTCGTCGACCGAGAAGTTCCCGGTCCGCTGCAGGTCCAGGATGATGGCCGGGTCGAGGTCACCGCTGCGGGTGCCCATCACCAGCCCCTCCAGCGGGGACATTCCCATCGAGGTGGCGACGCTGCGGCCGCCGGCGACCGCGCACGCGCTGGCGCCGTTGCCCAGGTGCAGCGAGATGAGATTGACCTCGGCTGGGTCCCGCCCCAGCAGCTCGGCGGTGCGCCGGGTCACGTACTCGTGCGAGGTGCCGTGGAAGCCGTACCGGCGGATGCCGTACTCCTGCGCGACCTGGCGGTCGATCGCGTAGCTGGCCGCCTCCGGCGGCAGCGTGCGGTGGAACGCGGTGTCGAAGACCGCGACCTGCGGTACGCCCGGCAGCAGCCGGCGGGCGACCTCGATGCCGGCCAGGTTCGGTGGGTTGTGCAGCGGCGCCAGCGGCACCAGCGCGGCGATCCCGGCGACCACCTCGTCGTCGATGAGCACCGGCTCGGTGAACCGCACCCCGCCGTGCACCACCCGGTGCCCGACGGCGGCCAGCCCGGCCAGGTCGAGTCCGGCCAGCACGTCGGCCAGCGCGGCGGCGTGGTCGGCCGGTCCGCCGTCCGGCTCGCCGATCCGCTCGACGGTGCCGCCGGCCACCGCGTCGGCGCCCTGGTAGAGGCGGTACTTCAGCGACGACGAACCGGTGTTGACGACCAGGATCCGGCTCATCCGGCGGCCTGGATGGCGGTGATGGCGACCGTGTTGACGATGTCCGGCACCGTCGCGCCCCGGGACAGGTCGTTTATCGGCCGGCGCAGGCCCTGCATGACCGGTCCGACCGCGACGGCGCCGGCCGAGCGCTGCACCGCCTTGTAGGTGTTGTTGCCGGTGTTCAGGTCGGGGAAGACGAAGACGGTCGCCCGACCCGCCACCGAACTGCCCGGCAGCTTGGTGGCCGCCACCGCCGGGTCGATCGCGGCGTCGTACTGGATGGGGCCCTCGACCAGCAGGTCTGGCCGGCGCTGGCGGACCAGTTCGGTGGCCGCCGCGACCTTCTCCACGTCGGCGCCGCTGCCGGAGGTGCCGGTCGAGTAGGAGAGCATCGCCACCCTCGGCTCGACGCCGAACCGGGCGGCCGTGTCGGCCGAGGAGACGGCGATGTCGGCGAGCTGCGCCGCGTCCGGATCGGGGTTGATGGCACAGTCGCCGTAGACCAGCACCCGGTCGGCGAGGAGCATGAAGAAGACGCTGGAGGCGACCGAGACGCCCGGCACGGTCTTGATGATCTCGAACGCCGGTCGGATGGTCGCCGCCGTGGTCCGGGTGGCGCCGGAGACCATCCCGTCGACCCGCCCGGTGTGCACCATCAGGGTGCCGAAGTAGTTCGGGTCGCCGACCACGTCCCGGGCCAGGTCCAGGGTGACGCCCCGGTGGGCGCGCAGCCCGGCGTACTCGACCGCGAACTCCTCCCGCCACGGGCTGTCGGCCGGATCGACGATGGTGGCGCCCTCGACGTCCACCCCCAGCTCGCGGGCCTTGCGGCCGATCTCGGCCGGGTCGCCGAGCAGGGTCAGCTCGGCGACGCCCCGGCGCAGCAGGATCTCGGTGGCGCGCAGGATCCGCTCCGCCGGCCCCTCGGGCAGCACCAGGTGCCGGCGCTGGGCGCGGGCGCGGTCGATCAGGTCGTACTCGAACATCAGCGGGGTGACCCGGACCGACCGGGTGACCCGCAGCCGGCGGGAGAGCTCTGCGGTGTCCACCGTGGACTCGAAAGCCCCGAGGGCGGCCTCCACCTTGCGCGGGCTGGCGCTGCTGGGCCGCCCCTCGATCCGGCTGGAGGCGGCCACCGTGTGGTAGCTGTCGGTCGGCACGCAGAGCACCGCCAACCCGCTGTGCAGCCGCTCCAGCAGCCGCATCACCCGCTCGTCCGGGCGTTCACCGAGGGTCAATACCAGCCCGGCGACCGAGACCTGGCCGGCCACGTGCGCCGCGCTGGCGGCCAGCAGCAGATCGGCCCGGTCGCCGGGGGTGATCACCAGGCAGCCGTCGGTGAGATGGTCCAGCAGCGTCGGCACGTGGGCGGCCCCGACCACGTAGTCGAGCACGTCGCGGTCCAGCGCGGAGTCGTCGCCGGCCAGCCGGGTGGCGCCGAGCGCCGCGGCGACCTCGGCCACCGTCGGCGCCGACACGGTCGGCACCTCCGGAATCGCGTACGCCGGGACCGGCAGTTCCGGCAGCGTCATCTCGTGCGGCACCCGGTTGGCGATCACCGCGAGCACGGTCGCGCCGAGGTCGGTCAGTTCGTGGTACGCCCCCCGGGCGGCCCCGGCGATCGCCTTCTCGTCCTGCTCGAACCCGTCGATGACGGCCACCACCACGCTGCCGAACTCGGTCGCCAGCCGGGCGTTGAAGGCCAGCTCCCGGGACATCCCGCCGGCGTTCTCCTCGGCGTCGTCGAAGTCGCTGCCGATCACCACCACGGCGGGGCAGCGGCGCTCCACCGAGCGGTACCGCTCGACGATCCGCGAGATCAGCTCCTCCCGGCGCCCGTCACCGACGAGCGCGGCGGCCTCCGGGTAGCCGGCGCCGGAGAGCTCGGCCAGCGGGAGTTCGACGCGGTAGCGGTCGTGCAGCAGCGCGAGAATCGGATCCGGACCGGTGGTCGGCACCAGCGGCCGGAAGGCGGCGATCCGGCCGACCTGCCGGGAAAGCAGCTCGGCCAGGCCGAGCGCGATCGTCGACTTGCCGCCGCCGGGGCCCAGACTTGCGATGAAGACACTGCGCGCGGCCACGCCCACAACCTATCGAACCGGAGGGACCGGACGGAGGGCCGTTGGTCCCGACCGGTCCTCACTCGTCGTCGGGGTCGTCGAGGCGGGCCAGCCAGGTGGCGAGCCGCTCGACGGGCGTCTCGAACTCGGGGTTGAGGTCGACGAAGTCGCGCAACCGCTCACCCAGCCACTCCAGGGTGACGCTCTCGTCGCCCCGGCGTTCGACCAGCTCCTCGATGCCCCGGTCGGTGAAGTACACCCGTTCCTCCAAGTGTCCGGTCAGGGCTGGGGGAGGACGGCCGCGAGCAGGTCGGTCTGCTCGTTCTCGTGCAGCTTCATCGAGCCGACCGCCGGGGCGGCGGCGGCCGGCCGGGAGATCCGGCGCAGTCGCAGCCCTTCCAGGTGCTCCAGCAGGTTGAGCGCGATGAACGACCAGGCACCCTGGTTGGCCGGCTCCTCCTGCACCCAGACGAAGTCCTCGGCGTTCGGGTAGCCGGCAAGCGCCGCCCGCACCTCCTCCACCGGCAGCGGGTAGAGCTGCTCCATCCGCAGCAGCGCGGTGTCGGTGATGCCGCGATCCCTACGGGCCTGCAGCAGGTCGTAGTAGATCTTGCCGGTGCAGAGCAGGACCCGCTTCACCGACTCCGGGTTCGGGCTCTCGCTGTCCGGCAGGACGGGCTGGAAGGTGCCGGTGGTGAAGTCCTGCACGCCGGAGACGCAGAGCTTGTGCCGCAGCAGCGACTTTGGGGTGAAGACCACCAGCGGCTTGCGCTTCTCCGACAGCGCCTGCCGGCGAAGCAGGTGGAAGTAGTTCGCCGGGGTGGTCGGGATCGCCACCCGCATGTTGTCCTCGGCGCACATCTGCAGGAACCGCTCCGGGCGGCCGGAGGTGTGGTCCGGCCCCTGCCCCTCGTGGCCGTGCGGCAGCAGCAGGGTCAGCGAGGAACGCTGCGCCCACTTGACCTCGCCGGAGGAGACGAACTCGTCCACCACGGTCTGCGCGCCGTTGCCGAAGTCGCCGAACTGCGCCTCCCAGAGCACCAGCGCCTCGGTGTTCTCCACCGAGTAGCCGTACTCGAAGCCCATCGCCGCGTACTCGGACAGCAGCGAGTCGTGCACGAAGAACCGGGCCTGCTCACTGGTGAGCGCCGACAGCGGCAGGTGCTCGGTGCCGGTCCGGCCGTCGACGATCACGGCGTGCCGCTGGACGAAGGTGCCGCGCCGGGAGTCCTGGCCGGCCAGCCGGACCGTCACCCCGTCGTGCAGCAGCGAACCGAACGCGATGATCTCGCCGAAGCCCCAGTCGATGCCGCCCTCGGTGGCCATCTTCGCCCGCCGCTCCAGCAGTTGCTGGATCCGCTTGTGCGGGGTGAAACCCTCGGGCAGCGCCAGGTGCGCCTCGCCCACCGCGCGCAGCACGGAGGCGTCCACGGCGGTGGTCACCTCCGGCTCGTTCTCCTGCTGCCGGGGCGGGCGGGTGAGCTGCCGGGGCGGCACGGCGGCCGCGTCCCGGGTGGCCTTGAAGACCCGCTCCAGCTGCGCCTGGAAGTCGCGGAGCAGCTCCTCGGCGTCCTCCAGGGTGATGTCGCCCCGACCGATCAGCTCCTCGGTGTAGAGCTTGCGGACCGACCGCTTCGAGTCGATGATCTTGTACATCTGCGGGTTGGACATCGACGGGTCGTCGCCCTCGTTGTGCCCGCGCCGGCGGTAGCAGACCATGTCGATCACGACGTCCTTGTTGAACGCCTGGCGGTACTCGAAGGCCAACCGGGCGACCCGCACGACCGCCTCCGGGTCGTCGCCGTTGACGTGGAAGATCGGCGCCTGGATCATCCGGGCCACGTCGGTGCTGTAGAGGCTGGAGCGGGAGTACTCCGGGGCGGTGGTGAAGCCGACCTGGTTGTTGACCACCACGTGCACCGTGCCGCCGGTGCGGTAGCCGCGCAGCTGCGAGAGGTTGAGCGTCTCGGCCACCACGCCCTGGCCGGCGAACGCGGCGTCGCCGTGCACGGCGAGCGGCAGCACCGTGTAGCCCTCCAGCTTGAGGTCGATCCGGTCCTGCTTGGCCCGGACGATGCCCTCCAGCACCGGGTCGACCGCCTCCAGGTGCGACGGGTTCGCCGTCACCGAGACCTTGATCGAGTGCTCCCCGTCCGGGGTGGTGAACTTGCCGGCCTGACCGAGGTGGTACTTCACGTCGCCGGAGCCCTGCGTCGAGCGTGGGTCCAGGTGCCCCTCGAACTCGGAGAAGATCTTCTCGTACGGCTTGCCGACGATGTTGGCCAGCACGTTGAGCCGACCCCGGTGCGCCATCCCGATCACGACCTCGTCGAGATCGGCCTCGGCCGAGGCTTCCAGCACCTCGCCGAGCAGCGGAATCAGCGACTCGCCACCCTCCAGCGAGAAGCGCTTCTGGCCGACGTACTTGGTCTGCAGGAAGGTCTCGAACGCCTCGGCGGCGTTCAACCGGTTGAGCACGTGCTTCTGCTCGTCCGCCGAGGGCTTCTCGTACCGCAGCTCGATCCGCTCCTGGATCCAGCGGCGCTCCTCGGGGTCCTGGATGTGCATGTACTCCACGCCGACCCGGCGGCAGTACGAATCCCGCAGCACCCCGAGGATGTCGCGCAGCTTCATCCGCTGCTTGCCGGCGAAGCCGCCCACCGGGAAGTTGCGGTCCAGGTCCCACAGGGTCAGCCCGTGCTGGAGAACGTCCAGGTCCGGGTGCTTGCGGATCTTGAATTCCAGCGGGTCGGTGTCGGCCATCAGGTGACCCCGGACCCGGTACGCGTGGATCAGCTCGTGCACCCGGGCGGTCTTGTTGATCTGCCCCTCGGAGCTGACCGCCACGTCGCGCATCCAGCGCACCGGCTCGTACGGGATCCGCAGCGAGGTGAAGATCTGGTCGTAGAAGCCGTGCTCGCCGAGGACCAGCTCGTGGATGCTCTTGAGGAACTCGCCGGACTGCGCGCCCTGGATGATCCGGTGGTCGTAGGTGCTGGTCAGCGTGATGATCTTGCTGACGGCGAGCTCGGCGAGGGTCTCCTCGGACATCCCGGCGTAGTGCGCCGGGTATTCCATCGCGCCGACGCCGACGATGGTGCCCTGCCCGACCATCAGCCGGGGCTGCGAGTGCACCGTGCCGATGCCGCCCGGATTGGTGAGCGAGATCGTGGTGCCCCCGTAGTCCTCCATGGTCAGCTCGTTGCGCCGGGCCCGCCGGACCACGTCCTCGTACGCCTGCCAGAACTGGCGGAAGTCCATCTGCTCGCAGCCCTTGATGGAGGGCACCACCAGGTTGCGCGAACCGTCCGGCTTCACCAGGTCGATGGCGATGCCCAGGTTGACGTGCTCCGGCTTGACCACGGCCGGCTTGCCGTCCACCGACGTGTAGGAGTTGTTCATCTCCGGGCGCTCGGCGAGGGCGCGGACCAGGGCGAAGCCGATCAGGTGGGTGAAGCTGACCTTGCCGCCCCGCCCCCGGGCCAGGTGGTTGTTGATCACGATGCGGTTGTCGACGAGCAGCTTCGCCGGCACCGCCCGCACGCTGGTGGCGGTCGGTACGGCGAGCGAGGCGTCCATGTTCTGGACGATCCGGGCCGCCACGCCGCGCAGCGGGGTGGTCGCGGCGGCGCCGGCGCCCGCGTCGTCGGCGGCCTTGCCGGTTGCGGGCTTGGCCGCGGTCGACTTGGCCGGGGCGGCCTGGCCGGCGGTGGCCTTGCCGCCGGTCGTCGTGGACTTCTGCGCCGGTGCGCCTGCGGACTTCTCCGCGGGCTTGCCGGCCGGGGCGGTGGCTGATTTGGCGGCTGGTCCGCCCGACTTGGCGGCGGCACCCTGCTTCGCCGTACCGGTGGTCTGCCGGCCGTCGGCGGCCGGCGCGGTGCCGGTCTGTCGACCGGTGCCGCGCCCGCCGCCGTCGCCTGTCTTTCCCGCGGTGCCGGCGGCCGCGTCCTTGCCGCCCGCCGACCGGTCCGCGCCGCTCGCCCCGGACGTCGCCGGTGCGGTGCCGTCGCCGGGCGGGCGGTAGTCGGCGAAGAAGTCGTGCCAGGCCGAGTCAACGCTGTTCGGGTCGGCGAGGTAGCGCTGGTACATCTCCTCGACGATCCACTCGTTCGGGCCGAAACCCGCCAGTGGGTTCTCCTGCGACGTCTGCTGGGTTGACACGGCCGGTAATCGCCTCTTTCACGCGGGTCGTTCGTCTTCGCGCGGTTCGTCCGTCGCGCGCTTGGTTCGGTCGCACGCGGTTGCCACGCGCGCGGGCTCCACCGCCACTGAAGGCCGGTTCAGGAGTCGGGATCAAGGCTACGCCGTGCGATGACGGTCGGCATTGCCACGTCCGGCCCGTGTCCGGTTTCACACTTCAGAATGGCATCTTGAGGTTTCTGTCATGAAATGTCCCGAGTCCGCATGATCAGTGAGCCGACCGTGCCCGTCACCAGGGCGTAGCCGATCAGCACCACCGCGCCCACCCACTGTGGTGGACTGCCGGGTAGCTCCGTCCCACTGATCATCAGCGACGAGGCGATCGACGGGACGAGCACCTGCAACTCGCCGATCCACTCCGCGTCGAACCGGTCCTGCAGCACCGCGAAGAGGATGCCCGCCGCCGTGGTACCGAGCAGGTAGAGCACCACCGCCGTGATGGTGGCACCGATCTGGCTGCGGATCAGCACCCCGAAGCCCACCCCGAAAATGCCCCACAGCGTGTACGCGAGCAGGTTGAGCAGCAGCGCGCGGGTGATCGGCCAGTCGCCGAAGTGGTTGTCCACCCCCTTGCTGGCCAGGAAGACCATCGTCGCCGGGATGGTCAACGCGGTCGTGACCAGCCAGAACGCCGCCCCGAGCAGGGTCGCCACCACCAGCTTGGCCAACACCACCGCGGTACGGTGCGGCGCGGTCAGGAAGGTCGTGGTCGCGGTCTGGTGATAGAACTCGTTCGTCACCAGGATGATGCCGAGCAGCATCACGAAGAGCAGGCCGAAGAACTGGCCCGAGGTGTAGAGGTTCGCCGCCTGGAAGACGACATCGGACTGGGCCACCACCTGCTCCGCCTGCTCCGGCGAGAGCCCCTCGGTGCTGGTGTCGGGGTTGTCCAGGGCGAAGTTGGCGAAGAGCATGTTGTAGAGGAACGCCAGCACCAGCATCAGGAAGGCGCCGCCGGCAAAGAGCCACCAGGTGTTCGTGGTACGGATCTTGACCAGCTCGGAGCGGATCAGTCTCATCGGATTCCCGCCTTTCCGGAGGTCAGTTCGAGGAAGACCCGTTCCAGGTCGGGGCGCTCCGCGGTCAGCTCGTGCAGCTCCACCCCGGCCGCCAACGCGGTCCGCCCGACGGTCGGCGCGTCCACCCCGGCAACCAGCAGCTCGCCGTCCTGGCCCCGGGTCACCGTGGCATTCTGCTGGCCCAACGCGGTGGTCAGCTTCTCCGCGTCGGGGGTGCGTACCCGGATCTGGGCGCCGTGCGTCATCGAGCCCATCACCTCGGCCACCGGCCCCTGCCGGATCAGCTTGCCGGCCGCGATGATCACCACGTCGTCGGCGAGCAGCTGCATCTCCGACAGCAGGTGGCTGGAGACCAGCACCGTGCGGCCCTCGGCGGCGAGCGTCTTGAGGAACCCGCGCATCCACCGGATGCCCTCCGGGTCCAAACCGTTGGCCGGCTCGTCGAGCAGCAGCACCTTCGGATCGCCGAGCATGGCGGCGGCGATGCCGAGCCGCTGCTTCATGCCCAGCGAGTAACCCTTGAACTTGCGCTTCGCCGCCGGGGTCAGACCGACCATGGCCAGCGCCTCGTCGGCCCGGGACTTCGGCAGACCGGCAGCCGCGCAGATCACCCGCAGGTGGTTGACCCCGGTCCGCCCCTTGTGGGCGCTGGACGCCTCCAGCACCGCACCGACGTGTTTCGCCGGCTCCGGCAGGTCGGCGTAGCGCTGACCGCTGATCGTGGCGCCACCGGCGGTCGGCGTGACCAGGTTCAGCAACATCCGCAGCGTGGTGGTCTTGCCCGCGCCGTTCGGCCCGAGGAAGCCGGTCACCCGGCCCGGCTCGACGCTGAACGACAGATTGTCGACCGCGCGCATCTTGCCGTACTGCTTGGTCAGGCCGGACACCTCGATCCTGCCGGTCCCGACCGTGGGGCTCCGCTGCCCGTCGGACATGTCTCTCCTCCCGTGGGTGCGCGGCCAGGCCGGCGCGCGCCGCACAGCGTGGCGGCTTGCCACGGTGCGAGTCAATCCGGGTCAGTATCCGCCATCACGCCCGGGTTGCGATCCAGGTGGCCCGCGCGTACGCCAGTAGGGCGCCGTCCGGGCCGTAGAGCGTGGAGTGGACCAGCGCCTTGCGCCCCTCGGCGCGGACGGCGGCGCCGAGGACGACGCAGCGGTCACCGGGCGTCGGCAGCGCGGTCACCACCGCGGCGATCCGCCCCAACACGTACGGCCGGTTGCCGGCCGGCTCCGGATGGTCCCCGGCCGCCGGCCCCGGTAGGTCGGGCGCGATCACCGACCAGCCACCCGGGCAGTCCAACGCGGCCCAGACCGTCGCCGGCCCGACGTCGGCGGGAACCTCGAACGGCGCGGCCGTCCGCCCGTCCGGCAGCCGACCCGGAAAGATCCGCAGCCCGTCGGTGCGCTCCGGCCCGCAGACGTAGCAGCGGGGGAACGGGTGGTCGCGGTGGCCGGCGTAGTCGGCCGCCGCCGCCGTCGCGGTCTGCCAACCGACCGGCGGTACGACGGCTGAGAACGGCTCGACCCGCTCGACCTCGGCCACCAGCGCGCCGTCCGGGGCGTTGATCCGGGCGCCCGATCCGGTCCGGGCGACCGTCAACGGGGTCGCCAGTGGCGGCGGCCGCCGCAACGTCACCTCGACCGGGTCCGATCCACCACCGGTGACCGCCCCGGCCCAGCCCGCGAAGCTCCCGGCCGCGTACCCGCCGTTGGCCGATCCGTCCGGCCCGCTGAACCGCTCACCCAGCCGCATCCCGCGCCTCCTCAGCCAACCCGATCCGCTGCCATCCGTTCACCCGGCCATCCGTTCATTGGAATGACACCCGATACTCCAGCGGGGGATACGTCGTTGGCAGCCGGTCACCTTACACAGAGACCATGGCCGTTCTCCTCACCGCCGCCGCACCGGCCGGCACCAGCGGTTACACCCTGCTGATCGCGGACACCCCGGAGCAGGTCGCCGCCGCGCAGCGGCTGCGCCACGCGGTCTTCGCCGCCGAACTCGGCGTTGACCTCCCCACCGCCGACACGGGACTCGACGCCGACGAGTTCGATCCACACTGCGACCACCTGATCGTCCGCGACGACCGGACCGGGGCGGTGGTCGGCACCTACCGGATGCTGCCACCGCAGCGCGTCGGCCGGGTCGGCCGGCGCTACGCCGAGGGCGAGTTCGACCTGCGGGGGCTGGCGCCGCTGCGCGACGACCTGGTCGAGATCGGCCGCTCCTGCGTCGACCCGGCCCACCGCTCCGGCGCCGTGATCAACCTGATGTGGGCGGGCATCGCCCGCTACCTGCACCTGCGCGGGCTGCGCTGGCTCGGTGGTTGCGCCTCGGTGCCGCTGCGCGACGGCGGTGCCACCGCCCTGGCGGTCTGGCACGAAGTGGCCCGGCAGAACCTCTGCCCCCCGCCGCTGCGGGTCCACCCGCACCGCCCGTGGCTCGCCGAGCCGGCCGCGATCGCCGCCGCGGCGACACCGCCGGTCAACGGTCGGGCGGCCATGCCGCCGCTGCTGCGCGGCTACCTGCGGCTGGGGGCCTGGGTGTGCGGCGAGCCCGGGTACGACCCGGAGTTCGACGTGGCAGACCTGTACGTGCTGCTCTCGATGGACCGGATGCACCCGCGTTACCGTCGGCACTTCCTCGGCGAAGCCGCGGCCGACCCGGGAGCGACCGGATGACCGGCCCGACGACCCCCACCACGAACCGGCCCACCTCGGCCACCCCGCCGCAAACGGCCCCGGCCCGCCGGCCCGCGCCGGTCGCCCGACCCGCGCCCGCTGCCCGACCCGCGCCTGCTGCCCGACCCGCGCCGGCCGTCCGACCCGCGCCGGCCGTCCGACCCGCCGGAGCGCCGTCGGGGCGCCGGACCGAATCGCTCTGGCAGCCGCAATCCGACTGTGGACCCGACTGCCTGCCGGGTCCCGGGCGGACCCCGACGGTCTCCGCCGGGCGGCAGGTCGCCCGGTTCGTCGCGCTGCTCGGCACCCTGCTGCTCGGCATGCTGCTGGTGCCCGTACTCCCGCTGTTGGCCGACGCCGGCCGCCGCGCCGCCGGACGGCTCTGGGCGCGGGCGGTGCTCGCGGCCCTGGGGGTGCGGCTGCGGGTCGCCGGCCGGCTGCCCGACCGCCGGGCGCTGCTGGTCGCCAACCACGTCTCCTGGCTCGACGTCCTGGCGCTGCTGGCCGGCGCCCCGACCCAACTGCTGGCCAAACGGGAGGTCCGGGGCTGGCCGCTGATCGGATCGCTGGCCGCCGCCGGTGGCACCATCTTCGTCCGCCGGGACCGCCCCCGCAGCCTGCCGGAGACCGTCGGCCAGGTGGCGACGGCGCTGCGGGCCGGCGGGGTGGTCGCGGTCTTCCCCGAGGGGACCACCTGGTGCGGTACGCCGGCCCGGTGCGGCGGGATGGGCCGGTTCCGGCCGGCGATGTTCCAGGCGGCGATCGACGCCGGCACCCCGGTGGTACCGCTCTCCGTGCGGTACCGGGCCGGTGCCGCGCCAGGGGTGACCACCGCCGCCGCGTTCCTGGGCCGGGACAGCCTCTGGGCCTCGGTACGGCGGGTGCTCGCGGTCCGCGACCTGGTGATCTCGCTGACCGTGGCGGGGACCCTGCGCTCGGACGCCGGCGCCGACCGCCGCCAACTCGCCCGCGCCGCCGAGTCGCTGGTGCACCGACCCGGCCTGGCCGCCGGGCGCCGGTGGTCCCGCGGCCCCGCGCGCGCCACCTCCGGGGCACTGCCCGGCCCCGCCACCGGCCCGGCGGCGTCGGCGTCGGCGGCGGATCCGGCGACCGGGCTCGAACTGGCCGCCTGAGCGCGCCCGGCGGAGCTCTCAGCGAGTTCTCAGGGTTTACCAAGGCGGATCGCAGAGCGGAGCCGCATGATTGCGGCATGGCCGCACCGCAGACCGAGGCACGCCTCCTTGTCGTCGAAGATGATCCGAATATCCTGGAGTTGCTCTCCGCCAGTCTGCGCTTCGCCGGGTTCGACGTGGCCACCGCGACCAGCGGCAGCGCCGCCGTCAGCGCGGCCAAGGGGCACCGCCCCGACCTGGTCGTCCTGGACGTGATGCTGCCCGACCTGGACGGCTTCGAGGTGATCCGGCTGCTGCGGGAGGGCGGCACCCGTACCCCGGTGGTGTTCCTGACCGCCCGGGACGCGACCGACGACAAGATCCGGGGACTGACCCTGGGCGGCGACGACTACGTCACCAAGCCGTTCAGCCTGGAGGAGCTGACCGCCCGGATCCGGGCGGTGCTGCGCCGCACCGCCACCGGCGAGCAGACCCCGTCCCGGCTGACCTTCGCCGACCTGGAGCTGGACGAGGAGACCCACGAGGTGCACCGGGCCGGCCAGCGGGTGCAGCTCTCGCCGACCGAGTTCAAGCTGCTGCGCTACCTGATGCTCAACGCCAACCGGGTGCTCTCCAAGGCGCAGATCCTCGACCACGTCTGGAACTACGACTTCCGGGGCGACGACAACATCGTCGAGTCCTACATCTCCTACCTGCGGCGCAAGGTCGACAACAGCCAGCCCCGTCTGATCCACACCCTCCGCGGGGTCGGGTACGTCCTGCGCAAACCGGCGGCATGATCTCGCCGGTGCCGCTCAGTGGCCGGCTCCGCAGCGTCCCGTTGCGGATCAAACTGGTCGCGGCGGTGCTCGTGCTGGTGGCCGCCGCGCTGGTGGTGATCAGCGTGACCACCACCTTCTTCCTGCGCAGCTATCTGGTCGACAAGGTCGACGGGGAGCTGTCCGGCTATCTGAACCGGGCGATGAAGACCACCCCGAGCCAGGCCGCCGGTGGCCTGATGCCGACCGACTACGTCTACGTCCGGGGCAACGTGGACCTGCTGCCCGGCACCCCCGAGTTCGACCGGGCCTGGGACCAGGCGATGCCGTCGACCAGCCTGCCGGACGGGCTCAACGACGCCGAGTGGTACCGCGAGCACGCCGACGGCAAGGCGTTCACCACCAACTCCGAGGACCGCCGGCTCCGCTGGCGGATGATCATCGTCAAGGTCGCCGACCAGGACTACATCGCGGTCGGGCAGCACCTCGGCGATGTCGACCTGGCGGTGCGCCGGCTGGTCTGGGCCGACATCCTGGTCGGCAGCGCCGTCATGGTCACCCTCGCCGCCCTGGGCGCGGCGATCGTGCGTACCAGCCTCCGGCCGCTGGTGGAGATCGAGCAGACGGCGGCGGCCATCGCCGAGGGCGACCTGAGCCGGCGGGTGCCCGACCCCGAGCCCAGCGACGGTGAGGCCAGAACCGAGCTGGGCCGGCTGTCGCGGGCGCTCAACGCGATGCTCAACCAGATCGAAGCCGCCTTCACCGCCCGGGCGGCGTCGGAGTACGCGGCCCGGTCGGCGGAGATGGCCGCCCGCGACGCCGCCATCGCCGCCCAGGCGTCCGAGTCGCGGGCCCGCCGCTCCGAGGAGCGGATGCGGCAGTTCGTCGCCGACGCCTCGCACGAGCTGCGCACCCCGCTCACCACCATCCGGGGCTTCGCCGAGCTGTACCGGCAGGGGGCGGCGTCCCGGCCGGACCAGGTCGCGCCGCTGCTGCGCCGGATCGAGGACGAGGCCGCCCGGATGGGGCTGCTCGTCGAGGACCTGCTGCTGCTGGCCCGGCTGGACCGGGAACGCCCGCTGGTGCTGGCGCCGGTGGAGCTGCCGGTGCTGGCCACCGAGGCGGTCGAGGCGGCCCGCGCGGTCGCGCCCGAGCGGGACGTCAGCCTTGATGTCCAACCCGGCGCCGGAACGCTCGTGGTGCTCGGCGACGACGCCCGGCTGCGCCAGATCCTCGGCAACCTGATGACCAACGCGCTGACCCACACCCCGGCCAGCGCCTCGGTCAGCCTGCGGCTGAGCCGGGGGCCGGGCGACCGGGCGGTGATCGAGGTGGTCGACACCGGGCCGGGGCTCACCGCCGAACAGGCCGAGCGGGTCTTCGAACGCTTCTACCGGGCCGACGCGGCGCGGACCCGGCACGGCACCGGCGGCGCCACCAGCACCGGGCTGGGGCTGGCCATCGTCGCGGCGCTGGTGGCGGCCCACGACGGCACGGTGCAGTTCGTCGAGACACCCGGCGGGGGAGCCACCTTCCGGGTCGAACTGCCGCTTGCCCCGCCCGACGACGAAGCGGTCTGACTCACAGCTAACCTCCAGCCCAATCCCAGGCGCAACGCAGTGCGACCGGGCAAGCTGATAGACATGAACGAGTACGAGACCGACCCGCAGCGGCCGCCGGCCAACGCCGACGCCGAGCAGCCGCACCACGCCGCCGAGCTGCCGAGCGCCGACCGTGGGTCGGCCGGGCCCTACCCGCCCAACCCGTGGCAGGCACCGCCGGCCGGCAGCCCACCGCCGGCCCGGCCGGGTGATCCGACGCCCGGCGGCGAACCGCAGCAGGCAGCTCCGCAGTACGGCGGACACCCCGGCCAGTACGCCGGTGGCCCGTACCCGTATCCGGGTGGTCAACCGACCTCGCCCTACCAGGCCGGCCCGGCGAACCAGCCGGCCGCCCAGGCGAACCAGCAACCGGCCGGCCACCAGGCGCAGCCGGGCCACCCCGGCCATCAGACCCAGCCGGGCCACCCCGGCCACCAGGCGCAGCCGGGCCACCCCGGCCACCAGGCGCAGCCGGGCCACCCCGGCCAGCAGGCGGCGGCTGGGCAGGCCGGCTATCCGGTCGCCGGGTACCCGGGGCAGGCCGGTTACCCGAGCTATCCCGGCTACCCCGGTCAGCAGTCCGGCCCCGCCGGCCAGCACCCCTGGCACCGGCCGCTCGACGGCGGCCAGCCACCCGCCCGGCCGAGCCGGGTCGGCCGGGCGGCGGCATTGGGCGTCGCGGCCCTGGTCCTGATGGCCGGCTCCGGCATCGCCGGCGGCGTGGTGGCGCTCGCCTTCGACGACCCGGGCGGTTCCGGGAACCGGACCTTCACCGCCGCGCCGATCATCAGCGAGGCCGACCTGCCCGGCATCGCCGCCTCGGTGGAGAACAGCGTGCTCTCGGTGAACACCGGCAGCGGCGAGGGCTCCGGGGTGGTGCTCACCGCGGACGGCTTCGTGTTGACCAACAACCACGTGGTCGCCGGCGCCGACGGCCAGACCGTCCGGTTGATCTTCGCCGACGGCACGTCGGCGAACGCTGAGATCGTCGGCACCGACCCGAAGACCGACCTGGCCGTCCTCAAGGCCGACGGGGTGAGCGATCTGACCCCGGCCACCTTCGGCGACAGCGACGGCATGCGGGTCGGCGACACCGTCCTGGCCCTCGGCAGCCCGCTCGGGCTGCAGGGCTCGGTGACCGCCGGCATCATCAGCTCGCTGAACCGCACCATCCAGGCCGGCGGCAACGACCAGTCCGACCCGAGCCGGGGTGCCAGCTCGATCTCCGGGCTGCTGCAGACCGACGCCCCGATCAATCCGGGCAACTCCGGCGGCGCGCTCGTCAACACCCGCGGCGAGGTGATCGGCATCAACACCGCGATCGCCACCGACGGGCAGAGCAACGGCAACATCGGGGTGGGCTTCGCCATCCCGAGCAACAAGGCCAAGACGGTCGCCGAGACGTTGCAGCGCGGCGAGAAGGTGAGCCACCCGTACCTGGGGGTCGAGGTCACCACCTCCGCCGAGGGCGGGGCCGTGGTGGGCAACGTGACCCCGGACAGTCCGGCCGCCCAGGCCGGCCTGCAGCGCGGCGACGTGGTGACCCGGTTCGGCGACCAGCCGGTGAACGAGTCGAACGACCTCGTCTCCGCCGTGCAGGCCGGAAAGGTGGGCGACCGGGTCGAGGTGACCTACACCCGAAACGGAGTCGAAAAGACGGCAACCGTGACGCTCGCTGAGACGTCCTAACAGGGAGACACCCGCGAGACTTGAGGCGGCGACCCTTTCGTAGCCGGAAGACGCATCCTCCCTCCAGCGGCGGGCGGTGTGACCAAGGGGGTTGGTCACACCGCCCGCCGCTCCCTCGTGCCCGGTTCACCCCCACCGGGTGAGGGCCGCTCACCCCGGGTCGGGCGACGATCGGCAGAACCAGGACCGCGCCGATGGCCATCGGGGAGGCTCGTGACCGACATCCCAGCGGACCGAGACGACTCGGCCGAACACCCGGGACCCGCGCGACCGATGCGGATCGCGATGATCGTCCCGCCCTGGTACGAGGTCCCGCCGCCCGGCTACGGCGGGTTGGAGCAGGTCTGCGCGGCGCTCGTCGACGGCCTGGTCGAACTCGGCCAGGAGGTGACCCTCTTCGGCGCCGGATCGTGGTCCGGCACCCGGGCCCGCTACGTCGCCACCTCGCCCGAGCTGCAGAACGACCGACTCGGCCACCTGCTCCCGGAGCTGGCCCACCTGGCCCGGGTCAACGCGCTGCTCACCCCGGAGTCGTTCGACGTGGTGCACGACCACACCACGGTCGGGCCGCTGCTGGCGCCGCAGCGGCCGGTCCCCACCGTGGCCACCGTGCACGGCAACCCGACCGGGGAACTCGGCGACATCCTGCGCGACGTCGACCCGTCGGTCGGCCTGGTCGCCATCTCGCAGGCGCAGCGCCGGCTCGCCGACCACGTGCCGTGGATCGCGACCGTCCACAACGGGATCCAGACCGGCGGGCTGCCGCGCAAGTCCCGGCCGGGCACCGGCCCGGTGGTGTGGCTGGCGCGGTTCAGTGCCGACAAGGGGCCGGAGCTGGCGATCCGGGCCTGCCGCGAGGCCGGCCTGCCGCTGGTGCTGGTCGGCAAGTGCGACGAGGCGGTCGAACAGCGCCACCTCGCCGAGGTCATCGAACCGATGCTCGGACCGGATGTGACCCTGATCCGCAACGCCGACCGGGACACCTCCCTCCGGCTGCTGCTCGCGGCCCGCTGCCTGATCATGCCGATCCGGTGGGAGGAGCCGTTCGGCATGGTGATGGTGGAGGCGATGGGGACCGGCACCCCGGTGGTGGCGCTGCGGCGGGGCGCCGTACCGGAGCTGATCCGCCCCGGCGAGACCGGGCTGATCTGCGACGACCCGGCGGAGTTGCCGGCCGCCCTGCGGGCCGTCACCGACCTCGACCCGGCGGCCTGCGTGGCCCAGGTCGAGCGGAACTTCTCGGCCCGCCGGATGGCCGAGAACTACCTGCCGGTCTACCGGGCCTGGGCTACCGGGCACCGGGGTCCGCAGCCGCGGCAGGAGCCGGCCGACCGGTCGCCCCAGCCGGCCCGCGCCGTCCGCTGACGGCATTAGGTACGCCCAGCCTGACGGCATTCGGTACGGGCAGCGTTGTCAGTTTGCCGGAACGGGACTAGCCTCACGCCGCCGTCGCGTCCTACTCTGCATGCCGCGATCACATGCGTGCTGCCTGCTGATCGCTGCGATCAGGTGCGGAGGGGCGGGACACAGTGGCGGTCGTCGAAACGCGGGTCAGTGTGTGGGAGGCGCTGGCCGGTCGGGCGCCCGGCCAGCCGCTCGGCCCGGCCGAACCGGGCCTGTGGCACGCCGTCGTCGAACGGCTCAATCCGGCCCGGGCCAAGCCGGTGCTGCGACCCGGCATCGAGTCGGCCGAGCTGGTCTCGGTACGCGGCGTCCCGTACGTGATGCTCCGCTCGCCCGACGACCGGGGCGGCGCCTGCTACCTGCGGCTCTCCGTCGAGGAATGGCGGCTGGCCCAGTTGATGGACGGCAGCCGGACGGTGGCCCGGCTGGTCGCCGACTTCGCCCGGATCGCCGGCCGGCTCGCCCCGGACCAGGTGACCCGGATCGTCGCCGACCTGGCCGGCAACCGGATGCTCGCCGAGTTGCCGGTGGACGCGTTCCGCCGGCTGGACCGGGTGCACCGCCGGCCGTGGCCGGTCCGGCTGGGCCGGACGCTGCTGGCCGCCGCGAAGGGCCAGCGGATGGTGCTGGCGAACATCGACCCCCTGGTCGACCTGCTCTACCGGGCCGGCGGGCGGCTGCTGTTCACCCGGGTCGCGGCGGCGCTGCTGGCCGCCGTGGTGGCGATCGGCCTGGGGCTGTTCGTCTGGACCTGGTGGCGGGCCGAGCAGTCGCTGTTCCTGACCAACGGCTCGTACACCGCTGGCGCGGCCGTCCTGCTCGGCCTCAACGTGCTGGCGTTGGCCTGCCACGAGCTGGGGCACGCTTTGGCGACCCGGCACGCCGGGCGGCGGGTGCCGGCGGCCGGATTCCTGGTCTACTTCGGCATTCCGTCGGTATTCGTGGACACCACCGACGTCTGGATGGCCGGCCGGCGGGCGCGGATGCTCGCCACGCTGGCCGGACCGGCGGCCGGTCTGATCCTCGCCGGGCTGGCCCAGATCGTCGGCGTGCTGGTGCCGGAGACCGCGCCGTGGGCCTTCAAGCTCGCCTTCGCCTGGTATCTCAACGCGCTGTTCAACCTGAACCCGTTCCTGGCCCTGGACGGCTACTACCTGCTGATGGACTGGTTGGAGATCCCCAACCTGCGGGCTCGCGGGCTGGCCTTCGTGCTGGCCCGGCTGCGCCGCCGGCCACCCCGCTGGGCGCAGCTGGACCGGGAGGGCCGGCTGGTCGCCCTCTACGGCACGCTCGCGGTTCTCTGGCTGGTGATCGCGGTAAACCTCGGCTGGCGGATCTGGACCGACCGGGTCGCCGGGCTGGTGCTCGGGCTGTGGCGGTCCGGCTGGCCGGCCCGGCTGCTGCTGGCCGCGGTGATCGCCGGCCTGGCGGCCCCGCTGGTCTATCTGCTGATCGGCTGGCTGGCCACGCTGATCAAGCGGTTCCGGCAGGACTGGGCGGAGCGCCGGTCGCAGTCCGACCTGCCCCGCCGGATCGCCGTGCTGCGGCACTCGCCGCTGGGCCGGTTGCCGGGCCCGGCCCTCGCCGAGCTGGCCGCGCGGGCCAGCTGGCTGCGCCCACGTACCGGTCAGCCGTTGGTCTTCGCCGGGGCCGCGCAGCCGGCCGTCTACCTGGTCGCCGACGGCGCGGTCGAGGGGCGCCGACCGGGCGACCCGGGCGGCATCGTCCGGCAGCGGGTCGGCGCCGGCGGCGTCGTGGGCCTGGCCAATGCCCTCACCGGTACGCCGGCCACGCTCTCCTGGCACACGGCCGGTACCACCCTGCTGGCCATCCCGTCGGCGGTCGTGGTGAGCACGGTGGGTCCGCTGCCCGGCCCGCCGCCCGCCGACCGGGCCGAGGCCGAGGCGCTCTTCGCCGAGACCCCGGCCCTGCACGGGTTGAGCGCCGAGGACCGGATGGGGCTGATCGCCGCCGCCCGGCCGGTGGCGTTGGCGCCCGGTGATCCGGTGGTGCTGGAGGCCGGCAGCGACACGGTGATCGTGGAATCCGGGGTGGTCGCCCTGCCGGACGGCACCGAGCTGCGGCGCGGCACCATGATCGGGCCGATGGGGGAGGTGGGGCCGGGTGCCGTCGCGACGGCCCGTACCCCGGTCCGGCTCTGGGTGGTGCCGGCGGTGTCCGGCCTGCCGCTGCTCTTCGGCGCCCCCGGCGGCGGCCTGCTCGCCCCGCCCGCGGCGGGTTCGACCGGTGGCGCGCCGACGGCGGGGGTCCACCCCGGCGTCGACTACCCGCCGCTGGCCGCGCCGCCCGGGCCGCCCCCGCCCGGCCTGGACGACAGCGTCGACCGGGGGTTCGAACGCCGGCTCTGGTGGCTGGTGCTGCTGCTGTTGCTGCTCGCGTTGCTGGCCACCGGCGCCAACCTGGTGCCGGCGCCGGCCTGGGCGGAGATGCCGGCCGACCGGGCGTTGCTGACCTCGCAGCGGGGCCGGGTCGAGGTGGTCACCGGGGAGCGGCTGGTGGTGCTGCGCGCGGGCGGGAAGATCTACGTCGGCGAGGGTGACCGGGTCCGGGTGGCGCCCCGGTCGACCGGGGAGCTGACCTTCCGCGGCGGTTCGTCGGCGCTGCTCTGCGCCGGCACCCGACTCGGGATGGGCCAGCTCTGGAGCTCCGGTGACCGGCCGGTCGCCCCGAACGGTCGGCTCACCCTGGACACCGGCCGGCTGGTCGCCGACACGGACGCCACCAGCGGCGCCTTCGCCCCGATCGCGCTCACCGTCGAGCGGGACACCAGCACGGTGGCCAGCGCCGGTGCGGCCCGGTACGTGGTGGCGGGCGGGGTGGCGGTCGCCGAGGGTGAGGTGCTAGTGGACGGGATCCGTCAGCCCACCCGGCAGGTCCGGTTGGACTGCGGCGACGGCGGCGGCGTGGCCGCCGGACCGACCGGTTCCGCCCCGACGGGGCCGGCGACGCTGGTCCCGGGCACGGTGCCGACCGCGTCGCCGCCCGGCCCGTCGCCGACGCCGTCGGCCAGCCCCGGCCCGACCCGGCCGACGGGTCCGTTCCCGGGCCTGGTGCCGAACGACCCGGCCGTCCCGCCCGGCGGTCCGGGCAACCCCGGTGGTCCCGGCGATCCGGGCGGTCCCGGCACCCCGGGTACGCCCGGCCAGACCACCGGCCCGCCAACCTCCCCGTCCTCGTCCCCGAGCCCAACCGCCACGCCGAGCCCGAGCGGCAGTCCGACGCCGACCAACCGGGCTCCGGTGATCCGGTGGGTCACGGACCCGGGTGGGACGATCGCCCAGGAGATCGATGGCGAGCCGTGCCAGTCGAACTTCCGGACTCAGGCGTTCCCGGTGGTGAACGTGCAGGACGATCGGGACAGCGGCGACGGGCTGACGGTCACGGTGCGGTGGAGCGGGTTCGCCGGCGGCTCGGACCGGATGTCGCCGGACGGGAACTACTACGGCTCGATCGGGCCGGTTCCCTACCCGGGCCGATCGAACGATGGTGGCACCCTGCAGATTGTGGTCACCGCGACCGACAGCGATGGCGCCACCTCGCAGATCCAGGGTTCCCCGATTGCCGTCGATCCGTGTAGAACGGTTGAAGTTTCCTGAGGAGTGACTAGGTGCTCTGTTGGTTCTGTCCGAAGGCGGCGCGGGGTGGCTGCCGGTTCTGTGGGCGCGGGCTCTGCGAGGATCACGCCAAGTTCGGCCCGTACCTGTTGCAGGTGCACCGGTCGGAGCGCCGGTCCCGGGCCGAGGGACTGGTGGTGGAGGACGCGTTGCAGTGCGGTACCTGCCGCCCGCGCCCGCAGCCCGTACCAATGCCGGAGCTGGATTGACGATGGTCTCGCCGGTCCGGGCTAACCTGTAGGTGCGCCGGCCCGACGTCGAGCCAGCCGGCGGGGGAGCCTGACGATGAGCGACTTCGACGCGGTCCTGGAGCGGCTGCTCGCCGAGCCGGCGTTCGCCGCCGCGCTCGCCGCCGACCCGGCCGGCACGCTCGCCGGCTACCAGCTCGACCCGGACGAGGTGGCGCTGCTGCACACCCAGGTCGGTGGCGACCCGGGTGGGCAGAGCGGCGTCGAGGTACGCGCCAACCAGTCCAGCCTGTTCGGCATGCTCTCGCCCCTGACCGGTCTGGCCGGGGCGCTGCCCGGCCTCTTCGAGCCGGGCGACGGCAGCGGCGGCACGGCCGGCGCCGGCCCTGGTTCGGCCGAGGTCGGCCGCTCGGGTCTCGGCCCGGCCGGCTCCGCCGGGGTGGCCGGGACGGGCCCGGCTGGCTCTGCGGGGATGGGGCCGGCCGGTTCTGCCGGGGTGGCCGGGATGGGGCCGGCTGGCTCTGCCGGAATCGCCGGGATGGGGCCGGCCGACGACGGGGTGGCCGGGATCGGGCCGCGCGACCCGATCCAGGGCATCGGTTCGCGTACCGAGCCGATCCAGGGCATCGGGCCGGCGGCGCCGCCGGCGGCGGGCGCGGCGGGTTCCGGCGGGCCGGCGGCCGGGGCGTTCCCGGGTGGGTTGGCCGAGCCGCTGGGGGCGGCGGCCGCTCCCGGGCCGGTCGGCAACGGGCTGGCCGGCGTGCTGGCCGGTTCGGAGCCGGGGCTCGGCCCGGCCGAGGCGCCCGTGGTGGTGCCACCGGTCGCGCCGCCCGACCCGGTCGTTCCCGATGGTTACCGGACCCGGGTCGACGCCGACGGCGACGGCAGGTGGGACCGGCACGACCTGCGCGGCCGCGCCGACGGCGGGGTGGACATCCTGGTCGACCGGGACGGCGACGGGCGGGTCGACTTCGTGGGGCACGACCTGGACGCCGACGGGCTTGTCGACATCAGCGAGTACGACCGGGACGGCGACGGGGTCTTCGAGCGGCGCATGTACGACGACGACGGTGACGGTTGGATGGACAGATCGACCGGGGCCTAGCCATATCAGGCCGCAACCCTGACCATGTGGTCAGGAGGTGGTCGTCGTGGTCAGCATCGCCACCGACCGGCTGACGAAGGTCTTCGATGACGGCACGGTCGCGGTCGACGAGGTGAGCATCGAGGTCTCGTCCGGCGAGTTCGTGGCGCTGCTCGGGCCGACGGGCTGCGGGAAGTCGACGATCCTGCGCCTGGTCGCGGGTCTGGAGGATCCGACCAGCGGGCATGTTCTGCTCGACGGCCGGGTCGTCGACGACACCTCGGTACGGGACCGGCGGGTGGCGATGGTCTTCCAGGACTACGCGCTCTACCCGCACCTGACGGTGGCTCAGAACATCGGGTTTCCGGTCCGGCTGGCCCCGGCGGCGGTGGCCGCCGGCCCGGACCGGGTGACCGAGGTCGCCGAGCAGCTCGGGATCACCGACCTGCTGCACCGGATGCCGAGCCACCTCTCCGGCGGGCAGCGGCAGCGGGTGGCGATGGCCCGGGCGATCGTCCGGAAGCCCGACGCCTTCCTGCTCGACGAGCCACTGTCCAACCTGGACGCCGGGTTGCGGGCGGAGCTGCGGACTGAGGTGGCGGCCCTGGCGCGGCGGTTGGCCGTGACCACGCTCTACGTCACCCACGACCAGGTCGAGGCGATGACGATGGCCGACCGGGTGGCGGTGCTGCGCCGGGGGGTGCTGCAGCAGATCGGCCCGCCCAGCGAGGTGTACGGGGATCCGGCCACGGTGTTCGTGGCGGCCTTCCTCGGTACGCCGAGGACGAACCTGTTTCAGGGCGCGATCTACGCGGACGCCGGCCGGGTCCTGGTGGACCTCGGCAGCCAGGTGATCGAGTTCCCGGCGGGCGACCCGAGGGGCCGGCGGCTGGTGGAGCGGCACACCGAGCGGGTCACCGTGGCGCTGCGGGCCGACGCGCTGACGCCGGTGCCGGATTCGACGCCCGGCCCGGTACTGCGGGGCACGGTCCGGTTCGTGGAGAACCTCGGGCACGAGGCGTTGGTCCGGCTGGACACCGGGAGTGTCCCGACCTCGCTGGCCGAGTCCCGGCTGGAGCATCCGGAGGCCGGCCAGCACCTGTCCGAACTGCTCGCCGAGGAGCTGCCGCCGGGGCACCCGGTCCGGCACACCCTGGCGCGGATGCTGCCGTCGGCCCGCCACCCGGCCCCGCCGGCCACCGCCCGCACCGAGTACGGCTTCTACCCGGTCTACGACCCGGAGCTCTCCGACGAGCCGCCGCTCTCCTCGGATCTGGTGGTCCGGGTGCCGGCGCTGGCGATGCCCCGGATCGGCGAGCCGATGGCGCTCGCGGTCGATCTGGACCGGCTGCTGCTCTTCGACCGGTCGGGTGACCGGATCAGACAGTGACCGACCGGGGGCACTGATCGCGGGTGACCGGCGGTCCCGGCCGAGGTCTGGACAGAAACAGTTAACAGTCCTAATAATTGGGGATCTGTCGATGACGGGGGTTGCTGGGCGGAGGTTGGGATGGGACGTCGGTCGCGGTTACTCAGTTCGACACTGGTCGGAGTGCTGGCGGCGGTGCTGGTGGGTTGGCTGGCCACCCCGGCATCCGCGGCCGGCCCGTCGGCGACGTTCGTCCGGACCGCGGACTGGGGTTCGGGGTGGGAGGGGCGGCTGACGGTGTCCAACGGCGGGCCGTCCGCGCTCCCGTCCTGGACCGTGGCGTTCGACCTGCCGGCCGGATCGACGATCAGTTCGTACTGGGACGCCACGCTGGCGGTCTCGGGTAACCGCTACACCTTCTCGAACCGGTCCTGGAACGGGACGGTGCCGGTCGGCGGGTCGGTTTCGTTCGGGTTCCTGGGGTCGGGTCCGGGACTGCCGGCGAACTGTGTGGTGAACGGAGCCGCCTGCGCGGGCGGTCAGCCGCCGACCACGCCCCCGCCGACGACGACCCCGCCGACCACCGCCCCACCCACCACCGTCCCACCGACGACGAATCCACCGACCACTCCGCCGCCGGCCTCCGGGCTGCCGAGACACGCGCTGATCGGCTACCTGCACGCCAGCTTCGCCAACGGATCGGGCTACCTGCGGATGGCCGACGTGCCGGCCGACTGGGACATCGTCAACATCGCCTTCGGCGAGCCGACCACCGTCACCTCCGGCGACATCCGGTTCAGCCTCTGCCCGGTCAGCGAGTGCCCCAACGTGGAGACCGAGGCGGAGTTCACCGCCGCCATCCGGGCCCGGCAGCAACGGGGCGGGAAGGTGCTGATCAGCATCGGCGGGCAGAACGGTCAGGTCCAGCTCGCCAGCACCGCCGCCCGGGACGCCTTCGTCCGCTCCGTGGCCGCGATCATCGACCGGTACGGCCTGGACGGGCTGGACATCGACTTCGAGGGCCACTCCCTGTCGCTCAACCCCGGCGACACCGACTTCCGCAACCCGACCACGCCGACAATCGTCAACCTGATCTCCGCGGTCCGCGCGCTCAGGCAGCGGTACGGCTCCCGCTTCGTCCTCACCATGGCGCCGGAGACCTTCTTCGTGCAGCTCGGCTACCAGTACTACGGATCGGGGCCGTTCGGCGGGCAGGACCCGCGGGCCGGCGCGTACCTGCCGGTGATTCACGCGCTGCGGGACGACCTGACCGTGCTGCACGTCCAGAACTACAACTCCGGGCCGATCATGGGCCTGGACAACCAGTACCACACCATGGGCGGCGCGGACTTCCACATCGCGATGACCGACATGCTGCTGGCCGGCTTCCCGGTGGCCGGCAACGCCGGCAACGTCTTTCCCGCGCTGCGCGAGGAGCAGGTGGCGTTCGGCGCGCCGGCCGCCGTCAGCGCC
Source organism: Solwaraspora sp. WMMD1047 (assembly GCF_029626155.1). Lineage (NCBI taxonomy): Bacteria > Bacillati > Actinomycetota > Actinomycetes > Micromonosporales > Micromonosporaceae > Solwaraspora > Solwaraspora sp. WMMD1047. Next base: position 6,126,334 of record NZ_JARUBL010000001.1, on the reverse strand, counting down.
GGCAACGGGTACGTGGCACCGGCGGGTGTCCAGGCCGCCCTCACCTGCCTGGTCCGCGGCACCGGCTGTGCCGGCTACACCCCGCGCAGCGGGACCAACCCGAACCTGCGCGGCCTGATGACCTGGTCGATCAACTGGGATCGCTACTACGGGTGGGAGTTCCGCAACAGCCACCGGCCGTTCCTGAACGCCCTACCCTGACCCGGCCGGCGGGCGGCCGTCAACGGCGACGGCCGTCCCGTCCCGGCGGGGGTGGTCCTCAGACGACAGCGGTGGAGAGCTGGACGAGCGCGGCGTCCAGCTCACTGGCGTACGCCCGGCTTATCGTGCCCTCGTTGGCGCGGACCGCGACCTTGTCCCGCAGCTCCTGGGATCGGGCCGCCAGGTCCACCGGGCCGGAGACCAGGGCGTCGCGCAGGTTGCGGACGTAGTTGCGCAGGTCGGTCGCGACGTGGTCCTCGATGTCGTCGGAGGCGAGGCCGTCGTCGATGACCTGATCCAGGCGGGCCACCGCCTCGCTCACCGTCGGGGAGGCGGCCGCGGTCGGGGCGGGCGTGCCGGCGGTCCGGAACGGCATCGAGCTGGGCGACGGCGCCGGTTGCTGCCGGTCCGGCTCGACGGTGTCCAGATCGCTGGGCGGCCCACCGGCGGTCGGCAGGGTGCGCGGCTCGGTCCGCGGCTCGCCGAGCGAGGAAGCGACCAGGGCCAGCGTGGTGAGCGTGATGACGGCGATCGCGGCCAGCGCGGCGGTCCGGGCCGGAGACCAACCGCCGGCCGACCGCGAGTCATGCCGGTGGGCCGGTGCCACCCCGCTACCGCCGTCCGGCCGCCCGTCGGCCTGGTGGGCAGCGGCCTGGTGGGCAGCGGGATCCGCCGGTGTCTCCGCCCCGCCGGCCCCGATCGGTGCGGCAGCGGCGTCGGCCCCGACCGGTGCGGCCTCCCGGTCGGCCCCGACCCGTGCGGCAGCGGCGCCGGCCCCGACCGGCAGGGCCGGTGCGCCGGTTTCGGCCCCGGGCTCCGGCGAGGACTCCGGTTCCGGTGCGGCTGCGCCCGTGGCGGCCACGATGGCTGGCAGGGTGACGGTCGGCGAGAGCATGGTGGCGGCCTGCGGGTCGGCCGGCTGCAACTGGCCGCGCAGCGCCAACCCCACCTGGTGCGCGGTCGGGCGGGCGTACGGGTCCCGGGCCAGGCAGCGCATGCAGATGTCGGAGACCACCAGCGGCAGATTCGGTACGCCCTCCAGCGGTGGTGGCTGCGCCTCGTCGGCCAGCGCGTCGGTGAGGTCCTCCCAGGTCGTGGCGGGGAACGGAACCCGACCGGTGAGGGTCTCGTAGAGGAGAACGCCGAGCGAGTAGATGTCGGTGGCGGGCTGCGCCGGGGTGCCGTCCAGCCGCTCCGGCGCGACGTACGCCGGGGTGCCGAAGGTCTCGCCGTCCTCGTCCTCGTCCGGCGCCCCGACGTGGGTGGCGATGCCGAAGTCGAGCACCTTGGCGCCGACCGAGGTCATCATGATGTTGGCCGGGGTGATGTCGCGGTGCACGATGCCGAGCCGGTGCGCTGCGGCCAGCGCCTCGGCCACCTGGGCGCAGATCTCGACGGCCTCCGGCCAGGGCAGCGGGCCGGCGGTGAGGCGGGCCTCCAACTCCTCCCCGGCGAGCAGCTCCATCACCACGAACGCGGTCACGCTGCCGTCCGGTGCGACCGTCTCGCCGTAGTCGTGCACCGAGGTCACGTGCGGGTGGACGAGCTGCGCGGCGGCGCGGGCCTCCTCGCGTACCATCTCGCGGAATTTGGCGTCGGCCGCCAGCGAGGCGGCGAGCACCTTGATCGCCACGACCCGGTCGAGCACCTCGTCGCGGGCCCGCCAGATGACGGACATGCCACCGGCGCCGATCTGATCGATGAGACGGTACCTGCGGGCGAGCAGGGCGCCCGCGTGCAGAGATGCCATCGTGTTCGCACCTGCCTGAGAGTGGAGGGGTCGTATCAGGCTCCGCGAATGACAACCTCCTGTCAACGGCTGGTTAACGCCCGGAGCAATTGCCGCTTATCCGGACACTCCATCCAGCGATCATGAAGCAACTGACCGTCATCGAATCGACGGGGCGCGCCCCCGTCGGCCCATCCGTCCACTCGGGACGACACCCGTTGATCAAATGATGGAAGGTCCCGCAATGCACCGCCGGAACGGGACTTTCCCTCACCTGATCAGGGGATTCTCCAAGATCCTCAGGACATCTGGCAGGCGAATTGGGCTCAGGGCGTGCTGGATGTCCTGTGGATCTTGATCTGGGTGGTCGGGTTACGGCCGCGGGCGCGGGAGGGCGGGTGGGTTACTACCGGGGGCATGCCAGGATGAAGGGCATGGTCGGCGGCCCGGTGGCGTTCGTCCTCGGTGGCGGTGGGGTGCTCGGCGCCGTCGAGGTCGGGATGCTGCGTGCGCTGTTCCGCGCCGGCATCCGCCCCGATCTGGTGCTCGGCACCTCCATCGGGGCGGTGAACGGCGCCCTGGTCGCCGCCGACCCGACCGAGGCGGTCACCAACCGGCTGGTCCGGCTCTGGGCCTCGCCCGAGGCCAGCGAGGTGTACGGCGACTCGGTCGCCCGCCAACTCCGCCGGTTCGCCGCCCGTACCCACCTGCACTCGCCGCGCCCGCTGCGCCGGCTGCTGGAGACCGAACTCGGCGAGCACACCACCTTCGCGGACCTCAAGGTGCCGTTCCACTGCTGTGCGGCAAGCATCGAACGCGCCGCCGAGCACTGGTTCAGCGACGGCCCGCTGGTGCCGGCGGTGCTCGCCTCGGCCTCGGTGCCCGGCCTGCTCCCACCGGCCCAGATCGACGGAGAGCACTTCATCGACGGCGGGATCGTCAACTCCATCCCGATCGGCGCGGCGGTCGATCGCGGCGCCGGCCAGATCTTCGTACTCCAGGTGGGCCGGATCGAACGGCCGCTGACGCCGCCCCGGCGGCCCTGGGAAATCGCGCAGGTCGCGTTCGAGATCGCCCGCCGGCACCGGTTCGCCCGGGAGCTGGCGGCGCTGCCGGCCGACGTCGAGGTGCACGTGCTACCGACCGGGGGGCTCGACCCGCGCGACGACAGCCCGTGGGCGTACCGGGACATGGCAGCCATCGGCCGGCGGATCAGCCGCGCCTACGTCGCCTCCCGCCGCTACCTCGCGGACCGGGTGGAGGGTGCCTGATGCCGCTTCCGCCCAGGTGGCTGCGTCGGCTCATCCTCGCCCCGGGGATCATCGTGCTCGCGGTGCTCGTGGTGTCGACAATCCCGCTCTGGCTGGTGATCGCCGCCGCGGCCTCGCCATTCGTGCCCGGCTACCTGCGCCCGCTGCGGGTGCTGTGGCTGTTGATCATCTATCTGCTCTGGGACGCCGCCGCCCTGGTCGCGCTCTTCGGACTCTGGGTGGCGAGCGGCTTCGGCTGGAAGAAACGCGCGCCGGCCGTGCAACGGGCGCACTACGTGCTCGCCGGCTGGTGGCTCACCTTCCTGTTCTGGCAGGCCCGCTGGACGCTGCGGCTGCGCATCGACGTGGTCGGCACCGACCCCGACACCGCGCTGCCCGGCCGGCCGGAGCTGGTGCTCAGCCGACACGCCGGACCGGGCGACTCGTTCATCCTGATCCACGCCCTGGTCAACTGGTTCGACCGGGAACCCCGGATCGTCCTCAAGGACACCCTGCAGTGGGACCCGGCGATCGACGTCCTGCTGAACCGGCTCCCGAACCGTTTCATCGCCCCGCCCGACGACCGGCAGGAGTCGGTGACCGAACAGATCGGGCACCTGGCGACCGGCCTCGACCACAACGACGCCTTCGTGATCTTCCCCGAGGGCGGCAACTTCACCCCCGGCCGCCGGGCCCGGGGAATCGAGCGGCTGCGCGCCCTCGGGCTGGAGCGGATGGCGGCCAAGGCCGAATCCATGCGGCACGTCCTCGCGCCGCGCCCCGGTGGGGTGCTCGCCGCGTTGGACGCCGCGCCCGACGCCGGGGTCATCTTCGTCGCCCACACCGGCCTGGACCGGATGCTCACCGCCGTCGACATCTGGCGAGAACTACCGATGGACAAGCGGATCGTGATGCGGTTCTGGTCCGTGCCACCGGAGGAGGTGCCGACCGGCCGGCAGGAACGCATCGACTGGCTCTTCGACTGGTGGGCGCGAATCGATCGATGGGTCGACGAACACCGCTGAGGTCGGCCAGGCAGTAGGGTGCCCGGCGTGGACCAGATCTGCGTCGTGATGACGGTGGTTGACTCCCGTTCGGTGGCCGATGTCCTCGCCGCCGCGGCGGTCGCCGGACGCCTGGCGGCCTGCGCGCAGGTCGGCGGCCCGGTGGACAGCACGTACTGGTGGCAGTCGCGGATGGAGACCACCAGGGAGTGGTCGGTGCAGTTCAAGACCGCCCCGGACCGGGTGGAGGCACTTGTCGCCCAGATCCGAGGCAACCATCCGTACGAGGTGCCGGAGATCATCGTCAACTGGGTCGAGGTCGGCAATCCGGACTACTCGGCCTGGGTGCACGACCAGACCCGATCCTGATCCTCCCGCCGCGGGATTATTGAGTACGCGCACTCTGTGCGCGGCGCCGACCAGGCGAAACTATGTCCTCGTGACGGTTTCAGCGAACGCGTACCCGTGTCCGGCCTGCGGCGGCCCGGCCAGCCTGGCCGCCGGTTGCCCGCGCTGCCGGCGGCCGCCGGACCCGGCCGCGGCGGAGGTGGTCCGGCTCGACGCCGAGATCGTCGGGCTGACCGGTCGGGTCGAGCAGGCCCGGCAGGCGTACGCGGCGCTGGCCGCGACCCTGCGGGACACCCAGCGGCGCCGCGACGAACTGGCCGCCCAGGTACGCGCCGCCGTCCTCGCCAGCCGATCGGCCGCTCGCACCCAGCCGGAGCCGGCGCAAACGGGTATCCCGGCGTCGGTGCCCGCGCCCGTGGCCGGGCGGACCACCGCGCCGGCTCCCGGTTCCGGTCCCGGTTCCGGTGCGGCGGCTACCGTCCGGCCCGAGGCGTCGACCCGCACCGTGCAGAACGTGCTGTTCATCCTCGGCGGCCTGCTGGTCGGCGTCGCCGCCATCATCTTCACGGTGGTCGCCTGGTCCACGGTGGGGATCGCCGGCCGGGCCACCATCCTCGCCGTCCTCACCGCGCTCGCTCTGGCCGCGCCGCTGCTGGCCCGGTGGCGAGGGCTCACCGCCACTGCCGAGACCTTCGCGGCCCTCGGGCTGCTCCTGGTGGTCCTCGACGGCTACGCCGTCTGGAGCGTCGACCTGTTCGGGGTGGCCGACTGGCCGGGCACCCGCTACGCCGCGCTGGCCGGGGGGGCCAGCGCGGCGATAGCGGGTGGCTACGGCCTGGCGACCCGGCTGGCCACCCCGTGGTTCGCCGCCTTCCTTGCCGCGCAGCCGGTGCTGCCGCTGCTGGTGGTGGAGCTGGACCCGGGGGTGTCCGGCTGGGCGCTGGTCTTCGCGGCGGTCGCCGCGGCAGACCTGGCGGTCGTCGGTCTGCTGCGCCGCCGCCCGGCCGGCCCGGTGATGGGGGAACCGGGACCGCCGCCCGAGACGGTGGCTCCGGAGCCGACGACCGCGCAGGACCCGGCCGTCGCCGGGCAACCGCGCGGGATACGACTCGCCCGACAGGCCGTGGCCTGGTCCGGCCACGGGTTGGCGCTGCTGGTGGCCGGCGCCTACGGACTGGTCGCCCTGTTGGTCGCCGCCGGACCCGGTCCGGCGGCGATACTCAGCGGCGGACCGCTGCTGCTTGTCGTCCTGCTGATCCTGGCTGGAGCCGTGCTGGTTCGGCAGCCCGTGCCGCAGGCCATCGCCGGTGCGCTGCTGGTGATCACCCTGGGCGCGGCAGCGATCCGGCCGGTCGCCGAGACGGACTGGCCCCTGCTGGTCGCCGCCGCGGCGATCGTCGCCCTGCTCGCGGCGGCGGTGGCCGGGGCGGCTCCGCTGCTCCCCGCCGCGATCCGACCCGGCCACCGGGCCGGCGGGCTGCTGCTCGCCAGCCCGTTGGCGGTCACCGTCGGCGCGATGGCGTTGGCCGTCGCCGCCGTGGTGGCCGTCCGGTCGCTGCCGGCCGGCCGGGCGGCGACCGACCCGGTGGACCTCTTCGACTGGCAGCTGACCGTGGCGGTGCCGCTGGTGGCCACCGCGTTCGTGCTCCTCCTGCCGGCCGCCGGCCGGTTGCCGACGGCACTGGTCGGCGGGGCGATGACCGTGCTGGCCGTACCGGCCGCCGTGGCGCTGCCGTTCTGGGCGCTGGCCGCGCTGGAGTTCGCGCTGGCCGTCCCGCTGGTGCTCGGCGCGGCCCGGCACCCCGGCCGGCGGTCGCTGCTGCCGGTGCTGGCCGCGGTGACCGGTGCGGCACTGGCCGGGCACGCGGTGCTGGTGGCGTTCGCCCGCCCGGCGGCCGCCACCGTGGCACTGGCGGCGCTGAGCCTGCTCGGCCTCGCTGCCGCCGCGCTCGCCGGCCAGGGCCGCCAGATCCCCGTCGCCCTGGCCACCTCCGGCCCGGCCGTTCCCGCTCCGGCCGTTCCCGCTCCGGTCGGCTCTGGTCCGGCAGGCTCTGCTGCGGTCGGTCCCGCGTCGGTCGGCTCTGCTCCGGTCGGTCCCGCGTCGGTCGGGGCGGCCCATGCTGGGACGGCTGATGGGCGGCGGCGGGTCATCGGCGGGGTCTGGCTGGGCGTCGCGTTCACCGCCGCGCCGGCCGTGGCGGTGGCCGCGCTGCACACCGGCGGCGCGGCCCCCTGGTGGCAGAGCCGGGCCGCGCTCACCGCCGCGATGCTGCTGGTCGGCGCGCTGGTCGCCGTCCGTCGCTGGTGGCCGGCCTACCGGTCGTACGCGGGCGCGGCCGTCGCGCTCTGCGCGCTTGTCACCGGCCTGGCGCCCAGCGCGGCCGGGCTGGCCGAGCCGGCCGGCAGCTACGCGGCCGTCGGGCTGCTCGCGGTCGCCGTGGCGCTGCTAGTGGTCGGCCCGCACCGGTCGACCAGACCGATCGTGTCCGGCACGACTTCGCCGATCGAGGCCGGCGGGGTGCTGCTGTTCGCGGCCGGGGTCGGGCTGCTGCTGCGGGTCGCCTTCGTGGTCGTACCGGCGGCCGCCGGACTGCTGCTGGCGCCGTACGGATGGCTGGGCGAGATCTGGGCCGGGGCGCCGGAGGGGGTCGGCCTGGCGCCCATCGTGGTGCCGATCCGGGCCGACGCGGCGGCCGCGCTCGGCATCCTGACCGTGGTGGCCGGCGTCGCCGGCTGGCTCGCGCGGCGTACCCGGATCGGGGTCGGCCTGGCGGCGTTGCCGGTTGGTCTGGTGGCGGTGCTGGCCGGGCTGGCCGCGCTCGGTGCCGGCTGGCCGACGGTGCCGGCGGTGGCCCTCGCCAGCGGCCTCGGCTGCCTGTTCGCCGCGACGGTGCCGGCCCGCGGCGCCCGGACCGCGCCGGTGACCGTGCCGCTCGGCCTGGCGCTGGTCGGCGGCGGGCTGGCCGGCCTGCAGGCCACCCCGGCGAGCAGCCTGACCGCGCTCGGGGCGGCGGTCGCGGTCACCGCGACCATCGGCGCCGCCGCCCGGACCGGACTCGCCCGGGTCGCCGGCGCTCTGGCGGCGGCCGCCGCCGGGATGCTGCTCGCGGTCGCCGCGAGCCGGGCGGCGGACCTGCCGCTGCGGGTGGCCGCCCTGGCGGTGCTCGCCGTCGCCGCCGTCGTGCTGGCCGCCGGGACCGCCCTGCGCAGTCGCCGGCCGGTGGAGGCCACCGCGCTGGCGGCCGCCGGCCACGCCGGAGCGGTGGTCGCGCTGCTGCTGACCACCGGACACCTGCGGTACGCCGCCGTCATCTGCACCCTCTGGGGAGTGGCGCTCGGGCTCAGCGCGCTGCGGCCGGGGGAGTCGGCCGGCCGACGCTGGGTCTTCGCGGCCGTCGCCGCCGGCGCCGAGCTGGCCGGCGCGTGGCTGCTGCTCGCCGCCGGTGACGTCGCGGTGCTGGAGGCGTACACCCTGCCGGCCGCCGGGCTGGGGCTGCTGGCCGGCTGGTTCGCGGTCCGGACCTGGCCTGGGTTGAACAGCTGGATCGGGTACGGGCCAGGGCTGGCGGCCGCGCTGTTGCCGAGCCTCGCCTCGGTGCTCGCGGCGGGGGAGCAGCCGTGGCGGCGGCTGCTGCTGGGTGCCGGCGCGCTGGTCGCGGTGCTGCTCGGGGCCCGCTGGCGGCGCCAGGCGCCGGTCGTGCTGGCCGGCGGGACCCTGGCCGTGCTGGCCTGCTACGAGCTGGTCATCGTCTGGGACCGGCTGCCCCGGTGGGCGTTCCTGGCGGCCGGCGGGTTCGCGTTGATCGGGCTGGCGACCACCTACGAGCGCCGCCGCCGGGACGTGGCCCGGCTGCGTTCGGCGGTCGGCCGGATGACCTGATCCGACGACCTCCGACGGTCGCCCCACGCCGCTGGGGGGCGGCGGACCGTCGGACGCATCCCGCGGGGGGAGCGGGGTGCCCGAAGCGGGGTAGGGCCAGCCCTACCCCGCTTCGGGGGGCGTCCAGGGTTACTGACAGCTACCCCGCTCCGGAGACTTGGAGATCACGGCGCGCGTCTGGTGCGCGGTGAAAATGCGGGAGAAGTCGGTCAGGCGCCGGCGGAATCGAGGAGCGATGACTGTCAGCGCGGTTGCCGAACCCGAGGTACGGCGAGGAAGTGACTACGCACAGTTGTCGCGGCGCGTCGCGGGGGCGGGGCTGCTGCAACGCCGGCCGGGCTGGTACGCGGCGAAGATCGTGCTGACCGGCGGGCTGTTCGCCGCCGGCTGGACCGCCTTCGCCCTGGTCGGGGACTCCTGGTGGCAGACGCTCGTCGCCGTCTTCCTCGCCGTCGCCACCACCCAGGTGGCCTTCCTCGGCCACGACGCCGGCCACCGCCAGATGTTCCGCAGCCGGCGGACCAGCGAGATCGCCGGGATGCTCGCCGGCAACCTCGCCGTCGGGCTCAGCTACGGCTGGTGGATCGACAAGCACAACCGGCACCACGCCAACCCCAACCACGAGGACGAGGACCCGGACGTCGGAGCCGGGGTGCTGGTCTGGACCCGTGAGCAGGCCGAGGAGACCCGCGGTTTCATCCGCCGGCTGGCCAGCCGGCAGGCGTACCTGTTCTTCCCGCTGTTGCTGCTGGAAGGGATCGCGCTGCACGTGGCGAGCGTTCAGGCGCTCGTCACCCGGGAGCCGGGCGGCGGGTTCCGGACCCCGGTGCGGCACCGCGCGATCGAGGCCATCCTGCTGGTGGCGCACGCGGTCGGCTACCTCGGGGTGATCTTCGCGCTGCTCTCGCCGGTCAAGGCGATCGCCTTCATCGCCATCCACCAGGGGCTCTGGGGCCTCTACATGGGGCTGTCGTTCGCGCCGAACCACAAGGGCATGCCGATGCCGACCGAGGACGACGACTGGGACTTCCTGCGCAAGCAGGTCCTCACCTCGCGCAACATCCGGGGCGGCCGGCTGGTCGACTTCGCGCTCGGCGGGCTGAACTACCAGATCGAACACCACCTCTTCCCGAGCATGCCGCGCAACAACCTGCGCCTGGCCCAGCCGCTGGTCAAGCAGTACTGCGCGGAACAGGGCATCCCGTACGAGGAGACCGGGCTCGTCGACTCCTACCGGGAGGCGCTACGGCACCTGCACACCGTCAGCGCCCCGCTGCGCGGCTGACCGGCTGGTGCCGTCGCGTGGCTGGCCAGGGGGTGCGTCGGAGGGCTGGCCAGGCGGCGCGGCCGGGTGGGCCGGCGGTAGGGTTTCGACCATGGCAGACGTGCTCACGGCGGAGACCGTGCGGAGCGAGCTGGCCGGGTTGACCGACTGGACCGGCGACCAGGCCAGCATCAGCCGCACCGTGGAACTCGGCAGCTTCCCCGCGGCGATCGCGGTCGTCGACCGGGTCGCGGTCGTCGCCGAGGAGCTCGACCACCACCCCGACATCGACATCCGTTGGCGCACCGTCACCTTCCGGTGCGCGACCCATTCGGCCGGGGGCACCACCCGGCGGGATCTGGAACTGGCCCGCCGGATCGACGAGATCGTGCGGGCGGCGTCGTGAGATTCGAGATCAGCAAGGTCCTCGACGCGATCGAGGACCGGGTCTGCACCGACCCGGCACTGGCTCGGGCCGTGCTGGACCTGGCCGAGGTGGTCCGCTTCGCCGACCTGGACGGCGGTCGGCCCGCCAGCATGTTGCGGCTGGGCATCGTCATCGACGCGCTCGGCCGGTTGCTGGAGGAGGACGGCGTCGTGGTCTACCCGGTGGTGCACCGGGCGCTGCTCTCCGACGCCGACCTCACCTCGAACGAGCGGATGGTCGTCCGCCGCTGGGCCGACGACGGGCTGGTCGAGGTCCTCACCAACCCGGCGGACCGGGCGCTGGAACTGGCCGACCTGCTCGGCCTGCCGATGATCACCCGGGGTCGCTTCGACGGGATGCGGGACCGGTTCGGATGGCTGGCCAGTCAACCCGGCCGGCTACTGGCCCCGGTGCTCTCCGCCGGCGGCCCGGCCCTGGTCCCCCGTGGCGGTGGACCGCTGCCACCCGCCGAGCCGTCCGCAAACGGGCTGCGCCTGCTCGCCCGGGTGTGGCACTGCCCCGAGTCGGGCTGCACGCACTACGGCGGGGGCGGCGGCGGTGGGGCCTTCGCCGACCTGGCCCGGGTCGAACGCCGGGACAGCGGGCAGCCGCCACCCACGTTGCGCACCGGTGCGCCCGCCTGCCCCCGGCACGACGCCCGGCTCACCGACGCCGGGCCGCGCCCCCGCACCGAGGTGCTCTCGGTGCGGGTCGGTGGTCAGATACGGCGCCGGTTCGTGGTCGCCGCCGACCAGGCGGTGGTGGTGGGCCGGGCACCCGAGCGCGGCGACGGCATCATGCTCGGCCAGTGGCTCACCGACGAGGCCCGGCGCTGGATCAGCCGCAGCCACGTCCGGTTCGAACTGCGCGGCCGGGATCTGGTGGCGCAGGACGTCAGCACCAACGGCTCCGGGGTCCGGCCGCAGGGTTCGATGGAGGAGTCCGAGCGGTTGCCGCTCGCCGACCAGAAGTCGCGGGTGATCAAGCCCGGTGACATCGTCGAGCTCTATCCGGGCGTGCAGGTCGGCTGGGCCGGCACCTGGAGTTCCGGTGGCGTGCCGAACCCGACCTCGGTGATGGCCGAGGCGCCGACCATGGCGATGCGCCTGGTCGACCGCCCCTGACCGACACGGACCAGCCCGACGCGATCAGCCCGGCGCGCACGGACGGTTGGGCCGGCGCCGCCGGCGGGATCAGCCGGCGAAAAGGGCCAGGGCGGTGACGGCGGGGGTGGTCAGCACCGCCGAGGGCAGGCCCTCGGCGGCCAGGGCCGCGCGTAGGCGGTGCAGGTCCGCGCCGAACCGGATCAGCTCGGCCGGAGACGCGGCCGGGCCGTCCGGCGACTGCTGAGTCGGCGGCTGCGGAGTCGGCGGCTGCGGAGTCGGCGGCTGCTCGGCGGCCGACGGTGGCGTGCAGCGGAGCAGGCCCGTCGCGCCGGCGGGCCAGCCGGGCAGGTGGCGGATCAGCTCTTCGCGTACCGCCGGGTTGGTGATCGGGGTGAACAGCGTGCCGGGCGCCACTGCCCCGGCCACGGCGGCGATCGCCCGGTGCACGGCCACCGGTTGGTCGAGGACGGCCGGTGCGGGGCCGGTCCCGGCCGCGGGCGACTCGGGGAGGGTGGCGGCGGCTCGCAGGCCCTCGGCCCGCGCCTCCGCCGTGCCAAGCGAGAAGAGGTCCAGCTCCGCGTCCCGGATCAGGGCGCGCGCCCCGGTGCCGTCGTCCGGTCCGGCCGCGCCGCGGTAGCCGCGGACCACCGCCACCGGCACCCCGTCCTTCTTCCCCTTCACCAGCTCCGCCGCGCCGGCCAGCTCGTCGACCACCGCCATCTGGGTGACGTGCAGTTCGTTGCCGTACGGGTCGACCTCGCCCCGGTGGTCGCGGATCGCCGGCATCCCGGCCACCCCGAGGGCGACGTCGGTGAGGCCGGTACGCCACGGGCGGCCCATCGTGTCCGAGATGATGACCGCCACGTCGACGCCGGGCCGCTGGCGCAGGCCGGCGCGCAGCGCCCGGGCCGACGCGTCCGGGTCCTTCGGCAGCAGCACCAGGTGGGCGCGGTCGACGTTGGAGTTGTCGATGCCGGCCGAGGCCATCACGAAGCCGTGCTGGGTCTGCACGATCCGGGTCCCGCCGCGCCGGGCCACCGGGCGGGCGGTCTCCGCGGTGAGGATCTCCTCGCGGGCCGCGTCGCGTTCCGGCCCGTCCGGCGGAATCGGCACCAGCCGCCCCTCGGCCTTCGAGACGATCTTGCTGGTCACCACCAGCACGTCGCCGTCGCGCAGCCACGGCGCCGCGGTCGCGATCACGGCCGCCAGGTCGTCGCCCGCGACGATCTCCCCGATCCCGGGGACCGGCAGCACCTCCAGCCTCACGCCGACCTCCCGCCGTCGGTGGCCAACTCGACGGCCGCCCGGACCATCGCCACCGTGGCCGCCTCGTCGGTCATCCAGAGCGGCGCCGGCCGGACGGTCACCCCCGGCACCGCGCTCTGGGCGTCCGTCTCGTCGACCAGCCAACCGTCCAGGATCCCGCCGTCGGCCCGCGCGCCGTAGAGGCCGGCCACGCCGGCCGCCGTGCAGGGCACCTCAAGCACCGCCAGGCACCGGTCGGCCATCCCCCGGACCGGCGCGCCGTCGATGATCGGCGACACCCCCACCACCGGCGCCGGGCCGGACACCAGGGCATCCCGCAACTCGGCGACCGCCAGGATCGGGGCGATGCTCACCACCGGGTTGCTCGGCGCCAGCAGCACCAGGTCCGCGCCGGCCAGCGCGTCGAGTACGCCGGGCGCCGGCTTCGCCGCGTCGGCGCCGACGAAGACGAACCGGTGGGTGGGCAGGGCGCCGCGGTGCCGGATCCACCACTCCTGGAAGTGGATGGCCCGCTGCGCCGCCCCGTCGTCAGCGCGCTCCGCCTCGGGCACCGTCACCACCGCATGGGTCTCCAGCCGGTCGTCGGTCGCCGGCAGCAGCCGGACCCCCGGTTGCCAGCGGGTGGCCAGCGCCTCGGTCACCGCCGAGAGCGGATAGCCGGCGGAGAGCATCGTGGTACGCACCAGATGGGTGGCGACATCCCGGTCACCCAGGCCGAACCAGGTCGGTTCGGCGCCGTACGCGGCCAACTCCCCGCTGACCGTCCAGGTCTCGCCGGCCCGCCCCCAGCCACGCTCCGGATCCGCGCCGCCGCCCAGGGTGTACATCACGCTGTCCAGATCGGGGCAGATCCGCAGCCCGTGCAGGATCACGTCGTCGCCGACATTCACCACGGCGGTGACGTCGGCGCCCGCCGTCCGGGCGTACGCCCGCACGCCGGCCAGGAAGCGAGCGCCGCCGATGCCGCCGCTGAGTACCACGATGCGCATACCTGCCATCCTCGCCTACACCCCGCCGTGCGCTGCCGACCGGTGGGCGTGAGACTAGGCTCACCGTCGCCATCGTCCGCAACCGACACAGGGGGAGCCTTGACCAGCCAGCCCGAGCCCGCACCGCCCGGTGCGCCGCAGGCCAGCCAGATAACGAAACCGCTGCGCGAGCTCGCCGCCCTGGTGCTGCTGGGAGCGAACGCCCTGCTGCTCTTCGTCGGGATGATCAACCTGTTCATCCCGTACTCGGACACCAGCACGTTCACCCAGCGGGCCGCCGGCGGCTTCTTCGACTTCCTCGGCCTCGACGCGATACTGCTGCCGTTCCTGGCGGTGCTGCTGGCCACCCACATCTCGCCGCCGGTCGGGCGGGCCAAGCTGATCACCATGATCGCGTTGATCGAGTACGCGGTCTCGGTGTTCTTCGGTGTGATCGCGATGCTCGGCTGGCTGTTCAACCGGATGGCCGAGGGCGAGTTCCGGGACGCCTTCACCGGCCTGCTGGTGCGGGTCGCCTTCCTGGCGATCTTCGCGGTGGCCGCGTTCGCGGTGTTCAAGCTCTGGCGAACCCTCTACTACGTGCCGAAGCCGAAGCCCCAGCCGGGCGTCTACGGTCACCCCCAGCCCTACGGCCAGCCCGGCTACCCGCCGGCCGGCTACGGCCAGCCGGGCCAGTACGGCCAGCCGGGTGGCTACGGCCAGTACGGCCAGCCCGGCGGCTACGGCCAGCCCGGCCAGCCAGGTCAGCCCTACGGCCAGCCGGGCCAGTTCGGCCAGCCGGGATACCCGGCCCCGCCGACCTCGGCCCCGCCGACCTCCGGCCCGCCCGCTTCCGGTCCGCCGTTCCAGGGGGCGCCGTCCTCGGCGCCACCCGCCTCGGCCTACCCTGCCCCGGCGTACCCTGCTTCGGCCCCGCCGACCTCGGCGCCGCCCGGGTCGCCGTCGTACCCGGTGCCGGAGTACTCGGTGACCCCGACGTCCGAGCCGGTCGACCCGTACCCGGTCTCACCGGCCTCCGCCCCGCCGGCTCCGGACCGGGCGCCGGACCAGGACCGGGCGTCGACTCCGGCCGACGCCCCGGCGCCGTCCGACCAGACCCAGGTCATCTCGGGTGCGCCCCCGGCCGGTGAACCGGATGCCGAGGGAGGCTCGGCGGGGGAACCGACCGAGCGGACCCAGGTGATCCCCCGCCCCGGTTCGACCGGCGACGTATCCCCGGCCGCCGGGACGCCGGAGGCGACCGAACGGACCCAGTTGATCAATCCGGCCAGCCAGCAGCCGTCCGCCGGCGGCCGACCGCCGGCCCCCGAGATCGGCGACGACCCGACCGAGCCGCACCAGCGCTGATCGGCCCCGGGGCGGAACCGTGGCCACCCGGCCCGGTCCCGCCCCGGCGCGCCGCCTCGGCTCCGTTCGATCGTGTGAGCGGGGCCACGCGGTAAGGACCGCGCTACGGCCTAGGCTGCACAGGTGGCTGATCGCATCGAGACCCCGCCGACCACCGCGAGCATCCGCCGCGCCCTGCGCCGGGCCGCGGACGGCCGGGCGCTCGACGCCGACGAGGCGGTTGCCCTGCTCGCCGCCCGCGGCGAGCTGCTCGGGGAGCTGCTCGCCATCGCGGGCTCGGTCCGCGACGCCGGGCTGCGGGAGGCGGGCCGGCCGGGGGTGGTCACCTTCTCCAAGAAGGTCTTCATCCCGCTCACCCGGCTCTGCCAGGACCGCTGCCACTACTGCACCTTCGCCACCGTGCCGCATCGGCTGCCGGCCGCCTACCTGGACCGGGACGAGGTTCTGGCGATCGCCCGCGCGGGCGCGGCGCAGGGCTGCAAGGAGGCGCTCTTCACGCTGGGGGACCGGCCGGAGCGGCGCTGGCCGGCGGCCCGGCAGTGGCTCGACGAGCGCGGCTACGAGTCCACGGTGGACTATCTGCGGGCCAGTGCGGTGGCGGTGCTGGAGGAGACCGGCCTGCTTCCGCACCTGAACCCGGGGGTGCTGAGCTGGGCGGAGTTGCAGCGGCTCAAGCCGGTGGCGCCGAGCATGGGCATGATGCTGGAGACCACCGCGACCCGGCTCTGGTCGGAGCCGGGCGGGCCGCACCACGGTTCGCCGGACAAGGAGCCGGCGGTCCGGCTGCGGGTCCTCGACGACGCGGGCCGGGTGAACGTGCCGTTCACCACCGGCATCCTGATCGGCATCGGGGAGACCCCGGCCGAACGGGTCGACTCGATCTTCGCGATCCGGCGGGCCCACCGGGAGTACGGCCACATCCAGGAAGTCATCGTGCAGAACTTCCGCGCCAAGCCGGACACCGCGATGCGCCAGATGCCCGACGCGGAGCTGCACGACCTGGCCGCCACGGTGGCGGTGACCCGGATCCTGCTCGGCCCCCGGGCCCGGGTGCAGGCCCCGCCGAACCTGATCGCCGGCGAGTACGACCTCCTGCTGTCCGCCGGCATCGACGACTGGGGCGGGGTCTCCCCGGTCACCCCGGACCACGTGAACCCGGAGCGCCCGTGGCCGGCGCTCGACGATCTGGCCAGCCGTTCTTCGGCGGCCGGCTTCACGCTGCGGGAACGGCTGACGGTCTATCCCGAGTACGTCCGGCGCCCCGATCCGTGGCTCGATCCGCGCCTCGCCCCGCACCTGGCGGCGCTGGCCGATCCGGCGACCGGGCTGGCCGTCGAGAGCGCGATCGCGGTCGGCCGGCCGTGGCAGGAGCCGGACGAGGCGTTCGTGCCGGGCGGCCGGACGGACCTGCACGAGACCATCGACACCACCGGCCGCACCACGGACCGCCGGGGCGACTTCGACAGCGTGTACGGCGACTGGGCGGAACTGGCCACCCGGCTCCCGACCGACGCCCCGACAACTGCCCCGGCCGACGGGGGCGGGTCGGGGTCGGTCGGAGCCGGGCCCGGCGGCGTCTCGGGACCCGGACCCGGCGGTGGGTCCGGTGGGCGCCCCGGCCCGGCGCCCGGCAGTGACCTGCTGGCCGGGCTGCGGCTGGCGGCCGACGATCCGGCCGCGTTGCTGGAGCCCCGCCACGAGGCCGCCGCGTTGGCGCTCTTCGCGGCCGACGGCGCGGCGCTGGACGAGCTCTGCCGGCTCGCCGACGACGCCCGTCGCGCGGCGGTGGGCGACGACATCACGTACGTGGTGAACCGCAACATCAACTTCAGCAACGTCTGCTACGTGGGCTGCCGGTTCTGCGCCTTCGCCCAGCGGGAGCGGGACGCCGACGCGTTCCGGCTCTCCGTCGAGCAGGTCGCCGACCGGGCCGAGCAGGCGTGGCAGGCGGGCGCCACCGAGGTCTGCATGCAGGGCGGCATCGACCCGAAGCTGCCGGTGACGGCGTACGCGGATCTGGTGCGCGCGGTGAAGGCCCGGGTGCCGGGCATGCACGTGCATGCCTTCTCGCCGATGGAGATCGTCACCGCGGCGGCGAAGGCCGGGGTCGGGGTGCGCGACTGGCTGACCCTGCTGCGCGACGCCGGCCTGGACACCATTCCGGGCACCGCGGCGGAGATCCTCGACGACGAGGTGCGGTGGGTGCTGACCAAGGGCAAACTGCCGGCCGCCGCCTGGGTCGAGGTGGTGAGCACGGCGCACGAGCTGGGCATCCGGTCCAGCTCCACGATGATGTACGGCCACGTCGACCATCCGCGCCAGTGGCTCGGCCACTTCCGGGTGCTGGCCGGCATCCAGGACCGCACCGGCGGGTTCACCGAGTTCGTGGCGTTGCCGTTCGTGCACACCAACGCGCCGATCTACCTGGCCGGCATCGCCCGGCCCGGCCCGACCTGGCGGGAGAACCGGGTGGTGCACGCGATGGCCCGGCTGCTGCTGTTCGGCCGGATCGACAACATCCAGTGCTCCTGGGTGAAGCTCGGTGACGAGGGCACCGTCCAGATGCTGCGCGGCGGCTGCAACGACCTGGGCGGCACCCTGATGGAGGAGACCATCTCCCGGATGGCCGGCTCGGAGAACGGCTCCGCGCGGACCGAGGAGCAGCTCCGCGAGCTGGCGGCGGCGGCCGGGCGGCCGGCCCGGCGGCGGACCACCGCGTACGGCCATCTGGGTTGAGCCGGTCGGCGTGGTAGCCGGCGGCCCGGGTCGGTCCTGAGCGTTTCTCGCCGGCCGGCGAACCACCCCGTGGTGTCGTGCGTATAGACCAGTACCGACCACGGACCGGGCCCAGGACCGCGGCGGTCGGAGTCCCTTCACGACAGAGTGGGACGGCTTCGCCGTCCCACGGGAAAGGCTGCCCATGAGAAGCGAGTACCGGGGTCGGTCGCGACCCAAGGTCTCCCGCCGGCAGGTACTGACCATCGCCGCGAGCGCCGGGGTCGGCGCCGCCGCGGTCGGCGTGACCGGCCTGTCGTTCGCCACCGACGGCCTGGTCGGCGGCGGGGGCGCCGGGGACGGCCAGCCCATCGTGGTGCACCTGCGGGACGCGGCCTCGGGCACTCTGGACATCTTCGTCGGTGAGGCCCGCATCGAGGTGAAGGACCGCGACCTGGCGGCCCGCCTGCAGAAGGCGGCCGCCCGCAAGCGCTGAGCCCAGTTCTTCCTAGTCTTGTGAGGTAGGTTCGCCATGTCTTCGCACCGCGAGGCACCGGAGATATCCAAGGACCCGGTCGCCGACAGCACCGATCTGTACGCCTTCGTCAGCCCGGACCGTCCCGACACGGTCACGCTGATCGCCAACTACCTGCCGTTCCAGCTGCCGTCCGGTGGGCCGAACTTCTTCGAGTTCGGCGACGACGTGCTCTATGAGATCCACATCGACACGGACGGTGACGGTCATCCCAACCTGACCTACCAGTTCCGCTTCGAAACGAAGATCACGAACGAGAACACGTTCCTCTACAACACCGGTCCGATCGACTCGCTCGACAGCGAGAACTGGAACCGCAAGCAGTTCTACAGCGTGACGAAGGTGGAGGCGAGCGGGCGGGCGCAGACCCTGGCCCGCAACATCCCCTGCCCGCCGTCGAACGTGGGTCCACTGTCCACACCGGACTACGCCGCGCTGGCGCAGCAGGCGACGGTGAAGCTCAAGAGCGGGGAGCGGGTCTTCGCCGGGCAGCGGGCGGAGGGCTTCTTCGTCGATCTCGGCTCGATCTTCGACCTGGGCACGCTGCGCCCGTTCCAGCAGCTGCACGTGGCGGGGAAGAACATCTTCGCCGAGGCCGACGACGGGGTGAACGCCACCGACCGGATGAACGTGCAGAGCATCGCGCTGCAGATCCCGCTGGACCACCTGCGCCGGCCGAGCACCTCGTACGGGGTGAAGGACCAGCGGTCGGTGATCGGGGTCTGGACCAGCGCGGGCCGCCGGCAGGTCCGGGTGTTGCAGGGCGCCAAGAACTCCGACGTGTACGTCGGCCCGTTCGCGCAGGTGTCCCGGCTCGGCAACCCGTTGTTCAACGAGGTGATCGTGCCGATGTCGCAGAAGGACCTGTGGAACACGCTGTCGCCGGCCGAGGACAAGCGGTTCGCCGGGTTCGTGGAGCAGCCGGAGATGGCGGCGCTGCTGCCGGCGCTCTATCCCGACGTGTTCCCGAGGCTGGAGAAGCTGGTGAAGGCGAAGACGCCCCGGGCGGACCTGGTGGCGATCCTGCTCACCGGCATCCCCGCCGGGCTGATCGACGGCTTCCAGAACAACACCGGCGACGTGCAGTCCGACATGCTCCGGCTGAACACCGCCATCCCGCCCGCCAAGCGGCCGAACCGGTTCGGCGTGCTCGGCGGTGACCTGGCCGGCTATCCGAACGGGCGGCGGGTCACCGACGACGTGGTGACCATCTCGCTGCGGGCCATCGCCGGGCTCACCTTCCCGCTGATCGACGCGAAGTTCACCCCGGACGACGCGGCCGGCGCCGTCGAGCAGGGACTCAGCGCGGCCGACGTGACCGCGCCGTTCCTCAAGCGGTTCCCCTATCTCGGGGTGCCCTACGACGGCTTCAACAACCCGGTCTGAGGGGGCGGCGATGCATCAGCACACCCATGAGGCGTCGGTCACCGGCAGTGTGGTGCTGGAACTCGGTGGCGACACCGGCGCACTGATCATCTACACCGGCCGGGAGTGGCACGGCCGGGAGATCGACATCAGCCCGGTGGAGCCGGCGGGTGCGGCGCGTACCCATTCGGCCGTCCGGGAGCGGCGGGTACGCGACGGCGTCTTCTTCAGCGCGGTGTACCCGGAGCTGCCGGCGGGCACGTACACGGTCTGGGCTGATCCGGTTACGCCGGTAGGCGAGGTGACCGTCCTCGGCGGCGTGGTGGTGGAGTTCGCCTGGCCGGGCCGGCCGGGATGACAGTGGCGGCAACATTTGTCCTATTTAGGCGATAAGCTTGTTTTAACCCTTTCTGCATAGAGCATCAACCTGTGCCCTGTCCGCCGTCGCGGGCAGGGCACGGTCGCGTCTGTGGGCGGCCGGGAGCGGTCAGGTGGTGGGGGTGGGGGCGACCAACTAACGTGGACACCACCAAGATCAGTGATCTTGCGGAGAGGCGGCGCCACGCCGAATTCCACGGCGACTCGCCGGACGACGCGTTACCCCTGCCGGGCCTGAATCGATAGGGCAGGTTGCGAGACCGGACGGGTTCGTGAGTCGTCCAGGAGCGCGGAGAGGATGGCCCCATCTATCAGGTTTGTCTTGACGGCGCACGCATTACACGCGTGTAATTTCAGTGGGGTCGTTCGAACGGACCGGGCAAAAGGCCCGCCTAACGGACAAAACACGCCTTCCGCGTGGGGGGTTACACCGGCTAGCTGTCGGTGGACGTAAAGGAGGCAATGCATGGACGGCCAGCTCGAGGTGGCCGACCTGCTCGGCAACGCACCGGAGTGGCAGGAGCGGGCGCTCTGCTCGCAGACCGACCCGGAGGCGTTCTTTCCCGAGAAGGGCGGCTCGACCCGCGAGGCGAAGCGGATCTGCTCCCGCTGCGAGGTCAAGGTCGAGTGCCTGGAGTACGCACTCGGCCACGACGAGCGGTTCGGCATCTGGGGTGGACTCTCCGAACGGGAACGGCGCAAGCTGAAGCGCCGGGTCGCCTGACGGTGCCTTCTGCGGCGATCGGGGCCGGCTGGGCCGGGTGGTCGGGGGGCCGCCCGCCCAGAGGGCCGGGGAACGGGCGAGGCCGGCCGGACCGGGCCTGCGGCCGGAGAGGTCAGGCGAGTTCGTCCGGGTCCACGCCGAGCAGATTGGCCACCTGCTCGATGATCACGTCGTGGACCAGGTCCGCCAGATCCTCCCGGTCCATCGCCCGGAACTCCAACGGCCGGCGGTAGAGCACGATCCGGGGCGGCACCTCCTGCTGTCCCGGCCGGCCGGGGAGCAGCCGGGCCAACGGCACCTCGCCGTCCTCCAGGACGTCGGAGTCGTAGACGTTCAGATCCGGCGGCACGTCCTCGACCGCGAACTCGACGCCGGCCAGCTCCTTGGCGAACCGCCGCTCCAGGGTCTCGACCGTGTCCAGCACGAGGTCGTCGAAAATCTCCGATTTGGTCCGCGCCAGCGGCACCGTCGCCGGCACCAGCCGGCCACGCAGGCCGCGTCCGTGCCGGTCCCGGCGGGTGCGGCGGCCGGCGCCCGGCCGGCGGTGCTCCGGACTGGTCATCTGCAACCCCGATTCGCCGCCCCGATCCACTACCTCAGGGTAGACCCGACCGGGCGCCGGCCTGTCGGTGGTCGCGGGTCGTGTCGGACCACAGCCAGCCGGGTGTCGGACCCACCACCGGCCGGATTGTGATCACTACTGTCGGCGTGTCGGATCCGCATCCGTGGCCGGGAAGCCGGTAATGGAGATACCGTGCCGCCGTGAGGTCCCCACGGCGTTGCTCCCGTAACGGCTGCCCCCGCTTGGCCGTCGCAACGCTGACCTATGTCTACAACGAGTCGACCGCCGTCGTCGGCCCGTTGGCGGCCTTCGCCGAGCCGCACACCTACGACCTCTGCGAGCCGCACGCCCGGAGTCTGACCGCTCCCCGGGGCTGGGACGTGGTCCGGCACGAGGGCGAGTTCGACCCGCCGCCGCCGACCACCGACGACCTGGTCGCCCTCGCCGAGGCCGTCCGCGAGGCGGCCCGCCCGGTGCAGCGCACCGAGGATATCGACCCCGATCAGCACGGCAACCCGCAGACCGGCCGCCGCGGCCACCTGCGTGTCATCCCGCCTTCCCACTGATCACCCCCAGTCCCGCAGGCCAGCCCGCATCCCCCAGTCCCGCAGGCCAGCCCGCATCCCCCAGCCCCGCAGGCCAGCCCCGCACCCCCCAGCCCCGCGGGCCCCAGCCCTCGCATCCCTGGGACCCACCCCCGGAACCCCCGGGGCCCCACCCCTGGCACTGCCGGGCGCCCCGCCCCCGGCGCCCCCGGGCCCCGCCTTCCCCAGCAGGCCCCGGGCATCCGCACGACCGTCTCCATGGTCGTCGCGACCTCCCTGAGCGGCCGTCATGCAGTCATCATCCGGTTCTCGATGTGATTATCGTGCGGCTTCCTCTACGGTTCTTGAGCGCGCCAAGACGGGCCGGTGGCCCCGTCGAACACGATGCGTTACGTATAGGTCGGCAATATCGCGATGCGCATTATGCCTCTCCGTCATAATTATTCCACCGAGTCATAATGCGTGAACGGTGTCTGGCGTCCGGGTCCTAAGTGGCGGTGGCCAGGCCACCCTGAGCTGTGGTTTCCTGCGGCGCCTGGAGAGTCGGGCGCGAAGCGTGTGGGCTCCCGGCGCGTGGCAGGGCGGGGCCGATCGCGGGCCGGTGTCCGGCAGTGTCGGTCAGCGCCGGGACGGAACAAGGGCATTTCAAAGGCATTAGGCGTACGCGGAAATTGTCCTTGATTGTTCCGGCCCTCTGCTGTGGACTGGTTTCACATCCGAAGGGGGAGTCGAATGAACGAGGCATTGCGAATCGCCATCGCGCAGGCCGGGGAAACTGCCGAATCGCTGGCGCTACGGGTGAACGTCGATCCGAAGACGGTGGGCCGATGGGTGAGCGAAGATCGCATCCCGCATCCGCGCAGCCGGGCGGCGGTCGCCAAGGCCCTCGGCCGGGACCCGGCCGAGTTCTGGCCCGCGCCGTTCCGGCGGCGCACCGGCTGGTTCCGGCCCTGGCAGCAGATCGAGGCCCAGGCCACCGCACTGCGTTCCTATCAGCCGCTGGCCGTCCCGGGCCTGCTGCAGACCGAGGAGTACGCCCGCGAGATGCTGCGGGTCGGTGCCGTGCACACCCCCGACGAGGTGGAGGCGATCCTCGCCGACCGGCTGGCCCGGCAGTCGATCCTGGCCCGCGACCGGCCGCCGTACCTGGTTGCCGTCATGGACGAGGTGGTGCTGCGGCGGCTGCTCGGCGACCGGACGGTGATGCGCGACCAGGCGCTGCACCTGATCGAGATCGCCCGCCGCCACCCGCACGTCCAGATCCGGGTGATCCCCTCGACGGTCCCCTGGCACACCGGCCTGTCGGGTTCGTTCGTCCTGGCCCGGCTGGCCGACGCCACCGAGCTGGCCTATGTGGACGGCCAGTTGCGCGGCGACATCTACGCCGACCCGGCCGACATTGCCACCCTCGGCCGGCGGTGGGACAGTATCTGCGGGGAGTCCCTCACCCGGCAGGCGTCCCTCGATCTGATCGAAGAGGTGGCTAGGACATGGAGCTGACCGGCGCCCGGTGGCGCACCGCCACCCGGAGCACGAACAATGGCGGAGACTGCGTCGAGGTGGCGGACAACCTGCCCGGCCGGGTCCTGGTCCGCGACTCCAAGGACCGCACCACCGCCACCCTCACCTTCACCCCCACCGCCTGGCGCGCCTTCATCACCGGCGCAAAGCACTCGGCGGACCAGTCGTAGACGCTGCGGTAGCCGACGGCCGGTCTGCCCTCGCGGAGGATCAGGTCACCCTGCTTCGACGCCGCTCCAACTCGGCACGCACCTCGTCCGCCGAGAACGTGTCACCGGCCGCGAAATCCGCTCGCGACCGGCGGAGGTCGGCGATGGCCTCGTCGTCGGAGAGCAGATCGAGCGTTTCCCGCATCGACTCGCACTCGGTCAACCTCGACCTTGGCGCGGCCTCGCCGGATCGGTCGGCCAGCAGTGCGTCGATCTCGTTGGGATTGACGCCGAAGGATTCCATGCCGCACAGTGTCCCGCACTACCATTCGCCAGCTTGGGACGGCTGCCTGGAAGTCCAGCGTCGGGCGGGGGCCGGGCCGGGGTCCGCGTCAGTCGCCGGAATCGCCGCCGAAATCCGTGCCGGAACCTCCCCCGAAGTCCTGACCCGCATCGCCCGCCAGCGGATCTCCGAGCTCGCCACCCGGTGCCGGCCTCCAGGGCGGGAGCAGGCTGCGTCCGTTGAGCCGGAGGTAGGTCACCGACGCAATCCCGAGGCAGACCAGCCCGGCCACCGGAAAGATGATCCACCGCCAGGCGGTGCTTTCCGCCACACCCAGCCCGGTCGCTGCCCGGCCCAGGGGAATGGCCACCAACCAACCGAGCACCAGGCCCACGGGACTCAGGACGAACAGTGCTCCCGGTAGGCGTGCGACCACTACATCGAACGCCCCCTCAAGGTCCTCGCCGATGATCCTGGCAACGATGGTGAGGAATACCATCGCCAGCAACGTGAGCACGGGCACGGCCACCACCACCCAGGTTGTCGCGGTGAGATACGCCGAGTCGTCATCGGGAAGCCCGAACAGCATGCCGCAGGCAAACATGAAGAGGGCACCGTACATAGCCATCAGGACCATTGCCCAGATAGGCATCAAGGGCATGAAGATGCGGTCGAACAGGTCGTCGTCCGCTGCCCGCCGTTTCCTAGGCATCGTCGTCTCCGGTCCAGCGTCAGGTGGCGGCTGGGGCTGGGGCCGGGCCGGGGACGTTGATGTTGCCGCCCTCGGGGACGGGCAGGAACGTCGGACAGCCCTTGGCGGTCTCGCTGACCAGGCACCGCTGCATGGCGTCGTAGAGGACGTAGCCGTACGGGCCGAGCACCGCGACGAGCTTGCGGATCTGCTTCAGCTTCTCGTCGACCGTGGCGTTCTGCTCGATCACCGCCTGCCGCTCGGTGATCGCCACCTGCACGGCCGCCAGCCCGTCGACCAGTTCCTGGCGCGGCGTCGGCTTCTGCAAGGTCAGGTTGAAGTCGAGGAAGTACGCCTTGCCGCCGGTGGTGGCCTTCACGGAGTTGCCCAGGCTGGCGTTGATCGCCGACTCGAACGAGGCCCGGGTCTGCGGGTCGTTGTAGAGGGCCAGCCAGTCGTACTTCTGCGCCTCGGTGGTAAGCGCCTTGTTCAGCGGCTGGCCGATATAGAAGCGCAGCAGTTCGAGCCAGTTGTCGGTGTACCTGCCGTCGTCGTCGAGGATCGGCTGGAACTTGAGCCCGATCTCCTCGTGGAACTCGCGCAGCATCCCGCCGTCGGGCTCACACGACGTGTCCAGGTGGAAGGTCAGACCTCCAGACACCGACAGTTCCTGGTTGTCCTTCGAGACCACCGTGTAGGGCGGCACCTCCGCGTCGTCGTTGCCGCTGAAGTCGAAGGTCCGCTGGCCGGCGGGATAGGTGAAGTACTTCTCGCCCGGCCCGTCCCAGGTGCGGTTGTTCTCCGTTACGCACTCCTGGTAGGTGGTGCTGGAAAAGGCGCCCGCGTCGTAGTGCAGCGACACCTGGTCCGACTCGGTGCTGACCGTGCTGCACCCGGTCACCAGCACCAGCAACGCCCCGATCCCCACGGTGATCCCCAGTCGGCGCATTCTTGCCTCCATCCGTCGTCTCCCCGCTCCGACGGTAGAAATCGGGGTCAATGTCCAGCCCGAGCCGGGCGGCGGCGGCCCCCGTCGTTCGGGTGGCGGGCGCACCGTACGCACGGCCCCCGCCCGGCCGCTGATAGCCGGATTCCGGCCGTTGACCAGCGCCGGCATAGTGGGAGACGGCGGTGGATCATGGTCGGCCGCCGGCCGCGTCCACCGACCCCCTCGGAGCTTGCCCGTGGTGCCAGCCGAGTCCCCAACGCAGACTTCCGACCCGATCTCCAGCCCGATCTCCGACCTGATCGGGGCGCTCGACGACGGTGACGAGCGGCCGCTGCGGCAGTGGCTGGCCGACCGGCTCATCGCGCCCGCCGGCCCCCTCGACGAGCAGCACCTGCGGCGCATCGACGGACTGCCGCTGTGGAACGCCGAGGAGAACCGGCTCACCGGCCAGGCGCCCGTCCTGGAATCCGTCCAGCGCCTGCTGGCCACCGCCGCCACCGTCCCCGACGCCGCGCCGCTGTTCGTGCTCTACCTCAAGCACTGGTGCGACGAGGCATGGGAGAGCGCCTGGTACGTCGAACCGGTGCTCAACGTGATGCGGCACGCCGGGCGGTGCTGGGCCGGGCTGGCCGGCTCGGCCAAGCCGGCCGACCCGGAGCTGACCGGCCTGGCGGTGCGCCTGCTGGAGGTCCTCGACGGCGAGATGGCCACCTTCAACGCCGGCAGCTGCGGATCACTCGCCGAGTGGGGACGGCTCGCCTCGCGTACCGCCGAACTGGCCTCGGCGCTCGAGGCCGACGCCGCCGCGTTCACCGAGACCCCGGTCGGCGCCGCGATCGCTGGCCAGGCCGGCGACGACGCCGCCTACTACCGGGCGCTGGCCGGCGGGGCCTATGCCGTACACCGGCACTTCGCCGGCCCGCCCGCGGACCCGGCGGCCGACGACGGTGCGGCCAGCGACGGTGCGGCCAGCGACGGTGCGGTCGGCGGGAGTGCTGCTGAGCTGGCGCGGGCGGTGGCGGCGCTGCGGGCGGCGGAGGAGCGGCTACCCGACGGGGTGGCCCGCAGCGAACTGCGGGCCCACCGGTACAACGTCGAGGCGCTGGCCGCCGCCGCCGACCGGCCGTGGCTGCGGCTGGACCACGGCAAGGTCGTCTACCTCTATCCGTTCGGGCTCTACGCCGACACCTCCGGCGACCGGGACAACGGAGTACCCGACACCCGCGATCTCGACGCGGTACCCGACTTCGCCGAGCAGATGGTCGACGCGGCCTGCCGCACCGCCCACCGGTGGACCGTCGCCGGCTGGCGGATCGCCGACCAGCCGCACCTGGTGGTGGAGGAGTTGCTGCTCGACGACATCTGGAAGGGCGACGACCCGCTCGGCCGGCAGTACAGCGGGATGGCGGTCGCCCTGCCCGACCTGACCACCACCGACGTGGACCGGCCCGGCGCCGCACCGGCGACCATCCGGGCCGAGCTGCGCCTGTCCCGGCTCGGCAACCACTACCTGCGGCTGGAATGCGAGCTCTCCGAGGCGACCCCACCCGAGGTGTACGCGGCCATGCTGCGCGCCGCGCCCGAATTCGGCGACCTCGTGCAACTCGGCACCCCGCTGCGCCCGGCGGACGACCCGGCCGGCTCCGACCGAGCCTGGCGGCGCCTCTCCGACTTCGCCACCGAGGTGATCGGCGACGCCGCCGGGCAGCTCGCCACCCACTCCGGACTTGAGGTACGCGCCAGCGTCCGGCCCGGCATGTACCACGTTCTGGTCTCGGTGGACCGGGGCGCGCTGGTGCCGACGGACGGCGGCGACCCGGTGCCGACCGCCACCGCGTACGACGCGGCCGGCGCGATCGGCGCCCAGCAGCTCTGCCACCCGGTCCGGCACGGCTTCAGCTCGCTGGCCGAGTGGCTGCGCTACCCGGTGCAGCCGGGCACGCTGCCGGTGGTCGACGTGCCGGAGTTCGCCGGCGACCTGCTGCTGCGGACCTGCAACACCACCCTGGTGGTCACCCCCGGCACCCCGGACTACATGCTCGGCACCATCGAGGAGACGGCCGAGTTCGTGGCCAGCCTGGACGGGATGTTCGCCGGCTGGCAGGACCAGGTGGCCGAGTACTACTCCGACGTCAAGCGCCACCTCGCCCGGATGGTGGCCCGGCTGGAGCAGGGCGAGTCACCCCCCGACCCGGCCGACCTCGCCTCGGCGGCGTACGAGCGGGACACCCGGGAACTGGTCGAGATGCAGGGCCGACTGGAGGCCCAGCAACTGCGGCTGCACCAGTTCGTGATGGCCAGCCGGCTCAGCCTGATGTTCGTCACCTCACCCGCCCTGGTCACCTCGCCGGTGGTGCGCACCACCATCGACAAGCTGCTGGAGGCGGCGAAGTTCGACGCCCTGCGCCGCGACTTCGAAGGCATGATCGACCAGGTGCTCGGCGACCGGATCGGCACCCTGGTCGACGCCTCGGTCCGCCGCCAGCAGGAGCGCAACGACGCGATGGCGCGGGCGTTGCGCGAGGAGGCGGCCCGGGAGGCCGACCGGGTCCGGCGCGAGGAGGAGCACCAGGCCCGGCTGCGGGCCGAACGGGAACGGATCGCCGACCAGCAGCGGGAGATCCGGGAACGGTCCAACCGGCGGCGCAACGATGTCCTGCTCGGCGGCATCGCCGCGGTCGGTCTCTCCGGCGTGATGCAGATCGTGCAGGCCGGCTACAGCCTGGAGAACCTCGCCGCGGCGTTGCTCGCCGTGCTCGTCCTGGTCGCCGCCATCGGATTCAGCTGGGTGCTCGCGCTGATCCATCCGGACCGGACCTACGCTGTTGCCGAACGCCGGAAGGAGTCAGCCCCGGCGGTCGGATCGGCCGGACGAGGGGACGCGTAACCAGCGTGAGGATTGTCGAGCTTGCCGTCGGCGAACTGGCCGACCGGGTCTTCCACGAGGTGCTGGCGCCGGCCTTCCCGCCGGCCGAGCTGGTCACCCTCGACGAGTTCCAGGCCGGGCTGCGCGACGGCGGGATGGAGGGCTCGGCGGTCCTCGGCGACGACGACCGGGTGCTCGGCGCCGCTGTCGGCGAATGGTCACCGGCCAGCCGGGTGCTGCTGCTCGGCTACCTGGCCGTCACGGCCGGCTCCCGGGCCGGCGGGATCGGCTCCCGGCTGCACCTGCACCAGCTCGACCGGTGGCGGGCGAAGTACCGGCCGTGCCTGATGCTCGCCGAGGTCGAACGGCCGGACGCCCACCAGGCCAGCGAGGCGTACGGCGACCCGACCGCCCGGCTGCGCTTCTACGGCCGGCACGGGGCGCGGGCGCTGGATCTGCCGTATTTCCAGCCGGCGCTAGGCGGCGGCCGGCCCCGGGTGCCGGGGATGCTGCTGCTCGCCCTGCACGTCGATACCGAGCTGGCCGGGCCGGGCGGACCGGAGACGGTGGCCGCCGAGCCGGTGCGGACCTACCTGACCGAGTACCTGACCCTGACCGAGGGGCAGGTCGCCGACGACCCTGCCACCGTCGCGATGCTGGCGCCCCTGGACCACCCCGACGGGGTACGCCTGCTGCCCGTCGACCGCTACGCCGAGATCCCGGCCAGCTCCTGACCGGTCGCGCTGGCCGGTCTCGCTCGCCGGGCCGCTGACCGGTCCGGCCCGCGGGATCGCCGGCCGGCCGGCGGGCCTGGTCGGGCGGGCATTTGTCGGTGGTCGGGTCGATACTGGCCGGCGGATGCGACGACGCCATCGGACCGGAGGATTGACCATGACAGTGTTGCTCGCGATCGGCACCGCCAAGGGCCTGTTCCTGGCCACCAGCACCGACGACCGGGTCAGTTGGCAGCTGAGCGGGCCGCACTTCCCGATGACCGCCGTCTACGCGGTCGGGATCGACCGCCGCCGGGCCACCCCCCGGCTGCTGGCCAGCACCACCAGCTCGCACTTCGGCCCGAGCGTGGCCACCAGCGACGACCTGGGCGCCTCCTGGCGGGAGCCGGAGTCGGCGCCGGTGGCGTTCCCGGTCGACACCGACGCCAGCCTGGGCCGGGTCTGGCAGTTCGCCCCCGGCCCGGCGTCCGAGCCGGACGTCGTCTACGCCGGCACCGAACCCTCCGCCCTGTTCCGGTCCACCGATGGCGGCATCACCTACGAACTGGTCCGGGCGCTCTGGGACCACCCGCACCGTCCGGAGTGGGGCGCCGGCTACGGCGGCCAGGCGATCCACACCGTGCTGCCGCACCCCGACGACCCGGCCCGGCTCCTGGTCGCGATGTCCTCCGGCGGGGTCTACCGGACCGCCGACGGCGGCGCGACCTGGACCCCCGGCAACACCGGCATCCGGGCCTACTTCCTGCCGGACGAGTGGCCCGAGTTCGGCCAGTGCGTGCACAAGGTGGCCCGCGACCCGGCCGACCCCGAGCGGCTGTACGCCCAGAACCACCACGGCGTCTACCGCTCCGACGACGGCGGCGAGCGGTGGTCCTCGATCGCCGACGGCCTGCCGGCCGACTTCGGGTTCCCGATGGTGGCCCACCCGCACCGGTCCGGGGTGATCTACAACTTCCCGCTGGTCGCCGACGGCGAGCGCTTCCCGCCGGACCGCCGGTGCCGGGTCTATCGCTCCACCGACGCGGGAACCAGCTGGGAGGCCCTGAGCAAGGGTCTGCCGGCCGAGCCGTTCTACCCGGCGGTGCTGCGGGACGCGATGTCGGTCGACGACGCGCCGACCGCCGGGGTCTACTTCGGCACCCGGTCCGGCGAGGTCTACGCCAGCCGGGACGAGGGCGACTCCTGGTCCCAGGTGGCCGCCCACCTGCCGGACGTGCTCTGCGTGCGGGCCGCGGTGGTGTGAGGTGGTGACCGTACTCGTGCCCAGCGCGTTGCGACCCGACGCGGCCGGGCAGAGCCGGCTGCCGATCGCCGCCGACGGTGACCTGCGGGCGGTGCTGGACGAGGTCGCCGACCGGTGGCCGCGACTCGCCCGGCGGATCCGCGACGAGCGCGGCGAGCTGCGCCGCTACGTCAACGTCTACGTCGACGGGGAGGACTGCCGCCGCCACGGCGGCCTCGCCGCGCCCGTCCCGGCGGGCGCGGAGGTGCAGGTGCTCCCGTCGATCGCCGGCGGCTGACCCGGCCCGGCCCGGATCCCGACTAGGCTCCCGGGTGTGGAACCAGTCCCGTTCTACGTCGCCGGTGAGCCGACCAGCAGCGACGACGTGGCCGTCGTGCGGCACCCGTACGACGGCCGGGAGATCGGGCGGACCAGCCTGGCCACCCCCGATCAGGTGGAGCGTGCGGTGGCCGCCGCCGCGGCGGTCGCCGCCGAGGCCGCCGCGACCCCGGCGCACGTACGGGCTGGTGCGCTCGACCACGTCGCCCGCCGGCTCACCGAGCGGGCCGACGAGGTCGCTCACCTGATCACCGCCGAGAGCGGCAAGCCGCTGAAGTGGTCGCGGGTCGAGGCAGCCCGGGCGGCCAGCACCTTCCGGTGGGCGGCCGAGGAGGCCCGCCGGTTCTCCGGCGAGCTGCAGCGGCTCGACACCGAACCGGCGTCGACCGGCCGGCTGGCCCTGGTCCGCCGGGTGCCGAAGGGGCCGGTGCTCGGCATCACACCGTTCAACTTCCCGCTCAACCTGGTCGCCCACAAGGTCGCCCCGGCGCTCGCGGTGGGCGCGCCGATCGTGGTCAAACCGGCGCCCACCACCCCGCTGACCGCGCTGCTGCTCGGCGAGCTGCTGGCCGAGGCGACCGCGCCGGGCGGCAGCCTGCCGGGTGGTGGCCTGCCGGGCGATGGCCTGCCGGCCGGGATGTTCTCGGTGCTCCCGCTGCCGAACGATCGGGCCGCCGCGCTTGTCGACGACCCGCGACTGCCGGTGGTCTCGTTCACCGGGTCCGGGCCGGTCGGCGCCGCCATCCGGCGGTCCGCGCCGGACAAGCACGTCACTCTGGAACTCGGCGGCAACGCCGCCGCGGTGATCTGCTCCGACTGGGCCGCCGACGAGGAACTCACCTGGGCCGCCCGGCGGATCGCCACCTTCGGCAACTACCAGGCCGGGCAGAGCTGCATCGCGGTGCAGCGGGTGTTCGTACACGAATGGCTCTTCGACGGGTTCCTGCCCAGGCTGGTGGAGGCGGTGACGCAGCTCTGCACCGGCGACCCGTTCGACGAGACGACCGACGTCGGCCCGCTCATCGACGTCGCCGCCGCGGAACGCGTCGAGCACTGGGTGGACGAGGCGGTGCGGGCCGGCGCGACAGTGGTCACCGGCGGTCGCCGCGACGGCGCGTCCTACCTGCCGACGGTGCTCACCGGGGTGCCGGCCGACGCCCGGGTCCGGACCGAGGAGGTGTTCGGACCGGTGCTGGTGGTCGAGTCGGTCGCCGACGAACCGGCCGCCTTCGCCGCCGTCAACGACTCCGTGTACGGCCTGCAGGCGGGGGTCTTCACCCACAACCTGAAGACCGCCTTCGAGGCCGATCGGACGCTGCGGGTCGGTGGGGTGATCATCGGCGACGTCCCGTCCTACCGGGCCGACCAGATGCCCTACGGCGGGATGAAGGGCAGCGGGGTGGGCCGGGAGGGGCTGCGCAGCGCGATGGACGACTACACCGAGCCCCGGGTGCTGGTCCTGACCGGGATCGAGCTCTAGGCGGTGCGGGGGGTGCGGATGCGGCGGACGGCCACGGCCGGGGTCCTGCTCGTCGGTCTGGTCGGCGCCGGCGTGCTGGTGGCCGGGGCCCCGGCGGCGGCGCAGGAGGATCAGGTCCGGCTGCGGGTGTCGAGCGGGTTCACCGCCGGCGGCCGGGCCGGTACGGCAAACCTCGCCGCGAACCGGCGCGGGCCGGGCTGCGTGGCGGTGCGGACCGAGCTCTCGATCGGGCTGCCCGGGCTGACGCCCGACCAGGTGCTGGTGCAGGTGGACGCGGGGGGCGGAGAGCGGCGCACGGTCGACGTGGTCAGCGGCGGTGACGGACTGGTGGTCGCCCGGCGGATCGTGCCGGACCGGGCCGAGTTGTGTCCACGCCGCGGGGTCGCGGTCCGGTACCGGGTGACCTTCCTGGCCACCGCGCCGGCCGGTCGGGCGGCCTTCGTCGGCGAGGTGTTTACGGCGGGCGGCCGGTCGCTCGGCGCGGACACCGACCAGGCCAGGGTCGCTTCCCGCAACGGCCCGGCGAGCCCGACCCGCTCGGCCACCCCGACCCCGACCCCGACGCCGAGCCCGACCTCGGAGCCGACGGAACCGGGCGGGGATGAGCCGACGCCGGCCACCTCGCCGGTGGCCGGCGGGGTGGCCGGACCGGTCGCCGAGGAGTCCGGCTGGTTCGGCCTGAGCACCGTGGTGATGCTCTTCGGGTTGGTCCTGGTCGGGGTCGGCGCGGCGCTGATCGTGCTGCTGGTCCGCCGGGGACGGCCCCGCGACGACGGGGCGACCCAGGTCCTGCCGCGCGTGCCGCGCTGAGCGGCGCTGCCGTGGGGGCGCGGCATGCAGTTGAGCGGCCCTCGTCTTGTCCGCTGGTGCGGCCATCCGCTCCGATACGCTCAGGCCGTCACCCGTGGTCGAGTCTAGGAGCGAGTTCGTTGTCTGATTTGTCCCAGATCGTTAAGGCGTACGACGTTCGCGGTCTGGTCCCCGGACAGTGGGACGAGCGGGCGGCCGCGGCGCTCGGCGCGGCCTTCGCGGAGGTGCTCGGGACGTCCGGGGAGCGCCGCGACACCGTGGTCATCGCGCACGACATGCGGGACTCCTCACCCGGTCTGGCCGCGGCCTTCGCCACCGGGGTACGCGCCGAAGGGCTGTCCGTGCTGGACATCGGCCTCGGCTCCACCGACCTGCTCTACTACGCCTCCGGCGCGCTGGACCTGCCGGGCGCGATGTTCACCGCCAGCCACAACCCGGCCGGTTACAACGGCATCAAGATGTGCCGGGCCGGCGCCCGGCCGATCGGCCAGGACAGCGGTCTGGCCGAGATCAGGGATCGGGCCCAGGCCCGGCTGGACAAGAACGAACCGGACCCGCCGGCCGGCACCGGCGAGCTCACCCGCCGGGACCTGCTCGCCGACTACGCGGCGCACCTGCGCGGCCTGGTCGACCTGTCCGGCATCCGACCGCTGAAAGTGGTGATCGACGCCGGCAACGGGATGGCCGGGCACACCGTGCCGGCGGTCCTCGGCGACCAGGCGCTGGCGGCGCTCCCGCTGGACATCGTGCCGCTCTACTTCGAGCTGGACGGCACCTTCCCCAACCACGAGGC
Organism: Solwaraspora sp. WMMD1047; assembly: GCF_029626155.1. Taxonomy (NCBI): domain Bacteria; kingdom Bacillati; phylum Actinomycetota; class Actinomycetes; order Micromonosporales; family Micromonosporaceae; genus Solwaraspora; species Solwaraspora sp. WMMD1047. The sequence goes on along the minus strand of NZ_JARUBL010000001.1, from coordinate 6,092,862 downwards.
CAACCCGCTGGACCCGGCGAACCTGCGGGATCTGCAGGCGGCCGTCCGCGCGCACGGCGCCGACGTGGGGTTGGCGTTCGACGGTGACGCGGACCGCTGCTTCGTGGTCGACGAGCGGGGCGAGCCGGTCTCCCCGTCGGCGATCACCGCGCTGGTGGCGGTCCGCGAGCTGACCCGGCACCCGGGCTCCGTGGTGATCCACAACCTGATCACCTCGCGGGCGGTCCCGGAGATCGTCCGCGAGCACGGCGGGGAACCGGTCTGCAGCCGGGTCGGGCACTCGTTCATCAAGGCCGACATGGCGCGTACCAACGCGGTCTTCGGCGGTGAACACTCCGCGCACTACTACTTCCGGGACTTCTGGTTCGCCGACACCGGCATGCTCGCCGCCATGCACCTGCTCGCCGCGCTCGGCGGCCAGGACCGGCCGCTGTCGGAGCTGGGCCGCGAATACGAGCGGTACGTCGCCTCCGGCGAGATCAACTCCACCGTCGGGGACCAGGCCGGCAAGCTGACCGAGGTCCGCGCCAGCTACCCGGAGGCGGAGACCGACGAGACCGACGGCCTCACGCTGCGGTTCGCCGACGGCTCCTGGTGCAACCTGCGGCCGTCCAACACCGAACCGTTGCTGCGACTCAACGTGGAGGCGCCGACCGCGGAGCGGATGGCCGCCCTCCGCGACGAGGTGCTCGACCTGGTCCGCCGATAAGATCCCTGCGCGCCGGTGAGAGCCGGCCGCATCACGTGGAAGGAGCCGCACGATGGCCCTGGATCCGCAGTTGTTGGAGATTCTCGCCTGCCCGGACACGCACCACGCTCCGCTCGACCACGACCCGGTGGCGCAGACCCTGACCTGCACGGAATGCGGCCGGATCTTCGAGATCCGCGACGACGTCCCGGTGCTGCTGCTGGACGAGGCGCGCGGCGGCCCCGCGCAGGAGGTCAAGTGAACGAGCACGTCGGGTTGTCGGCCGCCGGACCGGTGGCCGACCGGGGAGGACGGCGATGATGGAAGGAACCGCGGGGGTGAGCGGGCGGCGGGTCGCGGACGAGGAGCTGCTCGACGACGCGAACGCGCTCGTCGAACTCGACCCGGGTGGAATGCTGCGGCACACCGCCTCGGCGGGCGCCCAGGTCCGCGAGTCGGCGTCGCTGGCGGCCGAGGCCAATCTGGCCGCGCTCGCCGACGAGGGGCGCCCCCGGGCCGTGGTGATCGCCGGGATCGGCACCGCCGGGCGGACCGGGGAGGTGCTGACCACGGTCGCCGGCCCGCGCTGTCCGGTGCCGGTCATCCCGCACCGCAGCGCCGGCGTACCCGGCTGGGTCGGCGCCGCCGACGTGGTCATCGCGGTCAGCGCGTCCGGCCGTAGCCCGGAGGCACTCGGTGCCGCCGAGGCCGCCGCCCGGCGCGGCGCCCGGCTGGTCGCCATCGGCCCGCCCGACTCGCGGCTGCAGTCGATCGCGGAGTCCGCCCGGGCGCCGTACATTCCGGTGCCCCGGCGTGCCCCGGCCCGGGCCAGCCTCTGGGCGCTCACGGTGCCGGTGCTGCTCGCCGCCCGGGCGCTCGGCATGGTCAAGGTCAACGAGGCGGACCTGGCGGAGACGGCGGCCCGCCTGGACTCGGACGCGGACCGCTGCCGGACCAGCGCCGAGTCGTTCGTCAATCCGGCCAAGTCGCTCGCGCTCGGCCTGGCCGGCTCGATCCCGATCGTCTGGGGGTCGTCGCCACTGGCCACGGTGGCCGCCCGCCGGTTCGCCGACACGCTGTCGGCGAACGCCCGCTACCCGGTGGTGGCCGGCGCGCTCGGCGAGGCCGGGCGGGGCCGGGTCGGTCTGCTGGACGGGGTCTTCGGCGGCCTGGTCGAGTCGGCCCGGGACATCTTCGCCGACCCGGACGATGACGACGAGGAGGCGGCCCAGACCCGGCTGCGGGTGGTGCTGCTGCGCGACGGCGGGCTCAACGCCGAGGACGACACCGACGAGCCGCTGGCGGTCGAGGAGCGCCGCGCCGACGCGGTGCAGACCCTGGCCGAGCGGCGCGGGGTGCGCTGCGACGTGGTCACCGCGGAGGGCGGATCGGCGCTGGAGCGGCTGGCGTCGCTGGTCGCGGTGCCGGACTTCGCCTCGATCTACCTGGCCCTGGCGCACGGCCTCGACCCGATGGCGGTGCCGGCGATCACCGAGATGAAGGAACTGTCGAACCAGTGAGTGCCAGCGGGGGAACACGGGCCATCATCGCGGCGCTGCTGGCCAACGTCGGCATCGCGATCACGAAGTTCATCGCGTACCTGCTCACCTCCTCGTCGTCGATGCTGGCCGAGTCGATCCACTCGGTGGCCGACTCGGGCAACCAGGCGCTGCTGCTGCTCGGCGGCCGGCGGGCCCGCCGCGACGCCACCCCCCAACACCCCTTCGGGTACGGGCGGGAGCGGTACATCTACGCCTTCATCGTCTCGATCGTGCTGTTCAGCCTGGGCGGGCTGTTCGCGCTCTACGAGGCGTGGCACAAGCTCGCGGATCCACACGGCATCGAGAGCTGGCAGTGGGTGCCGGTGACGGTCCTGGTGGTCGCGATCGTGATGGAGTCGTTCTCGTTCCGGACCGCGATCCAGGAGTCCAACCACGTCCGGGGCAACGCGTCCTGGGTCGAGTTCGTCCGCCGGGCCAAGGCACCGGAGCTACCGGTGGTGCTGCTGGAGGACCTGGGCGCGCTGGTCGGTCTGGTCTTCGCCCTGTTCGGCGTCGGGATGACGCTGATCACCGGCAACGGCTACTGGGACGCGGCCGGCACCGCGATGATCGGCCTGCTGCTGGTGGCGATCGCCATCGTGCTGGCGATCGAGACCAAGAGCCTGCTGCTGGGGGAGGCGGGCAGCGTCGCCGACCTCGCCCGGATCGAACAGGCGATCACCGGCGGCCCGGAGGTGGAGCGGATCATCCACATGAAGACCCTGCACCTCGGCCCGGACGAGCTGCTGGTGGCGGCGAAGATCGCGGTACGGCCGACGGAGGCCGCCGACGAGCTCTCGGACGGCATCGACGCGGTGGAGGCCCGAATCCGGGATGCCGTGCCGATCGCCCGGGTGATCTATCTGGAGCCGGACATCTACCGCCCGCCGGCGGAGCGGTGAGGTGCGGCCGCTGCGGGGGGTGATCCGCGACTACGCCTGGGGGTCGCGGACCGTCATCGCCGATCTGCAGGGGCGGCCGGTGCCCAGCCCCGGGCCGGAGGCGGAGCTGTGGCTCGGCGCCCACCCGGACGCACCGTCGGAGCTGTCGCCTGCTGCCGGTGCCGGTGCCGGTGCCGGTGCTGGTGCTGGTGCTGGTGCTGGTGGCAGCCTGCTGGACGCCCTGCTGGCCGAGCCGGACCGGTGGCTGTCCGGGCCGGTGGCGGCCCGGTTCGGCCACCGGCTGCCGTACCTGTTGAAGGTGCTCGCCGCGCAGGCGCCGCTGTCGCTGCAGGCGCACCCGGACCCGGAGCAGGCCCGGCTCGGCCACGCGGCCGAGCGGGCCGGCCCAACCGGCGCGCACCGCAACTACGCCGACCCGCACCACAAGCCGGAGATGCTTGTCGCGCTCTCGCCGTTCGACGCGCTCTGCGGGTTCCGCGACCCGCGGGTGTCGGCCGCGGCGATCGACGCCTTCGGCGTCGCCGCGCTGGCCCCGGTGACCGCCGCCCTGCGGGCCGGCGACGAAGGGCTGCGGTCGGCCGTCCGGTTGTTGCTGACCTGGCCGGAGCCGGACCGGGCCGGTCTGGTCGAGGCGGTGGCCGCGGCGGAGGTGCCGGCCGGGTTCGCCGCGGACGCCGGGCTGGCCCGGCAGCTGGCCGGGCACTATCCCGGCGACCCCGGGGTGCTGGTCGCGCTGCTGCTCAACCACGTCCGGCTGGCCCCGGGCGAGGCGATCTGGATGCCGGCCGGGAACCTGCACGCCTACCTGTGCGGTGCCGGGGTGGAGCTGATGGCGGCCAGCGACAACGTGCTGCGCGGTGGCCTGACGCCCAAGCACGTCGACGTGCCGGAGTTGTTGCGGGTGTTGCGGTTCGACGTGCTCGCGGATCCGCGGCTGCCGGCCGTGCCGGTCGCGCCCGGCGTGATCACCTGGCCGGTACCGATCGCGGACTTCGCGCTGCACCGGGTCCGGCTCGATCCGGCGGTGCCGCGGGCCGGGCTGGACCTGACCGGGCCGCGACTGGTGCTCTGCGTCACGGGTGGGGTCCGGGTGGCGGACGGGTCCGCCGGGGTGGATCTGACGCCCGGTACGGCGGCGATCGGTCCGGCGGACGGTGGGTCGATCGAGCTGTCCGGTACGGGAGAGGTCTTCGTCGCCTCGGTCGGCATGCTCAACTAGTCGCGAAATATCGTGATCTGCTTGACGAACCCGTAGCCCTAGGTAATGTGTGAACTGCGCAGGGTAATTGCGAATCGAGATTCGCTGGGCCTGCGGAGAGCCAAACCGGGGGGATGCGCGGGGCGGTCGGGTAGCGAGTGGAAAGTCCGCTCAAGACCCGCCGCCCCGCGCGCTGCCTGCCCCCGCCGGCCCGAGACGTGTCCCGCCGCCCCGCCGGCCGTCGCCCGTGCACGGCGTCGGGCGGGGACGCGCGTAAGGTGAAGGGTCGCGCAGCAGACCCGTTTGACAGGAGCTTTTATGACCAGCACCCTCCCCGCGCCATCCGACGGCGCGTCGACCGCGGCCCGACCCGGCACGCTCGTCGAGGGCGACTACAAGGTGGCGGATCTGTCGCTCGCCGCGTTCGGTCGGAAGGAGATCCAGCTCGCCGAGCACGAGATGCCCGGCCTGATGTCGCTCCGGCGCGAGTTCGCCGCCGCCCAGCCGTTGCGTGGCGCCCGGATCACCGGCTCGCTGCACATGACCATCCAGACCGCCGTGCTGATCGAGACGCTTGTCGCGCTCGGCGCCGAGGTGCGCTGGGCGTCCTGCAACATCTTCTCGACCCAGGACCACGCGGCGGCCGCCGTCGTGGTCGGCCCGGAGGGCAGCGTCGACGCGCCGGCCGGCGTCCCGGTGTACGCCTGGAAGGGCGAGACCCTCGAAGAATACTGGTGGTGCACCGAGCGGGTGCTGCTCTGGCCGGACGGCCAGGGCCCCAACATGATCCTCGACGACGGCGGCGACGCCACCCTGCTGGTGCACCGTGGCGCCCAGTTCGAGAAGGCCGGCGCGGTGCCGCCGGTGGAGAGCGCCGACTCCGAGGAGTACGCCGTGATCCTCGGCGTGCTGCACCGCTCGCTCGCCGAGGACAACCAGCGCTGGACCCGGGTCGCCGCCGGGATCAAGGGCGTCACCGAGGAGACCACCACCGGTGTGCACCGGCTCTACGAGATGCAGCAGGCGGGCAACCTGCTCTTCCCGGCGATCAACGTCAACGACTCGGTGACCAAGAGCAAGTTCGACAACAAGTACGGCTGCCGGCACTCGCTCATCGACGGCATCAACCGCGCCACCGACGTGCTGATCGGTGGCAAGGTGGCCGTGGTGCTCGGCTACGGCGACGTCGGCAAGGGTTGCGCCGAGTCGCTGCGCGGCCAGGGCGCCCGGGTCGTGGTCACCGAGGTCGACCCGATCTGCGCGCTGCAGGCGGCGATGGACGGCTACCAGGTGGCCACCCTGGACGACGTGGTGGAGACGGCCGACATCTTCATCACCGCCACCGGCTGCTACGACGTGATCACCAACGAGCACATGGCCCGGATGAAGCACCAGGCCATCGTGGGCAACATCGGCCACTTCGACAACGAGATCGACATGGCCGGGCTGGCGAAGCGGTCGGATGTCACCCGGCTCAACATCAAGCCGCAGGTCGACGTCTGGCAGTTCGAGGACGGCCACTCGATCATCGTGCTCTCCGAGGGCCGGCTGCTGAACCTGGGCAACGCCACCGGACACCCGAGCTTCGTGATGTCCAACTCGTTCGCCAACCAGACGATCGCCCAGATCGAGCTCTTCACCAAGAACGACGAGTACCCGATCGGCGTCTACACGCTGCCCAAGCACCTGGACGAGAAGGTCGCCCGGCTGCACCTGGACGCGCTCGGCGCCAAGCTGACCACGCTCAGCAAGGAGCAGGCCAGCTACCTCGGCGTCCCGGTCGAGGGCCCGTACAAGCCGGATCACTACCGGTACTGATCGGCAACCGCCGGCTGCTGCCGGCCTGATCGGCAACCGCCGGCGCGCTGCCGGCCGGAAGGTCAGTCGGATCGCCTCCGGCCCCTCGGGGTCGGAGGCGATCTGCGGCTTTGGGGCCGGATCGCGGGCGTTCGAGGTCCGCCGAAGCCGGGCTCGCCGGGCCGGACCGGAGGGAGCGGGTCCCCCCGCCCGGGACGGGGATGGAATATTGGTGCCATGAGAGCCCGGGTTCTGGTGGTCGATGACGACCCCGCGCTGGCCGAGATGCTCGGAATCGTGCTGCGCAGCGAGGGCTTCCTGCCCTCCTTCGTGGCGGACGGGGAGCGGGCGCTGGCGGCGTTCCGGGACAGTCGTCCCGACATCGTCCTGCTCGACCTGATGCTGCCCGGCATGAGCGGCATCGACGTGGCCAGGGCGATCCGCGCCGAGTCCGGCATCCCCATCGTCATGCTGACCGCCAAGAGCGACACCGTGGACGTCGTGCTCGGGCTGGAGTCCGGCGCCGACGACTACGTGGTGAAGCCGTTCAAGCCGAAGGAGCTGGTGGCCCGGATGCGGGCCCGGCTGCGTCGGGGCGAGGACGTCGCCCCGGAGATGTTGACCATCGGTCCGCCCGGCAACCAGATCAACATCGACGTGCCGGCGCACACCGTCAGCCGGGACGGCGAAGAGGTGAAGCTGACCCCGCTGGAGTTCGACCTGCTGGTGGCACTCGCCCGCAAGCCCCGCCAGGTGTTCACCCGCGAGGTGCTGCTGGAACAGGTCTGGGGATACCGGCACGCCGCCGACACCCGGCTGGTGAACGTGCACGTCCAGCGGCTGCGGGCCAAGATCGAACCCGATCCGGAGCGACCGGAAATCATCCTCACCGTGCGGGGCGTGGGTTACAAGGCGGGTACCGGATAGCCTGGGCTGCACTGTGGCCCGTTCTCCGCTCCCCACCCCGCTGCGCACCGACCGCGTGCTCGACACCGCGCGCGGTCTGTGGACCGCCGCCCGCGACCTGTGGGGGGCCGCGCTGCAGCGCGCCGCGGTGACCGCCGCCGCCCTGCACCGCACCTGGCGCCGGTCGCTGCAGGTCCGGGTGGTCACCATCACCCTCGTCCTCTCCAGCGTCCTGGTGGGCGGTTTCGCCTACCTGGTGGCGACCCGGATCACGAACATCCTGCTGGACAACGCCACCTCCGACGTCAAGGAGCGGCTGGTGGACGGCCGGGACTACGCGTACGAGCAGATCGGCGTCCACAACCAGGCGGTCGAGCCGCAGCTGAAGAACACCTTCGAGTCCACCGCCGGCTACCTGGCCGGCGGCGACCCGGCCCAGATGGGCGGTGTCGTGGTGGCGCTGGAGACGTACGGTTATCCGGTCTCCGCGACGTCGCCGGCGGTGGACGTGCGCGGGGTGCTCGACGCCGCGCTGCGCCAGCGGGTCGTCGACGGCGACGTGGCGCACCAGATCCGCACCGGTGACCTCGGTGACGGCCCGACCAAGTACCTGGTCTACGGGTCGCCGGTGCCGACCAAGTGGGGGCAGGCCGAGCTCTACTACTTCGTCCCCCTCACCCGGTGGGACGAGATCGCCAGCGAGGCGCGGGCCACCGTGCTGGCCACCGGGTTCGCCCTGGTCCTGCTGCTCGGGCTGCTGGCCGCCCTGGTCACCCGGCTGGTGGTGAATCCGGTCCGGGTGGCCGCCCGGACCGCCCAGCGGCTCTCCGCCGGCCTGCTCGACCAGCGGATGGTGGTCAACGGGGAGGACGACCTCGCCCTGCTGGCGGCCTCGTTCAACCAGATGGCGACGAACCTGCAACGACAGATCGTCCGGCTGGAGGAGATGTCCCGCCTGCAGCGCCGGTTCACCTCGGACGTCTCGCACGAGTTGCGTACCCCGTTGACCACGGTACGGATGGCCGCCGATCTGATCTTCGCCGAACGGGACGACTTCGATCCCGCCGTCGCCCGCAGCGCCGAGCTGCTCCAGAACGAGCTGGACCGGTTCGAGAGCCTGCTCACCGACCTGTTGGAGATCAGCCGGTTCGACGCGGGCTTCGCGATGCTGGACTCCGAACCGACCGACCTGGTCCCGGTGGTGCATCGGGTGGTGGAACGGCTCGAACCGCTGGCCGACCGGCTCGGGGTGCCGCTGCGGCTCACCGCCCCGGACCCGCCGGTGATCGCCGAGGTGGACCCGCGGCGGGTCGAGCGGATCCTGCGCAACCTGGTCGGCAACGCCGTCGAGCACGGCGAGGGCCGCCCGGTGGAGGTGACCGTCGGCGTCGACGACGGCGCCGTGGCGATCACCGTCCGGGACCGGGGCGTCGGCCTGCGTCCGGGCGAGGAGAAGCTGGTCTTCAACCGGTTCTGGCGGGCCGACCCGTCCCGCGCCCGGCAGACCGGCGGCACCGGGCTGGGCCTGTCGATAAGCGTGGAGGACGCCCGGTTGCACGGCGGCTGGCTGGAGGCGTGGGGCGCCCCGGGTCGGGGTGCCCAGTTCCGGCTGACCCTGCCGGTCCGGGCCGGCGACCGGCTGACCTCCTCGCCGCTGCGTCTGGTCCCCGCCGACGAGGCGGTCCTGCTGGGCCAGGTCGTCGCCGCCGACCGGGACGGGGCCGATGGCCGGGCCACCAGGAGCGGGGCGACAAGCGACGGGGACGCTGCCGGCGGGCCGGCCGGTCCGGGGTCCGCCCCGGCCACCACGGGCGCCGGTGGGCCGGAGCCGGCGCCCGCCCAGCGGGACACCCGAGCCGAGGTGGAGGTCATCTGATGAGCGCTCCGAGGACGCGCATCGGGGGCCGGCTCGTCGCCGCGCTGGCCGCGGCGAGCCTGGCCGTCGGGCTCGCCGGCTGCGGCATCCCCGACCAGACCGACGTGCAGATCGACGGGCGGGGCCCGGAGCCGGGCACCGGCGCCGGCGACGGCACCGGCTCGGCGCCACCCGGCCGGCTCGACGCCGGGGACGAGGTGGGGCAGTTCGCGGTCAACTTCCTGGCCGCCGCCGCGGGCGAGGCCAGTGGGGCGTACGAGCGGGTCAACGCCTATCTGCCCGAGGGGCGGCGACACAAGCCGAAGCCGGTCAACGAGGTGGCCATCAACGTCGTCCGGCTGATCGACGGGGCGCCCCGGTTCACCGACAGCGCCGACGGCCCCAGCACGGTCACCATCCGGGTGGCCCAGGTCGGGGTGCTGCGGGCCGACGGCGCCATCACCGAACCGAAGCTTTCCGACACCGAGTACACCTTCACCGTCGGCCGGATCGAGGCCGACCCGGACCGGCCCGGGTCCGGCAGCGGTCTCTACGTACTCGACCCGCCGCCGGTGCTGCTGATGAGCACCGACGCGCTGGGCAGCTACTACCTGGGACGGACCATCTACTTCTGGAACGCCGACCGGACCGCGCTCGTGCCCGACCTGCGCTACATGCCGGTCGCCGTACCGTCGGCCCGCCAGCCCACCGAGGTGCTCAACTGGCTCACCGGCGGCCCTTCGGAGTGGCTGGCGGGCACCGCCGTCCAGCTGCCGGAGGGCAGCAACCTGATCGGCAACGTGACGGTGGCCGAATCCGGTGGTCGGGCCGAGGTCAACCTCTCGGTCAACGCCGGGGAGCTCGACGACGAGGCCGAACTGGACCAGCTCTACAACCAACTCGCCTGGTCGTTGCGGGAGAACCTGCGGGGTGACCTCGAACTCAAGATTCAGGGCCAGCAGCGCAAGGTCGCCGACATCGCGGACCACCTCGACGCCAATCCGCTGTACCGGGTGACCCGCACCCCGGAACCCTTCTGCGTCTACGCCGGAGAACTGCATCCCCTGGCGCGGCCCGGGGTGGCCAGCACGGTCCCGGTGGCGGACGAGGCGAACCGGAACATCCGGTCGGCCGCGCTGGCCCGCGACGGCGACCAGGTGTGGGCGGCCCTGGTCACGCCGGCCGGCGACCGGTGGCGGTTGCGCGCCGGGGCCGGCACCGGCAACGTGTCGAGCTTTGTGGACAGCACCACCACCTTCGCCACCATGGGCCGCCCGGTCTGGTTGAAGGGCTCCGACCCGACGGATCCGACCGGCCTGGTGGTGGCCGACGGGCGGCTCTACCGGTTCGGCCTGGACGCGGTGTTCACCGAGGTCCGGCTCCCCAACGCGGCCGGTGCGGTGACCGCGGTCGGGGCGGCGTTGGACGGTCACCGGATCGCGTTCGTCGCCGGCAACAAGTTGTACGTCGCGTCGCTGTCCACCGAGGGCGACACGGTCACCGCCGGCCGGGCCCGCCGGTTGGCCAGCACCCCCCGGGAGATCACCGGGGTGGACTGGAACGGCGAGAACAGCCTGGAACTGGCCGGCGTGAACGATGACCAGACGTCCATCTACCAGACCACCACCGACGGGGCGAGCGAGCGGGCGATCATCCCCCGGGTGCAGGTCGCCGGCGTCACGCACGTCGCCGCGTACCCGAACAATCCGGTGGTGCTCAGCCCTGGGGGCAGCCCGATGTACGAGGGCAGCGGCATCGCCTACTCCGCCGGCGACCGGATCACCGCCGAAGAGGTGACCGGCGAGACGGAGAACCCGGACGGGGACGAGGGGAACCCGACCGCGCCGTTCTTCCTCTACTGACCGCGATGACCGCGACCGGGAGGCCGGACCCCGCGGGGTGGTGGGCGGTGCTGGCCGATCTCGTCCTGCCGGTCGGGTGCGCCGGCTGCCGGGCCGAGCGGGTACCGCTGACCCAGGGCGTCTGCGCCGACTGCGTGGCGATGCTACGGGCCCTGCGACCGGCGCCGGCCGCACCGACCCCGGCGCCACCGGGGATGCCGGACTGCTTCGCACTGGGGGCGTACCAGGCGCCGTTGCGGGAGACGCTGTTGGCGTACAAGGAAAGGGGTCGGCACGGGTTGGCCTGGCCGCTGGGGTCGCTGCTCGCCGAGGTGGTGGCGGCGGCGGTCGGCGGGCCGCGCCCGGTGGTGCTGGTGCCCGTCCCGGCCACCGCGCGGGCCGCGCGGGCCCGGCACGGGGATCACCTGCGACGGCTGACCCGGCAGGCCGCCGGCCGGCTGCGCCGGGCCGGCTGGCCGGTGCTGGTGGCCCACCCGCTGCGGGCCCTGCCGCGGCCCGACTCCGCCGACCTGGACAGCGCCGGCCGGGCGCAGGCGGCGGCCACCGCGTTCCGGGTACGCGGCGGATCCTTCCGGGTACCCGGCGGACTGGACCGGCTGCGCCAGGCCGCCGTCGAGCATCCGGTCGTGCTGCTCGACGACATCGTCACCACCGGTGCGACGCTGGCCGCGGTGACCCGGTTGCTGGCCGCCAACGGCATTCCGGTGGCGGTCGCCGCCGTGCTCGCCGCAACGATCCGACGCCGCCTCGGGTGACTCAACGTATCGACCTTTCACCCGATCGTGCCCGCATTGTGAATCTTCTTGAAGCGTTCTTGGCAACGGGGGGTGACTGGCGGGACGGCAGGGGTTAGCGTCATCTTTACCGGGGGTACGAGAGGTGTTTCATCGCCCTCGCAGTGCCGGAAGGAGGCGAGCCGCTACCGAACCGGTCCACGCCGCAGCGGGCCTTCCCCCGCGAGGAGCCCGACCACCGCGGCCGACCGGAGTTTCCGTCACCGCCGTCGTCCGCCGTCGCAGCCATTCACAACGCCGGATGCGCTGTCGAGCACGGGACACCGGGCGACCACTGACATCAGGAGGTCACGCGTGGACATCGTGGTCAAGGGCCGCAACGTCGAAGTGCCGGACCATTACCGGGTTCATGTAGCCGACAAGCTCGCGAAGATCGAGCGGTACGACCATAAGCTCATCCGGGTCGACGTCGAGTTGTTCCACGAGCGCAACCCGAGACAGTCCGACCACTGCCAGCGGGTCGAGATCACCTGTGTATCGCGCGGCCCGGTGGTCCGCGCGGAAGCCTGTGCCAAGGACTTCTACAGCGCCCTGGACGCCGCGATCGCCAAGCTCGACACCCGCCTGCGCCGCGCCGCCGACCGGCGCCGGGTGCACCGGGGCCGGCACGCGCCGGTTTCGGTGGCCGCCGCGACGGCCGGCCTTCCGGTCGCCGACCTCGCCTCCGCGCCCCTGGCCACCCTGACCCGACCGGCGCCCTCCACGGTGGAGGAGCTGGACCCGGCCGCGTTCGACAATCCCCAGGACGGCCGGTCCCCGGGCCACACGCACGGCGAGGTCGACGAGTACGACGACGGCCAACCGTGGCACATCGCCCGGGAGAAGGTGCACCCGTCCACCCCGATGACCATCGACGACGCGCTGTTCCAGATGGAGCTCGTCGGCCACGACTTTTACCTGTTCCTGAACAAGGAGTCGGGCCGGCCGAGCGTCGTCTACCGGCGCAAGGGCTACGACTACGGGATCATCGCGCTCGGCGAGTGACCGGTGCGGTTCGCGCTGGGCCGGCCCGCCGGCCGCGCCCAGCGCGCCGTTGCGCTGATTGCCTCCGGTTCAGGCCGCCTGAGCCGGGACCGGATCGACTTGGCGAAGTAACCGGCTAGACATCTCCGCCAGGCGGCGGGACTGGGTGAGGCCGATCGGCCAGCGACTGACCTCGGAGCCGACGGAGAGTTCAAGCAGAAGACCGGAAGGCGGCTTCGGTCCGACATCCATCCGCCACAGCCCAAGCTGTACCTGGATCACCTCGTCGCCTCGGTCCGTCAATCTCACGAGCGGGGACAGGTGCAGGTCGCTCGGAGGGATGCAGTCGCCGCCGCGCAGGCACCAGGGCGGGTGGACGGGATTCGGTAGTTTCCTTATGGGCCGGGGCTCCTTCCCGGTCAAGGCTCGGGAGTGGAGTGCCACCTCCACCCCGGGCCGCTCCAGCTTGCGATCACGACCTGCCACGGTCGTCCAGCCCTGAATCTAAGATTACCTGTCATGTCAGGTCAAGCCCTATTCCCTCTTGACATTGACGGCATCGGGATGCTCGTGATCACATGGGCGTACCTGCCACGGAAGTCATGCCCATGCCTGCGTACACCAAGAAACAGAAACTCATCGACGCGCTGACGCAGCGGATCCAGTCCGGGACCTATCCACCGGGTACGAAACTGCCCTCCGGAACGGAACTGTGCGCCGAGTTCGACGTGTCGCGTCAGGTCGTCCGCGCTGCCATCGACTGGTTGAAGGCCCGGGGACTGGTGGACGGAGCGCCCGGTGCCGGCGTTTTCGTCCGCGACCCGTCGGATCGCTGACCGATCAGCTCAGCATTGCGCGACCGGCCAGCGTTCTCCGAACTGCCAACGCTGCCCGACCGGTCAGTGTCAGCCAGGGAGGTCGGTGGGGAGTAGGGCGTACAGGATGTCGTCGACGCGGGTGCCGGCGATTCCGGGCAGCCGGCCGCGTAGGTGGCCCTCCCGCTGGAAGCCGGCCTTCTCCAACACCCGCTGGGAGCCGGTGTTCTCCGGCAGGGTGCCGGCGATGAGGCGGGCGATGCCGGTGGCGTCGAACGCCCACCGGGCCAGCAGCCGGGCGGCCCGGGTCGGGTAGCCGCGCCCGCGCCAGGCTGGCAGCATCGCGTAGCCGATCATCGCCTGCCCGGTCGGCGGCTCCTGGTAGTACAGGCCGATCTCGCCCGCCGGCTCGCCGCTGGCGGCGTCGAGGATGACCAGATCGGCGCGGCTGCCGGCGAGCCAACTGCTCTCCGCCCCGGCGCACTTGGCGGCGATGGCGCTCCGCTCCGGGGCCAACGGCGGAACGCTCGTCGCCACCACCTCGGGGAGTCGCTGCAGGGCGAAGAGGAAGTCGGTGTCGGCCGCCGCCAGCGGGCGCAGCACCACCACCCCGTCGGTCAGCCGCCCGCCGGGCAGGTCGGGCAGGGTCCGGGGGGTCGGGCCGGCCGGGTCGCCCGCCAACCGGGCCCAGCCGAGCAGGTCGCGGCGGCCCCCGCCGCGCCCCGGTCCGGCGCCCCGCCGGACCCCCTCCCGCTGGAAGCCGGCGGCGAGCGCGACCCGCTGGCTCGGCCCGTTGTCCAGGTGGGTGAGCAGTTCCAGCCGGGTGAACCCCGTCGCGAACGCCCGGTCGACGAGGGCGGTCACGGCGGCCGTGGCAACACCCTGACGCCGGGCCCACGGCGCCACCCAGTAGCCCACCTCGCCCTGGCCGCGCAGCCGCTGCACGTTGCCGATCCCGATGCCGCCCAGCAGCCGGTCGCTGCCCGGGTCGGCGATGGCGTACGCCGCGCCACCGGCGGCCCACTCGGCACCCGATCCGTCGGCGATCCACCACCGGGCGTCGATCTCGGTGTACGGGTCGGGCAGAGCCGGCAGGAACCGCCGGGTGAGCGGATCGCCGCAGCCGGCCATCAGGTCCGCGATGTCGGTCTCCTGGTAACGCCGCAGCCGCACCCGGTCGGTCTCGATGGTCTCCGGCCGCACCCGTCGTTCTCCTGTCAGTCAGTTCTTCCGTCAGTCGGAGGCGATGCTCTCCCGGCAGCCGGCGGCGGTTGTCAGCCGGCGGCGGTTTCCCCGGCGCCCCGCGCCACCGGTGCCGATCCGGCCGCCCCGGGTACGCCGGCCGCCCCGGGTACGCCGGCCGCCCCGGGGACGCCGGCCGCCCCGGGGACGCCGGCCGCCCCGGGGACGCCGGCCGCCTCGGGCACGAACGCGCCGAGCCAGGCGTCGCGGCGGCTTCCCCGGTGACTCAGGCCGCCCCGGGCCACCCCCTCGATGACGAAGCCGGCCCGCTCGGCGGCCCGCCGGGACGCCAGGTTACCGACCTGCGCCTTCCACTCGATCCGGGCCAGCCCCAGCGTGGTGCAGCCCCAGGCGCAGACCGCGGCGAGTGCCGCCGCACAGTGGCCCCGCCCCCGGGCGTGCGGCGCGACGAGTACGCCGACGTCGGCGACGGCGGGGTCCGCCGGTGACAGGCGCAGCGCGATGGTGCCCGCGTACCGGTCGGAGTGGTCGGCGATGGTGAAGACCGCGCCGTCGCCGCCGGCCCACAGGGTCGGGGCGTACCCGGTCACGAAGCCCTCGGCGTCGCTGGCCAGGTAGGGGTCCGGCAGGTCGACCCAGCGGACCGTCTCCGGATCCCGGCAGGCGGTCACGATCTCCGGCACGTCCTTCGGCTCCGGTGCGCGCAGTCTGATCTCCCCGGCCGGCTCCGGCTGGCCCGGGGTGCCCGCCGGCCGGGCGGTGGCGAAGAGAACCGGTTGGTCGTGGCCGAAGACGGCGGCCCGCCGGGCCAGCATCGAGCCCCGCCCGGCGAACGGGGTCCGCCGCCCGGTCATCGCCCCGCCGCCCGGACGTTGCCGTGGCTCCGGGCCCGGGTGGTGACCGGGCTGGTCGCGGGGCTCCGCGTCCGGGGGCGCGGCCAGGTCGGCCGGGAGCAGCGAGCCGATCCAGCCGTCCGGCGGCTCTCCGGGCCGGGTGTCAGCCCGTCGGAGCCGGCCCTCGACCCGGAAGCCGGCCCGCAGGGCGACCAGCCGGGAGGCGTGGTTGCCCAGCGCCGCCTGCCAGATGATCCGCCGCAGGCCGAGCTGCTCGAACGCCCACCGGCACACGGCCCGGGTCGCCCGGACGGTCACCCCCCGCCCGCGGGCCCAGGGCGCCGTCCAGTAGCCGATCTCGCCGGATTTCAGCCGGGGGTCGATCGTGACCAGTCCGCAGGAGCCGAGCAGCTCACCGGTGGCGGCGTCGCAGACCGCGAACGGGGCGCTGTGCCCGTGGGTCCAAGCGTCGGCGGCGCGCACGGTCACGAAGTCGATGGCGTGTTCGCGCAGGTAGGGGGTGGGCACGGAGGTCCAGCGCTGGATGTCCGGATCCTGGCAGGCCCGGTGGACGGCCGCCGCGTCGGGCGCCGCCCAGGGCCGCAGCAGCAGACCACCCTCGTTGATCTCCACCCGCTCCATCTGGCCATCGTGCCGGAGGGTTCGCGCACGGCGTAACCGGATTCTTCGCGCTGTTCGCAGATTGCTGGGGGTTTTGTCCGCTTCCCGGCCGCCAGCCTGCGCCGTGGCTCACGGTTGCGGCGACGATGCGCCTACGATGGTTCGGCAGACCGTCTAGGGGAGCGTTGATCCGTGTCGATTCTCGAAAAGTTCCTCCGCGCTGGCGAAGGCCGCATGGTGCGGCGGCTCAAGGCCGTCGCGAACGCCGTCAACTCGATCGAGGACGACTATGTCGACCTCTCCGACGAGGACCTGCGCGGCCTGACCGAGCAGTTCCGGGAGCGGATCGCGGACGGCGAGTCCCTCGACGACCTGCTGCCGGAGGCGTTCGCCGTGGCCCGGGAGGCGGCCGCCCGGGTGCTCGGCCAGCGCCCGTACGACGTCCAGGTGATGGGTGGCGCGGCGCTGCACTTCGGCAACATCGCCGAGATGAAGACCGGTGAGGGCAAGACCCTGACCTCGGTCATGCCGGCCTACCTGAACGCGCTCTCCGGCAAGGGCGTGCACATCGTCACGGTGAACGACTACCTGGCCGAGCGGGACGCCGCCTGGATGGGGCGGGTGCACGAGTTCCTCGGCCTGACCGTCGGCGTGATCCTGCCGAACCGGCCGTCCGCCGAGCACCGGGCCGCGTACCAGGCCGACATCACCTACGGCACCAACAACGAGTTCGGCTTCGACTACCTGCGCGACAACATGTCCTGGTCAAAGGATGAGCTGGTGCAGCGCGGGCACAACTTCGCGATCGTCGACGAAGTCGACTCGATCCTGATCGACGAGGCCCGTACGCCGTTGATCATCTCCGGCCCGGCCGAGCACTCGGCCCGCTGGTACGGCGAGTTCGCCGGCGTGGTGGCCCGGCTGCAGCCCGGCAAGGACGGCTCCGGCGACTACGAGGTCGACTACGCCAAGCGCACCATCGCGGTCACCGAGCGCGGCGTCGCCAAGGTCGAGGACCGGCTCGGCATCGACAACCTCTACGAGTCGGTGAACACGCCGCTGGTGGGCTACCTGAACAACGCGATCAAGGCCAAGGAGCTCTACAAGCGCGACAAGGACTACATCGTCAGCGACGGCGAGGTGCT
Source organism: Solwaraspora sp. WMMD1047 (assembly GCF_029626155.1). Taxonomy (NCBI): domain Bacteria; kingdom Bacillati; phylum Actinomycetota; class Actinomycetes; order Micromonosporales; family Micromonosporaceae; genus Solwaraspora; species Solwaraspora sp. WMMD1047. The sequence goes on along the minus strand of NZ_JARUBL010000001.1, from coordinate 6,075,739 downwards.
GATCGTCGACGAGTTCACCGGCCGCATCCTGCACGGCCGGCGGTACAACGAGGGCATGCACCAGGCCATCGAGGCCAAAGAGGGCGTGGAGATCAAGCAGGAGAACCAGACGCTGGCCACGATCACCCTGCAGAACTACTTCCGCCTCTACAGCAAGCTCTCCGGCATGACCGGTACCGCCCAGACCGAGGCCGGCGAGTTCAACAAGGTCTACAAGGTGGGCGTGGTGACCATCCCCACCCACCGCCCGATGGTCCGGATGGACATGCCCGACGTGATCTACAAGACCGAGAAGGCGAAGTTCAACGCCGTGGTCGAGGACATCGCGGAGCGGCACGCGGTCGGCCAGCCGGTGCTGGTCGGCACGGTGTCGGTGGAGAACTCGGAGATCCTGTCCCAGCTGCTGCGTCGCCGGGGCATCCCACACGCCGTGCTGAACGCCAAGTTCCACGCGAAGGAAGCCGAGATCATCGCGCAGGCGGGTCGCAAGGGCGGGGTCACGGTCGCCACGAACATGGCCGGCCGGGGCACCGACATCCTGCTCGGCGGCAACCCGGAATACCTGGCGGCAAGCGAGCTGCGCCAGCGCGGCCTCGACCCGGTCGAGCACGCCGACGACTACACCAAGGCACTCGAAGAGCTGATGCCGCGCTGGAAGCAGGCGTGTGACACCGAGGCCGAGGAGGTCTCCTCGGTTGGTGGGCTCTACGTGCTCGGCACCGAGCGGCACGAGTCGCGACGCATCGACAACCAGCTCCGCGGCCGGTCCGGGCGCCAGGGTGACCCCGGCGAATCCCGCTTCTACCTGTCGCTGCAGGACGAGCTGATGCGGCGGTTCCGGGCGGGTGCGGTCGAGGCGGTGATGGAGCGCTTCAACATCCCCGAGGACGTGCCGATCGAGTCGAAGATGGTCACCCGGCAGATCAAGAGCGCGCAGGCGCAGATCGAGGGCCAGAACGCCGAGATCCGCAAGAACGTCCTGAAGTACGACGAGGTGCTCAACAAGCAACGCCAGGTCGTGTACGCCGAGCGCAAGCGGGTGCTCGACGGCGAGGACCTGCACGACCAGGTCCAGCACATGATCGACGACGTGGTCACCGCCTACGTGACCGGCGCGACAAGCGAGGGGTACGCCGAGGACTGGGATCTCGACCAGCTCTGGTCCAGCCTCAAGCAGCTCTACCCGATCAGCGTCACCATCGAGGACCTTGAGGACGAGGTGGGCGGCGAGCGCAACAACTTCGACGCCGACTTCCTGCTCGCCCGGCTCAAGGAGGACGCGCACGCCGCGTACGAGCGGCGCGAGGCCGAGCTCGGCACCGAGGCGCTGCGGCAGCTGGAACGGATGGTGCTGCTGCAGGTCATCGACCGGAAGTGGCGCGAGCACCTCTACGAGATGGACTACCTGCAGGAGGGGATCAGCCTGCGGGCGTACGCCCAGCGGGACCCGGTGGTGGAGTACCAGCGTGAGGGCTTCGCGATGTTCGCCACCATGATGGACGGCATCAAGGAGGAGACCGTCGGCTTCCTCTACAACGTGGAGGTCCAGGTAGAGGAGCCGCAGACCGCCCCGCAGGGCGCGGCCCCGGTGGTGCTCAACCAGCCGCCGGTCGAGATCAAGGCCAAGGGTCTCGGCCGGGCGCCCCGTCCGCAGGGGTTGCAGTACTCCGCCCCGACGATCGACGGCGCGGCCGGTGGCGGCGGAGTCGCCGTCGAACGGCAGGAACCGCAGGCACCGGCGCTGGGTGTGGGCGGTCCGCCGCCGTCGCCGGCCCGGGCGGGTGCCGCCCGCCGCCCGGCCCCCGGGCAGGCCGTGAGCAGCAACGGTCCGTCCCGCAACGCGCCGTGCCCGTGCGGGTCCGGACGCAAGTACAAGCGGTGCCACGGCGCTCCCGGCGGCGGCGCCTGACCCCGACACCCGGCTGATCCTGGGATCGGGTCCTCCGCGCGGGGGCCGATCCCGGAATCGGGGTCCTCTGCACGGCGGCCGATCCTGGGAGAGGGGTCCCCTGCACGGCGGCCGGTCATGAGATGGGGTCCTCGGCACGCGGTGACTCACCGGTCGAAGCTGGTCCCCGGTCAGCAGGTGCGGCCGGTCCCGGGGTCCGTCGCGCCGCGGACGCGGTGCGCCCAGACCTGCGCCGTGGTGCCCAGCCAGCTACCGCGCCGGCGTTCCAGCCGGAAGGCCATCGCCCAGGTGCGGCCGGCGACCCCGAGTGCGGCAGCCGTCTCGGCGACGCCGGCCGCCGGCTCGCACACCCGAAACCTCCTGAGCCGGACCGGGTCGGCCGAGCCCGCGGGGCGTGCGCCGGGCGGCGTTCCGGGGCGGCCCCGCGGGCGGGCCGGGACCAGCCCGGTCGCCAGCACCAGGTGCTCGATCATGGTGGCGGCGCCGGCCGGAGCGAGCAACGGCCGCAGCTGTGCCGCCGGCCGGTACCCGTTGAGCACCTCCAGGCAACAGCCCAGGAACCGCCGGGCGGCCCGCTCCGCCTCCGGCGTCGCCGTGGCCAGCGCCGCGACGGGCGTCACCGTGCCCGATGCCGCGCCGGGTGTCGCCACGCCCGGTGCCGCCGTGCCTGCTGCCGCGCCGGGTGTCGCCGCGCCCGATGGTGCTGGAGCGGTTGCCGTGGCCAGTGCCGCCAGTGGTGTCGAGGTGGTCGGTGCCGCGACGGTGTCGCGCCGGCCGTCCGGTGGCGGCGGTCCGGGCATGGCGATGCCGGTCGCGTCGGAGGCCACAGACAGCTGCAACGCGAGTTGCCCGGGGTCGAATCGCGCGCCGTCGGGGCCGAACGACCACCGGACCGGGTCCGTCTCGTCCTCGTAGGGCGGATCGAGTGCCGGTACGGCCCGCAACAGCACCCGGGGTCGGACGGGCTGTCGGGCCCGCGCGGTCGTTGCCACCATCCGATCCTCCAAGATCCTGGATGATTGATCTTGCGTTTGCTTTCGTTTGCCTTCAGCTGACTCCAGTTTGGCCCGATGAAAGGCAGCCGTCAATGCCTCCGGGCGTGATCCAGCGCCGCCGGGCGGGAGAGGGGAGCCCGGCGGCTGAGGGAAACGAACGGCGAGAGGGGAGAACGAGCGGGGAGAGGGGGGAACGAGCGGGGAACGAGGGGAGGCGGGGCCGCTATCCGGCGTCCGGCTCGCGGTCGGCGAGCGGGTTCTCGCGGACCCACTGGGCGGTCTCGGCGTACTTGTGCTGGATGTACTCCTCCAGCCTGGCCCGCTCGACCCGCCACTGCCCCCGGCCGCCGATCTTTATCGCGGGCAGTTCGCCGCTGCGGACCATGTGGTAGACCTGCGAGTCGGAGACGTTGAGCTCGTTGGCCACCTCGGAAAGCTGCAGGAACCTGGGCTCCACGCGGAACTCCCACCGCTAGTCGGGCCGACCCGGGGATCGAGGGCCACCGGGAGCCGGCTCCCGGTGATCACCGTTTGCTTCAGTTTGCCGCCGGCTGCCCGCCATTCTCCACTGCCAGGTCCCGGCCGACCAGCGGGCTGGAGTACACCACGCTGGTGGTCACCCCACCGAGCCCGCTGATCCGGCCGGTGACCTCCTCCAGATGACGCATCGACCGGGCGACGACCTTGAGGATGAAGCAGTCCTCCCCGGTCACGTGATGTGCCTCGATGATCTCGGGGGTGGAGTCCAGCAGCGCGGTGAAGGGACGGTAGTTGCCGGTCGGGTACCGGAGCCGGACGAAGGCCATGATCTGCAGCCCGACTCGTTCGGGGACCACCACCGCCCGGTAGCCGGCGATCACGCCGCTCTCCTCCAGCCGCCGGACCCGCTCGGTGACCGCGCTCGGTGACATCGCCACCAGCCGCGCCAGGTCGGCGAAGCTCAACCGCCCGTCGCGCTGTAGCGCGGCGAGGATCCGCCAGTCGATTGAATCGAGTACAGGGGATTCAGCGGGCATTCCCGCAATCTACCGTCAGATTCGTGGTGCAGGCGCGGAAGTGCCGTTGATCCGCCGTTCCGTCGCGCCGCTGTCGCTCGTACCGTCGACGTCATGACGACGCCACCGTGCCACCCGGCGCTGGCCCCGCCGCCGGCCGCCCCCGACCACGCCGCGGCCTGGTTCGCGGCGAAGCTGGCCGCGCAGACCGACGTCTCCGACGTCCGGGCCGCGCTCGCCTCCGGCGACCCCGGCTTCCAGCTGGTCGACAGCCGCACCCTGCCCGGCTGGCGGCAGGGACACATCCCGGGGGCGATCCACCTGCCCACCTCGGTGATCCCGGTCCGCGCGGCGCAGCTGCTGGACCCGGCCGTGCCGGTGGTCACCTACTGCTGGGGACCGGGGTGCGACGGCGCCACCCGGGCCGCCCATGCACTGGCCAGCCGGGGCTTCCGGGTCAAGGAGATGATCGGCGGCATCGAGTACTGGATCCGGGAGGGCTTCCCGGTCGTTACCGGGGATGGCCGGCACAGCCGGCCGGCCGACCCGCTGACCGCGCCGGTCGGACCAGCCGAACCGTCGATCACGCCGGACCGCCCCTGACCGCGCCGCCCGGGTTGGCGGCCCGGGTCGAAAACACCGGGCCGGCTACTTCCCCCCGGCGCCCAGCGGGTGTACTACAGGGACGGCGCCGTACGCGGTCGGCGTCTCGGCCGTCGGCGTCGCGCGCCGACGCGAGCGGGGGAGATCGTACGGTGCCAGTCGAGGTCGTCCGGGTCTACATTGCGGCCACCGTGCCGATCCTCTCCGAACTACGCAAACGCGGCGAGATCGAGGCGGCCGAGGCGCACGCGGTCACCCCCGCGTTGCGCGAGTGGTACGTGGAGGGCGACGAGGAGGAGTTGGAGTACGTTGCCTTCACCCGGGCCGCCCAGGAGGCGCTCCGGCTGCTGCGGGCCGATCCCGCGGCGCCCCGCCGCCGGGTGGTCGTCTCCGCCGATCTGCCGTCCAGTCAGGTCGGCCGGGGCGCGCAGGAGCTCGGCTCAAGCACCGTCCCGCTGACCGGCGTGGTCCCGATCGCGGCCGTCGCCGCGATCCACACCGACGCGGCCGACGCGGCCGACGACATCGACGCGGCCGCGACGGTGGTCGAGGAGGCGTTGGCCGGCGACCCGGACGCGCAGTTCGTCGTGGACGGGGCGGAGGATCACGACCTGGAGTGGTACGACGTGTCGGAGCTGGGCGAGATCTGCTGACCCGGAGCGGCCGGTGGCTGTGCTCCGGCCGCCTGCGGCTCGGCTCCGGCCGCGTCGATGTCGGCGGCGGGTCGGGCGCTGGCGGGTGGCAGGGTCCGGCCGAGAATGATGATCGCGGTGAGGGCGCCGACGAAGAGCACGAGCAGCGCGTGATCGACCCGGGAGACCCCCAGCATGCTCTGCGCCACGGCGTCGGCCTCGCTGAGTCCGCCGGCCAGGTCCAGCACCCGCGCACCCCCGGTCCAGATGATCACCTCGGCCACCAGGAGCAGCAGCCCGGGTCCGGCACCGGCCAACAGGTAGTGCGACCAGCGTGGCCGGCTGCCCGCACCGGAAGTCCGTCGCCCGGCCCGGCGCAGATAGGCGAAGGCGACACCGCCGGCGGCCAGTCCGCCGCAGAGCGAGGCGGTCCGGGCCGACCAGCGCAGGGCGTTCGACTGCGACGCGGCGGACTCGCCGGCACCGTAGAGATCGAGCAGCGGGTCGCGGAAGAGCTCCACCGCGAAGCTGACGGCGAAGACAGCCAGCGCGGCGGCGACCAGGGCGCCGACCACCTGGATGGCCCGGACCCCACCGGCGATCCCGCCCACCGTGGCGGCCGCCGCCGTGGTGGCGGCCAGCAGCATCTCGGCGGAGCCGGCGCCCGAGCCGGGGCCGACCGCCAGGGCGGCCAGCACCCCGGTGAGCAGGCCGGCGCCGACGGCCGCCGCGAACCGCGCGCTGGCACCGGGTACGCCCCGGCGGCTGAGCAGGTTCGCCACCAGCAGACTCACCGCGGCGCCGCCGACCAGGCCGGCCGAGATCACCCCTGGCAACGCGTACGCGGTGGTCGTGATCGCGATCGAGTGGGCACCGGAGAAGGAGATGCTACGCTGCGCCGCCCAGAGCATCGCGGCGAGCCAGGCGACCGAGAGCAGGGCGAGCCAGATCGCCCCGGGCGCGAACCGGGACCGGTCCCGGCTGCGTTCGCCGTCACCCGGCCGGTCCGCACCGGTAGCCGCCGCCCCGCCGGCCCCGTCGCCGTCGACCGACCCGTCCTCGACCGACCCGTCCTCGACCGACCCGTCCTCGACCGACCCGTCCTCGACCGACCCGTCCTCGGGCGACCCGTTATCGGCGGACCCGCCGTCGGCCGGCTCGTCGACCGGGCTGCCGCTGTCGGTCGGGTTGCGGTCGGGTGACTCGCCGGCCTGGTCGGCCGGTCCGGTGCGGTCGGCCGGCTCGACGTCGCCGGCCGGCCGGTCGTTGCCGGCCTGACCCGGGGTCGAGACCGTCGTGGTACCGGGTGGTTTCGTCATCGTCTCCCCTTCAGCGGGTGCCCGACCGCGCTGCTGGGCGGCCTGAAGCGGGGGTGCGGCGGTGGCGGGCCGCCGGTCTCACAGGGTACGCGGGACGTCCGACCCGGGTCCGCGCCACCGTGCGAGGATTGCGCCAGGTCCCGCCCCCCGGTACCCGGCACTTCCGGGACCGTGGGCGACGGTGTCCGGCCGACCGGCCGGCGCCAGCGGGTCCGCTGCCGCCAACGCTGTCGAGTCGACCCAGGAGCATGCGATGGACGCCGTCTTTGCCGTACCCGAGCCCCGTAACGAGCCGGTCCGCGACTATTCGCCGGGCAGCGCCGAGCGCGACAGCCTGCGCCGCCGGCTCGACGAGCTGGCCGCCGAGCGGCTGGACCTGCCGATGACCATCGGCGGGCGGGAACGGATGGGCGGAGGTGCCGCGATCGACGTCGTAGCGCCGCACCGGCACCAGCATGTGCTGGGGGTCACCCACAACGCAACCAACGCCGATGCGCGGGCGGCGGTGACGGCCGCCAAGGAAGCCGCGCCGATGTGGCGTGATTTGTCCTTCGAAGACCGGGCTGCGGTCTTTCTCCGGGCGGCCGACCTGCTCGCCGGGCCGTGGCGGGACACCCTCAACGCGGCGACCATGCTCGGCCAGTCCAAGACCGTGGTCCAGGCCGAGATCGACGCGGCCTGCGAGCTGATCGACTTTCTGCGGTTCAACGTGCACTTCGCCCGTCGGCTCCTGGCCGAGCAGCCGATCTCCTCGCCGGGCGTCTGGAACCGGTTCGACCACCGGCCGCTGGAGGGTTTCGTCTACGCGATCACCCCGTTCAACTTCACCGCGATCGCGGCGAACCTGCCGGCCGCCCCCGCCCTGGTCGGCAACACCGTGGTCTGGAAGCCGGCACCGACCCAGCAGTTCGCGGCGCACTTCACGATGCGGCTGTTCGCGGCCGCCGGCCTGCCGCCCGGGGTGATCAACCTGGTCACCGGGCACGGGATCGAGGTGAGCGAGGTGGTGCTGGCCGATCCCGACCTGGCCGGAATCCACTTCACCGGCTCGACGAAGGTGTTCCAGCACCTGTGGCGGACGGTGGGGGAGAACATCGCCGGCTACCGCAGCTACCCGCGGCTGGTGGGGGAGACCGGTGGTAAGGACTTCGTCATCGCCCACCCCAGCGCCGACGTGGACGCCCTGCACACCGCCCTGGTCCGGGGCGCCTACGAATACCAGGGCCAGAAGTGCTCGGCGGCCTCGCGGGCGTACCTGCCGCGGTCGCTGTGGACGGGCGGGCTGCGGGACCGGCTGGCGGCGACCGCCGACGGGCTGCGGTACGGCGACGTGACCGACTTCGCCAACTTCGGCGGGGCGGTCATCGACGCCCGGGCGTTCGCCCGGCACACCGCCGCCCTCGACATGATCAAGAATGCGGCGAGCTGCCGGGTGGTGGCCGGCGGCAGCGCCGACGACTCGGTCGGCTGGTTCGTCCGTCCCACCGTGGTGGAGTGCGACGATCCCGCGCACGAGGTCTTCACCACCGAGTACTTCGGACCGATCCTCGGCGTACACGTCTTCGACGACGACCGGTTCGACGAGGTGGTGGCGCAGGCCGAGGCCATCGCCCCGTACGCCCTGACCGGCTCGATCTTCGCGACCGACCGGCGGGTGATCGAGCGGGCGAGCGCCACCCTGCGGTACGCGGCCGGCAACTTCTACGTCAACGACAAGCCGACCGGTGCCGTGGTCGGCCAGCAGCCGTTCGGCGGTGCCCGGGCCAGCGGCACGAACGACAAGGCCGGCTCCTGGCACAACATCGCCCGGTGGATGTCGCCTCGCACGATCAAGGAGACCTTCGTGCCGGCCACCGACCACCGGTACCCGCACATGGACTGATCCCCGTCCGGTCCCGGTCGACCCCTCCCGGGTTCGTGCCAAGGCCGGTCCGACCCGGGGTTGCGGCCCTCCCCCCGCACCTAACCTGAGCGCCAGGTGCGAGGGGAGGCCGCCATGCAGACCACAGCCGTCGGGCAGACCACAGCGGAGCCGGCGAACCGGTACGAGCCGGAGCGGGAGATCGCCCAGGGTGCGATCGGGTCGGTCTGGCGGGCCGTCGACCGGCGTACCGGTGCCCGGGTGGCGATGAAGGTGCTCCGCCCCGAGGCGGCGGCCCAGCCGGACCTGGTGGCGGCGTTCGCCGCCGAGGGGGCGATCCTGGCGGACCTGGACCATCCGGGGGTGGTCCGCTGGCTGGACAGCGTCGAGTACGACGGTCGCCGCGCCCTGGTGCTCGAATTCATCGAGGGCGAGGACCTGCGGAACCGGCTGCGCCGCCGTGGCCCGGTCCCGCCGGCCGTGGCGGCCGATGTGATCGCCCAGGCCGCGGAGACGCTCGCGTACCTGCACGGCCGGGGGGTGGTGCACGGTGACGTCAAGCCCGGCAACCTGCTGATCCCGCACCGCGGTCCGGTCCGGCTGATCGACTTCGGAGCCGCCCGCCGGACCGGTGTGGTCAGCCAGACCTGGGCGACCCAGGCCACCCCGGAGTACGTGGCACCGGAGGTGGTGGCGGGGGAGCGGCCGACGCCGGCCACCGACGTGTACGCGCTCGGCATCGTGCTGTTCGAACTGCTCGCCGGCCGTAGCCCGTACCGGGGCGGCTCGCCGGCGGAGGTGCTGAGCCGGCACGGGCGCTGCGCGCCGGTGCCGGTGCCGGGCCTGCCGCCGGTGCTCTGGACGGCGATCGAGGACTGCATGTCGGCGGAGCCCGGCCGCCGCCCACCCGCCGGGGTGATCGCCGCCCGGATGCGGGCCGCGGAGGCCGCGCTCGACGGGTTGCCGGCGTTGCCGGCCAGTCCGGCCGACGAGGTGACCTGGTGGCCGCGGGCCGGCGCGCCGGCCGCCGCCCGGGTCCGGGTCGCGCCCGAAGGTGTGATCGGTGCCGGCACCGTGACCTGGATGCGGTTGCCGGACGCGGCCGATCCGGGGGCGCGGATGGTCGCCCGGCGGGCATCCCGGCGGGTCGGGCGGCGGTCTCGGCTGGTCGCGGCCTCGGTCGTGCCGATCGGGTTGCTGGCGGCGGCCGCCGCGACGGTGCTGGCGCTCACCGGTGGTCCGGACGGGACCGGCCCGGGGCCGGGTCGCCCGGAGGCGAAGTTCGCCGGCCCCGGGCCGGGAGCCACCGCACCGGCCACGACGGACCCCGGGGCGGGGCTGGTGCCGTCCGAACCGGCCAGCTCGGTCGAGGTCCGGCCCGGACCGTCGGCCGGTCCGGACGGCGGTCCGGCGGCGGCCGGGTCGACCGTCGGTGACCGGTCCGGTTCGGAGTCCGCGGCGGGATCTGGCAGCGCCGGGGCGGGATCCGGTGCCGGATCGGGCGCCGACGGTCCAGCCGGGAGCGCCGGATCGGGCGGTACCCGGGCCGAGCAGGGCGGGTCCGGCGAGAGCGGCATACCATCAGAAATCAACCAGCCGGCCACCGGCTGGCTCCCTGGCGTCGGCGAGCCGATGCCCACTTCGGGACCGATGCCGTGATTCAAGATCACAATCCGGTCTGCCGGAAATGACACTCGAAGAGGGATATAACCGGAAAACCCTGCGAGACGGCATGATCCGCATGCATGATGACCGGCGAGTCTAACTGACCGTGCTCGCTGACCTGCTGTCAGCTATTTCCGGCCCAAGAGATTGATCATCCTCAATAGACAGTCCGGCACGGACAGTTCACTATGGAACACCCTCCGCTGCCGATAGTGGCAAATCCTGGACGCGACGCCAACAAAGTGGCAGCGTAGAGGGCATGGCGGATTCTGGAATCAATCCCACGGCGGCGGCCCTGCTGGGCCTCCTCCACGAAGGACCGATGACGGGCGGGCAGTTGATGGCTGCCGCCGATCGGCGCCTCGCACCGTACTGGTCGATGACACGGAGTCAGGTTTACCGGGAGCTACCGGTCCTGGCCGAGCAGGGACTCGTCCGGCTCGGCAAGCCAGGCCCCCGGTCGAGTCAGCCCTACGCGATCACGGCGGCCGGAAAGCGGACATTTGCCCGCTGGCTCGCCGAGACGCCCGGGCGGGACACCGTACGCAACCCGGTAGCCCTCCGGGTCGCGTTCGGTGAACAGCACTCGGCACCGCAGTTGCGCACCCTGGTCACCGGGGCCAACGAGTACCACACCGAGGCGCTCGCCTCGGCGCGGGAACAGGCCAAGGAGGCCAAGAAGGCCGGCGACTCGTACGGGGCCGCGGCCCTGGAGTTCGCGGTCGCGTACCACAAGGCGGCGCTGAGCTGGCTCAAGGCGGCACCGGTCGGCTGAGCCCGGGATCGGCTCGTCGACCCGCCTTTGCGGGACGGCGGGCAGCACGGTTCCGGGCCTCCGCCGAGCGGTGGTAGTGCCCTCCCCGGGTCGGGTGCCGAGACCCGGGGGGCCGGCCGAGGCTCGGCGGCCCGGCAGGTGACCGGCGTCGGCGGTGGCAACGTACTCTTGACTGTTGTGACCACTGCCGACTTCGCCGATCAGCTCAAAGATCTTGACGCCACGCTCCGCAACATCGAGGCCGTCCTCGATGTCGACCGGCTGCGCCGGGACAAGGCGAAGCTGGAGGAGGCGGCCTCCGCGCCCGACCTCTGGGACGACCAGGCTCGGGCCCAGGACGTCACCTCCAAGCTCTCCTACGTCAACGGCGAGATCGCCAAGCTGGAAAGCCTGCGCCAGCGGCTCGACGACGCGCACGTGCTGCGCGAACTGGCCGAGGCCGAGTCCGACTCGGGAGCGCTCGCCGAGGTCGAGACCGAGATCGGCGGGCTCACCAAGGCGATCGAGGAGATGGAGGTCCGCACCCTGCTCTCCGGTGAGTACGACTCCCGGGAGGCGCTGGTGGCGATCCGGGCCGGCGCGGGTGGGGTGGACGCGGCCGACTTCGCGGAGATGCTGCTGCGGATGTACCTGCGCTGGGCCGAGCGGCACGGCTACCCGACCGAGGTCTACGAAACCTCGTACGCCGAGGAGGCGGGCCTCAAGTCGGCCACCTTCGCGGTGAAGGTGCCGTACGCCTACGGCACGCTCAGCGTCGAGTCGGGCACCCACCGGCTGGTGCGGATCAGCCCGTTCGATAACCAGGGGCGCCGGCAGACCAGCTTCGCCGGGGTCGAGGTGCTGCCGGTCACCGAGCAGACCGACCACATCGAGATCCCCGAGAACGAGCTGCGTTTCGACGTCTACCGGTCGTCCGGGCCGGGCGGGCAGAGCGTGAACACCACCGACTCCGCGGTCCGGATCACCCACATCCCGACCGGGATCGTGGTCACCTGCCAGAACGAGAAGTCGCAGCTGCAGAACAAGGCGTCGGCGATGCGGGTGCTGCAGGCCCGGCTGCTGGAGCGCAAGCGGCAGGAGGAGCAGGCCAAGATCGACGGCCTGAAGACCGACGCCGCCGGCTCCTGGGGCGACCAGATGCGCTCGTACGTGCTGCACCCGTACCAGATGGTGAAGGACCTGCGCACCGAGCGTGAGACCGGCAACCCGAGCGCGGTCTTCGACGGCGACCTGGACAGCTTCATCGAGGCCGGCATCCGGTGGCGCAAGCAGCAGCAGATTAGCGCAGAGTAATAACCGAGGAGCTAGCTCCCATCGACGGAGAGTGACGGCGCCGTCGGGTTGTGATGGATGCAACCCGGCTCGCCCCTCGCTGCAGGTGAGCGCGGGTTCAGCGGCGCGTGAGCTTCGGGCCGGCCGACTACTCCTTTCCGACAAATGCTGGCGGAATTGGTCCCCGGTGGACTTGGCGTTTCGGTGACGACGCGTAGACTCACCACCCGTGATTCAGCTTGAGCAAGTGACGAAGACGTACCCGAAGGCGTCCCGGCCGTCGCTCGACGACGTGTCCGTCGGCATCGAGAAGGGTGAGTTCGTCTTCTTCATCGGCCCATCCGGCTCCGGGAAGTCGACGATCATCAAGCTGCTGCTGCACGAGGTGACCCCCAACAAGGGCCGGGTCATGGTCAACAGCAAGGACGTCACCTCGATGCGGTCCTGGAAGATCCCCCACTTCCGGCGCTCGATCGGCTGCGTCTTCCAGGACTTCCGGCTGCTGCCGAACCGGACGGCGTACGAGAACGTCGCCTTCGCCCTGGAGGTCATCGGCAAGACCAAGGCGGTGGCCCGCCGGGTCGTGCCCGAGGTGTTGGAGCTGGTCGGGCTCGGTGGCAAGGAGCACCGCTACCCGCACGAGCTCTCCGGCGGTGAGCAGCAGCGGGTCGCGGTGGCCCGGGCCTTCGTCAACCGGCCGTTGATCCTGCTGGCCGACGAGCCCACCGGAAACCTCGACCCGGACACCTCCATCGAGATCATGCGCCTGCTGGACCGGATCAACCGGACCGGCACGACGGTCGTGATGGTCACGCACGACTCCAACATCGTGAACCAGATGCGTCGCCGCGTCATCGAGATCGAGAGCGGTCGCATCGTGCGCGACCAGGCGCGCGGTGTGTACGGCTGAACCGGCCGGCCCCCGCGGCCACGCGGACGAGCCCCGACCTGACGACGAGCGACCCCCAGCGGAGATCCGGAAGGAACGCCCCCGATGCGTCTGAAATACGTCCTGTCCGAGGTGATGGTCGGACTCTGGCGCAACGTGACCATGACCATCGCGATGATCATCACGATGGCCGTGTCGCTCACCATGCTGGGCGCCAGCGGTCTGATGTACCTGCAGGTCGACAGCATGAAGGACCGGTACTACGAGGACATCGAGGTGTCGATCTTCCTCGACGGTGAGGTCTCCGAGGAGCAGCGCGCCGGCCTCGACGCCGCGTTGAAGAGCGACCCGCTGGTCCGGGACGTGATCTACGAGTCCAAGGACGACGCGTACACCCGCTTCAAGGAGATGTGGCAGGACGCGCCGGACCTGGTCAACGCGGTGAACCCGGACCAGCTCCCGGAGTCGTTCCGGGTCCGCCTGATCAACCCCGAGCAGTACGACCAGATCTTCGAGAAGTACAAGGACACCGAGGGCATCGACGAGATCGTCGACCAGCGCCGTCTGCTGGAGAAGATCTTCGACATCCTCGGCGCCGTGCAGACGATGGCGCTGGCCGCCGCGTCGGTGATGGCGATCGCCGCCCTGCTCCTGGTCGGTAACACCATCCAGGTCGCCGCCTACAGCAAGCGGCGCGAGGTCGCGGTCATGAAGCTGGTCGGCGCCTCCAACTGGTTCATCCAGGCCCCGTTCGTGCTGGAGGCGGTGGTCGCCGGCCTGATCGGCGCGATCCTCGGCTTCGGCGCGCTGGCCCTGGGGAAGGTCTTCCTGCTCGACGGCTCGCTGCGGGACCTGACCGACCTGCTGACCCCGATCGAGTGGAGCAGCGTACTGCTGATGTTCCCGGTGATGGCCGGCGTCGGTGGTCTGGTCAGCGCGATCACCGCGTGGGTCACGCTCCGGTTCTACCTCCGGGTCTAGTCGCACGGGCGAGGGTTAACCGTTCCGGAGATCGGGCGGACAGCGGGTAGCATTGGCCGGCTGTCCGCCCGATTCCGGCGCGGGCCGCCCAGAGAGAGGGAGGTGGACTGGTGCCACGGGAGAAGGGGCGCAAGGTCGTCGCCTCCAACCGCAAGGCCCGGCACGACTACGCCATCCTCGACACGTACGAGGCGGGGCTGGCACTGACCGGCACCGAGGTCAAGTCGCTACGGGCCGGGCACGCGTCGCTCGTCGACGCGTTCGCCCAGGAGCGCGACGGCGAGCTCTTCCTGCACGGCATGCACATCCCCGAGTACGCCCGCGGCACCTGGACCAACCACGAGCCCCGGCGGACCCGCAAGCTGCTGCTCAACCGGCAGGAGATCACCCGGCTGGTCGGCAAGCTCCAGGAGAGCGGGCTGACCCTGGTGCCGCTGTCGCTGTACTTCTCCGACGGCTGGGCCAAGGTCGAGATCGGCCTGGCAAAGGGCAAGAAGTCGTATGATAAGCGACAAGACCTCGCAAAGCGGGACGCTGAGCGGGAGATCCGCCGGGCCGCCGGCCGGCGCAGCAAGGGGATGGACTAGCCGGCCGGCCGGGCGGTATCCGGAATGATTCCGGCGCCGGGACGCGTTAGGCTTGGGGTGACCGCCTCACCGGCGGTCCCGTCGAGGGGGTGACTGGTTTCGACTTTGTACGTTGCGTCAGGGGAAGCGAGCCGAGGAAGCCGACGTCGTCTCGTGAATCGGTCGTCGGAAAACAATAAGCGCCAAGCAGAATCGCGCTGACTTCGCTCTCGCCGCCTGAGGCGGGTAGCAAGTCTGTCGGCCTGGGAGTGCCTTCGACCCAGCTAGCCGGCATCAGCTAGGAGGCTGGCCAATCGGACCCGGTCGCGGGGTCCGTGCGGCGAGATTAATCAGCGACTGGGCCCGTCACACCGACTCGCTCGCGTGATCGGAGGGGCCGAGCAGAGACACAGCGAGCTGCGCTCGGAGAAGTCCTGACAAGACGGCGAAGGACCCGGGTTCGATTCCCGGCACCTCCACTGGTGGGTCCCCGGAGCGGCGGTAGCCGCTCCGGGGATTTTCTCTATCAGGCCGAAAACTACGCCGAGGCGGGTGGGAACCGGAGGAGCATCGGCGGCGTCTGACCGACATGCGCCACTTTTCCGCCCTGTTGGGTATCCCGGTGATCTTGATGCTGGCCGCGTGTGCACAAGGCGGGGGTCAGGCCACGGACGGCTCCACCGCCGCCCCCGACCCCCACCGGGAGGCGTTCGAGCAGCGCGCCAACCAGGTCGCCGCAGCGTGGCAGGAGAAGACCGACCAAGGGGCGTGGCAGACCGGGTTCGTCCCGTTGCAGGACCTGACCGTGGTCGGCGACGACGCGCAGTTCACCGACGCCACCAAGCAGGCGTTCGCCGCCGGCTGGTACCGCGACCAGGTCCGACCACCGACGAAGCAGCCGACCGACGGCACCATCACATTCGCCGACGGCAACCTCGACGTGCCACTGGTGAGCGCCGCGCAGGCGTACCAGGAAATCGACCACGGCGACCCACCACCCTGCCCGGGGCGCCCCGCGGCGCCGCCACCGGCACCCACCGGCGGCCCCGACGACCCGACCAGCTCGGGCACCTCCGACGCCTGCATACCGCTCACCGTCACCGCCATCGAACTCGGCAGCACCACGCTCCGCACCAGCCGCGGCGAGGCCACCGTCCCCGCCTGGCTCTTCACGATCGAGGAACTGGGCGCGCAGGTGGCCCGGGTGGCCGTCGAGCCGAGCGCGGTGACCGCCGTGCCCGAGCCGTCACCGCCGGCCGAGACGGCCGAACCGGAGCTGGTGGCCGCGCAGGACCTGACCGCCGTCGACGGCGCCGAGCTGACCTACCGGCTGGGCGTCGGCGCCTGCGACGAGAACATCACCCCGCTGGTGCAGGAACGCGACGACGTGGTGCTGGTCGGCGGCGCGGTGACCAGATCCAGCGAGGTCTGCACCGACCAGCTCCTGATCGAACCGGTTACCGTCACCCTCGACGAACCGCTCGGCGAACGACCGGTCCTCGACGCGCTCACCGGCCAGGTGCTGATCCTCACCAACGGCTGACCGCCGGCTGTCAGGGCAGGTCGAACGGCAGCGTGATGCCGTCCAGGCTCTGTGGACAGGGACAGGTCCGCTCGGCCGGCAGCCCGGCGACCGCGTCCAGCAGCAGCCCGCGCAGCCGCTCGGTGTTCTCACCGAACACCCGGAACACCTCCTCCTGGGTGACCCCGTGCCCGCTCTCCACCCCCGCGTCCAGGTCGGTGACGAGCGCGATCGCGGTGTAGCAGAGGGCCAGCTCGCGGGCCAGGACCGCCTCCGGGTGGCCGGTCATGTTGATGACCGAGCCGCCCATCGCGGTGTACCAGCGCGACTCCGCGCGGGTGGAGAAACGCGGCCCCTCGACCACCACCATCGTGCCGCCGTCACGCGCCCCGATGCCGCGCCCCTCGGCCGCCGCCAGCAGCCCGGCCCGCCCGGTCGGGCAGTACGGATCGGCGAACGAGACGTGCACCGCACCCCGGTCGTAGAACGTCTGCGCCCGCCCGCTGGTGCGGTCGATGAGCTGGTCGGGCACGACGAAGGTGCCCGGCCCCAACTCCGGCCGCAACCCACCGACCGCACACGGCGCCAGGATCTGGCGTACGCCCACCGACCGCAACGCCCAGACATTGGCCCGGTACGGGATCAGGTGCGGTGGGTGCCGATGATCCCGGCCGTGCCGCGGCAGGAACGCGACGGAGCGGCCGGCCACCTCGGCGATCGTGATCGGGTCGGATGGCGGTCCGTACGGTGTCTGGACGGTGTGCTCCGTGGCACCCTCCAGTAAGGCGTAGAGACCCGAACCGCCAATGACGGCGAGCTCCGCACGTGGCTGCACCCGGTCATCCCCTCGTTCGTCGCGTACGGGACGGGCGGCGGGCCGCGAAAGGCGCTCACGTCCGTTGTCCCACTGGCCATCCAGACCTTAACCAGCCCCCGGAACGCAAGCTATGGTGCCAGGCATGGCGTTGACTGCACACGGGGTCCCGGACGCACCCACAAACGTCCCGGGGGTGGGGTAGCGGGTGGCTGGGGCGCACGGTGAGGGGCAGGCGATCGGGGGGCGGTTCATGGAGTCGATGACCGGACAGTTGCTGGTCGCGACGCCATCCCTCAAGGATCCGAACTTCGACCGCACCGTGGTGCTGCTGGTCGCGCACGAACCCGGGGGTGCGCTCGGGGTGGTGCTCAACCGGGCCACCGAGGTCCCGGTCGCCGAGGTGCTCGGCCCGTGGGCGGGGCTGGCCGGTGACCCCGCGGTGCTCTTCGAGGGCGGCCCGGTGCAGCCCGAGTCGGCAATCTGTCTCGCCCGGATGCGGACCCCGGTGCAGCGGGTCAAGGGCATCCACCAGGTCTCCGGCGCGGTCGGCACGGTCGACCTGTCGGTG
The DNA here is from genome assembly GCF_029626155.1 of Solwaraspora sp. WMMD1047. Lineage (NCBI taxonomy): Bacteria > Bacillati > Actinomycetota > Actinomycetes > Micromonosporales > Micromonosporaceae > Solwaraspora > Solwaraspora sp. WMMD1047. Next base: position 6,058,370 of record NZ_JARUBL010000001.1, on the reverse strand, counting down.
GACCCGGACCGGCTCCGGGATGCCGTCACCGGCATCCGGGTCTTCGCCGGCTACTCGGGGTGGTCGCCGGGGCAGTTGGAGCGGGAGATCTCGGGTGGCTCCTGGTTCGTGCTCGACGCGCTGCCCGGCGACGCGTTCATGGACCGCCCCGATGATCTCTGGCCGATGGTGCTGCGCCGGCAGGGCGGGATGATGGCGGCGGTGGCGCACTTCCCGCCCGACGTGACGCTGAACTGACCCGGCCGTACCCTCCCGGCCGGGATGCGGATTGTGCGGCGTAAGTGTGCCGTACGGTTTGTTTCGCCCCTTTTGCCTGTTCAGGCTGCGGTGGAGGTGCCGTTACCCATCCGGCCGGAGACGCCGTCGGATCGCCGGCAGGTGGGCGTCGTAGGTGGGGTGGAGACAGCGAGCGGGAGATCGGGCAGCCGCTCGCTGCCGCTGGCCTGGAGTGCGGCGAGCACCACCACGGCGAAGTAGAAGACTCCCGGGCGCCGAACGTCGGAGTGCCGTCGGTCGCGGGACGGTAACCGGGGTCGGCGGGAATCCTGGTCGTACGGGGTGTTCTTCTGCGGAGGTACGGGGTAGGGCAGTTGGATCAGACCCGTCCCGAGGAGTCGGCAATGACCAATCCCTGGTTCTTCCCGCACGATCTGCCGGCGTTGTTCCACGCCGAGCCCACCAGCGAGGACGGCCGGCTGGCTTGCCAGTTGGCCGAGCGTATGCAACGACATCCGTCATTGCGCCGCGAACGCATCTGCATCGAGGTGCAGAACCGGGTGGTGATCCTCGATGGCCCCGTGAGTTCGGCCGAGTTGAGCGCCGAGGCTCGTGCGGTCGCCTGGCACACGCCCGGAGTGCACGACGTCAGCAACCGGCTCCGCCAACTGCCCGGGTGACCGAGCCGACGATCCGGCCGGTGGGGCCAGGACGCTGGTGGACAGCGGAGTCGCCGCCGGCCTTTTGAGGTCCCGGTGTCTGGGTACGTCATCGTCATGGTTTTGGACAACCCTGCCGATCTGGTGCGCCTGCTCGTGATCGCGGCGATCATCTACCCGGCGCTGGTGATGATCCTGCGGGTGTCCGGGAAGCGGACGCTGTCCAAGCTGAACGCCTTCGACTTCGTCGTCACGGTGGCGTTGGGGTCGACGCTGGCGACGATCCTGCTGTCGCGGAACGTCTCGCTGCTGGAGGGGATTCTTGCCCTGTCCCTGCTGGTCGCGTTGCAGTACGCCGCGGCACTACTGGCTGTGCGCTGGCCGCCGTCGCAGCAGCTGTTGAAGGCCCGGCCGACCATGCTGCTGCGGAACGGTCAGCTGCGGAAGCAGACCCTACGTTCCGCCCGGGTCGCGGAGAGCGAGATCCGGCAGGCCGCCCGCAGCCAGGGCGCCGGCGACCTCGGCGACCTGGCGGCCGTGGTCCTGGAAACGGACGGCAGCCTCAGCGTCATCACCCGAAGTCAACTCGGCGACGGCAGCACCCTCTCCGACGTCCGCGACGAGGGGCGGTAACCGGGCTCGGCCGAGCCCGTCGCGGCCGGTCCTCGGGGCCGCCTCCGGCTCGTGGCGTGTTTCCCTCTCCACACGCCGGGCATGCCCATAGGGAAATCGGACAGCAATTCACCGGTTCCGGCGCGGTATCCACCGCACCGTCACCACCAGGGAGAGGAGTCGGCCATGTCCGACAAGCACGAGCAGGCCGAGGAGATGCGCGACGATGTGCCGTCGACAATCGCGCGTTCGGACGACAAGGCGGTCCGGACCTACAAGAAGACGCTCGAGTCGGCCGAGGAGTCCTACGGCGACGGCGAGCGGGCACACCGCACCGCGTACGCCTCGCTGAAGCACACCCATGAGAAGATCGGGGACCACTGGGAGCCCAAGGAGCACAAGGGACCTTCAGATCCGCAGGCCGAGCAGGGCACGCCAGAGTCCGCGCGGGGACAGCGCGACACCGCCCAGGGAGTCGACGCCAACGCCAGCAAGGCACACCTCGACGACGTCGCCCGCCGGGTCGGCGTTGATCAGCCGGAGAACCTGAACAAGGACGACGAGGTACGGGCGATCGAGAAGGCCAACGCCCGCGCCACCGCTCGGGCTCGCCGGAAGTAGAACCGAAGACGACGACTCACGGTGATCGACCCGCCACGACAGGCGTACTGCTCTCTTTGATGTTGATTATGACAACGGTTTTCGTCTAGTCCAGTGGGGCCACCGGGGGCGGCGCGGCGTTGGCCGAGTCCGGATGATCTCTAGCCGATGGTGCCGCGCCGGCCGGGCGGGGTAATGGCCGCGGTGGCGCACCTCCCGCCCGACGCGACGCTGAACTGACCCCTGCCATGCGCCTCCCGCCGGGGTGTGTACTATTGCGCGGGTGCCCGGGAGACCGGGTGACAACCAGGGGGCCGTGGCGCAGCTGGTAGCGCACCACACTGGCAGTGTGGGGGTCAGGGGTTCGAGTCCCCTCGGCTCCACCCTTGTTTTAGCAGGTCAGAGGCGATGGCCCATCGATGCAGATCGGTGGGCCATGATCTTGTGCTAACCATCGTGCTAACAGAGATCCGATACGCTGAGTCTCATCGCGTTCAGGTGTTAGCACGGGGAGGGCCGATGGCAATCTGCCTGTCGTGCCGGCACCGGTCACGGGATAGATCAGATCTGAAGCGCTCGGCGACCGAGATCGGTCTCGGCTGATCCGTCGGGGGTAGCGCTTCCGGCAACTCAGGTTCGTCACGATGGCAGACGGCGGGATCGCCGTCTGCGGATGGTGCGCGCCTGCAGTTTCAGGGCGGCCCCGGTCACGTGCTCCACCACGTGGCCGGGGCCTTGATCGGACGCAGGAGGTCCAACCCATGAAAGACTCTAGCCGTCAGCGCATGCCGTCGTTCCCAGCCCGAGCCTCAGCGTGAGCGGGCCCGGTCATGACCGTTCATCGTGACCCCAAGCGGAAGACCTGGTACTACGTCCTCGACCTGCCCCGTGGCGATGACCGGAAGCGCAGGCAGAAGTGGTGCCGGGGCTTTTCGTCGGAGACGCTGGCGAAGCGGGCCGAGGAACTGGCCCGCAAACAGTTCGGCCAGGCGGAGCTGGCAGCCGACGGGACGGTGGCCGCCGAGCTCCTCAAGTGGCTGGAGGAGCGCGAGCTCGACGTCGCGCTGACGACCCTGGCCAACTACCGCCACGCGGTCATGAAGTACGTCATCCCGTACCTCGGCGCCCGGCAGCTCTACGACCTGGACAAGCGGGCGATCAACGACCTGTACCGCACGCTGCTCAAGCGGGGCGGCAGGAAGGGCGAAGGGCTTTCCGCCGAGACCGTCCGGCACGTCCACCGCACGCTGATGAAGGCACTCAAGGATCTGGGGGTCGCCGTCGAGGGGGTCCGTCAGCCGCGGCCGGCCGACCGCGAGACACACGGCCGCAAAGGGGTGTGGACAGCGGCGCAGTGCGCCACCTTCCTCGCCCACGCCGCCGGCGACCGGCTCTACGCGGCCTGGGTGCTGGTCGTCGTGTGCGGCATGCGCCGGGGGGAGATCGCCGGGTTGAAGTGGCCGAAGGTCGACCTGGACAAGAGGCTGATCCACATCCACTGGCAGCGCGCCGTGGCCAGCGGCGAGGTCGCGGGCGGCATCGTCGAGAAGGAGCCGAAGGGCAAGAGCAAGCGTTCCATCTTCGTGGGTACGGCGCTGGCCAGGGTGCTGTCGGACCATTCGGACCAGCAGGGCAAGGAGATCGCGGCGGCCGGCGTCGCCTACCAGGAGCTCGGGTACGTCTTCTGCAAGGAGGACGGGACGCCCTACCACCCGAAGTACTTCACCGACCGGTTCCGGGCGCTGTGCCTGGCGGCCGGTGTGCCGGTCATCGTGCTGCACGACGGGCGGCACACCTCCGCGACCGTCGGGGCTGATCACGGGGTGCCCCGGCACGCGATGCAGAAGCGGCTGGGGCATGCGCGGGCGACGATGACCGACGAGGTGTACACGCACGTCCTGCCGGAGTCGGAGCGTCGTGCCGCCGAGATCATGGAGGAGGCGATCCTGGGCAGCCCGCCTGCCGAGTGATCAGCACTGCCGTTGCGGGAGTAAGGGCCGTCCACCCGACGAGGTGGGCAGCCCTCACGCCCGTACTCCGTTGTGTTGACCCGGCGCCCGCTCGTCTGGTCCGCGGTGGTCTACCGCGACGGTGGCTGGCGTCCGGAGCCCGGCCGCGCGTCGGCTGGCATCCCTGTCGGCGAAGGATGGCGGTGTTCGCCGGGCCAGCGGGGTTGGGTAGTTCGGTTTGCTTCAACGTAGTCGCGTAGGCGGGCCGCGGCCGATCGTGCGGCTCTGGCCTGATGCAGTCGTCGACGGGCGTCGTGCAGGTCGGCGAGGCTGTCGGCCAGCTTGGCTATCTGGAGTAGAAGCTGGAGGGCGGCCGCTGTTTCGCGGTCGGTATGCCGGCTGGCGAGGTGGAGGAGTCGGCTGAGGGCTCGAAGGTGATTGTGCTGGGTGCCCGGCCGGTGGGATCGGATGGAGCGGTCGAGGAGGTCGGCGGCGTCGGTGAGGGGCCCGCCGTTGGGTCGTTCGGTGGCGTGGGCGATCGATGCGAGCAGGTCCGCTGCGGCGTGGGCGCTGTCGAGTAGTCCCTCCGGGTCCCCGTGGCCTTGGTTGCTTCGTTGGGATCCGGAGTGGATGGTGGCTGCGGCGTCTCTCATCTGGTCGTACCGCGATTTGTAGGTCGATGCGTCGTTCGTCCATTGGCGGCGGAGTCGGGGGAGGGTGAGGTCGGGGGCGAGGCGGCCGCCGCCGTACCAGATGGGGTTGCCGCCGGCGGTGTGGTGGTCGGGGAGGGCGACGGCGTAGCCGGTGATCTGGTCGGGGTGGGTGGTGCTGTGGCGGAGCCGGACCAGGACGCCCGCGCGCTCGAGCAGGGTGCGGAAGTCGTCCTCGTCGGTGGCGGCTGCGGCGGCGGCGCGGACTTCGTGGCGGAGCCGGTCGCGCGGGGTTTGTGGGCGTGCCTGGCGGTGGGCTTTGTGGTGCTCGGCGAGGCTGGGGCGTCGGTGGGTGGTGCGGCCGGGCGGTCCGAGACGGTGGAGGCCGTAGCGTTGTTCGAGGTCGCGAGCGGCTGCTTGGGCTTTGTGGCGTTCGTTCCAGGCCCAGACGGTGTCGCCGTCCTGGCGGACGAGGGTGGCGACGATGTGGATGTGGTCGGGGGCGTGGCGGATGGCGACCCAGCGGACGGCGTCGGGGTCGTTGTGGGGAGCGAGGCCGACGGCGGCGAGCATCTCGGCGGCGATGTGGGCCCACTGCTGGTCGGTGAGGGTGCGGTCGGTGGGGTGGTTGCGGATGGAGGCGTGCCAGACGGGGGTGGCGGGTGGGTTGCGGCCGGCGCAGATGGGTTGTTCGAGGAGGTTGGCCAGCTGGCGTACGTCGTAGTGGTCGGGGCCGGTGGGGGTTGGTTCGAGGTTTTGGAGTGGGCCGGCGCTGGTCCAGGCGGCGACGAGGTGGGGGTTGCGGTGTTCCTCGCGTTTGCCGGGGCCGTAGAGGTAGCGGAGCAGTCCGGCGACGCGTTTGCCGCGGCGATGGATGGCGGGGATCAGCGCAGTCGCCGGTGGATGTCGGCAATGAGGGTGTCGAGGTGTGCCCGGGTGCGGTCGCAGCGGGTGACGGCGTGGCCGAGCCAGACGGGGGCCTCGCCGGTGGCGTTGAGGGTGGCGACGGCCTGGTTGAGGTTGGTGCCGATGCGTACGAGTGCGGTGCGGGCGGCGAACAGTTCGCGTTGCAGTTCGGCGAGCTCGGTGCGGGTGATTCCGGCGATGGGTGCGCCGGGGGCGGTGGTGCCTCGGGCGGCGGCCAGTGCCGCGTCGGCGGAGAACCCTGCCGGCGTACGGCCTGCGCGTGCGGCGGCCTGGACGACGGACTGGTGTTCGTCGTGGTCGAGCCGGAGGTTGATCCGTTGCTGGCGTCCAGGGAACTGGTGCTGCCGGTCCGAACCTCGCCTGGCTCGCTCCGGCTCTGGTGACCGCTCCACGTCCCTGCCCCTCCTCGGCCGCGTCGTCTGTCAGCGCCAGCGTCGGCGAGAGAGGTTGCCGTCGGTGCTACCTCGGGGATTGGGGCCGGAGCTTGGTTGGGCCGTTGGCGAGAACCCCGTCGGTTGTCGGATGTGCTGACCGCGCTCGGTCAGCACATCCGGTAACCGGTGCTACAACTTGCCTCGCTCGCTCGCTCGCCTCGCCTCGCCTCGCCTCGCCTCGCTCGCCTCGCCTCGCCTCGCTCGCCTTCGCCGAGCTGCTGCGCGCCACCGCGGCCGGCGCCACGCAGCTAGAGTCGGCCTGGTTGTTCCCCGGTGTGTTCGCTGGCCAGCCGATCAGCTACTCCACCGTCGCCAAGCGGCTACGCGAGCTCGGGTTCCCGCTCAGGCAGGCCAGGGTCGTCACGATCCGCCAGCTCGTCCAGCAGGCACCCGCGCCCGTCGTCGCCGAGGCGCTCGGCTTCCACCACACCAGCACGACTCGCCAGGTCGCCAACGCGGGTGGCAACTGGAGCCGCTACGCAACGAGTCGCACCGACCACTAACCGGCATACTTCGACCATGTCCTATGAGGAGTACGACGTCACCAGCTGGGCCGAGGCCGTCGCAAATCTGCACACCAACACCGCCCACGACCCCGGTGATGCCCGCCGCGCGTACGAGGCGATGGCCAACGTCTGGTCGGCCTACGGCTTCCAGGACGCCCCTATCGAGGTGCTGCGGATGCTGGTCAACGCCAGCGAGGTCGGCTACATGGCGGCCCTCAACGACATCCGCGACGGCGACCTCGACAGCGAGATCGAGATGTGGCGACCCGACCTCGGCGAGCATTGATGCATTGGCTGCCGCGCCGCTGGCGCGGCCAGCCCGCGTTCCCGATGACAATCGTCGGACACGGCCGAATCCGTCATCGCGACCTGCCCGAGCAATCCCGGCGCAGCCTGCAATGCTTCATCGACCCCGCGCCGGACGAGTGGGGCCTGCTGTTCGTCCGCGACGGCCGTGATCGACGCTGGACGCTCTACTCCGCCGACCCGCAGTACACGACGATGTTCGCGCCGGCCGCCCACACCCTGAAACTGACGTTCGACATTTTCAGCACGAAGTTCCCCTGCTGGAACACCGGCTGGCAGGTCAGCTGATCTTCGCCGCTGGTGAAGTTGTCGTACCCGTACGTCACCATCGATGGTTATGACGACGACGACGACGGCTCGGCCGGGCGGGCGCAACCCGGATCATCTGTGGCTGGCCGACGACGAGGAGAAGCTCGTCGTGTCTGTGCTGGCCCCCGAGGTTGCCGGCGACGCCGGGCACGACAAGGCTGGGCCGATCACCATCGTCAGCCCGTGCCCGGTGACCGTGACCGGCCCAGGTGGGATGCGCGACAGCCGCCCAGCCGAGGTAGGCCTGCACACCCCACGCACCGGCGGCGCCCGGATCGGCTGGGCCGGCGCCGCGGGCTCGGTGGCCGTCGCCGCCGGAGGTGCCTGGGCCGCCGGCCCGTGGGCCGGGCTCGCCGTTGCGACGGCCGGGGTGGCCGTCACCGCCTGGCAGGCACTACGCCGCTACACCCGTACGGCCCAGCACTGGACCGAAGGCCACGTGGTGGTGGGTCACTACGACGACCGCGATGTCATCCGGCGTGCCGCGCAGAACGTCCGGGCCACCGCCGCGGCCTGGCCGAGGCTACGCGCACACGTCGCCCTCGACGATCCGTCGCCGGTCCTGGTGACCCAGCTGTGGGATCTCGCCCTGGTCGTCGCCAACCGCGGCATCGCCCGTCACCTGCGACACGAGCTAACCGTCTCCGGTGCTGGCGTCCCAACCGGCTCGGCAACCGCGCTCGAGCTCACCGACCGGATCGCCGCCGTCGAGCAGGACCTCGCGCAGCTCGACGAAGACATCCGGCAACGCCAGACGTACCTGTGGCAGCTGGCCCACAAGGTCCGGGCCTTCGTCGACGAACAAGAAGCCCTCGCCCGCGCCCGGGTCACCATCCAGCACGCCGACCAGCAAGCCGGCATCTCCGTGACCGATCCAGCCGTGAACGCCGCCAGCGACCTCGCCGAGCATACCTCCGCCGTGCTCGCCGCCTACCGCGAGCTCACGAACCAACCCGCGGTCAATGCGACGCAGCCAGGGCAGTGAGGTTCAGCCAGCTCCGAGCGTCGTAAAGAGGCATGACCTTCCTGCGCTACGCCGACCGGTTCGACCCCATTACCGTCGTCATACTGTTCGAGGTGCTCGCACTTCGTGGCACCCCGCTGCCGCTGAGCGCCTGCGCCCCGCCGCATGGCCGAAATCGGAAGGGGAGATGTCCCACGAGCTTGGCGGAACACCTCCCCTTCTCATGTGAGGCCTGTATCAGTCTTGGGCGTTGACTGGCTCCTCTCTGTCGCAAAGCGATCCGTGAGCCAAGCTCCCGGTCTCCGGCTCGGGTAGATCAACGACCAGATCAGCGACGGTCAGGCACCGGTCGCTGTCGCCAGCCAGCCACAGCGATTGTCTCCGGTACACCAGCACGAGGATGTGCCCGAACTGATAGAGCGGCGCCGACTCAGGTAATTCCGACTCGGGTCCGGCTGCGCTCGTGACCGGTGCTGTCTGCTCGTGCCCGCACAGCCGGGGAACCGCGAAGGCCCTGCGCATCGCTGACCGCAACGCCGCCCACGACCATCGGCCCGACGAGGAACTGGGTTCTGTTGAGCCTTCCCGCTCAACGTCGGCGGCCGCGAACACCGCCGACATGCTCCCCCACTCGTCTGTCAGCGGCTCGTGCCGGAACGCTTCGAGATGCAGCCATCCGGCCAGCGCGGGTAGATGCGCTTGCTGCGTCACGAGCGGGCGCAGCAGAGTTGACTTGCCCAGACTTCCGCTACTGATGAGCAGGATCTGGCCCGGGCCGACCGAACTGCCCGCGATCCGCTCCGTAGCCGCACGCCGATCGATCAGGCAAGAGGAGAGCCCCGCGACCAGGCCACCGGCGCGTACCGCTGGCGATAGCTCGTCGCTGTCCCATCCTGACAGCAGATCCGGCGCACCAGGCAACCTCCTGGGCAGGGGAACCCCGCAATCAAAACTGAGAGTCGAAAGGTCCGAGGCCGGCCGGTGTGCGGCCGCCGCGGTGATCTCCTCAGCCTGGCGTCGGGCATCGGCGACGATCTGCTCGGCGTCCGCCCGCGCCCGGTCGAGGATTTCCTGAGCCCGGTCCAATGCGGTATCGACATACGCCTCGGCGCCGACAGCCGCCCCCTGTGCCCTGTCCTGAGCTTCCGCCGCGCGCAGCTCGGCCGCGTCCGCGGCGTCGACGGCGTCATGCAGCCGGGCCATCTCGCGGCGACGAGCGCGGCGAGCGGCCGCCACCTCAATCCGCAGTCTGTCCAGCTCCGCGTTGGTCGCGCGAAGCTCACATTCCAGGTCCGTGGCCTCAATGGTGTCCGGCAGCGCGGCGAGCTCGAACTCGGCCATCCGAAGATCCGGCTGTGCGACCACAGGCGGCGGGCCGTAACCGGCACGGGCGAGCACGGCGGCGAGATCGGCTTCGACGTCCGCGTCGGTGATGGCATCAACGGCCTGGTCAACGAGCTCGAGGTACTCGCGAAGGTCGTCGCCGACAGGGGTCGGTTCCTGCGGCGAGGTCGGGTCGGGATGGGTCATCAGGACTCCTTCCTCATGGATGCGGCGACCTGGTGGGCCGCCTCGTCCTCTTCGAGGGCTTGCTTGAGCCGGGTGCGGGCTTCCCGCAGGTTCTGCCGGACCGCTTCGGCCGAGCGGCCCAGCAGCGCGGCGATCTCGCTGGGCTCGAACCCGTCCACGACCAGCGCCATCGCTTCCCGTTGCTTGGCAGGCAGCGAGTCCAGCAGCTGGCACACCCACTGCTTGTCCTCCCAGGCCGTGAGGTTCTGGTCGAGTCGTGCCTCCGGCGTGCCGGCACCGTGCCGGACCTGCTTGATCCGGAGCCGGTCGAGGCCGTCCCTTCTGGCCTTGAAGAAGCAGCTGAGCACGGCTTGTCGTGCGTAGGCCACCGGATTGGCGATGTCGTCCCACCGCCTCAGGACATCCGTCATGGCGTCCTGCGCGGCGAGCCGGGCTTCCATGCGGGTGGCGCCGGCATACATCGCGGTGTGGACCAAAGACGGGTGGTGCTCCCGGAAGAACGCGGTGAATCCGGTCGGCGGATGCATCCGTGAGGCTTCGGGCGGCGCGGCGGTGGCCTGGGCCACGGCGTTGTCGGCTTCCACTCCGGCCTGCCTCCTGTCATCAGGCTCGTGGCGGCTCATCGGTTGGCCGCGTCATAGAGATAGGTCCGCGGGCAACCGCCAGCGTGAGGTGACACCTTCAAGATTTTTCGGCGGACTCTCGCCGGGCATCGCTCACAAGCGATTACAGAGTAGAGCGACGACACTCACCACAGCGGCGAACGCTGCGATGATGGCTGCGACCTGCACCGAACCCGATGCCAGGAACGCAGCGACCACCGCCGCGGCGGCGCTCTCGATCAACAGCACGAGCGCGGCCGGCCTTCTCCCCGACGGCGTCGGGGAACCGCTGTCGGCGGGAGGCTCGATAGTGGTGCCGCTCATGGGCGTTTTCCTTCCGTCGAAGCCCGTCACTGGTTCTTCACTCGGAAAGGTCCACCGGGCCACGCCTCCGTGAGGTCCAGCCGCCACTTAGTTCTCGGAGACGCGCCCGGTGCCTCCCACTCCGAAGTCACGCTCCGTGCACGGGCCGAACGTCTTTGACGGAGGAACTCGTGCTCCTCGAACACGCGACGCTGCCAGTAAGCCAATGCGGGTGCAGTCGGATACTTACTCGTCCTGTAGGCGATGGCCCGTACGCTGCCAGCCGTGCGCGCGCTGCAGCCGACCGGCGTTCCGATGGATCTCGGCAATCTGCCCGACCTCTGGGCGGCACTCGCCGGCCAGTTCCAGACGCTTGAGAACCTGCCGTCGCTGGCCGAAGGGAGGCTGCTGTCGGCCCGCGCTTTTCGACGTGGCCCAGCACGCCGGGCACCGAACGTACATGGGGGTCCAGCGGTATCTGGGTGTCGCCCGGGATAACCATGAGGCGCTGCTTGCACTGCTGGAACATCACGGTGCAACGTTGTCGGCGCCTTGGAGCTTGCTCCGACCGGTCTTCGAGGCGTCGTTCTTCGCGTCATGGATCCTGGACCCCGGTACAGTACGCGACCGTCGCCTGCGAGGGTTGCGCTGTGAAGTCCTGGACTGCTACCAGCAGCGGGCGCATCGAGCCGCGTTCAAGAAGCTGCCAGAGGCGCGCCGACTGATCGAGGATGCCGAACGACAGCAGGAGCAGGAGTCGCTGGCCATGTACCGCGCCGAAGCCGCGGCGCTCGCCGAGCCCTTCGACCGGGTGCACCAGAAAAGCAAAATCGTCGCTGAGCTGCCGAAGTTGAGCTTCGCCAGGGGCCGGGGCCACTTTGCCGCGTTCCTCGAGCGCACCTGGCGGTTGTTGTCGGGGTTTGAACACGGCCTCGGCTGGGCCCTGCTGCGGGGCGCGGACCGGGGCGAGGGAACCGAGATTCCAGGCGGCATGGGAATGGTCTTGTCGATCAAGGACGAGGAGTTCGTTCTCGCCGCCAGACGACGTACGCACTGTTGGCCAACGCATGCCGACTGTTCAAGACCCGCCATTTGGAGCCGTCGGCTGTCTTCTTGCCAATGACAGTCGGCTTCGGCTCTCCCTTACGGCGACGGCTGCGCCGCCTGTCGCTGCCGACCGCCCCTCCGCTTGGTAGTGTTCCCACCCGCGGCTGATGGTTTGATGGGAGTGCCGGATGGAGTTCAGTCTCATCCCTGACCAAGCGATCGGTGAGGCCGATACCCGCAACGACGACGGGCTCGGCTTCGACACGTACTCCCGAATCCTCGCCAGCGCCGCAACCAACACACGCGGCCCGTTCACGATCGGCGTCTTCGGCGAGTGGGGCACCGGCAAGACGAGCCTGATGCGACTGATCGAGCGCCGGCTCGACGATGATCCGAACGTGGTCACCGTGTGGTTCAACGCCTGGCGATACGAGCAGGAAGAACACCCGATCATCCCGCTTGTCGGCACGATTGTGCGAGCGCTGGAGCAACACAAAGGATTCTCGGCCACCTTCGGGGTGGCCGGCAAGCGCCTCGTCCGGTCGTTGCGGGCGATCGCGTACGGGTTCTCGGCTAAGTCGAAGGTGAAGGTGCCGGGCTTCGCCGAGGTGGAGGCGTCGTTCGTCGCCAAGGACATGATCGAGCGTGATGAGCGGCTTACGCCCGACCCGCTGCTCGACCGAAGCCTCTACTTCGGCGCCTTCAACAGCCTCGACAAGACGAAGCTGAAAGACACGCTGCGGGTGGTCGTGCTCATCGACGATCTCGACCGTTGCTTTCCGGACCAGGCGATCCGGCTACTCGAGAGCATCAAGCTGGTCCTCGCACAGCCCGGCTTCATCTTTGTCCTAGGCGTCGCGCGTAAGGTGATCGAGGGCTATCTGCAGCACCGGTACACCAATGATTACGGCATTGCGGACTTCAAGGGCGAGCTCTATCTTGACAAGATCGTCCAACTGCCGTTCCACATCCCGCCGTCCAGAGGTCGGATGGGCGACTTTTGCAAGCTGCTGCTGGCCGACCAGCCGGCGGCGGTCGCTGTAGAGCTCGACCCGGTGCTGCCGGTGGTGGCACAAGCGCTGGGAGGCAACCCGCGAGCACTGATCCGGTTTGTCAACAACATCCTCATCGACTACGCCATCAGCCAGGACCTCGCAGGCTTCGCCGAACAGGGCGGTATTCCGATCCGGTTCTTCGCCGTGACCCGCTGCCTGGAGCACCGTTGGCCAGAGGTCTTCGATGCGCTGACCACATCGGATGAGGTCGCCGCAGCGGTGGAGACCTGGACCCCCAACACGTACGCGAAGCACGCAGAAGGCACTGGCCCGGCCGCAACGGTGGCGACCCAGCTGCTTTCCGACCCCGAACTGCGGCTGTTGCTGGAGGGCGCGCATGGCCGCGAGTGGCTGACCGATCCAGTACTGCGGGGGGCGAGCGTGAGCTTCCTCTTCACTCAGCAGCGGCTCTCGCAGCTGGACACGTCCGAGGTCAGCGTCAAGTACGACGCCTTCGTGTCGTATCAGGCCGACAACCGCCGCGACGCGATCCAGATCGTCGATGGGCTCTCCCAGGCCGGCCTACGGATCTTCTTCGACCAGCACATCAGGCCCGGCGCCGACTGGCAGGAGACGCTGGATGGCGCTCTGAGTTCGTCGGGCGTGGTGATCTATTGCGTCGGGCCGCACACCTTCGAGTCGCGAGGACAGATGTTGGAGTGGGATCGCGTAATCGACCGCTCGGACGTCTTGATCATCCCCGTCCTGCTCGCTGGCGCGGATCCCTCCGCCCTTCCCGACCTCGTCCAACGCCGGCAGTGGGTAGACATGCGCGACGGCGTCTCCGAGGAGGGCGTGATGCAGCTGGTTCGGGCCCTCAAGTACCGGCGCCGACGTAGCAGTGGGCGTGCGATAAAGGATCGCCTGCTGGCGTAGACGATGATGTGGGTGGGGTACCAGGGCTCTGACGCACGCGGTGCCGATGCTCGCCACCGCCACGCCGCAGCTGCCTACTCCACGGGGTCCCTCTGCCTGGTCCGCCGCCATTGCGAAGTACGCGGATGGACGGCACTCCTTCCGGCGGTCGAGTTCATACCGGTTGTGCTGGCCTTGTAGGCCGACCGCGACCAGGTATGGAGGCTCGGCGGGCGCGAGCAGGCTGGGCGCGGACGGCTACGCGCGAGAGCGGGCGGATCTACGCCGGCGTCTATCCCGCGATGCCCGGGCCCATGCCTCGGCCAAGCACGGTAGCGGGGCGGCGCTACTGGTAGCGCTGCCAACGACCGCCGTTCCGCAGCATAGAGCGTTGACGATCACCGCTTGTCGCGCGACGGACGTGGTGATCCAAAGGGCGATGTCGCCGCTTGTGCCGATCGTGATCGAGCGGAGGTTTAGGTCATGGCTGACCCTGGCAGGGCTGCGTCTGGATCCGCTGGTGCCCGAACGGGTCTGGAGGTGGCTTCGTCGGAGGAGGGCGCGCCGGATCGGCGTACGCGGCGGAAGGTGGCGCTGGCGGAGCAGCAGCGGGTTTCGGCTGATGCGGATGTGGAGCGGCGGCGTCGGGCGGCGTTGGCGGAGTTGGAGGTGGAGGAGCGTCGTGCTGAGGTGGCGCTTCGGGTGCGGGAGGCGGATCAGCGGGCGAAGGCGGGGCGGCGGAAGGCGCGGCGGAGTTCGCGGGCGGCGCGGCGGGCCCGGTTGCGGGCGGCGGCGCCGGTCTGGGTGGATCGAGCGTTGTTCGTGGGGCCGATCGGGTTCCCGATGGCGGTCGCCTGGGTGGGGCAGATCCAGTTCGCGCAGGACGTGATGCGGTGGCCGTTGGCGGGGGCGGTGGTGTTCGCGGCGGGATTCGAGCTGTCGACGGCCTACGTTGCGCGGTTGGACTGGAAGGCTCGGGCGGAGGGCGACGGGACGGCGTTGTTCCGGGCGGCGACATGGTTGTTCGCGGCGGGCGCTGCGGCGATGAACTACTGACGTGATCTCAGCAAGGATGCGGTAGGTATCGGTATTCGAAGTGTGTGAGGTGGATAGCGGCGCGGACGATATCGCCGAGGCTTCGTGGGCTGGCGGTGGTGTGACGAAGCGTCCGCCAGCGGCCGGTCAGGATTGCGAAGCCGCGTTCTCCGAGGCACCGCAGGGATCGAAGGATCGCGTTGTGGGTTCGGTTGCCGACGGCGAGGCGGTGGCTGTCGGTGGGTTGCTTGTATGGGGTGTGGATGCCCTGGCCAGCGCCTTCGTAGCCGGAGTCGGCCAGGGTCGGCAGGTCCAGGGTTGACGCGGCCCAGTAGAGCGCGCCGGTGATGTCCAGGTCCTGGGCGCAGGTCAGGTCGTGCAGGTGCGCGGGCATCGCCTCGGACGTCCAGATCGGTAGCCCGTCGGGCCGCATGATCGCTTGGATGTTCGCGCCGAAGCCACGGTGTTTCCCGGAGTACCAGGCATCGATCGTTTCGCCTTTGACACTGGTGGTGGTCTCGCCGAGCCGGTCGGTGTCGAACAGTTTCCCGTCCAGGATCACGTGCGACCAGCCGTCCGCGGCCACCCGGGCGAGGGCGTCGTGCAGGGTTGGTGTCTGCGCCGCGAGGACCCGCACGGCCTCGGCGACATACCGGTACGCGGTGGCCCGTGACACCCCGAACCCGGCCCCGAGGGTGGTCTTGTCCTCACCCTTGCGGAACCACACCAACACCAGCAGCGCCTGGTAGAAGCACGTCAACGCCCTCGTGCGGCGGCGGGTACCCACCGCCGCACGCTCGGCGCGAAGCAGACCCGCCACGTGACGCACGAGTTCCCTGGGCACGTCAAGCCTGGCAGAATAGGTGATCACGTGGAGCCCTCTCGGAGACCGATTCCGTCGCAAGAACCTGTCTACCGATGGCTCCACGTCCATATCCCAGCATGTCCGCTACGGGCGCTACGTCCGTGTCATCCCGAACCGCTCCCGAATCCTTGCTGAGATCACCTCACTGGCATGCGGCGGATCCGGGGTTCGGCCCAAATGGGGTGGCGGTGTCGTACGGGGCGATGTCGTTGACCGGGGTGGTGTTGTGGGAGTTGCTGTCGACGTACCGGCATCGGGGGTTGTTGCGGCGGGAGGGGAAGTTGCCGCCACCGCGGCCGCGGTTTGGTCTGGCGCGGCGGTTGTGGTTTCCGCGGGTGACTCACCTGGCGCATCTGTTGGTGCTCCGGGATGGTCACACGACGACGGAGCAGGCGTGGCGGGCGGCGTTGTCGCAGGTCCAGGAGCATGGTTCGGTCCGGCGAGCGGTTGCCGCGCTTCGTGGTCGATCCGGGAGCGCCGGGAGCCGGGCCGCGCGTGCGGGTGAGCAGGGCGAGCGGGCCGGTGAGCTAGGGCAGGGCCGGCGTGGTCGCCGGTCCGGAGATGCGGCAGTCGCGCCGAATCCCGGCGCCGGTTCTGGCGTACGACGAGGCTTTGGTCTTTCTGGCCGACGGGTTGCCGGTCCTGATGGGCAGGGGGCAGTCCCGGCTGGCGGCAATGGAAGAGTCGAGACGGGACCGGCGGTCTCGGAGACGGAATCGTCGTCGGCTACGGGGCAGGGGCGGGTTGTCGGGGGTGTCGCCGGTGAGACGCCGGCTGTAGGTGGGTCTCTTCGTCGGCGGGGTCGAGACGAGTCGGGCCGTGTTGAGGCGTCGTCTCCGGGCGGGGTCAAGGCCGCGATGATCGCGTACGCGCATGAGCGCATCGCGGCGGGTCAGACGGTGACCGGGGCCGACCTCGATCGGCTGTTCGGCACCTCGAACTACGGCTCGCGGGTCCTGCGGCACTCCGGCCTGCGTCGGCGGTGACCGTTCCGGTCGAGACCCGGTAGTGGAGACGCAGGGGTTGGTGTCTCGAGACAGGTGATTGGATTCGTGGCGAGATCGGTCGCGACGGCGGTCGTTAAGCGGCAGCCGCACCGGCCGGTGCCGAGACCTACTCGTAGGGCGTCGGTTCTCAGTCAGAGTTTCGGTAGCGGTGCCGGCGGCTGTGGTGGTGGAGCGTGGCGGTCGGGGCTGGCGGACGATCTGGCAGCCGGAGGCAGGGGTAGGGAGCATCTGATGACGATCATCTCCACCGCGGACTCGTCGAAGCGGGCCTGGACAGAGCAAGCGGTACGGGGCCTAGGGTTGACCACCGACGTGGTGACGGCAGCGTCGATCCTCGGCATCGGTCGGACAAAGGCCTATCAGTTGGTCCAGGCCGGCGAGTTCCCGGTCAAGGTGCTACGCGTCGGACGGCGCTACCTGGTGCCGGTGCCCGCGATCCTGGAATCGCTCGGCTGCGGCTAAACCACCCGGTGACCGTCACCTGATGCCCGAGGCGGCGAGATACCGGTGGCGCGCGTGCTCCCGGTGTTGCGCGACATTCAAATCAAAATGGACGCGGCGCTCATGATGTCCGACGATGATCCGAACACCCGGTGGGCCGGGCTGCCGGATCGCTGAGGTGCCGGGAATGCCGGTCCTATGCGTCCAGCAACGGGCTTCGCGTACTCGGCGGGTGTTCGTCAGAACCTGCGCCTTGTGGATCACGGACAAGTCTCGATCGCCATCGACCGCAGCGCCGCATCACTCTCCGTAGAAGCTGATTGCTGCCGCTGGCATCCGGGCGGTGCGCTGATTTTGCCGATGAGTGCGCGAAACTATAGTCCGTGACGTGCTTTAAGTCGCCGCGCCTTGGTGCTCGGAGTCGCTCATCGCCTACCGGGCAACGGCGGCGGCGAGATGTCCTCGAATGCACGCGACATTGAAGCAAATGCGGGATTCCTCCATGGATAGTCGGACAAGATTGGCGAAATCGTGCGCGGCCTGTGTGACTGTGTGGGGCGAGCGAGCTGCGTCGGATACCCAGCAAGGTATCGTACGGTTATCCATGACCGCTTCGAATCCATCACCACCGCTGGCCGCCACTCTTCACTTGCCCACGCCCACACAGGATCCTTCGTGTCATAATCTGTCGACGGCCGATATGCGCCCACGTGGGTGAAACCCCGGAATCCGGGCGGAATGCCGATGCCGCCGGCTATACGTACAGCCTGACCGGGCGTTAGCGTCGGAACCAGATCAAAGGGCTGCCAGTCTGGATCCCGAGCCACCAATTCGACGTAGCCAGCGTGCCACAACCCGTAACTGGGAGTGCCTTCCGGGATTTCCCTGTGCCGAACCTCTTCGGAGCCAGGGAGGTAAAACGCGATCTTGACGGCGTCCTCGTCTTGACCGACTACCCGTCCTGACGACGGGTGCCTGCGACCTCGATTGTCAAACCAGGTCATCCGGACCTTATCTCCGCGCCGATACTGGCGAACCTTGCCCTCCACGGCGAACCCTTCCTGTGCTCTCTGCTGTCATCAGGAAAGGTAGGCCCGATTTCCCCGACTGTCACGTGTGCGCAATTGTCCTTACAGCAAATCCAGCAAATGGGTAGGAATCGGAAATTTGCACGGTGTCGAGGGACGCGTTCTGGTCGACCTTGGCATAAGTCGACGTCTACAACTGGCTGCGGTGCCGAAGACCCTCGACCCACCCGAGGCTGCCGGCAGGGTGTGGTTCGGGATCGAAGTCCGATCGCGACGTCGACCGCTGCCGCTGGGCCACCGAAGCCGACGTCCGCCGCAACGTGTTCCAATGGATCGCCTTTTACAAACCACCGACGCCGCCACTCCGCGCCGCCGGCGAGCAGAATCCATGCGTACTCGTCGAGAGCCGTCCTTCACGAGAAACGAACGTAGATGCGTCCAGACTGGTCGCGAGCGGCGAACTGAATCTCGGTAAGTTGCGGGACCCCGCCATGTGTTTCGAAGAAGAGTGTGGCCCTCGCCGCTTCTCCTGCCTTCAACTCGTTTCTCTCGAATGTGGCTCTCGTAAGCTTGAAGTACTGGCCGTTCATGACCGCTGCTACGGCATACTCTTGCCCATCCAACTCCGGGTCGAGGCCATAAAAGAAGGTCACCCGCTTGGGCCCGATGGTGCCGAATGAGCGCTGGTCGATGTGTTGCTCTTCCCCGCTGACGTTACGAAACTCAACGAATGCCAGGCAATGCGGCTCGCCTTCGGGGTCCCGTCCACAGGCTGGTTCTTGCAAGACAGTGGTCTCATATACGCCGTTGAGGTCAAAGGGGCGCCCGACGGCGGTGATTCCGGATCTGGATGACCACCAAGTGTAACTGCCGACGATGATTCCGAGCGCTACAGCAACGAGCAGCATTCCTCGCCACCCGAGTCGTCGCCGGCGCGACCTGACGAGAAGAGAAGCCTCCGACTGCTTTAGGAGGCCGGCAGCCACCGCAGCGGCCGCACCGGCCGCAATCCCCTGTGCAGCGAACGCACGTCGAAGATGGCGATGTCGAGCCGCCGTGCCTACATAGGAACTCATCCTAATAACTGGCGATATGAGTCGGGTCTGTTGCTGGGCAGGTGTGAGTCTATTAAGTAGGTCAAAGATGCCGGGCAGGGCGCATAGGACGGCAATGACCGCTGGCAACCACCGCGGCGGCGAACCGAGGAGAGACGGGCTCGCTGTCGTCGCAGCCGACACTACGAAGACGATCGTTAGTACTATTTTTATCGAGACGACGGATCGGTTGCTGGCCCGCATCCCAGCCAACCTCGCCTGTGCAACAAGGTCATTCTCAGACTCCACGTGTGCCGACGATAGCAGCGGTCCGCTACGACTTGAAACCCCCTTCGAAGCTCAAACATGCGTGCCTGTGGGTCGGAAAAGGTAGCATTTCCGCCGATCCGCCACTCGCCGGGAGCGTGACGCTCATCCGCACATGCCGCAGAGAACGGGTGCTGGGTCTCCGTCGTAGCCTGCGCCCAGCCCGCTGGCCGGCACGCATCGCAGTCACCCCTTATGGCGCACCGCCCTCGTCCGCAGCGACGCCTCGGTGAAACAGGAGGTTAAACGACAAGTTCAGTAACTGAGCTTGAACTGGCATTGCTGCCTTCAGTCAAATTTCGCGCGTTGGGTGGTGGCCGTCGTAGCGGGCCGGATCGAAGCGCCTTTTAGCCTTGAGGCGGCGACTTTCGAGGCGGATGTCGCGTCGTTGATCGTCGCGCGTCATCTCCAGTCCATGGATGCTAATCCCGTCGTCGTAGTCCTCGCCGCTGTAGTAGCGAGAGGTGATCTCGTGCTCAGTCTGGCCCAATCTCTCCTCCCATACGGCCAGCCGGGCATCGTCGCTTTCGTACTCGTCGCCGTCAGGTGGGGCGGGCAACCGGGACAGAACGTAGTCGAGCACTTCGGCGTCGCTCTCGGCCTCCACGGCGAGCCGAGTGTCGGTTTCCCTCAAGTCCTTCAGCGCCTTCTTCAGCAAGTCGAGACGCTCGTAGAGTTTCGGGTCGGGCCAGAGGACGGTGCCCTCGCGCCAGTTGAGGTTGGGCATGGAACCGATGGCAGCCACGGTGACCATCAGCAGGCCGAAGACCAGCACGATCATGGGGGTACCCAAGGGCCACTCGGAGAGCAAACCGACGACGCCCACTGTGGCCACGCCGAGGCCGAGCAGGATCAGCAGGACACGGGTGCTGACTGGCAGACGCATCAGCACAGAGTAGAGGCTATCGGCGAAGAGGCGAGGCAGGGTGCAACCACCAGCTGAACAGATCCAAGTGGAAACCCGGCCGTGAACCATGCCAAATTGGTTCACAGCAGACGCACAACGATTAAGCACCACCGCGCCGTTTCGGCCTCCGCGAACGCCCTGTTTGGCGCGGAGCGGGTGCGGTGACAGGGCTGTCTCAAGTCACAGCGGGTGAGGGGTTCTGTCTGACGTCCGGCGCGCGGTCCTGCCTGGGTGATGCGGTCGATCGTGGCGCTTGAAGCGGCCAGCTGCTTTGGGCGGTGCCCTGGCGTCTTGTGCGTCGTCGAGACAGACAGGCCAGCCGAGTTCACATCAGTCGAAGATTTCCTCGTACTTGACCTTGATTCGTCCGTGGTAGCTGTCGACGACCAGGAACCAGTCGTCGTCATACGGCACTTCGAGGACCACGGGGCTGACGTCGAAGAAGCCGCCGTGGTACTCGTACTCGTCACCGTCGAGATACGCCTGGTACTCATCGGCGTCCATGAGGCACGCTCGCGCGGACGAGCCGCGCAGCTGTACCTCGAGCTGAGTGCCGCCTGCGCAGCCACCGAGGTCGAACCACAGGTGCTCCATAGGCGATTACTAGCGGACAGCACGGCCAACGTAAAGCTCGCCATCCGTCTGCGGACACGTCACCCTGCTTCCAAGGCTCGAATCAGCCTTGAGCAGGCGGCGCTCAGATGCCGCTCCGTGGGACTGGCGTTCATCTCCGGTAGCGACGCACGGTGATGTATGACTGCGTCTCCTGATTCCGCCTTCAGCGCCGCATCTGCCGATGCGGCGCGTTCCCGCCAGCTGCCGTGTCGTCTTCAGCCATGGGACAAGGATTGCGGCCAGCGTGGGCACACTCCGCCTGTGTGCCGTCCGGGACGTTGTCTTGCGCCGCGGACATCCCGCTACTGACTGTTGCCTGGTTCGGATCGGTGGGGTCGGTCGTGATCGAACCACGGCAGGGTCCAGAGTCCGATTCGCCGCAGGCGTAGGGCGGGATCGTCGGACTGGACCAGACATAGCAGGCGTCGGCCCACCAGGGCAGCGGGCCATGCTCGCTCGGCAATCACCTCCAGCAGAATGTGTGCGTCCTCAAGGTGATGCCGCGCGAAGACGTCGAAGCCGGTTAGGACGAGCGCGAACCCTGTCGTCTGGTTCCATGACTCGGCCAAAGCCTCGTCGAGGCCCTCACCGAGGCAGTGCCACTGGTCGTGACACACGAACCCTAAGGCTGAGCCGAGATCGCGAAACATGTGCGCGGTGATCAACCATGAGGCATCGACAACCACGACGTGGTAGCCGTGCCGCCGTAACCACGCCACTGCGGTATCCAGGAGCGCCCGGTCGTGCACCAACCGCACGGGCGCGTGCACCATCAACTGGTAGTCGAGCCGCGTGAGGTCGGTCTCGCGGTTGAAGGCCGCCACCTGAGCAGCATGCACCATCGAAGCTCCAGCGAGACGTCTCTAGAGGCCGAAGCACCAAGGTCTGCGCGCGCCAAACCGCCGCCGCCATGTCTGTACCGCTTGTGTCGCAGACGCCCGACGAATGTGTCACGTTGGCGGACCCGCGCCCCGGCTGGTTAGCGGTAACGCCGGCGGCAACGGGCGAGGTGCACGGTGGCGGGTATGGAAGCCGATCATCATGATCCGTGGGGCGAGGGGACCCAGCGCGGGCTGGAGCGGTTGATGGCGTTGGGTGTGCTCGCCGAGGCCGGTTCCCGGCTGGTTGCGGAAAATGCCCGGGCCAGGGCGCAGCGGGCCGAGCAAGATGTCCGGGACCGGACGGCCGCCGACCGGAACGCTGCGCGGGAGCGACGACGGGCGGCTGCGGCTGATACCCGTCGCGCACGGCAGTGGGCGCGGTTCGCGGGCAACAGGCAACGGCTGCGGGAGTACGTGAGTGGGCTGACCCTCGTGGACCTGGCCGCGCATTGGGGACACGCCGATGCGCAGGCCGACACCGACCCGACGGCGGCTGCCGTGCTGGAGGCGGCGGAGTCGGAGCTGCGGCGTCGATGGCCCGGCTTGGCCGACCTCTACGACCGGCGACGCGATAGCGGGGCTGCCCGACACGAGGCGATGGCCGACGCAGTGAACGGAGTCTGGTTCGGCGGAGCTGGTACCGCCCGCGCCCACGGCGGTCGGCCGCCCACGGCGGGCGCGTTGCCGGTTCTGGGAGAGGAACTCGCCCGGGAGGTCGTCGCACTGGCCGGCGAGCTCGACGCGGTGGGAGCGGCCCGGCTGCGGCACAACCTGGCAGACGCCGGCTGGTCCCCGCACGCCCTGGCCCAGGTCGACGTACTGCTACAGCGCACAGCGGCCGGTCGCGAGGCTGCTGAGGCTGCGGGTGATCCGACCGCCATTGAGCGGTCGCCCGGCTCGGTGCCCGAAGCCGCTGGTGGTCGGGCGTCGGACGCCGGGCCCGCGACCGCGACGGCCACCACTCCGGGTACGGCCGCTCGCTCGGCGGCTGAATCCTTCCCCGTCCCCGCCGGACAAGCATTGACCAGCCCTTCCGCGACTGGCCCAATGCCAGTGACCACCTCACGACCGACGTTGAGGAGGACCAGGTGAACGGCGTATCCGATGCCGACCGAGACCTGCTCGGCGAACTTCGTAGCGGGCCGGACGAACTCAGCGGGCGCACCGAGGACCTGCCGGCGTCGGAGAAGCGTGAGGCGCAACTGCGGTTCCCCGAGGTGGAGGCGTGGGTGAACGAGCTGTTCCTGCCTATGTTCAGCTGGCGGGTCGACGGGCAGCGGTGGCACTGGTGCCCGCAGTGGTGGCGGCACGCCGACGCCATCTGGCGTCTGGAGCTGCTGTGGCGTTCGTGGGAGGTTGCCCGGTTACAGTCGACCGGGATGTCCGCCTGGTCCGTCGAGCTCGACCGTCACCTACCCGAACTGCTCGGCAACGACGGACCACTGCGCCAATGCCGTACCGCCGACCAGGACCGCCCGGCCCGGCACACCGACGTCCCGGCTGCGACAGCGGACCCGGCCCCAGCCGGCTGGTGGGGGGCTGACGTCCAATCGGGAGCACTGCATGATCCAGAAATGGCCAGCGGCTGGGCCAGGCGGTCCGGCCGCCTCGTCTCCCGTTCGAGGTTCGAGTCGCTGAGACCGGTTGGATCACACTTGTGCGATGAGTGACGTGCTCCGCCTTCCGATCGCGGACCTTCGCCGGGCTCTCGGCCTCGTTCTTGACGAGGTCGAACGGCGCCACGGTGCGATGGTTGACCTCGATGCGGACTACTACTGGGAGCTGGACCGTCAGGCCATGTATCGGTTCGACGATGCGCGACGACCAGGGCTGACGGTCGGACAACTCAGCGACGACCTCGACAGCCTGCGCCAACTTCTGGACGGCGGGATCGAACAGCAGGTTGTCATCTGGCACGATCTGGCACATTTGATCGGCCTGCTCAACCGTGTCGTGGCTCTCGATGAACGCCGCCACGAGTAGGTGTGGACTGGCAGGCGATTGACGTTGGCGACGTCACTGCGTCGTTGCTATGGCCGGCCGCAGTGCCGGTTTGCGGGCTCGGGCTGCCGTTAAAGCCGGAATCTGACTGGAAGTGGGCTCCTTGTGAGGAGACCGGCAGCACCTTCGTCATGAGCCCTTGCCCGGGCCGCTGTCGGAGATTGGGGGTAAGAGGACCGAGCTAAATCCGGCATTCTGGACTTCGCGCGCCGGCCGAGAGCCGGGCTGACGAGTGCAGAAGGGGCGTCGCGAGGAAGGACCAGCAGAAGGCGTGTTTCGGCGTCGTTGTGGTGGTTGGCGGCCGCGGTGATGATCCGTTGGACGCTAGTCAGGACGTCGGTGATGCTGGCGAGTTCGGTCGCGAGGAGCCGTTCGCCGACCTGGCGGTGGACGGTGGCTGTGCAGAGCAGGAGCGGACCGTTGGGCAGAGAGCAGGTTCCGATGGGGCCGGTGCGAATGCTGGAGGTGAGGATCCGGTCGGCTATGCCTTCCGGCCTGGCCGATGGACCGGCCTCCGTCTGGCGGCGAGCCGCGGTGGTGTGGTCGGTGGTGAGCTGGTGGAGGCCGTGGCCGTTGACGGTGTAGGCGCGGCAGTCGCCGGTCCAGGCGATCTCGTAGTGGACTCCGTATCGGGCGGTCGGGTCCGGTCGTGCGATGACGATGAGCAGCGAGGCGTCGCCGGCGTCGTCCGGCGGGTGGGCCTGGTAGTGGGCGTTGACCGCGGAGCGGGCGGCGGTCAGGGCATCGGCGGCCGAGGTTCCCAGAGCTGCGGTGACCGCGCTTTCACATGCCATGGTGGCTGCGGCGGAAGCTTCGGGCGGATCGCCGATGCCGTCGGCAAGCGCCCAAGCCGTGACCCCGGTGGTGGCGTCGTGGCGATCCGCTGCGGCGGTGGTGGCGATCGCCTGGCGGCCTCTGCTGAATGCGCCAGCGAAGACGCTGGTACGGGTGTCGCCGGCTTGGTCGGACCCGTTGCGTGCGGCGGAGAGCAGGCTAGTACCACCCCGTGGGCGAGGCTTCCGCTCGGACGCATGCTCTGGCGACCCGCCGTCGGCAGGGAGGTCGGCCTCGGACCGGGCGAGGATGATGTCCATGATTCCCCGAGCAACCTCGGCCTCGCCGAGGCCGAGGAGTCGGGCGGCGTCGGCGGCGAGCTGCCGGTGCAGCCCGGGATTGTCGACGAAGAAGTCGACAACGGCGCGGAAGGCCAGGACGCGGTCCTCGGCGTACGCGGTGGGGTTGGTGATGTGTCCGGAGTCCTTCAGCCGCTGTAGGACGTGGCTCATCGCGATCTGCGCCAGCGGCAGAGCTGCCGCGAGCAGCTCGCCGAGTGCGTCTAAGGGACCGACGGTTGCGAGCCTGCTGGCCGGGTCGTGACCGGCAGGCAGCCTGGTGCCGAGGACCTGACCGGGCCATCGTCTGGTGAGAAGGTAGGTCCGGTCGAGGGCTCGTTCGCCGGCGGGGTCGCTGTCGAAGGCGAGGATGAGTCTTGCGCCGGGCAGTGCCTGGTGAAGCAGGTCGAGGTGCCCGCTGGTGAGGTGGGTGCCGCAGGGCGCCACCGCGTACAGCGGCGATGTCCCAGCGGGCGCACCCCGCACGTTGGCCATCAGTCGGACGGCAAGGACGTCGGCTGCGCCTTCGACGATGACGACATCGGGAGTTCCCTCGCCGGGCAGCCGGCCGACCAGCTGCTGACCGAGGCCGTAGAGCAGCTTGCTCTTCTGGTAGATCGGAGTCTCGGGGGTGTTGATCCATTTTGCTCGGGCGTTGCCGGAGAGGTCGCGGGCGGTGAAGCCGACGACGCGGTTCTGGTGGTCGGTGACGGGGAACATGATCCGGTCCCGGAAGCGGTCGAGCAGGTTGCCGGTGGCGCGATGGACGAATGCCAGTCCAGCACCCTGGATTTCCGGATCGGTGAAGCCGCAACCCCTGATGTGGTCGACCAGGCCAGTCCACGGGCTCGGGGCGTAGCCGACCGCCCACGGCTCGTTCTCGGCAAGGACTTTGGCGATGCCGTGCTGGCGGGCGTACCGCAAAACGGCAGGTGAGGCGGCGATGCGTCGTCTGTAGTACCGGGCAGCCTCGGCATTGGCGGCATAGAGCCGTTCAACCGCCGGCGACGGGGCGTGGACCGGCCGGTCAGCCATCGCCGCGGTCCTGGTCTGGATGCGGCCCATCACGGTCCGCCCGCGTCGCGGCGCATGCATGCCCGGGGCAGCCGCCGCAAGGGAGCGCGTCCAACCGGTCGGTGAGGACATCGATCTGGCGCTGCAGGTCGGCAAAGACAGCCTCCACCCAGGACTCGGTCATGCCGTACCGCCGAAGATGTCCCCGTCGAAGGTGGCACGAGCGTTCCGGGTGATCGCGTCGACGCTGGCGGCGGTGTCGGCGGTGATGGTGTCGGCGTGCGGGCCGGCGTACCACGGCATCAGCTCGATCATGGCGGCCCGAGCGCCGGTCGCGAGCAGGATGGCCCGGCCTCGGGGGAGGGAGCGCAGGTCGCCGGGTTCCAGGATCCGGCGACGGTGCGGGCTGGTGGAGTAGCTGCGGTGGCCGTTGCCGTCCCTGCTGACCGAGGTGGTGGCGACGTCGTGGTCGCCGATGAGCCGGGAGATGTCGTCGGCGTGGCGCGCGTCGTCGAGGCCGGCGCCGATGAGCTTGATGGTGGCGGCCGACCAGAGGGCGGCCATGCCGCGTTCGCCCCAGACGCCCTGGCCCTGGGCAAGGTTCTGGATGATGGTGATCGGGATGATGGCCCGGCCGCCGAGATGGCTGTAGAGCTGCGGCAGGTCGGAGATCTTGCAGATGTTCGCGGCCTCGTCGAGGACGGCGAGCAGCGGCGGGTCGATCCGGCCGCCGGCAGCTTCGGCCCGGGCGACGCCGGCGCGGAAAACGGTGTCGGTGAGAGCGGCGACGAGCGGCGCGGCGGCGCCGGAGCCTTCCTTGCTGAGCAGGTAGAGGGTGTCCCGGCTGGCGGGCAGCGCCGCTGCCTGCAGGGCGGGTAGGCCAGGGC
Source organism: Solwaraspora sp. WMMD1047 (assembly GCF_029626155.1). Lineage (NCBI taxonomy): Bacteria > Bacillati > Actinomycetota > Actinomycetes > Micromonosporales > Micromonosporaceae > Solwaraspora > Solwaraspora sp. WMMD1047. The sequence continues at coordinate 6,031,692 of NZ_JARUBL010000001.1, read as the reverse complement.
TGGGGGTTACCCACGCCATGATGTCGGGGTCGGCGAGGCAGCGGGCGGCGGTGCGCGCGGTCTCGTAGACGCCGTCGCGGGTTTCCGGGGCGCCGGCCTGCCGCCCGGCCAATGACCGGGCGGCCTGGGGATAGCCGGCGGCCCGGAGCAGGGTGACGGGCTCGCGGTTGGCGACGTCGGTGAGCCACGCCTGCACGTCGGCCAACGTTCCGCCGGTGCCCGCGGCGGCGAGGAAGAGGCAGGTGAGCAGATCACCGGCGGCCAGTGGCCAGAACGGGTCGGACGATCCGGTGCCGCGGATCTCCTGGATGAAGTGGTCGGCGAGGCGTCCGGCCTCTTCGGCGCCGCTGATGCCGGCGAGCGGGTCCCACCAGAGCCGCTGGGGTTGGCGGGTGATGTTCTGCGGGTCGAACAGCCAGACGGTGCCGACTCGGGCCCGCGCCCGGTTCGTGGTGGCCCAGACATCGGAGCGATTCGAGGTGGCCAGTACCGCGCCGGGTGCGTCCAGGACCGGCGGTACGGCGAGCGCGGTGGTCTTGCCAGCCCGGGGCGCCATGATGGCGAGCAGGACATCCTCCCAGCTCGACCGGAGCACCGGCCTCTGTCGGCGGTGCCTGGTGACGAGCCGCCCAAGGGCCACGCCGACCGCCGTGGGCGGGACTGCGTCGGCGGCGAGGCCGGCGAGCCCGGGCCGCAGCCGTTGGGCCCGGCGGACCGCCGCAGCTCCGGTGAGCTCGCCGAGGTCGCGGGCGTCGGCAAGCGACGGCAGCGGGTCGTCGGCCCGGGGCCGGCGAGCCTGCCACCACACCCAACCCCACCCCACGGGTACGACCACAGCGGCGAGCAGCAGCACGAAAACCACCCCGACCCGCACCGGCGGCACCCCGGGCCACAGCCGCTCCCACCGCCGATGGAACAGGTCACCGGTGAACTCCCACCCGAACCCGGGACCGACCCAGTCGTCTCCAGACAGGACGATGGCCACGCGCCCGGCGAGCCAGGCGAGCCACAGCAGGGCGCCGCCGCCGGCGAAGCCGGTGAGGATCAGCCAGGGAGCGAGCGGGTATCCGCCGGCGGCGCTGCCGGGCTGGACCGGCCGCTGGCCGTGGAGGCCGGTCATCGGGCACCCGCCCGGACCGCCATGTCGGTGTCGTAGAGGGCGTGCTCGTCGCCGACGAGGTGCAGCGCGACCGGCGTACCGGCGCGTTCTCCGGTCTTGATCAGGTAGCGGCCCCGTCCGGGGTGGGTGGCGGCGGGAACCAGGGCTTCCGGTGCGGCCCAGGAGCTGACCATGTCCCGTTCGGGTCCGGTGAGGCGGACGATCCGGCCGACCCGGTCGAGTTCGCGGGCCGGCAGGGCGGCGAGGACCTTGATGGCGCACCGTTCGGCCATGCCCCGGCCCTTGGCCCGGTCGGCGTCGCTGGCCAGGGCCTCCAGGTCGTCGAGGCTGTGGGTGAGCATGATCTGCGCGACGCCGAGGTTGCGGGACAGCCGGGTCAGCGCATCGGCCGGTTCGACCAGGCCGGGTGCGCCGCGTAGGGCTCGCCAGAGTTCGTCCATCACGGCGAGGAACCGGCGCCGGGGGGCGAGCCGGTGTTCGGCGAGCACGGCGGCGGCGTCGATGACGGCGTACCCGTAGGACCAGGTGGAGAGCATGGCGGCGGCTACCAGGCGGTCTCCGGCGGCGGCGACCCGGGAGATGTCGACGCTGACCGCTGGTGCCGCCAGGTCGATCGGGGTGGAGGTGGCGGCGTCGAATACTCCGGCGAGGGTGCCGTCGCAGAGCAGCCGCAGGGTGGCGACCAGGTCGTCGACCCGGCGCCGGTAGTCGGCCTGGCCGGTGGCGCGGGCGGCGGCCCGTATCCGATCGGGGCCCTGTTCGAGCAGGGCGAGTACGTCGGGGATGACCGGGTCGGTGGGTTGCCGTTCGGCGAGCAGGTCGACCGCCCGGCCGAGGATGACCTCTTCGGCATTGCTGACCCGGCCGCCGTCGCGGACCAGGGTGCACAACGCGACGAGCAGGGTGAGCCGGCGTCCGCGTACCTCCAGTCGGAGCTGGTCCGCGTCGGGGCCGCTCATCCGGGTCAGGGCGGCGCCGAGCGGGCCGGCGTCGAGCGGGTTGATCCGGTCCAGACCGCGGCCGACCCGGATGACCTGCCCGCCGAGTCTCCGTACCAGTGGGGTGTAGTCGGGTTTGGTGTCGCCGAGGATGAGGGCCTGGGCGCCGGTGCCGGTCATCCCGGTGACCAGGCGCTTGGCCAGTGCCGATTTGCCGGCGCCGGGTTGGCCGAGGACGAACATGCCGGTGTTGGTGATCAGGCCGGCGGTCAGCCACTCGAACGGGTCGAGCAGCACGGACTCGCCCCACAACTGGTGCCGCCCGATGGGCACGCCGAGCAGCGGGGAGCCGCTGCCGGCGGTGAACGGGTACAGGCCGGCGGCCTGCGCGGTGGTGGCCTGGTATTCGACGCCGGCGGCGACGTGCACGGCTCGGCCGGCGCCTCGGTGGCGCCAGCCCCACGCCGGCGGCACCGGCCCAGGGGGGTCTACAGGGGAAATACGCATGGGAGGGCACTCCTTCGGAAAAGAACCGGTCAGTGCGGCCAGTGGCCGGCGAGCACCGGCGGGCATATGCCAGCGGGGAGGGTGACGGCGAACCCAGTGGACTGCGAGGCCCAGAGGCGGCGGAGCCGGATCTTGCAGGTGTCCGCGCGGGCCTCGACGTCGGCGACGGCCCGACCCAGGTCGGCCGGGTCGAGCACGGTGCTGGTCACCCAAAGGCTCACCAGTCCGACGCCGGCGCCGAGCGCCTCCTCCCGGGCCGCCGCGACCGCCTGTTCCTGGTCGGCGACGTCCCGAGCGGTGGGGTCGAGCCGGCGGGCCCGCCGGTACGCGGCCCGGAACTGCGCCGCGTTGACCTGCCGCTCCACCTCCGCAGCCGCCTGCCCGGCGGTCAGCGGCCGGTAGAGCAGGCTGACCCGGCGCGGAAACTGGCCGGGCGCGAGCAGCCGGGCCAGGACGTCGTGGGTGACGGGTTGCCGGGGCGCCTCGTGCCACGCCCAGCTCACACTGACCGCGCCGTCGTGCTCGTACCGGTCGCGATGTTCGTCGGCGGCGACCGGGCCGGCGTTCTCCCAGCCGAGCAGGTCCCCGGCGGTGGCGATGTCGAGCAGGCGGCCGATCTCGGCGCGAGACGCCGGGTCGAAGGCGCCGCGGACCATTCCGGCGAGCTGGGTGGCGCTGGCGGTGCCGAGGACGGTCAGGCCGCAGCCGGCGAGCGAATCGCGCAGCCCCGGCAGCGCCTGGTCTACCTCGGCGAGCCGGTCCGGCATGGTCCTCGGTCGGGACGCGGACATCCCCGGGTCGAAGGTGATGGACACCGTGGTCTGGACGTCCGCGGCGGCGCGCGGCGCCGTCGCCACAAGCTGTTCCAGCACACGTACGGCGGCAGCTGGCCCATCCGGCGCCAGCCGACCGTGCACATAGTCGGACAACCGGCGGCCCGAGTCGGGGGCGGTGTCCACCGTGACGGCCACCCAACGCACGATCGGTACGTGGCCGAGACCGGCGAGCCAGCCACCCCAGTTGGCCACCCAGGCGTTCGCGGCGTCCGGGTCGGCCAGCCAGGTCGACTGGGCGGCGCAGCGCAGCGTCACGGTCATCGTTCCGATCCGGCGGTGCCACACCACCCCGTACCGTTCGCCGCGCTCGTCCTCGACGTCGAGCAACACGGTCGGGGCGAGCACCCCAGGAAGCTGCCAGGCGTGCTCGCCGACAGCCATCACCCCGCCGCGAAAGCTGGTCTGGCCGCGCCCGACGCCGGCCGTCCACCGCGACCAGCGCAGCAGCGCCTGCGCGAGGGAAACCCCATCCCACCGTACGAGGTTCCCGGCGGCCACCGCGAGGCAGAGCGGCCCGACGACGATGAGCGCCTTGAGGTTCACCGTGACGGTGATCAGTGCGGCGATGACGGCGGCGAGTACGCCCATGGTCTGGCCGAAGCCGAGCCCCATCAGCCCCATCCCACGGGCCCGCCGCCAGCCTCCGTAGCTGCGCGGCTCGGCCGTCGCGTTCGGCGTCACGGCGTTCACCCGCCCTCGGTGGCCCGCGTCGCGGCACCACCGGCGGACCGGGTGGAACTGGTGACGACCTTGCCGGCCACCACGGCGCCGGCGACAACCGCACCGGCGGGTCCTGCCGCCGCTGCTCCTGAGCTTGCGGCCGCGCCAGCGGCGGCTGACGTCGACGCCGTCGTGCTCGCCGTCGAGGCGGCAGTGGTGGATGTGCTGGAGGCCGTCGCCGGGGCCGGCACGGGACCGGTGAAGACCGGCGGCGTCGACCGGGCCGACCCGGGTCCCGACCCGGTCCCGGCAGCGGCCGGTCGGTGGGCGTCCAGGTCGCGGGCGTAGTCGATGGCGCCCAACCCGCCCACGCCGCGCCGGGACGCGATCGCGTGCATCCCGGCCGCGCCGGCAGCGGCGACCATCCCCGCCGAGTTGCCCGAGATCTGCACGGAACCCACGGTCCAGTTGAAGAATCGCATCATCGCCGGCAACGCCACCAGCGACAGCCCAAGCATCCCGACCCCGGTGAACCAGGTCGCGATGTCGGTGTTCTCCCGGTCGCCGATCAGCATGAACCCGACCGCGTAACAGGTGGCCGCGAACGGCTCGTAGAACACCAGCGCCAGCAGCCAGCCGAGCACCCGCCGGAGCCAGTTCGATGTGGCCGCCGTGAACGTGCCGCTCGCGGCGAGCTGTAACAGCCCGGCGAGGATCAGGATGGCCCCGCTGCGGAACAGCAGCAGGATCGCCTGCGTCACCGTGGCGGCCAGCACCACCATCCCGACGGTGACGATCAGGATGCTGGCGAGGTTCGGACCGGCGGGTGCGAGCATTATCTGCATCCGCCCGGCCAGGGCGTCGGTCTTGCACTCGGCGTCCTGCCCGAGGCCCGGGTCGCAGCCCAGGCCGTGGGTGAGCACCCACTCCGTGTACGCCTCACCGCCCTGCAGCAGCAGGTGGACGCCGGTCACGCTCACCGCGCCCCAGATCACGGTGGTGAACAGCCCTTTGACCACGGCGATCAGTGGCTCGCCCCGGCGGCTCAGGATCAGCATCAGGGACTGCCAGAGCGTGCCGCCGACTGCGATCACCAGGGCGAACGGCAGCATCCACTCCTGCAGCGTCCGCACGGCGGGCGCGGCTTCGACGTCGACCGGCGGCAGTTGCAGCCACCAGGTGATAGTCGACGTGATGAGGGCCGATTGCGCGTCGGCGATCATGTCGGCGAGCCGGCCGACCACGGAGTCGGCGACCTCCTCGGCGGCTCGTTCCCGAACTGGACAACCCAGGTCCCAGATCTCGCACACGACTACCTCCCCGGTATCGGCGGGTAGTCGCCCACCCGGTCGGCGGGTACCGGAGCGCGCACCGTCGACCAGTCGCCCTGTGGCGGCGCGACCAGCTTCCAGTCGCCGCCCGACCAGGCGACCTGCACGACCGTCGCCGCCCGTTCGATCCCGCCGTCCCGGCCGGGTGCCTCGATCAGCAGCCGCAACGACGCGGCATCATCGGAGTACGAGTCGACGCGTAACCCGGTGATCGAGCCGTAGATCCGGCCCAGCGGTTCACCGGGCGGCAGCAGGAGTTGCTCCCGCTGCGCCTCGTAGTCCCCGTGCACCGCTTCGGCGTACGAGGCGGCGTCCGGTCCGACGACCTGCTCGCGCAGCGTCGGTCCGAACACGGCCGGACCCACCTGCGGGCTGGTCCGTACGACCAGGTGCACCACGGCCAACATCGCGCCGGCCTGCCCGATGGCGAACCCCCGTGCCCGTCCACCGGAGAGGTCCCGCGGGCCGACCGTCGCCGAGACCGGCAACGGCAGACCCGCGACGGCGGTCCAGCGCAGGTCCGCCGGCCAGCCAACCGGTTCCCGAGCCGGCCCGGTGGCGGTCGCGGACATGGCCGACGGTGGCGGGATCTCCACGACCACCGCCGTGCCCGCCCGGTCCGCCGGCCCGCCGGAACTGCGCCCCGCCGACCTCGCCACCAACAGAGCTGCGACCAGCAGGGCGCACACCACGACCACGATCAGCACGATCACGCCGCGGCGGCGAGGCGCGCGCCGACGACCCCGGTAGCCCTTCATGACAGCACCACCCCGGCGATCCCCGCCGCCAGCGTCGTCAACGCCAGACCGGCGAGCACCCACGGCACCCCCGCCGCCCCGTCGACCGCCGTCTGCGACCGGTTCCGCCGGCCGATGATCATCATGCCGGCGCAGATCATGAAGCCGAGCACCCCGGCCACCATCAACGTCCACTTGCCCCAGCTCAGGAAGGTGGTCGACACCTCGTCCATGCCGGGCGGCACGACCGGCGGCGGATTCAGATCCACCACACCGGAAGAAGGTTCGGGCGTGGGCGCGACGAGCACCTGCGCCGCGACGAACAGCTTGACCAGCATCTCGCGCTCCAATCAGGAAGACGCGGCCACCCGGGGAGGGTGGCCGCTGCACGCGACGCTCGCGGGCCGGCGGCACCGCTACCGGTGCCGAACCCGTTGCCGCCCCCGCTACGGGCGCTACGGCAACGCCGCCGCCAACCAGCCGGCCCGACCGTGACCCGTATGACCTCAGCCCAACGCGGACCAGTGGCCATGCTCATCGCAGCCGTGGTCGTCGTGCTCCTCGCCGCAGGTGGCGTCCTGCTCGCCGCAACCGGCGAGCCCTCGTCGCCGATGCAGGCCGTCTCGTCGCGGCCTCGGGTCGTCGAGACACCGAGACCGGTTGCCGACCAGAAGATCGACTATCGCGATCCCGACGCGGTCTGCCGGGCCTTCGCCGAGACGGTGCACACCGTCGACACGACAACCGACGCCGGACCCACGGATGCCTACCGGCGGGCGATCGCCTATCTCGACGAGACGCTCACCGGGGCCGTCGCCGACGTCTCCACCCACCGGCCGAGTCCCCGGTGGCAGCGGTGGACCCAACACCAGGTCCGCACGCAGGTGCGTCTCCATCCGTACGCCGGAGACGCGCTTGGCCCCGACGGCGACCAGGAGACCCACCGTGCCGTGCTCGTCTCCGCCTCGCCGGTCGGCCGCGACGGCTGGCGCGACACCGAGACGCACCACACCGTCTACTGCACCCTGCGTCTCGTCGCGGACGGCTGGCGTCTCAGCGGCTACAGCATCGAGTGACCGTCATGGCTGACCGTCTCGAACCTCGGGCCAGAAGCGCTGTCGTACCCGCGATCTTCATCGTTTTGGCCGCGCTGGTCGCCCTGCCGCTCGCACTGGTCGTCATCATCAGCTCGGGCCTGGCGGCCAATCTCGCCGCTGTTCCCGGCTCGTCGAGCCAGCTCAACATCGACGCGATCCCGGAGCACGCCCGGCACCTCGCGCCGTGGGTGGTCCGCGCCGGCGGCATCTGTCCCGAGGTCATCTCACCGATGATCGCCGCGCAGCTCGACGTGGAGAGCAGTTGGCGGCTCGACGCCGTGGCACACAATCCAGCGGATCACGGCGGCGACGCCGTCGGTATCGCCCAGTTCCAGCTCGGCACCTGGCGAACCTGGGGCGACGACTACGACCGCGACCGCCGCGACGGGCCGGACGATCCGGAAGACGCGATCTACGCCATGGGCCGGCTGATCTGCGCCAACGTCGACTGGGCAGGACGGGCGGTCCGCGCTGGCAGGTTGCGCGGCGACGCCCTCGATCTGGCATGGGCTGCCTACTTCTGCGGCCGCGGCTGCATCGAGAACGCCGGCGGCGTACCCGCAGCAGGCCTGGCCCACGACTACCCGCAGCGGGTCCGGAGCCGGATCTCGACGTACACGCTCTCCGCTGGCGGAACGGGTTCATGGCGGCTACCGTTGCCCGCCGGCAGCTACCGGCTCGTCAGCGGGTTCCGTCCGCCCAACCGGCCGACCCATGACGGCGTCGACCTCGCTGCTCCGACCAGCACTCCCATCTACGCCGTCGCCGCCGGAACGGTCCTCGACGCCGGCTGCAGCAGCCCATACTGCAACCGCCCCGGCAACCCTGAACTATCCGGCTGTGGGCTACGCATCAACATCAACCACGGCAACGGCATCGCCACGCGCTACTGCCACGCGGTCCGTCTCAACGTCCGACCCGGCGCCCAGGTCCAAGCCGGCCAGCTCATCGCCTGGGTCGGCTCAACCGGCAGATCCAGCGGCCCACACCTCCATTTCGAGCTCCACCGCAACGCCCCACCTCTGAACTCAGCCACCGCGACCGATCCGGTCCCCTTCTTCTATGCCCAGGGAGTCAGCCTTCGCGAGGAGCATCAGCCCGGGTGACCGGAGCCTGACTGGAGATGTGAGTCAGTCTGTCCCCGCCGCCGCCTGAACTGAAGTTTGCGGCGTCGCCGTAGGTGGAGTTTGCCGCGATGGCGCCGGAGTGCCGGTCAGGAACGCCTCGGCCACGTTCGAAGATGTCGCGACCAGAGCGCGGCGAGCTACGACGGATGGAGCGCATGGCGGCCCGCGCGGCAGCCGCTTTCTCCTCGACGGTCTGGGGCCGACCACGTCTGCGTTGAACTATCAGCAACGTGATGCCTGCGACGAGCCCGACGTCAACGAGTAGGAGACACCACCGCGTAACGTTACGGTAGATGACCTTGGCGCCCGGACCGGCTACCCGAGTAACCCGCCGATCGGCCTACAGCGCGTGATCATGCGATGAAACGCGGTTGACCTCAACCAGATCCTCTTCCGCTCATGGCAACGAGATCAACGGCGCGGCGCGGTGTTGCTGGTGTGGTACAAAGGAAACGGCCATGGAATTCGCCCTTTGACCTCCTGTCATGCATCCTGAGGAGCCACCCGTGTCCGATACGATCGGCCCCGACGATTCCGCAGGCTCGGCGAGTGGATCACGTCTCCGGTTGTTCTTCACGAGCCTCCCCGGATTGATCACGGCGATAGCCGCGCTGCTCACCGCCGTGGTCGGGGCTGTTGTCGTTCTAGGTGGCAGCGGCGGCGAGGGGCAGTCCGACGCCGCGGTTGCCAGCACAGCACCGTCGAGTCCGCGAAATGGGCTGATTGGATCAACCCCGCCGCCCGGACCTGGCACCAATACTGGGTCCCAAGACGCCGGAACCGCCGAGCTAGAGGGGACCCTTGCGGCGCAAGACAGGGACTGGGTAAACCTCTCCAAGGGATACCTCGTGGATTCGTTCGACGGTCGCGCTGACTTCCGCGTCGTCAAGGACCTGAATGACGGAGTGATCACACTCCTGGGCGACACTCTCCTTATCGGTCAGCTCGCCCAGTTTGCAGTGATCGATGACGAGATCACCAAACAGAACTGTTACGCCGGACTGCGCTCTCGCAGACAGGGTACCTACGACGTGGCACCCGGGCTGGAAGGCGAATGGATCTGCGTCCAAACAACCGACGAAAGCATCGCCGCCATTAGGATTGACCGCGTGGACGTACTTGAGGGAGCCCTTGACCTAAGTTACGTCGTGTGGAAATAGGCTCCTTTTCGGAGGTTAAGATACCGCGAGGTGAGAGTTTTATCCTGGGTGGCGGCGGGTCCGGGAAGTGAATGCTCCCAAAGAGCCGGATGGGGGATGCGGCCGGCCACGCTGGAGTCAGTTGTCGTACCCTGTTGTCCTCTCGGGCCCGCCGCCACGGCCGCTGTGGAGTCGTTTGACCTTGCACCGGTGGCTCTGGCGTGGCGGAGGTTCGACGGTGGTCGTGGTTCGGCTGGGTTGGCCGCGGCGTCACTTGATGCCAGAGCAACGTGACAGCAGCGCTCGAGTACGCGGTGGTCGTGCCGCGTCAGTATCCTGGCCGGTTGTGGAGCATTACGAGCCTGGGTACCCAGTCGATAACCGGACCGACGGCATGCGCCGTCGAGCCTTCCAGAGCCACTTGGGGGACTTCGAGTTGGCGGCTGCTCGGGTGGTCGCGCGCCTAACCGGGGAGCGTGTCGTACTACAGGACGACAACAGCGCCCCCGCGATGGTCGATATTCGTATCGACTATCCAGATCGATCTCCCGGCTACGTCGAAGTCGTCACCGATATCGACAGGTCCTACGCTGCGATGGCCAGCGCGATACGAGGACAGGTCCAAGTGCCAACCCCGGAACTTGGGCGGGTCTGGTATGTCACCGTGTCACCGGCGGCCAACATCAAGCAGTTGAAGCGGGAGTTGCCAGACCGGCTGGCCAATGTCCAGCTGTCCGGCGCGCTATTCGAGACGGTCGCCTGGGAACAGCATCTCAACCTGCATGATGTAGAGGCGGTACGCGCACTGGCCGCGTCGGGTGTCGTAAGACTAGCCTCGCGTCCCGTTGTGACAGACGAAGAGGGCAAGGCCATTATGTATGGGAAGGGCGCTGGCGGGCCCGCTGGTCAGAACTGGGACGCCTTCAACGATTGGCTCGCGACCTTTCTGCACGATCCGCGGCAGGTCGACGTGCGCGCCAAACTCGCGGCCACGGACGCGGTGGACCGGCACGCGTTCATCGGGATGTCCTTTAGCACGCCTTGGGCTGCGTACCATACCCTCAGCGATGACTACCAAGGACTACCCAGCCGACCGCCTAAGGTGCCGGCCGAGGTCACACACGTTTGGGTATGGTCCTACCCAATCGGCCGGTGCATCGCCTGGTTTCCCGAGACCGGCTGGTTCGATCCCAGCACTCGCTGGGCCACCGCATAGACCTGAGCTTGCCCGCGTGTGGTCGCTGGCTTGCAACGGCTACTGGCCACAGCCTTGTCCGATCCGACCTGAATCCGTCAGGCAAATCCAACACTTCGGATAATACGGGTCGACAAGACGACACGACCCGCCGTCCGCTATCGTTGCGGACCGTGTTTGATGCCCCTGACTACGAATTGGCCTGGCCGCGTGATCTCTTCGTGGCCGAGGCGTCCGCATTGATCGCCAGCGGGCACGCCACCGACGAGGACAGGGTTGGGTGCCTTCTGGAGGAAGCCTTCACGAGTTCGGGGCCGTGGGACGATTTCACTGCCGCTGGCTCCACCACCTTCGATGACCCGTGGGCGGTGCCGCTTGGCGCTGCCGAGATCGAGGCCGCCGGGACTCCGTCGGCTATGAAAGATCAATTCCTCGCCACATTGGTCAAGAACGCCGATTCCCTGCGTGAAGCATCAACCCCACGCCCGTACTGGCCGGAGCGCGTGGCGGCACAGTCTGCCGCGCACCAGCTTGAGCCCGATCTTCACGCGGCAAAGCGACGCTTCGTCCAGCTCATCAACCAGTTCAGCCGGGACGGCTACCTTGAGCGTGTCTTCCCGCGGGAGTGTGTTGACGGCCCGTTTGATGTGGCCGTTGACGAGTCGGCCAGGCTCCAGGAGCATCTAGGTGTGCCGAACCTTTGGCCGCTCCGCCCCGCCGAATGGGACGATGACATCTTCTACGGCTTGGTGGAAGTTTTCCACGACCTCGTTGCCCGGCCGCGGAATCGCCACTACCACAGCTGGAACCAGTGCGGCTGGCACTACTCCTCGTACGCCATCGCGCCCGCGCGGGCGCTGTACCGCCGGCGGGTCAACAAGCTGCTTGAGGTGGCGGCGCTCGAGCTGCGCCTTGCCGAGGAGGGCGAGGACACCGGCCGCCTGGTCCACCTCATCGATGACGAACGGCGAGCGCTGGTGGAACAGGTCTTGCGATCACCCGACCCCAAAGCGGGCGACCAGGTCGAGCACGCCATCGCCTTGTTTCGTGGCCGCACCTCGACGCTTCAAGAGAAGCGGTCGGCGGTCGTCGCTCTGGCGCATGTTCTCGAGAGCCGCCGTGCATTGCTCAAGACGGAGCTGCTTCGTGGCGACGAGGGCGCGCTCTTCCACATCGCCAACGGGTTCGCCATCCGCCACGAGAGCGAGAGCCAGAAGGCAGACTACGATCCAGTGTTTCTGGACTGGGTGTTCTGGTGGTACCTGGCGACGATTGAGTTGTCGGATCGGTTGTTGGCCAGGGCAAACAAGTGACGACGCAAGCGCCACGACGCTGAAGGCGGTCGTACCGGTCCAGACCATCGGTGCGTGCCGCCGTACCGGCACGCACCGACATCCCACCCAGATGTCGGCGTCGAATGCCCGTTCAGCGAGGTGATCTCAGCAAGGATTCGGGAGCGGTTCGGGATGACACGGACGTAGCGCCCGTAGCGGACATGCTGGGATATGGACGTGGAGCCATCGGTAGACAGGTTCTTGCGACGGAATCGGTCTCCGAGAGGGCTCCACGTGATCACCTATTCTGCCAGGCTTGACGTGCCCAGGGAACTCGTGCGTCACGTGGCGGGTCTGCTTCGCGCCGAGCGTGCGGCGGTGGGTACCCGCCGCCGCACGAGGGCGTTGACGTGCTTCTACCAGGCGCTGCTGGTGTTGGTGTGGTTCCGCAAGGGTGAGGACAAGACCACCCTCGGGGCCGGGTTCGGGGTGTCACGGGCCACCGCGTACCGGTATGTCGCCGAGGCCGTGCGGGTCCTCGCGGCGCAGACACCAACCCTGCACGACGCCCTCGCCCGGGTGGCCGCGGACGGCTGGTCGCACGTGATCCTGGACGGGAAACTGTTCGACACCGACCGGCTCGGCGAGACCACCACCAGTGTCAAAGGCGAAACGATCGATGCCTGGTACTCCGGGAAACACCGTGGCTTCGGCGCGAACATCCAAGCGATCATGCGGCCCGACGGGCTACCGATCTGGACGTCCGAGGCGATGCCCGCGCACCTGCACGACCTGACCTGCGCCCAGGACCTGGACATCACCGGCGCGCTCTACTGGGCCGCGTCAACCCTGGACCTGCCGACCCTGGCCGACTCCGGCTACGAAGGCGCTGGCCAGGGCATCCACACCCCATACAAGCAACCCACCGACAGCCACCGCCTCGCCGTCGGCAACCGAACCCACAACGCGATCCTTCGATCCCTGCGGTGCCTCGGAGAACGCGGCTTCGCAATCCTGACCGGCCGCTGGCGGACGCTTCGTCACACCACCGCCAGCCCACGAAGCCTCGGCGATATCGTCCGCGCCGCTATCCACCTCACACACTTCGAATACCGATACCTACCGCATCCTTGCTGAGATCACGTCAGCAGATCGACGTACTGCCGCGACGGGATCATCGCCGCTGACAGCCACAGCGGTAGGGTTCGGCAGTGCCTGCCGGCGTCGGCCGATGTTGATCTTGGTCGACTTCGACGGCGTTCTAATACTCCAACGTCAGTTGGCTTCGGCGTTGGGCGTGGCGCGGGCATGAGGACGGCCACTGTGTTGATCATCGATGGTTTGTGAGGACAACCGAAGATCGTGCAGTGGCCGCGTGCCACAGCGTAGACCCCGCCCGGTGGCGGCTCATCTTGGACGAGGCGGTGACGCGTGTCGCTGACCGGTTCGTGCGGGCCGAGCCGCGGGCGACGGCTGGGCAGTTCGTGGAAGGGCTGCTGTCAGACACCGAGCGGAAGACCTGCTGGTCGCTTGCGGAACGGGCGGGGCACACTGATCCGCAGGCGATGCAGCGGCTGCTGCGTACGGCGGTGTGGGACGCCGATGCCGTCCGCGACGACGTGCGTTCGTGGCTGGTCGAGCAGCTCGGCCACCCCGACGCCGTGCTGGTCTGCGATGAGACCGGGTTCTTGAAGAAGGGTGTGTGCTCGGTCGGGGTGCAGCGGCAGTACACCGGCACCGCCGGCCGTGTCGAGAACAGTCAGGTCGGGGTGTTCCTGGCCTACGTCACTCCGCACGGGCGGGCGCTGATCGATCGTCGGCTTTACCTGCCGGAGGCGACCTGGTGTGACCAGCCCGACCGGCTGGCCGTCGCCGGCGTCCCCGACCAGGTCGGGTTCGCCACGAAGCCTGCCCTGGCTCGGCAGATGATCGCCGCCGCGGTCGAGGCTGGTGTCCCGGTGGGGTGGGTGACCGGTGACGAGGTCTACGGCGCCGACCCTGGCCTGCGCGCTGACCTGGAACACCGCGAGATCGGCTACGTCCTGGCGGTCGGCTGCGACCGGCGTGTGACCGTTAACGACGGTCGGACTCTGATCCGCGTCGACGACCTCGCTGGGCGGATCCCCACCCGCGAGTGGCAGCAGCACAGCTGCGGTCCCGGGGCGAAAGGTCCCCGCGACTACCTGTGGGCGTGGATCACCACCGCCACCCGGCCAGACGAGCACCGGTGGCTGCTCATTCGCCGCAACCGCACCACCGGCGAAATGGCCTTCTACCTGTGCTGGTCACCCCGCCCAGTGTCGCTGCACACCCTCGTCACCGTCGCCGGCTCCCGTTGGAGCATCGAAGAGCTGTTCCAGACCGGCAAAGGCCAAGTCGGCCTCGACCACTACCAGGTCCGCGGCTGGACCGGCTGGCACCGGCACATCACCCTGGCCATGCTCGCCCTGGCCGTCCTGACCATCCTCGCCGCACAACAGCCCGACCCCGACCCCAATCCGAAGATCATCGCATTGACGGTCGCCGAGATCCGCCGACTCCTCAACGCCTTCCTCCTCGCCACATCGCTACCGTCAGCGCACACCCTGCACTGGTCGATCTGGCGACGAACATCCCAAGCCCGCGCCCGACGAGCCCACTACCAGCGCAGACAAGCCAAATGACGTTGGAGTACTAATTCCGCTCCCATCGCAGGTGATGGTCCCGACCGCGACGAGGACCGCTCGCCAATATTGCGGTCGTCGATCCGGGAGAGCCGCGGGCGACGAGAACGTTGATGCCGCTACTGGTAGCGCTGGCGGGAACACCAGTTCGTCAGCGTGGCGGTCATGTCCGAAGCGAGTGAGCGCGAGGAGCGGCGGCGCGGCGCCGGCTCCGGGGATCAGCGGGGACCCGGTTGTGGTGCACCGAGCAGGTCGCCGCTGCCCAGCGCGGTAGCCGCAGACCGGCGCCGCAGCCTCCCTGCTCGGTGTCGGTGCTGGGGGTCGAGATGATCCTGAGCGCGTACGACACGTTGTCGGCTCGGCGGCTCGCGGGGGCGATTTCGGCCGGGACCGGCGGACCGCGTGGCCGGGGGCAGTTCGCCGACGCGCGGGTTCTGGACGCCGGCTCCGGCTGGTACGTCAACGACTGGCGGGACCGGGTCCGGCGTCTCGCCGACCGGGGTGCCGTGGCCGTCCTCGGTGTGCGGACCCTGCCGGCAGAGCGGCTCCTGCCGGACGCGGACTGGCGGCAAATCCTCAACGACCTGACCCGGCGGCCGCCGCTGGCCGGTCACCCCTGGGTGGCCGCACGAACCGGCGTTCTCTCGGTTGCGTTGATCGCCGGTGTCGAGCTGGACCCGTACGCCGTGGAGTCGCTGCGGGAATTCGTGCGCTCGCTGGATGTCGGTCGACGGTCCTCCAACGACCCGCAGCCTGCCGCCGAGCGCGATCCGGCGGACACCTCGAACGGACAGGGCCAGGACCAGGAGCAGTCGCCGGCCGAGGTCGCAGACCTGAACTTCGGGGGGACACCTGAGGCCGGTCCCGGTCCGCAGCCACCTACCAACACCCAACCGGCCAGGTCACGTCTCGGCCGGCGGCGCTCCATCTGAACGGAAGGAGCATCGTGAGCATTCACGAGACAGTTGCCTCAGGACCGCTGTGCGGCCCGAGGATCACCGTCCGGTCGAGCCGTAGAGCCGGCGCCCAGCAGCGAATCGCAGAGCGAGGGACGGCGACACTCCCGCGACGCCGGAGCCGGACATGACCGGGCGCGGCACGGTCGACGCGCTGATTGAGGAGTTGACCGAGCGGGCGGCCGGGATCGCAGGCCCGATGCCGGTGGACGAGATCGCCCGGCTCTCCGCCCAGGCGTGGTCCGGCGGGGTCGAGATGGACGAACCGACCGTGCAGAACCGTCGGCGGGCTGCCGTCGCGGTGGTTTCGGCCGTCTACCCGCGCGCTCTCGCAGCAGGGCGCCGATCCGGGACCGCCGCCGTTGCCGAGTACGTCAGCACCGCGACCCGGCGCGCGATCGATGACCTCGGCGACGAAGTCGACCCCGATCGGACCGTCCGGGATCTGCTGGACCGGCTCGTCGTCGCCGCACAGGAGGAATCGTTGCGGGCTCGGCGGCCTGGGCCGGGCGGTGTGGCCGACACGCCGTTGCCGAGGACGTACCTCGCCGCCTGCCGCACCCGTGGGCACCGCCACGACGTCGACCGGGTCGCCCACGCGGCGGTGACGGCCTGGAGCCACGGCTACCGGGACGGTTGGGGCGAGGCATACGGGGCAACCGACCGCATCATCAACGCCATCCGCCATGACGAGCTCGCCGCAACGACCGCCCTGGCCGGTACGCCGACGCTCAGGTGGCTCGATCGCCTTGCGACTTCGGCCCACCGGATCGCTGATTCAGATCCTCAGAATCACCCCAACCGGCTGGCCCAACTCGCAGGACCTGACGGGTTAGCGACTGAGCTGCCCATTGCATCCAGGGAGCAGGGTTCGACAACCGATCCGGCAGTCGAGAGCGGGCCGGAGAATCAGCCTGGACGAGATCAGCATGGACACCGGCGGGGCTGACCGGCGCAGTGCGCCCCGGTTATGTGCGCAGAGCCTTGACCAGGGCCGACACCGTCGTGAGGTAGCTGCGGCCCTTCGGTGTGAGCGTGAGAAGCCGGGGACCGGCGCTGTGGGCATCCTCCACCAGACCTCTCTCCTCCAAGCGGTGCAGGGTGCGGGTGATCTCGCCGTCGCTGATCCGGCTGCCGATCCAGCCGGACATCGCGCTGCCGAGCTCGCCGTACCGCATCGGCCGGTTGCCGAGGCACACTACGGCGGCGACGACGTGTTGGTGCTTCAGCAGCTCACGGATCTCCTGCAGGTCGCTGAACTTCACCCCGTCTACCCCCATGGCGGTTGGCAGGTTGCCCACAGTGTCTGTCAGGCATCCGACAGTGCGGCGTCTATGGGACCGGTGCTGAGGGTTTCGTGTCAAGTGCTTTGGGTGATTCTGCCGGTCTTTGGTGGCCGCCCTAGGGAAGCGCACAACAGTGACGATCGTGAATATTTTGGGGTGGAGTGGCGATCGCTCGGCGGTTTCGGGCGGCTTAGTACTCCAACGTCATTTGGCTTGTCTGCGCTGGTAGTGGGCTCGTCGGGCGCGGGCTTGGGATGTTCGTCGCCAGATTGACCAGTGCAGGGTGTGCGCTGATGGTGGCGATGTGGCGAGGAGGAAGGCGTTGAGGAGTCGGCGGATCTCGGCGACGGTCAACGCGATGATCTTCGGATCGGGGTCAGGGTCGGGGTCGGGCTGTTGTGCGGCGAGGATGGTCAGGATGGCCAAGGCGAGCATGGCCAGGGTGACGTGGCGGTGCCAGCCCGTCCAACCGCGGACCTGGTAGTGGTCGAGGCCGACCTGGCCTTTGCCGGTCTGGAACAGCTCTTCGATGCTCCATCGGGAGCCGGCCACTCGCACAAGTGTGTGCAGCGGGACGGGGCGGGGTGACCAGCACAGGTAGAAGGCCAGCTCACCGGTGGTGCGGTTGCGGCGGATCAGCAGCCACCGGTACTCGTCTGGCCTGGTGGCGGTGGTGATCCAGGCCCACAGGTACTCGCGTGGTCCTTTGGCCCCGGGGCCGCAGCTGTGCGGCTGCCACTCGCGGGTGGGGACCCGGTCGGCGAGGTCGTCGACGCGGATCAGGGTGCGGCCGTCGTTGACGGCCACGCGTCGGTCGCAGCCGACCGCCAGGACGTAGCCGATCTCGCGTTGTTCCAGCTCAGCGCGCAGGCCCGGGTCGGCGCCGTAGACCTCGTCGCCGGTCACCCACCCGCATGGGACACCAGCGGCGATCGCGGCGACGATCATCTGCCGGGCCAGGGCAGGCTTCGTGGCGAACCCGACCTGGTCGGGGACGCCGGCGAGGGCCAGGCGGTCGGGACGGTCGCACCAGGTCGTCTCCGGCAGGTAGAGCCGACGGTCGATCATCGCCCGCCCGCGCGGGGTGACGTAGGCCAGGAACACCCCGACCTGACTGTTCTCGACACGGCCGGCGGTGCCGGTGTACTGCCGCTGCACCCCGACCGAGCACACCCCTTTCTTCAGGAACCCGGTCTCATCGGCGACCAGCACCGCGTCGGGGTGGCCGAGCTGTTCGATCAACCAGGAACGCACATCGTCGCGGACGGCGTCGGCGTCCCACACCGCTGTGCGCAGTAGCCGCTGCATCGCCTGCGGATCAGCGTTACCCGCCCGTTCCGCAAGCGACCAGCACGTCTTCCGTTCGGTGTCTGACAGCAGCCCTTCCACGAACTGCCCGGCCGTCGCCCGCGGCTCGGCCCGCACGAACCGATCAGCAACACGCGTCACCGCCTCATCCAGGATGACCCGCCACCGGGCGGGGTCTACGCTGTGGCCCACGGCCATCGCGCGATCTTCGGTTGTCCTCACAAACCATCGATGATCAACGCGGTGGCCGCCCTCATCCCCACGCCACGCCCAACGCCGAAGCCAAGTGACGTTGGAGTATTAGCGCACTTGGAGGTGCGCACTTGAGGAGCCGTACTCCCGTGTCACGTCTCGCTGGTCTGATCCTGACGGAGCGTAGCGGGCTGACTGCTCGTTCCGGTAAGACCGTAGCTGGGGCTGGCAGTGGAACTTCCACCAGAAGGGAGCATCCCAAGAGGGCAAGAGACGACCGGAGTCGGGGATGGACGTTCCGGTCGGCGCAGCGCACTGCTGGAACAGCAGCGGCGGGACCTCGCCGCAAGGGCCAAGCTGGAAACGCGGACGAGACCACGTCGTCCGGCTTTGCCAGACCAACGGGCCCTACTGCGAGGAGGCGGCGACATGGGGAGGATCCGGGCGACGATGACGGTCATCGCGATGGCAATGGCGGTGGGCCTGATCGGCTGCAACGGCGATGGCGAGCCGGAGCCATCGCCGGACGGCAGCCAGGTCACGTCGCAGCCGAGCCCGACCGGCAACCCGGCGGAGGACGAGGCGCGGACGAAGATCCTCGCCACATACGACGGCTACCTGGAGGCGTACATCGCCGCCTCGGCGAAGGCCGACTACCGCACGAAGGACCTCGCCGAATGGGTGGCCGAGCCACTCCTCGGCCAGTTGCTCAACAACCTGCAACTGATGTCGAACAACGGCGTCCGCAACGTCGGCCGTCCCCGATGGAGCCCCACGGTGACCGAGCTGCGGCTGGAGGCGAACGACGCGGTGATCGAGGACTGCTTCGACTCCACCGACTGGAACGCGGTCGGCGGTCGGCCGGCCCCGACCGCTCAGGCCAGGAAGTATCCGGTGGTCGCGAAGGTGAAGCGCGTCGGCGAGCGGTGGTACGTCTACGAATCGAACCCGCGCCGGGACGTCGCATGCTGAACCGCATCACCGCCTGGGTCGGGCTCGCCGCGGCCGTCGTCGCCTGCGCGCTGGCGCCGGCGGCGCCAGCGCAGGCCGACTACTGGGTCTGCCCGCCGATCGGCGACTGCTACGTGGTGGTGGAGACCCCACCCGCTGGCGGAACCGAGGAGCCGGGCGACGGCGGCGGAGGTGGCGGCGACCCGCAGTGCATCTGGAGAGGGCAGCCGGTGGCCTGCTGGCAGGCCGGATACGGACATTTCAACTCGTCGGACGGTTGCTACTACATCCTCGAATCGCCGCAGCCCGCCGCCGGAGATCCTGCCTGGGCGGGCCACGAACCAGGCGACGGCGCCGTCTATCGGGCCCGGTGCAACGGCGATGTGATCGGCGACCTGGTCTGGCGGGCCACCCCGCCACCGGGTACGCCGGGCGGCCTCACCCCGGCCCAACTGGCGGCCCGGGCGATCGAAGACCTTCCGATGCGGGGCGCCACGATCGGACTGCGACCCGACCCGGACGGCGCCGGATTGGTCGGCCTGCCGATCTGGATGTGGACCGAGGTGACACCGCAGACCTGGGGGCCGATCACGGCGACGGCCTCGGTGCCCGGCCTCTCGGTGACCGCACGCGGCAACGCCACCCGGATCACCTGGGACATGGGCGACGGCAGCAGGAAGGTCTGCCACAACCCTGGCACCGCGTACGACCGCGGCCGGCACGGCGCGGCGGCCTCCCCGACGTGCGGCTACGACGGCTACCAGCGGTCGAGCCGGAACCAGCCGGGCGGGCGCTATCAGGTCACCGCCGTCACCACCTGGCACGTCGAGTGGTGGATGGTCGGTGGCGGCACCACCGGAACGGAAACCATCACCCGAACCGCGACCACCTCGATCGACATCGACGAACTGCAGGTGGTGACCGAATGACCCGGGTGACGCCGACCGCTCCGACGCAGGCCGGCCCGCACGCCATTCCCAGGCCGCGGGTGGTCCGCGAGCGCAGCGTACGACCGGGTCGCCTCGGCATCGCGGTGGCGCTGATGGCCGTCTGCGCGCTGGCTGCGGTCGCGCTCTTCGGCTACGTCAGCCGAACCCAGCCCTACCTGGCGCTCGCCCGCGACATCCCGGCCGGTACCCAGCTGACCGCCACCGATCTCGTCACCGTCCACCTGAACCCAGACCCGGCGCTCAAGCCGATCCCCGCCGACCAATCCGGCAGCGTGGTCGGGAAACACGCGGCGATTCCGTTGCTCTCCGGGATGCTCCTCTCCGAGGGCGCCCTGGTCGACCAGCCCTTCCCCGCGCCGGGGGAACAGGTGGTGGGACTGGCACTCAAGGCCGGTCAGATCCCGTCAGCCCCGGTACGTACCGGCGCCCGGGTGCTCCTGGTCTCCACCGAGGAACAGACCTCCGGAACGGACGCACCGCCGGTCGCGGCGCCTTCGGTGCCGGGCACCGTCGTGCACATCATCGCCGGCAGTCGGGAGGGGACCGCGACCGTCTCGGTCGCCGTCCGGGACAGCGACGGACCGCTGGTCGCCCGGCTTGCCGCGCAGGGCCGGCTCGTTCTAACCCTGGTCGGCTCCTGATATGGCCGTCATCGCCCTGACCAGCGCGAAAGGGTCGCCCGGCGTGACCACCGCGGCCCTCGCCATGCTGCTGACCTGGTCGCGGCCGTTGCTCCTGGCCGAGTGCGACCCGGCCGGCGGCGACATCCGGGCCGGCTTCCTGCGGAACCTGGAGCTCCCCGCCGACCAGGGCCTGATGCGCCTCGTCGTCGCCGAGCGGCGCGGCCAGGCCGACGAACACCTCTGGGAACAGCTCATCGACCTCGATCCGCCCGACCAACGGCGGCTACTGCTCCCCGGGATCGCGACGCCGACCCAGGCCGCGAGCCTCGATCCGAGCTGGCACCAGTTGGGAATCTTCTTCTCGTCGCTGGCCCGGGGCGTGCCAGGGTACGACGTCCTCGTTGACTGCGGGCGGCTGATCGCCCCGCACGCTCCCTGGCCGCTGCTGAACCGCGCCGACCTGGTGCTGCTCGTCGTCCGACCGACGCTCGCCTCGCTGGTGCCGGCCAGGGCGGCCCTCGACGCACTGCGCTCCGCCGTTGGCGGGGCGGACCCGGGGGATCGGCTCGGTCTGCTGGTGGTCGGTGACGGCGACTACGACGCCGGCACGGTCGCGGCCCGCCTCGGCACGCCGATCGCACCCACCCTGCCGACGGACGTGCCGTCCGCGCGGGCGCTGGCCCGGGGCGGAACGGTACGCACCGGCCGGCCGCTGCTGCGGGCCGCGGCCGCCGCCGAAGGTCCACTGATCGAAGCGGTACGCCAGCGGCAGGCGCGGCTGCGCCGGCCGAGCCCGTACCCCCGTCCGGAGGTGACCGGTGCCGTCGTTTGAGACCCCGGTCTGGCGGGATCCGACCGCCGAACCAGCCCGGGCGCCGATGCCGAGGGACGGCGGTGGGCGTACCGGATCGGCGCTGGCTCCGGCGGTCTCCCGCCGCCCGCTGACAAACGGTGCCGGCGACGGACCTGGCAATGGCCGAAACCTACCGGCGCCGCGCCCGCCGGTGTACGTCGCTCCCGACTACGGGGTGGTCCGCGAGCTACAGGTGGCCGTCAGCGAGGAGCTCTCCCGGCTGCTGGCCGAACGGGAGTACGTGCCCGAGCCGGAGCGGCGGGCGGAGGGCCGCCGGATCGCCGGCCAGCGGGTACGGGAGTACGTCGACCGGCAGCGAGCCGCCGGGCATCCGCTCACCGACGACCAGGAGCAGCAGCTACTGGACGCGGTGCTGGCGGCGCTGCTCGGGCTTGGCCGGCTGGACCGGCTGCTGCGCGAGCCCTTCGACACCATCACGATCCTCGGCCACGACCAGGTCCGCATCGAACGACCGGACGGCCGCATCGACCTCTCGACGCCGGTCGCCGACAGTGACGAGGACCTGGTCCTGCTGCTGCAGGCGCTCGCCCGCCGGGCCGGCGGCACCGAGCGGGCGCTGTCAAAGGACAAGCCGACGTTGAGCATGGAACTGCCCGGCGGGCAGCGACTCGCCGCGACGTACCTGGTCACCCAGCGGCCGGTGGCCGTCATCCGCAATCATCAGATCCTCGATGTCGACCTGGACGCGCTGGTGCACCTGGACCGGGCCGACCCGCACAAGAGCGCCATGATCGACCCGCTGCTCCGGGACTTCCTGCGGGCCGCCATGCGAGCCGGCCTCAACATCATGGTCGCCGGCGTGCCGGGCAGCGGGAAGACGTCACTACTGCGCGCGCTGGCCAGCGAGATCCCGGCCGACGAGTGGTACGTGACCATGGAGGAGGCCCGGGAGCTGGCCCTGCACCGGACCGGGCGGCACCCGTGGGCGGTGTCGATGGAGACCCGGGAAGGCCACGGCGACCGGGGACCCGACGGCCGCCCGGCCGGCGAGGTCACGCTCGACGATCTGATCCCGATCGGGCTGCAGCTCAACGCCCGTCGGATCATCGTCGGTGAGGTCCGCTCGCGGGAGATCGTCGCGATGCTGCAGGCGATGGGCACCACGAACGGCTCGCTCTGCACCATCCACGCCCGGGGCCCGCACCTGGTCTTCGACCGGGTGGTCGAGCTGGCGCTGAGCCACCGCGACGAGCGATCCGACCGGCGCGCCTACCTGCAGGTGGCCAACGCCCTCGACCTGATCGTCTACGTCAGCCTGGTGGACGAGAGCGCGCTCGGCGGCCGCAAACACCGGTTCGTCAGCCACGTCCTGGAGGTCGGCGGCCTGGTCGAGAACGACCGGCCGCAGACCACCCAGATCTTCGGCCCGGGCCCGGACGGGCGGGCCGTGCCGCTGCACCAACCCGAGCGGCTGCGCCACCCCCTCCTCCTGGCCGGATACGACCCGGCCGTCCTCGCCTCGCACGCCGGTCGCGGAGCCTGGCCGAGGCCGCTGCCAAGTCTGGGAGCCTGGCGATGAACCCGGCTCTGATCGCGGCATTGATCGGCGCGGGACTCGCCGGCAGCCTCGTCCTGGGCATCTCCGCCGTCGCCGGCCCGGCCGGCCCGGCGCGACCGCCGTCACCCTGGGCCGCCCAGCTACGGCGGCTCTGGCACGGATCCGGCACCACCCGCCGGGACCGCCGCCGTCGCCGGTTCTGGCTGGCCGGTGCGGTAGCCGGTGGGGTGGTCGCGTGGGCGCTCACCTCGGTACCGGTGGCCGGGCTGCTGGTGGCCGTCGCCATTCCGGGCGTGCCGTGGCTGCTCTCCGCCGGCCGCGAGGAGGCGCGGGCCATCGCCCGGGTCGAGGCCGTGGAGATGTGGGTACGCCGACTGCGCGACGTCGAGGACGCCGGCGTCGGCCTGCAGGAGGCGATCGTGGACGCCGCCCAGACCACGCCGAAGGCCATCGCCGCTGACGTGCACCTGCTCGCCGCCCGGATCCAGGCCGGCTGGGACCCGGAGTCCGCCCTCTACGCCTTCGCGGAGGCGGTGCGCGATCCGATCGGCGACCAGGTCGTCGCCGCGCTCGCCCTGCACCTGTCCGACCGGGGAGCCCGGCTGGCCGACGCGCTCACCGGCATCGCCGAGGCGGCGGCCGAGGAGGTCGCGATGCGGCGGGAGATGATGTCCCGCCGGGCCCGCGCCCGGTTCCAGATCCGCTTCCTGACCGGCGGATCGATGCTGCTCATCGTCGCGGGGTTGGGGAGTCCGGAGTACACCGCGCCCTACTCGGAGCCGCGCGGCCAGGTGGTCCTGGCGATCCTGGCCGCCGGGTTCGTCGGCTGCCTCTGGTGGGCCCGGTCGCTGAGCCTTCCGCCGCCCGTGATCCGGCTGGTCGCGCCGGCCGCCCCGGACCGGGTCGAGCCGTGACCCCCGCCTGGCTCGCCCTCGTCACCGTCGTCGGTGCCGGTTTCGGCCTCGGGCTGTTCCTCACCGTCCACGAGCTCCTGCCGGCCAGCCCGGCCCTCGGCCCGGCCCTGGCACGTCTGCAACCCCAGCCCGGCGAGGTGCCCGGCCGGCGGACGGCGTGGCAGCGGCTCACCTCCCGGGCACATCCGATCGTGCCGGCGACGGACCTGCGGCTGCTCGGCCGTACGCCGGAGGAGTTCGTGACCAGCCTGGCCGTGGTCACGTTGATCGGGCTGGCGCTGCCGTCGACCTTGCTCGGCCTGCTGGCCCTGATCGGGCGAGGATTCGGGCCTGGCGTACCGGTGATCGCGGCGCTGATCTGCGCCGCTTTCCTCGTCGCGCTCCTCTACCGCGATGTCGCCAGCAAGGCGGCCGAGGCGCGGCGGGAGTGCCGCCGGGCCGTTTGCCTCTTCATCGACCTGGCGGCGCTGCAACGCGCCGCTGGCCGGGGCACCGAGGAGTCGCTACGTCGGGCCGCCAGCAAAGGCAGCGGCTGGGTCTTCACCCGGATCCGGCAGGCGTTGCTCCGGGCCGAGCTGGAGGTCACACCGCCGTGGACCGGGCTGCACCGGCTGGGCGCCGACATGGGCGTACCCGAGCTGGGCGACCTCGGCGACATCATGCAGTCCGCCGGGGTGTCCGGAGCTCAGGTCTACCGGACGCTGCGGGCCCGCGCGGCGTCGCTGCGTGGCCAGATCCGCGCTGACGAGCTGGCCCGCGCCGAGCTGCGTACCTCTCAGCTGGAGATCCCCGGCGCGCTGCTGCTCATCGTCCTGATGTTGCTCGCGCTCTACCCGTTTCTCGCCCGGCTGCTCGCCGGCCCACAGGTGAACTGACCAGGAGGTTGTCTGATGCCCGAACGCCGTACCTGGTGGCCACGGATGAGACGCCGACTGGTGGTCGCGATCCGCGACGATCGTGGCGAGGTGATCCCGAACGCCATCATCTACGCGATCGCCGCGATCATCGCGGTCGCGCTGCTCACGGCCGCCGGCGACTACGTCACGGGGTGGATCGGGATCTGGCCAGAGGTCGGGGAGCCGGCGCCGTGAGACCGGGCCGGCCGAGCGGCCACGGGCGGCGGCCGGACCAGGGCTCGGCCTCGATAGAGCTGGCCATCCTCTTCCCGATCTTCGTGGTGCTGATCATGCTCGGCGTCCAGGTCGCACTGGTCTTCTCGGGACGGAACGTCGCGTTGGCAGCCGCGCAGCTCGGGGCCGCGGCCGAGTCGGCCTACGGTGCCGAGCCGGGTGCGGGGGAGTCCCGCGCGGCGGGCTACCTGAATCGGATGGGCGACCTGCTCACCGACTGGGAGATCGCCGTGACGCCGGTCGCCGAGGACGGCGACGAGCCGACGGCCGTCCGGGTCACCGTCACGGGCGACGCGCTGAGCTGGTTCGGGCTGGACCTGACCGTCAGCCAGACCGCGTACGCGGGCCTGGAACGCTTCACCACGGAGGACGAGCCGTGAGGCGCCAGGGTGGCTCGGTCACCATCGAGCTGGCGATCCTCGCGCCGAGCCTGATGCTCGTGGCCAGCCTCGCCGTCTTCGTCGGCCGGGTCAGCTTCGCCTGGGCGGCGGTCGACTCCGCCGCCTACTCGGCCGCGCGGGTCGCCTCGCTCGCCCGCGACCCGGATACCGCCCGCACCCGAGCCCGCGACTCAGCCATCGAAACGCTCGCCGGACAGGGTCTGACCTGCCAGACCCTGGACGTCACCGTCGACACGAGCCAGTTCGCGTACGCGATCGGTGAGCCCGCGGCGGTCACCGTCGCGATCGCCTGCCAGGTCTCCCTGGCCGACGCGGCGCTGCCTGGCATACCCCCGACCCACTGGGTGAGCGCGCAGTACAGCTCCCCACTCGACCTCTATCGGAGTAGGACCGGATGACGCCACCGACGCTCAGCCGCCGGGCCGCTCTCGACAGCGGCCGGATCGGCCTGTTCTACGCCATCGTCATGCCCGGGCTCATCGCCCTGATCGGCCTGGCCGGTGACGGCGCCGGCTACATCCGGACGAGCCAGCGGGCGGAGAACATCGCCGCCGAGGCAGCCCGGGCCGGCGGCCAGGCGATCCGGTTGCCGGACGCGATCGACGGCGGCGAGAAGACGGTCGACCCGGAGCTGGCGGCGGACGCCGTACGGCACTACCTGACCACCGCCGGCGTGACCGATTGGAACATGGAGGTCGCACCCGACGGGCAGCAGGTCACCGTCACGGTGACCATCGGCTACGACCCGCTGATGGTCGACGCGATCCCCGGCGTTCCGCCGCTGGAGGGCACCGCCACCGTCACCGCCAACCTGCTGGTCGGGTGAACCGGGATGACGAACTGGACGACCAGCCCGGCCGGCTCCACCGGCCGTCGTGCCACCACCAGCCTCGCCGGCACCGCCGCCATCCTCGTGCTACTGGTCGGCATCCCGTACGCGCTCTACCGCCTTGCCGGCAACCCGCTGCCCGAAAGCCTGCCCGACTGGTCGACCGTGGTGGCGGCGCTGACCAGCCGCGACGACGGCAGCGTCTTCCTGACCGGAATCACCCTGGCCGGCTGGCTCGGCTGGGCCTCGTTCGCCGTACCCCTGCTGGTGGAGATCCCGTTCCAGCTGCTGCGGCGCCGCCCGCCCCGGTTGTTCGGCCTGGCCTGGCAGCAACGCCGGGCCGCAGTCCTCGTCGCCGCCGCGCTGGCGATCATCGCTTCCCCTGCCGCCGCGAACGCGAGTGCGGCCGCGGCAGCGGTGGCCGCTCCGGCGATCGGCCAGCCCGTCATCCACGGCCCGGCCACCGGGTTCGCCGCTACGACCTTCCGGGCCGCCGGACCGCAGACCGGACCGGTGTACGCGATCGAGCACGACGACTGGCTCTTCCACGTCGCCGAGCGCTACCTCGGCGACGGCGACCGCTACCGGGAGATCGCCCGGATCAACCCCGAGCTGCGCCGCGCCGATCCCCGCTTCCCCGACCACATCCAGAAGGGACAACGGGTACGCCTTCCCGCCGACGCCCACGACCGGGGCCCCCGCGCCCACGCCACCGGAGACGTGCTTCCCGGGACCGGAGCCGAGCGGCGTAGCCCGAACGAACGACCGCGCCCGTCCCCCCGCCCGACCACATCACCGTCGGCGGACCCGGCGCCAACTCCGAGCCCCAGCGCGGTGGCCGATCCCGACCCGACCGCTTCCGTTGACCAGGAACCCGCCCCAGCCGATGACGACGAGCTCGTCAACCAGTTGCTTCCGGTGGCGGCCGTCTTCGCCACCGCCGGGATGTTGACCGCGCTGCTGCTGGTCCGGTTGGCGCAGCGGCGGCAACGGCAGCGGCAGTTCCGCCGCCCGAACCGCCGCATCATCCAGCCAGCCGACCCGAAGACCGAGGTACGTGCCCGGGCCGCCGCCAGGCCGACCGACATCAACCGGCTCGACGTCGCGCTGCGCGGTCTCGCCGCCGGCTTGCGGGATCGGGAGGGCACACTGCCCGACATCGCCGCCGCCTGGATGGCCGAAGACGAGCTTCACCTGGTCCTCGCCTCCCCGGACCATCGCCCACCGGCCCCGTACCGGGTCGGCGATGGCGGCCGGAGCTGGAACCTGGACGCCAAGGCGGAGTTGCCCGAGGCCGACGACCTGCTCGCACCGGTGCCCGCCCTCGCCACCATCGCCTCCCGGCCGGGTGGCGAGCACCTCCTCGTCGACCTGGAGCGCACCGGCGTCCTGAGCGTCGGTGGTTCTCCGGAACGATCCGCCGACCTGCTGCGCTACCTTGCCGCGGAGCTGGCCACCGCGCAGTGGAGCGACGACGTTGAGATCCTGCTCGCCGGCTTCGACCCCGCCGACGCGGAGAACCTCGCCGCACTCAGCGAGGACCGGGTCCGGATCGCCTCGTCCGTGACCGACGCCATCAGCCGGGTCCGCCGGCGCGCAACGGGCAACGCCACCGCGCTCGCCGACCGCGAACTCGTCGACGCCTTCGAAGGCCGAGTCCGCGACGTCGGCGCGGACGCCTGGATGCCGCTGGTCCTACTCATCGCCGACCCCCAAGCCGACGGCGACTCCACCGACGAGGTGACGGCCCTTGAGGGCCAGCTCCGGATCACCGGCAGGTGCGGAGTGGCGGCGGTGGTGGCGACGCCAACGCCGGCCGAGTGGCACATCGAGGTAGCCGCAGACGGCACCCTCGGAGTCGACTGGCTCAGCATCACCAGCGCCACCGGCGTACGCCTGCCTTCGGACCAGCTCGCCCAGCTCGCCGCCGCGATGCGTACCGCCCGGGCCGCCGCCACCGGCGAGGAGCCGGCCGACGAGCCCGTACCGCCGGCGCCGGAACCCGAACGATGGGCGGCCGGCACCGACGCCCACGGCCACCTGCTCGATCCCGCCCATTCCACCGAACCGGAACCGGCGGACAGCGGCCGGGCGCAGACCAACTCGACCGACGCGCGCGACGACGACGCGGAACAGGAGAGGAGGCCGGTGGTGCCCGACCCCACGCAGCGCGTACCGGCACTGCCCGAGGACCCGGAGCTCGACGCGGACCTGGCGGCCTGGCGGACGGGCGACCCCGACCGGCCGCGCATCGCCATCCTCGGCCCTGTGCTGGTCGAAGCGCCCGGCGAGCCACCGGAGGAGCGCCGCCGCTTCTACTCCGAGATCATCGTCTACCTGGCCCAGCGGGGCCGCACCGGCGCGACCGGTGAGCAGATTGACGACGCGTTGTGGCCCGGGACGATGGTCAACGCCCGCAGCCGGCGGGTCGCCATCAGCAAGGCCCGACGCTGGCTCGGCGAGACCCCCGACGGCGCCCAGTGGCTCCCACCGAACTCCGGCGTGGACCGCCGTTACCGGTTGACGCCGGGATACCTGCTCGACTGGCAGCTGTTCCGCAGGCTGCGGGCCCGTGGCGAGCGGTGTGGTCCGGCCGGCGCCGACGATCTGCGGCAAGCCCTTGATCTGGTACGCGGAGAGCCGCTCGCGGGGGCGGAGCTGCCGTACTCGTCGGGGTACCGTAATCCCTACACCTGGCTGCCGGACAGCACGATTCAGCCGCACAACCTCGCCTCGGCGGTGGTCGACACCGCCCACCAGCTGGCGGAACACTGTCTGGCCCAGGGGGACACCGCGGGGGCGCGGTGGGCGGTTGAACGAGCGTGGCAGGCCGACCCGGCGCGAGTGGATGACCATCCGTGGATCGACGCGATGCGCGCCGCCCACGCCGATGGCCGCACCGCCGAACTGCGCACCCTGCTCGACGACCTGGTCAGGATTCGGGAGGTGGAGGTTCCCGAGGAGCTGGCGGTTGGCACGTACGCGGCGATCCACCGCCTGGTCGGTGACCTGCTGCGGACCGGATGACGGAGAGGAGACCTCCGATGACGACTTCGGACCCCGACATCACTCTCGACTACGTCGCTGCGCTGCAGTGGGCCCAGGCCGATGTGCGGCTGACCTTGGAGTCGGACGGCGCTGTGCGGGTGGCGCTGGAACTGGTCCGATTCGGGTGGCAGACCCAGCCGGCTCCCGCCGACGTGGGCGAGATGCTGGCCTGGGACGCGATGGGTACGGCGGCCCAGAGTGTCGCGGACGATCTCTACGGAGACCTTCGTCCGCTCAGCCTGAGCGTGAGCCCGTTGGTCGGGCAGGATTTCGTGGCGGAGACCCGGGCGTTGCTGGAGGCGGTGGTGGACCGGCTGGACCGGGCCGCCGCCGATCCGGCTCAGCCCGCCGATCAGCGATGGGCGTGGGCGGCGGCGTCAGGCCGGCTGGGGACGGCGCTGAACGGTTCGCGATGAACCTCGGCGAGTGCCTGGTGCGGGCTGCTGACCTGATCGGCCAGGCAGCCGACCATGCCACCTCGGGCGGCTGCACCAGCCACGGACAGGCGGCTCACGCCCTCGCCGCCCGTGACAGGACGTACCGCGGGCTACGTCATTTGGTGGACCTGCTGGCGTTCCCGGACGAGCCGGTCCAGCGGCAGCCGATCGAGCAACTCGTCGATGGCGGTGGCCGGCTCGACAAGCTTCAGGCAATCGCGTGGCTCCGGGGCGCTGTGGACCGGCAGATTCAGCCGTCGCCGCCACCGGTCTCCCGGGTTTCGTCGCCCAGTCCGATCGTCGGAGTTCTGCGGGGAGCCGGCGACTCCGTGCTGGTGGCGGGGGACATCCTCGCCAGCCACGTCGGCGATCAGCGGCCGGCGACACCGGAAGGGATCGCGATCCGCAACGGTGCAGGCAGGGCCGGCGCGCTTGCCGACCTGGCAACTCTTGCCCTGGCCGCGCGGATGCTCGACGAACGCCTCGCCCGGTGGCTCGGGGCCGGCACCCGAGATCGGACCATCGGGGCGCTCTACGCCCAGCAGGTGGCCTACCTCCGGAGGCAAGACGATCGGGACCTCGACGCGGGGCTCCGCCGGATCGCCGCGACCCCGGGGCACCGGCTGCTGCACCTCCTGCAGGTCGCGCCGGCACCAGCCCCGGACGCATACGTACCGGTCGCCACTCTGCAGGACGTGACCGGTGTCATCTCCGCTGTCCGTGCCTTGGGAGTTCGTGATCCGCGGAGGCTGGATCTCGCGCACGCCACCGAGGCCGCCCGGCTCGCCGTACTCGTCGCCGGGGCGGCAACGTTCACCTGGTCAGGAGCGCAGAAAGACGAATCGGACGGCGCCGTCGCCGCGTTGGCGAAGTGGCGGGAGGTCGCGACCGTCCTCGGCAACCTCGGACCTCGTACGGCACGCCGATCCGACCCCACCCTGCAGCGCCTACTACACTCGGCGGACATCGTTCGCTCCACCCTCGGTCGGCCGTCCGCGCTGATTCACGTGCCGACCCGGCAGGTGCTGGACGAGCAGGCGCGGCTCCTCCCCGGCCTGGCCCACTCGGTCCTGGAAGTGACCAGATCGCTCACCGAACGACGTCTCCTGTGCGTCACCGAGAAACAACTCGCTAGCACGTCTCGCGGCGGCATCTTCTACGCCACCGAGGCCTGGACCAGAGCCGGACCGGCACACTCGGCGATCGCCACCATCGTCCGCGGCCTCAACGAACTACGGCGCCACAACTTCATCATGGCCCTCGGCGTCGGCGCCCGGAGTCCGACAGCCACGGTGACGATGTCGTTCGATGGTGGCTCGGCGCCCCAGACCGAAGCTACCGCAGTTGAACACCGCAGGCCGACCGACACGGCGCCGAGGCCGCGACGCTGAACCTCGCGCGACGGCATCAAGCCGACCGCATCTGCGGCATCCGGGTCTGCCGCGCCGGTAGGTGACATCTCAGATGGCTCGGCCTGTGGGCGGCCTGGTGCGGGGCGTTGTGTTCCTCGCTCGACACCAGCGGCACATGTTCTGGGAAGACCAGTCAGGGTGTCCGGGCGGGCAGCGGGCGGCCGGCATGTCCGGCCTTACCCCCCGCCAGAGCGGTCGGCCCCAGGTCAGGCCCCATGGGTCCGCGTTCCGGTCGGTGCGGTGACGTGTCTCGTGGCGGCGTCCGGGGGCGCCCCGGTGACCGCATTGGGCGCCCCGCCTCCGACAACGGGTGGCCGATGGTGGATGTTCTCGGCAAGAAGTTTCGGCACCAGCATCCCAAGTTCTTTCTGCCCACTCGTCGTGTGACAACCGCATCTGGCCTGGGAGTTCTTGAGGGTCGCCCTCCGTTGCAGAGGCGGCCGGCCAGCCCGGACGACGGCCTCAGGACGCCTGGATGGGTCTCGCCTAGGACGGCGACACGCCCAGACGTGTCGCGGGCGAGGTCGTCGGGTCCGGCCACTACAGTGACGGCTTGGCGCACCAGCCCGGAAACCGATTCGCGGAGGGAGAGGGAAGGTCGAGCTGTTCGCCTCGACGTACGGGAGGCGAATGCCTTCTGTCTCGATCGAGGAGAGGTTGCCTGGATGGCGCGTCGGGAACGGCCTACCGGCCGTAGAAGGAGCCTGCGAACCAAGACCGATCGGTGGCGGCAAGCAGGCGAGGTGACAGCACTCGTGCTGAAGATCCTCATCTACGCCGTGGCGCTGGCAGGGATGCTGGCGTCCGGAAACGGGTGCGGGCTCACCTGACCTCCAGGGTCAGATGAGCCCCCAGCCGGGTGGGAGGGCCTCCGCCTCGGGCTTCGGAACCATTGGGGCGGGGGTCTTCCCTGCTTTCATTGCAGTGCAGAGCATCGCACAGTGATGCACGGACGCAACAGCATCCCGCTCGGCGCGTTACTTTCTCACTCAGCACGTCAGCCGGTCTCTGAGCGACTTAGGTTCATGTGCAGAGCGTGAGCTGTGGCGTCCGCTGCGGGCCGTCCGGCGCGCCTCGGCGGGTGTGCTCGCACGGTCTTCTTGAGGCACGCCCC
The DNA here is from genome assembly GCF_029626155.1 of Solwaraspora sp. WMMD1047. NCBI lineage: Bacteria > Bacillati > Actinomycetota > Actinomycetes > Micromonosporales > Micromonosporaceae > Solwaraspora > Solwaraspora sp. WMMD1047. The sequence continues at coordinate 5,999,145 of NZ_JARUBL010000001.1, read as the reverse complement.
ACCGGTGTGTGGGCCGGAAACGCTCAGATGGGGCTGCCTCACAACCGGGTGCGGTGCAACTGTTGGCGGAAGCTGGCCGTGGGGGTGGGCGCCTCGGTCGGGGTCAGCGACCCGGTGGTGGTGTTCGGGCGGATGTACACCCGGGACTGGACCGACGAGGCGGGCAACCACTGCACTCTCAACGAGATGGAGGCGGTGGCGGTCGGCCACGAACTGTCCAGGGGGGCGGGCGCGGTTCCTGCACAACCGGCTGAACGTGACAAGCATCGCCGAGGCCGACGCCCGGGCGAACGGTGAGCGCACCGAGCCGGTCCCGGACCACGAGGTGCCGGCCCGCCGGACGGCCGCGCGTTCGAGGACGACTTCGACCTGCCGGTGCCGCCGGCCGGGTCCGCGAGATTGAGCGGGACAGCTGGGTGCTGCTCGACCGATTGGCGACTCTTCCCAAGACCTTGCGGGACAACTGAGAAATTGCAGGCTCATGTGCCAATCCTGCGGCGACGGCTTGCCCCGAGATAGGACCGGCCGCATGTGCTGCAAAGTGGTGGAGACGAGGTGGCTCGAGTCTCGGCTGGTCAACCTGGGTCGTGCCGTCAGACCGTCCCGAGACGTCGGGCGAGGGTGTGTAGTTCGCGCCCACCGGCGGTCGCTCTAGCCCTACGAAGCATGGCGCCGACGGTCTCCCGTACCTGGGGAGACAATCTCACCCGCTGCGGCGCGATCGACTCGGCACGCAGCAGGGCGGCGAGTGCTCGGGGTTCGTTCCCCTTTGACTGGGCGAGCGAGCGGCCCATGTCGGCGTAGTAGGTGGCCTGGCGGTTCAACGAGCCGAGACGGGTCGGGTCGATCTCCGGTATGGCGCTGACCCGGTCACCCTCACCGAGCTCGGCGTACACACCCATCCGCCAGATGACGACATTCGTGGGACCGAACCACATCTGTGCGAAGTTGCGTTCGCCGACGCGCTGCGCTACTTGCTCGGCCTCGTTGAGGTGTGCGTGGGCGGCATCGGTGCGGCCGGTGATGGCGGACGACATCGCTGCGGTCAGGTGGAGCATTCCGTAAACCTGGGCCGCCCTTGTGTCGCCTGCGGCGGCCTCGGTGCGGTCGAGTGCCGCGGCAGTGTGTCGCTGGGCCACGTCCTTCGCTTCCGGGGGGAGTGCGTGGAGGGCGGCGAACTCCGCGACCGCCAGCCAGGCCGGATCGGCGAGGGTGGGAGCGATCGTTCGACACTGTTGGGCGGCGAGCATGGAGAGGTCGACGTAGCCCAGGTACTTGGCCGCGAAGGTGGTGGCGTATGAGATCCAGACCAGCATGGTGGCTGCTTCGGGATTGTCTCGGTGGGCGTGGAGGTCCAATAGCAGGGCGGGGAGTATCGGTAGGAGCCGGTCGTACCGGCACGTGTTGTGCAATTCAACCGCGTTGTCGAAGACCGCACGGAGTTGATCGAGGCCCCGGGCGGCGGTGTGCCGGTCGTCGAGCGATATCGCCATCAGCGCTCCCCGGAGGGCGGGCAACGCGGTGGCCGCGACGGAGTGCTCGATGCTCTGGGGATCGTATGGCTGCCCGGTCAGGTCGGCCACCGAGACCTGTAGCGCCTGGGCGAGCGATACCTGCGAGCTGCGCTTGTCCAGGGGCGAGGTGCCGGCCTCTATCTGCGCGATGTAGCCCTGGGTAAATCCGGCCAGCTCCGCGAGCGCCCGCTGAGACAGCCCTCGCTTGAGCCGCCAGTGCCGTACGCGGACGCCAATGTGATTCGCGCTCATGGCAATCTCCCTCGGATCGCTACCAGTTCGGTCCGCAGCGCCTCCCAGGGGAAGAGATCGGCCGCCGGTGGCCCCATGTTCGGAGTTGGCAGGGGGAACCGCCTCGGGTCGAACATCACCTGTATCCCCCAGCTGCGAAGGGTCGCGACGCTTGCAGGGAACGCTGGGTGTCGCGCGAGAGCCGCATTGGGCGTGGGAACCGCCACCATCGGCAAGCCCAGGCCGATCGCCTCGTTCAAGATTCCAAGAGCCAGGGTGTCACTGTTGCCGCTCACCATCTTGTTGATGGTGTTGAAGGTGGCTGGGGCGATCACAACAGCGTCGGCGGGCGGCAACGCATCAGGTTCGTCCGGCTGCTTGTAGGCGAAGCGAACGACGTGCCCCGAGACCTGCTGTAGCTTCTCGCGATCAATGAAGTTCGTGCCCATCGGCGTGGCGATTACGCAGGTCCGCCAGCCGTCGGCCTGCCAGTCGGGCAGGTGGTCAACGAGCTGTGCGGCGGACCGGCCACCGCAGGCGACGACGTAGAGCACAGGTGAGTTCCTCAAGGTTCCTCCAGCCGCATCCGATCCTCATGCTCTCACCCGTACGTCATGGACTGCATCTGGGAACGGCTGGGATCAGTAGTGGTTCCCGTCTGGCCCCGCGCGAGAGGGATGTATCAGTGATCAACCAGTTGTATTAGGAACAGTAATGCTCTTGCGCGTAGAGCCACTTACGGTGATTCAACTCACGACGGCATCTGTCATCGTGCGGCCCGTTCAGCACAACGAGGCGTTGTCCAGATGGGAGAACCGCAATGGTCGAAGACCGAGTTGCGTCTCAGCCGCTGGATCATCGAACTCGCCCACGCTGTTCGGGGGCAATGGAGTCCGTCCCCTCGCAGATCTTCCCGCTTTGCGGGGTGTTGGTCTGCGGCGGTTGTGATCTGCGGTTGGCGCCGTTGCTGTCGGCTGATGGGCGGCGGTGTTACCGGTCGCCCTGCGGTTGTCGGTTGGGTCCGGTCGACGCCGGGGTGGCGGAGCGGCTGATCTACGACGTGCTGGATGAGCGGCGGCTGGTGCCGGCGGACGGTGTGCGGGTCGAGGACTGGCCGGATCTGTTTCGGCGGGTGCTGGCCGTGGTGCGTGTCGGTGCGATGTCGCAGGAGCTGGAGCTGGTCGTTCGGACCTGACCGGCGGTCGACAACTTCGGGAGGTGGCGGACGGTGGAGATGGCCTTGGCTGATCAGTTCTATCTGCTCGGTCACGATGACCGTACAGGGCGGGCCAGGTTGGCGTCGCGGGTCTGCGGGCTCGGGCTCGGTGCGGCGTTGCTCGCGGAGTTGGTCTACTCCCGGCATCTGTGGGTGCAGGGTGGTCGGCTGCGGCTGCTCCGCCGGCCGGTGCCGGTGGACGCGCTGGCGCACACCGTGCTGGATCAGCTCGCGGCGCAACCGGAGCGCACGGATGTTCGGACGTGGGTGCGCTTCTTCGCCGGCAATACGACGGATCTTGTCGCGGAACGGTTGTGGCGGACCGGTTATCTGCGGCCGCGGACGATGCGTCGACGGCTCATCAGCACGTCGGTGGTGTATGTGCCTACCGACACGAACCGGGCCGCGATGCCATGGGCGTTGCTGTCGATGAAGCTGCGGTGCCGCGCGTCGCTGGCACAGGACGAGGTGTTCCTCGCGGGGCTCTGCGCGGCGACCGGTCTGGACCGTTTCCTGCTGGACGGGCTTCCTGCGGGCAGCCGGTCGTATTTCGAGCAGGCGGTCGGTGCGGTGTGGCAGCCGGCGTACGAGCTGGTGGCGGCGGCCCGGACCGCGGTGGGGGACGCGGTCCTGGCGGCCCGGTCCTGACTTTGGCCTGGGAGGCGTTCCTGATGGTCAGACAGTTTCTTCCGGTGGGGTCGGATCTGGTGTCGACACGGTTGGCGGCGGACCGGCTCGGCGTGCCGGCGGTGCTGGTCTTCGTGCTGAGCGCGGCTACGCCCTTGACGGTCGTGGTGGGGGTGGTGACGACCGGGTACGCGACCACGGGGCTGATCGGTATTCCGGTGGCGTTCGCGGCGGTCGGGGTCCTGCTGGCGGTGTTCGCGGTCGGGTTCGTGGCGATGGGCCGGCAGATGGCCAACGCGGGCGCCTTCTACCCCTACGTCGCCCACGGCATCGGCCGGCCGGCCGGGGTGGGCGCGGCGTGGGTCGCGCTGGTGGCGTACAACCTGTTGCAGGTCGGCCTGTACGGCGCGGTCGGTGCGGCGGCCGGCCCGCTGCTGGGCTCCTGGTTCGGTTGGTCGTTGTCGTGGTGGGTGATCGCGCTCGCCGCGTGGTCGGTGACCGCCGTCCTGGGGCTGTCGCGGGTGGAGCTCAACGGGCGGGTGCTGGCGGTGCTGCTGCTGGCGGAGGTCGCGGTGATCGTGGTCTACAGCCTGGCCAGCCTCGCCCATCCCGCCGGTGGTGTCGTGTCGGTGCAGGCGTTGGCGCCGCAGAACCTGATCGGTCCGGGTGCCGGGGCGCTGCTGGTGCTGGCGCTGCTCGGGTTCGTCGGGTTCGAGAGCAGCGTGGTGTTCAGCGAGGAGTCGAAGGATCCGCGCCGGACCGTGCCGGCCGCCACGTACCTCGCGGTGGGGATCACCGCGCTGCTCTACGTCCTCGCGTCCTGGGCTGTCACGGTGGCCACCGGGCCGGGGCAGGTGGTGGACCGGTCCCGGGACGAGTCGACCGGGCTGGTGTTCAACCTGGCCGGTGCTCACCTGGGCGGTGAGCTGGTGGCGGTCGGGCAGCTCCTGTTCGTGACGTCGATCGTGGCGGCGTTGATCTCGTTCCACAACACGGTGGCGCGGTACATGTTCGCCCTCGGCCGGGAAGGGGTCCTGCCCGCCAGGCTCGGCTGGACGACGATGCACGGCAACGCGCCCGCGAACGCGTCCCTGGTCCAGTCCGGGCTCGGCCTGGCGGTGATCGTCGGCTACGCGGCCGGTGGTCACGATCCGCTGGTGCACCTGTTCTTCTGGGCGGGCACCAGCGGCGGCCTCGGGGTGCTGTTCCTGATCACCACTACCGCCGTCGCGGTCGTCGGTTTCTTTGCCCGTCGGCCGTCGGGGGAGAGCCGGTGGCGGCGGGTGGTGGCCCCGGTCATCGCGTTGGCGGCGCTGCTGGTGGTCGTCGCGCTCGCGGTGACGAACTTCGGGTTGCTGCTCGGCGTACCCGAAGGTCATGTCCTTGGTTGGGGCGTGCCCGCCGGCTACGTCGGGGTCGGCGTCGCCGGCACGCTCTGGGGCCTGCGGCTACGGGCTCGGCGCCCTGAGGTGTACGCGGCTATCGGCCGGGGCGCGAAGGCCGCTATCCCCGTGCTGGGGGCTCCACCGCTCGGACGGTGGCCGACCTGACGAACAGCCCGGCGCCCCATTGCGGTCCGGCCCGAGGCACGCCGGTCGGGGCCGTGGGAATCCCCACCCTTATTGAAGGAGAGCGACAAGGCGATGGAACCCCTCTCGAGTCCGCCCAACCGCCGGATCGTCGGTGAACAGCGCCAGGCCTGGACCGCAGCCGTCACGGACAGATACCGGTCAGGTGAGTCGATCCGCACGATCATGCGCAGCACCGGCCGCTCGTACGGCTTCGTGCGGGCGCTGCTCGCCGAGGGCGGCGTGACTTTCCGACCGAGGGGCGGCTCCCATCGCCGCCGGGCCCGACGCGAGCAGCCATGAGCGACCTTGGTACGCAGGCAGAGATCGTGCACCGTTACCTGGCCGGGGAGCCGATGCAGCGGATCGCTGCCGAGTTGGGCTTCTCCTACAGCGTGGTGCAGCGGCAGCTGCACCTGGCCGGGGTCGCCGTCCGGTCCAGCGTCGCCGGTCGGGCCGAGGGCCTGCGGGCCGCGCGGCCGGCGGTGCGGACGGCGATTCTGGCGGGTTCCCCGCTGGGCTCGCTGGTGCGGGAGCTGGTGCGGCCCGGGTTCCGGTCGCTGCACGGCGACGCCGAGGACCACCGGGTCGGGCTCTGGTTCGGTGGGGGAGCGGGCCGGTTGAGCAAGCGGACCGCGACCAGCGGTGCCGTGCTGCGCCGGCTGCTGGCCCGCACGATCGAGAACGAGGGTGGCTGCGCGCTGACGGTCAACCAGGAGGGCGGCCGGCTCGACGCGCTCGACTGGCCGGACGTGACGACGCTGCCGGGGGCGATGGCGATCGGCGCGACCGACGATCCGCGGCTGGCCGAGCAGGCCGGCGCGGCGGTCGGTCGGCAGCTGCGCGCGTTGGGCGTGACCTGGAACCTGGCCCCGGTCTGCGACCTTTACCACCTGAACCCGGCGGTGGGGACCCGCAGCTTCGGCGACGACCCCGGCCGGGTGGCGGTGCTCGCCACCGCCTATGTCCGTGGACTGCAGTCGGTCGGGGTGGCCGCGACCGCGAAGCACTTCCCGGGGCTGGGCGGTGCCAGCGGCGACCCGCACCGGGGCGTGTCGACACTGGACCGGCTTCCCGAAGGCGCGCTGCAGCCGTTCGCCGCCGCGATCGAGGCAGGGGCCGCCGCCGTGATGGTGGGCAGCCACGTCGTCACGGACCTCGACGATGCGTCGGCGGTCTTCTCCCCGGCGATCGTGCAGGGGCTGCTGCGTGACCGGCTCGGCTTCGTCGGCGTGATCGTGACGGAGAACCTGTCCATTCCGGCGGTGACCCGGCAGGCCGGCAGCATCGGGGAGGCGGCGGTGCGGGCGATGCTGGCCGGGGCCGACCTGCTGATGGTCGACTCGGAGATCTCCCGGTCGACGTCCCCGGGGGCGATCCGCCGGGCGAACACGATGACCGGGATGCGGCGGGCCGCGGTGATCGCCGCTGTCGTGGAGGCCGTCGAGTCCGGCCGGCTCAGCCAGGAGCGGGTGGTCGAGTCTGCCGGCCGGGTCCGGGCCCTGACGCGGCGGTTCGGCGTCGACGACCGCGCCGCCCTGCTCGACGACGACGGCTACGAGGTGGTCGATCGGGCGGCGGCGGCCACCGCCCGCCGGTTGGCGCGGTCGGCGGTGACCGTCGTACGCGACGACGAACGGCTGCTGCCGCTGCGGCCGGCGGCGGCCGACCTGCTCGGCGTTGTCCGGATGCCCCCGGCGGGACGGCTGCGCGCCGACAGTTCCTGGCAGACGCCGTTCACGCTGCCGGATCTGCTGCGTCGCCACCACGGACAGATCCAGGTCATTGACCTGTCGGCGGTGTGCGGCGGTCCGCCGCTGCTGCCCTGCCCGTTCGCGGCGGTGGTTGTGGTGACGCACAACGCCTGCCACAGCGGGTCGAACCACCGGCGGGTCATCGCCGGATTCGAAGCGGCCGGTGTCCCGACCGTTCACCTCGCGACGGGAGATCCGGCGGACCTGGACGGCACGCCGGCGCAGGTCGCGGTGGCCACCTACAGCCCATACGAGGCGAGCGTCGCCGCCGCCGTCGAGGTCCTGTTCGGGGTACGGCGACCGCGCGGCGCCGTACCCGTCGAATGGGGTCGGCGGTGACGCGGCCCGGCGGATTCGTGGTGGCTCGGGTGCCGGCCGGACCGCTGGTCGAGTACCTGGCGGCCTGCTACCGGGCGGTGGGGGTGGCGGACCGGCCGGCGCGGCGGGTGGCCCGGGTTCAGGTCGACACCGACCGGCGGGGGATCCTGTCGCACGGCAGCCGACTCGCCGGCCGGTACCTGACGAAGCTCGCCGACGGGCGGCTCAACCCGCGACCCCGGATCCGCACCGTGTTCCGGGGCGGCGTCTGCCGCCGGCTCGACGCCGACGGTGCCCTCGGGCCCTGGGCGGCGGACGTGGCGGTTCGGCACGCCGCCGCCATCGCCCGCCGGATGGGTGCCGGCGTGGTAGCCGTGAGCGGCTGCGGACACATCGGGGCGGCCGGCTCGTCGGCGATCAGTGGCGCCGCCGCCGACATGCTGACCCTCGTCATCGGGCAGACCGGCGCGGCGAGCGTCGCCCCGGACGGCTCGGTGTCGCCGGTGCTCGGCAACACCCCGGTCGCTGTCGCCGTACCGCGCGGCGGCCACCCGCCGATCGTCGCCGACCTCGCCTGCGGCGCGATGTCCTGGGGCGCCGTCTCCGAACATCGCACCGCCGGCCGGCCGCTGCCCGGCGACGTCGCGTACGACGATGCGGGTCTGCCCACCCGCGACGCCGGCCGGGCGGCCGTGCTGCGGCCGTTCGGTGGGGCCAAGGGCTCCGCGTTGGCGGTGATCGCCGAGATCCTCGCCGGCACCTTCACCGGCTCCGCCGCCCTGCCGTCGGGCGAGCGGCGCGGACTGCTCACCGTGGCGATCCACCCCCGCGGCCTCGGGGTCGCTGTCGGGCAGGTCGAACACCTCGCCGCCGCGGTGCGCGACGCGGTGCCCGTTGCCGGCATCGCGGGAGCCCGGCTCCCCGGCGACCGGGGCTGGGAGGCGGCCGCCGTCGCCGACCGGGACGGCATCGGCCTGGACGCCGCGCACCTGCGCTGCCTGACCGACGCCGGCCGCCGGTACGGCGTCGACCCCACCACGCTGACCGACCACCTCATCACCGTCCATGCCGCAGGTTCCTGATCCGCCCGACGCTTGGAGGAAACGATGAACGCACGTGCCACCTACGGTCTGCACGATCCGAGCCTGCGGGACCAGTTGGCCGCCCGGCTGCACCGGCTGCGACCGCTGACCGACCCGTACCTGGCCGTCACCACCGCCCGACTCGCCCACGTCGGAGCCACCACCGGACGGCAACCGACCAAACTGCCGGAGGCGCTGCGGGTCCTCACCGCCGACCGGATGCTGCACGAACCGACCGGACGCAGGGTGCCCCTGACCGAGACCCCGGCCCGGCTCATCGAGCCGCTGCAGCGCGCATACCGCCTCGAACCGGCCGACGTCGACGCGCTCCGCTTCTCGATCAACCTCACCTACGAGTACCCCGGCATCGTCGGCAGCCCCACCGCGCCGCTGGCGCTCAAGGCCCGACCCGACCCCGGCTACCGGCCGGCCATGACCGCCGACGAGATCCTGCGGTCGCAGCAGGACGCCGGACCCGACGGGCTGAACACCAGCTACCTCGTGTCGCAGATGAAGGGCGGGATGAGCGTCGACTTCGGCATCGGCTGCCCGCTGATGTGCGCCTACTGCTACCGCCGCGAAGGCGACACCGTCGACGGCTACCTCGGCTCGTGGCAGCCTACCGAATTCCTCGACGCCGACCAGGCCATCGACCGGCTGCTGGCCCACCCCTGGTTCACCCCGCACATCACCCCGATCGGCCTGCACATGTCGACCTCCGAGGCGTTCATCCCGCAACTGTGGCCCCGGACCCTCGCGGCGTTGCGCCGCCTCGACGACCTCGGACTGACCAACCGGGTCAGCTGCATCACCAAGTACGGACTCAGCGACGAGCAGATCACCGCCCTGGAAGAGCTCCGCAACGTCGACCTCGACATCAACGTCTGCTACGCGGCCATGCCCAGCACCGTCGAACCCCCGAACGTGGCCAAGCGGATCGACTTCCTGCGCCGCGCCCTGCGGTCCGAACGGCTGAACGTCATCGCCTACTACCGGCCCATCGCCGAGGGGATCAACACCACCGACACGCACATCCGTACCGTCTGGGAGACCTTCAAGACCGCCGGTGCCCGCGTCGTCGTCCTCGGCGGGCTCAAGTTCGGCGACGACCACCTCACCAGCTTCATGACCTACGGCCTCCCGCTGCCGGCCGGCACCTTCACCCCCGGCAAGAAGCTACTCACCCCCGACACCGAACGCCGCATCATGACCATCTACGACCAGGTGTACGCCGACATCGAACCTGAAAGGCGGCCGGTCGTGGTGCGGCGCTCCTCCTGCGGACGGGTCATCGTCCGGGGCAGCCACCAGCCCGACTACAACGGACACTACGACACCCCGCAGAGCAACTGCCTGCTGCGCTGCCCGCTCGACCAGCACGCGGTCTGCGCGGCCGCGACCCCACCGACCAAGGAGCAGGTCCGGCACCTGCTCGCCCGGATCCCTAAACCCGACGCGGCCTTCAGCATCACCGGCCACACGGTGGTCGTACACCCTGAGCTGACCCCGTTCGAACGGACATTCCTGCGGCAGAACCTCGTCTTCCCGGTACACACCGCCCGCGAAGCTGCGGTCGGCATCGTGAAGGCCCTGTCGTGAACGACCAGCAGGCGGCCAGCCCGTTGCTACTGCGGCGTCCGCTGGAGTCCGACCACCTGCGGCTGGCCGTCTTCATGGCCATCACGTCGAACGATCCGGCTGTGCTGCACCGCCTCGTGCAGGTCAACAGGCCCGCCGTCGCAGCCGGGATCGCCCACGCGCTCGACGGGCGCGAGGACCTGCCGACCGGAGTGCTCGCCCACCTGGTCGCGGTTCACGCGGATCTGCGGGCGAGCACGAGCCGGCTGCGTACCCGTCTGTTCGGGAACGACGCCGGCTGCCATCGGGTCACCCGTACCGTCGCGTTCCTGGAACATCGGCCCGCCGGCGTCGACCTCGACTTCGTTGCCAGCGCCCGGTTCACCAACACCATCGTCAAGGCGGACGGGGCGGTCCTGGCCGAGATCCTGGCCCGGACGCTCGCGGCCGAGGTGATTGACGAGGGTCGGCTTCCGACACTGAGCCGCGTCCTGACCGCCCGTGACGCACTGGAGGTCGACGAGTTCGCCCGGAAGGCCGCGGCGGCGCTCGCCCGTACGGAACGGGCCCGGCGCGTTCAATCGGTGGCGGCACCTCTCGCGGGGGTGCGGGAGACTCTGGCGGACTCTACGCGTCAGCTCACCCGTGCCACCGATCTCCTGGTCGGCGAGCTGCGGGAGACGGCGGCCTGTGGCGACGACGCCGAGGCGGCGATCGCCCGCGTCGCCGGGGTTCCTGCCGCGCTTCCGGCTGCGGCGCGGCCCGTCATGCACCATCGGCACCGTCAGACCGGACTCGTGTCGGCCCGGGCAGGCAGCGACCCTGACGGCTTCGGGGCGTTGTGGGAGACCACCTGGGCGGCGCACGCCACGACGCCGGACGGATCCACCTGGGATGCGTGCCAGCGGCCGCTCGTCGTCGCGTACCACCTGCTCGCCGCGAACGCCCGGACCGCGACCGGCGCCACCCCGGACCGCTGTTGGGCGACCGACCCCGCCGGTCGGCGCCTGCTCCACGCCGTCGCCGACCGGCTCACCGGGTATCGGCACATCCAGTCCCTCGACCGGTTCTCCGACGACGCCGTCCTGCGGTCGTTCGCCCAGCACCTCGCTCGGCAGCAGGGCGACCGGGTCGCGAGCCTGCACGTCACCGGGTTCGTCGCCGCGGTCAAGGCCGCTCGATCCAAGAGCCACCTCATCGACCATGCGGGGCGGTTGCGTCTCGGCGTCGTCATTCCGATGCGCGCCGAGCAGGCGCGGCTGCGCGTACCCGATGATGTTCATCCGGGCGGCCAGGACGCGGTACGGGTCAAGATAGAGCAGTTGGGGTGGCTCCTCGACAGCCACCCGGACGCGCTGGTGGAGGTGCTCTTCGTCGACGACGACCCCGCCGGCCCCACCGCCCGGGAGGTCGCTGACATCCTCGCGGTCCTCGACCCGGTCCCGGGGCTGACCGTGGCGGTCGCCGCCCGGCCCGACGGGTCGGCCTCGGCCAAGGGCGGCGCTGTGCTGTACGGGCTCGGGCAGCTGGCCAGCCATCGGTATCTGCTCTACACGGACCTCGACCTGACCTACCCGCTCAACCAGGCCGGGCTCCTGCTGCACCCACTCATCAGCGGGCAGGCCGACGTGGTGATCGGCTCGCGTCGCCTGGCCGACTCACACGGCTACTACCCGCCCGTCGGACCGAACGCCGCCGCCCGCCGGTACCAGCAGGCCGTCACCGAACTGCTCCGGCTGCCCATGGTCACCGACCCGCAGGCTGGCTTCAAAGCCTTCAGCGGTGACCTTCTGCGGCGGATCCTGCCCGCCGTCCGCGACCGTCAGCTCAGCTTCGACTCCGAACTCCTGCTGCTCGCCCGCCTCGCCGAGGCCACGATCACGGAGGTCGGGGTGTGCGCGCTGCATCAGTACTCCGACGGGTACGTCGGCACTCCCCGTGACTACCCCGCCATGCTCGAACGCGTCCGCCAGCAGGCCCGCGATCACGAACCCGACGGCGCGTAGCCCTCGGCGATCCCCGTCGCTGCCGGTCGACCGCTGCGTAGAATCTGGGCGGTCGACAGGACAGAAAGCGAAGGGGAATCGTACGTGCCCACGAAAGCCGTGATCGCCGTGGCCGGCTTCGGCACGCGATTCTTCCCTGTCGCCAAGACGCTCAACAAATGCATGCTTCCGATCCTCACCAAGCCGGTCGTCCAATACGCGGTCGAGGACTGCGTCCGGGCCGGAATCACCGACATCGCCATCGTCACAGCCCCCGGCCAGGCCGGCAGCCAGGTCCGCCACTACTTCACCGCCGACCCGGACACCGAGGCGTACTTCCACGACCGAGGCTGGGACGACAAGTGGCGACCGGCTGCCCACCTGCAGGACCTGGCCACCTTCACGTTCCTCGAACAACCCCGGGACCAGCGGTACGGCACCGCCGTACCGGCCATGGTCGCCCGGGACTTCATCGCGGGCGAGGACTTCGTACTGCTCGCGGGCGATGACCTGCTCCTTCGGGCTGACGGCGGGTCTGACATCGCTGATCTTGTCGATCGGGCGTGGCAGGCGGGGGTGTCCGCCGCGCTCGCGGCCGCCACGGTCGACGGCACGCAGGCCTACCGGTACGGGGTGCTGTCCACAGCCAACCGTGACGCCGATACGCACATCTTCACGGGCATCGTCGAGAAGCCCCGCGACTGGCAGAAACCCACCTGCTTCGTCAACATCAGCCGCTACTACCTGCCGGCAGACATCACCGGGTACTTCGATCGGCTCCGGCCGGATCCGAGCACCGGCGAATACCAGACGACCGATGTCATCGAGGCGTACGCCACCGACCACGAAACCCTCGTCTCGCCCATCACCGGCACCTACTACGACTGCGGAAACATCAACGGCTGGCTCGCCGCCAACAACGCCGCCGCCGGGCTGGCCGACCGGTAGCTGGCAGGCGACCTTCTCAGTCCGAGAGGCTGCTCAATTGGTGAGAAGCCCGATAGGCTGCCGATCGACGGCCTGATGTCGGGCCGTCCTGACGCTCCGCATCTCGACGTAAGCCGCCCACTGTGGAAGCCTGGCGAAGCCTCCGTCATCCCGCCCGTGAGCGTGGACCCGTCGCCAGGTTGTTTGGCCAGGTCAACCGCCATGATTGACGAGCGCAATCGGTCCCGTGGGGTGTCACTCAGCCGACGAGGGTAGGACCCTTCGCAGCGGACCGGATCCAGCCCAGCTCAAGACAGTTAGAATCTGCACCCTGCCGCAGCTCCCGTCGGAGCTGCCCTTCATTGAGGGGCGCAAGCCGTCGCCCGGCACTCCGGGCAGGGGCTCCCGAGCCGCAGCTCCCGTCGGAGCTGCCCTTCATTGAGGGTGTCCGGGGCGTTCGATCGGCCCGGAGATCAGCACCCCGGCCGCAGCTCCCGTCGGAGCTGCCCTTCATTGAGGGGCGGCGGCCGAGCGGGTTCGTGGTTGGCGATGGCGCCGCAGCTCCCGTCGGAGCTGCCCTTCATTGAGGGGCCCGCTACGCCGAGGGCCTGGACTCGTGGGCGCCCGGGCCGCAGCTCCCGTCGGAGCTGCCCTTCATTGAGGGAGGCGCAAGTTGTCGCGCGGCAGAGTGATGCGACCGAGCCGCAGTTCCCGTCGGAGCTGCCCTTCATTGAGGCAGCACCAGCAGCCGCTCCAGGTGCCGCCGCGGCCGCAGCTGCCCTTCATGAGGGAACCGCATGGAGCTGGCCCGCAGAGACGTCTTGGTCGAGCCGCAGCTCCCGTCGGAGCTGCCTTTCATTAAGGCATGGTCCTCGGTTACGTGTCCGTCATCGCCGACATGCCGCAGCTCCCGTCGGAGCTGCCCTTCATTGAGGCCCGATCCAGGCGGGCAAGCCGGTCAAGAACCCGATCGCCGGCCGCAGCTCCCTCGGAGCTGCCCTTCATTGAGGCCTCGGCGACGCCACCGGCTCGACGCCTCTGACAGTGCCGCAACTCCCGTCGAAGCTGCCCTGGTTGACCCGTCTGGGCGACCGTCACCAAGAGGTCAGCCGCAGCCCCTCGCCGTCGGCCGCGGACAGATCGGTGTCGCACGATGATCCGTTGAGAGGGCGGACCGAGCGGAGTTCTGCGCGAGTCATAGGAGTGATTCGGTGGCGGGGGCGACCGGGGCCGTCAGCGGTTGACGGTCTGCGCAAGATGCTCTGCGAAGCGGCTTAACGGATGTTGATCACCCAGGGCGGCGACGCATGCCCGACGTGCTTCGTCCAGCGTGGCTGACGCAAGCTGTGACTCGCCTACGTCGGCGAGGAACCTAGCGTGCTGGAGCCTGGACCCGATGGTGCGGGCATGGTCGGGCCCAAGGATGCGTACGCGGTCGTTCACGAGCTCGGCGAACAGCCGAACTGCAGTGGCCGGGTCTCCGGTCTCCCCAAGGAACCGGGCGAGCTGGTGGCGGGTGCTCAGCACGCGGGGGTGCCGGGGGCCGAGAATCCGTTGCTGGTCGGCGATCAGCTCGGTGAGCAGGGCGATGGCCTTTCGTGGTTCGCCTGCATCGCCCACGGCGCGGGCGTACTCGTATCGCGTGCTCAACGAGTACGGGGTGTCGGGACCGAACAGTCCACGTATCTCGGTCAACAATTCGGCGAGGTGACGAGCGGCCTCCTCGGAACGCCCCGCCTTAGCGGTGTAACGGGCGATGTCGATGCGGACCAGCAGTGTGTCGACGTGACTGTCACCCAGTATCCGGCGGCGCTGCTCGGCCGTCTCGGTGAGCATTCGTATTGCAGACTCGGAGTCACCGGAACGGCCGACGAATTTGGCCTCGTACCCTTTTGAAGTGAGCGTGTGTGGGTTATCTGGCCCGAGCACTGCGGCACGTCGATCGCCGACATGGCGAAGGATTCGCGCGGCCTGGGCGGCGCTACCCGCCTCGCCGAGGTAGCGGGCATGGTCGTGCTGTGCCTGCAAGGTGTCGGGGTGGTCTGGGCCCAATCGTACTTCCCGGTCCGCTGCGATCGTGCGTAGCTGCTCGGCGGCGGCCACCGCTTGCCCCGCGTTACCCCAGGCCAGGACGTAGGCGTAGTCGGCGTTGGCGACATGGTGCCGGCGGGCTTGCTCGAACGCGGAGATCGCGTGGTCCGGCCGTTGAACATCGATCGCTGCCCATCCGACGTCATATGCCTCGGCGGGTGTGACGTGTCCCAGCAGTGTGGTCCAACTCGGTTCGGGCACGGCAGGGAGGAATGGCTGGTCAATCAGGTAGTCGAATGCGAGATATCCGCGGTCGCCGACTTCGGTGAGAAGGCTGCTGGACGCGTACGTTATGGTCGTTGCCCAGCGAATGGCCTGCTCCACGCTTTCGAGATGCAGGCGGTTCGCGCTCTCAATGAGATACGTTGCGTGCAGCGACAGCAGGAGCTCAAGCGGGATGGGGCGGTGTACACCTATACGGCGACAATCGACGGCTGCGGCAACCAGTGCTGCGCCGCGCGGGTGGTCGCCCACGGTTGCCGCGCGCTGCCAGTCCGCCACTAGCTCAGGGCCTGCGGCCAGGAACTCCGCGACTCCGTACTGATGCGCCTGGGCGACGGCCTTGACCACCCTGCGGTCCGTAGTGGTACTTCGTGCGCGATTCAGCTCGCTCGCCGACCACGCACGCGGCAGCTCCAGTGGGTTGCGGGCGAGCAGCAACACGTCTCGGCCTGCCCGCCATACCGCCGCATCGGATGCATCCCGGTGGCGGGCGCTGTACCGGTCATACTCGCGCACTCGCATCGTCGCCAAGATCACCACATGTCGAGACGGATGCTGCGCCAGCAGACGATCGACGGCGTCGACCGTTAGGCCACCAGCGCCAAGGTACAGATCCAATTCGTCCAGCCAGACCACATGTTGGCGTCCCGAGCCCACCGCTGCGCAGACACCGTCGAAGCCCTGCCCCGGTGTAGGCCGGTGGAACCGGTGCTCTGGCAGTTCGTCGCGCATCGCCTCGAACGCCAGGCGGGACTTACCAGCGGTCGACTCGCCGATCAACAGGACAAACCCGCCCTCCCGGAGCCGTTCACGCAGCTCTGCGTACGCGTCGCGGTGCACGAACTCCGGCACTCGGTTGCTGTCATTGGTACCTCGCACGGTTGCCGCTGGGTGGACGCCGAGAACGATGGGATCGGTCAGATCGCGCACGCTGCGCCGACGTTCGGGCTCTCGACTTGCCGCGCGGTTGATGCTGTCCTGCGCTCTCGCACTGAAGATGCCCGCGATGCCCGCGCCCGCCGTACCGAGAGCGGCCGCCGCCCACGGTGGTAGCCAAACGGCCGTCAGTACGCCAACCGCACCCCCGCTGATCGACGCGGCGAGCAGGGTCAGCCATGGCCGCATCTTCCTCCACACGCGTAACACCCCAATCGCGAACGGTCCGGCTGGTCCATCGTCCTGGGTGCGCGCAAGTGGATTGCGGTGGGGGCAAAGCCTGAGACGAGGTGCCTACCGGTTCCACAGCTGCAAACCGTCGGTCATTAGATCTTGATCCTGGGCCTGGTGCTCGGGACTGGATCTTTCCGAGCCTGTTGCCTGTTGCGACTTGGCGCGATGTACTCGGTGGCTGTGTCCGAACTGCGCAGATCCGAGCGAATCCGCTTCATCTTTCGACTCATGGCGAAAGATTGATGGAAGTGCAACTTGCCCGGTGAGACGCATTGCTGAGGCGATCTCGCGTTCGAGCCTATGCCGAATCCTGCTTGATCGGAAAGTCACGCGTTGGTTCAAGAGCCCGTCAGGAGTTAGCGGTGTGACCTGTCGGCCGTAGAAAGTGTCGGTCCTACCGCCTATGGTCTCCCGCGTGCTGACGGAACCCCCCGGGCAATGACCGGGTTTCGCGAAGCAGGAGGCACTGCCAGCACTTGCGGCTTGGAGCGCAGTGCCTGGCACTCCGACCGCGACAGTTGACTTGCTCGTGCACGTTCCTGGAAGGACTTTGAATGCGTTCGTTGGATCTTGCTGCGTTGCTTGCCGCTGGGTCACCCGGTGGGTCGAGTTGTCTGACGTCGACGACGGCGCTGGAGCCGGCCGGCGGGCGGCACGCGTCGGTTGCGCCGGCCAAGTTCGCTGAGCGGAACAAGAAAGGCGGGGTGTACGCGTACGAGCAGCGTTTTCTCGGTGACGAGAGCCGGTACGCGGTGGTGATCGACTCGAAGCAGTCGCAGCTCAACCGGGCCGAGCAGACGCTGGCCCAAGCCGTTGAGGACGGTCACCCGCTGCTGTCGCGGGTTCCGCACGTGCGGGTCACCTACGAGCGGGACGGGGGAGTCGAGCACTATTACGACCTCACGCTGCCGCACCGGGTGTTCGATGGGCACATTCGTGCCGGCTCGATCGATGGCGTGCCGACCACGCAGACGCCGGCGTACCGGGCGGTCCGGGACGCGAGCCCGGCCAACGCTCGGGCGCTGCTGGAGACGAGCCCGGTGACGCTGGTCTTCGGCGGCTGGGACTCAAGCCGGCGCAGCCGCCAGGGCCGGTGGCGCAGCGCGCTTGTCGGGGAGATCGTCGGCTTCGTCTCCGCAGGCCGGGACCAGACCGGTGCGCTGGTGAAGCCGGAGCCCGGCCTGCGAGGCGGCGCCCGGGTCGACCCGGTCGGTATGCAGATCAACCTCGGCAAGAAGGCGATGACCGAGACGGCGACCCGGCAGCAAGACGAACTGAGTCGTGCCACGTACGACAAGATCGTCAAGGCGGCGAACGCGATCAAGCCCGGCGCCGGGGAATCGGCGTCCGCGCTCGGCCTCGGCGGTATCCCACCGACGCTCGACCAACTGGCCGGGGTTGCCTGCGACACCATCATCCGCACACATGTGCTCTCCTTCGCCACCCTTCGGCAGATGCGATTCGGTGCCGGGGTCGAGGGCGACGCCGCCTGCCGGGCGTTACTGGCCGCGTTGGCGCTCAACGCGCTCGCCCGATCCGATGCCGAGCTCTCCCTGCGGGCCAACTGCGACCTGGTTGAGGCGGAAATGCCGACGGTACGGCTTGACCAGCGGGGAGGTGCGTTCCTGGACGTCGAGCCGCTCAGCATCGACGCCGCCGACCTGCTGCTTGGGGAGGCGCTCGCGCACGCCGAGAAGGTTGCCGATGTCGCGTGGTCGGGTCTGGCGATGCGGGTCATTGGCAACCCGGATATCGTCTCCGGCGCGGTCGAGGCGGACGAGAAGGAATGAGTTTCGCGATCGTCGCCGAGCCGCTCCTCGGCGTCTACAAGGGGCACGTGGGCAGTGGCCAGCTTGATCCGCTGCCGTCACCGGCCCGCCTGCACGCCGCCCTGCTCTGCGCGGCGGCCCAGGGGGTGCGGGCGGTCGCCGACGGCGACGGGCTACGACCGTCCGACGCGGATCGCGAGGCGTTGCGCTGGCTGGAGGCCAATCCGCCGGACGGCGTTGCCGTACCGGAGACGCTGCGCAACGACGGCCCTGAGACGGCGTACCGGAAGGAAGGTCTGGTCGTCAAGGAAGGCAGCAGCCCGTTGTCGGAGAAGCTGGTCGGCAAGCCGGCGGTGAACGGTGTGGCGGTGACCGGGCGGTTCGCCTGGACGTGGGAGCAGGAGCCGCCCGAGCCGGTGGCCGCGGCGCTGGCCGACCTCTGCCCCGAGGTGCCGTACCTGGGGACCAGTGAGTCACCGGTGCGGCTCGCGGTGGCCGTCGCCGAGCCGACCCATCGTCTCGACCGGGAAGCGGATCTGTTCACCGGTGATGGGCTTGACCTCGCGGTCGCCACCATCGGGCGGGCGGAGGCACTGGAAGCGGCGCACCGAGAGACGTCGGTGGCGCCGCGGCTGAAGGCCGACGCCCACCGGTCGAGCGAGAAGACCACGCCGCCGCCGCTGGTGACGACCGGTCTGGAACTCGGCCGGTACGCGCGGCCGGTGCCGCCACCGCCGCCGACGCCGTGGACGTCGGTGCTGCTCTTCCGGCTCGCCGCGTCGATCCCGGCGGAGCGGCGGGTGCGGCACGCGGTCGCCGTGCACCGCGCGCTCGTCGGGCTCGTCGGTGACGGCGCGCCCGCGATCCTGACCGGCGTATACGAGCCAGGGGCGCCCCGGCCAGCGAACCGGTGCGCGATCCAGTTCCTCGGCAACGACGCGCCGCACGTTGGCGGACCCGCGCTGGCGTTGCTGCTGCCGAGGGAGGCGAGCGACGTCGACCTCACCCTGATCCGGATGGCGGTGCAGCGGCTGCGGCATGTCAAGGTCGCCACCGGCCCGTTCACGGTCCAGCCGCCGGTGGAGGTGCTCGCCGACGAGTTCTGGCCGGAGCCGGCGGCCGGTACCGAGCGATGGTGGCAGACCGAGCCGGTCGCCGTACCCGACAGCCGTCCGCCCCGCGGCGGACGCTGGTCCCTTGCCGACGCCGCCGCGCTGTCGGTCGCGCTGGTCTGGCGGCACGAGATCTCCGCGCCGGGCCGGGGCGACGCGCGTTACCGGGCGTTGGCCGAGGCGGCCGCCGGGCGCGGAGTCCGGGTCGAGTCCGCGGTACGGGTGATGGATGGTGGCGTGGGCCGTTACGTGCACAAGGTGAATCCGGAGACGGTGATCCAGCCGTACCGGGCCGTGCTGAGCCTTGGTGATCTGACCGGCTCCCGGACGATCGCCGCCATCGGGCAGAGCCGGCACGTGGGCGGCGGGCTGCTGGTGCCACGGGATCTGCCGTCCGAAATCGTCCGGAGGTTCGCCCGGTGAGCGTCGATCGCGCAGACTTCGGCGCCTTCTTCGCCGCAGTCCGCGGTGGGCAACGACCGTTCCGGTGGCAGGAGCGGCTGCTTGACCACATCCTGCGTACCGGGCGGTGGCCCGACCAGCTCGTGGCCCCTACCGGGTCGGGCAAGACGAGTGTCGTCGACGTACACGTGTTCGCGGTGGCGCTGATGGCCTCCGGTCACCCGGTCCGGGTGCCGCGCCGGCTGGCGCTGATCGTTGATCGGCGGGCTCTCGTCGACGACCAGCACGAGCACGCGACGTCGATCGCGGACCAGCTCGCGGAAGCTCGGGGAGGTAGAACCGTCCTCGCACGTATGGCCGAGACGCTGCAGTCGCTGCGTACCGGCCGTAAAGACCCGGCTGAGCGGCCGTTGTCGATTGCGCTACTACGAGGTGGTGCACCGCCGTCACGGGAATGGCTAGACGACCCGCTGAGCTGCGCGGTGCTCTGCGCCACGCCCGACATGTGGGGGTCGCGGCTACTGCTGTCCGGCTACGGGTCTCGGGCGCAGGCCTGGCCGCGCGAGGCCGGTTTACTCGCGTACGACACAGTAGCCGTCGTCGACGAGGCACACCTGTCCCGGCAACTGGTGACCACGGCCCGCCGGGTCGCGGAACTGGCCACCGTCGCGGAGGAACCGATCGGAGTGCCGATACTGCAGGTGGTCGAGACCACCGCTACCCCGCACGCCGACGCCGGGGTGGCGGTCGGCGTCGAACCGAACGACCTGGCCGTGGACGAGGTACTGCGGAAACGGCTGACCGCCCCGAAACCGGTCGCCCTGCTGCCGCTGCCGTCCTGGCCGATTCCGCGCAGCGGCCCGGCACGCAAGGCGGGCATCACCGCCTTGACCGAGGAGGCGATGCGGCTGCATCAGAGGCACAAGTCGACGGTCGGCTGCTTCGTCAACACCGTCGCGGTCGCCGCCGCTGTCGCCGGGGAACTGCGGGCACGGGGCCTGAAAACCGAGCTGATCTGCGGTCGGCTGCGGCCGTACGATGTCGACCGCCTCCGGCCGCCGAAGTCAAAGCTGCTCACCATTCTCGGTGACCCGAACGTCGACGTCCTGGTGAGCACCCAGAGCCTGGAAGTCGGAGTCGACCTCGACCTGGCCGCGGCGGTGACGGAACTGGCACCCGGCGGCGCCATCGCCCAGCGGGCCGGCCGGGTCAACCGGCTCGGTCGGCGCCAGACGGAGATCACCGTGATAGTGCCGGCCGCCGACCTGCCCACCGGGTCCAAGTCCGGGCCGTACCAGCGGGACGACCTCGCGGCGGCCCACGAATGGCTGGTGGGCCGGGCCGCCGACCCGGCTGGCCTGGCGCCGTGGGCACTGCGGGAGCCCCGACCACCGGCCCCGGCGCTGCGGCGGGACCTGTTGCAGCGGCTGGAGCTGGCCCAGAGCTGGCACCTTGCCCGGACCAGCGACGACCTCGCCGCACCGCAGGACGACCTCGACCTATGGCTGTCGGACGACCTCGACGAACCCGACCACGAGTTCGGCATCGTCGTGCGGCGGGCATTGCCGACCGACGAAGCCGACGCCGTCCCGCTGTTGGAGAGCCTTCCGCCCCGCGAGCACGAGGTGTTCCCGGTGTCGATCCGGTGGGAGAAGGAGATCCGGTTTCGGGTGAAACCGGGCTCGGTGCTGGTCCGGCCCGGTGACGGCAGGCCACGCGCGCTGACCGATGACGAACGTCTGCACCCTGGCCGGGTTCTCCGCCCCGGCGACCAACTCGTAGTCGACGACACCACCGAGCTGTTCATCGCCGGGGTCGTCGACGTGGACGGCAACGATCGGGTCGACGACGTGCTCGACGCCCTCGACAATCCTGGCCGGGGTGACGTTGTGCTCCGGATCGAGCGGGACACCGCCGCGCACCGACGGTTTCTCGACGCCATCGCCGCCACGACCGTCGACCCGGACGAGCCGGCCGTGGTCGAACCGGAGCTGAGCGAGATCGCCCGGTTGTTGCGGGCGCACCGCGATGAGCTGACACCGCGCCCGATGGTGGTGGCGGCGACCGGTCTGCTCGACCAGCCGGACACTGAGCCGGCCGGGGCCGAGGTGATCCTGCACTGGCAGGACTCCGCCGACGGTGAGCTGGAACTTTGCCGGCTGATCGTTGTCGACCTCCGCAACGCTACCGTCGACGACGAGCTGCGCCAGACGTGGACTCCGCGCCGCCGACGGGTGCCGCTCCGCCGGCACGCCGACGCGGTAGCGCAACGGGTCGGAGCCGTCGCCGGTCGGCTCGGGCTCGCCGCTGAATTGGTGGACGTGCTGCGCCGCGCGGGGCTGCACCACGACGACGGCAAGGCCGACGAACGATTTCAACGACTGTTGAACGCCGACCCAGACCAGGCCGAGCCGCTGGCTAAGAGCGGCGTACGCGACGCGCGTCGGATGAGGACACTTCGAACCTCCTCCGGGTTGCCAACCGGCTGGCGGCACGAGCAACTCTCCGTGGTCCGCGCCTGGCCCGCATTGTCGGCTCTCGAAGACGATCATCGGGATCTGGCGGCCCGGCTGGTCGGCACCAGTCACGGGCACGGCCGGCACGGGTTCCCGCACACCAGCGAGCACCTGGTCGGCAAGCACGACGAGGTCGCGGCCACGCTGTTCGACGAGGGCCGGTGGGACGAGCTGATCGAACGCACACACATCCGTTGGGGGGTGTGGGGCTGCGCATACCTGGAAGCGTTGCTCCGTGCGGCCGACGGACAGGTCTCCGCGGAGGGATCATGACCGACTTCGTACTGGCGACCGCTGAATCGACGACGATGCTGTCGCACATGGCACTCTATGGCCTTGCCGCGATCGTCGAGGACTGCGGCTTGGAAGAGGTCCGGCTGTCGTGGACCGGGGGAATGACTCCCCGACCGGTGCTGAGCGCACCGCAGGCCACCCCCGAGAAGATCGGCGAGATCGTACGCCGGCACGCGGCCGAGCACGACAACCCAGAGAGCTGGCCAAGTCGGCAGCTCAGCGAGGGTGAGCAACGCGCGCTGATGAGCCCCCGTATCAGCCTCATCGCCGACGGCGATAGTTGGCGTGACCTGCAAAACCGCAGACACGCTGTGCTCGACCAGCTCACCGACGCGCGAGCGCTGCTGGACCTCCGGCTGATAGCCGCGCTCGGTGAGCCGAGCTACTGGAGCCGGAATCGGCAGGGCCAGCGGTTGCAGGACGACGGCGCCAGCCGGCTGGAGATGCAGCCGCGCAACCAGGGATCGGAGTTCGTCGGGAACCGGATCCGTCCGCTCGCTGCAGCCGTCGCCGCCCGAACGGCCGCCGCTGTCAGCGATGGGCTGCTCGGCAGTAGCGTCCGCGACGAGATCGGCAAGGACCAGCCAGCCAGCCGTACGCCCACCGGATTCGCCGCACCCGGACCCACGGACAACGCGCTGGCCTGGTGCGCGCTTTGGGGCATCTCGCAGTTCCCCATTGCCCAGCGCAACAACGACCGCGCCAGCACCACCGGCCACATCGGACCGGGGATAGCAGGCTACTTCTACGTACCCGTCTGGAAGGACCGGTGGCGCACGGCCCGGCACCGGACGATCACCGCGAGTGGGCAGATGTCCCGCTTCGCGACCACCGGACTCACGGCGAAAAACCTCGGGCGGGCGTCGGACGACGACGCGGCCCGGCGCGAGGCGGATCAACAGTGGTTGGCGAACCGGGGCGTCACCGCGGTCGTGCGCTTCCCGGTACAGCGTTTTGGCAGCGACAACGCGCCCGAACGCCGGGCCATGCTCGGCGAACTGCTCAAGACCGAGCGTCGCTGATGCCCGAGCTGATCCCTATCAGCCTGGTGGCGCACCGGGCGTTCTGCCCCCGCCGGGCCTGGCTGGAGGCGGTGGGGGAGGCCACCGACATGCACCAGATGGCGATCGGCACCCAAGCCCACACTCCCGCCGACGACCCGTCCGGGTCGCGGTCCAACCGCTACGGGGCAGTCGACGTGATCAGCCACGATCTCGGCGTGATCGGGCGCTGCGACACCGTCGAGCTCGACGACAACGCCGCGATGACCGTCGTCGAGCACAAGGCCACCCCGGTGCGCCGCCGGCCCGAAGTCACCGAACCGATGCGAATTCAGGTCGCGCTCCGGCCCGGCGCGCTGGCCGACATGGGCTACCAGGTGGCCGGGCAGGCGATCTACTTCACGAACCACCACACACGCGTGGACGTACCTCTGTCCCAGCCGACAAGGCGCTCGCGCGGGACATGGTGGCCGAGACCGCGCGTACCCTCGCCGCCGAGGAGGCGCCGCCTCCGCTGGAGGATGATCGGCGCTGCTCACGCTGCTCGCACATCACCGTCTGCTTCCCGACGACGCCACCTCGCGCCGGTGACCCGCCGGATCGTCGTGGCCGACCCGGACACGCAGGTTCTGCACCTGACCACACCAGGCTCTCGGGCGTACGTCGCCCGAGGCCGGATCGAGGTCAGCAAGAGCGGCGAGAAGCTCGGCACCTTCCCGATCGAACGCGTGCAAGGCGTCGTGGTGCACGGCAACGTCGATCTATCCAGCGGCCTCATCCGGGAGGTGCTGTGGCGCAGCCTCTCCCTGGTGTGGTGCACCAGCTCGGGTCGGGTCACCGGATGGGCCAGGGCAGCCCAAGGACCCAACGGCGGGCCGCGACTGCGCCAACACGTCGCCTCCCACAACGGGCCGTATCGACCTGGCCCGACAGTTCGTGGCCGCGAAGGTTGCCAACCAGGCGACGTTGCTGCGTCGCCACGGTGATGCCCTGGCAGCGGTGACACGACTGCGGGAACTGCAGCGGGACGCCCTCGACGCACCGTCGCTGACTGACCTCTTCGGCATCGAGGGCGACGCCGCGGCGCGGTACTTCGAGCACTTCCTCACCATGTTCCGGCCCAAAGTGGTGGCGGCCGAGGAGCTGACCTCTTCCGTACGGACGAGGCGGTCCCGCCCGAGACCCGGTCAACGCCGCGCTGAACCTCTGCTACGGACTGCTGACCGCGGACACCCTGCGGGCCGTCGTCGCCTGCGGGCTCGACCCCCACGCCGGGTTCCTGCACAGCAGCGGACGCAACAAACCGGCCCTCGCCCTCGACCTGGTCGAAGAGTTCCGTGCCCCGGTCGCCGACTCCGTAGTCATCCACGCCTTCAACAACGGCGAGCTTCGTACCAGGGACTTCTCCACGGTGCTCGGCACCACGCGCATCGGCGAGCGTGGACGCAGGGCCCTCGTCGCCGGCTACGAACGCCGCGTCACCGGCACCTTTCGCCACCCGATATTCGGGTACGACGTGACGTGGCGGCGCGCGATGGGGATCCAGGCACGACTCGTCCTCGGAGTGATCGACGGAACGCAGTCCCGATACCAGGGCATCAAGATCCGATGAGCCTGGGAGACGTACGGCGCTACCTCATTGCGTATTACGTCTCGGACGACGTCCGCCGAACGAAGGTGGCCAAGAAGCTCGAATCCTACGGTGACAGCGTCCAGTACAGCGTCTTCATCGTGGATGCCCGCCCGGCAAAGCTCCTGCGGCTCCGTTCCCAGCTCATCGACATGATCGACGAAGGCTCGGATTCCATCCTGTTCTGTAACCTGGGTACCCTTCGAGACAACCAGCGCCGAACGCTCGACGTGATCGGCCGCAGCCAAACCATCACGGGCCACGGACCAGCGATTCTGTAGCCCACCGCGAAGCCTCCGTCGTCCCGGCCGTGAGCGCGGACCCCTCGCAGCGATGTTTGACCAGTTCACGCCACCTGGTGAGTGGCGCCGTGGTGGCCTTGCGTGCGTCGGATCGACCACGCGGAGCGGACCCTTCGCAGCGACCGGCTCAACCGCAGCTCAGGACGGCTAGAATTTCGGCCCTGCCGCAGCTCCCGACGGAGCTGCCCTTCATTGAGGCACCACCAGGGCCGAATAGTCGACCTGCTCGATCCGAGCCGCAGCTCCCGACGGAGCTGCCCTTCATTGAGGCCAGAGGCCCCAGATGCCGGCGGCGCCGTGCCGCTCGGCGAGCCGCAGCTCCCGACGGAGCTGCCCTTCATTGAGGCCGGGTCACGTCGCCCGCGTCGATCCGCATGCCCATCAGCGCCGCAGCTCCCGACGGAGCTGCCCTTCATTGAGGCACTAGGGAGTGTGGTCAGCGGGTACAGATTCGCACGTCAGCCGCAGCTCCCGACGGAGCTGCCCTTCATTGAGGCGACTACCTCGTGAAACTTGGAGCGCTGAACAGCAACCCCGCCGCAGCTCCCGACGGAGCTGCCCTTCATTGAGGCTCGGAGGCCGCGACGGCGATCCGGTCGACGCGCTCACCGGCCGCAGCTCCCGACGGAGCTGCCCTTCATTGAGGCACCCCGCCCGCGTCGCGGGTGCCCAGCTCGCCGACGAGCCGCAGCTCCCGACGGAGCTGCCCTTCATTGAGGCAGCCCGGCCACCGTCGCCCGGCTGCTGCGCCGGTGACCGAGCCGCAGCTCCCGACGGAGCTGCCCATCATTGAGGCGACCACCACCGCACCCCGGCCGAGCTGCAGACCTCGACCAGCCGCAGTTCCCGACGGAGCTGCCCTTCATTGAGGCCAGCTCGTGCAGGTCGTCCACTCCACCCGCCCCGGTGGCCGCAGCTCCCGACGGAGCTACCCTTCATTGAGGCGAGGTCCGGCGAATCTACCGCCGCCGCGGCGACCGGCGCCGCAGCTCCCGACGGAGCTGCCCTTCATTGAGGCTGCTACGACCTCGTCGAACGCCGTGTCTACCTCAACGCCGCAGCTCCCGACGGAGCCGCCCTTCACTGAGGCGAGGTGACCCCGGCCGATCTACTGGGCGCTTCGTCGCGTGCCGCAGGTCCCGATGGAGCTGCCCTTCATTGAGGCACGCCTGCCAGGTTCTTCGTGAACGCGTGATTTGACCGCAGCTCCCGACGGAGCTGCCCTTCATTGAGGCGTGCGCTGGCCGGTGTGGTTGGTGATCACGTGCCCGTGCCGCAGCTCCCGACGGAGCTGCCCTTCATAGAGGCCGGATCGGGGCGCAGCCCAACGTCGGCCCCGAGGGCATGGCCGCAGCTCCCGACGGACTGCCCTTCATTGAGGCCCGGAGGCCACCTACAACTACCTTGCGCTGCTGGCCGCAGCTCCCCGTCGGAGCTGCCCTTCACTGAGGGATCCACCCGGGCGAGCGGCCGGAAATCGGGCAGACCGTGGCTGTGGGCGGTGCGTAGGAGTGGCCGGACTTTCCACGCCAATTAACGTGGCCAGTCGGTATTGAGTGCAACAGCTCATCGACGGGTCTATCGGTGACAGCTTTCAGCTGTGCCGGCGGGCAGGGGTACGCCGTAGAAAGTGCGGCTAAGTTCTCGGCCCGGTTTGCGGTCTCCGAAGTCGGCGCCGGTAACCCGGATTCCGGTCAGCTCGGCGCCTTCGAGGTCGACGTCGCGTAGACATGCGCCGGAGAGGTCCGCGCCGCGGAGGTCCGCACCCCGGAGTACCGCGCCGGTGAGATTGGCATGGCGCAAAGAGGCGCCTGCCGCCGCGGCGCCAGATAGGTCGCGTCCGGTGAGGACCGCCCTATCGAGGTCGGCCCCCGTCAGATGTGCTCCTCGAAGGTCAAGGTCGCGGAGCTGAGGCGCCGAGGGGCGGGATCCGCGTAGGTCGGCGGGTCCCGGAGTTCTGGGAGGCGCACCGCGCGGCCAGTGGGCGGCTGGAGCGATTTGCCATAGCAACAACACGACTGTGGCAGTCCCGACCACGACCGCTGCCAGGGCCGCCGACACCGGTCGACCTGGGCGGAGTCGGAGGCTGCCCACGAATGCGAGGGTAGAAACGAGCTGTGCGGCGACGATCAAGGCTCCTGCGGTGCCGAAGCGGTATCCCGCGAGCGCCAGACATCCGATGGCGGCTACGGGCCAGAGCCACACCCCTCTTCCTTGGACACTCTCGTCTACCAGAAGCCTCACGCGAGCGGGGTCGGTCGTTGCCGGCTCCGTCTCCGCCTCGGCAGGCGAGTCGGCCGACTTCGTGGGGGCGGGTTGGGACGGGGTTTCCGGACGCACGCGCTGATCCTGTCATTCTTCCGTCAGGTGACGGGTATCCGCTGCGCCGTCGGCCGCCATAGGATGCCCACCGGGAGGGGCCTATGACGTCCGCGCGGTTGCGGTCCCGCGGTACGCGCCAGGGTGGGCGCCCCGGCCTCGTGATCCTCGCTCTGGTCGTGTCCAGTCTCTGTTCGATCAACCCGCCGCCTGACCTGCCAGGCTGGAACCCGGCACCAAGTTCTCGGGTCAAATGCCCCCGCTGTAGACAGGACACGACCCGGCTGCGCGACGGCCGCCGTCGATGCCCGAACCGGCACCTGCTGCGGCATGAGGAGGGCGTCTGGAAGCTGGTTGAGGAGTCCACGTGACAGCCCCAGTCGCCGGAATTGTGGCCGACGTCCGGCAGGGGGTCGGCCGCTACTTCAGCATGATCAGTGTCTTACCGTCGGCCCTGCTGGTGATATACCTCTGGCTGCTCATCGGCAGTGGCGCCTGGCACGGTAGCCCGAATTGGACCAGTGCTGCCCGTGGCATCAGTAGCCTTGGGATCCGCGGAGCCGCGCTGGTGGCGATCCTGGGCATCACGTTGGGCTTGGTGCTGCACCCGCTGCAGTTCACCATGGTTCAGCTGTTGGAAGGCTACTGGGGCACCGGGCAGATTGCCCAGGAGGTACGGGCCCGATCTATCCGCCGGCACCGGCGGCGTCTTCAGGCGCTGAACGAGCTGGTGGACGAGGCGGGCGAACTCGCCGAGAGCAGCCCGGAGCACAGCCTGAGTCGGGACCGCCTGCGCTCTCTGGCGCACGAGGCACAGCGTGCCCGGCAGGCGTATCCCGCGTATCTGGAGGAGGTCATGCCGACCCGGCTCGGGAATATGCTTCGGCGATACGAGGTCGGTGTTGGTCGACCGTACGGGGCAAACCTTCCGGAGATTACGCCGATGTTGGCGGTGGTCGCGCCGCCAGCGCACATGGCCTACGTGAACGATCAGCGGGCCACTATGGATCTGACGGTCCGCATATGCCTCGTGTCCCTCATCGCCTGCGTGGCGACGGTGGTCTTCCTGTGGGATGACGGTACGTGGTTGCTGCTCGCCCTGGTCCCGTATGGCGTTGTCTATCTGTCATATCGAGGTGCGGTCATCACGGCGAGCCATTACGGGTCAGCGCTGGTCACCCTAATGGCATTGAACCGGTTCACCCTGTACGAGCGGTTGCGGCTCAAGGCTCCAGAAGACAGCGCGGAGGAGGCGGAGCTGCACATCGGGATCGGGCTCATGGTCTCAGACTTTGAGCGGCCGGATCCACCGCTGCGCTACAAGCATCCTGAGGATCAGTGCCAGTCGACCATGCCTCCAGGCGAGGGCGCAACCGAGAGCTAACGAACTGCGCCAACGATCTGGCCCGCTTGCACGGGCGGGCTTTTCGAGCATCCAAGTGTCCCGGCGGGCGTAGGAGTCGGTCGGTGCCTGGCGCGCGAGGGGTCGGCGAGCTGGACAAACTTACCTACAAAGTTTAGGGTCGAAATCGACCCCTAAATTTGGAGGTACAGTGCTACCAGGTCTCGATCCAGGCGATCTCCTTCCTCGTCGGGAGGTCCATGCGCGCTTCGGTGGGCGCAGGCAGGGCGGGATCTCGCCGTCCCGCGAAGTACCGGCGGTCATGTTCTTTACCGATCCGCGGACCGGGCATCAGCATGGCTACTACGACGGCTGGGACGACGACGGCCTGTTCAACTACGTCGGCGAGGGCCAAACGGGCGACCAGCGCTTCGTCCAAGGCAACAAGTCGATCTTGCGGCATCGAGAGGAAGGACGCACCCTCGAAGGTTTTAAGGCTCATGGCTCAGAGGTTCGGTACCTCGGCGAGTTCGAGCTGGTCGACACCTACTGGCGTGACGCCCACGAGACCGGCGACGAGAACACTATCCGGCAGGTGATCGTCTTCCGCCTTCGTCCCCGCGCTGGCGTACCGGTCGATCTACCTCATACGCCTGTCACGCCACGTAGCCAGACGACGGTTGACCAGGTGCCCGTCGAGGAGCAACACACCGAACGGGGCTTCGTCACCCCCAACCGCGACCTGTATGGGTTCGAGCGGACGGAGGCCGCCCTGGTACAGCGCTACCGACGACACCTCCAAAGCTCTGGCCATGTAGTTAGCCGGCTGCGGGTAGTACCGGCAGGTGAAGGCGCGCCTCTCTACAGTGACTTGTGGGATGACACAACCGGTGAACTTGTCGAGGCCAAGGGCAACGTCACCCGCGACCAACTTCGCCACGCCGTCGGACAGCTCTTCGATTACGGCCGATTCGTCGATGCCAAGACTCGAACGATCCTCGTCCCCTCTTGCCCCAGACCAGACCTGCTCGCCTACACCCGATCGGTCGGCATCGACGTGGTCTACCCCGACGGCGACGGCTGGGCACGAAAGTGAACACCAGGCACACTGCCCACACCGCGGTGGCGACCGAACCGGGTTTGGTGCGACGCTACGCCGAACTGCGAGACCAAGCGGGCGGAATCGCAAGATCGGTGCGGGGCATGCGGCTCAACCAGCCGCAGCTCCCGACGGAGTTGCGCTTCATTGAGGCGTGGCGGTCCACCCGGCGGTGATGCAGCCGACGGCGCCGCAGCTCCCGACGGAGCTGCCCTTCATTGAGGCGCGGTACGCAGCGGCAGGCCACGGACAATGAGACTGCCGCAGCTCCTGACGGAGCTGCCCTTCATTGAGGCCGGGTCGCCGGGGTCAGGCACTGCTCCAGGCCCACGCCGGCCGCAGCTCCCGACGGAGCTGCCCTTCATTGAGGCTGGCCGGTCTGAGATGGCGGGTTCGTGGGCGAGACAGCGGCCGTAGCTCCCGATGGAGCTGCCCTTCATTGAGGCGGGCCGGAGTCGATCGACCTGATGGCCCGGGCGGGCCGGGCCGCAGCTCCCGACGGAGCTGCCCTTCATTGAGGCGTCGCATTCCGCGTACCGGCCACGAGCCGCAGCTCCCGACGGAGCTGCCCTTCATTGAGGCATGCAGGCCGACGTGGAAGAGGACGCGGTTTTCGATGCGGCCGCAGCTCCCGATGGAGCTGCCCTTCATTGAGGCGGCCGGCCATCAGCGCCAGCCGCCTCGGCCGCTGCAGTTTCCTACAGTGCAGATGCGCGCTCTTGCGGTTCCGTTGACGGTCCCGCACAAGGCTCCCACATTTTTCGTGCTCACAAGTGTGCTCACACATCAAGATCGAATGGACCGGATTGGTTAGCCCTGGGTGGGAGTAGCTGACATTAGGATCGGCCTGTTTTCCCTGTTCAAGAGAGAGATCGACATCTCCCGATACTGCGTGATGAAACCGTTACCTTACTGGCAGTGTGGGGGTCAGGGGTTCGAGTCCCCTCGGCTCCACCCTTGTTTTGGCAGTTCAGGCTGTATGGCCCATCGACTAACGTCGGTGGGCCATCGTGTTGTGATCACATCCGTGCTCACAAAGATCCGGTCTGACGGCGAAGTGCATAGGCGTGGATCACGCGGACCGTGGGATCGGCGCTCTCGGGTGTGCGCAGCCGGTCGGTCAAGAGGAAATCGGGCAAGCTGAACCCAGCCGCGTGCTCCTGCTCAGACCGCGACGCCGACCGCCCGCCAATATTGCTGGCGGAAACGCCATCGCCTGTGCGGCTCCGTGTGCCGCCGGCTAGCTGTAATCGGTGGGGACGCGGCCGGTGGTGGTGAAGAACGTGACGGCGGCCAGGAACGGGCCGGTGGTCAGGCTGGTGAGCCAGGTCCGGGTGGTGTTCTCGTCGAGAGCTCCGGACTGCCACGCCTGTTCGGCTACTGCCGGCATTCGGAGGATGGCGTTCGCGGTGTGGTAGTCGCGGAACAGGGCGACGGTGGGCTCGATGGAGGTGACTTCGAAGCCGGCGTCGGTGAGGAGCCGGCCGAGTTGTCGTCCGATGTCGGCGTTGCGTACCACCTCGCTGACGATGTAGCGGGTGTAGGCCCGGCTGGTTGCGGTGTCGGTGGCGTCGATGGCGAGGGTGTCCCAGTCGGGTTCGGCGAGTGCGACCAGGCCGCCGGGGCGTACCACCCGTCGCAGTTCGGCGAGTGCCCGGCGGGGGTCGGCGAGGTGTTGCAGTACCCGGTCGGTGCGGGCGCGGTCGACGCTGGCGTCGTCGAGGGGCAGGGCGTGGGCGTCGCCGGGGCGCACGGTGACGTGTGGGTGGGCCGCGGTGCGGTGCCGGGCCTGCTCCAACATCGCGGGGTCGTGATCGATGCCGATGACGGCTCCGCCGGTTCCGACCGTGGCGGCCATCGCGGCCAGGTCGATCCCGGGTCCGCATCCGACGTCGAGCACGACGTGGCCTGGGTGCAGGTCCAGCGCTGTCAGCAGGTGCTGCTTGTATCGGCGTCCCGGAGCACTGGCCGCCGCCTGGTCGAGGTAGGCGATCTGGTCGGCGGCGTTCACGGGCGGAGTCATCTACCGTACGGCGTCCAGGTCATCGTACGACCCGGTTTCGTAGAAGACCCGTACGATGCGGAGCGCCTTGTCGATATCGGTGACGATATTGCGCTTCGCGCAGAAATAGCCCTGGCCACTTTGCCAGAGGCGTACCTCGTCGGGGGAGCCGTCCGGGTCGACGTACTGCCACTCGCCCGTCTGGTGGAACAGCGCATAGGAGCCCAGGCCCCCGATGACGTTGAAGATCGCGTCATCATCATCATGTTCGGTGCGGTTGAGCTGAACGACGGGATAGCAGTAGTCGTCCATGCGCCGGATCGCCTCGGCGACGCTCGACCAGGATGGCGAGAGAATTTCCTCCGTCGCCGAGGGTCGGCCGTCGCGTTGGTAACAGACGGCAGTCAAGTGGTGGATGGCTGAACTCACCGGAGGTCCCTCGGATGCCAGGTCGACTACGAGCGCTCGCAAGGTACCAGGATCGGCCGTGGGTCTTCCGCGCGTACTGATGGTGTTGGGGTTGTCATGAACGCGGCGTCCGATCACCGCCAGACGGCTGGCCTTCCGTCGACCAGGCTTCCTGGCCATGAACAAGGAGTTGAACGGCAAGGTGGCTCTGGTCACCGGTGGTGGTCGTGGCATTGGCGCTGCGGTGGCGTTGCGCCTGGCCGGGGAGGGCGCCGATGTGGCGCTGACGTTCCAGCGGAATCAGCAGCGCGCCGACGAGGTGGTGGACCAGATCAAGGCCGCGGGACGGCGGGCGATCGCCGTGCGGGCGGACAGCGCCGACCCGGCGGCGGTGGTCGACGCGGTCGACCGGGTCGCCGGTGAGCTGGGTCGGCTGGACATTCTGGTCAACAACGCTGGCGTGTTCCTGCTCGGTCCGTTGGAGGGTTTGAGTCTGGATGAGTTCGAACAGACCGTCGCGGTCAACGTGCGGGCGCCGTTCGTGGCCTCCCAGGCCGCCGACGTGGCCGCCGCGGTGGCGTTCCTCGCCGGCCCGGATGGGCGTTACATCACCGGCGCGACGGTAAACGTCGACGGCGGCTTCACCATCTGATCACCGCTCGTGACCAGCGGGTCGGCTCTCCTGTCGATCGGGCCGGGAGAGCCGACGCTCACTATGACGGCAACTCGAACAGTTCCAGCTGGATGCCGTCGGGGTCGCGCAGGTAGAGGATCTTCGTGCCGGCCAACGGTCCCGCCTCGACGCCGTCGCCGTCCTGGAGTACGACCGGATCGGCGTTGACGTGCACGCCCCGCTCCACCAGGTCGCGGTGCGCCGCGTCGAGGTCGCCGACCTCGAAACACAGGTGCATGACCCCGTCGCAGTTGCGACCGGTGAAGGGCTTCGGCTGCGGGCTGTCGTACTGAACCTGGCGGGACCGTGTCGACCCGGCCGCTGCCGTCTCGCGAACGCGTTCCCCCGCCGGGTCGCGGGGCTCCGACGCGGCGAGCTGGCGACCCCGGCCGGCATATCCGCCGAGTACGTGGCCCGCCTCGAACAGGGCCGGGCGTACTTCGAGCAGTCGTTGGTGTCCGACCTGCGTGCCATCAGCGCCCGCTCTCCGAACGACCCGGACGTGGCGGCGCTGGTCTCGCGGCTGGCGGGGAACGAGCGATTCCGTCGCCTCTGGGCGCTACGGGCGGTGGCCGTCCACGAGAGCGCGCACAAGACCGCCATCCACCGGAGGTGGGCGCCATCCCGCTGGACGCCAACGTCCTGACCACTCAGAACACCGACCTTCGCGTCGTGGCCCTGACGGCTCGGCCCGGCACCGCCGCTCGCGAAAAGCTGGACCGCCTGAGCTGACCTGCTGACACCCGAGGGAGACCGGCGTGGGGCGGCACCGGCACGACGATGACAGCCCGGCCGATTTCAGTCGCGGAATGCGGGGCCGGACCGCGATGATGCCGGTTGTGAGTAGTCGACTACGGGCGATCGCCCAGGAGACGGTCCAGATCACCGAGCGCGGCGCCTACCGTGCCGCCGATGGGGGCGCGGTGGTCATCGGCGAGCAGGTCGCTCGGGCGGTGGCCGGTACCCGCCTGTACGCACCCGAAGACGACCTGGCAGCACCCGTTCCGGTTGACGCGCCGTTGGCGGTCGAGGTGACAAATGAGTCGAGTCTGGTCGCGACCCGCCGGCTCGGCGGGGACCTCGCGTGTCTGGTGTTCGCGTCGGCGCGCAACCCCGGCGGTGGTTTCCTCAACGGCGCCCAAGCGCAGGAGGAGAGTCTGGCCCGCAGCTCGGCGCTCTATCCGTGCCTGCGGGCGGCCGGTGACTTCTACTCCCATCACCGGTCCCATCCGGAGCTGCTCTACAGCGACCGGGTGATCTACTCCCCGCACGTACCGGTGTTCCGCGACGACCAGGGGCGGCTGCTGCCGCGGGCGTACCCGGTGTCGTTTCTGACCTCAGCCGCGCCGAACCGGGCGGCGATCACCCGCGGCCGGCCGCAACACCTGCCGGACCTACCGGCGGTGCTGGCCCACCGCGCCGAACGCGTGCTTCGGGTGGCCGCCGCCCACGGTCACCGCCGGCTGGTGCTCGGCGCATGGGGCTGCGGCGTGTTCGGCAACGACCCGGCCACCGTCGCCGCCGCGTTCGCCACCGTACTGCGCCACAGCCCATGGTTCGACCAGGTGGTGTTCGCCGTCCTGGACCGCCAACCCGCCACCGCGACCTACACCGCGTTCGCCAACGCCTTCACCCGAGACTGACTTCGCTTTGGCCTTGGGAGCGTGCCTGAGTGGCGGACAGGTCCTTCCGAATGTCTGAGACTGACCTAAGTCTTTCCGATCGACTACGTTCCCGGAGCTCGCGGTCACGAGATCCTCGCAGTCGGTCGTGGTAGCGACCTGACGGGGCCAGTTTTGAGGCTCGCC
This sequence comes from Solwaraspora sp. WMMD1047, assembly GCF_029626155.1. NCBI lineage: Bacteria > Bacillati > Actinomycetota > Actinomycetes > Micromonosporales > Micromonosporaceae > Solwaraspora > Solwaraspora sp. WMMD1047. The sequence continues at coordinate 5,964,185 of NZ_JARUBL010000001.1, read as the reverse complement.
GGCGCCGGCTGCCGACGATGATTATCATAACGGTTTCCGTTAAGTTGGCCGCATGGTCTTTCATGATGACTACGCGGTCTCCGGCGAGTACCTGCACGTCCTGAGTCTCGATGCGTGGCAGGTGCTGCGGGCGCCGGCGGCCACCGCGCTGCGGGGGGCGCGGCCTGACGCCGGGCCGCTCGTCGAGGTTGGCGCGGGCACCGGGCTGGGCACCGAGGTGCTGGCGGGGATGGCTGCTGACGCCGAGGTCCTGGCCGCGGAGCCGTCGGCGATGCTGCGCGCCGTGCTGCTGGCCCGGGTCGCGGGTGACGCGGACCTTCGTCAGCGGGTGAGCGTGCTCGAAGCGGACGCGCTCTCGATCGATCTGCCGGGCCGCGTCGGCGCGTTGCTGGCGATGAACATGATCGGTCACCTCGCGCCGGCGGAGCGGATCCGGTTCTGGGCGCGGATCCGTCAGCGGCTGGTCCCCGGGGCGCCGCTCGTGGTCAACATCCAGCCCCCGGAGGTGCCGACCGTCATCCCCGACAGTCCGTTCGCCTCGATCCGGATCGGCCGGTACACGTACCAGGGCAGCGGCGGAGCCTACCCGGCGGGGCCGGACGCGGTCCGCTGGCGGATGCGCTATCGCACCCTTGACGAACGGAATGCCGTACTGCGAGAGCAGACCGTCAACTATCGCTGGCACGTGGTCTCCCCGGTCGCCCTGCTCGCCGAGCTGACGAGGGCCGGGTTCGCCGCTGAGGTCGGGGAATCCGGGGTCGTCCGGGCGACCGTGTCGGTGGAGCGGATGCCCGGTAGCTGACCGTGGGGCGGCCGCCCGGCTGGCGGGTGAGGGCGGGTGGCCACCGAGATCACAGCGGGACACCTCTCGACTTTAATGAAAACCGTTGTCATTATAGTCTGGCGTGAAGGAGGAACTTCCATGTCCAGACGATGTGATGTCACCGGCGCCGCCCCCGGCTTCGGCAATGCCGTCTCGCACTCCCACCGGCGGACCCGCCGCCGGTGGAACCCCAACCTGCAGAGCCACCGCTACTGGCTGCCGTCCCAGCGGCGCTGGATCACCCTGCGGCTGACGACGAAGGCGCTGCGGACCATCGACCGCAAGGGAATCGAGAAGGTCGTGGCCGAGATGCGGACCCGCGGGGTGAAGGTCTGATGGCCCGGCAGACCGACGTCCGCCCGATCGTCAAGCTGCGTAGCACCGCTGGTACCGGCTACACGTACGTGACCAGGAAGAACCGGCGCAACGACCCGGACCGGCTGGTGCTGCGCAAGTACGACCCACTGGTCCGCCGACACGTCGACTTCCGCGAGGAGCGCTGACCGCGCGCAGCCCGCGAGCAACCGACAGGCGTGTTGGCCACTGATTGTCGAAAATGGATGAAAGGGGAGGAATGAATAACAGAACCAGGGCCCGAACATTCGGGTCCGCGCTTGCCGGGGCGGTGTTACTGGCCGGCGTCGTGCTGGCTCCGCCGGCTGCCTCGGCGCAGGACCGGGTGGTGCTCACCAAGGGGCACACCGACGCGGTGGACGTGCACTACGCCGACGGCGAGTTGTCGCTGAAGGTGCATGACGACACGGTCAGCCCGGCCGTCATCCGCGACCCGGCGGACGTGACGTTCCAGGTGCTGCCGCAGGCCGCCATCGAGGTGCCGGCCGATCCGCGCTACAGCTTCCTCGGCGCGGTCGGCGCCACCGTCTGGGTGCTGCCGCAGACCCAGGATCCGGACCTGCTCTGGCCGGGTTGGAACACCACCACCCTCAACTCGGGCGTGTTCACCGGCGACAAGGTCAAGCTCAGCCTGGTCGGCGTCGACGGCCCGGGCAACGTCACGCTGTTCGGGGTCAACGCGTTCGGCGACCCGCTGATCAGGTTCCGCAGCGACGACGGCCTGCCGGACGCCATCGACGTACCGGTGCACACCCACGCACACGCGAGCTGGGCCTTCAGCGCGGAGGGCAGCTACACGCTGAAGTTCCAGGCCGACGCCACGCTCACCAACGGTACGGCGTTGACCACCGGCCCGGTCGACTACACGTTCGTGGTCGGCGAACTGCCGGCGACCGGACCGGACGTCAGCCTGTCGATCTCCGGGATGGCCGACGAGTACCAGCCCGGCGACACGGTGACCCTGAACGCGGTGCAGTCGCCGCAGACCGAGCTGGACCACTACCACTGGTTCAGCAGGTGCCAGGGGGCGGACGACTTCGCCGTCGTACCCGGGGAGGCGGGTGCGAGCTACAGCTTCACCGCGACCCGGGAGCTGAACGCCTGCGAGTACGTCGCCAAGCTCTACGACGACGACCACAACGTCGTCGCGGCGAGCGAGCCGGTCTCGCTCTGGGTGGCCTTCCCGCCGGATCCGGTCGGGCCGTCCCAGACGATCACCGCCACCATCGACGAGAGCCAGGGCGCGCTGGTGGTCAGCGTCAACCCGGACGACCGCTCCGTGGTGCTGCCGCCGGCCCAGCTCTCGACCGGCGGCGACCGGTGGGAGAGCAACGGTGAGCTGCGCCCGGTGACGGTCACCGACACCCGCGCCGGACAGCCGGGTTGGAGTGTGTCGGGCCAGATCCCCGGCGACTTCACCAGCTCCGGGGGGCAGAGCTTCAGCAGCAGCTTCCTCGGCTGGACCCCGCAGGTCACCAGCCAGGGGACCGGGCAGGGCGCGGTCGCCGGGCCGCCGGTGGCACCGTACTTGGTCGGCACCCCGGGCACCGGGCTGGCGACCAGCAACCTGCTGGCGTCGGCACCGAACGGAGCCGGGCGGGGGACCGCCCAGCTTTCCGCCGGACTGGCGCTCAGCCTGCCCACCGAGACCGCCGCGGGCACCTACACCGCGACGCTCACCCTGACCGCCATCTGACGGCGACCAACCGGCTGTGGACGGGCCGCCGACCGGCGGTCCGTCCACACTGCCCTCCGCACCACCGATCCAACCGAACGGACCCCCAGTCGTCATGCGCCTGTCCGAATCCACCCGCCTGGTCGACGCCGCCCGTCCGCGCGCCGCGACCGCCCTCGTCGCCATGCTCCTGGCCGTCCCCGGCGTACCGGCGGCCCTGCTCGGCCCGTCACCGGCGCACGCGGCGGCGGCCCAACAGCCGGGCGCCGTCACCTGGGGCGTGGCGCCGTCGAGTCCGAAGGGACCGACCGGGCGGTCCGCGTTCGACTACAAGCTCGACCCCGGTGCCACGCTCACCGACTACGTCGCGGTCACCAACCACTCCAGCCAGCCGCTCACCCTGGCGGTCTACGCCAGCGACGCCTTCACCACCGCGCAGGGCGGGTTCGACCTGCTCGCTGGCGACCGGGCGCCCACCGACGTCGGCTCCTGGGTCCAGTTCGCCACCCGGACCGTCACCGTCCCGTCCACCTCCCGGCTGGACATCCCGTTCCGGATCGTGGTGCCCGAGAACGCCACACCGGGCGATCACGCGGGCGGCATCGTCGCCGCGCTCGCCGCCGCCGGCGCCGACGCGCAGGGCAACCAGGTCGCGGTCGACCACCGGGTCGGGGCCCGGATCTACCTGCGGGTCACCGGCGAGTTGCGGCCCGAGTTCACCATCACAGACCTTCGGGTACGCCACGACTCGGCGGCCAACCCGTTCACTGGCGGGAGGGTGACGGCCACCTTCACCGTTCGCAACACCGGCAACGTCCGGCTCACCGGGGAGCCGTCCCTGCGGGTCGCCGGTCCGGTCGGGCTGGCCCGCCGGACGGAGCGGACCGATGCCCTGCCGGAGATCCTGCCCGGCAACGAACTCGCGGTCACCGTACGAGTCCGGGGCGTACCGCCGTTGTTCCGCCTGGCCGTGACGGCGCAGGTGCGGCCGGCCGCCGTCGGTGACCAGGTGCTCGATCCGGCGCCGGTGCCGGTAACCGCGGAGGCGGGCGTCTGGGCGGTGCCGTGGCTCCAGCTGGCGCTGCTGGTAGTGCTCGCCGCTGCCGTCTGGTCGTACCTGTTGATGCGCCGGCGGCGGCGTCGCCGGGCGGCCCGGGACCTGGCGCGGGCAGTGATCGCCGCCCGGGCCGAGGGACGCGCGGAGGCCGCCGCCAGCGCGGGCAAGGTCGATCCAGGCGAGGAGCCGGCTGACGGTGATCCGGAGCCGGCGACCCCGAACGGAAAGGTCCCGCGGTGAGATCGCCGGCCGGTCGGCGCCGAAGTCCCGGGAAGTACGCCATTACCTGTGTCGAGATGACCCGACCGACGGCGACCAGCCGTCGGGTCGGCTTGGGGGAACGATGAGGAAACCGAGGACCAACGTCCGGCGGACCGTCGCGGCCGGGGTCGCGCTGGCGGTCCTCGCCGTGGTGACAGGCGCCGCGCCCGCTCAGGCCGAGCCGGCGGCGCTGCGGGCCGCCGGCGCGGACCTGATGGCGGTCTCGGTGATCGCGGACGGTGCGCTGTCGCTGCGGATCCGCGACGCCGGGCAGGCGGCCCGGGGCGAGGCGGGCCATGAGCCGGCTGACGTGCTGCTCGGACCCGAGGGCGGGCTGGCCGGGCGGGTACCGGCGACCCCCGAGTTCAGCTTCCTCGGCTCACCTGGCCAGCCGGTCTGGTCGCTCACCAGCGGCGACCGGGCATTCCCGGCGTTGGACGCGACCGGCGTCCCGCGCGGTGCCGTGGTTGACGACGCGGTCACCTTGACGCTGCGTGAGACGACAGGGCCGGGCTCCTTTGCCGCCTACACCCTGTCCGGCCTGGGCGTTCCGAAGCCGTTGATCGGCTCAGCCGCCGGACTGCCGGACAGCGTACGGATGCCGGCCGGTGGTCGGACCGAGGTGGTCTGGGTCTTCACCGCCGCCGGCGAGTACCGGCTGACGTTCGCGGCGTCCGCCACCCTCGGCTTGGGCCGGGTGGCGGCTGCCGAGGCAACGTATCAGGTGCGGGTACCGGAGATCACGCCGTCGAGCGCGGTGCCGCCGCAGGCACCGGCGGTGCCCGCCGAGCCCCCAACACAGAGATCGGACAATGCGGCCGCCCGGAGTCAGGTGCTCGTGGCGCCCGAGGCCGCACCCGCCCCCGAGGCCGCTCCGCCGCCGGAGGCGGCACCGCTGGCGAAGACGGCACAGTCCGGTTCCCGGAAGGTGATCGCCGACGGCCACGTGGACATGGGCCCGGTGATGTCGGGTGACAGCTGGACGATCCGGATCAAGGACGACACGGTGAGTCCGGCGGTCTGGCGCGAGCTGGCCGACACGGTGCTGCACGTGGTGGACCAGGCGAAGATTTCGGTGCCGGCCGGCCCGGACTACGCGTTCCTGGGCGATCAGGGGGAGACCGTCTGGCTGTTGCCGCAGGCGCAGCAGTCGGGAATCGTCTGGCCCGGGTGGAACACGCAGCACGAGTCGGTGATCAACGGCACGAGCGGCGCGGTCACCTGGACCCTCAAGGGAGTCAGCGGGCCGGGCCAGTTCAAACTCTTCCTGACCGGCTCGTTCGGTAAGCCCGAGGTGCTGTTCGATTCGGCGGAGAAGCTGCCCCAGCAGCTGAGCATTCCGCCGAACACCCACGCCCATGGCAACTGGGCCTTCACCAGGGCGGGCATCTACCGGTTGGCGGTCGAGATGACCGGCACCACCAAGGCCGGCAAGAAGGTCACCGACACCCGCACCCTCGCGGTGGCGGTCGGCGGCGGCACCGACCCGAACGCCGGCTTCGGCCCCGGATCCGGCAACGGCAACGGCGGGGACAGGAACGGTGGCCCACTTCCCCGGACCGGTACGTCCTGGGTGATCCCAGTGGTCGGCGGTGGTCTGCTGCTGGTCAGCACTGGTCTGTTGCTGCTGCTTATCTCCCGGCGGCGACAGACGTGGACAGAGCCCCTTCCGGATAGAGATGAAAACGACTATCGTTTTCGTTAGTCGGTCCAACCCGGACCGTTGGGAGGAGAACCTTTCGTGCGTATCACCACCCGTCTCATGCTGGCCGCGGGTGCCACCGCGGCGGCGCTGATCGTGTCGGCGGTGCCGGCCCAGGCGACCGGCACCTACACCCCGCCGGTCCTGCTCAGTGTTGGCCACGTCGACGCGGTCGAGGTGGAATTCGAGGACGGCGAACTCGAGCTCGGCGTCCACGACGACACCGTCGAGCCCGGTGTCCACCGTGACCACGACGACGTGATCTTCGTGGTCAAGCGGCAGGCGAAGACGACCGTGCCGGGCGATCCCGCGTTCGGTTTCCTCGGCGCTCCCGGGGCACCGGTCTGGATCCTGCCCGAGATCGAGAACCCGGACCTGCTTTGGGCCGGCATCGCCACCGAGGAGATCGCCGACGGCGTCTTCCAGGACGACACGGTCAACCTGCGGGTGCAGAAGGTCATCGGCTCCGGCCAGGTGGCCCTCTACACCGAGAACGCGGTAGGCCTGCCCAACGTGCTGGCCGACAGCGGCGACGGCCTGCCGGACACCATCGCCCTGGCCGCCGGTAACCACCTGCACCTCAACTGGGCGTTCGACCGGGCCGGCGTCTACCAGGTCACGGTGAAGGCCACCGGGACACTGGCCGACACCGGTGCCACCGTCTCGTCCGAGCCGGCACACCTGCGCTTCGTGGTCCTGCCATGACCGGTATCGGCACCCGATTCCGGCTCCGTCACCTGGCCGGTGCCACGATGGTGGCCGCGCTGCTGGTGGCCGGCACGGTCGGCCCCGCCCAGGCGGCTCCGGTGGTGCTCACCAGCGGACACGTTGACGTGCTCGACGTCGACTACGCCGGTGGCGTGCTCACCGTCAGCGTGTTGGACGCCGCCGGGACCGAACTGCCGCCGGCCGACGTCACCTTCCAGGTGCCGGCGGCCGCGAAGGTGACCGTCCCGGCGGGTGCCGCCTGGTCCTTCCTGGGTACGGGCGGGCAGGCCTGGGTGTTGCCGCAGAGCAACACCGCCGGTCTGCTCTGGGCCGGCTGGAACACCACCGAGGTGCCCAGCGGGCAACTGCAGAACAACCGGGTGACGTTCAACCTGACGAGCGTCAGCGGTCCCGGCGGATTCAGCGTCTACACCGTTTCCGGCGGGACTCCGACGGTGCTCTTCGACAGCGGGAACGGGCTGCCGGACAGCCTCAACGTCAACCGGAACGCCCACGCCCATCCGAACTGGGGCTTCGACGCGGCCGGCAGCTACGCGGTCACCTTCACGGTGACCGCCAGGCTGGCCAGTACCGGGGCCACCATCACCTCGGGTCCGCAGACCTTCACCTTCGAGGTCCTGCCCTGAGCGCCGCGGCCGGTGTGACCCGCCGCCCCCGAGGCGTGGTCACGCCGGCCGCGGTTTCGGGCCGGGTACGCCGGATTCCACCCAGATCGTCAGTCGACCGATGTGACGGACGACTACTTGACAACCGTTTTCATTTGCATGATATCGTCCCGCCCGTCAGACAAGAGCGGTAGGAGACAGGGGAGGGGTCCGGGTATGCCCACCGCATGCCATCGTCGGGACGCGGCCCCGGTCGCCGGCCCGACCCGGCCCCATCGGCGGCCACGACCGCAACGGGTGCTGGTCGTGCTGCCGTCACTGGTCGCGCTTCTGATGACGGGCTGCTACGCGCAACCCGCGTTGACCGCGCACGACGGGCGGGTCCAGGTGATCACCACCACCGGGATACTCCAGGACCTGGTACGGCAGGTGGGCGGTGACCGGGTCAACGTCAGCTCGCTGGTTCCCGATGGGGCCGACCCGCACAGCTACGAGCCGTCGCTGCGGGATGTGCGTGACGTGGTCTACGCCGACGTGGCGTTCAGCAACTACCTGCTGCTGGAGGAGCACGCCGTCATCAAGGCACTGGACGCCAACCTGCGCGACGGGGTGCCGAACATCTCGCTCGCCGAAGGGGCGGTGAAGTACGCCGCCGAGATCATTCCGCTGGTGGAGAACGTCTCGCTGGACACCATCTGGCTAGGCATGCGGGTACGCGGCACCGGCGCGGCACACGGTGCCACCCGGGCGTCCGACGTGCTGCTCAGTGCCACCGCGGTCGCCGGACCCGGGACGATGGTCGCGTACCTGACCGAGGCGTTCGGGAATCCGTCCTTCTACGTCAACTCGGCCGACGGCTTCGACCCGGCCGACGGCTACCGGGACGACACCGCGCTGCTGCCTCCGGACGCGCACACCCACATGAGCTGGGCGTTCACCGAACCGGGAAGCTACCGGCTGACGATGCGGGCGCAGCTCGCGGTCACCCCGCAGGACCGGCCCGTGCCGATGGGCGAGCAGACCTTCACCTTCGCGGTCGGCGTCGACCCGCATTCGGTGCCCGGCATGTCCGGCGCCACCGTGCTCAACTCCGGGCACGCCGACCTCACCGTCGACATGGACGCCGGGCAGCTCTACCTGTTCGCCGACCCGCACGGCGGCGGTGAGACGAACCAGGAGGTGCACGATCCGGCGCGCACCGTCATCGAGGTGCCGAACAAGGCGCTGCTCGAGGTGCCCGGTGACCGCAGGTTCCGGTTCCTCGGCCGGTCCGGCACCCAGGTGTACCAGCTGCCACAGGCGGTGCTGGGCAAGCACGTGCACGGTGAGATCGACCCGCACCTGTGGCAGAACGTCCGTAACGCCATCTCCTATGTGGAGCTGATCCGCGACACGCTGATCGAGATCGACCCGGCGGGGGCCGCCGCGTACCGTTCCAACGCGACCGGCTACATCGCGGAGCTGGAGCGCCTTGACGGCTTCGTCCGCGAGACGATCGCGCGGATCCCCCAGTCCCGGCGTCATCTGGTCACCACACACGACGCCTTCGGCTACCTCGGGGCCGCGTACGGCGTGCAGATCTCCGGCTTCGTCACACCGAATCCGGCCACGGAACCGAGCCTGGCCGACCGCCGCCGGCTCACCGAGACCGTCCGCAACCTCGACATCCCGGCGGTGTTCCTGGAGCCCAACCTGGCGGCACGGTCCTCGACGCTCACCGAGGTGGCCAGGGAAGAGGGCCTGCAAATCTGCGCCATCTACGGAGACGCCTTCGACGATGACGTGACCAGCTATGTCGAGATGATGCGGTTCAACGCGGAGTCGCTCCGCACCTGCCTGACCGGACCGAAGCGGGAGAAAACCAGATGACGACAGGCCGGCAGTGGTGGGCTGCCCTGGTCGCCGGGACGATCGGGGCGCTGGTGATGACATCGGGCGGGTCGGCCCTCGCTCAGGACCCGGACCCGGACCTGGACCAGTCGATCGCCCCCGGCCAGCCCGTCGCCACCGGCCGGGCGGTGCTCCGGACGGGCCACGTGGACATCGGTCCCCGGTACGTCGACGGGCAGTGGCGGCTGCTGATCCACGACGACGCGGCGGCGCCCGTGTGGCGCAGCCCGGACGAGACCGTGCTGCAGGTGACCGACGCCGCCCTGCAGGAGGTTCCGGACGACCCGGCGTACGCCTTCCTCGATCTGGAGGCGGGTCGGCGGGTGCATGTGGTGCCGCAGACCCAGAACCAGGATGTGGTCTGGGTCGGGTGGAACACCCAGGATCCGCAGGTGTTGGCGACCATCGACCGGGGTGCCACGCTGAGCCTGCTCGGCGTGCGCGGTCCCGGCACCGTGACGATGTTCCTCCAGTCCGGCAACCTCTCCCCGCCGGAGGTACTGTGGCGCTCCACCGAGAGCGCCGAGCAGCCGGTCTGGGTGGACGTGAACACCCACACCCACGCGAACTGGGTCTTCAGCGAGCCCGGCGTCTACCTGGTGACGGTCCGGGTCTCGGCCGATCTGATCACCGGTGAGAAGGTCTCCGACAGCCGGCTGCTGCGGTTCGCGGTCGGTGACGCGACCGACACCGAGGCGGCGTTCGCCGCGCGCCCCGACGAGCTCGCGACGCCAGCGGGCGGTACGCCACCGGCCGACACCCCGGCCGCGACCGGAGAGGACACCGACGGCGGTTCGCGGACGATGCTGGTCGCCGGGGCCGCCGTGGTCGCGGTCCTGCTCGCGATCGCTCTCATCGGGGTGTTGTTGCACGGCCGCAGCGTGAAGCGCCGGGCCGAATCGGACGCGGCGCGGGGGGACGGCGTATGAGGTCGTTGGCAGTCGAAGGGCTCAACGTGGACCTCGGCGGCCGGCCGGTGCTGCGGGACGTGGGGTTGCATGTCGACGAGGGCGAACTGGTCGGGCTGCTCGGTCCCAACGGGGCGGGCAAGACGACCCTGCTGCGCGCCATCCTGTCGCTGACCCGGGTTCGGACCGGCCGGATTCTGCTCGACGGACGGCCGGGCCGACCGGGTCGGGCGTCGATCGGGTATGTGCCGCAGCGACACGAGTTCGCCTGGGACTTCCCGATCTCCGTCGAGCAGGCGGTGCTGACCGGCCGGACCGGCCGGATCGGATTCCTGCGCCGGCCGGGCGTGGCGGACTGGCGGGCGGTCGGGGAGGCGATCGACCGGGTCGGCCTCGGCGCGCTGCGCCGCCGGCCGGTGGGGGAACTCTCCGGCGGTCAGCGCCAGCGGGTGCTGGTGGCCAGGGCGCTGGCGGTGGCGCCACGCATCCTGCTGCTCGACGAGCCCTTCACCGGGCTGGACCTGCCCACCCAGGAGCTGCTGGACGACCTCTTCACCGGCCTGGCCGGCGAAGGGCGGGCACTGTTGCTCACCACCCACGACCTGGTCGCGGCGATGAGTTCCTGCTCCCGCCTGGTGCTGCTCAACGGCGGCGTCGTCGCCGAGGGCCGACCGGACGAGCTGCGCGATCCCGAGGTGTGGATGCGTACGTTCGGTGTGGGTGACCGGTCTCCGCTGCTGAAGATCCTGACGGCGGCCTGATGTCGATCACCGATTTCCTCACCGACCTGACCAACCCCGATCTGGCCTTCCTGCCCAAGGCGCTGGCGATCGCCGTGATGTCCAGCGTGGTCTGCGGCGTGGTCGGCTGTTACGTCGTGCTGCGCGGGATGGCCTTCATCGGCGACGCCGTCGCCCACGCGGTCTTCCCGGGGCTGGCGGTGGCGTTCGTCCTGCAGGGCAGCCTGGTGCTCGGCGGCGCGGTCGCCGGCATCGCCACCGCGCTGCTGGTCGCGATCTTCGCCCAGAACCGGCGGGTCCGGGAGGACTCGCTGATCGGCGTCTTCCTGGTCGCCTCCTTCGCCCTCGGCATCGTGATCATCTCCCGGGCGCCTGGGTATGCGGGCTCACTGCAACAGTTCCTGTTCGGCTCGATCACCGGCATCCCGGACGAGGACCTCTACGTTGTCGGCATCACCGGCCTGGTCATCCTCGGCCTGGTGTTCCTCCTGCACAAGGAGCTGGTCTCGGTGAGCCTGGACCGGGAGATGTCCCGGGCGGTCGGCCTGCCGGTCTTCTGGCTGGACATCCTGCTCTACGTCCTGGTCACCCTCGCCGTGGTGATCTCCCTGCAGACCATCGGGAACATCCTGGTGCTGGCGCTGCTGATCACCCCGGCCGCCGCCGCCCGCCTGCTGACTGATCAGCTCGGCGTGATGATGCTGCTCGCCCCGCTGATGGGCGGCGGCTCCGCGCTGGTCGGGCTCTACCTGTCCTGGAGCTACGACACCCCGGTCGGCGGCACCATCGTACTGGTCGCCACGGCGCTTTTCCTGACCGCCTGGTTGCTCGCCCCCCGGCACGGACTGCTCGCCAGACGCTGGCGCCGAGATCGGGGAACGGTGGCGATTGGCACGGGCGGGGCCATCAGCGCGCCCGTGGACGCTGGCGGCGGCGGAGTCAGCGCATAGCTGGTGCCCCACCGCGTCCTTCTCGTCTGCCGGTCGCGCCCCGGTGCGGGGCGAGCCGTTGTACCAGGACCGATACGTCGTCGTCGAGGCGATAACCGACACCGTGGACCGTGCGGATGATCGGTAGGCCGACCTTGACGCGGAGGCGGCGGATGTGCACGTCCACGCTGCGGTGGCCGGTGTATGGGTGTCCCCATGCCTGGGAGATCAGCTGGGCCCGCGACAGGACCTGCTGGGGATGATCTGCCAGGCAGAGGAGCAGGTCGAACTCTCTGCGGGTGAGTTGGATCTCGGCGGAGCCGCGGTACACGGTCCGCGAGTCCGGAAGTATGCGTAGCGCCGGTGGGTCGGTGGATTGGGGTTCGACGGTGGTTTCGATGACGGGGGCCAGGCCGCCGGTGAGTTGTTGCAGCAGCTCGACGACCCGGGCCGCCCCCGGATCGTCCGGGTCGTCGAGTCGCAGCCGCAGCGAGACGACCAACGTGGCTGGGCTGTCGCGCGCCGATCGTGGGTCGTTCGAGGGCGGAGCAAGGCTGAGGGCTGCAGAGGTCATGGACCAATAATGACAACCATTTTCATATAAGTCGAGGGTCTGCCGTCGTTGGTGACGGAACCGGGTCGCTATCGGAAATGACAACCGATAGCGTTAAGGTGTTGGCTGACCTCTCGTGAAGGAGATCTTGTGGACGAACCGAACCGTGGTCTGTACGAGGGCCGCCGGTTGGCGGATCAGCCGTGACCGGTCGGCTGCCGGTGACCGTGCTCTCCGGCTTCCTCGGTGCCGGCAAGACCAGCCTGCTCAATCACGTCCTCGCCAACCGGGACGGTCTGCGGGTGGCGGTGATCGTCAACGACATGAGTGAGGTCAACATCGACGCCGCGCTGGTCCGCGACGGTGGGGCGCTGTCGCGGACCGACGAGCGACTGGTCGAGCTGACCAACGGCTGCATCTGCTGCACCCTCCGCGATGACCTGCTGCAGGAGGTGAGCCGGCTGGCACGGCAGGGCCGATTCGATTACCTGCTGATCGAGTCGAGCGGCATCTCCGAGCCGATGCCGGTGGCCGCCACCTTCGCCTTCGGTGTCGAGGACGGGCAGGTGCTCGACGACCTGGCCCGGCTGGACACCTGCGTCAGCGTCGTCGACGCGGCGGGTCTGCTGGCCATGATCGAGGCGGGCGAGACCCTGGAGGCCCGTGGCCTGGCGGCGTACGAAGGGGATGACCGGGGGATCGCCGACCTGCTCGTCGACCAGATCGAGTTCGCTGACGTGTTGGTGGTCAACAAGACCGACCTGATCGCTCCGACCGACCTGACGGTGGTGGAGGCGCTGCTGACCCGCCTCAATCCGGCCGCCCGGCAGGTCCGCGCCGTGCACGGCCGGGTGGCTCCGGTGGAGATCCTGCACACCGGCCGGTTCGACCTCGAACGCGCCGAGACCGCGCCGGGCTGGGTCACCGAACTAAACGGGGGGCACGTGCCGGAGACCGAGGAGTACGGCATCTCCAGCATCGTGTTCCGCGACCACCGGCCGTTCCACCCGCAGCGGCTGTGGGAGCTGCTGGCGGCCGGCCTCGACGCGTTCGGTGTGGTGCGTTCCAAGGGGTTCCTGTGGCTGGCCAGCCGCCCGGATGTGCAGGCCCTCTGGTCACAGGCCGGCCCGTCGGGGCGCTGTGACCCGGTCGGCGTGCCCGTCGTGGTGTCCGGGCAGTGGCCGCCGGATTCCGAGGAACGCGCCGAACTGGAGTCTCGCTGGCATCCCGTCTTCGGTGACCGGCAGCAGGAACTCGTGCTCATCGGCATCGGCCTGGACGGTGACGGCCTGCGGGCGGCGTTGGGCGGCTGCCTGCTCACCGAAAGCGAGTGCGCCGCCGGACAGGACGCCTGGCGGAGACTGCCCGACCCGTTCCCCGAGTGGGACCTCGGCGATCTGCACGACCAGGACCACGACCACCCCGAGCCGGTTGCGGTCTGACGATGTCGCTGACTGCGGAGAACGACGACGCGGCCCGAGGCGAGGGCGCCGCGACCGGGAAACAACCGTCGCGGTGTTTCGAGCAGGCCGCCGCGAGCTACGACCGGACCGGCGTGCCCTTCTTCGGGCCGTCCGGCGATGAACTGGTTCGCCGGGCCGGCATTCGGCCGGGCGACCGGGTGCTTGATGTCGGCTGCGGCCGGGGAGCCGTCCTGTTCCCCGCGGCGGAGGCCACCGGGTCTACGGGCCATGTCATCGGCATCGACCTCGCGCCGACCATGGTGGCGCTCACCGCCCGAGACGTCGCCCAGGCCGGTCTGGCTCATGTCGACGTACGGGTCCGGCCCGTTCCTACCTGTCGGCGCAGGCCGCGCAGGTACCCCGGATGTCGAGTCGGTCGGGGTGCGGGCTGAAGCCGGTGTGTTGCTGCAGGCCGCTGAGCCAACTCGTCACGATGTCGGGTGGGCACTCGATCACCAGGTCGCACCGGGTGCAGATCAGATGCTGGTGGGGTGCTGCGCCGCAGTGGCGGTAGGAGCGTTGTCCGTCCAGGTCGAACGTGTGCAGCAGGCCCGCGTCGGCGAGCCTGTGCAGCACACGGTAGACGGTGGTCAGGCCGATGTGCCGGACGGTGCGGTTGAGTTCGGCGTGTACCTCCCGGGCGGTGAGCGGGCGGGAGTGTCCGATCACCAGTGTCAGGACGGCCCGGCGCTGTGCGGTGGCTGTCAGCCCCGCGGCCCGTAGCTGCTCGTCCGGCACGAGTGGCGTGGTCACGGGCTCAGGGTCGTACGCCGAGGTGCACGCCGCGGGCGAAGAGCCGGAACAGGTCGTCGCGGTGCGCCGAGAGCCTCGGCGTTCATCCGCCCTGGGGTCCGCGCCGGGCGTACTTGTTGCGGAACTTCTCGATCCGGCCGGCGGTGTCGAGCACGCGCTGCGTGCCGGTCCAGAACGGGTGGCTGGCTGACGAGATCTGGACGTCGATCACCGGGTAGGTGTTGCCGTCGGTCCACTCGATCGTCTGCCTGCTGGTGGCGGTGGATCGGGTCAGGAAGGCGAAGTCTGCGCCCTTGTCGCGGTAGACGACGGGTCGGTACTCGGGGTGGATTCCGGGCTTCATGCGGGTCGTGCTCCTTCGGGGTCAGCGTCGGTCAGTTCCTCCGGATGCAGGGGGAAACAACCGGCGAAGGGGTCGGGATAGGTGCGCCAGGTCTGCTCGCCGTCGGCGAGTTCGGCGTCGGTGAGCAGGCAGCTGGTGAGGGTGCGGTCCAGTTCGGCGGGGTCGAAGTCGAGGCCGATGAAGACCAGGTGCTGGTGCCGGTCGCCGTAGTAGGGGTCCCACTCCATCGCGGCGGCGAGCCGGCGATGGTCGTCGACCTGTTCCCAGCGGTCGGTGGGCAGGCTGACCAGCCAGTGTCCGAGCGACCCCATGCCCAGACCGCCGCCGGCGAACTCCCAGGCCACCACGGTGTCGGGTTGGCTGGCCAGCCAGAGATGGCCGCGCGAGCGGACCATCTCGGCGTTGACGTCTTCGAGTACGTCGTGCAGGCGCTGCGGATGGAACGGGCGGCGGGCGCGGAAGACGGCGGAGACGACTCCGCAGTCGGGCTCCGGGGCGTGCGTGCCCAGCGGATAGCCCCGCAGACCCCGGACGAGCACCCCCGGAGTCTCCGGCCGGTGTCGACGGGTGCGGCGCAGTTGGCGGGTCAGTGCGCTGGCGTCGACGAGGTCTCCGTCGAGGCGGAGCTGGGTCGCCCACGGCGCCATCCGCCGCAGCAGGACCGACAGCCGGCCGGTGTCGAAGGCGCCCTCCCGGGACTGCCCCCACAGCACCAGGGTGTCGGCGTACTCGATCTGGCGGACCACCACGTCTGCGAGCGCGCGGTGGTCGTCCTCGGCGGCCTGGATGCCGAGTTCGGTGAGGTCGTCTGTGCTGGCCAGGCCGTCGAGCAGGTGTTCGGCGTCGACGACGGTGACATAGGAGTCGATGCGGATGAGTTCGGTGATCGGTGCGCCGTCGACCAGGCAGTGGGTGCAGGCGGCGGCGACCGCCTCGGGTTCCACCACCTCGGGCAGCATCAGCACCAGGTCCCGGCCGGGCTGGCTGCGGGTGAGCCGGACCAGGGTGGGCAGCACGTCCTCGCGCAGGGTGCAGGAGGCGCAGCCGTGTCTCAGCTCGATTCGTACGTCCTCGACGATCCCGGCGCCGGAACGGACCACCCGACGGACGACCCCGTCCCGGATCCCGGCCAGGTCGTGCCGTACCAGCAGCAGCGACGGGTCGGCCGCGAGCATGGTCCGGGCGACGGCGAAGGTCGCCGCCGGCCAGAACCCGGACAGCACGGTCAGTGACGGGCGGGAGCCAGTATCGGCTGTCACCGCATGGGGTGTGGCCTGTGGTGCCGACATCGAGATCCTCTCCATCAACCTGAAAACGATTGTCATTATATGCCAACCTGGCTGGTGAAGCGAATGCCGTGTCGGAGGCGTCAGCTGGGTGGGGTCAGGTAGCCGCGGTGGAAGGCGGCCGCGACGGCCGCCGCCCGGTCGTTGACCCCTAGCTTCGCGTACGCGTGCAGTAGGTGGGTCTTGACGGTGGCCTCGCTGATGAACAGCTGTCGGGCGGCCTCGCGGTTGGTCGAGCCCTGGGCGATCAGCGTCAGCACCTCCAGCTCACGTTGCGACAGCGGCTCCGAGGCCGGCTGCCGCATCTGACCCATCAGCCTGGTCGCGACCGCGGGGGAGAGGACCGCCTGCCCACGCGCGGCCGCCTCCACCGCCCGGAACAGCTCTTCCCTGGGCGCGTCCTTCAGCAGATAGCCGGTGGCGCCGGCCTCGATGGCGGGCAGCACGTCGCGATCCGAGTCGTAGGTGGTGAGCACCAGCACCCTGGCCGGCACCCCGCGGTCGGCCAGTTCCCTGATGGCCGTGACGCCGTCGATGCGCGGCATCCGCAGATCCATCAGGATCACGTCGGGTCGCAATCGGTCCGCGACCGCGATCGCCTCCGCGCCGTCACCGGCCTCGCCGAGCACCTCGAACCGCGGGTCGGCACTGAACATCCCCCGCAACCCGTCCCGGACCACCGGGTGGTCGTCGACGATCAGCACCGAGATCATTGTCCGCCTCCGGCCGGTATCGCCGGCACGGTGGCCGAGATCGCGGTGCCGCCGCCCGGCTCCGACTCGATGTCGAGCCGACCCGCGAGGCGCTGCACCCGTTGTCGCATGCCGGCCAGCCCGAACCCGCCGTTCGCGGAACCATTGGCGCGCTTGGCGTCGGGCTCGAAACCCACACCGTCGTCCCGTACGTCCAGGGTCACCAGATCCTCCATGTACGACAGGGTCAGGCCGACCCGGCTGGCGTTCGCGTGCTTGGCCACGTTGGCGAGCGCCTCCTGCGCGGCCCGCAGCAGTGTCACCTCGACGTCGGTGTGCATCGGTCGAGGGTCGCCGGTGGTGGTCAGCACCGCGTCGATGTGGTGCACCTCCGACCAGCGCCGGGTTACGTCGCTTATCGCGTCCGGCAGCCGGGCCTTGGCGAGCACCTCCGGCTCCACCGCGTGGACCGTCCGGCGGGCCTCGACCAGGCCCTCCCGGGCCAGGTCCATCGCGTTCGTCAGGTGCCGGCGCCAGGTCGCGGGCTCGTCCGGCTTCTGCTCGGCGGCCTGGAGCTGGGTCAGGATGCCGGCCAGGCCCTGGGCCAGGGTGTCGTGGATCTCCCGCGCCATCCGTTGCCGCTCGTCCAGCACCCCGGCCTCGCGAGCCTGGACGAGCAATTGTGCGTGCAGACCGGCGTTCTCCCGCAGCGCCCCTTCGAGCTTGCGGTTGGCCTCGTGCAGCTCGGCGAGCGCCTGCTTCTGTTTGAGGTTGCGTTGGTCGGCCAGCTCGACGAAGTACGAGGAGATCCAGGCCAGCACCGTGCTGATCAGGCTGATGGCGGCCCACGCCCACCAGAAGCCGGCGATGATGGTGGCCACCCCGCCCAGGTATGACACCGCCATGATCATGGATGTGACGGCGGCGCCGGCGTACCGCCACCGGCCTTTCAGGTATTGGAACGCCTGGGGGTAGCCGACGAACGCGAAGAGGCCGTACCAGGGTGCGATCGCCACCAGGCCGGCGGCCAGCACCATCAGCACCGTGTAGTACAGGCCCGTCAGCGCAGCGTTGCGGAGCCATCCCCGGTGCAGGGTATGGAACCAGAGCAGCCAGCTCGCGGTCGCGAGCGTGAGCCCCAACACCGCCGGCAGGGGCAGCGACACCTTCCAGAACGGCAGCAGCAGCGCGACGACGGTGCAGATCGCCAGGAGAAAGTACGGGAGGACCTGGAAGGCGGCGATCTCCCTGCGCTGCCAGCGGTCGTACTCCGCGCGCAGTTCGGCCTCGATGCTCACGACCTACTCCCAGCGGAAGTATCGGGCGGCCAACCCGCCGGCCACGACTGTCCACCCCAGCATGACAGCCAGCTGCAGCGGCTGCGGCCAGTGACCGGCGGTGGCGTCCTGAAGGGACTGCACGCCGGCACCGAGCGGGGTGAGGTCGCTGATCGTCCGCAGCACGTCGTTCATGCTGTCGCGGGGGATCCAGAGGCCGGCGAAGAAGACGAGCGGAAAGAACAGCAGCGTCCCGATCGCGCCGGCGCTCTTGCCGGTCGACGCGAGCGAGGCGACGAGCAGACCGATGGCGAACATCGCCAATGCGGTCAGCACAAAGCCCAACAGGTACGCCGGCAGCAGCCTGGGTAGCCGCACGTCGAACACCAGCCGGCCGGTGGCGAGTACGACAACCGTCGTCACCACCGACAGGATGGTGGCCATCAGCAGCTGCGCGCCGAGCATCACCCCCGGCTTGACCGGAGTGGTGCGCATGCGGCGCAGCACACCCTTCTCGCGGTAGCTGGCGAAGAGCTGGGCCAGGGCGTTGAGAGCGAACAGGGCGATGCCCATCGCGACGACGATCGGCGCGTACCGGTCGATGACCCGCAGCCCGCCGAGGGTCTCCCCGGGCTCCCGGAACGACGGGATCGAGCCGAGGATGACGAGCAGGATCGGCGGGAACCCGAGCGCGAAGAACACGATCATCGGCTCGCGGAAGAAGAGCCTGGTCTCGACGACGGTGAGCCGGGCGAGTGCGGACATGGCGGTCTCCTCAGGTGTCGATGCGGCGGCCGGTGAGCGCGACGAAGGCGTCGTCCAGCGAGGTCTGCTCGACCCGCAGGTCGCCGACGGTGACCTGCTGGCGGGCGAGCACGGTGGCCACGGCGAGCAGCAGGTTTCCGGTGCCGGTCACCACGAGCTGGCGGCCGGCCCGTTCGACCGAGGTGACCTCCGGCAACGCGGTAAGCAGGGCGTGGTCCAGCGGCGCGGACGGCCGGAACCGGATCCGCTGCCAGTCACCGACCCTGGCGACCAGCCCGGCCGGGGAGTCGACGGCGACGAGACGGCCGGCGTCGATCACCGCGAGCCGGTCACAGAGCCGTTCCGCCTCCGCCATGAAGTGCGTGACAAGCACGATCGTGACGCCCTGGTCGCGAATGTCCTCGATGAGATCCCACACGTCGCGGCGCGCCTGCGGATCGAGGCCGGTGGTGAGCTCGTCGAGCACCGCGACCTTCGGGTTGCCGACCAGCGCCAGCGCGATCGACAACCGCTGCCTCTGCCCGCCGGAGAGCCGGCGGAACTGGGTTCCGAGTTTCCCGGTGAGGTTGAGGGTGTCGGCCAGCCCGCGCCAGTCGACCGGCGCGCGGTAGAAGGAGCTGTAGAGCTGCATCGCCTCGCCGACTGTGATCTTCTCGGGGAGTTCGCTCTCCTGGAGTTGAGCGCCGAGCAGGTGCCGCAGCTCGCCGGTGTCGCGCTGCGGATCGATGCCGCCGACCCGGATGGTCCCGCCGTCCGGCCTGCGCAATCCCTCGATGCACTCGACTGTGGTCGTCTTGCCGGCCCCGTTCGGACCCAGGATGCCGAAGATCTCGCCCGGCTCGACCGCGAAGCTCACCCCGTCCACGACGGTGTGGTCGCCGTACCGTTTGACGAGGTTCTCCACCTCGATGATTGCCATACCAGAACTGTGCCGTTCACCGCCCGGGGCCGAATCGACCACGCAGCCACGGCCGGCGAGGGGCGAGATGGGTCCGCCGATCAACCGATCGGTGGATGCCGGGTCAGCCGCGACCCGGCAGTCAGCGGGCAGCAGGCCGCCGGCGTCGCCGTAGCAGAACCAGCCCGGCGCAGGCCAGCCCGGCGCAGGCCAGCGCGAGACCGGCCGCCCACCGCCCGACCCCGCCGCCGGGGTGCCTGTTCGTCGCCGAAACCGCGGGCGACATCGAGGGGTGACCGGCGGTTGCCGGCGCTCCGGTCGGTGCGCCGGCGGGCTCCAGCGCCGGCGGCAGCGCGACGGTGAAGCGGAACTGTCCCTGGATCGGGTGCCCGTCGGCGGAGACCACCCGGTAGGCGACCCGGTAGTCGCCGGACCGGACCGGCTCGACGGGCAGGCGTACCTGTTTGTCGACCGCCTCCGGCGGGCCGGTGGTGTGCCGGGCGCCGTCCGGTCCGGTGACGACGACGGTGCTGAAGTCGCCCCGGACCAGTTCGCTGAAGGTGAGGGTGATCTGGTCGATCTGGGTGGTCACGGTCGAGTCGGCCCGGGGATCGCTGGCCTGTAGTTGGGCGTGCGCGGCTGCCGGCCGGGCGCCCAGCAGCCCGCCACCCGTTGCGGTGAGCGCGAGCGCGGCCAACGCGGTCAGTCCCATTGCGATGCGTCGCACCTGCCGTCCTTCCTTGTCGTCCCCGGCACGGTGGCGGGCTTCCCGGCGGCTCTGCGCCGTGGCGGGCTGCGCTGCGCCGCGCCGGGGCGGTTCCTCAGCGTCCGAGGCGGTCAGCCCAGCACCTGTTCGCCGATCCAGCCGTCGGGTTCGCAGCCGGGCGGGATGGCGAAGACGGCGGAGCCGATTGGGGTGATCCAGTCGTTGAGCAGGTCCCGTTCCGCGAGGCGGCGTTGGATCGGCAGGTACTGCCGGGCGATGTCGGCCTGATAGGCAGCGAAGATCAGCCCGCTGTCCGCCCGCCCGGCGGCGTCCGGCGCCCCGTCGTAGTTGTAGGGCCGGCGCAGGATCCGGAGCCGGTCGTCGGTGACCTTGGCCCGGGTGACGTGCGCGAAGTCCGGCATGACCGGCAGCCCGGCCTCGTTCAGCGCCGAGAAGTCGGGCTCGTCCTGCTCGTGCTGACCGGTCAGCGGCGCCCCGCTGTCCAGCCGCCGGCCGACCGCGAGTTCCTTGTCGGTCCGGCCCAGCTTGTCCCAGGTCTCCAGCTCGGCGCGGATCCGGCGCACCACCAGGGTGCTGCCGTCGCGCAGCCAGTCCGGGCCGTCGCCGACCCAGACGGACTGTTCGAAGGCGGCGGTGCCGGGGCGGGGATTGGCGGTGCCGTCGAGCTGCCCCATCACGTTGCGTTGGGTGTGCCCGTCGGCCTGCGCACCCCGGCTGCGCCGGAATCCGCGCTGCACCCAGCGGACGGTGGCGAACGGCCGGGCGTCCTTGACCAGCATTCGCTGCGCGTGGGTGACGGTCAGCGGATCGTCGGCGCAGATCTGCAGCAGCAGGTCACCGCCGGACCAGGCCGGCTGCAGCCGGTCGATGTCGAAGCGGGGCAACGGGGCGACCGACGGTGGTCGGCGGTCGTCCCGGCCGGCGGCCGCGTACAGGTCGGGACCGAACCCGAAGGTGATGGTGAGTCGGGCCGGCAGGACGGCGAGTTCCGGCTCGGTGTCGGCCAGCGGGGCCCGGCCCTCGGCCAGCCGGGCGGCGTCGTCGGTCAGCAACCGCAGCAACCGGCCCAGCGCCGCCCGGTCGACTCCCCGTCGCAGGGTGAACGCGACGAACGACGCGTGTGCCTGCGGTTCCGTGGCGATGCCGGCCTGCCGCCGACCGTGGAACGGCACGACATCGGTGCCGACGCCGGTCGCGGCACCTGGATCGACCGGCGCCGGTGCCGGTGGCGGTGACTGCCGGCCGGCGGTCGCGGCGACACCGGCCGCGGCTCCGGCGACCGCGCCGCCGATGCCCAGGGCACCACCGGTGAGCAGGCGGCGCCTGCTCACCGGACGGATCTCGGGGTGGTCGGTCACGGGGCCGGGCTCATCGTCATTCCCGGCCCGGGACTCATCGGCATGCCCGAACTCGGGTCGTAGCTCTCCTCGGCGCCGGTGAACGGCTTCGCCACCGCCGTGAACTCGGCGGTGGCGCCGTCGGCGAAGGTGAGGGTGAAGGTCAGCTCGTCGCCGGCCCGAACCGGGCTGTTCAGGTCCATCAGCATGAAGTGGTCACCGCCGGGTTCCAGCACGTGACTCGCGCCGGCCTTGATCGTGATGCCGTCCGCCTTCGGCCGCATCACCATCCTGCCGTCCTGCATGGCCATCTCGTGCACCTCCATCGGCGAGACGGTGGTGCTCACGCCGGTGATGGTGACATCGGCGTCGGTGTTGTTGACCAGGGTGCCGAATGCGGCGGTCATGCCCTCGTCGGCCGCCTTGATCCACGGATCACGGACCATGAACGTGCTGCCGTCGGCGCTCGCTGACGGAACCGGGCTCGGGGCGGCCCCCGACGTGTCGTCGGTCGCGCCACAGCCCGCCGTGGCGAACACCGCCACCGCGGTGACGGCGAAGGTGGCCGCCCAGCCCCGCTTGCCCGTTGATACCGACCTGCGCATCCGCGTTCCTCCGCTTCTCACGTCCAGCGCTACTACTACTGGTCGTCGTGAAACGGCACCGGGTTCCAGCCGATGCAGTGAATCTTGCGACCGGTGGTGCCGCGGCGGGGCGTCCTTCGACGACTCCGGCGCTCCGCCGCCCGGCCGGTGGTGACGTGGTGTCACTGTTCGGGGCCGGTAACGGACGGATACTGGGGTGGTGACCGCAAGATCGGAGCGCTTCACCGAGTCGACGCAGGGACGCCTGCGCCGGCTCAATCTCGTGACGTCGCTGCCGCCGATCGTGATCGTCGCGGTGATCCTGCTCTTCATCGACTCACGTACCTGGTGGCACGTCGTCATCCTGGCGCCTGGGGCCGCGGCCGCCCTGGTGGCCTTCGAGCGGTGGACCGCCAACGATCTCGCCCGGGTGGCGCTGCCCTGCGTGCTCGTCGCGGCGGCGGTCTGGCCGCTGGGGGTGCTGGTGACCGGCAGCCCGAACGCGTACTGGGGCTTCTGCGCCGTGGGGTCGCTGGCCCTGCGCGAGGTGAAGCGGCGTCGGGGGCTGGCGGTGGCCGGGCTGTTCTCGTACGTCGCGGTGGTCGGCGCGGCCCGGCTGCTGGTGCAACCCGACGACGTACGTGAGGTCCTGACCAGCTACGTCGTCGTCCCGACGGTGATCACCATCGTGGTGACGGTCATGACGATCGTCGGCGAGCGGTTCTACGACCTGATCCGGGAGCTCGAACAGACCCGCGAGCGCGAAGCCGAGCTGGCCGTCGTGCGGGAACGGGTCCGGTTCGCCAGCGACCTGCACGACATCCAGGGCCACACCCTGCACGTGGTCAAGTTGAAGATCGCGCTGGCGCAGAAGCTGTTGCGCACCGACGCCGGCCAGGCGGAGAAGGAGCTCAATGAGACGTACGCCCTGGTCAGCGACACCATCACCCAGACCAAGGAACTCGCGTACGCGCAGCGGCAGCTCAACCTCTCGGCGGAGATCGAGAACGCCAGGAACCTGTTCGAGGCGGCCGGCATCCGGGTCCGGGTGACCCGCGAAGCCGAGGTCGACGCCCGCGCCAGCCAGCTGCTCGGCCAGGTGCTGCGCGAGACCACCACGAACATCCTGCGGCACGCGCAGGCCACCCAGGTGCAGATCACCCTCGCCGAGTCGAGCATCACCATCGTCAACGACGGCGTGACCTCCGACGAACCCGCCGAGCTCCGAGGTCTGTCCGCGTTGCGGCAACGGGTCACGGGCGACGGCGGGGAACTGACCGTGGAACAGCGGGCGGGACGGTTCCGGACCGCCGCGACCTTCCCGCCCGTCCGGGCCGGCGCGGCCCCAGCGGTGAGGGGGGATGGCCGATGACCACCATCGTGCTCGCCGACGACGAGGCGCTGCTGCGCACCGCGCTGACCGCGTTGCTGCCGATGGAGGGCGACATCACCGTCCTCGCCGAGGCGCACGACGGCGCGACGGCCGTCGAGGCCACCCTGCGGCACCAGCCCGACGTGCTCGTCATCGACCTGGAGATGCCGGGCGTCGACGGCCTGGATGCGGTCGCGGAGATCCGCCGGGTCCGGCCGGAACAGGTGATCCTCATGCTGACCCGGCACGCCCGGCCCGGTGTCCTGCGCAAGGCGCTGCGGCTCGGCGTGCAGGGCTTCGTCAGCAAGTCGGCCGAGCCGGCCCACATCACCTCGGTCGTCGCCACCCTGCACGCCGGCAAGCGCTGGATCGACCCGGACGTGTCCGCGCTCGCCGTCGTCGACGACTGCCCCCTCACCGACCGTGAGCTCGACGTCCTGCGGGAGACCGGGTCGGGCTACTCGGTCGTCGACATCGCCGCCCGGCTGCACCTCGCCCCGGGCACGGTCCGCAACTACCTCTCCAACGCGATGCAGAAGACCCAGACCCACACCCGCCACGAGGCGGCCCGCTACGCCCGCGAACACGACTGGCTCTGATCGCGGCCGCGATCCGGTGGGTTTCACCATCCCCGCCGGAGTATTAGTGTGGATTCTTCGCGATCCCGGCGCTGTCGGCCCACCCGGATCTCCGCGGTGCCCACGGTGGACGGATCGTCCGCTGACGAGGAAGGGCGGCAATGGAGCGGCCGGACTGGGCACCAGACAACATCGACCTGAGCCGGCCGAGCGTGGCCAGGGCGTACGACTACTGGCTCGGCGGTTCGCACAACTTCGAGGTGGACCGGGAGTTCGCCCGGCAGGCGATGGCGGCGGTGCCGGACCTGCGCCTGGTGGCACGGGCCAACCGCGAGTTCCTGCACCGGGCCGTCCGGTTCATGCTCGACCAGGGGATCCGGCAGTTCCTGGACATCGGCTCCGGCATCCCGACGGTGGGCAACGTGCACGAGATCGCGGAGCGGGTCGACCCCGACGCGCGGGTGGTCTACGTGGACATCGATCCGGTCGCGGTGGCGCACAGCGAGCAGATCCTGGCGGACCGGCCGAACGCGGTGGCGCTACTGGAGGACCTGCGCCATCCGGAGGCGATCCTCGACCACCCGGAGACCCGCCGGCTGCTGGACCTCGACCAGCCGGTCGGGCTGCTGCTCGTCTCGGTGGTGCACGCCATCCCGGACCAGGACGATCCGTACGGCCTGGTCAAGCGTTTGTGGACGGCGCTGGCGCCCGGCAGTTGCGTGGCGATCAGCCACGTCACCACCGACAGCCGGCCGGACGAGATGGGCGCGGGTGCCCGACTCAGCGGCCGGACCCAGACGCCGGTCACCGCCCGTACCCGATCCGAGGTGGCGGCCTTCTTCACGGGCCTGGACCTGGTGGAGCCCGGCCTGGTCTGGTCGCCGTTGTGGCGTCCGGAGTCCCCGGCCGACGTCGGTGAGCACCCCGAGCGGATGAGCTTCTACGTCGGAGTCGGGCGCCGGACGTGACCGACGGGCCCGCGCGGCACCGCCACGGTGTTGAGGAGTTCGCGGCGGCCTGGACCGCCGCGCTGCACCGCGCCCACTACGTGCCGATCGGCGCCAGCGAACGGCGGCACATCGTGGCCGGGCTGACGGACCGCCTGGTCGCGGCCGTCCGGGCCGACCGGTTGGACCCCGATTCCGGTCACCGGATCGGCGCCGACCTGGTCGCGGCCGGCTTCGCCTCGCCCGAGGCGCTCGGCCGGACGATCGCGATCGTGAACTCCCGGCTGCTCTGGGCCGCCGGCCTGCCGGCCGACCCGGCGGTCAGTGCCCGGCTCACCGGGCTGCTGGCGGGGCTCGCCGCCGGCTTCGCCTCGGCCGCCCACGACCGCAGCCTGCGGGCGCAGGACACCGTCCGATTGGCCGCGCTGGCCGCGCGCACCCGGGCCGAGGAGGCGCTGCGGGTGACCGAGGCCCGGTTCCGCCGCTTCGCCAGCCACGACCGGCTGACCGGGTTGCCCAACCTCACGCTCTTCACGGAGCGGTTGGGTCGGCTCGTCGCCGCCGGTCCGCAGCCCGGTCGGGCGGGGGTCTGCTGCCTGGACATCGACGACTTCGGTTCCGTGAACGACGTACTCGGTCATCAGGTGGGCGACCGGTTGTTGCGGGAGATCGCCAGCCGGCTCGGCGCGGTCACCGACCGCCCGGCCGACCTGGTGGCCCGGCTGGACAGCGACCGGTTCGCCATTCTGGTCGCCGACACCACCTGCGCCGAGGACGCGATAAAGATCGCCGATCGGGCGCTGGCCGCGCTGGCCGAGCCGTTCCAGGTGGCCGGGACCGAGGTACCGCTGACCGCCAGCGTGGGAGTCGCCGAGGGACCGGTCCGCGACGGCGGGGCGGCGGGGCTGCTGCGGGCCAGCGAGATCGCGCTGCACTGGGCGAAGGCGGACGGCAAGGCGACCTGGCGGCAGTTCGACGGCGACCGCAGCGCCGCCGACGCCGCGCGGTACCGGCTGTCGGCGGCCCTGCCAGGCGCCCTGCGCCGCGGCGAGTTCACGCTCGCCTACCAGCCGGTCGTGGATCTGGGATCTGGGCGGATGACCGGGGTGGAGGCGCTGGCCCGCTGGCGCCATCCCCGGCACGGGCTGCTCGGCGCCGCCCGGTTCGTCGAGAGCGCCGAACGGACCGGCCAGATCGTGGCCCTGGGCCAGCACCTGCTGGAGCAGGCGTGCCACCAGGTCAGCCGGTGGCAGCGGCAGCGGCCGGGCCTGTTCGTCAACGTCAACGTCGCGGTACGCGAACTCCAGCAGGTCGGGATGGCCGCCGCGGTCGCGCAGGTCCTCGACCGGACCGGCCTGCCGCCGCACCTGCTCCAGATCGAGATCACCGAGCAGGCCGTGATCAGGTTGACCCCGGCGGTGACCGACACCCTCTCCGCGTTGCTGGAGCTCGGCGTCCGGATTCTCATCGACGACTTCGGGGTCGGTTACTCGAATCTCGCGAACCTGCGTGCCCTGCCGTTGCACGGGCTCAAGCTCGACGCCAGCCTGACCCACCCGCCGCC
This sequence comes from Solwaraspora sp. WMMD1047, assembly GCF_029626155.1. NCBI lineage: Bacteria > Bacillati > Actinomycetota > Actinomycetes > Micromonosporales > Micromonosporaceae > Solwaraspora > Solwaraspora sp. WMMD1047. Next base: position 5,937,373 of record NZ_JARUBL010000001.1, on the reverse strand, counting down.
GCCCGCGTTCCGGCCGGTGCCCGGCCGCCGGCGGACAACGACGGACGACGACTTCCTGGCCACCGTCGTTTCGCTCGGCCACCAACTCGGCTTGGCGGTCACCGCGGAGGGCATCGAGACCGCGGCGCAGGCCGACCGGATGCGGACGGTCGGCTGCGACAACGGACAGGGCTGGCACTTCGGCCGCCCGATGCCAGCCGAGGAGATCACCCGTCTGCTCACCGGGCCGCCCCAGCACTAAAATTTGTGCATGTCTATATCGATGGTAGTGTCGTTCCGGGAGCCACCAGGCCATCCCTGGTAGCAGGCCGTTCCGGCCGCGCTGCCGAGGTCCTCATGTTGATCGGCGCGTGCTTCCTCGCGGGCGTGGGCATCCCGGCGGGTGACGCGGGCGCCGGCGGAACGCTGGAGCTTTGATGAGAGTTTCACTGACAGCCCGCCGTCTGGTACTCGGGGTGGTCGCGATCGTCGCCACCGGGTTCACGATGGTCGTCCTCCACCAGCCCGAGCCCGCCTCGGCGCACGGATCGGTCACCAACCCGCCGACCCGCAACTACGGCTGCTGGGAGCGCTGGGGTGACGACCACCTGAACCCCAATATGGCCCAGACCGATCCGATGTGCGCCCAGGCCTGGCAGGCCAACCCGAACGCGATGTGGAACTGGAACGGCCTGTACCGCGAGAACGTCGGCGGCAACCACCAGGCGGCGGTGCCGGACGGGCAGCTGTGCAGCGGCGGTCGCACCCAGGGCGGACTGTACGGCGCGATGGACACCGTCGGCGCGTGGGTCGCGAAGCCGATGCCGAACAACTTCACCCTGACGCTCACCGACGGCGCCCGGCACGGGGCCGACTACCTGCTGATCTACATCACCAAGCAGGGCTTCAACCCGGCCACCCAGCCGCTCACCTGGGGCAGCCTGGACCTGGTACTGCGCACCGGCAGCTACCCGACCACCGGGCTGTACGAGGCCCAGGTGAACGCCGGCAACCGCACCGGCCGGCACGTCGTCTACACGATCTGGCAGGCGAGCCACCTCGACCAGCCGTACTACCTCTGCAGTGACGTGACCTTCGGCGGCGGCGGCACGCCGACCACCGCGCCGCCCACCACCGGGCCGACCACCCCGCCGCCGAGCGTCCCGCCGACCACCCCGCCGGCCACCACCCCGCCGGCCGGCAACGGCGGCTGCACCGCGACCTACACCCGGACCAGTGAGTGGTCCGGTGGCTTCGGCGCCCAGGTCACGGTCCGGGCCGGCAACGCGTCCATCTCCGGATGGACGGTGAACTGGACCTGGCCCAGTGGCCAGTCGATCACCAGTTCGTGGAACGCGTCGATAACCTCGAGCGGGTCGTCGGTCACCGCCACGAACGTCGGATACAACGGCGCGTTGAGCGCCAACGGCACCACCAGCTTCGGATTCAACGGATCATTCAGCGGTACGAACACCGCACCGACCCTGACCTGCACGGCCAGGTAGGAACCGCGGTCCCGGGGGTGGCACCGAAGTCGGTGCCACCCCCGTTTCCGTCCGTCCACCCCCGGCACCCGCATCACCCCGGCACCCGCGCCCGGGGTCGGGCGGCGGATCCGCTGCCGCGGGCGCGTTGGGTGCCGATGACGCAGGCGAGGACCAGTAACGCGGCGCCGATCGCCGCCGGGGTGACCGGTTCGGCCAGCAGCGCCGCCGACCAGCCCAGGGTGAGCACCGGCTGGGCGAGCTGGAGCTGGCCGACCTGGGCTATGCCGCCCCGCGCCAGGCCCGCGTACCAGGCGAAGAAGCCGAGGAACATCGACACCACGGTGACGTAGCCGAAGCCGAGCCAGGCCACGCCACCGGCGTCCGGCGACCGTGCGACGGTAACGGCGGTGGTGATCGGTACGGTCACCGGCAGGGACCCGACGAGCGCCCAGCAGATCGTCCGGGCGCCGCCGAGATCGCGGGCCAACGCGCCGCCCTCCGCATAGCCGAGGCCGCAGAGCACGACGGCCACCAGCAGGAACAGATCGGCCGGCTCGACGGCACCCGAGGCGCTGCCGCTGGCCGCGAGGAAGACCAGCACCGCGCCGAGGCCGGCGCCGCTGGCCGCCCAGAACGCCGGCGGCGGGCGTTCCCCGGCGCGCAGCACGGCGAAGACGGCGGTGATGGCCGGTAGCACGGCGATCACCACCGCGCCGTGGACCGCCGTCTGGGTGGTGAGCGCGAGCGAAGTGAACAGCGGGAAGCCGACCACCACCCCGGCGGCGACGACGACGAGCCGCCACCACTGCGCCGCGGTCGGCCGGGGCGCTCGGACCAGCCGGAGATAGGCGGCGGCCAGCAGCCCGGCGCCGACCGCGCGGCCGAAGGCGACCAGCCACGGGTCCAACTCGCCGACGGCGACCTGGGTGGCGGGCAGCGACAGGCTGAAGGCGAGCACCCCGAGCGCGCCCAGCGCGCTCCCCGTTATCCGGTCGGCCGCGATAGCGTTACCATGCTCTTTCATGAATGACGATAACGCAGCCGACCGCGTTATCCAAGATCTTCGTCGGCTGGCCGCCGCGGCGGGTCCCGGTGCCCGGCTGCCGTCGGTGCGGGAGTTGACGGCCCGGCATCAGGCGTCGCCGGTAACCGTCGCGAGGGCGATCCGCCGGCTGGTGGCCGAGGACCTGATCGAGGCGCGGCCGGGCAGCGGCACCTTCGTGGCCGGCCGCCCAGCCCAGCATCCGACGCCACCCGACCTCTCCTGGCAGGCCGTGGCGCTGGGACCGGGAATCGCGGGGGCGGAGGTGATGCAGGCGCTGCTCGCCATCCCCGACCCCGGCGCGATACCACTATCCGGCGGCTACCTCGACCCCGACCTGCAACCCGCGACCGCCCTCGGCGCGGCGCTGGCCCGCGCCGCCCGCCACCCCAGCGCCTGGCAGCGCGGCCCGGTCCAGGGCCGCGAGGAGCTGCGCGCCTGGTTCGCCCGCGAGGCCGGGGGTGCGCTGCGCGCCGACGACATGGTGATCTGCCCGGGCGGACAGGCCGCGCTGGCCACCGCGTTCCGCGCGCTCGCCGCGCCCGGCGAGTCGGTCCTGGTGGAATCGCCGACCTACCTGGGGGCGCTCGCGGCCGCCCGGGCGGCGGGGCTGCGCGTGGTGCCGGTCCCCGCCGACTCCGACGGCGTCCGGCCGGACCTGCTCGCGGCCGCCCTGGCCCGCAGCGGAGCCCGGCTCTTCTACTGCCAACCGCTCTACGCCAACCCGCACGGCGCCACGCTGGCCGAACAGCGGCGCCCCGCGGTGCTGGCGGCGGTCCGCGCCGCCGGGGCGTTCCTGCTGGCGGACGAGTACGCCCGCGACCTGACCATCGACGGCACCCCACCGCCGCCGTTGGCCGCCGACGACCCGGACGGACACGTGGTCCACCTCCGGTCGCTGACGAAGTCGACCGCGCCCGGCCTGCGGGTGGCGGCCATCGGCGCCCGGGGCGCCGCCGGAGCCCGGCTGCGCTCGGCCCGCACCCTCGACGACTTCTTCGTCGCCGGCCCGCTGCAACAGGCCGCGCTCGACTTCGTCACCGCGCCGGCCTGGCCGCGGCACCGGCGGGCACTGCGGACGGCGCTGCGCGACCGCCGGGACGCGCTGCTCACCGCCCTGCGCCGGCACCTACCGGATCTGCTCCCGACCACCGTGCCGCGCGGTGGACTGCACCTGTGGGTACGCCTGCCGGACGGGCTCGACGATGTCGAGGTCACCACCGCCGCGGCCGCCGAACAGGTCGTCGTCTTCCCCGGGCGCCCCTGGTACGCGGCCGAGCCGGCGGCCGCGTATCTGCGCCTGACCTACGCCGCCGCGCCGCCGGCCCTGCTCGACGAAGGCGTACGCCGGCTCGCCCGCGCCCTGCGGCGCCGGCCGTTTGGGCGGGGGGAGCCGGGGTAGGGGATCTGCGGGATGGTTCAGAGTGGACCAGCCGCACGGCGCGAGAGGAGCAGCCCGTGACCCGCAACGAGTATCACGTCGTCCCGGCCGGTGACGGCTGGAAGGTCGAGAAGGGCTCGGAGGTGTTCGGTTCCTACCCGACCAAGAGTGAGGCGATCACCCAGGGCCGGAAGGTGGCGCACGCCAACGAGCCCAGCCAACTGGTCGTGCACACCGCCGACGGCAAGATCGAGAACGAGTCGACGTACCGGGACGACCCGTACCCGCCGGCCGGCTGACGCCGGTCCGATCACCGTCCGCGACGACTCGGACCACACGTGGGAGAGTGCCCCGGAGCTACCGGGGTGCCCTCCCACGTGTGGTCCGCGGATATCACCTCACGCGTCGTCGTCCTGGACGGTGAGCTGGCCGTAGGCGTCACCGATAGCGACACCCTGGATGGCCTTCACCGCGACGAGATAGGTCCGGCCGTCGCCCGGCTGGGTGTTGCCGGTGACCGGGATCGGAATCGGAACCGTGGTGCTGCCCGATCCGATGGTGACCACGCTGGCGGTGGCGACCATCGTCACCGGGTCCACCACGAAGACCCGGACCTGACCCGTGCCGCTGCCGGCGACCTGCGCCGGGACCTGGTAGGTGACCGTGCCCGAGTCGCCCTCCTGGACGGTCCGCTCGCCCAGGTCGACGCGGGGCAGCGACACCGGCTGCGGCGACGGCGTACCGGGCCGCCAGCCCCAGGCGTCGACAAGCCAGATCCGGGCCCACACCTCGCCGGCCCGGGGGACCAGCTCCAGGGTCGCGATCTGGGTGAGGTTCAACCCGGCCGCGACGGCGTTCGTCAGCGGCATCCGGACCTCCTGGCCCCAGTCGTACGACGTCTGAGTCGGCGCCGGCAGCGGGTCGAGCGTGCTGGTGCCGAGGACGGCCCGCCGGCCGGCGGAGTCGGTGATGGCGACGTCGAACTGCGTACCGGGGGAGCCCGCTGGGACGACGACCCGCAACGCCACCGACTGGGCGGCCGACAGCGAGGCCGGGGCCGCCGGCCGGATGCTGACCGGGGTGCCCGGTGAGCTCCAGTCCACGAAGACCGCGTGCCGCCCCTGTTCGGGGCGGACCGGGTCGAACGGCACGAAGTGCGGGGATCGCACGTTGTCGCAGGAGGTCGGGGAGTTGCCGGTCGCTACCTGCAGGCAGAGCCGGCCGCCCGCGCCGGTCACCACCGTCGACGCGTCCGGCACCACCAGCCGGGTCCGGTTGCCGCCGACCGCGTGGCTGAGCACCGTGGCCGGGTCGGCCGACGGCGCCCGGAAGCCCGAGCCGTCCAGCAGCGGGCGTACCTGGTCGTTTCCGGCCACGAAGAGAGCCGCCGCGGCGGCCACGTAGGTGGCGCCGACATTCTGCTGCTGGTCGGGCGTCAGCCGCATGGTCGAGGCCGACCGGCAGACCGGATCGTGCGGGCTGGGGTAGTCGTCCCAGGACTTCGCGGCGGAGAGTCCGGGCGTCCATTCGGTGTTGAAGTAGTTGTGGTTGGCGCCGATGGCGAAGACCGCGCTGTGCAGGGCGTATCCGCGTCCCACCCCGCGGGTGGCGTCCAGGTACTGCTCACCGGGCAGGTCGGAGAGGTCGCCGTCGCAGCTCGGCAGGATGGTGACCGACGGGACGTCGGGGCTGGGGTTGTGGCTGTAGATGGAGGGGGCGATCAGGGCCAGGCCGCGGATCTGCCAGCGCACCGTCCCCGGGTAGCCGTCCTGGGCGGCCGGCGGTCGGCGGAGGCTGTCGACGGCGGCCCGGCTGACGCCCTCGCCGCCGCGGGAGTGACCGACCAGCAGCACGTTCGACATGTTCGGCACCGGAGCGGCGCGCACCACGTCCGGTGCGGTGGAGCGGCCGCTGCCCGCCCAGTCCGCCCACCGGCCCAGATGCGTCCGGACCAGCGACGAGCGGGCCTGCGCACCCGCGTCCTGCGGCGGCAGGCCGGCGCCGTCCTGGGCGTTGACGCCGTTCGCCGAGATGGAGACGGTGACGTATCCCTGCGTGGCGAGCCGTTGTTGGATCCGTTCGTAACCCCGATGACTCGGCAGCGCGGTCCAGCCGCTGGGGCAGGGCCAGACCGTGGTCGGCTCGGCCGTGCCCTGGTAGCAGGTGGGGTGCCGGCCGTGCAGGAGCAGCACCAACGGCCGCTGGCCGGAGGTGCCCTGCGGGGCCACCACATAGCCGCGCATCTCCACCGGTACCGGGAAGCCCGGCAACTGCACGTCGGGTAGGACGTACTCGCCGGTCAGTGTCGAGTATGGACCAGGCAGGCCCGGGTCGACCGGGTTGGCGGGCAGCTGGGTGACGGCCGCCGGGGCGGCCGATCCGGCGCGGGGTGCGGTCGCGTCCGGTTCGGCGTCGAGGCGCCGACCGCCGGCCCGCACCTGCAGATCGGTCAGGTTCCCCGCGGTGACCTCGTCGATGGGCAGGTGGAAGGTGCGCTGGCCGGGGGCTGCTCCGGGGCGGCCGAGCAGCCGCTCGCCGGCGTAGAACTCGACCGCGGCGCCACCGACCCGGACGAGCTGCTCCGGGCGCCAGCTGAGTTCGTATCCGGTGGCCGTGGTGGTCAACGTCCAGCCGTCCGGCAACCGCTGCTCGGTGGCGCTGACAGGTCTGCCGCCAGTGGCCTCGGGTTCCGCCCACGCGGCGCCGCCGCCGCTGAGAATCACAGTGATCGTTACCGCAGCAGACAGCGCCGCTCTACCGACACGCATGTAGCCGTCCTCCCCGTTGGTTCGGCTGGCGGTGGGCGGCGCTCGACAGCGCTCCGGTCCGCCGGCGCCAGCCTAGGCGCCGGACCGACATCGATCAATGTGGTCGGTGATACACCAGTACGGGCACTGTGGACGACGATTCTCAGGTATGTCGTGCGGCCGGCGTCGCGGTCTCCAGCAGGTCCACGAAGAGCGCCATAGCGGCGTCCGCGGCGGGCAGGTCCCGGGTGATCAGTACGTCGTGCAGCAGTCCCCGGGCCACGGCCAGCCCCAGCCGGGCGTGCACCCGGGCGGCGGCCGGATCATGGCCGGCCCACGTCATGAGTTCGGCGAGTGGTTCGAGCCAGGGCTCGACCAGGCCGTCGCGTACCCCGGGCACGTGCGGTTGGCCCTGCATCACGTGTGCGGAGAGTTCGAAGAAGAGCGGGCCGTACCGCAGGGCCGGGCCGACGACCAGCGACCAGAAGCGCAGGGCGACCTCGCGCGGGGACGCGTCGGGGGTCTCGGCCAGGGTGGCCAGCACCTGCCGCTGCTGTCGTTCGAGCTCGCTCACCACGGCGGCGAGCAGGCCGTCCCGCGAGCCGAAGTGGTAGATCAGCATCCGGTGGCTGGTGCCGATCGCGGTCGCGAGCGTACGCAGGCTCTGGTTGTTGACCCCGTGGTCGGCGAAGTGCTCGATCAGGGCGTCCAGCAACTGCTCCCGGCCGGTGGAGGTCTGCCCGTCCCGCGTCATGTACCATATGGTACAAGATCTTTCGGGGAGGAAGCGCGATGGAGTTCTGGACCGAAGCGGACGTCGACGCCCCGCCGGCCGCGCTGTGGGCGGTGCTGACGAATCCAACCGACTGGCCGCGATGGACCGACTCGATCACCTCGGTCGAGCTGCTCGACCCGACCCTGACCACGGGCGCCCGGGTCCGGGTCAGCCAGCCCGGCCTGCGGCCGATGGTCTGGACCGTCACGGAGTTCACCGAGGGAACGGGGTTCGCCTGGACCGCCGTCGCCGGCGGAGTCACCACCATCGGGGACCACCGGGTCGCGCCGCTCGACGGCGGCCGGCGCAGCCGGCTCGTGCTCGGCCTGCGCCAGCGCGGGCTGCTCGCGCCCCTGCTCAACCTGATGATCGGCGGCCGGGTCCGCCGGTACGTCGAACTCGAGGCCGCCGGTCTGCAGGCGGCGGCCGAAAAGTCCGCCTGAGACCTTCCCGAAGGCTCCGGAGGTCCCCCCGGCCACCCGGAGCGGGGCGCCGGTGCGGGTGGCTCCCACCCGCACCGGCGTCCGCCGGTCGACCCGGGTCTCGCTCAGTCCTTCAGCGAGCCGGTGCGCTGCCCACTGGGGTCGTTGGCGATGCAGACCACCTCACGGTCGCCCTGGGCCCACGACTCCGAGGTGGGGTGCAGGAAGAACAGCTCCAGGCTGTCGTCGTCGGCCGCGGCCGGTGCGTACTGCGCGAGGCGGTCGGTGCAACCCTCCTCGGCCTGGCTGCTGATCGCGGTGTTGCCGGGGAACGAGTCGCCGGTCACCGTGAAGGTGCCGAACACCTCGCCCTCGTGCGGCTGGGAGCACGGCACCGCTGGCAGGCTGGTGATGCTGGCGCTCTCCTTCAACCCGTTGAGGCAGTCGCCGGTGGCGAGGTCGAAGGAGGAGACCGACCCGCCCTCGGTGATCTCACCGGCGTCGTTGCGGGTCGCGCCGTCGGCCAGGGCCACCACGATGAGCACGGCGATACCCGCCGCCCACAGCCCGGAGAAGACGAGACCGGTGACGGCCAGGCCCCGGCCGCCCTGACCTCGGCGCTTGATCTGGGTGAGCGCGATGATGCCGAAGATGACGCTGAACAGGATGCCGCCGATGATGCCGAAGATCAGCGAGGCGATGGCGAAGCCGTTGGTGCCCTGCTTCACCGGCGGCGCGGCGGGCTGCTGCTGCCAGGCCGCGGCCGGGTCGCCACCGTGGACACCAGCCGGTTGAGTTTGGACAGTGCCCGGGTACTGGCCGGGCTGTTCGGACTGCGAAGTCATGGCGGGGAATGCTAATGGTCGGGCCGGCCGGCGTCCGACCCGATGGGTCACGGTCTGATTCCGGCCCTGTGACCATGGACTCACCGGCCGGGTGACCGCGGGCTCGGCGGGCCGTGCGACTGCGGTCTCACGATGGCCGTCCGGCCTGGTCAACGGGGTTGAGCCCGGCCTATGGTCCGAACAGGGGCCGACATCCCCGACGGCCCCGGCACCGATGGTGACGCGCCCGGCCACCGACCGTCCACCTACCGCACCGGCCGACCCTCGGCCGGTGCGCGAAGCCGTGCGGTCACCACCCGACCAAGCGGGAGCGCCAATGAAGTCGTCGTCCGTACCACCGCCGTACCCCTCGTCCCGGTCCCACCGGCACGCCGCCGGATCGCACCGTCGTATCCCGGTCGGATCCGGCCGGGCCTCGCGTGGACTGGCCCTCACCTTCGTCGCGGGTCTGCTCGCCGTCGCGGGTGTCGTGCTCGTGCCGAACGCCAACGCCGCGGAGAATCCGTTCGAGCGCGGTCCGGCACCCACCGCGGCGAGCATCGCCGCCACCCGGGGGCCGTTCGCGGTCTCCGAGACCACCGTGTCATCGCTGAGCGCCAGCGGCTTCGGCGGCGGCACCATCTATTTCCCGACCAGCACCAGTGCGGGCACTTTCGGCGCGGTGGCCATCGCGCCCGGCTACACGGCGAGCCGGTCGAGCATGGCGTGGCTGGGGCCGAGGCTGGCCTCGCAGGGCTTCGTCGTCTTCAACATCGACACCAACAGCCGGTACGACCAACCGGCCAGCCGTGGCCGGCAACTGCTGGCCGCGCTGGACTTCCTGACCGAGCGCAGCTCGGTGCGTAGCCGGGTGGACGCCGACCGGCTCAGCGTGATGGGGCACTCGATGGGCGGCGGCGGGACCCTGGAAGCGGCGGAGGATCGCCCGCAGTTGCAGGCGGCGATCCCGCTGACGCCGTGGAACCTGACCAAGAACTGGTCGCGGGTGCAGGTGCCGACGCTCGTCATCGGCGCCGAGAACGACTCGATCGCCTCGGTGCGCAGTCACTCCGAGCCGTTCTTCACCAGCCTGCCGGCCAGCCTCGACAAGGCGTATCTGGAGCTCAACGGCGCCAGCCACTTCGCGCCGAACACTCCGGACACCACCATCGCCTCGACCAGCATCTCGTGGCTCAAGCGGTTCGTCGACAACGACCTGCGGTACGAGCAGTTCCTCTGCCCGGCACCCACCGGCCGCGAGATCGAGGAGTACCGGGACACCTGCCCGCACTCCTCGTGACCGGCGTCCGGACGCCGGCCGGTGGCCCCACACCACCGGCCGGCGTCCGGCGGGCGGCAGGGGTCGGTCCGGCTCAGGTCGGTGGTGGGTCGGTCTCCGGCGAGGTGAGCAGCGCGCGCAGCGCCCGTTCGGCCAGTTCCAGGTCGGGTGGTTGTCCGCTGAGCAGCTCGGCGTAGATCGCCGACTCGACGATCCGGACGTAGAGGTACGCGAGCCGGTTCGGGTCGCCGGGCAGCCAGGAGGTGTCCGCCCCGCCGACCTCCCGGAAGATGTGGGCCTGGGCGCGTACCGCCCGGCGGTGCACCCGGCCGGGGACGGCGAAGAGCACCCGGGCGGCGACCTCGGGTTCCTGGGCCAGGAACGCGCGGAAGGCGGTCGCCTGTTCCACCGCCTCGGCGAAGCGCCGGGTCACCTCCACGATGCCGGCCACCCCGTCCTGCCGCCGGGCGGCGCGGGCCGCCGCCAGCAGGTAGTCGGCCATGTACCAGAAGACCTCGCCGAGCAGCCGGTCGCGGCTGCCCTCGACGCGGTACAGCGTTGCCCGGCTGACCGCGAGGGTGCTGGCGAGATCGTCCATGTCGATCGTCGCGTGGGCGAGGAAGTAGTCGATGGCGCCGCGTACCACCGCCGGGTGGTCGATGACCCGCCGCGGCGCCGCCGGATCCGTCCGGGCGGTGCGGACTCTGGCCGACCCCATACCACATGGTACGGCCGGTGGCGGCCAGGCGTTCAACGCGAACGCGGCGGAGGGTGGCCGGCGACGCCGGCCACCCTCCGGTGCTGCGGGGACGGAGACTCAGATCACCGGGGGCAGGGCTGCCACGCGAGGTGGTACATCGTCTCGATGCTGCCGTCCGTTGAGTCCATGGTCAGGAAGCTGGTTCCCGACGAACTGCCCCGGCTCAGCCGCAACTCGGTGTTGATGTTGAGGTTGCGCTGCTCGCCGCAGGGATGCCAGACCACCGACGCGATGGGTACCTCGTCGCTGACCATCCAGTTGTCGTCGAGCGGAGCGGCGATGCTGTGGTTGCTGTACGTGCTCTGGGTCATGCCCTGGAAGTAGTAGTTGGCCCGCTGCGAGGCGATGGCGCCCCGGTTGAGCAGCCCGTACCCGCGGTAGTCGACCTTCACGATCGCGAAGGTGTAGCCCGCCGGTGCGTGGACCAGCACGTTGAGCTGACAGTTCCGGCGGCCGTCGAGGACCGAGATGCCCGGGCCGGCCTGGACCAGGTACTCGCTGTAGATGGTGGTGAAGGCGGTGTTGTCCGGAGAGACCGCGACATCCGCGGTGCCGGGGCGGCACCCGGAACCGGCCATCGCGACCAGGTCGATCACGACCTGGTCGTCGGGCGGGTTGTCCATGATGCCCTTGGCGGACGCGGCTGTCCCCCCGACCAACGTCGAAGCGAGCAGCACAAGTACCACGCCGCCACGCGTCAGCAGTTTACGCATGAAACCTCCTTCGTTTGTGACACGACGCTGCATGCGCGAGAATTTACTTAAGACATAGACGACTGTCAACGTCTTTGAATTCGGATCGATGTCGGTATGCAATTGCTTCGCATTCAACTATCTGGCGCACCTTTGGGGTATGCGTCAGAAAAGACAGAACGGTATGGGTTGTCTCAAAGCGGCCATCCCGCCCTCGGTTGCCCGTCAGTGGATCACCCGATACCGGGCAGATCGCTACCGGTTCCTGCCGCTGAGCTGGTAAATTGGTATCGATCAATGGCAATCATATCGACCTGGGTGGATGCTTGCGTACATCCTTTAGCGTCGATATCCTGCTCTCGCAGGACGCCACATGGGCGGCCGGCCAATCTCTCGTGACCTCTCATTTGGGCCTGCGCGCGAAGAGCCTCGGCGGGCTGCTCGGCGACGTAAGCACGTGTCGTATCCGGTCGATATCTGCCGCAGCAAAGGAGAACGGAATGACGAAAAGGCTCATCGGTACGAGACACGGGGTCCTCGCCGTACTCGGCACGGTTCTCGCGCTGTCCCTGTCCGCGCCCGCCCACGCGGTCCCCGCCGGGTCCGCCGACCTGATGTCTGCCCCGGACGAGATCACCGTCGAGGTGGTGGCCGCCAACGGCTCGGGCTGCTCGCCCGGCACGGCCAGGGTGGCCGCGTACCCCGACAAGACCGGCTTCCGGGTCCGGTACTACGACTTCGTCGCCACCGCCGGCAACGGCGTCGACGTGACGTCCAGCCGGAAGAACTGTCAGCTCGGCGTGCTCGTCAAGGTGCCGGCTGGCTGGACCTTCGCGGTCGCCGCGGCCGACTACCGGGGCCGGGCCCGGGTCCCCGCCGGCGCGACCGGTCGGCAGCGCACCAACTACTACTGGCAGGGCTCCTCCGACAACAGCCGGACCGAGGAGACGTTCGGCGGCCCGTACAACGGCTTCTGGGCCACCCTCGATGCCGCGCCGGTGCTGGTCTACGTGCCCTGCGGCCAGCAGCGGGTGCTGAACATCAACACCGAGCTGCGGGTGGACGCCGGCTCCTCGGGCGAGCGGGCCAGCATGTCGATGACGACGACCGAGGGCGACGTCGACACCCTCTTCAACCTCGAATGGCAACGGTGCTGACCTGCTGACCGTTCCGACAACCGGATCGTGTCGTCCCGGTTGCGGCGGCCCAGTCGGGCCGCCGCAACCGGAAGCGCCGAAGCGACCTCGTCAGACCCCTTCCAGCCAGCCGCGGACCTGCTGTCGGGCCCGGTGGACCTGCGCCTTGGCGGTGCCGACCGGGATCCCGAGCTGCTCGGCGATCTCGTCGTAGGCGAGCTGGCACAGGTCCCGCAGGACGAAGGGCGCCACCAGACCCGGCCGGTGGGCCTCCAGCCGTTCCAGCGCGTCCAGCAGGTCCAGCCGGGAACCGGCTATCACGCTCGTGGTCCGCGGATCGGGGCGGCTGGTCAGCAGTTCGGCCTCCGATCGTTCGACCGAGCGCCGCTTCAGCGAGCGGTACGTCTGCCGGGCACAGTTGGCCACCACGACATGCAGCCAGGTCGAGAACCTGGACCGGCCCTCGAACCGGGTGATGCGGCGCGCCACCTGCAGCAACGCGTCCTGGCACGCTTCCTCGGCATCCTGGAGGCAGGGCAGGAACCGCCCGCACTGGCGCAGCACATCCGGTGCGATCCGCGCCAGCAGCGCGTCGAGCGCGGCGGCGTCGCCGGTCGCGGCCTGTCGCGCCAGTGCCTCGGTCTCAGCGTCGTATGCCACAGTGTGCCCAGCTCCCCGACCGCCGCGAACAGGTTGGCACTGGTGACGGCGGTCTATAGTACGGCGGTGTCGGTGCCCGAACGAATAGGACGGTATCGGGTCCGTCGCCGCCTCGGTTCGGGCGCCTTCGCCACCGTGTGGCTCGCCGACGACGAGGCCCTGCAGACCTCGGTAGCGGTGAAGGTGCTCGCCGACAACTGGACCCACCAGCTCGACGTCCGGACCCGGTTCACCGAGGAGGCGCGCATCCTGCGCCGTGCCGAGTCGGATCGACTGGTCCGCGTCCTCGACGTGGGTGAGCTCGCGGATGGGCGACCCTACCTGGTGATGACGTACGCGACCGGCGGCACCCTCGCCGAACGGCTCGGCACCGGGCCGCTGTCGGTCGCGCACGCGCTGCGCACCGCGGCGGAACTCGCGCGCGGCGTCGCCGTCCTGCACGATCTCGGCATCATCCACCGCGACCTCAAACCGTCCAATGTGCTCTTCGCTGGAACCGGCGGGGACGAACGGGCGGTCATCGGCGACCTGGGTCTGGCGAAAGCCCTCGCGCACGCCTCCGGCTTCACCATCATCGCCGGATCACCGGGTTACATGGCACCGGAACAGGCTCGGCTCGGTGCCGGTCTGGACGCGCGCGCGGACGTCTACGCCCTCGGTGCGCTGGCGTACCACATGCTCACCGGGCGACCGCCCAGCCTGCCCGCGTCGGTCCAGGCCGTCGCGGCCGCCGCCGCGCAGCCCGTGGTACGCCCGACGAAGCTCCGACCGGGCATCCCGCCCTCGGTGGACGCGGTGCTGCTGCGGGCGTTGCACCCCAACCCGGAACGGCGGTGGCCGTCGGCCGACGCGTTCGCCGCCGCCCTGGACGCCGCCGCGCTGGCCGCCGCGGCGCGGCCGGTCCGGCGGCCCGTCCCCGGCTGGCGACTGGCGGCCGTGTCGGTGCTGACGGCCGCGGCCGTGCTCGCCGGCACCGCGTCGGACGCCGGGCCGCCTGCCGGGGGCCGCTGGGCGCGGGTGGTCGACGCCTCCGGCGGGCTCTCGGTGGCGGTGCCGGCAGCCTGGGCCAAGCAGATCCGCGACGCCGGCTGGAACCCGGAGTCGATCCGCCTGCCGGCCGGTCGCACCCCCGGCCTGGTGGTCGGGACCGATCTGACGGCCTGGTCGGACCCGAACACCGCCGTGCCGGGGGTGTTCGTCGGCGCGAGCAGGGCGTTGACCGAGGTCACGCCGGCCCTGCCCGACCACTCGGGGTGCGCTCGGGAACCCGTCCGGCGGTACGACCTGGATTCCTGGACCGTCGTGGCGCAACGGTGGACCGGTTGCGGCGGCACCGCCATCTCGTTCACCGAGGCGTTGCTGACCCCGGTGACCGGCGACTACGGCCTCTACGTACAGATCCGGCAGGTCGACGGCACCGACCACACCGAGGAGATCCTGCGCGGCGTGCGGACCACCGACACGCTCGCGCCGGCGGTCTAGAAGGCCGGTGCCGATCCAACGGCGGCGATTCCGGACCGCTGGCGGCAGCGCCCCTTCAGCCGCCGGTGCCCTCGGCCGCCCCGTCCGGGGTGAGGGCACCCTCGGCCTCGCCGCCGGTTTCGAGGAAGACATGCTGGTGGCCCTGCCCGGCATCGATGTTGATCTGGTCGAGCTGGGACGCCGCCACCGACCAGGTGACGACGGCGAGGTCCACCTGCCGCGCCGCCAGCGCCACCTGGCCGGTGGCACCGGCGGCGTCTCCGGCCGCCGCCAGGGCGACCAGGTCGATCGCGACGGCGGCCTGGTCCACGGCGCTGCGCAGGCCACCCCGGGCGACGTTCGTCGCGGTGGTGCCGGACGGCGGATCGGCGAACTGGGCGGTCAGCTGGCCGAGGGTCTGCTGCCACTGCTCGACCTGGGCCGGCTCGGGGGTGCGGCCGGCGTCGGCGGCCTCCCGCACCGCCGTCAGGATCGGCGAGAGCTGCTCGGCCGTCCGGCGCGCCATCGCCGTCAGCTCGATGATCTGCTCGACGTCCCGCTCGACCTCCGCCTCGCGCAGCTGCGCGATGGTCCGCTCGGTCGCGTCCGGCCGACCCACCACGTACCCGATCAGGCCGCCGACAAGTGCCACCACCACCGTCGCGACGACCGCCCCGGCGATCTGGGCGGAGACCCGTCCCTGCTGCTGGGCGGGGGGCTTGGTGAGGTGGGACGGGCGTCCGGTTCGCCGGGACATGGCATCCCCTCGCATCGATAGCGGTATCTTCCGACGAGGAGATCCTAAACGGTCAGGTGCCCGTACCCGATCGACGATCTTGTCGCGGGTGCGGTTGCTATGTGCCATGTCGGTGTTTGCCCGAAACGCGCCGCCGGCATAGCCTGCCGCCAGTGAGTTCCCTACTCGGGCGACCGCGTGCCCTCGCCCAGAACACGCCGCCGGCCCCGGGCGACCCGCCAGCCTCGGCTGCGGGTCCGCTCGGTTGGCTTCGGCGCAACCGGCGCTGGTGGTATCCGCTGGTGGTGGTGACGCTGCTGGCGCAGCTGGCGGTCGCGATGGTGGTCGCGGCGATGGCGCAGTCCCCGACCATCGACGAGCCGGTCTACGTGGGTGCGGCGGCGCACTACTGGCAGCAGCACAGCCTCTGGTACAACCCGGAGCACCCGCCGCTCGGCAAACTGATCATCGGGGTGGGGCTGGCGGTCGCCGAGCCGCGGCTGGACCCCCAGTTCAACGGCAACCAGTCGGAGCTCGGCCGACACGTGCTGTACGAGGCCGGCAACGACGCCGACCAGCTGATGTTGCTGGCCCGGCTGCCGATGATCGTGCTGACCCTCGGGTTCGGGCTCGTCGTGTTCGGGTTCGCCAGGGAGCTGACCGGGCCGGGCGGCGCGCTGGCCGCCCTGGCCCTCTACGCGTTCTCGCCCGACGTGATCGCGCACGGCTCGCTGGCCACCCTCGACGTGGCGACCGCCGGCTTCCTGTTGACCTCGGTCTGGCTGCTGTGGCGGGCCCGGCGTCGGCCCTGGCGCTATCTGCCGCTGGCCGGGCTGACGCTCGGTGCGGCGCTGGCCACCAAGATGAGCACCCTGGCGGTGGTGCCGGTCCTGCTGATCCTGGCGGCCTGGTCGGTCTGGCACGCCCGCACACCGGCCCGGCCCGCAGCCGCGCCTCTGCCGCCGTCCTCGCCCGCGCCTGCGTCCCGGCTGCGGCGGGTGGCGGTCGCGGGCGGGGCGGCGGTCGCGCTCGGGTTGCTGGTGGTGCTGACCGTGTGGGTGGTCTACCTCGCGGTCGACCCGCGGCTGCGGGCGGCGCCGGCCGCGGCGCCGGCGGTGGACGGCGTACGCGGATTCCTGCTCGACCTGCTGCCGTTCCCGACCTCGTTCCGCAACGGCATGCTGATCCAGTTCGCCTTCGAGGACGGGGTCTGGGGCGGCTACCTGTTCGGTGAGCGGTACACCGGTTCCCGCTGGTACTACCTGCCGGCCGCGCTGCTGGTGAAGACGCCGCTCGGGGCGCTGGTGCTCTGGCTGGCCGGGGTGGTCGCGATGCTGGCGGTGCCGCGATTGCGCGCGGCGGCCGGGTATCTGCTGCTCCCGGCGGCGGTGTTGCTGATCGTCGCGATGACCGGCTCGCGCAACCTGGGTGTCCGGTACGCGATCTTCCTGCCGATCTTCCTCGCCGTGGCGGCGGCCGCCGTGACGGCTGTGCCGTGGCGGCGGCCAAGCGTAGCCCGGGCCGGCGTGCTGGCCCTCGTCGCGCTGGTCGCGATCAGTTCACTGCGCGCCTTTCCGTTCTATCTCCCGTACGCCAACGAGGCGTTCGGGGGTCCGGCCCGGACCCATCAGCACCTGCATGATTCCAATGTGGACTGGGGGCAGGATCTGCCCCGGCTGGCGGACCGGCTGCGGGAGCGGTATCCGGACGAGCGGGTGTGGCTGGCGTACAAGGGGGCCGGGGTGCCGGCGTACTACGGCATCCAGGCGGCCGATCCGCTGCAGGCGCCACCGGCTGAGGTACGCGGCCTGCTGGTGGTGTCGAACAGTTGGGTGGCGACGGTCGGTGGCCCGCTCCGGGAGCTGATCGACAGCAGCGAGCCGATCGATCACGTCGGTCACTCGATGACCATCTACCGCCGCCGGTAGCGGCGACCTGCCGGGACCGGCGGGGCGAGGGCGACCGGCGCTGGCCGGTCGCCCTCGCGCCGTCGGGGACGGGGGAGTCGGGTCAGGACGGGCAGGGCTGCCAGGCGAGGTGGTAGACGGTCTCGATGCTGCCGTCGGTGGAGTCCATGGCGAGGAAGCTGGTCTGGGTGGACGTGCCCTGGCTCAGCCGAAGCTCAGTGTTGATGTTGAGGTTGCGCTGCTCACCGCAGGGAGCCCAGACGACGGAGGCGATCGGCACCTCCTCGCTGATGATCCAGATGTCGTCGAGCGGGGTGGGGAACGAGAAGTTGCTGGTGGTGCTCTCCGCCATCCCCTGGAAGTAGTAGTTGGCGCGATGCGAGGCGATGGCGCCCGCATCCAGCAGCCCGTAGCCGCGGTAGTCCACCTTCACGACCGCGAAGGTGTGGCCCGCCGGGGCGTGCACGAGCACGTTGAGCTGGCAGTTCCGGCGGCCGTCGACGGACGAGATGCCGGGTCCGGCCTGGACCACGAAGTCGCTGTAGATGGTGGTGAAGGCGGTGTTGTCCGGGGAGACCGCGACATCCGCCGTGCCGGGCAGACATCCGGAGCCGGCCATCGCGACCAGGTCGATGACCACCTGGTCATCGGGCGGGTCGTCCATGACCCCCCTGGCGGACGCGGGTGCGCCCGCGACAAACGTCGAAGCGAGCAGCAGCAGCACCACTCCGCCACGCACCAGCAGTTTTCGCATGGAACCTCCTCGCTGTGTGTTACGGCATCGTTACGCCACAATCTAGGTAGTTCCATTGAAGTACGTCAATGTTTTCTCATTTCGAGCCCTTGTCTCCCGGTCGGGATTGGCGGCGTGCCGCGTTCCAGAGCAGGTCGAAGACGATGACCACGGCGAGTACGCCGAGGCCGCCCAGCCACCACCTGGTGAGCAGCGGCGCGAACCGGCGCTCTTCGTCGCAGGCGGGCGAGAGCGGCGGCACCCAGCCGAGCGGATCCACGTCGACCTGCACCTCGGCCCCGATCCGGCCACCGGCACCGCAGAGCCGGGTCCAGCCAAGGTCCTCACCGCCGGCGCCCGCCAGACGGTAGTGGGTACTGCAGCCCGGGGAGTTGTGACCGCACACCAGCCGGCTGTCGGTGATCTCGGCGGTGACCCGCTCGCCGAACCACACCTGATGGTTGGTGCCGTAGCCGAAGCCGGAGACCATCCCGAGACCACCGACCAGCAGGCCCAGCACCGCCCGTACGACCATTGTGGATGACCACGGGCGGGGCCAACGCCGGTCAGGGTCGTCACGCAGCGGCCAGACGGCGGCGACCACGTGCGCGGCCACCCCCGCGAGGGCGAACGGAAGCCCGACGAAGAAGAAGAACCCGGACTCCCGGCCCTGCAGGAAACCACCGATCAGCGCCAGCAGCGCGGCTCCGCCCAACCAGACCAATGCCATTCCTCGATCGTCCGCCGAGGACGCAAGCCATCGTGACCACGACCGAGTCGCGGTAGCCGCCATCTGCGCGCGGCCGACCGGTGGGGCGCCTCAGGCGGGCTGCCCAGCGGTGTCGATGTCGCGGAGGCGGTCCAGCTCGGCGCGGTACATCGCCTGCAGGCGGTCGTTGTGCCGGACCAGCAGCATGACCTCCTCGACGCTGTAGCCCTCGATGAGCTGCTCCGCCCGCTCGGCGAACCGCTCGTACGGCCGCTCCAGCTCGGCGACCCGCTCCGGCCGCAGGGTGACGATCACCCGGCGCCGGTCCGCCGGATCGCGCTCGGCCGTCACGTAGCCCGCCTGCTGCAGCCGGCGGAGCATGCTGGTCACCGCCCCGGTGGTGAGATTGGTCCGCTCGGCGACCTGCCCCGCGGTGGCGGATCCGACGTCCGCCAGGTAGTCCAGGCACTCCAGGTCGCTGACGGTGAGGCCGAGCCGCTCCGCGATGGCGTACCGGAAGACCATCGACAGGCGCGACGTCTCCCTGCCGGCGCGCATCAGGTCGGCGATCGCGGACGCGCGGGTCGGCTCGTGGGGCATGCCCGCAATCATGCCTCCGGCACGGTGACCCGGTGCAACCGAGGTAACACGCGGGTCAGCACCCAGTGCGGTGCGGCCGCGCTCCCGGTGAGGCGGCGCATCAGTCCGGCGGCGGTGTCGACGGCGCGGAAGGCGTAGGGCACCATCTCGTCCTGGTAGCGGGCGATGGCCTCCTCCACCGACATGCCGCCCGCCCGGGCCTCGACCAGCTGCTGGCCGAGCAGGGCGGCGTCGCGCAGTGCGGTGTTGCCGCCCTGCGCGCCGAACGGCGGCATGGCGTGTACGGCGTCGCCCATCATCGTGGCCCGGGGCACCGTCCACTGGCGTGGGCGCCGGCCGGTGGCGAAGACGTTGAGCACCGTGGCGTCGAGCTCGGACGAGGTGACCAGCCGCCGGATGAGCGGGTGGAAGTCCGTACTCTTCTGGGCGGCCAGTTCCCACAGCGCCCGCAGGTCCTCGCGGATCTCGGTGGGCACCTCCTCCTGCCGCAGCAGCAACCCCCACATGACGTAGTCGTCGCCGGTGGGCGCGTAGCTGCCCGGGGCCAGCCGCGCGAACGCCTGCGGCGGGCGCTCGCCGAACCGCATGGAGGTGAAGAAGAATGCCCGGCCCGGCCGGTCGGCGATGGCCAGGACCCCACTGGTACGCAGCGCGTCCGGGATGACGCTGACGCCGTCGGGCCGCAGCAGCGTCCGGCCGTAGATGCCCACCATCGGGGTTCTGGTCGGGTTCGCGTCCGGCATGAGTTGCGGGCGCAGCGCCGAGCCGACGCCGTCCGCGCCCACCACGACGGTCGCCGCGGCGACCGTGCCGTCGGAGAACCGTAGCCGCAGCTTCGCCCCGCCGCTGTCCACCGCGACGGCGGCTTTGCCGTAGTGGATGCGCCCGTCCAGCCCGGACTGCAGGATCGACCGCAGGGTCAGCCGATCGACCTGGCGGGTCGCGTGCTGCTGCTCGTCCTTGAAGTGGATGGTGAAGGCGTCCCGCAGCCGGGCGTCGGTGAAGCGCAGGTGCCCGCCGGGCTCGTCGCCGGTGGCCAGCGCCAGGCGGTACAGCGGGCGGGGCAGGCTCTCGCGCAGCGCCGCCAGCCCGTGCCGGTCGAGGATGATCCGGTAGCCCTGCCGCCGGACGAAGGGTCCCGGGTCCCGCTCGTAGACGTGCACGTCGACGCCGGCGCGCCGCAGGTACTGGGCGAGGCAGAGGCCGGAGAGGCCGGCCCCGGCGATCGCCACGGAGAAGTCAGTCGATATGCCCATACGATTATCTTAACGACTAAGATGATTAGAGCAAGGCGGCGCCCGCACCGGTACAGGACGCGATGATGGCGGCGTGGTTACCCGGCCGCTGCCCTGGCGTACCGGCGGGCGAGTTCGGCGAAGGCGGCCCTGAGTTCCGCCGGCTGGATGACCTCGATGTCGGCGCCGTAGCGGCCGAGGGCGGCGGCCAGGCTGGTCCAGGACCAGGAGCCCAGTTCGAGCTTGCAGCGGTCGGGGCCGAGGTCTTCGATCGACCCGTCGCGGGTGTAGGTGGCGACGACAGCGGCGGGAAGGTGGAGGATCACCTCGCCGACGCACGGCCAGTCCGAGGCTGTCTCGGAGCCGCGGAACCGGCCGGCGACGAAGGTGGCCACGTCAGGGGCGGGTAGCTGCCGCGGGGTGAAACGCGGCCCGGTCGGGGTACGCGGGTTGATGCGGTCGGCGCGGTAGGTGCGCCAGTCGCCGCGGTCGAGGTCCCAGGCGACGAGATACCAGCGTCCGTTCCAGGTGATGAGGTGGTGGGGTTCCACCCGGCGCGGTGCGTCGGCGTGCGGCGCGGCGCCGGCTGGGGCGTAGTCGAACCGCAGTACCTCGCGGGCCTGCACGGCGGCCCCGACGGCCGTCAGCACCGCTGTGCTGACCGGTTCCTCCGGTCGGGTGGTGGGTTGTTCGACGACGGTGATCCGCATCATGTCGAGGCGGTGCCGGAGCCGGGCGGGCATCACCTGCCGGAGGGTGGTCAGCGCCCGGGCCGCGCCCTCCTGGACGCCTGCGCCGGAGCCGGTGACGAGTTGGAGGGCGACCGCGATGGCGATGGCCTGGTCGTCGTCGAAGAGCAGCGGGGGCAGCTGGGCTCCGGCGTCGAGCCGGTACCCGCCGTCCGGGCCTTTCACGGTCCGGATCGGGTAGCCGAGTTCGCGCAGCCGATCGACGTCGCGCCGCACGGTACGCAGGCTGATCTCCAGGCGGTCGGCCAGCGCCGTGCCGGACCAGTCGCGGCGGGCCTGCAGCAGCGACAGTAGGGCCAGAAGTCGGGCAGAGGTCTTCGGCACGGATCCGATTCTGCCTGGCATAGGTGACACTCCCTGGCACTTACTGCTGCGAAGGTTCACCTGCGCCGGTCACCGGCATCATTCCGATCGATGAGGAGTCACCCGCATGGCCATCTCCACCACGACCCACCTGAACTTCCACGGCGACGCGCGCGCGGCCCTGGAGTTCTACCAGGCTGTGTTCGGCGGTCGGCTCACGGTCGTCGCGTACGGCGACTTCGGCATGCCGAAGGAACTGCCCGACGCCGACAAGGTCGTCTTCGGTCAGGTCACGGCCGACAACGGCTTCCGCATCATGGCCTACGACGTGCCGGGCCAGGCCGCTGCCACCGCCGCTCCGGCCGCCACCACCCGGGAGAACGGCATGACGGTGACCGGGGAGCGGTTCTTCGTCTCCGTCCGGGGCGACAACGCCGAGGAGGTCGGCGCGCTCTGGGACAAGCTCGCCGACGGCGCCGAGGTGATCGAGAAGTACGGCCCGTCGCAGTGGGCTCCGGGGTTCGGGATGCTCAAGGATCGCTTCGGTGTCACCTGGATCCTCGACGTCGCCGCCCCGTACGCCGGCTGAACCGCGTCGACCCGTCGAGCGAACAGCTACGACAGCCTTTGCAGCGGGCCGGTAGGGGGAGCCGTCAGGGCGGCGAAGTGTGCGACCAGGCGGCTCACCTCTTCCGGATCCCCGCAGCACGACGCCGACTTCGAGGTTGTCGGAGAGCGCCCGGTCGATGAGGTTGGCGCTGCTGACCAGCGCGGTGTGGGTTGTCGGCTTTACGACGACGCCGCACTGCCCGCCGGGAGCGACGTCCAGTGGCTCGTCAACCTCGTCGGGTAGGAGCTGACTCGGGCCGGACAGGCTGGCTACCGAGGCTCCGGCGCGGACCTGCTGGAGTCGGTCTTCTCCGGACATCCGGATCGGCTGCTGCGCCCGCACACGGTCGAGGGCGTGTGGCGGGACGCCGAGCTCATTCTGCTCCGCACCGACGGCTTCGCTCGGCTGGTCACCGACTACGGGAAGTACGACCAGTGGGTCGATCTTGTGGCGGACGCGCGGGAGCGGGGAATGGCGTACCTGGAGAAGCTGATCCGTGACGTCGAGAGCGACCCGCCCGACGGGGTGACCCGGTTCAAGCGGGCCGACGACGTGGTGGCGGTCCTGCTCACTCGTGATCCCGGATAGGAGCCCTGTTCGCATGACCGACCGGCCGCCGTACCTGGTTGAGCGCAACACCGGCTACTTCGAGTACCAGCTTCCGATCTCGGTCAAGCTGGTGGTCGACTACCACGGCGCAGTTCCGCTGCTACGCAACGAGCGCGACGAGTGGGAGCTTCCCGGCGGCAAGCTGGAGGTTGGCGAGTCGCCCGAGGAGGGCGTCTGCCGGGAGGTCGCCGAGGAACTCGGGCTGACCATCACCGCGACATCTCCGAACGTGCCGAGGAGATCATCCGCAGCGAGACTACTTGACCTCGGATAACCCGCATCGCGACCTTGTCGAGGAAGCGTCGCAGGTGGGGGTCGAAGCGGGTGGGGTCGGCTGAGCGGAGTTGCTCCAGTGACCACCACCGGGCCTCGCGGAACTCGCCGTGGTTCGGGACGAGCGGGACGTCCGGGTCGACGATGACCGGAAACCAGAGGCTCACGTCCGTGTGCCCGGCCATCGCTCTGACAGTGGGAGTGACGGTCAGAAAGGCGGGCCGGAAGGTGGTGGCCGGACCGACCGCGACGCCCAACTCCTCATGGAGTTCGCGGCGGGCGGTCGCCGCCGGGTGCTCGTCGGGATCGACGTGACCGCCGGGCGGCAGCCACAACCCGGCCTTGAGATGATCGACCAGAAGGAGAGCGCCGTCGGTCGGATCCACTGGTACGACGTACGACACGAGGTGTTGTGGTGGCTCGGCCGGCTTGGCGCGCCGGTAGACGTCGTCGGTGGACTCCAGCCAGCGCCGGGCCGCGGACCGGTGCTCGGCCTCAAGCTGGTCTCCTGGTAGCAGGCCGGTGACCAGTTCATGTACTGCCGCGACCGAGGAACGCATCCGCTCATCATCGCAGTCAGGGCCGCCCCGTGGCGGCTGCTGGCGGCCTCAGCCTTGTCGTGGCGTTATACGGTGATCCAAGTCCTCGAATATTGAGGGACGCTGTGCATGAGGGCGTGGGTGATCATGTTCTGGTTCGCGGTTGTGGCTGTCTACGGCTACGTGATCGTCCTGTCGTGGTGGGCGATGCGGGTGCAGCGCAACGCGGCCATGGCGCCTCATCACCCCCCCGCGATCATCCCGCGATGCAGCACGCTGTCGAGCGAAACGTGCACCGGGACATCGTCCGGGTCCTTGTGACCTCGCTCCTTACCCGGATCATCCAGTTGTCCGGCGAGGTCACGCCCTGGCTGGTCGTTCCGCTGACGATCGTGGTGGCACTGCTGACGGTGCGGGTGCTGACCTGGGTGTGGCGGATGGCCAGCGAGGATCTCCACAACTGGAACATCGTGTCGCTCAACCGGCTGAAGACGACCGTCCTGCTCGTGTGCGCCGCCGCACTCCTGCTCGACCAGGTGTGGCGCGTCGTGACCCTCTTCTGGTTCTGAACCTCGGCTACACCGGTGGAGATCGTCGCCGTGGTCCGCCGCGACTACCAGTTCCATCGTCAGCGGCGTGGCCGTTCGGGCTGAACGCAGCCATGACGGTGGTGTCCTCACACCGATGTGACCGGGTGCTCGTGCGTTGAACGTAGTGGTGAGAGCAGCGCGGGTAGGAACGCGGCGGTCATCCCGGCCGCACCGATCCAGAGCACGGCTGGTGCGCCGAGCAGCCCACCGAGTAGTCCGCCGAGCAGGCCCGCGATCGGCATGCTGCCCCACTGGACGAAGCGAACGGTGGCGCTCATCCGGCCGAGCAGCCGGTCCGGTGTGGCGTTCTGTTGCAGGCCCACCTGCGCGATCAGCCGAAACACCCCACCCGTGGAGAGTAGGGCAAGGCCGGCGACGGCGAGCCAGAGCGGCCAGCCCGCCCGGGCCAGCGGCATCAGGCCGGCGGCGGGCGCCGTACACAATGGGGCCAGCCAGACGGTCGGACCGGGACCGATCCAGGCGATCACCCGGCGGGCCAGTAGTGCGCCGGTGAACCCGCCGCAAGCCATCACGGAGAGCACCAGGCCGATGCCGAACGAGCCCAGGCCCAGGTGCCGCGCGAGAAACACCAAGAGCATCGTCTGGTACATGATGAGGAAGAGGCTGAAGATGCCATCGGTGAACAGCATCGGCCGCAGCAGCGGGTGGTCGAGCACGAACCGCAACCCTTCGGCGACCTCCCGCGCCAGATGCCGATCGGCGGCGGCCGGTGGCCGGGGTTCCGGCTTGCGGATCCGCAGCACCCCCAGCGCGGAGAGCAACATCCCGGCCGAGCTGGCGACCAACGTCAACGGCGCGCCCAGCCAGGCGACCAGCGGCCCGGCCACACCGGGACCGCTGATGCTGACGGCGGAACGGACGGCCGCGATCTTCGCGTTGCCCTCGATCAGGTGCTCCCGCCCGACCAACGCAGGCAGGTAGCTGGTGTAGCCGACCTCGAACAGGACGGTCAACAGACCGTGGGCGAGCGCGACCCCGAACAGCAGCCAGATCGTCAGGGCGTCCGCCCACCAGGCCAGCGGTACGACCAACAGCAGCGCTGCCCGCGCCAGATCCGTGTTGACCATGACCGGGCGCTTGCGCCAGCGGTCGACCCAGGCGCCGGCCGGCAGGCCGATCAGTAACGATCCCGCCGTCGTCATCGCAGTCAGGACGCCCACCTCGAACTCGTTCGCGTCCAGCCAGACGATCGCCACCAGTGGCAACGCGAGGAACACAAACCGGTCGGAGAGCTGACCGGCCACGGTCGCACCGAAGAAACGGCGGAAATCGGGCTCGCGGAGCAGACCAAGCCGAGACGAGGGAGACATGCTCCCATGAAACCTTGTCTCGACTTCGAGACCCCGCGAGCCAGACCACCCAACGGGCTCAACACACCCTGCACGTCCTCGAAGGCGATGCCGCCGAAGGCAGGAGTAGGTCAAACACCGGCGCCACCGCGCCGACGAGAGACTCGCCAAGTTCAGGAGCGCCACCCGGGACCGTTCGACTGAACGACCGAAATCACGGCTGATGCGGACGGGCTCAGGGTTGGAGTGCGACGGCTCGTAGGGCGACGTCAATCGAGGCGTGAAGGTCTTCGCGGCTCGCGCCGGCGGCGGCGTGGACGGCGTGGCCCTCGCTGAGCGCCATCACGAACCGTGCCAATGCCCGGGCGTCCACGCCGTCCGGGAGGTCTCCCTCCTTCGCCGCGCGGGAGAGTCGTTCCTCGAGGGCGGACTCGGTGGCGGCCCGGCCGGCGGCCAGCATCTCGGAGATGCGGCTGTTCTCCGGCGAGCAGGCCAGGCCGCCCTGGATGGAGAGGCAGCCCGCAGGGTGATCATCGGCGGTGAGGCCGTCGGCGCTGGAGCGGAGAAAAGCTTCAATCGCGGCGTACGCGGTGGGCTGTTCTAGTGCGGCGCGAGCGCTGGTCACCTGGGTCTCGTGGTAACGGGCGAAGGCGCGCTGGAACAGTTGTTCCTTGCTGCCGAACGTGGCGTACAGGCTGGGCCGGTTGATGCCCATCGCCCGGGTGAGGACGCTCAGCGAGGCGCCCTCGTAGCCGTGGCGCCAGAAGACCTCGGCGGCGCGGCCGAGGACCGTCTCCTCGTCAAAGGCCCGAGGTCGTCCCGTGGTGGGCAGCTCAGTGCTCATGGCCTAAGCCTACCGCTCGGTACAGAACGTGACCCGGCTCACCGACCGATCAGTACAAAACCTGTTACGGTGGCTTCCGAACCGAACGGTACAAAAGGTCGCCCCCATACCTGGAGAAGGCGCATGACCATCACACTGATCACCGGCGGGAACAAGGGCATCGGTTTCGAGACCGCCAAGCAGCTCCTTGACCTGGGCCACATCGTGTACATCGGCGCCCGCGACGTTGAGCGGGGCAAACAGGCCGCGGCGGCGCTGGGCGCACGATTCGTGCAGCTCGACGTCACCGATGACGCGTCGGTGATCGACGCGCTGGCAACCATCGACTCGGAGGAGGGCCGACTCGACGTACTGGTGAACAACGCCGGCATCCTCGGAGCCGGAGTCATCGACGGACCGACGGCCCTGCGCGTGTTCGACACCAACGCGGTGGGGATCGTCCGAGTCACGGAGGCGGCCCTGCCCCTGCTGCGGAAGTCCGCAAACCCGACCGTGGTCACGCTGTCAAGCAGCATGGGATCCTTCTGGGCGGTGACCAATCCCGACCGGCCGGAGTTCGCCATGCCGCTCGCGCTCTACGCGGCGTCCAAGTCAGCAGCCACCATGCTCACCGTCCAGTACGCCAAGGCCCACCCGGGCATCAAGTTCAACGCACTCGAACCCGGCACCACCGCCACTGACATGACCGCCGCCTACGGCGTCGGCAGGCCGGTGACGGACAGCGCCAAGACCGTCGTACGCCTGGCCACGCTCGGCCCGGACGGCCCGACCGGAACCTTCACCGACGAATTCGGGGAGCTGAGCTGGTAGGCGTAGCCGAGGTCCCGGTCAGCCTCAGCGGGGGTCGCGAGTACCCGTTGGTCCTCGGCTGGCGGTGCGCGCTCCCAGTCCTCGATGAGCGAGGTCACCCGGCCGCAGCCCGAGTTCGGTGCGGAGGGTTGCCAGGGGGATGGGCTGCTCGCCCGCTTCGATGCGGGCCAGGGCCTCGCAGGCGGCGGCGACATCGGCGTCCTCGGCGCGTTCGATCTTCCCGGGCGGCAAGGACTCGGTGGGTTGATAGGAGGTCACATCGGTACCGGTTCGAAGGTGGATCGGGTTGCGGTGTAGATGAAAGGGCCGGGCTGATCGAGGCACTTGGTGATGTCCCGCCAGCGGCACATCACCACCTCAAGCTGGCTGAAGGTGTTTGTTGCGTCGGCTCCGGTGAGCGCGACCATCCGCGCGTTGTTCTCCCGGACGGCGGCGATCTCGCGGGGACGGCTGCGGATCTTCCTGTCCCTGGTGATGATCAGCCAGTCCTGCTTCGACACGATGGGGATCCAGACATCGTCCAGCGTCGCCACATCGCTCACGACACACGGCGGCCTGACCCGCTTGTGGACCTCCCCGCCGGGATCGCCGGGGTAGGTGACGTCTGGGCGGATCCCCGACAGCAGGATCCCGAGGCCGCGGATGTCGGCGTCGAAGTAGAAGCGGACATCCGCGGGTTTGGCCCGGGTCACGCCGCCGAGCTGCTGGCGCGGACCGAGTACTCGTACGCAAGAGCCCAGGCGACATCGCTCGGTTCCAGGGCGTACATCTCGGCGATGGCCTCGTCGTCCTCGCCCGCGTCGTGTTGCTCGCCGATGACGTCGGTGCTCACTCCCTTGATCGACGGTTTGCCGAAGCGCATGTCCGGCTGTATCCGGACGGGTGACTCGGGGTTGGCGTCCGGGCTGTAGCCGACCGCGATGTTGTC
Organism: Solwaraspora sp. WMMD1047; assembly: GCF_029626155.1. Taxonomy (NCBI): domain Bacteria; kingdom Bacillati; phylum Actinomycetota; class Actinomycetes; order Micromonosporales; family Micromonosporaceae; genus Solwaraspora; species Solwaraspora sp. WMMD1047. Next base: position 5,909,243 of record NZ_JARUBL010000001.1, on the reverse strand, counting down.
AGCCCAGTCGACGCGCCGGTTGAAGGCGTCGGCCGGGGTGGTGAGCATGAGTTGATCGGCGGCCACGGTGACCATCCAGTAGTCCACGCCCAGCCTGGCGGTGGTCTGCGCGTCGTAGACAAGGTTCCGGCCAGAGACGAAGGGGCGCCGGTCGGCCAGGGGATACGGGACGCCGAAGCCTTCCCGGAGCAGTTCGATGAACTTCCGCAGCTCCGGCATCGGGACCTTGTGGGTCTGGCGGTATTCCCGAAGGAAGCCGGCTTCGACGAACTCGGCCCAGGTCACGGTACGGCTGCCGCGCGCCCTGTCGCGCAAGATCGGCTTGTAGTGCCGCTGGCCGCGCTGTGATCCTTCGAGCCAGTAGTGCAGCGTCGACTGGCGGACCCGCAGCAGCCGGGCAGCCTCGGCCTCGGTGTACATCTCGCGGTCCAGGACGCTGGTCATGGCGCCATTCTGACATCCCGCACCCGCCAGGAGAGCTCGGCGAGACGGGATCAACGTGCTGGTCATTCGGCGGGGCGTAGGGCGGCGGTGCCGGACCAGTCGATGTTCTCGTGGGTGATGTCCTGGTACGGCTCGCCGTCCTCGTCGAGGGTGCCGAACGCGGCGTGGTAGCGGCCGAAGCCGTACCCGCCGTGGGTCAGGGTGGCGAGCGCCCACGACCGCAACCCGTCGGCGGGGAGGTTCGGCGCGCGTCGATCGACGGGAACCTCGATGGTGCCGAGCAGGTCGTACCGCTCGTCGGCGGTGCCGGCGTCGACGATCCGGCACAGCGAGTACGCGTGCACGGTCTTCGCCTCGTGGTAGACCCACCGTCCCTCGTTCAGCATCTCGACTCCCTAATCTGATCATGACATCGAACGTAATCCAGAATGATGCACGAGAAGCTTGATATCAAGCGTCTCCGGATGGATACTTGGCGTGTTCGGTCAGGAAGTTCGATGGGTCGAAGGAGCCGACGTGTCGCCCACGTCTTCGGCACAATCCAGAACGAGCAAGTCGTCATCAGCGTTGGGCTCGTCGCCCATCGTCCAAGCCTGGGAGCTGGGCATCCGGCTGCGCCAGCGTCGCGAGGAGATCGGCCTCACCGCTGCCGCCGCCGGCCGCGCGATCGGCATCATCCAGGCGTATGTGTCCGGAGTGGAGGCGGGGAGAGTCAAGCTGCCGGCCCGCCGGCTCGCCCAGATGATCGAGATCTACGAACTGGATCCCGACGATGCGGCCGAGCTTGAGGAACTCCGCGTAGGCGCGGCCCGACGCGGCTGGTGGCAGGAGTACTCGCAGCTCTTCCCCGCAGAGTTCCTCCGCTTCCTTGGCTACGAGGCCGGCGCGGAGCAGATCCACTGCTACGACAGCGAGCTGTTGCACGGGCTGTTGCAGACCGAGGAGTACGCCCGTGCGGTGATCAGGGGCGGTCGCACCGTCATTCGGCTGACCGAGGTGGACCGGCGGGTCGCCGCGCGGATGGCCCGGAAGACAAGGCTGACCGCCACCCAGAACCCGATCCGGATCAGCGCGGTGGTCGGCGAGGGTGCGTTGCGGCAGCAGGTCGGGGGTCCCGCGGTGATGCGCGCCCAGCTCGAACACCTGGCAGCCCTGATGACCGAGCGGCCCGATCAGATCGAGATCCGGGTGCTCCCGTTTAGCGTCGGGGCGCATCCCGCGCTCAGCGGCCCGTTCCAGGTCCTCTCCTTCCCCTCGCCACGGCTGCACGACCTTGTCTGGCAGGAGATCCTGACGTCGATCGACATCATCGACCAGTCCGTCCGGGTCACCGACTACGTCGTGACCTTCGGGGAGACGCGGGAGTGCGCGTTAAGCTCGGGAGACTCGCTCGCCCTGATCCAGCGGATCGCCAAGGAGATGACGTGACCCCCCTCGATAGCGCCCCCGACCGGGACTGGTTCAAGTCCTCCCGCAGCTCCAACAACGCCAGTTGCGTCGAGGTCCGGTTCGCCGGGGGCGGGGTGGGCATACGCGACTCAAAGGACCGCACCGGCCCCACCCTCGCCTTCGACGGCGCCGGATGGACCAGCTTCCTGACCACGCTCAAGGCCGCCCCGACCTCGCCTTCCTGAGCAGATTCCGTCGCCACCGCAGCCATCCATCGTTGATGCCCGGCCCGCGATCCGGGCATCAACGATTGCGGGCCATCGGAGGCGATTCGCGCCGAAGTTTGGCGCACCGTTCCCCGCTGACATCCGCAGCCCGGTGTTGCCGGCGGGGCACCAACCCTCGCGCCGGGCCGGCGAGGGTGTCTGCCTGCAACGATCTGCTACCCGTTGAACGCCCTGACGCGGCTCCCCTCAAAATTCCGACCACGCGGCGACGTCGCAGGCGATTGAGCGGGACCGCGCCAGCCCCAACCACGCTGCAATGCTCCGGCTCTGGACGCGGCTATAGACGATACATTCTGTGTATGCGTGACGACGGTGAGTCTGGACTTGTCGCTCATCTTTCGCAGGACGAGTGGCACCGAGTGCAGAACACTGGAATCCCCGTTCGCTTCGAGCCCCGCGACGTGCTGCTACGCCAAGGCGACACGACCCAGCATGTCCACGTGCTTCTGGCCGGCTGCGTCAAGATCGTACGGTCGGAGAATGACGGGAGCTGCGCGATCCTGACGCTGCGGGCCGCTGGCGATGTCGTCGGCGACCTGGCCGCCGTCGATTTACAACCCCGCTCGGCCACAGTCACCGCCCTCACCACCACGGTCACCCGGCTGCTGACCGGCCCGCAGTTCCGGCGTTTTCTAACCAGACCCGCGTTTGCCATGGGCTTCGCCAGCTACACAGTGAACCGGCTGCGCGCCTCGGACGCCCAGCGCACGGCGCTGGCCGTGCTGCCCGTGCGTGAGCGGCTGGCCCGGGCGTTGATTCAGCTTGATCAGGCGAGCCGGCGTGCAGACGGTCGCTCGGCGATCCGGCTCTCCCAGGCGGAACTCGCCGAACTGGTCGGCGCCTCGCGCAACGCGGTCGTCGCCGAGCTGACCGCCCTGCGCGAGGCCGGCATCGTCGCCACCGGACGGCGCGAAGTCACGATCGTGGACCCGACGGCACTGAGCGTCCGGTCACACGGTTTTCGCCCAGAACTGGGCAGAGAGTGGCGTGGTCCCGGCCGACTCTGAGGGGGTCCCGTCCTCGAGAAAGGACTCCCGTGGAACACACTCCCTTCGCACGCTCGATCGATCTGCCGCCATACCGGGCGATCCTGGCGGTCGACGCCAAGAGTTTCACCGCCGAACCGGGCAGCACGCACGAGGCGGTCAGCAAGAACCTGCTCGACCTCGTGGGCGAGGCTCTGGACGGCGCCGGGCTACGGACCGAGTGGGAACGCCCAGCGTTCCTCGGCCCGACTGGCGACGGCTTCGCCGTCGGGCTCCCGACGCGCATCCTGTCCTACCTGGTGGACCCATTTCCGCGCCTGCTCCAGGAACGACTGGCCGAACACAACCGCCATGCCCGGGCACGCCTGCAGTTGCGGGTCAGTCTGCACATCGGGCCGTTGCCAGCCGATCCGGAAAATCCTCACTGGACCGGCAATGGTGACCCGCGTAACGACACCCACCGCCTGCTCGATTCCGTCCCGGTTAAGGCCATGCTCGCTGCGGCCAGCCCGCGTGTGACATTCGTGGCCTGCATCTTCTCCGACCGCGTTTTCGAGGACGTCATCGCGGCCGGGTACGCCGGAATGCATCCCGACCGCTGCCTTCCGGTCACAGCGGTGGTGGACGGCAAGGCGTTCAGCCGGCAGGCGTGGCTCTACCTCCCGGAGGTCTCCGGCAACCTAATTGGCCTGTTGCCGGCCACGTCGCCTCGTCCGTCGCCACCCTCGACGACCGGGAAGCCCGTAGGGCCAAGGATCTCCGGGCCGCAGGTGAAGCGGAACGACGGCCAGGTCGCCACCACGGTCGAGAGCATGACGCAGCACCGGGGCGGTGACCGATGACGACCGGCCCGATCGAGCCCATGGACCCAGATATCGACGAGTCCTACGCCGAGGACATCGACGACGGACCCAGCGTCGAGGAGAACAATGGCCAGGTCGCCAGGCATGTCGGCCGCGACATGGTGCAGAACATCCACAACTGGCTATGGCGCTACCAGGCAGCCCGGGAACTCTCCGACGCCTTCGTGCGGGAGACAATCGAGAACTTTGTGAGGCGCGTCTATGGCCCGGGCGAGATGTCCAGGGAAGCGGCGGCCAGGATCCTGCGGGAGCAGCGCCACGTCCTGTTGGTGGCCGACCCCGGCACTGGCCGGCGGACCGCCGCAGTCGGGCTGCTCGGCGCCGCTCCCTCGCCTCGGCGGGAGATCCCGATCGACGATGATGAGCAGCGGATCCTGCCTGTCGACGAGGTGCCTTGGTCGTCATACGGCCGTTCCGCTTACCTGCTCACGGTGCCGCCCGGATGCCGGAACGGGCGGTTGCGGGAGTTGCTCATCGCCTATCGAGAGATCGTGGAGAAGTGGGACTCGTACCTCGTCGTCTTGGTCGACCAGAAGAGCCTCGAAAGGCCCGAGGATGTTCCGGGCTTCGCTGTACTCACGGTCACCGCACCCGTACGCGAGGAACTGCTGAGCCGACTCCTGGATGATCAACGCGCCCGGCTGGACGTGGACACGCTGATCAGGACGCCGCCGCTGCCGGCTATGCTGGAGGGCGCCACCCCGGCCCAGATCGCGAGGCTGTCCCGTCGGATCAGGGCTGCTGCGAACGATCCGCGGGAATCGTTGGCTGAGATCGCCCGTAATTCGGTCCATGCCTACCAGAACTGGGACGAAGAACTCGTCGCCTGGTTCGAGAAGAACGTCGATCCGCGAACCCGACTCTTCCTGATCACCTTGGCCTTCCTCCAAGGTGGGCAAGCGACCAACGTCCTGTACGCCATGGAGAAACTCGCCGAGAAACTGGCGGAACCGGCGAATGTACGCGGCGGCATCGGCACCCCGGGGATCCGTCAACTTGCCAAGAACATCAATGCTCGGATCGACGACGAGCACCGGATCTTCTTCACCCTGCCGTCCTATGGCGTCGCGGTCCTTCGTTACGTGCACGGCGACCAGTCCAAGGCATTCCGTACGCGCCTCTGGAGCTGGGCGTCCGATCTGCCGATGCGTCGCGGCGGATCCCCGAACCCACGCATCGCCGGACAGGTGGCCTCGGCCATGCTCGCCGTGACCTTGGCGCTGCCCGTGTCCGACGCGCCCGAAGTGCGTACCTTGACCGAACGGTGGTGGGGTTACCAGACCCTCCGGCCCCTTGTGGTCGGCCTGATGACGGCGGTGGCGATGAGCCCCGAGGCCGGGGCGGCGATGCGCGGCCGGCTCAACCAGTGGGCCGTGCAGTCGGGAAGCGTGCCATTGCTCTGCGCGGTGGCCGCAGTCTGCGGCGGGGCGCTGGCAGACGCGTATCCGCAGGCGGTGTTGACCCGACTGAACAACCTCGCAGGGCGGGGGATCGACGCCGTCACTGATGGGGTCGTAGAGGCCGTGCGGTCGCTCTGGGACCGACCGCTGCACCGCCAGGCGACGCTGCGCAGGATCGTCGACTGGGCGGCCGGGCAGGACCAGCGGCACGACGCGGGGCTGCGCGCCCTGGCTGCGATCTCCGAAACCCCGGGCCGGGCCGGGCTCCTCCTCGCCGAGATGACTGGCGACGGGGAGCTACAAACCGGACTGGTACACGCCTTCATGCTCCTGTTCGCGGGCGAAGGGCCGCAGGGTGAATTCCGTGAGGCGCTCCTTCGCTGGCTGGACGCTGCGGCCGAGGAACCCGCGTACGAGGACCTGATCACCAACCTGATGGTCAGCGCTGGCGGCACCGGCCAGGGCGCCAGCAGCCGCTTCGCCCGTATGTCCGACCTGCTGTACGACTGGCAGCCGTTGGCTCGCGATGCCGAAGCGCCGGCCGCCCGTGACGTGCGTGACCGGTTCAACGAGCGGCTGCACCGCGCGAACCCGCTGGCCGCCAAATGAGTGAGAACTGGCGCAGTCGTCTGTCGGGTATTTGGGCGAGACCCGAGGAACCCCCAAAACCGATCACATTTTGCGCCGAGCTGCGTAGCTGCCATCCGCACGTCGCGTTCGACGCCACCTTCCAGTCCTGGCGGCCTGGCAGCGACCAGGCCACCCTCTGGACGGCACGGCAGAAGATCACGGAGTGGGCCGACCAGGTGACCGCCCAATATTGCGTCACCCAGGCCGGCAATGCCGAGAACGAGATCAACACTCGCATCGCCAACATCGCCCGCGTGCAGCTGGCAGTCAGTCCGCAGGCCCGCGCCGCCGCGGAAGCCATCCTGGAGATCGACCGACAGGCCGCCATCGAAACCCTGAGGCAGCGGGCCGAGCTGGAGCGGATCCGTTTCCTGCGAGAGAACGTTTACTCCCGCCCCGACGTCGCGCGCAGCTACTGGCTTTACCACCATCCGGACCAGCTGAACGCGATGCTGGACCTCGACTTCGAGCGGATAGCCGAGAAGTTCGGGGACGCCGAGGAGTCACGGTTCCTGTTGATCGCCAAGCTGATCGGTGACTTCCTCGGGCGGATCGAGGACAGCGACCGCCGATATCTGGTCGGGCAACTCGGGCAGTTCTTCTCCTCGTACGACCGGCCCGACCTGACGGAACGGCTGGAAGCCTCATGAGGGAAGCGGAACAAGCCTCCCTCCAACAGGCGAACGAGATGATCCGCTTCGCGGACGTGAAGGCGGCCGTCGTCCTGGCCGCTGCCGGAGTCCTGGCCGGGCAGATGCCGTCCGCCCACGGCTCCTGGGCTAAGGGCGTCCTGCTCGTCGCCGGCGTCTGCGTCGTGCTCAGCGCACTGCTGGCGCTCTATACGCTGGCGCCGCGGCAGCAGGTGACGGCCGCGTGGTCGCTGCACTACTACAACAACGTCGCCCAGCTGTACGGCGACGACCGCGAAGGCTTCGTCGACGCCTGGCTAGAAGCGGCGGCCGACGAGGACGCGTTCGAGCGCGCGGTCGCAGGGCAGATCTGGGCGGCGAACATGGTGGCGTACCGTAAGTTCACCCGGATTACCTGGTCCATCCGCGCCTTGGTAACCGGCGTCGTGGCCCTCGCGGCCGTGGCCCTGACCTGAGATGCTCCTGCTGATCCTGATGGTCGCCCTCGCCACCGTGGTCCTGATCAGTTTCTTCGGCAGCGGCCGGACCTCAAACCGTACGGTTTGGATAGTCGCAGGCGCCTTCCTCCTGGTCGGCCTGCTTCTCGCGGTCGGCGCGTAAGCCGGCTGATGATCGCCCCGGCGGGATTGTTACCCGCCGGGGCACGCAGGATCGGACCGCAGCGAATTCTCCCGGACTCTTCGACCCGGAACTCGCCGACACGCTCGAAGCGATGGCCGGGCAGATGCCGGTCTCGATCACTCCCGACCTGCTGCCGCTGATCCGCCAGACCGAGGCGGCGCCTGCTGCGCGGCAGCGTTGGCCTTGCCCTGCTGCTTTGGGTCTGTCGGCCGCTCCTGTTCAGGTCATCGTCGATGCCGGCTCACCCCGGGTTGCAGGCTCATCGGGATCGCAACCGGCGCCTATCGGCAAGGAGCGGCGATGTCGTCATACGAGGTAACATCGAGGCGCTCGGATCCCTGGTGGCGCTCGTGCGTAAGAGGTTCCAGTCGCGACCGCCGGATCGTGATCTAGTCGAGCGCTCCCTAGCCGGGTCGGCGGAGCTGACGCGGGCAGCGCTCCTCGCCGAACTGCTGCAACGCGAAGCCGAACACGATCCCGAGTTCGCAAGGCGGGTGCCCCTGCTCTGGAGCTCGATAACGGCGCAGGCTGGAGATGATCGGGCCGTGGTGAACTCGGTGCTCGGGAACATTGACGGTACGGTCATCCAGGCTCGCGATGTCCATGGCGGCATCACTATCCGGCGTGAACCGGACTGAGGTAGTTGGCTGAGGCTCGGCGGCCGCATTAACTGCGATACCTCCGGATCAGGCGCAAGAAGTTGCGAAGTTCCTTGCGTAGCCGTATGGGCATTGGTAGCCGCGCTTGGGCGACCGAAGTTGTCGACGGGTTGCGGCACAGCCCGGCCTCAAGCCGGATCGGCCTCAGGCCGGGCCGGTGACGTACCGGTCGACGGTCTTGGCGCGGTGGTCGATCGTCATGGTGGAGTACATCCGCTTCGGGACGTCGCCGCCGCCGAGCGTCACCAGCCCCGGTGGGCAGAAGTCCGCCTGGAAGGTCTCCCGCCCCACCCGCTCGCCGGTGTCCAGGGCGAAGACGTCGATGGTGAAGCGCTGCCCCTCCACCTCAACGCTCTTCGTGCCGCTGTCGGTCTGGTACCGGCAGGTGCCGACCCGCTTGCCGGTCTTCGCCCCGGTGATGCAGGCCAGCAGCGAGACGTCCGCCGGGTCCTCCGGGTCGAACGCGGCCTCGTCGCGGCTCACCAGGTAGTCCCGCTGGTAGTCGACGTGGTCGGCGTCCTTGCCGAAGACGACGATCGGGTGCGGCCCGGGCCCGGCGTACGGCCGGGAGGGCGTTGCCCGGTGCTCGTCGGAGCCGCACAGCTCTCCGAAGTCGTTGACCTCCTCGGCGGTGAACGGTGGCGGGGCGGTGCTCGCCGCGACCGTCGGCGAGGGGGCGGCCGGCGGGGTGGACACGGCCGACGATCCGGACCCGGGTTCCTCGCCGCCGCACGCCGCGAGCAGCGCCGTGATGAACAGAGCTGTGCCGACTCGGGTTACGGATCTCGCCATCGCGGGGCCTCCGAGCGTCCGGTTAGGAGTGCGACCGCAATGGTAGGAGAGAACCCCAGCGGCCGACGCCCCGTACCATCGTCGGGTGCAACCCGTGCGGGCGGACGGTGGGCCGGCCTGGGAGATCGCGGTGCCGGCGCGGTCCGGCCGGCCGGCGGGGATCACCATGGCCGGGTTCAGTGACCGGGCCGATGACCCGGTCGAGGTCGAGGTCGTGCCGCATCCCGCGTTGATGCTGCTCTTCGACCTCGGCGACCGGCCCCTCGTCGTCGACGACGGCGGTGGTCGGCAGCACCGGGGGTCCGTCGCCGCCGGGCTCGCGCCGCCCCCCGGCGCCCGCGGGCGAGGCCAGGCCGGCAGCTTCGAGTGCCTACAGGTGCGATTGTCACCCATTTTCGCGTACGCCGTCCTCGGCGCGGCGCCGGAGCTGAGCGGAACGGTGACGACCCTCGGCGACCTCTGGGGGCGCGACGCCGCCCGGATCGACGAGCGGCTGCGCGCGGCCCGGTCCTGGGACGAGCGGTTCGCGATCGCCGGGACGGAGCTGGCCCGGCGGTACGAGACGGGCCGTGCGGTCGATCCGGAGGTCGGCCACTGCTGGCGGCGGATGGTGGCCGGCCGGGGGCAGGTGCGGGTCGACCGGCTGGCGGCCGAGGTCGGGTGGAGCCGCAAACGGCTCTGGTCCCGGTTCCGGTCGCAGGTGGGTCTCACCCCCAAGCGCGCCGCCCAGCTCATCCGGTTCGACAACGCGGCGCACCGCCTGGCCGCCGGCCACCCCGCCGCGGCGGTGGCGGCGGAGAGCGGGTACGCCGACCAGTCCCACCTGCACCGCGAGGTGATGACCTTCACCGGCGCCACGCCGACCAGGGTGGCCCGCGCGCCGTTCCTCGCCGTCGACGACGTCGCCTGGCCGGGGCGTCCGTGACGCCGGACCGGCGCGCCGGCCACACCCGACGCTCGTCCGATCGCCTGCCGACCCGGGCCGGCGGCTGACATTCGTCCAAGCCGCCGGTCGGCCCCGCGCGGGACAGTGCTCTCATCGCCTGCACCCCGGAGGAGAGCATGAGAGGCAAGGCGCCACTTCGTACCCGGATCCTGCGGGACTCCCAGGACTGGGCGGCCATGACCGACGACCAGGTGATCGCCGCGCGGGACCGGGCCAACCGGGCGGCGTCCTCGCCCGCCGCGCGGATCATCACCGGTCGGCCGGACCGCTGGACGCGCATCGAGGAGACCGCGATCGACCTGCCGGGTCGTCGGCTGACGCTGCGCGTACACCGTCCGAAGCATGTGCGGCGCGACCTGCCGCTGGTGGTCTCGTTCCATGGTGGTGGGTTTTTCGCGGGCACCGCCGCTCAGAACGACTGGCTCAACAGCCACCTGGCGGCCCGGTGCCCGGCGGTGGTGGTCTCGGTGGAGTACCGCCTGGCCCCGGAACACCCGCTGCCCCTACCGGTCGAGGACGGCTACGACACCGTGGCCCGGCTCGTCGACGACGCCGCCGGCTGGGGTGTTGATCCCACGGCCGTCGCGGTCCTGGGCGAGAGCGCGGGTGGCACGATCGCCGCGCTCGTCGCGCTGCGTGCGCGGAAGGACGGACCGTCGCTGCGCGCCCAGGCGCTGCTCTACCCGGGTACGGACTGGACCGAGAGCATGACCGGGTACGCCTCGATGACGGAGAACGCCGACAATCCCACCCTGCCGATGTCCCGGCTGCTGGCGACCCGCAAGCTGAGCCTGCCGCCCGGCCTCGACCCGCGCGATGTCTCCCCGATCAAGTTCGACAGCCTGGCCGGGCTGCCCCCGGCGCTGGTGGTCACCGCCGCGCTGGACCCGCTGGCCGACCAGGGCAGCCGGTACGCCGACCGGCTCCGCGCCGAGGGGGTCGACGCGCGGCTGTCCTGCTATGAGAAGGCCACCCACACCTTCCTGAGTACGCCGGGTCTGGTGCCGGCGGCCCGACCGGCGCGGCGGGAGGTGGCCGCCTTCCTGCGCGACCACCTCCATCCGGCCCGATCCGGGCTACCTGGGGGATCCGTACACCCAGACGTTTGACGATCCGCTGCTCTGATAGCCCTCGGTCGCCATGATCATGTAGCCCATCTTGGCGCCGAAGGTCATGCCGGCGTCGGCCCACGCGTCGAAGTGGGCGCCGGTGTCGATGGAGCCGCTGGTCCGCTTCTGCTGCCGGATGTTGTAGTACTGGTAGTGGATCGGGGCGCCGGGCGGGCCGTAGCGCATCGCGCGGTAGATGTCGTATACGCCGCCGTCGGTGACGACGGTTCCCATCAGGGTGCCGGTCGGCCGGTAGATGCCCCAGCTCTCCATGATGTAGTACTCGACGAGCGGGTCCGTCATGTACCCGTAGAGGGCGAGGTACGCGGTGCCGTTCGGGTTGAAGGTGCTGCGGTAGTGCACGGTCCGCCGGTCGCCGGTCGCCCAGCCCTTGCCGCCGAACCAGTTGTTGGTGGAGGTGTTCCAGGCGGAGCTGTACTGGCCGCCCGGACCGAGTGTCATGGCGGCGTCGCCGCTGTCCTTCCAGAAGGCGTAGAAGTAGCCGCCGTGCTCACCGGTCTGGTTGGTGTTGATCACCGGGCGGGTCGGGTGCGTCTCGGCGTGGGCGGCCGGGGCCGACGCGGTCACCGTGATCGCCAACAGCGTCGCGCAGGCGGCTCCCACCGCCAGCCGGACCCGGCCGCGTCGGTCGCGCCGGCTGACCGGCGATCCGATGTCGGGTGTCTCGCTCATCGCGGCCCTCCTCCCGGCCGCCCGCTCGATAGGCAATCGACGGCCATCGATAATTGTTCGGTCAAGTGTCGGCCGGACCCCGGGAGACTGTCAACGATGTCGGATGCGTAGCCGGCCGACCGAAGGTCAGGTGCCGTGGGCTCAGTGAGCCGAGGAAGTCCACCGGGTCGAAGCGCGCGCCCACCGACGCGACCCCCGGGGCGTCGCCCGAACCGGCCAGGATCCGGGCGGCCGCCTCCACCACCAGCGGCGCGGTGACCGCGTAGATGTCGCGGCCGCTCGCCACCGCGCGCCGCTCGCCACCGCCCGACCGCGCGACGACCTCGACCAGGAAGGTCTGCGCCGAGCGACCCCGCGCGTCGACCGCCACCGGACCCGACGGGTCGGGGGAGCGGAGATCGTCGACGGCGTTGCGGGACATGAACGTGGCGATCTCCGGCGTCTCCAGATGCGTCGGGATCGTGACGCTGTCCGCCGTGGTGAACTCGCCGACCACCGGCCGGGTACCCACCGGCGCGGGGAAGGCCCATTCGGTGTACGGCGCGTCGCCGTCGCGGTGCCGCAGCCCACCGCCGGCGTGGACGATCCGCCGACCGCCGCGCCGCTGCGCGGAGACCCGGCCGGTCGCCCGGGTGCCGGGCGTGGGGCGCCAACCACTGAGGGCGTACGCGATGGTCAGGTTGTCGGCGGCCGACCAGTCGCGCATCGCGGCGGTGGCGAGCAGGTCCGCCAGCCCGCCGTAGAACCCGACCGCCGGCACGATGGGCACACCGGCCCCGGCCCGGCCGGCGAACGTCTCCGCCACCACCTCGACCTCCGCGGTCACGTCGAGGTACGGAATCCCGGCGCGGACCGCGGCTTCGATCGTCGGTGCGGCGGTGACCGCGAACGGGCCGGCGCAGTTGATCACCGCGTCGGCGTGGCGGAACGTGGCACCCAGGTCGGTACCGCGACCGCAGGGGACCGGCGTCATACCCCGCCGCCGAAGCTCGGACACCACGAAGCCCCCCGTGTGGCCCGTGGCGCCCAACACCGCAACCCGCTCGTTCATGGGCACAGCGTGCCCCGCCCTGATCGACACAACCAGCGTCCACAACGACGGCTCCCGTACAGTTTCGGACATGGCCACCGTCGCGCTGGCCGTCCTGGACGGCACCCCGCTCTTCGAGCTCGCCGCCGCCTGCGAGGTCTTCGGCGTCGACCGAGGGCTCGCCGACCCCTGGTACGACCTCGTCCTCTGCGGCGAGGACGGTGCGCGGGTCGGCGGCTGGCTGCGGGCGGCTGTCCGGCCCGGCCTGGCGGCGCTCACCAGCGCCCACACCGTCATCGTCCCGTCCTGCCGCGACCCCGCCGACCCGCCGGCACCGGCGCTTGTGGACGCGGTGCGCACCGCCCACCGGGCCGGCGCCCGGGTGGCGTCGCTCTGCACCGGCGCCTTCGTGCTGGCCGAGGCGGGACTGCTCGACGGCCGGCGGGCGACCACCCACTGGGCACACACCGCGCTGCTGCACGACCGGTACCCGGCGGTGCGCGTCGACGCCGATGTGCTCTACATCGACGACGGCGACGTGCTGACCTCCGCCGGCAAGGCCGCCGGCATGGACCTCTGCCTGCATCTGGTCCGCACCGACCACGGGACGGCGGTGGCCAACGCCCTCGCGCGCAGCCTCGTGGTCCCCCCGCATCGCCCCGGGGGCCAGGCGCAGTTCATCCCCGCCGCCGTCGGGTACGGTCCCGACCATGTGCTCGCCGACCTGCTGCCCTGGGCGCTGGAACGCGTCGAGCACCCCTTGACCGTGCGGGATCTCGCGGCCCGCGCCGGGATGAGCCCCCGCAACCTCGCCCGGCACTTCAACGCGGTCACCGGGATGAGCCCGCTGCGCTGGCTGCTGACCCAGCGGGTGCGCCGCGCGCAGGAGCTGCTGGAGACCTCCGACCTCAGCGTCGAGCAGATCGCGGCGCGCACCGGCATGGGCACCGCCACCACGCTGCGCCGCCACTTCAGCCAGCAGCTCGGCGTCCCACCCGACACCTACCGCCGGACCTTCCGCCGGCCGACGTAACCGACCGCCGGCTCCGGTCAGGACTGTCGCCCGGCGGCACTATCGTGCGCGATCATGGGATACGCATTCAGCTTCGACCCGCCGATCGACGGAAGCTACGCCAGCACGCCGTGCGCGTTCAACAGCGAGCAGATGACCTACGTCCGACTGATCATGATCGAGGCCGGGGTGCTGGCCGGCGACGGCTACCAGCAGGTGCTGGAGACCCCCGGCCTGGAGACCACCGACCTGACCCTGCCGGCGCGGCGCTTCCAGTTCAACGAGGGCCACATCACGGCGGCCGAGTCGGCGTTCGTCGCCCGGCGGCTGCGCGCCGCGCTCGAGACCGACGTCGTGGGTGAGTTGCTCTCCTTCTACGACGAGCATCCGGGCGAGGACCAGGTCACCGCGTGGGTCGGGCAGTTCGCGGCCTTCAACGAGCAGGCCGCCCAGCAGCACGGCTACCACATCTGCTGATCCGACCAGGTGACCCGGACGTCTGCGCGGGCAGACCATCGGGCCACCCGACGATGTCGAAGGGCTTCAGCCGGGATCGCTGGTCGGGACCGCCGACCATCGGCGCCATGGCTGGGCCGCGACCCAGCTGGCGATCGGCGTCGCCGCCACGCCGAATGTCTCGGATAGAACCGTCGGATCCAGGTCGAACAGGTGCCGCCCGGCGTCGGTACCTGCGAACCGGTAGAGCCCGGTGACGGCGTCGGCGGCCTCGGCGCCGAGCGCCTGGCTCAGGCCCTGCTCGAAGGCGTCGACTTCGAGTGGAAGATACCGGACCTCCCGCCCGAGCGATGCGGAGAAGTGCCCGGCCAGCTCCGGACCGGTGACCACCTCGGCCCCGCCGACGTCGACAGTCGAGCCGGCCAGCTCGGGACGGTCCAGAGCCGCGACGACGGCGCCCGCCAGGTCGGCATGGGTGAGCCAGGCCACCCGGCGGTCCGCCGGCAGTGGGTACGCCAGCACGCCCTGGCTCATCAACGCCCCGCCGACCCCCGGATTGAACAGATTCTCCAGGTAGACCGGCGGGCGCAACACCACCATCGGTACCCCACCGGCCCGGAGAATGTCCTCGGCGACCCGGCGGGTCTCGAGGGCGGGGTATTCGGTGCGGACTGGTGGCAGCGGCGTGTTGGTGTTGTAGACGAGTTGACGTACCTCGGCCGTTCGGGCCGCGTCGGCGATCACGTTGGCGAAGGTGGCCACCCGCTCTGGGTCGTAGACCAGTGGCAGTGTCACCGCGGCATGGGTGATTCCCTCGAATGCCCGACCTACGGCGGTCGGGTCGGCGAGGTCACCGGTGGCAAGGGGCACGAGTGCCCTGGCCGACCTTCGGGCAGCGAAGCCCCGGACGGACTTGCCCTGCATGGACAGCGCCCGGGCGATCGCCCCGCCCTGCTTGCCGGTCGCGCCGAACACCAGGTACCGGCTGGGTTTCCCGTGGGTCATTGCGCATCTCCCTCTCGAACTGGCTGCCCCGGTCCTGCCGTTGGCACCGTCGCGCCCTCAACGGAGGTCAGTGGCCGTTTGCTCGGTTGCGGGGCGGGCGCGTCACGCAGCCGAGCCGCCACTGCTGCGGCGAACAGTCCCACCACCGCGCCGACCAGAAACGCCAACCTGATGCCGTCGGTCAATGCCGCCGGGTCTGCGGTGCCCCTGGTGTCCACCGGAGAGCCGGCCCGGGTGGCCACCACGCCGGCCATGACCGCCACACCCAACACCGCCCCGAACTGTTGACTTGTGTTGATCAGTCCAGCGACCAGGCCCGTCTCCGCCGGCCCGCTCTCAGCGGTCGCTGCCACGTTGGTGCTGATGGAAAGCAGTGGGAGCCCCACTGCCAGCACAAGGCTCGGCCCGAGTACTCCGGAGACGAAACCACCACGGGCGGAGAGAGCGGCAGCGAGCCAGGTCATCCCGGTTGCCACCAGAACGAATCCGGCAACCATGACGGCACGCAGACCCAGCCGACCGATCACCCGGTCGGCCGCCCCGGCGATCGTGATGACCAGGAGAGAGAGCGGGAGCAGGCCCGGGCCGGCGCCGAGCGGTGAATGTCCGACCACGTCCTGCAGGTAGATACTGACGAAGAAGAACATCGGGAAGAGCGTGAACTGGCCCAGTGCGGCGAGGATGTTGGCGGTGCGCAAGGTCTGTCGGCGCAGCACGCTGGGCGGCATCAGCGGACTGCCGGTCCGACGCTTTCGCAAGGCGCTGGACGAGCCACCCGGCAGGTATCGGCAGCTGCGACGGGTCGGCCCGGAAACCGCCCGCAAGAGAGGTGGGCGCCGCCCGGCCAATTGAGGTCGTGGCGGGGCTGCGGTTTGGGTGGTGGAGGGAACACCATGGGTACATGGTCTATCACCACGACGACGTGCCCGATCACCTGCTGATCAAGATAGAGCACCGGGACGACCCGGTGTCGGCGGTGTCCGAGCAGGACGCTGCGCACCGCTCGATCGCCTACCCGACCATCATGTGGAGTGCCCCGACCTACGGCTTCGCGGCGGAGGTCGCCGGCCGGTGGCGGATCGGGCGGCTCGACGCCGACTCGCCGCAGCACGCCCGCGACGGCCTCGCCTCGCACTTCCGCCGGCTGCACAGCGAGACCCCGGAGACCGCCGAGCACACCGCCGAGCGGGCGGAGTACGAGCGGATCTACGAGCTGCTCGACTGGGAAGCCATCGACGAGACCATCGTCAACGGGCGCCGCTACCGGATCATCCGGGCCCAGCCGTTCATCCGGATGGGGCCGGACGGACCGGAGCCGCCCCGGCCCACCGATCCGGACCCGTACCCGCCGGGCCAGCGGAGGCCGTACACCGACCGGATGGAGGGATTCGTCATCGACCCGGCCGCCGGCACCGGGCTCACCGACGGACTCGCCCGGATGGAGATGGTCTCCGCCTCCTACCGGCCGAAGAGCGTGGCCGACGACGTGTACGCGGACTCCCGCCGGGCGTTGCGCAGCCACCCGAACGTGGTGCTGCTCCCGGTCGGCTACACCATCGGGCGGTACGTCGAGGGCAGTTGGCGGCCCCGGTCGTCCGAGACGTATCCGACGCCGCAGGCCGCCCGGGACGCGGGCTCGTTCGCCATGCCCGAGTTCGTGCCGGACGAGGACACCACGATGGAGGACTTCCAGGCGGTCTACCAGCGGGCCCGCGCGGCCCACCGGCCGCCGCGTACCGACGACTTCGAGGTGAAGGGCGTGCGGTGCCGGGTCACCCGGGTCGAGACCTTCATTCGGGTCGGTCCGGACGGCCCGGAGGGACCTCGCCCGTCGGACCCGGACTCGCACCTGCCGCCCGCGCGTCTCATGCAGGAGTTCGGCGACCAGGACGAGGAGTCTGATCAGGACTGACGACGGTCCCGACCGATCTCCAGCTGGCGTGGTTCCGCCGGTCAGCAGATCCGGTTCACCCGGTCGGCGTAGTTGCGGTAGGGGGCCACGTTCGAGATCGTCCGCCGGGCCGGGCTGATCTCGAACAGCCACTGGTTGCCGTAGTAGAAGGCGGTCCGGCCGGAGGACATGTTGTAGTGCACCGACTCGGTCCGGTACTGCCAGGCCCAGTTCGCCAGGTGCTGCCAGCCGCAGTCGGAGAGCCGGCCCCGGGGGTAGCCGTACCCGGTCCGGTCGTAGAAGCAGAACCAGCCGGACGGGCAGTCCGGGATCAGGTACCCGCTGTGCGACGGCCGGACAAGGGTCACGATGAACACCCCGCCGCCGTAGCTGATCTCGTTGTCGTTGATCGGCACGCCGCCCGGATGGGCGGCCAGGTAGTCGGCCATCAGCGTGCCGGCCGGCGCCGGCGCCGCGCCGGCCGGACTCACCACCGAAAACCCAGCGAGTACGCACACCGCGCTGACGGCCACAGCGAGCCGCCACGATGATGGGAATGCCATTGTTTACCTCACCTGATCCGTTTGCCGACAGGGCCACGCGGCTGCCCGAAAGGGCGACGGACAATACGCGATCCACTGTGATCGCGTGACGACTATCCGTAATGGCCGCTGGTTGTCAGGGTAGGAATCAGGTGCTAGTGATCGCCATGACGCATCAGGCAACGGTTTCCGCCGGCTGCCGAATGACCGTAAAAAGTGGTCGCTGGCGCCTATACTCGTAGGCCCGGTCGGCGCGGTCGCCGGTTCTGGGAAACCGACTTGGGTGCTTTTGTGGCGGGCGACGGTCCGCACGCCGGGCGCTCAGCGTCGATTCCAGGTGACCTGACGGATGGTGAGGATTCGTCGAAACTGGACGGTCAGCGGTCCCGGTCGGTGCGGCTCTGCTCAACGAAGAGGACGTAGCTGTCCGGCCCGTCCGGTGCCGGCCCCGGCCCGGCCTCGGTGTCGATGTCGACGGCGACCGGTTGCCCGGGGAGCAGCACCCGTTCGTGGCTGAGCGCGGCTCCGGTTTCGGCATCGAAGATGACGGTGTCCTGGGCGCCGGGCTGTCCCGGCCGGCCCGGCGTGTCGATGCTGACCGCGATCCCGGCCCGTCCCATCCGGTCGAGGCGCATGCCCTGGTACGCGAGCCCGGGCAGCCCGGCGATCAGGCGCAGCACCGCCGCCCGCTGGGCCGGGTTCAGCACGTGGTCGTGGTAGGGGCCGATTGCCTGCCGCAGCCACTCGGCCGGTTCGGCGTCCGGTCGCAGCCGCCCGGCGAGCTGGTTGCGGAACGCGCTCGGATCGGGCGCCGGGGCCGGGTCGGGCAGCCACTCGCCCCGGTCGAGAGTGACCACCCGCCGTTGCGGGCCGTCTGCTCGGTCGACCGTGTAGACCCGCCGGCCGGACCCGTCGGCGGCCCACCAGAACTGGTCGTCCTGCCTGGTCTCGGGCGTCTCGGTCCCGGTCCCGATCCGGGTGGTGTCCCGGGACCAGGTTCGCACGTGGATGTAGGTGAAGCGGCCGAGCTGCGGCGGTTCGGAGCGGGCGACGACGCGGCCGGCCACCCCGGTCAGCTTCTCGGCGGCGGCGATGCCGAGGCCCGGGTCGGCCGGACCGGGAACCATCGACGGATCGGTCCGCGCCGGATCGGTCCGCGCCGGATCGGTCCGCGTCGGGGCGGACCCGGCGGGTCGCTCCCCGTCGGCCCCGCGGCCGTCGTCGGACCACCAGGTCAGCCTGCCGGCGACCCCGGCGCCAACCAGCAGGGCGGCGAGCACCACCACGGCCACTCCGGCCGGGGTCCGGCGCCGGGCCACCCGACCCGGCTCACCGAGCCGCAGGACCTCGCCGGTCTGCAGCGCGGTGATGATCGGCGGAGATCCCGTTGCCGAACGACCGGCCGGATCGGCGGCGGCCGGACCGGAGGTGGTGGCTGGCCCGCTGGTGGCCGACGCGCCGGGGTCCGGCTGGGCCAGGACGGGCGGTGATCCACCGATCACCTGGGCGTCCCCGGCGAGCCGCCGCAGGTGCCGGGACCAGTGGGCGATGTCCTTGGCTGATCCGCCGGCCGCGAAGAGCAGGTTGTCGAGGTGTCCTCCGGGGAGCGGCCGGCGATGATCGAGCACGGCGGCGATCTCGTCAGCAGGCAGCGGCACGACCCGCAGCCGCCCGATCTGTTGGCCGTCGTTGGCGGCCAGTCGCTGGCTCAGGATGTCGGGATCGAGCGGCGGATCCAGCTGTTCGGTCAGCAGCGTGGCGAGCCTCGCGACCAGTTCGGCGACGGTGGTGACCCCGTCCAGGTCCGGCCGGAACGCGCGGGTCGCCTCCTCGGCGGCGCGGAGGCGACGCTCCCAGTTCCGCCGCTCGCCGGGGTCGGTCACGCCGCAGGCGTCGATGATCCGCCGCAGGAGATCCCAATTGGGTAGCTTCTGGCCGTTCAAGGCACCGGAGATGACCGACGGTGGACGGCCGGCCCTCTTGGCGACCTCCCGCTGGATGAGGCCGGCGGCACTTATCAACTCGCGGAGCTGGCGGGCCAGTTGCGCCGCCGGTTCGTACCCCACGATCGGCTTTGGCCGGCGGCCACGGGCGCCGCTCGGCCGGGCGGGTTGCGCGTTCTCGTGCGACACCTCGCGGCCCTTCGGGAGGTGACGGCGTCCGGGTCCCGGACGCCGTCCAGCGGGTTCAGCGACGCTTGCGGATCCTGTCGGGGGGAGGTTCCGCCCGATGGTTGCAGCCAGCGGGCAATCCGAGCACACCTGGATAGTGCCATTCGGCATCGGCGGTAGGCCAGGCAGTTTGACAAAGCTTTGGACACAACGTGTCAGTAACCGGAATCACAACCGTTGGTTGTCCACAACGGAACGACTCGTGGTTGAATTTTCGGACTCTTCACCGATGGTTGAGTCAACTATCGGGTGGTCAGCCGATGGGCGACCGCGTGGTACTGTGTGCACTCAATGTAGTCGTGGGGTAACAGGTCTCCCGATTCGGCCTTTGAGGGTTCAGCGGGATCGGGGAGGGGGTCTCCCGTTGCAGCGGGAGACCCCCGTTCTGTCAGCTATCGGCTGGTCGGTCGCCCGCGTCGGCCAAGGGTGGGTCGAGGACCGGTCGCCACCGTCCATCAGGGGGCAGCGTGTCGTTGCGGGCGGCGGGAGTCACCCGGTCGTCGAGGTCCGGTGCCGGGATGACAAGCATCCGGATGACCTGCATGACAGGTCGCCAGACAGCCGGCCGGGCCGTGCGCCTGGTCCGGTGGTGGTCGTCGATGGAGTCGGGTCCGTCGCGATCGTGGTCGCCATTCATGGTGTCTGCCGTCCTTACAAGCGGGGCCACCGGGGTGGCCGAGGGTTCGGCCGATCGGACGATTCCGGAGGAATTGCAGCACCCGATCGGTCTCGCTATAGATCATTGGAGCCCACGCGGCGGTGGTCAAGCGTGTGGTGATAGTGGAACCTGGGGCGCATACCGACGGCTCGCGCAATGTGGCCGACGCTCGTTCCGAGCAATTCACGATCTGTCGAACAATTCGCTGACCAGGGTGAACGTCCGGTGAATAACGGCGCGGTGGGGGCGATCGCGGACGATTGTTCATTGGTCGACGCAACGACGAATGTCGATCATGCTCACCATCCGCAATTGGCTGGCCACGCATGGCGGGAGAAATCGGCCCAGAAGGGTTAACAAAGCGGTCGGGTGAGCGGCCTGCGGCACTCGACAGCCGTTGCGTACGGTGCCGCTCAGCCTACCTTGCGTGGTTGAGCGGATGGCCTGGCGCACGGACGGGAAGCCAGCGTGGTAGACCATCTGTCGTAACGGCTGGGTAGTGGATGCGAGGGGAGTCGGTGGGTGCCAACCGGAAGAGTGCTGCGGTTCGACGAGGCCAGGGGTTATGGCTTCATCGCGCCCGACATGGGTGGCGAGGATGTGTTTCTGCACGCCAACGACCTGGGCTCGGAGAAGTATCTGATCCGGCCCGGGGTGGCGGTCGAGTTCGACCTGGAGGCGGGCGAGCGGGGTCTGAAGGCGTCGGCCGTGCGGGTGCTGGGCGCGGCCGGTGGCCCCGGGGTGGCGGTGGAGGTCCGACGGCGGACGGTGGCGCCGAGCCGGTCGGCGGCCGGTCGGGAGCCCGGTGGGGCCGACGATGACGAGGATGTGCTCTGCGACGTGCTCTCGGCGGGGGAGCTGCGCCAGGAGCTGACCGAGGCGCTGCTCAAGGAGGTGCCCACCCTGACCGGCGGGCAGATCGCCGCCGTTCGGGAGAGCGTGCTCCGGTTGGCCGGACTGCACGGGTGGACCGAGTCCTGAGCAGGGTGGACCGGGTCTTGGCCGGCTGAGCTTCCCTTGACAACGAGGTAGGCCATTCATAGCCTTCTCGCTATTGGATCGTTTCAGTAGCCAGTTCGAACGTTAGCGATTGGATCGTTTCAAGCGCCTCGCCCGCGCGTGCGCCACCCACGCCCACGAACCGAGGAGACCGACTTGAGTTCGCGCCGCTTACCCCGTACCCGAACGGCGACCTCGACCGCCCGCGTCGCCGCCGCCTGCCTGACCACCCTGGCCCTCGTCGCGGCCGGCGCCCCCGCCGTCGCCACCCCCGGCGGCGGCGGACACCACCATCCCGGCCGGGGTGGGGTCCAGCTCGAACACCTCGACCGCGGGCTGGTCGCCGCCACCACCGCACAGGGGGTGTTCCTGAGCTGGCGACTGCTCGGCCACGAGGTGTCCCGCCCCGGCGCCACCGGCATGATCGGCGTCAACTTCCGGGTCTACCGCGACGGCCGGCCGATCGCCACCGTCACCGACAGCACCAACTACCACGACCCGGCCGGCACGGCCACCGCGAAGTACCGGGTCGCCGCGCTCGTACGCGGGATCGAGGTGGACCGCAGCGCACCCGCCTCCCCCTGGTCGGACGGCTACCTCGACCTGCCGCTGCGCCGGCCCGCCGACGGCGTCACCCCGGCCGGCGAGGCGTACACCTACTCGGCAAACGACATGAGCGTCGGCGACGTCGACGGCGACGGGCAGTACGAGTACGTCGTCAAATGGGACCCGTCGAACTCCAAGGACGTCTCCCAGGTCGGCTACACCGGACCGGTCTACCTCGACACCTACGAGCTGGACGGCACCCTGCTGCACCGCCTCGACCTGGGCGTCAACATCCGGGCCGGCGCCCACTACACCCAGTTCCTGGTCTACGACTTCGACGGCGACGGCCGCTCGGAGCTGATGCTCAAGACCGCCCCCGGCACCAAGACCGTCCGGTACGACAGGGCCGGCAACGTCGTCTCCGAGCGCCACATCACCATGCCCCGCGAGGACCGCCGGGCCGGCTACTCGCACGCCGACGACTACCGGATGAGCGCGGCCGACTACTACGAGCACGTCGTCGAGATGTTCCGCGGCTGGCACGCCCACCCGGAGGTGGTGGCGGGGAACTGGCCGGCCACCCTGGAGGCCGCCTTCGGTATCGAGCCGACCTACCGGTACCCGCTGTCGGACGCCGACGCGCGGGCCCTGGCCGACCACTTCATCGACGTGTACGCGCCGTCGCGCAGCGCCCGCAACGCACTGCGCAACTTCGCCGGCTTCATCGTCGACGGGCCGGAATACCTGACCGTCTTCGCCGGCGACACCGGTCGCGAACTGCAGACCATCCGCTACCGGCCCGGCCGGCACGACGACGGGCTGATGAGGGGCGACTACGCGATGTCCCGGATCGAACCCGGCAACCGGGTCGACCGGTTCCTCGCCACCGTCTCCTACCTGGACGGCCGTCGTCCGTCGGCGGTCTTCGCCCGCGGCTACTACACCCGCTCCACCCTCGTCGCCTACGACTGGGACGGGCGCCGGCTCCACCAGCGCTGGTACGTCGACAGCGGCTGGACGCCGATGACCAACCCGTTCAACGACGGACCGCACGGCCGGGACGGCACCGACCCCGAGTTCAAGACCCTGACCACGCAGGGTTTCCACTCGCTCAGCACCGCCGACGTGGACGGCGACGGCAAACAGGAGATCGTCTACGGGTCGGCCACCATCGACCACGACGGCAGCCTGCTCTACAGCTCGTTCGCCGAGATGCCGCCACAGAGCGCCAACCCCGGCAGCGTCGACCGGCTCGGCCACGGCGACGCCATGCACGTCGCCGACATCGACCCGACCCGACCCGGCCTGGAGATCCACACCGTGCACGAGGGCGGTGCCTGGGCGCCGTACGGCTACGCGCTGCGCGACGCCGCCACCGGCGAGGTGCTCTTCGGCGGCTACACCGGGGCGGACACCGGCCGCGGCATGGTCGGCGACATCCGGCCCGACCACCCCGGCCTGGAGACCTGGGCGGTGAGCGGCACCGGGCTGCGCACCGCGACCGGCGAGCTGATCCAGACCGCCATCCCCGGCACCAACCAGAGCATCCGGTGGGCGGCCGACATGTCCACCCAGATCGTCGACGGCGCCATCGACGTGACCCCGTCGATCGAGGACTGGCAGCGCGGCCGGCTGCTCACCGCCGAGGGCACCCGCACCAACAACTACACGAAGGGCAACCCGAGCCTGGTCGCCGACATCTTCGGCGACTGGCGGGAGGAGTTGCTGCTGCGCACCGTGGACAGCGACGCGATCCGGATCTACCTGAGCACCGAGGTGACCGACCGCAAGCTCTACACGCTGATGCACGACCCGCAGTACCGGGCCGAGGTGGCCCGCCAGCAGACCACCTACAACCAGCCGTCGTACCCCAGCTTCCACCTCGGCACGGACCTCGACTGGGCGACGGTGCCGGTGCCCGCCCGGCCGAGGCGGTGACCACCACCCCGCCCTGACCCGACATCCCGTCACCCGGGGAGGGCCAACCACATCGGCCCTCCCCGACTGCTGTTCCGCGGTGCGTTGAGACGCTGCGATGTCGCCAGGGCGACCACAAATCGTCCCAACGCCACCGCTTGTGAGAGCGCCCGTCGCGCGGGGGCGGTCGTAGGCTCTGGGGTGTGGGTGCGGTTACGGTGCGAACACGTCGGGTCGACCAGGTGGGGATCGCTGGTCGGGTTTCGGTGGCGGCCGGGGTCGGCGTGACGCTGCTGGTCGGATGTGCCGGTGAGCCGAGCGGAGGCGGGCCGAGCTGGCACGACCCCGGTGCCGCTGCTACGCCGGCCGCGTCCGTCACCACGGTGTCACCGAGCCCGCCGGCCGAGCTGCGGCTGGTCTTCGCCGGGGACGTGCACTTCACCGGTCGTACGCTCGGGCTGCTCGACGAGCCGGCGACGGCGTTCGGGCCGATCGCGGCGCAGCTGCGCGACGCCGACCTGACCCTGGTGAACCTGGAGACGGCGGTGACCGACCGGGGCAGCCCGGAGCCCAAGCGCTACCTGTTCCGGGCACCGGACACCGCGTACGCCGCGCTGCGGGCCGCCGGGGTGGACGCCGCGTCGTTGGCCAACAACCACGCCCTCGACTACGGGCAGGTCGGGTTGCGGGACACCCTGGCCGCCGCGTCGGCCGCCGACTTCCCGGTCTTCGGTGCCGGCCGCGACGCCGACGCCGCGTACGCCCCCTGGCTGACCACCGTGCGCGGCACCCGGATCGCGGCGCTCGGCATGTCCCAGGTGCACGAGCTGGCCGACCGCTGGAAGCCGACCGACTCCCGGCCGGGGGTCGCGATGTCCCACGACGCCGGTCGGGCCGTGGCCGCGGTCCGGGCGGCCCGGCAGCAGGCCGACCTGGTGATCGTCTTCATGCACTGGGGGATCGAGGGCTCGAACTGCCCGAGCGGCGAGATGACATCGTTCGCTAAGCGGCTGGCCCGGGCCGGCGCCGACATCGTGGTCGGCACGCACGCGCACACCCTGCTCGCCGACGGCTGGCTCGACGACACGTACGTGCACTACGGGCTCGGCAACTTCCTCTGGTACAGCACCTCGCACAGCACCGACTCCGGGGTGCTGCGGCTGACCGTGCGGGGCCGCGCGGTGGTCGACAACGAGTTCCTGCCGGCCACCGTCTCGGACACCGGCCAGCCGGTGCTCGTCACCGGCCGCGCCCGCGACCGGATCTCCGACCGGATCGCCACAGCGGCCCGCTGCTCCGGGCTGGCCGCCGCACCGAACTGATTCCGCGCCTTCGGTTCTCTTTCGGTCCGGTTGGTCTGATGACCTCACGGACGCCCGGCACCGGCACCTCTTCCGCCGGGTCGGGCGTCCCGACCGACCGACGGAGGGGACGCGAGATCATGCGAATCACGACAATCGCGGGGCTGGGGATCGCGGCGGCGGCCACCGCCGCGTTCGCCGCCGGATATCGCGGCCGGCGACAAGCAGCGGGTCTTCGACCGGTTCTGGCGGCGGGCACCGGAGAGCCGGGACGGCCGGACCGGTCTCGGGCTGGCCATCGTCCGGCAGATCATCGAGTCGCACCGCGGTCAGCTGGCGGTCTTCTCGGCGCTCGGCGAGGGCGCCACGTTCGTGCTCTGGCTGCCGGCCGGCGACCGCACCGACGACGACCCGCCGCCGACCACCTCGCCGCTGACCGCCAGCGGGTGACCGGCCCGCCGGTTCAGGGCGCGGCCGGTTCAGGGCGCGGCTGGTTCTGCCGGCCGGCCGAGCGGGGTCCGCACCAGCAGGCCGGCCAGCAGCAGGCCGATCAGCCCGCCGACCAGCGGCATTCCGGTCCACATCTCGACCACCGGTGGCACGTCGCCGACGACGGCCATCGCCACCGCGAAGTACAGCACCCAGGTGAGCAGCGCGGTGAGCCCGCCGAACGCCCAGTACGCGCCGGGCCGGTCCGCCGCCGGGCGCAGCCAGCGGGCCAACAGGTCGGCACCGAAGCCGGCGGCGATCAGCGCGGCGACCGTGGAGAGGTTGCCGAACGCCGTGATGGCCGCGCAGAGCCCACCGATGATCGTGAAGATCACGGTGCCGGTGCCGAACGGCAACCGCCAGTCCCGCGCCAGCAGCAGCAGCGGCCCGACCAGCATCGGGGTCGTCACCACCAGGTAGTTGGTGAGCAGCTCGGTGAAGAGCGGCGAATTGTCGCGGTCGAAGGTGAGCGCCCGGATGATGTCCGGCGCGGCCAGCGCCATCGCGTTGCCGTACTGCAGGAAGAGCAGGACCAGTGCGGCGGTGAAGCCGGTCGACAGCACCGCCGGCAGCAGTTGGCGTGCGGTCGGTGCCGCCGGCAGCGCCGGGTTGGCCCGGGCGGCGCGCAGCGGGCTGGCCAGGATCAGCACCATCGACGTGATCAGCAGCAGGTGGGTCGGGCTGAACAGGATGACGAGGTTCTGCTCGATGCCGAACAGCTCGTGCCAGAGGTAGTCGCCGGCGCCGGCGAGGGCGAAGACCGGCAATGCGAGCACGGCGGGGCCGTAGCCGACCGGCACGGCGTCCATTCCGCGCCGGCCGGCCTGGACGTTTTTCCAGACCAGCCAGGAGATCCAGGCCGCCGTGGCGGTGAAGCCCGAGTAGAAGACGGCGTGCCAGGGGGTGAGGAACGACTCCAGCTCGGCGAGGTTGTTGTGCGCCCAGGCGTCGAGGAAGAGCCCCAGCGCGAACCAGAC
Source organism: Solwaraspora sp. WMMD1047 (assembly GCF_029626155.1). Lineage (NCBI taxonomy): Bacteria > Bacillati > Actinomycetota > Actinomycetes > Micromonosporales > Micromonosporaceae > Solwaraspora > Solwaraspora sp. WMMD1047. The sequence continues at coordinate 5,882,780 of NZ_JARUBL010000001.1, read as the reverse complement.
CCCGAAGCCGATGGTGAAGAGGTTCTCGCGGTAGGTCGGGTGTGGCCGGAGGGTGGACACTGTGGTCGGCTGCTCCTGCTGCCTGACGTCGAACCGGCTGGTCACGATGGTGGCCCCTCTCGTCGTACCCCCGTCAGGGTCCGCCGCGTGCCGTCGTCGGGGCAGGGGCGGTCCCCGGACCACGGTACGGGTTCACCGCACCCGTCCGGATCGCCGGCAGCACCTCGGCGCCGAGCCGGGCGATGTTCGCCAGCGTCCGCTGCCGATCCCCGGCCGCCTCCACCATGAGCAGCAGGTCGCGGACTCCGGTCCGGGCCACCGTCTCGCCGAGACGGTCGAGGCAACGCCGCTCACCGCCGACCGGATGCAGGTCCAGCAGCCGTTCCAGGTATCGGTCCCGGTCCGGCCGGCTGCGGGCCGAACCGTCGATCCGGACGTAGCCGTCGGTGCCGGCGAGCAGCCCCGGTAGGCCGGCGCGGACCGTCTCGACGGCCTCGGCGTCGGAGTCCGCCAGGTAGGCGAGGTGGGCGCTGGCGTGCTCGATCGCCGCCGGGTCGTGGCCGTGCGCGGCGGCGGTGCGGGCGTACCCGGCCAGCAGCTCCGCCTTCTCCTCGTCGTCGGCCTGCATGCCGAGCAGCAACGGCAGGCCCCGCCGGGCCGCCAGCTCCACGGTGGATGGTGAGGTGGCGGCGATCCAGAGCGGCACCGGCCGGCGTGGACGCGGCACGACGGGCACCGGACGGAAGGTGAATTCCGGTCCGGCACCGCCGACGGTCTCGGCGCCGGAGAGCCAGGACCGCAGCAGGTCGACCGACTCCGCGAAACCGGTGGCGTAGCGGTCCAGGCCGGTGCCGAAGACCTCCAGGTCGACCCAGGGTCCGCCCCGGCCGACGCCGAGCGCGAACCGGCCGCCGGAGAGCTCGTCCAGCAGCACGGCCTCCTCGGCCAGCGCGACCGGGTGCCGGTTGGAGAGCACGCAGGCGGCGGTGCCGACCGTGATCCGGCTGGTGGTGCCGAGCAGGTGGCCGGCGAAGGCGACGGCGGACGGGCAGACCCCGTACGAGATGAAGTGGTGCTCGGCGATCCACACCCCGGCGAAGCCGGCGCGCTCGGCGGCCAGGGCGTAGTCGTGGGCGGCGGCGAGAGTCTGCGCGTGGCTGGTGCCGGGAAACTGCCCGGCGAGGAGGAACGCGTGTACGCGGGGGACGGACCCGGCGGGTGCGGGCATGGGCACTCCTTAAGCGGGCGGCACCTCAGCTCGAAGAAACGACAACCGTTCCCATGTTCATCCTAGGGGTGTGGGCGGGTCAGCGGGCGACCGACGGGCGGCGACAATGGAGAAATGACGCTGCGCGCGGTGCTGGCGCCACTGGTGCGGGCCTCGACCTATCGCCGGGGCGTCTTCCTGCTGCTCGGCGGCGTGATCCTGCTGCCCTACGTGCTGCTCGGTGTGGCGTTCACCCAGCTGCTGACCACCACCACCTCGCGCGGGGTGGCCGCCCTGCTGCTGGCCGTCGCGGTGGTGATCGCCGCGACCCCGGCCTTCCTGCGCGGCACCCGCTCGCTGGAGATCGCCGCGGCCCGCAACCTGCTCGACGTGGACCTGCCCGAGCCCGCCGCCTCGGCCCGGCTGGACCGGGAGACCCGGCTACGTTCCGCGCTCTGGATCGCCCTGCACATCATCTCCGGCGGCCTGGTGGTGACCGCCCTCTTCGTCCTGGTACCGATGGCGACGGTCCTGATCGCCCAACTGTTCGGGATCGGTCGGCGGGAGCTGTCCGCGGAGCGGTTCGGGCCGTTCGACGGCGGCGACACCGCCTACCTGCTGCTGATCGGCCTGCTGGCGCTCGCCGTGATCGGCTATCTGGTGGCCGGGCTCGGCGCGTTGGCCGTGTCGATGGCGCCGGTGCTGCTCGGCCCGTCGCAGACCGAGCGGGAAGCGGCGCTGCAGGCCCGGGCGACCCGGCTCGCGGAGCGCAACCGGCTCGCCCGCGAACTGCACGACTCGGTGGGCCACGCCCTGACCGTCGCCACCGTGCAGGCCGGCGCCGCCCGCGAGGTGCTGGAGACCGATCCGGAGTTCACCCGGCGGGCGCTGGTCGCCATCGAGGAGACCAGCCGGGCCGCGATGGCGGATCTGGATCATGTGCTCGGCCTGCTCCGGGAGCGCGATCCCGCCGTCGACCCCGACCCGCCGGTGGACGACGGCGCGAACCGGGCGCCGCTGCGCACCCTCGGGGACCTGGATCGGCTGGTCGCCGACACCCGCGCCACCGGGCTGCCGGTCATGGTCGAGGTCAGTGGAGACCCCACCCGGTTGCCGGCCGTGGTCTCCCGCGAGGGCTACCGGATCGTGCAGGAGGCGCTCACCAACGCGGTCCGCCACGGCGCCCGACGGCCGGTCACGCTCCGGATCGGCGTACCGGCCGGCGGGTTGGAGATCGACCTGGTGAATCCGCTGCCCGCCGGTCAGCACGGCTCCGGACCACGGTCGGGGCGCGGGCTGGCCGGCATCGGGGAGCGGGTCCGGCTGCTCGGCGGCGAGCTGACCGCCGGCCCGGACGACGGACGCTGGCGGGTCCGGGTCCGGCTCCCCACCGACGAGGAGGAACGGCGGTGACCGAACCCATCGGCGTACTCATCGTCGACGACGAGGAGCTGATCCGGGTCGGACTGCGGGCCATCATCGACGCGCAGCCGGACCTGACGGTGCTCGGCGAGGCCGCCGACGGGGCCGAGGTCCCGCCGCTGGTGGCCAGGCTCCGCCCGGACGTCGTCCTGATGGACGTCCGGATGCCGGCCATCGACGGCATCCAGGCCACCCGCCGGCTGGTCGCCGGCGCACCCTCCGCGCCGCGGGTCCTGGTGATCACCACCTTCGAGAACGACGAGTACGTCTACGAGGCGCTGCGCGCCGGCGCCAGCGGATTCCTGCTCAAGCGGGCCCGCCCGGCCGAGGTGGTGCAGGCGGTCCGGGTGGTCGCCCGGGGCGACTCGCTGCTCTTCCCGGCCGCGGTCCGCCGGCTGGTCGGGGCGTACGGCCGGCGCGCCGGTGACCGGCTGGGCCGGGCCGGGCTGACCGACCGGGAGGCCGCGGTACTGCGGCTGATGGCGGCCGGGATGTCCAATCAGGAGGTCGCCGCGGAGCTGGTGGTGGGGGTGGAGACGGTCAAGACCCACGTCGGGAACGTACTGGCCAAGCTGGGCGCCCGGGACCGGACCCAGGCGGTCATCGCCGCCTACGAGTCCGGCTTCGTGGCCCCCTCCGGCGGGGCGGCCCACTAGCAGCGTTCGTCGATGTATCCCGGGGTCAGCACCCGCGCATTGACCTCCCGGACCAGTGGCGCCAACTCGGGCATCTCGATCACCTCCACGCCAGCTGCCCGGAGCAGCTCGACGCCCTGACAATCCACGAAGACGGGCGGCTCCAGCAGCGCGAACACCACCCGGCGGAGGCCGGCGGCGAGGATCATCTGGGTGCAGGTCCGGGAACCGGACAACCGGTCGCTGCACGGTTCCAGCGAGCTGTAGATGGTCGCCCCCGCGAGATCCGGCGCCGGCCGGCGAACCGCCAGCCTGGCCAGTGCCGACTCCTCCGCGTGGATGCGCGGGCCGACGTCCCGGGAGTAGCCCTCGGCCAGCAGGGCGCCGTCGGCGCCCACCACGACCGCCCCGACGGAGAACGCGCTGTCCGTCGGCGGGCACCGGCGTGACAGGTCCACCGCCCTACCCAGCCAGTGGAGGTCGTAGCTGGTCCCCGTGGTCACCCGGCGATGCTACCGCCGGTCCGCAACCCGGGCCGCCGCCAGCCGACCCGGCCGCTCCCTCTGCCGGGGGAGCGGAACCACTCCCGGCGGGGAGGTCTCGGCGGGCTCCGCTCGCGATGGTGGTGGTGAACCCGCCAGCTGTCGACCGGGAGGCACCCGATGACCGAAACCACCTACGTGACCGATCGAACCCGGCCACCCGCCGCCGAGACCTGGTGGACGGAGCGGGTCGGCTACCTCGCCGCCGGGTGGGCGGCGCTCTACGGCGCGCTCGCGCTGGTCTGGACGATCACCGGGGACGGCTACCCGTTCGCCCACGATCTCAGCCACGGAGTCAGCCTGCTGCGGGTCCTGCCGGTCGGCGTCGGGGCGCCGCTGTTCGCGGCGGTGCTGCTGACGACCGCGGCGGCGGCGCTCGCGATGGCCGGGCCGCTCGCGGTACGGCCACCAGGAATCCTCCGCACCCTGCTGCTCGGCTACGGCTGGCTGGTGGCGGCCGCCCTGCTGCTGGTCGTGCCGGACTACGAGGTGCTGGCGGTCGCCGGCTACGCACCGATGCTGCTGCTCAGCGTGCCACTCGGCTGGCCGGTCGAGTATGCCGAGGTTTTCGACTGGACGCTGGCCAACAAGGTGTTCGCCGTGTTCGGCGGCGTGCTGCTGGCCCGGGCGGTGCTGACCTGGCAGTTGCGTACCGCGCCGGCCTGCCCGTGGTGCGGGCGCCGCGCCGGCGGTGCGAGCTGGACCTCGGCGGCGTCCGCCGCCCGGTGGGGACGGTGGGCGGTGGTGGTGGCGGCGATCATCCCGGTGCTCTACTCGATCACCCGGTTCGCCTGGCTGGCCGGAATCCCGCTCGGGATCAGCGCGGACTCCCTCGCCGAGCTGCAGGAGTCCGGGGCGGTCTGGGCCGGGGCCGGGCTCGGAGCGTTCGGAGTCGTCGGAGCGGTGCTCACCGTCGGTCTGGTCCGGCCCTGGGGAGAGAGATTCCCGCGCTGGATGATCGGCCTGGCCGGTCGGCGGGTGCCGGTGAAGCTCGCCGTCGTGCCGGCGAGCCTGGTCGCCGTGGCGGTGACCGCCGCCGGCCTGGCCCTGCTCAGCCAGCCGCTCCTCTGGGACGGGCTGACCAGCTTCAACCTCAGCATCATGCCGATGGCCCTCTGGCCGGTGTGGGGGATCGCACTCGGCGCGGCGGCGCTCGCCTACCACCTGCGCCGCAGGGGCGGTTGCGCACGCTGCGGCCGGGCCGGCTGAGCTGCTCCGGGCTGCCGGGCCTCGGATCGAGCGGGGTCGGATCGAGCGGGGTCGGATCGGGCTGGGCCGAGTCGGGGCGGTCGGGCCGGTCGGGCGGCGGTGAGCGGTATCGGGGGCCGCCGCCCGGCCGGTCCGGGCCGCCCCGCCCTCGGGCGCGCTAGCGTGTGGGGGGTGACTGTGAATTCCCAGGCGCCGGTCATCGCGCCCGTCCCGCCGGCCGGACTACCCGGCACGCTCGGCGAGCTGCGGGCCGCCGGCCACACCTACCGCACCGTCAAGCAGGAGCTGCGCGACAACCTGCTGGCCCGGATGCGCGCCGGCGGCGACCGGTTCCCCGGGGTCGTCGGCTACCAGGACACCGTGCTGCCGGAGGTGGAGCGGGCGCTGCTGGCCGGGCACGACCTGGTGCTGCTCGGGGAGCGCGGGCAGGGCAAGACCCGGCTGATCCGCTCCCTGGTGGGGCTGCTCGACGAGTGGACGCCGGTGATCGCGGGATCGGTGCTCAACGAGCACCCGATGCGCCCGCTCACCCCGGGATCGCGGGCGGCCGCCGAGGAGGCCGGCGACGACCTGAAGGTCGGCTGGCTGCACCGGTCGATGCGGTACGGCGAGAAGCTGGCCACCCCGGACACCGGGGTCGGCGACCTGATCGGCGACGTGGACCCGATCCGGGTCGCCCAGGGCCGCACCCTCGGCGACCCGGAGACCATTCACTTCGGGCTGGTGCCGCGCACCAACCGGGGGATCTTCGCGGTCAACGAGCTGCCCGACCTGGCCGAGCGGATCCAGGTGGCGCTGCTCAACGTGCTTGAGGAGCGCGACATCCAGGTCCGCGGCTACCAGCTCCGACTGCCGCTGGACCTGCTCCTGGTGGCCAGTGCCAACCCGGAGGACTACACCAACCGGGGGCGGATCATCACCCCGCTCAAGGACCGCTTCGGCGCCGAGATCCGCACCCACTACCCGCTCGACCTGGCGCTGGAGCTGGCGCTGATCCGGCAGGAGGCGGAGCTGGTCGCCGCCGTCCCGGAGCACGTGCTGGAGGTGCTGGCCCGGTTCGCCCGCGCGGTGCGCGAGTCGCCGTCGGTGGACCCTCGGTCGGGTGTCTCGGCCCGGTTCGCGATCGCCGCCGCCGAGACCGTCGCCGCCGCCGCGCTGCGACGCGAGGCCCTGCTGGCCGGCGGCTCCGAGGCGGGCGGCTCGGGCGCGGGCGGGTTCGACGCGGGCCGCGCCGGCACGGACGGCGCACCCTCCGGTGCCGGGCCGGTGGCCCGGGTCGGCGACGCGGTGTCGGTGACCAGCACCCTGCGCGGCAAGGTCGAGTTCGAGAGCGGCGAGGAGGGGCGGGAGGCGGAGATCCTGGCCCACCTGCTGCGGACCGCGACCGCCGAGACATTCCGGGCCAGGCTGGCCGGGCTGGACCTCTCCGGCTTCACCGCGCTGGTCGCCGATGGCCGGGTGATCGAGACCGGCGAGCTGGTCGGCGCCGCCGACCTGCTCGGCCAGGTGGGGACCGTGCCCGGCCTGGCGAAGGCGCTCGACCGGCTCGGGCTCGGCGACGCGCCGACCGCGGGGGAGGCGGCCGCCGGGGTGGAGTTCGTCCTCGAAGGGTTGCACCTGACCCGGCGGCTGGCCAAGGACGTGACGGACGAGGGCCGTACCCGCTACGGCGGCCGGGACCCCGACGGCGGCCGGCCGTCGGGCGGCGGCCGGGGCTGACCGTGCCGTCGACACCCGGCTCCGCCGGAAACCGCCGCTTCCGGTACGGCTCCTGGCGCGGCGGACCCGATCCGCTGGCCCCGCCGTACGACGTGCGGGCCGCCGTCGACGAGGTCGGCGCCGAGGTGCTGGCCGGCGGCAGCCTGCGCGACGCGCTGCGCAACCTGCTGCGCCGCGGTCCGGGCGGTCGCGGTGGGCTGGAGGACCTGGCCGCCCGCGCCCGCCGGCTGCGCCGGGAGGCGATGCGCCGCGGCGACCTGGACGGCGCGGTCACCCGGTCCCGGGCGCTGCTCGACCAGGCGCTCGCGGCCGAACGCGACGAGCTGCGCGCCCGCGACGACGACGCGGCCCGGTTCGCCGAGGCGGTGCTGGACAACCTGCCCACCTCCACCGCGCGGGCGGTCCAGGAGCTGTCCGGGTACGACTGGGTCAGCGACGACGCGCGCCGGGCGTACCAGCAGATTCTCGACGGACTCCGCAACGAGGTGCTGGAGCAGCGGTTCACCGGGCTGCGGGACGCGCTGCGCGCCTCCGGCTCGGACCCGGCGGCCCAGCGCCGGCTGACCGAGCTGATGAGCGACCTGAACGCCCTGCTGGCGCGGCACGCCCGGGGGGAGGACACCACCGACGCGTTCGCCGAGTTCATGCGCCGGCACGGCGAATTCTTCCCGGAGCGGCCCACCTCCACCGACGAGCTGATCGACGTGCTCGCCCGGCGGGCGGCCGCCGCCGAGCGGCTGATGAACTCGCTCTCGGACCGGCAACGCGAGGAGCTGGCCGGGCTGATGGAGGCGGCGCTCGGCAGCAGCGGACTGGCCCGGGAAATGGCGGCGCTGGACGCCAACCTGCGCACGCTGCGGCCGGACCTGGCCTGGGACCGGCGGGACCGGGTCCGGGGCGAGCAGCCGCTGGGCTACGGCGAGGCGACCGGGGCGCTGGGCGAGATCGCCGACCTGGACGACCTGCTGGACCAGCTGGGCCAGGAGCATCCCGGGGCCACCCTCGACGACGTCGACGTGGAGGCGGTGCGGCGCACACTGGGGCGCGGCGCGGCCGACGACGTCCGGCGGCTGCGCGAGCTGGAGCGCGAGCTGCGCCGGCAGGGCTGGGTGGAGCGCGGCGCCGACGGGCTGACGCTGAGCCCGAAGGCGCTGCGGCGGCTGGGCGGCACGGCGCTGCGCCGGATCTTCGCGGACCTGTCCGGCGGCCGGCGTGGCCAGCACGACCTGCGGGACGCCGGCGCGGCGGGGGAGGTGACCGGGGCGTCGCGGCCCTGGGAGTTCGGCGACGAGCAGCCGATCGACGTGGTCCGCACGGTGGCCCGGGCGGTCCGCCGGTCCGGAACGCGGGTGCCGGTGGCGCTCGCGGTCGAGGACTTCGAGGTGGTGGAGACGGAGCGACGGGCGTCGGCGGCGGTGGCGCTCTGCGTGGACCTCTCCTTCTCGATGGTCTCCGAGGGCCGGTGGGGTCCGATGAAGCAGACCGCGCTGGCCCTGTCGCACCTGGTGGCGACCAGGTTCCCGCAGGACGCGCTGCAGATCGTCGGGTTCGGCCTGGAGGCGATGCCGCTGAGCCAGCGGGAGCTGGCGGCGGCCGAGCCGGAGCTGGTGCAGGGCACCAACCTGCAGCACGCGCTCCGGCTGGCCGGTCGGCACCTGCGGCGGCACCCCGGGTCGGAGCCGGTGGTGCTGGTGGTCACCGACGGCGAGCCGACCGCCCACCTGGACGCCGACGGCGTCGGGGTCTTCAACTGGCCGCCACTGCGGGAGACCGTCGAGGCGACGGTCGCGGAGGTGGACACGCTCAGCCGGTACGGAGCGACGATCAACCTGTTCATGCTGGGCGAGGATCCGGGCCTGCGCCGGTTCGTGGACGCGATCGCCCGGCGCTGCGGCGGCCGGGTGCTCACCCCGGAGGCCGCCGACCTGGGCAGCTACGTGGTCTCCGACTATCTGCGCGCCCGCCGCGGCAGCCGCGCCCGCCGGTGACCGGCCGGCCAGCCGGCCGCGCTCAGGCGTCCGGCCGGCGCTCCCAGTAGACCTCGACCCGCCAGCCGTCCGGGTCGAGGCACTTGATCGAGACCAGGTCCGGCTCGTCGTCGCGTTCGACGACCGGCACGCCGTCGGCCGCCAGTCGCGCGGCCAGCGTCCGGACCGTGTCGGCGTCGGCCACGGCGAAGCCGAAGTGCAGGAAGTACGGCGCCGAGGTCGGCTCGGTCGCCGGGTGCAGGGCCAGGTCGAAGCCGTCGGCGTTGCGCACGATCACCGTGCCGTCCGGGTACGACTGGGCGGTGGCCGGGTCGAACCCGAAGTACGTCGCGTAGAACCGCAGGCTGCGCTCGTGGTCGAGCACGGGCAGTCCGAGATGGAGAAGGCGCACGTTCTGGTTCTACTACCCGGCGGCGGCTTCGCCAAGCGGGTGGGTCAGGGCTTGCGCCCCACCACGCCGTACTGCGGCACCCGGGCCGGCGGGGAGCCGTCCGGGTTGGGCTCGGCCCGCCACATCGCACACGACACCAGGCCCGGCTCGACCAGCTCCAGTTGCTCGACGAACCGTCCGATCTCCGCGCCGGTGCGGGCGCAGATCTTCGGGGTGGCGTGCTCGTTGTAGAACTTCATCGCCTCGACGTTGCCCTCCCCACCCAGCTCGGTCGTCGGGTGGGTGAGCGCGAGGTAGCTGCCGGCGGGCACCGCGGCCAGCAGCCGGTCGATGATGGTCTGGGCCTGCCCGGTGTCCGGGATGAAGTTGACGACGCCGAGCAGCATGATCGCGATCGGTTTGTCGAAGTCGAGGGTCCGGGCGGCCTGGGAGAGGATCTTCTCGGGTTCGCGCAGGTCGGCCTCGATGTAGTCGGTGGCGCCCTCGGGGTTGCTGGTCAGCAGCGCTCGGGCGTGCACCAGCACCAGCGGGTCGTTGTCGACGTAGACGATGCGGGATTCGGGCGCGGTCGCCTGGGCGACCTCGTGGGTGTTGTTGGCGGTCGGCAGCCCGGTGCCGATGTCGAGGAACTGGCGGATGCCGGCCTCGCCGGCCAGGAAGCGGGTGGCCCGGGCCAGGAAGGCCCGGTCCGCGCGGGCCACCGCATCGATGTGCGGCACCATCTGCCGGATCCGCTCGCCGATCTCGCGGTCGATCTGGTAGTTGTCCTTGCCGCCCAGCCAGAAGTCCCAGACCCGGGCGTTGTGCGCGACGGTCGTGTCGATCCCGGACTGGGTCCGACCGCCGTCGTTGACGCGGTGGCTCTGCGACACGCGTGACTCCTCTGGGGAGGTTGGCAGCTGTGCCCGGCAGCTTAGCGCTCCCCGGCCGGACGCGCCGACACCGCGGCGGCGGCACCGCACGGAGCCACCCGGCGGCCCCGGACGGGCCTGGTCCCGGCCCGGCGAGCTGCCGTGGGAGCGCGCCCACGATTCGGGACGGCTGGTTGGCGAGTCAGCCGCCCGGCATTACGTTCCTGTGAACAGATAGGAGCGAATATGTCGCGACATCGATTTCTTCGCCGGTTCGGCGCGGTTGCCGGCCTGGCTCTGCTGATTCCGATCGCAGTTACCGTCCCGCCGGCGGCGGCGGAGCCGCAGGGCGGCCCGACCGCCGACCGGGTGGTCGCGGCGCAGGCCGGGGTGCCGCTGGACCGGCTCTCGGTAAGCACCACGCAGGTCGCGTTCGGGCTGCAGCGGCCGACGGCGATCATCGCGCCGGACGACGGGAGCGGCCGGCTGCTGATCACCGAGAAGGGCGGCACGGTCCGGACCTACCACCCGGACACCGGTCTGGCCAGCGCGCCGCTGCTGGACATCAGCGCCCGGGTGGACACCTCCGGTAACGAGCGCGGCCTGCTCGGCATCGCGACCACGCCGGACTTCGCCACCACCCGCACCATCTATGTCGTCTACACGGCGCTGCCCGACGGCGCGGTGACGCTGTCCCGGTTCCAGCTCTCCAGCGCCGACCAGAACCCGGTTCCGGCGACCGGCGAGCAGGTCGTGCTGAGCCAGCCGCACGCCGAGTACTCCAACCACAACGGTGGGCACATCGCCTTCGGCCCCGACGGCTACCTCTACTGGGGCATCGGCGACGGCGGCGGCTCCGACGACGTCCTGAACACCGGCCAGAACCTCGACACCCTGCTCGGCAAGATCCTCCGGTTGGACGTCAACCGGTCCTGCGGGGAGAACAGCTACTGCGTACCGGCCGACAACCCGTTCGTGGAGACCGCGGGGGCGCGCGCCGAGATCTGGGCGTACGGGCTGCGCAACCCCTGGAAGTTCTCGCTGAACCAGGCGGACGGCTCGCTCTGGATCGCCGACGTCGGGCAGGGCACCTACGAGGAGATCAACCACCTGCGCGACGGCGGTGCCGGGGCGAACCTGGGCTGGTCGTGCCGGGAGGGACCGCAGGTCTTCGACCCGGCCCGCTGCCAGGCCGGCGCCGACTACATCGAGCCGGTGTACCACTACCAGACCTCCGTGGACGGCTGTGCGGTGGTCGGCGGGTACGTCTACCGGGGCCGGGAGTTCGCCGACATCGCGACCGGCACCTACCTCGCCACCGACTACTGCTCCGGCACCGCCTTCGCGGTCCGGCCGACGGAGGACGGCAGCGGCTACGAGACCCGGGCGCTGGCGGAACTGACCATCCAGCCGACCAGCCTCGGGGAGGACGAGAACGGCGAGCTCTACCTGGTCAACGACCTGCCGGGTCAGCTGCACAAGATCTCATTCGAGGCCGAGCCGGCGCCGGCCGCCTGCTCGGTCAGCTACCGGGTGGACAGCCAGTGGGGCACCGGTTTCACCACCACCGTCCAGCTGACCAACACCGGCTCGCAGCCGGTGAACGGCTGGACCGTCGGTTGGACGTTCGCCGGCACCCAGCGGGCCACCCAGTGGTGGAACGCGGTCGGCAGCCAGCAGGGGACGGCGGTGACCGCCCGCAACGCGGCCTGGAACGCCGCGATCCCCGCCGGCGGGACCGTCTCCTTCGGCTTCCTCGCCTCGTCCAGCGGCGCCAACCCGGCGCCCACCGCGTTCACTCTCAACGGTTCAGCCTGCGGCTGACCTGGGCGGAATCGGGTGCCCGCCGGTCCACGGACCGGCGGGCACCGACGCGTCGGGCCGGCGGGACACCCATGAGTCGGGCCGGTGCCGGCCGGGGCAGCCGATGGCCGCCCGGTTCGGGCCGAGTTGTTCAGGCAGGCGGTTGTTCGGCCCAGCGCTGCGTCGCCGTGCCGTCGCAGCCGAACTGGTGCACCTTGGTGCCGGTCCCGGCGTTCGGATCGGCAAGCGCCACGCACTTGCCGCTGTGGACGTTCACCAGCGCGACGGCCCCGGCCTCCTGGGCGAACCGCCAGTGCTGGTTCTCGCCGCCGTTGCAGGACCACTGCTGGATCGGCGCACCGTCGTCGACGCTGAAGTTGTCGACGTCGAGGCACTTGCCGCTGGCCACGTTGGTCAACGTGAAGGCATCCCCACCGACCGGGGTGGGCTGCCACTGCTGAGCGGGTGCGCCGGTGCAGGCCGCCTGGAGCAGGTCGGCGCCCTCCGGGTCCTCACCCGGGGCGAGGTCGAGGCAGAGCGCGGACGCCGTCGACCGGAAGATCCGGAGCTGATCCGGCCCGAGGGTGGCCGGTGGGGTGGCGGTCGGTGAGGCGGCCACGGTCGGGGCCGGCGTGGTGGGTGCCGGGACGTCGCTGCCGGCCGCGGCTCCGGCCGGCCTGACCGGTCCGTCGGCCCACTGGGCGCTGTCGTCCGGCCCGCCGCCGGAGAGGACACCGGTGGCGAAGAGCAACCCGACGAGTACCCCTCCGGCCGCGACGGCCAGCGAGATCCGGATGGTCCGGTCCGGCCGCGGCCGGTCGGTGGTTGACCGGCCGTAGACGGTGCCGCCGGTAGGCTGCCCCGGCCCGGTAGCCCGGCCCGGCCCGCCGGTCGGCTGCCCCGGCCCGGCCGGCGGAGGGCTCGCGTCGTAGGTGGGCATACGGGCATGGTGACCTACTCGACGCCCGACGGGCCAGTCGGCCCGCCGGCCGGACGGCCGAACCGGACGGCCGAGCGGAAAGCGCCGCCCTACTGTCAGGTATCTGACAAGCTGATTACCCAAAGTTACGAGATGATTACTACATGAAGTGCATCGTGTTCCTCGTGCAGGTCTCCGGGCCGGTGCCGGGGAGCGCGCGGAGCGCTGCCGTGGCGGCAACTGCCCTGGTCAAGGAGCTGCGGACCCGGGGTGGCGTCGATGCCACCCCGGCCGGCCGCGGTGCCGGCGGACCGGGCGGCAGCAAGGCGGCCGACGGCGGGTCGCTCGCCGAGTTGGTCGTGGCCGGCCTGCTCGCCGGCAGCACGATGACCGCCTTCGCCCGGATCGCCGTCGCCTTCCTCCAACGCGGCGCGGCCCGCCGGATCGTGCTGCGCGACGGGGAGCGCAGCCTCACGGTCTGCGACCCCTCGGACGACACCGAGCGCGCCGTCGTGGACTGGCTGGCCGGGGTACGAACCCAGAGCGGTGCCGATTCCGGTGCGGCCTGACCCGCCGGCCGGCCGGTACGCGCTGCTGATCGCGGTGGGGGAGTACGACGACCCGTCGCTGCACCAGTTGCGGGCCCCCGCCCAGGACGTGCACGGCCTGGCCGCCGTTCTGGAGGACCCCGGGGTGGGCAACTTCACGGTCCGCACCATGCAGGACCCGGCGGACCCGGAGGTGCGGCGCGAGATCGAGGAGCTGCTGGCCGACCGGGTCGACGACGACCTGGTGCTGCTCTACTTCTCCTGCCACGGCATCGTGGATCCCTTCCACCGGCTCTACTTCGCCGCGAGCAACACCAACCTCACCCGGCCGGCCAGCACCGCGATCTCCCGGTCCTTCGTCAACGACCAGCTGGAGGCGTGCCGGGCCGCCGCCAAGGTGCTGGTGCTGGACTGCTGCTTCGCCGGCGCGTTCGCCGAGGGGTTCAAGGCCGCCCAGCAGGGCGCGCTGGACGGCCAGGTCGGCCGCGGCTACGTGGTCATCAGCGCCTGCGACAGCTACGAGTACGCCTTCGAGTCCGAGGGCCTGGTGGAGTCCGCCCCCCGCGGTTCGATCTTCACCGACGTACTGCTGGAGGGGCTGGCGACCGGGGCGGCCGACCTGGACGGCGACGGTCGGATCAGCGCCGACGAGCTGTTCCGCTACGTCCACGACGGCGTGGTGCGTCGCCGCCCGGACCAGAAACCGAAGTGGAGCGCGTACAACGCCGAACCCCACATCTACCTGGCACAGGTGCCCCGGTATCCCGGTCGGCCGCAGGTCCCGGCGGCCCGGACCCGGTCCGGCCCGGCCAAGTCCGGCCCGGTCGGGTCGGCGCCCGTCCAGTGCACCTACAACCGGCACCAGGCCCTGGTCGCCAGGGGCTTCCGCACCGCGGCCGACCTGGTCCGCCGCACCTTCGGCCCGCTGGGCCGCCGGGTGCTGGTGGAGGACGAGGACGGTACCTACCACGAACTGGGGGACGCGGCGAGCATCGTGCGCCGGCTCTCCTGCCGCGACCACCGGGACACCATCGGGGTCAGCTACGTCAAGGAGCTGGTGGAGGGGGTCCGGCACCGGGTCGGCGACGGTGCGACGACCACCGTGGTACTCGCCCAGGCCATGCTCGACGGCGCGTCGGCCGCGCTACGGGCCGGCGCGAACCCGGTGGCGCTGCGGCGCGGGGTGGAGACCGCCGCCCTCGACGTGCTCACCGAGATCGCCGCCCTCGCCGTGCCGCTGGAGACGAAGGAGCAGCTCAAGGCCTTCACCGCGACCGTCTCGGGTGATCCCGGCATCGGCGACCTGCTCGCCGACGCGATGGACCGGGTGGGCAAGGACGGGGTGATAACCGTCGAGGAGAGCAACCTCTTCGGGCTGGAACTCGAACTCACCGAGGGGATGCGGCTGCCGGCCGGGCACGTGTCGCCGTACTTCGTCACCGAACCGGAGGGCGCGGAGGCGGTGCTCGACGACCCGTACGTCCTCGTCGTCGACCAGCGGCTGGCCCAGGCGAGCGACCTGATGCCGATCCTCGCGCAGGCGATGGAGCAGGACCGGCCGCTGGCGGTGTTCGCCGACGACGTTCGCGACTCGGCGCTCGCCGTACTCGTCGTCAACAAGATCCGTGAGACATTCCGGTCGGTGGCGGTCCGGATGTCCTGGCCGGACGAGATCCGCCGACCGCTGATGCAGGACCTCGCCGTCCTCACCGGGGGAACGGTGATCGAGACCGGGGTCGGCGGCGGGCTGCCGGCGGCCACCCTGCCGATGCTCGGCCGGGCTCGCCGGGTGATCACCACCCGGGCCGACAGCACCGTGGTGGACGGCCTGGGCGACCCGGCGGCCATCCGGGACCGGGTCGCGACGATCCGGGCCGAGCTGGCGCGCCACGGCGACGCGTCGGGAGCCGGCCAGGTCCTCGCCGAACGGCTGGCCCGGCTGGCCGGCGGGGTGGCGGTACTGCGGGTGGGCGAGACGAGCGACCCCGATCTCTGGACCCGGAGACGGCAGATCGACGACGCGGTACGCAGCGCGAAGGCCGCCGTCGGGTGGGGCCTGGTGCCCGGCGGCGGGGTGGCGCTGCTGACCGTGGCGGCGCGGCTGGCCGACCGCCGGCCGGTCGACGCCGACGAGGCGCTGGGGTACGCGGTGGTCGTCGACTCGCTCGGAGCGCCGTTCGAGGAGCTGATGCGCAACGCCGGGCGGAACCCGGCGGCCCGCGCCGACCTGCGCGAGCGGGGCCCGGCCGTCGCCTTCGACGTGGTGTCGGGCCGGTACGTGGTGGCGATGGAGGCGGGCATCATCGACGCCGCCGCGACCCTGCGGGAAGCGGTGCTGGCCGCGTCCAACGCCCTCACCCGCTATCTGATGGTGGCCTGACGGGCAGAGTCGGATAGGCGTCACGTCAGATGCAACTTGCATGTTTGCGTGCGATCCTGCAGATTAGGACGGCTCGTTGACCTGCTGCGCGTCGGCACCACGTCGCAGCACGGGCCGGGGTCGGCACCGGGATCCGTCCCGGTGCCGACCTTCGGTACCCAGCCGCCCCCCATCCCCCGGCACCCGGCCGATCCCCAGCGCGCACCCCTGCGGGCCGCGGTGGGGCGGGCGCCCGGAGCTGACGCCGGGTCGGTCTGTCGGGTGGGGACGGTCGGCCGTCCGGAGGGTGGTCCCGTCGTTCCGGAACCGATCCCGGCCCGACCGGACCTCCATTCGGGACATTCATCCCCGGTAGTGTCCGTCGCATTACCGGACGAACACCTCGGCGTATTGCTGGGAAATATTGGGACTTGTACCGTGCTCAGATGGCCGACACCCCGGAGGATTTCGAACGCCGCATCGCCGAGCTGCGGGCGGCGGTGCGGCGCTCGTTGCGCTCCGGTGACCGCGCCCGTGCCGAGTCGCTCCGGGCCGAACTGCGGGCCGCCGAACACGGCTGGGACCAGGCGGTCGGGCTGTCGACCGGCCGCCGGCCCGGCTCGCTGGTGCCCCTGCGCGAACAGGTGCAACACGCCCTGACCCTGCTCTCCGTGCCGGCCGCGCCGAAGCTGATCGTCGAAGTGCACACGGCGTTCCTCGGCTCCGGCGGTGCCGAGATCACCGGCGCGCAGCTGACCCATCTGCGCCGCGACGAGGAAAGATCATTCCGATCGGCGCCGCAGGCCCGACCGTACTATCTCTGCTCGGCGCTGACCGCCGAGCACCTCACTCCGGTCCGCGGCCTGCTCGCGGTCTCCACCTGGCCGCTGGACCGGCGGATGGTCGGCCCGCTCAGCCCGCGCGTCCACTTCCTCACCGCCGCCATCCGGATCGCCGAGCAGGCCGCCGGCCCGGCCGGCCAGCGCGCTCCCGGCGCCCGGTCCGACCCGCCGCCGGCGGTCGCCCGGCTGCTGTGGCGGTTCGCCGTCAACATTCCCGGTGCGCTGGACCGGTCCGGCCCGCTGACCCCGGCCGCGCTGGCCGACGCCGCCCGGGCCGAGCTGGCCGCGCAGGCCGACGCCGATCGGTCGCATCGGGCCGCCGGCGCCGAGCTGGCCCGGTCCCGCCTCGACAGCGCCGGTCAACTCTTCGGCCGCCGCCCGGAACCGGGCGGGCGAGCCGACCGGGGGGCCGCGCGGGTGCGCTTCGACGCGGCGCCCAGCCACCCGGCCAGCCGGTGAGGGCGGCCGGCACGCGGGCGGCACCGGTCGGGGTGCTCGACCGGATCGTCGAAGGCGGACCGGCCCGGCTGGCGGTGCCGCTGGCCGGCGCGGCGGTAGGCGTCGAGGCGGGCTGGCTGATCCTCGGCCTACCCGACGCCGCGCTCGTCAGCGACCTGGGAGCGATCGTGGTGGCGTCGCTGGCCGCGGTGGCGTGCGCCAGCACGGTACACCGCCATCCGGCCGGGCTGCGCCGGTTCTGGACCCTGCTCGCCGTGACGATGGCGCTCGCGGCGATCGGCCGGATCGTCTGGACCGCCAGTCGCCTCATCACCGGCGGACTGCCGAACAATCCGCTGGTCGGGACCCTCTTCTTCGCCGGCATCGTCACCGGCACGGCCGCGCTGCTGAGCTTCCTGACCGCCCCCCGCAGCGCGGTGGCCCGGGCCCGGACCGTGCTGGACGGCGTGATCGTCGGCCTCTCCCTCGTACCGGTCGGGTGGATCGTGGTGTTCCGCGACGTGACGGCCGCCGAACTGAACGACCCGCTACGGGCGCTGGGCCTGCTCTACCCGATGTTCGACCTGATCCAGTTGACGATCCTGGTGGCGGTCGCCGGCCCGGCCCGGCCGCGGTGGCGGCCACTCGCCATCATCGGCGTCAGCCTCGCCATCCGGGCCGCGGCCGACACCGTGTACGTCTCCCTGATCGTGCAGGAGATGTACTTCCCCGGCCATCCGATCGACGTCTGCTGGCCGCTCACCTACCTGCTGGTCGCGGTCGCCTCCCGGCACCGGCCACCGCCGGACCACGGCACCGTCGACGGCGCCGAGGCGCAGCCCGTCCCGTGGTGGCGGATCGGGCTGCCCTACCTGCCCATCGCGGCCGCCATCGCGGCCATCGTGCTGGCCCGCGACGCGGCCGGTTACACCCCACCGCTGATCTTCACCACCGGCATGTGCCTGCTGGCCGCCCTCGGCGTCCGGCAGACACTCGCGGCGACCGAGAACAGCCGGCTGGCCGACGGGCTGAGCCGGCTGGCCTACTCCGACCAGCTCACCGGCCTGCCGAACCGGCTGCTCTTCTCCCGGCGGCTGCGGCAGGCCATCCGCGCCGACCAACCGGTCGCGGTGCTGCTCCTCGACCTCGACGGGTTCAAGCAGGTCAACGACCGGTTCGGGCACGCCACCGGGGACGCCCTGCTCGGTCGGATCGCCAGCCACATGCGGACCGTGGTCGGTGCCGACGGCACCATCGCCCGGCTCGGCGGCGACGAGTTCGCCGTCCTGGTCGACGGCGACCGTCAGGTACGCCCGGAGGACCTCGCCGACCGGCTGCTCACCGCGCTGCGCTCGACCACCCTCGGCGAGGACCTCGGGGTGCGCTCGTCGGCCAGCATCGGCATCGCCGAGTACGGTCCCCAGCACGCGGGCGACGCCGACCTGCTCCGCGACGCCGACATCGCCATGTACGCGGCCAAGGCGGCCGGCAAGTCCGCGTACCGGATCTGCACGCCCGGCCTGCGGGAGGCCGCGGTGACCCGGGCCGAACTGATCGGTGACCTGCGTCGCGCCGTCGACGAAGGCGACCAGCTCGAGCTGCGGTTCCAACCCATCGTGGACGTCGTCACCGGTTCGGTGCACAGCGCCGAGGCGCTGGTGCGCTGGCGGCACCCGAGCCGCGGGCTGCTGCCCCCGGCCCGCTTCCTGCCGTTGGCCGAGGAGACCGGGCTGATCCTGCCGATCGACCGCTGGGTGCTCGCCGAGGCGTGCCGGGCCGCCGCCACCTGGCGGGAGCTCTCGCCCGCCACCACGGTCGCCGTCAACATCGCCTCCATGCACCTGCGCCGGCCGGAGATCACCGCCACCGTCGAGGCGGCGGCGCGGGCGGCCGGGCTGCCGCCGCAGGCACTGACCCTGGAGCTGACCGAGACCGCGCTCATCGACGGCACCGACGCCGTCCTGACCAGACTCTGCCAGCTGCGCGAGCTGGGCGTCAGGATCGCGATCGACGACTTCGGCACCGGGTACTCGTCACTGAGCTACCTGCACCGGATCCCCGCCTCCGAGCTGAAGATCGACCGTACCTTCGTCGCCCGGCTCGGCGACAACAGCCAGGCGTACGCCACAGTGGACATGGTGACCAAGCTCGCGTCCGCGTACGGGATGCTGGTGGTCGCCGAAGGGGTGGAGACCGACGCGCAGCACGCCGTGGTGCGCGCCATCGGCTGCCCGCGCGGGCAGGGCTACCGGTACGGCCGACCCGGCTCCCTGGCCGAGCTGCGCGAGTCGATCCTGGCCCGGTGACCGGGGCTGGCCCACCGGGGCCGGTCCACCGGGCCGAAGGTCCCATCGACCGGGGGACTTCTTCTCTGCCGGCGGGCGGCCGCACCGGCGAGCATTTCCTCAGTGCTCGACGAGTAGCAGCCACCGGCGGGAGCCGGCCGACCATAGGAGTCACCATGCAGCGCCGGACCCTCGACCTCTTCTTCAGCATCGGCGGTCTCGCCCTCGCCGTCCTGCTGCTGGTCATCGGCATCGTGCTCACCAGCAACGCGAACTTCGCCAACGACTACGTCCGCGACCAGCTCGGCCAGCAGAACATCACCTTCAAGCCGGCCGACGCGCTGACCGAGGAGGAACGCGCGGCCGACTGCCTGGTCGAGTACGCCGGCCAGCAGCTGACCACCGGCAAGCAGGCCGAGTGCTACGCCAACGAGTTCATCGGCCTGCACCTGAAGTCGACCGCCGACGGCCAGACCTACGCCGACCTGGGCGAGCCGCAGAGCGCGCTGCGGGCTCAGGTCGCCCAGGCCGAGCAGAACAACGACCCCGCCCTGGCCGACCTGCAGGCCCAGCTCGCCGAGGTGACCGCCCAGCGGGACACCGTCTTCAAGGGCGAGACGCTGCGCGGACTGCTGCTGACCTCGTACGGGTTCAGCGAGTTCGGGGTGAAGGCGGGCCAGGCCGCCACCGTCGCCTACCTGGCCGCCGGGCTGCTCCTACTGCTCTCGATCGCCGGCCTGGTGCACGCCTTCCGGACCCCGCCGACCGTCGCCTTCGCCGCCCCGCAGGCACCCGCCGACCAGGCCACCGAGCCGGTCCGGGGCTGAGCCGGCCCGGCTTGGCTCAGCTGGTCGTTCGGCCGGGATCCCGCTGCGGGCGGGGTCCCGGCCCGGTGTCGTGCGCCGCGGAGTCTCCGGAAGCGTTCAGGGCCGCGCGCAGGGCGGCGATCTCGGACCGCAGCGCGTCGATGTCCGCCACGGTGGCCTGGGCCGCCTTGTCCGGCGAGACCCGCTCCACGATCCAGGTCGCCAGCGAACCGGTGACGAAACCGATCAGGCCGATGCCGCCGACCATCAGGCCGAGGGCCACGAACCGGCCGGCGTCGGTGACCGGGTAGTGGTCGCCGTAGCCGACGGTGGTGATGGTGACCGCCGACCACCACAGCGCGTCGCCGAAGTCGGTGATGTTCGCCTCCGGCGCCCCCCGCTCCGCGTCCAGCGCGGCCAGGCCGGCCACGAAGACCAGCAGCGCCGTCGTCGTCCCCACGTAGACCGCCAGCCGGCCGCGGGCCCAGGTCTCGGTCCGTCGACTGATCATGAGGACGGCCAGGATCAGCCGCATCGCCCGCAGCGGCCGCAGCATCGGCAGCAGGAGCACGGCCACGTCGAACAGGTGCCGGCGCAGGAACGTCCAGCGGTCGGTCGCCAGGACCAACCGGGCGGCGAAGTCCAGCCAGAACAGCACCCAGATCACCGAGGAGGTCAGCGTGCAGGCGGTGCGCCAGCCGGCCGGCAGGTCCGGCCGCAGGATCGGCACCGCGTACGCGGCCAGGAACACCACCGCCAGGGTGGTCAGCGGGATCGCCGTGCGGCGCTCCCAGTCCAGCACCCGGTCCCCACCGGGCCACTCCCGCTCCGTCATCCGTACCACCTCCCGGGCTGCCCGCCGTGGCCGGCGGCTCATTGGCGGGACTCTAGACCGGCAGGTCAACCGGGCGGGTCGCAGGGCACCGACGCGCGGCGGGGGTCGCCGATCGCCCGGCCGTCACATCCGATCCGGTCCGGTGCCCCCGTCGCGCCGGTCGGCCGGCTCCGGCGGGCAAGATAGCCGGATGGCAACCGAGCTGCATGACCTGACCGCCGTCGACCAGGCCGCCGCGATCCGCCGGGGCGAGCTGAGCAGCACCGAACTGGTCGGGCACTACCTGTCCCGGGTGGCCGCGCACGGGGCGACGGTGGGGGCCTTCGTGACTGTCACCGCGGAGCTGGCCCGGACCCAGGCGGCCGCCGCCGATGCCGCGCCGCCGGCCGGCCGGGGTCCGCTGCACGGGGTGCCGACCGCGATCAAGGACCTGACGCTGACCGCCGGGGTGCGTACCACCTTCGGCTCGGCGGCCTTCGCCGACTACGTCCCGCCGGTGGACGCCGACGTGGTCCGGGCGCTGCGCGCGGCGGGCATGATCAGCCTGGGCAAGACCACCACCTCCGAGCTGGGCAGCTCGCTCTACTCGGAGGGGCTGGTCGCGCCGCCGGCCCGTAACCCGTGGCACCTCGCGTACACGGCCGGCGGGTCCAGCGGCGGGGCCGCTGCCGCGGTCGCCGCGGGCCTGGTGCCGGTGGCGCAGGGCTCCGACGGCGGCGGCTCGGTCCGCATCCCCGCGGCGCTCTGCGGTCTGGTGGGCTACAAGCCCAGCCGGGGGGTGATCTCCGGCGGGCCACTCGGCTCCGGCGCGTTCGGGCTGCCGACCCACGGCCCGATCGGCCGGACCGTCGGTGACGTGGCGGCGATGCTCGACGCGATGGCCGGCCGGGTGCCGGGGGAGCCGTTCCTGGCCCCGCCGCTGCCCGAGGGGGGTTACCTGGCCACGGCCCGGCGGGCGGCGCCGGGCCGGCTGCGGATCGGCCGGTTCACCGCGCCGATGCTCGCCGACGAGCCGGTCGACCCCGCCTGCCTGGCGGCGGTGGACGGCGCCGCCGAGGCGTTGGCGGCGGCCGGGCACGAGGTGGTCGAGGTGGCGGCGCCGCTGCGGCCCGAGGTGTGGCCGCTCTTCGAGACCATCTGGTACGTGCTGGCGCTCGCCCCGGTGCCGCCGGAGCGGGAGGAGTCGCTGCTGCCGCTGACCCGGCTGATGCGCCAGCGGGGGGCGGCGATCTCGGCCGGGACGCTGAGCGCCACCCTGGCCGAGCTGCAGAGCCTGGTCCGGGCGGGGCTGCGGGCGACCGACCACTGCGACCTGCTGCTCTGCCCGACGCTGGCGACCCCGCAGGCGCCGGTCGGCTGGTTCGCCGAGACCGGCGACCCGGACGACGACTTCGACCGGCAGCGCCGCTTCTCGCCGTACTGCGCGATCTTCAACGTGACCGGGCAGCCGTCGGTGTCGCTGCCGGTCGCGACCACGCCGGACGGCCTGCCGGTGGGGGTCCTGCTGACCGGCCGGTACGGCGAGGACGAGCGGGTGGTGGCCGCCGCCGCCGAGCTGGAACGCGTCACCGGGGGCTGGGATCGCCACCCCGCGATCTGGACAGCCCCGGCCTCCGCTAACGTGAACAACGCCTGAGTAGGGACGACCGGCGCCGCCGGCCGCCCCGAACCGGGCCCGGTGTCCACTTTCCGCCTGGGGGCGTTGAGGTTGTCTGTTACCGAGACGTTGCTGATCTTCGTCGCCGTCCCGGCCGGGATCGTGCTGGTGATCTCCGGGCTGGCGCTCGCCGGCGGCGGTGGTCGCCGGGATCGCCGCTACCGGCCGGGCCGACCGTTCGAGTTCACGCCGGTCTGGTTCCTCTCCTCCCCGGAGCAGCTCAGCGAGCCCGCGCGGGAGCGGTTGACCGGCCCCGGCCGGGCCGTCGGCTCCGGCGCCACCCCCCGCGCACTGCCCGCGGGGGAGATCGAGACCACGGGTACGCGGCCGCGTGCCGGCGCGACGGGAGGCGCAAGTGACCGCTGGTGAGCTCGAAGCCACCCGGACCGAGCCGGCCGGGTCCGACCCCGAGCCGGGTCAGACCGCCGGCGTGACCGGCCGGCCGGCGGTGCTGGACGGGCCGTTCTCCACCCGGCAGCTGCTCCGGATCGACGAGGCGATGCGGGTGGCCGACCAGTCCACCGGGCTCACCTTCAGCGTCTACGTCGGCGACCTCGACGACCCGGCCCGCGCGCACGCGGAGCAGCTGCACGGCCAGCTCGCCGACCCGGACCAGTCGGTGCTGATCGCGGTCTCGCCGAACCAGCGGCTGCTGGAGGTGGTGACCGGCGCCCAGGCGCGCAAGCGGATCCGGGACCGGGACGCCAAACTCGCCGCGCTCTCCATGGTGGCCGCCTTCGGCGGCGGCGACCTGGCCGGCGGCGTGATCAGCGGCCTGGACCAGCTCGCCACCCACGCCGGCCGCTCCTGACCTGGTCCGTACCGGCCCCCTGGCGCGGCGCGGCTGGTCGGTCCGGCGCCGGCCCTGCCGGCTGGTAAGTCCAGACCGGCTAGTAGGTCCAGGCGCCCGGGGCGACCTCGGCCGGGAACGGCAGATCGACCTTGAGCGTCTCGTCGGGGCCGATCGACCCGAGCAGCTCGTAGTGCTCCGGCGCGGCCCGCCGGTAGAGGTGGGCCACCGGGCCGTGGACGGTTCGCTCGATCCGCCAGTACGACTCGATGCCGGCCTCGGCGTAGAGGGCGGGCTTGGTGAACCGGTCGTGCCGGCGGCTGCTCGGCGACTCCACCTCGACCACCAGCACCACATCCGCAGGCTGGTGCCAGGCGACCCCGCGGGGGGCTTCCGGCCGCAACACGGTCACATCCGAGATGACGTTTCCAGCCGGCACCCGCAGACCGATCTCCCTGATCACTCGCCAACCCCGGGGAGCCGCCAGCCGGAGCATGCCCCGGACCTCGTCAGCCAGCTCGTGGTGATCGTCGTCCGCCGGTGGCGTCATCAGCAGGGTCCCGTCGATGATCTCGTAGCGGTGCCCATCCGCGGGCAGACTGGCCAGATCGCGCTCGTTCCACGCCCGATCCGGTAGCTGCCAGTCAAACTCTGGCTGTGCCATCGCTACACCTCCGGACGCCACGCTACCGCCTGCCTAGGTCGGCCCGCCGCATTGAAGCGAGGGTACCCATCAGGCCGCCGCGGCGGCGTCCTTCGCGCGGGCGGTCAGGGCCCGGATGACGCCGTCGCGGCCCTCGGCGACCAGCCGGCGCAGCGGGGCCGGGTGGCCCGACTCGGCCAGCCAGGCGTCGGTGGCCGCGACCGTCGCGTCGCTGATCTGGTACGACGGGTACGCCAGGATCACGAACTCCTGGGCGGACTCGTTGTCCCGGCTGGCCCAGACCTGACCGACCGTGGCGAAGAACCGTTCCGCGTACGGGGCGACCAGGTCGACCTGGGTGGGGTGCTGGAAGCCCTGCAGCAGCGACCGGTGCCGCCAGTTCGGCAGTGCGGCCGCCCCGGTGAGCGCGTCCCACACGTCCGCCTTGTTCTCCGCGGTCGGCAGCAGGGCCCGCACGTACGCGGCCTCCCGCTCGCCGCTGGCGGTCCGGTCACCGGCCAGCTCCGCGTCGATCGCGGCCGGCTCGGCGGCGCCCTTGGCCACCAGCGAGGCCAGCACCGACCAGCGCAGCTCGGTGTCGATGACCAGGCCGGCCGGCACCCCGACGCCGTCCAGCCAGCCGCGCAGGGCGGCCAGGTCGGCGTCGGACCGGGCCGCCGAGGCGTACGCGCGGGCCCAGGCGAGTTGCAACCCGCTGCCGGGCTCGGCGGCCAGCAGCACGTCCCGGGCGGTGCGGGCCAGGTCGGCCCAGCCGGTCGGCGCCCAGCCCGGATCGGCGTACGAGATCAGGGTCGCGCTGGCCTGGCGGAGCGTCTGGGTGACCAGGTTGATGTCGGACTCGGCCGGCAGCCCGGCCAGCACCAGGGCCAGGTAGTCGCGGGCGGCCAGTTCGGCGTCGCGGACCATGTCCCACGCCGCCGACCAGCACAGCGCCCGGGCGAGCGCGGAGTCGAACGCGCTGATGTGCCGGACGACGCCTGCCATCGACCGGTCGTCGAGCCGCAGCTTGGCGTAGGTCAGGTCCTCGTCGTTGAGCAGCAGCACGTCCGGCGCCGGCACCCCGCGCAGGGCGGCGAGTTCGGTCCGCTCACCGGTGACGTCCAGCTCGATCCGGTCCCGCCGCACCAGCACGCCGTCGCGCAGGTCGTAGAGGCCGACCCCGATCCGGTGGGTACGCAGCGTCGGGTGGTCGGCGGGGGCGTCCTGGCGGACCGTCACCGACTCGTAGTTGCCGTCGCCGTCGATCGAGACCTCCGGCCGCAGCGTGTTGACCTGCGCGGTCTCCAGCCACTGGGCGGCGAACTTGCGCAGTTCGCGGCCGGACGCGGCCTCCAACTCCGACAGCAGGTCGTCGAAGGTCGCGTTGCCCCAGGCGTACCGGGTGAAGTAGGTCCGTAGGCCGGTCCGGAACGGCTCGATCCCCACGTACGCGACGAGTTGCTTGATGACGCTGGCGCCCTTGGCGTAGGTGATGCCGTCGAAGTTGACCTCGACGGCGGCCAGGTCCGGCATCTCGCAGTAGACCGGATGGGTGGAGGAGAGCTGGTCCTGCCGGTAGCCCCAGTTCTTCCGGATGGACAGGAAGGTGGTCCAGGCGTCGGTGAACCGGGTGGCCTGGCTGTTGGCCCAGTGGCTGGCCCACTCGGCGAACGACTCGTTGAGCCAGAGGTCGTTCCACCAGCGCATCGTGACCAGGTTGCCGAACCACATGTGCGCCAGCTCGTGCAGGATCGTGTTGGCCCGCTGCTCGTACTCGAAGTCGGTGACCTGGGAGCGGAACAGGTAGTGCGACTCGGCGTGGGTGACGCAGCCGAAGTTCTCCATCGCCCCGGCGTTGAAGTCGGGCACCCAGAGCTGGTCGTACTTGGGCAGCGGGTAGCGGACGCCGAACTGCTCGTGGAAGAAGTCGAAGCCCTGCCTGGTGATGAGCAGGATGTCGTCGGCGTCGAGGTGCCGGGCCATCGAGGCCCGGCAGTACACGCCCAGGTCGACGCCGTCGTGCCGGTCCCGGACCTCGTGGTACGGGCCGGCGCAGAGCGCGGTGATGTAGGCGCTCATCCGGACCGACTCGGCGAAGTGCACGGTCTTCACCTCGGCCTGCTCGGCACCGGCCGGTCCGCCGACGAAGCCGGTCGGCTCCTCGCGCTCGGCGGGCATGTTCGACACCACCCGCCAGTGCGCCGGCACGGTGGCGTGCCAGGTGTAGACGCTCTTCAGATCCGGCTGGTCGAAGCAGGCGAAGACCCGCTGCGCGTCGGCCGTCTCGAACTGGCTGTAGAGGTAGGTCTCGCCGTCCTCGGGGTCGACACTGCGGTGCATGCCCTGACCGCTCGCCGAGTAGGGGAAGTCGGCGTCCACCACGAGGGTGTTCTCGGCGGCCAGATCGGGCAGGGTGAGCCCGGCCTCGGCCGACCAGCCGGAGAGGTCCACCGGCTCGCCGTTGAGCGTGGCGGCGCGGACCGAGTCGGCGGCGACCTCGATGAAGGTGGAGCTGCCGGGTTCGGCACAGCGGAACCGGACCTCGGTCACCGACCGGAACGTCGGATTGCCGGTGGCGTGACCGGCCGAGGAGAGGTCTAGGCTGATGTCGTATCCGATGACCTCGATCAGGCGGGACCGTTGGGTCGCCTCGGTCTGAGTGAGGTTGCGCGTACCTGGCACGTGAAATCTCCATCCCGATCTCGCCCGCTGCCCCCGGCGACAGCGCTGAGCCACCTGCCGGCGACTCTGAGTTGAGTGTTTCACGCGTACGGGAGTGCCGGGCTGGTGCTCCACGTCACGGTCTCATCCCACTGCGGGTAGGCCGTCGCCGGGGTGAAGATCTGAGTACCGGACGATGTCCGACCCGCTACCTGGAGAGGAACCGCCGTGTCCGAGCGTACGACCGTCGAAATGTGGTTCGACCCGGCCTGTCCGTGGGCCTGGATCACCTCCCGCTGGCTGCTGGAGGTGGAACGGGTCCGACCGGTGGATGTCCGGTTCCGGGTGATGAGCCTCGCCGTGCTGAACGAGGGACGGGACGACCTGCCGGCGGAGTACAAAGAAATGCTGGCGCAGGCGTGGGGCCCGGTCCGGGTCTGCATCGCGGTGGAGAACGAGCACGGCCAGCAGGCCGTACGCGACCTCTACACCGCGCTCGGCACCCGCATCCACCTGCGGGGCGACCGCGGGCCGCAGCTGCTGACGGAGGCGCTGACCGAGGTCGGGCTCGACCCGGCGCTCGCCGAGGCGGCCACCTCCACCGACCACGACAAGGCGCTGCGGGCCAGCCACGACGCGGGCATGAAGCCGGTCGGCACCGACGTGGGCACCCCGGTGATCCACGCCCCGGGTCCGACGGGTGAGCCGATCGCCTTCTTCGGCCCGGTGATCACCCCGGCGCCCAAGGGCGAGGCCGCCGGCCGGCTCTGGGACGGTGTCCTGCTGGTGGCCGGCACCCCGGGCTTCTACGAGCTGAAGCGCACCCGGGACCTGGACCCGATCTTCGACTGACGCCCGGACCGGGCCGCGGGTGTGACCGGGGTCGCCCCGGCGGTGAGTTCGCCCACTCGCGACCCGCCCCGGCGGCGGCCGCGGCGGCCGTTGCGGGACGGCGATGCTGGTCACAGTGGGTGCGAGCCCGCCGGGTCGCCGCCGTCCGGCGGTCCCGGTGACGGTAGCGTCACCGGTCATGACGGTCGTGCATCCGATCGCCCGGGCCTGGATCACCACTGGCGGCACCGGCGCGCAGAACTACGACGAGTTCGCCGATGACGCGGAGATCACCGCGATCATCGCGGCCAATCCACACAGCGCCCTCGCCATCGAGATGCCGCACCGGGCACCGGAGAGCCTCGGGCGGTCGTTCCTCGACACCCTGCCGGCCGCCGCGGCCCGGCTCACCGAGGCGAAGGCCGACGGCAGCTACACCCCGGCCGGGCAGGTGATCGTCCTGTACCGGATCACCGAGCCGGCCAGCGACGCCGCCGCGTACGGGATGTTCGTCATGGTCGACACCGACCAGATCTCCACCAGCGCGGACGAGCCCGGCCTGGTGATCCGCAACGAGGATGTCTTCCTCGCCAAGGTGCGGGAGCGGGTCGCCCTCGCCGAGGCGGTCGGACACCTGCTCTCGCCGGTGCTGCTGCTGCAGACCGGCGCGGGCGCGGAGCTGCACGCCGCCCTGGCCGCCGCCACCGACGCCGCCGGGGTGCCGGCCGCCACCGACATCGACCAGGCCGGCCGCACCCACGCCATCTGGCCGCTCGGCCCCGGCGAGCGGCAGCGGGAGTTGCTGGCGCTGGCCGGCGGCGGGGAGCTGGTGGTGGCCGATGGCAACCACCGCAGTCTCGCCGCCCAGACCGGCGGCCTGCCCCGCTTCCTCGCGGTCGTCACCACGCCCGACTCGGTCGCCATCCAGCCGTACAACCGGTTGGTCAGCGAGTTGACCACCGCCTCGTCCGGGCTGGGCCGGCCGGCGGCGGAGCTGGCCGACGAGCTGATCGAACGGCTCCGGGCGGCCGGTGCCGCCGTCGAGCCGCTGGCCGGACCGCCGTCCGGGCCGGCCGCCGGCGGCACCGTCCAGATCTACGCCGCCGGGCGCGGTTGGGCGGTCACCCTGCCCGCCGGGGCCGGCAGCCGGGTCGACAACCTCGACCACGCCCTGGTCGAGCGGGTGCTGCTGCGCGACGTGCTCGGGCTCGACCCGGGTGACAAGCGGATCTCGTACGTCGGGGGCGACTACCCGGCGACCTGGCTGGTCGGCGAGGTGGACGCCGGCCGGGCGGAGCTGGCCATCCTGATCGCGCCGGTGACGGTCGACGACTTCGTGGCGGTCAACCTGGCCCGGGAGAAGCTGCCCCGCAAGAGCACCTGGTTCACCCCGAAGGCACGCGGCGGCCTGGTCCTGGCCGAGCTGGACCGGTGACGACCGGTGCCGAGCGGTGCCGGCCGCCCCGCTGCGGCCGGCCCGGCCGGGGCTGACAGACTGCGGCATATGCGCGTCTATCTGGGATCCGACCACGCCGGGTACGAGCTGAAGGTGCACCTGGCGAACCACCTGGCCAAGCAGGGCTACGACCTGGTCGACATCGGTCCGAAGGGCTTCGACCCGGACGACGACTATCCGCCGTTCTGCCTGCACGCCGGCGCCGGGGTGGTGGCCGACCCGGGTTCGCTCGGGGTGGTGATCGGCGGTTCCGGCAACGGCGAGCAGATCGCCGCGAACAAGGTCGCCGGGGTACGCGCGGCGCTGGCCTGGAGCGTGGAGACCGCGCAGCTCGGCCGGCAGCACAACGACGCGAACGTCGTCGCGATCGGGGCCCGGCAGCACACCCTGGACGAGGCGACCGCGATCGTCGAGGCGTTCCTGACCACGCCGTTCTCCGGCAACGACCGGCACGCCCGGCGGATCGCCCAGGTCGGCGAGTACGAGCGCACCCGCACCCTCCCCGACCTCCCCTGACCCCGACCGCCCGGTCCGGTTACCGGCCGGAGCGGGGCAGGTCCTCGCGGGGGACCCAGTTGCGGCGGATGATGACCAGCCGCTCCTCCGCCTCCGCGAGGTCCGCCTCGGTCGGCCGGGTGGCGTCCCTGGCCCGCAGCGCGGCGCCGACGCTGACCTGGGAGGCGCCCGAGCCGATCAGTCCGCGCAGCCCGCGTTCGCCATCGCGGTCCTCGGACGTCGGCCCGGACTGCTCGGACCCGCGCCGTCCGCCGGCCGACTCCACCCGACCGGTCCGGCCGCCCGGGCTCGGCGTGGGCCCCTTGACCGGAGCCTGGTGGGCAGCTGGGCCGGCCGGGGCTGCCGGGCTTCTCGGAGCGCCCTTCCCGGCTTGACCTCCCGCCGTTGCCGGGGCCGCCGCGCGACGGTGGTCGGGTCGACGATCGGACGGGCTGCCAACGGCTTCGGCGCTGCCCGCCTCGACACGGTCGGAGCCGCCGCTGGCGTCGGCGGGGTGGTCAGCTCCGACACCGTCGGGCCCGGTGTCGTCCGGGGCGCCGTCGGTGCGGCGGTTGACGCCGGAGCCGTTTCGCAGCCGGCGACGCCGACGCTCGGGATACGCCATCCGCCGACGGTACCCGGTAGCCGCGCCGGCTTCGAGGTCAGAACACCTCGATGCTGGCCGGCGCGCGGTGCCAACCGAATGCCGGGCCGGCCGCCGCCACCGCCCCCGGCCGCAGTTCGCGTACCCGCCCGGCGGCGGCGAGCGCGGACAGCCCCGGGCCGCCGAGGAACACGGCGCCGAGGTCGGCTATCCCGCAGGACAGGTCGGCCGGATCGGCGGTACGCGCGCAGGCCGCGCCGGTGCCGTCGCCGGTGAGCCGCCAGCGGCCGGCGTTCTCGCCGAGCAGCGGGTCGGTCACCTCGAGCACGACGTCCACCGGGGTGGCGTACCGGCGGGCGGCGAGTGCGGCGCCGACGTCCACGACCCGGACCCACAGTCCGTCGAGGACCTGGGTGTGCAGTGCCCGTGGGTCGGCGACCAGGTGCTGCAACGGCTCGTCCACGGTGCCGTTCTGGTAGCTCGTCGTCCGGGTCAGGTCGATCGTGAGCAGGAAGCGCCAGAGCTGCGCGTACGCCTCCGGCGTGCCGGCGGCCACCTCATCGACCTGGACCTGGCCCCGCGGGCTCCAGTTGTCCCAGTGGTTCCTGGCCCGGTACAGGGCGTAGCCGGCCACCCCGTCGGCGTCCTCGTAGAGCACGGCGTGCCGGGCGGCCGCGCCGTGCCGCTGGGCGGGCGGGTCGTCGAGCAGCCGCCGCCACCACCGGGCGTCCCGGCTCGACCAACCGGGTCGTCCGGCGCGCAGCCGGTCGTAGACGCCGACCAGCGCCTCGTGCAGAGGGCCGGCCTCGCCCATCCGGAGCCGGGGCTCGCCGCCCGGCGGCAGCCCGACCGACCGGGTGTCGATCTCCATCGTCAGCCGCTGGGCGGCCATGCCGTACCCGAACCGCGGGTAGATCGCCGATTCACTGGCCCACAGCACCGCGATGGACTCCCCACCGGCCCTGATGTCCTGCAACTGCTTGCGCATCAGCCGGGTCAGCAGGCCACGCCGGCGGTGGGTGGGGGCGACCCCGACCTGGGTGACGTGCCCGGCGGACAGGACCGCGCCGGGCACGGTCAACTCCCGGGTGAACGCTCCGGCGTGCGCCACCACCACCCCACGGTCGCGGACCAGCAGGGACCGGGCCGGCTCGTAGGTCGCCCGGTTGAGCTCCCGGGCCTCGTCGTTGCGTACGTCGTGGAAGACCACGTTGAGCAGGTCGGCCACGCCGTCCCAGTCCGCGGGCGTCTTCCCGGTCTCGATCGGCGGTTCGGCGTCCGTCACCCGTTCTGTCTAGCCGACCGGCCGGCGTTCGGCGACCGGTTTACCGGCTGGCTACTCTCGGAAGGGGGCGGGGTGTCGACCCGGGTCGCCCGGGATCAATGGGGGAGGACAAATGCCAGACCGTTCGCAGCCGTGGTCCGAGCGGACGCAGCAGTGGCCGGATCAGGTCGACCCGTGGGCGGAGCCGACCCAGCCGGGCCACTCGGCACAGCCGGGCCACCCCGGCCACTCGACACAGCCGGGCCACCCGGCACCGCCCGGCCAGCCGTGGGCGGAGCGCACCGTCGAGGTTCCACCGCAGCCGGAACCGTTCCGGCGGGGGGTCGCCGCGGTGGGCGCCCGGAAGCCGCGCACCGAACAGTTCCCGGTCGCGCCGCACGAGCCGACCGGCGTCGGCTGGCCGGGCGAGCCTCAGCCGCCGCAGGTGCCGCCGGGTTACCACGCCCGGCAACTGCGCATCGGTGGCGGCTGGAGCGTGCTCGGTGGCCTCTTCGCGTTCGTCTGCTGGGGCATCTGGGCGATCTCGGCGCGCGGCGACCTGACCAGCCCGGTGCTCACCTTCGTGCTGACCCTGCTGGTGGCGGTCGGCCTCTTCGCGCTCGCCCGGCTGCTCGGCCGGCTCATCCTGGAACGGCAGCTCGGTCGGATCCGCCGCAGCGCACGCGGCGCCCACTTCGTCACCGGCGCCTTCCTGGCCGTGGTGGGGGTCGCGTACCTGCGCCAGACGGAATGGGTGATGAGCGTCTGGGACTGGTTCGGAAACAACCTCTGAGCGCGGTGGCGGCGCCCTCGGTCAGCCGAGCGCGCCGTCGCGCAGCACCGCGTGCACGCCGACCACCTGGTTGACGATCTGGGTGACCCGCAGGTCGACCACCACACTGGCCAGCGCGATGGCGTCGGTCCGCGACACTCCGTGCAGCCGTCCCAGCAGCGCGAACATCGACTCCAGCGCCTCGAACGCCGCCTCGTCGAGGGTCGCGCCGAGGCCCATGGTCAGCCAGGCGTCCGCCGTCCGGGCCACCGGCCCGGTCAGCGGGAAGTCGTCACGCAGGTCGACGGTGAGGACGACCCGGTCCATCGGGCATTCGATGGCGATGCCGCTGACCTCGCCGTCGCCCTGGGCGGCGTGCCCGTCGCCGGCGGAGAGGAGCGCCCCGTCGACCGGGATCGGCAGCAGCAGGGTGGAGCCGGCGACCAGGTCCTTGCAGTCGAGGTTCCCGCCGTGCACCCGGGGCGGGATCGTCGAGTGCTCACCCGGCTCGGCCGGCGGCATCCCGAGCACCCCCAGGAAGGGCCGCAACGCCACCGTGTGGCCGAGCTGGTTCCGGCCGGTCAGCGTGGCCGGGTCGAGCTGCCAGCTGTGCACCACCCCGGCCTCCTCGATCCCGTACCGCCGGTTGAGGGCGCTCGGCCAGCCGCCGGCCACCGAGGTGCCCCAGCTGGCGGGGACGACCTCGTCGATCCGGATCGACAGCGTCATCCCGGCCCGCGCGCCGCGCACCGCCACCGGGCCGACCAGGGCGTGGCCGTACTCCGGCCGGTGCTGCGGGACCCGGGGCCGGTCCGCGTGCCGGCCACCGGGGTAGGGACCCGCCGACCACCAGCAGTCCAGGGTCCGCACCGTGATCGTGTCGCCGGGGTCGATGGTCAGCACCGGCGGATACCCCGCCGAGAAGTACCCGTGCAGCGTCCGGTCGTCCGGCTCCAGCGCGTGCTCCATCGACCGACCATACCCAGCCGCGGTCGACGGCCCGGCGGCGCCGGGCGTGGTCAGGGGACCAGGTGGATGTGCACCCGGCGGGCCGCCACCGCCGCCTCCGCCAGCACCGACAGTCGGGGCTCGGCGACGTCGAGCAGGTGCGGGTGCCGGATCGCCAGCAACGGCTCCAGCCGCCGGTCGGCCAGTACCGCGTCGACCAGCTGCCGGTCACCGCCGCCGACCAGGGCGGCGACGGTGTCGGCCGGGTCGGCCCCGCCGCCGGGCGCGTACGGCAGCAGGACCCGGGCGGCGATGTCGGCGGCCCGGCCCGCCGCGGCGTCGGTCTGGTTGGCGCGGCGACGGGCGTACCGGCCCTGGGACCAGCCGCCGGCGGCGGTCCGGCCCTGCACGTAGAAGCGGTCGACCTTCGAGGTGGTGATCGAGGTGCCGTCCACCACGCCCACCGCGACCGCGCCCTTGCGGACCAGCAACAGGGCGATCCGGGGCGGCCGGCGCAACGCCGCCAGCAGGCCGTCGAGGTCGTCGACGCCGGTGATCCCGGGCGGCGGCAGCAGCGTGGCGGTGTCGCCGTTGCTGGTGCCGGTCAGCACGAGCCCCTGCTCGGTGGCGCCGTCGTGGCGGCCGTAGAAGCCGTCGAGCCAACCGCGTACCCGGTCGGGGGAGATCTCCACCCAGCGCCCGCCACCCGCCGCGGGCCGTGCCTTCACGTCGTTGTCACTCCTTGAGCTTTGTCACTCCTTGAGCGAACCGCCGGTCAGGCCGCTGACGATGTGCCGCTCGGCCACCAGGTAGAACAGTAGCGCCGGGATCATCGCCAGCACCACGTAGGCGAGGATGCGCGCGTAGTCCGCGGCGTACTGGGTCTGGAACTGCTGGACTCCCAGCGGCAGCGTCCAGTTCTCCGAGCTGTTCATGACGACCAGCGGGAGCAGGAAGTTGTTCCAGCTCGTGACGATGGCCAGCACCGAGACGGTGGCCAGCGCCGGCCGGGCCATCGGCAGCAGGATCCGCCAGAAGAAGCCGAACGGCGAGCAGCCGTCCAGCGTGGCCGACTCCTCCATCTCGGCCGGGATGGTGCGGAAGAAGCTCCGCAGGATGATGATCGTGATGGGCAGGCCGAAGGCGGCCTGCGGCAGGATGACGCCGAGCGGGTTGTCCAGCAGGCCGAACGAGCGCAGCAGCACGAACAGCGGCAGGATCGCCACCGCGAACGGGAACATCAGCCCGATCGCGAAGAGGGTGAACAGCGTCTCGCGGCCGCGGAAGGCGTACCGGGCGAAGATGAACGCGGCCATCGCCGACACGCCGACGGTGAGCACCACGGTCGCCACCCCGATCAGCGTGCTGTTGAACAGCAGCCGCCAGAAGGCCGACGAGGCGAGCACCTCGGTGTAGTTGCCCGGCTGCCACGGGTCGGGCAGCCCGAACGGGTCGACGGTGAGTTGACCGTTGGTCTTGAACCCACCGAGTACGCCGAAGACGATCGGCACGATCACGATCGCGCCCACCACGATGGCGACGGTGTGCAGTGAGATCAGGCGTCCGGCACCGAGCCTCATCGGCGGCCTCCCATCACGGTGATGGCTCCCTCGACGTCGCGGCGGATCACGTAGCGCTGGTAGATCAGGCCGAAGACCAGGCTGATCAGGAACATGGCGATGCTGATCGCGCTGGCGTAGCCCACCTCGAACTGGCGGAAGCCGACCTGGAACATGCTGATCGCCAGGGTCTCCGAGGAGTGCACCGGACCGCCGCCGGTGAGCACGTAGACCATGTCGAAGAGCTGGACGGTGCCGATGATGGCGAGGAAGACGCTGATCCGGATCGTCGGCCCCAGCAGCGGCAGCGTGACGTGCCGGAAGGTCTGCCAGTGGCCGGCGCCGTCGATCGCCGCCGCCTCGATCACCTCTTCGGGGATGCCCTGCCGGCCGGCCAGGTAGAGGATCATGTGGAAGCCGAAGTACTTCCACGAGATGACCAGGAAGACCGTGTACATCACGATGGACGGCTCGGCCAGCCAGGCGATCGCGAGCGAGTCCAGCCCGACGGAGCCGAGCAGGTGGTTCACCAGGCCGCTCTCCGGCGAGAAGATCATGGAGAACAGCACGCCCGTGATGACCTCGGACAGCACGTACGGCGCGAAGAACACCAGCCGGTAGAAGCGCCGCCCGCGCAGCCGCTGGTTGAGCAGCATCGCCAGGCCGAGTGCCGCCGGCAACTGGAACACCAGGGTGAGCGAGATGATCAGGAACCCGTGCCAGAGATCGTCGAGGAAGATCGGGTCGTCGAGCAACCGTTGGAAGTTGCCGAGCCCGACGAAGTCGGTCGGCGGACCGAACCCGTTCCAGTCGAAGAAGCTGGCGTAGCCGGCGATCAGGATCGGCGCCAGCACCAGCAGGCAGAAGAGCAGCAGTGCGGGCAGCATGAAGAGCACGACGGTCAGCCAGCGGGTCGCCTGCCGCCGGGCGCGGGTGTGCACGGGGGCCGGCTTGCGGTCCCCGTGCACACCCGGAGCGGCCGTTTCGGGCTCCCGTTCGGCTACCGGCGCTTCGCTAGCGCTGGGCGACATTTGTGAGGTCTTCCGTCACCTTTTCCGGGCTGGCCTCGCCCGCCAGGAGCTGCGCGACGCTGTCGTTGACCTGCTGGCCGAGCGCCGGCGGGTAGGCCTGGTCGAGGTAGAGCTGAATGCCGGTCGCCGCGTTGAGAGTTTCCGACACCACCTGCAGGTTCGGGTTGGTCACCGAGCTCTCCGCCCCGGTGATCGCGGGGATGAGCTCGTTGGTGGCCACGATTTCCTGGTACGTGGCGCCGCTGAGCAGGTATTTGACGAAGTCGATGGCGGCCGGCGGGGCGTTGCGGCCCACCGCGATGCCGTTGCCGCCGCCGAACGCGTCGGTCGGGGAGCCCTTGCCGCCGTCGACCGCGGGGAAGGTGAAGAAGCCCAGTTTGTCGCCGAGCCCCTGGGTGCTGGCCGACGAGGTTTCCTGCACGCTCGGGGCCCACTGGCCCATCAGCTCCATCGCGGCCAGTCCGTTGCCCATGCTGGCCGCCTGGCCGTCCGGGGTGTCGTAGGAGGCGCCCAGGAAGCCCTTCTGGAACGGCTGCAGGTCGACCAGGTCCTTCAGGTGCTGACCCGCGGTGACGAAGTCCGGGTTGGCGAACGACTTGTCCTCGGCGGCCTGGTTGAGCGCGTCCGGTCCGGCCACCCGCATCGCGAGGTAGGCCCAGTAGTAGTGGCCGGGCCACTTGTCCTTGCCGGCGAGCGCCAGCGGGGTGGTGCCGGAGGCCTTGAGCGCCCGGACGTTGGCCAGGAACTCGGCCCAGGTGGTCGGCGGCGCGGAGATGCCGGCCTTGGCGAAGAGGTCCTTGTTGTACCAGAAGCCGATCATGCCGACGTCGACCGGGAAGCCGTACGACTTGCCGTCGATGGTGTAGGCGTCCACCGCGTTCGGGATCAGGCTCAGCCCGGAGACCTCCGAGCTGATGTCCTTGACCAGGCCGGCCTCCGCCTGCTGGGCGAGCACACCGCCGCCCCAGGTGTGGAAGAGGTCCGGCGGGTCGCCCGCCTGGTTGACGGTGCCGAGCTTGGTCTTGAACGCGTCGTTCTGCAGCGCCGACACGTTGATCTTGACGTTGGCATTCTCGTCCGAGAACTTCTTGGCCATGTTGGCGAACATGGTCATACCGGGGTCATTGTTGGAGATGTGCCACCACTCGACGGTCTGATTGCCGTCCGAGTCGGTACCGTCGTCGCCCCCGCAGCCGCCGAGCAGTACGGCGCCGGCGCCGACGCCGGCCAAGCGCAGGAGTGATCGACGGGAGAGAATGTCATCTGTTGTCA
Organism: Solwaraspora sp. WMMD1047; assembly: GCF_029626155.1. NCBI lineage: Bacteria > Bacillati > Actinomycetota > Actinomycetes > Micromonosporales > Micromonosporaceae > Solwaraspora > Solwaraspora sp. WMMD1047. The sequence continues at coordinate 5,845,998 of NZ_JARUBL010000001.1, read as the reverse complement.
TCGGATTCCTCCCGAATGCCCAACCCCGCGCCTGACGTCCGTCATGGTGGGGTGATTGCTGGTGAGTTGGCAAACTTTCAGACATTGACCGGTATGTTTCGGGCACGCTACGCCCTGCCCCGGGTTAGGTCAAGACTCGTCAGGCGCGCGCACAAGGGTTATCGTGAGGGCCGACTCGCAGTGGGTGGAACGTTCCAATTCTGGAACTTTCCGGAACTGCGGGAGTTCCGGTCGGTGCCGGTCGAGAGTCGCCCGACCGTCTGATCGGAGCGTGACGAAGGGGCGAGATGACCAGCGCGAAGACCACCGTCGCCGAGACAGCGAAGGACGCGGGAGTCCGTTTAATCCGTAATCCGGTATTGCCCGGATTCAATCCCGATCCCGTCATCCTGCGCGTCGGTCCGGACTACTACATTGCCACCTCGACCTTCGAGTGGTACCCCGGCGTTCGTCTGCACCATTCGACGGACCTGGTCAACTGGCGTCCGCTCGGCGGCGTGTTGACCGAGCGGCGACTGCTGGACCTGACCGGAGCCGGCGACTCCTGTGGCGTGTGGGCACCCGACCTGAGCTGGGCGGACGGCCTGTTCTACCTGGTGTACGCGGACGTGGCGAGCTTCGCCAGCGGCTACTGGGACCCGCAGAACTACCTGATCACCGCCCCGGACCTCGCCGGCCCCTGGTCCGACCCCGTTCCGCTGCACGCCCGGGGCTTCGACGCCGCGCTCTTTCACGAGGACGGCCGGAGCTGGCTGCTGGCGATGTCCGCCGACTGGCGCCCGGGCCGGGAACGGTTTGCCGGCATCCAGATCCAGGAGTACGACCGGGCCGCCCGGCGCCTGGTGGGCGCCGAGCAGATCATCTACGGGGGCACCGAGACCGGCCTGACCGAAGGCCCGCGGGTCTACCGCCGGGACGGCTGGTACTACCTCGTCACCGCGGAGGGCGGCACCAGCTGGGAACACCAGGTCACCGTGGCCCGCTCGAAGAGCCTCTTCGGCCCGTACGAGTCGGACCCGGCCGGCCCGCTGCTCACCTCGCGCGGCCGCCCGGACCTGCCGCTGCAGAAGGCGGGCCACGGCAGCCTGGTCCAGACCCCGGACGGCGAGTGGTACCTGGCACACCTGGTGGCCCGGCCGTACACGCCGTTGGGCAACTGTGTGCTCGGCCGGGAGACGGCGATCCAACGGGTGAGCTGGCCGGCGGGTGAGTGGCCGCGTGTCGACGGCGGGGTGCCGGCGGAGCTGGTGCCGGCACCGGCCGCCGCCGCGACCGCCGACCCGGACGACGGCGCCGAGAGCGACGGCACCGCGAGCCACGACGACTTCGACGCCGCGACCCTCGGCCCGGACTGGTCCACCCTGCGGCGCCCGGCCACCCCGGACTGGGTCGACCTGAGCGCCCGCCCCTCGCACCTGCGCATCCATGGTGGACAGTCACCGGTCGGGCGGCAGCGACCGAGCCTGGTCGCCCGGCGGGTGACCGCGCCGAGGTTCGAGTTCGAGGCGACGATGGAGTTCCAGCCTGCGTCGTTCCGGCAGCTCGCCGGGGTGACCGCCTACTACAACACCCGCAACTGGCACTTCGCGTACCTGACCGCCAGCGACGACGGCCGGCGGGTGCTGGAACTGCTCTCCTGCGACCGGGGGGTGCGTACCCCGCACCCCGGCTGCCAGGTGGACCTGACCGGCATCGACCGGATCCGGCTGCGGGTCACCTTCGACGGCCCGGTGCTGCGGTTCGCGTACGCGTCGGCCAGCTCCACCGGTTGGCGGCAGCTGCCGGCCGAACTGGACGCCACCATCCTCTCCGACGAGCACGCCGCCCAGTTCGCCACCGGCGAGCCCGAGGCGTGGGGCTTCACCGGCGCCTTCGCCGGCCTCTGGGTCCAGGACCTCGGCGGCGACGGCGGGTACGCCGACTTCGACTCCGCCGCCCACCGCGCCCACTGACCCGACGCCGTCCCGAGCCCGGACCGGGCGCGGGCCGCGACCCGGGTCACGCGGTCGGGGTGCGGGCGGACCGGACCTGGGCGTTCGCGCGTAGGTGGGCCCGTTCGCCCTGGCTGCCGAAGAGCACGAGGACCTCGGCGGCGGCCGGACCGGCGCTGCCGAACCAGTGCGGGACGCGGGTGTCGAACTCGGCGGCCTCGCCCGCGCCGAGCAGCAGGTCCTGATCCCCGAGGAGCAGCCGGAGCCGGCCGCTGAGGACGTACATCCACTCGTACCCCTCGTGGGACTTCAGCTCGGACGGCTGCCGGCGGACCGGAATGATCAGCTTGTACGCCTGCAGGCCGCCGGCCCGCCGGGTCAGCGGGATCATGGTCATTCCGTTGCGGGCCACCGGCTTCAGGTGGATGCGGGGGTCGCCGGTCGGCGGCGCGCCGACCAGTTCGTCGATCTGGACCCCGTACGCGCGAGCCAGCGGCAAGAGTAGTTCCAGGGTGGGGCGGCGCTGGCCGGATTCCAGCCGGGACAGGGTGGAGACCGAGATCCCGGTGGCCGCCGAGAGGTCGGTCAGGGTGGTCTCCCGCTGCCGCCGCAGCGTCCGCAGCCGGGGGCCGACGGCGGTGAGTACGTCCGCGAGGTCCTCGGTCATCGACCCAGTTTGCCATAACGGCAAGGATGCTTGCCGCCGGACGTCGACCGGCGGATGGTGGTCGCGGAGGTGGTCGCAGATGACCCAGGAACAGTTCGATGTCGTGGTGGTGGGCGGCGGGGCCGCCGGCCTCAGCGCGGCGGTGGTGCTCGGCCGGGCCCGCCGGTCGGTGCTGGTGATCGACGCGGGTTCACCGCGTAACACCCCGGCCGAAGGGGTGCACGGATTCTTGACCCGGGATGGCATCAGCCCCGCTGAGCTGGTCCAGACCGGCCGCAAGGAGGTCGAGCACTACGGCGGGGTCATCCGGGTCGGCGAGGCGGTGGCGGCCCGGCGCGACCAGGCCGGGTTCGAGGTGACCCTCGCCGACGGCGCCCGGGTCACCGGCCGGCGGCTGCTGGTCACCAGCGGGCTCGTCGACGAGCTGCCCGACCTCCCCGGCCTGCGGCAGCGGTGGGGTCGCGACGTGCTGCACTGCCCCTACTGCCACGGCTGGGAGGTCCGCGACCAGGCGATCGGCGTACTCGGCACCGGGGCGTGGGCGGTCCACCAGGCGCTGCTGTTCCGGCAGTGGTCGCCGGACGTGGTGCTGTTCACAAACACCGCGCCGGCGCTGACGCCGGAGCAGACCGAGCAACTCGCGGCCCGCGACATCCGGGTCGTCACCGGGCCGGTCGAGTCCCTGGAGGTGACCGACGACCGGCTGACCGGGGTGCGGCTGGCCGACGGGCGGATCGTGGCCCGGCAGGCGGTCACCGTGACGTCCCGGATGGTTGCCTCCTCGCCCGTCCTGCACGATCTCGGACTGCGCCCCACCCCGCACGAACGCGGCGTCGGCGAGCACTTCGCGGCCGCCGACCCGACCGGCCGCACCGAGGTGCCGGGCGTCTGGGTGGCGGGCAACGTCACCGACCTGATGGCCCAGGTGGTGATGGCGGCCGCCGGTGGGGTGGCCGCGGCCGCCGCGATCAACGCGGACCTGATCACCGAGGAGACCGATCGCGCGGTCACCGAGCGGCGGCAGCAGATCGGGCAGATGCTCACCCGGGAGTTCTGGGACGAGCGGTACGCCTCGTCGGACCGGATCTGGAGCGGCAACCCGAATCCGCACCTGGTCAGCACCGCCACCGGGCTCACCCCGGCGGCGGCGCTGGACGTCGGCAGCGGGGAGGGGGGCGACGCGATCTGGTTGGCCGCTCAGGGCTGGCAGGTGACCGCCGTCGACGTGTCACCGGTCGCGCTGGAGCGGGCCGCCCGGCACGCGGCCGAGGCCGGGGAGGCGGTCGCCCAGCGGATCACCTGGCAGCCGGCGGACGTGCTGAGCTGGGACCCGGGTCGCCAGCGGTACGACCTGGTGTCGGCGCAGTTCGTGCACCTGCCGCCGCCCGGGCTGACCGACCTGCACCGCCGGCTGGCCGCCGCGGTGCGGCCCGGCGGAACCCTGCTGATCGTCGGCCACCACCCGTCGGACCTGGAGACCTCGCTGCGGCGGCCCAGGCTGCCGGAGCTGATGTTCACGGCCGAACAGGTGGCGGCCACTCTGGACCCGGACGAGTGGGAGGTCGTGGTCGCGGCGGCGCCGCAGCGGCAGGTCACCGACCCCGAGGGTCAACAGGTCACCATCCGCGACGCGGTGCTGCGGGCGGTACGCAGGAGCTGACGCCGGCGGGGCAACCCGCCGGCCACGGGTCGGCTAGCCTCGTCCTTCCCGACCCGTCGGGACGGGTTCACACCTGCGCAGGTCTGCGGGGCATCCGCCCGCGCCGGATCTGCCTGACCTGAGGACGTCACGTGAAGCTGGCCCGGGGTATCCGCCTGACCGCCGCCGGAGCGGCCGCCCTGCTGGGCATCCTCGCCAGCTCGGCGAGTGCCGCCACCGCGCCGCCACCGCTGCCCGATCCAACCCGGACGGCCGCTGGCGAGAGCGGACCGTCGGCCGCCGGCCCGGCACCCGACGCGCGGCCCGGCCGACCTGCCACCGCCACCCAGGAGCCGGCCGGCCGGCCGCCAGCGGTCCGTGGACCGGCCGCCGCGCAGGCCGGCCAGCCGGCGGCAGCCGAGCGGGCGCCGGCCCGGTTCGACCTCGACGGGGACGGCCGGGACGAACTGGTGGTCGGCACCACGGTGGAACAGCTCGGCCGGGCCCTGCACGTGCGCTACTCCAGCCGGTCGGCGGCCCAGACCCTGACCGCGCCCACCGGGTCGTACCCGGACTGGCGCTTCCAGTTGGAGTTCACCAGCGGCGACTTCGACGGCGACGGGATCGGCGACCTGGCCGTGGCCGCCGTCCGGACCGTCTCGTCGACGGTCTTCGAGCACGGTCTCTTCGTCTACGAGGGCGGTCCGGCCGGCCTCGACCGGGCCGGGGTCCGGCTGCTGACCGGCCTGACCGTCGGCGCGCTGGCCGCCGGGGACGTCGACGGCGACGGCCGGGACGACCTGGCGGTCAGCGACGGCAGCGCGAACGTCGCGGGGCACCCGCCGTTCCGGGGCTCGGTCACCGTGCTGCGCGGCGGCGCCGACGGGCTCACCCGGACCGGCGAGATCGTGGTACGCCAGGTGCTCGCCGGCTGGTCCGGCCTGGTCGAGGAGTACTTCGGTGGGTCGCTGGCGATCGGCGACTTCACCGGGGACGGCTACGGCGATCTGGCGGTGGGCGGCTTCCGGCGGGGCGCCCGGGAAAGCGACGTACACGGCATGGTCACCCTCTTCCCGGGCTCGGCCGGCGGGCCGGACCCGACCCGGGCCAGCAAGGTGGAGGGGCAGTTCGAGTTGACCGGCAGCCTGCCGGTCGACGTGCTGGCGATGGCCGACCTGAACCTGGACGGCCGGTCGGATCTGGTGCTGGGACTGCCCCGGTACGGCAGTGGCGAGATCGTCTACCTGCCCGGCGCGGCGGCCGGCCTCAGCGCGGCCGGGCACCGGCGGATCAACCAGGACACCCCGGGCGTGCCCGGTGAATCGGACCAGGACTCCACCGGCGGCGGTTTCGGCTTCTCGCTGGCCACCGGGGACGCGACCGGTGACGGCGTCCCGGATCTGCTGGTCGGTGCGAACACGATGAGCGTCGGATCGGTGCCGGACGCGGGTGCGGTCTACCTGCTGCCGGGCACTGCCAACGGCCCCACCGGCGCCGGTTCGTACGCGTACCGCCAGGGCGCCGCGCCGGCGGGTGGCCGCAAGCCGAACCCGCACCACCTCGACCGCGCCGAGGAGAACGACTACCTCGGCGCGTCGGCCGCGTTGCTCGACCTGGACGGGGTCGGCCCGCTGGAGATCTTCGTCGGCTCGGCCCACGAGGACCTGTCCGAGGCGCCGTCGGGTACCTCGATCGGTCTGCTCACCGAGCTGCGGTTGGATCGCGATCCGCCCCGGCGGGGCGAACCGGCGCGGCCGGCACTGGTCCGGCTGGCGGCGGTCACGCTCTACCGCCCGGCCGATCTGCCGGTCGCGGGCGGGCGGATCAGCCGGATCGGCCCGGGCCTGCTGGCCGGCTGAGCGGTGCGGCACCGGTCCCGTCCTTGACGCCGGGCCGGCCGCCCTGAGAAGTTCTCGGGTGTGACACCTGGGTAGGAAGGGAGACCTGGGGTAGGGAGGGAGTTGTGGTGCGGAGAGCTCTGGCCGGCACGGTGGCGCTGCTGGTGGCGGGCACGCTCGTCACCGGCTGCGGTGGCGACGCCTCGGACCAGGCGGGTCCGGGCACGGCCACCTCGGCCCCCGCGACCTCCGAACCATCCGCCGCCGAGCCGACCCCGGCCGGGCCAGGGGCCGATGAGTCGACCGGTCCCACCACCGCCCCGCCGACCCGGCCGGCGCCGTCGAGTCCGGCCGCGCCGACCCCGTCCCCGACCCCGCAGCGGTTGCGGCTCGGCGCCACCGGACCCGAGGTGACGGCGCTGCAGGAGCGCCTCACCGAGCTCGGCTACTGGAACGGCGGCGCCGACGGCAGCTTCGGCTCCCTCACCCAGCAGGCCGTGTACGCGCTGCAGAAGAGCGCCGGCATCGGTCGCGACGGGATTGTCGGCCCGAACACCGAAAAGGCCCTGGACCAGGGGGCACGCCCCAAGGCGAAGAGCCGCAGCGGGTACGTCGTGGAGATCGACCTCAAACGGCAGGTGCTGATGCTCGTCGACGACGGGCGGATCAGCCAGATCTTCAACACCTCGACCGGCAACAACGAGAACTACGAGCAGGACGGCAACACCTACCGTGCCGTCACCCCGCCCGGCAAGTTCACGGTCTCCCGGGACATCGACGGCTGGCGGGACGCCCCGCTCGGCATGCTCTGGCGGCCGAAGTACTTCAACGGCGGGATCGCGGTGCACGGCGCGCACAGCGTCCCGCCGTACCCGGCCTCGCACGGCTGCGCCCGGCTCACAGTCGCCGCGATGAACTGGCTCTGGACCAACGACAAGCTGCCCATCGGCACCCGGATCTGGGTCTACTGACCGTCCCCGGCCCCGCGGCGCAGCAGGTAGGTGTCCATGATCCAGCCCTTGCGGTCGCGGGCCGCCCGCCGGGCGGCCCGGATCCGGTCGGCGACTTCGGCCACCGGCCCGGAGATCAGGATCTCGTCGGGCGTGCCGAGGTACGCGCCCCAGTAGATGTGGGTGCGCTGGTCCGCGAACCCGGCGAAGGCGCACTGCGCGTCCAGCATCACCACCACGTCGTCGACCCCGGGTGGCCAGCCGTCGGCGGCCAGCCGACGGCCGGTGGTGACCTGGAACGGCCGGCCCACCCGGTTCAACCCGATCCGGTGCCCGGCGGCCAGCGTCGAGACACTGCTGACGCCCGGGAACACCGTGTACTCGAACGGGACCGTGCCCCGGGCGAGCAGCTCGTCGACGATGCCGAGGGTGCTGTCGTAGAGCGCCGGATCGCCCCAGACCAGGAATGCCCCGCAGCCGCCGGCCGGTAGCTCGTCGCGGATCAGCCGCTCGTAGACGTCGGCGCGGCGGCGCCGCCAGTCGGCCACCGCCTCGGCGTAGCGGTCCGCGGTCCGGTCCCGGTCCGGGTCGCGGGCCTCGACGATCCGGTACGCGGGCCGCGCGACGTGCCGGCGGAGGATCTCCCGCCGGACGTCGACCAGGTCCTGCTTCTCGTCGCCCTTGGTGAGCACGAAGAAGACGTCGGCGCGGTTGAGCGCCCGCACCGCCTGCACCGTCACCTGGTCCGGGTCGCCCGCCCCGATTCCGATGATCATGATTTGCCTCACCGGGCCGAGTCTGCCCGATCCTGCGGAGCCTGCCGGACCCGGTCGGCGGAGTAGAGGTAGCTGTCCGGGAACTCGCTGGCGGTGAGTACCCGACCGACGACGATCACCGCGGTCCGCCGGATGCCGGCCCGCCGCACCTGGTCGGCGATGTCGGCGAGCGTGCCGCGCAGCACCACCTCCTGCGGACGGCTGGCGTGCGCCACCACCGCGACCGGGCAGTCGGCCCCGTACCGGGGAACGAGTTCGTCGACCAGCTCGGTGATCCGGCCGATCGCCAGGTGCAGCACCAGGGTGGCGCCGCCCTGCCCCAGCGTGGCCAGCTCCTCGCCGGGCGGCATCGGCGTCGACCGGGCCCGGGCGCGGGTCAGGATCACCGTCTGCCCGACCGCCGGCACGGTCAGCTCCCGGCGCAGCACGGCCGCCGCGGCCGCGAACGCCGGCACCCCGGGCACGATCTCGTACGGCACGCCCGCCTCGTCCAGCCGGCGGGTCTGCTCGGCGACCGCGCTGAACAGCGCCGGGTCGCCCGAACAGAGCCGGGCCACGTCCTGCCCGGCGGCGTGCGCGGCGACCATCGCCGCCACGATCTCGGCCAGGGTCAGCTCGGCGGTGTCGATCAGGGTCGCGCCCGGCGGGCAGTCGGCCAGCAGCTCGGCCGGCACCAGGCTGCCGGCGTAGAGGCAGACCGGCGCGCGGGCGATCAGCCGCTGTCCGCGTACCGTGATCAGGTCTGGCGCCCCCGGCCCGGCGCCGATGAAGTAGACCGTCACGCCGGCGCCGCTCGCTTGACCGCCGCCCACTGCACCAGCGGGCGGGCCGGCCGCCAGCCGGTGAAGCCGCCGAGCGGACCGGCCCGCTCGACGCCGAGCCGGGTCAGGTCGCCCCCGCGCCGGGCCGCCTGCTCGGTCAGTACCCGCTCACCCTCGATGGTGACCGCGTGCGCCACCAGCCGGCCGCCGGCCGGTAGCGCCGCCCACGCCGCGTCGACCAGCCCGCTGACCGTGACCCCGCCGCCGACGAACACCGCGTCCGGACGCGGCAGGTCCGCGAGCACGGCCGGCGCCGCGCCGCGCACGACAACCAGATCGGGTACGCCGAGCGCGCCCGCGTTTGCCTCGATCCGGTCCGCCCGGTCCGGTCGGGACTCCACGGCGACCGCCCGGCAGCTCGGGTCGGTGCGCATCCACTCGACCGCGACGCTGCCCGACCCGGCACCGACGTCCCAGAGCAGCTCGCCGGGGAGCGGTGCCAGCCGGGACAGGGCCAGCGCGCGGGCCTCCCGTTTGGTGAGCGCGCCGTCGTGTTGGAAGGCGTCGTCGGGCAGGCCGGGCACGGTGGAGAGCACCCGGGTTTCCGGCGCGGCCGCCACCCGCACACCGACCAGGTTGAGCGCGGCCCCGGGCGGGTGCGCCCAGCCGGCGGCGACGCCGGTCACCCGGCCCTCGTCCGGGCCGCCGACCGACTCCAGCACGGTCAGCTCGCTGGCGCCGAACCCGGCCTCGGTGAACACCGCGGCGAGCGCGGCCGGCGTGCCGGCGTCCGCACTGAGCACCAGCAGGTTCCGGCCCGGATGCAGGGCCCGGCGGACCCGGTCCAGACGGCGACCCACGGCGCTGACCACTGTGGTGCGTTCCACCGCCCAGCCGAGCCGGGCGCAGGCCAGCGAGATCGACGACGGGTGCGGATACACCGTGAGCCGGTCCGGCCCGAGCAGGTCGGCGATCCGGGCGCCGACGCCGAACCACATCGGATCTCCGCTGGCCAGCACGCAGATCCGCCGGTCGGCGTGGGTGGCGAGCAGGTCCGGCAGCGCGGGCAGCATCGGCGACGGCCAGGCGATCCGGTCGACCGGCAGTTCGGCCGGAACCATGGCGAGCTGGCGGCGGCCGCCGAACAACACCCCGGCGGCGCCGATCGCCGCCCGGGCGGCGGGGGTCAATCCCGACCAGCCGTCCGCACCGATTCCCACCACGGCGACCGTCGCGGGCGCCCCGGCCGTCGACGGCACCTCAGTCGTCGGTGGCGTCCCGGTTGTCGACGGCGGCCCGGTCGTCAGGAAGTTCACCGGCGGAACGGTAGCCGACCGGCGCCCGGACTCTGCCACTCCGGCCGCGCCTGTGCGATCATCGACCGCGACAGCGCAGTGAGGAACGCCGGTGAGCAGCCCGCGAGGGCGGCGAGTCCGGGGCGGTCCCGCCACTGTGACCGGGCCGGCGCGAGGCGGCCCGGGAGCCAGACACTCGCGTCGCTGTCGCACGCCGGGCCCTCCTCCCGGCGTGGACATGACCGGTCGCGGGCGTGGACACCCGTGCGAGGTAAAGGGGTTCGCCCGATGGTGCCCTACCCGTTCACCGCCGTGGTCGGGATGGCCGACATGGCCCTGGCCCTCACCCTCTCGGCGATCTCCCCGGCGATCGGCGGAGTGCTGGTCCGGGGCGAGAAGGGCACCGCCAAGTCGACGATCGTGCGGGCGCTGACCGCGTTGCTGCCGCCGGTGCCGGTGCTGGCCGGCTGCCGGTTCTCCTGCGCTCCGGCCGCCCCCGATCCCGGTTGCCCGGACGGCCCGCACCCGACTCCGGCCGGCGGCCGGCCCGCAGGTCGGCCCGATGGCCCGGTCGGCGGTCCGGTCGGTCGGTTGCCCGGGGCCGAGGTCCGGCCGGCGCGGCTGGTGGAGCTGCCGGTCGGCGCGACCGAGGACCGGGTGCTCGGCTCGCTGCACCTGGAACGCGCGCTCGCCGAGGGCGTCACCGCGTACGAGCCGGGGCTGCTCGCCGCCGCGCACCGCGGACTGCTCTACGTCGACGAGGTCAACCTGCTGCACGACCACCTGGTCGACGTGCTGCTCGACGCCGCCGCGATGGGCCGGGCGACGGTCGAGCGGGACGGCGTCTCGGTCTCCCACCCGGCCCGGTTCGTGCTGGTCGGCACGATGAATCCGGAGGAGGGCGAGCTGCGTCCGCAGCTGCTCGACCGGTTCGGCCTCACCGTCGAGGTGGCGGCCAGCCGGGACCCGGCCGTCCGGGCCGAGGTGGTGCGCCGGCGGCTGGCGTACGAGTCGGACCCGGGGGCCTTCGGCGCCCGGTACGCGGCGTCCGACGCGGCGCTGGCCGACCGGATCTCCACCGCCCGCGAGCTGCTCCCGGCGGTGGTGCTCGGTGACCGGGCGCTGCACCGGATCGCCGAGGTCTGCGCGGCGTTCGAGGTCGACGGCATGCGGGCCGACCTGGTCACCGCCCGGGCGGCGATGGCCCATGCCGCCTGGTGCGGCCGGATCAGCGTCTCGGCGGCCGACATCCGGGCGGCGGCCCGGCTCGCGTTGCCGCATCGGCGGCGCCGCAACCCGTTCGACCCGCCCGGCCTCGACACCGACCAGCTCGACCGGGCGCTCGCCGCCGCCGGACTGGACGACGAGAGCGCCGATCTGGACCCGACGGACCGGCCGGTCGATCCGGCCGCCGCCGACCCGGACGACGAACCCGATCCGCCGGGTCCGGGTGGCCCCGGCGGGCCGGGTCGATCCGGTCCGGGTACGGCCGGCGCCGGCGGGACCGACGACGCGGGTGGGACCGACGGCGGTGCGGGCGAGGTGTACGGGACCGGCGGCGGTGCGGGCGGAAACGGCAGCGGTGCGGACGGGGGCGGTGCGGGTGGTGCGAGCGGTGCGGGTGGTGCGAGCGGTTCCGCCGGCCCGGCGGATGGCGATCGCGGGAGCGGCCGGGAGGACCTGTCCGGGCCAGCCGGTCGGGACGCCGAATCGGCAGGCGTCGGTGCCGCCGATCCGTACCGGACCCGGCTGCTGACCGTGCCCGGCACCGGACTGGGCGTCGCCGGCCGCCGGTCCCGGGCCGAGACCACCGTCGGCCGGACCGTCCGCGCCAGCCAGCCCACCGGGGACCGCGCCGGGCGGCCGCACCTGCCCGCCACCCTGCGGGTGGCCGCGCCGCACCAGCGGGCCCGGGGCCGGACCGGTCCCGGGTTGCTGATCCGCCAGGCTGACCTGCGGATGCCGATCCGGGAAGGGCGGGAGGGGAACCTGATTCTGTTCTGCGTCGACGCCTCCGGCTCGATGGGTTCCCGGCAACGGATCCGCGAGGTGAAAGCCGCCGTGCTCTCCCTGCTGCTGGACGCGTACCAGCGCCGGGACAAGGTCGGCCTGGTCACTTTCCGCGGCGGGTCGGCGGAGCTGGCACTGCCCCCGACGTCGAGCGTGGAGGCCGCCGCCGCCCGGCTGGCGTCGCTGCCGACCGGTGGGCGTACCCCGCTCGCCGAGGGGCTGCTGCGGGCCGGCGAGGCGCTGCGGGTCGAGGCGATCCGCGATCCGCGCCGCCGGCCGCTGCTGGTGGTGGTGACCGACGGGCGGGCCACCGCCGGCGTCGAACCGGTCCGGCGGGCGATGCGGGCCGGAGCGCTGCTGGCCGCCGCCGGGTTCCGGGCGGTGGTGGTCGACTGCGAGTCCGGTCGGATCCGGATGGGGCTGGCGGACGAGTTGGCCGCCGCGATGCGGGCCGAGTACCTGCCGCTGGCGGCGGTCGCGGCGACGGCCCTGACCGCCGTCGTCCGGGAGCGCACCGCCGGGCAGCCGGGAGCCCGCGGCACCGGCTCCGGAGCACGCGACGGCGGGGCGCGGCCCGGACGGCGGGCCGCCTGATGCCGCAGGGACAGCCGGAGCGGGTTCCGGATGACGGGCTCACCACCCGGCAGCGGCGCAACCGCCCGCTGCTGATCGTCCACACCGGACCGATGAAGGGCAAGTCGACGGCCGCCTTCGGACTCGCCCTGCGGGGCTGGAACCAGGGCTGGTCGATCGCGGTCTTCCAGTTCGTCAAGTCGGCCCGGTGGCGGGTCGGTGAGGAGTCGGCGATGCTCGCCCTGGGCCGGTTGCACGAGCAGACCGGCGAGGGCGGCCCGGTCGAGTGGCACAAGATGGGCGCCGGCTGGAGCTGGAGCCGCCGGGCCGGTTCGGAGGCCGACCACGCCGCCGACGCTCTCGACGGCTGGCTGGAGATCAAGCGGCGGCTCGCCGCGGGTCGGCACGGGCTCTACGTGCTCGACGAGTTCACATACCCGATGAAGTGGGGTTGGGTCGACGTCTCCGACGTCGTGCGTACGCTGCGCGACCGCCCCGGCCACCAGCACGTGGTGATCACCGGCCGGGACGCCGACCCGCGACTGGTGGAGGCCGCCGACCTGGTCGTCGAGATGACGAAGGTCAAGCACCCGATGGACGCCGGGCAGAAGGGCCAGCGGGGGATCGAGTGGTGACCCGGCTGCCCCGGCTCGTGATCGCGGCGCCCGCCTCCGGCCAGGGCAAGACCACGATCGCCACCGGGCTGATGGCCGCGCTGGCCGCGCGCGGCCTGTCGGTCAGCGGCCACAAGGTCGGCCCCGACTACATCGACGCCGGATACCACGCGGTGGCCACCGGTCGGCCGGGCCGCAATCTCGACCCGCACCTGCAGGGCGAACAGCGGCTGGTACCGCTGTTGCTGCACGGCGCGGCCACCCCCACCCCGGCCGACATCGCTGTGATCGAGGGGGTGATGGGGCTGTACGACGGCGCACTCGGCCGGGCGGGTTTCGCCTCCACCGCCCACGTCGCGCGGCTGCTGGGTGCGCCGGTGGTGCTGGTGGTCGACGTGTCCGGGGCGGCCCGCAGCGTGGCCGCGACCATCCACGGGTTCGCCACCTTCGACCCGCCGGGCATCCTGGCCGGGGTGATCCTGAACAAGGTCGGTTCGGCCACCCACGAGGCGGAGGTCCGTGCGGCGGTCGGGCTGACCGGCGTACCGGTGCTTGGCGCGCTGCGCCGGAACGCGGACCTGGCCACCCCCAGCCGGCATCTCGGCCTGGTACCGGCGGCCGAACGCGGCCCGGTGGCGACCCGGACCGTCCGCCGCCTCGGCGAGCAGGTCGCCGGGGCGCTGGACCTGCCGGCGATCATGGCCGTCGCGGGGCGCGCGCCGGACCTGCCCGGCCCGCCCTGGGACCCGGCCGGTGAGCTCGCGGCTGCCGGTGCCGGCCTGCCCGGCTGCCCATCCCGCGGCCCGTCGTTCGGCCCGGCCGATCAACCCGCGACGGTCGCGGTCGCGTCCGGGCCGGCCTTCACCTTCCGGTACGCCGAAACCGACGAACTGCTCGCCGCGGCCGGGCTCCGGGTCGTTCCCGTCGATCCGCTGCACGCCGAGCGGTTGCCGCCGGCCTGCGCGGGCCTCTATCTGGGCGGCGGGTTCCCGCAGCTGCACACCGCCGAGCTGGCCGCGAACGGCGCACTGCGCGGCGCCGTCGCCAGCGCGGCGGCCCGGGGCCTGCCGATCGTCGCCGAGTGCGCCGGGCTGCTCTATCTCTGCAAGGACATCGACGGTACGCCGATGGCCGGAGTCCTCGACGCATCCGCGCGGATGACCGGCCGACTGACCCTCGGCTACCGGGACGCGGTCGCGACGACCGACACCGTGCTGGCCCCGGCCGGTACCCGGGTGACCGGGCACGAGTTCCACCGCACCGAGGTGTCGACCCGCCCCGGCGGCCGTCCCGCCTGGCGGCTCAGCCGCCCCGCCCCCGCCGCCCCGGCCCACACCGACGACGGCTTCGCGACCGGCCCGACGATCGGCGCCGCGCCCGGTCCGGCGGCCGGATCCGGTCCGGCCGCCGCATCCGGTCCGGCCGCCGCATCCGGTCCGGTTGCCCGGCCCGGTCCGGTGCCGACGGTGCACGCCTCCTATCTGCACGTGCACTGGGCCGGTCATCCGTTACTGGCCGGGCGGTTCGCCGCCGCGGTCGCGATGTTCGCCACCTCCGACGCCACCGCCGGGTCCGCCGGCCGGTCCGGGACCTAGGGTGCTGCCCGTGACCAGCGAACTGCGGCATCACGGTGACCGGGACCTCGCCCCCGGCCTGGTCGACCTCGCCGTCAACGTGCGACTGCCCCGCCCGCCCGAGTGGCTGCGCCGCCACCTCGCCGAGCACCTCGACGAGCTGGCCGGCTACCCGGACGCGACGGCGGCCCGGGCCGCCGTCGCCGCCCGGCACCACCGCCGGGTCAGCGAGGTCCTGGCGACCGCCGGTGCGGCCGAGGCGTTCACGCTGCTGGCCCGCGCGCTGCGGCCCGGAATCGACGTGCGGCACGCGGTGGTGGTGCACCCGCAGTTCACCGAGCCGGAGGTGGCGCTGGCCACCGCCGGGCACCGGGTGCACCGGGTGTTGTTGCGGGCCGACGAGGGATTCCGGTTCGCCGCCTCGACGGTGCCCGAGGAGGCCGACCTGGTGGTCATCGGCAACCCCACCAATCCGACCTCGGTCCTGCACCCGGCGTCCGAGCTGCGGGAGCTGGTCCGCCCCGGCCGGATCCTGCTGGTGGACGAGGCGTTCCTGGACGCCGTACCCGGGGAGCCGGAGTCGCTGGCCGGTGCCGACCTGCCGGGGCTGGTCGTGGTCCGGAGCCTGACCAAGACCTGGGGGCTGGCCGGGCTGCGGGCCGGTTACCTGGTTGGCGACGAGTCGCTGGTGGCCCGGATCGCCGAGCAGCAACCGCCCTGGTCGGTCTCGTCGTTGGCGCTGACCGCGATCACCGCCTGTCTGACCCCGGCGGCGCTGGGCCAGGCGAGCGAGCTGGCGGTGCGGGCCGAGCACGATCGGGGCGTACTCGTGGCGGGTCTGCGGGAGCTGGGGCTGTCGGTGGTGGAACCGGCGCGCGGACCGTTCGTGCTGGTCGACACCGGGCTGGACGGCGACCGGCTGCGGCGGGATCTGCGCCGGGCCGGGTACGCCGTCCGGCGCGGTGACACCTTCCCCGGTCTCGGCCCACGGTGGATCCGGCTGGCGGTTCGCGAACCCGAGGTGACGGCCGGTTTCCTGGCCGCCCTGCGCGCGGTCCTGACCGGGTCGGTCCCGCCGGCCGGCGGGACCGATCTCCGGACTGTCCCGGCTGGTTCGGCCGGTTCCGCTGGCGTCGCGCCGGACCAGGCCCAGCCGGGGCCGGCGGGGGCCGGCGGGGACAGTGTCGCCGGTGGCGGTGGGTCGGTGACCCTGGTCGGGGCCGGGCCGGGCGACGAAGGGCTGATCACGGTGCGCGGGCGGGACCGGCTGGCGGCGGCGGACGTGGTGGTCACCGACCGGCTGGTGCCGCCGGGGCTGCTCGCCGAGCTGGCTCCGCGGGTGCGGATCATCGACGTGTCGAAGGTCCCGCGCGGGCCGGCGACCAGCCAGGACCGGATCAACGAACTGCTGGTGGAGCACGCCTCGGCCGGGCTGCGGGTGGTCCGGCTCAAGGGTGGCGACCCGTACGTGTTCGGGCGGGGGATGGAGGAGGCGATCGCCTGCGCGGCGGCCGGCGTACCGGTGGAGGTCGTGCCCGGGGTCAGCAGCGCGGTGGCCGTACCGGCACTGGCCGGGATTCCGGTCACCCACCGCAGCCGCTCGCAGGGCTTCGCGGTGGTGTCGGCGCATCTGCCGCCGGGCGATCCGGGCAGCACCGTCGACTGGGCGGCGCTGGCCCGGTCCGGTATGACGATCGTGTTGCTGATGGCGGTGCGGACCCTGCCCGAGGTGGCGGGCGCACTGCTGGCCGCCGGGATGGATCCGGACACCCCGGCGGCCAGTGTGGAGCATGGCGGCACCCCTCGGCAGCGGGTGCTGACCGGGCCGTTGGCGCGGATCGCCGAGGTGGCCGCCGAGGGCGGGCTGCGGGCGCCGGCCGTCACGGTCATCGGCCCGGTGGCGGCGTTCGCCGGTCAGCGGGCCGGTCAGCCCTACTCGGTGAAGAGTGCTTCGTAGCGGGCCGGGTACAGCGGCCAGCCACCGTCGTTGGCGACGCCGTCGCTGACGGGTCGGTCTCGACCTGCCAGCGCGGGTCGATGTCCCAGCTTAGGACGACCCGGTCCGGATACTCTTCCTAGTCAGGACAACGGGAGGTCTTGGTGGCATCGTCAGGGCATCCGGTGTTCGCTCGGGTGTATGAGAAAGTCAGCGTCGCCATGGACCGCGCTGGCGCCGCCGAGCACCGGCGGGATCTCGTTGCCGGACTCTCCGGGCGGGTGATCGAGGTCGGGGCCGGCAACGGCCGGATGTTCGCCCACTACCCACCCGAGGTGACCGAGGTCGTCGCGGTCGAACCCGAACCCCGCCTGCGGGCCAGTGCCGGCACCGCCGGGCGCACCGCCCCCGTTCCGGTCACCGTGCTGGACGGACTGGCGGAGGCCCTGCCCGGTGTGGACGGCGAGTTCGACGCGGCGGTTGTCGCACTGGTGTTGTGCACCGTGCCGGACCAGTCGGCCGCGCTGGCCGAGATCCGTCGGGTGCTGCGACCCGGCGGTCAACTCCGCTTCTACGAACATGTCGCCGCCGAACGGCCGGGTGGGCTGCGACGAATGCAGCGGTTCGTGGACGCGACGCTGTGGCCGAGGCTGTTCGCCGGCTGTCACACTTGTCGTGACACCGTGGCGGCGATCAGCACGGCCGGCTTCGTGATCGGGGACCTGCACCGGTTCCGGTTCCCGGCCGAGGGGCCGAGCAGCCCGGCCGCGCCACACGTCCTGGGCCGAGCCCACAAACCGATGCGGGAGGCGGGCGATGAGCGCTGAGGCCGAGCAGTCGCCGGCGGTGACCGTCTACACCAGACCCGGCTGCCCGTACTCCTTTCTCCTGCGCCGGAGGCTGCGCCGCCGGGGCGTACCGTTCGTCGAGGTCGACATCTGGCAGGACCCGCAGGCGGCAGCGGCGGTCCGGGCGGTCGCCGACGGAAACGAGACCGTGCCGACGGTGCACGTCGCCGGGCAGTGGCTGGTCAACCCGTCCGCTGACGCGGTGGAACGACTAGCCAGACCCGGATCCGGCCGCTAGCGGCGAGGGTCAGAAGTCGAGCAGCTCGCGCAGCGGGATCCGGATCGGGAACGGCAGTCGGAGGCGAGCGTCTCGTCCCCCCGGACGACCGCGTGTGGGACGTAGTGCTCGCCGTCCAGCCGGAACAGCCGCAGCACGATCGACTCGTACTCCGTCAGGTCCGGCTCGACGAGCAGGTATCAGCCGATCTGGGGGAATGCTAACGACCCGGCCGCTGGTGCGGCGTGGGTGATCTGTGGGTAGCTGCGGTCGGCCCCTCTGTCTATACTGCGCATAGACAGTATGTGCGCTGGGGGTCCATGAATGCGTGTCGTCGTCTCGCAGGTGTCCGGAGTGCCGCTGTACCAGCAGATCGTGGAGCAGGTCCGGCAGCAGATCATGGCCGGCGAGCTCGCGGCCGGGGCGGCGCTGCCATCGTTGCGGGCGCTCGCCGCGGAGCTGCGGGTCAGCCTGATCACGACGACCCGGGCCTACAACGACCTGGCCGTCGAAGGGCTGATCGTCAACGTGCCCGGCAAGGGCTCGTTCGTCGCGGAGATCGATCCGGCAGCTGCCCGCCGCAGTTCGTTGGAGCGGGCGCGCGCGGGGCTGCGGCAGATCGTCACGCACACCAGGCACACCGGGCTGGTCTCGCTGGAGGAGCTGACCGCCATGCTCGCACAGGAGTGGGAACGATGAACACGACAGAGCACGTGCTGGAAGCCGTCGGGCTCGTCAAGCGCCGGGGGGACTTCACGCTCGGCCCGCTGGACCTCCGGATACCGCGCGGGTTCGTGACCGGGATGGTCGGGGCCAACGGGTCGGGCAAGACGACCACGCTGCGTACGCTGCTCGGTCTCGTCCGCGCGGACGCGGGAACGATCGCGGTGCCGCCGATGGACGAGATCGGGGTCGCGTTCGACCAGCCGTTCGTGCTCCCGTACTGGCGCATCCGCGACGCCGCGGCGGTCTACGCCGCGTCCCGGCCCGGGTGGGACCAGGACTGGTTCGACCGGCTCTGCCGCCAGTTCGGGCTCCGCGCCGAGAAGCGCGTGAAGGAGCTGTCCCGCGGCGAGGGGAACAAGCTGATGATCGCGCTGGCGATGGGTAACCACCCCGCGCTGCTGATCCTGGACGAGCCCACCAGCGGCCTCGACCCGGCCGCGCGCGCCGACCTGGTCGACCTGCTGCGCCAGCACATGCGCAGGGAGGAGGCGTCGCTGCTCTTCTCCACCCACATCACGAGCGACCTGGAACACTTCGCCGACTATCTGGTGTTCGTCGACGGCGGCCGGATCGTCTACTCCGGCGCCCTGGAGGAGCTGGTCGAGGAGTTCGCCCACGTCAGGGGGACGCTGGCGGACCTGACCACGGAGAACGCCCCGCTGATCCGGGGCCTACGCCGTGGCCAGGTCAGCTTCGACGGCATCGTCCGCACCGCCGACTCTGCCGCATTCGGCCCGGACGTCCAGTTCGAGACCCCGACGATCGAGCAGCTCGTCGTCCACCACGAGCGGCACACCGACGAGGAGCACTGACATGCAGGCCATCGCCCGATTCGTCAGCCTGGACCTGAGAACCCTGCGGCCAAACGCGGGGTACATGATCATTCCGTTCGGCCTTGTCGTCGTACCGGTGCTGCTCATCAGCGGCGTGCTCCTGCCCGCGCTGAGCCTGGATTCCGGCGGTGGCGGCGGGTACCTGCTGATCCCCTTCGTCTCCGCCCTCGCGGTGATGAGTGCCCCGCAGAGCTTGTTCAGCTACGACGCGCTCGGCCGCCTCGACACCCTCTACACCGCGCTCTGCATCCCGCGCCGCCGGGTCGTCGTCGGCCGCTATGCGACCTGTCTGCTCCTGCTGTTCGCCCTGACCGTCCTCAGTGTCCTTCTGACTGCGCTCGCCGCACTCGCCTTCGGCTCCGCGTTCGACCTCGGCGTCGCCGCCGCCCTCGCGGCCGGCAGCATCGCCATCCTCGGCGTCCTCCTCGCCGCCCAACTACCTGTCTTCTTCGCCACCGGCCCCGGTCCCATCCGAGTCCTCACGGCCGTTCCTCCCTCGATCATCCTGGGCATCCTCGCCATCGGGTGGGTGACCCCGGACATCCGCACCGTGCTGCTGTCCTGGCTCGGCGACGCGAACCTCGGCTGGCTCGCGCTCGCCTCGGTCGGGGTCCTCGGCATCCTCGCAGCCGCCTCCATCAGGCTCTCCGCGCGCCTGTACGCCCGGCGTGACCTTTGAGCGTGGACCGGACGACCGCGGGCCGCCGGGACCGAGCACGTACGAAGAAGCGCCACCGGCAGATCGGATGAGATCGTTGGTTCGCGGCGTCGCAACGCCGCCCGGCGGGCCGTCCCCAGTCGACGGACCACCGGGTCACCTCCCACCGCGGAAGGGCATCGCGACCATGGCGTATATCGATCTTGGGGTGGACGAGAAGCAGTTTCCCGGCATCATCGGGCCGATGCGGTACCGCCCGGAGACGGCGAAGCCGCTCAACGAGCTGGCCGAGGTGCTGCTGCGGGCACCCAACTCGCTGCCGGCCGGGGAGCGGGAACTGATCGCCGCGTACGTCTCCGAGCGCAACGACTGCGACTTCTGCGCCGCGTCGCACTCGGCATTCGCGGCGGCGCAGCTCGACGCCGGTGCGGCCCTCGTCGAGCAGGTGCGCGCGGACCTCGACACCGCGCCGATCTCGGCGAAGCTGCGGGCGCTGCTGCGCATCGCCGGTGCGGTCCAGGTCAGTGGCCGCAATGTCACCACCGAGCTGGTCGACGCCGCCCGCGCGGAGGGCGCCACCGATGTGGAGATCCACGACACCGTGCTGATCGCCGCCGCGTTCTGCATGTTCAACCGCTACGTCGACGGGCTCGGCACCTTCGCGCCCGAGGGTCCGGACGTCTACACCGAGACCGCCCGGCAGATCCTGGCCGTCGGCTACCAGTCCGCGGCGGTCGAGGTCCGGCCGGTGAGCGGACCGCCAGCGACGTCGTAGGTCGCCGCCGACGTCGTACGCCACCGACGTCGTAGGCTGTCCCGGACGCGAGGGACAGGAGCTGAGGTGGCCGAGACGACCGTGACCGAGGTGCTGGCCGAGCTGGCCGCGCTGGCGGACCCGAAGGTCCGCGCGGCGAACGAGAAGCACGGTGACGATCACGGGGTGAACCTCGGCAAGCTGCGCGCGGTCGCGAAACGGCTGAAGACGCAGCAGGACCTCGCCCGCCAGCTCTGGCGGACCGACGACACCGCGGCGCGCCTGCTGGCGCTCCTGATCTGCCGGCCGAAGGCGTTCGAGCGAACCGAGCTGGACGCCATGCTGCGCGAGGCGCGCGCCCCGAAGGTGCACGACTGGCTGGTGAACTATGTGGTGAAGAAGAGCCCGCACGCCGAGGAGCTGCGGCTGGCCTGGTTGGCCGATCCGGATCCGGTGGTGGCGAGCGCCGGTTGGGCGCTGACCACCGAGCGGGTGGCGCGCCGGCCGGACGGGCTCGACCTGGCGGGGCTGCTCGACGTGATCGAGGCCCGGATGGCCGACGCTCCGGGCCGGCTGCAGTGGGCGATGAACCACTGCCTGGCGCAGATCGGCATCGAGCACGCCGGGTACCGCGCCCGGGCGGTCGACATCGGTGAGCGGCTGGAGGTGCTCAAGGACTATCCGACCGCCCCGGGGTGCACCTCGCCGTTCGCGCCCACCTGGATCGCCGAGATGGTGCGTCGGCAGCGGGAGACCGTCACGGCCTCCTGACCGGGTGGAGGGGCGGCGGCCCGGCCGGCGACGCGACGGGCGACCTGGCCGTGGACCGGCCGCCAGGCGGCCGGATCGACCGCTTGCCGATCGTTCGGGCATTTCGAGTTGCGGCGAAGGCATTCAACGATGACGATCTCAAGCGGAGCGTCACGAGGTTGCCGCCTCCCACGGTGACCAGGCCGGGGCGCTCGCGCACCCCGGAGGGCATCAATGAGCGCAGATGCGGAAACGGCCCCGGAAAGTTCCGACCGCGACCAGAGCCCCGATCTCAGAAAAAGCCCGGACCTCAAGAAGATAGCCGTCTGGACGGCCGTCGCGGTCGCCGGAGCCATCGGGTGGGGCGTGCTCGCGCTCTCCCGCGGCGAGGAGATCAACGCGGTCTGGCTGCTGGTCGCGGCGCTCTGCTCGTACGCGATCGCCTATCGCTTCTACGCCCGGTTCATCGCGGGCCGGGTGCTCGGGGTGAACGACCGGCGGGCCACCCCGGCCGAGCGCCTGGAGAACGGGATCGACTACCACGCCACCGACCGGCGGGTGCTGCTCGGCCATCACTTCGCCGCCATCGCCGGGGCCGGACCGCTCGTCGGTCCGGTGCTCGCGGCGCAGATGGGCTACCTGCCGGGAACAATGTGGATCATCCTCGGGGTGATCTTCGCGGGCGCCGTGCAGGACATGGTGGTGCTCTTCTTCTCGATGCGCCGCGACGGCAAGAGCCTCGGCCAGATGGCCCGGGATGAGATCGGCCCGATCGGCGGCGTCGCCGCGCTGATCGCCGTCTTCACCATCATGATCATCCTGCTCGGTGTGCTGGCACTGGTGGTGGTGAACGCGCTCGCCGACTCGCCGTGGGGCACCTTCTCCATCGCGATGACGATCCCGATCGCCCTCTTCATGGGCTTCTATCTGCGAATTCTGCGCCCCGGCCGGGTCATCGAGACCACCCTCATCGGCGTCTCGCTGCTACTGCTGGCGATCGTGGCCGGCGGCTGGGTGCAGGACTCCAGCCTGGCGGAGGCGTTCACGCTCGACCCCCGTACGCTCGTCATCTGCCTCGCGGTCTACGGCTTCTTCGCCTCCGTGCTGCCGGTCTGGATGCTGCTGGCGCCCCGCGACTACCTCTCCACCTTCATGAAGATCGGCACCATCGGACTGCTCGCCGTCGGTGTCCTGGTCACCATGCCGACCCTGCAGAACGACGCGGTCAGCAAGTTCGCCCTCTCCGGCGACGGACCGGTCTTCGCCGGCAGCCTCTTCCCGTTCGTCTTCATCACGATCGCCTGCGGCGCCCTCTCCGGGTTCCACGCGCTGATCTCGTCCGGCACCACCCCGAAGATGATCCAGAAGGAGTCGCAGGTCCGGCTCATCGGCTACGGCGGCATGCTGATGGAGTCGTTCGTCGCGGTGATGGCCATCATCGCCGCGTCGCTGCTCGATCCCGGCCTCTACTACGCGATGAACGCGCCGGCCGGCGTGGTCGGCAACACCTTCGAGTCGGCCGCCACCGCCGTCACCAACCTCGGCTTCACCATCACCCCCGCCGACCTGGCCGCCGCCTCCGCAGCGGTGGAGGAGGAGACCCTGGTGGCCCGGACCGGTGGCGCGCCCACCCTGGCCGTCGGCATCTCGGAGATCTTCTCCGCCGTCGCCGGCGGGGACGCGTTACGCGCCTTCTGGTACCACTTCGCGATCATGTTCGAGGCGCTCTTCATCCTGACCACCGTGGACGCCGGCACCCGGGTCGGCCGGTTCATGCTGCAGGACACCCTCGGCAACGTCTGGAAGCCGATCGGCCGGGTCAGCTGGCCGCCGAGCATCTGGGCCACCAGCGCGATCGTCGTCGGCGCCTGGGGTTACTTCCTCTACGCCGGCGTCACCAACCCGCTCGGCGGCATCAACCAGCTCTTCCCACTGTTCGGCATCGCCAACCAGCTGCTGGCGGCGGTGGCGCTCACCGTCGCCACCGTGATCCTGGTCAAGAGCGGCAAACTGAAATGGGCCTGGGTCACCGGCGTACCGCTGGCCTGGGACGCCGCGGTGACGCTCACCGCGAGCTGGCAGAAGATCTTCTCCGATGACCCGAAGCTCGGCTTCTTCGCCCAGCGGGAGCGGTTCGCCGAGGCGCTGGACCGGGGCGAGGTGCTGGCCCCGGCGCGCGACCTCGGCCAGATGCGGGAGGTGGTGGTCAACTCGACCGTCAACGGGCTGCTGGCCGCCCTCTTCGCGATCCTGATCATCATCGTGATCGCCGACGGCGCGCGGACGTGCGTCCGCGCCCTGCGGTCGCGGGAGCCGCTGCCCACCAGCGAGGCCCCGTTCGTCGAGTCCCGGATCGTCGCGCCGGCCGGACTGATCCCGACCGCCGAGGAGCGCCGCGAGCTGGCCGCCGCCGGCTCCGGACCCCCCGACGGGAGCGGTCCGCGATGAGGTTGCGGTCCGTGCTGCGTCACCTCCGCTGGTACGCCCGGGAGCTGAGCGGCGAATCAGCGTACGACAACTACCTCGACCACCGGCGGCGTACCCACCCAGGTCAACCGGTGCTGAGCCGGCGCGAGTTCGAGGCGCTGCGTCACCGCCCGACGGTCCGCTGTTGCTGACCCGGCGCGGGGAGCTGCTCAGCGGTCCTCCAGGTCGCCCTCGACGCGCAGGTAGACATCCCGCAGCGCGGCGAGGGTGGCCGGGTCGGGTTTGGCCCACAGACCGCGGTCGGCCGCCTCGGTCAACCGTTCGATGATGTTGCGCAGGGCCCACGGGTTCGAGCGGTGCAGGAAGTCCTGGTTCTCGGGGTCCAGCGCGTACGCCTCGGCGAGCTGCTCGTACATCCAGTCGGCCACGACACCGGCGGTGGCGTCGTACCCGAACAGGTAGTCCACGGTGGCGGCCAGTTCGAACGCCCCCTTGTAGCCGTGCCGGCGCATCGCCGCCAGCCAGCGCGGATTGACCACCCGGGCCCGGAACACCCGGGCGGTCTCCTCGGTCAGGGTCCGGGTGCGGACCGCATCCGGGCTGGTGCTGTCGCCGACGTACGCCCGGGGCGCCTGACCGGTGAGCGCCCGGACGGTGGCGATCATGCCGCCGTGGTACTGGAAGTAGTCGTCCGAGTCGGCGATGTCGTGTTCCCGGGTGTCGACGTTCTTGGCGGCCACCGCGATCCGCCGGTACGCGTTCTCCATGTCCTGCCGAGCGGCCCGCCCGGCCAGGTCCCGGCCGTACGCGAAGCCGCCCCAGACCGTGTAGACCTCGGCCAGGTCGGCGTCGTCACGCCAGTTGCCGCTGTCGATGAGCGGCAGCAGCCCGGCCCCGTACGCGCCCGGCTTGGAGCCGAAGATCCGGATGGTGGCCCGGCGCTCGTCGCCGTGCCGGGCGGTGTCGGCGCGGGCGTGCGCGGCGAGGAAGTTCACCTCGTCCGGCTCGTCCAGGGCGGCCACCGCCCGCACCGCGTCGTCGAGCAGCAGCAGCAGGTGCGGGAAGGCGTCCCGGAAGAAGCCGCTGATCCGGACGGTCACGTCGATGCGCGGCCGGCCCAGTTCGGCGGTCGGGATGACCTCGAAGCCGTTCACCCGGCGGGACGCCTCGTCCCAGGTCGGTCGGACCCCGATCAGGGCGAACACCTCGGCGATGTCGTCGCCGGCGGTGCGCATCGCGGAGGTGCCCCAGGCGGAGAGGCCGACCGAGCGGGGCCAGTCGCCGGTGTCCCGGCGGTAGCGCTCCAGCAGGGACGCCGCCATCGCCTGGCCGGTTTCCCAGGCCAGCCGGCTCGGGATCGCCTTCGGGTCGACGGTGTAGAAGTTGCGGCCGGTGGGCAGCACGTTGACCAGGCCGCGCAGCGGCGAACCACTCGGGCCGGCCGGCACGTAGCCACCGTCGAGCGCGTGCAGCAGCGCGGTGATCTCGTCGGTGGTGCGGGCCAGCCGGGGGACCACCTCGGTGGCGGCGAAGGTGAGCACCCGTGCCGCGTCGGCGGCCCGGGGATCGTCCTCGCCGAGGACGGCCGCGGCCACCGCTTCGGGCGCGTCCACCGCCCAGGACCGCTGTTCCATGGCGAGCACCAGCGCCCGGGCCAGCTCCTCCACCCGATCCACCTCGGCGGTCGCGGCATCTGTTGAAGTCGCGTCGGCCAGGCCGAGCGCGGCCCGCAGGCCCGGCACCGCGCCGGCCTGTCCACCCCAGACCTGCCGGGCGCGCAGGATCGCCAGCACCAGGTTCACCCGGGCCTCGCCGGTCGGGGCGGCGCCGAGCACGTGCAGGCCGTCGCGGATCTGGGCGTCCTTGACCTCGCAGAGCCAGCCGTCGACGTGCAGCAGGAACTCGTCGAACTCGGCGTCGTGTGGGCGCTGCTCCAGGCCGAGGTCGTGGTCGAGTCTGGCGGCCTGGATCAGGGTCCAGAGCTGGCCCCGGATGGCGGGCAGCTTGGCCGGATCCATCGCGGCGATGTTCGCGTACTCGTCGAGGAGTTGTTCCAGCCGGGCGATGTCGCCGTAGCTCTCCGCGCGGGCCATCGGCGGCACCAGGTGGTCGACGATCGTGGCGTGCGCCCGCCGTTTGGCCTGTGCTCCCTCGCCCGGGTCGTTGACCAGGAACGGGTAGATCAGCGGCAGGTCGCCGAGGACGGCGTCCGGGCCGCAGCCGGCGGAGAGGCCGGCGGTCTTGCCGGGCAACCATTCCAGCGAGCCGTGCTTGCCCAGGTGCACCACGGCGTGCGCGCCGAATTCGGTGTCCAACCAGCGGTAGGCGGCCAGGTAGTGATGGGTCGGCGGGAGGTCGGGGTCGTGGTAGATGGCCACCGGGTTCTCGCCGAAGCCCCGGGGTGGCTGGATCATCAACAGGATGTTGCCGGCCCGCAGGGTGGCCAGCACGATCTCGCCGGCCGGGTCGCGGGACCGGTCGACGTACAGCTCGCCCGGTGGCGGCCCCCAGTGTTCGGTCATCGCGTCGCGCAGTTCGGTGGGGAGCGTCTCGAACCAGCGCAGGTAGCTGGCCAATCGGATCCGCACCGGGTTGCCGGCGAGCTGCTCCTCGGTCAGCCACTCCTGATCGTGGCCGCCGGCCGCGATCAGGGCATGGATCAGCCGGTCCCCGTCCGGCGCGGGAGCCGCGGCGTGCCCGTCGGCGGGCGGCGAGTCGGTAGGCGGCGCGTCGGCGGGCACCAGGCCGGGTAGCGCGTCCGGTCCCTCGGTCGGGCCGACGTCGTACCCCTGGGCGGCCATCGCCCGCAGCAGCGCGACCGCGCTGGCCGGGGTGTCCAGCCCGACCGCGTTGCCGACCCGGGCGTGCTTCGTCGGGTACGCCGACAGCGCCAGCGCGATCCGGCGCCGGGCGGGCGGGGTGTGCCGCAGCCGGGCGAGCCGGACGGCGATCCCGGCGACCCGGCCGGCCCGTTCCGGATCGGCCACGTAGCGGGGCAGCCCGTCCGCGTCGGTCTCCTTGAACGAGAACGGAACGGTGATCAGCCGGCCGTCGAACTCGGGCACCGCGATCTGGGTGGCCGCGTCCAGCGGGGAGAGACCGTCGTCGCTCGCCGACCAGGTGGACCGGCTGGCGGTCAGGCTGAGTGCCTGCAGGATCGGGACGTCCAGGGCGGCCAGCGCGCCGACGTCCCAGCTGCCGTCGTCCCCGCCGGCGGCGGCGTCGGCCGGCCGGGTGCCGCCGGCGGCCAGGACGGTGACCAGCAGGGCGTCGGCCCGGCCGAGCGTGGCCAGCAGCTCCGGCTCGGGATTGCGCAGGCTGGCGCAGAAAATCGGCAGCGCCCGGCCGCCGGCGCCGTCGACCGCGTCGGCGAGCGCCTCGACGAAGGCGATGTTGCCGCTCATCTGGTGCGCCCGGTAGTAGAGGATGCCGATCACCGGCCCGTCCGGGCCGGCCGGCTCGCGCGGCAGCAGACCCCAGCTCGGCTGCTCGACCGGCGGCGCGAAGCCGTACCCGGTCAGCAGGACCGTGTCGGAGAGAAACCCGAACAGCTCCCGCAGGTTGTCCGGACCGCCCTGGGCCAGGTAGGCGTGCGCCTGGGCGGCGGTGCCGACCGGCACCGTGGAGCGGGCCATCAGGTCCGCGTCCGGGGTCTGCTCACCGCCGAGCATCACCACCGGTACGCCGCTGGCGCGCAACGCGTCCAGCCCTTCCGACCACATCCGGTAACCGCCGAGGATGCGAACCAGCACCAGGTCGGCGCCGGCGAGCAGGTCGGGCAGGTCGGCCGGACCGCGTTCCAGCCGGGCCGGATTGGCCAGCCGGTAGTCGGCGCCACTGGCCCGCGCGCTGAGCAGATCGGTGTCCGATGTGGAGAGCAGCAGGATCATGCCGTGACCCGGCCGGCAACGATGAGCATGGGTGACTCCTCCCCGGGTCCGCGCCCGTGGTCGTCGTGCGCGCTGGCCGGAGTCTCCTGGCTCCCGGATCGACGCTCGCCCCGACCTTCCGGCTCGGTGTCGAGCCGTGGTCTCGCGTGGGGGTCACTCCCCGGTGACAGTGGCGGGACCGCCCCGGATTCACACCGGGTTCCTCCGTGTCCACCGCGTGCTGCTGGGCCGGCGCGGGGTTGCGCCGGTGGCCCGACTCTACGATGTCGCCATGCCCGACGTCGTGCCGCCTCGCTCCGCCGGTGACCGGTGCCCCGGCGCGCTGCGGGTGCACGAGGCCGCCGACGGCGGCCTGATCCGGGTACGCCTGCCAGGCGGGCAGCTCGATCCGGCGCAGCTGCGGACGGTGGCCGACTGTGCGGCGGAGTACGGCGACGGCACGCTGGAACTCACATCCCGGGCGAATCTGCAGATCCGTGGCATCCCGCCGGGTGGCGCCGCGGCCCGGTTGGCCGACCGGCTCGCCGGCGCCGGGCTGCTCCCCACCGCCACCCACGAGCGGGTCCGCAACATCCTCGCCTCACCATTGAGTGGTCGGGACGGCGCCGGCCGGCCGGACATCCGGGAACTGGTCC
The DNA here is from genome assembly GCF_029626155.1 of Solwaraspora sp. WMMD1047. Classification (NCBI taxonomy): domain Bacteria; kingdom Bacillati; phylum Actinomycetota; class Actinomycetes; order Micromonosporales; family Micromonosporaceae; genus Solwaraspora; species Solwaraspora sp. WMMD1047. Next base: position 5,817,696 of record NZ_JARUBL010000001.1, on the reverse strand, counting down.
GCGCGCTCGACCGGGCCGTGCGGGCCGAGCCGGCACTGGCGGCGTTGAGCGGGCGGTTCCTGTTCGCGCTGGACGACGGGCGGGGTGACGTGGCCGGTCTGGGCGCCGATCTGTGCTGGCGGGCCGACACCGGCGCGTTGCTGCTGGCCGGCCGGGACCATGGACTGCGGATGCCGATCGTCCGGGCGGTGCCGGGCCTCGTCGCCGCCGCCCACGGCTTCCTCCGGCTGCGCGCCACCGAACCGGAGCCGGCCGCCGTGTGGCGGGTGACCGACCTGTCCGGCGGCCCGGCCCGGCTCGCCGAAACACTCGCGGCGGCGAGCGCCGACCGCCCGGCCGGGGCGCTCGCGGCGCCCGCCGGGCGGGTGCCGGAGATCACCGATGACCCGGCGCCGGCTCCGGGGGCGGTGGCCGCCCCGTACGGTCGGCTCTGCGTGGTGGCCGGCGCGCGGCTGGGCCGCCTCCGGGCCGACCAGGCCAGGCTGCTCGCGGAGATTTCCGCCGAGGTGGAGGGTGGGTCGCTCGTGGTGACACCGTGGCGGAGTGTGGTGGCCGACGCCGGGCCGCAACCGGTCATGGGCCTGCTGGCCCGGATGGACGCGGCCGGGCTGATCGTCGAAACCGCCTCGCCGTGGGCCGGGGTCAGCGCCTGCGCCGGCCGGCCCGGCTGCGCGCGGTCACTGGCCGACGTCCGGGCCGACGCCGCCTCGGCGGTCGCCGCCGCCGGCCCGGTCCCGGACGGCCGCGAGCCGACCGGCGGCGAGTCGTTCGGCGGTTCGGCGGCCGGGCGCCGGCTGCGGATGCACTGGGCCGGCTGCGAGCGGCGGTGCGGTCTGCCGGCCGGCCCGGTTGCGGTGGCCGTGGCGACCGGGGACGGCTACGCGGTGACCGCCCCGGGCGGCCCACCGCCGCCCGGACCGCTGGCCGAGCGGGTCGCCCAGGCGAGGACGCCCCGGTGAGCGCCCCACCCCCGGCCGGACCGGACTACGACTACGTCCGCGACGGGGCGGAGATCTACCGCCGCTCGTTCGCCACCATCCGGGCGGAGACCGACCTGGCCCGGCTCCCCATCGACCTGGCCCAGGTGGCGGTGCGGATGGTGCACGCCTGCGGCATGGTCGACCTGGTCGACGACATCGCCGCCGCCCCGGACGTGGTACGGCGCGGCCGGGCCGCGCTGGCCGCCGGGGCGCCGATCCTGTGCGACGCGGCGATGGTCGCCGCCGGCATCACCCGGACCCGGTTGCCGGCCGGCAACGAGGTGATCTGCACGCTGCGACACCCCGACGTGCCGGGGCTGGCCGAGCGGCTCGGCACGACCCGCAGCGCCGCCGCGCTCCAGCTGTGGCTCGACCGGCTCGACGGTGCGGTGGTGGCGATCGGCAACGCCCCCACCGCACTGTTCCGGCTCCTCGAACTCCTCGACGCGGGTGCGCCCCGGCCGGCGGTGATCGTAGGCGTACCGGTGGGCTTCATCGGCGCCGCCGAGTCCAAACTGGCGCTGGCCCGGCACCCCGCCGGGGTGCCGTACCTGGTGGTCCACGGGCGGCGGGGCGGCAGCGCGATCACCGCCGCCGCGGTGAACGCCATCGCGAGCGTGGCCGAGTGAGCGGGCCGGGCACCCTCTACGGGGTCGGCGTCGGGCCGGGCGACCCCGAGCTGCTCACCGTCAAGGCCGCCAGGCTGATCGGCGCAGCCGAGGTGGTGGCGTACTACTCGGCCCGGCACGGGCGCAGCATCGCCCGGTCGATCGCCGCGCCGTACCTGCGTCCCGGACAGGTGGAGGAGGCCCTTGTCTATCCGGTGACCACCGAGGAGACCGACCACCCGGGCGGCTACGAGGCGGAGATCGCCGAGTTCTACGACCGCAGCGCCGAGCGGCTGGCCGGGCACCTGGCGGCCGGCCGGGACGTGGTGGTGCTCTGTGCCGGTGACCCGCTCTTCTATGGCTCCTACATGTACCTGCACGAGCGATTGGCACACCGGTTCCCGGCGGAGGTGGTGCCCGGGGTGACCTCGGTCAGCGCGGCCTCGGCGGTGCTGGGCCGGCCGCTGGTGGAACGCGACGAGGTGCTGACCGTGCTCCCCGGCACGCTGCCCGCCGCCGAGCTGGCCCGCCGGCTGGACGGCACCGACGCGGCGGCCGTACTCAAGCTGGGTCGGACCTTCGGGGAGGTCCGCACCGCGCTGGCCGACGCGGGTCGGCTCGACGAGGCATGGTACGTCGAGCGGGCCACCACGAACCGGTCCCGGCAGCTGCCCCTGGCGGAGGTCGATCCGGCGGCCGTGCCGTACTTCTCGATCGCGATCGTGCCGAGCCCGGCGAGCGCGGCCGCGACCGCCGCGGACGCCGGCCCGGGGAACGCCGCCGTGGCCGCCGGATCGGACGACGCGGCGCCGGCCGGGAAGCCGCCGGACCGCGGCGAGGTCGTGGTGGTCGGTCTGGGGCCGGCCGGTCCCGGCTGGCGGACGCCGGAGGTGACGCGGGCACTGCGGGAGGCCGAGCATCTGATCGGGTACGGGCCGTACGTCGACCGGGTTCCGCGCCGGCCCGGGCAGCACCGCCACACCTCGGACAACCAGGTCGAGGCCGACCGGGCCCGGCACGCGTTGGAGCTGGCCCTGGCGGGGTCGCGGGTCGCGGTGGTCTCCTCGGGCGATCCCGGGGTGTTCGCGATGGCCACCGCGGTGCTGGCCGTCGCGGCCGATGACGATCGGTTCGCCCGGGTGCCGGTCCGGGTGCTGCCGGGGCTGACCGCGGCCCAGGCGGCGGCGAGTCGGGTCGGCGCGCCGCTCGGCCATGACTACGCGGTGTTGTCGCTCTCCGATCGGCTCAAGCCGTGGCCGGTGATCGAGGCCCGACTTGCCGCTGCCGCCTCGGCCGACCTGGTGATGGCGATCTACAACCCGGCCTCGGCGAGCCGGCGTTGGCAGGTGGCCGCCGCCCGTGACCTGTTGCTGCGGCACCGGGCCCCGGGCACCCCGGTGGTGGTCGCCCGGGACGTCGGCGGGCCGACCGAGTCGGTCACCCTGGTGGAGCTCGGCCGGCTCGATCCCGACACTGTGGACATGCGCTGCCTGCTGATAATCGGCTCGTCGACCACCCGGGTCACCCGGCGGCCGGACGGTACCGCCGTGGTCTGGACGCCCCGCGACTACCCCGCCGACGGCCCGGCAGTGCCGGCAGGCGGTCCGGCGGTGCCCGCCGACCGCCCGGCTGTGCCGGATGGTGGCCCGGCCGCGGCGGCCGGCTGAGCGGACCGGGCCAGCCAGTCGAGTGCCCCGGCGACATCGGAGACCACATCGGCCGGCCGGCTGGCCGGGTCCGGCGGTGGCCGGTCGATCATCACCACCGGTAGCGAGAGCTCCCGGGCGGCGGTCAGCTTGCCGATTGTCAGCGAACCGCCGCTGTCCTTGGTCACCAGCACCTCGATCCGGTGCCGGCGGAGCAGTTCGGCCTCCCGGGCGGCGTCGTACGGGCCCCGGGAGAGGAGGACCCGGACGTTGGCCGGGACCGGCTCGTCCGGCGGGTCGACGAACCGGGCCAGGAACGACAGCTCGGACCGGCCGGTGAATTCGGCCAGGTGCTGCCGGCCGGTGGTGAGGAAGATCCGCCGCCCGAGCTGGGGCAGGAGGGCCGCGGCCTCGGCGTAGCCCGGCACCCGGTGCCAGCGATCGCCCGGCTGCGCCGTCCATCCCGGACGTTCCAGCCGCAGGTGGGCGGCGCCCACCTCGGCGGCGGCGACCACCGCGGCGGTCCGGATCCGGGCCGCGTACGGGTGGGTGGCGTCGATGACGGCGGTGATGCGTTGCTCGGCCAGCCACCGGGCCAGCCCCGCCGGACCACCGAACCCGCCGATCCGGACCGCGCCCACCGGCAGCCGCGGATCGCGTACCCGACCGGCCAGCGAGGAGATGATCATCACGTCCGGCCGGGGTACCAGCGTGGCGGCCAGCTCGCGGGCCTCCGCCGTGCCGCCCAGAATCAGGACCCGGGTGCTCATCCGGGCACCATCGCACACCCGTGGGCCGGCGGCCGGGCTGGCCCGACCATTGTGGCGGGGGCTGACCGGCGGCTACGCTGCCAGAGCCGCGGTGTTCGGGAAGCCGGTGTGAATCCGGCGTGGTCCTCGCCACTGTGACCGGGGAGTGCTCGTCCGCTCCGCCACTGGGTCGATGCCGATCTGGGAAGGCTGGACGGGCGCGGTGATCCGGGAGCCAGGAGACCGGCCGCGGCACAGCAAGGTAATCGCCACGAGGAATGGACGAGAGGATTACCGCGATGCCCCCTGTCACCGTGCCCGCCGCGACCGCGCCGATCCGGGTGCCCGCCCTGGCCTGGCTCGCCGTCGCGTTCGCCGTCGCCGTCGTCTACCTGGTGCTCCAGGAGAACGGCGCCGTGCTGGCGAGCTACGCCGAGTACGTACACGAGTTCACCCACGACGGGCGCCACGCGCTCGGCGTGCCCTGTCACTGAGCCCGGGGCGCTCCGATGCGGACTCTGACGCTTGGTTTCGTACTGCGCCGGGGCCTGCTGGCCGGCCTGATCGCCGGGCTGCTGGCTGCCCTCGTCGCCCTGCTCCTGGTCGAACCCGCCATCGACGCTGCGCTGGTGGTCGAGGAGGCGCGCTCCGCCGGCGAACCCGGCGGCCACGAGCATGAGCTGGTCGGCCGTGCCATGCAGGTGGTTGGCGGGATGGTCGCGGCGGTGCTGGTCGCGGTCAGCCTCGGCCTGGTGCTGGCCGTGGTCTTCGCCCGGGTCCGGCACCGCCTGCCGGGCGGCACCGACCTGGCCCGGGCCGCGGTACTGGCCGGGTGCGGCTTCGTGGCCGTCTCTCTGCTACCCGCGCTGAAATACCCGGCCAATCCGCCCGGCGTGGGCGACCCCGCCACGGTGACCACCCGCACCTGGCAGTACTTCAGCCTGATCATCGCGGCGGTCGGTTTCACCTGGCTGGCGTTCCTGGTCCGGGACGGGCTGGCCGGCCGGGGCTGGTCCGGGTCGCACGCCGCCGCCGGGGCGGTGCTGGCCGGGGTGCTCGGCAACCTGCTGGTCCTGGTGGCCTGGCCGGCGACTCCCGATCTGGTGCCGGCGGACGTGCCCGCGGGGCTGCTCTGGGAGTTCCGGCTCGCCTCCATCGCCGAGCTGGCCACCCTGTGGGCCGGTCTCGGATTCGCCTTCGGGCTGTTGCTGACGCCGCGCACGGCGGCCGGCGGCGGCGCGGGTACAGCGACGGACCCGGGCTCGACGCCGGACCCGGCCACGGTGGCCCCACCGGCCGCCGGCTGATCCGGCGGGCGGGGTGGCGCCGCCGCCCGGTCGGCCGCTGGGCTGCGTGCTGACGTTGTGCCGGGGCTGTTGCTGCGGCACCGCACGCAAGCACCCGCAGGTGGACCATGACGGACAGCTCGACCAGTTGCGGCACGGCGTCGGCGCGGCGGACCGGGTGCGGCGCAGCGAGTGCCTGAACGTCTGTGACCGGTCGAACGTCCTGGTGGTACAGCCGACCCCGGCGGCCCGGCGGGCTGGCGCGCGTCCGGTGTGGCTCGCCGAGGTGCTGGACCCGGTGGTCCTGGCGGCGGTGGCGGACTGGGTGCGGGCCGGCGGCCCCGGCGCGGCGCCGCTGCCGCCGAGCCTGCGCCCGCACGTCATGCCGGCGCCGCGGTGGGGACCGTTGCGGGGACGGGGTGGAGCCGGCCGTTGACGCTCGGTGAGCCGGTGTGACCGGTCCGGCCGCCACGGCCCGGCTGCCTGTACGGGTTGGGAGCGGTGTGGCAGGCTGCGCGAGTCTTTCTCGTACAATCCCGCACTTCACACCTGACCGATTCCCCCCTCAGGAGGTCTGCCGTGGCGTGGTCCGCCGGACATACATTGCTGTTCCTACTGGCCCTGCTGCTCGGTCTGGGCGGTGGGTGGTTGCTGTGGGGCCGCCAACCGGCCGGTGCCGCCGCACCCACCGGTGCGGAGGCCGGTGCGCCCGAGGTGAGCCCGGTCCCGCCGGTCGCCGGTGCCCCGACCACTGATCCATCCACTGTGGAGCAACTGTCGGCGCCGGAGCTGGCCGAGCCCGTCGCCCTCACCCCGCCGAGCCCGGCGACGCCGACCGATTCGCTCAGCCCGGCGACGCCGGCCGACCCACCGGGCGGCACGGCCGTGGTGGACCGGCCGGAGCCGGCAGCGGTCGAGGACGAGCCGCCCGCGTCGGCCACCCTGGCGCCGACGCTCGGCGAGCAGCCGGTGGCCCCCGACGCGGCGGTGCTCGACACCGCCGGCGAGCCCGAGCCCGAGCCGGTGCCGGCCGCCGAGCCGGTGGCGCCCATCGCACCGGCCGAGCCGATCGCCGCCGACGAGCCGGCCGGGCCGGCTGCCCCGGTCGCGGCTGCCGAGCCGGTTGCGGCTGCCGAGCCGGTTGAGCCGGTGGCCGTCCCCGAGCCGGTCGCCGCTGCCGGGCCGGGCGAGGGGGCCGGTGACGACCTGCGCCGGATCGAGGGCATCGGACCGAAGATGGCCGCGGCGCTCAACGCCGCCGGCATCCGCACCTACCAGCAGCTCGCCGACCTCGACGAGGCGGAGCTGCGGTCGACCGTCCGCAGCGCGGGCATGCGGGCCGTGGCCAGCCTGCCGACCTGGCCGCAGCAGGCCCGGGTGCTGGCCGGCGGCGGCGCGCCGGCGGCCGCGCTCGACGGCGAGCCCGCCGCCTCCTGACCCGACCTGACGTCCGGTGGGCGGGTCCGGACCGGACCCGCCCACCGGCTCACGGCAGCAGCCGGCTCTTCTGCACCTTCCCCATCTGGTTGCGCGGCAGGTCCGCCACCAGGTGCACCCGGCGCGGCCGCTTGTGCCGCGACAGCCGGGTGGCGACGAAGTCGATCAGCTCCTGGTCCGGCACCGGATCACCGACGACGTACGCCACGATCTGCTGGCCCAGGTCGGGATGGGGCTCGCCGACCACCGCGGCCTCCCGGACGGCCGGGTGGGACAGCAGCGCGTCCTCGATCTCGCCGGCGCCGATCCGGTACCCGCCACTGGAGATCAGGTCGATGCTCGCCCGGCCGACGATCCGGTACTGGCCGTCCGGTTCGAGGATGGCCACGTCGCCGGTGCGGAACCAGCCGTCCGGCGTGTAGGCGGCGGCGGTCGCGTCGGGCCGGCCCAGGTACCCGGTGAACAGCGTCGGCCCGCGCACCTGCAGCTCGCCGATCGACTCACCGTCGGCCGGCACCGGCCGCCCGTCGTCGTCGACCAGCCGGACGCCGACGCCGGACAGCGGCAGGCCGACCCGGCCCGGCGACCGCTCGCCGTCGGCCCGGGTGCTCAGCGTGATCAGGGTCTCGGTCATCCCGTACCGTTCCACCGGCCGGTGGCCGGTCAGCTCCCGCAGCCGCTCGAAGACCGGCACCGGCAGGGCGGCGCTGCCGGAGACCAGCAGCCGGGCGGCGGCGAGCGCCCGCGCCGCCGCCGGGTCGGCCGCGATCCGCGACCAGATCGTCGGTACGCCGAACAGCAGCGTCCCGCCGGCCGCCGCGTACCGGTCGGGGTGGGGTCGGCCGGTGTGCACCAACCGGCAGCCGGTCCGCAACGCGCCGAGGACCCCCAGCACCAGCCCGTGTACGTGGTACAGCGGCAAGCCATGGACCAGCACATCGTCGGGGGTCCACGCCCACGCCTGCGCCAGGGCGTCCAGGTCGTGGGCGATCGCGTCCCGGCTGAGGACGGTGCCCTTCGGCGGCCCGGTGGTGCCGCTGGTGTAGAGGATCAGCGCTGGGGTCGTACCCGATGGTTCGGGGGGTGGCCCGCCGCGGCCGCCCGCCGCCGCGCGGACCGGTTCCACCGGCACCGGCACCGCGTGCTCCGGTGGCCGGTCGGCCAGCAGCAGCGCGGCGCCGGAGTCGGTGAGGATGTGATCGAGTTCCAGCGGCCCGGAGTCCGGTGACACCGGCACCACCGGAACCCCGGCCAGCAGCCCACCGGTCACCGCCGCGACGGTGGCCAGCGTCGCGTCCGCCCAGACGGCGACCGCCGGCGCTCCGGAGATCCGGGCGGCCACGCCGGCGGCGGCCTCGGCGAGCCACAGCCGGGAGGCGGTCTCGTCGCCCACCCGGATCGCGGCTGACTGGTCGGGGGCCGTCGGCCCCAGGGCCGGCAACAGCATCGCGTCTCCCGTCGATGTGACCGGCCACCGGCCGGTAGCCACCATCCTGCCAGCCGTGCGGCGTGCGTCGACGACTCGTACGGTGGGGTGGAACGCCCCCTAGCTGGAGGTTGACCGCCTCGTGCCTGACGAAGACTGGTTGCTGACCGCCGAGGAGCGGGACAACCCCGCGTCGGACATACCGGTCCGGTGCCCGGGGAACCTGGTGACCGCGCACGTACATGGTGTGGCGTACTTCGACCGGCTGGTCGAGGTGGTCGAGACGATGGAACGCGGCGACCGGCTGTTCTTCACCGACTGGCGGGGCGATCCCGACGAGCGGCTGCGCCCGGACGGCCCGACCGTGGGCGAGCTCTTCTCGGCCGCAGCCCGGCGGGGGGTGGTCGTCAAAGGGCTGATCTGGCGCTCCCACTTCGACAAGCTGCAGTACAGCGCCGAGGAGAACCGGAATCTGGCCGAGGACGTGGCCGACGACGGCGGCGAGGTGCTGCTCGACCAGCGGGTCCGCCGGTTCGGCTCGCACCACCAGAAGCTGGTGGTGCTGCGGCACCCCGGCCGGCCCGAGCGGGACGTGGCGTTCGCCGGCGGGATCGACCTGTGCCACAGCCGCCGGGACGACACCGAGCACCACGGCGACCCGCAGGCGGTCCGGATGTCACCCCGGTACGGCGACCGGCCGCCCTGGCACGACGTGCAGTTGGAGCTGCGCGGACCGGTGGTCGGCGCGCTGGATCTCACCTTCCGCGAACGCTGGACCGACCCGACGGCGCTGAGCTGGGGAAACCCGCTCTCCGCGCTCTGGGACCGGCTGACCGGCACCGACGTGACCGCCGACAAGCTGCCGCCCGAGCTGCCGCCACCACCACCGTGCGGCCCGCACACCGTGCAGGTGCTGCGCACCTACCCGAACAAGCCGCGCCCGTACCCGTTCGCGCCCGACGGTGAGCGGACGGTGGCGCGCGGCTACACCAAGGCGATCCGGCGGGCCCGCCGGCTGATCTACCTCGAGGACCAGTACATGTGGTCGACCGAGGTGGCCGATCTGTTCGCCGACGCGTTGCGGGACAACCCGGAGCTGCATCTGATCGTCGTGGTGCCCCGCTACCCGGACGTGGACGGCCGGCTGGCGCTGCCGCCCAACCAGATCGGCCGCAGGCAGGCGATCGAGACCTGCCGGCAGGCCGGCGGTGACCGGGTGCACGTCTTCGACGTCGAGAATCACGCTGGCCGGCCGGTCTACGTGCACGCGAAGGTGTGCGTGGCCGACGACGTCTGGGCCAGCGTCGGCAGCGACAACTTCAACCGGCGGTCCTGGACCCACGACAGCGAGCTGTCCTGTGCGGTGCTCGACACCGAGGCCGACGAGCGGGAGCCGACCGATCCCGGCGGGCGGGGCGACGGCGCCCGGCGGTTCGCCCGGGACCTGCGGTTGACCCTGCTGCGCGAGCATCTGGACCGCGACCCGGCCGGTGGCGAGGACGCCGACCTGATCGACCCGGACAGCGCGGTGCGGGCCGTCCTCGCGGCGGCCGAGGCGCTGGACGCCTGGCACGACGGTGGGCAGGTCGGGCCGCGCCCGCCGGGCCGGCTGCGCCGGCACGAGCCGGAGCGGCTGTCGGCGTTCACCCGGGCCTGGGCGGTGCTGCCTTACCGGCTCCTCTACGACCCGGACGGCCGGCCCTGGCGGCACCGCCGGGACCGGACCTGGTGACGGACGGGATGCCCGGGTGATCCCGGGTCGGGCTGATAATGACGATCTCCGCTCGGCCGGCTAATGTCGGTCGACATGAGCGGACGCGTCCTCGTCGCCTCGTTGGTCACCGCCGTGCTCGCCGTTCCGGGAGTGCAGCCGGCCACCCCGACGGACCGTCCGGCTGTCCGGCCGTGCCCGGCCCCGAAGATCAGCCCGCCCGCGGACCGGCCGCCCCGGCCGAAGCCACCGGCGCCCGACCCCGACAAACCGGTGCTCGGCGGCGAGGGGATGGACACCGCCGGCCTGATCGTGCCGCCCGGCACACCGGCGCCGCCCGCGCTCACCGCGACCTCCTGGCTCGTCGCCGACCTGGACACCGGTGCGGTACTCGGCGGCTGCGGACCACACGAGTACGCCACCCCGGCCAGCGTGCAGAAGCTGCTGCTGGCCGCGACGATGCTGCCGAAGCTGGACGCCAAGCAGACCGTGAAGATCGTCCGCTCCGACCTCGACATCGAGCCCGGCAGTTCGGCGGTCGGACTGCTGGAGGGCGGCCGCTACCGGATCGAGACGCTCTGGCTCGGGCTGATGCTCAACTCCGGCAACGACGCCGCCAACACGCTGGCCCGGCTCGGCGGCGGTGCGGCCGGCGCGAAGGGCGGGGTGGCCGCGATGAACGCCGAGGCGCGGCGGCTGGGCGCGTACGAGACGCACGCCGTCACCCCCTCCGGGCTGGACGGCCGGGGCCAGTTCACCAGCGCGTACGACCTCGCGCTGATCGCCCGGGTCTGCTTCGACCGGGCGGACTTCCGCCGGTACGTCGCCACCGAGCGGGCCCAGATGCCCGCCCAGCCGCCCCGCGACCCGCGTGGCTTCCAGATCCAGAACGACAACCAGCTGCTGCTCAACTATCCGGGGACCATCGGCGGCAAGACCGGCTTCACCAACCTGGCCCGGCACAGCTTCGTCGGCGCCGCCGAACGCGACGGCCGCCGGCTGGTGGTGACGCTGCTCGGCGCCGAGGCCCGACCGCTGCGCAGCTGGCAGCAGGCGGCGGCCCTGCTGGACTGGGGATTCGCCCTGCCCGCCGACGCCGCCGTCGGTGACCTGGTCACCCCGGAACAGATCGCGCAGCAGGAGCGGGCGCAGGAGCAGGCCGCGTCACCGCCGGCCCGCGCGGTGCCGGCCCCGGCCCGGGTACGCGACGGCGGCCCGCTGCTACCCGGCTGGTGGCACCTGGTCGTGGCCGGCCTGGCGGTGCTGCTCGCGGCCACCATGGTCGCGGCGGCGGTCCGGTCCACCCGGCGGCGACGCGGCTACCGGGGCAACCGTCGCCGCGCGACCCGGTCACGGGCCTGACAGCTGCCGTACACAGCGAATTCATTGCTCCTTCAGGGCACGTTCTGAGCTGCGCCCGCTTGTCTCGACCGGGAACACCGTCGAGACGAGAGGGGAGCACGTGCCGCCCGTTGACACCGGCCACGCCCTGCGCGGTCCCAGCCCGTTGCACGCCTTCAACCGGTACGAGATCAAGTACCCGGTCGGGACGGCGGCGGTGCCGGCGCTGCGCGCCGCGCTCGCCGCCCGACTGAGCCCGGACAGCCACTGTGCCGGTGTCGGCTACGGGGTGTGGAGCGTCTACTACGACACCACCCGGCTGCGGTTCTACTGGGAGAAGATCGAAGGGCTGCGGTTCCGGCGCAAGCTACGGATCCGCCACTACGGCGACCGGTTCGACCTGACCGACGACACCACCGTGTACGTCGAGATCAAGCAGCGGGTCAACCGGGTGACCCAGAAGCGCCGGGTGCCGCTGCCGTACCGGCTGGCCCGGCAGCTCTGCGACGGCTGGTCGATGGTCGAGCACCCGCCGGCCCAACGCGCCTTCGTGCAGGAGGTGCTCGGCCTGGTCTCCGGACTGGACCTGCGGGCCACCGCGATGACCGGGTACCAGCGGGAGGCGTTCGTCGGCCGGGACGCCGACCTGGGCCTGCGGGTCACCCTCGACCACCGGGTACGCGGCCGGGACCGCGACTTCCACCTGGGCGCCGACGCCGAGAACCGGTTCATCATCCCGCCGTCCCGGTCGGTGCTGGAGGTCAAGGCGAACGACCGGGTGCCGTACTGGCTCACCGACCTGGCAGCCCGGTCGAACCTCGCCGTGGTCCGGGTCTCGAAGTACTGCCAGAGCGTCGAGGCGTTCGGTCGGGCTCCCCGCTCGGTCTTCCACGTCCCCGACGACGATCCCGTCGGCCCGACCCACCAACCCGCCGGTGTGCGCACGCCGTCCGTCACCCGAAACGAGGCATGACCGATGGACATCCCCTTTGAGGATCTCTCCGGCACGTTCAGCGTCGGCGACATCGCGGCCGCGCTGGCGCTGTCGTTCGTGCTCAGCTCGATCATCGGCTGGATCTACCGGGCCACCCACCGCAACGTCTCGTACAGCCAGTCCTATGTGCAGACGCTGGTCATCCTCGGCATGCTGATCTCGCTGATCATGCTGGTGGTGGGCTCCAACATCGCCCGCGCCTTCGCGCTGGTCGGCGCGCTGTCGGTGGTGCGGTTCCGCAACGCCATCAAGGAGACCCGCGACGTCGGGTTCATCTTCCTGGTGATGGGCGTCGGGATGGCCTGCGGCACCCGGTTCTACACCCTGGCGGTCGTGGCCGCCGTCTCGATCAGCCTGATCATCGTGGTGATGTACCGCTTCAACTGGTTCGCCCTCAACGTGCAACGCCAGGTGGTCAAGGTGCAGGTGCCGCCGGACGCGGACCACACCGGCGACATCTCCGACGTGCTGCTGCGGCTCACCTCCGAGTTCGAGCTGGTCAGCATGGAGTCGATCCGGGGCGGCGCGCTCACCGAGCTGATGTACACGGTGCGGCTGAAGAAGGGCACCGAACCCGGCGAGCTGATCGCGGCGCTGAGCGAACGGACCTACGGCCAGCGGGTGAGCGTGCTCACCGGCTACGACCAGACGGACCTGTGATGGCTGCCCGCGTACCCGATGGGGTTGCGCGCCGACCCGGTCTGGCCCGGCGGCTTCGGCGCCGGATTCCGGTGCGGATCCGGCACCACTGGAAGCTGCTCGCGGTCTGCGTGGCGTTCGTCGTGGTGTTGACCGTGGTGTTCGGCAGCGCCCGGGTCCGGCCGTACGTGACGAGCGGCAGCGACCGGGGCGGCGGCGGGGTCACCGTCGACCTCGCGGGCGACCGGGACCTCTTCGACGCGGGTGTCGCGCACACCATCTCGCTGACCTTCCGGGACGCGGACTACGAGCGGATGCTCGACGGTTTCTTCGACGACGGCGAGAAGGAGTACGTCGAGGCGGACCTCACCATCGACGGGGTGATGGTGCCGAGCGTCGGCATCCGGCTGAAGGGCAACTCGACGCTGTCCGGCCTGACCCGCGACGGCCAGACCCGCCAGCGCACCGGAGCGGGCGGGGCGCCTGACGGCGCCGAGCGCGGCGGCGGCCCGGGGCGGGCCGGGCTGGCCGCCGAGGAGCCGGAGACGCTGCCGTGGCTGATCAGCTTCGACGAGTTCGTCGAGGGCCGCCGGTATCAGGGACACCAGGAGATCGCTGTCCGGGTCGGGGGAATGGGTGGCGGTTCCACAGTGCTCAACGAGGCGCTCGCCCTGTCGCTGCTGGACACCAGCGGCGAACGGACCCAGCGGTACGCGTACTCGTCGTTCACGGTCAACGACCGGCCCACCACCGCGCGGCTCATCGTCGAGCATCCGGATGAGAACTATGCCGAGCAGATGGACGCCACCGGTGTGCTCTACAAGTCACGCAGCACCAGCCAGTTCACCGACCAGGGTGACGACCCGATCGACTACCAGGACGACTTCAACCAGATCAACCTCACCGGCAGCCAGGACCTGCAACCGGTCATCGACCTGATCAAGTGGGTGAACGGGGCCAGCGACGAGGAGTTCGACGCGCAACTCGCCGAACGGGTCGACGTCGAGCAGTTCGCCCGCTACGTGGCCATGCAGAACCTGCTGCTCAACTTCGACGACATGGCCGGCCCGGGTCGCAACTACTACCTCTGGTACGACCTGGAGACCCGGAAGTTCAGCGTCATCAGTTGGGACCACAACCTCACCTTCAGCGGCAGCGCCGACCACGGCCCGCACGACGCGGGCCGGATGGGCGGCCCGGGTGGCATGCGGACGGCACCGGACGGCGAGAACCAGCAGGGCACCCCGCCCGAGGGGTTCCAGCCGCCGGAAGGCTTCGAGCTACCGGAGGGTGCCGAGCCGCCAGCGGGTCTCCAGCGTTCCCGGCCGCCTGAGGGCGACCAGCCGGGTGGTGGGGACCGCCAGGGTGGCATGCGGGCCGGTCACATCCTGAAGGAGCGCTTCCTGGCCAGTGAGGCCTTCACCGACGTCTACGAGAACGCCTACCGGGAGCTGTACCAGGAGCTCTACGGAAGTGGCCGGGCGCTCGCCGCGCTGGACGAGATCACCGCCGTGCTGGCGACCGTCGACGGGTACGACGCGGTGGCCGTGACCGCCGACGCCGAACAGCTGCGCACCCTGGTCCAGCAGCGCACCGAGAGCCTGCGCGACGACGAGGTGATCACCGGAGCCTGACCGACGGCCGTTACCTGCGGCGTAATCGACACCGTGCGGGTCGGCGCGCGATCGTCAAGTCACGATCAGCGCCGGCCGCCACGGGGGTGGCCGGCCTCGACGGAAGGCAGGTTCGCCATGTCCGGATACAGCCAGACCATCGCCGCCCCGGTGGGCGCGGACCGGGTCCGCCTGCTGCGGCTGGCGCTGCGGCTCGACGCGGTCGCCTCGGCCGGGCTGGGCGCGGCGGTGGCGCTCGCCGCGCCGCTGCTCGACGGTCCGCTCGGCGCCCCGACCGCGCTGCTCTGGGCGATCGGCGGCTTCCTGGTCCCGTTCTCCGTCGCGCTCTGGGTCATCGGGTCGCGGGTCCCGGCAAACCGGTCCGCCGTGCGTACGGTGATCGCCGTGAACGCCGCCTGGGTGGTGGGCAGCGTGCTGCTGGTGCTGTTCGGCGGCCTCGACCTGACCGCGCTGGGGGTGGCGGTCGTACTCGGCCAGGCAGCCGCCGTCGCGGTGCTGGCCGAACTCCAGTACGCGGGCCTGCGCCGCGCCAACCGGAGCTGACCGGCCTGGTCCCGGGTCACGTTTCAGATCGGCGGCGGTCGCCAGGCCGGTGGCGACTGCCGTCCGTCCTCGTCGGGCCGCGCGAGACCGTCAGTACGTTCCCGCCGGCTGGCTGCACAACCGGTTCGTCGGCTGGGCTCGCCGGCTGGACCCCGACCGCCCGTCCAACGCGGCCCAGATCCTGATGCGCTCGCGGGAGTTGGCCTTCACCCACGTACCCGACGAAGAGGGGCGATGCCCCGTCTGCGGCGACCCGGCGGACTGCTGGGTCGGACTCCGAGACTGACCACGCCTCGGCCGACATCAGTTCTTATCGCGTATCAGCCGATCGGTGTCGGCCCCGAAATCCACCGTGATCAACAGATGAAAAGGTCCGCTTCCGGGCCGGAAAGCGGTACTTCTCATCTGTTGATCACGGTTGTCGGTCGGCCAGGGTGTGCAGGGCGGTGCGGGTGGCGGGGTCGGCGGGGAAGAAGAGCTCGATGGCCAACTCGGCTACCGTGATGTCGGTTGGGGTGCCGAACGAGGCGGCGATGCCGAAGAGCGCGAGGTCCAACCCGGCCGACCGAACCCGCAGCGGCACCACGACATCGCCCGGACCGGGATGCTCGACCTCGGGCTGCGGCTGGTCACAGGGATAGCCCTGCAGTTCCGCGTGCAGCGCGGTCAGGGTCGGGTCGGCGGTCGTCGACGCCTGGCGGCGCAGCCGGCCGAGCAGGTGGGCCCGCCACTCGCCGAGGTTCGCGATCCGACCGGCCAGGCCGTCCGGATGCAGGCTCAGCCGCAGCACGTTCACCGGCGGGGTGAGCAGGTCCGGCGCGACGTCCCGGGTGAGGCGCAGCAGGCAGTCGTTGGCGTCGACCAGGTTCCAGTGCCGGTCCATCGCCAGCGCCGGGTACGGCTCATGCCCGGTGAGCACCTGCCGGACGGCCGCGCGGATCTCGGCCATCTCGGGTGCGGCCAGGTCGTGCTCGCCGTACACCGGGGCGAAGCCGGCGGCCAGCAGCAGCGGGTTGCGCTCGCGCAGCGGCACCTCCAGGTGCTCGGCGAGCCGGAGCACCATGTCCCGGCTGGGCGCCGACCGGCCGGTCTCGACGAAGCTGAGATGCCGGGTCGAGATCTCCGCCTGGATCGACAGCTCCAGTTGGCTGAGTCGGCGGCGCTCCCGCCACCGGCGCAGCAGTTCGCCCACCGACCGGTGGCCCGTCCGGCTGACCGTGCTCGTCATCGCCCGACGGTACGCGGCAGCCGATCGGCCGCGCCATTACCCGTCAGGTAACGGCGTCGGGACCGGCGCGGCCGGCGGATGGGCGCCGCGACGCCGGTCGGCGTGGCGTCAGATCACCGGACGAGGGCTGGCGAACCGGGCGACGTAACGCTTCTGCCAGGGCGTCTCGACCGCGCTCGGGTGGTAGTGCCGCCGGACGTAGGCGACCGCCTCTGGCGCGGGCACCCCGTCGATGATGGCGAGGCAGGCCAGGGCGGTGCCGGTCCGGCCCCGGCCGCCGCTGCAGGCGATCTCCACCCGCCCGGTGGCGGCGTTCTCCCAGGCGGCATGGAGTGCTTCGGCCGCCTGCGTCCGGTCGGCGGGCAGCCAGAAGTCGGGCCACCGCACCCACCGGCTCTCCCAGGTGACGGCCGGTGGCGTCTTCCCGAGCAGGTAGAGGCCGAAGGTGGGGGTCGCCCCGGACGGCGCGGGCCGGCGTAGTCCCCGACCCCGGACCAGTCGCCCGGACGGCAGACGGAGCACGCCAGGGTCAGTGGCGTTCCACGGCTCGACGGTCATCGCGCCAGCCTAGTGGGGCGGCCGGATGTTGATCGCCCAGAAGCTCGGGGTGAGCCAGCCGACCTGCGGGGGGCATCTGAAGGTGCTGACGCGGGCGGGGCTGGTGCGGGGAAGAAGCCCTGCGTGGGCACCACGTCGGATCGGCGGCTAAGTTCCTGATCATCGTGCGCCCGGCTGCCCCGCGCATCGCCCCGATCGCCGCCACCGACCACCGCACCCCTCGGGAGGACCAGAATGATCGTTGGACTGCGACCGGGCCTGACCGCCCGACTGGAGTATGTGGTTCCGGACGAGCGCACCGTTCCCCACCTGCTGCCGGAGGCCGAGCTCTTCGCGGACATGCCGGCGGTCCTGGCGACCGGCTACCTGGTCGCCATCGTGGAGTGGACCTGCATGCGCGCCATTGACGGGCACCTCCAACCAGGCGAGCAGACGCTGGGAACCTACGTCGACCTCAGCCACCAAGCGCCCACGCCGCCGGGTCGCCCTCTTATCGTCGACGCGGAACTCACCGCCGTCGACGGCCGGCAGCTCACCTTCACCGTGGTCGCGCGCGACGACGCCGCCACCGTCTGCCGCGGCACCCATCGGCGCGCCGTCATCGACGCAGAACGTTTCAACGCGCGGATCAGCGCCCGGGCCACCGGCTAGCGAACCCGACGCAGGGGCCGGGCCGCTGCGCTGGTCAGCCCATCGTCTTCGAGCCGTCGATGGACTCGCGGAGGATGTCGGCGTGCCCGGCGTGCTGGGACGTCTCGGCGATCAGGTGCAGCAGCACCCGGCGCACCGACCAGCGCGCCCCCGGCTCGAACCAGGGGGCCTCGGGCAGCGGGTGGGCGGCGTCCAGGTCGAGGGTCGCCACCAGCTCGTCGGTCTCGTCGGCGACCCGCTGGTAGGCCGCCAGCAGCCCGGCGAGCGTTTCGCCGTCGACCATCCGGAAGCCGTTCTCCCAGTCGGGAGCGTCGGACTGCATCGCGGCGGCGCCGCCCACCATGAACCGGGCCCAGCTCTTCTCGGTGGTTGCCACGTGCTTGATCAGCCCGCCCGGGCTGAGCTCGCTCACGGTGGGACGCAGGGCGGCCTGCTCGTCGGTCAGCCCGCGCACGGTCTGGCGGAGAAACCCCCGGTGCAGCCGCAGGGTCTGCAGCAGGTCGGCCCGCTCGCCCCCGGTTACCGGTGGGCCGCTGGCCGCCGCCCCGTCCATGACCAACTGATCGCCCATCGCATGCTCCTCGCTCATCGCCCGGATGCCGTTCCTCGACGAGGAGATTAGGTGGTACCTCCGACACTTCGGCGCGGCCCGACCCGGTGCCCAGGGGGTGGCGCGGCGGGCCGGCCGAGGCACCGCCCACCGCCGGCCGAACCCGAACAGCGGACGGAACGCGGGGCCGTCGAGTCGACGGCCCCGCGTTCCCGGGTGGCCAGGGGCGGTGGTCCCGGCGGCGGTGCCGGGACCACCGCTGCTATCCGGCGTACGTCTCGAACTCGGCGACCCTCGGTGTGCCGGTCGCGCCGGTGATCTCGAAGTTGATCTTCTTCAACGAGGTCGCGGCGAAGCTGATGGTGCCCGCCCCGTTGCCGGTGGTCAGCACCGCGCCGTTGTCGTTGTTGACCAGCCGCCAGGAGCCGATGACACCGGTCGCGCCGGACGCCTCCCGGATGACGACCCGGGAGACCGTGGTGGCCGAACCCCACTTGACCGAGATCCGACCGGTCGAGCCGGAGGGCGACCAGTAGCTGCCGGTGTCGCCGTCGATCACGTTGCCGTAGCTGGTGCCGCTGCCCTTGCTGGAACCGTCCGCGCCCGCTCCGATGCTCAGGTTGTTACCGCTGGGCGGCGGGGTGGTCGGGTTCGGGCCCGGGGTGGTCGGGTTCGGCCCCGGGGTGGTCGGGTTCGGGCCCGGAGTGGTCGGGGCCGGCGTCTGCGGCGAGCAGGATCCGTTGGAGACCTGGTTGCCCTTGTTGGCGCCGGCGGTCTGGCGGACCAGGTTCGGTACGCAGCTCGCCCCGTCCAGAGAGTAGGAGTACGGGATGCTGACGCTTGTGGTCGACTGCATGTTCGGTCCGGCCGGGTTGGTGTCGCTGCCCGGGCTGGACCAGGTCACCCGGTCGAGGATGTTGCCGCTGACCTGCCAGGTGCCGGCCTCGCTGGTGTAGAAGGTGCCGAGGACGTCCTTGGAGGTCTGGAAGTAGTTGTTGTCGACCTTGGCGCGGGCGCCGGCCCGGGAGTTGATCCCGGACTCGCGCAGGTTCACGTAGTAGTTGTTGTAGATGTGCGCCACTCCGCCGCGCAACAGCGGGGTACGGGAGTCGATGTTCTCGTACAGGTTGTGGTGGTAGGTGATGAAGCCGTTCGAGCGGTCGCTCTCGCTGGACCCGACGAGGCCGCCTCGGCCGGAGTTGCGCAGGATGCTGTAGGAGAGCGTCACGTACTGGGTGTCGTTCTTCATGTCGAAGAGGCCGTCGAAGCCCTCCGACTCGCCGCCCGAGGCCTCCAGGGTGACGTGGTCGACCCAGACGTTGCGGACGCCGCTCTCCATGCCGATCGCGTCGCCACCGTTGGACGTGGGTGAGCCCGACTTCTTGACGTTCCGGACGGTCACGTTCTGGATGATGATGTTGCGGGCCTCGCGGATGTGGATGCCGATCTGGTCGAAGACCGCCCCGCTGCCGACCCCGATGATCGAGACGTTGCTGATCTGCTTGAGTTCGATCACGCCGTCGGCGGTGTTGCAGCTGGAGCCCGAGACCTTGCTGGTGTTGCCGTGGTTGATGGTTCCGGACACCTCGATGATGATCGGGGTGCTGCTGCTGGCCCGGGTGCAGAGCGCGGTGTGGATCGCGGTCCCCGTGCTGGCCCGCACGGTCTGCCCGCCAGCGCCGCCGGTGGTCCCACCGTTCTGGGTCGCGTAGCCGGTGACGCCGCCGGTCGCCGCCGAGGCCTGGGGGGTCGGCAGGGCCACCGCGATCGCGGCCGCTCCGGCGGCAGCCGTGGCCAGCACTGCCAGGAGTCGCAATGCGACTGGTCGTTTCATGCTCGTTCACCTTCGTCGTCGAATGGTGGTCGCCGCTGCCGACCTCGTGGCGCCCGGGGTCACGAAGGCCGCAGGTGCCGCGATGGTCAGCTCGACCGGGACGGTTCGCTCGCACCTGGAAAGCGCTTTCCGTCGAAGGATAGGGAGATGTCTATCACCCTGGCAAGGACCTGTCCGCAATATGGGTTATTGCGCCAGTGGTGCGATTGATCCACCGGGCAGCGGCGACCGCCCGGCCGGCCTACCCAACGTGATCGGTTGCGGACCCGGCGGGTCCGTGTTGAGATCGGCGCATCCACCCGACACCGGACTCCGCGTGACCGCCGCCGGCCAGCCGCCGGCGGCCGGTCCGCTGGTGGTCGTACTCGGAAGCCTGAACCTGGATGTGGTCGTCGCCGCGCCGCGCGTCCCGCGGCCCGGCGAGACGCTGCTCGCGGGCGACGCCCGGTTCCTGCCCGGCGGCAAGGGCGCCAACCAGGCGGTGGCCGCCGCGCGGCTCGGCGCCGAAGTGGCCTTCATCGGCCGGACCGGCGACGACGACTTCGGCCGGCGGATGCGCGCCAACCTCGTCGCGGCCGGCGTCGGGGTGGACCGGGTCGGCACCGTCGCCGGCACCGCCTCGGGAATGGCGATCGTCGTGGTCGACCCGCAGGGCGAGAACACCATCGTGGTGTCGCCCGGCGCCAACGCCGCGATCACCCCCGACGACCTGGCCGAGCACGGCGGGCTGATCGCGAGGGCCGCCATCGGTGTCGTGCAGCTGGAGACCCCGATCGACACCGTGCTGCGGTTCGCCCGGCTCTGCGCCGACCACGACGTCGGCCTGCTGCTCAACGCCGCCCCCTACCGGGAGTTGCCGGCGGAACTGCTGCGGCACTGCCGGTGCCTGGTGGTGAACCGGGAGGAGGTGGCGGCGCTGACCGGCGTACCGGCGGACGACCGGGCCGGGGCGCGGCGGGCGCTCGCCGCCGCCGCCGGGCTCGGGCCAGCCACCGTGATCGTCACGCTAGGCGATCAGGGCGCCCTGGTGCTGCACGACGGGGAACCGTTCGAGATCGACGCCTACCGGGTGCCGGTCGTGGACAGCACCGGCGCCGGTGACGCCTTCGTCGGCGCGCTCGGGGCCGCCCTGGCCCGCAACTGGCCGACCGATCGCGCGGTCCGGTACGCGTCGGCGGCCGCGGCGGTGGTCTGCGGCGGCCTCGGCGCCCAGCGCCCCGACCTCACCCCGGCCGCCGTCGCGGCGGTGCAGGACGGGGCTCCCTAGTCGACGGGGGCGGCCGCGCCGGAGAACTGCGCGTCGTACAACCGGCGGTACGCGCCGCCGGCCGCGAGCAGCTCGGCGTGCGTGCCGCGCTCGACGATCCGCCCGCCGTCGAGCACCAGGATCAGGTGCGCGTCGCGGATGGTGGAGAGCCGGTGCGCGATCACGAAGCTGGTCCGGTCGGCGCGCAGCGCCGCCATCGCCCGCTGTAGCAGCACCTCCGTACGGGTGTCCACCGAGCTGGTGGCCTCGTCGAGGATCAGCAGGGACGGGTCGGCCAGGAACGCCCGGGCGATGGTGATCAACTGCTTCTCGCCGGCGCTGACGTTGCTGCCCTCCTCGTCCAGGACGGTGTCGTAGCCGTCGGGCAGGCTGCTGACGAACCGGTCCACGAAGGTGGCCTTCGCCGCCCGCCGGATCCGCTCCTCGTCCGCG
The DNA here is from genome assembly GCF_029626155.1 of Solwaraspora sp. WMMD1047. Classification (NCBI taxonomy): domain Bacteria; kingdom Bacillati; phylum Actinomycetota; class Actinomycetes; order Micromonosporales; family Micromonosporaceae; genus Solwaraspora; species Solwaraspora sp. WMMD1047. The sequence goes on along the minus strand of NZ_JARUBL010000001.1, from coordinate 5,796,182 downwards.
GCCGGGTCGCCGTAGGCGATATTCTCCCGGATCGTCCCGCCGAACAGCCAGGTGTCCTGCAGCACCATGCCGATCTGGCCCCGCAGGTCGGCCCGGCGCAGGTCGGTGATGTCCACCCCGTCCAGGGTGATCCGGCCGGCGGCCAGCTCGTAGAAGCGCAGCACCAGGTTGACCAGGGTGGTCTTGCCGGCGCCGGTCGGCCCGACGATCGCCACCGTCTGCCCCGGCTCGGCCACCAGCGAGAGGTCCTCGATCAGCGGCTGGTCCGGGTGGTAGCGGAAGGACACCCGGTCGAACTCCACCCGGCCGCGTGGGCGGTGCGGCCGCGCCGCCGGCACCGGGTCCGGGTCCTGCTCCTCGGCGTCGAGCAGGTCGAAGACCCGTTCCGCCGAGGCCACCCCGGACTGCAGCAGGTTGGCCATCGACGCGACCTGGGTCAGTGGCTGGGTGAACTGCCGGGAGTACTGGATGAACGCCTGCACCTCGCCGAGGCTGAGCTGTCCGGAGGTGACCCGCAGCCCGCCGACCACCGCGATCGCCACGTAGCTGAGGTTCCCGATGAACATCATCGCCGGCATGATGATGCCCGAGACGAACTGGGCCCCGAAGCTCGCCCTGAACAGTTCCTCGTTCTTGGCCGCGAAGGTCGCCTCCACCTCCGGCTGACGGCCGAAGACCTTCACCAGCTCGTGGCCGGTGAACGCCTCCTCGATCTGCCCGTTCAGCTCCCCGGTGTGCCGCCACTGCGCGACGAACAACCGCTGCGAGCGCTTCGCGATCTGCCGGGTGACAAGCACGGACAGCGGCACCGCGACCAGCGCGATGACCGCCAGCAGCGGTGAGATCGACACCATCATGACCAGTACGCCCAGGACGGTCAGCAGCGAGACCAGCAGTTGGCTGAGGGTCTGCTGCAGGCTCTGCGCGATGTTGTCGATGTCGTTGGTGACCCGGCTGAGCAGCTCACCCCGGGGCTGACGGTCGAAGTAGGGCAGCGGCAGCCGGTGCAGCTTGGCCTCCACATCGGCCCGCAGTTGGCGCATGGCCCGCTGCACCACGCCGGTGAGCAGGTAGCCCTGCAGCCAGGAGAGCAGGCTCGCCACGAGATAGAGGCCGAGCGTCCAGAGCAGCAGCTCGCCGAGGCGGGGGAAGTCGATGCCGGCCCCCGGCACCACCCGCATCCGGGCCAGCATGTCGGCGACGTTGCCGTCGCCGGCCGCCCGGGCCTGGGCCACCGCCTCGTCGGTGCTGAGGCCGGCCGGCAGCCGCCCACCGAGCACCCCGGAGAAGATCAGGTCGGTGGCCTGCCCGAGCAGCCGGGGCCCGATCACCGCGAGCGTCACGTGACCGAGGGCCAGGACCACCACCAGGACCAGAATCCACCGGTACGGGTGGAGCCGGCCGAGCAACCGGCGGGCCGACGGGACGAAGTTCATCGACTTCTCGGCCGGCATGCCGGCGCTCATCCACGGTGGCCCCCCGCCCCGTCGGGCGGCGGCCGGCGGTAGCCGCCGGGGCAGTGTCTCGGCCGGCTCGGCGGTGCGCTGGTCCGGCGCCGGTCTGGTCACGTCGAGGCCCCGACGGTGAGCTGGGACGCCACGATCTCGGCATAGGTGGGGCAGTCGTCGAGCAGGTCGGCGTGCCGGCCGACCCCGACCACGACGCCGTTCTCCAGCACGACGATCTGGTCGGCGTCGATGATCGTGGAGACCCGCTGGGCGACGAGCAGGACGGCGGCGTCGGCGGTCACCGGTCGCAGGGCCGCCCGCAACCGGGCGTCGGTGCCGAGGTCGAGCGCGGAGAACGAGTCGTCGAAGAGGTAGATCTCCGGTTGCCGGACCAGCGCCCGCGCGATCGCCAGCCGTTGCCGCTGACCGCCGGAGACGTTCGTGCCGCCCTGGGCGATCGGCGCCGCCAGGCCGGCCGGCAGCCGCTCGACGAAGTCCCGGGCCTGGGCCACCTCCAGCGCCGCCCACAGCTCCTCGTCGGTGGCGTCCGGCCGGCCGTAGCGCAGGTTGCTGGCGACCGTCCCGGTGAACAGGTAGGGCCGCTGCGGGACCATCCCGATCCGCCCCCGCAGGTCCTCCTGGTCGAGTTCCCGCACGTCGACGCCGCCGACCAGGACCGCCCCCGCGGTCGCGTCGAAGAGCCGGGGCACCATCGACAGCAGGGTGGTCTTGCCCGCGCCGGTGCTGCCGATGATCGCGGTCGTGGTGCCCGCCGCGGCCCGCAGCGAGATGTCCCGCAACACCGGCGCCGCGGCGCCCGGGTACTGGAACGCGACCCGCCGGAACTCCACACCGCCGGCCCCGGGGCCGGCGCCGCGCACCGACGGCGCGGCCACCGGCCGGGTGGGCGGCGCCACCGACGACTCGGTGTCGAGCACCTCGACGATCCGCTCGGCCGAGACCGCCGCCCGCGGCACCATCATCAGCATGAAGGTCGCCATCATCACCGACATCAGGATCTGCATGAGATAGCTGAGGAACGCGGTGAGCGAGCCGACCTGGATCTGCCCGGCGTCGACCCGGCCGGCGCCGAACCAGAGGACCGCCACACTGGAGGCGTTCAGGACCAGCATCACCACCGGGAAGATCAGCGCCTGCAGCCGGCCGGTCCGCAGCGCCGCGGAGGTCAGCTCCTGGTTGGCGGTCGCGAACCGCTGCGTCTCGGCCGGCTCGCGGACGAACGCCCGGACCACCCGGACGCCGGTGATCTGTTCGCGCAGCACCCGGTTGACGGTGTCGATCCGGGCCTGCATCGCCCGGAACAGCGGCACCATCCGGCGCACGATCAGGCTCACGACCACTGCGAGCAGTGGCACGCTCACCACCATCAGCCAGGACAGTCCGACGTCCTCGCGCAACGCCATGACGATGCCGCCGACGCACATGATCGGGGCGGCCACCAGCATCGTGAAGGTCAGCACGACCAGCATCTGCACCTGCTGGACGTCGTTGGTGCTGCGGGTGATCAGCGAGGGGGCGCCGAACTGTCCGAGCTCGCGCGCGGAGAAGCGCCCGACCTGGTGGAAGACCGCCGACCGAAGATCCCGGCCGACGGCCATCGCGGTGCGTGCCCCGTAGAAGACGGCGGCGATCGAGCAGGCCATCTGGACGGCGGTGACGACGAGCATCCAGCCGCCGGCCCGCAGGATGTAGCCGGTGTCGCCGACGGCGATCCCCCGGTCGATGAGATCGCCGTTCAGGCTGGGCAGGTAGAGCGAGGCGATCGTGCCGACCAGCTGCAGCAGCACCACGATGACGATCGGCCGGCGGTACGGCCGCAGGTGGTCACGGAGCAGTCGGATCAGCAATTCTTCCCCCGGTCTGGATCGGCTGTGGCCGTCCAGCGAGCAAGGGTACGCCGCGAACGGCCCGGCCGGGCTCCGCATCGGAGCCCGGCCGGCCAGTGGTGCATCGGACTGTCCGCCGGCCTGATCTCAGGCGGGCTGGTCTCAGGCGGCCTGGTCCGCCGGTCGCTCGTCGGCCGGGCCGGTCACCGCGGCCGGTCCGCTGGTCACGGCGATCCGCCGGGCGTCGGTGCCGGCGTGCGCTCCGGCGACCCGCACGGTCAACACGCCCGCGTCGTACGCGGCGCTCACCGCGTCGGCGGTGACGTGACCCGGCAGCCGGAACGACCGCTGGAAGGAGCCGTAGCGCACCTCACGAAGGCTGCGTCCGCCCTGTTCCGCGGTCCGGGTGTCGCGGCGTTCGCCGCGGACCACCAGCCGGCCGCGGTCGACCTCGACCGTGACGTCCTTCTCGACGTCGAGGCCGGGCAGTTCGACGCGGACCACCGCGTCGTCGCCGTCCCGGGTGACCTCGGCGGCCGGGGTGAAGCCGGCGGGCCGGCCCTGCGCCGGACCGAAGGCGGTACGCACCAGCGCGTCGAACTCGGTGAACGGGTCGCGACGGGTCCACAACGACAGAGTGCTCATGATCTTCTCCCTCGGGTCCTCCTGCCGGTCTGTTCGGGCCGGCATCCAGCTCAACTTGAGTCGACCCGACTCAATTCCTGGCGGAGCTCGATGGATCCTGTCGCGCCCGTCACATCGGGCCGCGAGCCGGAGGTTCGCGATTGTTTCCGAGAAAACTTCGGGGGTAGGGCGCTGACACGGCTGCCACCAGCGGAAGGATGGACGGATCGCCATGTCCCCGATGCGCTGCCACGTCGCCCGACATCCCGCGCACACCGAGGTGCGCCTGGTCGGGGCGCTGGACCCGTCGGCCGCCGCGACGGTCCGGCGGGTCCTGCTGAGCTGCCTCGCCGATCGGCCCGACGCGCTTATCGCCGACCTCGGTCAGCTGCGGTGCGAGACGCCCGCCGCGCTGTCGGTGCTGACCGAGGCGGCCACCCAGGCGGCCCGCTGGCCGCAGATCCCGGTGCTGGTCTACGGCGCGGCCCCGGACGCGGCGGCCTGGCTGGCGCCGCGGCTGGCGGTCTGCGCCACCCGCGCGCAGGCGCTGGCCCGGATCGGCACGGCGCCGACCCGACCCAGCCGGTGCGAGGACCTGCTGCCGGTGGTCGGCGCGGCCCGCCGGGCCCGGGAGCTGACCACCGAGGTCTGCCTGCGCTGGCGAGTGCCCGAGCCGCTGGTCGGCCCGGCCTGCGTCGTCGTCACCGAACTGGTCGCGAACGCCACCGTCCACGCCGGAACGATGATGACCCTCCTGCTGTCCAGCTCCGACGACCGGCTGCAGATCGCACTGCGGGACGGCTCCCCGGCGCTGCCGGTGCTGAACCCGCCCGCGCCGTTGGCCCAGGCCAGCGGGCGCGGCCTGCTGCTTGTCGACGCGCTCGGCAGCGGCTGGGGGACGCTGCCGGTCACCGGCGGCGGCAAGCTGGTCTGGGCGGTGCTGGACCTAGCGGTCGACGAGCGGCGCCAGCCCGGCTAGCCGCAGGATCTGCTCGACCTGCCGGTTCGGCGCGATGATCCGGAAGGCGACCCCGGCGCTCCGGGCCGCCTCGTAGCCCGCCAGCAGCGCCGCGGTGCCCGCCGCGTCGATCAACGGCAGCCGCGCCAGGTCGACCTCGACCCGGTCGACCCCCGCCCGGCCGGCCGACCCCACCAGGGCCCGGGTCAGCTGCCCGGCGTTGTCGCGGTCCACCTCGCCGCCGACCCCGACCGTCAGCACGCCCGCCCGCATCCGCCGGACCAGCGGCAGCCGGTAGGTCTCCGGATCGGGGCGGTAGCCGCTCCACACCGGGGAATGGTCGGTGAGCATCGCCTCCCGCAGCCAGGTCAGGGCCTGCGACAGCAGCCGGGAGACGTGCATCTGTGAGATGCCGCACTGGGCGGCGATCTCGGCCTGGGTCCGGTTGCCGTAGAACCGCAGGCTGAGGATCTCCCGTTCCCGGGCCGGCAGCTCGGTGAGCAGCCGGGCCACGGTGACCCGGTCGTCGACGGACTCCAGGTCGGGATCCCGGTCGCCGATCTCCTCGGCCAGGCTGGCCCGTTCCGGGGTGACCGGAACGTCGAGGGACTTCGGCCGGTAACCCTCCGCCGACCGGCGGGCCAGCAGCACGTCCTCGACGGTCGCGCCGCTCGCCGCCGCCAGCTCCGCCACCGTCGGGCGGCGCGCCAACCGGCCGGTCAGGTCGGCGTCGAAGCGGGTCAGCTCCCGGGACAGGTCACGCAGCCGGCGGGGCACATGCACCCCCCACCCGCGGTCCCGGAAGTGCCGCTTGAGCTCGCCCACGATGGTGACCGTGGCGTACGCGGTGAACGGACCGCGCTCCGGGTCGTAGCGGTCGATCGCGAGCACCAGCCCCAACCGGGCGGTCTGGCGCAGGTCGTCCAACGGCTCGCCGCGGCCCTGGTAACGGCGGGCCAGCCGGTTGACGAACGGCAACGCCTGCCGGGCGAGGTCGTCCCGGGCCGCCGCCCGCCGGGCCGGGGACAGCCTGGTGAGGTCGGCGGCGTACCGCAGGGCGACCGTGTCGAGATCCTCCCGGGCGTCATCGGCGCCGGCGTACGGTGTGGTGGGCATTCTCACTCCTGCCGGTGCGGAGATGTTTGGGGCACCTGCCGGTGCGGAGATGTGGAAGGTGCGGCCGGCCGGATCGATCGGGTCCGGGGGCCGCCGGAGGGGGAGCGACCATGTCCGACACAGCGCCCGATCGCGGCAACGGGCCCGCCGACCCGGCGCCGCTGCTCAGCCGCGACGATCTGGCCGGCCGGTTCGGCGACCTGGCTCGTACGCTGCATGCCGAGACCGACGTCGCGCACACCCTGGACGCGATCGTGCGGGCCGCCGTCGACACCGTGCCGGGTGCGGCGCACGCCGGCATCATGCGGGTGGAGGGCCGGTCGCGGATCACCACCCCGGCCGCCACCGACAAGCTTGTCCAACAGGTCGACCAGGTCCAGTACGAGACCGGGCAGGGCCCCTGCCTCACGGCGCTCTACGACGAGCACACGGTCCGGATGCCCGACGTCGCCCAGGACGGGCGCTGGCCGGAGTTCGCCGTCGGCGCGCAGGCCCTCGGCGTCGGGAGCATGCTGTCGTTTCAGCTCTACGCGGCTGACGACGCCGTCGGCGCGCTCAACCTCTACGCCCCGGCCCCGCACGCCTTCGACGACGGTTCCGAGCACGTCGGCCTGCTGTTCGCGGCCCACGCCGCGGTCGCGCTGGCCAACGCGGAGCAGCACGAGCAGCTGACCGAGGCGGTGCGTACCCGGGACCTGATCGGCCAGGCGAAGGGGATCCTGATGGAGCGCTACAAGCTGACCGGCGAGCAGGCCTTCGCACTGCTGGTCCGGGGCAGCCAGCAGACGAACGTCAAGCTGCGCGACCTCGCCGAGCACCTGGTCCACAGCGGGGAACTGACGGTGCGGGACTGATCGGCAGGTCACGAGGCGTCACCGGCGGACAGCCCGAGCAGCGCCGCGACCCCGGTGAGCTCCAACACCCGCAGCACCTGGGGCCGGGGTCGGACCACGGCGAAGCGGCACCCCGCTTCGGCGACCCGCTCCCGGCAGTTGAGCAGCGCGTGAATCCCGGAGGAGTCGCAGAAGACCAGACCGGACAGGTCGATGGTGAGCGCGTCCGGGGCCGGGTCGGTCAGCAGCGAGTCGACAAGCCGGGGCAGCCTGGCCGCGCTGTCCAGGTCGAGGTCGCCGAGCAGGCGCAGCGCCACGCCGTTGTCCGGTGTGGGGTCGATGTCGATGCGCAGCACGGGTTCGGCGGCATCGCGCAGGGGTGAATAGGCGTCGTTCACGAGAGAGAGCCCGTCTGACGACGCCGATCGCGTTCCCTCGTGGCTGAAGGCAGGGACCGGCCAGCACGAAATATACGCCAATCGCGCCCACTCGCCCACCGCGGCCGCCGACACCGGCGGAAGCGACCTCGGCGAATCCGCCGATGCTCGCGGTTAACCGTCGCCGGGCGGGGTAGCGCCCCGGAGTGAGAGTCCTTGGCATCGATACGCCGCCAGCAGTGGCCGCCGATCAGGCGGCGACCGCGGAGAAGGAGGGCACATGCGGATCGCGCTGATCTCGGAGCATGCCAACCCGCTCGCGGCTACCGGCGGTTCCGGCGCTGGCGGTCAACACGTCCACGTCGCGGAGCTGTCGGCCGCCCTGGCCGACGACGGACACGAGGTACGGGTCTACACCCGGCACGACGCACCCGGACCGCCGACCACCGGCCCGGTCGGCGGCCCGGTCGGCGACGGCCCGGTGGTCGTGCCGGTTCCCGTCGGTCCGCCGCACCCGACCGCGCGGGGTGACCTGCCGGCGTACCTGCCCGAGTTCGGCGCCTGGCTCGGCGACCGGTGGCGCGACGGTGCGTGGCGGCCGGACGTGGTCCACGCCCACTTCTGGACCAGCGGGGTCGCCGCGCTGACCGCCAGCCGGCGGACCGGCGTACCGGTGGTCCTGACCTACCACGCGCTCGGCGTCGCGTTGCGGGACCGGGGCACCGGTCGGCAGCGGCGGATCGGCTACGAGCGGGCGCTCGGCCACGGCGTGCACCGGGTGGTCGCACAGTGCCAGCAGGAGGTCGGCGACCTGATCCGGATGGGAGTTCCCCGGGGCCGGATCAGCGTCGTGCCGCCCGGCGTCGACCAGCGACGGTTCACCCCGGACGGTCCGCGGGCCGCCCGGCACGCCGGGCGGCCCCGCATCCTCACCGTCGGCCGGCTGACCGAGCAGCAGGGGATGACGGACGTCATCCGGGCGATGCGGGCGGTACCGGAGGCCGAGTGTGTGGTCGTCGGCGGCCCGGCGGACGCGACGGTGGCCGACGACCCGTCCGCGCGGGAGCTGCGCTCGCTCGCCGAAGCCTGCGGGGTCGCCGGCCGGCTCCGGCTGGTCGGCGCGGTGTCCCGCGACGAGCTGCCGGCCTGGTACCGGTCGGCGGACCTGGTGGTCGCCGCCGCTCGGCAGGAGCCGTTCGGGTTGCCGCCGCTGGAGGCGATGGCCTGCGGAGTACCGGTGGTGGGCACCGCCGTCGGTGGCCACCCCGACACGATCGTCGACGGGCTGACCGGCGACCTGGTCCCGCCGCGCGACCCGGTGGCGCTCGGCGCCGCGATCCGCCGGCTGCTGCGCGATCCGACCACCCGGTTCACCTACGCCACGGCCGCTCTGGACCGGGTCCGCTCCGCGTATCCGTGGCAGCGCAGCGCGGAGCAGCTCGTCGACATCTACGCGACGGTGGGTGGTCTCCGGGCGGTGGCCTGACCGGGTCGGTCAGCCGGTCAGCACGTTCGGTGGCGGGACGAGCCGGCGGAACGACTCGGCGGCCCGGTCGAGGTCCGCCGCGGCGCCGTCGAGAACCAGGTCGCCGTGGCCGGGAAGCAGGGCGTCGACCTGCCGGCCGGCGAGGTCGACGACGGTCCGGGCGTACGCGTCGAGCCGGCAGTCGTGGATCGCCTGCAGGCTCACCCGGCCGCCCGCGAAGAGGCAGTCGCCGCTGAACAGGACGTGCCGGCCGGCCGTGCGGACCAGCCCGACGAGGTGCCCGTCGCAGTGGCCGGGGGCGGCGACGATCTCGACGCTCAGCCCGCCGGCCGCGACGGTGTCACCGGCGCCGATGATCCGGTCGACCGGGGTGGGGGAGAGCCGGTAGTCGGCCGGGTAGATCCCGGCGGCCCGGGCCACCGCGAGCGAGGTGCGCGTCTCGTCGGCGCTCGCCAGGGCCGCGGCGGTCTCGGCGCTGGCCAGGATCGGCAGGCCGGCCGCGCGGGCGGCGCCGGCTCCGCCGGCATGGTCGGCGTGGTAGTGGGTGACGATCGCGCCGGTCAGCGCGCCCGGATCGCAGACCTCGGCGACGGTGGCCAGCCACGCCTCGGCGCCCAGGCCGGTGCCGGTGTCGACGAGGACGCCGCCGGTCCCGTCCCAGATCAGGTAGCAGTGGCAGTCGTGCGGGTCGGTGCGTACCCCGGGGTGGGTGCCGCTGCCGACCAGCCAGATGGCGTCGGTGACCTGGACGGCGGCCACCTCAGCGCGCCGGCGACCGGTCGCGGCGGACAGCGACCACGTCGACCTCGACCAGGATTCCGGCCAGGGTGCTGCCGACGGTGGTGCGCACCGGGTACGGCGGTTGGAAGCGGCGGGCGTACACCTCGTTGTAGGCGGCGAAGTCGCGGTCGAGGTGTTGCAGGTGGACGGTCGCCTTGACCACGTCGCCGAGGCCCAGTCCGACGGTGCGCAGCGCCCCTTCGACGTTGTCGAGCACCTGCTCGGTCTGGGCGGTGACGCCCGCCGGGACGGCCCCGGTGGCCGGGTCCTGCGGGCCGAAGCCGGCCGTCCAGACCATCGTGCCGGCGTCGACGACGTGGCTGTAGGGGCCGGCCGGGGCGGGCAGTTCCGGGCTGGTGTGTGCGGTCCAACTCATCGGCGTACTCCTTGGCTCATCGTCCGGGGCCGGGGTCGGCGGGCCGGAACAGGTCGGACTGGACCTCGTACCGGTCGTGGCGGTAGCGCGACCGGGACCGCTGCACCGGGCGGCGGCCGGTGTCGAAGAAGAGGTCGACGATCTCCAGGGCGGGCGCGTGTTCGGGCAGGCCGAGCAGCCGGGCGTCGCGGGCCGGGGCGGGTACCGCGCGGACCCGGCGGCGGGCGGCGGCGATGACGATGCCGGCCTTCGCCAGCACCTCGTGCAGCGATCCTTCGAGGTCGGCGTCGTCGAGGACCCGCTGAAGCCGGCTCGGCAGGTGGGCGTCCTCCAGGCACATCGGCTCGTCGTCGGCGAACCGCAGCCGCTCCAGCCGGATCACCGGACTCGCCGGGTCCACGCCGAGGTCGGTGGCGACCTCACCGGTGGCGGTGACCTCCTCGATGGCGATGAGCCGGCTGCTGGGGCGCAGGCCGCGGTTGCGCATGTCCTCGCTGAACGAGGTGAGGTGCGGACCCATGGCGACGGTCGGCCGGCGGACGAAGGTGCCCAGCCCGGGTACCCGTTCCACCCGGCCGTCGGCGGCCAGCGCGTCGAGCGCCTGCCGGACCGTCATCCGGCTGACCTCGAACTGCACCGCGAGTTCCTTCTCGGCCGGCAGGCGGGAGCCGACGGGCAGCTCGCGGCACCGCTCGCGGAGGGCATTGGTGATCGCGACGTGTTTCGGCGTTGACATGACGTGATCATCCCGTATCTCCCGAAGGCGTCTCCAGCCGACCGCGCCTGACCAGGGCGGACGCCGAATTCCCTGGATCTTTCTCTTGACTGGTCTAGACCGCAGCGGTAGCGTCTGGAACATTATCCCAACGACGTTTGACTCGTCTAGCCCGCAGGCGGTGCCGGCGGCTGGACCAGCAGCTATATCCAGCAGTTGACGGCCGTGAGAGGGGTACCACCAGATGAGGTACAAGAAGTTCAAGCGGCTGGCCGCAGCGGCCGCCGTCGTCGTGGTCGGCCTGCCGGTGGCCGCCTGCGGAGGATCGAGCGGAGCCGGCGGCGACGACAAGACGGTCATCCTCTGGCACATGGAGCAGCCGCCGAACCGGGTGGAGGGCTTCCAGAAGCTGATCGACAGCTACAACGCCACCGACCCGGAGTACAAAGTCCAGGCCCAGGTGCAGGACTGGAACCAGATCTACACGAAGATCTCCGGTGCGGTGCAGTCCCAGACCCAGCCGGACATCCTCTTCACCATCCCCGACTTCACCACCTACGTCCGGCCGATCGGCTCGGTCCGGCCGGTCACCTCGCTGGTCGAGGAGCTGGACCAGGCGCACGACTTCGGTGCGGCGGCCGTCGCCCCGTACCAGGACGAGGGCGAGGTCTGGGCGGTGCCGCTCTACGGCATGGTGCAGATGCTCTGGTACCGCAAGGACCTGCTGCAGGCCGCCGGCATCTCCGAGCCGCCGGCCACCCACGCCGACCTGCTGGCGACCGCCGAGCGGCTCACCTCCGGCGACCAGCACGGCATCGCCCTGCCGGCCGGCCGGAACCTCGCCACCGACCAGGTGCTCTACAGCCTGATGCTGACCGCCGGGGCCGGCGACCTCTTCACCGAGTCCGGTGAGGTCAACTTCGACACCCCGGAGACCGTGGAGGCGCTCACCCTCTACCGGGATCTGCTCCAGTACTCGCCGTCGGACAGCGGCAACTACTCCTGGGGTGAGCCGCAGGCCGCGTTCAACAGCGGCGCGGCGGCGATGGCGATCGAGAAGGGGCAGTACCTGGCGCCGTTCGAGGCCGAGTCCGGCCGCCCGGCCAGCGACCTGGGCTGCGCCCCGATCCCGGTCTCCGCGGGCGGCGAGCCCGGCAGCATCTACTACTCCAACGCCGCGATGGTGATGTCCAAGGACGACGACAAGGCCGCCGGGGCCGAGGCGTTCCTGAAGTACATCCTGGAGCCGGCGAACTACGGCACCTTCCTCAACGCCGAGCCGGGGCTGTTCCTCCCGCTGACCGCCGACGGCGCCACGGCCGAGTCCTGGACCAGCAACGAGGTCATCCAGACCTACCAGGAGTGCGTGGACGCGATGCTGGAGCAGTCGGAGACCGGCGCCCTGTTCGGCTTCGTCGACGGCCAGTACGTCGACACCGTCGGAAAGATCTCCGGTCAGAACGTGCTGGCCCAGGTGGTGCAGCGCATCTACAGCAACGGCGAGTCGCCGGAGGCCGCCGCGCGCTGGGGCCAGGAGCAGATGCAGGCGGCGGTCGCTGAATGAGCGCCCGCGACGCGGTGCCGGGTACCGGGGGCCTCCCCGGTACCCGGACCCGGGGGGAGCCGGTGCCGGCGGGCCGGGCCCGCCGGCACCGGCCGTGGCACACCCACCTGCTCGGGTACGCCCTGGTCGCGCCGCTGGTGCTCGTCATGCTCGGGGTCATCGGCTATCCGCTGGTGAACACCGTCCTGCTCAGCCTGCAGAACCAGGGCGTGGTCGGCAGCGAGTCGACCTTCGTCGGCCTCGAGAACTACACCCAGGCGCTGGCCGACACCCGCTTCTGGAAGTCGATCGGCAGATCCGGCCTCTGGCTGTTCGGCAACCTGGTGGTCCAGACCCTGATGGCGTTCGGCACCGCACTGATCATCGGTGGGGCCGGCCGCTGGGCCCGGGCCTCCCGGACCTGGGTGCTGTTTCCCTGGGTGATCCCGACCGTCGCGGTCGCGGTCATCTGGCAGTGGCTGACCAACAGCAACTACGGCATCCTGCCGAAGATCGGCGGCGCGGTCGGCGTCGATGGGCTGGGCAGCCCGTTCGCCGACAGCGCGCTGGCGATGCCGGCCCTGATCCTGATGAACAGCTGGCACTGGTTCCCGCTCGGCGCGGTGGTGATCTTCGGGGCGCTGCAGACCATCCCGCACGAGATCTACGAGGCGGCCCGGGTGGACGGCGCGAACGCCTGGCGGATCTTCTGGAAGATCACCTTCCCGCTGCTGCAGCCGGTGCTGTTCGCGCTCGGCCTGGTCGGTTCGCTCTGGTCGTTCAACATCGTCGACTCGATCTACCTGGTCACCAAGGGTGGACCCGCCGACGCCACGACCACCGCCCCGGTCTTCATCTACAACAAGGCGTTCAGCCAGTTCCAGGCCAGCGACGCCGCCGCCGTCAGCGTGATCACCATCGTTCTGCTGGCCGCCGTCGCCGCCGTCTACATCCGGGCGGCGAGACCGAAGGAGGACGCGTGACCGCCCGCCTGCCGTGGGCCCGGCTGCCCCGACTGGTCACCTGGACGGTGCTCACCGTCGTGGTGCTCGGCCCGCTCTACTGGGTCACCATGTCGGCGTTCAAGGACCGCGAGGAGATCCTGCGGACCACCCCGACGCTGATCCCCACCGACCCGACGCTCGACAACTTCCGCGAGCTGTTCACCGCCACCGACTACCCGTCCTACCTGACCAACAGCTTCATCATCGCCCTGCTCACCGCCCTGTTCACCATTCTGGTGTCGTTCTGCGCGGCGTACGGGCTGTACCGGCTGCGGGTGCCGGGCGGCAACAAGGTGGCCGGGCTCATCCTGGTGGCGTACATGATCCCCGGCACGCTGCTGCTGGTGCCGTTGTACCAGGCGTTCGCCTCGATCCAGTTGATCGACACCCGCAACGCGCTGGTGATCGTGAACGTCGCCTTCACCGCGCCGTTCTGCACCTGGCTGCTGCGCGGTTTCTTCCTGGCCATCCCCCGTGACATCGACGAGGCGGCGGCCGTGGACGGCGCCGGCCCGGTCCGGATGATGCTGCGGATCGTGCTGCCGCTGCTGGCCCCCGGCATCTCCACCGTCGGGGTCTACGCCTTCGTCTTCTCCTGGACCGAGTTCGTGTTCGCCTCGCAGCTGATCGTCAGCGACTCGCTCAAGACCCTGCCCATCGGCCTGAGCGCGATCATGGGCCAGTACACCGTGAACTGGGGGCTGCTGATGGCCGGCACGGTCTGCACGATCGTTCCCGCGATCGTCCCGTTCCTCTTCGCCGGCCGGTACTTCGTCGGCGGACTGACCACGGGGGCGGTGCGATGAGCATCCGGGAATCGACGCCCGCCGGCCGGGCGGCCTGGTCGCCCGCCGACGTCACCGGCGCCCGCTACGCCGAGCGGGTCCGGGCCGTGCTCGACCAGGCACTGAGCGAGGAGCTGCCGGCGGTACGCCGGGCGGCCGAACTCGTCGCCGACTCGTTCGCCACCGAGGGCATCTTCTACGTCTTCGGCAGCGGCCACTCGCACATGTTCGGCGAGGAGGCGTTCTACCGGGCCGGCGGCGCGGCCCGGGTCTGCCCGATCCTCAAACCGGCGCACATGCTGCACGAGGGGGCGGTGCACAGCACGGTGCTGGAGCGGCGCACCGGACAGGCCGAGTCGGTGCTCGACGGCTACCGGCTCGACGGCGCCCGCGACGTGCTGCTGATCGCCTCGAACTCGGGCGCCAACCCGCTGCCCGTCGAGGTGGCGCAGGCGGCCCAGGCCCGCGGCGTACCGCTGATCACGATCACCTCCCGGGGGTACGCGTCGGCGATCGACCGGCCCGGCCCCCGGCTGCACGACATCGCCGACGTGGTCGTCGACAACCACTGCCCGCCCGGCGACGCGCTTGTCGCGCTCGGCCCGGGACTCCCGTCGGCCGGTCCGTCGTCCACAGTGGTCGGCCTCGCCCTGCTCGACGCGATCATCGTCGAGGCGCTCGGCATCCAGCTGCGCCGGGGCGAGACGCCGGAGGTGTTCATGAGCGCCAACATGCCCGGCGCGGCCGAACACAACAGCGAATCGGCCCGCCGGCTGTCCCACCTGATCCCGCACCTGTGAAGGGGAGCACCATGAAGATCAGCTTCGAGGTCTGGCCGAACATGCCCTGGGGCCGGCTGGAGGCGGCCGGCCCGGCCTGGAACTCCTGGGGCGACAAGCCGGCGGCCTGGTGCGTCGAGCAGACCGCCAGGTACGGCTACGACGGCGTCGACTTCATCTTCGCCAAGCTGCTGGAGGCCCCGAAGGGGGAGTACGACAAGCAGCTGCGCGACGTCCGCGCGGCGGCCGAGCGGACCGGCATCGACATCGGCTACCTGGGCCACCACACCACCTTCGTCAGCCCGCGCGAGTTCGACCGGGAACGCGGCATCTCCTCGTTCAAGAAGGCACTCGACGCGGCGGCCGTGCTCGGCGCCAAGTCGGTCTGCACGCTGATCGGCGACGGCTACTACGACCCGCCGCTGAACGTCCTGCTCAGTCGCAAGGACGCCTGGCGGCAGTGCCGGGAGGCGATCACCGAGGTGGCGGCGCACGCGTCCGGCCTCGGCCTGAACGTCAGCATCGAACTGCTGCAGGGCACCATCCTCAACCGGGTCGAGCTGATCGAGCGGATGTTCGACGAGGTCGGCGCGAGCAACCTGCGGATGACGATGGACACCGGCGCGTTCTACGTGGCGGTCAAGCCGTTCATGAACGTCAAGCAGGCGATCAAGCGGCTCGCCCCGTACATCGACATCGTGCAGATCAAGGACGAGGTCGGGCTGCCGACGATCGTGCACAGCAACCACATCTGGTTCGGCGGCGGACTCGTCGACTTCCGGGAGACCTACGAGGCCCTCGCGGAAATCAACTTCGACGGGTACGTCAGCGTGGAGTGGGAGGGCTGGCAGGTCGGCGGCAACATCGGCGTCGGCGAGCCGGCCGGCGTGGGGCTGGCCGACTTCGACCGGGTCGCCGAGGAGTCGCTGGAGTACCTGATGGAGTTCGGCTTCGTCCCCCGGCGGGGGCGGTGACCGCCGGCAGCGCCCTGCTCGTCGGCCTCGACCTCGGCACCACCGGCGCGAAGGCGGTGCTCGTCGACGCCGCCACCGGTGCCACGGTGGCCGGGGCGTACCGCGGCTATCCCTCGGACACCGGCCGGGCCGGCCGGCACGAACAGGACCCCGCCGACTGGTGGGCGGCCGGTTCGGCGGCGCTGCGCGAGGCGCTCGCCGGGGTCGACGCCCGCGCCGTCGCCGCGGTCGGCCTCTCCGGCCACATGCACGCGGTGGCGCTCATCGACGACCGGGACCGGCCGGTGCGCCCGGCGATGACCTGGGCCGACCGCCGGGCCACCGCCGAGGTGGGCCGGCTGCGCGACCACGCCGACCTGGTCGGCGAGCTGACCGGCAACCCGGTGGTGGAGGCGTTCACCGCCCCCAAGCTCGCCTGGCTGGTCAGCCACGAACCCGACGCGGTACGCCGGGCCGTCCGCCTGGTCCAACCGAAGGACGTGCTGCGTCACCGGCTCACCGGCCAGTGGGGCACCGACCGGACCGACGCCGCCGGCACCCTGCTGTACGACGTCCGCGCGGCCCGGTGGGAGCCGAGGCTCTGGGCGCTGTGCGGGGCCGACGACCGGCTGGCACCGCCGGTGGCCGGCTCGGCCGAGCTCGTCGGCACGGTCCGTCCCACCGCCGCCGAGGAGACCGGCCTGCCCGCCGGTGTGCCGGTGGTGGCCGGCGCCGGTGACGTCTGCTGCGCGGCCCTCGGCGCCGGGGCGGTCGCCCCCGGTCGGGTCTACGTCAACGTCGGCACCGCCGCCCAGATCGTCGCGCCGCTGGCCGAGCCGCGCGCCGGCCGGGACCGGTTCGTCTTCGCCCGGGCCGCCGAGGACGGCTTCCTCGGCATGGTCTCCTCCTACGCGGCCGGGCTGGCGATCCGGTGGTGCGAGCGGAACCTGCTGCCCGGCGGCGGCGCCGACGCGCCCGACGGGACGGCCGACCGGCTGGCCCGCGGCAGCGCCCCCGGCGCCGGCGGGCTGACCTTCCTGCCGTACCTGCTGGGGGCGAGCGCGCCGGTCCACGACCCGGACGTGCGGGCGGCGCTGCTCGGCGCCGGCCCGGAACACGGACCCGCCGAGGTCGCCCGGGCCGCCCTGGAGGGTGTCGCCTACGCCTGCGCGGCCGCCGTCGACCAGCTCCTCGACGGCTCACCCGGACCCACCGAGATCCGGGTCGGCGGCGGGGTGACCCGCTCCGAGATCTGGTGCGAGGCGTTCGCCGCGGTCTCCGACGCCCCGGTACGCCGGCTGCGCCAGGACGCCTCGCCGCGCGGGGCGGTGGCGCTGGCCGGCCTCGGCGTGGGCATCTGGCCCGACGTCACCGCCGCCACCACCGCCCTCGACGACACCGCACCGCTGACCGCCCCCCGGGAGCACACGGCCGACTACCGACGGGCCCGGGACCGCTACACCGACGCCGCCGCCGCGATCGCCGCCTTCAGCCCGGCCAGCTCGAACGACCCGGCCAGCTCGAACGACCCGGCCAGCCCGGATGACCAGGCCAGTTCGGACAGTCCGGCCGGCGCGGCCGGGCCAGCCGGCCGAGCCGACGGGGTGGCCCGGTGACCGGGGCGGGCCGGTGGAGCCGGGCGCTCACCGGCCCGATCGACCTCGATCAGGTGGTGGCGGCGGCCGCCCGGCTGATCGCGATCGAAGGCCACCAGGACCACCCCGGCGAGGAGCGGGCGGTCGCCGACCACGTCGCCGGACGGCTGCGCGCCGCCGGCGCCGAGGTCGAGCTGCAGCCGGTGACCGGCGACCGGGCAAACGTGATCGGGCGGCTCCGCGGCGACCGGCCCGGGCCGACGCTGATGCTCAACGCCCACCTCGACACCGTGCCGCCGTACGGCATGCCGGATGCGCTGGCGCCCCGGGTCGCCGACGGGCGGCTGTGGGGCCGGGGTGCCGCCGACATGAAGGGCGCGCTGGCGGCGATGCTGGCGGTGGTGGACCGGCTCGCCGCGCCGGACGTCACCTTCGACGGCGAGCTGCTGCTGACCGGGGTGGCCGGCGAGGAGAACGGCAGCCCGGGAACCCGGGTACTCACGGAGGCGGGCGTCGGCGCGGACTTCGCCGTGGTCGGCGAGCCGACCGGGCTGCGGGTCGGCCGGGCGCACAAGGGCGCGATGTGGGCCGAGGTGACCTTCCGCGGGGTCGCCACCCACGGCAGCGTCCCGGCCGACGGCGTCAACGCCGTCTATCACGCGGCCCGCTTCGTCACCGCGGTCGAGCGGGACCTGACGGCCGTCCTGGACCGGCGTCGGCATCCGCTGCTCGGCCCGGCCACCGTCAACGTCGGCGTGGTGGCCGGCGGCGACCGGCCGCCGATGGTCCCGGCGTCCTGCGTGGTCCAGCTCGACCGGCGGTGGCTGCCCTCGGAACGGCACGACGAGGTGCTGGCCGAGCTGCGGGCCGTCGTCGCCGAGCTGCGACGCGCCGACCCCCGGGTCGACGCGACGGTCGAGGAGATGCCCGGTACGGCGACCTTCGTGCACACCCCGCTGGACTGCCCGCCGGACGACCCGTACCTGCGGATGCTCTGCGCCGTGGCCGCGGACCCGGAGCCGGTCGGACTGCAGTTCTGGACCGACGGTGCGCTGCTGGCGGCCGCCGGCACCCCGGCCGTGGTGTGCGGGCCGGGCGACATCGCCCAGGCGCACTCGCTGGCGGAGTGGGTCGCCCTCGACCAGCTGGCCGACGCGGCCGACGTCTACCTTGCAATGGCGGAGCGGATGCTGGCGGTCCGCCCGCGTGACGTGGACGTCGAGGTAGAGGGATGACGATGGCGAACAGCGAACGGGGACCGGACGGCCTGCGGTCGGTGGAGCGGACCGCGGCGGTGCTCCAGGCGCTCACCCAGACGCCGTCCGGCGCCTCGCTCACCGAGCTGTCCCGGGCGACCGGGATCCCGACCAGCACCCTGCACCGGATGCTCGGCGTGCTGCGCGGCGTCGCGCTGGTCCGGGAGACCGCCGACGGCCGCTACGCCCTGGCCGCCGGCACGGTCACCCTGGCCCGCTCCTACCTGGACGGGCTGGACCTGCGCCAGGAGGCGCTCAAGGTGATGCGGCCGCTGGCCGAGCTGACCGGCGAGACCTGCCACCTGGGCGTGCTCGCCCTGGTCCACGTGGTCTACATCGAGAAGGTCGACAGTCCGTCGCCGGTGCGGATGTACAGCCGGGTCGGGCAGACCAACCCGGCCCTGACCACCGCCATCGGCCGCGCCATCCTGGCCCATTCGCCGGGTCACCTGGTCGACGAGGTGGTCGAGGCGAACGCCCGGCTGGTCGGCGAGCCGGTCGCCCGCGCCGACGTGGAGGCGTTGCTGGCCGCCGTCCGGGCCGACGGGTTCGCCCGCGATCTGCAGGAGAACGAGGTGGGTATCAGTTGTGTGGCCGCCCCGGTGTTCGACCACACCGGACACGTCGTCGCCGGGGTGAGCATCTCGGCGCCGGCCACCCGGTTCGACGCCACCGCCGCCGGCCGGCTCGGCCCGCAGGTCCGGGCCGCCGCCGACGAAATCTCCCAGCAGCTCGGCTGGGATCCGGCCGACCTCGACCGGGCGCCGGCGGGAACCGGCGACTTCCCGGTCCGGCCGCGCGGTGCGACGGATCCGACCCCGGCCCGGCCACCGGTGCCGCGATGAGGGACTTCACCACGCTCTGCGTCCGGTGCCGGCACCGGACCGACTTCCCCGCGTACCGTTGCCCGGCCTGTGCCGGGCCGCTGGTGCTGGAGCTGGCGCCGGTCGCCGCGGCGGACTGCCGGCCCACCGCCGGTCGCGGTCTCTGGCGGTACGCTGGCATGCTGCCCCGGACCGGGCACGCGGTAACCCTCGGCGAGGGCGCCACCCCGCTGCTGCCGCTGCGCCGCGAGGATCTCCCAGCCGGTGCGACCGGTCCGGTGGTGTACGCCAAGCTGGAGTCGGTGAACCCGTCCCTGTCGTTCAAGGACCGGGCGATGGCGTTGGCGGCCTCGGCCGCGCTCGACCACGGGCTCGACGGGCTGGTGCTGGCGTCGACCGGCAACGCCGCCGTCTCGGCCGCGACCTACGCGGCGGCGGCCGGGCTGCGCTGCCGGGTGTTCTGCGCGACCGGCTCGAACGCCGCCGGCAAGCTGGACACCGCCCGGGCGCACGGCGCCGAGGTGGAGCTGGTCGACGGCGACTACAGCGACGCGTACCGGGCCGCCACCCGGGCCGAGGGCCAGGGCTGGCTGAACGTCACCACCACCTACCGGAACCCGTTGCTGGCCGAGGCTTACCGGCCGGTCGCCGCCGAGCTGGTCGAGGAGCTGGGGGGCGTACCGGAGGTGGTGGTGGTGCCGGTGGGCGCGGGTCCGCTGCTGCGCGGCATCTGGCTCGGCTTCACCGACCTGCGTGCCGCCGGGCTGACGCAGACCCTGCCCCGGATGGTCGGCGTGCAGGCGGCGGCCTGTGCGCCGCTGGCCCGGGCCTGGGGAGCGCCGGACTGGGCGGCGTCGCTGCGCGAGCCGGTCGAGGTCGGGCCGACCAGTGCGGCGGCCATCGCCGACGCGCTGCGCGGCTACCAGGACGAGGGCCTGCTGACGCTGGCCGCCGCCCGCGACAGCGGCGGATCGATCGTGGCCGTGACCGAGCCGGCGATCGCCGCCGCGGGTCACCGGCTGGCCCACCAGGGCCTGTTCGTGGAACCTGCCGCCGCCGCTTCCGTCGCGGCCCTGGACAGGGCCGGGCCGGCCTCGGGCGCGGCCGGGTTGGCCACGGGCATGACCGGGCCGGCCCTGGGGGCGGCGTCGCCGGCCGAGACCGGCGGGTCGCCGTCCCGGGTCGTCGCGGTGCTGACCGGGCACGGCGCGAAGGAACCGTCCAGCCATACCGTGAGGAGCCAGACATGACCGAACCCACCGTCGTCGTCGCCGGGGTGGGCCGGTTCGGCGCCCTGCACGTCCGGGTCTGGACCGAGGCCGGCGCCCGGGTGGTCGGGCTGGTCGACCCGGACACCGGGCGGCTCGCCGAGGTGGCCGCCGCGCACCGGGTCGAGCAGATCGGCACCGACCTCGCCGACCTGCTCGACCGGACCCGCCCCGACATCGTGGTGATCGCCTCCGACGAGGCGTCGCACGCCGGGTTGGCGGTCACCGCCCTGGCCGCCGGCTGCCACGTCTTCGTGGAGAAGCCGCTGGCCCTGTCGGCGGCCGACGCCTGGCGGATCGCCGACGTGGCGCAGACGCACCGGCGGCAGGTGGTGGTCGGCCACATCTCCCGGTTCACCGCGCAGATGACCCGGATGCGGGCCGCCGTCGACCGGGGTGCCGTCGGCACGCTCTGCGCGCTGCGGCTGCGCCGGGACTTCAGCCGCGCCTGGTTCCTCAGCTTCGGTGACCGGGTTGATCCGGTGTGGGAGTCGGGCATCCACGACATCGACCTGGCGATCTCGTTCGCCCGTACCCGGGTCCGACGGGTGGTGGCGATGCGCAGCGCCGCCGCTGGCGCGGCGGCGCCCAGCGTGGTCACCGCCCTGCTCGAATTCGACAGCGGGGTGATCGCCACGGTGGAGTCGGCCTGGCTGGTGCCGGCCACCGCGCCGGGCACCCTCGACGACGGGCCGCTGGCGCTCGACGGCGCGATCGTCGGCGAGGCCGAGGTGCTGGGCCTGGCGGGGATACTCAAGCAGCGGCTGGTCAGCGACTCGCTGGTGGAGTGGACGGCGGCCGGGACGCAGGTGCCGGACCTGTCGCTGTGGCCGGAGGAGGACGGCCGGGTCGGCGGCGCGCTGCGGCGCGAGATCGGCTACGCGCTGGCGGTCTTCACCGGCGAGCGGCAGCCGGACGTGATGCCGGTCGAGCAGGCCTGCTGGGGCGTCGAGGTGGCCGAGGCGATCATCGAGTCGCTGCGTACCGGTGCGCCGGTCGAACCGGCCGGCAGGTAGCGGTCAGAACCCCCGGAACGACGGGCTGCCCTGCACGGTGAACATCTGCACCTCCTTGTCGTACCCGCAGGTGACAAGGGATTCCGTGCCGGTGCGGGGAAAGGTCGCCAGGCCGCGGATCCAACCGCACTGCGGTTTGGCGCCGACCAGGCCGCCCCAGCCGACCCAGCCGCCCCCGCGCCCGGTGGCCGGGTTCCACAGCCACACTCCCGGGAAGTCGCCGCCCGAGGCGAGCCAGACGGTGTTGCGGGTACGCACCGGGCAGAGCGCGAGGACGGTTCCACCACCCGCGTTGGTGACCGAGAGGGTGTGCATCGTGGACTCGGGGACCATCGCCCGGACCGGCTCGCCGGCGACCGGGTCCCACAGCCGGACGGCACCGTCGTCCCCGCCGGACGCGACGAGGGTGCGGCCGTCCACCGGCAGCGCACAGACGGCGTGCACCCAGCCCCCGTGTCCGGCCAGGGTGTGCACCAGCTCGCCGGAGGTCGGATCCCAGATCCGTACCAGTCCGTCCAGGCCGGCGCCGGCCAACTGGTGGGTTCCGGCCGCGTCGACCCGGCAGACGGCCTGAACGCCGCTGCCGCCGTCGGCCATCGTGTGTAACGGTTCACCGGTCGCCGGATCCAGAACCATCAGCGCGCCGTCGTTGCCGGCCGAGACGATGAGGTCGCCCTCCCGGCCGCCGGGCAAGGTGCAGAGCGACGTGAGGCGCCCCGCCCGGTGGTGGTCGAACCGGGCGACCTCCCGGCCGGATGTCGGGTCCCAGAGTCGGACGACGCGTTCCACTCCCGCCGAGGCCAGCAGGGTGGTGTCGCCCACCCGGACCGGGCAGAGCGCGTGGGTCGGGCCCTTGACCCGGGCCAGGGTCCGGGTTTCGCCGGCCTGCGGATCCCACAGCCGGATCCGGCGCTTGTCGGCGGAGGCGACGACCGGTCGACCGGCCACCTCGATCCGGCAGACCGTCCAAAACTTCGGGTACAGCGAGAACACGACCAGCCTCCGCCCGCCCCGCCGGGCCACGGGTAGCGCCGGCGCCACGACCATTGTGGATCACTGATTGATACATGACAATCGCTCAGAGTGATCCCAATGGGGTGGTCTGCGTCACGGCGGCGGCAGGAAGGTGGCCCAGGCGGTCACCGACGGGCTGGCCGCCGACTCGTTGCCGGCCGCGTCGACGGCGACCACCGTGTACGAGTGCCTGGTGGCCGCCCCGACCGGAAGCGTCAGCGACGTCGTGTCGGTCTCGCCGACAACGGTGCCGCCCTCGTACACCCGGTAGCCGACGGCCGGTTCGGCCCCGGCGGAGGCCGACCAGGTCAGGGTCAGCTCGGCACCGGACGGCCAGCCGGTGGGGATGTTCCCGGTCACCGCGAGTCCGGCCGGTGTCGCCGGCCGGGCGGTCGGCCCGGCCAGGGTGGTCACCCGGGCCGGCTGGCTGCGGGCGGTCTCGCCGCAGGACTGCGGCAGGGTGGCGCTGACCCGGTAGGAGTGCCGCGAACCCGACGGCAGGCCGGAGACGACCGCGGACGGATAGTGGGCGGTGGCCACGGCCGTGTCCCGGTCGAAGATGGTGTACGACTCGGCGGCGGCCGCAAACGTCCAGGTCAGCCGCACCGACGACGGGGAGAGCGCGGTGGCGGTCAGCTCGACCGGCCGGGGCGGCCGGGCCAGGCAGGTCTCGGTGCCGGCCGACACCGCCGCGGTGTGCGCCGACTCGTTACCGGCGGCGTCCAGCGCGGCGACCGTGAACCGGTGCCAGGTGGCGTGGAACAGTCGGCGCACGGTGGCCGAGGTGCCGCGGGCGACGGCGACCCGGGTGCCGCCGGAGTAGACCGCGTACCGGGCCGGTGCCGGGCCGGCCGGCGCGGTCCAGGTCAGACCGATGGTGGAGTCGGTGCGCCCGGTGACGGTGAGGCCGGTGGGGGCGGCCGGCCGCTCGGCGGTGCCGGCGGCGGTGGTGGCGCTCGTCCCGCCGACCGGTTCCAGACTTCCGGTGCAGCCGTTGCGGCGGTAGAGGCCGATCTGGTGGTCGGTCGCCGGGGCCAGACCGCCGATCCGGGCACTGGTCAGCGAGGTCGTCCCCAGACCGACGCCGTTGACCCGTAGCTCCAGTTCGCCGCCGAGCGGATGCCTCGGCCAGGACAGCGACAGCGCCGACGCGCTGACGTCGGTGACGGTGATGGGCAACGCGGTGGTGGGCAGGCACTCGGGGTTGACCCCGGACAGCCAGGACCGGCCGGTGACCGGGTCGCTGGGCGCGGATTCCCGCCCGTCGCGGTCGACGGCGGTGACGGTGTACGTGTGCGAGGAGCCGAACGGCACGTACAGCTGGGTGGCCGTGGTGGTGGTGCGGGCCACGACCTGGTCGCCCTCGTACACCCGGAAGGAGCTGATCCGCGGCCCGGTTGGCGGCTGTTGCCAGCTGACCGTGATGGCGGTGCCGCTGGTGCTGGCCCAGAGCGCGACGGGAGTCGCCGGTCCGGTGTCTCCGGCGGCGGCCGGGGCTCCGCCGACCAGGGCGGCGGCGAGGGCGGCGGCGAGACTGGCGACGGCCAGGGCGGTGCTGCCCTGCCGGCGGGGTGGTGATGGCACGGGGTCCCTCCCGGAGCGCTGACAATCGATCTATGTCGATCACTTCCAGCAAACTGCCGCGCTGACCCGGTGTCAAGAGGCTGGCACGGTCCGAACAGGAGCAGCCCGGGTACGCCCCCTCGGCGTACCCGGGCTGCTGGCTCAGTCCGCCCGCAGGGCGTGTTCCGGCGGCACCCGCAGCAACCGGCGGGTCGGCAGCTCGACGGCGAGGAAGGCGATCGCGGCCACCACGGCCGCCACCCCCGGCAGCAGCCAGACCGGCCCCGCCGGCCACGGCCGGCCGAGGAAGGCGACGGCGAGCAGGACCAGCGGTACGGCGGAGACCAGCAGGCCGGTGCCGAGCGCCAGGGCGTACCCCAGCGCCGCCTCCCGCCGCATCATCGCCCGGATCTGCCGGGGGGTGGCGCCGATCAGCCGGAGTGCGGCGAGTTCGGTGCCGCGCTGGGTGGTCGACGCAACGAGCTTGTTGGCGATGCCGAGCAGCACGTAGCCGAGCAGGACGGCGAGGACCGCGACATTGATCAGCAGTTCGGGCGGCACCCCGGCCGGACCAGCGGCCACCGGTTCGCCGTCGGTGGCCGCCAACGCCAGCCCCGGGCTGGCGGCGGCCAACCCGGCCAGCCGGCGGGCGGTCGCGTCCGTGCCGTCGGTACGGATCAGGATTCGCTGGTCCAGGCCGGTGCTGGTGTGCCCGGCGACCAGGTCCCGGGAGAGCACCACCGGACCGAAGCCCAGGCCGCGGGCGTAGCTGGCCACCACCCGGGCGTCGGCCCGGGTGCCGTCGCCGAGGATGAGGTGCACCTGGTCGCCGACCGACAGGTTCCGGGACCGGGCGGTGTCGGCGTCGACGGCGACGGTCGGGCCGGCCAGGTCGGCCAGGCTGCCGGCCCGCACGCCCAGGTCCAGCACGTCCACCGCCGCCGGGGTCAGCACCAGCGCCGGGCCGGACTCAACCTCGTCCTCACCCAGCAGCCGGTACGGCCACAACACCGTGGTGTCGTTCACCGGCGCGGCGGCCCGGACGCCCGGGGTCGCCGCGACGGCGGCGAGCAGCCCGTCCGGTATCCCGCCCAGACCGGGCGCGGCGAGGCTGAACTGGGCCACGGTGCCGGCCCGGACGTCCTCGGCGGTGGCCCGCAGCAGCGTGCTCTGGCTGAGCCCGTAGGTCAGGGTGAGCACCACGGCCATCGCCAGGGTGGTGACGGCGCCGGCGACGCGCAGCGCGTACCCCCGGGTGTTCGACACGGCCAGCCAGGTCGGTGCCGGCACCGACGCCGGCAGCCGGCGGGCCAGCGCGCGGCTGACCCGACCCACCAGGGCCGGACCGGCCAGGGCCAGCCCGATCGCGGCGACGATGCCGGCCATCGCGGTGCCGGCCGCCCCGATCTCCGACCGGTTCAGCAGCGGTGTCACCGCCAGGCTGTTCGCCGCCAGGAGCAGAAGCAGCCCGGCGTACGCCCGGACCGGCGACGGGGTACGGGGTTCGGCCCGCGATTCGGCAACCGCCTCGGTGGCCGGCCGGCGGGAGGTACGCCAGGCGGCACACCAGGCCGCCACCCACACCACGGCGGCCAGCAGCAGCACCGCGCCGATCGCCGGCAGCGGGCCGATCCGCAGCGGCAGCTCGGCGGGGAGCAGGGCGGCGTCGACGAGCAGCCGACGGAACCGCTCGGTGAGCAGGTAGCCGAGGGCGACGCCGGGCGCGGCCACGGCCAGCGCCACGATGCCGGCCTGGGTGGCGGCCAGTCGGCGCACCTGCCGGGGGGTGGCGCCGACGGCGCGCAGCAGGGCGAACTCCCGCCGCTGCGCGCCGATCGAGACCCCCAGCGCGCCGGCCACGATGAAGCCGACGATCAACAGGGTGATGCCGGCCAGCGAGCCGGCGATCAGCAGCAGCACGCCCCGCCCGGCGGCCGCGCCGGGCGCTCGGACCTCGCCGCGCGCCGACCCGGTGGAGACCACCAGCCCGGTGTCGCGGACTGCCTCCCGGACCCGGTCCGCGACCGCCGGTCCGCTGCCCGGCTCGGCCCGGACCGCGATCAGATCCACGGTCCCGCCACCGGCACTTCCCGTCCCGTCGGCGGCGCGGGTCGCGGAGCTGTCCGTTGTCGCGGTGTCGGCCGCGGTCGGGGGGCCGGCCGCGGTGTCGGCCACCGTGGTGCTGTTCCGGGCCGCGAGACGGCGGGCCGTCTCATCGTGGAACCAGATCCCGGGCTCGTCGGCGGCGACCATCGCCGAGACGCGGTAGTCGGCGGTCCCGCCGGCGGCGACGAGCGTGATCGGGTCGCCGGGCGCCACGCCGGCCGCGGCGGCGGTCGCCTCGTCGAGGCCCACCTCGGTCGGGCCGGCGGGCGCGGTGCCGGTGAACCGGTCGAGCAGCGCGGTGGCCGACCAGCCGTGCCCGGCGAACCGGGGGTCGCCGGCCGGTACCACCCGACCGCCGGCGTCGACGACCGCGGCGGGAAAGCTCACGTCACCGACGGCGGCCGTCACCCCGGGCAGCCCGGCCAGCCGGTCGACCAGGTCGGCCGGGATCCGGGCCCGCTCCGGCAGCGCGACGGCCAAGTCGCCGGCCGGCCGGGTGTGCTGGCTCGCCGAGACGACGACGTCGGCCCCGGCGAGCCGGCCGGCCGGCAGTTCGGAGCGCAGGCCCGATTCGGCGAGCACCCCGACCGCGGTGACAAGGGCCACGCCACCGAGGGTGGCGAAGGCGACGGCCAGCAGCGCGGCGATCCGGTACCGGGCCATCCGGAAGCCGAGATACAGCATCGTTTACTCCGTCTCCGGTCGGCCGGGTTCCGGCTGACCCGTTCGTATCCGGTCGAGGTCCAGGGTGGTGATCCGGTGCGCGAGATCGGCGGCGGCGGGCGCGACGAGCGTGTCGACGATCCGGCCGTCGGCCATCACCAGCACCCGGTCGGCCCGGGCCGCGACCAGCGGGTCGTGGGTGACCAGCACGACGGTCTGCCCGAGCCCGCCGACCAGCTCCCGGAGCAGGTCGAGCACCTCCCGGGCGGTACGCAGGTCGAGCGCCCCGGTCGGCTCGTCGGCGAAGACCACGGCCGGCCGGGACACCAGCGCCCGGGCGAGCGCGGCGCGTTGCTGCTGGCCGCCGGAGAGTTCGGCCGGCCGGTGGCCCAGCCGGCCGGTCAGCCCGACCCGCTCGACCAGGGTCCGCACCCAGGCCACGTCCGGCGCGGTCCCGGCCAGCCGCAGCGGCAGCGTGATGTTGTCGGCGACGCTCAGCGACGGCAGCAGGTTGTAGGACTGGAAGACGAAGCCGACCCGCTGCCGGCGCAGTTCGGTGCGGCGGGCCTCGCCGAGCCGGCCCACCTCGACCCCGTCGATGTGGACGGTGCCGCCGGTCGGGGTGTCCAGGCCGGCGGCGCAGTGCATCAGTGTGCTCTTGCCCGAACCCGACGGCCCCATCACGGCCACGAAGGCGCCCCGTTCGACCGTCAGCGAGACGTCGTCGAGCGCCCGGACCCCGCCCGGGTAGGTCCGGCTGACCCGCGCCAGCCGGACCGCGGCGTCGGGTCCGGTCGCCGGGGTGCGGCCGGACCCGACGGCCAGCGCCGTCACCGGCGGTGCCGGCGGTGCTGCACCACCAGCGCGACGATGCAGGCCAGCGTCAGAACCCCGAACCCCACCCCGAGGTACGGATTGACAAGCGAGGTGGCCGCGTTGAGGATCGCGCTGATCACCAGCGCGGTCCAGAGCAACGGGCGGATAAGCCCACCTCGGCGCTGCCCGTCGGCGGCCGGCTCGGTGCTCTCGGTCGGGTCGTAGACGCGGTACGGATCGGTCATGGCGGACTCCTCAGGTAGGTGTTCCTGTCCCCACCGACGCTACGAACGGTGATCGCCGGTGACGATCCAGCCAGCGAGCCGACCCGGGTACAGCAGGCTGTACTTCCGGCCCGACACCCAGCCGGTGGGCCGCCCGGTCGCCTATGGTCGCTGGGTCATGGAGGTCGCTGGGTCTATGGAGGTACGCATGCCGACCCGTCGCTTCACCGCGCCCGACCGCCGGGGAGTCGTGGCGTGGGTGCACGGCACCCTGGACGCCCTCGAACACCTCGTCGGCGGGCTCGGCACCGCCGTGCTGGCGCTGCTCGCCCTGGCCTGGCTGCTCGTCACCGCGCTGACCAGCCTGGTCGGGGTGGGGCTGCTGCTGGTCCCGTCGGCGCTGTCGGCGCTGCGGGCGGTCGCCGACCGGGAACGCGCCCGGCTCTCCCGCTGGGGTCCGGAGATCATCGGCCCGGGTGCCGCGCAGCCGAGCCTGCGCCGGGCGGTCGCCGACCGGGCCACCCGGCGGGAGGCGGCCTGGCTGGTCACCCACGCCGGCTTCGGGATGCTGCTGGCCCTGATCGGCCTCACCCTGCCACTCAACGCGGTCCGCGACCTCACCTTCCCGTTCTGGTGGCACCTGCTGCCGGCCGAGGACGCCGGCACCGCCTCGCTCGGCCTCTGGGCCGTGGACGGCCTGCCCGGCGCGCTCGGCGTCGCGCTGCTCGGCCCGGCCTGGCTGGCGCTGGCAGTCGGCCTGACCCCGACGCTGGCCCGGCTGCAGGCGCTGCCCGGCCGGCGGCTGCTGGCCCCACCGGCCGGCGCCGACCTGGTGCTGCGGGTGGCCCAGCTCACCGCGACCCGGGCCGCCGCGCTCGACGCGCACGCCGCCGAGCTGCGCCGGATCGAACGCTCGCTGCACGACGGTACGCAGAACCGGATCGTCGCGGTCACGGTGCTGCTCGGCGCGGCCCGCCGGGCGGTGGTCCGCGACCCGGACGCCGCCGCGGCCATCATCGGGCAGGCCCAGGACGCCGCCGAGCAGGCGCTCGCGGAGCTGCGCGGAGTGGTCCGCAGTATCCTGCCGCCGGTGTTGACCGACCGCAGCCTGCCCGACGCGTTGACCGGCCTGGCCGCCGCCAGCCCGGTGCCGTGCCGGGTGGACGCCGACCTGCCGGGGCGGTGCGCGGCCTCGGTCGAGGCGACGGCGTACTTCGCGGTGGCCGAGGCGTTGACGAACATCGCCCGGCACAGCGCCGCCCGCGCTGCCGTCGTCACCGTCCGCCGCGCCGACGACCGGCTGCTGGTGCGGATCCGCGACGACGGGGTCGGCGGGGCCGACGAGCGCGGCGGCTCCGGGCTGGCCGGCATCCGCCGCCGGGTCGAGGCGCACGACGGGACCTTCACCCTGGCCAGCCCGGCCGGGGGACCAACCACAGTGGAGGTGAGCCTGCCGTGCGGATCGTGATCGCCGAGGACGACCCGTTGCTGCGGGAGGGACTGGCGCTGCTGCTGCGCGCCGAGTCGCTGGACGTGGTGGCGACGGCCGACGGCCCGGAGACCTTCCTGGCCGCCGTGGACACCCACCGTCCCGACGTCGCGATCGTGGACGTCCGGATGCCGCCGACGCACACCGACGAGGGGATCCGGGCGGCCGTCGAGGCCCGGCGGCGGCAACCCGACCTGGCCGTGCTGGTGCTCAGCGCGTACGTCGAGCAGGCGTTCGCGACCGACCTGCTGGCGCCCGGGAGCGGGCGACTCGGATACCTGCTCAAGGAGCGGGTCGGCCGGGTCGAGGAGTTTCTGACCGCGCTGCGCCGGGTCGCCGACGGCGGCACCGCGATCGACCCCGAGGTGGTCGCCCAGCTCTTCGCCCGGACCCGGTCCGACACCCGGCTGGACCGGCTCAGCGCCCGCGAGCGCGACGTGATGGCGTTGATGGCCGAGGGGCTGGGCAACGCCGCCATCGCCGGCCGGCTCTTCGTCACCGAGGGCGCCGTGCACAAGCACATCCGCAGCATCTTCGCCAAGCTCGATCTGGCACCCACCGACCAGACCGACCGGCGGGTGACGGCCGTGCTGCGCTACCTGGAGGACGCCCGGCGCCGGGCCTGACCGGCGCGTTGCGGTTCCGCCGGGCCGGCGACGACTCCTCCGGCGTCATGTTCCTCGGGTCACGCCGTCGGCGGCTCGATGGAAATAATGATGCTAATTTAAGTAGCACCATGTTGCTTCGTCTCGACCCTCGCGATCGGCGCCCCCTCCACGAGCAGGTGGCGTCGGGGCTGCGTCGTGCCATCGCCGCCGGTGACTACCCACCCGGTGCCCGGCTGCCACCGGCCCGGGACATCGCGGCGGTACTGGATCTCAACCCGAACACCGTCCTGCGGGCGGTGCGCGATCTGCGCGACGAGGGTCTGCTGGAATTCCGACGCGGCCGAGGCATCACCGTGCGAGCCGGGATGGACAGCCACTCCGCGTTCCTGGAGCGGCTGCGTTCCTTTCTCCGTGACGCCGACCGGGCCGGCTACCCGCCACCGGAGATCATCAGACTGATCGAGGAGATGACATGACGAATCCACGCCGCTGGTACGCGCTCGCGGCCGGCTGGGTCGGCCTGGTGGCGGCGTCGGTCGTCGTGGCCATGCTGGCGGCGCAGGACCGGATGCCGGACCCGCTGGCGACGCACTGGGGGCCGGGTGGGGTGCCAGACGGTCGGATGCCGTTCGGCCCTGCTCTGTTGGCGTTCGTCGGGTTGTGGGGCACCGTCGCGGCCCTGCAACTGGCAATCCTGTCCCGCGGCGGGATGCTGACGCATCGCGCCTACCGGTCCGGCCTGGCAGGCATGCTGGCCGGCACCGGGATCTTCCTTCTCGGGTTGGCGGTGACCACCATCGGCGCGAACCTGGACCGGGCGACCTGGCGTGACGCCCGGTCGATCGGGCCCGGCCAGGTGGCCATCGTGTTCGCTCTGGCCCTGGCCGTGGGCGCTCTGGCCGCAGTGCTGGCTCGCCGGGGTCCACACACCGACCCGGCGCAGCCGCCAAGCGAACCCGGACCACTGCCGCTGGCCGCCGACGAGCACACCGTGTGGGTCTCCCGGGTCACCAACCGCTACCTCGTGCTGGCCGGAGCCCTGCTGCTGTCGGCCGCGGTCGTCATGGCGGCGGCCTCGTGGGTGGCGTTGCCGCGCTGGTGGCTGCCGGCGGTCGCGGTGCCGTTGGCGGTCGTCGCCGTCGCCGGGGCCCTGGTCGCCAGCGTCCGGGTCGAGGTTGACCGGCGCGGGCTCACCATCGGCTACGGCCCATGGGCCTGGCCGCGACGGCATTTCCCACTGCGCGACATCGTGGCCGGGTGGTCCGAGCGGCGGGCTCCGGCCCAGGTCGGTGGTTGGGGATATCGTGGTCTACCGGGTGGGAACACCACCCTGATGGTCCGTTCCGGGGCCTGCCTGGTGATCCGTCGCCGTTCCGGCGCCGAGTTCGCCGTCAGCGCCGACGACGCCGAACACGGCGCCGCCCTTCTCGACACCCTGCGGCGGCGGCATGCCGAGATCGACTGACCGCCGGCGGCCCGGGATGTTAGCCGGTGACCGGCGGGCCGGCAATGCCGTAGGCGGCACCGGATTCCTCCAGCGCGCGGGATCGAGGTCGGACCCGTAACTCGGAATGCTGATCCCTGTCAGTCGTACCCCGACCAGCAGGGAGAATCCGATGTCCGAGCACCATGTCCACTTCGCACCGGCCGGCGACCGGCCGGCCGCGCGCCGGTGGGCGCCGGCGCTGGCCGCGCTCACGGTAGCGGTCTGCCTCGCATTGGCCGGCGTCCTGGTCGCCCCCGCCGCCGCCGGGACCGGGCGTCCGACCGACCGGGCCGTGCAGCGGGCCCTGGACGGACTGGTTGGCACGGACGGTTTCGTCGGCGCGCTCGCGGCGGTTACCGGCCGCGACGGGCGGAACCGGCACTACACCGCCGGGGTGGCCGATCGCCGCACCGGCGCCCCGGTGCCGGTCGACGGGCGGGTCCGCATCGCCAGCAACACCAAGATGTTCGTCGCCACCGTGGTCCTGCAGCTGGTGGGGGAGGGCCGGGTGGAACTCGACGAGCCGGTCGAGGCGTACCTGCCAGGGCTGCTGACCGGCTTCGGTTCGGCTGGCGACGAAATCACCGTACGGCAGCTGCTGCAGCACACCAGCGGCCTGCCCGACTACGTCCTGCCGCTGGTCGACGGCAACTTCGCGGCGAACTACCCCGCCGTCCGGCACACCTACCGGGAGCCGAGGGAGCTGGTCGACGCCGGGCTCGCCGCCGAGCCCACCACCGCCGCCGGCAGCTTCGGCTACAGCAACACCAACTACATCGTGGCCGGTCTGCTCGTCCAGCGGGTCACCGGCCGCCCGCTCGGGGAGGAGATCACCCGGCGGATCATCGACCGGGTCGGGCTGCGCCACACCTACTGGCCGGCCCTGGGCGACCAGCGGATCCACGGGCCGCATCCGCGCGGCTTCTTCGAGTCGGCCACCGGCGAGCTGATCGACGTGACCGAGCAGGAGCCGTCGATGGCCTGGGCCGCCGGAGCGCTGGTCAGCACGCCGGGCGACGTGAACCGGTTCCTGACCGCGCTGCTGGCCGGGCGGCTGCTCGGGCCGGCCCAGCTCCGGCAGATGCAGACCACAGTGGACGCACCCGGGTTCGACACCGTCGGCGGCTCGCGCTACGGGCTCGGGCTGGCCACCTTCAAGCTCAGCTGCGGCGGGTTCGCCTGGTCGCACGGTGGCAACGCGCCCGGCTACACGACGGTGAACGGCGCCACCCCCGACGGCCGGGCCGCCACCGTCGCGGTCACCCAGCTTCCGTCCACCCCCGACCAGGTCGAGGACCTGGAGCAGGCCCTCGACACCGCGCTCTGCCACTAGCCCGAACCCACCGCGGGACGGCACGAAGATCTCGTGCCGTCCCGCGGTGCTGACCCTTCGTGATCACGCGGTGCGGGCCGCTGGGGATCCGGCCAGGCTCGTAGGGTGGACCGGTGACCGCCGCCCGCCACCCCGCCTGGTTGCCGCCGACCGCGTGGCGCCCTCTCGGCTCCCGCCGCTGCCTGCTCGCCACCGCCGGTCCGCCCGCCACCGCCGGTCCGCTCCTCGACACGGTGTCGGACGAACTCGTGCGGGCCTGCGCCGAACACGGCGGCGTACTGCGCCGAGCGGCGGGTGACGCGGCGCCACCGGACGGCGGCGACGAGCCGTACGACCTGGTGTTGGCGCTTGTCGATGCGCCGCTACCGGCGGCAGCGGCGCTGGCCGAGCTGCGTCGCGCCGCCGCGGCCGGACCGCTCGGTGCCGAGGGGTTCGCGCTGGCCCGGCGCGACGGGACGACGGTGGTGCTGGCCGAGCGGCCGACCGGGCTGCTGTACGGGCTGTTCCAGGTGGTCCGGCTCGGCGAGTCGGCGTTCGGCCCGGCCCGGCCGGTCGAGGTGCACCGCCCGGCGAGCGGGATTCGGATGCTCGACCACTGGGACAACGTCGATGTGCATCCGGTGATGGGGCAGGTCGAGCGCGGCTACGCCGGCGGGTCGATCTTCTGGCGGGCCGGCGCCCCGCGCGGCGACCGGGAGCTGATCCGGGCCTACGGCCGGCTGCTGGCCGCCGGCGGCCTGAACGCGGTCGCGGTGAACAACGTGAACGTGCACGGCACCGAGGCGCGGCTGCTCACCGACCGGCTCGGTGACGTCGCCGAGATCGCCGACACCCTCCGCCCGTACGGCATCCGGGTGCACCTGGCGGTCAGCTTCGCGGCGCCGATGACCCTGGGCGGCCTGCCCACCGCCGATCCGGTCGACCCCGAGGTACGGGCCTGGTGGACCGCCACCACCGCCCGGGTCTACGAAACCATCCCGGACTTCGGCGGGTACGTCGTCAAGGCCGACTCCGAGGGGCAGCCCGGCCCCTTCGGGTACGGGCGCAGCCACGCCGACGGGGCGAACCTGCTGGCCGACGCGCTGGCCCCGCACGGCGGGGTGGTGCACTGGCGGGCCTTCGTCTACAACCACCGGCAGGACTGGCGGGACCGCGGCACCGACCGGGCGCGGGCCGCGTACGACCACTTCGCCCCGCTCGACGGGCAGTTCCGGGACAACGCCATCCTGCAGGTCAAGCACGGCCCGATGGACTTCCAGACCCGGGAGCCGGTCTCCCCGGTGATCGCCGCGATGCCGGCCACCCGGTTGGCGGTGGAGTTGCAGGTCACCCAGGAGTACACCGGCCAGCAGCGGCACGTCTGCTATCTGGCTCCGATGTGGAGCGAGCTGCTCGGCTTCCGGCCGTGGGGTGCGGACGGGCCGACGGTGGCGGAGCTGGCCGCCGAGGAGCCGGACCGCTCGGCCGGCCGGCGAACGGCCCCCGGAGCCGGTCTGGTGGCGGTCTCCAACGTGGGCGACGACCCGTTCTGGACCGGGCATCCACTGGCCCAGGCCAACCTGTACGCCTTCGGCCGCCTCGCCTGGGCGCCCGATTCGGACCCGGTCGCCCTGCTCGACGAGTGGATCGGGTTGACCTTCGACCCGGCAGCCACCGCCGACCCCGGACTGCTCCGGGACACCCTGCGCGAGATCATGACCGACTCGTGGCGCACCTACGAGAGCTACACCGCGCCGCTGGGCGTGGGCTTCATGGTCCGGCCCGGCCACCACTACGGCCCGGACGTCGACGGGTACGAGTACACCTCGTGGGGCACCTACCACTTCGCCGACCGGGACGGCGTCGGGGTGGACCGCACCCGGGCCACCGGCACCGGTTTCACCGGCCAGTACCCGGCGCCGTGGCGGGACGTCTACGAGTCCCGGGACCGGTGCCCGGACGAACTACTGCTCTTCTTCCACCACGTGCCCTACGGGCACCGGCTGGTCGGCGGGACGACGGTGATCCAGCACATCTACGACAGTCACTTCGACGGGGTCGAGCGGGTGGCGCGGATGCGGTCGGCGTGGCAGCGGCTGACCGGACTTGTCGACCCGGACCTGGACGCCCGGGTCCGGGACCGCCTCGACGAGCAGCTGCGCTCCGCGCAGGAGTGGTGCGACCAGATCAACACCTACTTCTTCCGCAAGTCCGGGGTGCCCGACGCGCACGGCCGGCACATCCACTGACCGGCTACCGGGCCGCCACCGCCAGCGGGTCGGCGAGCAGGTCGGCGAAGCCGAGTTCGGCGGCGCCGACCAGGGTGGCGTCGTAGCCGAGCGCCGCGGTGCGCAGCTGCACCCGTTCCCGGGAGACCGGGAGCACGTTCGTGGCGATCCGGGCGCGGACCTGAGCCGCCGAGCCGCGGTAGACGTCCCGCAGCATGCCGCCGAAGATCACCACGCCGGGGTTGAAGAGGTTGATCAGGTTGGCCACCCCGATGCCCAGCCAGTCGCCGATCCGCGCCACCGCCTCCCGGGCCGCCGGCTCGCCGTTCTCCGCCGCCGTCACCACCTCCCGGACGGCGTCGTGGCCGATCAGGTCGGCCGGCCGGCCGGCGGTGTCCAGCAGCGCCCGCTCGCCGACCTCGGCCTCCAGACAGCCTCGCGAGCCGCAGAGACAGGGCCGGCCGTCGTACGGGTTGATCACCATGTGGCCGACCTCGCAGCCGTACCCGCCGTCGCCGCCGAGCAACCCGCCGCCGACGATGATCCCGCCGCCCACCCCGACGTCCCCGTGCAGGTAGATCAGGTTCTGGAAGCCGGTCCCGGCGCCGCGCTGCTGTTCGGCCAGGGCGCCCAGGTGGGCCTCGTTGCCGACCGGCACCGGCAGCCCGAGGCCGAGCTGGCGGCCCAGCTCCGCGCCGAACGCCTGGTCCACCCAGCCCAGGTCCGGGCCGTACCGCACCATCCCGTCGCCCGGCCTGATCATCCCGCAGTACGAGGCCGCGGTCCCGACGCAGCGGGCCTGCGGGTCGGCCGCCCGGCGCAGTTCCCGGCCGAATCCGGCGAGCACCCCGACCACGGTCTCCAGGTCGACGCCGGCTCGGGGGCGGACCGCCTCCCGGCGGTCCAGGATCGCACCACCCAGCGCGACCCGGGCCGCGACCACCCGGTCCACGGCGACGTCGAAGGCGAGCACGTACCACCGGTCGGGCTCCGGCCGGACCACCAGTGACGGCCGGCCGGCCCGGCCGGTCTCCCGGGGCCGCTCCTCGCGGACCAGCCCGGCCGCGGTGAGCTCGGCGGTCAGCGCCAGGATGGTGCTGCGGTTCAGACCCATCCGTTCGGCCAGCTTGGCCCGGGACAGCGGTCCGCTCAGATGCAGGTGGCGCAGCAGGGCGCCGAGGTGGTGCCGGCGGATCTCCTCCGGGGCACGCCGGGACTCCGGCGTCGTCCGGCTGGTCAGCATCGCGGGACCTTGCTGCTGGGGGCGGGGTCAGGAGCCCAAAGATACGTCAGCCGGTCGGGTCCGCACGGATCACCAGCACCGCGTACGGGTCGAGGCAGAGCCGCCGACCGGCCTCGATCCGGTCGCCGGTGAGCAGGTCCAGCCCGTCGACGCTGGCCGCCACCTCGACCGCCTCGTCCCGGTGGTTGAGCAGGAAGTGCAACCGGTCGCCGTCCGGACCGACCCGCACGGCCGTCTCCAGGTCGGGCACGTCGGGGTACGGCCCGAGCAGCTGATGCCGCTCCAGCACCCGGCGGACCACCCAGGAGACACCGGCCTGGTCCAGCCCGGCGGCTACGTACCAGCCGTGCCCGGCGCCGAACGCGTTGCGGGTGACCGCCGGGGTGCCGGCGTAGAAGTCGGCCAGGTAGCTGCCGATGACCTCCGCGCTGGTCGGGATGACCAGCTCGAAGATCAGCCGCGATTCGACCTCCAGCCGGTGGTCGCCGGACCGGAGCCGGACCGGGTTGACCACCTCCGGCCCGCGGGCGTCCCACTCGTCGATCCGGACCCCCATCAGCGGCCCGAGCGGGCCGGGTACGTCGGTCAGGAAGGCGTTGTCGTTCTCGTCGACCCGGCCGGACAGGAAGGTGGTGAGCACCGATCCGCCGCGCCGGGCGACCGCCGCCAGCCGCTCCGCGACATCACCTTTGATCATGTGCAGGGCCGGCGCCAGCACCACGTCGTACCCCGACAGGTCGGCGGTCACCGCGACCACGTCGAGATCCACCCCGGCGTCCCAGAGCGCCCGGTGGTAGCCGAGCACGACCTGCTGGTAGCGGACCAGCCGGGACGGCCCGTCGGAGATGTCCAGCGCCCACCAGGAGTCCCAGTCGAACAGCAGCGCCACCCGGGCCGGGGTGCGCGCCCCCAGCACGGCGTCGCCGAGCCGGTCGAACTCGGCGCCCAGCTCCGCCACCTCCCGGAACACCCGGGTGTCCTGCCGGCCGGCGTGTCCGATCACCGCGCCGTGGTACTTCTCGGAGGCTCCCCGCGAGGCCCGGAGTTGGAAGAAGAGCACCGCGTCCGCGCCGTGCGCGACGGCCTGCCAGCTCCACAGCCGCAGCAGCCCGGGCCGCTTCAACGGGTTCACGTCGCGGCAGGCGGTGACGCTCGGGGTCTGCTCCATCAGCCAGAACGGCGCTCCGTCCTTGAGGCCGCGCATCAGGTCGTGGGTGAACGCCATCCGGGCCTGCGAGGTGTCGTCGGGCGGATAGTTGTCCCAGGACGCGAAGTCCAGGTGCGGCGCCCACCGGTGGTAGTCGATCGGCCGGTACATGCCCATGAAGTTGGTGGTCACCGGCAGGTCCGGGCTGGACTCGCGGATCGCCGCCTTCTCGTCCCGGAAGTTGGCGAGCATCGCGTCGGACATGAAGCGCAGGTAGTCCAGGGTGATGCCCGGGAAGGCGGTGTGGTCCGGCCCGCGCCAGTGCTCGGTCAGCGCGGACGGCGGCTCGATCTCGCCCCAGTCGGTGAAGGTGTGCGCCCAGAAGGTGGTGTACCAGGCGGTGTTGAGCGCGGCCAGGCTGCCGTACCGGTCCCGCAGCCAGCCGCGGAACGCGGTGCCGCACAGCTCGCAGTAGCAGGCCCCGCCGTACTCGTTGCCGACGTGCCAGGCGACCACCGCCGGGCGGCCGGCGTACCGGCGGGCGACCCGGCGGGCCAGCTCGGCCGAGAGCCGCCGGAACACCGGCGAGCTGGGGCAGGAGTTGTGCCGCTGCCCGAACCGGTGCCGGCGCCCCTCGAAGTCGGTGCGGCAGACCTGCGGGTACGCCCGGGCCAGCCACGGCGGATGCGCACCGGTACCGGTCGCCAGGCAGATGTTGCGGCCTTCGGCTTCGGCCCGGTCGACGATCCGGTCCAGCAGCGTGAAGTCGTAGACGTTCTCGGCGGGTTGGGTGAGCGCCCAGTCGAAGACGCCGAGGGTGACGGTGTCGATCCGGGCGGCGTCGAAGAGCCGGTAGTCCTCCTCCCACACCTGTTCCGGCCACTGCTCCGGGTTGTAGTCGCCGCCGAAGAGCACCTTCGAGGCGGTGGGCAGGCTCATTCGGTGAACTCCGCGCGCACCTTGTCGATCATGGGCTGGCAGACCCCGACCAGCAGCAGGAGGAAGACCGATCCCAGCAGCGCCGGGATGACCTCGGTGGCGTACACCGTGAGCCCGGCCGCGGCGGCCAGCAGGCCGGCGGTGCCGAGCGGGACGACCGGCACGGCGCCGAGCAGGTGCAGCGCGAGCCGGGCGACGTCCCGGGTCCGGAACGCGAAGAGCGCGGTGATCACCAGCGCGTTGATCCCCCAGAGGGTGGCCCCGACCGCGATCCCGACCAGCAGCGCCGCCCACCAGGCCGGGACCCCGGCGGCGTCGAAGTTCGCCAGGCTGATCCCGACGACGGTCAGCCAGGCCAGCAGCGGCACCCAGAGCCGCAGGACGGGTCCGACGTTGAGCCGGTAGCCGCGCCAGAACTGGGCCGCCGGTCCCAGGTCGGTCAGGTCGGACCGCCGGTGGTGCAGCGCGTACACCGCGGCGGCGGCGGCCGGGCCGAGCGGGACGGTGCAGAGCGCGTAGAGCGGCAGGTTGCTGGCGTCGCGATCCAGCAGCATGAGCGCCACCAGCCCCGGCAGGCTGGTCGCCAGCAGCAGCAGCTCCACCACCAGCAGGGTGTAGATCAGCGCCGCGGCCCGGGACAGCGGCCCGGTCCCGAAGTCAGCGGGTGCCCGCACGGATCCCCTCATTCCCGGTCCTCACCGCCGGACTGGTCCCTACCGCCGGCCCGGTCCTCGGGGCCGGTCCCGGCCGGGGAGCCCGGCCGGTCGGCCGGCTGGCCGAGGAGTCGGCCCTCATCCCACCACGGCGGGGTCTCGTCCGTCACCGCCGTCAGCTCGACCAGGGTCACCTCGTGCCGGGCCAGCGTCAGGTCCAGCGCCACCCGCCCCGCGACGACCGGCAGCGCCTGGTGACTGCGGGTCGGCTCGGCAGCCTCGCGCAACGCGTCGAGCTGTGAAGGCCGAGGGGAGTGGGGCCGACCCATCTCGCCCCACGCGGTGAAGACGTTGCCCGCTTCCTCGCTCACCGAACTACGCCGCAGATACGCCGACCCGGTCGCCGGCGCGGCCCCGAGGGGGATCGACAGCCGGATCTGGTGCCCGTCGACCGGCGGGGTCGTGCCGGTGTGGTCGACCGGAGCCCAGGCCAGCACCGTCACCCGGCCGTCGGTGTCCCGGGTGACCAGGTGGTCCGCGCCGCGGGCCAGCACCTGGTCGCCCATCCGGGCGAGGAAGGCGTACAGGTGGTAGGTGGGTTTCTTGAGCTGCCGGTGGGTGAGCAGGCCGAAGCCGCCGTGCAGCGGCGAGGTCGGTATCCCCACCTCCTCGAACACGTCGCAGAACGTCCAGTACGCGAACGAGTCGACCAGGTCGCCGCCGGCGGCCAGCACGGGCGCCAGGTACGCGGCGTGGAAGGCGGTGTCGTGGATCGGGTTGTCCGGCCGGTAGGAGGAGTTGAACTCGGTGATGTGTACCGGCAGGCCGGCCAGCGCGGTGTCGCGCAGCGCCCGGCGGGGCTGGGCGAACTGGTCCAGCAGCGCCGCCGCCGGGGCCAGCGTCTGGCGCACCCCGAACGGCAGGTGCCGCGCGGGCCCGGCGCTGTAGGCGTGCCGGCTGACGAAGTCGACCGGCACCGACCGGTCGGTGACGAACTCGGCGAAGGCGCGCAGCCAGTCGTCGGCGTCGGAGCCGGGGGAGATCGCCGGTCCGCCGACCCGCAGCTCGGCGTCGACCTCCTTGACCGCGTGCGCGGTCACCTCGTAGAGCCGGTGGTAGGCGTCCCGGTCGGCGCCGACCCAGAACTGTTTGAGGTTGGGTTCGTTCCACACCTCGATCGGCCAGCCGCGCACGTTCTCGACGCCGTACCGGTCGACCAGGTGCCCGACGGTGGCCCGGACCAGCTCCGCCCACTCGGGCTCCGACCGGGGCGGGGTGACGTTTCCCCGCCACCAGAACACCGTCTGGTCGCCGGAGGCCAGGCCGGACGGCATGAAGCCCAGCTCGACGAAGGGTGCGATGCCCAGCTCCAGGTACGCGTCGACGACCTGGTCGAGGTAGGTGAACGAGTGCCGGACCCGGCGCTGGCCGGCGTACTCGTAGGGTTGGTGGACGCCGACCCCGTCGCTGAGCAGGCCGTGGCCGCGGATGTGCCGGAAGCCGATCTCCCGCTGGACCAGGGCCAGCGAGTCCTGGTAGTCGCGCCGCAGGGCCAGGTCGAACCGGCCGGTCCCGACGGCGAAGCGCCACGCGTCGCCCAGCCGCCCGACGGGCCGGTCCGCAACGGTGATGCGCATGTCCCGCCTCAGGGTGCTCGGGGTGATGGCCGGGCCCGGCCGCGTGAACGCGACCGGGCCCGGCCATCGTGGATCAGCCGTTCTTTTCCTGGTAGCGCTTGTACGCCTCGTTGACCGTCTCCAGGTAGGAGTCCATGTTCTTGGACTTCAGCTCCGCCACGTAGGCGTCCCACTCGGCGAAGTCCCGCTGGCCGAGGGCGAACTGCAGGGTGGCCTGGTAGACGTGGTCCTTGAGCGGGGTCGCCCAGAGCGACACCTGCTCGCGTTCCTCGTCGCTGAGCGGGTACGGCGGCGGCACCGCCTTCGCCGGACGGGCGTTCATCACCTGCTGGAACTCCTGCTCCTCCTCGGAGAAGAACGCCTGCACCAGCTCGGGCTTGCCGCCGTAGGCGAAGACGCCGTTGTAGAAGCCGAAGTCCTTCTGCAGGTGCTTGGGCGCGCCCGGGTTCAGGCCGATGACGTCGACCTCCGGCGCGAGGGTGTGCTTGCCGGAGGCGTCCTTGACGAAGGTGGTGCCCTCGACGCCCCACTTGGCGAACTCCTGGCCCGCGTCGGAGTACCAGAGCCAGTCGACGAACTGCATCATGGCCACGAAGTTCTCGCTGTCGCGGGCCTTCGATGAGATCATCATGCCGTTCTCCAGCCGGCTGGCCGGGTTGATCTCGCCGGCCGGACCGATCGGCAGCGGGATCTTGGCGATCGTCGCCTTCGGGTTGGTCGCGGCCAGGTCGGGCCGGTAGTCGTTCACCACGGCCTGCGCGTTGGCGCCGATCACGAAGGACTTGCCGTTGGCGAGCTTCTGCCGGGCCAGGTCGTCGGTCTGGGTGAAGCTCTCCGGGTCGAGCAGCTTCTCCGACACCAGCTTGTTCAGGTACTGGAGCATCTGCTTGTACTGCTCGGTGGCGCCGGTGTACTCGAACTGCTCCGCCTGCGCGTTCCAGGTGACGTGCTGGAAGTTCCAGCCCGCGCCCTCCAGCCCGTACGACACGGCCAGCAGGTTGAGCAGGTTTCCGGCCGGGTTGGGCTGGCTCCACCGCTCGGAGAACGGGTAGACGTCCGGGTACGCCGCCTTCATCGCCTTGAGCATCTCGTAGACCTCGTCCCAGGTCTTCGGGATCTCGAGGTTCAGCTCTTCGAGGATGTCGGTGCGGACCGCCAGCGAGTAGTCGTGCCAGGGCTTCTCGTGCATGCCGGGCAGCAGGTAGAACTTGCCGTCCTCCTGCCGGAGCGTGTCGATCTCCGGCTTCATGTTCCACTTCTCGATCTTGTCCTTGAGGTTCGGCATCAGATCGAGGTAGTCGCTCACCGGCAGGATCGCCCCCGAGGCGACGTACGCCTGCACGTCCGGCGGGTAGGTCTTCGGGATGAGCAGCGGTGCGTCGCCGGCACCGATCAGCAGGCTGCGCTTCTGGTTGTAGTCGCTCAGCGGCACGGCGACCTTTTCGAGGCTGACGTTGGTCCGGGACTTCAACTCCGTCCAGAACAGCCAGTCCTCGTTGAGCGGGTAGTTCGGGTGGTTGTTGTAGAGGACGGAGAAGGAGAGCGGTTCGGTGGCCTTGAACTGCGTGCCGGCGGCGTAGTTCTCCATCGCGCCGACCCGGTTCTCCGACAGGTCCTCGCTGTCGGAGGAGTCGTCGCCACAGGCGGTGACCCCGGTCAGGGCAAGCAGCACGGCCGCTGCCGCGGCCGCGTGACGCCACGATCTGCGGAACATGGCGGATCCTTTCAACTGGGTGGTGGCAGGGGTTCGCACGCTGGTCAGCCCTTCACCGCGCCGAGCATGATGCCCCGCACGAAGTACCGCTGGACGAAGGGGTAGACCAGGAGGATCGGCAGGGTGGTGAGCACGATCGTCACGGCCTTGAGCGTCGCCTCGGCCTGTACCTCGTTGGCCTCGGTGATCGCGCCGACGTTCTCCGCGCCGGTGGCACCGGCGATCAGGTTGCGCAGATAGACGGTGACCGGCCACAGTTCCTGCCGGTCCATGTAGAGGAACGCCGCGAACCAGGAGTTCCAGAAGGCCACCGCGTAGAAGAGCACCATCGTCGCGACGATGGCCTTCGACAGCGGCAGCACGATCCGCAGCAGGATGCCGTACGTGTTGAGGCCGTCGACGGCGGCGGCCTCCTCCAACTCGGTGGGCAGACTCTCGAAGAACGCCTTCATCACCAGCAGGTTGAACACGTTGATGGCGTTGGGCAGCGCGATCGCCCACACGCTGTTCTTCAGGCCCAGGCTGGTGACCAGGACGTAGTTGGGGATCAGGCCGCCGCTGAAGAACATCGTGAAGATCGCGACACCGATCAGGGCGTTCCGCCCCTTGAGGTCCTTCTTCGACAGCACGTACGCGTAGGAGGTGGTCAGCACGATCGAGATGACGGTGGCGGTGACCGTGTAGAACACCGTGTTGCGGTAGTTGGTCCAGAACAACGAGTCGGACATCAGGAACCCGTACGTCTCCAGGGTGAAACCGCGCGGTACGAGGTTCACCTGGCCGGCGATGATGTACGCCTCGTCGCTCATCGAGCGGGCCACGATGTTGACGAACGGGTAGAGCGTCACCACCACGACGATGGTCAGGATGATCCCGTTGACCACCTGGAACACCCGGTAGCCGCGGGTCTGCTGGATGCCGCGGCGCCGGCGGGGCTTGATCTTGGTGGGCCGTTCGGCCGCGTCGACGGTCACCACAGGCTCGTCCCTACCGTGCGGCGGGCGATCAGGTTCGCCGAGAAGACGAGGATCAACCCGATCACCGCCTCGAACAGCCCGATCGCCGCGGCGTAGCTGAAGTTGCTGGACTGGAAACCGATCCGGAACAGATAGGTGGAGATCACGTCCGCGGTCGGATAGGTGAGCGGGTTGTAGAGCAGCAGGATCTTCTCGAACCCGACCGCCATGAAGGTGCCGATGTTGAGGATCAGCAGGGTCACCATCGTCGGCCGGATGCCGGGCAGCGTGACGTGCCAGGTCTGCCGCCACCGGTTGGCCCCGTCGATCCGGGACGCCTCGTAGAGGTCGTCGTCGATGGTGGTGAGGGCCGCCAGGTAGAGGATGGTCCCCCAGCCGAGGGTCTGCCACAGCTCGGAG
The DNA here is from genome assembly GCF_029626155.1 of Solwaraspora sp. WMMD1047. NCBI lineage: Bacteria > Bacillati > Actinomycetota > Actinomycetes > Micromonosporales > Micromonosporaceae > Solwaraspora > Solwaraspora sp. WMMD1047. The sequence goes on along the minus strand of NZ_JARUBL010000001.1, from coordinate 5,752,381 downwards.
GAGACGTAGATGGTCCGGAACCACTCTGGCCGCTGCAGGAACGGAATGGGGTCCCCGCCGACCGCGCTGACGAACTGGTTGACCGTGCCGTCCAGCGAGAGCAGCTGCATCACCATCGCCGCGACGATCACGATCGACAGGAAGTGCGGCAGGTAGGAGATGGACTGGACCAGCCGTTTGATCCGCTGGCTGCGCAGCTCGTTGAGGAGCAGCGCCAGCACGATCGGCAGCGGGAAGCAGACGATCAGGGTCAGCGTGCCGATCCAGAGCGTGTTGGCGAACACCGACCAGAAGGTCGGATCGTCGAGGAACAGCCGCACGTAGCGCAGCCCGACCCAGTACTCGCCGAGGATGTTGCCGCCCGGCTGGAACCGGCGGAAGGCGATCACGTTGCCGATCATCGGCAGGTACCGGAAGATCGCGAAGAACAGCAGCGGCAGCAGCGCGAGGCTGTAGAGCTGCCAGTCCCGGCGCAGGGCCCGCCGCCAGCTCCGCTGGCCGGGCCGGGACCGCCGCTTACCGGCCATGGGCCGGCCCTCCTGGATGACCTTCACGTCGGGTGGCGGGCCCATCGTGCTGGTGCTCATTCTCCTACCCCCTGCGTCGCGGCCCCCGGCGTGCTGACCCCCGGCGCCGTGGCCGGGTCCGGGCGGCTGATCCGGGCCGGCGCCAGCAGTTCCCGCTGGTGTCCCACCTCGCGCTCGGTGCCGACCAACCGCAGCGGCAGGCCGGCCACCATTTCCGCGCTGGAGCGGCCGAACCGCAGCTCCACGTCGCCGGGCTCGACGATCCGGCGCCCCCGCAGGCCGGTGAACGAGGTGACGTCGGCCGGCACCAGGAAGCTCACCCGCGCGCACTCGCCGGCCGCCAGCGGCACCCGGGCGTAGCCGACCAGCCGGACCACCGGCCGGGTCACCTGCGCCACCGGGTCGTGCAGGTAGAGCTGCACGACCTCGGTGCCGGGCCGGGAGCCGGCATTGTGGACGGTGATCCCGACGGTCACCGCCCCGTCGACGGGCCACTCGACCGCTCCGTCGGCCCCGGCGCCCGCCGGATCGAGCACCCCGGCGTCCGCCGGATCGAGTATGGCGGCGTCGCGCCACTCGAACGTGGTGTAGCCGAGCCCGTGCCCGAACGGGAACGCCGGGGTCGGATCGACCGAGGAGACGTCGGAGCGCCGGCCGAGCGGCGGTGCGAGGTAGGTGGCCGGCAGCCCACCGGCGTCCGCCGGGACGCTCACCGGCAGCCGGCCGGACGGTTCGACGGCGCCGGTGAGGACCTCGGCGAGCGCCTGCCCGCCGAGCTGGCCGGGGAAGAACGCCGCCACGACGCCGGCCGCGCCCTCGACCTCGGGGCCGAGCGCGTACGGCCGGCCGGCCAGCAGCACCAGGACCACCGGGGTGCCGGTGGCGAGCACGGCCCGGACCAGTTCGGGCTGCACCCCCGGCAGCCGGAGGTCGGTGGCGTCGCAGCCCTCGCCGGAGGTGCCCCGGCCGAACAGCCCGGCCCGGTCGCCGACGGCGAGGACGCAGACATCGCTGTCGGCGGCGGCGGCGACGGCCGCCTCGATGCCGGACCGGTCGTCGCCGGTGATCTGGCAGCCGGCGGCGTACCGAAGGTCGGGGAGGAGCCGGTCGAGCGATTCCCGCAGCGACGGGATCTCCAGCCCCAGCCCCTGGTCGGGGTGCTTGACGCCGACGTGCGCCGGGAACGAGTAGCAGCCCAGCATCGCCATCGGGTCGTCGGCGACCGGGCCGACGAGTGCCACCCGCCGGCCGGTCGCGAGCGGCAGGACGCTGTCGGCGTTGCGCAGCAGCACGATCGACTGCCGGGCCAGCCGCAGCGCGATGTCCCGGCCGGTCTCGTCGTCCAGCCGGACGTCGTCGATGCCGTCGGGCAGCCCGCGCCAGTCCTCGTCGAGCAGACCCAGTTCGGCCTTCTGGGTGAGTACCCGCAGCAGGGCCCGGTCGACCAGATCCTCGGCGACCGCGCCGGAGCGAACCGCTTCGACGAGCGGGGCGCCGAACCCGTCCGGGTCGGGCAGCTCCACGTCGATGCCGGCCCGCAGCGCGATCCCGGCCGCCTGGCCGGCGTCGGCGGCGACCCCGTGCAGGGTGTGCAGGAACCGGACCGAGAAGTAGTCCGACACCACCGTGCCGTCGAAGCCCCACTCGTCGCGCAGCAGCGCGGTCAGCAGCTCCGGGTCGGCCGCCACCGGGACGCCGTCGATCTCGGCGTACGAGTTCATCACCGATCGGGCGCCGCCGAGCCGCAGCGCCATCTCGAACGGCGGCAGGATGACGTCGGTCAGCTCCCGCCGCCCCATCGGCACCGGTGCCAGGTTTCGGCCGCCCCGGGAGGCCGAGTAGCCGGCGAAGTGCTTCAGGGTGGCGACCACCCCGGCCTGCTCCAGCCCGCGCACGTACGCGGCGCCGACCGTGCCCACCAGGTACGGGTCCTCACCGATGGTCTCCTCGGTCCGCCCCCACCGGTAGTCGCGGGTCACGTCCAGCACCGGCGCCAACCCCTGGTGTACGCCCACCGCCCGCATCGACCGGCCGATCCGGCTGGCCATCTCCTCGACCAACTCCGGGTCGAACGAGGCTCCCCAGCACAGCGGGGCCGGGTAGGCGGTCGCCCGGTACGCCGCGAAGCCGGTCAGGCACTCCTCGTGGACCTGGGCCGGGATGCCGAACCGGCTGGTCGCCACGATCTGCGCCTGGGCGGCGGCCAGCGACCGGGCGCCGAGGACGGGATCGACAGGTGCGGTCCCGAACGGCCGGGTCAACTGGCCGAGGCCGGACCGGATCAGGTCCTCGAAGGGCAGCCCCTTGCCGGTGATCTCGGACTGGTAGGGGGCGACGTCACCGCCGGTCGCGTCGGCGCCGACCCAGACCCCGACGAGCTGGGCGATCTTCTCCTCAAGCGACATGAGCGGGATCAGCGCGGCCGCCCGCTCGGCCGGCGGCAGGGACGGATCGTGCCATCGTCCGGTACCCGTTGACGGGATGGACGCATCGACCGGAGTATGGCCTCTCATGCCACCCCTTCATCGAAGAAGGGCAACACCGTAGGCGAGCGCGGTGGCTCGGATGACGGCGTACCCATCGAAAGTTTCCGCAATATCGACGTTACATACGGCGGAACCTAGGCTTGCCGACCAGCCCGTGTCAAGGGGTGCCAAGCCGTGCCTGTCCTGGGGTATCGTCCTGGTGCCACAACCGGGGGTGGTGCAAGTGCGTCAATTTATCCGGATCGGTCTCGGGCGGTCCTGGTTCGACTATCACGCCGAAACTTCCGGTCGTGACGTGGGAGAGTTCGATGGCAGCTCCATCGCCGGGCAATCAGCCCAGCTCCGCGACTATCGCGACCATCGCCGGTGAGGTGGGCGTGTCGGTGACGACCGTCTCCAAGGTCCTCAACGGGCGTTCCGATGTCGCCCCCGGCACCCGGGCCCGGGTCGAGGCCAGCCTGGAGCGGCACCGGTACCGGCGCCGTGGTCGCCGGGCGGCGCCCGGCGGTGAGCAGCTCGACCTGGTCTTCCACCAGTTCAACTCCGCGTGGACGATGGAGATCATCCGCGGCGTCGAGAACGTGGCCGCCCCGGCGAAGATAGGGGTGCTGCTCTCCCAGCTCGGCGGCGCGCACCGGCCGCAACGGGAGTGGTTTGACGCGGTGCTCACCCGCCGCCCCCTCGGGGTGCTGCTGGTGCTGGCCAATCTCACCCAGACCCAGCGGCTCCGGCTGCAGCGGCAGCGGATTCCCGTTGTGGTGATCGACACCGACAGCGCGACCGCCGCGTCGGTACCGACCGTCGGTTCGAACAACTGGAACGGCGGCCTGCTGGCCGCCCGGCACCTGTTGGACCTGGGCCACCGCCGGATAGCGATCATCTCCGGTCCGGAGGACGTGTTGTGCAGCCGGGCGCGGGTGGCGGGTTTCCGGTTCGCGCACGACGAGGCGGCGGTTCCGGTCGATCCGGACCTGGTGCGGTATGGGAACTTCTACGTGAACGCGGGTTACGAGCACGGGTTGCGGCTGCTCAGCCGGCCGGACCGGCCGACCGCGATCTTCGCCGGGTCGGACATGCAGGCACTGGGGGTGTTGCAGGCGGCCCGCCGGCTCGGCATCGAGATCCCCCGGGACCTGTCGGTGGTCGGCTACGACAACATCCCGGTGTCGGCCTGGACCGGCCCGGCCCTCACCACCGTGAACCAGCCGCTGGAGGACATGGCCAGCACCGCGACCCGGATGCTGCTGGACCTGGCCCGCGGGGTGGACCCGCCGACCAGCCGCATCGACCTGGTGACCGAACTGGTGGTCCGGGAGAGCACCGGGCCACCGCCAGCAAGCTGACGGCGGCCCGGCGGGTGCGTGCCCGGCTGCCCCCGGTCACTCGGTGCGCAGACCGCCCGGTCGGGTCAGCCGCCACAGCAGCGGCAGGCTTGCCGAGGTGGTCAGCAGGACCACCGCGGCCGCGGCCGCCGAGGTGACCCCGATGCCCACCCAGTCGAACCGGACCGGCGAGTTGGCGGCGGTCTGCAGGATCGCCGCCAGCCCGGTCCCGGTGGCGACGGCCAGGACCAGCCCGAGTGACACCGGGATCGCCACCTGGCACAGCACCGAGCGGGTCAGCACGCCACGCCGGGTGCCGAAGGCGACGAGTACGGCGAGCAGCCGCCGCCGTTCGCGGAGCTGCTCGGCCACGTTGATCAGCATGCTGGTCCCGATGAGCACCAGCAGCGCCACGGCGCCGACCAGCAGCGTCTGCCGGATGTTGACCAGGACCCCGGCGATGGTCCGCCGCTCGATCCGGTCCACCATGGCGGTCGGGTCGACCTGGGCGGTCTGGTTCCGGAGCCGGTCCAGGGCGTCCGGGTCGGTGGGGTCCAGCGCGACGTAGACGTCCACTGAGGAGGCGACCGGCCGGACGCCGGCCAGCGCTGCCGGGGTGGCCAGGATGCCCCCGGCCGTCGTGAAGATGCCACCACTGGCGGGGACGGTGCGGGCGGTCGCCGGCAGGGTCCAGGGTCGGGCGGTCTCACCCAGCGCGTAGTCGCTGCCGGGCTCACCAGGCATCTCGTACCCGCCGGAGACGACAAAGGTGTCACCGTCGGCGCAGGTGCCGATCTCGGCAATCTGCCGCAGCACGGCGCAGTCACCCACATCCATGAAGGTGTAGCTGCCCGACGGGTCGTTGACCGGGGTGGCCCGCACGCTGGTCAGGGCTCCCACCGCGTCGACCCCGGGCGCGCCGGCGAGCGCGGCCGACCAGTCCTCGTCCGGGTCGGAGGCCCGGGGCAGCACCAGGGCCTGGAACTGGGTGTTGTCCCGCGCGGTCTCGGCGGTGTACTGGGCCTGGACGGCGGCGAGCAGCCCCTGCAGCGCGATCACGCCGGCCACCGAGACGGCGATGCCGGAGACCGCCCGCACGGCGGTGCCGCTGTCGAGCTGCAGCCGGCGTACCGCGAGCTGCCAGGCGACGCCGCCGCCACCGAGCCGGCGGACGGTCGCCTCCACCACCCAGGGCAGCAGCAGCGCGACCCCGACCAGCAGCGCGGTCACCCCGGTCAGCACCTGGAACTCCAGGAACGCGCTGCCCTGCTCGGGCAGCCCGCCGAGCAGCGGGTAGAGCAGCGCCAGCCCGACCACCGGCAGGATCAGCCGCCACCAGAGCCGGCGGTGACGGTCCCCGCTGAGCCGGACCACGCCGAGCGGCTCGACCGCCACCCGCCGCAGCGCGGAGAGGGTGACCAGCACCGCCACGACCGGCACCAGCACCACGACCAGCACGGCCAGCACCGGAACCGGCCGGTAGTCGGCCAGGAAGTAGCTCATCCCGGCGGGTACGAACCGGCCGGCGACCAGCCCCACCAGCAGGTAGAGCAGACCACCCACGACGAGCCCCAGCAGCGCGCCGACAAGCGTTTCGCTGGCGGCGATCCGCCGGGTCATCGCGGTGTCCGCGCCGACCAGCCGGACGGCCGCGAGCTGCCGGTCCCGCGCGTCGCCGCCGAACCGTACGGCGGTGGTCACGAAGATCACGATCGGCACCAGCAGCACCGCCAGTGCGACCAGGCCCAGCAGCAGCAGGGCCGGGTCCATCGCGCCGCCGCCGGGATTGATCCCGAAGGACCGCAGCCGGGTGCCGGTCTCCTCGGTGAGCCGGTCGGTGCCCAGGTAGAAGGCGTACTCCCGGGGGCCGGCAAGGCCGGCGTCGCCGATCGTGCCGACCACCCGTTCACCCCACCGGCCGCGCAACAGCGCCCCCTCGTCGCTGTCGAGCAGCCGGGCCAGGGCCGGCGATGCCACCATCTCGCCCGGGGCGAGCTGCCGGGTCACCCCCGGCGGCAGCGGGGCCCGCCCGCCCTCCGGCTGCACCAGCCGGCCGTGGATGGTCCGGTCCCGGTACTGGGAGTTCGCCTCGGCAATGAGCACCGTGTCGTCGGCGCGCGGCAGCTCCGCGCTGGTGTCGTGCGCCCGGTTGGCGAGCCGGTCGCTGCGGGCCGCCGACAGCGCCGGCACGGTGACGGCGACGAAGAGCATCGCCACCCCCAGCCCCACCCCGGCCGAGATCATCGCGAGTCGGGCCCAGCCGGAGCGCCCGCCGGCCACGCTCATCCGCAGGCCGAGCGCCAGGTCGGTCACCCACCGCCCGGCCGTCCCGCGTCGCGGTGCGTCGCCGGCCGTCATCGGGCGAACTCCTGCTCGCGCACCCGGCCGTCGCGGACCACGGCCTCCCGATCCGAGTACGCGGCCACCCGCGCCTCGTGGGTCACCAGCACCACCGCCGCGCCGGTGTCCCGGGCGGCGGCGATCAGCAGCTCCATCACCCGCTCCCCGTTGAGGGAGTCCAGCGCCCCGGTCGGCTCGTCGGCGAAGACCACCCGCGGGCTGGTGACAAGCGCGCGGGCCACCGCGACCCGCTGCCCCTGCCCGCCGGATGCCTGCCCGGGCCGCTTGTTCGCGACGTCGCTGACCTCCAGCCGGGCCAGCCACTCGGCGGCCCGGCGCTGCGCCTCGCGGCGGCGGTGCCCGGCCAGCCGCAGCGGCAGCGCCACGTTCTCCAGGCAGGTCAGTTCGGGCACCAGCTGCCCGAACTGGAAGACGAACCCGAATTCGGTACGCCGCAACGTGCTGCGCTCCGCGTCCGACATCGCCGACAGGTCCCGGCCGGCGTAACCCACCCGGCCGGAGTCCGGGGTGAGGATGCCGGCCAGGCAGTGCAGCAGCGTCGACTTGCCCGAGCCCGAGGGGCCCATCAGCGCCAGCACCTCACCGGCGTACACCCGCAGTGACGCGGACTTAAGCGCCTCGGTAGGGCCGAAGCTCAGGTGCAGGTCGTCTGCCGTCAGCAGCGGTTGGTTCGGGTCGTGCGCGGGGTAGACCATAAGGTCTCCTTCGAGAGCAGGGGGTACGCCCCGGCCGGCGACGTACCGGCGGGTCGGTGGATCCGGTCAGTGGGCGGGTCGGGCCAGCGAGTCGGCGGGCGGACCCGGTTGGGGGTGGACCCGGCGGGCGAGCTGATCCAGCCGCGCGGCGGTGAGTTCCAGCCAGCGCAGGTCGGCCTCCAGGTGGAACAGGGCGTGGTCGCAGATGAGCTGGTCGGCCAGGTCGCCGTCGGTCTTGCGTTTGGTCAGCTCGCGCATCAGCCGCAGGTGCTCGGCGCGCTGGATGTCGAGCAGGTCGGCGGCATCCCGGCCGGTGAGCAGCGCCAGCAGCACCTTGGTGAAGAGCGTGCTCTGCAGGTACGGCTCGGGCTTCTCCGGTCGGGCCAGCCAGTCGGCCACGTCGGTGACGCCGGCCTCGGTGATCGCGTACCGCTTGCGGTCCGGCCCGGCACCGGGCTCGGCCTCCACCTCGACCAGGCCGTTCTTCAGCAGCCGGGCCAACGTCGCGTAGACCTGGCCGTAGTGCAGGGCCCGGCCGTGGCCGAACCGTTCGTCGTACAACCGCTTGAGGTCGTACCCGTGGGCGGGGCCGGCTTCCAGGAGCCCCAGCAGAGTGAATCCAACGGACATGCGAACCACTATACACACCGGCTATACACCGTGTGTCTAATCCCCGGGGATGGTTGCCGTGGAGGCGGCGGAATGCCAGGCCAGGGCAGGTGGGGATGGTGGGCGCCGGCCGATCGGCACAACCCATGTCGCGGCCGTAAGGGGCTCGTAAGATCCTGTGGCGGTCCCGCGGCCGATCATTGACGCATCTACAGATTTCACGAGGGGCTGTCGATGAATCGGTTACTCAGAGTCCTGTCCGGCCTAACGGTGGTGGCCGTCTGCGCGGCGACCACGCCCGGTGCGGCGCTCGCCGCCGCGCTGCCCACTTACACCTTCGTCGACCTGGGCACCATCGGTGCGCCCAGCACCGGCTACCCGCCCAGCAGCGACGCGTACGCGCTGAACGACGCCGGAACCGTGGTCGGTGTCTCCACCATCGACGGCATCTACGGCCACCACGCGTTCGCCTGGACCGACGGAGAGATCACCGACCTCGGCACCCTCCACGACAGCCCCTACAGCGCCAGTTCGGCGCGGGGCGTCAACGACCACGGTGTGATCGTCGGCCACACAAACGTCAACGCGACGGACCCGCCGCACGCCTTCCGATACGCCGACGGCGTCCTGACCGACCTCGGCACCGGCCACGGTGCGGGCAGCGGCAGCGCGGCGTACGACGTCAACGACGCCGGGGTGGTGGTGGGCAGCCGGATCGAGCGGCAGGACGCACCGACCCGCGCCGTCGTCTGGCGCAACGGCCGGATCATCGACCTCGGCACCTTCGGCGGGCAGGCCGGCCGCTTCGGCACCGACAGCATCGCGTACGCCGTGAACGACGCCGGCCAGGTGGTCGGCGGCGCCATCACCCCGGACGGCCCGCTGCACGCGTTCGTCTGGAAGGGCGGGGCGCTGCGTGACCTCGGCACCCTGGGCGGCGTTACCGAGTCGACCTACGCCCGGGACATCAACGACCGGGGTCACGTCGTCGGCGCCTCGCAGAACACCGCTGGCGAGGTGCACGCCACTCTGTGGCGCAACGGCACCATCCGCGACCTCGGCACGCTCGGCGGCAACTACTCGGAGGCCCACGCCGTCAACGATGCCGGCCAGGTGGTCGGCTCGGCCCGGATCGTCACCACCGACTACTACAGCGAGCGGGCCTTCCTGTGGCAGGGCGGCCGGATGGTCGACCTGAACAAGCGGGTCCCGGATCTGCCCCCGACGGCGACCCTGCGGTCCGCCGCGGACATCAACGAGGCCGGCGTCATCACCGGCTACTTCTGCCCCTTCTCCTGCGACGAGGGCGGAAACGCGGCCCGCCGGGCCTACCTGCTGGTCCCGCAGACCTGACGAGGACGGCCCGGCCCTCGGCGATCGCCCAGGGCCGGGCCGCCACGGTGGCGATCCGCGGGGCATCGACCACGAGCGTTGCGGCCGTACTCTCGGGTGGGGAGGTCCGCAGGGGGTGGGCCGTCCCTGGTGGAGGCGTCGATGAGGGTCTTCGGAGGGGTGTTGTTCGGTCTGGGCTGTGGCGTGGCCGTGGCCGGGGCGTCGGGCATCAGCCTGCTTTGGCCGGCGGTGGTCGCGATCGTGGTTGGGCTCGGCCTGCTGATGGTCGGGTCCAGCGACGGGCCGGAAACGATCGACGGCACCGGACCAACACCGGAGCAGCGGCTGTCATTCAAGGATCTCGGTCCCGCAGTCGAGCAGATCCTGACGCTGAGCGAAGAGCAGGCATCAGCCATCGTCGCGTCGGCCCAACATGAGTCGGAGAGGATCCTGGCCGCCGCACGCGCCGAGGCGGCCGAGATCCGCGCCAAGGCCGGCGAACGCCCGACCCCCACTGGCGACGCTTGACGGGCACTGTCGCCGGCCTCCGCGTGGCGCTCAGGTACGCCAGATGAGGTCCAGGTCCTCGAAGCTGGCGCCGATGCGGACCTCGGCCAGGAAGCGCCGGAACACCCACGCCGGGTCGCCCCGCTCCGCCTCGACGACCGCGGCCGGCTCCCGGGTCGCCACCGCGTCGAGCACCAGCCGTTCCAGGATCTCGGCGGCGATCACGGTGAGCCGGCAGCCGCAGGGCGAGCCGTATGCCCGTCCGCCGAGCATGTCGACCGGGTCGAGCGGAAGCTGACACGTCGCGCAGCGCAGCAGCCCCGCCAGCGGATAGTGCGACCCGCCCGACCCGCCCGCCGCGCCCAGCCCTCCGAACCCACCGCCACCGCCGCCACCCGCCGCGCCGCCCGGCCTGCCGTTGCCCGGCTCGCCGCGCCGTACCCCGAATTGGTGGGGCGTGTTGCCGCTCCGCGCCCGCCGGACCATCGCCGGGTCGCGCCCGATCGGCATTCCTCGCTGCAGTCCCATCGTGACCTCCAGGGCCGGTGAAATGATCACGCGATTTGTGAAATCCCCGCTGGACGCGAGTCACATTTCCAGCCCTGATCAGGGACAATCAATGGCGACAACCACCCGCCATCCACAGTGTTCCGAACATTCCCGCCGCGACCCGCGCCGACCGTTTCCCCGTGAAACACTCCGGCGCCCGCGACCGGGTTACGGGGCCGCGGTGAGAGGAAGGTGAAAGATGCCGGTAACCGGACCGACAGTGGTCCGCCGCCAGTTGGGGCGCCGCCTGCGCCGACTGCGTGAGCAGGCTTCACGTACCGAGCAGGAGGTCGAACGGGCGAAGGTCTGTTCGCGTACGACGCTCTGGCGCATCGAGAGCGGAAAAGGCCCGGTCAAGATGACCACCGTACGTGGGCTCTGCTGGTTCTACGGCGCGGACCCGGAGGTCACCGACGCGTTGACGCGGCTCGCCAACGGCACCGACGAGCACGGCTGGTGGGAGTCGCACGGTGACGCCGTACCCGATTGGTTCCGGCTCTATGTCGGCTTGGAGGCCGCCGCCAGCGACATCCAGATCTATGACCCGGAGCTGATTCACGGCCTCCTGCAGACCCCCGAGTACGCTCGCGCGGTTTTCCGGGCCGCCGAACCGGCCGCCCCCGTCGAGGCGATCGAGCGCCGGGTGAACCTGCGGCTGGAGCGGCAGCTCGCCTACTTCGACCGCGCCGACCCCGCGCGGATCACCGCCGTCTTCGGCGCCGGGGCGCTGCTCCGCGAGGTCGGCGGCCCGGAGGTGATGGCCGAACAACGCGACCACCTGGCCACCCTCGGCCAACGCGTCAAGGTCTCCATCCGCGTCCTCCCCTTCGCCGCCGGCGCACACGCCGCGATGGTCAGCCCTTTCATCCAGCTCGACTTCGCCGACCCGGAAGACCCGGACATCGTGTACGTCGAATCTCACCTCGGCGCCCACTATCTTGAGCGTCCGGGCGAACTTGCGGAGTACCGCCGGATCTTCGATCTGATCCAGCGGCAGTCCACCCCCATCGAGCAGTACGAAAGCGAGGAGTACCGATGAGCCCGGACACCCCCTGGGTGAAGTCGAGTCGCAGCGGCGGCAACGGTGGAGCCTGCGTCGAAGCCCGCCGGCACGCCGGCCGCACCGAGGTCCGTGACAGCAAGGACCGCACCGGCCCGACCCTCTCCTTCGGCCCCACCTCCTGGTCCGCCTTCACCACCGCCCTCCGCACCGAAACCCTCACCCCGTAGCCCCACCCCACACCGATTTGGCCGGAGCCGCCCCCACGGCTCCGGCCAACTCTTCACCACCGCCGCCTCCGCACGACTTCGCGACTGACCACTTCGCGATCTGGAACTAACGTGCTGTCCATGCCGATCGATGCCACGGTCCCGCAGATGTTCTTCGCCCTGGTCATATGGCTGATTGGACAGGCCGTCCTGTACCTCGTGATCCGGACAACCGTGCGCCACGCCATCGAGGACGGGGATCGTCGGCGAGCGTCAGAGCAACGCCGATAGAGGTACACGCAGGTGTTGAGACGCTGCATTGTCGTCCTGGCGACCACGAAGCGTCTCAACGTCGGTGTTGGGAGTGGCGTCGGCTCATAGTGGCCCGGACCACATGCATCAGGGCAAATCCGCGCAGCGATCGCCCCGACCTTGACGACGTCCGACCGCCCTCGCGATCGTCACGGCCCGGACGCCGCTGTTACGTCCGGTTGGCCGGCGGGTGTGATCTCGACGTGTGCCCACGTGAGGCCCGGAACCAGAAAGCGACCGTTGGCGTTCACAGCGCAGATCATCTCGAAAGACCAGCGTCCATCCCCGTGAGTGTTCGGCCCGGCCACCATCCAGCCGGCCCCCAACCGCTGCGCGTCCGTCAGCGCCTGAAACACCGCTCCCGCCGGGGTCGTAGCCTCAAGCGCGGTGGTGAAGACGATGGAGAACTGCCCCGGGACCTTCCGGGAACGCCCGATGACTCGATCTCCGACGGTGTCACCGACCGTGGCGCACACCCGATGTAAGACACGCTGAGCCGCGCGTTCGTCCTTGGCCGTGACAATCAGGTGCCAAGTGAGCGGCGTGACTTCCACGCCCGGGACTGTACTGCGCTCCTGAGTCCGCCTACTTCCCGTCGAGGCCGGTAGCGTGGCGGCGTGGATTCTCAGGCGCGCCGGGTCGCTGGCACACGGGTGCTCGGCACCCTGGCGATCCTCGTCGGACTCTCGATCTCGCTGCTGACGATGGCCGGTGACGGGAGTTCGGTCGAGCCGCACGCGTTCGCGCTGCTCGTCGTGCTCACCGGAATCGGGCTGCGCGTCGAGGCGGCAATCAGAACGCCGCACGCATAGCCTCTTCCCGGGTTGTCATGCGTCGAACGGCTGATGATCTGAGCGCTACTGCTGTTATCGGCGAGGTTTAACAGCAGTAGCGCTCAGATCATCGCGAGGGTCGCGGTGCGGGCGGGCCGGGGTATGGCAGCTGTAGGCGTTGCCGTGCCCACCAGCGGAAGGGCGTTGCGCTGCGATCGGCAATTTCATCGGGCTCGGAGGTGAGGTTCGGGCTGTGGTTACTTCCTACGAACCGATGAGCCTGGCCACGTTGGCGACCCACCTCACGTCCGCGGACAGCGATCGGATCCGCTGGAAGCTGGTGTGGGAGTTCCTGGAGGAGTACCGGTGGGAGCCGGTCGACACCAGGGTCGGTCTGTTGCAGGACGAGCCTGGACCGACCGGGGACGCACGGTGGGATGCCCTGCTGGCGGCGCTCGCGGAGCACCTGCTCGCCCAAGCGGATCTTGCTCCACCGACGTGGGCCGAGACCCGGGTGCTGCGCCGGGCTTGGTTCCCAGCCGAACTGGCCATCCATCGCGCCGATGCCCTGGCATGGGCGCCGGCCGGGTTCCGGAAACACGGTGTGTACCTGTCGGTGCATGATCTGGCGGCCGCATGAGCGGGCCGTACGGTGTCCTGATGGGGCGCGCGGAGTTGGACGCGCTTCCGGAGGGTGTGGAGCGGGCGACGGGAATCGAACCCGCACAATCAGTTTGGAAGACTGAGACTCTGCCATTGAGCTACGCCCGCGCGAGGGCCGGTTGCCCGGTCCTGCGACCGACAGCGTACCGGGTCCGGCGGGGGGTCGGGCAAGCGGCGGGCCGGAGTGCCCGGCGGGGGGCGGTCGGGCTGTCCGCGTACCTGGGAATGATCTTGGTGGGTGGGGGCGGCGGGGGGCGCGGAGGGGGAGTGGTGCGGACGCCGGGTGCGGCGACGGGGGAACCGAGCGGCGGGCCGGGTCGCGGACGGCATACACTTCTGGACGCCACGGGGTGTGGCGCAGCTTGGTAGCGCACTCGCTTTGGGAGCGAGGGGCCGTGGGTTCAAATCCCGCCACCCCGACTGTAGTCCGCAGACAAGTGATGAGATCCGCAAGGAGTACGCCTGTGAAGAGCACCGTCGAGACTCTGAGCCCGACGCGCGTGCGGCTCGCCATCGAGGTGCCGTTCGTCGAGCTCGAGCCGAGCCTCAGGAAGGCGTACCGGGAGATCGGCCAGCAGGTCACCATCCCCGGCTTCCGCAAGGGCAAGGTGCCGAGCAACGTGATCGACCAGCGGGTCGGGCGGGGCGCGGTGCTCAACGAGGCGGTCCAGGAGGCCATCCCGCAGCAGTTGCTGGCGGCGGTCCGCGAGCACGAGGTGAAGACCCTCGGGCGGCCCGAGGTGGAGATCACCGAGCTGACCGACGGCGAGCTGCTCAAGTTCACCGCCGAGGTGGACGTGCGGCCGGAGATCACCATTCCCGACCTGTCCGGCGTCGAGGTGACCGTCGACGAGGTGCAGATCGACGAGACCGAGATCGACGAGCAGGTCAAGGGGCTGCGCGAGCGGTTCGCCACGCTCAAGACCGTCGAGCGGCCGGCCGCCGAGGGTGACTACGTGCAGATCGACCTGGCGGCCACCGTCGACGGCGCCGAGGTGCCGGGCGGCTCGGCCAGCAACATCTCCCACGAGGTGGGCAGCAAGCAGCTCCTGCCCGGCCTGGACGAGGTGCTTGTCGGCCAGGCGGCCGGCGACTCCACCACCTTCGTCACCCAGCTCGTCGCCGGCGACTTCGCCGGCCGCGACGCCGACGTCGCGGTCACCGTGCGCACCGTCAAGGAGAAGGAACTGCCCGAGCTGAACGACGAGTTCGCCCAGCTCGCCAGCGAGTTCGACACCCTTGAGGAGCTGCGCGGCGACCTGCGCGAGCGGGTGGCGAAGTCCAAGCGGCTGGAGCAGGTCTACGCCGCCCGAGACAAGGCGCTGGCCCAGCTCGTCGAGGCCGCCTCCATTCCCGCGCCGGAGGGCGTGGTACGCGAGGAGGTCGACCACCGCAAGCAGGCCATGGTCGACCAGCTGGAGCGGATCGGCGCCTCGCTGGAGGAGTACCTCGCCGCCGAGGAGAAGACCGAGGAGCAGATCGACACCGAGCTGACCGAGGCGGCCACCGAGGGCGTCAAGATCCAGCTCCTGCTCGACACCCTCGCCGACGCCGAGCAGGTCCAGGTCACCGACGACGAGTTCGGCCACGAGATCATGCACCGGGCTCAGCGCGCCGGGATGGCCCCGCAGCAGTACTACGACCAGCTCGTCCGCTCCGGCGCGGCCACGGCGATCTTCGGCGACGTCCGGCGCGGCAAGGCGCTCTCCACGGTGATGGAGCGCATCAAGATCACCGACACCGCGGGCAACCCGGTGAGCCTGGACGAGCTGCGCGCCGCCAGCGAGGAAGAGCACGGCCACGAGCACTGACCGCCGGGTCGCCGGGCCCCTGCGCTGAGAGCGAACAGTGCGCGGAGCGACCCGCTGTGGCCCCGGTAAGAGGTTAGTGTCGGGCCTAAGACGGTACGGAGAGCGAAGGGCTGCCATGACTGTTTCGAACGATCCAGCTATGCCGCTGCGGGTGCTCCAGGCCCGCGGTGGTGACTCAATGAATGGCAACCTCGACGACTCGGTCTACAACCGGCTGCTCAAGGAACGGATCATCTTCCTGGGCAGCGAGGTGACCGACCAGGTCGCCAACCGCATCTGCGCGCAGCTGCTGCTGCTCGCCGCGGAGGACCCCAGCCGCGACATCAACCTCTGGATCAACTCGCCGGGTGGTTCGGTCTACTCCGGCATGGCGATCTACGACACCATGCAGTTCATCGACAACGACGTGTCCACCACCGCGATGGGCATGGCCGCGTCAATGGGCCAGCTGCTGCTCTGCGCGGGCACCCGGGGCAAGCGGTACGCCCTGCCGCACGCGCGGATCATGATGCACCAGCCGTCCGGCGGGATGGGCGGCACCGCATCCGACATCGCCATCCAGGCGGAGCAGATGCTCTACACCAAGCGGATGTTCCAGGAGCGGGTGGCGCACCACACCGGCCAGAGCCAGGCCCAGATCGAGGCCGACTCGGACCGGGACCGCTGGTTCACCGCCGCCGAGGCCCGGGACTACGGCTTCATCGACAAGGTGATCACCGGAGCCAATCAGGTTCCGGAAGGCGCCGGGACCCTGAGCTGAGGAGCTTGACGATGACTGACCTGACTCTCCCTCCGCAGCTCGCGTCGGTGCACGCCCGCTACGTGCTGCCCTCCTTCGTCGAGCGCACCTCGTACGGGGTCAAGGAGTCCAACCCGTACAACAAGCTCTTCGAGGACCGGATCATCTTCCTCGGCGTCCAGGTGGACGACGCGTCGGCCAACGACGTGATGGCCCAGCTGCTGACGCTTGAGGGGACCGACCCGGACCGGGACATCATCATGTACATCAACTCGCCCGGCGGCTCGTTCACGGCCATGACGGCGATCTACGACACGATGCAGTACGTCCGGCCGGACATCCAGACGGTCTGCCTCGGCCAGGCCGCGAGCGCCGCCGCGGTGCTGCTCGCCGCCGGCACCGCCGGCAAGCGGATGGCCCTGCCGAACTCGCGCATCATCATCCACCAGCCGGCCACCGAGGGCGGCTACGGTCAGGGCTCGGACATCGAGATCCAGGCCCGCGAGATCCTCCGGATGCGCAGCCAGATGGAGGAGATCATCTCCCGGCACTCCGGCCGACCGACGGACCAGGTCCGCCGGGACGTCGACCGGGACAAGATCATGACGGCTGAGGAGGCCCGCGACTACGGGCTGGTCGACACCATCCTCACCAGCCGCAAGAAGGGTCTGCTCGCGGCCAACGCCGCGAGCTGAGCGCGTTCAGGTCAGAGGTCGGCCGGCCGGATCCGGGGGCGGATCCGGCGGCCGACCTCTGACACACCCGTTTTGGGGGTCGGAGAAACCCCCGGCAGCGGGTAACGTCGGTCCTGCACCGCTCAGTCGGTCACGACCGGCGGGGGATCGACACGGACGAGGCCGGCAGCGGCCTCCGGGCCAGGGCCGGCGCGACCGGCCGACGAGTGCAGGGAGAACGTAGGTGGCACGGATCGGCGACGGCGGCGACCTACTCAAATGCTCGTTCTGCGGCAAGTCCCAGAAGCAGGTCAAGAAGCTCATCGCGGGGCCCGGGGTCTACATCTGCGACGAGTGCATCGACCTCTGCAACGAGATCATCGAAGAGGAACTGGCCGAGTCCGGCGAGGTGAAGTGGGAAGAGCTTCCCAAGCCGATGGAGATCTGCCAGTTCCTCGACAACTACGTCGTGGGGCAGGACCAGGCCAAGAAGGCGCTCGCCGTCGCGGTCTACAACCACTACAAGCGCATCCAGGCCGAGGCCGCCGGCGCGCCCGGCTCCGGTAACGACGCCGTCGAGCTGGCCAAGTCCAACATCCTGCTGATCGGCCCGACCGGGTGCGGCAAGACGCACCTCGCGCAGACGCTGGCCCGGATGCTGAACGTCCCGTTCGCCATCGCGGACGCCACGGCGCTCACCGAGGCCGGCTACGTCGGCGAGGACGTCGAGAACATCCTGCTGAAGCTCATCCAGGCCGCCGACTACGACATCAAGCGCGCCGAGACCGGGATCATCTACATCGACGAGGTCGACAAGATCGCCCGCAAGTCGGAGAACCCGTCGATCACCCGGGACGTCTCCGGCGAGGGCGTCCAACAGGCCCTGCTGAAGATCCTGGAGGGGACCACCGCGAACGTCCCGCCGCAGGGCGGACGGAAGCACCCGCACCAGGAGTTCATCCAGATCGACACCACGAACGTGCTCTTCATCTGCGGTGGCGCGTTCGCCGGCCTGGACCAGATCATCGAGTCGCGCACCGGGCAGGGCGGCACCGGCTTCGGCGCCCACCTGCGGGCCGTCTCGGAACGCTCCACCGACGACATCCTCGGCAAGGTGATGCCGGAGGACATGCTCAAGTTCGGCCTGATCCCCGAGTTCATCGGCCGGCTCCCGGTCATCACCAACGTGCGCAGCCTCAACCGCGAGGCGCTCGTACGGATCCTCACCGAGCCGCGCAACGCCCTGGTCCGGCAGTACCAGCGCCTCTTCGAGCTGGACGGCGTCGAGCTGGAGTTCGACCCGCCGGCGCTGGAGGCGATCGCCGACCAGGCGATGCTCCGCGGCACCGGTGCCCGCGGCCTGCGCGCCATCCTCGAAGAGGTCCTCCTCTCGGTGATGTACGAGGTGCCCAGCAACCCCGACGCCGCCCGGGTGCTCATCACCCGCGACGTCGTGCTGGAGAACGTCAACCCGACGATCGTCCCGCGCGAGTTCACCGGCCGGCGGGCCCGCCGCGAACGCGAGGAGAAGTCGGCCTGAGCCGGGCGCGGCCGTAGGCTACCGGCATGCGCGTAGCCGTCTGCCAGCTCAACGCCCGCGACGACCGGAAGGCCAACCTGGCCGCCGCCGCCGAGTTGCTGACCCAGGCCGCCGCCGGCGGCGCCGACCTCGCGGTCCTACCCGAGTACGTCGACTACCTCGGCCCGTCCGCCGGGCTGCCGGCCCCGGAGCCGGTCGACGGGGAGTTCGCCAAGTTCTTCGCCGGCGTCGCGCGCCGGCTCGGCATCTGGGTGCACGCCGGCTCCTTCCACGAGGCCGGCCCCGACCCCGAGCACACCTACAACACCTCGCTGGTCTTCGACCGCACCGGCAGGCTCGCCGCCACCTACCGGAAAATCCACCTGTACGACGTGGAGATCCCCGGCCGGGTCTCGTACCTGGAGTCCCGGAACGTGGCGCCCGGCGCCGAACCGGTGGTGGTGCCGGTCGACGAGATCCGGCTGGGTCTCTCGATCTGCTACGACCTGCGGTTCCCCGAGCTGTACCGGCGGCTGGCGGTGGCCGGTGCGGCGGATGTGCTGGTGGTGCCGGCGGCCTTCATGCTGCACACCGGCCGGGACCACTGGGAGGTGCTGCTGCGGGCGCGGGCGATCGAGAACCAGTGCTACGTCCTGGCGGCCGCCCAGATCGGCGATCACGATCCGGGCCGGACCTGCTTCGGCCGCAGCATGGTGGTCGATCCGTGGGGCACGGTGCTGGCCCAGGCGCCCGACGTGCCGGGGGTGGTGTTCGCCGATCTCGATTTGGAGCGGCTGCGCACCATCCGGGCCGAGCTGCCCAGCCTGGCCAACCGCCGGCTCTAGTGTGCCGCCGCGCCGGCGCTGGTTGCGTGCCTGGCTTCGGGTGTCGGTCACGGGTGTCGGTCACGGGCGGTCGTTCCGGGAGCACTGCCCGCGTGGCAGGGACGCGGGGTCGACTGCCTCGATTGTCGATTGCCGCGATGGCCGGTGGTCTTCGCGGGCCCGTGGTCATCGCGGGTCAATGGCCTTCGCGGGTCAACGGCCTTCGAGGAGGACGCCGATCACCGCGAGGCCGACCACGGCGGCTCCGCTGACGAGCAGGCCCGTCGTCATCCGGGACGGACCGCGACGGGCCAGCCGGCCGACCGACATCACCAGCACGAAGAGCACGAAGCCGCCGATGACCAGCTGCCAGAAGGGCAGCAGGAGCCCGAACAGCGCGTCGGACGCCATCGCACCCTCGTCGACCACCTGGTCCGGAGCCGCTGTCACCGCCATGGTTGCCACTCTGGCACGCCGGCCGGCCTCCGCGCTCGCACCGAGCCGGCTGGATCTGGCCGACCGAGCTGGGTGGGTACGGCTCGGCACCATGGTGGAGGTGGGTAGATCGGGGCCGACTGCGAGGTCGCAAGACAGTGATGGACGCTGATTTGTGCTTCCAGCGGACGCCGGGTAACTTTCTCTCTGCACGCGGAACACCGGACAAAACGGCCGGAACCGCAAGCGCCAGGCTCGGGGCGGGACACCGCCGAGCGAGGCTGGCTCCGGGTGGTGCGCTCGACCGGTCCAGGCCGACTTGAGAACGCGAAGCCAACCGGGTAGAGTGTTCGAGGCCGGCAGGAGCCGGGCGGATGGGTCACGAAAGTGACCATCGGCCGGTCTGCGGGTTTCCCCCGACACAAGCACCCACCAGGGATCTGGTGGCGCGAGCGCGGGGACACTCGGGCGAAGCAGCAGAAAGACGAAGTTCAGGTCTTGACACTGCGAAACCGACCGGGTAAGTTAGAGGAG